>NZ_CP007151.1 GCF_000830985.1 Marinobacter similis | reverse complement strand
TCATAGGCTAGGAGTGTCTAGTGGACCGGGGTAAGTCTATGCGGCTTAGCATGGCGTTATGTTTCATTACTGGATCGGTTTACGTATTAATCATGTCAAGGAGGGAAAGCTGATCGCCGCCGATTGCGTCAATCGCCCGCCTGAATTCATGCTTGCCAAAAAACTGCTCAGCCAGAAACGAACGCTGGATCCCTCGAGGATGGCGGATGCTACCATCGAGGTGAAACAATTGATGTCAGAGCTAACCAGTTCCGGCTGAACGCGCAACCCGCAGCTGTGTCGCGGCACTCCATAGCGTTGGCTCCCTTCGTCGTTAGGGCAGAATTACCAGATGATTGGGCAGCTCGTTGCGTTCGTGGGTAGAGGGTATGTGCTCTTTCAGGAGCTTCCCGCATCTGGCAATGCAGTCAAGAAAACCCTGCCGCGTCTGGCCCTGGTGCACCTTGCGGTGAAATCCGCCACGATGTCTTCCCACACTGTGTTGTCCAGAATGTCGGCAATGCCCTGATCCACCAGAATCTCCACATAGCGCTCCGCCTCCGAGACGAAGATCAGCATGCCAGTGTCGCCTTCGGTATGATGCAGGTTCTGCTCCAGAAACTGCCGGCGCGCCAGGTTGGAGGCCCTCCAGTAACGCACCTGCCGGGGAATCAGGCGAGTGTTAATGCCGGGCACCCGAAACAGCAGGCTGAGCAGGATGAACGTACCCCACTGCACCAGCAACAGCATGTCGGCACCGAGCCAGCTGACGAAGTAATTGGCAATGCCGGGCACCAGCAACGCCAGGATGCCGGCCCAGAGCAGGGGAATATAGCTGTAGTTATCTGACTGGGCCGTCAGTACCGTGACCAGTTCGGCGTCGGTTTCCCGTTCCACCTCGTTAATGGCTGCAGTAACGGCTTCCTGATCGCTCTTGCTTAATAATGTCATGATTCTTTCAGTCTCATCGTCAAGTGAGGGGGTTCAGCGCGCTTGGCTATCAATGCGGAGCTACCAGCCACCAGAGGCACCGCCGCCGCCGAAGCCGCCTCCACCGCCGCCAAAGCCACCACCACCTTACTCGATGATCTTGGCGACCACGCCGGCACCAACGGTACGACCACCTTCGCGAATCGCGAAGCGCAGGCCATCTTCCATGGCGATCGGAGCGATCAGGGTAACGCTCATCTTCACGTTGTCACCCGGCATAACCATTTCCACGCCTTCCGGCAGTTCACAGGAACCAGTTACGTCGGTGGTACGGAAGTAAAACTGAGGACGGTAGCCCTTGAAGAACGGAGTATGACGACCGCCTTCATCTTTGCTCAATACGTACACTTCGCACTCGAACTTGGTGTGCGGCTTGATTGAGCCCGGCTTACACAGAACCTGACCACGCTCAACGTCGTCACGCTTGGTACCACGCAGCAGAACACCAACGTTCTCACCAGCACGGCCTTCGTCCAGCAGCTTACGGAACATCTCAACGCCGGTGCAAGTCGTCTTGACGGTATCTTTGATACCAACAATCTCGATCTCTTCACCAACCTTGATAACGCCACGCTCAACACGACCGGTCACAACGGTACCACGACCAGAGATGGAGAATACGTCCTCGATCGGCATCAGGAACGGCTGATCGATAGCACGCTCTGGCTCAGGGATGTAGTCGTCCAGGGCTTCTACCAGCTTCTTAACAGCGGTAGTACCCATCTCGTTGTCGTCCTTACCTTCCAGCGCCATCAGCGCGGAACCGGTAACGATCGGAGTGTCGTCGCCCGGGAAGTCGTACTGGCTCAGCAGATCACGAACTTCCATCTCAACTAGCTCGAGCAGCTCTTCGTCATCGACCATGTCCGCTTTGTTCAGGAACACAACGATGAACGGAACGCCAACCTGACGAGACAGCAGGATGTGCTCACGAGTCTGCGGCATGGGGCCGTCAGCTGCGGAGCAAACCAGGATCGCGCCGTCCATCTGCGCCGCACCAGTGATCATGTTCTTCACATAGTCAGCGTGGCCCGGGCAATCTACGTGTGCGTAGTGACGAGTCGGGGAGTCGTACTCAACGTGAGAGGTAGCGATGGTGATACCACGCGCTTTCTCTTCCGGAGCGTTATCGATCTGATCGAATGCACTCGCAGAACCTGTGCCCCAAACTTCGTGACATACACGAGTCAGAGCGGCGGTCAGTGTGGTCTTACCATGGTCAACGTGACCAATGGTGCCAACGTTCAAGTGCGGTGGACTTCCCCCGATACGCATGACACACCCCAGCCTCAAACGGAGGCCATCTCAAAGGCCTCCGGGCTGACGCCTCCCAGGTGGGTATGACGTCGGACCCGGTTATAAAATACCTCGATGTAGTCGAACACATCCGCCTTAGCCTGGTCACGGGTTTTGTAGATCCGTTTGCGGATACGTTCCTTTTTCAGGCTGCTGAAGAAGGATTCTGCCACCGCATTATCCCAGCAATTACCCCGACGGCTCATGCTGGGGTCCAGGTTGTGGGCCAGACAGAATCGATGCCAGTCATCACTGCCGTATTGCGAGCCCTGATCCGAATGCACCAGCACTTTATCCTTTGGACGCCGCCGCCAGACGGCCATTAACAGAGCATCCACCACCAGGCTGCGATGCAGGGTGGGTTTCATCGACCACCCCACCACACGACGCGAGAACAGATCGACCACCACCGCCAGATACAGCCAGCCTTGCCAAGTGCGGAGGTAGGTAATGTCGGTCACCCAGGCTTTGTCTGGGCGACTCACCGTGAACTCTCGCTGGAGCTTGTTCGGAGTGAGAATTGACGGTCGTCCGGCGATCACCCTCGGCGCTTTATAGCCACGTAGCGCCTTGATTTTATGTTCTTTCATCAACCGGGCGACCCGGTTCTTGCCGCAGGTTTCTCCGGCCTCCCGAAGGTCCAGAAACACCCGGGGAGCGCCGTACACCCCAGAGCTGCCTGATACGACGCCAGGATCTGCGCCAGCAGCCGCTGGTTATCGATGGCTCGGTCAGACAAGGGCTTATGCAGCCACTGATAAAACCCGCTGCGAGCCACCTGGAGCACACGACACATGGTCATGGTGTTGAATTCGTGTCGGTGATCGTTGATAAACCGGTACTTTACTCGGGCTCTCTGGCAAAGTACCGAGCGGCCTTTTTTAGGATATCCCGCTCTTCTTCGATCCGACGCATCTGGGCACGCAGCCTGAGAATCTCGCTCTTGGCTTCGACCAGTTCGGCAGCCTGTTCATCAGACTTATTCGGCTTCACGGCCTTAACCCATTTGTAGAGGCTGTGAGCCGAGACTCCCAGTCGTTGCGACACTTCGGCGACGGTATAGCCCCGCTCCAGCACTTGCCGGACCGCTTCGTCTTTGAATTCCGGGGGATAACGTTGGCTGCTCATAGCAGTTCCTCCTATGCTCTAATCATAGGCCAGGAGTGTCTAGTGGACCGGGGTAAGTCCAGAAAACCCCAGCTTCTTCGAGGCTGGGGTTTTTTATTGCCTGAACGAAAAGCCCGGGCGATGGTATACTCCCGCTATACTGAGCCACACTGTTTGATGGAGCCCTCGAATGCCCGCCCAAGACCACCTGGTTATCTTTGACACCACGCTTCGCGACGGCGAGCAAAGCCCCGGCGCAACCATGAACAAGACGGAGAAGCTCCGGATTGCCAAGGCGCTGGAGAAGCTCCGTGTTGACGTCATCGAAGCCGGGTTCGCCATCGCCAGCCAGGGCGATTTCGAGGCGGTGAAGGCCATTGCCGAGTCCATCAAGGAATCTACGGTCTGCAGTCTGGCCCGGGCTCTCGACAAAGACATCGATCGGGCGGCCGAGGCAATTCAGCCAGCTGAGCGGGGGCGAATTCATACCTTCATCGCTACGTCCCCCATCCACATGAAGCACAAGCTGCAGATGCAGCCAGACGAAGTGGTGGAACAAGCGGTGCGCGCGGTGAAGCGTGCTCGCAGTCACGTCGAGGACGTGGAGTTCTCCTGTGAAGACGCCGGCCGCTCGGAGCTGGACTTCCTGTGCCGGATCATTGAGGCGGCCATTGAAGCCGGTGCTCGCACCATCAATATCCCGGACACCGTAGGCTACGCCATTCCCGAGCAGTTCGGTGAAACCATTCACCAGCTGCTGAACCGCATTCCTAATGCCGACAAGGCGATTTTCTCGGTCCACTGCCACAACGATCTGGGGCTGGCCGTTGCCAACTCCCTGGCGGCAGTAACCCAGGGTGCTCGTCAGGTGGAGTGCACTATCAATGGTTTGGGCGAACGTGCTGGTAATGCTTCCCTTGAAGAGATCGTCATGGCGGTCCGTACTCGTCAGGACCTGTTCAACATCGATACCCAGGTGGATGCGCGGCACATTGTTCCGGCCTCGCGCCTGGTATCCACCATTACCGGCTTCCCGGTCCAGCCCAACAAGGCCATCGTCGGTGCCAATGCCTTTGCTCACGAATCGGGTATTCACCAGGACGGCGTACTGAAGCACCGTGAGACCTATGAAATCATGCGTGCCGAGGACGTGGGCTGGCACACCAATTCCTTGGTGCTGGGCAAACATTCCGGCCGGAATGCCTTCCGTACCCGGTTGCTGGAGTTGGGTATCCAGTTCGACACCGAGACCGAGCTGAACGAGGCATTCACCCGGTTTAAGGCCTTGGCCGACCTCAAGCACGAGATCTTCGACGAGGATCTCCAGGCGATTGCCAGTGATACCCGCCAGAAAGAGGAAATTGGTCGTTATGGTCTGGTGTGCATGCAGGTCTGTTCCGAGACCGGTGTTGTGCCCAAGGCCAACATGACACTGACCCTCGATGGCAAGGAGCACAAGGTTGAGGCCGAGGGGAGTGGGCCAGTGGACGCCACCTTCAAGGCCATTGAATCCCTGGTGGATTCCGGCTGCAATCTGCAGCTCTATTCTGTCAATGCGATCACCAGCGGTACCGACGCTCAGGGCGAGGTGACCGTGCGCCTGGAGCGTGGAGGCCGTATTGTGAACGGAGTGGGTGCCGACACCGATATCATCATCGCCTCGGCAAAAGCTACATCGAAGCACTCAACCTGATCAGCCGTGGGGGTATCCGGCAACACCCTCAGGTTGCGGACGTGTAAATGCATTCTAGCGGCGACACTGGGCAAACCGGATGATTCAAACGGAAACCGAACGACAGTTCTATCTCGGCGCGGCAGGGATACGGTTGTGGTATGCCCGTGATGCCCTGCCAGGCGCGGCGGCCAGTCCTGACTTCGAGTTTGGCAGCGACGAGGCTGATGGGGTTGCAGAGCCCTGGGTGGAGGCGGCACCAGCGCCGTCCCGCCCTCAGCCCAAAACTGCTCCGCCCACGCCCGGCCGGTCCGACGGCTGACAGCCTGCGCCGACTCTGGCCCACCTTCAACAATGACCTTGCGGAACATACCAGCGGCCGCGTGATAGGACAGGTGACAGTGGAACGCCCACTGGCCGGGCTCGTCGACCTCGGTTTCCATGTAAACCGTGGTGCCTGGCTGCACACTGACCGTGTGCTTGATCGGGTTCCATTGGTCTGCACCAACATCGAGAATGGACCACATACCGTGCAGGTGCATGGGGTGAGTCATCATGGTCTCGTTCACGAATTTGAAGCGAACTCGCTCACCGTATTTGAGACGAATTGGGTCTGCGTCTTCGTACTTGACGCCATTAATGCTCCAGGTATACCGCTCCATATTGCCGGTCAAACGAAGCTCAATTTCCCGGGTCGGTTCGCGGTCTTCATACAACGGGTCCTGAGCCTTCAGGTCAGCGTAGGACAAGAACTTACCGCCATTGGCTGCGGTAGGTACGAGGCCACTACCCTTGGCGTAGAAGGGATCGCTTGGACCTTCTTTTTTACCCATCGCCATGGAACCGTGATCCATGCCTTCCATGTCGAATGATCCATTCCTTGCATATTCGAGTGATCCATTCCCTCCATCGAAGAATGGTCCATTCCGCCCATCCCTTCTGAGCTGCTCATATCCATGTCGCCATGATCCATTCCGGCCATGCTGCCATGGTCCATGCCATGCATACCGCTCATGTCGGCCATGGTCAGGCGGGCCGGTTCACGCAGTTGCGGCACGGCTGCTTCCATGCCCTCTTCTGGGGCCAGTGTCGCTCTGGCATAGCCCGAACGCCCCATGGATTCGGCGAATATGGTGTAGGCCTGCTCATCTTTCGGTCGGACGATCACATCGTAGGTTTCCGCCACACCAATCCGGAATTCATCCACACTAACCGGCTGAACGTTGTTGCCATCAGCCTGCACAACAGTCATGTCCAGACCCGGAATCCGGATGTCGAAGTAGGTCATGGCCGAGGAATTGATAAAACGCAACCGAATGCGCTCGCCTGGTTCAAAGAGTCCCGTCCAGTTTTGGTCCGGCCCTTTGCCGTTGATCAGGCCCGTAAAGCCCTGCAAGTCCTCAACGTCCGCCTTCATCATCCGCATACCACCCCAGGCCATACGGTCACTGACGGTGTTCATCAGACCATTTTTTGAAACGTCCGAGAAAAACTCGCCAACGGTTTGCTGCTCGCGGTTGTAGTAATCCGGCATCATTTTCAGGTTGCGCATGATGCGGTCACCGGAATGGGGGTGTTTGTCGGTGAGCTGTACCACGTATTCCCGATCGTAGCGAAACGGCTCACGACCTTCAGGCTCAATAACAATAGAACCATAAGCGCCATCTGGCTCCTGGAAGCCTGAATGGCTGTGGAACCAGTAGGTGCCCGCCTGTTGGATTGGGAATTCGTAGGTGAAGGTTTCACCCGGTTTGATACCTGGGAAGCTGATTCCGGGCACGCCGTCCTGATCAAAAGGAAGGATCAAACCATGCCAGTGAATGGACGTCATCTCATCCAGGTTGTTGGTCACGTTGATCTTGACGTTTTCGCCTTCCTTGAAGCGCATCACTGGCCCGGGGGATTTCCCGTTGTATCCAATGCCTTCCTTCACGAAATCACCGGTGTCAATTTCAACGCGGTCGACCGTCAGATTGTATTCACCGGCCATAACCATGGCTGGGATCAGCAGGCTCAAAAGTCCTGTAAAAAGACGTGTTTTCATCTTTTTTCTCCAAACTACTACACATCATTAAAGCCGGGCCGAGAAATGTGTCTCAGCCCCGCGCTCGCGGACTTAAGTCAAGCGAGTTACTCGAAACTGATCTCACCGTACATCCCGGCTTGATAGTGGCCTGGCACGTTGCACGCAAATTCGATGTTGCCTTTATCAGAGAACTTCCAAACCACTTCTTTGCTTTGGCCGGGTTCCAGCAAAACACTGTTTGGATCGTCGTGTTTCATGGAATGGCCATTGCCCATATCCATGTTCATCATGTCGTGGTTCAGCTTGCCGCCCTGGATCACGCCATGCTCAACCATCATCATCATTTCCTCTTGATGAGCTTCGTGCATGTCGGGAGTGCCAACATTGAACTCATGCACGAGGTTTCCTTTGTTCTCCACCACGAAGCGAACCCGCTGCCCCTGACCGGCTGGCGGTCGACGGCAGCCGGGCCAGCACGGCGCCCCTACCGGCGGACCGGGAAATCTGGCTGACCAACACCGGCGCCGAACCGCTGCAATTCCAGGTGGCGGAAGGTCGACGGGTACCGACGCCGGAAGCCTTCCGCTGGCATTCCCGGGCCATCGAGGGCCTGCCGGAGGTGACGGTGGGCCAGCATCCGCAACAGGCCCTGCAGCGTGGCCATTGGCTGCACCACACCGAGCCCCACGAGTTCTGGGTGCAGGGCCCGGGTCTGTTTGCCGTCGAGCTGCGCGACGTTCGCAACGACCTGGCCGATGCCCGTCGGCATCGCCTATCCGTCGGTCTGGACGACGAACCACTTGAGCGCCATTACCTGCATTTCGCCGACGACAACAATCATGTCTATCATCTGAAACGGCGCACGCTGTTGTTGAGCCAGCCCGAGCGCTTGTACCTCTGGGTGCCGGAAGGCGACCACCGGGTCACCCTCAAGGCCGATCACGACTTGTTGCTGGCCTTGCTGCAGGCCCAGCCCGACCGAGTCAGTTCGTCGGCGTCGGAGCGGCCCTGGCGTGAAACCGAGGCGATCCTGCGCGACCGCTTGCTGTTCCAGCAAAGCCAGCGCCAGCGGGCCACGCAAGCGGTGCTTGAACAGGGCGCCGGCGCCGCCCATCTGGCGGCTGCCAGCTTCGATTCCGAGGCTGCTCCGGGCTGGCCGGGTGGCTTTCTGCACAACCGCTTCAGTTTGAGCTACACCCAGGACCGGCTCCTGTGGCCGGACCAGGGCGCCCCCCAGAAACGGCTGGTGGCGCAGACCGCCGAACTGAACCTCACGCCCGATGACGAGCTGCGCTTTGTGCCGCCAGGCCCGGTTGACCTCGAACCGGAGACCTTCTTCCAGGTCGCCCATCGGCCCCTGACTCTGGCCCTGCCGGAAACGCCGGGCCCGACCCAGTTGCGGCTGACCCTGGCGTATCCGGAGCAGGCCGCGAGCCTGAGGCTGACGCCGGCGATCAGGAGTGGTTGCTGCGCTTCTCCGACGCCACCCTGGCGCACGGTGGCCAGCTGCGACTGACCGGTCAGAGCCAGGAGCAACAGGGGCTGCCGACCGCCGCGCCCAAGGTCATGACCGGTGACCTGACCCTGGATCTGCCGGAGGGTACGTCGACCGTGCGGATCGACCCCCTGGAAGGCGCTACCTGGGCCCGTGCGACGGTGCGCGAAGGCCGTCACCCGGCACTCACCGAAGCGGAATATTGGGACTTCCTGAGGCGTCGGACATGGCGGGCCTGGCCCGCAGCTGGCGTGCTCCGGTTCCGGAACAAACCGACAGTCAGGCACCGGTGCCAGCCTTGCTGTGGCGGGACAGTCAGTTCCTGCGGGACTGGCTGAACAGTCGCTACCACAGCTTCATCGACGATTTGTCGCCGACGTTCAAGGCGCCCTCAGACGCCGAGGCCCTGGCCAATCTGGACGGGCTGGTGGCCAGTGGCGAAGACACCCTGGCGGTCAGCTATGCCCAGGGCCTGTACCTGTATTCAAACAGTGCCCGGGTTCGGGACCGGGCCTACCGGTTCCTGATCCAGACCTGGCGTCGCGAGGACAATCAGTACGGACTGGAAAGTCTGTTGGCGACGGCGTTTCTGCACCATGATGACGATCGGGTGCTGCCCGAGCTGGCGCTGATGCTGGAGCGCCAGGGGCTCGATACCGAAGCGCTCAAACTGGCCCTGGTCCTGCACCGGTCCGGGCGCTACACCGGCCAGCAGGTGCAATTGCGGGAGCAGGCAATGCGACTGGCGATACAGGCGGACTGGCCGCTGACCCTGCACGAACTGACCCGGGAGTTACCGGCGCCGGAGCGCTCGGGCTGGCGCCATCTGTACCTGGCCGAACACTACCAGGTAACGCCGGAGCCCCAGGACGAGTCGGTGGCGCCTCCGGTCCTGGCGTTTTGGGCCAGTCTGCCGGAGCGCGAGCACCTCACCGCCTCGGCCTGGCTGCGACAGTTTCATGAGCGCTATCCCGGCCGCTGGCGCTGGCAGGACTGGCCTGGGGGCTTTGCCGGGGAGCTGGACCGGGTCAACCTGCACAACCCGGACCTGGATCGTTTCTACCAGCGTCACCGGGTGGCGCCCGACCGGCCGCTGGCCCTGACCGTCACCGGGCCCGTGCGCCTGCGCCTGAACGCCCGGCTGCTGCATCAGCAGCGCGATAGCCGACTCAACGATTGGCTCAGGGTCCGACACAACGGCCGGGCCTACCGGTTTCCCGTGCTCAACAGCGGTGTCTTCAACCGGCATCGGATCATCGGTTCCGACACCGAGTTCCCTGGCCGGCTGGCACAGGTCGAACTGGAACTGGGGCCGGGCCAACACCAGCTCAGCGTGGCCCCGGAGCAGCACCGCGCCCTGGTGCAGGCCGAGATCGAGACCCCCGCGATGTTTGCCGCCAGCTACCTGTCGGCGCAGAACCGGGACTGTTTTGCCGCCGGCGCCGGCCGGAACCGATCAGCGACCGTCAGCAGCCGATCCCGGTGCCCCTGATCGCACCGCCCTGGGCCGAGGGCACAGAATCCCGGGGTCGGGGTCGGGGCTTACTGCGATCAAACTTTTCTTTAGACATTCGACCAATCTCCCTAATCAACCTGGATCGTAACGTTGACCGGATTAATGATGGAGCTCATGGGCGGATTTGAACCGCCGACCTCACCCTTACCAAGGGTGTGCTCTACCAACTGAGCTACATGAGCATTGCAAAACCAAATTGGAGCGGGCAGCGGGAATCGAACCCGCGTCATCAGCTTGGAAGGCTGAGGTAATAGCCACTATACGATGCCCGCGAGCAATTAGTGGTGGAGGGGGCAGGATTCGAACCTGCGAAGGCGATGCCGTCAGATTTACAGTCTGATCCCTTTGGCCACTCGGGAACCCCTCCGAGTCAGTATCGCTATCGCGACACTGTCAAAAAAAGTGGAGCTGGCGGACGGAATCGAACCCCCGACCTGCTGATTACAAGTCAGCTGCTCTACCAACTGAGCTACGCCAGCTCACATTCGCCTCGTCAGCGAGGGCGGTATACTACGGATTTTTTCAGAGCGTTGCAACACCCTAGCAAGGGTTGATTTCGACGAAATCGAAATCCGCTCCGTAATCCGTTTTTACCGCCTGCACCACATCTTTTACAAGATCTGGCTCAGCCTTAAAAACGAGCGCGTAGCTTATCTGATTTCGGGGGAAGTTGGCCAGTACTGCGTTAAGATTCTGACGTTTTTTTTCTTCGAGCACGGATATTGCAGCTTCACGAGACTCAAACAGGCCCAAAGAAATGGCGTTTCGGTTCTCACCCTCGGTCACCAGGTACGAATCGATGCCTGGCGCTGGATATCCCGAAACTGTTTCAAGGCCACCGCGGGCGGCTGCGGGGGAATGATTACCCAATGAAACGAAGGCAATTCCCGGGTTACCTCCTGCCAGCCTAAACCAACCTCCCCTGCCATTGGCTGGCCAGCAACCAATGCTTTGGCCGCATCAAGGGAAGGAATCAGCCCCAGGCGACCACACACCAATGCTGGCATGTCCGACTCACGCTCTGAAAGCTGCGCTGAAGACTCATCGGACCCGGGAGTACCCGAGACCTTTTGAGCGTCAGCGGTCGATAACGACTGATTGACCGGGGCTTCCCGTGGCGCAGCACCTCAACGGACTCCTCGGCTTTGAGACTGGCCACTCTCGGCAGGTTGCCGCTGGCGATTACCTTTGATCGCTCGGGACTTTGAAACGCTCCGGCGCCATACCAGAGACCGAGATTGAGGAATAGGAGGATAAAAATAAACCACTTCATTGCGCATGATCCTCCGAATCAATCAGCGCTAATCCGTCCAATACCAGCTGCGGCCGTATCTCAGCCGACAATCCCAACCCCATAAGTCGATCAGCGTCACCACCGGTGACCAGAATCCGCTCCAGGCCAAATTTTCGGACATCGGCGTGCACACGCTCCACCATCGCTGCCGACAACCAGGCCAGGCCGTGGTTCACACACTCACCGGTGGAATGCCCGGGACTGGTCTCCAGCACCTGGTCCGGATCGAAACCGATCCGGGCGGCGTCATTCTTCAGGCTCCGGAGCATCATCTGCAAACCCGGCAGGATAAAGCCACCAAGGTGTCGGCCCGAGCTATCAACATAATCCACCGTCACAGCACTACCGGCATCCACGACAGCCACGCCCTGGCGATAGAGGGCCCAGGCACCATACATGGCATGCCAGCGGTCGGCGCCCATTTTCGGATAATTGCTATAGGCGTTTACAAGGTCACCACGCTCCCGCTCGGACCAATAAAACCGAACCGGTGCTTCTGTTTGGCGCTCCAGGAAAGCCTGCAAGGCCAGGCGCTTGTCTTCCGCAGCCACGGTAGAAACCGCGACTGCTGTAATCTCGGCCGAGTTTGCCTCCAACCCGGGCATGGGATTGGCATCGTCCAGCTACCCACTCCCTGGGCGACAATCTGCCCGCCCCGATCCAGTCGCCACTTCAATCTCGAATTGCCGGCATCAACCAACAACCTCATTGGACAACCCTTAAACTGATTTCGCCTGCCCTCACTGGCACAACTCCTTGCTCTGTGCGCAGGAGGTAATTACCAGCCTCATCGATACCTTCGCCAGTACCGTGAAGTTCGCCATTGCGCGCCTCCAGCGGCATACCCGCAAAGATATCCCGGCGCTGCCAAGGCGCGTGGAAATCGGGAAAGCCATTTTCAGAGAACTGATGGGCCGCATCGAGTACGGCGGTGATGATGTTGCCGGCAATGGCATTCCTCGACCAGTCAATGCCCGGACTGGCATTTCCAAGACTGCTCCAGGGTTGATCCACTTCCTCAGCTTCAGCCATGTGCACATTGATGCCAATACCGGCAATCACCTGAACCACCCCCTCCTGCAACTCCCCCTGCAACTCGATCAGGATGCCGCCCAACTTACCACTGGGAAGGAAGATGTCGTTGGGCCACTTCAGACCAATATCCGAAGCCCCCAGGGTTTCCAGGGCGTTGGCCACAGCCACCCCCAGCACCAGGCTCAAGCCGTCCAGCACAGAGAAACCGCCATGAAAAGTCAGCCCAATACTGAGGTACAGATTCTGACCGCGCGGACTACTCCAGACCCGGCCACGACGACCTCGACCAGCGGTCTGGCAATCTGCAATGGCCACCGGCACACCGGAAACGCCGTCGGCCACTTGCCGCAAAACCTCAGCGTTGGTGGAATCGACTTCATCCAGTACCACCAATGACAGTGCTGAGCGATAGCCGTTATCAACATCGGCCAGGATGGCATCGCGATCGAGCAGGTCTACCGAGGACAGCAACTGGTAACCCCGACCACGAATGGTCTCAATCTTTACCCCTTCGTCCATCGCCCGCCGGACTTGCTTCCAAACTGCGGTCCTGCTGACGCCGAGCTGAGCGGCCAGGAATTCGCCAGAGTGGACGTCGCCATCGCTCAGCAAGTTGATCAGGGCTTTGGATTTCATTAGACAGTATCCAGCTTGAAGAATGGGTAACGCCGGATTAAACACCAGGCGAACAAAAAAGACAAAGTTGGCCGGCATTTTTTGCGGCCAACGGCACTTCGAGGACTTTCGTTCAGGCAATAAAAAACCCCAGCCCCTGCGGGCTGGCCCGACCACGCCGGCGCCGAGGGATCAGGATGGCCAGCCGCCCCTGGCACTCCCTGGGCATTCTCGCGGCCAAAGGATTGGGCCACGGCCCCGCGCAGGTGATCGTCCGGACGGACGTCCGCCAAGGCTTTGTGCAAGGTACGGAAGATAAAATCATGCACCAGCCGGCCATCGCGGAAACGGACTTCGTGCTTGGTGGGGTGGACGTTCACGTCCACCGTCGCCGGATCCACTTCCAGATACAGCACGAAGGCCGGGTGACGGTTGTTGTACAGCACATCCCGGTAGGCCTGGCGCACGGCGTGGGCCACCAGCCGATCCCGGATAACCCGGCCATTGACGAAGAAGTACTGCAGGTCTGCCTGACTGCGGGAAAACGTTGGCAGCGCCACCCAGCCCCACAACCTCAGGCCCGTCGCTTCGGCATCGATGAGCACGGCGTTGTCGATGAACTGCTGCCCACAGAGGGCGCCGATACGGCGTTCCTTGTCGAGCGGCGATTCGGCCGGGCGGAGGCTCTGCACCACGCGCTGATTGTGGCGCAGGGTGAAGCCGGCATCGAAACGGCTCAATGCCTGACGACGGACACACTCTTCAACATGATTGAATTCGGTTTTTTCCGTGCGCAGGAATTTCCGGCGGGCCGGGGTATTGAAGAACAGGTCACGCACTTCCACGGTGGTGCCCACCGGGTGCGCCGCGGGTGAAATGCGGGCGTCCATGTCGCGCCCTTCCACCTCAACCCGGGACGCAGCCTCTTGAGCAGCAGTGCGCGAAGTCAGGGTAAGGCGGGAAACGGAACTGATACTGGCCAGGGCTTCACCCCTGAAACCGAGGGAGGCCACGGCTTCCAGATCATCCAGGCTGACAATCTTGCTGGTGGCATGGCGACTGAGCGCCAGCGGCAAATCCTGCTCTGCGATACCACTGCCGTCATCCCGGACCCGAATCAGTTTAACGCCACCCTGCTCTATCTCCACATCGACCCGGTCAGCACCGGCGTCAAGGGCGTTTTCAACCAGTTCTTTTACGACAGACGCGGGGCGCTCCACCACCTCGCCAGCAGCGATCTGGTTCGCGAGCCGCGGCGAGAGCAATTGAATGGGGGGCATGTTTCGGGGAAACCTCTTGATCAGGATGCAGGAATTCGAATGGTCTGCCCTACCATAACACGGTCATCCCGCAAGCCGTTAAACTGCATCAGTTCGCTGACAGTGGTCTGGTTTCTCCGAGCCACGCCCGACAGCGTATCCCCGCGCTGGATCCGGTAATGACTGACGGAACTGCCACCCTGACGCTGCTGCTTCTCCCACGCCAGCAGAGTGCCCGGCGGTGGTGTCTTGCGGAAATAATCGTCTATTCCTTTCATGATCGCACTGGCCAGCCGGTTCCGGTACCACTCGGTGGCAAGGTTCTTCTCTTCCGTGGGATTGGAGATAAAACCGGCCTCAACCAGAATCGACGGAATATCCGGAGATTTCAGTACCACGAAGGCAGCCTGCTCAACCCCGGATTTGTGCAGCTTGGCCACGCTGCCGAGCTTGCCCAGCACCGAACTGCCTACACCCAGACTGGCATTAATACTGGCGGTCATGGACAGATCCAGCAGCACCCCAGCGAGCATGTCATCCCGCCCATCCAGCGACACACCGCCGGTCAGATCCGACCGGTTTTCGCTTTGCGCCAGCCAGCGAGCGGTCTCACTGGTAGCTCCGCGCTGGGACAGCGCAAAAACCGAGGCGCCTTTGGGTTGCGGCGTACGGAAGGCATCGGCATGCATCGACACGAACAGATCAGCGTTGTATTTCCGCGCCAGCAAGGTTCGGTTACGCAAGCCGATGTAGTAATCACCGGTCCGGGTCAGCTTGGCGGTATAGCCCGGCTTGTCGTTGATCAGTTTGGCGAGGTTTTTCGCCATTTTCAGCACCACGTCTTTCTCACGGGTGCCTCTGGGCCCGATGGCACCAGGATCCTCACCGCCGTGACCGGCATCGATCACCACGATCACATCCCGCTTGCCACCGGATTCCTGGGTCACCGTTGCCTTGCTGGCCTTCTCCAGGCGGCTGCCATCCTCGTCGATCAGATCGATCACCAGACGGTGGCCATACTGATCGTTGGGCTCGAGCTGGAAGCTTCGGGGTTTGATCTTGCTCTTGAGGTCAAGCACCACCCGCAGGTCACTGCCATTGCGGGGTGCGCTGCGAATACGACGAATCGGGCTCCCGGAGAGGTCCAGCTTGTCGAATTCCGCTTTCAGGGCGGTATTCTTCAAATCAACGACCAGGCGCGACGGGTTCTCCAGTGAAAAGATGTTGTGTGCGACCTGGCCTTCGGTATCCAGCACCAGACGCGTGTGGTCCGGCGCCGGCCACACACGCACGCCCTCTACCCGGGTAGCGGCGTGGGTGGTCAGGGACAGAAACAGCAGCAACACTGCCGCCATGCCTGTCCATACACTCGTTGTTGACCTTACCTTGCTCATACTGCTGTCCTGCTTAACAAACGACACGGCCGGTGACCCAGGCCGAAAACATCAATGACCGGGCCCGATCAGTTCCAATTGGTTCAACAGCGATGCACCCCGCTCCGAACCCGCACGCAGCACGACCGAACGGCCATCATGCTCGCGCTCGAGGTGTATCTCGACATCCGGCTCCGGCAACAGCCCCTTGCCACGCTCGGGCCACTCAATCAAACACAGATACTGGCCGGAGAAGTAATCCCGGATGCCCATGTATTCCAACTCGTCCGGGTCGCCGACCCGATAAAGATCAAAGTGATACGCCGGCGGCTGCAAATCTTCATAGGGCTCCACCAGGGTATAGGTTGGACTCTTCACCGCGCCTGATGCCCGAGCCCGCGCATGACCCCGCGACTCAAGGTGGTCTTGCCCATGCCCAGATCACCGTCCAAAAAGACGATCAAGCCTTCACCGGAGGCGACGACGCAGCGCGCCAGCTCCTGGCCCAGCTGCTCGGTCTCTGATTCGCCATCCAGGAACAGGCGGCGCTCATTTCCAAAAATACTCATGGCTCCTCCCGACCCTGTGAGCTGAGGGCTTCCGACTGGCGCAATACCTTGGGCAAGGCATCGATCACGTCTGTTGGAATTAACCCCATAAAACCTTTTTCCTCTGACGCCAGGTTGGCCGCAGCCAAGTGCACCGACGCCGCTAATGCAGCCGCCCGCCGGGCGTTATCCAACTGGCCGTATAGCGCACCGATAATGCCGGCCAACACATCTCCCATGCCACCGGTTGCCATGCCCGGGTTACTGCCGCTGACAATATCAACAGTTTCCCGATCAGACGCAATCACCGTACCTGCACCCTTGAGCAAAACCGTGCCACCGTACACCGACTGAAGCGTGCGCGCTGCCGCCATCCGATCAGCCTCCACCTCCGGAACCAGGCAACCCAGCAAGCGGGCCGCCTCGCCCGGATGCGGCGTCAGAACCTGGTTTTCGGCCGGAAGCGCCACCCGCGTTGACAGCAGGTTCAGGGCATCGGCATCGAGCACTCGGGGTTTGCTACTTTCGACAACCTGCTCCAGCATCTGCTGGGCCCAGGCGCCCTGCCCCATACCTGGCCCACACACCACCACCGAAGCCGCCTCCAGCAGGGGCGGCAGTTCGGAACCATGAATAAGGCCATGCACCATAACCGACGGGCACCGCGCCAGCGCAGCGGTTACATGCTCCGGCCGCGTGGCGAGCGTTACCAGCCCGGCACCGGAGCCCTGGACCAGGTGCTCAAGACCGACGACTTTGCCCGGAATCCCGGGCTGGTGGCCCGAAGCAACGCCCTGGCGGCGCAGCATCCGGATGACGCCGGCATTCAGCAGCGCCTGGCGCTGATCAATGCCGACCACTACTGGGAGCGCGAGGAGCTGGTCATCGACAGCGCCGGTATTCGCCAGTTCGATGCCAGTGGTTGGCCGCCGGCGTTGCCCTATCTGCGCCAGCGCCAGCGACTGCTCAGCCAGCAGCCTGCGCCCTCGGAGCTTGCCCTGAGCGGGCCTGAGCCGGTCGTGGTCGAGATCAACCAGGGCGAGCGGCGGCGCTATCGTCTGGACCTGCGGCTCGACAAGGTAGGCTTTCAGCGGGTGACGCCGGTGGCGGTGGATGTTCGGATTGATGGCCAGTGGTACGCGCGCCAGACCCTGAGTGAAGCCGCGCCCAGTGGTCGGGTGCAGATGCAACTTCCGGCCGGCGCGAGCCAGCTTGAACTGCAGTTGGTGGCACCGACCAGCCGGCACTGGTCTATGCCCAGCTGTCGGCGCGTGCGGCGGCCAACGGCCCCTGGCAACCGGTAGAGCGGCCCGAGCGCCGGGCCTACCAAACCAGTCTGCCGGGCCAGCCCCTGGTCATTTACCTCGACCAACCGTCCTGGCTGCGTCTGGAAGTCTACGACGGCCAGCAGCGGGTCCAGCGCTACCGGTACGTGGCGTCCGCCGGCAATCTGGTGTTGCGCCAACGCGATCTGGGTGGGCCCTATGTCCGGGTCTATGCCCTGCGGCACCAGCCCGGCAAGCTGACGGCCCCACCGCCGGTATCGACCCCGGTGCTGTCACCCTGGCCGGAGCCGGTCCAGAAGGCGGACGTGGCGCGCCCGGAGGCGTTGATGTCGGACGCCCTGGCCATGCCCACCCGTGACGACGGGACCCAGGCGCTTACGCCGAGCTGGCGCAGCGCCGGAATTTTGATGGTGGCGCCGACGCCCAGACCGAGCGCTATCTGGAACTGGGCTGGCGGTATCAGCAGCAACCGCTGTTTTCACGCTGGACCTGGCAGTCCGATCTGTTCCTGCGTGAACACAGTGGCGACGAGAGTCTGGTGGTGGGGAGTCAGCAATGGCTGACCTTGCGACCGGACAACCGGCACTGGCGCCTGAACCTGTTTGCCGGCGGTTACTGGCAGCCACGAGAGGGCGCAGGCAGCCTGTACGGACAGGCCCAGTTGCACGCCAACACCCCGCTGGCCTACCACTGGAGTCTGGACAGTGAGCTGACCGGGTTCGGCCGCTGGCTGTCGGTGAGTTCGAACCCACGGCGCCAAGCCTACGATGACGATGTGTTTACCGAGTATAAAGCCGACCATCGCCATGGCCTGGAGTGGCAGGAGGCCCTGAACTACCAGCCCTGGCAGGACAGCCGCTGGCGCGCGGGCGTGGGCGTTAGGACCAACGAGGATTTCAGCCCGGACCGGTTCGGCGTGTCACTGCGCTGGGACGAATTCTGGCACCGGGACACCCGCACCTATGTGGGGCTGGAGCAGCGCTGGTTGATGGCCGATGATGATCGCGCGGGCGCCGGCACTCAGCAGCTGCTGAGTGCCGGCGTCGACTGGCGACTCTGGGAACGCAAGGGCCGGCGCTGGTCCCTGGGGTTCGACCTGAGCATGGATCTGAACCAGTCCCAGCCGGCCCTGGCGCTGTCCCTCGGGTTCGACAATCCGGGGGCCAAGCGCCTTGAGGACTTCCGGGCCGAGCGCTTCCCGTTTTTCCCACTGCAGGAAATCAATGCGGCCCGGGCCGTGGACACGAATGAGCTGAACTATGTCGAATAACTCCAATCTGGCGGACATGACGCTCCGGGAACACATGCTGCTGGGGCTGGCCGGCGAATGGCGCCGGGTTTACGACCACCTGGCGCGGCAGCTTGAGCGGGAATTCCAGGGCTGGCAGCAGGCGGGTAACCGGCCAGAGACGCTGGCGGTGTCCCAGTGGCGGGTGCAGCAAGTGGCCAGTTTTCTGGAATATCGGGTCAGCCAGACCCTGAACAGTCTCGGTGAGTTGCACGCCGGGTACCAGGCTTTTGTCGCCCGCTACCAGGGCGCCAGCAGTGAGTTGGAACGGCGCCAGCACAGCCTGGACTATGCCGCGGAACTGGGCCAGAGCCGGCGAGGCCTGCGCGCCGATCGTCGGGCCTGGACCGCTGGCTGGACGCCTCGGCTGCGGGACCGGTATCGGCGCAAGGTAAGTGAGCAGGAGCGACTGCTGACCTTCTGCGTCCACCGGCTGAACGCCAACATCTGCTTTTTCATCGGGCAGTTCACCCAGGCCCGGGAACGGTCCGCAAGTCTCGAGGCCATCAGCAACAACGCGCTGATGGAACGCTTGCTCACCAGCAAGCTGGATCACCGGGCCACCCTGGCGGGGCTGTCGCTGATGTCCGGTTTGCTGGAGGTCAGTGACGGCAAGTTCGGCCGATACATTGAGCCGCAGTTGCTGCAGTACTGCTACCGGCTGTGCAACGATCCGGGCCAGCCGGTGTGGCTGCAGGTCCAGGCGCTGGATGTCATTACCTGGCTCGATAGCAGTGCGGCCCTGGACATCGTTCAGGAACGTTTCAACCGGGGTGAGACCGGCGACCAGATCTTCTTCCGGGCGCGCGCTCTGAAGGTACTGACGACCGTTCAGGCCCAGGCTGACGCCCAGGACCTGTTCCGTCAGGCCTGCACCGACACCAGCGAGCACGTGCGCCAGAGTCTGGTGCGGTTGCTGCCGGTTCTGGAGCGGGCGCTGGGCCAGCAGCTCATCGATCTGCTGCTCGAGCAGGAGCAATGCGACCGGGTCCGGGCCCGTGTGCTGCAGGTGCTGCCGGTGTTGGTCGAGTCGGATCTGTGCCCGCCGGCGCAGGCGCTGGCCCGGGTGACCGCTGAATTGACTCCCGACGGCCCCGGGCTGGTCGCGCGCGCGGCCTTTGAGGTCCTGGTGGCACTGGGGCAGGCGGGCGCCTTGTCCGGCGCGCAGCTGACCGAAGTCGCCGGTGTGCTGACCCGGCTGAACCTGCAGCATCAAGACACCGCCATACGCCGGGCCGCGGCCCAGGCTCGGGAACGGCTGTGGGCCAGCCAGCATACTTTGGCCCAATGGCCCAAGTTCCAGTTGCTTGAGAGTCTGGACTGGCAACAGCGGTCTCGGCTGCGGCTCCAGCACAACGCCAGCGATGAGGAACTGGGGCGCTTTTTCGCCAGCCAGGCGGGCGACAGCTTCGGCTATGACGTCCGGCGCCGGGGCGCTCGGCTGAGTCTGACCAGCGGGTCCCGCTACCAGTTCCGGACCTGGCGCTTCCTCCATGAGTTTCGAACCAGCGCCAGCGACAAGCGGCAGAACTACAATCACACCAAGGGGCGGGTGTTCCACGGCCATCTGCAGGCACCGGCCTGGCACCTGGCTGAACTCAGCCAGACCACCGTGCCCGGGGAGGCGGTGCACATGGCCGAGGACGGCGACTGGCGCCCCTACTTGCCGCTGGTGGACCAGGTGCTCTCGGCTCTGGACCAGGGCTGGCCGACCCGGCCCGTGGACATCTACACCCCGGAGGGCATTACCCGCATCCACCGCCGCGGGGACTGTTCGCCCGGCTGCGGGCTCGCAGCCTGATCACCCTGCGGTTTGCCCGTCTCAGCCGACTGCGCAACTGGCGCTCGTCCAGCGCCCAGGCGCCGGAGCGCTATCTGGCGGAACTGGAGAAGCTGGGGTTCCGGTTCGAGTTGTTGGGCCATCGGGATCCGGCCGGCGAGCGCTACCAGACCGACCCCCGGGTCCGGCGGTTTTTCCCGGGCTTGGCCAGCATTGCGCCCGTGCCGGTGCTGTGGTCGGATTTCAAAACCTACTTTTACTCGGTCTACGAAAACAACCTACAGCATCTGGTGATCTTTCTCGGTGCCGCCGCGGCGGTGTTCTTCGGCCGGCACGTCTACATCGGCCGCCAGATGAAAAAGGCCCGGGCCACGCTGCCGCTGGTCGTCGGCGGTTGGGGCACTCGGGGTAAGTCCGGGACCGAACGCCTGAAAGCGGCGGTATTCAACGCCGAAGGTTTGGGCGTGGTATCGAAAACCACCGGTTGCGAGGCCATGTTCCTCTACAGCCCGGCGCACGGCAATTTGCGGGAGATGTTCCTGTTCCGGCCGTACGATAAGGCCTCGATCTGGGAACAGGTGGATCTGGTCCGACTGGCCTCGCGCTTCCGGGCCGATGTCTTCCTGTGGGAATGCATGGGGCTGACGCCTCGCTACGTCCAGATCCTCCAGGAACAGTGGATGCGGGATGACCTGGCCACCATCACCAACTGCTACCCGGATCACGAGGATATTCAGGGGCCGTCGGGCATCGAGATTCCCCGGGTCATGCGCAAGTTCGTGCCCAAACGCAGCAAGCTGATCACCACCGAGCACAACATGTTCCCGTTCCTCCGCGCTGCGGCGCAGGACAAGGGCAGTGCCATCATCAAGGTGAGTGACCTGGACGCCGAGCTGCTGCCGGCCGATGTGCTGGCGCGTTTTCCCTACGAGGAGCACCCCTCCAACATCGCCCTGGTGCTGAGGATGGCCGAAGAACTGGGCCTGGAGCCGGATTACGCCTTGAAGGAAATGGCAGACCGGGTGGTGCCGGATCTGGGCGTGCTCAAGATCTATCCGCGCGTCACCGTGGACGGCCGCCACCTGACCTTCATCAACGGCATGTCGGCGAACGAACGCCACGCCGCCCTGGCGAACTGGCGCCGCCTGCGGTTTGACCAGTACCACCCGGCCGACAAGCCGGACGCCTGGGTGGTCACGGTGATCAACAACCGCGCCGACCGGGTACCCCGATCCCAGGTGTTCGCCCGCATGCTGGTGGACGACCTGAGCGCCGACCGCCACTTCCTGATCGGGACCAACCTGGACGGGCTGAAAGCTACATCGACCAGGCCTGGGCCGACCGGCTCGGGAACGAGAATTTTGCCCAACAGAGTGGCCCGGCGCTGGCCGAGCGACTGGCCGAGTACGCCCACCAATTGCGGGTGAGCACCAGCGAGTCGATGCTGGCCGGACGTATCCGCGCCATGCTGTCAGGGCTGGGGCTTGAACCCGGCTCCGACGCCCCCGATGGCACCGACATCGACGCTCTGGAGCGATACTGCGATGAGGCCGGCCTGGCGCCAGAGCTGGCCCGGGGGTATTAAGAGTCTGACGATGACCTACTCTCACATGGGCAATGCCACACTACCATCGGCGCAGGCCTGTTTCACTTCTGAGTTCGGGATGGGATCAGGTGGTTCCAAGCCGCTATGGTCGTCAGACAAAACGGTTGATCACTGGGGGGACGAGAAAGAGTTTGTGATAGTGATTTCGTTGCGTTATCCGCAATTGTCTTGGGTGTTATATAGTCAAGCCGCACGAGCAATTAGTATCGGTTAGCTCAACGCCTCGCAGCGCTTACACACCCGACCTATCAACGTCCTGGTCTTGAACGGCTCTTTAGGGACCTCGAAGGTCCAGGGAGATCTCATCTTGGAAGGGGCTTCCCGCTTAGATGCTTTCAGCGGTTATCCTATCCGAACATAGCTACCGGGCAATGCGTCTGGCGACACAACCCGAACACCAGCGGTTCGTCCACTCCGGTCCTCTCGTACTAGGAGCAGCTTTCCTCAAATCTCCAACGTCCACGGCAGATAGGGACCGAACTGTCTCACGACGTTCTAAACCCAGCTCGCGTACCACTTTAAATGGCGAACAGCCATACCCTTGGGACCGGCTTCAGCCCCAGGATGTGATGAGCCGACATCGAGGTGCCAAACACCGCCGTCGATGTGAACTCTTGGGCGGTATCAGCCTGTTATCCCCGGAGTACCTTTTATCCGTTGAGCGATGGCCCTTCCATACAGAACCACCGGATCACTATGACCTACTTTCGTACCTGCTCGACGTGTCTGTCTCGCAGTTAAGCGGGCTTGTGCCATTACACTAACCGCATGATGTCCGACCATGCTTAGCCCACCTTTGTGCTCCTCCGTTACGCTTTGGGAGGAGACCGCCCCAGTCAAACTACCCACCACACAGTGTCCTCAACCCCGATAAGGGGTCCAAGTTAGAACCTCAAACATGTCAGGCTGGTATTTCAAGGTTGGCTCCATGAGAACTGGCGTTCCCACTTCAAAGCTCCCAGCTATCCTACACAAACATGCTCAAAGTTCACTGTGAAGCTATAGTAAAGGTTCACGGGGTCTTTCCGTCTAGCCGCGGATACACCGCATCTTCACGGCGATTTCAATTTCACTGAGTCTCGGGTAGAGACAGCGCCCCCATCGTTACGCCATTCGTGCAGGTCGGAACTTACCCGACAAGGAATTTCGCTACCTTAGGACCGTTATAGTTACGGCCGCCGTTTACCGGGGCTTCGATCAAGAGCTTCGCACGAATGCTAACCCCATCAATTAACCTTCCGGCACCGGGCAGGCGTCACACCGTATACGTCCACTTTCGTGTTTGCACAGTGCTGTGTTTTTAATAAACAGTCGCAGGGGCCTGGTATCTTCGACTGGCATCAGCTCCACCCGCGAGGGGTATCACCTACTACCAGCGTGCCTTCTCCCGAAGTTACGGCACCATTTTGCCTAGTTCCTTTACCCGAGTTCTCTCAAGCGCCTTGGTATTCTCTACCTGACCACCTGTGTCGGTTTGGGGTACGGTCTCGAATAGCCTGAAGCTTAGAAGATTTTCCTGGAAGCATGGCATCAATGACTTCCCGCTCTAAAAGAGCAGTCGTCGTCGCGTCTCAGAATTGTGGACCCGGATTTGCCTAAGTCCACTCCCTACACGCTTAAACCGGGACAACCGTCGCCCGGCTCACCTAGCCTTCTCCGTCTCTCCATCGCAGCTATCCAAGGTACGGAAATATTAATCCGTTTCCCATCGACTACACCTTTCGGTCTCGCCTTAGGGGCCGACTCACCCTGCGCCGATTAGCGTTGCGCAGGAACCCTTGGTCTTCCGGCGTGCGGGTTTTTCACCCGCATTGTCGTTACTCATGTCAGCATTCGCACTTCTGATACCTCCAGCAAGCTTCTCAACTCACCTTCGCAGGCTTACAGAACGCTCCCCTACCCCGCATACAAAGTATGCAGCCGCAGCTTCGGTGACCAGTTTGAGCCCCGTTACATCTTCCGCGCAGGCCGACTCGACTAGTGAGCTATTACGCTTTCTTTAAAGGATGGCTGCTTCTAAGCCAACCTCCTAGCTGTCTGAGCCTTCCCACATCGTTTCCCACTTAACTGGTACTTGGGGACCTTAGCTGGCGGTCTGGGTTGTTTCCCTCTTCACGATGGACGTTAGCACCCACCGTGTGTCTCCCGGATAGTACTCACAGGTATTCGGAGTTTGCATCGGGTTGGTAAGTCGGGATGACCCCCTAGCCGAAACAGTGCTCTACCCCCTGTGGTATTCGTCCGAGGCGCTACCTAAATAGCTTTCGGGGAGAACCAGCTATCTCCGGGCTTGATTAGCCTTTCACTCCGATCCACAAGTCATCCCCTGGCTTTTCAACGACAGTGGGTTCGGTCCTCCAGTTGATGTTACTCAACCTTCAACCTGCTCATGGATAGATCGCCCGGTTTCGGGTCTATGCCCAGCGACTAAATCGCCCTATTCAGACTCGGTTTCCCTACGGCTCCCCTAAACGGTTAACCTCGCCACTGAACATAAGTCGCTGACCCATTATACAAAAGGTACGCCGTCACGGAACAAGTCCGCTCCGACTGCTTGTACGCATACGGTTTCAGGATCTATTTCACTCCCCTCACAGGGGTTCTTTTCGCCTTTCCCTCACGGTACTGGTTCACTATCGGTCAGTCAGGAGTATTTAGCCTTGGAGGATGGTCCCCCCATATTCAGACAGGATACCACGTGTCCCGTCCTACTCGATTTCACTAAACTCAGGTTTCGGATACGGGGCTATCACCCACTATGGCGGCACTTTCCAGAGCCTTCTCCTACCAGTTGTTTAGCTTAAGGGCTAATCCCCGTTCGCTCGCCGCTACTTAGGGAATCTCGGTTGATTTCTTTTCCTCGGGGTACTTAGATGTTTCAGTTCCCCCGGTTCGCCCCTTACACCTATGTATTCAGTGCAAGGTACCCGACCGAAATCGGGTGGGTTTCCCCATTCAGAAATGTCCGGATCACAGCTCGTTTGCCAGCTCCCCGAACCTTATCGCAGGCTTCCACGTCTTTCATCGCCTCTGACTGCCAAGCATCCACCGTATGCGCTTAGTTGCTTGACTATATAACCCCAAGACAACTGTGACCGAAGCAACGCTCGTTACCAGGCAAGCCTGATAAAAAGGTTAGTTCGAGACAGTTCCTTGAAGCGATATAACAACCACTTCAACGACAACACCGGATAACGCTTGAAATCGCTATCACTTGAATACGTCCTCTCGGAGATAATGAGAGAATCGTACTCGTGTTCTTTCTCGTCCAATTTGTTAAAGAGCAAATCTGACCCAGTGATCAGAAAGAAGAACTTCGCTTAACAACCGATGTCATTAAACCGAAATGCTTGTTTCTGTACACTGCTAACCGAAGTTAGTCAGTAAATATTGGTGGAGCTAGGCAGGATCGAACTGCCGACCTCCTGCGTGCAAGGCAGGCGCTCTCCCAGCTGAGCTATAGCCCCATTTAAGCTACCTCAAATTGTTCAACTCCAGGAGTTGAGCAATTTTGGTGGGTCTGGGTGGACTTGAACCACCGACCTCACCCTTATCAGGGGTGCGCTCTAACCACCTGAGCTACAGACCCAATGGTACGGGCCTGATAGACCCATCTGCTCTCTTTATTAATCAACCAAGTAATTCGTGTGGACTCTGACCGAAGCATTCGGCTTCGTTTAAGGAGGTGATCCAGCCGCAGGTTCCCCTACGGCTACCTTGTTACGACTTCACCCCAGTCATGAACCACACCGTGGTGATCGTCCTCCCGAAGGTTAGACTAACCACTTCTGGTGCAATCCACTCCCATGGTGTGACGGGCGGTGTGTACAAGGCCCGGGAACGTATTCACCGTGACATTCTGATTCACGATTACTAGCGATTCCGACTTCACGGAGTCGAGTTGCAGACTCCGATCCGGACTACGATGCGTTTTGTGAGATTAGCTCCCCCTCGCGGGTTTGCAGCCCTCTGTGCGCACCATTGTAGCACGTGTGTAGCCCTGGCCGTAAGGGCCATGATGACCTGACGTCATCCCCACCTTCCTCCGGTTTGTCACCGGCAGTCTCCCTAGAGTTCTCAGCCGAACTGCTAGCAACTAGGGATAGGGGTTGCGCTCGTTACGGGACTTAACCCAACATCTCACGACACGAGCTGACGACGGCCATGCAGCACCTGTGTCAGAGTTCCCGAAGGCACCAATCCATCTCTGGAAAGTTCTCTGCATGTCAAGGCCAGGTAAGGTTCTTCGCGTTGCGTCGAATTAAACCACATGCTCCACCGCTTGTGCGGGCCCCCGTCAATTCATTTGAGTTTTAACCTTGCGGCCGTACTCCCCAGGCGGTCAACTTAGTGCGTTAGCTGCGCCACTAAGACTTCAAGAGTCCCAACGGCTAGTTGACATCGTTTACGGCGTGGACTACCAGGGTATCTAATCCTGTTTGCTCCCCACGCTTTCGCACCTCAGTGTCAGTATTGGTCCAGGTAGCCGCCTTCGCCACTGGTGTTCCTTCCTATATCTACGCATTTCACCGCTACACAGGAAATTCCACTACCCTCTACCATACTCTAGCCTGACAGTTCGAAATGCCGTTCCCAGGTTAAGCCCGGGGCTTTCACATCTCGCTTATCAAACCACCTACGCGCGCTTTACGCCCAGTAATTCCGATTAACGCTTGCACCCTCCGTATTACCGCGGCTGCTGGCACGGAGTTAGCCGGTGCTTCTTCTGTGAGTAACGTCAAGGCTAGCCCGTATTAAGGACTAACTTTTCCTCCTCACTGAAAGTGCTTTACAACCCGAAAGCCTTCTTCACACACGCGGCATGGCTGGATCAGGGTTTCCCCCATTGTCCAATATTCCCCACTGCTGCCTCCCGTAGGAGTTCGGGCCGTGTCTCAGTCCCGATGTGGCTGATCATCCTCTCAGACCAGCTACGGATCGTCGCCTTGGTGAGCCATTACCTCACCAACTAGCTAATCCGACATAGGCACATCCAATAGCGCAAGGTCCGAAGATCCCCTGCTTTCTCCCGAAGGACGTATGCGGTATTAATCCGGGTTTCCCCGGGCTATCCCCCACTACTGGGCAGTTTCCTATGCATTACTCACCCGTCCGCCGCTCGTCAGCGGGTAGCAAGCTACCCCTGTTACCGCTCGACTTGCATGTGTTAAGCCTGCCGCCAGCGTTCAATCTGAGCCATGATCAAACTCTTCAGTTTAAATCATACAAGAATCCGAAGATTCTCTATTCTTGCTCAAGACAAAACTCAATTTCGACGAGTCACTGTCCTGATATTTCGTATCCGAAATACCTCGGCCAGCGCCCACACGAATTACTTGGTCAATTTTTTAAAGAGCGTTTGAGCTGTTGCTCAATCAAGGTGGCGTATTCTACATCGTGTCGCCGCCTTGTCAACCGTTTATTTTCAATGTTTTCCGTCTCCGGAAAGCGCCGAAAATCAACCGGCTTACTGCTTGTTTCGAGAGGGCGCATTCTACAGCGATTCACCTCTCTGTCAACCGCTTTCTGAAGAATTTTGAAACTCAATTTCTTCAACCGGAGCTGACGCCCCTGGCCTCCGGCCAGCGGGTGCTGTCGGCCCTGCGCGGCACGGTCGAAGGCATTGAAAAGGCCCTGACCCAGGTGGAAGAGCAGATGGAAGACCGGCGGGAGGCCCTGAGGCTGGCGTCCACCACCCCGGTCAACCTGGTCCGGCTGGTGGAGGATGCGCTGTTGCGCAACCAGTCGCCGTTGAACGAAAAACGCATCGACCTGGCCTCGGACTGGCCCTACGCGCCGTCCCTGGTCTGGGCCGACGCCGAGGTTCTGTCCCGGGTCCTGGACCGGGTGCTGGTGCTACTCTTAAAGGATGCAACGCCGGACGGGCGATTGTTCATCACCCTGAGCGAGCATCTGGAGCCGCGCCAACAGGCGCGCCTGGTCCTGAGCAACGAAGGCTATGGGTTGCCCCAGCAGACCCTCGACCGGATCTGGAACCAATCCGTCGCCGATCTGGTGGACAGCGATGATCCGCTGGAAGAGACCATGGGTATGTTAAAGTCCCTCGAAAGTTGGGGCGGACGAGCGCAGGTCAGTACACGGGTTGGCAAAGGCTTTCGCCTGGAGATGGACTTCTCGACCTTGGGTTTCAGGGATGAGCACATTCTCTCCGAACGGGGTCATGACCCTGTAGGAAACCAGATGCAGAGTGGTCATGACAACGACAACAGCTGACAAGACACCGGACCTATCCTCATCGTCGAGGATGACTCGCTGATTCTCGAATTGATCGAGGAATTGCTCGCCAGTACCGGCCGGTCGGTACTGGCGGCCAGCAATGGCGTGGAAGCGCGGGCTCAGGTCGAGCGGCATCCGGAGCTGGCGGCGGTCGTCACCGACCTGGCCATGCCCGAGATGGACGGCACTAAACTTATCGAGTGGCTGGCGCGGGAGCGCCCAGACCTGCCGGTGCTGGTGGTTACCGGCACCAGTGCCCAGCAGAGTGGCGGGGTGCTCGACCGTTACAAGCTCCTGGGCGTGATCCGCAAACCCCTGACCGACGACAAAATCGACCAACTTCTGGAGACCCTGGACTCTCTGGATGCTTGAAAGCCTGTTCCCCCTCACGCTGTTCCCAACTGGCGGGCTGTCCAGTTCGGTCATCACCACCGTCTGGGTGGGGGTGTGCGTGGTGGTGTTCCTCAACCTGCGGTTTGGCACCACCCTGTCGGGGCTGGTGGTCCCGGGCTACGTCATCCCGCTGCTGATCGTACGCCCGATCAGTGGCTATGTGGTGTTGTTCGAGGGGGTGGTTACCTACTTGCTGGCCCGCCTGCTGGCGGAACAGCTGCCCAAGGCCCTGGGCTACGCCGAGCTGTTTGGTCGTGACCGCTTCTTCGCCCTGATCCTGCTGAGCATTCTGGTGCGCCTGGTGTTCGACGGCGCGGCCTTCCCCTGGCTGGAGGGCGTGCTGGCGGAGCAGGGGATCGACTACAGCGTGCGCAACAACCTGCACAGCTTCGGGCTCATCGTGGTGGCCCTGATCGCCAACCAGTTCTGGAACGGCGGGCTGCGGTTTGGCGCCGTCTCCCTGGCGCTCTACCTGGGCCTCACCTACGTGCTGGTGCGCTTCGTGCTCATGGAGTTCACCAACTTCAACATCAACACCCTGAGCTACATGTACGAGGACCTGGCCAGTTCCATCCTCGCCAGTCCCAAGGCCTACATCATCCTGCTGGTGTCGGCGTTCCTGGCGTCGCGGATGAACATTCGCTACGGCTGGGAATACAACGGCATTCTGGTGCCCTCCCTGCTGGCCCTGCAGTGGTATCAGCCGTTCAAGCTGCTCGCCACCTTCGTGGAAACGTTCGTCATCTTCTTCCTGGCCCGAATGCTGTTGACGGTGCCTTTGCTGCGGCACCGCAACATCGAAGGCGCCCGGCTGTTGCTGCTGTTCTTCACCATCAGCTTTGGCTACAAGATGATCCTGGGCTTCGCCCTCATTGAGTGGCTGCCCCAGGCCAAGATCACCGACTATTACGGCTTTGGCTATCTGCTGGCCACCCTGATTGCGCTCAAGATGCACCAGAAGGAAATGCCCGCGCTGGTAACCCGGGCGTCATTGCAAACCTCGGCGGTGGCGGTGGTGGTTGCCAGCATCATTGGCTTCGGCCTGACCCTGATTCCCGAGCGGGATTTCGCCCAGGTGCCGGTCGACGAACGGGTCCGGGTTGAGCGGGTGACCAGCGCCCAGCCCCTGGACTATCTGCATCGGCGGTACGCGGATCTGTACGAATCGGAAAACCAGGCGCTGTTCCAGGCGCCCACGCCGGTGGAGCTGGATCGCATCGAAGCCGGCTTTGCCTGGCTCCGGCAATTCAGCGAACGCGGCGATGCCGAAGCCCTGGCCCGGGGCAACGCCTTGCTGGCCGCCAACGGCATGCAATTGGCGCTGGTGAACGAGCAGATCCTGGCGGTATTCGACGCCAAGCCCGAACGGGGCTGGGGCGCTACTTTCTGAACCTGGCGCCGGACATCCCGCTGATGGTGCAGGTGCCTGCCCCCCTGGACGAGAGTGCAGCGGCCGAGGCCGGGCTCTGGATGTTTGTCCAGGATCGTCCCAGGGCGCTGGCCATGGCCGGATCCCGGCGGTTCGCCAGTGCCGACGGTGCCGGCGATGCGCTGTTGAATCCGGCCACGGTGTTTCAGGCCTTCCACCGCACCTTTGCCGACGACAACGTGCTGCAGTTGCGCAACTACATCCAGGCCAACCTCCGGCCCCTGTTGGGGCTGCGGACCGAGGGGTTGAGCCTGGAGGCCCGGGTGCAGCAGTCCATGCTCTGGATCAAGCAGAGTCTGCCCGAGGGCCTGAACCTCCGGGGCATTAAAGAGCGCACCGAGCAGCTGCAGGTGAACTGGCGGCCGTCGCCGCTCAACAACCGGCAGCGGGATGCGGTGGCGGGCGGTTTTGCCGAGCTGTTCATCGGCGCCGGGGACCTGAGGCGCTGGATCGCCTACAGCGATCACTACCGGCTGCAGACCCAGCTGCAGAACGAACGCATCGATGGCTACCTGCAGCGCTGGCTGAGCGACAACAAAACCCTCATTGCCCGGGCGGGAACCAACGCTTTCCAGGCGCCGGATCTGGGTACCCTGGCGTTTTTTGACCAGCTGGTGCTCAAGCCCCTGTTCGAGCTGATTCACAGCGACCTGCGCCAGGGGTGGGAGCCCCGCTTCGAGCCCCAGCTGGTGCGGCTGTCGGTGCTGGCCCAGAGCCAGGGCTACCGCATTTCCCGGTACCAGCACATTGAAACCCAGGCCAACTACCTGATTCTGGAGCCCGACCCCGGGCTGGATAACCCGGCGCGCTACTGGGGCGTCTACGTCTTTCGGGTCGGGCAGGCGGCGCCCCTGATGGTCCAGGTGCCCCGGCCTCTTTACGAACTCAACACCTTCGAATTTGGCGCCACCTTTTTCGAGGAAAGCGGCGCCCGGACGCTGATGATTGCCGGAACCCACCCCTACGCCAACGCCGACGGCCGGGCCGACGTGGCCCACCCGGCCAATCAGCAGAATCTGTTCAACCTGGTGCACCAGGTCTGGCAGCGGGAATCCGGCTCGGCGCCGATGGAAACCGTTCAGATGCGGGGCCTGGGGGATTCGTGGACCCTGGCGAACAGCGCCGCCGATGTCGTGGTGTCGTCCTACTACGGCCTGGACAACCAGCCGCGCCGGGCCTTGATCGAATCGACCCTGGGCCAGTTCGGGCTGACCGTCGCCCGGGTCCAGGGTGACCTGTCGACCCTGGGCTATGAGACACCGCTCAATGCCCAGAGCCTGTACCTGCGGCTGGCCGACAACAAGGATTTAACCAGTCTCTGGCTGACCCCGGACACCCGCCGGCTGTTCCGTTCCGGGGAGAACGACCGCCAGCAGGAAAGCCAGTTCAAGGCGTTGGGGCTGCCCAGCGAGCTTGCCTCCCTGCCTGGCTACATCCGGCGCCAGGGCCTGGCCAATCTGGCGCCAGGGCAGGCGCAGGAGCTGATGGCAACCTTGGCGGACTATCGGCGCAGCGGCAACATCAGCTTTTTGCGTACCCTGGTGAGCGAGCATCGGAGCCTGGCTTTCCGTCATCTAGTGGACCTGAACAGCCAGCAGGCTTTCGTGCTGGTCCAGAACGCCGCCAGCCAGGTGGTTGCGGTCGCGAATCTGCAACCGAGCAACGAGGAGCGAGCGCTGATCAATGGCGACCGGGTCGGCGCCGCTGAGCTGGCGGACGCCGTGCGCCAATTCAGCAGCAGGCGCCAGGCCTTCCTGATTGGCCGGGGAGCAGAACCATGAGGCTGCTTGGCCGACTGTGCCTGCTGGCGCTGGTGGTTTTCCTGGTGTGGCCGCTAGCCCAGCGTTATGTCCTGGCGCCGGTGACCGGCCTGTTCTGGGCCACAAGCCCGCAACGGGCGAACCTGCCGGAGGAGGCGGAGCAGAGCACTGTCTTCTGGCTCGAGTCCGCAGACTGGCTGCGCTTCTCGCTGGCCGAGAACACCCCGACCCTGCGCATTCTGTCGCACCTGCAGATGCAGCCCGAGCAGGATGCGGAGGAAGCGCTGGTGCGTTACGCCCTGGATTACCGGGTGCTGGCCAGGGATGGCGAGGTGCTGACGTCCGGGCGCTACCATTACAAGGCGGTGACCCTGCCGCCCCGGCCGCTGGCGGATGGCCGTGAGTTCCCGGCGCGCTTCTACGACGACCCCACCCTGGTGGCCAGCGCCGCGGAAAACCTGTTCGTTGACCTGTCGGCGCTGACGGGGGCGGTCACTCTGGAGCTGCGTGCGGCGTATCTGCCCGAGCCCCGGAACCGGGTCGGCGTGCAGGTCACCGGCCGCGAAACCCGCTCCCGGGAGGAAGTCGGACGACTCTGGCCCCGACTGAAGCCGGAGACTCGCGACCGCCTGCTCAGGCCGCACGTCTATCCGCCGCATCTGGTCAGTTCGTTCGAAATCGAGAACGCCCTGCAGTTGCGTTGGGTTCCCCTGGGGCCGGAAGGGGTCGCCGGTGATGATTTTGCCAGCGATTACCTGTACACCCTGTCGGTGCCACCGGCGCCGCCGGCCGAGGCGGAGCAGGCGCTGCCGCCCGGCTCTACGCCGATCCGAACAAGTGGGTCACCCTGCCCGTGGACTATGACGGTAGCTACCGGCTGGAGATTCAGTCCGCCGACCCGCTGGTGACCGACCTCAACGTGAGTCTGGCGCACCAGCGCAACCAGGATCTGGAGACCCGGCAACAGCTGCTGACCGGTACCGCGCCCTCGTTGACCTGGACCGGCGACCTGGAACCGGGGCTGCTGCAGTTGATCCCCAGTGCGCCGGTGACGGTGCGGCTGTTTGACGTCAGTACCGGCGCCGATGTGACACCGGACAAACGCTACCTCCAGGCGCACCCGGTGGCCGCCGACCAACCGGTTCGATTTGCGCTCGATCCGGACAGCGCCGAACCCCAGCCCGTGCGCCTGGATGTTCGGACCTTCAGTCACCCGCAGCGGGCCGGCTCCGGTCCGGACCCGCGCGTGCGCCTCGAGATCCGGGCTGCCGACGGCACGGTGTTGCAAAACTTCGAACAGTCGATCACGCCGGCCCCCAGCTTTTACCAGCGTTTCAGCCAGGACGCGTCGGACAGCGGGGTATCGGAAGGCCAGAGCCTGTTCCTGGAAGCCAGCCGGGGGGCGGCCGAGGTCGCGGTGATCAGCAACACCCCGGTGCTGGTGACCGGGTATACCAGACTGGCCAGTCTACCCCTGGTTCGGGCGTTGCCTGAGTCGCGCCGGCCGTGGCAGAGCTACGGCGATCGGGTGCCGAGCTGGTTCCTGATGAACCCTGTGGCGACCGCAGCCAGTGGCCAGGGTCCGGTTTCCCTGCAGTGGTTCTTCCAGCCGATCGAGCGCAACGAGGCCCTGTTCAGCGGTCAGTACGACTGGCAGGGCCTGGACATCCAGGGCGCCAGCCTGCAACGGGACGTGCTGTTCCCGCACCAGCTTAGCGGCCCCCTGCGGGACACGGCGGTCGGCAGTGTGTTTCGCGCTTTGCCCGGGGGTGCGGTCTCGTTGGAGCTGGTGCCGCCGAGCCCCGGTCTCCCGTTCCGGCCCGAGCTGATCTATCAGCGCACCGTGGCGCAGCGACCACGGTTACGGTCCTCAAGGACGGGGCCGTCTGGCTCAGGCGAGGCATCGCCGGGCGTACCGGCCGGTTTTCATTGCCGGTGGTGGCGCCAGGCCAGTACCGGATTGAGGTGCAGGGGGACGGTCAGTGGTTTCTTAATCACAACCGGCCGCCGGTCGGCGCCGGCTATCTGCAGCGCTCCGTCTACAGTCTGGACGGCGCGGGCCTGACCTTCGAGCTGGACAAGACCGAGGCCCGGGAAGTGGTGAACTTTGACGTGGTGGCGCCGCCCGGGATGGACCGGTTTGCGGTCGAGGTGGCGGTTGCTGCGGACCGGCGGGCGACGGGGTTGCTGACCGATTACAGTGTGCTCAAGCGCCGGTTCGAGTTGGAGGTGCAGGAGCGGACCACGCTGGTGCTGGGCACCCAGTCCAAGCCCGCGGCCGCGCCCATGAGTGTCGCCTTGCCCCTGGGCGAGGATATGCCGCCAGGGCGTTACCGGATCTCGGTGCGAGCCGATCGGGCCGGGGGCCTGGTGTCCGCGTACACGGTTCGGGAAGGACAACGACAGACATACCGTTTCTTCAGGAGATCCTTGGATGGCTACTAAGTTCGCATCGAAAGCCTGTTGTGTGCTGCTGGGGCTGCTGGCCGCCTGCCCCGCCCTGGCGATGGAGCCTGGCGACCTGCGGGACGCCCTGCAGCGCAAGTCGGACCGGTACCTGGTGCTGGACGCCGAGGTCCTGCTTGATCTTGAGGCGCAGTTTCGCACCCTGTTGAGCCGGGACGACGATCGGGACCTGGATTCGGTGCGCCATCAGCTGGAGCAGGCGGGTTTCGGCTGGCATCAGCTAGATGATGGTGTGCTGCTGCTGACCGACGCCGACGAACGCGGGCTGGGACACTATCTATTCCGGCTGACGTCCGACTCGCCGCTGATGGTGCAGGCCCCGCATCAGTTTTTCGACCGGCACTCGGGCGAGTTGGCGCTGAATCTGTTTCTGGCCGGCCGTGGCTCGGTGCTGGCACTGAACAGTGCCCATCGGCGCACGCCCATCCGGCATCGCAGTGGCAAGGCCGATCTGGCCCACCTGGAGGGCACGGTGTTCGATGCCCTGACTCGCGCCTTCAGTCAGACTCGCCCGGACGCCGCGGTGGTCCAGTTGCATGGCTTTGCCGCCGGCAAACGGAAATCGCCGGAAGGGCGCCGGGCCGACCTGATTGTCAGCAGCGGTCAGCGCTGGCTGCAGCCCCAGGCCGCCGAGTTCGCCGCCTGTTTTGCCGAATTCGGCCGCTGGCAGGTGCTGCGCTACCCGGTGGATGTCGGGGAGCTGGGCGGTACCACCAACGTTCAGGGCGCGTTGCTCCGGCGCCTGGGCAACAACCGGTTTGTGCATCTGGAGCTGTCGCGGCCGTTGCGGGACCGGCTGCGGGTGGATCGTGCCGAGTTTGATCGCTTCAGTGGCTGCGTTCAGGCCCTGGCGGGCGGTCGCCCATGATGCCTCGGTGGCTGCCGGCGCTGCTGGGCTGCCTGCTGGTGCTGCCAGCCAAGGTCGGACTGGCGGTGGATAACGAACTGGTTGGACCCGACCAGCGCGCGCCCTGGTCTGGCAGATTGTCCGGCCTTTTCAGGGCGCCGTGCCCGGCAACGAAGTCGCCAGTGCCGGCGCCATTACCGCCTTGGATCCGGGGCAGAGTGCCCGGTTCCTGGTCGAGTCCGGGCGCTACCTGCGCTTGCGGCCCTGGGGCGAAACCTCGTCCCTGACCGCGCTGGAGGTGCTGCAGTCCCGGACCGGTGGCTGGTTTCAGATTAGAGCATAAGAGGAACTGTCATGAGTATCGGGATAAGTCCACCTCCGTGGTGATCAACCGCCCTGCCGACTATCTGGAAGCAGCCGCACTCTGGCCTGGCAGCCAGCATTTCCAGTGGGTTTGTTTCCATTGCCAGTGCCGAGAGTCTGCCGTTCTGGAGTTTCATCAGTGCCGGCCTGGTAAACATCTTTGTTCCCTCGGGCGGCGGCCAATGGGCGGTGCAGGCTCCGGTTATGCTGCCGGCAGCGCAGAAGCTGGGTGCGGATATTCCCAGGGTGGCCATGGCCGTAGCCTGGGGTGACGCCTGCCCAGCGACTGAATCCGGGGAGCTCTTAAACTACCCGGATCTCATCGCGAAGACCTGTTCATTTTTTGAACAACAAGCTAAATTAAAGAAAGTGTCGACTCACGGCACTCTCTCCGGCATAAGCATTAACGTTCCGGAAAGAACGATCCAGTAACTCACGGAAGGATACTCTCATGGCTTATGTGACAATTGATGGCAACAAATATGAGAAAGAGCTGATTGATCTCGCTGTAAAACACACCACGGGTCAGGGCGAGGGCAAAATCTCAGTCGACGAAGCAAAAGACCTGTTCAAGTCCGCTAAAGATGGGCAAGGCGTTACAGATATAGAAATGGCAACGCTGAAGTATATTCGTGGAGCCTATGAGTTTACCGATGCGGGCGCCAGAACATTCGATACGGAGATCTCCAGGCTCTGACAGAGCCGGTTTGGCGGGATCATTGACTCCCCTCGGCCTTCACTCAATTTTATGCAGACGTTCGTCAATCCTAGGGCGCCAATTTGCGCTTCAGCGCCTTGGAAACTGACAATGACAAGATGATGGAGGTTACGTTCAATTGCTCCCGCGCCATAGTCCAAAGGGACTGAATGGTGTACATGGCAGTGCCGTCGCCGATCAGGGCGATCACTGGCTGGTCCGGGGCACGCCACAGCGGCACCCACGGCATTGAGCAGCCCCTGGCCGATGGCGCCACCGGTGAGGGTGATCATGTCGTGGCGGGGTGCCCCGGCGGTCAGCTTGCCCCGTGGCCGGCCCGGCCGTTTCGCGGGCTGTAGCTTCGGTTGCGCCTGGCTGGTGTCGAGTGCCCGTAACGCGAAGCTTTGCGGCAATCTTGGAGCCGCGAAGCGGTGGAAAAATTGTCCAGCAACAGCGGCTGGTTATGCATTATTCGTAGTGGCTCCAGAGCCTGAGGACTTTCACCACTTGCTCGTCCTCTAGCACCTGGTAGACCAGACGGTGCTGAATATTGATTCGGCGTGAATAGGCCCCCGCAAGATCACCAATGAGCTTCTCACATGGAGGCGGCTTGCGGTATGGATCTTCCGCTACCAGCGCTAAAAGTTCCTGAGCTTTTGGTTTGAGGCCGCTGGAGGCCAACTTCTTTGCGTCTTTCTGGGCTTGCTTGGTGTAAACCAACTTCCATGTCACCAGTCCAGTTCCTCATCGCATTCATCAACCGGGGTTTCCATTCCCTCACGAATAGATCTCCGCATACCGGGTACGGAGAGTAGGTAAAGTGTTTCCTGAATTGCAGACCAGTCTTCCTCGGAAACCAGGACGGCTTTGTTCCGCTTACCCATGATGACGATTGGTTGGTGGGACTCGGCGGTCTCGTCAATCAACCTATAAAGGTTGCTGCGCGCCTCAGTTGCTGTGATTCCGGTCATGACGCACCTCTTGCGTGTTCAACTTTTAACCAAGTGTACGCTTTTGGGTACGTACGTCAAGACGGACGGATCCCATAACGCCCTAGCTTTGCGGCGTACCGGAGCGCCAGCGCAGGCGCGTCCGACAACAGCCATTGGTTAGATGCTTGCATGCGCATAATCATGCGCATAAGATCAAGCTGTGAATTCTTAATCTTCTTGGAGGCCCTCATGGCCGAACTCTATAATTCAGCCGCCCCCAAAAAAGCAGCGAACCTCTCAATCAATAGCGATCTGCTGCGTAAAACCCGAGAACTGAACATTAATTTGTCTGCCACCCTGGAACGAGCTCTGAAAGAAGAGCTTTCGAAACGCGAAGCCGCACAATGGGTTGAAGAAAATCGCGCTGCGATAGAAAGTTACAACGATTTCGTCGAACAACATGGATGCTTCGGCGACGAATTCAGGGAGTTCTGATGGCACAGTTCGATGTGTACCCCAACCCGAGCAAAACCAGCAAGGCTCACTACCCTTACCTGGTAGATATTCAGAGCAGCCTCCTGAGCGATTTGGCAACTCGCATTGTTATCCCTTTGGGCAAACGCTCTGCCTTCGGTGGTGACGCCATGCAAGGGCTCACTCCAGAAATCAGCTTTGCCGATCAAGAGCTGTTGCTGTTAACTCCGCAAATTTCCTCCGTGCCCGAAAAACACCTCAAAAGCCCCATTGGCTCCCTCTCCCATTTCAGAGACCAGATTATTGGAGCTCTGGACCTCGCGATCACCGGCATTTAACGCGAAGCTAAGCGGCGCCCTGACAAGGACGTCAAGTGGACGGTCGTCAGACCGGGAACGACTTTAAGCGGTTTAGTAAGCATTGAGCTGACGAACGAAGACTGATTACCTCGTAACGGTGGCGGAGACTCAGCTCCGCCACGGCAGATTATTGCATGGCGTTGAAAGCCGCGTCAGTCTTCGCCGCCATGATGAAGTCATTGCGATGCAGGCCGCCAATGGCGTGGGTCCACCAGCTCACGGTCACCTTGCCGTATTCCAGCAGTATGGCGGGGTGATGGTCTTCCGCTTCGGCCAGGTCGCCCACTTTGTTGGTGAAGGCCTGGGCCTGGGCGAAGTTCTTGAGCTTGAACACCTTGTGCAGCTGCTCTTCCCCGTCGGTCTCTACGATTTTCCAGTCCGGGATGTCCTTATGCAGCGTTTGCTTCTCATCGCTGGTCACCTTGGGTGCGTTTTTATTGCAGGCTTCGCAGTGTTGTTGGGTCAACTCGCTCATGGCCAACCTCCCTGGTTGATGACTGTGTTACTAGCGTGGGTGCCAAGGCCCGCATTATCAAGCCCACCCTGGCACGACTTCGCTTTCACCTCATCAGGCCTACCACTGCCCCACCACAAACCCGAGCTTGTCCGGTAGCCACAGGGCAATCCCTGGCAACAGCATCACCAGCAGTAAGCTAACGCCCATGGCAGCAATGAACACCAGGGCCCAGCCAATGGTGTGTTCCAGCCGGATATTGGCGATGCGGGTGGTCACCATCAGGTTCACGGCCACGGGCGGGGTGAACTGGCCGATGGCAATGTTCATGGCCAGCAGGATGCCAAACCACACCGGGTTCCAGCCAAAGTGGTTCATCAGTGGCAGCACAATGGGAATCAGGATGAGGTAGATCGATACCGCATCCAGCAGCATGCCCGCGATCAATACCAGCACCATCACTAGCCCCAACAGCACCCAGCCGTTATCGGACAGCGACAGCAAGGCATCAGCCAGATGCTGAAAGGTACCCAGAGTGGTGCCGGCCCAGGCGAAGATCCCGGCCAATGCGATGATCAGCATGACCACGCCGGAGGTCACGGCGGCATCGGTGATCAAGTCAAACAGGTTTCGGATGCTCAGGTTTCGATACACCAGGCAGCCCACGATCACCCCGTAAGTCACCGCCACCACGGCGGCCTCGGTGGGAGTGAACAATCCGGAGCGCAGCCCACCCAGAATGATCACCGGGGCAAACAGCGCCGGCAACGCCGCCTTGAAGCTGGGCCAGAACGGTGGTCGTTCGGAATCTTTCGGGTCTTCCCAGCGGTACTTGCGGGCCAGAAACAGGGCCGGCACCAGCAGAGACAACCCGGCCAGAATCCCCGGGAAGACGCCCGCGGCAAACAGCGCACGAAGGTCCACACCCGGCACCACGATCGAATAGAGAATCAGCGCAATGGAGGGCGGAATCAGTATGGCGGTCGAAGAAGACGCCGCAATCAGTGTCGCGGAAAACGGCTGCGGGTAGCCGGCCTTGCGCATGCTCGGCAGCATCACCATGGCCACGGCCGCCGCGTCTGCGGGCCCGGAACCGCTCATGCCACCCATGATCAGGCAGACCAGCACGGCGACCACGGTCAACCCACCATGGCGGGGGCCGATAATGGCCTGGGCAAAGCGCACCAGGCTGGCTGCCACCCCGGCCCGCTCGAAGATCAGCCCGGTGAGGATAAACAACGGAATGGCGATCAACGGGTATTTAGCCACGCTGTTATAGGTGTTGGTGCCCAGCGTTGCCAGCATGTCCGGTGACAGACCGGCCAGAATGCCCACCACGCCGCCCAGGCCAAGGGCGATCGCAACCGGCACACCGAGTAACAGCGCCAGTAGAAAACTGCCGATCAGCAGCAGGTCAGGACTCATGGATAACCTCCGGATCAACCTTGCCGCGCAAGCGATCAATGAGGTTCTGGGTCATCCGGATGATGATGGCCAGCGACAACACCGGCAGCCAGATCACGTAGATCCAGTTCGGCAATCCCAGCCCCGGCGACAGCGACTCCCACTGGTACTCCTCCAGCGCAAACTTGCTGCCGTACCACACGGTGATGCCCATCACGGTGACCCCGGCCAGCCATTGCAGCACATACACGGCCTTCTTGAAGGGCGGTGGCAGAAAGTCTTCGATCAGCTCGATACGAATGTGCTGGTTGTGGCGGGCGGCAACCGCAGCACCGGCAAAGGTCAGCACCACCAGCAGGAACACGGAATACTCTTCGGTGAAGGCAAACGAGGCATCGGTCGTGTAGCGGACAATGACGTTGCCCAAACTGATGACACAAATTCCAGTCAAAGCCAGGGCGGCCAGCCAGGCATCAGGCCTGAACTTCGGGGGCGAGCAGACATGAAAACTCCGGATTGAATAGCAGCACCCGTCAGCCGACGGGTGCTTTAACAGACAGTGCCTGGGGGTTAGTAAGGGTAAGGGATTAGCGGTTAGCCACGGCTTCCTGGGCCTGCTCAACCAGTTCCTCACCGATACGGTCGGTCCACTTGTCGTACACGGAGCGGGTCGCCTCAACAAAAGCGGCGTGCTGCTCCGGCGTCAGCTCAACCACCTGAACACCACGCTCTTTGATGGCGGCCAGAGTTGCTTCCAGTTCGCCACGGGATTTTTCAATTTCCCACTGGCCGGCATCAATGGCGGCCTGCTTCAGCAAAGCCTGGTCTTCTGGCTTGAACTGGCTCCACACCCGGTTGCTCACCGCGAATACCAGCGGGTCGGCCATGTAATGCCACAGAGTAAGATGTTCCTGCCCCACCTGATCGATACGGGCCACGTCGAATACTGAAATCGGGTTCTCCTGGCCATCAACGGCGCCGGTGGTCAGCGCAGGCTTGGCATCGGCCCAACTCATTTGCGTCGGGTTCGCGCCCAGTGTGGTGAAGGTATCCTGGAAAAGCGGGGAACCCACCACGCGGATTTTCAGGCCTTCAACATCTTCAGGCTGGTGATCTTGCGCTTGGAGTTGGACAGCTCACGAAAGCCGTTCTCGCCCCACGCCAGCGGGGTAACACCGCGCTTTTTGATCGCTGCGAAAATAGTCTCGCCGGCCTCACCCTGGGTGATGGCATCGATGGCCTCGTAATCTGGCATCAGGAACGGCAGGGAGAACAGGTTCAGCTCCGGCACCTGGGGCGACCAGTTGATGGTGGAGCCAACGGCCATGTCGATCAGGCCCGAACGCATGGCTGAAAATTCCTTGGTCTGGTCCCCGGACACCAGCTGGGAGTTACTGTAAATCTTCATGTTGATGCGCCCGTCTGAGCGCTCCCGCACCAGCTCAACCATTTGTCGGCAGCTTGCCCCCAGGGAAAGGCGGATGGCAGCACGGTGGAAACGGTGTATTCATCTTTGTATTGGGCGGTGGCCGCAGCACTGAACAGCAAAGTGGCGGCTGTGGTAGCCAGGAGAATCCGGCGCTTCAACATGTCGTTTTCCTTTTTATGGTTATGGATATCCAGCTGGTTACGCTGTAAGAGTTTAAATCTACAGCACCAGCAGGCGATTATAGAAGGGGGTTTTAACGAGACGCAAAAATAAAAAGTCTATATCGGATATATGAAAATCAGTTTTACAAATTGCCCATTCCTCCTCCCACAGTTCCTCTCACCCATACCTTGAAATCTGCCCTCATTCAGAATACTGTATATTTAAACAGTATTTGAGACTTTTCCCATGAGCGAACTTCTGAACACGCTGATGCAGGATGCCCGTGTCTGGCAGGGGCACCAGCACCGGCCAACCAGCCAACCGGCGGAACCTACCGGCTACCAGATCCTGGACAACCAGCTTGGTGGCATCGGCTGGCCCAGGGGGGCGCTGAGCGAGTGTCTGCTGGATAACTCCGGCATTGGCGAACTGCACCTGCTGCTGCCCTTGATGCAGCGGCTGTCCCACAGCGGTAAGACCGTGTTCTGGCTGAACCCACCACACATGCCCTATGCCCCGGCGCTGGCCCGGGAAGACGTGAACCTGGATCAGGTAGTGATGATCCACACCGACGAGGCCGGTGATTTCCTGTGGACGCTAGAAAACTGCCTGCGATCGCCAGTTACCGGCCTGGTGATGGCCTGGCCCGGCAAGCTGGCGTCCCGGGACATCCGGCGCTTGCAGTTGGCGGCGGAAGCCGGCAGCAACGTGTGTGTACTCTTTCGCGAGCGCCGCTATGCCGACCAGAATTCCCCCGCGGCCCTGCGCCTGGAACTGGAACCCGGCGACAACCAGGAGCTGAAGATCAACATCGTGAAACGCCGGGGCAGCTGGCCCGGCCAACGCTGTGCCCTGGCCATGGCGCACCGGGCTGACCTGGCCTTCCGTGAGGCTCCCCGTGTGGTTCAGGGACCCTGGCCCGCTTCTACCCGGTAATATCGCGATGCTCTGGTTGTATCTGCACTTCCCGCACCTGCTGCTGGACCACATTCGCCGCTCCCGCGAAGAAGCGGGCGCGCTGGTGATTGTTGAGGGATCCGGACAAAAGGTAATACAGGCCTGCCCGGAAGCCCGGGACCAAGGCGTGCATGCGGGCATGCGTCTGAAAACCGCCCTCAGCCTGGTGCCAGAGCTGGGCACCGTGCGTGCAGACCAGCAACAGGAAGCCCGGATTCTGGAGGATCAGGCCCGCTGGCTGTACCGCTATGCTGCCCACATCGTGCTGGTACCACCGGATGGCCTGATGGCGGAAATCGGCAGCCTGAAACGGCTTTATGGCGGCCTGCCCGCAGCTTGGCAAACCGTGGAACAGGCCCTGGATGAACGCCAGCTGACCGCCTGGCCGGGCCTTGGCCACACCCCCCTAGCCGCTCGCCTGATTGCCCACGCCGGCAAGGGTGAATGCACCGATGATAAGGGCCACATTCAACGCACCCTGGACCAGATGCCGCTGTTGGCGGCGGAGTTTGATGCCCGCACCTGCACCCGCCTGCAGCGGCTGGGGCTGAACACCCTGGGAGAAGTCTTTGCCCTGCCCGCAGCCGAGCTGGCGCGCCGCTGTCGCCGGAAACCCTGGCCCGGGTTCAGAAAATCCAGGGCACCCGGCCAGACCCACAAGCGCCCTGGCAACCGCCGCACCACTTCCGGCAGCAGGCGGATTTTGTGCAGGAGATAGAACAGTCACAGGGGCTGCTATTCCCGCTACAGCGCATCCTGGCAGAACTGGAAGAAGACCTGTGCTGGCGCCAGCAGGAAACCGACAGCCTGTTGCTGGTACTCCGGCACCGGCACGAAGAACCCACCCGTATTCGTATCCGAACCTCCGGCCCTGAACACCGGGCCGATGCGTTCCTGAATCTGGTGCGCCTGCGGTTTGAGCAACAGCCGTTACGGGCACCGGTGGTCTCACTGCAGTTATCCGTAAAACGCTTTCTGGGCCGGGAAGCCGACACCGGCCAGGATCTGTTGGGCGAAACCCAGGATCTGAACGAAGCCTGGCACACCCTGATGAGCCGGCTGCAGGCCCGGCTTGGCGATCAAGCCCTGCAACAGCTTTCGCCCCAGGCCGACCACCGTCCGGAACGGGCCTGGAGCGCCTCCGGGTTTACTACGGTCAAATTTTTCTTTAGACACGGTTACACCTCTTCCTGTTTCTTAAGTCCTGGGGATCAACCCTGTTTAATGATCGCTTCGGCAATGTTCGAAGGAGCTTCAGAATAACCTGCAAACTCCATCGCATAAGACGCCCGGCCTTGCGTAGCAGAACGCAGGTCGGTGGCGTAACCGAACATCTCCGACAACGGAACTTCGGCACGGATAACTTTACCGGCCGGTGACTCATCCATACCCTGGATCAAGCCGCGGCGACGGTTAAGATCACCTACAACGTCACCCATGTACTCTTCCGGGCTCACAACTTCGACCTTCATCATCGGCTCAAGCAACGCAGGGTTGGCTTCAAGAGCGCCCTTCTTCATTGCCATGGAACCGGCGACTTTGAACGCCATTTCGTTGGAGTCGACATCGTGGTATGAACCGTCGTACAGCGTGGCCTTGATGCGCAGCAGCGGATAACCGGCCAGACAGCCGTTCTGCATCTGCTCTTCAATACCCTGCTGAACAGCTGGGATGTATTCCTTAGGAACAACACCACCAACGATTTCATTCACGAAGATAAAGTTTTCGCCATCTTCTTCGTCCAGCGGCAGCGGCTCAAGCTTGATCTTGACGTGACCGTACTGACCACGACCACCAGACTGACGAACAAACTTACCTTCCACATCCACTGATTTACGGATGCGCTCACGGTAAGCTACCTGCGGCTTACCAATGTTGGCTTCAACCTTGAACTCGCGACGCATACGGTCAACGATGATGTCCAGGTGCAGCTCACCCATACCAGAGATGATCGTCTGACCGGACTCTTCGTCGGTCTTGACCCGGAATGACGGATCCTCCTGAGCCAGCTTGCCCAGTGCAACACCCATCTTCTCCTGATCGGCCTTGGACTTCGGTTCAACGGCAACAGAGATAACCGGCTCCGGAAATTCCATGCGCTCAAGAATAATCTTGTTATTCTCGTCACACAGAGTATCACCGGTGGTAACGCTCTTCAGGCCGATGGCAGCAGCGATATCGCCAGCCAGCACTTCCTTGATCTCTTGACGATCTTTGGAGTGCATCTGAACCATACGACCAACACGCTCTTTCTTACCCTTCACAGAGTTGTAGACCGCGTTGCCGCTTTCCAGCTTACCGGAGTAAACACGGAAGAAGGTCAGCGTACCTACGAACGGGTCGGTGGCGATCTTGAACGCCAGCGCCGCGAACGGAGCATCGTCATCAGCCTGACGCGTCTCTTCGGTTCCGTCCTCGTCGACTTCACCGCGGATTGCCTTAACTTCGTCCGGTGCCGGCAGGAACTCGATAACGGAGTCCAAAACTGCCTGTACACCCTTGTTCTTGAACGCAGAACCGCAGGTAGCCAGGACAATCTCGTTAGCCAGCGTACGCATACGCAGACCTTTCTTGATGTCCTCGATGCTCAGGTCACCTTCGTCCAGGTAACGCTCCATCAGCTCTTCGTTGGCTTCGGCAGCCGCCTCAACCATCTGCTCGCGGTACATGGCGACTTCTTCAACCATTTCTGCCGGAACGTCGCGCTGGTCGTAGGTAGCACCGGCATCGTCTTCGTTCCAGTAGATCGCCTTGTTCCGGATCAGGTCGACGATGCCTGCGAAGTTATCTTCGGCACCGATCGGCAGCTGAATGGGAACACAGTTCGCGCCCAGACGGTTTTTGATCTGGTCAACTACGCGCAGGAAGTTAGCGCCGGCACGGTCCATCTTGTTGACGAACACCATGCGGGGAACTTCATACTTGTTGGCCTGACGCCATACAGTCTCGGACTGCGGCTCTACACCAGAAGAACCACAGAATACGACAACCGCACCATCCAGAACACGCAGAGAACGCTCTACCTCGATGGTAAAGTCAACGTGCCCCGGGGTGTCGATGATGTTGATCCGGTGCTCAGGATACTGCTTGTCCATGCCCTGCCAGAAACAGGTCGTCGCAGCAGAGGTAATGGTGATACCACGCTCCTGCTCCTGCTCCATCCAGTCCATGGTAGCCGCACCATCATGAACTTCACCGATTTTGTGGGAAATACCTGTGTAGAACAGGACCCGCTCGGTGGTTGTGGTTTTGCCCGCATCAACGTGCGCACAAATACCAATGTTTCTGTAACGCTTGATAGGAGTCTTGCGTGCCACTGTATTAACCTCGGCTGTTTAGAAACGGAAGTGAGAGAACGCCTTGTTGGCTTCTGCCATGCGATGAACGTCTTCGCGCTTCTTAACCGCAGAACCTTTGCTGTCAGCGGCGTCCAGAATTTCACCGGCCAGACGTTGCGCCATGGACTTCTCACCGCGCTTCCGCGAGTATTCTACGAGCCAGCGCATAGCCAGCGCGTTCTGACGGGAAGGCCGTACTTCTACAGGCACCTGGTAAGTAGCACCACCCACACGACGGGACTTAACTTCGACCATCGGCTGGATGTTTTCCAGGGCCTTCTCGAACATGTCGATCGGCTCTTCTTTAGACTTGTCGGCAACGATGTCGAGCGCGCCATAAACAATGCGCTCCGCTACGGATTTCTTGCCGCTTTCCATCACGTGGTTGATGAACTTGGCAAGCCGTGAACTGCCGAACTTCGGATCCGGGATAATTTCCCGTTTTGCTGCAACTCTTCTTCTAGGCATCGATAAGCCCTTCTATTTAAAGGTCTTCAGGAACCCCTGAGATAGCACCTGCTACTCAGCCTTACTCTTACCGTTCTGACAAGCAACGATAAAAGACACCCGTCTGGGACATTAGGACTTGGGTCGTTTTGCACCGTACTTGGAGCGGCCCTGCTTACGGTTCTGAACACCCTGGGTATCCAAAGTACCGCGAACAGTGTGATAGCGCACACCCGGAAGGTCTTTTACTCGACCGCCACGGATCAGCACAACACTGTGCTCCTGAAGGTTGTGACCTTCACCACCAATGTATGACGAAACCTCGAAGCCGTTAGTCAGACGAACACGGCACACTTTACGCAGTGCTGAGTTCGGCTTCTTCGGCGTTGTGGTGTATACACGAGTGCATACACCACGGCGCTGAGGACAGGCCTGAAGAGCAGGAACATCGCTCTTGGCTACCTTGCGCTTACGAGGCTTACGCACCAACTGATTAATCGTTGCCATGTAAGCAAACTCCAAAAACCATATCAATGAAACTTACCCCCAATGCAGGGGGTAAAATTTAAGGGACGCAAGTGTAAGCCTGCGCCCCAGGACAGTCAAGATGACTGGTCTCTTTTTAACCACCCCGCGTAGGTATCTACCCGGAGGCGGCGCACCGGCCCAACTCAGCTTTCGCGGTTGAGCTCGGCGCTCAGAGCTTCTTCCACGTCGGCCGCAGTCACGCCCTGTGAATCCAGTTCGCGCTTGCGACGACGCTCCGCGTGGTAGGCAAGGCCGGTTCCCGCAGGAATCAGTCGACCAACCACAACGTTTTCCTTCAGGCCGCGCAGGTAATCCCGCTTGCCGGTCACCGCGCCTTCGGTCAGGACACGCGTGGTCTCCTGGAACGAAGCGGCTGAAATGAACGATTCAGTTGCCAGTGACGCCTTGGTGATACCGAGCAGCAGACGGTCGAAACGCGCCGGCTCTTTATCGCCAGCATTGGCCTTCTCGTTCTCTTCCAGCACCTGGGTGATTTCCACCTGGTCGCCAGACAGCAACGTGGTGTCACCCGGATCGGTGATCTCAACCTTCCGCAGCATTTGTCGAACGATAACCTCAATGTGCTTATCGTTGATGACAACGCCCTGCAGACGGTAAACGTCCTGGATCTCGTTAGTGATGTACTTGGCCAGCTCGACCACACCCAGCAGACGCAGAATGTCGTGCGGGTTGGACGGACCGTCCGAGATCACCTCGCCCTTCTCAACCGTTTCACCTTCGAATACGTTGAGCTGGCGATGCTTGGGAATCAGCACTTCGTAGGCATCACTGTCTTTCGGAGTGATTACCAGGCGCTTCTTGCCCTTGGTTTCTTTACCGAAGGAGACCATGCCGCTGATTTCAGCAAGAATGGACGACTCTTTCGGGCGACGGGCCTCGAACAGGTCGGCAACCCGCGGCAGACCACCGGTGATGTCACGGGTCTTCGAGCTTTCCTGCGGAATACGGGCAACCACGTCACCCAGCTCGATGCGCGCACCGTTGGCCATCGTGACCAGGGCGTTCGCCGGCAGGAAGAACATCGCGGCACCGCCACCTGGCAGCTCAACGTCGTTTCCGTTCTCGTCGAGCATCTGGATAGCCGGACGAATGTCCTTACCAGCAGCCGGACGCTCCTTCGGATCGATAACTTCCATGGTCGAAAGACCAGTCAGCTCGTCGGTCTGGGTACGGACGGTGATGCCCTGATCCATGTTGACGAACTTGGCAGTACCTTCGGCCTCGGCAATGATCGGGTGGGTGTGCGGATCCCACTTGGCTACCGCAACGCCGGCCTCAACAGTGTCGCCGTGCTTGACCGACAGTACCGCGCCGTATGGCAGCTTGTACCACTCACGCTCACGACCTTGCTCATCGGCAATGGCCAGGGCGGAAGAACGAGACACCACAACCAGCGAACCGTTAGTCTTCTCGATCGACTTCAGGTTGTGCAGACGAACGGTGCCGCCGTGCTTGACCTGAATGTTATCAACCGCGGATGCCCGGCTTGCCGCACCACCGATGTGGAAGGTACGCATGGTCAGCTGGGTACCCGGCTCACCGATGGACTGAGCGGCGATAACACCGACTGCCTCACCAACGTTGACCCGATGGCCACGCGCCAGATCCCGGCCATAACACTTCGAACAGATGCCGTGACGGGTATCACAGGTAATCGCAGAGCGTACCCAACTTCGTCCACACCCGCACGTTCCAGCGACTCAACGGTTTTCTCGTCGAGCAGCGTACCGGCGGTGACAACTGCGTTATCTTTGTCGGTCGGAGTAAAGGCATCACGTGCCGTTACCCGGCCAAGGACACGGTCACCCAGTGGCACAACAACGTCGCCGCCTTCGATGTGCGGTGTCATCAGCAGGCCTTCGTCGGTACCGCAGTCTTCTTCGGTAACAACCAGGTCCTGGGACACGTCAACCAGGCGACGAGTCAGGTAACCAGAGTTCGCGGTCTTCAGAGCGGTATCCGCCAGACCCTTACGAGCACCGTGAGTCGAGATGAAGTACTGGAGTACGTTCAGACCTTCACGGAAGTTCGCGGTGATCGGCGTCTCGATGATGGAGCCGTCCGGCTTAGCCATCAGACCACGCATACCGGCCAGCTGGCGAATCTGCGCTGCGGAACCCCGTGCGCCGGAATCGGCCATCATGTAAACCGAGTTGAACGACTCCTGCATCAGGTATTCGCCGTCCTCACCTTTAACCGGCTTGCCATCAGGACCGATAACCTGCTCTTTCGCCAGGCGCTCCATCATGGCCTTGGACACTTTGTCGTTGGCCCGGGACCAGATATCGATAACCTTGTTGTACTTCTCGCCCTGGGTCAGGAGACCGGACGCGTACTGGGTCTCGATGTCCTTCACTTCCTGGGAAGCCGCGTCAACCAGCTCGTACTTCTCCGGCGGAATCTCGAAGTCGTTGAAACCGATCGAGATACCGGAAACCGTCGCGTAGTGATAACCCATATACATGAGCTGATCGGCGAAGATAACGGTGTCTTTCAGACCCGCATCCCGGTAACAGGTGTTGATCAGGTTCGAGATTGCCTTCTTGACCATCGGCTTGTTGACCAGCTCGAAGGACAGACCGTCAGGAACGATATCAAACAGCAGAGCACGACCGACGGTGGTGTCTACGATGTTGTATGCGTGAGTACGTGAACCGTCCTCAGCGATCGCAACTTCTTTGACACGAACCTTGACCTTGGCCTGCAGATCCACCTTGCCAGCGCCGTAAGCGCGATGCGCTTCCTTGACGTCAGCAAAGGTCATGCCCTCACCCTGCGCACTTTCACGCTCACGGGTCATGTAGTACAGACCCAGTACCACGTCCTGGGACGGCACGATGATCGGCTCGCCGTTGGCGGGCGACAGCACGTTGTTGGTAGACATCATCAACGCACGCGCTTCGAGCTGGGCTTCCAGAGTCAGCGGCACGTGAACAGCCATCTGGTCACCGTCGAAGTCGGCGTTGTAGGCCGCACAAACCAGCGGGTGCAGCTGGATAGCCTTACCTTCGATCAGAACCGGCTCGAACGCCTGGATACCCAAACGGTGCAGTGTCGGCGCACGGTTCAACATGATCGGGTGCTCACGGATGACTTCGTCCAGGATATCCCAGACTACGCCTTCCTCACGCTCAACCATCTTCTTGGCGGCCTTGATGGTGGTCGCCAGGCCACGGTGTTCCAGCTTGGAGAAGATAAACGGCTTGAACAGCTCCAAAGCCATCTTCTTGGGCAGACCACACTGGTGCAGACGCAGGTATGGACCGACCACGATAACGGAACGACCGGAGTAGTCGACACGCTTACCCAGCAGGTTCTGACGGAAACGACCCTGCTTACCCTTGATCATGTCAGCCAGGGACTTCAGCGGGCGCTTGTTGGTGCCGGTGATGGCACGGCCGCGACGACCGTTGTCCAGCAGGGCGTCGACCGCTTCCTGCAGCATCCGCTTCTCGTTGCGCACAATGATGTCCGGAGCGTTGAGCTCCAGCAGGCGCTTGAGACGGTTGTTCCGGTTGATCACACGACGGTAAAGGTCGTTCAGGTCGGAGGTGGCAAAACGACCACCGTCCAGCGGTACCAGCGGACGCAGATCCGGCGGCAGCACTGGCAGCACGGTCATGACCATGTCGCCCGGCTTGTTGCCAGAGTAAAGGAACGCCTCAAGAATCTTCAGACGCTTGCTGAATTTCTTGATCTTGGTCTCGGAGTTGGTCTGCGGGATTTCTTCACGCAGGGAATCAACCTCGGCCTGCAGATCGATACCCTCGAGCAGCTCCTTGACGGCCTCGGCGCCCATACGCGCGTCGAATTCGTCACCGAACTCTTCCAGGGCTTCGTAATACTGCTCGTCGTTCAGCAGCTGGCCGCGCTCAAGGGTGGTCATACCCGGATCGATCACGATGAACGATTCGAAGTACAACACGCGCTCGATGTCACGCAGCGTCATGTCCAGCATCAAGCCGATGCGGGACGGCAATGATTTCAGGAACCAGATGTGAGCAACCGGGCTGGCCAGCTCGATGTGGCCCATACGCTCCCGGCGAACACTCGCCAGCGCTACTTCTACGCCACACTTCTCGCAGATAACACCGCGATGCTTGAGGCGCTTGTACTTACCGCACAGGCATTCGTAGTCTTTGATCGGGCCGAAAATCTTGGCACAGAAAAGACCGTCACGCTCCGGTTTGAAGGTACGGTAGTTAATGGTCTCAGGCTTCTTCACTTCACCAAAAGACCATGAGCGAATCATGTCAGGCGATGCCAGCCCGATACGGATGGCATCAAATTCCTTGCTTTGGTTCTGGCTCTTGAGAAGATTCAGCAAATCTTTCATCAGTAAAAGCTCCGGATGGCGTTAATCTCGGGCGGGCACACGAGGTGCCCGCTCACGCTGCCAAAAACAATTCGGCTCACTCGGATTCCAGCTCGATGTCGATACCCAGCGAGCGGATTTCCTTGACAAGAACGTTGAAGGATTCGGGCATGCCCGGCTCCATGCGATGATCGCCATCGACAATGTTCTTGTACATCTTGGTCCGACCGTTCACGTCATCAGACTTAACGGTGAGCATTTCCTGCAGCGTATACGCCGCACCGTAAGCCTCAAGGGCCCACACTTCCATCTCACCGAAGCGCTGGCCACCGAACTGAGCCTTACCACCCAGCGGCTGCTGGGTAACCAGGCTGTAGGAGCCGGTGGAACGAGCGTGCATCTTGTCGTCGATCAGGTGGTTCAGCTTCAGGATATACATGTAGCCAACAGTCACCGGACGATCGAACGCATCACCGGTACGGCCGTCGTACAACATGGTCTGCCCGGTTGTGCTCAGGCCGGCCAACTCAAGCATACGCTTGACTTCGGCTTCCTTGGCTCCGTCGAATACCGGTGTTGCCATCGGTACACCGCCACGGAGGTTGTGGCACATTTCCAGGATTTCCTTGTCGGTCAGAGAATCCAGATCCACCTTGAACACTTCATCAGAGTGGTTGTAGATCTCATCCAACAGCTTTCTCAGTTCAGCGATCTTGCGCTGCTCGTCCAGCATCTGGCTGATACGCTCACCCAGACCCTTGGCCGCGGCGCCCAGATGCGTCTCAAGCACCTGACCTACGTTCATCCGCGAAGGAACACCCAGCGGGTTCAGAACAACGTCAACCGTGTTGCCGAACTCGTCGTAAGGCATGTCTTCAATCGGCATAACCGATGAAATAACACCCTTGTTACCGTGACGACCGGCCATCTTGTCACCCGGCTGGATACGACGCTTGATCGCGAGGTATACCTTGACGATCTTCAGGACGCCCGGAGCGAGGTCGTCGCCCTGCTGCAGCTTGCCCTTTTTGTCGTCAAACCGCTCTTCGTGCTCCTTCTTGCGATCTTCCAGACCCTGCTCGGACTTCTCCAGCAGTTCGTTCAGGCCGTCGTCTTTCATACGCAGCTTGAACCAGTCTGAACGCGGCAGCTCGGCCAGGTAGCCTTCTTCCAGTGTGGCGCCTTTTTTCAGGCCCGGACCACTGATGACTTCCTGCCCTTTCAGCGCGTTCATCAGACGCTCAAAGGTGGCACCTTCAACAATACGGTACTCGTCCTTCAAATCCTTGCGGTACTGGTCCAGCTGCTCTTTCTCGATGGACTGAGCGCGCTGGTCCTTCTCGATACCGTCGCGGGTGAAGACCTGTACGTCGATAACCGTACCGCGGGTACCGGTTGGCACCCGTGACGACGTGTCCTTCACGTCGGAAGCCTTCTCACCAAAGATGGCACGCAGGAGCTTCTCCTCCGGAGTCAGCTGGGTCTCGCCCTTCGGCGTGACCTTGCCGACCAGGATGTCACCCGCGCCAACTTCGGCACCAATGTACACAATGCCGGACTCGTCCAACTTGGACAGCGCACTTTCACCAACGTTCGGAATATCCGCGGTGATTTCTTCGCTACCCAGCTTGGTATCCCGAGCCACACAGGTCAGTTCCTGGATGTGGATGGTGGTCAGGCGATCTTCCTGTACCACTTTCTCGGAAATGAGGATGGAGTCCTCAAAGTTGTAACCGTTCCAGGGCATGAACGCGATGCGCATGTTCTGCCCCAGAGCCAGCTCACCCAGATCAACCGACGGACCGTCAGCCAGCACGTCGCCGCGGGCAATGACATCACCCTGACGAACGATCGAACGCTGGTTGATGCAGGTGTTCTGGTTCGACCGGGTGTACTTGGTGAGGTTGTAGATATCCACACCCGCATCACCGGCCTCAGTTTCGGCGTTGTCGACGCGAACCACGATACGGGCCGCATCTACACTCTCAATCACACCGCCACGGCGAGCCGTCACACAGACGCCAGAGTCCTGAGCCACTGTCCGCTCAACACCGGTACCAACCAGCGGTACCTGTGAACGCAGGGTCGGCACAGCCTGACGCTGCATGTTCGCGCCCATCAGGGCCCGGTTAGCGTCGTCGTGCTCAAGGAACGGAATCAGAGACGCAGCAACCGACACAACCTGGCGCGGCGATACGTCCATGAAGTTAACGCTTTCCGGCGGAGTAACCGTAAATTCGTTCTGGTGACGTACCGTAACCAGCTCATCGGTGAGGCGCTTGGATTCATCGTCCATAGCCGCGCTGGCCTGGGCGATAACAAAGTTGCTCTCTTCAATGGCGGACAGGTAAACCACCTCATCAGTGACCACACCCTCAACAACCTTCCGGTACGGGCTCTCAAGGAAACCGTAGGAGTTGGAACGGGCATAGGTCGCCAGCGAGTTGATCAGACCGATGTTCGGACCTTCCGGAGTCTCGATCGGGCACACACGACCATAGTGGGTCGGGTGTACGTCACGGACTTCGAAGCCAGCACGTTCGCGGGTCAGACCACCTGGCCCAAGCGCAGAAATACGTCGCTTGTGGGTGACTTCTGACAGCGGGTTGTTCTGGTCCATAAACTGGGACAGCTGGCTTGAGCCAAAGAACTCTTTGACCGCAGCCGCAACCGGCTTGGCATTGATCAGATCCTGCGGCATCAAGCCTTCGCTTTCAGCCAGGCTCAGACGCTCGCGCACGGCGCGCTCGACCCGCACCAGACCAACGCGGAACTGGTTTTCGGCCATTTCACCAACGCAACGAACACGACGGTTACCCAGGTTGTCGATATCATCGACATTGCCCTGACCGTTACGGATATCGATCAGCGTCTTCAGGACATCAATGATGTCCTCGTGTGTCAGGATGCCTGCACCGGTGCTCTCTTCGCGACGCAAACGACGGTTCAGCTTCATCCGACCCACAGCAGACAGGTCGTACCGCTCTTCGGAGAAGAACAGGTTGTTAAACAGGTTCTCAGCCGACTCTTTGGTAGGCGGCTCGCCAGGACGCATCATGCGATAGATCTCGACCAACGCTTCCAGCGGCGTGCGGGTCGGATCGATACGCAGGGTGTCTGACATAAACGGACCGCAGTCCAGGTCGTTGGTGTACAGAGTTTCGATATCTGTAACACCCGCGTCCAGAATCTTGGTAACCAGTTCTTCAGTCAGCTCGGCGTTGCACTCAACCAGCACCTCACCGGACTTGGTATCAACCATGTCCTTGGCCAGAACACGGCCGTACAGGTACTCAGTCGGCACTTCCAGCTCGCTGATGCCGGCCTTTTCAAGCTGCTTGATATGGCGCGCGGTAATCCGACGACCTTCCTCAACAATAACCTTGCCGTCATTGTCTTTGATGTCGAAGGTCGCGATGTCGCCACGCAGACGGCTCGGAACCAGCTCAAGCTTGCACACTTCCGCGCCCAGGCTGAACTTACTGGTTTCAAAGAACGTTTCCAGCATCTGCTCGGAGGTGTAGCCAAGAGCACGGAGGAGAATGGACGCCGGCAGTTTACGACGACGGTCGATACGAACGAACACGGAGTCCTTCGGATCGAACTCGAAGTCCAGCCAGGAGCCACGGTAAGGAATCACCCGGGCCGAATACAGCAGCTTGCCGGATGAGTGGGTCTTACCCTTGTCATGATCAAAGAATACACCGGGCGAACGGTGCAACTGGGAAACAATAACACGCTCGGTACCGTTGATAACGAAGGTACCGTTTTCAGTCATCAGGGGCATTTCGCCCATGTAGACTTCCTGCTCTTTAATGTCCTTGATCGCCTTGTTGGACGATTCCTTATCGTAAATGATAAGGCGGACTTTCACGCGCAGCGGTGCTGCGTAGGTTACGCCCCTAAGCTGGCATTCCTTGACATCAAAAACCGGCTCGCCAATACGGTAACTCACGTATTCGAGCGCGGCGTTGCCAGAGTAACTGACAATCGGGAATACGGATTTGAATGCTGCGTGAAGACCGGTTTCCCGACGGTCCTCAGGAGCGGCTTCCATTTGGAGGAAGTCCCGGAATGAATCTAGCTGAATAGACAGCAAATAGGGGACGTCCATCACGGAAGGCAATTTACTAAAATCTTTGCGAATCCGCTTTTTCTCAGTGTAGGAGTAAGTCATCTGCATTCCCCAGCTTTAGACCTGATACCTGGTATCAAGAAGCAACCATTGTTCTGCTTCGGGGCCGAATTGCTCGGCATATCGCGCCGTCTTGAACAAGACTCTGGCTGTAGGTTAAAGATCCGACATCGACCTGTAATTGCTCACCAGACTCTATAGCATATACAACAAACAGAAAAAGGCCGGTGGCACAAGGCCACCAGCTATCCATGCTTAATGCACGGTTTCGATCAACAGCCGACTCTTACTTGAGCTCAACAGAAGCGCCTGCTTCCTCAAGCTTCTTCTTGGCTTCTTCAGCGTCGTCTTTGCTAGCAGCTTCCTTGATAACGGAAGGTGCGCTGTCGACCATTTCCTTAGCTTCTTTCAGACCCAGGCCGGTCAGTTCACGAACGGCCTTGATTACGTTGACTTTCTTCTCACCAGGACCGGTAAGAACAACGTCAAATTCGGTCTGCTCTTCAGCAGCGGCAGCTTCGCCACCAGCAGCTGCAGGTGCAGCAGCTACGGCTGCAGCGGCAGATACACCGAACTTCTCTTCCATTGCTTCAACAAGCGCAACTACGTCCATTACGCTCATTTCTGCGATTGCGTTCAAAATGTCTTCGTTAGACAGAGCCATGACTTTCTCCCAAAAAATAAAAAATGGTGTTCAACAGAATCAAGCAGCTTCTTGCTTCTGGTCGCGAACTGCCGCTACAGCACGAGTCACTTTCGAAGGAACTTCGTTCAGTGTCCGTGCCAGCTTGGTGATCGGTGCCTGTGTAACCGCGGCCAGCATCGTCAACGCTTCGTGACGTGTTGGCAGCTTGGCAAGGCGATCAATCTGGTCTGCACCCATCAGCTCTCCGCCGACGGCCAGTCCCTTGATCTCAAACGCCTCTTTCTCCTTGGCAAAATCCTTGAGCAGACGTGCTGCTGCGCCCGGATCTTCCATAGAGAATGCCAAAATGGTCGGGCCTACTAGAGCCTCATCGATGCACTCGAACTCAGTACCACGAATCGCGATCTTTGCCAGGTTGTTACGAACAACCTTCAGACGCACGTTTTCGGCACGAGCTTGGCACGAAGAGCCGTCATGTCACCGGAAGTGACACCACGGTAGTCAGCCATTACCACAGACAGAGCACCACCGGCAGTCTCGTTGACTTCAGCGACGATCGCTTTCTTGTCTTCGAGTCTAATTGCCACTGGATTTCTCCTCGATTTCGCCGGGGTTATCCCGGCAAACCCATCATTGCCCTTGCGGGCGCCTTAACGGTGTTTGGGTTCAGAGAGAACGTCTTCACACCGTCTGCGCAGGCGTTGCTTTAACCCTTGCGACCCTTCTGCAAGCAGAGGGTCTCGGGGGCCTGCGGTCTTTGACAGCCTTGGCTTCCGCCTAGACTACAAAGTAACTACCGCTCAGAGGATCAGATTGCCAGACCGCTCTGATCGATAGTCAGACCAGGACCCATGGTCGAAGAAACGGTGATCTTCTTGAGATACACGCCCTTCGCCGATGAAGGCTTGGCCTTTTTCAGATCTGCGATCAGCGACTCAAGGTTTTCCTTGATGTTCTGCGCAGAGAATTCAACGTTACCCAGCGGAGCGTGGATAATGCCGTTCTTGTCGGTGCGGTAGCGAACCTGACCGGCCTTGGCGTTTTTCACCGCGGTCTCAACGTCAGGAGTTACCGTGCCAACCTTCGGGTTCGGCATCAGGCCACGGGGACCCAGGATCTGGCCCAGCTGACCAACAACACGCATGGCGTCCGGAGTGGCGATAACCACGTCGAAATCCATGTTGCCTTTCTTAACTTCTGCTGCCAGATCGTCCATGCCCACGATGTCTGCGCCAGCTGCCGTCGCCTTCTCGGCATTGGCACCCTGGGTAAACACGGCGACACGTACGGTCTTGCCGGTACCGTGAGGAAGAACCGTGCTGCTACGAACCACCTGGTCCGATTTACGCGCATCAACCCCGAGGTTTACAGCAACATCTACCGACTCTTTGAACTTGACGTTCTGACCCAGCTCAACCAACAGGGCAACAGCCTCGTCTACGGAGTAGGCACGGGTAGCATCGACTTTTTCACGAATCAGCTTTTGACGCTTGCTCAGCTTTGCCATGTTACAGGCCCTCCACGTTCAGGCCCATGCTACGGGCAGTTCCTGCAATGGTACGAACTGCTGCGTCCATATCGGCCGCAGTCAGATCAGGCTCTTTGGTCTTGGCAATTTCTTCCAGCTGCTCGCGAGTAACAGTGCCAACCTTCTCAGTGTTCGGACGGCCAGAACCACTCTTGATGCCAGCTGCTTTTTTCAGCAGAACCGGCGCCGGCGGAGTCTTGGTGATAAAGGTAAAGCTGCGATCACTGTATACTGTGATAACAGTCGGAATCGGCAGACCAGGTTCCATGTCCTGAGTCTGGGCGTTAAACGCCTTACAGAATTCCATGATGTTTACGCCGCGCTGACCCAGAGCCGGACCAACGGGGGGGCTCGGGTTAGCCTTGCCGGCAGCAACCTGAAGCTTGATGTACGCTTCGATCTTCTTTGCCATGATTCATCTCCTGTGGGTTCAAACGCCTCTCGGCTCCCCTGTGGTTAATCCTGCCAATAGCAGACACAAAAAGCCCGCGTCGCCAGAGCGCGCGAGCTTTCAGCTTTTAGACTGCCGCTTAATCCTTCTCAACCTGCCCAAACTCCAGCTCTACCGGAGTTGAACGGCCGAAAATCAAGACAGCAACCTTGACTCGACTCTTGTCGTAGTCGACTTCTTCTACAACGCCGTTGAAGTCCGCAAACGGGCCTTCAACAACCCTGACAATTTCACCTGGCTCAAACAGAGTCTTGGGCTTCGGCTTCTCGGCGCCACTTTCAACGCGACGGAGAATTGCCTCAGCTTCACGCTCAGTAATCGGAGCTGGCTTATCCTTGGTGCCGCCGATAAAGCCAAGAACCCGCGGCGTATTCTTAACAAGGTGCCACGTAGCGTCGTCCATTTCCATCTGCACGAGTACGTATCCCGGGTAGAACTTGCGCTCACTCTTGCGCTTCTTACCCTCGCGCATTTCGACAACTTCTTCGGTCGGGACCAGGATCTCGCCGAATTTGTCTTCCATGCCGTCTAGCGCAACGCGCTCCTTCAGAGTGCGCATTACGTGCTTTTCGAAGCCAGAATACGCATGAACGACGTACCAGCGCTTAGCCATTGCCCACTCCTGTTTAACCGATAAATCCGGCGACCAGCATACTGATCAGCGAATCCATACCCCACAACAACAATGCCACCACCAGAACAAATACCACTACAATCACAGTGGTTTGAACCAGCTCGGGCCTGGTAGGCCACACTACCTTCCGGATCTCAACGCGCGCCTCTTTAAGAAGCGTGGCGAAACGACGACCACGATCGGTCTGAAGCGCCACCAAAGCGGCCACGATCGAAAGCCCCACGAGAGCCAGAACACGATACAGCAGGGACTCAGCACTGAAGTACTGGTTCCCGACCACACCAATGGCGATCAGAACGAAAACAACCAGCCACTTCACTGCATCGAAACGGCTGGTTGATTGAACGGCTTTTGACTCCATAGGAATCAGCTTATGTATCCGGATGTTAAAAAATGGCAGGCCAGGAGGGAATCGAACCCCCAACCTGCGGTTTTGGAGACCGCTGCTCTGCCAATTGAGCTACTGGCCTGCACCGAAACTACACAGTGCACTTTCTTCGAGTCTATGGATGTCATCCGCTGGACCGACGACGGTCTGGTGCCTGCCATCGCCCAGGACGCTGCCACTGGCGATATCCTGATGATGGCCTGGATGAACCGGGAATCACTGCGGCTGACCGCCCTGGAGGGCCAGGCGGTGTATTGGTCTCGCTCCCGCGGCAAACTCTGGCGCAAGGGCGAAACTTCGGGCCACCAGCAGGTGGTGAAGGACATTCGCCTGGACTGCGATGAGGACGTGATCGTACTCAAGGTGGAACAGAAAGGCGGCATCGCCTGCCACACCGGCCGACGCAGCTGCTTTTATCGCAGCCTGAAAGACGGCCAGTGGGTCAGCGTTGATCCGGTGATCAAGGACCCCGACGCCATCTACGGCAGCAAATAAGGAGTACCGACAGTGAGTGACGTATTGCAACAACTGGCACAGGTACTGGAAGCGCGCAAACAGGCCGATCCGGACACGTCCTACGTGGCCAGCCTGCATGCCAAGGGCCTGAACAAGATTCTGGAAAAAGTCGGTGAGGAATGCACCGAGACCCTGTTGGCCGCCAAGGACGCAGAGCACTCGGGCGACACCTCGAATGTGGTGTACGAGACTGCTGACCTGTGGTTTCACAGCCTGGTGATGCTGTCCCGGCTGGGCCTTGGCCCGAACGAGATTCTGGACGAACTGGCCCGGCGTTTTGATCTCTCCGGATTGGAAGAGAAAGCCTCCCGGGACCAATAAGAAAAAACAGGCTGATCGGGAGATTAACGTCAATCCGATCTGTTAACGTACACTACTGTGTAGCGACAACTTAAAACGAGGACCCCACCATGGGTATCAGTATCTGGCAGCTTCTTATCGTACTCGGTATCGTGATTCTGTTGTTCGGAACCAAGAAATTGCGCAACATCGGCACCGACCTGGGTGGCGCTATCCGCGGTTTCAAGAAGTCCATGAACGATGAGGACAGCAAGGCCGCCGACCCGGACTCCCTGGAAGGGGATACCGACGCGAAAGACCAGGGCCAGCCGGCCAAAACCGAAGAAAAGCCACGGGACAAGTCCCACAGCTGAGACCAGGCTGAATGTTCGATATTGGCTTTCTTGAGCTGCTGATCTGCGGCGTCATTGCTCTGTTGGTGCTCGGCCCCGAGCGCCTGCCCACTGCTGCCCGGGCTGCCGGGCGGTGGATTGGCGGTGCCCGGCGCATGGTCAGCCAGTTCACCTCGGAGCTGGATCGCCAACTCAAGGCCGAAGAGCTGCGTGAAGAACTGCGCAAAGCCGGTGATGTCGGGCTCGAAGATGTCCAGAAATCCGTGCGCGGTGCGCTCGACGATGCCAAGCGCTACGAACACATGATCATGCCGCACGGTGACCACCAGAGCCCACGCCCGGCCCCGGCGACCCGTCGCGTGGCCTCGAAAAAGCAGGACGACACCAACGAGCCGACGTCATCGGCCGAGTCCGCCGCGGCACCCGAACACGAACCCAACACTGGCACCGAGGCCGAGGGCACCGATCAGCCCCGCTCGGGGCATGCTCCATCGGATGACCGTTCATGACTTCTCAGCCAGACGGCAAGCCTGCTTCCCCCGAACACCACGAAATGCCTCTGATCGAGCATTTGCTGGAGCTGCGTAACCGCCTGTTGAAAATGGTGCTGGCAGTGGTTATCTGCTTCGCCGCCATTTACCCGTTCGCTAACGACCTGTACTTGTGGTTGTCGGAACCGATCCGTTCGTTGCTGCCGATTGGGCAGACCATGATCGCCACCGACGTGACCTCCCCGTTTTTTGCACCCCTGAAGCTGGCGCTGGTATTGGCGGTCTTTGCCGCCATTCCCATCATCCTGTACCAGCTCTGGAGCTTCGTCGCACCGGGCCTGTACGCCCACGAGAAACGGCTGGCGTTTCCCCTGCTGTTCACCTCGGTGCTGCTGTTTTACGCCGGTGCTGCCTTCGCCTACTATGTGGTGTTCCCGCTGGTTTTTGGTTTTTTCACCGCCATTGGGCCGGAAGGTATCGTTGAGCTGCCGGACATCAGCAGCTATCTGAATTTCGTTTTGAAGATGTTCTTCGCGTTTGGGGTCGCCTTTGAAATCCCCATCGCCACCGTGCTGCTGATTCTCACCGGCGCGACCACACCGGCCGATCTGGCCGCCAAACGCCCCTATGTGGTGGTGGCCTGCTTCATCATCGGTATGATGCTGACCCCGCCGGATATCATCTCCCAGACCCTGCTGGCCGTCCCCATGTGGATCCTATTTGAGGTGGGCATCATCTTTGGCCGACTGGCGAAGCGGGAAGTGACCGAGACCGACGAGCCCGCCGGCGAATGAACCTGGCACTGCTGTTTGATGAGGATTTCACCGCGGAAGACCAGGTCACACTGACCGGACGCCGGCTGCAGCACCTGCATTCGGTGATACGAATTGAAACCGGTGACTGCATTCCCGTCGGCCGAGTCAACGGCGACATAGGCACCGGTGAGGTGCTCGGTCTGACCGAGACCGAAGCGAAATTGCGGGTATCGTTCGATCAGACGCCACCACCCGCCCTGCCACTGACCCTGGTGCTCGCCATGCCCCGCCCCAAGATGTTTCGCCGTGCTGCAAACGTGCGCGACCCTGGGGGTGAAGGACATCTGGCTGATCAACAGCTACAAGGTGGAGAAAAGCTTCTGGCAGACGCCGTGGCTGTCCGATGACAACCTGCGCGAGAACCTGACGCTGGGGCTGGAACAGGCCCGGGATACGGTGATGCCTCAGGTGCACATTCGCAAGCTGTTCAAACCGTTCGTGGAAGATGAGCTGCCCGCCCTGCTGGCCGGCAAGCGCGCCCTGGTGGCCCACCCGGGCACGGAGCAACCCTGCCCTACCCATATGGACCAGCCTACCGCCCTGTGCATTGGGCCGGAAGGCGGCTTTACCCCTTACGAGGTGGGTAAACTCGAGGAAGCCGGCTGTGACCCCGTGCACCTGGGGCCACGCATTTTACGGGTAGAGACGGCCGTGCCGGTCCTGGTCAGCCGCCTGTTCGATGCCTGTGGTTAAGTCAGGCCGAGCGCGCCGCCCAGAGCTTCTGTAGCGGGGTAATCACCGCCACCAGTAACGTACCGGCAATCACCCCAAACACACCGTTAGCCAAGGTAGGCACAATGATCTCGGGCACACCGCCAAGGCCTTGAGCGAAGTGGTGAATGGCCTCGTACACCGGCGGCAGGCCGTGGGTCAGAATGCCACCGCCAACCAGGAACATGGCAATGGTGCCCACGATCGACAGGGTTTTCATCATGTACGGTGCTAGCCAGAGAATTCCCCGCCCCACTTTCTGCACGGCCTCGTTGTCCTGCTGACTCAGGTAGAGCCCGCCGTCGTCGAGCTTCACGATGCCGGCGACCAGTCCGTAAACCACGACTGTGATCATAATTGCCACTACCGCCAGCACCAGAAACTGCATGCCAATACTTTCGCCGGCCACTGTACCCAGGGTAATCGCAATGATTTCGGCTGACAGGATGAAATCGGTTCGGATGGCGCCTTTGATCTTGTCCCGCTCCAACTCCTTCATGTCCACGCCCGGATTTTTCAGGGCTTCGTGCAATTCTTTCTTGTGGGCCTCGGCCTCCTGCCGATGCAAGAACTTGTGCGCCAGCTTCTCAAAGCCCTCAAAACACAGAAATGCGCCGCCGAGCATCAACAGCGGGACGACCAACCAGGGCACGAAATAACTGATGGCCAGCGCGGCCGGCACCAGGATCGCCTTATTCAGCATCGAGCCTTTGGCCACCGCCCACACCACTGGCAGTTCACGCGCCGGTTTCACACCAGTCACCTGCTGGGCGTTAAGCGCGAGATCGTCGCCCAACACACCCGCGGTTTTCTTGGTGGCGGTTTTGGTCATCAGAGAGACATCGTCCAGGATGGTGGCGATGTCATCGAGAAGGGCGAGAAGGCTGCTTCCTGCATGATCGGTTATCCTTAGCGGGTTATTAGGAGAACAAGTGATTGGAGAACAAGTGTCAGCGAGTCAGGCCCATGGCTTCGGCGGCCAGCCGGTGCTTGATCGGACCAAGACCGTCGAGCCAGCGCATGCCGGTATTCCTCAACCATCTCAGCGGTAGCTCATCGCGGGCAAACAACTGCTTGAACCCTTCCATGGCCGCCATCATGGCCAGGTTTTCAGCCTTTCGGCGACGCTGATACCGCGCCAGCACCAACTCCTCGGCCGGACTGAGGCCCGCGCGCTGGGCCCGGGACAGCTCGTCCAGCAGGGCCCGGACATCGGCAAACCCCAGATTGGCACCCTGGCCCGCCAGCGGGTGGATGGTGTGGGCAGCATCGCCCACCAGGGCAAATCCGGTCGCGATGTAATCCTTGGCATGGCGCTGGCGCAGCGGGAAGGCGTAACGGCGCGAAACGGCCTGCACCTCCCCCAGCTCCCGCTCAATGGCGAGCTCCAGCTCGGCAGTAAAGCCAGCATCATCCAGCGCCATCAGTCGTCTGGCCTCGTCGGTATCCTGGGACCAGACGATGGAACAGAAATGCTCGTCGCCCGATTCCGGCCGCAAGGGCAGGAACGCCAGCGGACCGGTGGGCGAGAACCGCTGCCAGGCGGTAAAGCGGTGACTCTGGGCGGTACGCACGGTGCAAACGATGGCCTGCTGGTCGTAGTCCCATTCCCGTACCGGTAACCCGACCCACTGACGCAAGCGGGAGTTGGCGCCGTCGGCCGCCACCACCAACCGGGCGCCCAATCGCTGGCCATCCGCCAGTTCAATGCCACGCTGGTTGCCGTCCTGCCACCAACCGGTCACCTTCACGCCATCAATCAACTCTACGCTGCTGTCTTCCAGGGCCTGGAACAGCGCCCGCACCAGGCCACGGTTCTCGACAATGGTACCCAAGTCCCGAGCCTGAAGATCGGCGGCATCGAAATGAATGCGTCCGGTGCCATCGCCATCCCACACGGTCATTTTCTGGTAAGGGCAATGGCGCCCCGATACCACGGCCGGCCAAACCCCCAGGCTCTCCAGCAACTGCTGACTGGCCCGGGAAATGGCACTGACCCGAGGCTCAAACTCGGCCACGCCTTCGGCGGGCTCGAGTTGTTGTAGCAGCGTCGCTCGCGCACTACCCTCAACCAATCCCACCTGCCAGCCCTGACGGGACAGGCCAAGGGCCAGGGCGGAACCGGTCATGCCGCCACCGACCACCAGGATGTCAAAGGCACGGAATTCAGTCATGGCTCGCGGGCTCTCCGGTACCGGTCTTCGGTTTGTGGATAACTGCCCGGCGACCGCCCAGCCCCATGGCCTTGCGCGCGAACCAGCGTTTCGCCCCGGGCACCAGGTCTAACCCCACCAGCCCAGCATCGCGAGCCACAGCCAGCGGTGTCAGGGAGGGACCGAACAGACGGATCAACGAGTCGGAGAACTGGGCGGTCTGCTGCCAGTCTTGCCGGTGCAGCTGCTGGTAGCGGCTCAGAACCTGCAGATCCCCAAGGGACTGCCCCTGCTCCACCGCCAGTCGGAATTGCTCCACCAGCGTCATCAAACCGCGCAGCGCCAGATTAAAGCCTTGCCCGGCCACCGGGTGCAAGGCGTGGGCGGCGTTGCCTACCAGCGCGACGCCGGGTCGCACCGGCTCATCCACGGTAGACAGCTTTAGTGGGTAGTGGCTGCACTCACCAATGCGAGTGAACCGACCCAGACGCCAGCCAAAGCGCTCCTGCAGCCGCTGACATTTATCGGCGTCAGGCAGTGCGAGCACCTCTTCCATCATCTCATCGGTCAGCGTCCAGACCAGCGCCGACTGTTGGCCGGCCCGGTTGGCCCCGCCATGGGGCAGCAGCGCCATAGGACCGGCGTCGGTAAAGCGTTCGTAGGCGCTGAATTGATGGCTTTCACTGGTGGATACGTTGGCAATAAGGGCGTTCTGGCCGTAACTGCGGTGGCGCACCTGAAATCCAAGTCGCTCCCGCAAACCGGACCGGCCACCATCCGCGACCACCAGGCACTGGGCAGTCATACGGTGGCTGTCGTCACCGGTTTTCAAGCGACGTCCACGCCAGCTGCAATCGGCGTCATGTCGACCACTTCCGTCGGCGCCTGCCATTGCACGTTGGTATCGAGCAGCTCACGCATCAGGCAGAGCCCCATCCAGCGGTTGTCCGCCACGTAGCCCAGGGCATCCTGCTGATGTTCGTCGGCATTCAGGCGGGTGGCACCAAAGCGCCCCCGGTCCGACACATGGATGTGCCGAATCGGCGTGGCGTGTTCAGACAACCGGCGCCACAGCCCGAGCTCCTCGAAGATCAGCCGTGAGCCCCACGCCAGGGCGGTGGAGCGGGCATCGTAGCTGGCTGGTAGTCTTCCGGCAGCGCCTCGGCCGACAGCGGGAAGGCTTCGACCACCGTCACTCGCAGGCTGGGCACCGCGCGGGCCAGCGCCAGGGCCAGGGTCGCCCCGGCCAGGCCGCCGCCGGCAATGATCAGATCGGTGTCGAATTGACTCACAGGCTCAGTCCGCCATCAGGGCTTCAATATCAGGGATGGTCTTGGGAACGCCGTCGGTCAGCACCCGGCAGCCGTCTTTGGTGACCACCACATCGTCTTCGATGCGGATGCCGATACCGCGCCATTTTTCGTCGACGCTAGTGTTGTCCGGTGCGATGTAAAGCCCCGGCTCCACCGTCAACGCCATGCCAGGCTCCAGCAAACGCCAGGCATCTCCGACTTTATAGTCACCCACATCGTGCACATCCAGCCCAAGCCAATGTCCGGTGCGATGCATGAAGAAGGGTTTGTAGGCTTCCGCCGCAATGGCATCGTCCAGGGTTCCTGACAACAGGCCGAGATCAATCAGCCCCTGGGTCAGCACCCGGAGGGCCGCCTCGTGGGGATGGTTCCAGTGGTTACCCGGACGCACCGCATCAATCGCCGCGTACTGGGCTGACAACACTACCTCGTACAGAGCGCGCTGTTCGGGGCTGAAGGTACCACTGACCGGGAAGGTGCGGGTAATGTCCGAGGCGTAGCAGTCGTACTCGCAGCCGGCATCGATCAACACCAGATCGCCGTCGTTCAGCGGTGCACTGTTTTCGATGTAGTGCAGGATGCAGCCATTGGCGCCGCCACCGACGATGGACGGATAGGCCGTGGAGCGCGCACCGTGATCCATAAAGGTGTGGATCAGCTCCGCCTCCAGGTTGTACTCATTGCCACCTCGACGTGCACGCTTCATGGCGCGGCAATGCGCCTCTGCACTGATCTCGGCAGCCTTGGCCATCACCTTGATTTCATTGGCGCTCTTGAACAGGCGCAGGTCGTGCAGGAAATGCTCCAGGGACACAAACTCCCCCGGCGGGTGGGCTCCGGTGCGGACCTTGCTGCGAATGGTCTTGACCCACTCCATCACTTTGCCGTCAAAGTACTGGTCTTTGCCCAGCGGGTAGTAGACCCGGCTGCGACCTTCGATCATGCCCGGCAGGATGTCGTCGATGTCGGAAATCGGGAAGGCATCGTCCAGACCATAGCGCTCAATAGCCCCTTCTGGGCCTACCAGGAAGCCATCCCACAGCTCTTTTTCGGGATTGCGCTCCTTGCAGAACAGTACCGACTCGCCATGCTCCCGACCTGGAATCAGCGCCAGTACAGCTTCGGGCTCACCAAAGCCGGTCAGGTACTGGAAATCACTGTCCTGGCGGAACGGGTGCAGCACATCGCGATTGCGCACTCGCTCCGGGGCTGCCGGGATGATCGCAATGCTCTCAGGGGCCATGCGCTCCATCAGCTTGCGCCGGCGTTCGGCAAATTCCTTAACGGGTATCATGGACGGCATAAACTCTCCCGCAATGGTTAACCTGCTCAGTGCAGGGTCGGCGATGGCGAAGCCGGCCGCTCGGGCGCATTGAATTCGGTAAAGACCGCCAGCGCCCCCAGCCGGATGTATTCGGTGATTTCCAGCAACTGTTGTTCACTTTCGTCGCTGGCCTCTTCGTCATCCGCGAGCTGACTGATCGCGACCATGTCTTCGATCAGTTCGCGGATTTCATCGGGTGCCTGTCCGAGGGCTTCACCGGCGGACAGTGCCATTCCCTCAAGGAAACCACGGACCCAGGCCACCAGGGCCTCCAGACGCTGCTCGATAGCGTAATCATCGTCCGGCAGCAAAGGATGGAAACTCATGTCAGTCGATTTCAAGTGCGACAGCGTCTGGTCATACGCCTTATTCATGAATGGCGCCAGATCTTCAGAGTCATCGGCCGCGTTTTCGGGCAGCCCCATATGCTCACACACCATGTTCAGCCATTCCGGCTCTTCAATACGTGAGCCGGCCGCCAGCCGACCACAGAGCACACCGTGCAGCTCGGACGGATGACTAAACGCCTTGTGAGCGGTAAATACGTTGGCCCAGCGCTCGAATTCAGCGGCGCGGGCAGCACCGGAGGTATCGGTTTCGGACATGAACCGTGCCATTCCTGTGTTGTTGAATGAAGTCTCTATCCTAGCATTCAGGCGCATCCAAGACACTTTTCCATTGCCAATCCCGGTGCAACTGATCAAAATGTTATAACATATCAATCCAGACAAGGGACGACGCCATGCTCTCCACCACAACCCGCCTACTGCCATTGCCGGTGCTATTGCTCAGCGCCCTGACTGCATCCGCCGAAAATCTGAATGCCCATCAGCACGGTCAAGCAGAACTGCAACTGGCTATGGACGGCCAGTCGGTTGAACTGATGGCATTGTCACCTGCCCATAATTTACTGGGATTCGAGCACGAACCCCGCACGGAAGCAGAGCGGGAAGCGGTAGAGTCAGCGCTTGCATGGCTGACGGATACCCCGCTTATTAATACCGTGAGCGGGTCCTGCAGCATTCAGACCAGTGAAGTTCACTACGCTTATGCGGGCGACGAGGGCGATGATGCTCATCAAGAGGATCATGGCCATTATGAGGAGTATGGCGATCATGAACACGAACACCACGACGGCGGGGAAGCCACTCACACCGACATTGAAGTTTTCCAGACCCTGAATTGCCCGGACCTGGCACCTGACAGCCAGTTGGTCACGCCCCTGAGAGAGCAGTTCCCGGCCATCGAAGATCTGGACATCGAATGGGCCGGGCCTGAGGGCCAGGGCGCCCTGCGCCTGGAGCCGGGCATTGCAGAATTTAGCCTTGAACCCTGAGCTTACTGCTCATATAGCTCCACGGACTCAGCAACGATCGAGTAGGATGAAGTACCCAGATCATTCTCGGTGCGCTCGATAACCAGCGTTCCTTCAATCCAGACCGGGTCGTACAGGGCTTCCAGTTTGAAGCCCTCATGATACTTTACGTGGATGATCTGATTGGGCGGTGGTGGCGGCACATGGATACAGGCGCCGTAGTAAGGCACCAGAAAAAACTCAAGGATTTCCATATCCTGGGTGGTTTTCAGAGGCACGACGAAACCGGGAATGCGAGCGTCGACATTGGACATCTCCGGCACAACACGACCGGTCATGATCTCGTCCGGTAGCAGTGCGGGGCCATCGCCCTCATGCTCTACTTCTGGCATATTTTCCAGCAAGGCCAGGTCCTCAGCCGGCATCAACTCCAGCCAGTCCAGCTCCCGGGGTTCGGCATGGACGGAGAGCGACTGCCCCAGGACAATAAACAAAGCTGCGCACACGAAGCAGCGGCTGAGCGTTTGAGAGAGTGTCCTGCAAACGGATGGGCAGAGAGTAAGTCGGGGAAGACAAAACATCAGAACGTGATCTCCAGAAAACGGGGCACGGGATTTCGGCAATCATACACCGGACACCAGACGAGCTACATGGCCAGTACTGCAGAATTAAGCGATTCGAACGAGCAGCACCCGATCCGGGCGTTGGCAACCGCCGATCTCAGCTATCAATGGGGGCCGGGACAACCGACTCTGACCTTTCCAGACCTGAGTCTGCCTCTGGGCCAACATCTGTTTCTTCGGGGCGCCAGTGGCAGTGGCAAGAGCACACTGCTGAGCCTGTTGTCTGGCATGCTCACGCCCGACGCCGGCACCGTGCGCATCCTGGGCAGCCAGCTGGACCGACTTGGTGCCGGCCAGAGGGATCGATTCAGAGCCAATCACATTGGCGTGATTTTCCAGCAGTTCAATCTTGTTCCCTACCTCACCGCCGAAGCCAATGTCACCCTGCCATGCCGGCTGTCGGCACAACGCCGGGATGCTACGGACCCTGAGCCAATCCATGAAGCCCACAGACTTTTAACTGCACTGGCCATTCCCCAGAGCTGCTGGCACCGGAAAGTGACTCAACTGAGCATCGGCCAACAACAACGTATCGCCGCCGCCCGGGCACTGATCGGAGGACCGAGCCTGATTCTTGCGGACGAGCCAACCTCAGCCCTGGACAGCGACAACCGCGACCGGTTTCTGGATCTTCTGCTGACGCTGGCCGAAGCCCGCAATACCTCGGTGGTGTTTGTCAGTCACGACCGCGCCCTGGCCCAACACTTTGACCACCAGGTGGAACTGGAGGGAGCGGCATCATGAGCACTCGCCTGGCACTTTCTCTGGCAGGCGCCAGCCTGTGGCACCGCCGCCGGGTACTGGCACTGGTCTGCCTCACCCTCACCCTCAGCGTAACGCTGTTGCTGGGCATCCAGTACCTTCGTACTGAAGTGAAGGAATCGTTCACCAGCACTGTCAGCGACACCGACCTCATCATCGGCGCCCGCAGCGGCCAGCTGAATCTGCTGCTGTACACGGTGTTCCACTTGGGGGATCCCACCAACAACATTCGCTGGTCCACTTTTCAGGAACTGGAAGCGGACGAGCGAATCGATTGGTTGATCCCCATTTCACTTGGGGACAGCTACCGGGGCTCCCGGGTCATCGGTACCAACGACAACTTCCTTGAACGGTTCCAGTACGGCCGCGGCCGGTCGTTGCAGCTTGCGCAGGGTCGCTGGTTTGACAATGTGTTCGATGTCGTCCTGGGGGCCAATGTGGCCGACAAATTCGACCATGCCGTGGGCGACAGTATCGTACTGTCCCACGGTGGTGGCCGAACCAGCTTTTCCAATCACGACAACACCCCCTTCCACATCACGGGCATTCTGGAAAGCACCGGAACTCCGGTGGACCAGGCGGTTTACATCAGTCTTTCCGGCATGGAAGCCATGCACGTAGGCTGGGAATCCGGGGTGGCCATTCCCGGCCGCACCCTGACTCCGAAAGAAGCCGAGCAGCGCGACTTCACCCCAAGCGCAATAACGGCCGCCTTTGCCGGACTCGAACGCAAGATCCTGACCTTTCAGGTTCAACGCGAACTCAACGAGAACACCAGTGAACCTTTATCGGCCATTCTGCCCGGAGTTGCGCTGAGCGAGTTGTGGAGACTCATGCGTCAATTCGAGCGGGCTTTGATCGGCATTACCGGCTTTGTGGTGGTTATCAGCCTGCTGGGACTCGCTGCCGTGCTACTGACACTGCAGGCTCAACGTTCCCATGAAATTGCGGTGCTGCGGGCGATTGGCGCATCACCCCGCCTGGTCGGTCTGCTCTACGTGATCGAGCCGTCGTCCTGGCCCTTGTCGCCTGTGTCCTGGCGCTGCTGATCGGAGCGGTGGCGATCTCGGTGCTGGCGCCCTGGCTTCAGGCCGGCTATGGCCTGCAGATTCAGCTTCGCCCGTTGAGTGCAGTGGAATGGGGGCTGCTGGCTTCTGTACCCATGGCCGCATTGCTGGTAGCCCTGATTCCAGGCGTCCGGACCTGGAAGCAGAGCCGCTCGCTGGGGCTGGGTGAGGTGGCAGAACCGTGACCGGCGTCAACACCGAAGTGTAATGACATCCCTGTAAATTGACCGACTTAGCGTCCGCACTTATAGTTACCTGCAATGAAAACAACCAATGCTGGGCACGCGATGGAACAGTCCGAAGTACAGGCATTAGCGGACAAGCTCGATAAGCTGATCGAGCGCTGTCAGAAACTGGAGCGGGACAACACCACGCTGCGGGAGCTGCAGGATGACTGGAACCGGGAACGGGCCCAGTTAATGCACAAGAATGATCTTGCGAAAAACAAGATCGAAGCCATGATTGGTCGCCTGCGGGCACTGGAGCACCACTGATGTCGAAGCAGTCCACCACCGCTGAGGTAAAGATTCTCGATAAGGAGTATCTGGTTGCCTGCCCTGACGAAGAGCGTGACGCCCTGACCCGTGCTGCCCGTCATCTCGATAACAAGATGCGGGAGATCCGCGCCAGCGGGAAGGTGTTCGGCACCGAGCGCATTGCGGTCATGGCTGCCCTGAACATCACCCACGAACTGCTTGAGCGAGACACCATGTCTGACGCCACCAGCTCGGTTCTGAAGGCGATGGACAGCAAACTGAACAATGCGCTGGGCGATTCGTCCGGACAGTAACCACTCCGTAAATTTTGGTAAGGGTTTCCGAAACAGGTGTTGCAATCGGCCCCGGCAGTACCCGTATAATGAGATCAACTTCCTGGGCTGTGCGGGATATTCGGATACGTCCTCGAGCCGATGCGCATTACCCAGGTGGCTACTTCAGGGCATTGTGAGCACGTCCCCGTCAGGGGAAAGCCTAATATGTCACAGCGGCCACCGACCTTGAACTTTGGGTTCAAGGGCCACATCCGATAACGGCAGCCCGGGAAGCTTTATTTTGAGCCAGTTTATCGCCCTCCAACCGTTCGATACCCAGCCAGACACCCGATCCCGCACCGAGCTGCGCAAGCATCTACGCCAGCAACGACGAGCGCTTCCGTACGAGCAGCAACAGCAAGCCGCAGAACAACTCGCGCTGAATCTACTGACTCACCCTGACTTTCACCGGGCACGCCATGTTGCCATCTACCTGCCCAACGACGGTGAGATCGACCCCAGACTGTACATGGACCTTGCTGAACGCAAAGGTGTTCGCTTTTACTTGCCGGTTCTGCATCCTATCCACACTGGCAAACTGGTTTTCAGCCCCTTCACCGACGCGTCTGAACTGAAAGCCAATCGATTCGGCATACCGGAGCCTGCCTTCAGCAAAGGCCAGAAACGACCGGCCTGGGCCCTGGATGCGGTGTTGTTTCCATTGGTGGGTTTTGACGAGAACGGTGGCAGGCTCGGTATGGGCGGCGGGTTTTACGATCGTACGTTTGCTTTCACGCGAGTACGCCCGAGGCTCGCGCCCAAACTTATCGGGCTAGCCCACGATTTTCAGAGAGTGCAGGAGTTACCGACAGAGCCCTGGGATATACCGCTGCATGGCGTGGTGACGGACCAACGCTGCTACCGATTCCGGCGACTGTCGACGGCCTGATAGGCATCCATGTTGATGCTGGAATAGGCGCGACTTGGGCTTTCCGATGCCTGAATGGTCGTAAACCCAGTAATCACAAGGCCGGCAGCAAAAATCAGTACGACGGCTTTGATGATGTCAGGTTTGCCACCCATGCTCTTCTTCCTTCAAAAATTATTGCTAAAAGACTGGAAAATCAGCCGACTATTCTTGTTATTAAGAATTAGTCGAAAGATTATCACGCATCTTCAGTTTTACAATTTTTGACAGATTACCATTAGGTAATATTTTGCCCGCTTTGCGCGGGAACGGCCTGTGACATTACAGCCGGGAGTGGACGCCAAGCCGGAAAGACGTTCCAAAACCCGCTCAAGTACATCCATGTAGCGCTTGGGCTCCGCCATCCATGGCTCCGCACAGTTTTGGAACGTCTTTCCGGCCCGGCTATCAGATTCGTTATTTCGCCTGGTGATTCCCTGCCCCAAGGAATAACTGATAAGCCTCGTTATCGGTCATGTCTTCGAACCGGAATCCGACCTTATCGAGCATTTTCTCGAAGTCTTTCACCTCGTCGTCATTCACCTGCGCACCCAGCAACACCCGGCTATAGGCGGCGCCGTGGTTGCGGTAATGGAACATCGAAATGTTCCAGCGAGTGCCCAGTGACATCAGGAACTTCATCAAAGCACCGGGGCGCTCCGGGAACTCGAACTGGTACACCCGCTCGTTGGTGATCGCCGGTGCGTGGCCACCCACCATGTGACGAATGTGCTGCTTGGCCAGATCGCTGTCGGTGAGGTCGATCACGCCATAGCCGGCTTCCCGCAGGTCTTGCACCAGATCCTCTCGACCATGCCCACCGGCCTGCACCTGTATTCCCACAAAGATGGTAGCTTGAGCGCTATCGGCGTAGCGGTAATTGAACTCGGTTATGCTGCGCTTGTGGAGGGCGTTGATGAACGTCTTGAAAGCGCCTGGTTGCTCAGGAATCGTGACCGCCAGGATAGCCTCGCGCTGCTCACCGATCTCCGTACGCTCGGAGATGTAACGCAAACGATCGAAGTTCATGTTGGCGCCACTCAGAGTCGCCACCAGGTTCTCGTCCTCAATCTTCTCCCGCTGAATGTACTTCTTCACGCCAGCGACACCCAAGGCTCCGGCAGGCTCGGCAATCGACCGGGTGTCCTCGAACACATCCTTGATGGCTGCGCAGATTTCATCGGTGGAAACGGTGATGACCTCATCCACATGATCCTTGCAGATTTCCCAGGGGTATTCGCCGATCTGTTTGACCGCAACACCATCGGCGAAGATGCCTACCTCGTCCAGAATCACCCGCTCGCCGGCCTTGAGTGCAGCCTGCAAACAATTGGAATCCTCGGGCTCCACGCCAATCACCTTGATCTCAGGGCGCAGGTACTTGATATAGGCGGCCATACCGGCGATCAGACCACCACCACCGACACAGATGAAAATGGCGTGGATCGGCTTGCTCAACTGCCACATGATTTCCATCGCCACCGTACCTTGACCGGCGATCACATCGGGATCGTCGTAGGGCGGGATGTAGGTGTAACCGTGCTTCTGGATCAGTTCCTGAGCGTGGGTGGCGGCCTCGTCAAAGGCATCGCCCTTGAGTACCACCCGGGCCCCGTGGTCGCGCACCGAGCGCACTTTGATCTCCGGCGTGGTCTGGGGCATCACAATCACCGCCTTGATACCCAGTTTCTTGGCCGCCAGCGCCACGCCCTGGGCATGGTTGCCCGCTGAGGCACAGATCACGCCCTTGGCTTTCTGTTCCTCAGACAACTGGGCAATCCGGTTGTACGCGCCGCGAATCTTGAAGGAAAACACCGGCTGCAGGTCTTCACGCTTGAGCAGAATGTTGTTGCCAAAGCGCTTGGACAAACTGCGGGCTTCAGTCAGCGGTGTTTCGATAGCCACGTCATAGACGCGCGCATCGAGGATCTTCTTGATATAGCGTTGCGGCATGGTGCTTCCGTTCCGGTTGTGTTCAGGGAAAACCCACAGTGTAGAAAGATTGCACGGTAGCCGTCTATAAGCTTGCCGCCCTCAGAGGCTATAATGGCGCCAAACTCAATCAGATTTGCACCCGGAGCTCCAGATGACACAGGACGAACTCAAAAAAGCCGTAGCCAAGGCCGCCATCGACTATATTGCGCCGCGACTGAACAGTGACAGTGTCGTGGGCGTCGGCACCGGAAGCACCGCCAACTTTTTCATCGACATGCTGGCAGAACTAAAAACCGACTTTGATGGTGCCGTAGCGAGCTCTGAAGCCACCGCTGAGCGCCTGAAGAGCCATGGCATTCCGGTTTACGACCTCAACAGTGCGGGCACCCTGGAGTTCTACGTCGACGGCGCCGATGAAACCAATGAGCGCCTGGAACTGATCAAAGGCGGCGGCGCGGCCCTGACCCGGGAAAAGATCGTTGCTGCCGTTGCCGACACCTTCATCTGCATTGCCGACGAATCCAAGATGGTGGGTGTACTTGGCAGCTTCCCACTGCCGGTGGAAGTCATTCCGATGGCACGCAGCCACGTAGGGCGTGAAATCGTCAAGTTGGGTGGCGACCCGGTTTATCGGGAAGGGGTGGTTACCGACAATGGCAACATCATCATCGACGTGCACAACCTCGACATCTCCCGTCCGATCGACATCGAAGAGAAACTGAACAACATTGTTGGCGTGGTCACCAACGGCCTGTTCGCCCGCCGGCCGGCAGATCTTCTGCTGCTGGGTACAGCGACTGGCGTGACCAGCATTCCGCGCGGGTAGACCGGTTCTTTTCGGCCCGCCGAGCCAGCGCTTTCGAAGCCGATATCACTCGAAGCGGCGGGCCCAGATATTGTCACGAGCACCATCGGGTTGTTGCCACACGGCAATGGCCCGACCGTCAGCATCGAACGCTATTTGGGGGGAGCTGGCAGGGCGTGCATCGCCGGCTTCTATCGGCTCAGCCTCTCCCCACGCGCTACCATCAAATCGGTTGGCCCAAATGCTGCTCCTCAAACCGTCAGATTGTTGCCACACGACAAGAGCCCGACCTTCGGCATCTAGGGCAATTTGCGGGGCAAAAGCACTACCGGCAATATCAGCCCCAAGCTGCTCAGGCTTTCCCCAGGCGCTGCCATCTAATCGGTTGACCCAGATGCTGCTGCGAACGCCATCGGATTGTTGCCACACGGCAAACGCCCATCCCGCGTCATGAAGGACGACTTGCAGTGCGGAGGCGGAGGCGCCACCAACATTGTCGGTCTCGAATGACACAGCCGTTCCCCAGGTGCTGCCATCAAATCGATTGGCCCATATATCGTCCTGAGATCCATCGGACTGTATCCACGCAGTAAGGACTTGGCCGTCGGGTTTAAAAGCAATTTTAGGGGCTGAGGCGTCGCCTAAGATGTCGCCATGGATCGAGCCCGCCATTTCCCACTCGCTGCCATTAAAACGATTAGCCCATATGGCGTTGCGAGAGTTATCGAATTGCTGCCACACAGCAAGAGCTCGCCCATTGGAATCGAGGGCGACTTGAGGAGCGGAGGCGTTGCCGGCGTTGCTGACTTCTTTTGACTCATCCTCCCAATCAATACCGTTAAAGCGGTTAGCCCATATCTTATTGCGTAAGCCGTCAAATTGCTGCCAGACGGCAATTCCGTGGCCATCGGAGTTTATGGCTACACGGGGGGCTTCGGCGTCGCTGGTTCCGCCGTCAGTGTCCTCGATGTCGTCGGAGTTTGACGGCAGCGACTGAGCCTCTACCCAGTCGCTGCCGTCAAATTGGTTGGCCCATGTATTGTGCTGAGTACCATCGAATTGCACCCAAACGGCAAGGGCCTGACCAACGGTGTTGAGAGCGATTTGGGGCGTAGAGGCGACACCTCCACTGTCACTCTCGATCAGCTCAGCCTCTTCTCCCCAAGAGGTGCCGTCAAAGTGGTTTGCCCAAATTTTGTGCCTAGAGCTTTCAAACTGTTCCCACACAGCAATGGCCCGGCCGCCGGCATTAATGGCGATTTGCGAAGCGCGGGCACTCCCGATACCGGTACCGCTGGCCCCGATCTTCTCAACTGTCGTCCACGCTCCGTCACCAGCAGTGAAGGACCAAATATACTCAGCAGCCAACGGGTTACCACTGAGGTCTGTGATTTCGGTGCCTAGCGTTGCGCTGTAGGCTTCCAGCATTGAAAGCGGCGTGTTCGGAGAAAAGCTTGCGGTGTTGCTGTTGGCGTCGAAATCGACTGTGCCTGAGTGGATGTTGCCATCTGAAGACCTTGCTAGCGAGAAACTGTCCTCGTCTACGGTATCCGCAAAAATATCCTCATCAAATTCTGCGGTGATTACACCCGTTCGCGAGACACCCTCACTACCATCCGATGGATTAATCGCCCGAACAACAGGAGGCGTGGTATCCGATTCAACAACGGGCGGCGTAGTATCCGGTTCAGGCGTCCTGCTCCCTGACTTACCAGAGCTGGCATCCCAGTCGCATCCATTGAGCGTGCCAGCGATCAAAAGAAGTGCACCGATACGGCAATTGGCAGAACCAAACAACAATCTCCACATAGGACAACCTCCAAGTAGAGAATCGATAAGCTCCTCGGTTCAGTCAGGTTTTGGGCCGGGAACCAAACAATGTGTTAAGCCAAACTGCAATTTTCTGACAGGCCTATCCCTTTTCTTGTTCACTCGCAGCGCCCGAATAATGCCTGTGGATACTCCCTGGCAGAGCGAGTTTGCTTTGCATCCTTCAATTAAAGTTTAGGTGAGCTGGGTGGAGATGCCAGTGTTGTTCCGTTTTCTTTACAGCCCAGTCCAGCCCAGTCCACGTGCTCTCTAACTTGTACTCACCCCCTCTCTCGCTTCACACCTAACGACAAACCAAGCGCTTGCTTGGCCAAAAAAAATGGGTAACACTGCCCGCTGCAAACTGACTGCAAGGGAGCCTTCGCGTGGCCGATTACTTCAACGACATTCACGAGCAGGCGCGGCTAAGCGCCCGGAAATTCATCAACACCCACGTGTTGCCGCACATCGACGACTGGGAAGAAGCCGGTGAATTTCCCCGTGAGCTCTACCAGAAAGCGGGTGAAGCAGGCCTGCTGGGCATCGGTTTTCCAGACGAGCTGGGCGGAACAGGCGAAGGCGACATCTTCCTGAGGGTGGCTGTGTCAGAGGAACTTATGCGTTCCACCTCCGGTGGCCTGGTTGCCGGGCTCGGCTCACTCGACATCGGCTTGCCACCGGTTGCGCAATGGGCCAGGCCCGAGTTGCGCGAGCAAATCGTGCCGCCGGTGCTGCGGGGCGAGAAGATTGCTGCCCTGGCGATTACGGAGCCGGGCGGCGGTTCGGACGTTGCCAACCTGAAAACCCGAGCGGTGAAAGATGGCGACCATTACATCGTTAACGGCAGCAAGACGTTCATTACCAGCGGACTGCGCGCCGATCATTACTCCGTCGCCGTGCGAACCGGGGGCGAAGGCCATGGCGGTGTCAGCTTGTTGCTGATCGACCGGGACATGCCCGGCTTCTCCACCGGCAAAAAGCTGCGAAAAATGGGCTGGTGGGCCAGCGACACCGCGGAACTGTTCTTCGAAGATTGTCGGGTGCCGGCAGACCGTTTGATCGGCGCAGAAAACGCCGGCTTTGCAGTCATCATGAGCAACTTCCTGGCCGAGCGCCTGATGCTGGCGATCATGGCCTACATGACAGCACAGCTCGCTTACGAGGCCGCCCTGGATTACACCCGCCAGCGCGAAGCCTTCGGTCGCCACCTGACCGGCTATCAGGTTACCCGTCACAAGCTGGTGGACATGGCCACTCGGATCGACGTGGCGCGGGAATACACCTACCGCTGCGCTGCGTTAATGCAAGCGGGCAAGAACCCGGTCAAGGAAGTGGCCATGGCCAAGAACTTCTCGGTAGAGGTGTGCGAAAAGGTGACCCGCGAGGCGGTGCAGCTGTTCGGTGGCATGGGCTACATGCGTGAATCGGTGGTTGAGCGTCTGTACCGGGATGCCAAGATACTCTCCATCGGTGGCGGCACCACAGAGATCATGAAGGAACTGATAGCCAAGCAACTCAAGCTGTAATTGGTGGCGAGAGAGGCCCGTCTGTCCCCATCGTAATTTCGTGCCGGGGCAGACCTACCAACGTTTAGTTTCGAACTGCAGGAGACTTCCGTATAATTGCGCCCACTTTTTAACCGCAGTCAAACGTACCTCACGTACCAGGAAGGATCGCATATGCAATTCGATAACATCCCTGCCGGCAAGAACCCGCCGGAAGACATCTACGTTGCCATCGAAATCCCGGCCAACAGCTCGCCGGTCAAGTACGAACTGGACAAGGACATGGGCGCCCTGCTGGTTGACCGCTTCATGGCCACTCCGATGTTCTACCCGGCCAACTACGGCTTCATCCCCCACACCCTGGCCGACGACGGCGACCCCCTCGATGTGCTGGTTGTTACTCCGTACCCGGTCCAGGCTGGCTCTGTGATTCGCTGCCGTCCGGTTGGCGTTCTGAACATGGAAGACGAAGCCGGTGGCGACGCCAAGCTGGTTGCAGTCCCCCACGACAAGCTGACCTCTGCTTACCAGAACGTGAAGGACATTGAAGACCTTCCCGAGCTGCTGCGTGACCAGATCAAGCACTTCTTCGAAAACTACAAGACCCTGGAGCCCGGTAAGTGGGTCAAGGTTCAGGGTTGGGCCGATGCGGCCGCAGCCAAGCAAGCCATTGTCGATTCCGTCAACGCCTACAAGGCTGATCTGACGGATTGCAAGGCACAAAAAACCGGGCAGCTGCCCGGTTTTTTTTGGTTCCGACTATGCCGCTGATCAACCCCGGGACAGCAAGTCCCGCATATCGCTGATGGCCGCATTGGCTCGCGACAGATAAGCCGCCATGGTCAGGGAATGGTTCGCCAGTACGCCAAAGCCACTGCCGTTCAGCACAACAGGGCTCCACATGGATCCCTGGGCACCTTCCAGCTCGATAATGACCTGTTTCACACTAGCCATGGCATTCTTGTCCTGAAGCACCTTACGGAAATCCACTTCAATGGCCCGGAAGATGTGCAGCAGAGCCCATGAGCTGCCTCGGGCCTCATAGAACACATCATCAATTTCGGTCCAGGGCGTTTTCACGTCGATCGCCCCGATTTCTTCGTCGAGCGGGTTGTCCTGATTAACATTGGCAACCGCGTCCGAAACCGAGGCCTTACCCACGCTCTCACCCAAAGTACGGGAGAGACTGCCCAGACGGGTTTCCAAATCGGCCAGCCAGTTGCTCAGGTTGTCAGCGCGGGCAAAGAATTGGGCGTCAGCCTGTTCCGGGTCTGAGAGACGATTGAGGTAGCGTTTGAGTGCGCCAATGCCGCGACGATACTCAGCCTCGGTGGAGGGAATGGCCCAGCTTCCACTGTCAAAGTGCAGCTGAGGTTCGGCGACGGTCAGATCACGGTCTTCAGCAGACTGACTCTGTGAACGGCTGATGTCCTTTCGTAAGGCGCGGGACAAATCCCGCAACTGCACCAGCACTCCATATTCCCAGTTAGGCATGTTGTCGAGCCACAGCCCCGGTGGAAAGATGTCATTGGAGATATAACCGCCCGGCTTGTCCAGCAACGTCTCAGCAATGCGGATGGTGGTGGCGGTGGTGGCAAAGCCCGTGATCGGCTCACGCTGCATGCTGTTAGCCATGGAGCGCGTGTGTTCGCGAACGGAGAAGGCTTCCGGCTCACTGCTCCAATACATACCCAGAACCACGGTCACCAGCAGGTACACCACTAGCAGGACCAGGATGAATTTACCGACCACACCGCTGCCGCCGGCATAATCCTGAACATCATCTTTCTTGTCCCTGAAATACTGTCTGAGTTTGCCTGGCATAGACTGTTATTCCCCTGTCGGTTGTTGGTCTGCCGCAAATGGTCGTCCGAGATGGTAACCCATGGCCCCGTCGATACCCAGCTTACAGAGTACCGAGTACTCCGCTGCTGTCTCCACGCCGGTGGCAAATACCTTTACGCCCCGACTGTGCGCGATGGACACCACGGATTCGAGGTAGAAACGATTCTCCTCATGGGTATCTATATCGTGAATGAACGAGTTATCGATACGCAATGCCTGAACACTCAGATTCCTCAAGTAACTGAAGGGCAGCCCCCCAACCCCAAACCGGTCGACCAGCACCGGTACGCCCAGGCGAACCAAGGCACGAACCAGCAGACCAACTGCGGTTCTGTGGTGATGAACAATGTGCTCGGAAATACCGACCCAGAGATTTCCTGCCCCGGGTCCTGCCGCCTCCAACTGGGCAATAAACTCCTTGCGGAATTCCTCACTGGCCACGGAAGCACTTCCCAGCGATATCGCCAGAGAGCGTTCTGGATGCTCAATCAGGCAGGTGAGAACTCGCTGGATCAACATGCGATCAATATCCGATATCAAACCGAACCGTTCAGCGATATGAATAAAAGCACCAGCTTTCAGCATGCCCTCCGGCCCCTCGATGCGGGAGAAAACCTGGTGATAGACCGGCTGGCTTTGCTGCTCGCTGACCATGGGCTGCAACCACAGCGACAACTTTTGATCCTGGATAGCCTGACTGATGATGACCCGCCAGCTTTCCAGATTGTGATGCCCCTCCTTGTCGGGTTCCGCCATGTAACAATCGGATTCTTCACTGTCCTGAGCCAGCCGCAAGGCCTCATCGGCGGCGGCCAGCACCTCCCTGATGCCACGGCCTTCCGCCGTGCGCGCCAAACCGGCATGGACGGCGGTGTCCAGTGGCGCCGCCAGATCCGCATAGAGCCCATCCAGCTCCGACACCAGCTCCTTACACCAGACACTGGCATCCGCCGGCAGAGCGCCGGGTACAAAAATAGAAAACTCAGCACCGGCACGGCGACCGGCAAATGAACCTATATGCGACTCAACGAATCCGTTGACCACCTCGGCGGCCCGCAACAATACCCGGTCGGCCTCACTGCGCCCGTAGGCCTGGTTGTAGCTGGCAAAATCCGACAACCTCACCAGAATGAGAACCCCGGGCGCGGCCCTTTCCTCTGACTCCACCTCCGCCTTAAGCCTCTGGTCGAACGCGTTGCGGCTGGGCAGACCGGTCACCGGGTCTTCACTGTTTATCCGCCGCAGATGCTGAATCAGTTTCGCCTGCCCTTCGAACAGCTGGCCCAGATCGTCCGCCATTTGATTCATGCCGCGGTAACCTGATTCAGCTCCCTGGTCGACTGAACCGCCACCCGCTGCCGAAAATTGCGCTGACCCAACGCCTGAGCCTGCAGTTCCAGAGCTCTTAGCGGTCGCAAGGTTCGTTTCAGCAGGAGGAAAAGCAGGAACAACCCGACCCCACCAATGAGCGCTGTACTGGCAATCAACCCGATAGTGATCCGCCACAAGTCCTGATAGGCACGGCCGGGGTTGCTCACAACCTGGACTTTGCCAAGACGACTCCATCCGCGCACAACCTCGGCTTCCGCCACCGGCAACTTGAGATTAGCGATAGACCGGAACCAGTCGGGCACTGAGCTATTGGACCGGCCCATAGTACGACCGGCGACTTCGGCGCCGTCATGATTAAGGTATCGGACTGACAGGTAACGGCCACTGTCGAATACGGCATCGATCAGGGACGAAGCCGCCACCGGATCGCGGGCGTCGATGGCATTGGATAGCGACAGGCCGACGGCAGTGGCACCGTCGTGGGCGTGGCCGGCAAGCTGCTCGGAGACGTAGGTTCGAAAATAGCCGTAGCTGGTGATGAAGCCAGCAACAAGCACCAGCACCAGTAAAGAACCGGTAAACAGCAACAGAATGGCCCGCAGAGTGACTGCGCCAGACTGCCTGGAATCAATCACGCTGTGCGTGTCCGCCATGACAGGTCTCTCCGATAGGCTGCGCGCCCGCCGGCCAAGGGATTGTGACTTGCACCGCAGAGTTGACAAACATTTACAACGAGCAACCTACGCCGACAACTCTAAACACTATAGACTCTGCATAGGGACTAAGCTGGAAAATTCGTCCTGACTGCAATGGACAACCAATAACGAAAAGAGACAGGCCAGAGCACCATGAATGACGAAAGCCAGAAAGAAAAACTCAGGCAACATTTCGCACGACGTGTGACAACCCAGGCGCGGGTTGTACTGGACACCTGGCAAGAGATTAACAAAGACCGCAATCTGGCCGGTGCTTTGCGCGATGAGTTTGCGGCGGCCACCGATAAGCTGGTGCGCTACGCCCAGCGCTTTGAAATGGCCAGCCACGCCGAGGCCGGCACCCGGATTCTGGAATTATTGAAGGACTGGCAGGCCAATACGCCTCTGGACGATGATCTCGAGCGCCCAATCCAGGACGCTATCGAGGCACTGTCTCGCAGCACCCTACGTCGCACCGACCAGGAGAGCACCGAGGCGCCTCACCAGTTTCGCCGCACACCGGTATACATCGCCCTGGCCAACGAGGAAATGGCCGTCCGCCTGATCCGCCAGCTTGAATTCTTCGGCTTCAGGGCGGAAGCATTTACCTCAGCAGAGAAGCTTATCGACGCCTGTGCCCTGCACAAACCCGAAACCATCCTGATGGATGTGAATTTCAGCGGCGTTGTGAACGCGGGCATTGCCACCATCGAGCAGCTGCAGGAACGCCACGACACACCCATCCCCATCATTTTCATGAGCGACGAGGACGGCAGCATTGAGACTCGCTTGCGAGCCTCTCGCTGTGGCGGCGAAGAGTTTTTCTACCCGGCGGTCGATCCCGGCCAGCTGATCGAAAAAATCGAAACCTACACCCACGGCAATTCCGTCGAGCCCTACAAGGTGCTGGTGCTGGACGACTCCCGGGCCCAGGCCAAATACATGGAAACCGTCTTGCGCAAGGCCGGCATGACCGCCCACATCATCACCGACCCGCTGCAGATCATTTATGCTCTGGAAGAGTTCTCCCCGGAGATCATCATTCTCGACATGTACATGCCCGGCTGCACCGGTATGGAGATCGCCCGGGTAATTCGGCAGCAGGATCGCTTCCACAGCGTGCCCATCATTTATCTATCGGCCGAAGAAGACGTGACCAAACAGCTGCATGCCATGAGCCTGGGTGGCGACGACTTCCTGACCAAACCCATTGATCCCAAGCATCTGGTTTCTACCATTCACAACCGGGGTCGGCGGGCCCGTTCGCTGCTCGCCCTGATGATTCGTGACAGCCTGACTGGTCTGTACAACCACACCCACACTCTGCACCTGCTGGAGCAGGAAATCGTGCGAGCCCGGCAGAAGGAGCAGTCGTTGTGCTTTGTCATGCTCGACATCGATTACTTCAAGAAAGTAAACGACACCTTTGGCCACCCTATCGGTGACCGGGTGTTGCGCAGTCTTTCGATGTTCCTCAAGCAGCGCCTTCGCAAGACCGACCATATCGGACGCTACGGCGGCGAGGAATTCGCCATCATCCTGCCCGACACCCGGCCCAGCGATGCCCGCAACGTGCTCAACGAAATTCGCGAACGCTTTTCCGAGTTACTCCAGCCCGCGGGCGATCGCGAGTTCAATGTGACGTTTAGCTGTGGCGTTGCCGGCTGGAACAATGAAAGCTCACAGGCTCTGTGCGAACGGGCCGACCGCGCGCTTTACGCCTCCAAGGAACAGGGACGCAATTGCGTCACGCTGGCCGAGAGTTAAGACCCAAAAGAGCCGGGCTGGCCCCATGAAACCTGCCCGGCTCCGTATTCCCCCTATGAAACCAACGTCGTATAGCGCTAAGCGCCACCCTTCACGACAATGATTGTCATCAACGGAAAGATCCCGTTTCGGTTTTCAGCCTTTTTTTTACGACCAATGGACAACATGGATGATTGTCAAAAAGTATTGATCTGAATGAAACAAGCACGCACCATTATGGGAACGTGCTGTTATTTTCGGCGATCCTGTAAAAAAGACATCAAGGCAGACTGAACCATGTCGACAATTCTCGTGCTCCATGGCCCGAACCTGAACATACTCGGAACCCGCGAGCCAGAGGTCTATGGCCACGAGACTCTGAACGACATCGACGATCGACTGCGACAGCAAGCGGCAGACCAGGGACATCATCTGCTCCATCTGCAGTCCAACGCCGAGTATGAGCTGATCGAACGGATTCATGAAGCAAGGGCCGAAGGCGTGGATTACATCATTATCAATCCGGCCGCATTCACCCACACCAGCATTGCCCTTCGGGATGCGATGCTAGCGTCGGGCATCCCCTTCATTGAAGTGCATCTTTCCAATGTCCATGCGCGGGAATCGTTCCGACATCATTCGTATTTTTCCGATATCGCCGATGGCGTTATCTGTGGGCTGGGTAGCCAGGGGTACGACCTTGCCCTCCAGGCAGCCCTGCAGCGCATTCACCGATAGACCAGACATAACGGGACTGGATTTACTATGGATATTCGCAAAGTCAAAAAACTGATCGAACTGCTTGAAGAATCCGACGTCGAAGAGTTGGAGATTCACGAAGGAGACGATTCGGTTCGCATCTCCAGACGCCGCGAGCAGGTTGCCGGCACCCAGTACGTGAGCCATTACCCGGCTCCGGCGCCGCAATCAGCACCAGCCCAGGATCCTGCGCCCGCGCCGGCTCAGGAAAGCGCAGCACCCGCCGCACCCAGCGGACACTCCCTGAAGTCGCCGATGGTCGGCACTTTCTACCGCGCACCTTCACCCTCTGCGAAGGCATTTGTTGAAGTGGGCCAGTCTGTGAAAGCCGGTGAGGTTATCTGCATCGTTGAGGCGATGAAGATGATGAACCAGATCGAGGCCGACAAGAGCGGCACCGTCACTGAAATTCTGGTCGAGAACGGCCAGCCGGTGGAGTTTGATCAGCCCCTGATCGTCATTTCCTGAACTCGGTGATAGCTACTCATGGCCATGTTAGAAAAAGTTCTGATCGCAAACCGGGGTGAAATTGCCCTCCGGATCCTGCGTGCCTGCAAAGAGCTGGGCATCAAGACTGTAGCGGTTCATTCCAAGGTCGATCGCGACCTGATGCACGTTAGGCTGGCAGACGAATCCGTTTGCATCGGACCTAACAGCCCGCTGGAAAGCTACCTGAACATTCCCACCATTATCAGCGCTGCCGAAGTGACCGACTCCGTGGGCATTCACCCCGGTTACGGTTTCCTTGCGGAAAACGCCGATTTTGCTGAACAGGTGGAAAAAAGCGGATTCCACTTCATTGGCCCCAAGGCCGACACGATCCGATTGATGGGTAACAAGGTCTCTGCGATCAACGCGATGATCAGCGCAGGCGTGCCAACGGTACCCGGGTCTGATGGTCCGATCACCGACGACGATCAACGTACCCTGCGTATCGCCCGGGAAATCGGTTACCCGGTCATGATCAAGGCAGCATCAGGCGGCGGTGGCCGGGGCATGCAGGTGGTGCATTCAGAAGCCGCCCTGCTGAAGGGTGTTCAGATCACCCAGAGCGAAGCCCGCAACGCCTTTGGCGACCCGACTGTTTACCTTGAGAAGTTCCTGGAACGGCCGCGTCACGTCGAAGTTCAGGTGTTGGCAGACATGCACGGCAACTGCATCCACCTGGGCGACCGCGACTGCTCGATGCAGCGCCGCAACCAGAAGGTGATTGAGGAAGCTCCGGCACCGAATGTTAACCCCGAGTCCCGTGCGCGCACACTCAAAGCCTGTGTCGATGCCTGTAAGGAAATCGGCTATGTTGGCGCCGGTACGTTCGAGTTCCTGTACCAGGACGGCGAGTTCTACTTCATCGAGATGACACCCGGGTTCAGGTGGAACACCCGGTATCCGAGATGGTCACCGGTGTTGATATCGTGCGCGAGCAGCTGCGTATTGCCAGCGGCCTGCCGCTGCAGTACACGCAGGATGACATCCGGATCTCCGGGCATGCGATCGAGTGCCGGATCAATGCCGAAGATCCGAAAACCTTCGTGCCCAGCCCAGGCAAAGTGAAGCACTTTCACGCGCCAGGCGGTAACGGGGTTCGTGTGGACTCGCACCTGTACAGCGGCTACACCGTTCCGCCTTTCTACGACTCCCTGATTGCCAAGCTGATCACCTGGGAGATGACCGGGAAATCGCTCGCCGACGTATGAAGAACGCGTTGGATGAGCTGGTAGTCGAAGGCATCAAGACCAATCAGTCTCTGCATGGAAAACTGGTGCGCGACGGCGGCTTTAAACAGGTAGACTTCACCATCCATTACCTTGAAAAGCTGATGCGGGACTAACGTCCTGCATCGTCACCGCAGGAACCTCTATGCCCTGGATACAACTACAGATCCCAGCTGACCCGGATAACGCCGATCAGCTGGAAGATCTGCTCATGGAGATGGGCGCTGATGCCGTCTCCATGGAAGACGCCGCTGACCAACCACTGTACGAGCCTGATCCGGGCACCACACCGCTGTGGAGTCAGACGACCGTTACCGGGCTGTTCCAGTCCGACCGGGACATTGACCAACTGTGCGCCGATGTTCGAGACGCCTGGCACCAGGCCACCCAGCAAACCCTCCCAGACATTGACGTCACCCTGGTCGAAGACAAAGACTGGGAACGGGCGTGGATGGACGATTTCGAGCCCCTGAAATTTGGCGAACGCCTTTGGATCGTGCCTAGCTGGCACGATGCCCCGGACCCCGACGCCGCCAACCTGATGCTGGATCCCGGCCTGGCCTTCGGCACCGGCACCCATCCGACCACGGCCCTGTGCCTGGAGTGGCTCGACGGCCAGGACATGCAGAATCGGCAAGTAACCGATTATGGCTGCGGCTCCGGTATCCTCGGCCTGGCTGCTCTGTTGCTCGGCGCAGATCATGTGGTGGGCGTCGACACCGACCCCCAGGCACTGGATGCCAGCCGCGAAAATGCCCGACGCAACGGCGTTGCCGATGACCGGCTCAATCTGTACCTGCCGGAAAACGAGCCCAACGCTCAAGTGGACGTCATGCTCGCTAACATTCTGGCCCAGCCTTTGATCGGCCTGGCACCGCACCTGGCCAAGCTGACCAAGCCCGGTGGCGATCTGGTCCTGTCCGGAATTCTGTCCCATCAGGCCCGCGAAGTAATGGCAGCCTATGAACCCTGGTTCATTATGGACGAGCCCGAGCAACGCGAGGAATGGATACGCCTCACAGGACGGCGCCACAACGGATGACGAACAGTGCCTTAGCGACTAAACTGCGCACTCGTAGCCCCGTCGCTTTCAGGAACGAAGCATGACCTCAAGCAGCCTGCAGACCCAATGCCCAAAATGCGAGACCCGGTTCCGGGTAACGGATGAACAACTTGGTATTGCCAAGGGCAAGGTCCGCTGCGGGAACTGCTTGTCGGTATTCAACGCCATTGAACATCAGGTGATGCCCCGGAGCAGCTCGAAACCGGCACCGGTTCAGACCGAGCCGGAGGCCTCCGGAGACTATCGTGCCCCTGAAGAAGACTTCGTGTTCGCCGACAACCCCGAGGAAGACGCCAGTGAAGAGCCCTACGCCGGTACCAAGCTGACGTTCTCAGACGACGAACTTAGCGATAGCTTCCGCACCATGGATGGTCAAAGCGGCACCAATTTCCAGGATGCTGTAGACGACGGCACCACCAAAGACGTGGATGAAAGCTGGGCCGAAGCCATCCTGCAGGAAACCGCCAAACCCGCCAGCAATCCGGCCCCTGAACCCTCGCCTTCAGAAAAAGCGCAGGCCTCGGAGCCGGAACCCGACGATTCTTACAAAACCGTCGAGCCAACCTTCGACCCGAGCTTTGATCCGGACATAACTCCGGATTTCGAGCTGGAGGCCGAGGCTGAGCCGGCCCAGACGGCACCGCAAGTCGAGCAAGCTGACGACTTCTACGAGCCGTTCGGCAACGACAAAGAGTTTGACTTCGATGCCGAGGACGACCAGCTGGGCGAGCCCATGGCGGCCACCCTGCCCTACGACAATCTCCGCCGGGAACCGGTATCGGTCCGGGGCGAGAATTCAGGCAAGCTGCGGACAGTCATATGGTCGGTGGCGGTTTTGTCGCTGATTGGCATTCTAGTGGCGCAGGTAACCTGGTTCCAATTTGACCGCCTCTCCGCCATCCCTGAGCTGCGCCCGTTTTATGAAAAAGGGTGTGCCATCGCCGGCTGTGAGCTCAAACCGCTGATTAATGTCGATGCCATCCAGAGCCGCAAACTGGTCGTTCGAACCGATCCGGACAATCGTAGCCAGCTGGTAGTGAACGCGGTAATCATCAACCGTGCCGACTTCGAGCAACCATTCCCGGCCATTGCCCTGACCTTCTCCAACCTGAATGGTGATGTGGTAGCGCAAAGCATTTTTACCCCAGACGAGTACCTTGCCGGCGAGGGTCAGAATCTCAGTGCCATGCCCAAGGACACCCCGGTCCGGATCGCCATCGACATCCGCGATCCTGGCAAGGATGCAGTAAATTACAACCTGAACTTCCGCCCCTATACACCCTGAAGTGGTAAGCAAGTGTTCACTCGACAGTGAACATCGATCCTCACCACGGAGAACAAAAGTCAACCAAAAAGCACGAAAAATAATCAGTTTTTTCGTGTTCCTGCCCCTTCAATCATGTCCCACCCGGCGGTATCATTAGCGCCCTTCGGAACCTCGATCGATTATTTATTGAACAGTCGTTCGAATCCGACGTTTGCTCAACCCGCTGTGACACGGACTCAGATCATGCTGCCGACGGCAAAAATCGGGCCGTACACCTTGCCCAACCCGCTAATAGTTGCGCCCATGGCCGGCGTGACAGACCGACCGTTTCGACTGCTGTGCAGAAGGATGGGGGCAGGTCTTGCGGTATCGGAAATGGTGATAGCGGACAGCAGGCTCTGGCATACCCGAAAGTCGCAGACCCGACTCAACCACGACGGTGAGCCAGAGCCCCGGTCGGTGCAGATTGCCGGCGGAGACCCGGACATGCTGGCCGACGCCGCCCGACAGAACGCTGAGTTCGGCGCCCAGATCATCGACATCAACATGGGCTGTCCCGCCAAGAAGGTCTGCAACAAGGCCGCGGGCTCTGCCCTGATGAAAGATGAAGCGCTGGTCAACGAGATCCTGAAGGCGGTCGTGAACGCGGTGGACATCCCGGTCACACTTAAAATGCGCACCGGCTGGGACCGGGACAACCGGAACGCCCCGATCATTGCCAGAATGGCCGAGGATGCTGGCATTCAGGCGCTGGCGATCCACGGTCGCACCCGGGCGGACAAGTACAACGGTGAAGCAGAGTACGACACCATCGCCGAGGTCAAATCACGGGTTGGTATTCCGGTGTTTGCCAATGGCGACATCACCACACCGGAGCAGGCCCAATACGTGCTCAAGCACACAGGTGCGGACGGCCTGCTGATTGGCCGTGGCGCCCAGGGGCGGCCCTGGATCTTCCGGGAGATTCTTCACTTTCTGGAGACCGGGACGCATCTGGCAGAGCCACCTCTGGGCGAAGTGGAACAGATTCTGATCGAACACCTGGCCGAGCTGCACAGCTTCTACGGTGAAACCATGGGTGTTCGCATCGCCAGAAAGCACGTGGGATGGTACTTGCAGTCCCACGACCAGAGCAAAGAGTTTCGCAAACGCTTCAACGCCATCGACGATGCGCTGGAGCAGAAAGACAGCATTCAACAGTATTTTGCAGGCTTACGAAATGGAGAGGTATTCGCAGCATGAGCGCTGAGACTTTGGCACACGACAATCTAAGCACCCCAGCCAATGAAGATATTCACCAGCTTCAGACCGTCAATGGAAGCGGCAACAGCGTCACCCTGCGTGACAGCGTGGAAGTTGCCCTGAAGAACTATTTCGCCCAGCTGGACGGAGCGCCAGTAACCGAGGTGTATCAACTGGTACTGTCCGAGGTTGAGGCGCCGCTTCTGGAGCAGGTGATGAAATACACCCGCAACAACCAGACCAAGGCGTCGACCATGCTTGGCTGAATCGGGGCACCCTCCGCAAGAAGCTGAAGCAGTACGGTCTGCTATAATCCAGACACCCTGACTTGCTAAGGGCCTCCCGGAATGATTCGCGAGGCCCTTATTCGTTCATCTCCAGCAAAGAAAGTGACTCATGGTAAACCAGGCTAACTCCCCCGTCCGTCGCGCGTTGATCAGCGTCAGTGATAAAAGTGGCATCGTAGATTTCGGCCGCGCCCTGACCGAACGCGGTATCGAACTGCTTTCCACCGGAGGCACTTTCCGCCTCCTGAAGGAAAACAACATTCCGGTGACCGAAGTATCGGACTATACCGGCTTCCCGGAAATGATGGACGGCCGGGTTAAAACCCTGCATCCGAAAATCCATGGCGGGATTCTTGGTCGCCGGGGTACCGACGACACGGTGATGGGCGAGCACGGTATCAACCCGATCGACATGGTGGTGGTGAACCTGTACCCGTTCGAGGACACCGTCGCCAATCCGGACTGCGACTTGCCGACGGCCATCGAGAATATCGATATTGGCGGTCCCACCATGGTCCGCGCCGCGGCCAAAAACCACAACGATGTTGCCATCGTGGTCAACGCCTCGGATTACAGCCGGGTCCTGAAAGAGCTGGAAGATAACGACGGTGAGCTGACCTACAGCACCCGTTTTGACCTTGCGGTCAAAGCCTTTGAACACACCGCCGGCTATGACGGCGCGATTGCCAACTATCTGGGCGGGCGCACACCAGACAACGACAACGCCGACTTCCCGCGCACCTTCAACACTCAGTTCGTGAAAGTCCAGGACATGCGCTACGGCGAGAACCCGCACCAGCGCGCCGCGTTCTACACCGAGCGCAACCCGAAGGAAGCCTGCATCGCTACCGCGAAACAGCTGCAAGGCAAGGAGCTGTCGTACAACAACGTGGCCGACACCGATGCCGCGCTGGAATGCGTTAAGCCCTTCGCCGACCCGGCCTGTGTGATCGTGAAGCACGCCAATCCCTGCGGCGTAGCCATTGGCACCGACATCCGTCAGGCCTACGATCTGGCCTTCGCCACCGACCCGACTTCCGCATTTGGCGGCATCATTGCTTTCAACCGTGAGCTGGACGCAGATACGGCCAAGGCGATCATCGACCGCCAGTTCGTTGAAGTCATCATTGCTCCGACCATCGCACCTGAAGCTGTTGAGCTGGTGGCAGCCAAAAAGAACGTCCGTCTACTTGCATGTGGCGAGTTCAATGGCGAGCGAGCCCAGACTCTGGACTACAAAAGAGTGACTGGTGGTCTGCTGGTACAGGATCGTGATCTGGGTATGGTTGCTATGGCCGACGTCAAAGTCGTGACCGAACGCCAGCCCTCTGAAGCCGAACTCAACGACCTGCTGTTTGCCTGGGAAGTGGCCAAATACGTCAAATCCAACGCCATTGTCTACGCCAAAGCAGGACGCACCATTGGTGTGGGTGCAGGCCAGATGAGCCGGGTCTACAGTGCCAAGATCGCCGGCATCAAGGCCGCGGATGAGAACCTGGAAGTGAAAGGATCGGTTATGGCTTCTGATGCCTTCTTCCCGTTCCGAGATGGCATTGACGCGGCTGCCAAAGCCGGCATCACCGCGGTGATTCAGCCCGGTGGCTCCATGCGCGACCAGGAAGTGATCGACGCTGCCAACGAACATGGCATTGCCATGGTATTCACTGGCATGCGCCATTTCCGTCACTGATTCCGGACCAGCTAAAGGATTCCAAACATGAACATTCTTGTGATCGGCAACGGTGGCCGCGAACACGCACTGGCCTGGAAAGCCGCCCAGTCCCCCGAGGCCGACCGTGTCTTTGTTGCTCCGGGTAACGCCGGTACAGCGCGTGAGCCAGGCCTTGAGAACGTCAACATCGATGTGATGGACCTGGACGGACTCGCCAACTTCGCCGCCACTAACCACGTTGGCCTGACCATCGTAGGGCCCGAGGCGCCGCTGGTGGCTGGTATTGTTGACCTGTTCGAAGAGCGCGGCCTGCGGGTCTTTGGCCCCAGTGCCGGCGCCGCCCAGCTCGAGGGTTCAAAAGCCTTCACCAAGGACTTCCTGGCCCGCCAGAACATCCCGACCGCGGCCTACGCCAACTTTACCGACGCCGACGAGGCCCTGGCCTACGTTCGTGAGCAGGGCGCGCCCATTGTGGTGAAGGCCGATGGCCTAGCCGCGGGCAAAGGCGTCATCGTCGCCATGACCCTGGCCGAAGCCGAGGATGCCATCCGCGACATGCTGGCTGGCAATGCCTTTGGCGATGCCGGCAGCCGCGTCGTCATCGAGGAATTCCTGGACGGCGAGGAAGCCAGCTTTATTGTCATGGTCGACGGCGAGCACGTGCTGGCCATGGCTACCTCCCAGGATCACAAGCGGGTGGGTGACGGAGATACCGGCCCCAACACCGGTGGTATGGGCGCCTACTCGCCGGCCCCGGTGGTAACTGCCGATGTGCACCAGCGCATCATGGACGAAGTCATCTACCCGACCGTGCAAGGCATGGCCGCCGAAGGTCATCCCTACAAGGGGTTCCTTTACGCTGGCTTGATGATCGACGGCAACGGCACTCCCAAGGTAATCGAGTTCAACTGCCGTTTCGGTGACCCGGAAACCCAGCCGATCATGCTGCGCATGCAATCCGATCTGGTCGAGCTATGCGGTGCCGCCATCGACGGCAAACTGGATCAGTGTCGCTCCGACTGGGACGATCGTGCTCCGTCGGCATCGTACTGGCAGCCGGTGGTTATCCCGCCAGTTACAACAAGGGCGACGCCATTTCCGGCCTGCCGGAAACCGAGACCGAGGGCGAAAAAGTATTCCACGCCGGCACCAAACTCCAGGGTGACCAGGTGGTCACCAACGGCGGACGCGTGCTTTGCGCCACTGCCCTGGGCAAGACCGTCACCGAGGCCCAGCAGCGTGCTTACGAGCTGGCCGCAAAGATCCAGTGGAACGGTGTCTTTTACCGCAAAGACATTGCCTTCCGGGCCATCACCCGCGAGCAATCCTGATCCTACTGACGGATATGAAGCCCGGTTTTTGACCGGGCTTTTTTTTGAAAGTCCTATATTCCGAGTAAATTCAGAGAGATTCTGCAACCAGCGGCTACACCAGACCAGCAAAACAGGATAGCCTTGCAACAAGAGCCCTGAGTTAAAAAAGACGGACCTATGCCTGAAGCTCTCTGGATTTCATTTGCCTTTGCCCTTGGTTTGCTGGTCAAAGGCGTTGGCCTACCGCCCCTGGTGGGCTACCTCGCCGCAGGTTTTCTGCTCAGCGGCCTGTCCGCAGTAACCGGGCTTGCCATCGAGGCGACCGATGCCCTTGGCCACATCGCTCACTTGGGCGTGCTTCTCCTGCTGTTCACCGTCGGCCTTAAACTCAAGCTCAAGTCCATCGTCAGCCCGGAAGTCATTGGTGGCAGCCTGCTGCACTTTGCCATCACCTGTGTGATTTTCGCCCCCGGGTTGTATCTGCTAATGGACCTGTCCTGGCAGACGGCGTTGATGCTGGCCATAGCCCTGTCGTTTTCCTCAACCGTACTGGCAGCCAAGGTGCTGGAATCGAAACGGGAGCTGCGAGCCTTCCATGGCCGGGTCGCCATCGGCATCCTGATCATGCAGGACCTGATCGCCCTCGTGGTGATGAGCCTGGCCGCCGGCCAGACGCCCTCGCAATGGGCGCTGATTGTATTTGGCCTGCCACTGCTACGTCCTCTGCTGTTCCGCCTTTTGGACGCCAGCGGCCACGATGAGCTGCTGGTTCTGTTAGGCCTGTTACTGGCGTTGGTACTGGGCGGTTACGGTTTTGAATCGGTGGGGCTCAGTTCGGAACTGGGGGCATTGATTTTTGGCGCTATTCTCGCCAACCATCCCCGCTCCCAGGAGCTGTCCAAGTCCCTGTGGAGCGTTAAGGAGATGTTCCTGGTTGGCTTCTTCTTACAGATCGGCATCGGCGGCTTGCCTGATCAGCAATCACTGATCTTTGCCATCGTCGCCGCCCTGGTCCTGCCGCTGAAAGGCCTGTTGTTCTTCTTTCTGCTGCTGGCGTTCCGATTGCGGGCCCGGAGTGGCTTTCTCAGCTCTCTGGCACTGACCAACTACAGCGAGTTTGGCCTCATTGTCGCCAGCGTAGCGTTGCCAGACTGGCTGGTACCGCTGGCAATCTCGGTGGCAATCTCGTTTGTGATTTCCGCGCCCCTTAACCGGTTCGCCCACGCCATTTTCGAGCGCTATGCCGCTGGCCTGAGCCGGTTTGAAGGCCAGAAACACCACCCGGATGAGCAGCCACTGTCCGTGGGAAATACCCGGGTGCTGATCATGGGCATGGGCCGCACAGGGACTGCCGCCTACGACTGGGTTGCCAAACATGAGACCGACCTGATGGGCCTGGATTCTGATCCGGCCAAAGCCTTAAAGCACCAGGAACAGGGCCGTAACGTGGTCTTTGCCGACGCCGAGGATGCTTCATTCTGGCATGGCCTGCATATGCCGGCCGTACACTCTGTCATCCTGTCCCTGGGCGATATTGAAGGTAAACTGATTGCGGCGCGCATGTTACGCAAGCTCGGATTCCGGGGGTACATTGTCGCCCACACCATGTACCCGGACGAGGCGCACCAGATCCGCGAAGCCGGCGCCAACGAGGCCTACCTGACCATGGACGAGACCGGTGTCGCGCTCGCCAGCCACATCATCCACCGGGCCGAGCCCAGCCCCGACTGACAAACCAGGAAGCGACCGGCCCGACACCTCAGAGTGCGCAGGTGCGGAACCCGGTGAAGGCGTCGTTACGCAGGGGCAAGTATGCCTGCCGGTAGGTGCCCCGAATCAGGCAGGATGACGTCGCACAGCTGCCACCCGAGTGACCTTGTGATCACCAAACTGCAGGGTGGACATGAACGGATACATATCGATCTTGAAACCGTCGTAGGGGAAAAACTGACTGCTGGTCCATTCCCAGACGCCGCCAATCATCTGCCGACAGCCAAACGGGCTGTCGCCCCCCGGGTAATCGTAGACTGGGCTCTGGCCCAAAGCCTGGCCGTCCAGGTCGGCCAAGGTGGCGTCCGCAGGTGCATTCCCCCAGGGATAACGCTGGAACGGCCCCTCCGGACGATTGCCCAGCGCGGCGACTTCCCATTCGTACTCAGACGGCAACCGCCGTCCAGCCCAGCGACAGTATGCTTCCGCCTCCCAATAGCTGATGTGCGTCACGGCGGCGTCTTCGTTCAGCGGTTGCCAGCGATCGAACACCCGCTCCTGCCACTGGCATTCATGCCAGCGCCAGTAAAGCGGGTGACGCGGCGCTCTGACCAAAGGTTCGGTACTGCCATGCACCAGGGCCACATCCACTTCAGTTTGAAGCCACTTCCGGCCTCCAAACGACCAGTACTCGGGCTTCCGATAACCATCGTCTTCCACAAAGACCAGAAAGTCGGCGTTGGACACCGGTAATCGTGAGATGGCGAATGCATCCAGCTCAACTTCAAATCTTGGTTTCTCATTGTCGAAGGCAAAATCTGTCGTCGCGTAAGCCTCAGACTCCCCGGGCATGCCGATCACCCAGCGTCCGGCCGGGATGAAGCATCGCCCGTGACAGGTTCACCAGGCGCCCGTCGAATCGATTTTGCATCTGGCGGTGCCGTATAACCGACCGTTTGACGACACCAGATCATGGATTCTATGTGCATGTTCTGATGGAAAATGGCGTAACGATTCAGATACAGGGTCCGGTCATCCAGTGACTGGCTGAGAATACGCTCCGCAACCCGGTCATAAACGGTATCGAAATAGGCCAGCGTCTCCTCGCGCCCCGGAAACAAATTACGGCTCCAGCGATCCCGATGCTCAATATGGAAGGAGTCCCAGAGATCATCCATGGCTGGATTGAAACTGGCGATACCGTCAAGAAGATTGAACACAAAGACCTCGTAGAAGAACGCGGAATGCCCCATCTCCCAAAGCGGCGGGTTTACACCTGGATGGTAGGGCACGTCGAGCATCGCCTCCGGCAACGACGTGATAAGTGCCCGGGTGCGTTGTCGAGTCCGTTCCAGTTCTTGCAGCAGCTCGTCTTTCATTGTGTTCAAAGGTTTTCTATCGCCCATAAGCTACGTTGTCTTCCAATTTTTATTCAGCATAACAGATGCATTCACTGGCGGGTGCCACACCAACTGTCGACAACCTTTACAGTATTACGAAGCGACTCAGTGGCGGATCTTGCAAGCGACTGAAAGCCTTGTTGATAATTTTTGTGGCATACATCCTGAATAGGGCTTGAACTGGCAGTCACGTTCCAAGGCACCACTTCTGTGGAGGTTTGCCATGACGGAAAAGAGACCGCTCGTCTGGCTGTCAGCGGCACATAGCAATAGTAAGGTACGCAATGCCCTGGTATCCCGTTGGGAATTAACCGATTTCAACGCGGAAAACCCAGTGCCACTACTTTTATCGCCTCCGGTCAGCGCCAGGGTCGGCGTTCTTGATCTAAGCCAGGGCCCGATAGACGAACTACCCTGGTTTGAACACTGGCTGGAAGCCTCAACCTGTCCTACTGGGTGGGCGTTGTTGCCCATCGCCCAATAAGCGGAACCCGAACGGCCCAGTTGATCACCCGATACTGCTCGGATTTTCACACCCTGCCGGTAGACAGCGATCGCCTCGATACGGTGCTGGGACATCTTTGGGGCATGGCAGTTATTCGTGAGCCCTGCGGCAGCCTGCCGCGGGACGGTTACCAAAGCCTGGTGCTTGAGGGTAATTCGCTAGCAATTCGCCAGGCCCGGGATTTGCTTCGCCGATTCTCGGTGACCGCTGAACCGGTGTTGATCGTCGGTGAAAGCGGAACCGGAAAAGACGCGGCCGCACAGTTTATCCACCAGCACTCCACCCGAGCCTCCGGGCCGCTGGTCACGGTCAACTGTGCCGCCCTGCCTGAATCGCTCACCCAGAGCGAATTGTTCGGCTACGAAAAAGGTGCCTTCACCCATGCTTGAGTGCCCATGCTGGCCGTCTGGAACAGGCCATCGGCGGATCGCTTATCCTGTCCTCGATCGACGAGCTGAATCTGGAACAACAATCGGCAATTCTAAGATTTCTGCAGGAAGGCCAGATTGAACGGATTGGCGGAAGCAATCCCATTCGAATAGACAGCCGCATCATCACTACCGCCAGCCAACCATTAACCGAGCTGATTGAAGCGGAGCGCTTCCGCAGTGATGTCTATTACCGCCTCGGTGGCCTGGAAGTAAGAATGCCGCCACTGAGAGAACGGCGCGAGGACATTCCGGACCTGGCCGAAGCGCTACTGGATTCGTCAGCACTTGGCGCAGAGCACAAAACTCTCGGCGATGCCGCGACCCGAAGTCTGGTCAACCACTCATGGCCCGGCAACTTTCGGGAATTGCAGAATCGACTCCGCCAGGGCTTGCTGCTGTGCGACCGCGATGAAATCACACCCGAAGATCTGGGTTTGGCGAACGCCGGCAACGACACTGGCTACACCGCCACCTCGAACCTCAGTCTGGAGGAATTTCGTGCCCGGGCGGAACGCCAGGCGCTTTCCTGTAGCCTGGCCCTTGCCCATCACAATATTTCCGCCGCTGCGCGGATTCTGAAGATTTCCCGGGTTTCGTTTTACCGGCTCATGGAGAAGTACAACAGAGGCCACTCTGGCGGCCATTACCGTCAGGGTTCGCCCCCGAAGGGAGATTTACCATGATCAATACACCTCGTATTCAATTGCTCACCTGCGCCTGCCTGATTCCCACCCTGGGATTTGCGCAGTCAGAGTCGAACAGCTCCGCTCAGGTCACGTCCGAAGCCGCCGACAGCAGAGCGGAACAGGTCACAGAAATTGCCTCGATTACCACCGACCGAGGCATAGTCACCCGCCCCGGCCGGCTGACCATCGAACCGGCCTTCTCACACGCCCACAGCAACTCCACCCGCGTTGCCATCGAAGGCTACACCGTGATTCCGGCATTGCTTGTGGGGCTAATCAACATTTCGGAGATCCAGCGGGATATTTTTGTGACCTCGCTGACCCTCAAGTACGGCATCACCAGCCGATTAGAAACCGACATACGGATTCCGTGGCTGAGGATCAGCGAAGACCTTCGTGAACGGCAGGCGTTTGAGGGCACTCCGGTCGATACCCTTCGCGAGTCCTCTGGTGAAGGCCTGGGCGATGTCGAGCTGTCCGCACGCTACCAGTTGAATGATGGCCTGGACGGCTGGCCCTATGTCATAGGCGTGTTCCGGGTGAAGGCCCCAACCGGGGACAGCCCCTATGATGTGGATCGGCGCGTGGTGGAGGACAGTGAAGGTAATCCGATCGGCACCGAACTGGAACAACGGCCAACAGGCTCCGGCTTCTGGTCATTCGAACCCGGGCTCTCGTTTATCTATCCCTCCGATCCAGCCGTGTTGTTCGGCAGCATCAGTTATGTATGGACAAAGGAGAAAGATCAGGGCTCTGATAATGGTGGCCGGATTGATCCTGGCGATGTAATTCGCCTCGGCTTCGGTATGGGGTTTGCGTTCAACGAACGAACATCATTCAGCCTGGGTTACGATCACTCGATCATTCAACGGACCAGTTTTGAGAATAACAGTGATCTATTTGCATCCACATTCGATCACATCCAGATCGGTTCTTTGTCGTTTGGACTCTCGCAACGTTTGACGCCCAATACAAACTTGAGCCTGACAGTAAGTGTAGGGGTCACTGAAAACGCACCAAGCAGCGAACTAACCCTGAGGCTGCCATTCACTCTCTGAATCTACAGTATTGGGCTAGTCCTAATTGCGGCTAGCCCTCAATAGCCAAGCAACTGTATCACCGGTTCGCGCATATCCTCTGGGATGCGGTTGAGCGCTGGCCCTAGATTGTTCATCTGGATATTGAGCTGCCGGCTATTCTGGATAGTGGTCCTGTTTAGAGTGTTCTGAATCAGCGTTATCCAGCCACCACCTTCCGTTACTGTAGAGACCAGGGACTGGCCGTTACTGGCAGCGCTGAGATTAGCCACGTGTGTCTCCACCGTATGGGCCACCACTTGGCCGTTGGAAATCTGGTTCAGATTCGGGATCGTCAGACGATTAATGGCAAGAGTCTCACCGTCAAACGAAACGATCTGTTCAAGGCCAATCGAAATTTCAAGATTATCGAGAAAGAAGCCACCTCGCAGAGACTCCAGTTCAACATCGCTGAGTGGCTGCCCCGGAAACACCGCATCCGCCCTGGCGGTCGATAGAGCCCCCACCGTTACCACCACCAGTATCACAGACCATGATTTTCGGTTGTTCGCTCTTTGTTTATTCATGCTGTCACCACTCCCTTGGCGTCGGCCAATAAGGCAGGGTGTGCCCCAAGGATGGGCCGTCCGGCCTTGAGGACAGAGGTGCACGCACGTATTGCGGCCAGCCTCCATCCCGATCAAACGTCTTGCGCCCCAGCGCTACATGACTGCGTATCACAAAGGCAGAACCATCCCAGAATTCTTCAAATTGTGCTCTCGGGTACACTCTCAGGCCGCGAGTAGGGTCGCCGACATAGACCTCACGCTCACTGATGCCCTTGATGACCACGAAGTGCCGAAAGCCGTCCAGTGTTACCAGCGCAATCGCCGGCAGGGCCACCTTCTCTCGCATGCCCGTTAAGGGCAGTCGGAAACCGTCGGCGCGATAGCCTTCAGATTCAAGGTAGCGTTTCATATCAAGCATGGAAAAACCGTCCCGGCGCACCTTGTCGGGGTCGGCCAGAGAAAACATGCCCCGAAACACTTCTGCTTCAGTGACCTCGTGCCCATAGTGGTACGACAACAGGGACGCGACAGCGGCCGAGCCACAGCTGAAGTCATACTGCTGGCGCATGATCGAGCTAAAACGCTTTTCCTGATAGCTCTCAACCTCTAACTGGAGACCACCGCCCAGGCCCGGCACCATCACATTGCCGGCAAAGGCCGTGGACCACAGTGTGGCAGCGCCTGCAGCAAGCATCACAAGCCTCCGCGTTACCATGGTCCACCTCCCGCTAATGGTTGATGAGAATATTGACCTGGGTGCTGTCCTGAATCACCACCTGGTTACCGGTGTTCTGGATGACCGTGGCAATACCACTCATATTGCTGAATGCCTGATCCGTGATCATGTTGTCACCGGTCACCGAGTGTCCTGATAACACATTGCCAGTCACCACGGCACTCTGCTCCGTTTCGTTAAGCTGCCACTGCAGGGGTACGCCCTGGCGCCCGCTGGATCCCTCCAGCTGATCTGCACTCATGGGAGTCAGCTCCATCAAGTCCTCGGCAAAGACCGCAGGTGCCGATCCAAGGATCAACACCGCGCCAACCGCTTTCAGCATCCCTTTGACGATGTCAGTCATGACATGCCTCCCGGTGGTAACCGGGTTGCGCCCCTACAGGGGCGCAACCATCGTGCTTCAGTTACCGCCTGCTGACAGATTGGACTGCACACTGACGTTGGCCTGGTTAACTGAACCATGGCCATTGTTTTGCGCGAATGCGCCCACACCGGTGAAGTTCGCGGAATTATCCGAGATCTTGTTGTAGTGCTTGGCGTAGGTCTCGGATTGGCGTCTGGCGTTACCGTAGTTCACGGTGGTGCCTGAAACGTTGCCATCGAGATCGGCGTTGTTCAGGAACACGTTGAGGGACAGATCGAGATCGTTGCTAGTGCTGTTGTCCGAGTTGTCGTCGGTATTGCCACTGTTGGCGATCTTGAACGCGTCCGTGACGTTGGTGCTGTTATCCGAGTTGTCCGAATTGTCTGAGTTATCGGAATTGTCGGAGTTGTCGTCCGTGTTACCGCTGTCGGCAATTTTGAACGAGTCAGTGACGTTAGTGCTGTTATCCGAGTTGTCGGAGTTATCGGAATTATCGGTATTATCGGAGTTATCCGAATTGTCCGAATTATCGTTAGCAGTGTCGGCAATCTTGAAGGAGTCGGCGACATCAGTGCTGTTATCCGAGTTGTCGGAGTTGTCCGAATTATCGGTGTTATCGGAGTTGTCCGAGTTGTCCGACATATCGTTGCCACTGTCGGCGATCTTGAATGAATCGGTCGCAGTGTTGCTGTTGTCGGAATTATCCGAATTATCCGAGTTATCGGAGTTATCGGAATTGTCGTCGGTGTTGGCTACATCGTTCAGCGCAGCGGAACTGTCGTTGGCATTGGTGTTGGGATCTCCGTCTCCGCCCAGGATCGGATCAGCCAAAACTGAACCTGACAGGCCCAAACCCAGTGCAACGGCAATTGCTAGCAAGCTTTTGTTAGTGTTCATAGCGTCAATTCCTTTGATGTTATTGGCTTGTGAGGGATCCAGGCCCATCCGCTAGCCGTCGGATTTCGCAGGGTCCGATCCACAGATAGGCCTTAGCGATTGCCGTGCCAGCTTTTGTGAAATTAACGCAAGACCTTAATATTAAAAGGTTTTTATTGAAAGGGGCGTTTTTTTAGACACATCAAGAGAGCCCCATGTGTTGCATCACTGAAACAGGTCGTTCGGCGCTAATTCGGTATATCACGGGATAAAAGTGCTAATTCAGAGACATAGGCGGAATCATAAGTGTTAAAAATTAAACTGAATGGCTAAACCACCTCGCTCACAAACCAACACATAAAATGCAAGAATGCTCACATACCTAGAATGAATTTCTGGTAATGTCGCTTAGGTTACTGTTCTTAAAAGTACAAAAGCACCGCCAGGACCGCGGTCCTGTCACGTAGGACGGAACCATAAGGAATTGATATGTCGAATGAGCTTTATCAAGTTGTGTACAACGGCCAGATTCTCCCTGGCTTCGACGACGCCAGGTAAAGGCCAACCTTCAAGATCTCTTCAAGGCGACAGAAGAGCGAATCGAACGCCTTTTATCCCCGTCATCGTCATCCGCCATTAAATCCAATCTCAGCTATGACGACGCGCAGATTTATCAGAAAAAGCTGACAGAGGCCGGTGCGGATGTCCGCATCCGAGTTCAAGAGGCACCTGCTGAGCAAGCACAGGACCTGCGGCTTGCCTCCATCGAGTTTACCGGTCGAGGTGGCGAATATTTCGGTATCTGGATCGTTAACATTCTTCTGACCATCGTCACCCTGGGCATCTATTCAGCCTGGGCAACGGTTCGTAACAACCAGTATTTCTATGGCAACACCCGCCTGGACGATTCCAGCTTCCAGTACCTGGCCAATCCCATCACTATCCTGAAAGGCCGTTTGATCGCGCTTGCCGTTCTGGTTGCCTATGTTGCGCTGGCAAACCTGTATATCGAGGCTGCCGTGGTCTTTGGTGTAGCGTTTATATTCGTTACGCCCTGGATCATGACCCGCTCACTGCGCTTCACCGCGATCAATAGTGCCTACCGCAACATTCGTTTCGATTTCCAGGGCAAGTACGGAGAGGCCTTCATGGTGGCCTTCGTGTGGCCGATCCTGAATCTGCTGTGTCTGACACTGCTGACACCTCTGGTGCTGAAAAAAACCCACGCCTTCCTTGCCAACGGCAGCCGCTACGGAACCACGCCGTTCGAGTTGACAGCCTCCACCAAGGTGTATTACCTGCTCTTCGGCAAGGCGTTGCTGATGATTGCCGGGTTCGCCGTCGCCGCCTTCCTCGCCTCCCGGTCTGGAATGCCGGTGCTGGCGGCGGTGATTGCGGGCGTCGGTTACCTGACCCTCTTCGGGTTCTTCATGGCGGGTATCACCAACCTGTTCCTCAATTCCACCCAGTTGGCCGATCACAGCTTTGAATCCGAGCTTAAACCGGCACAGATGGTATGGATTTACCTGAGCAACAGTCTGCTTGTGGTGCTGACCCTGGGCCTCTTCACCCCCTGGGCCAAGGTACGCATGGCCCGCTATCGGGCAAGTTGCACCTCCATGGTAATTTCCGGTGACCTGAACCATTTCGTTGCGGCCGAGCAGACTCGAACCAGCGCACTGGGACAGGAACTGGGAGACGCCTTCGATGTCGAATTCGCCGCAGTCTGAACTGGTCATTGAAGGACAGTTCTATTCTGGCGACAGCTCCCTCCGGGAGGACGCACTATTGCGTTCTGCCGGAGGCGTGCTGGTTCTGGCCACCCCATCTGGCCAACAAACACTGAGCTGGCAAGAACTGAACATTTCCCCCCGGGTGGGCAACACGCCCCGCTATCTCCACCTGCCCAACGATGCCGTGTTTGAAACTCGCCACAACGATCTGGTCGACCAACTTGCGCGGCGCTCTTCCAGCGGGCGCCTGACCCGCCTGGTTCACCGGCTGGAGAACAATCTTGGCCTGATTCTGCTGGCTGCGGTGGCAACGGTGGCCGCAACCGCATTCGCGTTCGTGTACGGCGTGCCCTGGACCGCCAAGGTAATCGCCCACGCAGTGCCAGATAGTGTTGCCGAGCAAGTGGGTGAAACCACCCTGGCGTCTCTGGACGATACGTGGCTTGAACCCTCGCAATTACCGCAACAACGACAGCAAACGCTGCAGGAGCATTTTGCTACGCTGCTGGCACCAGTAGGCGGACAGAGCCTGAACGTGGTGTTTCGCGCCTCCCCCGCCATTGGCGCTAACGCATTGGCATTGCCTGATGGCACCCTGATTTTTACCGATGACCTGGTCGCGCTGGCTGAACACGATGACGAACTGACGGCGATCCTGGCGCATGAGATTGGCCATGTCGCCCACCGCCATGGCATGCAGGGCATGGTGCAGTCGTCGCTGACCTTCTGGTTGATTGTGATGATGACCGGTGATTTATCGGCGTTTTCGGACTCGACGGTGGTGGTTCCGGCGGTGTTGATGAGCCTGTCTTATTCGCGAGAGATGGAACGACAGGCCGATGAATATGCTTTGGCGATGATGCAAAAAAACGGTCTCGACCCCGCCCATTTCGCCACGATCATGACCCGGCTGAGCACCAGCGATAATGTAGACAGCACCGGTTCCAGCCGAACAGAAAAAGAGGTACCCAGCCGCTGGGATAGCCTTGGGGATATACTCTCCAGCCACCCCGCCACGGAGGAGCGTATTGAGCGTTTCCGCAATGCAAGCTCCAGCCAGCCTTAACTGCAGACACAAAAAAGCCCCGCACTTGGCGGGGCTTTTCTGGATAACTCCCGGATAACTCCGGGAGTGACAACCGAACCGATCGATTAACCGAACTGGTTCATGGTGTTGTCTTTACCACCGGCCTTCAGAGCCGCATCACCAGCGAAGAATTCCTTGTGGTCGTCACCGATGTTAGAACCAGCCATGTCCTGGTGCTTAACGGTAGCGATGCCCTGACGGATTTCCTTGCGCTGTACGCCGGCAACGTAAGCCAGCATGCCTTCATCACCGAAGTAGCCCTTGGCCAGGTTGTCCGTAGACAGGGCCGCAGTGTGGTATGTCGGCAAAGTGATCAGGTGGTGGAAGATACCCGCTTCACGTGAACCATCACGCTGGAAGTTACGGCACCACTCGTCGGCCAGCTGACCCAGCTCGGTGTTGTCGTACTCTTCGCTCATCAGCTTCGGACGGTCGTATGCAGAAACGTCCTTGCCTTCTTCCTGCCACGCGTCGAATACCTGCTGACGGAAGTTCAGAGTCCAGTTGAAGGACGGGCTGTTGTTGTAAACCAGCTTGGCGTCGGGCACAACTTCCTTGATGCGGTTAACCATGGCTGCGATCTGGCCAACGTGCGGCTTCTCGGTTTCGATCCACAACAGGTCAGCACCGTTCTGCAGGCTGGTGATGCAGTCGAGGACAACACGATCTTCGCCAGTGCCCGGCTTGAACTGGAACAGGCCAGATGCCAGACGCTTCGGCCGAACCAGCTGGCCGTTCTGCTTGATAACAACGTCGCCGTTGTTGATGTCTTCAGCCTTCTCGATCACTTCGCCATCGATGAAGCTGTTGTACTGGTCGCCCAGGTCGCCCGGCTCTTCAGTTACGGCGATCTTCTGGGTCAGGCCAGCGCCCAGTGAGTCAGTACGGGCAACGATAACACCGTCGTCCACACCCAGCTCCAGGAACGCCAGACGTACAGCGTTGATCTTGGACAGGAAGTCAGCGTGCGGCACAGTTACCTTGCCATCCTGGTGGCCACACTGCTTCTCGTCAGAAACCTGGTTTTCGATCTGGATGCAGCAGGCACCCGCCTCGATCATCTGCTTGGCCAGCAGGTAAGTTGCTTCGGCGTTACCGAAACCGGCGTCGATGTCGGCAATGATCGGTACAACGTGAGTTTCGTGGTTGTCGATCTGCTTGATCAGTTCTTCGGCCTTGGCGTTGTCACCGGCGTTTTCGGCTTCTTCCAGGGCACGGAACAGGTGGTTCAGTTCCCAGGCATCAGCCTGACGCAGGAAGGTGTAAAGCTCTTCGATCAAGCCAGAAACGGCAGTCTTCTCGTGCATGGACTGGTCAGGCAGAGGACCAAACTCTGAACGCAGAGCGGCTACCATCCAGCCAGACAGGTACAGGTAACGACGCTTGGTGGAACCGAAGTGCTTCTTGATGGACAGCATCTTCTGCTGACCAATGAAGCCGTGCCAGCAGCCCAGGGACTGGGTGTACTGAGCGGTGTCGTTGTCGTAGTTGGCCATGTCCTCGCGCATGATCTTGGCGGTGTACTTGGCGATATCCAGGCCAGTCTTGAATTTGTTCTGGGCACGCATGCGGGCGGCGTGCTTCGGGTTGATGGCATTCCAGGTCGGATGCTGCTTCAACAGGGAGGTAATCTGGTCAACGTCTTGTGCGTAGGGCATGATCTCAATCCTTTCTACGTTGGTTTTCTTAGTCGGTACGGAACCCACTTAAAGCGGATTCCGAGGTCAGCCTTCACAGCTCTTTCCGGAGTGGTGTGCTGACGTTGACGACCACTTTAGTGCCTCTGATTTTATAATTGAAATTTATATAATCTATATTCAGCATTTTTTTGGTGAATGCCAAGAGCTGATTCGGGAGGGTGAGTGATAACCTTCCTGTTGCGTTCATCCAGAGCCAGATCCGCCTCGCAACAAACGCTCCTTTAGCCACCCGCCTTTTTGCGACCGGTTGATCTGCTTTAACTCCAGCGCCGCCCGTTCATGACTGATGCGCTGACCCGCCAGGTCCCGGTAGATTTGCCCGACCCGTTTGCGCCGCCGGACCGCGGCGCCGGCATCAAGCACCGCTTCCAGGGCATCGATCAGACGCTCGCCCCGGCTGCTCTCGCGCTTGGTGGCATCGGCGCGCTGCAGACGCTCGCAGCACTGGTCTAGCTGACTGCGAATCAGCGCCAGTTCGGACTGAATGGCCTGGGTCTGATTGCCCGGCAACTCCGCCGCCCGGGTCAGCAGCGGCGTCATGTAGTCGAAATCCAGCCAGCCAAAATCCTCGACCGCGGCCAGGCTGCGAGCGGCCGCAAGGGCGCGTGCGGGATCGTCCGCCAGCAGTTGCTGACCATCCTGGTAATGCCGGTCCCAGGCCTGCCACCGATAGATAAAGTCGAGCCCGGTGCCCTTGATGTTCTGCATACCCATCATGTGGGTGTCGAGTCCCGGGGGCGTGGCATTGACCATGTCCCGAATCGACTGGTCGCCGGTGGCGTGACTGTTGGGCAGTACCACGATCCGCCGCTTGAACCAGCCGGTGAGCGCCTGCTCGAGCTCGCTCGCGCCGGCAGACCCGGCAGCCAAGCGCTGCTGCAGGTCGCGGTAGTCCGACCATTCCTGAGCCAAAACAGACGTGATTGCCAAAGATGGAGGTGAGGTATGAGCTGTATTCGATCAATTGTCGCAGTCAGCTTCCTTGCCTCTATTGGTGTTTCAACGGCGGTGACAGCTCAGGAAATGATCTCAGACACGACCGCTCGAAAACAGCCGCTCACAACCTGGGGTGTTCAATTCGAGGAATTTGAGTACCGCTACAGCGACGATGACGAGGAGCTGGGCGTCTGGAATGCGGATGCCTTCTATGGCACCGACGACTTTAAAGTCCGGCTGCTCACAACCGGGGAGTACGAGATAGAGGAGCAGGCCTACGAAACGCTGGAAAACCAGCTGGTCGGCCAGATCCCTATCTCCAAATTCTTCGACGCCAAAGCGGGCGTGCGTTTCGATACGCCCGAGGGGCCGGACCGTACGTATGCGGTTCTCGGTGTGGCCGGGCTGGCGCCCCAATGGTTTGAGATCGATGCAAATCTGTATGTCAGCAAGGATGGCGATACGTCAGCCGAACTGGACGCTGAGTACGAATTGCTGTTCACCAACTACTGGATTTTGGCGGCAACGCTGGATGCCTCAGTAGCTTTCAGTGAGGATGAAGAGATCGGCGTCGGCAAGGGATTAGTTTCCACCGAAACCGGCCTCCGACTCAGCTACGACCTGATCGACCGTGCGTTCTCACCCTACGTGGGTGTGGTGCACGAGCGTAAGTATGGCGATAGCGCCGACCTGGCTGAAGCGAGCGGCGGCGGCACAGAAGATTGGTTTGCTGTCATCGGTGCTCGCATCGCGTTCTGACGAGGTGTCTTGGGCCAGGTTCTTCCCCTGGCCCTTTTTTATAGGATTTGATATGGGATAAATACCTGAAATGCTCAGTCAGATGTCGGCGGCATTTCGGGTTCTTGAGTAAGAGTATCAGGAGGGCGAATGAGCAGGGAGCAAGACAGGACCACTCGCTATCAGGAAGGCAGTCTCACACTCCCGGGAACCGTTATGCTGGGTACCGGAGTCATGATTGGGGCCGGTATCTTCGCATTGACCGGGCAGATGGCGCAGATGACCGGCGCTCTTTTCCCATTGGCGTTTCTCGCTGCCGCCTGATCGTCGGTTTCAGCGCTTATTCGTACATCAAAATCTCCAATGCCTATCCCTCAGCCGGGGGTATTGGCATGTACCTTCACAAGGCTTATGGAAATCGTCTGCCAACGGCGTTTAACGCCTTGCTGATGTATTTTTCGATGGTGATCGCCCAAAGCTTTCTTGCGCGCACCTTCGGTTCCTACACCATGCAGTTGTTCGGGGGCGATGACAGTGGCCGTATGGTACCCATTCTTGGCGTCTCACTGATTCTGGTCGCGTTTCTGATTAATCTCTTAGGTAATCGGATGATTCAAGGGGTGGCGTCTTTCATAGGCATTCTGAAGATTGGCGGCATACTGATTTTCGGGCTGGTGGGTGTCTGGATTGCCGACAGCCTGTCAGTGGATTTCTCGAACACTGGTAAGGCTGGAACCGTGGGCAACTTCCTGGGCGCCACGGCCCTTGGCATTCTGGCCTTCAAAGGTTTTACGACCATCACCAATAGCGGCTCAGAAGTCATAGACCCCAAGCGGAATGTGGGGCGAGCTATCATTATTTCTATCGCCGCCTGTGTGGTGATCTACACCCTGGTCGGTTTCTCCGTTGCCAGCAATCTGTCCCTGGCGGAAATCATCAAGACGCAGGACTACTCCCTGGCGGCCGCTGCGCGCCCCGCATTGGGCGAGTATGGCGTCTGGTTTACCGTTGCCATTGCGATGATGGCCACCGCCGGAGGCATTCTGGCCAGTATTTTCGCCGTCTCGCGCATGTTGGCCATGCTGACTGAAATGAAGCTGGTTCCCCACAGGCATTTCGGCATGCCGGGTAGCATCCAGAAGCACACCCTGGTTTATACCGTGGTGCTTGGGCTTATCCTCACGGCCTTCTTCGACCTGTCCCGAATTGCAGCGCTGGGCATCATTTTTTACCTGATCATGGACATTGCTATCCATTGGGGCGTTCTGCGCTATTTGCGGGAGGATGTGAAGGCCAATGTGTGGGTGCCTGCGATGGCTATTGTTCTGGATTTGCTCGCTCTTGGTGGCTTCGTTTGGGTCAAACTGAATACTGACCCGTTTGTGATCGGCGTAGCGGTTGTCACCATGGCTGTGATTGCGGTGGCTGAACAGGTCTTCCTCAAGAGGACCGCCAAAGCTGGGCAGCCAGGGCAGGAGGAATCTCATGCTCATCATCACTAATAACCAGAATTCGACAGGGAGAGCACTACCATGATGAACAATGACATGTTTGGAAACACCATGTGGGCCGGGCACTGGTTGTGGATGCTGGTGATCGCCATTGTGGTGGTGATTCCGGCTTGGCGTATCTGCCAGCGAACAGGCTACCCGGGGTGGTTGGGCGTGTTGATACTCATCCCTATCGTCAACCTTGTTCTACTCTATTTCATCGCGTTCGCGGATTGGCCGGCAGACCAAAAGGGAGACCAGAATGGCTGAGCATCAACATGTCCACCATCACGACAGTCACAACCACAACCACAGCCATGATCACAAAGATGCCGGCGCGCACGCCGTCAAGGATCCGGTTTGCGGCATGTCGGTGGATCCCCACTCGGCAGAGCATCGCAGCGAACACGGTGGCAAAACCTGGTACTTCTGCTCCTCACGCTGCCAGTCAAAGTTTGATGAGGATCCGGAACACTACCTCAGTGGAGAACAGAAGCCGGAAGAACCCGTGGCTCCGGGCACCATGTACACCTGTCCGATGCATCCGGAAATCCGGCAGCAGGGCCCCGGGGATTGCCCGATCTGCGGTATGGCCCTGGAGCCCGAGCAGGTAAGTCTGGATGACGAGCCTTCGGCGGAGCTCAAAGACATGACCCGCCGCTTCTGGATTGGCCTGGTGCTGGCCCTGCCGGTATTGGTGCTGGAAATGGGCGGACATCTCACCGGCCTTGACCAGATCGTTGCTCCACAAATGTCCAACTGGATTCAGCTGGTGCTGGCAACGCCCGTGGTGCTCTGGTGCGGTTGGCCCTTCTTCGTACGGGGTTGGAAATCCGTGGTCAGCCGGAATCTGAACATGTTTACGCTGATTGCCATTGGTACTGGCGTGGCGCTGATCTACAGCCTGGTGGCGACATTGGCGCCCCAGATTTTCCCCGACGCCTTTCGGCAGGAAGACGGTTCGGTCGCCGTTTACTTCGAGGCGGCTGCGGTCATCGTGGTGCTGGTGTTACTTGGGCAGGTGCTGGAATTGCGGGCCCGGGAGAAAACCTCCGGCGCGATCAAGGCGTTGCTGGATCTGGCACCGGCGACGGCCAGAAAACTGGACGATGATGGCGGTGAGTCTGATGTGTCGTTGGATCAGGTCAAGGTGGGAGACCGGTTGCGGGTGCGTCCCGGCGACAAGGTGCCGCTGGACGGCGAGGTACTGGAAGGCAGCTCCAACGTGGATGAGTCCATGGTGACCGGTGAGCCCCTGGCGGTCAGCAAGAAGTCCGGCGACCAGGTGATCGGCGGCAGCATTAACCAGCAGGGCAGCTTCATCATGCGCGCCGACAAGGTTGGCCGCGACACGATGCTGTCCCAAATTGTTCAGATGGTGGCCAGCGCCCAGCGCAGCCGCGCACCGATCCAGGGGCTGGCCGACAAGGTCGCAGGCTGGTTTGTACCGGCGGTGATTTTGATTGCCATTGTCGCCTTCATCGTCTGGTCATTCTTTGGCCCCGCACCGCCCATGGCATTCGGGCTGATTGCGGCGGTCAGTGTTCTGATCATTGCCTGCCCTTGCGCACTCGGCTTGGCAACACCCATGTCCATCATGGTGGGTGTCGGACGCGGTGCCCAAAGTGGCGTACTCATTCGCGATGCGGAAGCCCTGGAACGTATGGAGAAGGTGGACACCGTGGTGGTGGATAAAACCGGCACGTTGACAGAGGGCAAGCCGCAAGTCACCCGAATCGTCGCGGCAAACGGTTTCTCTGACAGTAATTTGATGCGCCTTGCCGGCGGTCTGGAGAAAGGTAGTGAGCATCCACTGGCTCACGCCATTCTCGATAAAGCCAAGGGGATGGACCTGAAGCTTCCGGATGCGGAAGGCTTTGACTCTCCGAATGGCAAAGGGGTTACCGGTCGAATCGACGGCAATCGGGTGCTACTTGGCAACCGCCTTCTCATGGAGTCAGAGAATGTCGACACGACGCGATTTGATAGGGAAGCCGACCAGCTCCGTAAAGATGGCGCCACCGTGATTTTTGTCGCCGTCGATGGGAATGTCGCGGGCTTGCTGGCGATTTCCGATCCGGTGAAGGAAACCACCGAGGCCGCCATTTCGGCCCTGCAGAAAGACGGAATTCGGGTGGTGATGCTGACTGGCGATAACCGCACCTCGGCCGAGGCAGTTGCCCGCAAGCTCCATATTGATGAAGTGGAGGCGGAAGTCTTGCCGGAAGACAAGGGCAAGATTGTTCAGCGCCTGAAAGACGAAGGCCGTGTTGTGGTGATGGCGGGAGATGGCGTAAATGATGCGCCTGCATTGGCAACCGCGGATGTCGGTGTGGCCATGGGTACGGGCACCGATGTGGCCATCGAAAGCGCGGGGATTACCCTGCTGCGTGGCGACCTGATGGGTATCGTCGAAGCGCGCCGGTTGTCGCTGGCGACCATGCGCAATATACGGCAGAATCTCTTTTTTGCTTTCGTGTACAACTCCGCTGGTGTTCCGATAGCAGCAGGTGTTCTTTATCCGTTTTTTGGCGTACTGCTTTCCCCGATTTTCGCAGCGGCTGCCATGTCGCTGTCGTCGGTTAGTGTAATCGTGAACGCATTGCGGTTAAGGGTAATTCGGTTGGCGCCAAAACGGTGACACTTTAATGTTCGGATAACGAGCGATAACCGACCACCGCCATTTGAGCGGGGGTCGGTTTTTTGTTGCAACTAAATCATGCAATGCAGTTTATGAGTATTTATGGCTCATGTCGCTTGCATGATTTTCGTTGCTCTGCGATCTAACCTAGCTTACCTTTTCGTTTTTCTTCATGTGCTCCATGCAAGTTTCAATCTTTTTATATTCAACAGTTTTGTTGGGGTAAGTGCGAGCCTCGTTAATACGGTCCGCTAAACCTGAATTGGCTGAGGCCATAGTTGAAAACAAAGCTGAGATTGCTGCGATCACCATTACTTTTTTCATAATATTCCCCTTTTAACCATGAAATCAGTTGAAAATTTCAGCCTGATTTCAGGTTCGTCTGGTTTAATTACTCATGTCTCCATGAGTTAACTTGGCCGCAGGGATCACCTTGCGGTATTTTTCTCTGCTTCTTCCAGTGCCCTATGGTACGCCCGGCCTTTGTCGGTGGTGGTCATCTCCAGGCGTGCCTCGAATCCGGGTTCGGACATGCCATAGCGGGTCATCTGCTTGTGTAAACGTTTCATTTCGTCATTGTTGAGAATGTTTTCGAAGGAGCGCTTATCTTTAGACTGATCGTGTGGGGTTTTCATCTCCTCATCTGATGACATGTTTCCAGCAAATGTATATGTTGAAAGAGTAATTGTTACAATAAATAAAAGTGTATTCTTCATAACCGTAATCTCCTTTTTGGTTGTCCATTTTATTTAATCATCATTTCCTGAAATGACCCTGAAAATTAGAATAAATATTGTTCTAAATAAAAAATTTATTTTTCAGTTTTAAGGTGACAGGTTAATGAACGGTTTATAGGCTATCTTGGTAGGGTGAGGGTTGGGTTTGGAGGTCCCGACAGCGTACTAGGATCAATAGATCCGGTTTGATGGAGTGCCAAGCACTCCCGTAGCAGAGAAAGAAGATAAAGTGCTTGACCCGTGTGATAGACACGCCTTACTGTTTCCAACGAAACTCGTAACCTTTAGCAAATGAGTCGCTTGAATTGCCACATGTCGTGATCCATAAAGCTGTTGTTCGCCTGTTGTTGTTGGCATTGGTGATTCAGCCTTTATTTGCTCTTGGATTGACCCATGTCGAATCGGACCAAACGCTTCCTCAGGGCACGCATGTGATGAATATGGGTGACTGCGGTATAGACGCAGGAGACAACGATGCGTCTGGGCGACGATCTGTAATCTGCAATGACATGACATCAGCGGACTGTACTCTTGCCGCAAATGTTGGCAGCTGTATTGCGGGCCTATCTGCGGTGTTTCTTCGCAATGTCGTAATGCCAACATCGTCATTTTCTGACACCAACTCCCTTTATTCCCGCGATCGCTATCTCAGCATCATCCTCGATACCCTCACACCACCCCCAATTCCTCAAAAGCCTGAACTGAGTCTTTAATTTGCACGTTAACCCTGCCCCCAGGGCACGAGCGAGCGTTCAAAAGCTTTAAACGAGGAAATACCAATGCGCATTGCCCTGATCGTGACAGTGATCGCTGTCGCCTTTGGTCTTGGCTGGCTGTCCAGTCAACAAACCATGCCGATGTCCGAGTCAGCCGGTTCTGGCAACCCTGCTGAGGAATCATCTGATAGTAAGCCCTTGTACTGGGTTGCACCTATGGATGCCAACTACCGCCGTGACAAGCCCGGCAAGTCTCCCATGGGAATGGACCTGGTGCCGGTATACGCCGAGGAAAACAGCGGACGGGACGACGGTGGGGTGACAATAAGCGCCGCCGTCAGGGCCAATCTGGGCGTTAAAACCCAAGCGGTGTCCCGGGGTGCGATTTCTGTTCCAGTCCGAACCGTGGGCTACGTCACCGACGATGAAGACCAACTGATCCATGTTCACAGCCGCATTGCCGGCTGGGTTGAGGTGCTGCACGTGCGCTCACTGGGGGAAGCGGTCAACCGTGGTGAGCCGCTGTACGAGATCTATTCACCGGAGCTGGTGAACGCCCAGCAGGAATTCCTGATGTCTGAGCGCCTTAGGCGAGGGTCAGAGGCGACGGCCGCCGGCGGAAAACTGCGCGCCCTGGGCATGACGGATAGCCAGATTGCCAACTTGAAAAAAACCGGAAAAGTGCGTGAACGCATCACCGTGTTTGCCCCCGGTTCTGGCTATGTGGCCGCCTTGCCCGCCCGTGCGGGTATGTACGTGCGCCCGGATACCGAAATCATGGCCATTGGCAGCCGCGATACGGTGTGGGTGATCGCCGAGTTTTTCGAACGTCAGTCCGGGCTGGTCAGGACCGGCCAGGCCGTTGAATTCGCCACACCCTCCATGCCGGGCACCCGTTGGGAAGCCACCATCGACTACGTCTATCCGGAGCTGGATGCGAAAACGCGGACTCTGCGGGCTCGGTTGCGCGTCCCCAATCCCGATGGCCGGCTGCGCCCCAATATGTTCGTGAATCTCACCATGGATGCTCCTATTGGCGACGACCTGCTCACTATCCCACGCCCGGCGCTGATCCAGCGAAGCGACAGTCAGCACGTGCTGCTGGCAGAAGATGATGGGTATTTTCGTCCGGTGCCCGTCAAGACCGGCCAGGAAGCAGGCGACAGGGTCGTCATTCTCGAGGGGCTAACGGAAGGGCAGCAGGTGGTGGTGTCCGCCCAGTTCCTAATTGATTCGGAAACCAGCCTTGAGGCCGCCATGCTGCGACTGGAACCCGAGGAGCAGAACACTACCGGCATGACCGATACGGACAACTCTGCGCCCGAGCTGTTTGAAGCCACTGGCCGGATTACAGAGCTGGATACCGAGAATGCTTCAGTCACGCTGGATCACGGCCCGATAGCCGACCTTGGCTGGCCGGCCATGACGATGGCGTTTGATCTTGCCGAATCCGTCGAAACGGGTGCATTGGCCACCGATCAGACTGTCAACTTTGGATTCCGCGAGACGCCGGAAGGCTATCTGGTGGAACGCATCGAACCTGCGCAAGACGCGCAATAACCACTGGAGAAAACCATGAAACTGAAAACCCTGATGACGGCTGTTGTGTTCGGATTATCTCTGGGGCCTGCTCTGGCCGCGGCCGATAACAACATGGGCTCGATGTCCGGCATGGACACCAAAGAGTCCGCTGGCCCGGTCCAGAGCCGGGGTGTGATCACCGCGATCAGCACCGAAAAACGCAAAGTAACACTGAAGCATGAGCCCATTCCTGAGCTGAACTGGCCGAGCATGACCATGGGCTTTTCCGTGGCTCCCGAGGTGGACCTGAACGGCCTGAGCAAGGACGACGCCGTGGCCTTCACCCTGACGCCCGCTGGCAAGGGCCAGCAAGTGACTTCGATCAGTAAACAGTAGCGATAGCCCGGGGGCGGCCATTGTAGTCGCCCCCGGCCATCACCAAACCGGATTCAGCTCATGATTAACGCCATTATCCAGTGGTCACTCCATAACCGTTTTTTTGTGTTGCTTGCCACCCTCATCCTGACGGGGTGGGGGTTCTATTCCGTCAAAGAAACACCCATTGACGCCATCCCGGATCTATCGGATGTACAGGTGATCGTCAAAACTCCCTACCCGGGCCAGGCACCCCAGGTGGTGGAAGACCAGGTGACCTATCCCCTGACCACCGCCATGCTGTCAGTGCCGGGCGCCAAGACAGTTCGGGGCTATTCCTTCTTTGGCGATTCCTTTGTTTACGTCATCTTCGATGACGATACCGATCTGTACTGGGCCCGCTCCCGGGTACTCGAATACCTGAGCCAGGTGGCCGGGGAATTGCCCGATGCCGCCAAACCAGAGCTGGGGCCGGATGCGACCGGCGTTGGCTGGGTATACTCCTACGCCCTGGTGGATCGCACCGGTCAGCATGATCTTTCGGAACTGCGGGCTATTCAGGACTGGTTCCTGAAGTTTGAATTGCAGACCGTGCCCGGTGTGTCCGAGGTGGCCAGCGTTGGCGGCATGGTCAAGCAATACCAGGTGGTGGTGAATCCGGACCGACTAAGAGCCCACAACATCACGCTGCAGCGCATTCATGCCGCCATCAACAGCGCCAACCAGGAAACCGGCGCCTCCGTGGTGGAGATGGCCGAGGCGGAATACATGGTTAGGGTTACCGGCTATCTGCAGAACGAAGATGACCTGCGCCAGGTACCGCTAGGTGTTAGCGATAATGGCAAGCCCTTGTTGCTGAAGGATGTGGCAGATATCCAGTTAGGGCCCCAGATACGTCGGGGTATCGCCGAACTGAATGGCGAAGGCGAGGTGGCCGGTGGCATTGTGGTAATGCGCTTCGGCGAAAACGCACTGGCAACCATTGAGGGGGTTAAACAACGGCTTGAGGATATCAAGGCCAGCCTCCCCGATGGGGTAGAAGTCGTGCCTACCTATGATCGCTCCACGCTGATCAACAACGCTGTGGACAACCTGTATGGGAAGCTGCTGCAGGAATTCCTGGTGGTCATCCTGATCTGCGCGGTATTCCTGTTTCACCTTCGCTCCTCTCTGGTGGTCATTGTCAGCCTGCCGGTGGGTATCCTCGCTGCGTTCGTGGTGATGCACGCCCAGGGCATCAACGCCAACATCATGTCCCTCGGGGGTATCGCCATTGCCATCGGCGCCATGGTGGACGGTGCCATTGTGATGGTGGAGAACGTCCACAAACACATGGAGCGAACCCCACTGACACCGCAAAACCGATGGGCCGTGATGTCGCGGGCCGCGGGTGAGGTGGGGCCGGCGCTGTTTTTCTCACTGATGATCATCACCGTGAGCTTTCTGCCAGTCTTCACCCTGGAGGCTCAGGAGGGCAAGCTCTTCGCGCCCCTGGCGTTCACCAAAACCTACGCCATGGCGGCCGCTGCAGGTCTGGCCATTACCCTGGTGCCGGTACTGATGGGCTATTTCATCCGTGGCAAGGTATTGCCAGAACATCGCAACCCCATCAACCGACTGCTGATCGCCCTGTACCGACCGATTATCGGCTGGGCTTTGCGACGGCCGGCATTGATGCTTGCCGGAGGCCTGGTGGTGCTGATCATCGGCTTCTGGCCGGCCAACAAGCTGGGCAGTGAATTCATGCCGCCTCTGGACGAGGGGGATCTGATGTACATGCCCACCACCTATCCTGGTATCTCCATTGGCAAGGCCCGGCAGATTCTGCAACAGACCGACAAGCTGATTGCCAGTATTCCGGAAGTGGAGACCGTGTTCGGCAAAATCGGCCGCGCCGATACGGCCACCGATCCTGCCCCGCTGACCATGATTGAGACCTTTATCCAGTTCAAACCACGGGACCAGTGGCGACCCGGCGTGACGCCGGAATCTCTGCGCCGGGAACTGGACAGGACGGTCAGACTTCCGGGCCTTACTAACGCCTGGGTCATGCCGATCAAAACCCGCATCGACATGCTCTCCACCGGCATCAAGACCCCGGTGGGCATCAAGGTGGCCGGCCCTGACTTGGCAGTGATCCAGGGTATAGGGGAGGAACTGGAACGGGTGCTGACTGACATACCCGGCACAGCCTCAGCGTTTTCAGAGCGGGTGGCCGGAGGACGTTATATCAAGGTGGATATAAAGCGCGAGGCTGCCGCTCGTTTCGGGCTGAATATCGCAGACATTCAATCGGTCGTACGTACCGCGATTGGCGGCATGAACGTGGCCAGCACGGTGGAGGGTCTGGAGCGCTATCCCATCAATCTGCGCTATCCCCAGGGTTACCGGGATTCGGTGGAGCAGATGCGCCTGCTGCCGATGGTGACACCCAATGGCCAGCGTATCGCGCTGGCGGATGTCGCGGATATCCGGATCGACAAGGGGCCGCCCATGATCAAGTCGGAAAACGCCCGTATCAATGGCTGGACTCTGGTGGATATCGAGGGCCGGGATCTGGGCAGTTGGGTAAGGGAGGCGCAGTCCGTGGTGCAGAAACAGATCGATCTGCCCGCCGGCTATTCTCTGGCCTGGTCCGGCCAATATGAGTACATGCAGCGTGCCAAGGAACGCCTGACGCTGGTGGTCCCGCTGACCCTGGCGATCATCATCATCCTGTTGTACCTGAATTTTCGCAACCTGACAGAGGTGGGCATTATCCTCGGCACCCTGCCATTCGGCATGATCGGCGGAATCTGGCTGATGTATCTGCTGGGTTACAACCTGTCCGTGGCTGTGGCCGTCGGTTTTATTGCCCTGGCCGGGGTGGCGGTGGAGATCGGGGTACTGATGCTGGTGTACCTGAATCAGTCCCTGCACAACGCTTTGGAGAGCGTTGATCATCAGCCCGGGAAACTGTCGGCGGATGCCCTGCGCCAGGCCATCAGCCAAGGGGCTGCGCAACGGGTGCGTCCGATCATGATGACCTTCGCGGCCATTGTAGCTGGCCTGGTGCCCATCATGCTGGGCAGTGGCACCGGCTCGGAAGTGATGCAACGCATCGCCGGCCCGATGATCGGTGGCATGGTCACCACGCTGATCCTGACCTTGCTGCTGATTCCGGTGATTTTCTATCTCTGGCAGCGCGCCCGGCTGAAAAAAATCGCCAAAAAAGGAACGTTCCGATGATTCGACGCAGTGGAATTTACGCCGTTCTGGCGGCATTCGTCTCCCTGCCTGCCCCGGCACTGGCTGAATCGCTGGAAACGGTGGACCAATGGGTTGCGGAGGCACTGGAGAGCAACGCCACGCTGAGTGCCCAGCGATCGGCCATTGAGGCGGCAAAGGCCGAAGTAGAAGGCTCAGATGCGTGGGCGGACCCTGTCTTCCAATACCGTATCGCTCCAGAGACGTTTGAAGGCCCGAATATTGTCGGTCACCGGTTTGAGGTCAGTCAGAAGCTGCCCTGGCCGGACGAGTTATCCGCGTCCCGCGGAGCCGAGGAGGCTGGTGTGCGTGCCGCAACCCAGGACACCCTCTGGCAGACCAGAAAACTGACGGCCTCGGTCAAGGAGGCCTATGCACGTTTGTGGTATTCGCATCGGGCCATTGAGTTGCACGACGAGACTCGTGCACTGGTGGAACAGCTAGCCGACATAACCCGACAAAGACTGGAATACGGCGAGGCCACACAGAGTGGGTTGCTGAGGGTAGAGACGGAACTGGACACGCTGGACGCGCAATTGGTTGCGCTGCGGGCGGATCAAGTCAAGCTCTCTGCCAGTTTGATCCCATTATTGGGGCGCCGTCCGCAACCTTCTGAACTGATCGTATCCCTGCCTCCTCGTTTGCCAATGGCAGCAGATATCCTGACCGAAGCCGAGCACCCGCTGGTTCAGGCCGCCGAGGCGCGAACCGCGGAGGCCCGGGCCCGACTTGACGTCGCAGAAGCCAACCGAAGGCCCGTGTTTACGGCCAATGCGGGCTACAACAGCTTGTTGGCTGACGAAAAAAAGCGCTGGACGGTAGGCGTGGGGATTCAGATCCCGTTTAGTGGACAGCGACAGAGCAGTGCCGTTCGCAGGGCGAGCGCCGAGTTATCCCAGCGACAGTCGCAAAGCACTCAAACCCACCGCGATTTGCTGGCGTCAATTGGAGATGTAAAAACGGCACTAGAAGCTGGCTACAGTCGCCTTGAAATCCTCGATGAGCGACATCTTCCCAACCAGCGCGCCCATTGGGAAGCCAGCCTGAACGAGCTGGCCAGTGGTACTGGCAGACTGGAAAACGCCATCAACAGCGCAAGACAGCTCACTGGCGTAAAGCTCCGTCGGGCAGCCGTTATTCGCGACCTGTTCAGTGCCAGGGCTCGCTACGAAGCCCTGCAAATCACCGGCGTATCAAACTAAAAGGAGATTAACCATGAAACTATTATTGGCAGTTCTATCGACGCTGATTTTGTTACCCGGAGTTGCGCTAGCAGCCCCCGAGAGTGGGTTCTGGGAAGCCTGCAACTCCATGATGTCCGGCATGGGCTGGATGATGCTGCCCATGATGATTATGCCGCTACTACTGATCACACTGCTGGTGCTAGGTATCCTGGCGCTGACCAAATACCTGCGAAATCGGTAAGCCCGGAGTTTAGTCAGGGCATAAAAAAACCGGGTTGAATTCGGGATATGGAAAGCTTTATGGGTTAATAGCTTCCCATTTCTCAACCCGGTTGTCGGCAAAATTCACGCTCCACACTGCTCCATCATGCCAACGGCAACCGCCATCGCCGTGTGGCCGGGGTTCTCAGGTGGCGTTCCGAATGCGGTGAGATAGTCGCCCCGAGCCGTGAATTTTTGGATCCGGTCATTGTAGAAGTCGACCACGAAGACCTCACCGTTGGGCCCTAGGGCGATGGACGTTGTGGTTGTGAACCAGCCTTTGAACGGCCCGTAAAGGCCGATGGCGAAGGGGCCTCCCCACTTGCGCAGAAAGTCGCCCCTGGTATTGAAGACCTGAACTCGATTACCGTAACCGTCTGCTACGTAGAGGGCCGAATCCTCTCCGAGCGCCACATCGGTAGGATAAGTAAACTCCCTGGCACCCCTGCCTGTCACACCGGTTGTTCCCCACTGTTGTACGAAAGAGCCATCCGCCCGCAAATGCTGTACACGATGGTTATAAAAGTCCGCCACGAACAGATCACCGTTGTCCGCTACGGCAACACCGCCCGGCGCACTAAACTGGCCGGGGCCCTTGCCCGGACCGCCAATGACTTTCAGCGGCTCGCCAGCCAGGCTGAACAGCTGAATCCGGTCGTTCATATACTCTGGCACGTAGAGTTTGTCGTTGTGAATGGTTAGGTTCATGGGGCGCCCGAGTTCACCGATCCCATCGCCGGGTTTACCGAATTCACGCTTGAACTGCCCCTGGTGATCGAAAACCTGGATACGTCCGTTGCGGGCATCGGAGACGAACACTTCGTTGTCTGTGACCGCAATCCCGGTGGGGTCATTAAATTGCCCCGGGGCACTGCCTTTTTCACCCCAGGTCTGTTCCAGTGAGTAGGGCGGTTCCTGGTTCCAGTTGATGGCGCCGCCTGCGCAACCGATTAACGTGATCGCAATCAGAAGGCCCAACATACTAAAGCCTGACCACTTGGCGATTTTTTTCATGCTGCCCTCTGTCCCTAGAAGTTGCGGCGAAAGCCAACGCGTACAATGTAATCGTCCTGAATGGCGTCGCCATTGGGATCTTCGGCGACGGGCAGTTGTACTGTGCCCTCGACGACCCAGCGTCGTGTGATGTATTGCACGCCTGGCGCCAGCAGCCACTGAGTACCACCGGAATTGGCATCCGTAACCCTGCCAATCTCGTTGCGCTCGTGGTGAACAAAACTGGATTCGAGCAGGGCGTAGGTAAAGCCCGGTGTGCCGGAGACGCTTCAAGGCTGAGCGGCCACACCCGGTATTGCAGTGAGGCGTCAAGGCGGGTCTCGTCGCCGTGAGCGAAGCCGTCGTGGCGCCCATTTTCGCGGTAAAGGAACTGCGCGTCCATTTGGTACTGCAGCGTCTGATAGGTGGCTACCACACCGCCAAACCCATCCCAGGCTCCGTCACCAACCTGCAATGGGCGTGGCAGTTCGCCAAAACGATCGCGGTCGTCACTGTCCCCGGTTGGTGCAGTGAGCCCGAAAATCGGCGCGACCCGGAAGGTGCCGCCGGTGAAGTCGTCCTGGTAAACTGTGTAACGCCCGAACAGGGAGGCGTCGCCGATGCCGCCGGTATCCCGCTCAATCCGGCCCATGGGCGTGGTGACGTCCAGTGCCTTGTTGAAAAAGTAAGGGACAACGCCGAACACCGCGAGCTTCGGGGTAATGCCATAACCGAGTACGCTGCCCAGAGCCTGGACCGAGACCTTACGATCCATGGGGCCACCGTCGGAACGTTCCCGCAAGACCAGTTGCTCCCGCCAGATGGTTTCACCCTGCGGCACGGGCAGAGCCGTGTTGAAGGTGTTGGGTGCTGCTTGTGCCGAAGGCACACCGGTCAGTACCAGGGCACCGACCAGCAGGGGCAAGCCGACTGGCGGGTTGTTATTTCGCATTGCTGCCTCCTGTCTCACCTTCGGCCTCTGAGTATGAGCGCAGCGTGAAACCGGCCTCATCAACGGCCTGACGCGCCCGCTCCTCTGAGAGCGTCTTGCCCTCTTCAAGGGTGACACGCACCAGACTCTCACCCACATCGACCTGCACATCGGTGACGCCATCCACTTTATTCAGACGTTTTTCGATGCCATAGGCACAGAAGGGGCAGGCCAGGCCGTCCACGCCCAATACGTAGTGTTTGTCGGCTGCTATCGCCGAAACGCTGAAGATTAGGGCTGCTAAAACCAAGAAATATTGCTTTGACATGACGCGTCCCTCTGGTGAGATGAAGCTGCGTTTCGACGGTAGACTCCGTACCAAGAAACGGCGTTAAGGAATTACTCGGTCTTGTTCATGAGGTTTGTGGAATAGCCCGCACCCTGTCCGGGGCAACGGTCCACAAGTGCCTCAAGCCCCTGTCGGATTTGTCGTAACTGGCCAATCTTCTGGTCAACATCGTTCAGCTTTGCCAGCGCCCGTTGCCGCATATCACCGGCATCGACGCGGGGGGCGTTCGCAAAAACGAATCGTCTCGACACCAACGCCCACCACGTCAGCCACTTTGCCAATGGTCATTTCTGTCATGGCAGAACTCCCACCCAATAGATTCGAGATATAAGTTTAGTGCCCGTACCACGGTACGGGGTCAAGAGCGCTGAACTTTCTATAGGAGTGTAGGGCTTGACTCCGTAGCCGACTACGGAAGTATTTTGAAGATAGCCGGCAAAGTTATGAAGGGAACCGTCGTAATGTCAGAGTTGAAATCAGAGTTCAAATCCGGTCGGGGGTCGTTAATCGCAGGCGGGGTCGCAGCAGTGCTCGCATCGGCCTGCTGTCTTGGCCCCCTTGTTCTGATTACCCTGGGTGTTTCCGGTGCCTGGATCGGCAATCTTGCTGCTCTGGAGCCCTACCGGCCGTGGTTCATTGGTGCTGCTCTGGTGGCGATGGTCTTTGCCTGGCGTCGGATATACCGGCCGGCACAGGATTGCGATCCGGGCGAGGTCTGCGCAGTACCGCAAGTGCGCACCGCTTACAAGATCACCTTCTGGATCGTCGCGCTGCTCATACTGACCGCGTTGGCATTCCCTTTTGTCTTACCGCTATTTTACTGAGAGGCAATGCACCATGAAAAAGTCCCTGATCACTGCCGTACTGTTCACGCTGTTCAGCCTGCCTGCCTTGGCGGCGCAAAAGACGGTGACCTTGTCGGTTCCCGGAATGACTTGTTCGGCTTGCCCGATCACCGTCAAAGCCGCTCTCAAGAGGGTTGATGGGGTGAGTTCTGTCCAGGTCCGCTATGAGGAGCGTGATGCGACGGTTATTTTCGACGATGAGAAAACCTCCGTTGAAGCATTAACTCAGGCCACCACCAACGCGGGCTATCCATCCACGCTCAAACAGACCCTGGAAAAACAGGAGTAGCCATCAAAAACCAAGACTTTGTTGCAATAGCACATTCGTTCAGGAGTGGTGTTTATGAGTGATAACGATCTGCACATTGCTGTGATTGGCAGTGGCGGCAGTGCCATGGCCGCCGCTTTGAAGTCGGCGGAACGCGGAGCCCGGGTAACGTTGATCGAGCGTGGCACTCTTGGTGGCACCTGCGTCAATATCGGCTGCGTGCCATCTAAGATCATGATCCGCGCCGCTCACGTAGCCCATCTGCGCCGCACCAGTCCGTTCGACGAGGGCATTGGGGCGGTCGAGCCTTCGATTGATCGGCCCCGGTTGCTGTCCCAGCAACAGGCCCGGGTCGATGAACTTCGTCTTGCGAAATATGAGGGGATTCTCGAAGACAATCCGGCGATCACTGTCCTGCAGGGTGAGGCCCGTTTTACCGATTCCAATACGCTGACAGTGACGGGAGCTGACGGCACGGAAAGCGAAGTATGCTTTGACAAAGCGTTCATCGGTACCGGTGCGCGGCCAGCCATTCCTCCGGTTCCGGGGTTGTCCGATACGCCGTACTGGACGTCCACCACGGCACTGGCCAGCGACACCATTCCAGATCGGCTGACTGTCATCGGGGCGTCCGTCGTGGCAGTGGAGCTGGCACAGGCGTTTGCCCGGCTGGGCAGTGAGGTGACCATCCTGGCGCGTAGCCGGCTGTTTTCCCGTGAAGACCCGGCGGTTGGCGAGGCCATTGAAACCGCGTTCCAGGCCGAGGGTATCAAGGTTCTGAATAACACGCAGGCGAGCCAGATCAGCTATACCAATGAGGAGTTCGTTCTCGCCACGAACGCGGGGGAGCTGCGGGCCGATCGGCTGCTGGTGGCCGTGGGACGCACACCGAACACAGACAGACTGAACCTGGAGGCTATCGGCGTCGAGGCTGCCCGCGGGGCGATTTTAGTCGATAACGGTATGCGTACACGGTGCCCGACATCTATGCTGCTGGGGACTGCACCGACCAGCCGCAGTTCGTTTTTGTCGCCGCTGCCGGTGGCAGTCGGGCAGCAGTCAATATGACCGGTGGTGATGCGCGGCTCGATCTCAGCGCCATGCCCGAAGTGGTCTTTACCGATCCGCAGATTGCGACCGTCGGTTTGTCTGAAGCCGACGCCGAGGTAAGAGGCTTCGTCACTGACAGCCGCACCCTGACCCTCGACAACGTGCCACGGGCCCTGGTCAATTTTGATACCGGCGGCTTCATCAAACTGGTCGCGGAACGTGAAAGCGGGCGGTTACTGGGTGTGCAATCCGTGGCGGGTGAGGCCGGCGAACTGATCCAGACTGCGGTGATGGCGCTACGTGCGCGCATGACCGTCAACGAGATTGCCGATGAGCTGTTCCCGTACCTGACGATGGTAGAAGGTTTGAAGCTGTGCGCTCAAACCTTTACCAAGGATGTCAAACAACTATCCTGCTGTGCAGGATAAGGTAAGGTAGTCCATGATTTGCATGGGCAAATTCTCTATTAGTGACCTTAGTTGATGAAGTAAACTAATGCCGTAGTCAACTACGGAGTAAGCCCGCATGGTGAATAAAGTAAATCCACTGACTATCGGGGGGCTGGCCAAGGCAACCGGTGTCCATGTCGAGACCATTCGCTATTACCAACGGCGGGGTCTGTTATCGGAGCCCCAGCGCCCTCCCGGCGGAATTAGACGCTATGGTTCTGCCGATATTGATCGATTGACGTTCGTGAAATCGGCGCAGAACTTAGGCTTCAGTCTCGACGAGATTATCGACCTGCTTCGGCTGGAAGATGGCGCCCACTGCCAGGAAGCCAGTATCCTGGCCGAGCACAAACTGGAGTCCGTGCGTGGAAAGATCAAAAAGCTTGAGAGGATTGAGAATGTTCTGAGCGACATGGTCGCCCGATGCCATAGGCAAAAAGGGGACGTTCATTGTCCTCTAATTGCGTCATTGCACACCGGGATCATCGAAACCACAGAGGCTTGAGGCAGACCGTTATTGCGACTCGAAGACCAAGGCATTCTCACTTCCTGAAAAACATTAGCCGAGCTCTCCCAAAACTGGAAATGTGGATAGCATCCATGTGGCAAGCCGAGTCATTTGACCGGTCAACACCATCACGCCCATGACAATCAACACCAAGCCAGCCAGCGCTCTCAGAAACCTGCTCCAGCGGCTCAGGCCGCGCATGCGCTTGCGAAAATGCTCAATGAACAGGGCGCTCCCAAGAAAAGGCAACGCCAGTCCCAACGAATATATTGCCAGATACAGCATTCCCGTTTCGGCGTTGGCATGCGTAGAGCTCAGAGCCAGAATGGCCCCAAGTATGGGACCAATACAGGGCGTCCATCCGACGGCAAAGGCCACACCCAGCAAAAAGGCCGCCGTTGGCTCCCACCTTCCAGTGTCTGCCCCAGGCGCCAGTCGCGTTGCAGTGCGGGCATGCTCCACCAACCCAGCATGAATAGCCCCATCAGCATAATCAGTGCGCCTGCCACCAGATTGGCTTCCTGACGGTAGGCCATCAGCCATTGGCCCAGGAGGCTGGCGCTCGCACCGAGCGCGACAAAAACCAAACTGAACCCCATCACAAAACAAAGGCTCAACCAAAAAGCCTTCAACCTATTTGAGGCTTCGCTTACCGCGCCGCCGGTCACAACGGATAGATAACCCGGTACGAGCGGAAGGGTACAAGGGGAGAAGAAGGACACAAGGCCGCCGAGAAAGGCGGCCAGAGTGCCCCAGGTTGCGAGGTCCGGCATATCAGAACTCGTATCGTTTGACGCTTTGAGCCTTGCCGTCGGCGGTAAATGCCATCACGTCATAGTTATCCTGCCTGCCGGTTTCCATGCCTGGTGTGCCATGTGGCATGCCAGGGACAGCGAGGCCGAGTGTCTTGTCGCCGAATGGTTGAGAACGTGATTTCAGGTAGGCCTTGATGTCGTCCGCTGGAACATGACCCTCGATCACCACGCCGTCGATAATGCCGGTATGACAAGAAGCCATGTCTCGTGGAATCTGATGTTGGGTTTTGATTTCGTTGATGTTGCTCGTGTTCTCAATGTTCACTTCGAATCCATTGTTCTCAAGGTGCTCTGCCCAGTCGGCACAACATGAACAATTGGGGCTCTTGTAAACGGTAATTGCATGATCGGTTTTACCCGATACGCCGTTTTCTAGAGTGGGTTCGGCGGCGTGAAGTTGGAATCCCATAGAAAAAGTGCTCAAAGCAAGAGCGATTGAGCCGGCAGCGATAGAGGTTCTCATAGAGTGTTCCTGTCAAATGATTTGAGTGAGGCTGGTGTCGCAGATTTTGGCGCGTCACCAGCCATGTGCTCTTGATTAGTTATTGGCTGGATTCGTCCTGATTGCTTGATGGCGACGCTTTGTTGTGGCTCTGCATCATCTTCATGCACGCCGCCTGCATTTTGGAACGATCCTCGGCGGACATGCCGGACATCATTCCCATCATGCCGCCCATGGTCTCCATGTGTTCGCCCATCATGCCCATACCTTGCTGTTCAGGTTTGTGGGCAAAAGCGGAAACGCTAGCGATGGCGGCGGTAAGAACAGCACCTGCACCGATCATTTTGAACGTAGTGGTTTTCATCGTCATTCTCCTTACGCGCAGATCCGGACCCGTGTAGCCATTGCCAGAACTGCTTTTGTGTTCGAGCGGATATTCTTGTGCCGAGCTTTGGAGCCCGGACTCGGCGGAACAGTGGTTCAGGAGCGAGAATCAGGTGGGGGCGTGAGAACGTCTTCGATAGGACTCTGATATTCCGCACTGATCGGTGCGGCATCAAAACCTGTGGTGGGCCGAATACTTGGAATGGAGCTTGCGCCTGTTAGCGCATATAGCGGTAATAAGGGGCATTGCGCTGCGATCCGCAAACAGTTCATCTTCTCAGGATCACTGCAGTTCGTCGGTACCTTGGCGGTGCCAGATTCCATATCAGCCGAATAACCTTGACCCATTCCACGGCAATGAGTCTCACTGCCAATCGCATCAGTGGCACCCATTGCTACCCCAGCTAGACCCGATGGTACGGTGCCGAGCAAAAGCAGAATACTTAGCAATGCGGTGGTGACGTTTCGGAAGAGCATTGGTCGACCCGGATTAAATACCAAAGGTGATCATAAAACCCTTGAGCTGCTCATACGTCAAGCACTGGATCAGGGCAATCAAAAAAATCTTAAACCTATATCACCTCTGTGAACCAGGGCACTGAAAGTGCCTTCCCTCCCAATTCACAGAGGTAATTTCCAATGTCTGAACAATGTCCCAACTGCCTGTCCTGGCGGTTCGGCAAGAACAACTACGGCAAGAAAACCGCTGGTGTGGTCGGCGCGTCTGCCGGTACCCAAGCGGGTGCCGCGCTTGGGATCGTTTCTGGTCCCGTGAGTGCGACCGTCGGCGGTATTGGCGGCGCTGTCATTGATGCGCTGTTGGGTGGAGCTACTGGCGCCTCCGCTGCCTCGATTGCGGCTATTACTTCAGTACCGATCCCGATTCTCGCAACGATCCTCATTAATTCCCCTCGCAAATCCAAAGGAGAACAACCATGGCTCATCTCATCGAGCAAATCCTCTCCGTTGGCCATGCCCCTGGCATGGTCTGGGGAATGAACTGACTTCCAATCACCACATGGAGGTATGGGCAAAACAAGCGGGCTTAGACTGGCAAATTCAGGAAAGCCCGGTCCGCGGCACTAGTTCCGGGGGCAGCCTGGGTGAAATCCTGTCTCACCCGGATTCCAAAGTGCTTTGCCGTTCGGATACCAAGGCTCAGCTGTCGGTCGTCGGTAGTCGCTTCAAGGTGGTTCAGCCCGAGGGGATTCTAGATTTCTTTCGGGATTTGACCGAGGTGTCTGGCTTTGAGCAGGAAACAGCCGGTGTACTGAAAGGTGGCCGTAGGATGTGGGCAATATGCGTACCGACCAATCGGGCATGCTCAAGGGCAACGATCAAACCAATGCCCACGTCCTTCTGGCGACTGCCTGCGATGGCACCTTGGCTACGACAGCTCAGTTCATCAGTATTCGCGTGGTGTGCAGCAACACTCTCGCAGTGGCGCTGAAAGGCTCCACGGCCAATGCCGTCAAGGTGAAGGAGGAGGGCGTTGATCAGGCTGCCCTAGGTGCAGCGGCTGCCAGGGGATTTGGGAATGCGCTGTTTAAGTATGATGAGGATGAGATGGGCCAGGTGGTTGAAGAGTTTTATCCGAACGAATCGTCCAAAGAAATGAATAGCAGTCCTATCAGCATGCCAACAATTCAGCGGGGCTTAAAGAACGGTAAGTTGAAAATAGGTTAGTTAAGGGTAATAAACCAGGCAGCCGAAATATCGGCTGCCACTAAGCGTGCGTCACATTTTTTCAACATTCAGCAAAGCAATGTATTTGGTAAGCGTCTGGCGATCACATCTTGAGTCAAGTGCTGCTGCCGTATTCCGCAGAAGCTAGGCATTCTTTCCAATGGCAAGCTTCGTTGACTCAGGAATCCTCCTGAATTAGAGCAACGAGGTCATGCCGAATTTCTTCCCTACTCAAATCGGGCCGCATTAAAAGGCGGGGGTTACCTTCGCGATCAAATACATAGATTGCGCTGCTGTGTGACACCGCATAATTTCCATCGGGGTCAGGTTCGTCATAACCGAAGGTTGTTCTATATCGTTTTGCCAGTTCACGAAGCTGGGGCTCTTTTCCAGTGAGTCCTATAATATTGTCGCCGAAGAAATCCACGTATTTTGCGAGGCGCTCCGGCGTGTCACGTTTCGGATCGACACTCACGAACAAAGTGAGCACTTCATCCTGAAGCTCGGGGTCCAGGCCACTGGTTGCTTGACTGAGTTTTTGCAGGGCGGTCGGGCAAACATCGGGGCACGAGGTGAACCCGAAAAACAGCATTCTCACGCGGCCACTGTAATCATCGCCAGACACCGACTCGCCCTGGCTATTGATCAGGTCGAATTCCAGCTCAGGCATCAGGCCACTGATGTTTTTACCGTTCCAGTCTTCCGCGTCATTGCCAAGACAACCAGTCAGTAATAGGGATGCTATCAGCGTTAAGGTCGCAGGTATGATTTTGGTGCGCTGTCGCCAGAAGCGAGTTCTCATGACGCTGTTTCCTCAAGTTGTTTGGATTGGTTGGTATATTTTCCGTCCTGATGCATGGCTCGTCGGAGCATCAGAAGAATGCCAAGGATGCTCATCATGGCCGGAGGGATATAGGTCAGCATGCCGCCCAGAAGCTGGTCGACTTCCGGGTCCAGCGGCCAGGCTCTGCCACAGACTTCGTAAACGTCATAGACCATGTCACGTGAAAACACGATCCACGCCCCAAGAAACATCTGAAGCACACCTGCGGCAGCTAGAACCAACATGCGTCTGCCATACCCCAGTGATGAGGTGATTGCCGGCGGTCTTGGGTCAAAGATCAACCACCAGAACAGCAGACCATCCAGCAACATGCTCCAGTTCATGACCCAGTACAGATCCCGGCTGAGCATGGCGTCGAAATGGATCGATGGCCACAGCCAGAAATAAATGAGCCCCACAAACAGGAAAAGGGCGATGAAGGGCTGTTGCAGAACCTGATAGAACCAACCCAGAGGCCGGAGCGTGCGCTTCCAGCCCGCTGATTTTTTCAAACCAGAACCGCATGACCGGCAAGGGATTGGAAAGCGCGATCAGGATAGGCCCGATGTGATGAAGGATCAGATGCTGGCCCCGATGGACGAAGAACATGTATTGCGCGTAGTAATCGAAGCGGGTCTGCATCACCGCATAACAGATCAGCACCCCCAGGGTGAAAGCAAAAATCCGCAGCGCGCCAGGCCGATCCTGATCCGGCATCCGAAGCAGACCGATGCCATAGAACCCCATCACGAGCATGTAGCTCAGCACGGTCAGCGGTGAGAAATCGTAGGGTAGAAGGTAGTCAAGCAGTGACATAGCGTTGCCGGTTTTGTTGTTATTCCAGTGACTCTACCTTGGATGTCACCAGGTCGTACAGTTCCTGAGGCCCCAGCCGGCTCAAGGAGTCTCCGTTGACGTAGAATGTTGGAGTTCCGGAAATTTTAACCGCTTTAACGTCTGCAGCATCCTGTTGAATAATGCCGTTTATTTCAGGCGAGGTCATACCGGCCCGAGCGGCTTCTACATCCAGCCCGGCTGATTCCGCCGCATCCCATGCTGCGGTGACATCCGGATCGTCATTCCACTGGGGCTGGGCTTGCATGACAGCGTCAAGCACCGGCTCGTAGATTCCCTGTTCGCGGGCGGTTTCCAGAATTCTGACGGCCTCTTCCGAGCCTTTGTGAAATAGCACGTAGCGCAATACCAAGCGCACTTTGTCTGGGTAGGCCGCCATAATCTGTTTCACATAAGGGTACATGGCGCGACAGCCTTCGCAGGATGGGTCGAAGAACTCGACAATGGTTACCTGTGCGTCCTCAGGGCCGATAACGGGAGAGTAATCTCGCACCAGCGGCGTTTTTTCAACAACGGTGGGTTCATTAGTGCCCTGAGAGCGATCGTAAATAACAAAAGCACCAGCAAAGACAACCAGACAAAAAAGAACAAGACTTACGACCAGGGTTCGGGTTCGCACGGGAGATCTTCCTATTTTTAGATGAGTTTACGGGGTTCAGATTTTCAGGTGTTCGGTAGCAGCCGACTAGGCACCCACCGCAGATAAAGCATCATTCCAAACAGTTCCACCAGGGACTGCACGACAATCACTACAACGGCCGCAGCCCACGCCTCTGGCATTGAAAGTGCCAAAGGTAAAACCACGAAGGAGTTGCGTGTTCCAAGGCTGAAGGTGACGGTGCGACCGGTTTCCACCGGTAATCGAAAGACCCAGCGCAGAGCCTTTCCAACCAGAGCCGCGGCTAGAAGATAGGTTGAGAACACAATCATCAAGGGCCAGATGAGTGGGCCGGTACTGGTGATCTGGCTGACCTGTGTCATTGTGATGATAAAAAGTACGACTGTAAGCAGAGGGACCGGAATCAGGCCCATGAAGCGAATAAACCCGGTGACTTTTCTGGAGTTTTCGGCCCGTTTTTCAGTCAGAAATGCCAGGATAAGCGGGACAATAATCAGCCCGCCAAAGGCCGGCAGGAGGTGCCGCCCAAGCTCAAGATTCACGTCGAACTGATTACCCATGAAAAGCCAGAGGTAAAGTGGAAGAAGACCCAGTTGAGCAATCAGCAGAACCGGTGTTGCCGCAATGGCTCGGGTGCTGTCCCCCTTGCTAGGTGAGTGAAGGTGACAAACCAGTCGGTACAGGGCATCAGCAATACCAGAAGCACTCCCAACTTCAGCGCGTCATTGTCCGGCAGCGCCAATATCAGCAAGGCAGTGATCGCCGGCATGACCAGAAAATTTCCGGTGAGCAAGGCACCCATGAACCGACGGTCCCGGAACATATCAGACAGGTGGGTCAACGGTGTTTGAGTAAATGTGGCGTAGAGCAGAACTCCGAGCAACCCCCAGATTAAGTAATCCGGCACACTGTCACCGAGGGACGATGTCCAATCCACAGACAGTCCGAAAACAACAGCGATGAGGTAGGCCCAGACCTGGTGGCGTTCAATTACGTCTCGCATGGCGTGCTCGTAACCGAGTGGAATGTCGGCCATTCGCAGCATATCTGCCACACGGTACCCTTTTCAGCAGCCTGCTAGCCATGGCCATAAGTATGGGCATCTTTGTGACTGTGATCAGGATGTTCAAACTCCAATGTTGAATGAGTGATGCCGAACTCGTTTTCCAAAGTTCGTTTTATCCCACCCTTGACTTTTTCAAGTTCATTCCAGGCACTTATTTCGACCACCACATGGGCGTCGAGGGAGGCATCATGCTCACCCATCTGCCAGAAATGTACGTGGTGAAGGTCTAAAACGCCTTCTACGTTTGATAAAGCCTCGATGACAGAATCTGTGTCGATATCCAATGGACTACCCAGCATGAGTGTCCGGATGGTTCCGCCGATTTCCGTTAGACCCAGGTAGAGAATATAGCTTGCGATACCAATTGTGATCGCGGGATCAACCCAACGCATGTCGTACAGGAGAATCAGGGCGCCGCCTACAACGACTGCAATTGACGCAAACGCATCAGACAAGTTGTGTAGAAACAGCGCACGGATGTTGACGCTGTCCTTTTGCATGGAGTAAGTAAGCAGCGCGGTCAAACCATCCACTACCAATGCGATAATGCCAAGCCAAACTACCCACCACCCCTTGATTTCCGGGGGATCTATGAATCGCATGCCACCTTCGTAGATCAAATATGCCCCGATCATTATCAAAGTGGTGTAATTTATGAGTGCCGCAACAACCTCAATTCTCCCGTAGCCAAAGGTCATCTTCGAGTCGGCCGGGCGGCGTGCAATCTTCCGCGCCGCAAATGCGATAAATAGTGACGCCATATCCGAAAAGTTGTGTATAGCGTCGGCTATCAGCGCCAAGCTGCCAGCGAAGATCCCTCCAGCGATCTGAGCCAAGGTTAGGATACCGTTCGCCCAGATAGCTACTGCAACTCTCTTATCCTTAGTATCCGGTGACATGTGAGCATGCTCGTGGCCCATTGTTTTCTCCTTGGTCGTTGCTGTTCAATTAAACGTAGTCGCAACACTCGCTAAGCCTGGCTCAGAGGGCTTAGCGAGTGTTGCGACCGCGCGAAAACTAGCCATTCTGGCGATTTTCCATGTTATTCCCGGCACCTTTCTCGGCTGTGAAGCCCGTGACCAAAATCATGGCCACGCTCAGGAGGATGAACACGTCGGCAAGGTTGAACGCCGGCCAATGCCAAGATTGCCAATGGAAATCCAGGTAATCGACAACGTAGCCTCGGAAAACTCGGTCGATGACATTTCCGAATGCACCGCCAAGTACCATCGCATAGGCCAGGGCTTCTGTTCGCTTATGGCTGTCCCGCATCAATTTGACCAGAACAGCCGAGACGACAACGGCTATCGCAATAAAAAAATATCGCTGCCAGCCCCCGCCATCGGCGAAGAGACTAAAGGCAGCGCCTTTATTCCATACGTGCACCCAATTAAAGAAAGGAGTGATCTCAACCGATTGCCCGTAAGCCATGGATTGCTGGACGAGCCATTTAATAAGCTGGTCGGCCAGCGCTACCAGTGTGGAAAAGCCGAGAAAGATAAACGTAGAAAAACTAGCACGGTGTTCAGACATCGAATTATCCTTTTAGTGCAAGGATGCGCTTGGCACCAATGAATACAATGCCTCCCACAACGCCGCCAATAACCAGATCCGGATAGTTTGAACCGGTCCAGGCAACAAGAAGCCCCGCAAGGATAACTCCCAGATTGATAACCACATCATTGGCCGAAAAGATCCAGCTGGCTTTCATGTGAGCACCGCCTTCACGGTGTTTTGCGATCAGAAGAAGGCAGCTGATGTTGGCAACGAGAGCAACAGAGGCGACGGTCATCATCATTGACGACTGGGGATCACTGCCGAACAGAAAACGCCTGCCAACCTCAACCAGTACACCGACGGCAAGGATAAGCTGGAGAATGCCAGCCACATGCGCAGCTCTGACCTGCATTTTGATGCCGTGCCCAACGGCGTAAAGAGCAAGACCGTAGACGGCAGCGTCGGCAAGCATGTCTAGCGAGTCTGCAATTAGGCCAGCAGACTGCGCGATCAGGCCCATCGTCATCTCGACCAGAAACATCAGGCCGTTGATTGCCAGCAGTATCCATAAAGTGCCGGATTCCTCAGTCTCGTTGGCATGAGACGATTCAGCCGCCCTGACGGACTCAGGGCTGGCGTCTTCTGTCTTCTGCAAGGAAGCGCCCAGACCCAGGGTTTCCAGTTTGCTGGTAATAGGTCTGACTTCGCCTTGATGGATAATTTCCAGCTTTCGATTCGATAGGTCGAATGAGAGTGACTGAATGTTGTCAAAACCCGTGAGCGCCACTCGAATCATTCGCTCTTCTGAGGGGCAATCCATTTTTGGCACGCTGTAGGTGCTGAGCTGGCTGTCTGTTTCGGCGGTGACGGGTCTCTGAAGCTCATTGTTTACGACTGAATCTTCGCTGCCACACTGTCCATCGCAGGGTTTGCTCATTTTCGCGGCTCCGGTTCTCACACAAATCCGTTATTTAAAACCCTGTAGTCACTACAGGGTCAACGTTAAGTTGTTAGTTTTTGACGACACTGGTGAACCCACCGCGATTCGACGACTTGCGGTATGACCCTGTAGTAACTAAAGAGTTGAACTGGAGCACATTAAAAGGAGTTTGAGCAACGATGAGGCAGGGCAACAAGACCGTACTAATCCTTGGTAGCTACGGAGCTGCAGGGGCGGCTATTGCAACACTCTTGGGCAACGGATCGACAGCGACATTGTCTTGGCAGGCCGGTCGCTGGAAAAAGGGCGTGAACGGGCGGAACAATTAGATCGCCCGGGGAATACCGGGCAGAGCTGGCATCAAATTAACAAGGTGGTGTCCGGTTTAGCGGGGCAGCTACAGGGAGCGAACAGAAGAGCTCAATGGATGACCTGAAGTCAGACGGAAATCGCCTCCGTGCCCACGACGCGATGTACGAAGACAGCCGCTTATATTCAAGTTCAATTCAGTGTCAAAGGATATAATAAAAGGTTTTTGTTTTAGGTTGTTGAAATACAAAGAAAAAATTTAAAAATGTAACAACTCTGCAATAAATGCAAAGCACCATCTACTCAGCATTTGAAAGACTTCAAGTGTCATTTTGAATCTATCTAATCTGAAGAGGTGCTCATGAAAAAGTGTCTATCAATGTTGGTGTTTGGTGGGGTTGCAGTAACTTCAATGAATGCACTAGCGGCGGAAGGTCCTATCCTGTACGGCAAAGCCAATGTTTCATATGAAAACCAGGACGACGGTAATAGCGATACCTGGAAGCTCCAGAGTAATGCGTCCCGTCTAGGGGTAAAAGGGGCGCTCAATACCGACCTCGAAGGCTTGGAGGCGATCTACAAGGCAGAATTTGAAATATCGATTGATGATGGAGATAAGGATGGCCAGACTTTCTCGCAGCGTAATATTTACGGTGGCTTCAAGCAGGCGAACCTTGGTGCACTGATTGCGGGAAAATTTGACACACCTTTAAAGTCAGCGCAGGGCAAGGTTGACCAGTTCAACGACCTACAGGCGGATATAAAAAATATCATGGCTGGTGAAAATCGGACCAGCAACATTGTTCAATACAGTTCTCCACGTCTGTTTGATGCTGTGGGCGTTAGTGTTGCCGTCATCCCGGGTGAAGAGCAGTCAGCTGGGGCAGAGAACGACGGACCTGCGGATGCAGTTTCCAGCTCTTTTACGTTTGAGAACGACCATTTCTACGGCAGTATTGCCTACGATTCTGATATCGAAGATTCACTGGAAGCCGATTCAAGTGGCGATAGTCGTCTCAATATCCTGCGAACCGTAGGGAAGGTCCGATTAAACAACTTCGAGATCGGCGCAGTTTACCAGTTGGCAGAAGAAAGCGATGGCCCTGGAGAAGATACGTCTTATCTGGTTGGCGGTGCCGTTAACCTTGAGCGTTGGAAGATCAAGGCGCAGTACGGACTGACAGAAGCCGAGACAACAAACGAGGAGCTAACCCTGCTGGCCTTGGGGCTCGATTATAAACTGGCTAGCAAGAGTAAGGTTTATGCTTACGTGTCTCAGGTGGAGGCGGACTTGGCTGACTCTGAGGACTCCACATTTGGTGTGGGCTTCGAGCATAAGTTTTCCATGTAGGGTCGAGCGTGATCGCTGAATACAGGGAGACCGACGTATCTGAAATCTTTTCCGGATTTCAAGTTCATTTAAGGTTCGTGTGAGAGCCTACTTGCGAGTTAACTAAGGTTATTTAATGGCGGGAATGCTTCATTCCCGCCTTTTTTTTTGACCTTTAGTCCGTTGTTCTAGCTGGTTTTTAGATTTACGCCACGATCCGTACGAATCGGATATCACAAACAATCAAGAAAGAAACTGGAGGGGATTACATTGAAACGCAACATTCTGGCCACTGCGATTGCAGGGATGACAACACTGTCGGGAAGTTGGGCCGCGACGGCAGCGGAGATTGAATTTCACGGTGATATGGATAACCGCTTTCAGGCTTACACCAATCAAAGAGACTGGTTTTCTGGTGGTAACTCAGGTGGCGGTACGCTGAAAGATGACGAGCCGACCGAGAGCTTCGGCGAGGTCAAATATCGCTTCTGGGCGAAGGCAACTTCCGACGACAAGAAAGTTACCGGTGTATTCGCGACGGAGATTGGTGGCATCCGCTACGGTGAGGGGTCGGGTGGCGACTATTCCGGTGATGGTGTGAACATCGAAACACGGTGGGCTTATGTGGATTTCTTGGTGCCCAACACGCTAGACCAGCGCGTCTCGCTGGGCTTGCAGCCAGTGTCAGTGAACCGACATGTCTGGACTGAAACCGCCACAGCCGCTGTTTGGAAAGGCTCACTGGGCTCTGGATTTGACTATCAGTTGTTATGGGGGCGAGGTGACTCTTCCAATGAGAGCGGCGTCGACTCAGAACAGGACGAAGGCTGGGATGGCGCGGACAACTTCGCGATCAACCTGAACAAGCGTTACTCACCGAACCTGAGCGCGGGCCTATTCTATCTCTATCAGATGAATGATCAAATTGCTGAGGGAGTAGGTACGGTAAATAGCAGGGAGTATGAACTGAAGAGTATCGCTGATAACTCCAAATATTCCGTTTCCAGCTTCGGGGTGGAGATGGATTATGGTCAGGAGACGTCGCTAGGCGCATGTTCGTGAAGGGTACGGTGATTGGCCAAAGCGGAACAATAGAAGGTGTAAATTTCGTCCCATTGAATGGTGCTACGAATCCCAATACGAACTATGACCTTTCGACCTTTCTGGGACGCGGCGAGCTCGGGCTGCAATTTGGACCAAACCAACTGACGTACACCGTGCTCTACGCATCGGGCGATGGCAATGAGCAAGACGGGGACTTCGACGCCTTCATCGCCACGGATGTCGACTTCAGCGACAGTATGATTTTTCAGGAAAACATGACGAGCGATGACTACTTCGCCGAAACGCCCTATATCCTCGACAAAGGGTATTTCATGAACAAGCTACAGCTCGATCATAAAGTAGCGGCCAATATTACGGTCAGCGGAATGATTGTCTACAACCGCTTGGCTGAGGACATTGCACTTGCCGATGGATCGTCCTCAAAAGATCTCGGACTGGAATTTGGCTCCAAGGTCTCGTATTTCCCATACCCTTCGCTTGAGCTGTCGGCAGAAGCTGCATACCTGGCATCAGGCGATGCCATGGATGCGCTGGAGGAAACTGCCTTACAGGACGGCAAAAGCGATCAGGACATTGTTCATGTTGCCGGTCGGGTAAGGTACAAGTTCTAACAAGAACGGGGTGGTGGGAGCGCCACCCCGCTTTTGTTATACGAAATGAATCCGCATTAAGTGACTTTTTCCTATGATGACTCGTTCTGCAGTATTTGTGTTCCTGATGCTACTACTAGCTGGTGCGGTACAGGCGGTTGAGCGTGAGCATCCAGCAAAGGCAAAGGTCACTCAGGTAGATCGTGATCAAAAAGTGCTTTCCCTCACAGTTGACGATGCCACTGTTGAGGTGGGTGATTTATTTGTTGTGTTGCGGGAGCCTGATAATGCAGGCATCCCGGAACAAAATCCTTCAGTCATCGGTATCGAGAGTATCGGAAAGGATCAAGCAGTAGGGAAAGTGCTGTTTGGAACGATGCCCTCCGTTGGCGCTGTAGCGAAACGCTTTTACGGTATCCCGGCGGTGTTTACTGACAGAGCCGGCGACCCCAGGGCGGTAAAGCCGGCGTTGAAAGCCCGATTTCCTGATCTTTTGTGGCGGGACGAGCCAGAGGCGTCAAACGATGTGCCATTGGTGCGCTTTCAAGTTACCGGGAGAGGTCAAGCCGTTGCGACCTACAATAACACCTGGTTGGTCGGCATCGTACAGACCGATGATGAAGAACGTCGGGTAGGTTCAGTTGAGGAGGAGGTTTTAGCGTCTCCATTTGCCAGACTGCCCATCAACGCAAAGTCGTTGTCCGCGTTTCGTTCTGGCAGCGATTACTATTTTGCGGCGGAGCATGGAAACAAACTCAGCTTTTTCCGTGTTGATTCCAGTGGGGCTGTTCAGAGCCTGGCGTCCATTGAGGTGCCCCGTCGGGAGAAAGTCATCCGAATGGACTGGTACGTTTCAGAGAACTCATACTACCTCATTTTAAATCAGTGGAATGGCCGTCGCGTTTCAAGTTCTTTGATCCAGTTGGCCGAGGGGGAGGCCGAAGCCATCGGTTTCATTCCCTTAATATTGGGATTGCAGGATTTGGATGCTGACGGTCGCCGGGAAACTATTATCGGGCAGTCTTTCTACTCAGAGCAGGGGTTTGGTTCAGAGATTTATGAGATATTAATATCGCCGAGCGGGCCTGATCTCGATAAGGTCGATCATGAAAAGTTGAGCCGATACACGCCAGTGTTTCGGGTAATTGGTGCCGTTGTTCAGAACAAACCGGGACCTTTGACTATGGTGACCGTCTCCCAAGGGAAGGTTTCATTTTTCCCTGCTGGCACTGAGGGCCCACATCTGGACTATGAGATTGGAAACCGGGTTGCGGGTACGAGTATGACTTACGACGTGTCGCCTGAGCTGGTGTTTAGTCCGAGGCAAACACTATTTTTGCCGAACCTGCTAGTACGCTCCGGTGAGGACGCAGTTAATATCGGGATTCCACAGGAATCCAGGGCAGCCGAAGATAGGATAGGTGTTTATGATACGCGAGTTGATTGGTTGACGCTGAGATCCGGAAAATCTCCCGAAACGCAGTCAACAAGTTTTCTAACGTCGGCTCCGGTGTCCCCCGTATCAGGCAATACAGGATTATTCTTTATGTCGCCTGATGAAAACTCAGTCCAAAGCGACAGTTTTGACGTTGAGACGTTGGTGTATCGCGCTGCTATGCCTGCTGGTCGCTGACTAAAGCTGGATAAGTTGCCCTTGTAGTCTCAAATGCTTCTGGAAAGCTCGATTAGAACCCGAAGACCACCTTTGGGTGATATAGAAAAATGCATGGCGCCACCGTAGTCATTGATGATTTCCTCAACGATTGATAGGCCAAGGCCATAGCCAGGGGTTTTTTCGTCCAGTCTTTTCTGGCGCCTGGTAAGATCGGCAAGTTGGTGTGAAGCCACTCCTGGGCCGTCATCTTCAACAAGAATAGTCAAAGTGTCATCGTGAAGTTTCAAGTGTAGATGAGCTTCCTGAGAGCACCATTTGCTAGCATTATCAAGCACATTGCCCAAGATCTCATTAAAATCACGCTCATCAATTGGCCAGACAAGCTCTCTGGGTAATGTTTCTTGAAGATGGATCTGTTTGTAAGGATAGATTCGACTGACTACGTCCACCAGTGCCAGAGTTCTCTCAATGATTGGTGTCGCCTTTCCAATGTACTGACCGGACATTTCGGTTTTTCTCATTTGAGTGTCGATCAGCTCGTGCATTTCAGACAGTTGAGACTTAATTTGACTCGCGATTGTGGTGGGAATGGCTTCGTCATTGATCATGGAGTTTATGACGGCAAGGGGGGTTTTTAAGCTATGAGAAATATCTGCGGCTAGGTGGCGTGAACGGGTAAGTTTTTTGTCGTACGACTCTAATAGACGATTAAGATGTTTGACAAGTTCATTGAATTCTTCAGGTACGTTCTCATCCAGTCTATTACGCTCACCCTTTTTAAGCGACGTTAATTGGGAACTCATCATTTTTAAGGGTTTTAGTGCGATAGTTACCCCAATAAATATGATCATTGATATCGTAACGAGAATTGCAAAAGATATTATCCATATAAGAACGTGAATTTTGTCAAGCGTGTTTGGGGAGTAGGAGCTTTTTTCAATTATAGTAACGCTTAGTTTATCTTGTCTGTTATTAAATATTTTGTAATAGCCAAGGATTGAGCGATCATCATCCGATATGTGAAAAATTCCAGGATTTCTGAACGATTCTACCACCTGTAATTTCGGTTTAATGTTCTCGCTTGTAAAACTCCGACCCTGACTGTCTTCGATGTGAACAGAATATTGAGACAAAGAAAAATTTCTGAGAGAATGTTTTGTAATTTCTTTTTTATCACTTGTTAGTATCTTTGAGAGCTGGTTAGCTGCAGCCTGTAGCTGCTGTCTGTGAAGCTCGTCATGGATATAGTCGATTAAAAGGGTGTGTGAGAAGAATATTAGTCCGGTACACGCGAAACCCGTTAGTGTCAGGAAAGTAAGCAGTTTCCGTTTTATTGAAGGACGTTGTTTCTTTCTGGGCATGTTGTCTGCCAAGCAGGTGGTTAGAAGTTGTTATCGATTAAATCTAGGTTTAAAAAAGCCGCACTACAAAAGTAGTGCGGCAAGACGGAATGGTGGAGACCATTCACGATGCAACTGGTTTAAAAATGTCATGTATCGACAAGTTTCTATTATTCAATCGAAAAAGCTATTAGTGCGACATTTTTCTAATGAATGAGCTTATCTTTTGAAGATTGGTCTGATTCAGATAGATTGATGTCTCCCGATTTGATCATCTCGTGATAGATATCGTCCTTATTCGATAATATCAATTTTCGGCGTGCCTCCATGCCCACTTCAGATGAGGCTGCCTGTGTCATTACCCTATGCTGTCTCTTCATGTCCTGAACGCTGCTTTCGGAGAGCATGTTTTGTTTCAGCTTATCATCATTGGCCTCAGAGGCATGGAGACTTCCTGCTGCCAAGGTTAATGCTAGAGATGTGAGCAAGAGATGTTTTCTCATAGAGTCACCTTTGAGTTGAATGATCTGCACCCTGATGGAAACAGATGAACTTTAACTAAGCTTGAAAAAATAAAATTAGACGATGAAAAGAGAGCACGGCTAGAAAAGCGGGTGCGACGGGGTCGTTGATACAAAGGTGTTAAGGAGGCGTTTTTTCAATTTCGTTTCAAGTTCATCTGCTATCAATGGCAAGTCGTTGTTCTGGCGAAAAGAGCGAGAACAATGAACCACTTACCGGTAGTGGCCGACAACTGAAGCGCGTTAGCTGTCGGTTTGTTCAGGGCCACGTACCGGTCAGATGACATACAACAAAGGCTCACGGAGACTGATTCACAATGCAAACTAATAAACTCAGGTTAGCGATGAGAGCAACACTAGCGCTTGCGGTTACGGGTCTGATGGCCCCGTCTGTTCATGCGTAATCTGCAACTGAACTTCAGACACAGATTAATGATTTGCAGCGCCAATTGGATGACATGGCGGAAAGTAAGGGGTCGGAAGGTTGGATGGTGCCTGGCACCAACACCACTGTAACAATCGGTGGTTATGTCAAGCTGGATATGATCTATGATTTTGATCAGGACATGGGTGACAGCCTGTTCGTAGCAGGCCTTGACACTGCTAATAGCGAGAGCGACCCTTCATTCCGAGCCCATGCTCGACAATCACGGGTTCGCATTAAGACAACCACGCCAACCGAAGTGGGCGATGTCAAAACGACCGTTGAAGGTGACTTCTACGGTGGTGGCGGTAATGAAATTTTCTCCAACTCCAGAGGCTGCGTCTTCGTCACGCTTATGGCGAGCTGAACGGCCTGCTCGCCGGTCAAACCTGAAATAACTTCATGCAATTTACCGCCTATCCGTCCACCGTTGATTTCGACGGCCCAGTAGGTGTTTCTTTTATTCGTCAGGCACAATTGCGCTACACCATGCCTCTTGGCGGCGGTGCTAATATTTCGGTGTCCGCTGAGAATCCGGAAACAACGGGTTTTGACGGCTCTCGCGATAATGCGCCGGATCTGACTGCCAAGTACAAGTGGGCCGGCAGTTCTGGTGGCATTGAAGTTGCCGGTCTGGCACGTTCGCTTCAGACTGACTCTGCAGCTGCTACGGGCGACGATAACGCCTTTGGTTATGGCGTTTTGATTGCTGGTCGGCTAAACCTGACCGACGCCACCACGCTCATGGCAGGGGCGATCTTTGGTGACGGCGTGGGTCGTTACATCTACAGTTCCTTCAGTAATAATGACAGCAGCACTAGCCGCACTGGTATTGGCGAGGCATACATCGACGCCAACGGCGATCTTGAAACCATTGAGGCATACGGTGCCAACGTTGCTATCAGTCAGCAGTGGACGCCGAAGTTCTCCTCTGGTCTGTCCTATGGGCGCGTAGAGGGCGATCAGCCAGCAGATCTGTTCCCGAACTCCTTTGAAACTCTGCAAAGCGTTCACTTCAGCAACTTCTACAAAGTTGCTGACCCGGTAACGCTGGGATTGGAGCTTTCCTTCGCAGACAAAGAGCTGGCCAACGGCGAATCTGCTGATAACACTCGCCTGCAACTGGCTGCGCAGTTCGATTTTTAATCGTTCATAGTGTTGCTTCACATAATTGGACCCAACGACGGGCTGAAATAGGCCCGTCGTTTTTTTCATCTGTGCTCCCTCCCATGCGCTGGATGATGCCCTCCTCTTTTGTCCCTTTCTTTCACCACTTTTTGACGTATACCCCGCCATAGTTTCGTTGAACTCCGTACGAGTTTAGGTTTGATGACGCCGAATTCAGACTGATTTAAAGGTCTGTCTGTAGGGTCGTCCTGGCATTTACGGCGAAAACGCTGATTCATGTATCTCAGTCAAATAGCCAGGATGATATTGAATGAACAAACGACTGTTGTTGTGGGTGCTGATAGTACCCGGAATCTTGAACGTCATGCCTTCGGCGGCGGCCACGGCCGGGGAGAGCGTTTCACTCAAGGAGTACCAACGAGCCAAGGCCAGCCAGGCTGTCTCCTTGAGAGAGGCAATGGTAATGGCATTTGAGAATAGCCCGGTGTTGGCTTTGAGGCGGGCTGCAGTGTCCATGCAAGAAGCTGAGCTCGATCATGCCAGCCGCTGGGCGCCCAGCAACCCGGAGCTTGAGCTGAGTGGCGTGATAATCCAGATCAGGCGGATCAGTCACTGAATTACGAGGTTCGGGTTACTCAGGAAGTCTGGATGGGCAATCGGGGCGATCTCGGTCAGTCGCGTGCTCAGAGCACTCTCACTTCTCAACAGCAGGAACTTGAATACCTGAAGGTGGCGACCAAGGCCCGAGTGCGGTCAGCCTACTTCAAAATACTGCTTGCACAGAAAGAGCTGGAAACGGCAAGCCGCACCGTTGAGCTGATGCAGCGAACCAAAGAGCTGGTCGAGGTGTCCGTTGAGCGGGGCAAACAGACCCGGATTGACCTCAATACCGCTGTCATTGGCTTGGCAAGAGCTAAGAGCCAGAAGGCCGAAGCGGAGCAAAAGCTTAGGCAATCAAAAATTGACCTGACGGAAGTTCTTGGGGTGTCCCCCTCCGATGCGGTAGGGGTCGTGGGAGAACTCAATGTAGCTCGTGCCAACTTGCCACCAACTAATCGCCTGGTCGCGATGCTCAGCGCCAGAGAGGGGATCTGAAAGCGGCAGCCGCCAGAATTGCTGCGAATGAGTCCGGCCTGGAACTGGCCAAGAGTCTAAGTATTCCGAACCTGAAAGTGTTCGGGTTCTACGAGCGGGAGGAAAGATCCAACCTTTTTGGTGCGGGTGTGTCGATGCCTCTGACTGTGTTTCATGATTATTCCGGTGAAAAAAGGAAGGCCTCGGCTCAGTTGAAAATGTCCGAGCTTGAGGCCGAGGCACTGCGTTTGGCTACTGAACGCCAGGTCGTATCTGCTGTAGCTCAGTACGAATCCGCCGTACGCAGATTGCGCCAGATGAACGAGTCGATTCTCGAGCGTTCGGAGGAAACGCTGCAACTTATGCAGAAAGCTCTTCAAGCGGGAAAAGTCGATGCTTCCGATGTCCTGTCCGCTCAGGACAATCTTTTGTCGGTGAGGAAGGAATACGTCCAAGTGCAACACGACTATATCGACGCCGTCCGGGCGTGGAAGTGAGCACCGGCGGTGCCCTTTCAATGTCATCCGGTTCCTGATGACAAGAAAATTAATGGTTGAACGTTCTCTTATATCGAAGGTGTTTAGATGATTCGAAATCTGCAGATATTGTTTGTCGCGATCAGTTTTCTGGTCTATCAGCACTGGCGTACGGCGCCGAAGAAGCCGAAGGAGGGCAGCACCAAAAGGGTGAGGCTGGGCACTCGGCTGAAGGCAGTGAGGCCCGCGAAGTTCATCTGACTCCAGAGCAGAGCGAGTTGCTCTCCGTGCAGACTGTAACGGTGCCCCGAGGCCGTGCTGACAATATCGTCACTGCGCCAGCTGAAGTTCACTATGTTCCGGATCGCGTCGCTGAGGTAGGGCCGCTATTGCAGGGAAAGCTTTCGAGACTGGCTGTTGATCTGGGGGACCAGGTTGAAAAAGGCCAGTTGTTGGCCGCGTTGAACAGCGTTGAGTTGGCCCGCATTCGTTCCCGCCTGAACTCGTTGAAAGCTCGGAAAGAAGCCGCGACTGCGGAGTATCAGCGAGAAAAGCAATTGCGGAGTGAAAGCTTCACCAGCGAAGAAGAGTTCCTGGACGCCAAAGCCGCTTATCTTGAGATTACAGCGGAGTACGATTCTATTCGTGAGCAACTGGCGGTTTTTGGCAGTGATTCGTCAGCCGCAGATAGCAGTCTCGCACAGTACGCGCTCCGTTCTCCTATCCAGGGGCGCATTGAGCGCATGGATGCCCGGTTGGGCCAAACCTTAAGCTCTTCAGATACGCCTTTTACTGTAGCTGATACCTCTGTGGTGTGGGTGATGTTGCAAGTTGCCGAAACTGACATTGGCAGGGTATCCGTCGGAGATGAAGTTCAGGTCTTCTCAAAGTCGGTTGAAGACCGCTTTCACACCGGGGAAGTGTCCTGGATCTCAAATGAGCTTGATGAGGAAACCCGCACCATTCCGGTTCGCGTTGTACTCGAATCCCCCAACGGCGACCTTCGTCCAAATACCTATGCCAAAGCGAGAGTCATGACTCAATCGGCGGCATCACTGCCCCTGGTTCCGCACGATGCCGTGCAAACCATCGATGACGAGTCCGTTGTATTTGTTCCGGGTAATGAAGGGGGAGCCTACAAAGCGGTTCCAGTCACTCTTGGCAAGGAGGCTAACGACTGGATAGAGATTAAATCCGGCATCAGCGCAAACACGGAAGTGGTTTCAGTGGGCGCTTTTGATCTGATGTCGGCCATTACCGCCAGTGGCCGCAGCGCCGCTCACGGACACTAATACTCGGGGGGAGTATGATCAACGCAATTGTGAATTATGCGCTGAACAATCGTCTGATGACGCTTGTTTTTGCTATCGCCGTGATCGTTGCCGGCGTATTTTCATTTCAAAAACTGCCGGTGGATGCGTTTCCGGACGCGACACCGACCATGGTTCAGGTATTCACTACCAGTCCTGGATTGTCGCCGGTTGATATCGAAACGCTGATTTCCTATCCCGTTGAGATCAGCATGTATGGTATTCCCAAGTTAGAAAAAGTGCAGAGCACGTCGATTTTCGGACTTTCGCGGGTGACATCTATTTCGAAGATGGCACCGATATCTACTTCGCCAGGCGACTAGTTAACGAACGGCTATCCGAGGCCAAACGCCAGATTCCCGAAGGGATGGGGGAACCCGAACTCGGGCCCATCGCAAGCGGTCTTGGGCGCATCCTGATGTATTCCCTGGAAGCTGAGGATAAAGATCAATACAGCCTGCAGGAAATTCGCACAATTCAGGACTGGATTGTCAAACCCCAGCTCAGGACCGTGCCGGGCGTAACCGGTGTGCTTTCTATCGGCGGCGAGGTAAAGCAGTACCAGGTCAATATCGATGCGCAGAAGCTTCAGGCAAGGAACCTGACGGTGTCTGATGTTCGCGGCGCCCTCACCCAGAATAATCGTAACGTCGGCGCCTCATTCATTACTCGCGGAGGTGAAGAGTACATTGTCCGCGGTTACGGCTGGGTCAACTCCGGTACCGCAGGCATCAAAGATATCCGGAACATCATTGTGTCCAAGAGTGAGGGAGAATCTCCTATTTACGTCAAGGATGTGGCGAAGGTTGGCCTTGGACCGGCAATTCGCCGTGGCGCAGAGGTGTCCTCAGGTGAGGAATCCGTGGGCGGTTACGTGATGAAGTTGATCGGGACCAACACCAGTCAGGTACTTGAGGACGTCAATGCAAAAATCGACGACCTGAACAAGTCACTCCCAGAGGGGCTGAAGATTGAAGCGTATTACTCTCAGGCAGACTTGGTGGGCAAGGCTATAGGCACTGTCGAGAAAGCGCTGCTTGAAGGCTCGGTTCTGGTGCTGGTTTTTCTCTATCTGTTCCTGGGAAATATTCGTTCCACACTGATCGTGGTGGCGACGTTGCCGTTGTCTGTACTCTTTGCGTTCATTGCTATGCGCATGTCGGGCCTGTCGGCCAACCTGATGAGTCTGGGGGGGCTGGCTATCGGCATCGGCATGATGGTGGACGGCGCTGTCGTGATGATAGAGAACATCTTCCGACACCTTGAGGAGCGATCCGATGAAAAGATCAGCGTTTTGAGGCTTGTAGGTGAGTCCGCCCGGGAAGTGGCTCGTCCGATCGTGTTTGCGATTGGCATCATCATCATCGTTTTTCTGCCGCTGTTTACGCTACAGGGCGTTGAAGGCAAGCTGTTTTCGCCCATGGCCTACACCATCAGCTTTGCGTTGATCGGTGCGCTGTTACTCGCGTTGACGTTGGTGCCTGTTCTGGCCTCCCTGTCATTCAAGATGGGTGGGCGTCACAAAGAGCCGAAGCTGGTTCTGTTCCTGAACCGGCTATACAAGCCGGTGGTGAATACTGTCGTCAAAGCCCCTAAGATTGTGATGGGCGTTGCCGTCATTGCTTTTGCCGGCAGTCTTCTGCTGTTTCCCTATCTCGGGAGCGAATTCGTGCCCACGCTCAGGAAGGCACGTTCCAGATTCGCTCGACACTGCCTCCTGGAGCCAGCCTGGAATCTGCCATCAAGTATGGCAAACGGATACAGTCCGTTGTAGACGAATTTCCAGAGGTCACCGGCACCTATGCCCGGATCGGTCGTGCCGAAGTGGGTGGTGATCCTGAACCTGTGAACGTTGTCGCGACGCTCGTCAATCTGAAGCCCCTGGATCAGTGGCGAGAGGACGTGAGCTACGAGGATCTCCAAAGCAGGATTGCAGAGGCTTTGGATGAGCGGGTTCCCGGGCTTGCCAACAATCTGTCCCAACCGATTCAGCTCAGAACCGACGAACTCCTGTCAGGCGTTCAGGCGCAACTGGTTGCCAGCATTTTCGGCGACGACCTGGACGAGTTGGGCCGGATCGGCAGGGAAGTGGCGGCACTGGCGCAAGAGGTGCCTGGTGCAACGGACGTCCGCGCTCAGCAGAGTGCGGGTAAAAAACAGATCGTTATTCGCCCCGACCGTGAAGTGCTGGCGCAGTTCGGCATCAGCGTCGATAACCTGATGAGTACGGTTGAAACCGGTATAGGTGGTAAAGGCGCCGGGCTGGTCTTCGACGGTGTCCGGCGATTTGAGATTTTCGCCCGGCTGCAGGAGTCCTATCGCGGGTCCATCGATGAAATCAGGAAGCTTCCCCTCAGGGGCAACAGTGGCGAACTGATCCCGCTTTCACGGGTAGCTGATGTTGATATGTACGCGGGACCCAAGAAGATTTCACGCTCCAATGCCAGTCGGCGACAGTACGTGCAGATGAACGTACGTGGTCGCGATATGGGCGGTGTTGTTCAGGATTTGCGCAAGCGGATTGAGGAGCAAGTGGACATGCCGCCGGGGTATTTCGTGGAGTTCGGCGGCCAGTTTGAGAACCAGGAAAGGGCCATGGCGCGGCTGGCGATTGTTGTGCCTATTACCCTGGCGCTTATTTTTCTGCTTCTCTTTTCGGCATTCAGTAGTCTGCGCTATGCGGCGCTGATCTTCATGAATGTGCCCTTTGCGGTTACTGGTGGCATTGTCGCGTTATTTGTGACGGGGCTTTACCTCTCCGTGCCTGCTGCTGTGGGATTCATCGCGGTGTTTGGCGTAGCCGTACTGAACGGTGTGGTGATGGTCAGCTACATCAATCAGTTGCGGGACGAAGGCTATGAAGTCATTGAAGCAGTCAAGCTGGGCGCTCAACGCCGTTTACGGCCGGTTCTGATGACAGCCTCGGTGGCTATCCTGGGGCTGATTCCCCTGCTACTGGCAGACGGCATTGGTTCCAATGTCCAGCGGCCGCTGGCAACGGTTGTGGTTGGCGGTCTGATCACTTCAACGCTGCTGACGCTGTTGGTGTTGCCCAGTGTGTACCAGTGGTTTGCATCCGAACGTCGTGACGTTGAAGTCTGATAGTCAGGAGAAGGTTTATGTATGAAATAAAGGCGTATGTCAGAGAGGTGATGGCGGAGCATGTGGTTGATGCTCTGGCCAAAGTCAAGGGAGTGGCAAGCATTGCCGTCGTGTCTCTCAACGAATTTGGTCATCTGGTCGGCGATGAGTCGCCTCTGGAGAAAGTGCAGATGGTCAAGCTGGAAGTAGATGTAGCGACTGAAACTGTTGCCGATGAAGTTGTAGACATCATTGTGCGAACGAGCAGGACCCGGGATGGACACCCGGGGGATGGCAAGGTACTGGTATCCCGCCTGGTTCGGGCTGTTCGCATCGAGGATGGTGCAAATGATGAGGACGCACTTCAGCCCACTTCAAGCTAGTTCTCTTTGAACTGGATGGCGGCATCGCGGCTGCAAACCCTCGCCGAAATGGCGAGGGTTTGTCAGCACTCTGAGCCTGGGCCTCGGGCCAGGGCTCTTTAATGTCGCAACGCAAACGCGAAGTCACCCGGAAATCAAGCGCCCTCCGGTTGTTCGTCAGAAATTGACGCTTACCCCCAATGAGGCGGTGCGTGGCAGGTTTGCCATGGCGCCGTCAGGCAAACGTGAGACAATTTGCTGCTCATCGAACACATTGTCCACTTTCAGGAAGACATCCGCACTGGCGGTCAGTGCGTAGCGGCTAATGAAATCGACCAGGAACAGGGACTCGGTCTCGTCCAGTTTCGTGGCGGTGTTGTTGCATCCCGCGCTGACACACAATTCGTCGGTGTAGGTGGCCACAAGGTAGTTGTCCCAGCCACTCGGGTGTTCCATGCCTGTTCGGAAGCTCATCTGGTTTTCAGGTACGTCCTTGAGCTGCTCACCTTTTTTCAGGCCCGAGGCGGCATTGTCCTTGCTGATTTCCGCCTGGGTAAAGGTGTAGGTAAGGCTGACCGGAAGGTAGAACTCTCCCGCCCGAGTGCCGGTCTGGAGCTGGAACTCAACACCGGCAATTTCGGCCTCGCCGGTTACGAAACTGCCGGAGGTGGCGCCATTGCTGCACGGCGATCCCACGGAACAGTTTTCGGCTTTGTTGGAGAAGTCGCTGTAGAAGCCGATCATTTCCGCGAAGAACGCATTGCCAAAGTACCGAAGGCCGGCCTCCCAGTTCTTGCTTGTTTCCGGCTCTTCGTTTGCCTTGGCGCCACCTCCGAGAGGGGAGAAACCCCGGTGCACTCCACCCAGAACCTGCCAGCTTTGGGACAGGTCATAGGTAAAGGAAGCGCCGGGCAGGAGTTCAGCACTGTCATTGGCGCGGGTGCTCTCGACGGTTGTGCGGCCGGGATCCGCGTATTGGGTGCGACCGGTTTTCACATCCTCGTAGCGTAAGGCGAGGTTAACGCTGAGCTTGTCCGTCGCCTGCCAGGTGTCGAGCGCCCAGAAGCTCAGGGCCTCGCCGGTCTCAAAGCGATTATTGCTGCCCGTGGGGGCGACAGTGTTCTGGAACACCAGAGAGCCGTTGACCTGGTCATAAACATCGACCGGCTGGAAACGATCCATTTCATCTTCGTGGTAGCGGGCGCCGAAATCAAACTGGTGGCTGCCCATGTCGACATCAAAGTTTACCTGCACGCCCTCGGACAGGTAGTCCCTGGCGTTGTTTTTGTAATCCAGGCCGCTGGCATCAACTGTGCCGTCCAGAATACCCTGGGCATTGGCGTCTCCTGCGTTTGCCGCGTCGATGATGTTTCCACCGCCACTGAGCTTGAACCAGTTCCGCTTGAAGTCGTTGCGGTAGAGGGTCGTGGTGCTGCTCACGGTGTCGCTCCACTCGAACTGGTGGGTCAGGCTGATGCCGGAGTGGGTGTTGTTCATCTGGTCGACGCTGGACAGCCCGTAACGCCGGTTCGGATCCTGGCTGAAGTCCGCATCGGTCAGGCCGAGGTAACTGGAGTTGGAGGTTTCCTCGGAGTATTGCAGCTTGGTGGTCACGCTTTGGCGATCACCCTGCCAGCGCAGTTTGCCGACATAGTCTTCGATATCAAAGCCGGTATCGCGGTTGCTGCGGTCAATTTCCTTGAAGCCTTTCGCGGAGCGCTGGACGGTCTCAAGCAGGTAGCCCCAGTCGCCGGCCGTGTCACCATAGGTTACATGAACGTCGGTGGAGCCGCGGTCGTTGGTGACGGTCTCAATATAACCCTGCCGCTCTTCGGGAATGGGTGTGGAAATCAGGTTGATGGCACCGCCGGTGGTTTGCGGGCCATAGCGCAGCAGCGGGGCACCCTTGAGCACTTCCAGCGAGGACATCCGCTTCAGCGTCGGGAAATAATAGGCGGCCGGATTGGAGTAGGGCGCCGGTGCGATAAGAATGCCATCTTCCATCAGGGTGACATTGCTGCTGCGCTCGGCCGTGGCGCCGCGGATGCCGATGTTAGGGCGCAGACCCAGACCTTCCTCTTCCCGCACATAGACACCCGGAACGGTTTTCAGTACCTGGTTGATGTCGGTCTCAACTTCGGTTTTCATCTGCTGCTCACCAACAACGTAGCCTGACCCTGGCAAGGTCTGGGCGGCAGAAGCATCGCCAATGATTTCCATGGGTTCAAGCATCTGGGGCAGGTCGTCCCCGGCGGCCCAGTTCAGACCCGGGGCAAGGCTGATTGCCACGGCCAGTGATAGTCGGGAAGGTTTAAACATGTGGTTATTCTCCGTTATCATTTGCTGTTATTAATGCAGGTAAAAATAATTCGCATTTAGGTTGCGTGACTTTACGGCTCTGTAACTATCGAGTCAATAGTCAATGCTCATGGTGCGGGAAGGTGTCACCAGGCTGAAAACGGTTAACAACCTCTCCCTGATTACTCGGTCTGAGGGTGATGCCGTGAGCCATGCTGGCGCCCCGGTTGACCAACTGGCCAGTCGGGCGATGATCCGGTTCAAAACACGGCAGGTCAAAAGCTTCTGTCGCGCAGGCCCTAGGCGATTTTTCTAAAATAAGCTGCAAATTCAAACTCAATTCAAAGTTTGCACTTAACATTTCGATCACTTCCTACCTCGCCACGGGCTTCTCACGCCCATAATTTTTGGCTACTAATCGCTTCGGGAGAACGATGATGAAGGCAAGCAAGCACTCGCTTCGGGCGTTGCTGTGTTCAGTACTATTGTCCATTCCTCTGTTAGGTCAGGCGGAGACTGTTAATTGGGCGAATTGGCTCACTGGCCAGATAAGCAAGCACCCAGAGGTACTGGCGGCGACAGAGCAGGCGGCAGCGCGGAAAGAGGACGCTGAGGCAAGTGAACAACCGCTGTATAACCCGGAGTTGTCCGTGGGAGCAGACAGAACGGGCAGTGAGAATAACTTTGAGGCAGGGCTGTCACAAACGATCGATTGGTCTGATCAACAGGGCGCATTACAGGAGAAGGCAAAGCTGATCAGGCTTTCTGCGCAAGCTGGCTTGAGCGAAGCAGTTCTGACACAAACGTCTGAATCATTGTTTGCGCTTGTCGAGTGGCGCGCCACTACGCTGTTTGAGGAAATTGCTGAATCCCAACAGCAGCGCCTGGATACCTTGCTGGACCAGGTTGAACAGCGCCAGCAGGCAGGTGATCTGGGGCGTGCCGACGCAGAGCTTCTGTTTTTAAATCTATCCCGTCAGTTGAGCGAAGTCGCCCAGGCAAAGGCCGCAGTTAATCGGGCAGAAACTCAGGTTCAAGAACGTCTGCCGGACTGGAGGCCTCAGGATGGGGGAATCCCCGAGTATATATGGCCAGCGCTGGAGTCCCAGATTGGTGATGCCGATCTGTTGGCACACCCGTCAATTGCAGCCGCTCGAGCCAAGTGGCAGGTGTTGAAAAGTGAGGCAGAGGTTGCCAGGCGCAAAGCGACAGCATCGCCGACAGTAGGGCTGAGCGGAGGACGTGACGGCGGAGAGAGCGTGGTTGGCCTGACATTCTCGATCCCTCTGAACGTCCGTAATAACTACAGCGCTGAAATCCGGGCTGCGAATCGACGGGCTGTGGAGGCCGAAGCGCGGTTTCAGGCGCTCTACCGGAAACAACAATATGACCTGGCGGGCGCTCGCGCTTCCTGGAAGCGATACGACAAGCAACTCCGTCGATGGAAAGAACTGTCCCAGGGGCGTGTACAGCGAAGTGCCGATTTGCTTGAGAAGCAGTGGCAGGTCGGCGACCTCTCCACCTCTGAGTATCTCCAGGCGCTGGGCCAGCGCGCGGAGAGCCTGAAAACCGGTATTGAACTGGAAAAGCTGGCGCAGCTGGGTCTGATTGAGCTCTTGAGCCATTCTGGCGAACTGATCACCTCCTTCCAATAATATTCTGGAAACTGGATATTCATTATGAAAAAAACTCTGATTTCAGTATTTGTACTGACACTGTTTATAGCTCCCCCTTCACTGGTGCAGGCCGAGGAAGATGCTCATAAGGAGGCCGGCCATGATCATGCCGCCGGTGGCGACGATCATCGAGAAGGCACCGGTGAAGAGGATGAGCATGAGGGCGGACATGCTGAAGAACGTGAGCATGAAGAGGAAGAAGGTCATGGCCACGAAGAGGAGAGCGATGGTGGTCATGAAGAAGCAACTACCGCAAGCATCAATGCCAAACAGAAAGAGCTCGCCGGCATTGAAGTAGCAACCCTCGAGAGCAAGCGCGTTGACTATGAAATCTACGCTCCCGGTGAGCTGCTGACCAACGGCTATACCAGCTATCACGTATCCCCCGGGTTGCCTCGGTGGTGTTGAAACGTCATGTGGAATTGGGTGAGCACGTAACCAAAGGCCAGCAGCTGGTCACCCTGTTCAGTGAGACGGTGGCACAGGCTCAGGCTGATTACAGGAAGGCTTTTCCTGAATGGGAGCGAATCAGCGGGCTGGGTCGTTCCGTGGTGGGTGATCAACGGTTCAATACCGCGAAAGCCAATATTGAAGCGGCGAGGGCGACTCTGCTTGCTTATGGGCTAAACGATGATGACATTGGTGCGCTGAGGGCCAGCGGCGTAGGTAGTCTCGGTGAATACACGCTCAGGGCTCGCGTGGACGGTGCAGTACTGACCGATGAGTTTGAGCAAGGACAAAGAGTTGAGGCAGGCCAACCGCTGGTGACTCTGGCTAATGAAAGCGAACTTTGGGTAGAGGCTCACCTGCCAGCAAACTCCGACATTGTCCTTAAGCAAGGAGCAGAAGCGGAAGTAAGAGTTGCAGGTCGTGTAGCTGTGGCAACGGTATCCCAGGAAGCTCATACCATTGACGCTGTGACTCGCACGCGGATTGTTCGGTTGGAGCTGGACAATCCTGAAGATCGTTTTCATCCCGGAATGTTTGCAGATGTGTATTTCCTTTTTAAAACCACGGAACCGGTGCTTGCGGTGCCGGAAAGTGCGTTGATGCGAGGCGCCGATGGCGACTGGACGGTCTATGTGGAAGAGGCTGAAGGGGAGTATGAGCCTGTGGAAGTGGAACTGGGTCGCTCAATTGGCGGACTCCGTGAGATTTCGGGCCTGACTGCGGGCCAACGGATCGTTTCGCGGGGCGCATTTTTTGTGGCCTCTGAAATTGCCAAAGGCGGCTTTGACCCACACAACCACTGATTCCGGGAGCCATTATGTTCAACCGAGTTGTCGACTGGGCGGTTCAGAACCGCCTGTTGGTTCTTATTGCGCTTGCAGTGCTTATCGCCACGGCCGCGTTTCAGATACCAAAACTGAACCTTGATGCTTTCCCCGACGTTACAAACGTCCAGGTCGCTGTTAATACAGAGGCGCCCGGACTTGCGGCTGAGGAAGTCGAGCAGCTGATCACCTATCCCATTGAAGCGGTGATGTATGCGTTGCCGGATGTTGAGGAGGTTCGGTCCATCTCCAAAACCGGGTTGTCTGGTGTCACCGTGGTCTTTAAAGAGGGCACGGATATCTATTTCGCGCGCCAACTGGTTTTCGAGCGGTTGCAGGCCGCGCGGGAGCTGATTCCGGACGGGGTCGGGGTGCCTGAAATGGGGCCGAATACGTCCGGTCTTGGCCAGGTCTACCAGTACTTGCTGATAGCGGACCCGGATTCGGGGTACGACGCAATGGAATTGCGCAGCTTGCACGACTGGCTGGTCAAACTGTTGCTGATACCTGCTGAAGGGGTGACAGAAATCCTGTCGTTTGGCGGAGAGGTCCGCCAGTACCAGGTTAACCTGAACCCGGCGCGAATGCTGTCCTATGACTTATCACAGAACGATGTCATGGAAGCCCTGGAGAGCAACAACTCCAATGTTGGGGGCTGGTATATGGGCCGCGGGCAGGAGCAGTTGGTTATTCGCGGTATGGGCTGGCTGGGTAATGGCGAGCAGGGGCTCGAGCAGATCCGTCAGGTGCCCGTTAAAACCAGTGATGGCATTACAGTGACAGTGAACGATGTCGCCGAGGTAGCGCTGGGCACTGAAATTCGCAGGGTGCGGTAACCATGACCCGGAAGGATGAAGACGGTCAGGTTGAACAACTGGGTGAAGTGGTTTCTGGCATTGTACTCAAGCGAATGGGGGCCAACACAAAAGCAACCATCGACGGCATTGAGGCCCGCATTGATCGCATAAACCAGGCGCTTCCGAGTGGGGTTCGTTTTGAGCCCTATTACAACCAAGCGGATCTGGTGACCAAGGCCGTAGAGACGGTGACCAATGCGCTTTTGTTGGCTTTTGTGTTTATTGCGATTGTGCTCGCCCTGTTTCTGATGAATCTGCGGGCAACAACGCTTGTGCTGCTTTCAATACCGATTTCCATCGGTATTGCCCTGATGATCATGGCCTGGTTCGGTCTCTCGGCCAACTTGATGTCTCTGGGCGGCATTGCTGTGGCAATTGGCATGCTGGTGGACGGCTCTGTTGTTATGGTCGAGAACATGTTCAAACATCTGACGCATCCTGATGCTGAGCACGACGCCCATCGGGATGAATTGGTGAAAAACGACCCGGACCCATTGGACGCCTCACACGATGACCATGGCATTGCGCTTCGACTGCAGGAAGCAGGCCGGGAAGTGGCGCGGCCAATTTTTTTCGCGACGGCGATTATCCTGGTCGTTTTCATGCCTTTATTCAGCTTTGAAGGTGTGGAAGCCAAGCTTTTTCAGCCAATGGCGATCAGCATAATGTTGGCCATCGTGTCCGCTGTGATCGTTGCTCTGGTGGTTGTGCCGGCCTTGGCATCGTTTATGTTTCGCAAGGGTATTCGGGAGCGGGAAAGTTTCATTTTAAAGCCCCTCGAAAAGCTTTATCGCAAGGGCCTTGACTGGTCGTTGAACCACACCCGCTCTGTTGTCGGTGCAGCAGCTGTCCTTGTCGTGCTGGCGGCCCTGGTCGTGCCGCGACTCGGTACTGAGTTTGTCCCCGAGTTGGAAGAGGGGACGATCAACCTCCGGGTGACGCTGGCCCCTTCATCTAGCTTGATACGGCGATTGAAGTTGCGCCAAAACTGGAAGCGATGTTGATGGAATTTCCTGAAGTTACTTACGCTCTCTCCCGGGCTGGCCGAGCAGAAATTGGCGGCGACCCGGAGCCCGTCAACAACATAGAGATCTATATTGGCTTAAAACCCACTTCGGAGTGGACCAGCGCCAGTAATCGCTATGAATTGCAGGCCCTGTTTGAGGAGAAGCTCGAACAGCACCCGGGGCTACTGTTTAACTTTTCTCAGCCTATCGCGACTCGGGTTGATGAACTGTTGTCAGGTGTTCGTGCGCAGTTGGCCATCAAACTCTTTGGCCCGGATCTCGGCGTACTGGCGGAGAAAGGCCAGAAGATTGAAGCGGCGGTCCGAACAGTTCAGGGAACACGAGACGTGGCCATGGAGCAGATTGCTGGTGAAGCGCAGTTGGTGGTTCAGCCTGACCGTCAGGCACTCTCCCGGTACGGACTCGCCGTGTCTGATGTGATGAGTGTTGTCCGGGATGGTCTGGGTGGTGCCGCTGCAGGCCAGATCATCAACGGAAATGAGAGGTACGATATCTATGTGCGTCTGGCCAAACGTTTCCGGGAGGACCGGGATGCCATTGCCGATCTCCGGTTACAGGCGCCGTCCGGAGCCTGGGTGAGACTCGGTGATGTGGCCTATGTGTCTATTGAGTCCGGCCCGCCTCAGGTGCGCCGCGATGACGTGCAGCGCCGTGTGGTCATTCAGTCCAATGTGCAGGGTCGTGACATGGGCAGTGTGGTTGCCGATATTCAGGATACCATCGCGTCAGAAGTGAACCTTCCTCCCGGCTATTCGGTTGATATTGGTGGTCAGTTCGAAAACCAGCAGCGAGCACAGGAGCGGTTGACCATTGTGGTACCTGTATCTCTGGGCCTGATCGCGCTGTTGCTGTACTTCGCTTTCAGTTCGGTCGGTCAAGCGTTGTTGATTCTAGTCAACGTGCCGCTTGCCGTTATTGGTGGCGTATTTTCACTCTGGATCTCCGGTCAGTATCTTTCAGTGCCCAGTTCCGTTGGATTTATCACGCTGTTCGGTGTGGCGGTGCTTAACGGGGTCGTTATGGTCGAAAGCATCAATCAGCGAATACAGGATGGGTTGAATGTGGATACCGCGGTGTTTGAAGGTGCCGTCTCCCGTTTGCGTCCAGTCTTGATGACAGCAATAACCTCGGCGCTCGGTTTGATACCGATGCTATTGTCGACGGGCGTGGGGGCGGAAATTCAGAAGCCACTGGCCAGCGTGATTGTGGGTGGTCTCGTGACTGCGACTTTCCTAACGCTTTTTGTTTTACCGGCTCTATTCAAGCGCTTCTCAAGGGCTAAACTCGATGATATGCAACAGTAGACGGGAAGTGAAAATATTTGGTCGTGAGCAGGGAAGGGTAATCCCTCCCTCATAGCGGGGAGGAGGAATTATGGTTGTGCTCTACTCTGGGAAAGGAAGCATAACTGTGATTCTGGCGCCCCCTGTTTCTGAGGGGCCAATGTTCATCTGTCCGAAATTATCTTCTAGTATTTCGGACACGATGGACAGTCCCAGTCCAAATCCAGAAACGGTTTCGTCAAGCCGGGAACCTCTATCCATCACTTTTGAGGCCGCTTCTGGATTAATCCCAGGACCGTCGTCTGCAACTTCTATCGTTAGCCCGGAATCGGTCTGGTTAATTGAAACGTCAATCTCAGCCTGACTCCACTTCCCGCCGTTTTCGAGCAGGTTACCGAATAACTCTGATAGGTCCTGACGCTCCATAGGCCAGCTGAAGCTATTCGGCAAGGAAGTATTGATACGAAAACTCTTGTCGGGAAAATTTTTCCATGACAGAAATGACGTTGTTCGCTATTTCAATCGGGAAACATGTTTGCCCCATCTGCCTGCCGGATATATCTGCCTTGCTCATGCGGTAGTTTAAGGATCGGCTTAGATCCTTTAGGTTGGAGATCATGAACTCTATGTCGTCGCGGGACGGAGGTAATGAACCAGTGTCTGACAAGATTGCCAGATTGGCAGAGATAGAGGTCATTACCATATGAGAAAGATCAGAATTTAGACGTCGATGGCGGTCAAGGCGGCGACTTGCTAGTTCAAGTAGGTTATTGAACTGTTTGATCAGTGGGCTGAACTCCTCTGGTGCGTCAGGATTCGAACGAGGTTGTTTGCCAGATAGCAGTCGCCTCATGTCGTCCTTGATGTGTTCGATCGGTTTCAAAGCCAGGTAAGTAGTGGTGCCTACCAGGGCCAAGAGAACACCAAGTAATAATGCGGAGGCAGCCAGCAAGGTCAGGTGAGCCCCACTGGATCGCCCAGCTAGTCCACTTTCCATTTCCAGGATGGTGACTGACGAAAACGGGCTATCAATTCCGACACTTCGTTTCAATCCAAGGAGGCCATCTGCACCTTGGGATATTTCTACAAAGCCCGCCGGCTTTTTTGAAACCATGCGCAACGTTGTTTGATCTATGTTGCTACTGGCAATGATGCTTCCGTCTTTCATTTCGACGACGAGGGCGTGCTCCAGTAGCAATTGGAACCGATCAATCATGCTGCCGATCTCGTCGGGCGACGGAACTTCGTTGTCAATGATGGTTTGAAAACTCTCCACCTCCTTGTTAAGGCGATGTTTTCTGGATTCGTTCGAAAGCTGCTCTATTACATAAGTGTGCGAGAGAAAAATAAGTAGAAAATACAAGAGACTGAAAACGATGCCATATTGGAGTGCAGTTTTTCGGATGCTTTTCTGCGCTGTCATGAAGGTGCTTTTGTCGATTGAGCGGAAGGCTTCAGTTGAAGGCACATAGACGTGCTCTGATTGGAAAGCATAGTTGGAATCGAAGCGTGCCGCAACGGGTGCGAGCCGGAGGGAGGGCCGCTCTGGTCTTCAGATCGGTCTGGCTTGGTCTTATCGTTCTTAGGCATTTGAATAACTTGATTTAGTGTCATCAAATCAAAGCCGACCTAAATGGCTTTTGAGCTTGTGGTAGCCGCTGAAAAAAACGTTTCATCAGCATATATTTTCAAGTGTGTTTAAAGTTTCGATGTTCTACTAAACACCCAAGGCCATTGAATGTTGCTGGTCTAATTGAAAAAAATGTCGGGGGCGTTTTATGAAGAAAGTATCCATGATTATAGTAGCTTTTTTCGTGGCAAGTGGTGCTTCTATAGCCCACGCAGGAGGGCAAGCGGACAGATACAACGAGGCAAGAAGCTATCCTAATAAGAGCATAGATGAACGTTCCTCCCAGTATCGTGTGGAAGAGAGCGAGACCATCAAAAAACTGAAGGAAGAACATAGATTGATTAAAGAGTTGATTGGGGATCTCTTGGAAAAGCAATAACATTTATCGTTGTTTACTTGGAGCCAGACGGGCAATTACGTGGCTCCAAGATTAATTTAATGGTAGATTTTTATTAATTTTCCCAAAATTGCGAAAGTCGCGCTTTAGTATTGATGAATCTCGTAAGAAAGACAGAGCGCAAAATGTTGGAAAGCTGCATTCTTAACTAAGATATTTTGCAGTATTCATGGCTAATTCAGACCTCTCTCGATTTTTTCATAAAACCATATCTAATCTAGAATTATCAAGTTAAAAATAGTTCTATTTGTAGTGGTCAACTAATCCCGGACAGTATTTTAAGGTTTTCCTCAGCGGCAACGGGTGAAATGCCGTCGTTGAACGCATGAGGTCGTTGCCGGTTGTAGTAGTCCATCAGATAGCCACCCACATCTTTTTTGGCCTCGTGGAGGTTCCGATATCCTAGGGCCGGTATCCATTCAGATTTCAGGCTCCGGAACAGCCTCTCCATCGGTGCGTTGTCCCAGCAGTTACCACGTCGGCTCATGCTTTGTGTTATTCGATAGCGCCAGAGCCTCTGACGGAACTTACGGCTGGCATACTGGCTTCCCTGATCCGAGTGGAACATAACTTTCTCCGGTCGACCACGCTGTTCCCAGGCGTGGTCCAGAGCTTTGACAACCAGATCGGCATCCGGACTGGATGACATCGCCCAACCAACAACGCGCCGGGCATACAGATCCAGCACCACAGCCAAGTAGCTCCATCGTTGGCCGCTCCAGACGTAGGTAATGTCACCGCACCAAGCCTGATTGGGTCGGTCTACCGTAAACTCACGAGCCAGATGGTTCGGAATATCTGGTCGCTCAACGGTAGCCTGCTTGTAAGCGTGAGGGCCTGGTTGCTTACAGATCAGCCCCAACTCACTCATCAGTCGTCGGACCTTAAAGCGACCAATCACCACGCCGTCATCGTTGAGCATGCCTTTGATTGTCCGGCTGCCGGCAGAACTGCGGCTCTTGGTAAACAAGCGGTTCACCTGAGCCTTCAGGGCCAGACGCTCAACATCCACGTGTTTCCGTCGTTGGCGATACTCGTAATAGCTGGAACGGCTGATATCGAACGCATTGCAGACCATTTCAACAGGCACTTGCTCACTCAACTGGTCTATCAGCGCGTACGATTCATGTCGTCCGACATCAAGAGAGCGGTAGCCTTTTTTAGTATGTCTTTCTCCTGCTCAAGGCGCTTGCAGCGGGCTTCCAATTCCTGAATTCGGCGCTGCTCCGGGGTTAAAGCTTTCCCCTTTGGGGTGACACCCTCACGCTCCTCGGTCAGCTGTTTGACCCAACGGCGAATGGCACTCTCGCCCACGCCCAGGGACGTACTGGCCTGGGGAATGGTGTAACCTTGGTCCAGCACCAGGCTGGCTGCTTCCTGTTTGAACTCAGGAGAAAAAGAACGTCGCTTTCTGGTCATCAGACACCTCGTTTATGGTGGCGATTTTACCACCTACGTTGGTGTCCGGAATCATTGAACCACTACAATTTTAGTCATCGTTTTTTCAATTCTTGTTCCTATTTGGTGCGCATTATTGATGAGCGCACTATCGACGAGCAATGCAACACTTGAAGCAGAGTGCTTATTGCATTGAATTGTTAAATATTTAATCAATTTTATGAACTGCGGCCCTGATTTGACAATAATTGCTCATAGAATAAGTTTTTTAAAAGGTGGCACAAAACGTGTATGCATTATAGGTGCGTTATTCAATGCGCAAATAACTAAGCTGTCCAAATAGAAGGTAAACACGATGAGAAGACGTATCTCGACTAAAGATTGTTTGCTAAGTGTTGGTTTGCTCGTAACCCTCCAAGCGGTCCCGTTAATTGCCAGCGCAGGTGTTAGTGCTAATTTGGGCATAACAAGCAACTACTTATTTCGCGGTGTGACACAAACAGATGGCTCAACGGCGACGCAAGGCGGGCTTGACTACGAACATGCGTCGGGGCTTTATGTTGGCGGCTGGGGCTCCAATGTGGATTTCGGCGATGGGACGAGCTACGAGCTTGATCTTTATGCTGGCTTCTCCGGTGTAATTGAGGATATCGGTTACGATGTTGGCTACATTTATTACTCTTACCCTGATGCTCCTGAATCTATTGATTTTGGCGAAATATACGGAGAGTTGAGTTACAGCATTGCATCTATAGGTGTTGCTTACACAGCAAACAGCGACGTAAGCGGCGAAGGGCTGTTCGTTCAAGGCGATATCTATTATTACGCATCAGTTGATGTGCCACTGGAAGACGATTTCAGCACAGGTGTTTTGATTGGCTATTATGATTTCACTGATGATGGCAAGGCGTCTATTGGCAAGGCGAGCTACGGACATGCAGCTGTTAACGTCACCAAAGATGCGGGAAGCTTTGGAGCTTTTAGTGTTAATCTGGAGTACGCTGATATCGATTCAAGTAACGCACTTGGTTCGGTCAATTCGGACGACCCGAAGTTTTGGCTGGGCTGGACTAAGTCTTTTTAATCTATTTGGTATTTTTCACCGAAATGGTTAATCGTTGAGAAAGCTGGCCCGGTTTATGGGCCAGCGCATTTATCTGGCGAGCCCTGGTCCTTGAGGAAAATGGTTAAATCACAGTAAAATCATTTAAGCTTCAACCCTTTTTTGAAGAGAATCTCTTGCAAAGTAATATCCTTGTCCTCTCAATGTTTTTATTCGTTTTTTTCCGAGTATCTTTCTTAGCCTGGCTATGTAGACTTGAACGACATTTCTGGTTGGGCACCTTTCGATATTATAGAGTGCTTCAACAAGTTCGTCCTGTGAGAAAACTCTGTCAGGAGAGCGAAGAAAGCATTGTAAAAGGCGGTACTCCGTTGCGGTTAGTCTGAACTCTTTATGATCGGGAGTTGTTAGGGTTCTATAGGTTGCATTAAGTAGAAAACCATCCACGATGATCTTATCAGTTGCTCGCCCGTCTTTTCTTCGTATTATGGCGCTAAGTCGAGCTTTCAGTTCATCGAATTCGAAGGGTTTTGGAAGATAATCGTCTGCCCCGGCATTCAAGCCCTCAACTCTCTCTGTCCAGTTGGAGCGGGCAGTTAAAATAAGAATAGCTTCATCTCTGCCACTGCTTCTCCATTTTTGCATCAAAGAAAGCCCGTTCTCGTCGGGCAGTCCTATATCCAGAATGATCGCCTGATAACTGCTTGTCTCTACAAAGAAATTTGCCTCTTTTCCGTTTTGGGCAACATCTACAGTAAAGTTTTCCTTCGCAAGCCAAGCGGAGATTTTTTCTGCGAGTACCGCGTTGTCTTCGACAATTAGAACCTTCATCTATAAGCGCCGTATCTGGATGTTGGAAAGTTGTGGCTGTCGCCCTTCTCGAGAGCAACTCAAAAATAGCTAAGAGATCGGACTTCAAGCGACCCGCTATAACAACAGACGAAGCTGAATCTAGCTTGAAAAAGGCATTACTATGAGGAAAGTTTTCTAGACAAACACTACCTACACGTGATCGCTTAACCGCACACTAAAAACATTAGCCTTCCTGGGCGGGGTGCTGCTGATGGCGATCGGGTTCCAGGGTGCGGTCATTGCCATGGCTGCGGTGCTGGCGCTGATCTGGCTGTCGAGTCTGGTGCTGTTACAGCAAGAACTTGGCAAGAGCACGGCCAAACCCAAGTTCACCGACATCCTGTCCAAAAGCCGCCCGATCAACCTGCTCTCGGGTGCCCGGCTTTTCCTGTTCGGTGCGCGGGACGTCTGGTTCGTGGTGGCCCTGCCGGTATACCTGCACACGGTATTCGGCTGGGATTTCTGGCAGGTGGGTGGCTTCATGGCCAGCTGGGTCATTGGCTACGGCATCGTGCAGACCCTGGCGCCACGCATCACCGGCGATCAGGCCGGGCGCCTGCCGGCGGTGCTCTGGGCCGCGCTACTGGCGGTGGTTCCGGCAGCCATTGCCCTGGGGCTGATCACCGGGGTATCCCCGCAGGTGGCAGTCGTTGGCGGCCTGCTGCTGTTCGGTGTGTTGTTCGCCATCAATTCGTCCCTGCACAGCTACCTGATCGTCAGCTATGCCCGCGGCGATGGTGTCTCACTGGACGTTGGTTTCTATTACATGTCCAACGCCGCCGGTCGCCTGCTGGGCACGGTGCTGTCGGGCTGGATGTACCAGGTTTATGGCCTTGAGGCCTGCCTGTGGCTGTCCGCCGGGCTGATCGCCCTGGCTGCGCTGATCGCGACCGGACTGCCGGAAAGGCGCCCGGTCTCGGCCTGAGGCTCAGAGCGGGCGCAGCACCTCGGTCAGCTTGCCGGTTTCGGTCAGCTCCATGAACTCATCACCCAGGCGATCACTTTCGGCAATCGCCTTGCGCCAGGCTCGCTCCCGGCCCTGATCATTATTCACGTAAGTCTCGAAATCCTTCCGGTCCGGCAGCTTGCGGTCCGGGAGGGTCTCCAGGTATTCCTTCGACGGTGCCACCAACACCACGTCCTGCAGCCGGGTGGCATCGCCACGGCGCCAGGGTAGAGTCTTGTCAAACCATCCTGGCACCACCTTGTCGGTGAAGTGCGGGTACAGAATCACCCCGGGCTGCTCATAAGGCAGGTCCAGGTGGTAATCCAGCAGCCCGCCGTCCCGATAGACACCCTCCGGCGCGCCCGGAATATTTCGAACCCCGGACATCACCATCGGAATGGACGCCGACGCCAACAGGGCCGGCATCAGGTTGTCACGGGTCAGGGCCACTTCGTGGCTGGGAAAATCAATCAACTTGGAGACTGGGGCCTTGAGCCGGGCGTCGTGCAGAATTCCCCGCTCCATGAACCGGCCCAGGTGACGGCGGCTAACCATGTTGGCACTGATGGCATTCATCAGACCCAGCTAAGCCGGCCCCGGGTGTCGTGTTCGAGCATCCCCAGACTGCGCACCACCACAACATTCAGCCGATACCACGGATGGTTGAGAATATAATCCTCACAACCGGCTAACAGCGTTTCCAGGAACAACACACTCTTGCGACTGACCTCCGCCGCGCTGACACCCTTGGCAAACCGCTGAGAGGTATAAAGTTCTGCAAGTTTCGCCAACTGCGACTTGGGATCGTCGGAGGACGCGACGGCGGCAAAGCGCCAGCTGCCAATGGACGAGCCAATCAGCGAGCGTTCCTGGGGCGCCCGGGGCAACCAGTCACCGAAGATTGCTTTGTCCAGGCCGCTGAGGCCCAGCGCCTTGGGGCCGCCGGCGGCACCGGGGACCACGTGCACGTCTTCCGGACCAAGTGGCTTGTCTTTCAGGCGCTGCAGCGCGCGGCGGCCAGCGCGAATGGTCAAGGCTGGCGGCCGGGTATGGATAGCAGTCATGTTGAATTCCCTGTGGTCAATGCGCGAAGTTTAACGAAGCCGCCGCTGGGCAGCCAACCGAATCAACAGATATGTCGTCTGCAACTACAGTACCTACTTCTTTGCCCGGACGTTCATGCTACTATTCGTACGATTCCTAGCTGGTCGTACAATTCCTAGCTGGCGTTATGCTCGGTCCGGCACCGGCTGTAACCGGCGTTTCCTTGGCAGCGAGAGTATGTTTTGAACCCGTTTTCCTCACCTGACCAAATCGCCCGTAATCCCACCCTGGCCGTTCTGGGCTTCCGGCGGCAGCTGATGTACCACCTGCACTTCTGGGCGTTTGTAGCGATCGCCCCGCTGATCCTGGTGCAATGGCAGCAGGAACATTACCTGCTGTCCGCCCTGCTTGGGCTATTCTGCCTTAACGCAGTGCTGGTCATCGCCTTTCTCCGGTTTCGCAACACCTACTTCCTGAAGGGGCGTCTCTTTCCGCTGCTTGCCATGATTGCCGCCGGTTACTCCACCGTGATCAACGGCCACTCAGGCCTGTACTGGGTCTATCCAGCCGCAACCGCGCTGTTCTTTCTGCTGCCTCTGCGCGAGGCCGCCGCCAGCAACATCGTGTTCATTACCGTGATGGCGGTCATTTCCTTTTTATACCTACCAGAGGCCGAGTTCTGGCGTATTGTCGTGTCCCTGAGCCTGACCTGCATCTTCGCCATGGTCTTTGCCTGGCTGGTGGGCAAGCTGCAACAAGAGCTGACCTGGCTGGCCACCACCGATCCTCTGACCGGTTGCCTGAACCGGTCCCAGCTAGCCGACATCCTGAACACCCAAATACAGATGCGGGAGCGCTACGAGCGGGTGTCGAGCCTGGTGCTATTGGACCTGGATTTCTTCAAGACTATCAATGATCAGTGGGGTCATCAGGCCGGAGACAAGGTGCTGAGAGAGATGGCGACGCGACTGCGCAAACGGCTGCGGGAAAGTGACCAACTATTCCGCATCGGTGGTGAGGAGTTCATGATTGTATTGCCCGAAACCCGCCAGCGCGACGCCGATATTCTGGCGCATCAGCTCCTGGCCAGCATCAGCGCGCGGCCATTCCTGAACGACATCAAATTGACCGCCAGCGCCAGCGTGGCCGAGGTAAGCCGGGGGGAAACCTGGTCGGTGTGGTTGAACCGAGCAGACCAGGCGCTGTATCAAGCCAAGTCCAAAGGCCGCGATCAGGTGGTGAACGCCCAGCGACCGCCACCCTCTGCCGCCGGCACCCAGCCGGATTCGGCGGCGACCTGAGCAGGAACAAGCCCTAGCCGATCCGCTTGCGGAATTCCCGGTAAGCCCCGAAGACATCCCACGGACATTCGAAGTGGGGGTAGTGGCCAATATTCCTCAAGCTGACAACATCCGGATTGGCGATCAATTCGCGGTAGCGCCTGGCCATGGCGGCGCCGGACACCGGGTCCGCCGTGCCCGAAATCAGCCGCATCGGCTGACTGGCGTTTTGCAGGGCGCGAACCCAGCGATTGCGGTGACAGCGCCGCTCTTCCATGAAATGAATGAGGTTATGCAGGATGCCACGGCCATTGTTGTAGGTCAGCAGATGCCAGAAATCCTCCATGTCACTCTGATCGGGCGGATTCTGGCTGCCAAACAGGCGCCGGAAACTCCGCTCGAAACTCCGGCGCGTCAGACCGCGACTAACCAAACCACCCAGTGGGCTGCGCAGGAGTTTCTGGATAAGCAACGGGTGATGCACTTCCGGGAACAGGGCGCCATTCAGGAAACAGACACTGGTAATGGCAAACGGCAGCGCGCCTTCCTGTTCCCGGGCCAGCAACTCCTGGGTCACACTGCAACCATAGTCGTGGGCAAACAGATGCACAGAACTCAGCCCCAGACCCTCAATCCAACCCTGAACAAGGTCGGCCTGGTCTTCGATGCTGTAGGGGTAGTTAACGGGCTTGTCGGAGAATCCGAAGCCAAGCAGGTCCAGGGTCAGGACACTGTATTGCTGGGTCAACATGGGCCAGACCCGGCTCCAGTCCCAACTCGCGGTGGGAAAACCGTGCAGCAACACCAGCGGCTCGCCCTGGCCGTTCATACGGCTGAAAATGGCATGGCCTTCGTACTTGAACCACTTGCCTCCCTGCTGCCACCCATCAAGGGTACCCTCTTCGTGCCTGGGCACGGCCTTTCGGGCATCGGCGATTACCTGCTCCATCCTTTTTCCCCGGGGATATCCAGCCCCAAACTGTAAAACAATAGCGTGCTGGCTGCCATAGCCAGTGTCTGGTTTCAGGCCATTGAGACTTGTAAGTGGTCTTTTCCCCGTCACGCCTCGTAAAGCGTAGAGATGACAAACAAATTGCCTTAAGCTTTGGGCCTCGTAAGACACAGCAGATCGGAATTGATTATGACCAAACTCCTTGACGACCTCGCAGGTCACTATAGCTCCATTATTAATGGGCTCGGTGAAGACACCGACCGCGAAGGTCTGCAAGACACACCCATGCGCGCCGCCAAGGCCATGCAGTTTCTCACCCAAGGCTACCAGCAGAGTCTGTCTGACCTGGTCAACAACGCCGTGTTCGAATCCGCCATGGACGAAATGGTGGTAGTGCAGGACATCGAGCTGTACAGCATGTGCGAACACCACATGCTGCCCTTTATCGGCAAGTGCCACATCGCCTACCTGCCCCAGGGCCGGGTACTGGGGCTGTCCAAGTTTGCCCGGATTGTCGACATGTACGCGCGGCGCCTGCAGATCCAGGAAAATCTGACCCGGCAGATCGCTGAGGCCATCGAGGAAGTCACCAACGCCAAGGGCGTCGCGGTGGTCATCGAAGCTCAGCACATGTGCATGATGATGCGGGGCGTCGAAAAGCAGAATTCCCGGATGAAGACCTCGATGATGCTGGGCCAGTTCCGAAAATCCCAAGCTACCCGCACCGAGTTCCTGAATCTCATTGGTAACAACCGCTGATTCCAACCGGAGAACGGAGACACTATGACAGACGTAACCGGCAACCATCAGGCCCGGGTCCGCATTAAAGACCTGCTACTCCGAGCCTACATCGGCATCAAGGAGGAGGAGATCAACAACCAGCAGGACGTGCTGATCAATGTCTGTCTGACCTACGATGCGACCGACGCCATCAATGAGAATGAAATCTCGGCGGCGCTGAATTACCGGACCATCACCAAGCAGATCATCCATCATGTCGACGGCAACCGGTTTGCCCTGCTTGAACGGTTGACACACGAGGTGTTAAGCATTGTCATGGAACACACGGCGGTGCAGTGGGCCCAGGTGGAAATCGACAAGCCTCACGCCCTGCGTTATGCCGAATCTGTCTCGGTCTGTCTCGAGGCCCATCGCTAAGCAACGCGGGTAATAACCAGCCATGCCACACAACTCGCCGACACAGCTTCGGGCCATTCTGGAGAACGTTCGAACCATTGCCCTGGTGGGCGCCAGCGAGAAGACCAACCGCCCGTCGCACGAGGTCATGGTGTTTCTGCAGCAACAGGGTTACCGGGTACTTCCGGTTAACCCCCGGATTGCCGGGCGCCAGTTGCTGGGCGAAACCGTGGTGGCCGATTTGCCGTCGTTGCCTGAGCCGGTTGATATGGTGGATGTGTTCCTGGCACCGGAGCGCACCGACGCCATCATTGATCAGGCCATTACGCTCAAGATTCCCGTACTCTGGCTGCAAATTGGCGTGATCAACGAAGCCGGCGTGGCTCGCGCCGAGGCCGCCGGCCTGATCACGGTGATGGATCGCTGCCCCAAGCAGGAAATCCCCCGCCTGGGCCTACCACCCGTAATGGCCTGAATTCGCCAGCAAAGAACTGAGAACCCGTTCACACTTTCATTCCGGGGCTGTGACTCACTGCCCCGCTCTGCCATAATCGTTGCCCCCCAGCCAGTCAACGTCCGGGTTCGGATCGGTTCAGTGATGGAGCAACGTGTGAGCAAACCGGCATCAGCCACCAGAACCCTCGTGCGAGTTCTGTTGAGTCCCGTCTTCCCGGTTCTGATATTCCTGGTGTTTCTTGCGCTGGCTACGCTTCTCCGCCACGGCCTGGAGCAGCAGGACAACCGCCAAATCGCTGCCAACCTGGAACACCAGGCCGAAGCCATGGCCGCCGGCCTTGAACGCGAATTCTCCATCCACGTAAAAACCATCCAGCGCATGGCCGAGCGCCTGGAAGTCATGCCAGAAACCCCCGAGTCCGTCTGGAGTGCCGATGCCAGGCGTTACCTCAAGGATTTCGGCGTCTATCAGGCGGTGGAATGGATTGACCGAAACTTCATCATTCGTTGGCTTGAACCCGTTTCGGGCAACCCGGACGTCATTGGGTTCAACGTCGCCTTTTCCGAGCAGCGCCGACAAGCCCTGGAATCGGCCCGCGCAACCGGCAACCCCGACATTTCCGGCGTCATCAGCTTGAAACAGGGTGGGCAGGGCTTTGTGATCTATGCCCCGGTCGGCACCGGCACCGACAACAATGGCTTTATTGCTGGTGTCTTCCGCATGGAGGTGCTGGCGCAGCAGATGCTCAGCAGCCGTATCCTCGATTCCTTCCAGATCGACCTGATCACCGGCGACACTAGAACCTATCAACTGACACCCTCGGACGGCATCAGCGAGATTTTCGCCCACACCGAACCGGTCAATCTGCCAACCCTGAACTGGTCGTTCACCCTGCACCCCACCGAAGCGTGGGTTCAGAACCAACGCAGTGACTGGCCCGCCATGACCTTCGGCTCGCTGTCCCTGCTCGGACTGCTGACCAGCCTGACCACCTTGCTGGTGCAGCTGATCCTGAAGCGCAATCGTGCCCTACTGAAAACCCGCATTGAGCTGGACCGGGAGATTGATCAACGCAAGATTATCCAGCAGGACGTGGCCCGACTGGAATCCACCGATACTCTCACCGGGCTCGCCAATCGCCGGTTTTTCATGGAAGATCTGGCCCACACCCTGAGCATCGCCGATCGGCAGATGCGCCAGGTGGCCCTTGTATTGCTGGATCTCGACCGCTTCCAGATGCTCAACGACTCACTCGGCCACCAGTTTGGTGACGAACTGCTGATCAAGATCTCTGAGCGGCTCAATGGACTGGGCGACGAACGTATTCTGGTGGCCTATGCCGGCGGGGACGAGTTTATGCTGTGCCAGCAACAGGTGGACAGCGTTGACGACGTCATCCACCTGCTGGGTGAGGTCAAACAGTGCTTTGAAGCGCCCTACGAAGTGCAGGGACAAGCCTCAACGTGACCGCGACCATGGGCATTGCCGTGTACCCGCAAAGTGGTCTCGATGCCGACACCCTGTTGCGTAACGCGGACATCGCCCTTTACCGAGCCAAGGATCAGGGCCGCAACACCTACCAGTTCTATACCGAAGGCATGCAGGACCGGGAAGTTATGCGCCTGGAGCTGGATAAGGACCTGAGCCAGGCCCTTCGCAATGATGAATTTGTCCTGTTCTACCAGCCTCAGCTAGACCTGGATCACAGTGAAATCAATAGTGTAGAAGCCTGATTCGCTGGCAGCACCCCCGGCGGGGCCTGTTGTCACCGGTCGACTTTATTCCCCTGGCGGAGGAGAGCGGCCGCATCACCGATATTGGTCGCTGGGTGGTTTTGGCCGCCTGCCGTCAGCTCGCCCAGTGGCAGGACACGCCTTACGAACACCTGCGGATTGCGGTGAACCTGTCCGGACGAGAACTGGATGACGAGGAACTGGTGGACCACATTCGCGAGGCGCTGGAGTCCGAAAATGTGCCTGCCGACCGTCTGGAAGTGGAGCTGACCGAAGAGGTGTTCATCCAGAACATCGAGCGTAACCGGGACCAGCTGTCCCGATTGCAGCAACTGGGCGTGCATCTGGCCATTGATGATTTTGGTGTTGGCTATTCTTCACTCGGATATTTGCGCGACTTCCCGGTCGACGTTCTCAAAATTGACCGCTCTTTCATCAATGCAGTCACCAAGCGTCACGACGACGCCGTGATCACCCGCGCGGTGATCAATCTGGCCCATAACCTGGGGATGGATGTGGTGGCCGAGGGCGTCGAAACCGAGGAGCAGCTGGCCTTCCTGAAGGACAATCACTGTAATGTGGCCCAGGGTTATTTGATCAGCCGGCCCATTCCCGCCGTAAAACTTGAACAAGCCATGGCAGAGGGTTCGCTGCTGAAGGGTATTGCCGTAAATTCGGAATTGTAATCCCGTCACACCAACCCCATCATTAAAGACAAATTCCCCGGGTAAGTTGTTATGACGTCGAAATACCTGACTCCAGAACAGGATCGTGATATCCGTCGCTGGGAGCGCTGGAACCGTAATTATTTCATTCTCGCCTTTCTGGCCCTGATCATCATCCTGGTGTTCAGCAGTCAGCTAGGTCTGTCCAGCGGCACTAGCTGGGGCCCGCTCGGCCTGCTACTTGCCGCAATCGTTGCCCCCATCATTGTGCTGCAACTTCGACTGGCCTGCCCTGCTTGTGGCAACAAGATCGGTTGGCAAGCCAAGTTAATGGCGCCAGACCAGTGTAAAACCTGCGGCACCTTCCTGCGCGCCAAAGGCCAGTAAGCCTCCTCCGAAAAAACCGTTGACCTGTGAGTTGCTCACAGGTTTTATTGTTTCCTATAAGCTGTACTTTTGTGCATGACGTGCCCGATTGGGGGTGCGATAGGAAACCCGCTCAAGCACCCGCCAGCGGGTCCAGCCCGCAATCACAGATTGCGGTCGTTTCGCCGTCGCACGAAGCGTTGCTTCGTAAACACTTGGCGAAACCCCTGTGGCGCTTGAGCTCCGCCATCCATGGCTACGCACAGTTTCGGAAGGACAGGCACCCAAGCACTCGTTCAACCTTCTGAATGGGTTTGAGCTATGAAAGTCAAAGACATAGCAAACGCTGCTGACGTCAATCCGGATACCGTGCGGTTCTACACCCGTGAAGGGCTGTTAAATCCGAGCCGGAATCCGGACAACAACTACCAGCAGTTCGACGCCGATGACCTCAGGCGCCTGCGTTTTGCACGCAAGGCCCGGCAGCTTGGATTTTCGTTGCCGGAAATCCGGGCCATTCTGGATCAGGCCGAGGATCATCATTCGCCCTGCCCCATGGTGCGCGAGGTTTTTGAGCAGCGCCTGGCTGAAGTTGAACGGGAAATCAGCGAACTGCAGGCACTGCGCCAACGCATGACCTCTGCGCTGAGTGCCTGGCAGGACATGCCCGACGGTACGCCGGATGGCCACACCATTTGCCGGCTGATTGAGCATTGGGACGACACGCCCGCGGCAAGTCCATCAACCGTGAATGGAAACGAGGAGTGAACAACCGTGCCTGAGCCGAAGACACTGCACACCGCCCTGTCCATTTCCGGCGCTACCTGTCAGGGCTGCGCCAACCGAATTCGTACCGCGTTGGAGCCGGTCACTGGCGATCAGAGCCTGGTTGAGGTGGATCTGGAACAGCATACGGTCGCGCTGCCAGACCATGTTGACCGTGACGACGCGGCGCGCCGGGTTTCTGAAGCCGGGTACCCGGCCCAACCGATCTCACAGGCCGAACCAGCCAGTTGCTGCGAGAGCCACGAGGCATCAGCGCCGCCGGCCGACACTGCCAAGGCCCAGGCCGAGGATGCCAGCGCCGGCGCCAGCCCTTCGGCGGATAACGGCGATCAGGTTGCCCTGTCGGTGAGCGGGGCCACCTGCGCTTCCTGTGTGAGCACCATCGAAAAGGCGCTGACTTCGGTACCCGGGATAACCGGGGCGCACATGAATCTGGCCGATAATACCGCCACCGCGACCGGCCATGCCGACCCACAGGCACTGGTCCGGGCTGTCGAGAGCGCCGGCTATGGCGCTCGGGTCATTGAGAATGAAGATGAGGCCGACGAGCGCCGGCAGGAAGAGGACCGCGCCCTCTACCGTAACCTTTTGATCAAGATGGCGGTGAGTCTGACCCTGGGCGTTGGCCTGATGGTATGGGGCATGGGGTTCGGCACCATGATGGTGACCGAGGCCAATCAAATCCTCTGGCTTGGGCTTGGCGGACTTACTCTGCTGGTGATGGCCACCACCGGCGGGCATTTCTACACCGGTGCCTGGAAGGCGTTCCGGCACCATAACGCCAACATGGATACGCTGATTGCCCTGGGTACCGGCACCGCCTGGCTCTATTCCATTGTGGTGTCCAGTATCCCGGATGCGTTGCCGGAGATGGCGCGGCATGTGTATTTCGAGGCCTCGGCCATGATCATTGGCCTGATCAACCTCGGCCAGGCCCTGGAATTGCGGGCCAAAGGCAAGACCTCGGAAGCGGTCCGGCGGTTGCTGGATCTGCGGGCAAAAACCGCCCGCGTACTGCGTGACGGTGAGGAGCGGGATATCCCGGTAGAGGAGGTCGTCAAGGGCGACCGCATCCGGGTTCGTCCGGGTGAGAAATTGCCAGTGGACGGGGTCATCTCCGAGGGCAACACCCGAATCGATGAAAGCATGCTCACCGGTGAACCCATGCCGGTCAGCAAAGGCGAGGGCGATCGCGTCTCCGCGGGCACTCTGAACACCCACGGCAGCATCATCTACGAGGCCACGCGTGTAGGCAGTGACACCGCCCTGGCTCAAATCATCAAACTGGTGAAGAAGGCCCAGGGCTCCAAGCCGGCGATCGGTCGGCTGGCGGACCGGATTTCCTCGGTGTTTGTGCCCACGGTCATGCTGATTTCTGTGGTAGCGGCGCTGGTGTGGTTCAACCTCGGACCAGAACCGGCCGTGGTGCATATGATGGTGGCGGCCACCACCGTGTTGATCATCGCCTGTCCCTGTGCCCTGGGGCTTGCCACGCCCATGTCGGTAATGGTTGGTGTCGGTAAGGCCGCCGAATACGGGGCACTGATTCGCCAGGGTGATGCCCTGCAGACGGCAGGCAAGCTCGACCTGGTAATTCTCGACAAGACCGGCACTATTACCGAAGGCCGCCCAACCGTTACCCGGGTGCATGCGGTGGATGGCGATGAAGACCGACTGCTAGGTCTGGCCGCCGGGCTCGAACAACATTCCGAACATCCGCTGGCAGAAGCCATTGTCACCCAAGCCAGCGAGCAGAACGTGGCCATCGAGAAGGTCACTGACTTCGAAGCCCTGAATGGTAAGGGCGTCCGGGGCAGCTTCCAGGGTCAGGCGCTGCGCCTGGGCAACCGGCGCTGGCTGGAGAATGAGGGGCTCGAACTTCCGGATCTGGATGAAGCCGCCCGGGCCATTACCGAGGAGGCTGGCACCCCCCTGTTCCTGGCTCTTGATGGCGACGTCTTAGGGGTTATCGGTGTCGCCGACGCCATCAAAGCCGACTCCCGGGCCGCCATCGAACGCCTGCACGCGGCCGGGATCAAGGTGATGATGGTAACCGGTGACATAGACGCGACCGCCAGGCTATTTCAGCCAAAGCCGGCATTGACGACTACCGGGCGGAAGTGCTCCCGGAGGACAAAGCCGAGGTGGTCAGTGCCATGCGGGGTAAGGGCTACACCGTGGCCATGGTCGGTGACGGGATTAACGACGCCCCCGCCCTGGCCGCTGCCGATGTCGGCTTTGCCATTGGAACCGGCACTGACGTGGCCATTGAAAGTGCGGGGATTACCCTGATGCGGGGCTCCCTGCATGGGGTGCCGGATGCCATCGAAATATCCCGCGCGACCGTAAAAAACATTCACCAGAATCTGTTCGGTGCCTTTGTCTACAACAGTCTGGGCATTCCGGTCGCCGCCGGCCTGCTGTACCCGGTGTGGGGCATCCTGATGAGTCCGATTCTGGCGGGGGCGGCCATGTCGCTGTCGTCGGTCACCGTGGTGTCCAACGCCAACCGATTACGATTTTTTAGAACAAGCCAGAAGCCAGCGCAGGCAATGACAAAATCAAATCAAACTGCACAGGAGGCGCGGAACTGATGGAAACCTTTATGGTCAACGCTGGTGGCATCGCCCTCATGGCCGCAATTGTCTGGTGGTTCTGGCTATCGTCCTCAACCGGCGAAAGCTCTGATCAAGACCATAGCCAACACTAACGCTCTATTGCAGAAGGACATTCTCATGAAATCACAAGCACTTGGACTGGCCCTGACCGCGGCATTGGGATTCAGTACGCCGCTGCTGGCTGCCGGAGCGGCCCAGAACATTCATGTCTACAAATCGCCTACTTGCGGCTGCTGCGAAGACTGGGTCAAACATCTTGAAGCTAACGGCTTTGAAGTGGACGTTACCGAGACCCACAACCTCAATCCGATCAAACGCGACGCTGGACTGACGCCAGCCCTGGCAAGCTGCCACACCGCCTTTGTCGGTGACTACGTCATCGAAGGCCACGTGCCTGCCAGCGATATTCAACGCCTGATTGCCGACGCGCCAAAAGCTCGAGGCCTCAGCGTACCGGGCATGCCTATCGGTTCACCAGGCATGGAAATGGGGGACCGCAAAGACCCTTACCAGGTGCTTCTGTTCAATAACGAGGGCCAAACTCGGATTTTTTCAGAGCACAACCAATAGGCCTGGGTGTGCATAGAGCTGGACACGGGCGCTGTTGCGCCCCTGTCGCGCCCCTGTCACGACACCAAGGTCGCCAGCCCATGCGAGGCTTCCCAGGGTGTTTTTTCTACACTCTGGTTACTGGGTGTTCTATTATTTAGCCTCGCCTAACCCGATTACTGACAGGACGTCCGCTTGAGTTTGAAAACCCGAATCCTAGGCCTGCTTGCCGGACTGATCATCATCGCGTCGGCTGCCTCCTGGCTCGCCTATCGCGAGCTGTCGGAGCATCTCATCGAGCGCTGGGGCGAGCAGGTTGCGGAGATTCAGGTTCGCTATGACAGCGCACGTCTGCTGCAGTCGCTGGAACGGGAGATTGGCCTGGCCCGGCAGATGGCCCGTTCCTCCACCCTGATAAGCTGGGCCAAAGCGCCCGACCGCCCAATTTTTAAAGCTAACGCCATTCGTCAGATGGAGAGCTTCCGGAGTAATTTCCGCGACAACAGCTACTTTGTCGCCCTGCGCGAGAATGGCCACTACTACTACAACAATGCCGCCAATGACTTTGCCGGTAACCAATTCCAGTACGTTCTAGACCCCAAAAAACCCGACGACGCCTGGTTTTTTCACCTCATCGAAGAAGGCAGGGATTTCCACCTGAATGTGAACCCTGATACCGAGCTGGGCGTCACCAAACTGTGGATTGATGTGCTGATGCGCGATGAAACTGATCGCATTGTCGGCATGGTGGGCACCGGACTGAATCTGGATACTTTCCTGCAGGACATTGTTGATATTGACCAGGACGGCATTACTACCCTGTTCGTGGATTACAACGGTGCGATTCAACTTTACCGGGACCGCAACTACATCGATTTTGCCAGCATCATCAAACCTGAGGGTCAGAAAAACACCGTCGATCTGCTGTTTGAAGACCCGGAAGACAAGGAACGGGTGCTGGGCATGTTGCAACGATTGAAAGACAACCCGAACCAGACCGGACACGTAGAGAGTGACTTTGTGACTGTGGACGGTCGCCGGCACCTGGCCGGCATCGCCTTCTTACCAGCGATCGGTTGGTTCGAAATCACCTTGCTGGATCTAAACACCCTGCTGCCCAAAAGCCACCTATGGCCACTGATCGCCGTGTTTCTGACCACATTATTGGTCACTCTGGGCCTGTTCCATCTGGTTATTCGGACGCGCATCCTGAAACCGATCGTGACCCTTGAACATGCTGTCGAGAAGGTGCGCGCGGGAAGTTTTGAGCTGCCCAAACTAGACAAGCCCAACAACGAAATCGGCCGACTGGCAGACCATTTCGAGAAAATGGCCTATTCGCTCCAACACTCCACCCGGGAACTGGAAGAAAAAGTCGCCGCCCGAACCGATGAACTATCTCGACTGGCGCGTATTGATCCGCTCACCGGGCTCAAAAACCGACGTGGCCTGGACGAAATTCTGGAGGATGAAATACAGCGCGCCCGACGTCAGGGCAGTGGCTTTGGCATTCTCTGGCTCGATATTGATCACTTCAAGGCCATCAATGACGAACTCGGGCACCAGGCCGGCGATGACATATTGTGTCGGGTCGCACTGTGGCTCAAGGCCAGTGTAAGGCCCTACGATCACCCCGGACGCTGGGGTGGCGACGAATTTGTGGTGGTACTCTCGCCCTGTGACCACCCAACTCTGAAACAGATCGCCGAACGAATCCGACAATCGGTGGAGCAGGAAGGCAAAAAGACCGGTTCTCCGTTTACGCTCAGCGTTGGCGGCTACCTATGCAACCCGGGCGACACCGGCGATAGAATACTTCGGTACGCCGATCGAGCGCTCTACCGTGCCAAGGCAGGTGGTCGTAATCGGGTGTGTATCGAACGGCGGGATGACGAAAGCGTCCTGACGGAGAACTGAAAAGCGGGATAGGACGGGCAAACCGGGGTCATCGAGACCCCGGCTTCACGCCTGATCAGTACAGATATGGTGCCAGCGCCAATTCCAACCGGGCCTGGGCCGCGTACAGATTAGCTACCGGAACCACCGGCTGCTCAGGCGGCACGGCCGTCGGCCAGGCTTTCTGCAGATCATCCAGAGCCTTGCTGGCTACGCGCCAGGCCTCTTTGTTGTCCCGCTTCAGCAGCGCCTGCTGACCGTCCAGGTACTCGCGGGCGGCACGGACAAAGCCGCGACCGTCCTGGTACTCGTGCACAGCCACGAACTGGCCCTCTTCCAGCGCCTCGTCATACTCCAACACCGCCTGCTTGGTCAGCGACAGGACGACCTTGGAAACGGTTGCGCTGCTCACACCTTTTTCACCGACGTTATTCGCGGCTTTTTCGATGGCAACCCAGGCCGCCTGGAACTGCTGATTGATATCACTCCAGTCCTCGATCCCACCGGATTTTTCCGCCAGTGCCTTCAGGTGTCCACCCAGGCCATTCTGGCCACGATGCTCCAGGCCCGGCTCGGCCATCGGGTAAACCTCAACCCAGGGGTGCGTCAGGTGCGGACGGCCTTCGGCCACCTCACCGGATTTGATCAGTTCGCGGGCCGCCAGCAGGTGCCCCTGCATCATCTGCAGCATGGCGACATAGGCGCCGTCAGAGGTGACCGAAGAAACAGAGCTGCCGGCTTCTCCGCCTTCTCCGCCTTCGCCACCTTCACCGCCGGCCGCGAAATAACTGAAAGCTGCACCGGCTTCGGCGCCATGGTGTTCACCGCCTTCACCACCTTCGCCGCCGTGGTGTTCGCCGCCTTCACCACCTTCACCGCCGTGGTGTTCGCCACCTTCACCGCCTTCGCCGCCGTGGTGTTCGCCACCTTCACCGCCTTCGCCGCCGTGGTGTTCGCCGCCTTCACCACCTTCGCCGCCGTGGGAAGAGGCGTGCAGCTGATCGTCGTAGTGCTCTCCGCCTTCGCCACCTTCACCGCCCAGGGTGCCGCAGCCCGCGATAAGTGTGGCCATACCGATGCCGGTCCACAGTTTTACAGTCTGGTTTTTCATTCACTTGCTCCTGTCTGAACTCCGCCGTTTCGCTTGGCCAACGACGGCAATATTGAAGGTCGGTCAATGGTGGTGCATGATGAATCAATAACTGTCTTATTTGCAAATTATTCGTATTACGAATTGGAGCCCACCATGATTCTGTGTATCGGCCAGATTTTGAGCGACGAGCAGCTGAAACGCGTTCGCGCCGCGCTCGACAATGGCAGCTTCGATGACGGTCGCAAGACCGCCGGCTGGCATGCTCGCCTGGTCAAGAACAACGAACAGATGCAGATGGCCGACGACGCCGCCCGTGCCCTGCGAGCAGAAGTGGAAAAGGCCCTGACCGAACACCCGGTGTTCCAGATGGCAGTCAGGCCCGCCAAGATGACGCCCCCAATGTTCAGCCGTTACCGCGACGGCATGACCTACGGTAACCACGTGGATGACCCGGTGATGGGCCGGGGGCCAGGCCGGCTGCGCACGGATATCTCCTTCACCCTGTTTCTGGATGACCCGGACAGCTACGAGGGCGGCGAACTGGTGACTGAAACCACCGCCGGCGAACAAAGATACAAACTGCCGGCGGGCTCGGCGGTAGTCTATCCCTCCTCCACCCTGCACCGGGTTGAACCGGTCAGCCAGGGCCAGCGCCGTGTCGCCATTGGGTGGATTCAGAGCACCATCCGCGACCCGGCCCAGCGGGAAGTGCTGTTCGATCTCGACACCGCCCGGCGCCAATTGTTTGAACGCGAAGGCAAAACCGCCGAGTTCGATCTACTCACCAAGTCCCTGGCCAATCTCCAGCGATTTTGGGCCGAGATCTAGTTTGGGAAGTCCGCTATCTGACGCATGGACCATAACCGTTATACTCCGCCCAACATTCTTTTTAACAGCCAGGTCCATTCATGCTCAATGCCGACGCTATCAGCCAGTTGCGCCAGCTGAAATCCGATATCCACGACAACAAGATCGTCTTCCCCGGCACGGTTAAAGCCACCAATGGACGCTTCGGGTTCGTCGCCCTGGATGAAGGTCGGGACGTTTTTCTACCCCCGGAAGAAATGCAGAAGGTGCTGCCCGGCGACCGCGTCAACGTCACCGAGCAGGAAGTCGAGAAAGGCAAGACTCAAGGCGCAGTGGATGAACTGCTGGAAACCCGCCTGAGCACCTTCGTTGGCCGCTACCTGATTAAAGGCAAAGGTCACTTTGTGGTGCCGGAAACCCCTGGCATCAATCGCTGGATTTTCATTCCGCCGAAAGAGCGCATGAATGCGAAACCGGACGACTATATCTATTGCGAGATCCACAAACACCCGATCAAAGATGGCAAGGGCCAGGCCAAAATCCTGCGAGTGATTGGCAAGACCGGTGATCCTGGCATTGAACGGGCGCTGACCCTGGCCACCTTCGATCTGGCAGACGCCTGGCCGGAACCGGTCCAGGCCCAGGTCGACGGCCTGGGAGAACAGGATATCCAGGCTCGCGAAAGCGACCGGGAAGACCGGACCGGACAACCTTACGTCACCATCGACAGCCCGGGCACCCAGGACATGGACGATGCCCTCCTGGCCGAACCCAACCCCACCGGTTGGACCCTGTCGATTGCCATCGCCGATCCGACGTCGGTGATCGAGCCCGGCAGTGCCGCCGAGCAGGAAGCGTTCAATCGCGCCACCGCCATCTACTTCCCGGGCGAGCCGCTGCCAATGCTGCCCGATGGCCTGAGCACCGGTTGTGCTCACTGATGCCGGAGGTGAATCGTCTGGCACTGGTGTGTGACCTGCAGGTCAACAATGACGGTAGCTGGGTGACTACAGCTTCCACCAGGCGGTGATCCGCTCCCAGCGCAAGCTCAGCTATGAATTGGTGGCCAACCTGATCGAAGGCCGCGAGGACGACGACATCAAGGCGTTGCCCGATGCCGTTGCCAACAGCCTGGACCAACTACACCAGGCCGCCACTGCCCTGCGCAAATGGCGCACCGAACACGCCCTGCTCAGCGGCGATCGGCCGGAATTCCGGTTGCGCCTGGACGAGAACCGGCGCATTCGCCTGATTGAACCATCGGCACAGAATGAAGCCCATCGCTTGGTTGAAGAGTGCATGGTGGCGGCGAACCGGTGCGCGGCGGATTTCCTGAGCCAACAGCCCTCCGGCCTGTTCATCCAGCATCCCGGACTCCGGGACGATCGCATCGACAACATCCGCGCGCTGCTGCAAAGCCACGCCCCGGAGCTGGCCGAAGTAGACGCCACCAGCCCCGCCGGATTCCGGCAACTAATGACCCAGACCGAACAGCTGGCCGCCGAGGTTCCGGTCAAGGCAATAATTTCCCGTCAGTTGGCCCGCGCCGAACTGGGCTTCCAGCCCGCGCCACACCAGGGCATGGGGCTGAACGCCTATACCACCTTCACCTCACCGCTGCGCAAGTTCTCTGACTTCTACGTGCACCGGCTGATCAAGTCTGCATTGTGGGACCACCCGCTCAAAGCCCTGACCTCCGAGCAGCTGGATGCCCTGCAGCAGGCCCAGATCAACGCGCGTCAGGCAGCCAACAGCCTGGAAGCCTGGCTCAAGAGCGACTTTGCCCGGACCCTGGGCGATGCGCCCATGACCGGAACCATCAGCCGTACCGTGCCGGCCGGGTTCTTCGTCCGGCTCGACGCCAACGGCCTGGAAGGCTTCGTCAGCTGCAAGGATCTGGACGGCAAATACGGCTTTGACCCGGTCACCTTGCGCCTGATCCACAACAAGAACGGCCGCATCTTCCAACTGGAACAGTCGGTGAAGGTCACCTTCGCCAATGTTGACGAGGAGCGTCGTCAGATCAATTTCACACTGGTGGAGGCCGAGGAAATCCAAAGCGGCAGCGACACCAACAACGGTTGATAAACCGCTGGGGCAGGCGCATCGTAATTATATAGAGCGGCAGTTTTAGTGAGCTATAGCGAGGTGCGTTATGCCCATCAAGCCCGATGAGTTTCTGAAAAAATACGGTTTCGACACGGAAGAAGAGGAGCGGGACCACAGCTTGCGGCACAACGCAATGGAGCACGCCAAGCACCTGCGCCGGCCCCATGCGGGTACGCCTCATGACTGGGAAGAATGGGAGCGCTACAAGCGCGAACACCCTGACGAAGTGGAAGAGGATGACGACCAGACCTGAGTCGTCATCCCGGCCGCATCAACCCAGCATGCGCTCAAGTCGTTCGTCCTTGGCGCGCCATTGTTCCGCCAGCCAGTCTTTCACGTTCCTGCGGTGCTCCGCTTCTGCTGAATAATCCCGGCCCTTGAGGTGATCCGGAATGGCGACCGTGTGGATCTCCATCCGAATGTCCTTCACCCGTCCACAGATGAAATCCCAGAACGTGGGCGCGCCATCCGGATAAGCGATGGTTACATCCACCAGGGTCTCGATCGAATCCCCCATGGCATCCAGTACGAACGCGACACCACCGGCTTTCGGCACCAGCAGGTGCTGGTAAGGAGATTTCTGCTTGTCGTGCTTGGCCTGGGTAAAGCGAGTGCCCTCGACGAAGTTCATCACGCTGACCGGAGTATGCTGGAACTTCTCACAGGCAATGCGGGTCGCCTTCAGGTCTTCACCCCGCTTCTCCGGATGCTTGATCAAATATTGCGGGGTGTAACGCTTCATAAACGGGAAATCCAGCCCCCACCATGCCAGGCCGATCACCGGTACCCAGATCAACTGCTGCTTCAGAAAAAACTTCAGGAACGGCGCCCGGCGATTGAACACCCGCTGCATCGCCAGAATATCCACCCAGCTCTGATGATTGCTGAGCACCAGGTACCAACTTTCCCGCTCCAGCTCTTCGGCGCCTTTGACGTCCCAACGAGTGGCGTGGGTCAGCTTCATCCAGGCGCCATTACAAGCGACCCAGGCCTCAGCAATGGCAATGATCAACTTGGTGCACAAAACCCGGAAGCCTTGTGGGGAACCACCAGCTTCAATACCGCCGGAATGTAGAGCAGGATGCACCAAAACAAGGTGTTGATGCCGAGCAGGATGGAATTGATAACGCCTATAACGGGAGCCGGTAGGAAACTGAGCATGCGATTCCTGTGGTAATTGTTGTCTGAATGGCTGGCAATGATAGCAACCAGCGACTCACTTGGGCAGTGGCCGAAAGTGACCACCTTGCCCACGCGGTTGGACGGATCTGCCATAGCCGCGGCTGGCCTGGTGCCTTATGGTGAGCGCAGACTACGGCTCACCCTAATATCGTTACTACTTGTGATGGAAACACCCATGCCAAACCTGCTCAAAGCCGCCACTGCGAAAGCTGCGGGACTGCCCCGGCAAACCGCCCTCTATGCCGGCAACGCCTTCGATCGGGTATTCCGGGCCGCCAGCCTGGTGCAAGCCGGACAAACTCCGTTTGAGACCCTGCACAGCGACGGTCTGGTCAGCCTGCGTTACTACCCTCCGCTGGCAGAAGACTTCATCGAGCTGGACGACACCGTGATCCCGGTGCAGCGGCAAAGCCACCGCACGCCCATCGTCATCATCCCGCCCCTGGCGGTGAACATGCTGATCTACGACCTGTTCCCCCAGCGCAGCCTGGTGCGATTCCTGCGGGCCAAGGGCTTTGAGGTGTACCTGATCGACTGGGGCATGCCAACCCGGGCCCACAGCCACTACAACCTGCACACCTACGTGGCGGAACTGCTGCCGGCATCGTTGAACCGGGTACGCCAACACAGCGGCGAACAGGAACTGACCCTGCACGGCTGGAGCCTGGGCGGCATGTTCACCCTGTTTTATTCGGCACTCAGTAAAGACCAGCACGTCCGCAACGCCGTCGTCGTGGGCTCGCCCATCGACAGCCACGCCTCCGGGCTGATGGGACTGCTGTACCAGGGAGTGTCCGGCGCGTCAGATTTTGTCCAGCGCCGTACCGGCTTCAAACTTCACGACCTCAAGCCAGACTGGTTTCACAGCCCTGGCTGGGCGAACACCATTGGCTTCAAACTGACCAACCCCATTGGCAGTTTCAAGGGCTACTGGGAATTACTGGCAAAACTCGGCGACCGGGAATTCGTCGCCGACCACGCCACCACCTCGGCCTTCCTGGACCGCATGGTGGCCTATCCGGGGGGAATCGTGCAGGACGCGGTGGTGCGCCTGTTAATCACCAACCAGCCATCACGGGGAAAAATACAGATTGGCCAAGATGTGGCCCGACTGGAAAACGTCACCTCCAGCATCTTCGCAATCGCCGGGGAAACCGACACCCTGGCGATGCCCGACGCGGTGGCCAAGATCCAGCAGCACATCCGCTCAGTCGACGTCACCTTCCGCGTCGTACCCGGTGGCCACATGGGTATTCTGGCGGGCAGCAAGGCGCCGAAAGCCAGCTGGCTTGAGCTGGCTGAATGGTTGGCGGAACGATCGGACTAAGCGCCTGAAAGGACGGCAATAACAGGCTTCGCGAGGGCGCCGAGTGGATGTTTTCAAAACTGTGCGGAGCCATGGATGGCGGAGCTCAAGCGCCACAGGGATGTGCTTGAGCGGGTTTTGAAAACATCCGCTCGGCGCACTCACCTCCGAAGTCAGAGATTAGCCAGGGTTTCCGGCAGCTCACTCAAAGAACCAATCACCGCCGAAGGTCAATCCCCCAATCCTCAAATACCTTCTCCGAATCCCGCTTAACCCAAACCGCCAGCAACCCAGCCGCCCGCGCCCCAATCACATCCCAGGCATTGCTGGACACCAGGCACAGCGGCTCATCCCAGGCCCCGGTCTTACGTCGGGCATAGGCATACACCGCCGGGTCCGGCTTGAAACTCTTCAAGTCATCTACCGACACCAACCCCTCGAACTGCTCCAGCAGATCGTTGTGGCCCAACACCTTCTCCAGCGCCGGGTAACTGCCGTTGGAAAAGGCAAACAGCGTACTGGCCTTTTAGAGCTTTCAGGGCCGGCAGGGAATCGTCGAACGCCGGCAGCGACAGATAGGCCGTCATCAACTCGTCCTCACGCTCAGAGGACAACGGCAGCTTGTGAGTCGCCATAGCAAACCTCAGCGCCTGCCGGGTACAGACACCGAAGTCCTCATACACCCGCATCAGGCCCTTGCGAAAAGAGAACTCCAACTGCTTCTCCCGCCACAAGGCAGCGACCGCTCCGGCATTGCCGCCGGCATCCTGCTGCAGCAGATCAGACATGCCCATTGGATCGACCAGGGTGCCGTAGACATCAAATGCCAGTCGCATAGTCATTTCGATCTTCTCCTCATCCAGTTGTGCCCAATCCGCCGTATCTTTCACCATAACGACTTGAACGATCACTCAACCCTATCAGATATACCAACACCATGCGCCAGCGCCCAACCCTTCTCTTCCGCCAGCACCGACTCAGCGCAACCGCATGCATTGCGGCCTTTCTGCTTGTGCTCACCGTATCCGCTTGCACACCCAGCTCGGCACTTTACCAACCTGGCCCAGAAGCTCTGGACGCCGAACCTTACGGAGACTTCGATGAATACCAGGCACACGTTCAGGGTTACCTGGAGCGCAACCTGATCCCGGTAGAGGGATTTCCACGGGAGCAGCAAATCGCGTGGAATCTGCCTTTTCGCTCGCCGGCCGCCAACCACTGTGCGGGCCAACCGACCACCGGCCTGTTGCTGATCCATGGTCTGAGCGACTCCCCGTTTGTGTTCAGAGACCTTGCCCAATCCCTCGCGGCCCAATGCGTTGAAGTCAGAACCATCCTGCTGCAAGGACACGGCACCCGCCCCGGTGACATGATCGACGCCGAAGCGACTATTTGGCGCGAGCAAGTCAGTACCCACTTCGAGACTCTGGCCCGGGACGTCGACCACTCCTTCATCGGCGGCTTTTCACTCGGCGGTGCACTGGCCACCGAGTACGCACTGTCCGGACAAAAGCCTGCTCCCCGGGGCCTGGTCGCAATCGCGCCGGCCTGGCAACTGAATGGCTTGCGAAACTATCTATGGCTGGCGGGCATTGCCGACGTCTTCGCAGATTTTGTTGAAGAGGAACCGGAACTGAACCCGGTCAAATACGAGTCGGTAACCCTCAACGCTGCGGTCCAGATTGGCGACGTGCTCCGAAAAACCCAGCAGGCAATCGAACAGCCGGCATCGGCAAATTTGCCGTTGTTCCTTGTGGCGACCGAAGCGGACTCAGTGATCAACCTGAACTACCTCACCGAGCGGTTCCGGAGGGACTTCGTCCACCCGGCCAGCCGCATGCTCATATTCCGGGACACCCGACAATCCTGGGCCAAAAATTGGCAGGATGAACGGTTGTCGTTCCTGAACAGCTACCTGCCTGAAGCCAACATCCTGGAGTTCTCGCACCAGGCCTTGGCAGTGGCGCCGAACAACGAGCTCTACGGGGCCGGCGCAGTGCTCCAGCGTTGCCTGGAGCCCAACGGACTCTCGCTGGACGACTGCAGACAGGTACCGGAGAGCCAACTCTGGTTCAGTGCCTGGCACGACGATGCCCGTTCAGTCCCCACCAGCCGACTGACCTATAACCCCTGGTACGACCAAATGGTGGCGGCCATGGCAACCTTTATCCAGGGCCAGACATCGCGCTAGGCGTTTCGACCGGTGAGTGACTGGGGTAAACTCCCATTCATGAACCCCGTTGATACATTCAATCTCGACATTCGCGCCCTCAGCACCTTCGTAACGGTCCTCGACGAAGGCAGCGTATCCCGTGCTGCCGTGAAGCTCGGCGTCAGCAATCTGCGGTCAGTCACACCCTGGACCGCCTGCGGCAGGCGCTAGGCGACTCCCTGTTCGTCAAATCCGGGCGCGGCATTGCCCCTACCGCTACGCCTTGCAGGCTGGCCCACACATTCGCCAGATTCTGGACGACCTGCATTCGCTGTCCTCCGGTCCACCGTTTTCACCGGCCACCGCCGAATTCACCTTTACCATTGCCGCCAACGACTACCAGCGCGATCTGTTACTGCCACCATTGGTCGCGGCCCTGCGCCGAGAGGCCCCGGGCATCCGGCTGCAAGTGATTCCCTCCGGTATTCCCAATGCCGACATGCTGCGAAAAGACGTATGCGACCTGATTATCTCGCCCCATGCCCCGGAGGCGACCGACATCATGCAGCGAGGCTGATGGCCGACCGCATGGTGGTGTTCTACGATCCGGAACAGCGCGACGCGCCCAAGGACCTGCCGGAATATCTGAAGGCCGACCACATTGCCCTGCTGTTTGCCACCGGCGAAAAGCCTGGCCTGGAAACCTCGCTCTCCGCCCGCGGCCTGACCCGCCGCACCCTGGTGACCGTATCCAACTTCTCCGGCCTGCCCGAGTTCCTGCGCGGCACAGACATGCTGGCCACGGCGCCGGAACTGATGAGCAAGCACCTGCTCCGCGACTTCGCCTGGACTCCGCTGCCCTTTGATTTCAAACCCTTTACGCTGCTGATGCTGTGGCACCGCCGGAACCAGAACGACCCGGCCCACCGCTGGTTACGCAACCAGGTCAACAGCGTCGCCGCCACCATGAACGGCCTCAACTCATAATCAATCGATATTGTTCATATATTGTATGAAGCCTGCGGCCGTTATCTTCCTGGTTACTAGCCCATAGACTCCCCTTCCATAGTTTGATCGCCGGCTGGCGTACAGGCTGTCCAAAACTGTGCGGAGCCATGGATGGCGGAGCTCAAGCGCCACATGGACGTGCTTGAGCGGGTTTTGGACAGCCTGTACGCCAGTCGGCCACTCCCAATTCAGGAAGATAAATGCTTACGTTAACCAGTGTCTGGACAACCATTCTGCTAGCGGCCGCCGTAGCCCTCGGCCCGCTCGCGACCGATATGTATCTGCCGGCGCTGCCGCAGATCGGGCGCGATTTTGGCTCCGGAACTGATCAGGTTCAGCTGACCCTGAGCCTTTACATGGCAGGCTTTGCCATCGCCCAGCTGATCTGTGGGCCGCTCGCCGACCGCTTTGGTCGCAAGCCGATCATGATTGGCGGCTTCATCCTGTTCGCCATCGCCAGTATTGGCTGTGCCCTGGCCACCAACATAGAAACCCTGACTCTGTGCCGCGTACTGCAGGCCCTGGGTGGCTCCGCTGGCCCGGTACTGGGCCGGGCCGCCATTCGGGATATCTACACACCGCGCGAAGCGGCCAAGATCCTCGCCATTCTGGCCAGCATCATGGCCCTCGCGCCGGCCATCGCCCCAACCATCGGCGGTGTACTGGTCGCCAGCCTGGTTGGTCGTCCATTTTCCTGGTACTGGGCGCCTACGCCCTGGTTATGGCAGTAGTGGTGGCTTTCGGCATTCCCGAACCCATGCGCCCGGAATACCGCCAGCCGTTGCGGCTGTGCAGCCTGCTGCGCAACTATCGCAGCATTGGCACCGATATCAGCTTCCTTGGCTACACCCTGACCAACGCACTGATCTTCTCCGGCCTGTTCGCGTTCCTGTCCGGTTCGTCTTTCGTTCTGATCGACTTCCTGGGTGTGGCGCCTGAGCACTTTGGCCTGTTCTTCGCCTGCATGGTGGTGGGCTATGTCACCGGCAACCTGACCGCCATCCGCCTGGGCAGCAAACTGGTGCCCGACCAGATTCTGGTGCGGGGACTGGTGATTGCGGTCGCCGGCGGAAGCCTGATGGCCGCCCTGGCACTCAGTGGCGTTTACAACGTTTGGGCGGTGATCCTGCCGCAAACCCTGTTCATGGTCGGCACCGGTATGGTGTTACCCCAGACCATGGCCGGGGCAATGGCAAATTTCCCGCGCATGGCGGGCTCAGCATCGGCCCTGTTCGGATTCGGACAGATGGCCGTGGCCGCGGTAGCGGGCATACTGGTGGGTCATCTACACGACGGCACCTCGGTGGTCATGGCGGTGATCATCGCCACTTGCGCCTGTGCCGCCCTCGCCAGTTACCTGCTGCTGGTGCAACGGCATCCGGCGCCTGGTTTTGAACCCCAGAGCGCCTCAGCCCAGTAAACGGTTTCTTATCGGGTGCAAGATAGTCCAAACTGAACTAGAAAGAGTAAGTTGGATCAGTTGATTCTCATACACCCGTTAACAAGGAACCCCTATGAGCAAAGTAAATCTCGACGGCAACCCCATCGAACTGAGCGGCAGCTTCCCGAAAGTCGGTGACAACGCGCAACCGTTCACCCTCACCAACAGCGGTCTGGAAGAGGTGAAGCTGGATAACTGGGCGGGTAAGCGCAAAATCCTGAACATCATTCCCAGCATCGATACCGGTGTTTGCGCGGCGTCTACCCGCAAGTTCAATGAGAAAGCCAGCAGCCTCGACAACACCGTTGTCCTGGTGGTCTCGGCAGACCTGCCGTTCGCGGCAGCCCGCTTCTGCGGCGCCGAAGGCCTGAAAGACGTAATCACCCTATCCACTTTCCGGAACTACAGCTTCCAGCAGGACTATGGCGTCGCCATCCAGGACGGCCCATTGGCCGGTCTCTGTGCCCGAGCAGTCGTAGTGCTCGACGAGGAAGATAAGGTTATCCACAGCCAGCTGGTCGACGAAATCAAAGACGAGCCGGACTACGAGGCCGCTCTAAAGGCGCTTTGATTCCATAGAACCCGTTCGGCCTGATGGCCGGCGGGGATGTTCGAAACCGTGCGGAGCCAGGGATGGCGGAGCCGAGCGTACACGGACGTATTCACAGCGTGTTTCGGAAATCCCCGCCGGTTATCAGCAGGCACCAAAGCAGGCACCAATACCCAGACCTGTTAGACTCCCCCACCCATTCCAACCAAGACCCTGACCTCAACCTGTGAATAAACCACCCGAGTCCGCCAGCCTACCCCGCCAGCTCTTCATCATGACCTGGCCCATGCTGTTTGGCGTACTCTCGCTGATGACGTTCCAACTGGCCGACAGTGCCTTCATCGGCCAACTGGGCCGCGATCCTCTGGCGGCACTGGGCTTCACCCTGCCCATGCAACAACTGATCATTGGCCTACAGGTGGGCCTGGGCATTGCCACCACGGCGATCATTTCCCGCACCCTGGGTGCCGGTGACGAGCTCCGTGCCTATCGGCTGGGCGGCCTGGTGATTACCGTCGGCGGCAGTCTGGTATTCGTGCTTTGTATAGGGCTGTGGCTGCTACAAAGCCAGATCATGACCTGGCTCGGCGCCGAAGAATCGTTACTGCCGATGATCCGCAGCTACTGGCTGCCCTGGCTAATTGCCGCCTGGACCGGTGCGGTGCTCTATTTCGGCTACAGTGTGTGCCGCTCCCACGGCGACACCAAACTACCCGGCTACATGATGGTCGTCACCAGCCTGCTCAACATTGCGTTGGATCCGCTGTACATCTTCGTGTTCGGCTGGGGTCTGCCCGGCGCCGCCTGGGCAACGGTGACCTCGTTTGGCATCGGTTGCCTGGTGATTTATCCGAAGCTGCTGAAGCGACACTGGGCCCGGTTTGATCTGAGCCAGCTCGCCCTTGGTCAGGCCCTGAAACAACTCAACAACATCATGGCGCCGGCCATGGTCAGTCAGCTAATGCCTGCGGCCTCCGCCATGTTGGCCACGGCGCTGGTAGCCGGCTTTGGTTCGGCCGCGGTTGCCGCCTGGGGCCTGGGCACGCGCCTGGAGTTTTTCTCGATTGTGGTGGTGCTGGCGCTGACCATGTCGATGCCACCGATGATTGGCCGCCTGTTGGGCGCCGGCGATATAGAACAGATCCGCAAGCTGGTCAGAATCGGGGTGCGGTTTGTGGTGGTGTGGCAGCTGGCCATCGGGCTGATCTGGCTGGCCGCATCCGGGCTTGTGTCGGATGTGTTCACCAGCGACGCCGACGTGCAGGAAGTTCTGGCCGGCTATCTGGTGCGGGTGCCGCTGAGTTACAGCGGGCTTGGGGTGTGTATGTTGATGGTGTCGGTGTGCAATGCGCTCGGGCTCGCAATGCGCGCCCTGCTGGTCTCCACCCTTCGCCTGTTCCTGTGCTTCCTGCCGCTGCTTTGGCTTGGTAGCCAAATCAACGGCATTTACGGCCTGATGAGTGGCGCCCTGGTGGGCAATCTGTTCGCCGGCGTCATGGCCTATTCGTTCTACCGGGCCGGCATGAACAAGCTACGTACTGCATCAGCTGAAGCGTGAGCGAAAGCTCTCGGGCATCGGCTCTACCGCTTTACGCTGGTAGTTGAAGAAGACAAATCCGTACTTGGCCAGCGCCACCGGCTGGCCGCTTTCGGCCTTGGTGACCCGAAACACGAAATCCCCGCCGTATTTGTTGAAGTCCATCAGGCCCACCTCGAACCGCAGCATCTCCGGAAAGAAGGATTCTGACTGGTACATGGTGGCCAGGTCGGTGACGATGATACCCATGCCATTCTGGTCGGCTTCCTGGACACCGTAGCTCACCAGGAACTGGGCTCGCGCCTCGGACAGCATGGAGATCAGCGCGTCATTGCCCAGGTGGTTGGCGCCATTAATGTCGGTGATGCGAACCGGCATGTTGGTCTCGAAGCAGAAGACGTCGTCCGGGAAAGCGAGTTTGATGCGGGCCACGGGGTGTACCTGTCTGGCTGGGGGTTCGTTGGAAAGCGAGCATGATACGCGTTTGCTCAGCACTGTTCATCTGGCGGTTGTATCCGCTATCTTGCTAGTTATCCCATGCGCATCTCGCTCTGGCGTATTGGACATTGGATTGGGTTTGCCAAAACCCGCTCAAGCACATCCCTGTGGCGCTTGAGCTTCGCCATCCATGGCTTCGCACAATTTTGGCAAACCCAATCCAATGCCCTCGCTAACCTACTGCGCGCACCCTCATTAACCTGACCTCGGAAAGTTTATGGATATTCGCCCTGCCGCCACTCTGGTTCTCACCCGCGACACCGACAACGGTGTAGAAGTGTTGCTGCTCCAGCGCACCTGGGACGCGGTGTTTCTGCCGGGCTATTTCGTGTTTCCCGGTGGCGCCGTGGACCAGCAGGAGACGCAGGCTCGCAAACATGCGCAGGGGCCGGACGATGCCGTTATCAGCCAGACCATGAGTCTGGACGAGGGCGGCGCCGACTATATGCTGGCCGCGGTGCGGGAATGTTTTGAGGAAGCCGGCATTCTGGTGGCGGTGGACCGGGACGGGCAAGCCATTGGTGGTGATCACGCCGTACACGGCGATCGCGAGTCGGTGTTCAAGGGCGAGCTGAGCCTGGCCGATCTGTGCCATCGCCACGAACTGACGATTCCGTTGGACCGACTGGCCTATCTCAGTCACTGGACCACGCCGCCGGGGCCACCGCGGCGGTTCGATACCCGGTTTTTTGTGACCACCGCACCGGCAGGCCAGTTAGCCAGTCATGATGGCATCGAGACCATTGATCATCTGTGGATCAATCCGGCCCAGGCCCTGGAAGACCATCGCAGTGGCGAGCGGATGCTGGGGCTGCCGACCATTCGTACCTTGCGGGTGCTGAGTGAGTTCGAATCCACCGAGGCATTGATGCGCTATGCCGATGCCAATCCGCCGGAGGCCTTTCCGACCGATCCCTGGCCGGCGCAGAAAAAGGGCCGGCCGGTGACACTGGAGCCCGGAGCACCGGCATACGATGAAGCGGCGGAACTTGATCCGGAGGGCGAAGGCAGTACCCACGCGGAGATCATCCCCGGGCAGCCGGTTGAGATCGCTGCCGGAGTGGTGCGACTGACTGCACCCAACCCCGGCATGATGACCGGGCCCGGCACCAACACTTACATACTCGGCCATGAGCGTTTCACGGTTCTGGACCCGGGCCCGAATAACGACACCCATATCGAGCGCATTCTGGAACTCACCGGCGGGGTTATCGATCAGGTAGTTGTTACCCACACCCATCAGGACCATTCACCCGCCACCAAGGCGCTGAAGGCGAAGACCGGTTGCCGCGTGCTGGGTATCTCGGCTCCCGAGGGTGCCGCCCAGGATCAGACCTTTGCTCCGGATGACGAACCGGAACACGGCGATCTCATCGTGACCGAAGCGGGTATTCTGAAATGCCTGAAGACGCCAGGGCACGCCTCCAATCACCTGTGTTTTCTGCTGGCGGGCCCGGATATGCTGTTTTCCGGCGACCACATCATGCAGGGTTCGACGGTAGTCATTAACCCGCCCGATGGCGACATGAAAGCTTATCTCGAATCCCTTTACGATCTACTTGGTGAATCCGTTCGTATCATCGCTCCGGCTCATGGTTTTCTCATGGCGCATCCGGAAGCGGTGATCGACTACCTGATCACCCATCGTCTGGCGCGGGAACACAAAGTGTTCCGGGCGCTCTCCGACCAGGAGGCCCGCTCCCTGAAGGCTCTGACCGCCAAAGCCTATGACGATGTTCCCGAAGCCTGCACGGGGTTGCTGCCCGATCTGCTCTGGCCCACCTGCTAAAGCTGCAGTCTGACGGCCGGGCTCACCAGCAGGCTGATCAGCACTGGCGTGCCATCTAAAGGTACTGGCCCGCGATTTGCCGGTTTTACCAAAGCCGACTAGCGTTACACGGAAGAAAATTCATCGCACAAACGGGACACGCTCGTGATTAAAAAAATTCTGTCAGGCGTTATCGTTATCGCCGTCGTCGTCGCCTTCCTGATTATCTGGAAGCCCGCCATTGATGAGATAGACCAACCCAGCGCAGACTCCTTCAGCCAGGATCAGATCGCCAGGGGCAAAGTACTGGCGGGACTGGGCAACTGCGCTTCTTGCCATACCAGCGATCCATCAAAACCTCTGGCCGGTGGTGTGGATTTCCCGACCCCTTTCGGCACCCTGTACTCCACCAACATCAGCCCGCACCCGGAGCAAGGTATCGGCAACTGGTCCGAGGAAGCTTTTGTCCGCGCCATGCGCGAGGGGGTTTCCCGGGATGGCTCACATCTCTATCCGGCCTTTCCGTACACCCATTTCACCAAGGTCACTGACGACGACCTGTCCGCGCTGTACGCCTATATCATGAGTCGCCAGGCCGTGGACCACCAGGGCCCGGACAACCAGCTCGATTTCCCGTTCAATCTGCGCATGCTGCAGGCTGGCTGGAAGACCCTGTTCTTCGATGGCGAGCGTTTTCAGCCCGACGACAGCAAGGGGGATGCCTGGAACCGCGGTGCCTACATTGCCGAAGGCCTGGGCCACTGCACTGCCTGCCACTCGCCCCGGAATGCCTTCGGCGCGGAAATCGCCGATAAAACCTACAACGGTGCGGTTGTGGATAACTGGTATGCGCCGGCACTCAACACCACCCACGCGGCCCCGGTGCCCTGGACCGAGGAAGAGCTATACCAGTACCTCCGCTCCGGTGGCTCGAATTGGCATGGCATTGCCGCCGGCTCCATGTCGAGTGTGGTGCACAAGGGACTGATCGAGGCTCCGAATGACGATATCCGGGCACTGGCGGTGTATTTCCAGGACCTTACCGGGGCCGTCGACAGCGATGAAGCGGCCAAGGTGGCGGCTGCTCATGTCCGACAGGCACAGGAAGCTATGGCACCGGATAACCGTACCGGTGAAGAACTATTCACCTCGGCCTGCGCGTCCTGCCATTACAACGCGCCGTCCTCACTCAAGGCGGCTCGCCCGGAGTTGAGCCTGAACAGTGCGGTAACAGCACCCGATCCCGTGAACCTGCTGCGCATCACCCTGCACGGTATCGATGAGCCCACCGGCCTGCGTGGCTTGCCATGCCCGGCTTTAGTAGCGGCCTGAGTGACGCCGATCTGATCGCGCTGGCCCGGTATCTGAGGCAAAGTTCAGGTCAGCCGCCATGGGAAAACCTGGAGCAACACGTACAGGATGCCCGTCAACTCTGAGGGCCAACACATGATTCAAGGAGATAGCCAATGACTATCCAGTTCCAACTCAACGGCGAGGCCATGAGCCTCGACGTACCCGAAGATACCCCGTTGCTCTGGGCCATTCGTGATCACGCCGGCCTGACCGGAACCAAATTCGGCTGCGGCATTGGCATGTGTGGCGCCTGTACCGTGCATCTTAATGGGCGCGCGACCCGCTCCTGCATCACCACGGTGGGCAGTGTCGATGGCCAGCAGATCACCACCATTGAGGGCCTGGGTCAGGACGGCGAGCACCCGCTGCAACAGGCCTGGGTAGATGCCCAGGCACCCCAGTGTGGTTATTGCCAGTCCGGGCAGATCATGCAGGCAGCCACCCTGCTGCAGGATTTCCCCAACCCCACCAATGAGCAAATCAATCAGATCATGAGCGGCAACCTGTGCCGCTGCATGGCCTATGTCCGGATTCGCAAGGCGATTCACCTGGCCGCCGGATCGAGCGAGAGCAGCAGCGCCGGTTCGCCCCAGTTCTACGAGCCCGGCCAGGAGGAGATGAGCAATGCGTAAATTCGCCAAATATCTCGCCAATTCCGCCGCCGAACAGGCATCGGACACGCCCAGGCTCAGTCGCCGGGGCTTCCTTATCGGCGCCGCCGGGGCCGGTCTGACCATGGCCTTTGCCAGCTCGGGCATTCCCGTTGCCAGCGCCGCCAAGAGCATTTCCGAGGGGGCCTTTGAGCCCACCATCTGGTTCCAGGTGCGCCCGGATGGCCGGGTGATCGTTAACATCGTGGAAGCGGAAATGGGCCAGCACGTGGGTACGGCGCTGGCGCGCATTGTTGCCGATGAACTGGAAGCCGACTGGAACGACGTTGAACTGCACTATGTCGACAGCGATCCGAAATGGGGCCTGATGGTCACCGGCGGCAGCTGGTCGGTGTGGGAAAACTTCGACAAACTCAGCCGCGCCGGTGCGGCCGGCCGGACCGCGCTGATTGAGGAAGGCGCCAAGCTGATGGGCGTTTCAGCCGGGCAATGTCAGGCTCGGGGCAGCCAGGTCATCGCCGGTGACCGTGCCATCAGCTATGCCGACATTGTTCGCGACGGCAACATTGATCGCAGCTTCAGCGAAGAAGAGCTGAAGGCCATGCCGATTAAACCGCCCCAGGAGCGACGCCTGATTGGCGAGGAAAGCAAGGCCCTGGATATTCCGGACAAAACCGACGGCAGCGCGCTTTATGGCCTGGACGCAACCGTTGACGGCATGGCGTATGGTCGCGCTCTGGTGCCCCCCACCCGTTACGGCTCCAGCGTCAAGTCCGTGGACGACAGCGAAGCCAAATCGATCCCCGGTTATCAACAGACTCTGGTTCTTGATGACGCCTCCGGGACGGTGCCGGGCTGGGCCGTGGTGATTGCCGACTCTGTGCACGCCGCCAACGCCGCCGCCAAGGTGATCAAGGTGGATTGGGCCGCGGGCAAGACCGCCGACGTGACCGAGCAGAAAATCCTGGACGAAGGCCGGCGCCTGATCGCCGATGACAGCACCGGTGCCCTGGTGGTCAACGAAGACGGTGTCGATAATGCCTTCAGCTCGGCCGACTCCGTGCTGGAACAGGAATATGTCACCCACAGTGTGCTGCACTTCCAGCTGGAGCCGGTGAACGCACTGGCCTTCCAGAAGGACGGCCGCTGGGAGATCCACACTGGCAATCAGTGGCAGTCACTGATTCTACCCACCCTGGCCAAGGCTCTGGGTGAGAAAGAAGACAACATCATCATGCGCACCTACCTGCTGGGTGGTGGCTTTGGTCGCCGACTCAACGGCGATTACTGCGTGCCCGCGGCCCTGGCCGCCAAGCAGCTGGGCAAGCCGGTGAAGCTGATGCTCACCCGCGAGGACGACTCTCGCTTCGATTCGATCCGGTCTCCGTCCGTGCAGAAGCTACGCATGGCCTTTGACAGTGATGGCCAGGTGCTGGGCATGGAGCATCATGCCACCGCCGGCTGGCCAACGAAGGCCATGGCGCCGTTTTTCATGCCCAAAGGCGAAAACGGCGAGAAGTTCGACCCGTTTTCCATTCACGGGGCAGCGCACTGGTACTCCCTGGGGGCCCATCGCCTGCGCGCCATTTCCAACGAACTGGCCAGCGACACCTTCCGGCCCGGCTGGTTGCGGTCAGTCGGCTCCGGCTGGGTGAACTGGGCATTGGAAAGCTTCATTGACGAGGCCGCCCAGAAAACCGGTGAGGATGCCATCGAGTTCCGTCTCAGCCGGCTGAAGGCCGAGGGCAAGAACGCCGGTTCCGCGCCCAACTCCGTGGGTGGCGCCAATCGTCAGGCCACGGTGCTGAAGCGGGTTCGGGAGATCTCGGACTGGGGCAAGGACATGCCTGCCGACACCGGGCTCGGAGTGGCCACCACCTACGGCCAGGAACGCAACATGCCAACCTGGACCGCCTGTGTCGCCCAGGTGCACGTTAACCGGGACAACGGCAAGGTAACCCTGCAGAAACTGACCCTGGTAACCGACGCAGGTACTATCGTTCATCCAGACGGGGCCCTGGCCCAGGTTGAGGGTGCGGCACTCTGGGGCGCCAGCATGGCGTTGCACGAGGGCACGCAGATCGAGCAGGGCGAGGTGCGCGACACCAACCTGAACACTTACACGCCCATTCGGATGCGCGACGTGCCTGAGATCCAGGCCGAGTTCATCAAGAGCACCGAAACTGCGGTGGGTCTTGGCGAGCCGGCAACCACGGTGGTCGGGCCCGCCATCGGCAACGCCATCTTTGCCGCCGTGGGGGTTCGTATGCGCACTATCCCGATTCGGCCAGAGGATATCCAGGCCGCTCTCAAGGCCTGACCAGGCACTATCGCTGGCCGTCGGAGCCCTGCTCCGGCGGCCTTTTCAGGCTCCTCTGTAACAAAATCACAACCAAACTTCGCAATACTTCCACATCGTTCGTCATGGCGGCCGGGTATAACTGGCGGATCTGTTTAAAAATCCACCACCACAGACTGGATTGACCCCAAAACACCGGCATTTCATGAAGGTGGCATTAAACCTTTGTCACAGCTGTTTCATGGCCGCTAAGAGCGCTCTATGCTTGGGCGCATTCTGACGACCCGTGAGGAATTATGCTGTTTCGCAGGCTCTCCGTACTGACATCCACTCGAATTCTGCCCTGGGCGCTGGCGCTTGCCCTGCCGGTTTCTGTTGCCGCTGAAACCGCCGGCAGCGAGGGCGAAAAGACCCCGGAAACCATGGTCGCGGCCCTGGCCGAGGACGAAAGTGTCGAGGATGTCGAGCAGTCGGAGCCACGGGTCAAAGAGCCCGGCGCCAAGTCAGGCTCTGCCAAGAAGCCGCCAACCGAGGACGTTGCCAGCACTCCCAAGCCAGCCTCGCAGACTCCGAACAAGGTCGCACCCAACATCGATCTGAAGGACGTGGCGCCACCGCCAAAACCGTCCCCGAACACCGACTCTGCGTCCGTCACCAAGCCGGCACAACCGGCCGCCGAGGCCAAGGTCAGTGAAACCACGCCGACCGAAGACAGCGAAGTCCGCCCGGGCGAAGAACCGGTAACTGCAGGCACCGAGAACCTCACGCCGGTACCAAAGCCGGCCGAAAGCTTTACCCTGCTGGGTAACGAAATCCTGCCGGGCACTTCCACCCGCCTGGCCTGGTCACCGGGCATCCAGATTGCTGGCCTGTCCCAGCCGACACCGATACTGGTAGTGAACGGCGCCAATGCCGGGCCGACCTTGTGCCTGACCGGCGCCATCCACGGCGACGAACTCAACGGCATCGAGATCATCCGGCGCACCATGTACGACCTGGATCCTGAAAAACTGTCCGGGCGCGTGGTCGGTGTTCCTATCGTGAACCTGCCGGGCTTCCAGCAGGGCAGTCGTTATCTTCCGGACCGTCGTGACCTGAACCGTCATTTCCCGGGCAGCCCCGACGGCAGCCTGGCAGATCGTATCGCCTATTCCCTGTTTGAAAACATCATCCGGCGCTGCAACCTGCTGGTGGACATTCACACCGGGTCGCTCAAGCGCACGAACCTGCCGCAATTGCGTGCAGACATGAACAACCCCGACGTGGCCACTCTGACCCAGGGCTTTGATCGCATGGCCGTGGTGCACAGCTCCGGCTCCTCCGGCATGCTGCGTAACGCCGCCGTTGAGGCGGGCATCACCACCGTGACCATGGAGGCGGGTGAGTCGCACCGGATTCAGGAGCATCAGATTGAGGCCGGTGTAAACAGCCTCACCAGTCTGATGGAGCGCCAGGGCATGATTTCCCGCATGTTCGTCTGGAGCGATCCGGAGCCGGTCTATTACGATTCCGACTGGATCCGGGCCCAGCACGGCGGCATCCTGTTCAGCGACGTGGAGCTCGGCGCCCGGGTCTCCGAAGGAGAAATCCTCGGCTATGTGGCCGACCCGATCACCAACGCCCAATACCCAATCCGGTCCAGCAGCAATGGCCGGGTCATCGGAATGGCAGTGGACCAGGTGGTCATGGCCGGCTTCGCCGCCTACCACATTGGTACAGAGGCAGAGATCCCGGGAGAGTAGTATCCTAGGCACTTTTCTCGAATCCACCCGATGTATGAGTGTGTGAGTGTCTTCAGAAAGCGCCGGATCTCTGTTTAAAACGCCCGGCCTGGCCTACGCCGGGCTGGTTCTCACGCCCCTGTTCTGGGCCGGCAACGCCGTGGTTGCCCGAGGCACAGTAGAAAGCATTCCACCGCTGTCGATGGCGTTCTGGCGTTGGGTAATCGCGCTGGCCATCCTGCTGCCGTTCGGACTGCCGGGCATCTGGCGCCACCGCCAGATCATCCGTCAGCGCCTGGGCTCCATGCTGGCGCTCGCCACCTTCAGTGTCGGCGCGTTTAACTCCTTGCTGTACCTGGCTGCTACCAGCACCACCGCGACCAATATCGCCCTGATCAACGCCACCATTCCGATCTTTGTCGCGCTCATGTCCTGGCTGCTGCTGGGCGACCGCACCCGTCCGCTTCAAGCCCTCGGTATCGCCCTGGCGGTATTCGGTATCCTGACCGTGGTGGCTCGGGGTGAGCTTGCGGTGCTGACCGGACTGCAGGCCCAGCCCGGGGACCTGATCATGGTCGCCGCGGTATTTTCCTGGGGCTTGTTTTCAGTGCTGCTGCGCCGCCAGGCGGTACCGCTGCCGCCACTGACCTTCCTGACCACCCAGATCCTGCTGGGGGCGTTGGTGATCCTGCCGTTCTACCTGACTGATCTGATGCTGTTCTCCGGCGGTTTCCATCTGACCGGCAAGACTGCACTGCCCCTGCTCTACTTCGCCGTGTTCCCGGGCATCCTGGCCTACGCCTTCTGGAATCATGGAGTGCACACGGTCGGCCCCCCGAGGGCGGCCATTTTCATGTACCTGACCCCGGTGTTTGCGTCCATCCTGGCGGGTATTTTTCTCAACGAATCGCTTGGCCTGTTCCATGTTGCCGGCGGACTGCTTATTCTTGCGGGATTGCTGCTGGCGACCCGGGCCGGGCGGACTGCCGCCCCCCACAAGCCGGGCTAGAACAAGGAGATCATTATGTTAAGCAAACGCATGTTACTGCCGATCATGTTATTGCCGATGTTGTTGCTGGCCTTGGGATGGAGCTCCGCGGCGCAGGCAGCACCCTGCGAACCTGACGCCTCTGGCTGGCAGCCTACCCGTTACTACACCGCCGGAGCCGCGGTGTTTCATGACGGACAGTGGTACCAGGCCCGCCAGATTAACGAAGGCAAGGAGCCGGGAATCAGTTTTGACTGGAAGAAACTGAAAGCCGCGCCGGAATGCGACAGCGCCCAAACCCAAAAACAGCAGGCGGCGGAGAAACCCCGCACCAAGACCAAGGGCACTGCCGGCACCGGGAACAGCAACCCCAACCTGTGTCAGCGTCCGGAGCAATGGCGATTCGCCGAGAGCTACATCGTTGGCAGCCTGGCAACCCATGGCGGCATGGTGTGGGAGGCAATTCGCCCCACCAACGGAGATATGCCTGGTATGAAGGAGCCGCCCCATTGGCGCCCGGTTGAGGATCATTGCTCCCTGCAGCTGGACAACTAGCTCAGGGCCTGGCTGCCAAGGCGTTCTCTATCCGGTCCAGCACCTCGGTCAGCACCGACCGGGAACAGCCAATGTTCAAACGCATGAATCCGGATCCCGGCTCACCGAAGGAAATACCCGGATTCATGCCCACGCCCGCTTCCTGCACGAAGAACCGCTTCAACTCAGCGTCGGTCAACCCCAGCGCGCGGCAGTCCAGCCACATCAGGTAGGTGGCTTCCGGGGCCGAGACCTGAATACCGCTCAGTCGGCGATTCACCGCCTCGACCACGTAATCCCGGTTGCCCTGCAGATAGACCTGAAGCTCATCCAGCCACGGCCCGCCATCACGATATCCGGCTTCAAAACCGGCTACGCTGAACGGATTGCACTGGGGCATGTGCATGGTCTGGAACACGGTTTTTAGGGCGTTGCGGCGTTCGACATCGGAAATGACCACGGCCGATAGGCCCAGGCCCGGCATGTTGAAGCTCTTGCTCGGGGCGACGGTGGTGACCACGGCATCGTCCGCCTCGGCCAGGGTCGCCAGCATGGTATGCCGGGGGCCATCTTCGAAGGTCAGGTCACAGTGGATTTCATCGGACAGCACCACCAGGTTGTGCTTGCGGGCGATCGCCAGCACCGAACGCAACTCGTCCTCAGTCCAGACTCGGCCCACCGGGTTGTGGGGCGAGCACAACATCAGTATCCGGGCATCGGCTCGCGCCGCGCACTGCTCCAGATGTTTCAGGTCCATCCGGTAGCGGCCCGGGCCCTGATCCGAATCCGATTCCAGAATTAGCGGGTTCTCAATAACCGTCCGATCGCACTGCCTTATTGAGCTGAAAAACGGCGGATACACCGGCGGCTGAATGATCACCCCCTGCCCGGGCTCCGAGTAGGCCAGACAGGCCGCGTGCAGCGACGGCACCACCGGGTGCCATCAGGATCCAGTCGCGCTCAATGGCCCAACCATGACGGCTCTGGAACCAGTCGATCATGGACTGAAACAGGCTGTCCGGGAACAGGGTATAGCCGTAGACCGGATGCTGGGCTCGCGCCACCAGGGCCTGGGTGACGGCTTCCGGCGCGGCGAAATCCATGTCCGCAACCCACACCGGAATCACCTCTTCGCGCCCGAACACGGCCTTGCGGGCATCGAACTTCACCGAACAGGTATGGTCGCGGGCAACAGGCTGGTCGAATGGGCTGGTCACAAATCACTCCTGGCTGACGGAAACACGGGCTATATTTGCCGGTATTGTGGAGCCACGGCACAGCCACCGCAACAGGGGTCGACTGTGCAGGGAGCGCGGTCGGAGATATGGACCGGATTCCGCTATTGGTCGAACACGCGCTAATAGTGCTTGCCTCAACAGCTCAATACTTGCGAACCTAACCGTTTACCTGACAGCACATCCGTTTCTTGTCGGAGCCATTAATGATTGCTCAAATCCTCTCCACCATGCTGCCGGTGTTCGTCATCGCCGGCTGCGGCGCCCTCTACGGCCGCTACCGGACACCGGACATCCAGGGCCTGAACATCCTCAACATGGAGCTGTTTGTGCCCATGCTGGTGTTTGCTGTCCTCGCCGACCAGCAGGCGCCACTGCAGGAGTATGCCCAACTGGCCCTGGCCGCAACCGTGGTGGTACTGGGTTCGGGCATTATTCTCTATCCGGTGGCCAAGGTACTGAAGCTGAACCTGAAGACCTTCCTGCCGCCGATGATGTTCAATAACTCCGGCAACATGGGCATTCCTCTGCTCGTACTGGCCTTCGGTGAAGCCGCCCTGCCTGCGGCGGTGGTGCTGTTCATCGTCGAAATGCTGCTGCACTTCTCGGTCGGGCTTTATATGCTCGATCCGCACACCTCCATCGTCCAGCGCCTGAAACTGCCCATCGTGTTTGCCAGTATCGCCGGGCTGGCGGTCAACCTTGGTGGCGTGCCACTGCCGGAATGGCTGCTGGAGACCCTGAACATGCTCGGTGGGGTGTGTATTCCGCTTATGCTGTTTGCCCTGGGCGTACGCATGCTGGACGTCGATTTCAGTGACTGGAAATTGGGTATGCTGGGCGCCATTGCCTGCCCAGCCAGCGGCTGATCCTTGCCTGGCCGATGATCGAGCTGCTGGACCTGCCGGGACTGCAAGTCGCCTCACTCTGGGTCTTCGCCGCCCTGCCACCGGCGGTGTTGAACTACATGGTGGCCGAGCAGTTCCGCCAGGAACCCCACAAGGTGGCGTCCCTGGTGTTGCTCAGTAACCTGGGTAGCCTGGTGGTCATACCCATCGTGCTCGGCCTGGTGTTTGCCCAGGGCTATATCTGAGCGGCTAGCCCTGATTCAGGCCTTGATGCGAAACACGCTGACCCGGGACCGCAGCTGACCAGCCAACACCGCCAGGTCGCGGCTGGCGCCTGCGACCTGTTCCGAACCGGCTGAGGTCTGCACCGTGCCGTCGTGAATACGGCTGATATTGCGGTTAACCTCTTCCGCCACCGAGCTCTGCTCTTCAGACGCGCTGGCGATCTGGGCGTTCATATCATTGATCGCACCAACTTCGCGCCGGATACGCTCGAGAGATTCCTCCGCCTCCCGGGTTTTCTCCACCGTCGAGCCCGCCAATTGCCGGCTGCTTTCCATCACATTCGCAGCGGCTGTTGCGCCTGATTGCAGGGTGCCGATCATGTCCTGAATTTCTCGGGTCGAATCCTGAGTTCGGGAGGCCAGTGAGCGGACCTCATCGGCCACCACCGCGAAGCCGCGCCCGTGAGTTCCTGCCCGCGCCGCCTCAATGGCGGCATTCAGCGCCAGCAGGTTGGTCTGCTCGGCGATGGCGTTGATGACCACAATGATCTTTTCGATGTTGGCGCTATCGTCCGACACCCGATGCACGCTTTCAGCGGCCTGCTCCAAGGTCTCCGCCAGCTCCGTGATCGAGGAGGCGGTTTGCTGAACCACCCGGTTACCGCTTTCAACCTCGTGATCTGCTTTCTGAGTGGCTGTGGCAGCGCTGGCGGCAAACCCGGAGACCTCGTTGACGGTCGCCGCCATCTGATTGACCGCGGTCGCCATCTGCTCCGCTTCACTGGCCTGCATCCGGATCTGTTGGCTGTTGCTGTCTGAGGTGGTTTCCAACTCAGCAGAGGCAGTACTCAACTCTTCAGCGGCCGAGCGCACTTCCCGGATGATCCCCGCCAATCTCTCTACAGTATCCTGGAGGGCACCCATAACACTGTCCGGATAGCGGGTTTCAATACTCTGGTCGAGCACGCCGTTGGCCAACTGCCGAATCGCTTCAGACACTTCTTCCGGTTCCGCACCCAGGGTACGCCGTATGCTCTGAATGATGATCCAGGCGATAAATGTGCCGAGCAGCACCGACGCCCCGGTAACCATCAGGTTCAGAGTATTAAAGTTGCTTGCCGCTGACCGGACCGCTTCAACATCTTCAGCAATGGAATCTTCTTTATAGTCAATAAAGGCATTCACCCGAGCTAGCCATTCCGTGTAAGCGCCCGCCACCTGCTCCAACAGAAAACGCTGAGCACCTGCAATGTCTCCAGCCCGACGCTGTTGCAGAAGCTCGTCGGTCAGCTCCAGGGTACGACGCTCAATATCCTTGATCGCTGCCAGCAGCTGTCGCTCGGCTTGCGAAGACTCGCCGGCGTCGAACAAGCGATCCATGGCCTGAGCGTTGTCCCGGTAAAAGTCTTTCAACTGATCGATGTCGTTAAGATGGCGTTGCAGCGCCTGGTCCGAATCCACCAACACCGCATCGCGGATAGCGATCGCTCGGTCGTGGACACTGCCCCGGAAGTTAATGGCGTGGCGCTGCTTGACTGCAGCAACGTCTTCGACGGCGGTCAGGGTACGATCAATGAACCCCACGCGCTGGTTGCCGATCAAGCTGACCACAATCATGAAAAACAAAATTAGACCAAACCCAAGGGCAAGTCGTTTGGCAACGGTGAGCTGGCCAGCCATAAAGTCTCCGGGCACTTTTATTTAGGGAATCTATCTATTCTCGAAAAGTGGGAGAGCAGATCAATCAAATATCCAGACAAAGCCGGCTTTTTACATTTCTTAGCATTGTTGACATGAATATTTACAGTGAACAGGTGCGCCTGCTTGCAAGTCACCGAAGTTTGGTCGATTGTTAGGCACTGATCCGCTTGATTTTATTAATGATAGGGAGATCCACCCATGAGTGTTCTGTTCCTGCTCCTCAGCGCGCTGGTACTGATTTATCTGGGTATCGGCGGAACCGCTGCGGCCACGGTCATGACAATCGCGACCGTGGTCGGATTGTTTCAGGATCATTGGCACCTGCTAAGCATTCTCTGCGGGGGCGCGTTGCTCGCCCTGGCCCTGATTCTAGTGCTGCCAGGAGACCTGCGCCTCGATAAACTCAGCCGCCCACTGCTGGGCTGGGTCCGCAGCCGTCTGCCAAGTCTGTCCGATACCGAGGCCGAAGCGCTCAAATCCGGCTCTGTAGACTGGGATGGCGAGCTGTTTTCCGGCGACCCGGACTGGAAAAAACTGCTGGATGCCCGCCCCGCTCACCTCACCAGTGAAGAACAGGCGTTTCTCGACGGCCCGGTTGAAAAACTCTGCGCCATGCTGGACGACTGGAAGATCACCCACGAGCAGTACGACCTGCCGGACAAGGTCTGGAAGTTCATTCGGGAGAAAGGCTTTTTCGGTCTGGTCATTCCCAAGGAAGACGGCGGCCTCGGTTTCTCCAACACCGCTCACTCCGAAATTGTCATGAAAATCTCCACCCGAAGCGTGTCTGCGGCGGTCACGGTGATGGTCCCCAATTCGCTGGGCCCGGGCGAGCTGCTGATGCATTACGGCACCGACGCCCAGAAGCATCACTACCTGCCGCGCCTGGCCAACGGAGAAGACATCCCCTGTTTCGCCCTGACCTCCCCGGTTGCCGGCTCCGACGCCGCGCTATCCCGGACAAGGGCATTGTCTGCAAGGGCGAATGGAACGGCGAAGAAGTACTGGGTCTGAAGGTCACCTGGAACAAGCGCTACATCACCTTGGCGCCGGTGGCGACGCTGATCGGTCTGGCGATCAAAGTCTACGATCCGGACAAAATGCTCGGGGGCAGCGACGATATCGGCGTAACCTGCGTGCTGATCCCCAGGGAAACCGAGGGCGTGAACGCCGGCGCCCGACACCTGCCGATGAACACCGTGTTCATGAATGGGCCGACCTGGGGCACTGAAGTCTTTATCCCCATGGACCAGGTGATCGGTGGCCAGGACATGCTGGGCAAGGGCTGGACCATGCTACTCGAGTGCCTGTCCATTGGCCGCTCAATTTCCCTGCCCGCCCTCGGCACCGGCGCCGGCAAGGTAGCCAGCCTGGCGACCGGCTCCTACGCCTACACCCGGGAACAGTTTGGCCGTTCCATCAGCCAGTTCGAAGGCGTGCAGGAAGCGCTCGAACCCATCGCCGGCTACACCTACATGATGGACGCTGCCCGCCTGCTCACCGCTGGCATGCTCGACCGCGGCGTGCGGCCTTCGGTGCCCTCGGCGGTGCTGAAATACCGCAATACCGACTTGATGCGTGAAGTCATCAACCACGCCATGGATGTGGTGGCAGGCCGAGGCGTGATCACCGGCCCGCGCAACTTCCTGGCGCGAGCCTATCAGGCCGTGCCCATTGGTATCACGGTTGAAGGCGCGAACATCCTCACCCGTAGCCTGATGATCTTTGGCCAGGGCGCGATTCGCTGCCATCCCTACATCGTCGAGGAAATCGAAGCGGCGGGCATGGACAACGAAGACGAGGCAGTGCGGAAGTTCGACGGCATTTTCTACCGTCACCTGGCCCATACCACCCGCAACGCCCTGCGCGCCCTGGTGCTCGGACTGTCCCGAGGCTGGCTGCAATCGGTGCCCCGGCAGGGCGAAATACAGTCCAGCTACCGGCAACTGGCCAGGTTCTCGGCGGCCTTTGCCCTGATGACCGACGTCACCCTGCTGAGCGTTGGCGGCGGACTCAAGGCCCGGCAACGGCTGTCCGGCCGGATGGCCGATTGCCTGACGCACCTGTACTACGCCACCGCCGTGATCAAACAGTGGCATGAAGAAGGCTACCCCGAAGATCAGCGGCCACTGGTGGAATGGTCCCTACAGACCTGCCTGCGCGATCTTCAGACCGCCATGCGTGACGCCATCATCAATTTCCCGGTGCCGATGCTCCGCTGGCCGCTGCGTTTGCTGGTGTTCCCGCTGGGCGCGACCGGCCTGAACGGCCCCGATGACCGCTTGGGTGCTCAAGTTGCTGAAAGCATCGTCAAGGACACCCCGGTGCGCCAGCGCATCAGCCGGGGCGCCTTCGTCACCATGGATCCCGAGGATCCACTGGGCCGGGTGCTGAATGCCTATAAGTTGGCCCACGACACCGAAGATATGCGTCACCGACTGCACCAGGCGGTGCGCAATCGTAACGAGGATGAAGTGGATGGCATTGCCCTGCTGATGGGCCACCAGCGCAAGGAACTGGTGGACTGGGCCTGTGCCCAGGGCGTGGTGAAAGCGGATGAATGCGATCAGCTGCAGGAAGCGCTGACCGCGTTGTACGACGTGATCCGCGTGGACGCCTTCGAAGGTGAGGGCCTTAAGGCTCTGTCCCGTTGCGCCAAAGGCAAACGCAAAGTGTGGAACGGCCACCGCAGGATTGACCACGGCAGGTGACCGGGTCAGCCTGCTTGGCCCGGTCACTGCCGAACTTACTGGTTAAGAATATCGATGATTTCCCGGGTGTCCTTTATGATCGTATAGACTCGGTCCTCTATTTCCACACGCTGACGATGGCCGTCGAGGTCACGGATGTCACCGTAACGCAGCAAATCCCGATCAAAGTAATCACCTTCCCGGTAATTCAGTTTCTTTTGCCAACCCGGAGGCAAGGGCTCGCCTCGCTCAACTTTTTTCTGCAGTCCCGGCGGCAACTGGTCATCGTGAGACGACTTGGCCATGACTGGCCCAGCTGCGAGCATTACCCCTAGCAGTGCGAATGTCAGTATGGACTTCACGGTCTGAAACTCCTTGCCAATTGCGATTCCAATAAGTTAACACGACATTGAATTCATCGTTGTTAACACTGGTTCATGACCATAGGAGCCGGATTGAATGCCCTTACTCGCCCCGCAAGCCGCCCCGGATTGCCTCATCCACCAACCATCGGCGCAACAACTGCAAACCGCGCTCGCTGCGCCGGCTGGTCTTCCAGGCAAAGAAAAACTCGTCGCCGGTCATCACCAGATGGCAGGGCAGCCGGACAAAATCCTCGGAATCCTTTCGCGTACTCAGCATGTAATCGTTGGTCAGGGCGATACCCTGATGAAACCGTGCCGCCTCCAGCGACAGCAGCATATGACTTGAATGCAGCAAACGACTGGATGCAGGCAACGTCAGTCCCGCTTCCTGATACCAGGCTTCCCAATCACCGCCCTGCTTGTCATAAATACTGTGAGTAGACAGCAACGGAAACATCGCCACCTGTTGCGGCGTTAACGACACCGAATCCACATCACCCAACACGTCATCCAGAGCCAGTTCCCGGCGGATCCTCTGCCAGAAATCCTGACTGCACACCGGGAACAGTCGCTCCTTGTACAGCAATTCATAACTGAAGGCCGGCGAATCCGGTTTAATGGTGATAAAGCAGTCTGCCACCCGGTCAGATAAGACCGGGTTTTCGCTGCTCATTTCCAGCGACAGCTCTACCTGAGGATGCATGCGCTGCAATTCTGGCAGCCGTGGCGCCAGCCAGCGCACCGCAAAGGAGCTGAACACGGAAAGCCGCAACCGCGACTCCTCATGCCCCAGCAATTGCTCACTGGCCCGCTCGATCTGCAAAAGTGCCGAGCTGATGCCTTCCAGATACTGCCGACCCTCATCAGTCAACGTCAGGGTACGGCCACTGCGCCAGAACAGCTTTTCCCCCAGATAGGTCTCCAGCTGCTTCATCTGATGACTGACCGCACTCTGACTGACCGCCAACTCTTCGGCAGCGAGTGAAAAGCTGTTGAGTCGGGCGACGGCTCGAAGACCGGCAATGATTTTAGGGGCGGTAGTTTCATTATCTAATTTTCTAATGAGTAGTGAATAAACATCATTTTATCGGATAGTAATTCATCCTTAGACTTCACTCCAACAGTCAGGGAGCGGGTCGGTCAGGTTCTTTCCAAAATGCTCGTAGCCATGGATGGCGTAGAGCAAGCGTACAGGGATGTATTCACAGCGGTTTTGGAAAGAACCTGACCGACCTGCGTTAACGCAGATGCAGGAATGCAAGATAGGGGAGGTAAAACATGTCAGGCAAAACCGTCAACAGTGCCATTCTTTTGCTGGTGATCGGCAACGCCATGGCGTTGATCTCCGATGTCTTCATCAAACTGCTGGAACCCGGCGCCCCGGTCTTCCAGTTTGCCTTCCTACGCTGCCTGATCACGCTGGTATTACTGTTGCCACTGGCCCGTCAGCTCGACCGCAAGCACCTGTTTGCCGGCTTCAAAATCCATGCGTTTCGGGCTCACATTCACCTGGCTGGCATCATGTGCATGGTGATCGCCCTGGTGAACCTGCCGCTGGCCACCGCCAATGCCGTGTTCTACGCCGCGCCTATCCTGGTGATGGTGCTGTCGGTGATCCTGTTCCGGGAACGGCTGACGCCACTGAGCGTTACCGCAGTATTCAGCGGCTTCGCCGGCATTATCGTGATCCTGCGCCCGATGGACTTTAACTGGGCGGTTATTGCCGCCCTGGCCTCTGCCTTTGCGCTGGCAATCAACGCCGTCATGGTGCGCCAGCTGCCTAAGGCCCAGTCCACCGTGCACAAGCTGTTCCTGAACTACCTGCTGATCCTGCCGGCAGCTGGCGCCCTGGCCTGGTGGGAAGGAGCCAGCTGGGACCCGAGCATACTGATCAGCGCCCTGGGGTCAGCCCTGTTCATCCTGGGTTACAACATTGCGGTACTGCTGGCTTACAGCCAGGTGGACGCCAATCAGGTGACCAGCGCCGAGTACACCGGCCTGATCTGGGCGGTAGGAATTGGCTGGGTCGGTTTTGGCGAAGTGCCAGACCTGTGGTTCCTCGCGGGCAGCCTGATGATCGTGGTTCCGCTGCTCCTGATCGGCTTGCAGCAACGGCGCCGGGAGCCCGCACGGGGCTTCAATGGTGGCAAAGTGCAGTGGGCAACCGACGGCAACCAATAGTCAGGCCAGCCTCAGACGACGACAGTGCGCGGCCTGAGGCTGATCAGGTGCGATGCTCGGTGGCAGAGCGAAGATGGTCTTCGATGGCAAAGGTGTGCGGGCAGTCCGCGCCCAGTTTCCGCAGGGAATCGGCCAGGCGCAGCAGGTACTCGGAATTAGCGCCGCTGGGGCCAGTGGCGCCGGCAATCTGCCGGGCGATGTCAGCATCCGGAGCGTGGCCGAGAAAGGCTTCATTGTCTTCGGTGGCAATGTACACCAGGCCTTCACCATGCTACCGTCGTCAAAGGTCATGGTGGTGGCGAAGCGTAGATAACCGTTCTTTTCGCGCACATCCAGATGCTCGAATACCTTGGGCGAGACCCGGTAAGCCATGCCCTTGCACCGGGTACCCGGGCTCTCGGTCAGGGTAACCACCCGCCCGGGCGCTTCCGGCGTGCCCCGATGATCATGGGAGCCTGCCAGAACCGGCGCTCCCAGCCACGGATGCTGGCGGGACGCTTCTCCAGGAACGGGAAATCCACCTTGTAGATCAACGATCCATAGCCGAAGAGCCAGATGGAGGACACGCCATCGAAGTTCTGGCGTGTCCGGTTGTGTTCAATGGTGTTAAACGACATACGACTCACTCGGGCCTGAGACAGCAGATGCCCGGTTATCCTAAGTGGAGGCCATGAAACCGGCAATACCGGTCAACACAATCTCAGCCGCCATGGCCGACAGAATCAGGCCGCTGATCTTGGACAGGATATTCAGGCCGGTTTTCCCCAGGCCCTTCTCCAGGTAACCCGACAGACGCAACAACACGCCCAGGATAAACAGGCTCGACACCAGTCCCAACAACCCGCCGATCACTTCCGGTGCGGTCTTGAGTTCGGCGCCATAAACCAGGATGGCACCAATAGTGGCCGGGCCGATCATTACCGGAATGGCCAGCGGCACCACCGCGATATCGTCGCGGTCCTCTTCCGGGAGGCCCGTAGCGTGGTTACGAGTACCACTGGTGACCAGGCTGATGGCGGTCAGGAACAGCAGGCTGCCGGCACCGATCCGGAACGAGTTCAGGGTAATGCCCACGGCGCTGAACAACAGCGGGCCGGCAAAGAACAACACCAGGCCCAGCACAAACGCCGAAATGCAGGCGCGCCGGATGATCGACACCTTTTCCGCCGCCGGCAGGCCCCGGGTAAGCGCAAGAAACATGGTGACCACAAAAAACGGTGCCAGCAGGAACAAAAAGCGAATGGTGCTGCTGATGTAGGTGGAGAAAAAGGTTTCGAGCATTCCGGACATTCCGACGGTTGATGAAGGGCGCTAAGTCTAGAGACTCTCGGTATTTTTTGCCGTAAGGAAGTGAACGTATCTGGCCTTTTAGCCAGGCACCCAAGAGTTTAGACCACCCTCATTGGCTGCGACTGACAAAGACCCAGTTAGTCGCCACATTGTCACACACGATGATGTCGGGATTGATTACCTCGCACAACGCCAGATTCTCCGGCAGCCGGTCATGGTAACGGGCCTGGACCGCCAGGTTCAGCTTGTCCTGTTTCAGCAACTGATACGTTCGCTCCATGCGCTCGGCAAAATCGACGCCGCCATCCTCCAGGGTATGGAAGGCATTGTGGAAGGCGGTAAAGCTCATGGTGTTGGCCCCGAGGCCAATGGCCAGCATTTTCGGGATGTAGCGGTCGTAGGCGCTGGAAAGATAAGCCCGAACCTGCTGGTCATCGCTCCGATCCCCCTGGAACGGGCGCAAGCCCAAGCGGTTCTGGTCCTCCAGCACTCCCGGTGCCAGGGCACGTGTGCTGATTCAATGCCAACTTAAACTGACGGTCCGGGCAAACAATGCGTTCACCCTTGAGCGCACAGTCCGACAATTGGCCGAACCGCGTGGGCTGTGAATCTGCTTGCTCCGGCTCAGGTTTCGGTGGTTTGGGCGAAGACGCAGGCTTTGACTGGGCTGGCTCAGCGGTCACCGCCGGCACCGACAGGCCCAGCCGTTTCGCCGGCCGACGCAATAACAGCGCCTGCACCTGGGGCTGGTTACGCCGGAAATCCGCCTGGGAGGGCAGACCCTGACCGCCACCCTGGGCCACTACGTCGCAATACAGACGCTCCAGATCGGTCGTTGCCGACGCCGAGCACGCCTCTTCCGCCACGACGACGCCATTGGCCATCGCAAGCACCAGTGCCGCCAGCAGCGAGCGGTTAAGGTTCATCACGCTGCCCCAGCACCACCCGCGCCATCAAATCCTCAATGCGCTGAATGGTCGCTTCATCCCCTTTCTTGCCAGTCAGTACCACCTGGGAGCCGATGGTAGCCACGTACAGTAACAGCGACAGATCCTTAACGTGTTGCGGATCGCTGCTCAGGCGTTGGAACAAGGTGCAGTTCTGGTTGATCCGGGCGGCATCCACCTGGGTTACCAGCTCGGCGGCGTACTCATTGCGGCGGGCAAAGTCCCGTACCGCAAGCTCCACTTGCAGGCGACGAATGTTGCGAGAAGCATCGGTGAGCAACAGCTCCAGAATCTGCCGGAGCTCGGTTTCAACATCACCGCCCTTGGGCTCCCAGTATTGCAGCTCATGCAATCGACGGTCGCGCCAACGGTCCAGAAAACTGACCACCAGATCTTCATGGTCACGGAAATGCCAGTAGAAGCTGCCCCGGGTAACCCCGAGCTTCTTGGCCAGGGTCAGTACCCGCAGTTGACCGAAACCACCGGCGGCGATTTCTCCAGCCGCGGCGTCGAGCCAATTGTCGCGGGTCAGCTGTTTTTTCTCCGACGCGCTTCGGCGTTTGGGGGTACTGGCTTCACTCATTGCGGAATCGGGTCCTGCTCTGTCGGTCGGATTGGGGCTGCATCAGCATTCTACATCAACGGAAGCGTCAGCTCTGAAACCGTTGACCAATGTCAAAACATACATTAGTGTACGGAAAAACAATACACCAGTGTATGGAGTTTTCAAGACATCACTTCCTACACCACCGATCACCGTCAGTTACGTTCGATCGCCTTTAATCACAACGATGTCTGTACCAGGGAGCTGCCACATGAGTACCGCCCATTATGATGTGCACGGCAATGTCGCCGTAATCCGACTCGATAATCCGCCGGTAAACGGCCTGGGCCTGGCATTGCGCCAGGGCATTGTTAATGGCATCCGTCAGGCGGAATCCGATGACGCCGTGAAAGCTGTGGTGTTGATCGGCTCCGACCGTGCCTTCTCCGGCGGTGCCGACATCAGTGAGTTTGGCACCGACAAGGCCACGGCCGAGCCGAATCTCAACACCGTCATCAACTATGTGGAAAGCAGCCGCAAGCCAGTGATCGCCGCCATCAGCGGCGCCTGCATGGGCGGTGGCCTGGAACTGGCGCTGGGTTGCCACTTCCGCATTGCCAAGCCGGACGCCAGATTGCCCTGCCGGAAGTGAAGCTGGGCCTGCTGCCGGGCGCCGGTGGCACCCAGCGTCTGCCGCGCCTGATCGGCGCCGAGCATGCCGTGAATATGATCGTCTCCGGCAGCGTGGTTCCGGCCAAGCAGTTCAAGGGCAGCCCGCTGTTTGACGAGATCATCGACAGCGAACTGTTCGACGCCGCTGTTGCCTACGCCACCAAGGTGGTAAGCGAAAACCTGCCGCTGAAAAAAGTACGTGATCTGAAAGCCAAGCACCCCAACCCGGAAGGCTTCTTCATGTTCACCCGCAACACCGTGGGTGCCATGGCCAAGAACTACCCGGCCCCGCTGAAGTGTGTTGATGCGGTTAAAGCCGCAGTGACCATGCCTTTCGACAAAGGCATGCAAGTGGAACGGGAAGCCTTCCTGAATCTGATGCAGACGCCGGAATCGCGTGCCCTGCGTCACGCGTTTTTCTCCGAGCGCCTGACCAGCAAGATCGCCGACGTGCCATCAGACACCCCGATCCGCGATATCAAATCGGTGGGCGTGATCGGTGGCGGCACCATGGGCACTGGCATCAGCATCAACTTCCTGAACGCCGGTATTCCGGTCACCCTGGTGGAGATGAAGCAGGAAGGCCTGGACCGGGGTGTGGCCGCGATCCAGAAAGTCTATGAAGCCGGGTCAAGAAAGGCCGCATGAGCGAGGACGACGCCAAGGCCAAGATGGCACTGCTGACACCATCGCTGACCTATGACGACCTGAGCAATGTGGACCTGGTGATCGAGGCGGTGTTCGAGGAAATGGGCGTAAAGCAGTCCGTGTTCGAGAAGCTGGACGAGGTCTGCAAGCAAGGCGCCATTCTGGCCTCGAACACCTCCACCCTGGATCTCGACAAGATCGCCAGCTTCACCAAGCGTCCGGAAGACGTCATCGGCCTGCACTTCTTCAGCCCGGCCAACATCATGAAGCTGTTGGAAGTAGTACGTGGCGAGAAAACCGCTAAAGACGTACTGGCCACCGCCATGAAACTGGCCAAGGCGATCAAGAAGACCGCCGTGGTCTCGGGTGTGTGCGACGGTTTTATTGGCAACCGAATGATCAACCAGTACCAGCGCGAAGCCCTGCTGATGCTGGAAGAAGGCGCCAGCGTGCAACAGATCGACAAGGCCATCGAAAAATTTGGATTTGCCATGGGCCCGCTGCGCATGGCCGACCTGGCCGGCGGCGACATCGGCTGGGCCATCCGCAAACGCCAGTACGAGGAAAACCCGAACATGGTGAAGATGGTCGTGGCCGACCGCCTGTGTGAAATGGGCCGCTACGGCCAGAAGACCGGTGCTGGCTTCTACCGTTACGAGCCGGGCAACCGCAACGCCCTGCACGATCCGGAAGTGGACAAGGTGGTGGACGAAGTTCGCGCCGAGCTGGGCATTACCCCACGCAAGATCAGCAATCAGGAAATCGTCGAGCGCTGCGTCTACGCCCTGGTTAACGAGGGTGCCCAGATCCTGGACGAAGGCATCGCCCAGCGCGCCTCCGACATCGACATGGTCTACCTGACCGGTTACGGCTTCCCGGTGTTCCGCGGTGGCCCCATGCATTACGCCGAGGAAGTGGGACTGCCGAACGTGGTTCGCGCCATGCAGGCCTTCACCGAAGACCGTCACACCCAGCCTGGTTTCTGGGAGCCCGCGGCCCTGCTGGCCAAGCGCGCCGAAGAAGGCAAGGGTTTTGACGCCAAGTAACCGGTCCACGAATTGATCCGGCGCGGCGCATCCCTTATTGAAAGGCCGCCGCTCCGAGCTGAGGAGAATTGTTATGTCCAATGATGTTGTCATCGTATCCACCGCCCGTACGCCCCTGGCCAAATCCTGGCGCGGCGGCCTGAACATGACCCACGGTGCCACTTTGGCCGGCCACGCCATCCAGCACGCGGTTGAGCGCTCCAAAGTCGACCCGAACGAAATCGAAGACATACTGATGGGCTGCGCCCTGCCCGAAGGCTCCACCGGTAACGATGTCGCTCGCATGGGCGCAATCCGTGCCGGCCTGCCCGTTACCGTTGGCGGCGCCACCATCAACCGCTTCTGTTCATCCGGCCTGCAGGCCATCGCCATGGCCGCGCACCACATTGCTGTGGATAAAGTCCCGGTCATGGTCGCCGGCGGCGTGGAATCCATCTCCACCGTGCAGGCCAACGTGAACCAGAACTACTTCATGGAACCCTGGCTGGCGAAGAACAAGCCCGAGCTGTACTGGTCCATGCTGGACACCGCTGAGACGGTGGCCAAGCGCTACGGCATCAAGAAAGAAGACATGGACGAGTACGGCGTGCGCAGCCAGCAGCTGGCCACCCAGGCCCGCGAAGACGGCAAGTTCGACGACGAAATCGTACCCATCACCACCACCATGGGCGTTGCCGACAAGGCCACCGGCCAGCTCAGCAGCCAGGAAGTCACTATCAGCCAGGACGAAGGCATCCGCCCGGGCACCAACCTGGATGGCGTGAGCAAGATTCGCTCGGCCATGGAAGGCGGCGTAGTCACCGCCGGCAACGCCAGCCAGTTCTCCGACGGCGCCTCTGCCTGCGTGCTGATGGACAGCAAAGTGGCCGAACAACGCGGCGCCGCCTCGCTGGGCATCTTCCGCGGCTTTGCCGTGGCGGGCTGTGAGCCCGACGAAATGGGCATCGGCCCGGTCTTCGCGGTACCGAAACTGCTCAAGCGCGCTGGTCTGACCGTCGACGACATCGGCCTGTGGGAACTGAACGAAGCCTTTGCCGTGCAGGTGCTCTACTGCCAGCGCAAGCTCGGCATCCCGATGGACCGCCTGAACGTGAACGGCGGCGCCATTGCGGTCGGCCACCCCTATGGCACCACCGGCTCGCGCCTGGTCGGCCACGCCCTGATCGAAGGCAAGCGTCGCGGTGTGAAATACGTTGTAGTAACCATGTGTGTGGGCACTGGCATGGGCGCCGCAGGTCTGTTCGAGGTTGCCTGAAGCTTCTGGGGTAGCGCCTAGCAGGTAGGGGGTGCCAAAACTCGCTCCTTCGGCACGTCCATGTGACGCTCGAGCTCCGCCATCCATGGCTCCGCACGGTTTTGGCACCCTCTACCTGCCAGCCGCCCAGAGTTTTCGGAGTGGCGGACAAGAAACGTGTCGAAGTCCGAGTGGTCACTACCAGAATCTGTAAGGGATATAGGCCATAACAGATTCTGGGCGCTGGGCGGGCGGACTCTTCCGAAACTGTGCGGAGCCATGGATGGCGGAGCCCAAGCGCCCCAGGGATGGGCCGAAGGAGCGTGTTTCGGAAGAGTTTGCCCGCCCAGCGCAACCACCCGAATTCGATGACACGAAATCACACACTTCACTAACGGCCAAAAACCATCTACCTCAACCACCAAAAGAGGTGTTCCATGGATCTAAACTACACCCCGGAACAAGAGGCATTCCGCGCCGACGTTCGCCAGTTTCTTGAAGACAACCTGCCCGCCGACATCCGCGAGCGGGTGCAGAAAAGCCTGCGCCCCGACAAGGCCATGACCCAGCGCTGGCAGAAAATCCTGTTCGACAAAGGCTGGGGTGCGTCCACCTGGCCGCAAGAATTCGGCGGCCCCGGCTGGAGCCCGATCGAACAGCTGATCTTCGAAGAGGAGTGTGCCCTCGCCGGCGCCCCCCGCCAGCTCGATTTTGGCCTGCGCATGGTCGCGCCGGTCATCATGACCTTTGGCAATGAAGAGCAAAAAGAACGCTTCCTGCCCGGCATTCTCAGTGGTGAAGACTGGTGGTGCCAAGGCTATTCCGAGCCGGGTTCCGGCTCAGATCTCGCTTCTCTGCGCACCAGCGCCAAGCTCGAAGGCGACCATTACGTGGTCAACGGCCAGAAAACCTGGACCACCCTGGGCCAGCACGCCGATTGGATCTTCTGCCTGGTACGCACCAGCACCGAGGGCAAGCCGCAGCAGGGTATTTCCTTCCTGCTGATCGACATGAACAACCCCGGTATCGAAGTGCGCCCAATTATCATGCTCGATGGCGAACACGAGATTAACGAAGTCTATTTCGACAACGTCAAAGTGCCAGCTGAAAACCTGATCGGCGAGGAAAACCAAGCTGGACCTACGCCAAGTTCCTGCTCGGGCACGAGCGCACCGGCCTGGCCAACGTTGGTCAGTGGAAAGCGCTGATGAAGCGTCTGAAAGAAGTGGCCCGGGAAGAACAGGACGGTCAGCGGCCACTGATCGAAAACACCCGTTTCCGCGACCGCCTGGCCCAGCTGGATACCGAGCTCCGGGCCCTGGAACTGACCGTGCTGCGAGTGCTGACCGACAAACGCGGCCCCGGCCCTCAGGCTCGATCCTGAAAATACGCGGCTCCGAGATTGGCCAGCGTCTGTTTGAAATGCTGATGGAAGCCACCGGACAGGATGCCATTGCCCATATTCCTGATGCTCTCGAGCTGGACTACACCGGCCCCGGGTCGGCTCCGTTGACGCCACCCCCGCCGCCGGCGACTACTTCAACATGCGCAAACTCTCGATCTTTGGCGGCTCCAACGAGATCCAGCGCAACATCATTGCCCAGCTCGTACTGGGGCTGTGATCCATCCGGCAGCTTGGAGAGAAACGTTATGAATTTTGATTTGACCGAAGAACAGCAGATGCTGAACGATTCCCTGCGCCGCTTTGTCACCAACGAACTGGGGTTCGAACGGCGCGCTGAAGTGATCGCATCGAGCAAGGGCACCGATCCCGCCACCTGGCTGCACTGGCCGAAATGGGGCTGCTCGGGTTTAGCTTTCCCGAGGACTACGACGGCCTCGGTGGCAACGCCGTGGACACCATGGTGGTGATGGAAAACTTCGGCCGCGGCCTGGTGGTCGAGCCATACCTGGCCACCGTGGTGCTGGCCGGCGGCCTGATCCGCGACCAGGGCAGCGAGGCCCAGAAAGCCGAGATTCTGCCCGCCATTGCCAGTGGCGAACGGCTAATGGCGTTCGCCCACAGCGAACCCGGTGCCCGCTATAACCTGAGCCAGGTCAACACCAAGGCCGAGGCGAACGACGACCAATACCGGATCAGCGGCGCCAAGACCGCGGTCCTCAGCGGTGGCCAGGCCCAGCAGCTGATTGTTTCTGCTCGCACCAGCGGTGCCAGTGGCGACGAGCAAGGTCTATCCCTGTTCCTGGTCGATACCGCAGCCGAAGGCGTAACCATCAACGACTTCGCCACCCACGACGGCCACCGCACGGCCGAGATCCAGTTCAACAATGTCGCGGTTACCGCCAGCCAGCTGGTTGGCCGCCTCGATAATGCCTTCCCGGCCATCGAGAAAGCCGTGGACCTGGGCATTGCAGCCCTGTGCGCCGAAGCTGTGGGCGCCATGGAAGCCATGAACGCCGCCACCCTGGAGTACATCAAAACCCGCAAGCAGTTTGGCGTGGCCATTGGCAAATTCCAGGTGCTGCAGCACCGCATGGCGGATATGTTTATCCAGACCGAACAGGCCAGATCCATGGCCATCCTGGCCGCCACCGAAGCCGACTCTGACCAGCGCGCGCAGCGCCGGGAAGCCCTGTCCATGGCCAAGACCCTGGTCGGCCAGGCCACTCGCTATGTAGGGCAGGAAGGCGTGCAGCTGCACGGCGGCATGGGCGTGACCGACGAAATGTTTGCGGCGCACCTGTTCAAGCGCCTGACCCTGATCAACCTGCTGTTCGGCGACGCCGACCATCATCTGGCACAAGTCAGCGACGGCCTGCTGGCCGCCAGCGCCTGATTCCGGCAGCATCGGATTAACTGATTACCAAAAGGAACTGAAGATGAGCGTAAAACAGTTACTGGACCTGACCGACAAGGTCGCCTTTATTACCGGTGGCTCCCGCGGCCTGGGCCTGCAAATGGCCGAAGCCCTGGGCGAACTCGGCGCCAGCGTCGCCATCAGTGCCCGCAAGCAGCACGAACTGGATGCCGCCAAGGAGCACCTGGAAGGCCTGGGCGTGAAAGTGGTTACCATCGCCGCCGATCTGGGCAACCTTGAAGGCATCCCCGCAGTAGTCGATCAGGTGGTCGAACAACTGGGTGATATCGATATCCTGGTCAACAACGCCGGCGCCACCTGGGGCGCGCCCGCCGAAGACTACCCGGCCGAAGGCTGGATGAAGGTAATGAACCTGAACGTGAATGCCAGCTTCTTCCTGACCCAGACCGTGGGCAAGCGCTGCATGATTCCGCGCAAGACCGGCAAGGTCATCAACATTGCCTCCATCGCCGGCCTGTCCGGCAACCCGGAAGGCATGCAGACCATCGCCTACAACACCAGCAAGGGTGCCATGGTGAACTTCACCCGGGCGCTGGCGTCGGAATGGGGCCGCTATAACATCAACGTGAACGCGTTGTGCCCCGGCTTCTTTCCCTCGAAAATGTCCCAGGGCCTGCTTGAAGCTCAGGGCGACAGCATGCTGCAACGCATCCCGCTTAACCGCTTCGGCGGCGAGGAAGACCTCAAGGGTGCGGCGGTGCTGATGGCCTCTGAGGCCGGTCGCCACATCACCGGGCAATGCCTGGCGGTGGACGGCGGGACGCTCGTCGCTTAAACCCGTCGCCCGAAGGTTTACCTCGCTCTAGCCCGGCCCGGGCTCAGATTGCGGCAGCGGCGTCGCCGACTGCCACGATACCAGCCTCACAATGGTACCGCCGGGCATCGAACTGGCGGGTTTGCTGTCGGAACTGCCAGGTAAATCCGGGCCAGAGCGTGGTGTTCTTGCCATTTTCGTTGACATACCAGCTCTGACAGCCGGTGTGCCACACCGAACCACTCAGCTTGGAATGGATACGGGCGTTGTAGTGGCTCTGGGCCTGCGCCTTAACCTCTACACTCTTCCAGCCGTTATGGTCCATTTGCCGGATCGCATCCAACACATACTGGATCTGGCTCTCGATCATATACACCATGGAGCTGTGCCCAAGGCCGGTGTTGGGCCCCATCAACATGAAGAAATTGGGAAAGCCGGCGATCACACTGCCTTTGTAGGCTTCCGCGCCCTCCTGCCAGGCATCCAGCAAGTCCTGGCCATCACGCCCGAAGATCATCCCCGCAGGAATCGGATCCTGGGCCTTGAAGCCGGTACCGTATATCAGGCAATCCACTTCCCGCTCGCGGCCGGTATTATCCACAATGATGTTGCCCCGCACCTGACGGATGCCGTCGGTCAACACATTCACGTTGTCGCGAGTCAGCGCGGGGTAGTAGTTGTTGGAAATCAGCACTCGTTTGCAGCCAAAATGAAACTCTGGTGTCACCTTCTTGCGCAGCACCGGGTCGCTAATCTGGTTGCGGATGTGCCGGCGGGCCTGAAGCTCACCCAATTTCAGAATCTGGGGGTTACCCACAAACCCCAGCACCCGGCCCTCCAACAGCCAATAGATACTCTGGCGATAGGCGTTCAGTGTTTGAGGTAGGCGGCGAAATAAGGCGTTTTCCCACCACCTGGTGGCCCGGTCCGGTTTGGGCATGATCCAGGGCGGCGTGCGCTGGTAAAGATCCAGGCGGGCCGCGCGCTTGGCCACTTCCGGCACAAACTGGATGGAGGAGGCACCGGTGCCGATCACGGCTACCCGCTTGCCTCGCAGATCGTAGCCGTGGTCCCAATCCTGGGAGTGGAAGCTCTTGCCGGTGAAGGATTCAAGCCCCTTGATGTCGGGATAAGCCGGTGTGCTCAGACCACCCATGCCGGACACCACGATATCCGCCCTGAAGCTTTGGAACTCGGGCAACGCCTCGTCGCTTCGATCCAGCTTGTCACCCGGTTTCACCCCTCGCTCCTGCATGTACGCCCAGAGTTTGGGGCTGTCACAGGTTTCTACCGTCCAGCTGGCCCGCGCCTCATCGTATCGGGCGCCAGCCACATGGGTATTAAAACGAATGTGCTTCATCAGGCCGTATTTTTCTGCGCAGTGTTTCAGGTAGGCTGAATTTCGGGCTGCTGGGCAAATCGCCGGCTCCAGTTCGGGTTCTGCTCGAACGAAAACGAATACAGCGCCGACTGCACGTCGCAGGCACAGCCGGGATAGTGGTTCTCGTGCCAGGTGCCACCAATGTCGTCGCTCTGCTCCAGGATGACGAAATCGTGGTAGCCCGCTTCCTTAAGCTTGATGCCCATACCCAGGCCGGAAAAGCCGGTACCGATGATGGCGATCTTGGTGTTGTGACTCATGGCAACCTCGTCTCTCTGCGGCCCTGGTGGCCGTGGCTTTTGTTGTCGGTAGCGTCGAAATTCAACGGGTATACACATGTATACCTAGAGACGTAGACAGCTGTATACTTTGTAGGCTCCGTTTTGGCGGTGTTGGCCTGGAACGACTGATTTTTGTCCCTCTCAACCAACCTGAGAGTAGGGGCAATCGGGAGATCGTTTCCGAAACCCGCTCAAGCACGTCCCTGTGACGCTTGAGCTCCGCCATCCATGGCTACGCACAGTTTCGGAAACGATCTCCCAATTACCCCGCCAGACTTGGTGGGCAGGGTGGGCCGAGCTTCTGAAAATGCTTGGAGCCATGGATGGCGGAAAGCAAGCGTACATGGACGTACTCGCAGCGGTTTTCGGAAGCTCGGCCCACCCTGCCCTTTCGCCTAAATCGAGGACAAAATGAGCGTACTAACCGGTGGAAAACTAAAGCTAATCCAGGCCGCCCTGCGACTGATCACCCAGAGCCGCAGCCTGACGTCACTGGGCTTGCGGGAGCTGGCCCGGGAGGCGAGTTTGAATCCGAATACGTTCTATAGGCATTTCCAGAATCTGGATGAGTTCGGGTTACAGGTACTCAGCTATATTGCCGAAGACATGAAGTCGGGAGTACGGGAGTTACGGCGCACCGCGGAGACCTCGGAGCAAGCGGTTCACGATACCGTGACGTTTGTGTACCACTACTTTCTTGCCAACCCGGCGGCCACAACCGTTGCCGTGCGCGAGCTGCATGGTCCGTCACCGCTGTTACGCCGGGCATTGGAAAACCAGCTGGATGCCAGCGCTCGGGAGATGGGCGAGGACATCATCGACCGGCAACTGGTTAGCGGTGTTGAACCTCACACCATTCACGAAATCTCCACCATGACCATTCGCTATATCTTGTTTCGGGCCATGGATTACATCGACCAGCCGGCACAGCGGGAGCGTATCCAGCTGGAAACGGAGCGATTTATCAACCGTCAGTTCCGGGGTGCCATAATCGAGCACCTGACCCGAGCCGAGCTGGACACCTTGGCCGGCGATAAAAAATAAATCTCTGCACTCTATACTCTGCCCTCGTCTAATTAAGCAGGTTCTCCAGCTTGAACTAGTCTGTATATCAGACACTTGCTTCATCGGTTCAACCGGAGGACGCACGCGCTATGAAACTGGGCATTCCCAAAGAGATTTTTACTGACGAACGGCGGGTCGCGGTTACGCCGCCCTCGGCACATAAGCTGATCGACCTGGGCTATGAGGTCATCGTGGAAGCGGGAGCCGGTGAGGCGGCCCACTACCGGGATGAAGCCTACGAGGCGGTGGGCGCCAGCATCGCCGTCGATACCAAATCCCTGTGGCAGGAATCTGACTTCATCCTGAAGGTGCGGGCGCCCATGGAGAACCCGGCCCTGGGTGCTCATGAGGTAGACCTCATGCGGGAGGGCAGTTTTCTGGTCAGCTACCTTTGGCCAGCCCAGAATCCTGAGCTTCTGGAAAAGCTGGCAGCCCGTAACATCACCGCCTTCGCCATCGACAGCCTGCCCCGGATCAGCCGGGCCCAGAAGATGGATGCACTCAGCGCCATGGCCAACATTGCCGGCTATCGCGCAGTCATCGAGGCCGCCAACAATTTCGGCCGGTTCTTTACCGGACAGGTGACAGCCGCTGGTAAGGTGCCGCCCGCCAAGGTCATGGTGATTGGTGCCGGTGTCGCCGGCCTCGCCGCCGTAGGCGCCGCCAACAGCATGGGTGCCATCGTTCGGGCCTTCGATACCCGGCTGGAGGTAAAGGAACAGATCGAAAGTATGGGCGCCGAGTTCCTGCAGCTGGACTTTGGCGAGGAAGAAGGCAGCGGCGCGGGCGGTTACGCCAAACAGATGAGCGACGAGTTCATCAAGGCCGAGATGGCGCTATTCGCGGAACAGGCCAAAGAGGTGGACATCATCATCACCACCGCCCTGATTCCAGGCAAGCCGGCACCCCGGCTGATTACCGCCGACATGGTCAAATCCATGAAACCGGGCAGTGTCATTGTCGACCTGGCTTCCGAGCGCGGCGGCAATTGTGAGCTGACCGAACCGGGCCAGATTGTGGAAAAACACGGTGTTACCCTGATTGGTTACACCGACCTGCCCAGCCGGATGGCCAAGGTTGCCAGTGATCTGTACGCCACTAACCTGTTCCACCTGCTGACCGAACTGACGCCGGAAAAAGACGGCACGCCGCAGGTGGACATGGACGACGATGTCATCCGCGGCCTCACCGTAGTCCATGGCAACGACGTTACCTGGCCGCCACCACAACCCCAAGCGCCCGTCAGCCCGCAACCGGCCCCTGGCACCGAGGAACCCTCGGCGGCGGAGAAGGAGGCAGCCCGCAAGGACTCGGCCCGGCGCAGCCTGATTGGCAAGAGCGCGCTACTGCTGGTGACTGTAGCCGCTTTGTACGGCGTCGGCGCCCACGCTCCGGAGAGTTTCCTGAGCCACTTCACGGTGTTCGTGCTGGCCTGCTTCATCGGCTGGCAGGTGATCTGGAACGTCACGCCCTCACTGCATACCCCCCTGATGAGCGTCACCAACGCGATCAGCGGCATCATTGTGATCGGGGCCATCTTGCACCTGGCCCAGGCCGAGAATATCGCGGTGGGCATCATGGCGTTCGTCGCGGTGCTGATCGCCAGCATCAACGTGGGTGGTGGCTTTCGGGTTACCCATCGCATGCTCAAAATGTTCCGGAAATAGGAGACGCACCCCATGGGCACAGGACTCGTCAGCGTGGCCTACGTGGTCGCCAGCGTGTTGTTCATCCTCAGCCTCGGTGGTCTGAGCCATCAGGAATCGGCCCGGCGCGGCAACCTATACGGGGTCGCCGGTATCATCATTGCGCTGATCGCCACCATGGCCAGTGTCAGTGAGGGCAGTCTCATCACCATTGTTATCGCGGTGTTGCTTGGTGCCAGTGTTGGCATTGCCATCGCCAACAAGGTGGAAATGACCCAGATGCCACAGCTGGTGGCGTTGCTACACAGCTTCGTCGGTCTGGCGGCGGTGTTTGTCGGTTTCGCCGGTTATATCGAACCGCTCAAGGTAACCGTCGGCACCGAACACACCATTAAACTGGTCGAGGTGTTCGTCGGCGTCTTCATCGGGGCCATTACCTTCACCGGCTCTCTGGTCGCCTGCGGCAAGCTCGATGGCCGCATCGACAGCAAGGCCCTGACCCTGCCCGGCCGGCACGCCATGAACCTGGTCGCCGTGATCGTCTCGGTGTTCCTGGGTGCCTGGTTCCTGGGCACCGACAGCCTGGCCCTGGGGCTGGTCGCCTGGTGCTGATGACCCTCATCGCCTCGGTACTGGGTATTCATCTGATCATGGCCATTGGCGGCGCCGATATGCCGGTCGTGGTGTCCATGCTCAACAGCTACTCCGGCTGGGCCGCGGCTCCATCGGCTTCATGCTCGGTAACGACCTGCTGATCGTGACCGGGGCCCTGGTCGGCAGCAGCGGTGCGATCCTCAGCTACATCATGTGCAAGGCCATGAACCGCTCGTTCATCAGCGTGATTCTGGGCGGCTTCGGCCAGACCAGCAGCAGCTCAGCGGCCGCCGATCCGGACCAGGCGGTGCATGAAACAACGATCGATGAGGTTTGTGAGGAGCTGCGCAACGCCGACTCGGTAATCATCGTGCCCGGTTACGGCATGGCTGTGGCCCAGGCTCAGAGTGGGGTCAGTGACATGACCAAACTGCTGCGCGAGCGCGGCGTGAACGTGCGGTTTGGCATTCATCCGGTAGCCGGTCGCCTGCCCGGCCACATGAACGTGCTGTTGGCCGAGGCCCACGTGCCCTACGACATCGTGTTGGAGATGGACGAAATCAACGACGATTTCCCGGACACCGATGTAGTACTGGTGATCGGCGCCAACGACACGGTGAACCCGGCAGCGGCGGAAGATCCAGGCAGCCCGATTGCCGGTATGCCTGTACTGGAGGTGTGGAAAGCGCACCGGGTGGTGGTGCTGAAGCGGGGCATGGCCACCGGTTACTCCGGCGTGGAAAATCCGCTGTTCTTCAAGGACAACACCAACATGCTGTTTGGCGACGCCAAGGAGAGTATCGACAAGCTGGTCAGTAGTTTGCGCGGCTAGCGAGCAGGAATCCGGGTGCCTGGACGGGCCGGGCACCCTTTCACCGCGGAATTACTCGGTGGTGTTATACACATACGAAGACACGGTGCCATCGGCATTGAACCGCACCACCAGGTCGGTGGTTTCCGCGTCGCCAAAGGCCGACCAGCGATATTTACCGTAAGTCCAGGTGCGCTTGCCATCTTCAACGCCGGTGCGCCAGGGCTCACCAAATAATTCCTGAATGTCGGACCGGGTGGTCTCACCGACAGTGATGTCTTCTACATTGTGAGTCGCGAAATCCCGGCCTACCGTGGCGCAACCGGCCAGGGTCAGCACCGCCACCAGGGCAGTGATCTTCAATACAGCTGAACTGAACATCCTCAAATCCCCTTAATTAATGCTTCCGGTGATACTTCTGATGATGAGTACGTTCACATCATAGAAGATCTATCACTGAGCGCGATTACGAATCGGACAGGTTGGTATCAGGCGGACACAAAAAAGCCCCGGACAACCGGGGCTCTTCGGATCTGAACGCTTAGTACAGCTTGGTCAGGGACTTCTTGGCGAAGGCCTCTACTTCACCAATCCGACCTTCCCGAACTTTCACCAGCCATTCCGGATCCTGCAGCAGGGCACGGCCAACGGCGATCAGCTCGAACTCCTTGTTGTTCATGCGCTCAACCAGTTCATCAATACCGGACTGCTCGACCGCTTCCTTCTTGCTGGCAAAGGTGCCGCTGATGAAGTCCTCGGTCAGGCCAACACTGCCCACGGACATGGTCGGCTTGCCAGTCAGCTTCTGGGTCCAGCCGGCCAAGTTCAGATCAGAACCCTCGAATTCAGGCTCCCAGAACCGACGGGTGGAGGCGTGGAAGATATCCACACCGGCTTCAACCAGCGGCTGCAGGAAGGCATCCAGTTCTTCCGGGCTGTTCACCAGGCGGGCCTCGTAATCCTGCTGCTTCCACTGGGAGAAGCGCAGCATGATCGGGTATTCCGGTCCAACCCGGTGACGCACCGCTTCAACAATCTCGACCACAAAGCGCAGGCGGTTTTCCATGCTGCCGCCGTATTCGTCATCACGCTGGTTGGTGCCTTCCCACAGGAACTGGTCCAGCAGGTAGCCGTGGGCACCGTGGATCTCAACGCCGTCAAAACCCAGCGCCTTGGCATCCTGGGCGGCATCGGCAAAGGCGGTGATAACGTCGTCGATGTCATCCTTGGTCATGGCCTTGCCATTGGGCTTGCCCGGGGCAAAAAGTCCGGACGGGCTATATCCCGGTACCGATGGATCCGGCTCAATGCCTTCCTTGCGCACGGCACCCACGTGCCACAGCTGTGGGAAGATCGCACCGCCAGCCTCGTGCACGGCATCAACAACATCTTTCCAGCCTTGCAGGGCAGCATCGCCGTGGAACGCCGGCACGTTCGGATAGCCATTGGCACCAGAATGATTAACGGTGGTGCCTTCAGTAATCAGCAGACCAACGCCGTTTTCCGCACGACGACGGTAATAGCTGACGACGTCCTCGTTCGGGACATTACCCGGCGAGAAATTACGGGTCATGGGCGCCATCGCCACACGGTTACGCAGCTTCAGGTTATGAAGCTCAAACGGTTGGAACAGCGGACCAAGATTCATGGACATCGGATAACACTCCTCGCACTTTGGCGTACGTGAACGAGGCCTCGACAACATCGGTCGCGACCTCATCAATTTGGTTTCGTAAAGCAACCCTATTCAATTTGGTTTTAACATGCAACCCTATTCGGTACACTCCCTGACATGGCTAGAAAACGTTTTGATGATTCCAATTGCTCCGTCGCCCGCGCCCTTAATGAGGTGGGGGACTGGTGGTCGCTGCTGATTGTGCTGCACGCCATGTACGGCACCCGGCGCTTTGTCGATTTTCAGCAGGAGCTAGGCATTGCCAAGAACATTCTCTGTGATCGCCTGGCCCGGCTGGTGGACAACCAGGTGTTGAGCAAGGTCGACGTGGGTGAGCACGGATCGCGGTTCGAGTACCGCCTGACAGAGAAAGGCCGGGACTTGTTACCGGTGGTGGTAGCGTTACGCCAATGGGGAGATAAGTGGAATCCTGCACCTGATGAAGTGCCTTTGGATCTTCGAGACCGGGCTACCGGCCAACCGATTCCGCCGGTGGAGGTGCAAAATGCGGAAGGTAAGCCATTGTCCTTACGGGATGTGTTTGTGCCGGAAGCCTCACGGCCCGGGCACAAGAAAAACACCGCCTGACCGCAGGCACCATCCTGGTGCCTGCTTATTGATCAGACTGCTAATCAGCTTGCCAGAGAGCTATCTAGGCGTCCTGACGTGCTCCGCGGCTGCGCTGACCGCCACCACCGTTCTGACTGCGACCACCGCTACGACCACCCGGCTTGGCGCCGAAACTGCGCGGTTTGCCACCTGGCTTGCCGTTACCGCCACCATTGCCATTGCGGCCACGCGCCTTGCTCGGGTCGGCTTTGGCCTTCGGCTTCAGCGGCAGATTGTTGGTCGGCTCGAAGCCATCCACCTGCTTGCGTGGCAACTGCTTCTTGATCAGTTTTTCGATACCCGCCAACATCTTGCCTTCGTCGGCACTGACCAGCGACAACGCATGACCACTCTCGCCGGCACGGCCGGTGCGGCCAATCCGGTGCACGTAATCTTCCGGCACGTTCGGCAGCTCAAAGTTCACTACCTGCGGTAGCTGTTTGATGTCCAGGCCACGGGCGGCGATATCAGTCGCCACCAGAACCCGGATGTCACCCTGCTTGAACTCAGCCAGTGCGCGGGTGCGGGCACCCTGGGATTTGTTGCCATGGATCGCCGCGGCGGTGATGCCATCGCGCTCCAGCTTCTGGGTCAGGCGGTTCGCGCCGTGCTTGGTGCGGGTAAAGACCAGCACTTGCTCCCACGCATTGTCCCGCACCAGCTTGCTCAGCAAGGCAGTCTTCTGGCTCTGATCGACGGGATAAACTGACTGTTTGATGCTCTCCGCCGCGGTGTTACGAGCCGCCACTTCTACCTGAACGGGATTGTCCAGCAGGCCTTGAGCCAGGGTACGAATCTCGTTGGAGAAGGTCGCGGAGAACAACAGGTTCTGACGCTTGGCCGGTAAAAGCGCAAGGATCTTGCGGATGTCGCGGATGAAGCCCATGTCGAGCATGCGGTCGGCTTCGTCCAGAACCAGAATCTCGACTTCGTCGAAACGCACGGCGTTCTGCTGGTAAAGGTCCATCAGGCGACCTGGAGTGGCCACCAGAACGTCCAGACCCTTACGCAGCTTCATCATCTGGGGATTGATTTTCACGCCACCGAAGACCACCGCGGCCTTGGTCGGAATGTACTTGCTGTAAAGATTTACGCTGTCGTGCACCTGCGCCGCCAGCTCCCGGGTCGGGGCCAGGATCAGTGCGCGCGGGCCCTTGCCGGTGCGGGGCTTTTCAGCCAACCGCTGCAGCAATGGCAGGGTAAAGCCGGCGGTTTTGCCGGTTCCGGTCTGGGCAGCAGCCATCACGTCCTTGCCGGACAGTACGGCTGGAATGGCCTGGGCCTGAATCGGGGAAGGAGTATCGTAGCCCTGATCGGACGTGGCACGGACCAGCTGCTCGGACAGACCGAGTGAAGAAAAACTCATATTGGATCAACTCTTGATTGTTCTGCCTCCACGAACACCGTTGTCGGCGAATGCGGGCAGATACCATGCACAGGCATGGAGAAAAAGACGACTACGGTCACGCGCCGTTAACGGGGTGACGTCCTCTGACAGGTCGTATGGATAGTTCGCATGGCGGCGTTACGCCGGATATTGCGGAATCCCTAGAGGCAGGATGCGGGCACATTAACAGAGGCCATGGCAATTAGCATAGGTGTTTGCAGCAGGGGCCCGCGCTATGGCGGACGCCTGCAGAGGCTGGTTCTGACGCATTCAGTAGATGCTGGCTGCGCCCTCTGGGCGGGTCTTGAAGCGCTTGTGCAGCCACAGGTACTGGTCTGGCTGCTCACGGATGGTGGCTTCGATGAAGCGATTCCAGGTTTCTGCATCCTGTTGTGGATCTTCGCCAAAGCCTTGCTGGATGGGCGAAAACGCTACCCGGTAATGGCCGTCGGGCATCCGCAGGTGACTGACACAGATAACCGCCGCGCCAGATTCCCGGGCGATGTAGCTAGGCGAGGTGATGCAGCCGGCATCGACCCCGAAAAACGGCGCAAACAACTCGGATTTCTTGCCAAAATCCTGGTCGCAGGCGAACCAGACCTGACCGCCCTCTTTCAGATACGAGAGCATCGGTCTCAGCTTGCGCTTGGTAAACGGCCGGATATTGAAATGGCGGCGACGCCCCCGTTCAATCATCCGATCAATGACCGGGTTGTTATTGGGACGATACATGTAGCCGGGCTTGTCCAGGTGACAGGCAATCAGGGGCAAGGCAAAGTCGAAAATGCTGTAGTGGCCACCGATCAGTAACACACCCTGCCCGCGCGCCTTGGCTTCTTCCAGATGCTCGATACCGGATACCGACGCTGACGCGCAGTAAGGCGTCATATCACGCCACCAGGCATGGGTACTTTCCAGAAAGCCACGCGCCGACGCCACAAAGGTGTCTTCCAATAACTCAGCCCGGGCGTCTTTACTCAGCTCCGGCATGCAGGCCGCCAGGTTGGCATCGACCACCCTGGCCCTTGATTTCAGTTTGCCCGCCAGCAACCGCCCCAACCAGCTGCCAAAGCGCTGCTTGGCTGCCATCGGCAGAAACGACAGCAACCAGAGCACAAACACCAGAGACCAGGAGCCCCAAAACGACGGGTGCCAGAGGGGGCGATTTGCTTTCTTGCCGCGAGAAGCCATACAACAGATACCGTTACCAAAAAACAAGAAAGGCAGCCTGACACACCTGTAGCACCTTTAATATATGTTTTAGGTAACTGTTTCTGGCATAGGAACTGGCGAACTACCGGGGTCAGCGGGTCGCAGCCTCGGCGAAATTGGCCAGCGCCTTGCTGATCTTGTTCAGCACCTTGTCGCAACCTTCCAGGCCATGACGGACCTTCAGGTAGGCCGGGTCATTGTAGCCAAGCCAGACCTGACCACCTTCATCCTCCCAGACCAATGCTTTCTGCGGCAGATCTGCCGCCACACTCTGGCTGCAGTGCATCAACGGGGTGCCGACTTTCGGGTTGCCAAAGATGACCAGTTCGGTGGGGCGCAGCTGCTTGCCTACTGATTCGGCTCCGGCGGCATGATCGATGCGGTTGAACACCGTCATCCCCTTTTCGCCCAGCACCGACTCCAGTTTATCCGTGGTCGCGGCCACGCTGTGGTTACTCTTGACCACAATGAGTCCGTCTGCAGCCTGCACCAGGCTGGTAAAGCAGAGCGTCAGCAGGGCCACGGCAAGCATTCTTAACTTATTCATTACCAGTATCCTTATCAGTCGAGTGCAGCGCCCATACTAGACCAGAATCCGGGATGACGGCGATCAGCCACCGGCTGATATCAGGACCCGAACAATCCGGAGCGCAGGGGCCGCAGGAAACCGCGAGACCTTCCCGCCCTGGCGGGGGTGCGGACGCCGTCGAATTCCAGGTAGCCGTCCTCGATCGGGTCAAAACGCAGGATTTTCACGTCTTCGAGATAATTCTGGGACGCCTTCCAGGGCCATGGGTGCCCTGGCGAGGCAATCGGTCCGCGGCCCGCCGGACGTAGCCGGCGTCGAGGGAACCCAGCACCGTGGCATCGCTCCGGCTGTCCTCGGTATCCCGGGCCACCACCGTCTGATACCCGCGCTGGTCCATCAGATTCATCAGCCGGCACAGATACTCGGCGGCAATGTCTACTTTCAGAGTCCAGGAACTATTGGTGTAACCGAAAATCATTCCGGCGTTGGGTAGGCCTTCCACCATCACGTTCTTGTAGATGACCTTGTCCTTTAACACCACATCCTGACCATCGACACGGGGCCGAATGCCTCCGAGCATCTGGATATCCAGTCCGGTCGCCGGAACGATGATGTCCGCTGACAGGGTTTTACCCGACTTCAGACGGATGCCATCAGCGGTAAAGCGCTCTATGTGGTCGGTGGCCATGGACGCCCTGCCCGCCTTCAGGGCGGTGAACAGATCGCCATCCTTGACCACACAGAGGCGCTGATCCCAGGGATCGTAGTCCGGGGTGAAATGACGCATGTCGGCGTTGTCACCGAGCCGACGCCGGATGATGCGCAGGAACAACCGGCGCATCAGCTTGGGACTTTTGCGCGAGCGCACGTACAGAAAGCGGGAAATGGCTATGTTGCGGGCCCGGATCAGCTTGTAGGCCAGTGTCTCCGGCAGTAATCGCTGAACGAGAAGAGCGAGTTTGTCGGTCGACGGCAGCGGCATCAGGTAGCTTGGCGAACGCTGCAGCATGGTGACGTGAGCCGCCCGTTCCGCCAATGTGGGCACCAGGGTGACGGCGGTGGCGCCACTGCCGATCACCACAATGTTCTTGCCGGCGTAGTCCAGTTCTTCGGGCCAATGTTGCGGATGCACTATCTGGCCCTGAAAGTCGCTCTCGCCCGGAAAATCCGGCTGGTAACCGTGGTCATAGTTGTAATAGCCGGTGCAACCGACCAGAAATCCGGCGGTGTAGGTGTCGGTTTCGCCCGTTGCTTCGTTATCGACGGTCAGGGTCCAGCACTTGTTTACACTCGACCAGTCCGCGGTTTTGACCGCCTGGCCATAGCGGATGTGACGCTCAACATCGAACGCCTGTGCGGTCTCGCGCAGGTAGTTCTTGATCGATGCACCATCAGCCAGCACCTTGCCGCCAACCCAGGGTCGGAAGTTGTAGCCAAAGGTGAACATGTCGGAATCGGACCGAATGCCGGGGTAACGGAACAGGTCCCAGGTGCCGCCCAGCGACTGGCGCCGCTCCAGAATGGCAAAGGATTTGCCCGGGCATTGCTGACCGAGGTGACAGGCCATGCCAATGCCGGATACCCCGGCGCCAACGATCAGAACATCGAAATGGTGTGTACTCATGACCGGTCTCTCGATTCCATTTTGTTATTGTGATGACAGGTATGGAACCAAGATAACCCACGCAGTCAGCCCGGGGAATGCGCGAAACTGGTCTTACCGGGCCGATGTGGGTGCCAGTTCACAAATAACTCCAGCCGCGTGCTCAGCCCAGACGCCGTAGGCGTCCCGGCCTGGATGAAAGCCATCAGCGGCCATCGCAGCCGGCTCCAGAGGATAGGTCACGGACAAGAAGTAGGCACCGGCGGTATCGCCACAGTAGGCTTCCAGCAAAGCATTCAACTGCCGGGCCCGCAGCCCCAGATACCAGCGCAACGGCTGCGGCAAGGCGGGAAACCAATGCATGGGCGGAATCGCGGTGAACAGAATGTGACGGGCGCCGAATCGCTGACCAAGTTGTGCCGACAGCTCAGCCAGATGCGTGAGCCATTGACGGTCGCCGGTGCGCCCGGTGACGTCGTTGACCCCGACCGACACCAATACCACATCAAAGCGGTCGTCCGGCACCTGAGCCAACGCCGTCAGCACGTCACCGGAGGTACGTCCGGTTTCCGCTTCTAGCGCCCAGTGCAGCCGGAACTGTTGGCCGAGCTGCGCGGCCAGACGCCCTGACAAGGCTTCGTCCTGGTGCTCCACCCCTACACCGGCCGCCGCGGAATCGCCCAGAATCAGTAACTTAAGATCCGGCCCAGTGCCAGTGAGCCCGCGGCGCTCGCCTTCGGGTTCCGGCAGCCGTGGCGTTACCCGGCGCACATACCGGCCCTGACCAATCAGCAGCGGGCCAAGGGTGAGCGTGGATAGCGGATACAGCACGGGCAGGTGCTCAGTCTTGGCGGCCGATGGGGCCGTCGTTGAACAGGACGTCGCGTGGGTACTTGTCCATGGTTGGATACTCTTCCGGGAGCGATGGACTATCAACCATAGCCCATCGCTCGCCAGATGAACAAACCGCAAACGCGGTTATTGCAGGCGCGCAGTGGGGTGCCGAGACAGATCCAGTATGGGCAACTCCAGGCCCTTGAGAGTCAGATCGAACCGGTTGTTACCGTCGGCTGCCGCTGGATTGCTGACCGCGGTGTATTGGACATGGCTGGAATAGACCAGCAGGCCAACCTCATCGCCGGGCTGAAGCTGCTCACCAATACCGGCCAGCAGCACACCCGATTCGCCAATGTTGGGGTTGGACCTGTGCGTACCTTCCAGCAGCGACGTAACCTGATCGTCCACCAGGATCAGCTCACTGCCTCGCTGAATTCCGATACCGAGATAGGCCACCGGCGTGACGGTACCGGGTAGTGCGGTGTTGGCCACCGTTACCTCATCAATCCGCGGGATGCCCGCCAGAATCTCGCTATCACCAGTCACCGTATGCACAGACACAAAGGTTGGTGGTGAATCGGCAACGGGTCGGCTCACCTCGCTCGAGACCACTCGAGCCGGGACGCCACCGGTCGATACCCGCTGCGACCCGACCGGGAAGTCTTCAAGCACCAGTCCGGCCGGTTCAGCGCTATCCGCGTTCTGGGTGTCAGCCACGGAAATGCATACCGATGGAATGCTCCGATAGGCGCCGGACTCCTCGCCCTTGAGGTGAAAATCGAACCAGCTCAGGATCAGGTCGGTGCCTATCAGGCCACCACAGTTGGCACTGCCCTCGACCTGATTGGCCAACGGGTTCATGTGTCCGCCTTCGGTAGACAGAATCGACACCGGCACACCCTCGCCCGCAGCCCGCTTGAAGTAAGCCCAATTCCAATAGGCATCGGTCAGGTTGAACAGCACGTCCCGGTTGCTGCAGTAGCAGGGTGGGCACCGAGCGCGGCACAAAGGCATCACCGTTGGACGAACAACCAAGCTCGCCCGGCTGACACCAGGGCTGACCTTGCTCGGCCGAGCGCTGCAAGTGACGGGTATGACGATCAAACAGTTCGACCACCTCTGCTTCGGTGTAACCGTCGGCTTCCATGGCGCCGATCAGATCAGCCCGGGTCCGAATCAGGTTGGCTTGAAGACTGGCCGGACCCATCAGCTCGCACATCCGAGCCACCGCCGGGGTGTTAACGGTGTTCCCGGTTTCAGCCAGCAGACAGAGCAGGCCAGTAAACGAACGTTTCACGGCATCGCCAGGCAGCAAACTGTATAGCAGGCTATGCCAGGTGCCGTTCGGTACGATGGTGTCGATCCGATCATCCAGCTGCGACAAGCCAAACTGGTAGCCGCCACCATAACTGTAACCGATCAGACCCGCGTTAATATCCCTTGCTACACCGCTATCCTCCTGCCGCTCGATATGCAGACTCGGAGCCTGTTCGTAGAGCCAGTCCAGCAAATAACGGGCATCCTGGGTCTCGGCCCGGGGTGCGATGATGCGGGCATAGCCGCCACCGTTTTGCGGAGTCGAATTACCGTGGCCGCGCTCATCGAACGAGACCCCGACATAGCCGTGGCGTGGCAGCGTGGCGAAGAGTTCATCAATGGCCGGGAAATGGGGCGTGTCGGCCGCCACTGAGCCATCTTCGTCAATCTCGGAATCCAGACTGCCACTGTAACCGTGGCTCTCGATAACCACCGGGAAGCGATCCTCGGCACACCGCTCGGGCAGCATCACCGCCACATGGAACCGGGTAATATCAGCCTCGGTGGTATCGTCTGTGCGATCCCGATCGAAACTGTTGGGTAATGGACTGTCCAAGGTGTACTGACGCACCTCTGGCGGCAACGGGATTTCACAGTCTCCCAAAACGTGATCTGAATCGTCGTTCTGGTTTTCCTGCTCAACCGTAGCGTCGTCCGAACCGCCGGAACCACCACCGATGCAACCGGTCAGGGTGAAAAGCAAGAGCAATGACAAAAGTGAATTGTAGCCACGCATGTTTTTATTCTCCGAGGCGTCGTTATGGACGAGATGTCTCCGGGTAACGACGGTTATTGTTGTCATTGTTCCACGGCAAACCCGCGACTTCGGTTCCCAGAGGCCTCGAGCCTGGCCCAAAAAGCAAAGGCAGCGTTTTGTGGGATTCCGCACAGGAGTCAGCTATCAGGAGCTGGGGAGTAGGCACAGGGAGGAGCCGCCCCGCACCAGGAGCGCTAGACTTTGTCGATCCCCCGTTCAGGAGAACCGATATGCCCAAACCCATCGTGGTCATCGGCGGCGCGTCGTGGGACACCATCATCCACTTACCGACGCTGCCCGCCCCGGAACCTCAAACCATCTGGCCAGACGCCAGCTATCGAACCCTGGGCAGTACCGGGGCCGGCAAAAGCCTGAACCTGGCGGCACTGGGAAATCAGGTCGTGTTCCACACCCTGCTCGGCCAAGATGCCGAAGCTCGGCAGGTGCAGGACGCCCTGGCCCACCCCGGGCTGCAGCTACTGGTTACCGAGACTGCCACGCCGACCGAACAACACGTCAACCTGATGTCAGCCGATGGCAACCGCATTTCCCTGTTCGTGCAGCCTCCGGCTGAGCCCGACAGCCTAGACTGGGCGCCGATGCAACAACTCGCGGATGACTGCCAGCTGGCTGTAGTGAACATCCTCAGTTACACCCGATCCGCCCTGCCCTGGCTGAAGACCATGGACGTGCCCATCTGGACCGACCTGCACGATTACGACGGCACCAATCCCCATCACCAACCGTTCATCGATGCCGCCAGCGTGATCTTTCTGTCCAGCGACAACCTGCCGGACTATCGCCAGACCATGGCGCGGCTGATTAACCAAGGTAAAGAGCTGGTGGTTTGCACCCACGGTGCCGAAGGCGCCACCCTGCTGACTGCGACTGGCGAGTGGCTGGAGCAGGCAGCAATGCCCGCCAGCCAGGTGCTCGACACCAACGGCGCCGGTGATGCCTTCTTCAGTGGCTTCTTGCACCGCTATCTTGAGGGCGCAACGCTGCAAGACTGCCTACGAGCGGCAGCCATCTGTGGTGCGCTGTGCGTGGCCAGCCAGTCCCTGGTCAGCAGTGACCTGCACCCGGGGCAATTGGCGTAGCGGTCGCGAGATTTGAGCGTGATCCGGCCCTGTGCCAAAGTCTCCGGGTCATTCACTCTGGAAGCCGAGGCCCATGAAAACCGTTTTCTCCCCCCTCCATAACCGCCGCTCGGTCAAAACCGAGCTGGACGGTGGCCTGCTCATCGAGCCCCATGAAAAGCCATCCCGCGCTAACACCATCCTGGCAAGGGTGCAGGACCAGGGGCTGGGCGACGTTCTGGAACCGGACGAATTTGGCCTCGAGCCCGTGAAACGGGTACATAGCGCCGATTACGTCGAGTTCCTGGCACGCTGCTGGCAAGACTGGCTGGCCGCCGGCAAGCCGGGCGAGGCTATTCCTGCAGTCTGGTGCGGACGGGGAATGCGGGCCCGGGTGCCCAAAGACATCGACGGCCGTCTTGGGTTTTACAGTTTTGCCGCCGAAACCTCGATCTCCGATGGCACCTGGGAGGCTGCGTGCACCTCGGCCAACGTTGCCCTGACCGCACAAAAGCTGGTCGCCGGTGGTGAGCGGGCCGCGTTTGCCCTGTGCCGGCCACCCGGGCACCATGCCCATGCCGATCTGTTTGGCGGTTACTGCTTCTTCAACAACGCTGCCATTGTGGCCCAAGCCTTCCGGGACCAGGGCGCGGAACGGGTGGCGGTTCTCGATGTCGATTTCCATCACGGCAACGGTACCCAGGCCATCTTCTACCAGCGCCAGGATGTGCTGACGCTAAGCCTGCATGGCGATCCGGATCTGGTCTTCCCGCATTTCCTGGGTTTTGAAGATGAAACCGGGGAAGGTGCCGGTGAAGGTTACAACCTCAACATCGTCTACCCGCCGGGCACCCCTTACAGCGTCTGGAATCAGGGTCTGGAAACCGCGTGTCAGCGGATCGCCGAATACCAGCCGGACGCGTTGGTGGTCGCCCTGGGCGTGGATACCTTTGAGCACGACCCGATCTCCTTTTTCAAGCTGAAATCCTCCGACTACCTCAGCCTCGGTCAGCGCATCGCCCAACTGGGCCTGCCCACAGTGTTCACCATGGAGGGCGGTTACGATGTCGAGGCCATTGGCGTCAACGCAGTCAATGTCTTGCAAGGCTTTGAGCATACGCAGGAATAACTACTAGACGACCGGTCTAATTGAAACTAGGATGCAGCCCTCTTTGAAACAACACTGGGGCAGCAGCCGATGAACAGTTTCGATTTCTACAATCCGACGCACATTGCTTTCGGTGAAGGCAAGATCGCCGATCTGAACAAGCTGGTACCGGCCGAAGCACGGGTACTGGTGTTGTTTGGCGGTGAAAGCGCACGTCGGACCGGCACCCTGGATGAAGTAACCACAGCCCTGGGCGAGCGCCAGGTCACGCTGTTTGGCGGCATCGAGCCGAACCCGAGCTTCGAAACCCTGATGGAAGCCGTGGCTCAGGTACGTGAACAGGGCGTGGATTACCTGCTGGCTGTCGGCGGCGGCTCAGTCATCGACGGCACCAAGTTTGTTGCCGCAGCCTCTGTTTTCGAAGGCGATGAGTGGGAAATTCTGACCCAGGGTGGCCGCAACATTGAGCGGGCGCTGCCGTTCGGTTCCGTGCTGACCCTGCCGGCAACCGGCTCGGAAATGAACAAGGGTGCTGTGGTTACCCGCAAGTCCTTGAAAGCCAAGCTGCCGTTCCACAGCAATCACGTGTTCCCGGCCTTCTCGATACTGGATCCAACCAAGACCTACACCTTACCCCTGCGTCAGGTTGGCAATGGCGTGGTTGACGCATTCGTACACGTGGTCGAGCAGTACCTGACTTACCCTGCCCAGGCTCCGGTCCAGGATCGCTTTGCCGAAGGCCTGTTGCAGACCCTGGTCGAAATTGGCCCCCAGACCCTGGCCGAGCCGGAAAACTATCAGGTTCGGGCAAGCATGATGTGGACCGCTACCCTGGCCCTGAACGGCCTGATTGGCAGCGGTGTACCCCAGGATTGGGCCACCCACATGCTCGGCCACGAGCTGACCGCCCTGCATAACCTGGATCACGCCCAGACCCTGGCTATCGTGCTGCCGGCCATGCTGCGTGAGCGCAAGGCCGCCAAGCTCGACAAGCTGGTCCAGTACGGTGAGCGGGTGTGGAACATTCGCGACGGCAGTGCCGAGGACAAAGCCGAGGCCGCCATCGCCAAGACCGAGGCCTTCTTCGAATCACTTGGGGTGAAAACCCGCCTGAGCGACTACGACCTTGGCGAGCAGCACATTGAACCGCTGATCGCGAGTCTGGAAAGCCACGGCATGGTGAAACTGGGTGAGCACGGCGATGTCACGCCTGAGGTGTGCCGCCGCGTCCTGCAGGCCAGCTTGTAATCGCTACGGATTAGCAGATATTTCGGCGGCGGATGAGTGTTCCGTCACAAGCCGCATCCGCCCTCCAGCACACGAGCGACACGTGCAATGTCTTCCTTTTTGGGGCTCTGGTTTTCAGGTGCCCTTTTTTTAGGCCCGTTTTTTATGCCTGCTTTATCAGCCGGGGCCGGCTCAGCCCTTGAAGCCCTTGCCCAGGATATAGACCTCTCGGGAGCGGGCCCGGGATGAATCCGGCTTGCGCACCACCACCTTGTCGAACACCGCCCGTACCGATTTCAGGTACTCGTCATAGCCTTCACCCTGAAACACCTTGGCCAGGAAGTTGCCTTTCGGTTTGAGCACCTGGCAGGCCATGTCCAGTGCCAGTTCCACCAGATACATGGAAGACGCCTGGTCGGCCACCGTCACGCCACTGATGTTCGGGGCCATATCGGATATCACCACATCCACCGGGGCGTCGCCCAGAGTAGTCATGATGGCATCGAACACATCATTTTCGGTGAAGTCACCCTGAATAAACTCGACCCCGGCAATGGCGTCCATCTCCAGGATGTCCGAGGCAATGACCCGGCCTTGTGGCCCACGAGATTGGCCGCCACCTGCGACCAGCCACCCGGTGCCGAACCCAGGTCCATGACCACCATGTTGGGGTGGATCAAACGGTCCTTCTTGTTGATCTCCAGGAGCTTGTAACTGGCCCGGGAGCGATAGCCGTCCACCTGCGCCTGTTTCACGAAGGGGTCGTTCACATGCTCTTCAAGCCAGCGGTTACTGCTTTTGGATCGGGCCATAGGACTCATCAATAGCGGGGGAAACGGTCTGTTATTGTACGTGCCGGGCACCGTCCCGGCAAAATCCTGACATCCGCCGCCGGCGCACGTACAATCGGCTCATTCCAGCTCCCACCTCGACCGCCTGCGCGGCTCGGGCGCAGCCACGGGCGACCATTGTGAAACTGAACGACATTCGAAAACTGCACCAGAAAAAGTACCGCCAGGAATTCAGGCATTACCTGGTCGAGGGCGAACATCTGGTGCTGGAACTGCAGAAAGCCGTCGCCCAGCAGCCGGCGCTGGTGAGCGCGGAGCTTTACGTGACCGCGGCTTACGAACACTGGCAGAGCCCGTTCACCACGCACCTGGTCAGCGACCGCCAGATGGCTCAATTGGCCGACACCCGCACGCCCCAGGGCATTCTCGCGGTGGTTGCCATGCCAGAAGCAAACCAGGGCGCAGCGGTACCATCCAATGCCGGCGAGCGGGCGGTGTACCTGCACGAGGTTCAGGATCCTGGCAATCTCGGGACTATTTTGCGCACCCTGGCCTGGTTCGGCGGCTTTCGCTGCCTGCTCAGCCCCGGCAGTGTCGATCCGTATAATCCCAAGGTGGTGCGCGCCAGCATGGGCGCACTGTTTCATATTCCGCTGGAAACCGAGGTAAGCCTGGAGCAGCTCGCAGGCCGCTACCAGCGCATTGCCTGCCTCGACCTGAATGGCGCCGCCCTAACCTCAGCCGAGTTCCCCCAACACGACTGTTTCCTGTTCGGCAACGAGGCCCGGGGTGTGCCCCGGAGCGCACTGGAAGAGCTCGGTGCCGTGCCCTACACCATTGCCGGACAGGGGGCGATTGAATCGCTGAACCTGGCCACCTCGGTGAACATCTGCGCCTACGAACTGAACCGGGGCGCCTCCTGAGAACCTCCCGTAACCCAACTGCGACCTGAGCTAATCCGGCAATCACTGTGGTGGATTTCGTCATTGCTTGTAGCAAGCTAATTGGCGAAGATGAGGGCCTGATGCCCTAACCCCCGGATGGATGCCCGCCCATGGACCAGTATCTACAACCCACCGAGTTCTTTGACTACGAAAACCCGGAGCTCAAGAGCTGGATAGCCGAGCAGTTGCAAGGCGTGCCCGATGATCCGGTGGAACAGATCAAGCGCTCTACCTCGCAGTTCGGGACCAGGTCAGCTACAACCCGTACGTATTCCGGACTGATCCGAACACCTTCAGTGCCAGCCACGCCCTTTTCAGCGGCGAGTCCTACTGTATTCCGAAAGCGGTTCTGCTAGGCGCGGCGGCCCGTTCACTGGGCATTCCCAGCCGGCTGGGGTTGGCCGACGTCCGCAATCACCTGTCCAGCCCGAAGCTGATCGAGTGGCTGCAGTCGGATATTTTCCGCATGCACGGCTTTATTGAGCTGTATCTGAATGGCCGCTGGATAAAAGCAACACCGGCGTTTAACCGGCAGCTGTGCGAATTGATGAAGGTGGCGCCACTGGAGTTCGATGGCGTTCATGATTCGGTCTTCCAGGAATACACCGACGCCGGTCAGGCCTACATGGAGTACGTCAACGACCACGGCGTGTTCGACGACGTGCCCCACGCCTTTATCGTTGCCGGCATCAAGCAAGCCTATCCGCACCTGTTCGGAGAAGGGGCCAGCGCGAACATCAACCAGGGCAGCCTGCAGGCCGATATCGAGCAATAATCGGCGATAGCAACCCATAAAAAAAGGCACCGGATCGCTCCGGTGCCTTTTGCTCTCTCATCAGGCTTGTCAGGTGATGTTCACCCGATTCAGGCCGCCTGTTCCTCGTCGTCTTCCACCGAATTCCGGATCAGAAAGTCGAAGGCGCTGAGTGCTGCTTTCGAGCCTTCGCCCATGGAGATGACGATCTGCTTGTACGGCACAGTGGTAGCGTCGCCGGCCGCGAAGACACCCGGATGGAGGTCTCATTGCGATCGTTGACCACGATTTCACCGTGCTGGCTGAGCTCAATGTCGCCCTTCAACCACTCGGTGTTCGGCACCAGACCGATCTGGATGAACACCCCTTCCAGGGCCACGTGGTGCTCTTCACCAGTATTTCGGTCCTTATAGTTAAGACCGCTCACCTTGCCATTTTCACCAGTGATCTCGGTGGTCTGACCCGAGGTGATGATTTCCACGTTCTTCAAGCTGCGCAGCTTCTTCTGCAACACCTCATCGGCGCGCATCTCGGCGCCAAACTCAATCAGGGTCACATGCCCAACGATACCCGCCAGATCGATGGCCGCCTCAACACCGGAGTTACCGCCACCGATCACTGAGACACGCTTGCCCTTGAACAGCGGGCCATCGCAGTGCGGGCAGTAGGCCACACCCTTGTTCCGGTACTCTTCCTCACCCGGAACACCAATCTGGCGCCAGCGGGCACCGGTAGACAGTACCAGCGTGCGGGCCTTCAGGGAGCCGCCATTGGCCAGACGGATTTCGTGGGGCATACCCGGTTTGGCGGCCGGAATCAGCTTCTCGGCGCGCTGCATGTTCATGATGTCGACATCATATTCCTTGACGTGCTGCTCCATGGCACCGACCAGTTTGGGGCCTTCGGTGTAGGGCACCGAGATCAGGTTTTCGATACCCATGGTATCCGCTACCTGGCCGCCAAAGCGCTCCGCAGCGATACCGGTGGAGATACCCTTCCGGGAGGCATAGATCGCCGCCGAGGCACCAGCAGGGCCACCGCCAACCACCAACACTTCAAAGGTGTCCTTCTGGTTGATCTTCTCGGCTTCTTTCTCGTCGGACTTAGTGTCCAGACGGGCCACGATCTCTTCCAGGGTCATGCGACCCTGACCCCAGGATTCGCCGTTCAGGTAAACGCTGGGCACGGCCATGACTTCCCGCTGCTCCACTTCGTCCTGGAACAGTGCGCCGTCGATAGCGGTGTGTTTGATGTTCGGGTTCAACACACTCATCAGGTTCAGAGCCTGCACCACGTCCGGGCAGTTCTGGCACGACAGCGAGAAGTAGGTTTCGAACTCGAATGAGCCGTCCAGCTCCTGCACCTGCTCGATCACTTCCTGAGCCGCTTTGGAGGGATGGCCGCCTACCTGGAGCAATGCCAATACCAGCGAAGTGAACTCGTGCCCCATAGGAATACCGGCAAAGCGCACACCAATGTCGGAGCCGATGCGGTTAATCGCAAATGACGGCCGACGCACGTCGGTGGCGTCTTCGGTCCGCAGACTGATCTTGTCTGACATGGGCTCGAGTTCTTCCAGCAACTGCTTCAGTTCCTGAGACTTGTCGCTATCGTCGTAGGCCGCAACCAGCTCGATCGGCTGCTGCAGCTTGTCCATATAGGCTTTCAGTTGCTCCTTGATACCGGCATCCAACATGTATTCGTTCCTCTCTAGGTCAGCGTGACACCAAGTCACTGAATTCAATACGGGTTAAAAATCAACGTGGGGCAACAATAAGGCTTGCCCGGCGCACGCTCAAATTGATTGCCCCAAACTGTTTGATAGAGAGATGCTATACGAAGCTAAAGCATCATTAAGATTACCCCTGCCAGCAATCACTCACGCCCCTTGGTCAACCGCAATCGGAGCTGCTTTTCCAGCTCGATCACGACGAACAGCGCTGCGCCTATCAACAGGCTGAACAACATCTCCGGGCCCGGCACCGGGGCGGTGGCGAAAACCCGCTGAAGCAGGGGCAGATAGGTGAGGCCAAGCTGACCGACCAGCACTGCGGCAATGGCGAGCCACACCAGCCGGGTCGCCATCAGTTTTCCCCAAGTGAGCGCGACCGTATCCTTGTTGCGAATAAACAACAGATAAAAAGCCTGCATTGCCACCAGCGTATTCATCGCCATGGTCTGGGCTATCTCGACCGAGTGTCCCTGGTTGATGGCAAAACGGAAGATGCCGAAAACACCCATCAGAAACAGGACGGCCACCAGCACAATGTGCCAAACCAGACTTCGACTCAGTAGAGGCTCGGAGCGCTCGCGCGGCGGTCGCTGCATGATATCGGCTTCACTTGCCTCAAATGCCAGGGCAATGCCCAGAGTGACTGCCGTAACCATGTTCACCCAGAGAATCTGGATCGGGGTGATGGGCAGAGTCAGACCCGCCAGCAGTGCCCAGACAATCACCGAAGCCTCACCGGCGTTCGTCGGCAGGGTCCAACTGATGACCTTGCGAATATTGTCGTGGATGGTTCGCCCTTCCCGCACGGCAACCACAATAGAGGCAAAGTTGTCATCCGCCAGCACCAGCTCGGAAGCTTCCTTGGCTGCTTCACTGCCCTTGCAACCCATGGCAACGCCAATGTCTGCCCGCTTCAGGGCCGGCGCATCATTGACGCCATCACCGGTCATCGCCACGGTTTCTTGCTGGGCCTGTAAGGCAATCACCAGGCGTAGCTTGTGCTCCGGGCTGGTGCGGGCGAAGACATCGGTATCAATTGCCGCGGAGGCCAGCTGCTGATCCGTGAGCTGGTCCAGATCAGCCCCGGTCAGCACCCGCTCCGGGTTTTCCAGTCCAACCTCGTCGGCAATAGCCCGGGCCGTGTCGGCGTGGTCACCGGTAATCATCTTGACCCGAATACCGGCACTCTGACACTCGGCCACAGCTTTGATGGCCTCGCTCCGTGGCGGGTCAATGAGCCCAACCAGCCCGAGAAACACCAGCCCCTCAGCAAGTTTCAAACGGTTGCCTTCCTCGGTAGCCGCTGTGTCAGTGGCTTGTCCCTCAGAAGAGATGCGCATTCTACAGACCTGCTCTGAGGTGTCAACGGTTGGTTTTAACTTTTTTCAAAAACCGTTTCTGACCGCCTCAAACTACCCTCTTACAGAGCTCTCTATCATAGACCACTATAGACAGCCCCGCCTCACTAGAGTTCCACCTTGACGGCCGCCACTGCCGCACGCGCTCGATCTCGCGCCTGTTCTACGGTTTCCCCACGAGCCAGAGCCACACCCATGCGCCGACGCCCCTTCAATTCCGGCTTAGCAAACAGGCGCAATTGGGTGTCTGCCTGAGTCAAGGCATTTTCCAGACCGGAGAAACGAACGTTGTCAGACTCGCCCTCGGGCAGGATAACCGCAGAGGCCGACGGGCCATTCTGCCTGATCGCCGGAATCGGCAAACCAAGGATCGCTCTTGCATGAAGGGCAAACTCGGACAGTTCCTGGGAAACCAGAGTAACAAGACCGGTGTCGTGGGGACGCGGTGAGACTTCCGAGAACCAGACCTCGTCGCCTTTAACAAACAGCTCTACACCATACAGCCCGTAGCCACCGAGATTGTCGACAACAGCACGGGCGATCTCCATCGAACGGTCCAGCGCCAACGGCGACATTGGCTGGGGCTGCCAGGACTCCCGGTAATCACCATCTTCCTGGCGATGCCCGATCGGATCACAGAAAGAAACGCCATCGCGATGCTTCACTGTCAGCAGGGTGATCTCGTAATCGAAATCGACAAAGCCTTCGACAATCACCCGCCCCTTGCCGGCACGCCCACCGGACTGGGCATAATCCCAGGCAGCATCCACACTATCTTCACTCTTTACTGTGCTCTGGCCCTTACCGGACGAACTCATTACCGGTTTGACCACAAGAGGAAGGCCTACTTCCTTAATAGCAGCGAGATATTCATCCCGGGTGCCGGCAAACCGGTAAGGTGAGGTAGGCAACCCAAGCTCCTCAGCGGCAAGCCTGCGGATACCCTCGCGGTTCATGGTCAAATTGACCGCACGAGCGGTTGGGATTACCCGATAACCCTCATCCTCCAACTTCACCAACTCTGGCGTCGCGATGGCTTCGATCTCAGGAACAATAAGCTGGGGCTGCTCCTGTTCAATCACCCGACGCAGACTGGCGGCATCCAGCATATCAATGACGTGACTACGGTGTGCCACCTGCATGGCGGGCGCATTGGCATAGCGGTCAACGGCAATCACTTCCACACCATAACGCTGGAGCTCAATCACCACCTCTTTACCCAACTCGCCTGCGCCGCAGAACAGAACCTTGAATGCGCCTTCTTTATAGGGAGTGCCGATTCGAACCGTGCTGGTTGTTTCTGTCATGCCTGAACCTGTTCTTCAGTTAAAGGGAGTTTTTGCGGCCTGGGTCACAGCGCCACGTTTTCTTCGCGCACAGCTACTTGGCGCAGCACTTCCCTGCGCTCTTCGTTGGTCATTTGTGTCCAGCGAAGGATTTCATCACCGGTACGCTGACAACCAATGCACATATCGTTTTCATCGAGGGCGCACACCTGAACACAGGGTGAGCGCACTTTATCGGCCACACTCATCGGGACGGCTCACAAGGTTTCAGCTTGGCCAGGTAACGAGCGCCGTTCTGCACATAGTGTTCCGCACTCATCTCCAGCATCTTTTTCTGATTGTCATTCAACTCTCGTTTGATCTTGCCGGGCGAGCCAACCACCATCGATCCATCAGGAATCTCCATGCCTTCAGGAATCAAGGTATTGGCTCCGATCAGACAGTGCTTGCCAATCTTTGCGCCGTTGAGCACTACCGCGTTAATGCCAATCAGGCTGTAATCGCCGATATCGCAGCCATGCAGCATGACCTTGTGGCCAACGGTAACGCCCCGCCCCAGAGTCAGCGGAATACCCGGATCGGTATGCAGCACCGAGCCATCCTGAACATTACTTTCCGGGCCAATCGTGATCAGCTCGTTGTCACCACGGATAACCACGTTGAACCAGACACTCGATTTTTCCATCAAGCGCACACTTCCTATAACTGATGCGTTATCCGCAACAAACTGACCTTCACCACTCAGTTCGGGAATACGCGTATCCAGCTCGTAAAACATGTCAGCCTCCTTAGCCTTCACTGGGCGGTTCCAGCAAATCGATACCGGCATCGTACACAGCGTTCATAAAATCAACCAGAACCACCGCCGACAACCCCCATATCTGATAACGATCCCAACGATAACAAGGCACGTAAAATGTGTGATTAAGGAAGTTCAGCGCGTCCGTACGCTCACGCCGATCTTCAAGTAAAAACGACAAAGGAACACGAAATACGCTCTCAATCTCATGTGGATTGGGTGCCATGGGGTGGTCCACGGGTATTACGCCGACATAAGGTGTGACCAGAATGCCGTATCGGGACATCACTTGGCTCAAGGGGGCTATGATCTGCACCTGCTCCGGAGGCAAGCCGATTTCTTCGTGAGTTTCCCGAAGCGCGGTGGCTGCCAGCGATGGATCCCCCGGATCCCGCTTGCCGCCGGGATAGGCAACCTGGCCCCGATGAGTGTTCAGATTCGAGGACCTCAACGTAAAGATCATTTCCGGGTTACGATGATCGTCTGTAATAGGTACGAGGACGCCGGCTTCCGGATAATCCAGTGCCAGCTGCCTGGGTGCATAGCCCGCCAGACGTTCGGCAAGTAAATCGCGCAAATTGTTGCTCCAGGAGTACATCGCAGGTTGCATGAGACAGAGGCAGCCACGATCGTTAAACTGACTACCAAACCAATTTCCAGTATACGGGGAAACACATGAAGTACTGCAGCACATGCGGCCATCTGGTTGAACAACGCATCCCCGAGGGCGACAACCGCCACCGCTATGTTTGCGTAAGCTGCGAGACCATACATTACCAGAACCCTCGCATTGTCGCCGGCACGGTTCCCATCTGGCAGGGCAAGATCTTGCTGTGCCGCCGTGCCATCGAACCCCGGTACGGCTACTGGACTACCAGCAGCTTCATGGAAAACGCCGAGACAACCATAGAGGCCGCTGAACGGGAAACACGGGAAGAGGCCCTGGCCGAGGTCGACATCGAGGGTCTGTACTCGATCATCGATGTGCCTCATATCAACCAGGTCCACATGTTCTACCGCGCCACCCTGAAAAACGGCGAATTCGGTGCGGGCGAGGAATCGCTGGAAACCCAGCTGTTCGCCCTTGATGACATTCCGTGGAACGAACTCTCATTCCCAACGGTCCGCAAAACCCTGGAACTGTTTCTTGAGGACTTCAGGAAAGAGTCCTATGGCGTCCACGTGCAGGACATCCGACACCCGATGTCCCCATCAGCCCGCCGGGACTGATTACAGCGCCTCGATTCGATACACCTCGTAGGCAGGCTCTTCATAGGGATGGGCCTGCTTCAGCGCCTTCAGCGCCTCACCGACCAGAGCGTCTTCACACACCAGCTCTACCTTGTACTCCGCTACTACCTCCAGCTCACCCTGATTGCCAAGGAAAGGATCGCTGCCTGCCAGCGGTCGAAACTGACCCTGCCCCAAAGATTGCCAGGCGCAGCTGTCGTAATCACCGATCCGGCCTGCACCGGAATTGAACAGTGCATTCTTGGTCTGCTCCAAATGAGTCTCGGGCACGAAATAGCACAATTTATACATCGAATTCTCCCTGAATACTCGGACATTTTTTGTACAGATTAATGGCTTAGAGACTTACCCACAGAATCTGTGGATAACTCTGGGGAAAGTTTTTGGGAACACGCCCCAAAACCCCGGAATTACTGCACTTCTGTCAAATTGGCGACAAAATCACCCGATTACTTTTATCTTTATTTATCAACACCTTATATTCTACGCACAAAAATTGAACCTGTTTCTCATTCTTTGTTCACAGAACGCACAACCGGGCACCGCCAGTGTGCATAAAACAAATGAGTCAAGGGCTATTTTGCCAAAATCCCGGGTTTTGGGCCTTGATATTTGCGTCAATTACGGGAATCCATGACACAAAAAAACCGGCCGTGGAAAATGTCTTCGTCAGACACCTCCAGGGCCGGTTTTGTTCAGTCCGCAGTATTAGGCGAACCAGTGCCTCGCATTCCTGAACATGCGAACCCAGGGACCGTCCTCTTCCCAGCCCTCAGGACGCCAGGAGTGCTGCACAGCCCGGAATACCCGCTCCGGGTGAGGCATCATGATGGTCACCCGGCCATCGCGGGTGGTCAGGCCTGTAATTCCGCCTTCAGAGCCGTTCGGGTTGAACGGATAGCGCTCCGTTGCCTGGCCACGGTTGTCGACGTAACGCAGGGCTACCAGTTCGTTTTCGGTGAGACTGGCAGCATTGCCCGCGCCGTTGAACTCGATCCGGCCTTCGCCGTGAGCGACGGCTATGGGCATGCGTGAGCCCGCCATGCCATCAAGGAACGCCGACGGCGACTGCATGACTTCTGCCATCACCAGGCGAGCCTCGAACTGCTCTGACTGGTTGCGTACGAACCGCGGCCAACCTTCGCTGCCCGGGATAAGTTCGTGCAGATTGGACAGCATCTGACAGCCGTTGCAGACACCCAGTGCGAGCGTGTCCTGGCGATTGAAGAAACCGGCAAACTGATCCCGCACCCGGTCACTGAACAGGATGGACTTGGCCCAGCCCTCACCGGCACCAAGCACGTCGCCGTAGGAGAATCCACCGCACGCCACCAAACTGTTGAAGCCTTCCAGCGTGACCCGTCCGGACAGCAGGTCGCTCATATGAACGTCTACTGATTCGAAACCGGCCCGGTCGAACGCAGCGGCCATCTCTGTCTGGCCGTTAACGCCCTGCTCTCTAAGCACTGCAACCTTCGGACGCGCGCCTGTATTGATGTAAGGCGCGGTGATGTCCTCGTTAATGTCGTACGTGAGCTCGGCACTCAAGCCCGGATCTTCGGCATCCAACAGGTTGTCGAATTCTTCCTGGGCGCAATCGGCATTGTCACGCAGGGACTGAATACGGTAACTGGTTTCAGACCACAGGCGCTGCAGTTTAACTCGCGGCTCGTCCACTACGGACTCACCCTCAAAGCTCAGTCGCAGCTGATCGTCGTCGTTCAGGGTACCGATAACACTAGTGTGGTCGCCAAGGCCGGCGCCAGAGAACTGCTGCAAGACAAAGTCAGTATCGTCACGGCGAACCTGAATGACCGCACCCAGCTCTTCGTTGAAGAGTTCGCGAGCGAATTGCGAAGCATCTTCCGCCAGCCCATCGAGCTTGACGTCAACGCCGGTGCGACCAGCGAAGCTCATCTCCGCCAGGGTGACAAACAGACCACCGTCAGAACGATCGTGGTAGGCCAGCAATTTGGCATCGCTGATCAGCCCCTGAATAACCGCAAAGAACGCCTTGATGTCTTCCGGATCATCAAGATCCGGGGCCACCGCGCCTACCTGACGATACACCTGGGCCAGCGCTGAACCACCGAGCCGGTTCTGGCCGGCAGCCAGATCGACCAGGATCAGATCAGTGTCACCGGCATTGGTGATCAGCTGCGGTGTCAGGGTCTTGGCCACATCGGTGACGGGCGCAAAGCCACTAACCACCAGGGAAAGCGGCGCAGTAACACTCTTCTGCTCACCGCTGTCCTCTTCCTCCCACATGGTCTTCATGGACATGGAGTCCTTGCCCACCGGGATAGTGATACCCAACTCGGGGCACAGCTCCATACCGACAGCCCGCACGGTTTCGTAGAGGTTTTCGTCCTCGCCGGGATGACCGGCAGCGGCCATCCAGTTGGCGGACAGGCGAATGTCGGAAAGCTTACTGATCGGGGCAGCCGCCATGTTGGTAATCACCTCACCAACCGCCATACGGCCGGAGGCCGGCGCATCGATAACCGCAACCGGAGTGCGCTCGCCCATGGCCATGGCTTCACCGGCACGGACGTCGAAGGAACTGGAAGTAACCGCCACATCGCTGACCGGTACCTGCCACGGGCCAACCATCTGATCGCGGGCGACCAGGCCTGTGATGGTCCGGTCGCCGATAGTGATCAGGAAGTTCTTGGAGCCCACCGACGGCAACCGCAGAACCCGGCGGATGGCATCGTTCAGGTCAATCTTGGTGGAATCAAAGATCGGCTTAGTAAAGGAAGCGCGGCTGACACTGCGGTGCATGCGTGGTGGCTTACCAAACAGCACATCCATCGGCAGATCGACCGGCTTGTCATCGAAATAGGAATCGCCCAGTTCGAGGTGATGGCTCTCGGTGGCCTCACCGATCACTGCGTACGGGCAACGTTCACGACGGCAAAGCGAGTCGAACCGGTCCAGATTCTCCGGCGCAACCGCCATTACATAGCGTTCCTGGGATTCGTTACACCAGATCTCCAGCGGTGACATGCCAGGCTCATCACTGGGGATATCCCGCAGCTCGAACTTGCCGCCCCGGCCGCCGTCTTTCACCAGCTCGGGCATCGCGTTGGACAGGCCGCCTGCGCCAACGTCATGAATAAAGCAGATCGGGTTGTGATCACCCATCTGCCAGCACCGATCGATCACTTCCTGGCAGCGACGCTCCATTTCCGGGTTGTCGCGCTGAACCGATGCAAAATCGAGATTCTCGTTACTTGAACCAGAATCCATGGACGAGGCTGCACCGCCGCCCAGACCAATCAGCATGGAAGGACCACCGAGCACGATCAGCTTGGCGCCAACCGGGATATTGCCCTTCTCCACGTGATCTTCACGAATATTACCCAGACCACCGGCAATCATGATCGGCTTGTGGTAACCGCGCACTTCGTCGCCCGCCGCACCCGGCACTTTTTCCTCAAAGGTACGGAAATAGCCGGCCAGGTTCGGACGACCAAACTCGTTGTTGAAGGAAGCGCCTCCAATGGGCCCTTCAATCATAATGTCCAACGCAGAAGCAATGCGCTCTGGCTTGCCGTAGCCAATTTCCCACGGTTGGGAATCGCCCGGCAGGTTCAGGTTGGACACCGTGAATCCGCTCAGCCCCGCCTTAGGCTTGGAGCCACGCCCGGTGGCTCCCTCATCACGGATCTCACCACCGGAGCCAGTGGCTGAGCCTGCGGCCGGCGCGATCGCAGTCGGGTGGTTATGGGTTTCCACCTTCATCAGGATGTGGATGTCTTCCTGGTTGTAGCCGTAGACGCCGGTCTCCGGATCCGGGAAGAAGCGACCACCACGGCTGCCACGGATAACCGACGCGTTGTCCTTGTAGGCAGACAGCACCCCTTCGCTGTTCATTTCGAAGGTGTTGCGGATCATCGCAAACAGCGATTTTTCCTGACCCTCACCGTCGATATCCCAGGAGGCATTGAAAATCTTGTGCCGGCAATGTTCCGAGTTAGCCTGGGCAAACATCATCAGCTCAACATCGGTTGGGTCCCGCTGCAGATCAGTGAACGATTTCGCCAGGTAATCAATCTCGTCTTCGGCCAGCGCCAGGCCCAGGCGGCTATTGGCCTCGACCAGGGCCGTGCGGCCACCCGCCAGAACCGGCACCCGGCCAAGCGGGCGCGGCTCTTCATGGCTGAACAGCAGTTCGGCGCCGCCCATCTCATGAAATACTTTCTGGGTCATGCGATCGTGCAGCAGTGCCGCAATCTTCTCGCGCTGAGCCAGCCCCAGCTTTTTGCTGGCGCGAACATAAAAGGCTGTACCACGCTCAATACGGTGAATCTGGCGCAGGCCACAGTTACGGGCGATGTCGGTTGCCTTACTGGACCAGGGCGACAGGGTGCCCGGCCTGGGAACAACCAGGAACAGGACACCGTCAGGCTCCTCAACGGGAACACTGGGACCGTAAGTCAGCAGTCGGTCGAGGATTGCCTGTTCAGACGCTGACAGGCTGTCCTCCAGATCCACGAAGTGCATGAACTCGGCGTATACATGCTCTACTTCAGGAACAGCATCCTGGATACGAGCGTGTAATTTACCTGAGCGGAATGGCGAAAGCGCGGGAGCGCCGCGAAGTTCAAGCATGATATCAACCTGTATCGCGCGAAACGGGGGATGGCTGGGTGCAATTTTGAAAGGCCGACATGATACTCGAAAGCGAGGTCGGGATACAGCGCCGCGGTAGGGAATTCCCCTGGTACAATTGACATTGTTTTGCATATAAACTGATCAACTTTGTTGACCCACCCATCGGCAGCAACGATCATGAAGGTGTGGCAACGGAAGCTACACCGAGTGTGACACCGGATGCGTCCAATACTCACATACTGACGTATCCCGACGATTCAGCTGTAAGGGAGTCCAGGGAATTGCTCAGATTCTTGACTGCTGTCGCAGCCGCACCGGTTCAGGTGATCCTGTTGATCAGTGCAGCTGTGGCCTTAGTTGGCTGCTCGCGCCCCAGTACACTGCAGGAAGTTCTCGCCGAGGACGTTCTGCATGTGATTACCCGTGAAGCCCCCTCGATTTTTTACGAAGGGCGAGACGGTGCGACCGGCTATGATTACGAACTGGCAAAACGGTTTGCCGATGAACTCGGCGTCGAGCTGCGAGTGCGCGTGGCCGAAGATAACACCGAAATTCTGTCCGTACTGTCCAGGAATTACGCCCACATTGGCCTTGCCGGTTTGTCGGGGCAGCCTGGCATTGCCGGACAATACCGGGTGCTGCCCACTGGAATCACCGCGCAATCGGTGGTGGTTTATCACCGGGACCAGATGCGCCCGAAATCCCTTGAAGACCTGACCGGCCAAACCCTCCACCTGGTTGCCGAAAGCAATCATGAGCACCTGATCGCCGATAAGAATCAAGGTTTCGACTGGCAGGTTCATCCCAGTATTGATGCCGCCGGCGTGCTGGCGCGGGTGGAAAGCGGTGAGTTTGCCTATGCCGTGGTGTCATCCAACGAACTGGAACTGAACCACGTCTTCTATCCCCATGTGAAGAAAGCCTTCTATCTGGGAGAGCCGGAAGAACTGGCCTGGCTCTTCCCCACCGACCAGGACAACACACTGGTGAACGCCGCCAGCGAGTTCCTGGACAAGTTGAAGGCTGACGGCACCCTGGACCAACTCGCTGAGCGCTTCTACGGCCACCTCGATCAGCTCAACTATGTCGGCGCACGAACCTTCATGCATCACGTCGACAACCGTCTGCCCAAGTACGAGGAGCTGTTTCAGGACTACGCCAGCGATTTCGGGATGGACTGGCGCTTACTCGCCGCCATTGGCTACCAGGAATCCCACTGGCGCCCCAATGCAGTTTCGCCAACGGGTGTGCGTGGCTGATGATGCTGACCCGGAATACCGCCAGCTACATCGGTATCAATAACCGGATGGATGCCGAGGAAAGCATTCAGGGTGGCGCTAAGTATTTCCGGATGGTGCATCGGAAGATCCCGAAGCGGATACCGGAACCGGACCGCACCTGGTTCGCACTGGCCTCCTACAATGTCGGTTTTGGTCATCTTGAAGATGCCCGCCGCCTGACTGAAGGCGCCGGCAAGAATCCTGATCGGTGGATGGACGTGAAAGAGTTCCTGCCGCTGCTGGCTCAGAAGGAGTGGTACACCAAGACGCGGTTTGGCTTCGCTCGTGGCCACGAGCCGGTGCTCTATGTGCAGAATATCCGCCGCTATTACGACGTCCTGGCCCGGATTACCGAGCGGGCGCAGCCTGATGCTAACCCACCCGCTGAGGTGGTGAACCTGGAACCCCGGAGCCCGGAGACCGCTTCAGACCCACAAAGCCAGCCAGACATGAGAGCCAGTCTGCCGCCGGAACTGGGCATGATCCCACCCACGCTTTAGCAGCCGTCGACGCTCACTGCTCGGGAGCCCTTGCTTCCAGAGCGCGCTCAACCTGACTCCCGGAAAACCCGCGACGATTCAGAAATCGGGCCTGACGCACCTTCTCGTCCCAGTCATTTTGCAGGTCGTCCAGGCCGAACCGCTTTTCCCTGAGCAACACAGCGCTTCGGCACCAGTCCTCTTCGGTCATTTCATCGAGGCACTCCGGCGTTCGGTGCACACCCCGCTGCTGAAGCTCCCCCAGAATGCGCAGCGGTCCGTAACCGATGTCCATCCGCTGCCGGGCGTACACATCCGCAAATCGGTCGTCGTCCAGCCAGCCCTCGGCCTCGTACTCGTCCAGTACCGTCTCAATAATGGCCGATTCGATCTTGCGCTGGCGCAGTTTCAATGACAGCTCAAGCCGGCTGTGCTCGCGCCTGGCCAGCAGCCTCAATGCCGACGCGCGGGCCTTGTATTCCTGATCGTCCTGATTTTCCGGTTTTGCCATTTAAACCCTTCCCGCGCGCGTCTTCAAAACGCTAGACTAGCCACCCAATTCATTCCTGCCGGAGCACACCGGCAGGCCGTACCCGGCTTCCAGATTTGGCAGCCGATGGCCGGTGGCGGCTTACTTTGCCCGACACCGTGAACTGGTTTCAATCCTAAAGGATACCCTCATGGCCGCATTCCTCCAGAAACTGTTTAAATCCCGCAAGTCGCCGGGCGCAAGCACCAAACCGCAGAACCAGCCTAAGACGCCGGACATTGAGAAGGCCGAGCAAGCGGAAAAAGCCGAAAAGGACGAGGCACGGGCCAACCTCCGGGAATCCCAGCTGAAAGCCCTTGAGGGTTCACCGACTCAGAAGGAACTTGCCGAACTGGCCATCAGCGGTGTCACCGCCGAAGTGCGCCTGAATGCAGCAACCCGTTTGACCGACGGCGACTGCCTGCAAGAGGTTCAGAAGAAGCAAAAGGCCGGGATAAAAGCATCTACCAGGCGGTCCGGCAAGCGCTGCAGAACCTTCGAGAGGAGCAGGCCCGGCTTGAGGCGATTTCAGATTCCATCACATCCCTGATCAAGAACGCCAACGAGCAGGCCCGGAGCGAGGACACCAAGCTCTACGAGGCACGCCTGGAAACCCTGAACCAGAAATGGGCCGAACTGGAAGCACACGCGACCGAAGAACAGGCGCAAGCGTTCCTCGAAGCCAGCTTCCGCTGCAAGGAACGGCTACAGGCCATTCAGTCAGCCCGCGAAGAAGAGGCACGCCATCTGGAACAGACGCGGCAACGGGAAGAGACTCTTAGCCTGCTGTCCAGCACCCTCGAAGACTTGCGCGGCCAGTCCCCGGACACGCTGCCCTCCCTGGCGTCTCTGGATGCCCTGCAAAAAACGCAGGAGAACCGCTGGTTGGAAGCCACTCGCGACACACAGGTGGACAAGCAGCAGCAGAAAACCTACGAGGCCACCATGCTGGCCCTGCGCAACTACGTCAGCGCCATTCGCCAGATTGGTCAGGCCAGGGAAGTCCTAACAGAGCTGGCCGATGCAGCCGCTTCTGAAACCGTCTCCGATGAGCAGCGCGCCCAGGCCAAGGCTCTTAGCCAGGAAATTAACTGGCCCGAGGGCTTCCCGATGCCCTCCCTGCTGGTTCCGGCTCACAAGCTGGCCGGCCAGCGCAAACAGGCGGCACCGGCCAAGGCGGAAGATCTGGAAAAGCAGAAAACCATCGCTGCGGACATGGACACCACCATTGCCAATCTGGAAGAGGCCCTGGAAGCCAAGCAACTGAAAGAATCGCGGCAGCTGTTCAAAACCGCGCAACAGCAGTTCAAATCCCTGGATCATCGCCACGCCAAGCCGTTCCAGGCCCGAATGCAGCTGTTGACCGGCCAGCTCCGGGAGCTCAGCGACTGGCTCGGCTTTGCCACCGAACCGAAACAGATTGCCCTGTGCGAACAGATGGAACACCTGGCCGAGCAGCCCATAGAACCGGAAGCCAAGGCAGAGCGCATCAAGGAACTCCAGAACGAATGGCGCAATCTCGGTGGTTCTTCAGACCGGGAACTCTGGTCACGCTTCAAGGCCGCCTCGGACAAGGCTTACGAGCCGTGCAAGGAATACTTTTCCGCGAAATCCGGACTCAAACGCGCCAACCTGGACACACGCCGGGCGATCTGCGCGGAGCTGGAATCTTTTCTCGCCAATGCTGACTGGTCCAACATCGACTGGAAAGCCGCCGAGAAGATCCACCTGACGGCACGTCAGGAATGGAAAGCCGCCTGGCCTGTGGAGTTTCGGGAAAACCGACAGGTGCAGAAGCACTTCGACACCCTGCTTAAAAAGCTGGAAGCTCCGCTTGATGAGGAACGTCAGAAAAACGAAGCGCTGAAGCAAGCAATCGTCGACAAGGCCGTTGCCCTGATCGATCACGAGCCCCTGCAAGATGCCATGAACCAGGCGAAAAACCTGCAGTCTGACTGGAAAGCCATTGGCATTACCCGGCACCGTGAAGATCGCAAACTCTGGCAGGCCTTCCGTAAAGCCTGCGACCAGATTTTCGCCCGGCGCGATGCCCAGCGTAGCGAGCAACAACAGGCCAGCCAGGCGGCCGATGACGCCGCTGTGGCAGCTCTGCAGGAAACCCAGGGCATTCAACGTGGACAGGATGTCAGCGCGCTGACCGAAGCCCTGAGCACGCTGAACAACCTGCAAATACCGGCACTGTCATCCGACGTAAAGGAACGGGTTCAGGAAGAGAAGCGGCGATTAAAAAAGGCCGTGGCCGATCAGCAAATGCTGCAGGATATCAGCACCTGGCAATCACTGGTGCTGGCCCGAACCAACGGGCAGCCAGAGCCGGAGCAGGTACCCAAGCACTGGCCGAATCTGGCAGCAGAACAGCAGGCGTGTGATCACGGCGAACTGGTGATTCGAGCCGAAATCCTCGGCGGCGTCGATTCGCCCGCCTCGGACCGGCAACGCCGCATGGAAATTCAGGTGCAGCGCCTGGCAGAAGGCATGGGGTCTTCAGAACAGAATACCGATCAGATGGTGGAACTGGAGAAACTGGTCGCTAACTGGTGCCTCAAGTCTTCGGGGCAGGCACCGGATCAGGCCCTGGCGAAACGACTGAATAACGCCCTGGCAGCCGTGGCTTCGGACTGAACAGGCGATTCACTCACGCTGATGCTCCCGAACGAAATCCCTGGCGGCCATGACCTCTGCCAGGGATTTTTCTTTCATACTCTTGAGTTCCTCATCGGCCAGATAGAACATCATATCGATGGAATGTCGGTAATACCGGTTCGGCAGACGATTTAACGCCACACACATCACATCGGTCAGATAGTCGGTGGTATCCGCCTCCTGCCGAGTGGCGTCAATCGCGTCCAACACCAGCCGTTCGTAAAAGTTATCGATGGCATCTCGAAGGGACATGTCACTGCGCCTCTCGTGGTTTCATACACCTATCATTAACCATAGAAGCCCCCAGTGGCGTTGTCATATTGGCTGAGCAATTTCGCCAATTCGATTGGCAGCCCCCGTCATTACCCCCACTCCCCTCAAACCGCTATGGTTACGCCATCAGCATTTCTATCCGTAACAACAACGATCAGAGGACAGACCATGACCACCGAGGCGTATATTTTCGACGCAGTCCGCACGCCGCGAGGAAAGGGTAAAAAAGATGGCTCGCTGCACAGCGTCAAGCCGATCACCTTGCTCACCACCGTGTTGAACGCACTCCAGCAGAGAAACCAGCTGGATACCGCACAGGTTGACGACATTGTCATGGGCTGTGTCACCGCCGTTGGCGACCAGGGCGCGGATATTGCCAAAACCGCGGCCCTGGCCGCGGACTGGGATGAGAAAGTAGCCGGTGTGACCCTGAACCGGTTCTGTGCCTCTGGCCTGGAAGCCGTCAACCTGGCGGCGATGAAGGTTCGTTCGGGCTGGGAGGACCTGGTGGTTGCCGGTGGTGTCGAAGCCATGTCCCGAGTACCCATGGGCTCTGACGGCGGCGCTTGGGCTTCCGACCCCGAAACCAACCTGCATACCGGTTTCATGCCCCAGGCATCGGCGCGGACCTGATTGCCACCCTGGAAGGATTCAGCCGGGAAGACGTGGACGGCTTTGCCGTGAAGTCCCAGCAGAAAGCCGCCAATGCCTGGGCTAACGGCTATTTCGCCAAATCCATCGTGCCGGTAACCGACCAGAACGGCGTCACCATTCTCGACCGGGACGAGCAGGTTCGCGCCGACACGTCCGTCGATTCCCTGGCAGGCCTGAAACCTTCGTTCCAGATGATGGGCGAAATGGGCTTTGATGGCGTGGCCCGGGAAAAATACCACTACGTCGAGAAGATCAACCACGTGCACCACGCCGGTAACTCCTCAGGTATTGTCGATGGTGCCACCGCCCTGTTGATTGGTAGTGAGGCCAAGGGCAAAGCCATGGGCCTGACAGCCCGGGCCCGTTTTGTTGCCACCGCCGTCACCAGCACCGATCCCACCATCATGCTGACAGGCCCGGCACCGGCTGCGCGCAAGGCCCTTGAGAAGGCCGGCATGACTGTCGACCAGATTGATCTGTTCGAAGTGAACGAGGCCTTCGCCTCGGTGGTGATGCGGTTCCAGCGGGAGCTGTCGGTTCCGGATGAAAAGGTAAATGTAAACGGCGGCGCCATTGCCATGGGTCACCCGCTGGGTGCCACCGGGGCCATGATCCTGGGTACGCTCCTGGACGAACTGGAACGCCGGGACTTGCGCTTTGGCCTCGCCACCCTGTGTGTGGGCGGCGGCATGGGCATTGCCACCATCATTGAACGCGTCTGAACCCGACCCATTTCCGACAGGAGAACTGATTATGAGTGCTATCCGTTACGACCTGGGTTCAGACCAGATTCTGACCCTCACTATCGATATGCCGGGCCAATCGGCCAACACCATGAATGGCGCGTTCCGCGAGGCACTGACCGAGACCGTCGCCCGCGTGAAACGCGACCTGGACGACCTGCGCGGCATCATCATCACCTCGGCCAAGAAAACCTTCTTTGCCGGTGGCGACCTGAAAGAGCTGCACAAGGTCACCCGCGACGATGCGCAGGCATTCGAAACCATGGTGAACGGCCTGAAAGCCGACATGCGTGCGCTTGAAACCTGCGGCAAACCCGTGGTTGCCGCCATCAACGGCAGCGCCCTCGGCGGCGGGCTGGAAATCGCCCTCGCCTGTCATCATCGCGTGGCGTTGAACGACGACAAACTGCAACTGGGCCTGCCCGAGGTCACCCTCGGCCTGCTGCCCGGTGGCGGCGGCACCCAGCGTCTGCCCCGGATGATCGGTCTTGAGGCGGCGTTCCCCTACCTGATGGAAGGCAAGAAAGTGAATCCGGCCGCAGCCTTGAAGGCCGGCATTGTGGATGAACTGGTCGACACACCAGAGGATCTGATCACCCGGGCCCGGGCATTCATCGAAGCCAACCCCAGCTGTCAGCAGCCCTGGGATCAGAAAGGCTTCAAGCTGACTGGCGGTGCACCACAGCATCCTGCCATGGCGCAAAAACTGGCGATCGCGCCGGCCATGCTGAAGCAGAAAACCAAAGGCTGCTATCCGGCGCCGGAACGCATTCTGTCGGCAGCCGTTGAAGGCGCTCAGGTCGATTTTGATAACGGCTGCCTGATCGAAACCCGATACTTTGCCGAGCTGGTTATTGGCCAGGTCGCCAAGAACATGACCGGCACCTTCTGGTTTCAGCTCAATGCCATTAAGGCCGGCGGTAGCCGTCCCGAAGGCATTGAGAAGGAAAGCTTTCGGAAGGTCGGTGTGCTTGGCGCCGGCATGATGGGCGCGGGCATTGCGTACTCCACCGCTACCCGAGGCATTGAAGTAGTGCTGAAAGACGTTTCGGTCGAAAACGCCGAGAAAGGTAAAAGCTATTCGGACAAGCTGCTGGCCAAGAAAGTCAGCCGGGGCCGGATGACGGAAGAGCAGAAGGCGGAGATTCTTGGCCGCATCAAGGCCACCGACAATGCTGACGATTTGGACGGCTGCGATCTGGTCATCGAGGCGGTGTTCGAAGACAGCGACCTGAAAGCCAAGGTCACCCAGGAAGCGGAGCCCAAACTGAAGCCCAATGGCATCTTCGCCTCTAACACCTCAACCATTCCCATTACCCAGTTGGCCGAAGCCTCCAACGCGCCAGAAAATTTCATTGGCCTGCACTTCTTCTCACCCGTGGACAAAATGCAGCTGGTGGAAATTATCGTGGGCAAGAACACCTCCGATGACACCCTGGCCCGGGCGTTCGATTACGTGCAGCAAATCGGCAAGATCCCCATTGTGGTGAATGACAGCCGCGGCTTCTTTACCTCCCGGGTGTTTGGCACCTTTGTAAACGAAGGCATCTGCATGCTCGGCGAGGGCATTCACCCCGCCAGCATCGAGAACGCCGGCGTTTTGAGTGGCATGCCGGTTGGCCCTCTGGCTATTTCCGACGAAGTCAGCCTGACCCTGATGCGCCACATCCGCGACCAGAGCAAGAAGGACACCGAGGCGGCTGGCAATACGTGGCGCCCGCACCCGGCCGAGGCCGTAATCGATCAGATGCTGGATCAGCACGCTCGCAAGGGCAAAGCTGCTGGCGCCGGATTCTACGAGTACCCGGCCAACGGCAAGAAATACCTGTGGCCAGAGCTGGAAACCCAATTTGTCGATGCTGGCAAGGCCCGCTCGGTGGCATTGCAGGATCTTAAGGATCGGATTCTGTTCATTCAGGCCATCGAAACCGTTCGTTGCCTGGAGGAGGGGGTACTGCGCACCATCGAAGACGCCAATGTGGGCAGCATCTTCGGAATCGGCTATGCGCCTGGACCGGTGGCGCTATCCAATTCATCAACCAGTATGGCGTGCGCGCGTTCACCGAGCGGGCCCGGGAATTGGCGCAGCAGCACGGCGAGCGATTTGCACCGCCGAAACTGCTGCTCGACCAGGCCGAGGCCAACACCCCGTTCGCCTGACCATCCTGTGAGAGGGGCCCCGCCCCTCTCTTTAACACCGACTGTCCGACGTCATACATGACAATTTCATGGACAGATTGTCACGAACCGAAACCACATGCCTATGGCAACGGTGATAGCGCTTGCCTACAATAAATTGATTCGCCAACGGGTTTGAACGGTTCTGTAATTGGGACCGGCGCCCAGCACCGTCAGGTAAGCATTTATGACCATCGCGGAAAGATTTGTCGCCAAGCACACCCCAGCCAAACCCACCCGAACCAGACTCTGCAAGGCCCTGACCATGGCTCTGCTGGTCGCGGTGCCCTGGGGGCTGCAGGCGAAGGTCGATGAGTCGCTGACTTATGAGCCCGTTGCGCCGACCATCGATCAGGCCAGAGCCAACATCCTCATTGCCCGCCAGCTGCAGTTCACCCATTTCCGGAATCTGGGCATCAGCGACGAGCTGTCCGGCGATGTGTTTGACGCCTACCTGGAATACCTGGATGGCCAGCGGATTTATCTAACTCAACAGGACCTGGACAAGATCAATCGAGTTAAGAGCCAGCTGGGCGCAGCCTGAAAACCGGCCAGCTCCAGCCCGGGTTCGATATCTACAACCTGGTTCAGCAGCGGGTCATCGAGCGGCTCCAGTTCGCCCTGGACCTGATCAACGACGGAGTCACTGAGCTGGATTTCAGTGTCAATGAAAGTATTCTGCTGGATCGCGCCGAGGCCGAGTGGGAGGCCGACACCAAGGCACTGGACGCACTCTGGGTCAAGCGCATCAAGAATGCAGTGCTGGCGCAGCGCCTGAACGGCACCGACGACGAAACCATCGAAGAGAACCTGCGTCGCCGGTACGAAGGCCAACTCAAGCGGGCCTACCAGGCGCGTAGCGAAGACGCCTTCCAGGCCTACATGAATGCCTTTACCGGCATGTGGGATCCGCACACCTCCTACTTCTCGCCGCGCACCTCCGAAAACTTCAACATCAACATGAGCCTGTCGCTGGAAGGTATTGGCGCGGTGCTCCAGTCTGACAACGAATACACCAAGGTGGTGCGCCTGGTTCCGGGAGGCCCGGCCTCCAAGCAGGGTCAGCTGCAGCCCGCCGACCGCATCGTCTCGGTAGCCCAGGACGACGAAAAACCGGTCAACGTCATAGGCTGGCGCCTCGATGAGGTTGTCGATCTTATCCGCGGACCACGGAATTCCGTAGTTAGCCTGGAGGTGATTCCGGCCAACGCCAGCGATGAAACCATCACCAAGACCATCGCCATCAAGCGCGACGAGGTCAAGCTGGAGGAGCAAAGCGCCAGCAAGGACGTTATTCAGCTGGAACGCGGCGGCGAAGACTACACCGTGGGCGTGATCACCATTCCTACCTTCTACGCCGACTTCCAGGCGATGCAGGCCGGTGACCCGAACTACAAAAGCACCACCCGGGACGTGCGCAACCTGATCACCGAACTGGAACAGGAAGACGGTGTTGATGGCCTGGTCATTGATCTGCGCAACAACGGCGGTGGCGCCCTGCACGAAGCCAACGATCTGGTTGGCCTGTTCATCGACAAGGGACCGACGGTTCAGATCCGCAACGCCAACAACGACGTTCAGATACTCAACGACGAGGACCCGTCGGTTTCCTACGACGGCCCGCTGGTGGTGCTGACCAACCGGATGAGCGCGTCTGCGTCTGAGATCTTTGCTGGCGCCATCCAGGATTATGGCCGCGGCCTGGTGGTGGGTTCGCAAACCTTTGGCAAGGGCACGGTACAGGCAGTTCGGCCTTTGAACCATGGCCAGCTGAAGATTACCCAATCCAAGTTCTACCGGGTGTCCGGAGGCTCTACGCAGCACAAAGGAGTGATTCCGGACATCGAAATTCCGTCCCGGATCGACAACGACCGTATCGGTGAAAACGCCCTTGACCATGCCCTGCCCTGGGACCAGATCGAGTCGGTTCCCCACAATCGTTACTTTGATTTCAGCGGTATTATCGATGAACTGAGAGACCGTCACGAGGCACGATTCTCAGACAGCCCTGAATTCAGTCTGCTGCAACAGGAAATCAACTTCCTGAAAGAGCAGCGCAATCTGGATTCCGTAAGCCTGAACTTCGACACCCGCAAGAACCAACACGACCAGATCGAGCGGACCAGGCTGAACATCGCCAATGCCCGTCGCCAACTTCGTGGAGAGGAGCCTTTTGCGAGCCTGGAAGACCTTGAGGATTGGCAGGATCAGCAAGCCGCCGAGTTGGACAATACTGACGACGAGCTGGACTTTGTCATCCGCGAAGGCGGACACATCATGGCGGACATGCTGGAGCTGGACCGGCAGATGGCCTCCATTCTGACGCCGCGTCAAATCGCGGCGCAGGCGCCAGCGCAATAATCGGAACGGGACGGAGTATGTCAGAGAACGACAAGGACCAGCCGTCCCGAGCTTCACGACGCGCGCTCCAGGACACCCTGCTGGATGCCCTGCACGCGATGCGGTCGATGGAGGAAATCAAGGAGCTGGAAACCGCCAGTGATCAGGAACCCAAGGACTCCGATGGCCTGATTGACCGGCTGACCAATCTTACCGGCTCGGCCATCCGCTTTGGCGTTCGCGCTACCGATACCTCTATGCGCGTTGGCCGTGCGCTGATTAACTCCCAGGACCAGCTTCGAGCCATGCTCACCGCGGGCCAGTCCCTGAAAGACATCCGCGAAGTGGCCGGCCTGACCCTCTCGGAGATGAGCGAAGCGCTGGATCTCAGGGACAAATCGGTGCTTGAGGCGATCGAAGACGGCACCAGCACACTGTCTTTCGAACTGATCCTGCGCCTTGCCGCCCTGATTGCTCGAAATGACCCCATCCCGTTCATCATGCGCACCACCCGCAACTACAACCCGGAAGTCTGGCAGATCCTGAACGATTGGGGGGTTGGCCGGCTGCCGTTACAGTTCGAGCGGGAACGAGAATTCATCAACATTTTCCGCCGGCACGATGACGCGCGGAACCTGTCCGATGAAGGTTTTCAGAAGGTGCTGGAGTTCACCCGTCAGAGCTTCGAAATGTCCCTGCACTTCGTTGAAGAACAGGAAAAGCAGGTGGCCGAATTGAAAGCTACCTATGCCGAAAACCTTTCCGACCCAGCCGCCGAAACCACAAAGCTTGGCAAAAAACCGCCAGGCACCCGGGGCAGCAAGCCCTCAGCCAAATAACTCACGCATCCCGGCGTTGTCCGGGTTGTGAACCACCCCTTTCTCGGTAACGATCACGTCGATCAGATTCGCCGGCGTGACGTCGAATACCGGATTGAACACGTCCACGCCCTCGGGCGCAATCGGGATGCCACGGAACTCCCGGAGCTCGGCTCCCTCGCGCTCCTCAATGGGAATGTCCTTGCCCGACGCCAGTGCCATATCCACGGTGCTGGATGGAGCTACCACCATGAATTTAACCTGATGGTGACGGGCCAGCACGGCCAGACTGTAGGTTCCGATTTTGTTGGCCACGTCGCCGTTGGCGGTGATGCGATCAGCGCCAACCACCACCCAGCGCACTTCCTCGCTCGCCAGGATGGACGCTGCTGCACCATCGGCGTTCAGAGTGACCGGAATGCCCTCCTGCGCCAGTTCCCAGGCAGTCAAACGACTACCCTGAAGCCAGGGGCGGGTTTCATCTGCGTACACCCGGTGCAGTAATTTCTCCTCATGCAGCCGGCGGATCACGCCCAGGGCCGTACCATAGCCGCCGGTGGCCAGGGCCCCGGTGTTACAGTGGGTCAGCACCGACAGTGGCTGTTCCGGCTGCATGGCTGCCAGGGCGTGATCGGCCATGGCCAGATTGGCGGCCAGATCTTCCTCATGGATTGCCACGGCCTCTGCCGCCAGGCGCTCGCAGGCTTCAGCCAGAGAATGGCAGTCGTGGAACACTCTCTCCATGCGCTGCAACGCCCAGAACAGGTTTACCGCTGTTGGCCGGGACGCCGCCAGCTCGCGGATTGCCTGCATGATTTCCGCTTTCCAGTCGCCACCCCCGGCATGGCGGCCGCCAGCGCAACCCCGTAAGCGGCACTGATGCCAATGGCCGGAGCCCCCCGCACGACCATATCGCGAATAGACTGGGCAACCCCGGATGCGCCCTCCAGCGTTAGCCAGTGTTCCTCTGCGGGCAGGAGCCGTTGGTCCAGTAACTCCAGGCAGTGCTCATGCCAACGCATTGCCACGGTTCCAACCACTCGTGAAGAGGCGGGCGAGGAAGCGGGTGAAGAGGGACTCGACATAAACACAGCTCCGATTCTGAAACGCTGAAAAGCGCCAGTATAACGTTTATACTTCCGGGCTACATTTTCAAAGCGTGGAACTCCGCGCCCGGCTCTGAAGGCAGGTAAATGACGGCAGACACCATCACCGCAGCGATATCCGCATTAACGCCCGTTGGGTGATTCCCATCGAACCCGAAGCCACGGTCCTGGAGCACCAGGCCATCATCATCCAGGGCAACCGGATCGCCGCGGTGATCTCCCGACAGGAGGCCGATGAGCGCTTTCGAACCCGTGAGACGGTCGATCTGGATCATCACGTGGTCATGCCCGGCCTGATCAACCTGCATGGCCATGCGGCCATGTCGTTGTTCCGGGGTATGGCCGATGACCTGCCGCTGATGACCTGGCTTAACGACCATATCTGGCCGGCCGAGGGTGAGTTCATCAATGAAGACTTCATTGCCGACGGCACCCAACTGGCCATGGCCGAAATGCTGCGCACCGGTACCACCACGTTTTCGGACATGTACTTTTTCCCGGAAATCGCCGCCCAGGCGCCCATGATGTCGGTATGCGCGCCCAGATTGCCTTTCCGCTGCTGGATTTCCCGACGTCCTGGGGCTCGGGGCCGGATGAGTACCTGAGCAAGGGCGAAGCTTTCATCAACAGTTGGCAAAACGACGATTACATCACCCCTGCCATTGGGCCGCACGCGCCTTACACCGTCTCCGACGGCCCAATGCAGGGTGCCATCTCACTGTCCGCCAGCACCGGCGCACCGATCCAGATCCACCTGCATGAAACCGAGTTTGAAGTCGCCGACGCGACTGAGAAACTCGGCCAGCGCCCATTGGCGCGCCTGGCCGATCTTGGACTCCTGGGGCCGAACACCCAGTGCGTGCACATGACCCAGGTGAACGATCAGGACCGGGAAGCGGTCGCCCAATCCGGCGCCCACGTCATCCACTGCCCCGAATCCAACCTCAAGCTGGCCAGTGGCCTGTGCCCGGTTCAGCAACTGATGAACGCCGGGATCAATGTCGCGATCGGCACCGACGGCGCTGCCAGCAATAACGACCTGGACCTGTTTGGCGAATTGCGTACCGCGGCGATGATAGCCAAGGTAGTTGCCGGTGACGCCTCTGCCCTGTCTGCCCACCAGGCTCTCACCATGGCCACGCTGAACGGCGCCAAGGCTCTCGGCCGTGACCATGAGCTTGGCTCGGTGGTATCGGGCAAACTGGCGGACCTCATTGCCGTGGATCTGAGCGATCCGTTCCTGCAACCGGTCTACGACCCCGCGTCCCACCTGGTCTACAGCAACCACGGCCGGGCAGTAAGCCATAGCTGGATTAACGGCGTACCTCAATTACAGGATGGCCGCCTCACCCGCATTGATGTACCTGATCTGATGTTAAGGTGGATAGCTGGAAGGAACGCATCAGTCAGCAGCAGGCCAAATAACCATACTTCGTAGGATTTCTCAGGCAGCAGACCATGACAAACCAGAACGTAGACCGGAATGAAATTGCAAAATTTGAGGCGTTGGCCAGCCGCTGGTGGGATCCCACCAGCGAATTCCGGCCGCTGCACGACATCAATCCGTTGCGCTTGAACTACATCGATGAGCGGGTGCCGCTTGCCGGCAAACGGGTGCTGGACGTTGGCTGCGGTGGCGGCCTGTTGTCTGAAGGCATGGCCCAGCGCGGCGCTCATGTCACTGGCATCGACATGGGCGAAGCGCCCCTGTCGGTGGCGAAGCTGCATGGCCTGGAAAGCGGTATCACCGTCGACTACCAGCAAATTACCGTTGAAGAGCTGGCCGAGGATGCCGACCACGCCGGTCAGTACGACGTCGTCACCTGCCTGGAAATGCTAGAGCACGTGCCCAACCCGGCTTCTGTGATCAAAGCCTGCTCTGCCATGCTCAAACCGGGCGGCCACCTGTTTGTGTCCACCATCAACCGCAACCCCAAGTCTTTCCTGTTCGCGATTGTCGGTGCGGAGTATGTACTGAACCTGCTGCCCCGGGGCACTCACGAGTGGAAGAAGTTCATTCGGCCCTCGGAAATGTCCGATCACCTGCGCCACGCCGGGCTGGAAGTGCTGGAGCTGACCGGCATGACCTACAACCCCATAACCAAGATTTACAAACTGGGCCGCGACGTCGACGTCAATTACATGATGCATTCCCGAGACGACCGTGAAGCCTGACGCCAACCCTTCAGCCGTCCTGTTTGATCTCGACGGCACGTTGATCGATACCGCCCCCGACTTTATCAGGTGCCTGAACCAGCTGCGCCAACAGCATGGGCTGGCACCCTTGCCGGCAGCTCACATTCGCCGGTCCGTTTCCAACGGCGCCCGAGCCATGGTACGGGTGGGCTTCGGCCTGGAGCCGGAACACCCGGACTACCTCGCCAAGCACACCGCCTTTCTTGATCTTTATGAGGAAGGGGTTGCCGTGGAAACCCGCCTGTTCGAGGGTATGGACCCGATCCTTCTGGGGCTGGAGCAGCGCGGCATCCCCTGGGGCATTGTCACCAACAAACCGGTGCGCTTTGCTGCGCCACTGGTTCAGGCCCTGGGCCTGGCGCAACGCTGCGCGGCGGTGATCTGCCCGGACCATGTGGCAGAGCGCAAACCACACCCGGAAGCCTTGTTCCTGGCTTGCGACCAGATTGGTGTAGCCCCAGGCCAGGCTGTTTATGTGGGCGACCACGAGCGGGACATCGAAGCCGGGCGCAACGCTGGGATGAAGACTATCGCCGTGCGCTACGGCTATATCGAAGAGCCGGCGTCCGTTGACCAATGGCAGGCCGACATCATCGCCGACACCGTCAGCGACCTGGCAAAGCTGTTACAATAAGCGGCAGATATGAACCCGGTTCTCAAACCGGCAACTGCCTGACACGGAGACAGGTTATGCACGATTACCAAGCGCCCGCCGATCTTCTGCAAGACCGCATCATCATGGTGACCGGGGCTGGCAGCGGTATTGGCCGGGCAGCTGCCCTGGCGTACGCGGCCCACGGCGCAACAGTGATCCTGGTCGGCCGTACCGTTTCCAAACTGGAAGCGGTGTACGACGAGATAGAAGCGGCCGGCCACCCTAAGCCGGCCATTGTGCCGATGAACTTCGAGGGCGCTGCGGTTAAGGACTACGAAGAACTGGCGATGACCCTGGAAGACAACTTCGACCGCCTGGATGGCATTCTCCACAATGCTGCCATCCTCGGAGACCGTAGTCCGGTTGAGCTGTACGACCCGGAAATGTGGAACAAGGTGATGCACGTGAATGCCACCGCACCCTTCCTGCTGAGCCGCGCGATGATTCCCCTGCTGCGCAAATCGACCGACGCCTCGGTGATCTTCACCTCTTCCGGTGTCGGCCGGAAAGCCAAGGCGTATTGGGGTGCCTACGCGGTGTCCAAGTTCGCCGTGGAAGGCCTGACTCAACTGATGGCTGATGAGCTGGATGACGAGCGCCACAACGTGCGCGTGAACAGTCTGAACCCCGGCGCTACCCGTACCAATATGCGGGCACACGCCTATCCGGCCGAGAACCCTCAGCAGAATCCTGCGCCGGAGGAGTTGATGCCCATTTATCTGTACCTGATGGGCAAAGACAGCCAGGGCGTTAACGGTCAACAACTGGATGCGCAGCCAAAATAATGGAGCTGCTGTTCTATACCACTACCCAGTGCCACCTGTGTGAGCTGGCCGAAGCGCTGCTGGTCAATACGCCTATGCCCGCGCCGATTCCGGTCGACGTGGTGGACATTGCCCAGTCCGAAGAACTGGTTGAGCGTTATGGAACGCGCATACCGGTCCTGCGCCGTAACGACACCGGCGCCGAACTGGACTGGCCATTCACCAGGGATCAGTTACTCACGTTTCTTCAATGAGGATTGCCTGACATGCTTATGGTCATTTCTCCTGCCAAGACCCTCGATTACGAGAGTCCCCTGGCGACGGAATCCCATACCCAACCGGAGTTTCTCGATCACGCCTGCGAGCTGATCGATCAGCTCAAGCAACTGGAACCTCACCAGGTCAGCAACCTGATGAGCATCAGCGAAAAGCTGGGCCAGCTCAACGCCGAGCGCTTTCAGAACTGGCACACGCCTTTCAACCTGGATAATGCCCGCCAGGCTGCGCTCGCGTTCAAAGGCGATGTCTACACCGGGCTAGCCGCCGAGAGCTTCAGCGAGGACGATTTTGCCTTTGCCCAGAAGCACCTGCGCATGCTCTCAGGGCTGTACGGCCTGCTGAGGCCGCTCGATTTGATGCAGCCTTACCGGCTGGAAATGGGCACAAAGTTTGAGAACAGCCGCGGTAAAGATCTCTATGCCTTCTGGGGCCGCATCCTGACCGATGAGCTTAACCGCCTGCTGGCCGCCGACGATGGAGTGCTGGTGAACCTGGCCTCCAACGAGTACTTCAAGAGCGTCAAGAAGAAAGAACTGAATGCTCGCCTGATCACGCCGCAGTTCAAGGACTGGAAAAACGGCCAATACAAAATGATCAGCTTCTACGCCAAGAAAGCCCGGGGCTTGATGTGCCGTTTCGCCATTGAAAACCGGATCACCCAAGCCGATGACCTGAAAGGCTTTAACCTCGACGGCTATTACTTCAGCGCGGAACAGTCCGAAGGTAACAACTGGGTATTCCTGCGGGACCAAGCTTAGCTATTGAACCAAGGTTTTTTGCCCGATGAATGAAGCAGTGTTTTCACAAATCGCCATGCTGGTGCTACTGACCGGGCTTATTGTCTGGATGGGCATCATCGTCTGGGACCTGGCCAAGAAATCCAAGGCCGGTAAGTTTGGGACCCTGGCGCTTTTTATTGTTCTCGGGGCCGGGGTCGTTGGCTTTCTGGTCAAGACCGTGATGGTGGAGATCATGAACCTCTGACCTCTGACGCCTGAGTCGTCACTTTACGGCCACTAACCGGTGGCCGTATCATCCCTGCCCCTTTTTCGTTTTCTGAATCGTCTAATCTTTTAAACGCAAGGATCAAGCCTGATGTGGTTTCGTAATGCCCGTGTTTTCCGATTTACCAAACCCTTTGATATCTCAGCTGAAGAGCTGGAAGAAAAACTCCAGGCCGACACCTTCAAGCCCTGTGGCCCCCAGGAAACTAACCGGCAAGGCTGGGTGCCTCCGCTCGGCAAGCACGGTGAGCTGCTCGTTCACAGTGCCGATGGCTACCACCTGATTGCGCTGCGCAAAGAAGAAAAGATCCTGCCCGGCGCGGTGGTAAAAGAAGCCGTTGAGGAGAAAGCGGAAGCCATCGAAATTGATCAGGGCCGAAAGGTTCGTCGCAAGGAAAAAGACGAAATCAAAGAGCAGGTCATGCTCGAAATGCTGCCCCAGGCGTTCTCGAAGAACCGCCGCAGCTTTGCCTACCTGGCTCCGAAAGACGGCGTTCTGGTGGTCGATGCCGGCTCTGCGAAGCAGGCCGAAGATCTGGCCTCAACCCTGCGCAAGAGCCTCGGTTCTCTGCCAGTCCGGCCGCCAGCGGTGGAACAGGCACCGGCGTTTACCTTTACCGGCTGGCTGAACGAAAGCATCGACATTCCCGGCAAGGTGGTTCTGGGCAACGAGTGCGAGCTGAAGGATCCGTCAGAGGACGGTGGTGTGGTTCGTTGCAAGGGGCTGGACCTGAAGGCCGACGAAATCCGCAGTCACCTGGACGCCGGCATGCAAGTCACCAAGCTTTCCCTCACCTGGGACGATAACGTGTCGTTCGTGCTGGACGAGGAGCTGGGCATCAAGCGCCTGAAATTTGGTGAGACCCTGCAGGAGCAGCTGGACGACATCGATGCAGATGATGCCGCTGCCAAATTCGACGCCGCTTTCACCCTGATGACCCTGGAGCTGTCCAGGCTGATTCCGGGTCTGCTCGAAGCAATGGGTGGCGAGGACCGCTCGGCCATCGTCGAAGAATAAGTCTTGCGGGCAGGAGCTTCCTTAGTGGGAGCTCTTGCCCAGCCGCTCCCGCTGCCAATCCTTTTCCGGCTCGTTCAACACCAGCCGGAGATCCATCACTTCTTCTTCCAGGTTATACTTGACCTCAAAGCCCAGATGCTCTGCCAGTTGTAGCATTGGTCGGTTGTCGGGCAGCACGTTACCCACCATTTCCACCGTGCCGCGGGCTCGACAGTAATCGATCATCTTCTGCATCAGCGCGACACCCAGGCCCTCGCCTTTCATCTTGTCATGCACCATCACCGCGAATTCGCACTGCAGGTTATCAGCGTCGGTCCAGGTCCTCACCGTGCCCAAGGTCTCCTCGCCTTCGGCATCCTCACGGGGGGCATTGGCAATGAACACCATCTCGCGGTCGTAATCGATCTGAACCATCTGCGCGACGTCTTCCCGTGAGAAGTGTTTGCGGTATTGGAAGAACCGGTAACGAATGGATTCCGGAGACTGGAGCTCATGAAAGGCACGGTGCGCCGGCTCGTCCTGAGCCAATACCGGGCGAATGATAACCCGGCGCCCGGATTTTGGCAGCACAATCCACTCCTCCAGCTCCCGGGGGTAAGCCTGAATGATGGGCTGGCTCGGTTGGTCGCAGACACTGATTGCGATATTAACCGCAACGGCGCCCTGCTCGTTAAAGAGCAGCGGCGAAATTTCCAGGCCCTGAATTTCGGGAATGTCGATCACGATCTGGGACAGGGTTACCAGGGTTTCGGACACTGCCCGAACGTCCTCGTCCGGCTGCAGGCTGTTTTCTTTCAGCAGCTTGTACATGTAGGTCCGACGCAGCAGCTCCCGCGCCAGCACCATATTCAGCGGTGGCAAGGCAATCTGGCGGTCGGTGGTAACGTTGATTTCGGCACCAGAGGCACCGCACACCACCAATGGCCCGAACAGCGGATCCCGGGTGATGCCAACGCTGAATTCGACGCCACCGACGTGCTGGTAAGAATACTGGACGGCAAATCCGAGGAAGCCGCTATTGGGGAAATGCAGTCGGTACTCCTCCATCAAATAACGGCATGCATCGATGATGGCCGGCTCGCCGTTCAGCTTCTGCATGGTGCCCTTATAACGACGCTGACTGGGGCTAAGCTTGACGAACGGCTGACAGGCCTGCTCGTGAATGATGGTGATATCCACCGGCCGACGTTCCACCGCAAAGGCCTCGAGCACTTCCTCCATGTCGTCACAGTACATGGTGTCGATGGTGTTTATGCCGTAATCAGCAGTCAGTTCCCGAGCTTCCTGGTTCGACAAATGATTGCGGCCGGCACGCAAGGCCTTGAGCACTACCCGACGGGTATGACTGCGATCGGCATAATGATCGGTGAACGACTCCGGGGTTTCGGTCAGCAAGCGCTGCACCCTCTGGTGCCGAACATGCTGCATAAAGGCCATGACCGCTTTCTCCGGACTGAAGAACGAAGGTACCCCGGCCTGGTAGAACTCGTCCCGGGCATCCATCACCGTGCTCTGGCCCAGCCAGCACGTAAACACATTCAAGCGCGTACCCTTGGCCGCCTGGACCACCGCATCGGCAATCTGCAGGCTGTCTTCGGTCAAACTGGCGCGTACATGATCAGCACGTTGGCCACTTCCGGGTCTTTAGCCAGCACCTTGATAGCCTTAGCGTACAGCTCGGGTGAGGCATCGTAATTGAGGTCGATAGGGTTTCGGCGGGTCCAGTACGGTGGCAACATTTCGGCCAGCGCGTCGATACTTTGACTTGATAGCTGGGCCAGCTCTCCGCCCAGATCCGCCAACCGGTCAACAGCCAACACACCCGGCCCTACCCCATTGGCCATGATGGCCAGGGTTTCGCGACGCAGGGGCCGCATCCGGGTAAGTGTTTCCAGGGCATCAAACATCTGGCCGAGGCCATCCACCCGCAGCACACCGGCTCGTTGCAGCATAGCGTCGTAGATGGGATCGCTGCGATGCAATCCAGCCGGAAGCTGGTGAGCAAACCATTCTGACTCCGGCACGCGACCGGATTTCACCGCAATCACGGGCTTGGTTCGGGACGCAACCCGAACCGCCGACATGAACCGGCGCGGGTTGGGAATATTCTCAATGTGCAGCAGGATAGCGCGGGTCTGGGTATCCTGGGCCAGGTAATCAATCAGGTCATCGTGATCGATGTCCATGCCGTCACCAAGAGTGAGGAAATAGGAAAACCCCACCCCCCGGGCGAAGGCCCAGTCTATTACCGAGCTGGCGATGGTACCGGACTGACCAACGAACGCCACCTTGCCTGGAATCGCACCCATGTGTGCGTAGGTCGCGTTCAGACTCCGGGCTGGCACCATCAGCCCGATGGTGTTCGGTCCCAGCACGCGAATGCCGGTCTCCCGCGCGGCTTCGCGCACCGAATACATCAGCGGCTGCCCGGTTTTACTGTGTGTCCGGGACATGCCCCCGGTCATGACAATGGCCGTGCGCACGCCCGCTTCGCCCAGCCGCTTGATGGTCTTGGCGACCGTGTCCGGCGGCGTACAGATAATCGCAAGCTCTGGCGAAAAATCCATCTTGGCGACCTTTTTGACGCAGGGCACACCATGAACGTTGTCGTAATCGTTCTGGTTGACCACCAGCAGCTTTCCCGGATAGCCGCCGCCCATGAGGTTTCGCAGCACCATGCCACCAAGACTGTTCGACCGCTCCGACGCACCAATTACAACGATGGAGGCGGGATTAAACAGACTTTCGAGGTATCGGGTACTCAAACAGACTCTCCTTGGGTGCCAGGCGCTTGGCCCTAAAGGTGGTAACTCTCAGAAATCAGGTGAGTTATGACTGACCTTCTTATCTTAGGCCCTGATCGATCGATGTAAAACGGCCAGCCTTGGCTTTACGACCAAAGAAACACGGCAGCCCGGTTTATTCCCTGATAACATTGGTGAAAATACAAGCAGATTCAGGGCGTTCAGACACGTATGACCACGGCATTTTTTTCCCACGACGACTGTTTGAAGCACAACATGGGCCCGGAACATCCGGAGTGCCCGGAGCGGATTTCCGCCATTCTCAGTTACCTTGCTGAAACCGGCCTGGACCAGAGTCTGGACTGGGTCCGCCCGGAGGAAATCACCCGTGATCAACTACTAACCGTACATCCTGAACAGTATCTGCACCAGCTTGACCTGATGCAGCCGACCCGGGGCCGGGTGTTTACCGACCCTGATACCGCAATGATGCCGGATACCTTGAGGGCCGCTCGCCTGTCAGCCGGCGCCAACGTGCAGGCCGTGGACATGATCATGAGTGGCCAGGTAACGAATGCCTTTGTCTGTGCTCGACCACCCGGGCACCACGCCGAACGGGCAAAATCGATGGGGTTCTGTTTCTATAACAACATCGCATTGGCCGCGATGCGGGCCCTGACCTTCCACCAGCTGGAACGGGTGGCCATCATAGATTTCGATGTGCACCAGGGCAATGGCACGGTAGACATTGTTGGTGGCGATGAGCGCATTCTCATGTGCTCAAGCTTCCAGCACCCGTTCTACCCGCACTCCCACGTTCACAGTCAGGCCAGCAACATCATCAACACCCCCATTGCCGCTGGCTGCGCTGCCATCGAATACCGCAAGACCATCGAGAATGCCTGGATGCAAAAACTGCGGGACTTCGATCCTCAACTGATCCTGATTTCAGCCGGCTTCGATGGCCACGCGCTGGATCCCCTGGCGGAACTGAATCTGGAAGTGGAAGACTATCGCTGGTTAACAGAAATGATTGTCGGCGTGGCCCGTGACCACGCCAATGACCGGGTCATTTCAACTCTGGAAGGTGGCTACCACCTCAAGGCCCTGGCTGAGAGCGTTGCGGCTCACGTGCAGGTACTGAAGTCGGTCAGTTAACCCGGGCCATCCTCGGCTGAGTCACCGCCATAACCGTTGGCCTGCTGAAGCTCGGGACGCTCGCCCTCACGCTGCAAGCGAATGTTGGTCCGGCGGTTGTCCGCCGGGCGCCGTGACACCGGGTATTGGTCGCCATGGGCGCGCACAGTAATCAGATCCTCGGACACACCTCGGGCTTTCAGATAATCCGCCACCACATTGGCGCGTTCTTCAGACAACGCCCGGTTGTCGATCCGGCTGCCCAGACGATCACTGTGGCCATCAACGAACACCCTCTCGACGCTGGGGTCAGCCAAAACAAAGGTGACTACGTTGTCCAGCAATGCCCGATCGGCGTCGGACAGACTGGCACTGGCACTGGCAAAAGGAATGCGGGAGCGACGGATCTGGTCGTAATTTACCGGCAGCAGATTCTCGGTGCAGGCCCGGTAGTTCTGGAACTGCCCGGAGAAATTGACATTAGATACGTGCACTCGCACCAGGCGGCCATCGAACCAGGATTCCCGGCTGACGGTGGGACGCATACCCTGCAACAGGCCCTGGACCAACACCATAGCCTGACGGCTATCCAGCAGCACCGGACGATTACCGTCCGACACCGTCACTTTACCCATGGACCTGGGCGCAACACCCGGCCGCCAGGCCGGAGCTTCCACACCAGAGTGCCCCTGCCCGGTCGCATCAGCGGGGATGGGGATTCAAGGAAAAACGTCAATTGCTCCCCTGCCCGATGCCGGAAGACCGCCTTGCCGTATCCTGGAACTTCATGCACCAGGCACATTCGAAGACGGACTCCGACAGATACCACTGACTGTTCTCGATGCCGGCACCATAGCTCGCGGCATCAACAGAAACCGACACCCCAAGCGCCAAGGCGCCGAGCAGATTCGGAAATGATTTGGGAAAGCTGGATGCCATAACGGTTTACCGACGCTCTTGGGTATTTCAGCATATAGCCTGTTTAACGGCGCCCGCCGCGCCGACTTTAGCGCCGGATACAAAAACAAACACTCGCCCCTTCTGCTATAATCCGCAAAATTTTCTAAGGGCCATGGCCCACTGACCGAATCGCGGAAACCGCCCATGACCGATCAGATCACCCTCACCCGCCCCGACGACTGGCACCTGCACGTTCGCGACGGCGACATTCTCGCCGACGTGGTGCCGGCCACCGCCGCCTGCTTCGGGCGAGCCATCATCATGCCGAACCTGGTACCGCCGGTAGTTACGGCGACTGACGCGACGGCGTATCGGGATCGGATCCTGGCGGCCGCCGACGGCACCGAATTTCAGCCGCTGATGACTCTGTATCTGACCGAGGGAACCACGCCAGAGACTATCCGAGAAGCCAAGGCTGCGGGTGTGGTGGCTGCAAAACTATACCCGGCCGGCGCGACGACCAACTCAGCCTCGGGTGTTAAAGATATTCGCAACATCTACCCCGTACTAAATGCCATGGCCGAATGCGGCATGTTGCTGCTGGTTCACGGCGAGGTTACCGACGCGGACATCGACATTTTCGACCGCGAAAAGGTCTTCCTGGAGCGGGTTCTGGCTCCGACCATGGAGGCCTTCCCCAACCTGAAGGTGGTTCTAGAGCACATCACCACCGCGGATTCCGCGGAGTTTGTGCAGCAACACAAGGGTGACAACCTGGCGGCAACCCTGACGCCCCAGCACCTGATGTACAACCGCAACCACATGCTGGTGGGCGGCATTCGGCCGCACCTCTACTGCCTGCCGATTCTCAAGCGTAACCGCCACCAACAGGCCCTGCGCGATGCGGTTGCCAGCGGTGACAAGCGCTTCTTCCTGGGCACCGATTCGGCGCCCCACGCCAAGGACCGCAAGGAGGCCGCCTGCGGTTGCGCCGGCTGTTACTCAGCCTACGGCGCCCTGAGCCTGTACGCCGATGTGTTCGAAGAACTTGGCATTCTGGACAAACTGGAAGCATTCGCCAGCTTCAACGGCGCAGACTTCTACGGCCTGCCGCGCAACAGCGACACCATTACCCTGGTGCGCGAGCCCTGGACCATGCCGGACCAGCTACCGCTGGCCAACGGCCACATCGTGCCACTGAAGGCGGGTGAAACCGTTCACTGGCGCCTTGCGTAAAAAACCATCCTGACTTTTTATCACCTGGCACGACCGGAGTTTGAGTGACTGACGAAAACAAAGAACCGCATCCGATGTCCCGCCGCTTTCGCGGCTTTTTACCCGTGGTTGTTGACGTGGAAACCGCAGGTTTCAACCCGGAACGGGATGCCCTCCTTGAAGTGGCCGCCGTGCTGCTGACCATGGACGAAGACGGCTACCTGGTGCGTGGCGAGACCCACGTACAACAGATCGATCCGTTTGAAGGTGCCAACCTGGAACAGTCGGCCCTCGACTTCACCGGCATTGATCCCTGGAATCCGGAGCGGGAAGCCGTCCCGGAGCGGGAAGGCCTGAGCGAAATTTTCACACCTATTCGCAAGGCCGTGAAAGCCTTTGACTGCAAGCGAGCGGTGCTGGTGGGCCACAATGCTACCTTCGATCACAATTTCGTCTTTGCCGCTGCCATGCGTTCGGACATCAAGCGCAATCCGTTCCACCCGTTTTCGACCTTCGATACTGCCACTTTGGCGGGGCTTGCCTACGGCCACACGGTGCTGGCTCAAGCCTGCAAACTGGCCGGCATTCCGTTCAACAACAAGGAGGCGCACTCCGCCGCCTACGATGCCGAAAAAACCGCCGATCTGTTCTGCGGTATCGTCAACCGCTGGAAAGAGCTCGGTGGGTTTCCACCACCACCGATGGAAGAATCGGAGTCATAGCTATAAAAAAAACCCCGCCAAGGCGGGGTTTCTTTTTATTGCAGCGCGGTGGCTTACCAGTAGATGCCGCGCATAATCGCCGCGAAGGCCACCTGCTCGGACGACACCTTCGGCTTCTGGCCAGACTTGCTGCCCGCCGCTGATGGTGAATCCGGGAACATACGGTAGCCGGTGTTCATCACGATCTCACCCATCTTCGGCGCCAGTGCATGCAGAACCTGGGCAAAGATACCCAGACGCGTGGCAATACGCTTCGGACGGTAGACAATGGCTTCGGCAACCATGTCAGCAGCTTCTTCCGGTGTCAGAGTCGGCACTGAATCGTAGATCTTGGTCGGTGCGATCATCGGCGTCTTCACCAGCGGCATGTTGATGGTGGTGAAGGTGACGTTGCGATCTGACCACTCGGCCGCGGCACAGCGACTGAACGCATCCAGGGCGGACTTGGACGCTACGTACGCGGAAAAACGCGGGGCGTTGGTCAGTACACCGATGGACGAGATGTTGATCACGTGTCCACGACGACGCTCCAGCATCTTAGGCGCGAAGCCCATGATCAGGCGCACGGAGCCGAAGTAGTTCAGCTGCATGGTGCGCTCGAAATCGTGGAAACGGTCGAACGACAGGTCCAGGGAACGACGAATTGACCGGCCGGCGTTGTTGACCAGAACATCGACATGGCCGTGGTTGTTCAGAACGGTCTCCACGAAACGGTCGGCGTCTTCCATCTCAGAGAAGTCACACTGGTAGGCGTGCACACTGGCGCCGCGGGATTCAAGCTCCGCGGCCACTTCCTTCAGACGCTCCGGCTTACGAGCACCGATCACCAGAATCGCACCTGCGTCCGCCAGCTTCTGCGCGGTGGCAAGGCCGATACCGGAAGTTGCGCCGGTAACCACGCACACACGACCTTCAACGGTTCCGCGCAGGGTGCGGTCCTTGAACAGGTCGGGATCCAGGTTGCGCTCCCAGTAATCCCAGATTACTGCGGAGTACTCATCCAACCGCGGCACTTCAATACCAGTGTCTTTCAGCACTCGCTCAGTTTCACGGGCGTCGAAACGGGTTGGGTAGTTGATAAAGGACATGACGGAAGGCGGAATACCCATATCATCCAGCACGGCGCTGGTCAGTCGCTTCACCGGCGGCAGGTTCTTCAGGCTCTGGCGGATGAACGGCGGAATGAATCCGAACATGCGGGAGTCAATGCGCATACCCATCTTGGGCGCGTGACCGGCTTCCGAGAAGATGTTCAGAATTTCGCCAACCTTGTACGGGTCCGAATCCACCAGGTGGAAACACTTGCCGTCTTCATCTTCAAGGTGGGCAATGTGGTCCATGGCGTTAACCACGAAATCCACCGGTACAATGTTCAGTCGGCCGCCTTCGATACCAATAGTGGGAACCCACTGCGGCAGCGCGTGACGGATCTTCTGGATCATCTTGAAGAAGTAATAGGGACCATCGACCTTGTCCATTTCACCCGTCTCGGAATGGCCAATGACCATGCCCGGACGTAGATGCGGAACGGAACCTTGCACTCCTCGCGCACCAGCTTTTCAGACTCGTGCTTGGTGAGCAGGTAGGGATGATCCAGCTTTTCCGCTTCTTCAAACATGTCTTCGCGGAAAGTGCCCTTGAACATGCCGGCGGCGGCAATGGAGGACACGTGATGGAAGTGCTTGGCACCCATGGCTTCTGCCGCATTCACTGCAGCGCGAGTGCCTTCGATGTTGGTCGCCTGCTGAGCTTCTTCGTCGGCACCCATGTCGTACACGGCAGCCAGGTGGAAGAAATGATCGATGTTACCTTCCAGCGCTTTCATGGCCTTGGCATCGATACCAAGATTCTTGCTGGTGAGATCGCCAATAACGGCCTTCACCTGCGACTCGTCTGCACCCCAGCGCTCTCTCAGCTGCTCAAGCTTGCCTAGAGACTGCTCGCGAACAAGTACGTGAACCGTGCCCCCACGAGCCAACAGCTTTTCAACGAGAAAACGGCCAATGAATCCGGTGCCACCGGTCAGGAAATAGTTCATCAATTCTCCACCCTGTTTGTTGCCTATTTATTGTCTATCCATGCCGACACCTTCTTAGACTCAGACTTAGACTTAGACTTAGACTTAGACTTAGACTTAGACTTTAGTCGTAAGAATTGCCGGGAATGACGGCATTGTACTTAACTGCAACCTTCATGTATCGAACTTTTTTAGAGCTTTTACTCTGTAACTTATTGTTTTTATTAGAGCTATTACTCTAACTTCAGGCAGAAAGCCGCTCGGGGCGCCTGTCTGCCATGCCGACACAACGGTTCAGAGATTAGCACATCAAACGATCACTGCACGCCCTCGTGTTCGATTGCCGGAAAGCAATGAAACACCTCGCCAGCAATGACATAATCGGGAACTTAATGCGCCGCCTGGCGTCATCAACACAAGCTCCAATCCAGCACTTGCGGAAACCATCATGAACAAAGACGATCCCAACGCCGAACGCTACATCACCATCGCCCGCGCCTGCCTCAAGGCCATTAACGATACCGCCGAACATTCCGGTAGCCGCGAAGAAAAGATTCAAGCGGTGTACCAGGCCATCGATTCCGCATTCCAGGCCGAATTCTCCGAGTACCGGCAATCCGTTGCCATCATGGCCACCGTATTAGAACGTATCGCTTCCGGCCAGCTTGACGCCGATAGCGCCGCAGATCTGGCCCGGAAAACGCTCGACCAGCAGCCCGAGACTACTCGCAACGCCCTGATGCACTGAGCACACCTGAACTCGCAATCAACAATCGAGGCATTATGAGCACTGGCACTCTCCGTACCACCGACGCGCGCCCACGTTTCGCCGGCCCCCTGGCTTTGATCGCCCTGCTCTTCAGTAGCGCGCTGGCCGTTGCCGCGGAATCGCCCACCAAGAGCCCGAGCGACGATAATGACTATCGCGTCCTGGAACTGGATAACGGCCTGCGCGCGGTGTTGGTCTCGGATGAGGACGCAGACAAGGCGGCTGCCTCACTGAATGTCGCCGTCGGCAGCGGCGAGACCCGGCCGATCGTGAGGGACTCGCCCATTTCCTCGAACACATGCTGTTTTTGGGCACTGAAAAGTATCCGGAGCCCGGCGAATACCAGCAGTTCATCAAGAGCCACGGCGGCAGTCACAACGCGTTCACCGCCTTCCAGGACACCAATTATTTCTTTGATGTCGAGGCCCAGTTCCTGGAGCCTGCGCTGGACCGGTTTGCGGAGCAGTTTGCGGCCCCTCTGTTTACTGCTGAACTGGTAGACCGTGAGCGCAATGCCGTGCATTCAGAGTTCAGTTCTAAACAGAAGGAAGACGGTCGGCGCTTTTACTCGGTCAAAAAGGCAGCCAGCAACCCCGAGCACGCCTTTAACCAGTTCGCGGTGGGCAACCTAAGCACTCTGGAGAACACCGAGGACAATCCGCTGCGGCCCGACCTGATTCAGTTCTGGAAAGACAGCTATTCCGCCAATCTGATGACCTTGGCAGTGTATGGCCCGCAGCCGCTGGATGAGCTGGAGCAGATGGTACGCAGTCGCTTCGATGCCATTGAAAACCGCCAGCTCACGAAGAAATCACATCCAGCTGCCTTTTACCTACCCGAAACACTGCCAGCTAAAGTTACTGCTGATGCCGTCAAGGATGTGCGCAGCCTGACCCTGTCGTTCCCCATTCCGTCCCAGGAAGCAAACTACCGCACCAAACCGGCAAGCTACATCGCCAACCTGCTGGGCCACGAAGGCCCGGGCAGTCTGTTTGATGTACTCAAGCGCGCGGGACTGGTGGAAAGCCTGTCCGCCGGGCTGGGCATGGACACCGGCGAGAGTGCCACTCTGGACATCAGCATGACGCTGACACCGGAAGGATTGCGCCGCCATGACGACATCCTTCCCCTGGTGTTCGAGTACATCGACCGGGTTCGAGCCACCGGCATTAACGAACAGCGCTTCCAGGAAATGCAGCAGCTGGCCCGGATCGATTTCCGGTTCCGGGAACAAAGCGACCCCATCCATGAGGTCATGTCCCTGTCCCGACAGCTGCAACACTACCCGGCCAAAGACGTTCTCAGTGCGCCCTGGTTGCTGGAGCGCTACGCCCCAGAGCAGTATTCGGCCCTTCTTGATCGGCTCACCCCAGACAACCTGATGGTGTTTGTGCTGGATCCGAATCCGGCCCTTGAGAACCCGCAGCAAACCGCCTGGTACGGCGCCGAATGGCAAAAGCAGGCCCTTGAGCCAGAGCGCCTGCAACGCAATGCGCTGCCCGAACTGGCAACCCAGCTTCGCCTGCCCCAGCCAAACCCGTTTGTGCCTGAGGAACTCGGCATGGTGCCCGGCCCAAGCATGAACCAGCCAACCCAGTTGGCCAGTCGCGACGGCCTGGAAATCTGGTTCGCTCGGGATACCCGGTTCGATACGCCCAAGGCCAACGTTTTCCTGAGCCTGCGAACCCCGGCGGCGCGGGTGTCGGCCCGCAGCACCGTGCTGACACAGTTGCTGGTGGATGCGGTGAACACCAACCTGAACGCCTGGGCCTACTCGGCTCGTCTCGCTGGTCTGGACTACAGTGTTTACCCGCACCTGCGCGGCATAACCGTGCGTGTCGGCGGTTACAGCGACAAGCTCCACACACTGATGAACCGCATCCTGATGCAAGTGGCGGAGCCGACGCTGACCCGCCAACGGTTTGATATTGCCCGCCAGAATCTGGTGGACAGCCTGGAGAACAAAGCCAAGAATCGCCCGGTGGAACAAACCTCCGAGTTCATCCAGACCGCGCTTATCGAGGGTACCTGGAGCACCGAGGACAAATTGAAAGCGGCCCGGGAAGTCACCCTGGACGAACTGAAGTCGTTCTCAGAAGCCTTGCTGGCCGAGGTGGACCCGGTGATGCTGGCCCACGGCAACCTCACCCACGCCTACGCTCTCAACCTGGCGCAGCAGGTTCGGGCGGTCGTGCTTGATGACAGCGCCATCGCCACCGTCGACCGGAGCCGGGTACGTCAGCTTCCGGCACAGAAAACCCAGGTGACCCTGGACGTTGAACATCCGGACACCGGCTACACCCTGTACATGCAAGGCGACAATACCGGTTTTGAGGAGCGCGCGCGTTTCCGCCTGCTGGCGCAAATCATCAGCAGCCCGTTCTACGAAGAACTGCGCACCAACCGGCAGCTGGGGTACATCGTTTACGCCACGCCTTTCGAGATACTGGAAACCCCGGCTCTGGGTTTTGTAGTGCAGTCCCCAGGCGCCAGCCCGGCGCAGATTGATCAGGCCGTGCGGGAGTTTTCCGAAGGGTTTGAAGCGACTATCGCGAGCCTGGACGAAGCCAGCCTGAAGCGCGAGAAGCAGGCGGTGATCAGCAAATTACTGGAACGCGACCGCAAGCTTGGAGACATTTCCAGCCGTTACTGGCGCGAAATCGACCGCAACGCCGACAGCTTTGACTCCCGGGAGAATTTGGCCAACGCCATCGCATCCGTCACCAAAGCGGAACTGGTGGAAACGTTCAAGCAGGCAATTATTGAACGGCAGCGCGCCTTGCGGGTGGTCACAGGCCAAGAGAAAGCCAATGCCGATGGCAGCCTGACCCGCTTGATGGCGCGGCCGCCGGTGCCAGCCAGCTGAACTAGGCGTCAATCAGGCGCTGAAAACGGGCCCAGTCTTCGGGCTCATCCACATCCCAGCGGGGCTCCAGCAAACTGACGCGGAGCCCTAGTTGTTCAAGCCGGGCCTGGGTTTGAGCCAGAACCCGCTCACTGCCCCAGTCAATGTCATCCAACATTCCGGGCACCACACGGCTAGCGCCGATCAGGACATAGCCGCCGTCGTCCGACGGACCGAGCACCACATCAAATTCGTTCAGCTTATCCAGCGCCTGACGCACGTATTGGGGATCCACCGAGGGGCAATCGCTGCCAATCACCACGGCCCGGGAGTGCTGCTCCAGAGAAGAGGTCAGCGCGGCCAGCATCCGGTCGCCGAGGGTTCCACCTTGCTGGATTTTCTGCTCCAAGCCAGCGCATTCCAGGTTGTGCACTATGGAATCGGCTTCCAAAGGGACCCGTTCAAGCTCGCGATCCCACCAGAACTGCACCGGATATCCGGTGGCACAGAGGTTGTCGAGAACCGCCAGAGTCAGGGTGACGTGAGCGCGAAGAGCACCACCGGCACCGAGCGCCGGCATCAAACGTGTCTTTACCCGGCCCTCTTCCGGCCATTTAGCGAATTGCATTAACACTGCGCTTGAGCAGTTGGTATCAGGCATTGCGGACATCCGAGCGGTAGGCCTGGGCCAGGGATTCCGGCGATTCGCCGCGCCAATAGCGCCAGCGTAACCGCCACATCAGAAAAATCGTACGCCACGGCCCCAGTTTTTCCCAGCGCCTGCTGTCGGTAATCACTGGCGACCGAACACAAAACGGACGGGAGGCCAGACGCAGGCGCCGGGAAAATTCGACGTCCTCCATCAGCGGCAGCGGCTGAAAGCCACCCAGAGCTTCAAACACATCCCGGCGAACAAACATAGCCTGATCGCCGGTGCAGATCCCCGTCAGCCAGGACCGGGTATTCATGAACCAGGCTATCACTCGGAACAAAGGCCGCTGCGCGCTCAAACGCACATCAAACCGACCCCAGCCACGGCGAGTCGCCATAAAGGCCTGTAAACGCGGGAGAACATCGGAAGGAAGCCGGGTATCGGCATGCAGGAACAGCAACAAATTGCCACGGGCGACCGTTGCACCGGCGTTCATCTGGGCGGCACGGCCCTTTTCGGCATCGACAACCCGATCGCACAGTGGCAGTGCGAGTGCAGCGGTGCCATCGTCACTGCCAGCATCCACCACTATGATTTCGTGGCCGGCACGTCTCAGCGGCGCCAGCGCTTCGAGGGTACTTTCAATGCCGGTTGCCTCGTTCCACACCGGCATCACCACACTAAGGAAAAACTGATCAGGCAACGTTCACTCCGGGATACCTAGGAATCAGGGCTACACCTTGAGCCGCCCGCTTCAGACCGCTATCATACCGCCCTTCCTGAGAAATTGCCCCCGTAGCTCATCTGGATAGAGCGTCCCCCTCCTAAGGGGAAGGTAGCAGGTTCGAGTCCTGCCGGGGGTACCAAGCTCTTGTAATAACTCAAGTTTTTCTTAGCGCCCCTACCTGTTTTTCCCTCATTGCACACACGATTGCACACGAATCTGTGCTTCGTAGGCTCACAGTCTCAAGCCCCACGTAACACGACCCTAGTAGTATCAGTCACTTACAAGCCTCGCGTCAACACTTGAAGTCGTGATAGTCGCGTTATCGCTTGCGGTTTGCGTTCTAAAGTTCCCCCTGAAAACCGGTAGGCAATAAAAACAATAGGTTACAGAGGTCAGACCTACATTCCCCGCGATAGAGGGAAGGTCAAAATACACCTAAAATTGCACCTAATGGGGGCATAAAGAGACCAATGAGTCGAGCCAGCTCCATGCCTGTCCAGTGGTCAAACGTGAACAGTTTGTAGGCACTCACGAAGTAGGAAATAACGGCACAGGCAAACAGTAGGGTCAGGACGGTATCAATGATCTTGGCTTTCATGGGTCTCTCCGTTTCATACAGGCAATAAAAAACCCCAAGCCGTGAGACCTGGGGTTTAGTCGGTTTTGCTGACCCGATGACAGCGGGCCTAGCTCTGAGTTATGCCGCTAGGGCATCCATCAGTTGTTCCTTCAGCGCCTTGCCTTTGGCATTAAGACTGAAGATTGACACTCGGTAATCTTGGGGGTCAGGACGGGTATCAGCGACGTCAATGCCTGCTTTCCCAGGTCTTGCACGGTCTGTCAGGTTCCGCATGTTGCGTGAAGTCCTCGACTTACCAAACTTGAATCGGTTCTCAACCTGACTCACAGTGGCCTCGTCGTTGTCGCAGAGGTGCAAGAAGCAGAGGATTGTTCCGACCGGAATGTCCTCTTCGTACTCTCGAAAGAGTGAGATTGCATTAATCAATACGTTCGCATTCATGATAGTTTTTCCCGCCTGTTGCCTATGTTTTTAGGTTCCCAGGAAGTACAGCCCTCCCAGTTCAAAGCAAGGGTTGCCTGCCTCTCTATTTATAATGAACTCGCTTTCCTTGCTACTGGCCATCCATTTAGTTGCTTGGCCTAGCCGCTCACTGTTGAAGAAGTCATCCCTATGCACTGCCTCCAACAAAAAGTCCTGAACGACAAAAGTAAAGTCCACTTATAAAGTACTCCCGATGGTGCGATGGTGTCAACCTCAGGACAGTCACGTTCTGCTGATTGGCCTGAGGATGGGCGATTATATGTCTAATTCTCTTTTTGTCTAGCCCTTGTGAACTGAATCACAATTTTTTACATTCATGTGACTGATTAGCTTATGCAGCCAGTCGTGCCTGGAGGTGTGACGACAGGTTCATCACATCGTCATCCAGTAGTTGTTGGCGTCTGCGTGAACGGTGCAGTCGGGAGTCACGGCGTTGCTGGCGAAGGATGTCTTGGGTACGTTTCTGCATGATAGGTTCTCCTAATCAATAATGTGGTCAATGAAGGTTACAGCTAAGATGAGACCAGCCCACCCGAAGGGATGAGCCAGCGTATAAGCCAGGAATTTATCCATCAGCGCATGGCCAACGACATGCCCCCTGCCCTCAGACCCTGAAGACGGTTGACGTTGAAGCGGCGGTAACCACCAATCTGTCTGTCCCAGATGGTTGCCAGCTCAAGCGTATCGCCAGCCTGAGGGTTCACACCCTTGGTCAGGTATCGTTTGACCCCAAGGCGTCCATTCAACTCACGGACACGACCGCTGTCAGTCGTGAAGGTCACGCCTACGAACTTGCCTTCCTGTGCGTACAGGAGTTCGGTCATCAGGCTACGTGCTTTGATTTCGGCTGCTTGTTTGCTCATCGTTAGTTCCTCATCTCAAATAGACGTTGTATGTATTGCGCTTTGCTCATGACCCAAGGGTCACGCGGTAGGTGCATCCCAGTGTCACCCGTCCAGTCCTTGAACTCTTCGTCATAGAACCCCACGGGTGCTGGGTGTTGTTGCTGTAGGTCTCTCAGTTCGTTCGCCCAGTCCTGCCACTGGTGGTCAGACACAATGGTCACTCCCATCCAGTAGTACAGGTAGCTGTGAATCAGCATCTGGGCACGGCGTCTGCGGATAAGCTCTACAGGAGACCCAGCATCATTAGGCACTGGAAGACCTCCTCAGGTAGTGAGTGTTCGATCATGCGGCCACCTGCTCCATGAACCGGACGTTAAAGCCCAGGCACACAGGCTTGGTGCCATTACGCTCAGTGGTTCCGAGGTAGGTTTGGCCGCTGGACATGACCGGAAGTTGGTTCTCATCAGCCGTGACAAAGGTGTCATCACGGTAGGGGTTGTAGGTTATCGGGTACATTGCGCCGGACAGGAAGTGACCCTCAACGGCAGTGCCCCGCACGAAGGCATGGACGACCTTTCGCTTCTCAGCCCGTACCTTGGCTTGGCCCGCAGGTTGCACCACGTAGGAGCATTCACGGAGGGTCAGGGAGTGGACATGCGCTACGACACGCCCCTTGTTATCCCCTTCCAGCGCACGGACAGACCACAGTTTCTTGTGCAGGTTCCAGTACACTTCGACACGCATCAGGCTACAGCTCCCAGAAGTAATCCACGGGCCGTCACCACGTAGTCAGTGACCCAGCCCTGCTCAGTGTTCTTCATGACCATGGCAGCGCCTAAGACCTCAGCATGAGAGGCCTCAATCTTGGTCATCACACCCTTCAGGTCAGTGCCAGAACAGGTGCCGCGAATGATAGTGATAGTGCTCATGCTGCCTTGCCCTCAGTGTGCGGCTTGTTATCAACCAACCATGTTTTCAATGTGGTCATGACATGCTTCAGTCGGTTGACCATGAACTCGTCAAACTGCAGGTCTAGGATATGCTCGGCCAATCCATCGCTAGTGCGGCCATACACACCCATAGCAGAGCGGATTGCATTCTCATGGGTAGGGTCAGCGTCATCCCAGTAGCCATCCTTGTTGTCCTTAAAGAGGGTCACGAACCGTGTGTCGAACCCTTGGTATTGCTCGAAATCCTTGCCTGCCAGTGTCAGAGCAGCCAGCACACCGGCCATGTGGGCACGGTCGAAGTCATCCTTACTGTTCAGCTCAAGGTCACCACTCAGCAGGTAGTGATACCGCAGGACATCAGGCACGAAGTCCCAGTCGAACGGGCCATTGCACTCATGCAGCCAGATGTTGTGACGCCATAGGTCATCCACAACTTTCGCCCAGCTAACGGCATACTCCCGCATCTCGCAGGTGCCGATTTCTTCCCACTTAGCCACCACCCATTTACTGAGGGGTGACGCCTCCTTCCTTTCATCCCGTAGTTCAAGGATGCTTTCCCAGACAATGGCGCAGGACATCATGTTTTCGTGGTTGTATGTGCTCATGCTTCAGGCTCCAGTACAGGTTCTGACCAATCGTTGCCGCAGTATCTGCAGCGGTGGTGTTCAAGTGTGCCGAGGGTGCCGAGATGACACTCCTCCAGCCATTGGCCCTGACCGCAGGCCGTGCATTGACGTAGGAAGTCTTCGATCATGACCGCAGCTCCATTGGAGTTGATGAGACCAGTAACAGGTGGTGTTCGACCTCACGGATGAGGCCTTCCCGATCAACGCCTGGGATTGTGTAAGCTCTCCCCCTGACGTCGATCAGCCGCAGGTGTAACCCACGGCCCAGCTCTTTCATTTGTTGCAAGCCATACTCAAGGGCCATCTCGGTCTGACTTGGGGTCGGAAACCGTATGCCTTCGATGATGATTGCGGTCATGGTCAGTACCCTGCCTTACCTTCAAAGTGGTCGATGGTTGCCCTTGCAATGGCGTCTGCGTTGGAGTTGGCCGTGTGGTCGTACAGACACTCACTTGGGTAGTTGTCCCAGCAGAAGTAGAAGCTCAGCCGCTCGAAGTCTTTCTCGAAGCGCACGACAGTCATGTCGGTACACATAGCCATGTCGAGGTAGTCACGGTCTGAACAGTTGGCGGCCAGCTCTTCCCATTCCTCACCGTCGAAGACACGGGTCAGCGTATAGCCCAGACCCTCGGCTTGCTTCCTCAGTCTCCGAGCTACCTGTTCCTTCTTGCGCCACATCTCAGAGATTGGCCGTGGGTAGAACCGCGAGCCTTCAGGAATGTCCTTGACCCGACGTTTGTAGGCTTCAATGGCAAGTGCCTCGGTCTCTGCCTTAACACGTTTGGGTTGCTCAGTGTTTCTTGCTGCAGGTCTGGCGAAACAGATGTCGAAGTACGGCATAGTGGTGTCCCAATGATAGTGATAGTGCTCGGAGAAAAAGGTAGGGCTGACCTTGCGATCAACCCGATGTCAGTACTACTAGATCAAACTGCAATGGCGTTGATGCGTCCGTACTTGGAGACATAACGCTTGGCATAGGTGCCGTGAACATTGATCGCAACGCTAGGGCCATCACCCTTGGCACCATTGCATAGACCACAAGCCAGACAGCTAATGCCAGTGGTCTCACTCAGGCACAGCACCTCGTTAGCAGCCAGCGGGCTGTCTTCAGTCTTAACCCTGAAGGTTCTACGTCCATGGAACTGATGAGCCAGCGCACCCTTAGGTGTATCCGCTGACACCATGCAGTAGTGCAGGATGCGAGAGTCAAACTTGGGGTGTCCGATTTGGTGTGTGTACCCAGTGTGGCCAGTGGTCAGGCTCACAACGGATGACCATACGTCTACTGGCACAGCAGCAGGGTCACCATAGGCACCCAAGCGAATCATGCGCCCAGTGAACAGAGACCCATGAATGCCAGGGTCAAACGTAGGGTAATTGCCCCGCTTGAATGACCGGTAGACAGCCAGCGGCCCTTGATGAGTGATGACGTAGCAGCTACCACCCAGCGAGTGACGATGTGGGCAAGCACCACAGACAGAACCGTCCAGTCCTGCCTTGCTTGCAACCTGAGGTTCAACGTCTGACCGGAGTATCCATGTCTGAATCATGGGGCCAGTCTTCTCGTTTTTAGAGCTGAAGGTTGCGACCGCGATGATAGGTTGCCCGTCTAAAACCGATGGGCCTTCATACAGCACAACTCCAGAGACTTTACTCATTGTCATTACCTCAGGTTCGGATTGATGTCGGGACTATTAGCCCAGAGTGAACATAGCTTTGCCGTCACGCTTGTTATTCGCTTCAGCTTTTGACCGGATGAAATACATGGGGTCTCTTGCCTCAGGGTTAACCCATGAGTGACGAGGAGCATGGTGTACAGCACGGTTAAGCAGGGCACGGAATGTCATGATGATAGACCTCATTAAAAGACAGTGGACAGAATATCGGAGTGAACATCAGCGTAGACCTCAGCCATTCGCTTCAGGCTTGCCTTCAGCTCTACGAAGGTCTTGACCTCAGGGTAATCAGCGATCAGGTCAGACTCTCCAGTACAGTTGAAGAGCATGTCCCAGCCAGCATGGTCAGGATTAGTGTCAGCCATCAGGTTGATGTAGCGGATACCACGTTCAGCGATCTTCATGTTCATGTCAGTGTTTCTCACTGTGGTTAGATTCCGCGACTGTCCACTCAGAGAATGAACAGCCGGAATATAACTGTAGGGCTTGGTATCGGTGCCACCCGTATCGTTTGTATATTGACCCTCACTGGAGATAAGCCAGCTCCTCGTTATTGCTGAGGACTCGGGTTTTCGGTCGCTCAATCGGTCGTTGGGAGGGACGAACCCTTTGCCTAAACCTACTCGGGCTACTTCAGGCAACTTGCCTTCAGATCAAAGCCGTTGGTCAGCTTGTAGCGTGACCCTGCTTCCGGTGTTTAAGGAGACCCGGCACCTCTTGGAGGTATATTGGTGGCTCTTATTCCCTGAGCCTGAGGCATCCCGCCTCACCACTTCGTTCTTCCATGTTGCTCATTCTACACGTTCTCGGTTCGGTGTCAAGCTCAATCTGAACCCGACCTCGCTTCTTTCAGTTATGACCCTCAGTTTGTATTGCTCCGCGTTCTCACCCTTGGTCTGTCCGTTTAACGACTGCTTTGGTCTGGCGTCACTCAGGGACAACTAGTCATGGCTGCTAAGAGCTGGTACTGAAGGCTAAACTGTTAAAGAGCGAGAGGTCTGGGCCGGTGGCCGTCACCTCATTCGATGGAGCTATTTGACCATAGGCTAAACCTGAGGTCAATAACTTTTCGATGTCAGGACTAAAATAAATGACCGGATGATAGACCTACATCTATACGCAAGGGCATGACTGGTGGTGATAGTGGAGGTCATAACACTAGATGGTGTGGGTCATGACCGGTGGACATACTACATGTTGTGCTCTGGGTCGTGCCTATAGGGTGTAGCACTCGGATGTTATAACATAACACTAAGGGTACAGGCCGGTGGTTATGACTGGCGGTTAGATGTAGGCGTGATAGTACCCTACCTTCCCCTACCTGAGGGGATGACCCCGCGCTATACCTGAGGTACAGGCCGGTGGTTGTGACCCTATGCACACACAGAATGACCCCATGCCATGACCAGAGGTCAATCGAGGGGGGTACACGGGGGGTTTTCGGGCTGCTGGCCTTTACATAAGGTCACTCAGATTTTTAACTGAAAACAAAACTGGAGGTTACAACGGACGGTGGGACTCCAGCTAAGCCAGAGGTTGTCCAGGGGAGTATAACTAGGGGTTTGACCAGGGGCTGGCCAGGAGGTATTGCCTTGAGGTTCGTTCGGCTTACGCCTCACTCACCCCCAAAGCGGAGGGTGATAATCTCATCGCTGCCTATAGTTAATGACCCATGGTAGCTGGAGGGTCATTGTCACTGGTTCTACTAGTAACAGGAGGCAAGGAGCGAGAGGTAACACCAGGGGTCATACCAGGGGGCATGACTTATAGTAAGAAAAAAAAGCCCTGACCATAGGATTAGCTATAGGTCAGGCTGAGGGGTACAACTAGGAGGAGGTAGAACAAGAGGAGATAGAGCCATGGGGTACAAAACTGAGGGTCATACTTATAGTTATATGACCTTGGGGTTTCCCCTTAGGCCCGACTTTATTCTAGGCCTTGTGCCACGCGGGCTGCAGACCATCGGCCATCCATGAATTTCTGTAGAGATTTTGACCAGTTTCACCTTGAGCATGGTCAATGAAGTCCTGCAGCTCATTCATCAGCAGCTCATCCTTCCGGTTCTGCTCTGCTCCATGGCTGTCTTGCTCCAGCATGTCTTGGAAGTACTTCACCAAGATTGCCAGGGCGTCCAACCGGTCGTCATGACCCAAGGCTCCCTTCTCGGCAGTCACTCGACTCATCTGGTAGAAGAGACTGTAGGCAGGGTTACTCTTGGTGGTCTCGTAGTCGGACACGACGACTCTGGGGTCAATGGCCAGACGGTGTTGCATCATGACCGGCTCCAGGGTGTCTATAATCCGCTTCTCCTTCTGGATGTGCTGACGTTGACCCAAGGTTGAACAAGGGTACACACGGCTCAGTACAGGCTTCAGGAGAGCCTCGAACATGCCATCACCGAAGTTGTCCTCAATGATTATCTCGTTGACCTGATGCTTCTTGGCGATCTTGGCCAGGGACTCCAGAACCTCTGGGCCATAACCTCCGATCAGACCACTGGCCTCAGGCACGAAGATGTTACCGTTAAGCATGTAGCCCACGGCATAAGCTGTCTCGTCCTTACCTCGACCAGAGGGGTCAATGGACATAGCTCTCATCTGGTAATCCACCAGCTCCTTGGCCACATAGAATGGCGAGAAGTAGCGGTCACCAGCCAACCCCATGTTAGGCAGTTCGCCCAACCCGTAGTCCTTATCGAAGGTGTGAACCAGTTCGGTCGGCCCCTTCTGGAACGGTATGGACATAATCAGGAGGTCAGAGAACTTCAGCGGGTACTTATCGGCATCACTCAGGCTTGTGTCCAGCATGAACTGCAGGGCAAAGCCAGCCTTACCGTAGGACAGCAGACGTTCCTGCAAGTCCTCATTACTGAAGCGTTTGGGGTCAGTTGTAGACCCATGTTCATACTGCGGGTGTTCAAGAATGAACGGTGCCAGTTTCCCAGCGTAGGCCATGACCTGCTCATCACTTGGGAACAGAGCTGGCCAGATACGACACTCATAGCCGCGCTTCGGCAGCTCGTTGTACAGACTCATCTCACACTGAGGGGTGCCCAGGAAGATGATACGGCTGGTAGGTAGAGGCTTGAGGATAGCGTCAAACTCTTTGACCAGCGTTGCGAGATACTCACGGGCTGTCTGGGTCTGACTGTTGTTTACGACCTCAACGTCATCGGCAATGATTACGTCCGCACGGCTACCGGTCAACTGACCAGTGATACCTACGGATTTGACGCTGGGGCTATGGTCTGGCTGTGCTGGGCCTACGTCGAAAGCATGTAGACTGTTCCGCTGCTCATTACCGGCAGACAGGTGTGCCAGCCAGGGCACGGTGTTAATCAATCGTTTGGTGAATGTGGAGAACTGGTCTGCCCGATCTTTACTGGCCGATACCACCATAATCTTGAGCTGGGGGTTTCGGTACAGGAGCCAGACAACAAAGGCAGAGGTTATCCAGCTTTTACCGACACCTCGGAAGGCTTCGATGATGCACCGCTTGGGGCCATGCTGGAGGTACTTACCAATGTCGTACTGAAGGGGTGTGGGGTCAGGGAGCGCCAGTTCTTTCCAGATGGCCAGGAGGAAGTACCGAAAGTCAGACTTCAGCTTCTTCTCGACCACCAAGACCTTATCGCTCATGCGTATGTCTCGATGTCGGGTCTAAAGCCCCTCAGATCGTCTCAGAGAGGCTTCAGGTTAGTTAGTGCCGTGGGTATTGGTCATCAACGTCAAAGGCATCAGGCAGTGCGTCAGCCAGCTTGCCGAGAGGACTTGTGGCGTTAGGTCGTAGCTCAATGTTGTTATCCTTGAGCATCTGCCGAGCTACGTTCAGTTCAGATGCTGTGGCAACCCCTGTCTTGACCCTCTCAAGCAACTGCTCGGTAATGGCCAGATGTAGGTCTGCCAGAAGGGACTCAAGGTCTGTGCTCACTTGTTTCGTCCTCTGTTCTCTTTCTGGGATTGAATACGGAGGTTGCTCCTCGCGTTGTTCCTGGGGTTTCTGTCTTTGTGATCGACGTCCTTGCCATCACCCTTGCGTACCTTTCCGGCCTTCTCCATCTTGCGTCTGGCGGCATTGCGCCCTGCCCTACGCTTCTTCTGAGCTGGCTTGCTGTGGTACTCAGCGTATTCCTTTGCGTAATTGCGCTTCTTCGACATAGTGGGTCATCGCTGCGGCGTGGGTATCGAACAGCCTTGAGAGCCAGCCCTTGCCGTAATAGTTGAAGGTTGGTAACCGAACGTAATGGAGAGCACGTCGAACGGAGTATCCGAGTAAGGCAACTTTGAGATTGACCTCCTGGGCTGCACTCAGGGTCTTAGGCCCAATCTGGCCATCTTGTTTGACCCCAAGCACAGCCTGGAGAATCTTCTTCGCACGGTCTGGCCCCTGGTTCACTGCAGAGTCAAAGACCATGAGTGCCAGGGGGCCAGGTAGTTTGTCGCACTGACACAGCTCCCAGTAATCCTTCCGGTATATCTGGATGGCTTTCTTACGGGTGAGTGAGCTGATGTCGAGGTGCGGGTATGACCGCTTGGAGATGCCGAACTTGGTGTGTCCGCCTGGGTCTCGGGGGTCATTAACCTCACCCCCTTCCCATTCAAAGACATGCTCCATGGCTACCACGAAGTAGTCCACGGGCATGTAATCCATTACTCCACCACTGGGCCGTAATAGGCTTCTTTCACGGCAGCGACAACATCGTCATCGACCTGGGTGGTGGACTTAGAGGCAGCGTACTCAAGGCCAAGGATGACCAGACGCATGAGGAACTTCTCAGTGAACAACTTGGTGACTACGGAAGTCAGGATGGTTGCAAATACTGCAGGCATGTTTATTTCCTTCTTATTGTTATTTGGCTTGTTGTAGGTTTCGGACTTCAACACGTAGTTCAGCGATTGCTGTGGCCAGTTGACCAAGGTTGTCGTTCATCCTGTCGATAACGAGCGTGAACCGGTCACGGTCTTTCTGAGCCTCATAGACTGAGGACTCCAGAAGGGTCAGACGGGTATGCAGGTGTAGCAGGATGGGACAACCGAGATCAGAAAGGTCAAAGCTAACGCCAGGAACCACTTAGGCGTATCTTTGAACATACGGTTAGAGCTTCATGATGTATGCCAGCGCGTAGTACGGCGGCAGGTTCTTGTCGATTCCAGATTCACCTTCACTGTCAACCGTAATGGTATGAGTGTGGGAACCTGTGGTGTTGGTTGAGAACGTGTGACTATGGGCACCTCCACTGCTGGTGTACGGGTAGTAAGCGGTGTACGAGTCGTTCGACACACCACCAACCCTACTGCCACCGGCACTTGTGTAACCGAAGGAGGTTGTCCACACGGCTGACAGCGCAGAGTTTGAACTCGACACTTTGATTGCCGTGGTGTGGGAGTGAGTACCACCACTGGCCGTAGTTCCAGAGTGACTGTGTGAGCCAGTACTGTTGGATGAAGCCCCATGGGTGTGAGCCACAACGACCGCATCCTTGCTACCACCAACGTCACCCACGGCATACGCACCACCAGCACCAATCACGAATTTATCTGCGAGGGGTGGTGTACCTTGGGTTCCGTCACACAGAGCGTAACCGCCTGGGATACTTGCCAATGAGCCAGACCAGAGCTTAATCATCCCTGGTTTCTCACCGGCAGCAGCTACCAGAGCGTCAACCTCAGCCTTCGTGTAATACAAGGTGTTATGGTTGTGCTCTGTTGCAACGACTGAGGCGCTCAGAGTGACGTTACTGGAACCATCAAAACTGGCTGAACCTGTGACATCACCATCCAAGGTAATGGTTCTTGCAGTCGCCAGCTTGGTAGCAGCAGCCGCAGTTCCACCAACCGGAAGGTAGTACGCATCGGTCACAGCAGCTCGGAGTTGAGCCGGAGTCGTCGGACGCAGGAAGTTGTTCGTCCCTGTGTCGATCTGGGTCATGATGAAACCAACGGTTGGGTTGGTCGTGTCATACTCAGAGCGGAACAGACGGGCCTGAACGTCTCCATTGACGTCACGCTGAACACAGTGTTAGCCGTAGTAGCGAATGCCAACTGAGAGTCATCGACCTTAGCGTCCAGAGCTTCCTGCAGACCGTCCACGTTTCCAATCACATGGTTGTGACTGTCGTCGGCAACCGTAGCTGTAATCGTCACGTTGGCTGTGCCGTTAAAGCTGGCAGAACCCGTCACACCACCACCGAGGGTAATGGTACGAGCCGTGGCCAACTTGGTCGCAGCCGTGGCTGTAGCCGCTGAGTTCAACTTACCGTCCAGAGCTGTCTGCAGACCTGTAACCGTGCTGATGGTGTGAGCGTGAGAGTCATCACCCACAGTCGCAGTCAGGGTCACGTTGGCCGTACCATCCAGACTCACAGAGCCAGTCAGGTCACCACCCAGAGTGATAGTCCGAGAGGACGCCCACTTGGTTGCAGCAGAGGCTGTCGCTGTCTTGCCCAGGTATCGAGCATCAGCAGCAGTAATGTCAGGCACGTTCGCAGCGGCTGTACCCACAGCTCGTTGAGCTGCAGTATCAAGACCCAGCGTTGAACGCATGGCTGAGGCAGAGGTGTCATCCAGCAGTGTGTCCGCAAAGGAAGACACATTGGCTGACGGATAGAAGGCACCAGCTTCACTCAGAGCTGCAGACCCCAGGAGTAGCAAGGCACGTACAGCAGCAGCGTCAGCACCACCTGTAACCGATTGACCGAAGGTGGACACATTAGAGGCCAGATAGAAGGCACTCGCTTGCTTACCATCCACGGTATCCGCGTCCAGGCCTGAGCCAGCACCATCGACGGTCTTCACCTTGGCCAGAACGTCAGAGGCTGTGTAGCCATCCTTGCGCTGGTAGGTAGACGCGATGTCGGGTATATCGGTTGAAGTGATAACAACGTCAGGGCCAGCCTTGCTGTTCACAGAGGACACAAGGTTAGGCGGCAGGAGGTTTGCTGACTCGTAGTTGAACTGGTCGTTGATTGACAACTCCCAGCCTACGTCTACAAAACCAACCTGGGGTAATGTACCGGCAGTATTGATAATCCAGTATTTACCCGCGTCTCCTGTACTAGGGCTTGCAATAGGCAGATTTCCACCACTGGCATCCCATTGACCACGTAGGTCTTGGCACCAGAGGTAATAGCCCGTGCTTCCTCAGCATAGGTCTTGGCAGACTTCAGTCCTGGCTCAACTTCACCAGTACCTACAGCCCACTGTTGAGCTTGGTTCTTGGACGCCAGAGCAGCAGCCGCAGAATCAGAGGCATCAGAGGCACTTGAACTCGCAGCACCAGCCGCAGAGTTAGCAGTACTCGCAGAGGTAGACGCAGCGTCAGCCTTGGCCACAGCCGTATCCTTGGCAGCAACCACGATGTCCTTGTCTGCAGTGGCAGTCTGCTGAGCAGCTACAGCCGCATCCCTGGCAAGGATTGTTGCATCCCTGGCAGTAACAGCCTCACTGGCCTTGGTCGTTGCTGTGGTAGCAGCAGTCTGAGCCGTGGTATTAGCAGCTACTGCAGCAGCTTCAGCATCACTAGCCGCAACCTGGGAGGCAGCAGCAGCATCAGCTTTCTGTGTGGCAGTCGTTGCAGAACTTCCGGCTGAGGTCGAGTGGGCCTGAGCAGCAGTTCGTGCAGCTTCAGCGTCAACCTTGGCGTTATCAGCGTTGGCTTCAGACAGAGCAGCGTTGTTGGCAGCTTGTACCGCTTGGTTGCGGGCATCAGATGCTGTCAGCGAGTCATTCTCTACCCGTGTAGCTTCAGTGACCACGGTGTCATGGAGGGTCTGAACCGTGTTCTTTAGACCCTGAGCCTTGGCTGCATGGTGCAGTGCAGAGTAAGACCCTGGCTCAACGGGTGAGTCCACAGCCTTCTCAGACCACTCAGAGGCCTTAACCGCATGGTGCAACGCAGAGTACTTGGAAGGGTCTACCTGTACGCCAGGAGCCTCGTCAGCCCACTTCTTGGCCTTCAACTCATGGTTCAGAGCTGAAGCGTTTGAGGCCTCAGCTTGAATCTTGGCAGTCTCAGCAATAGCCACCTTGGAGGCAACTTCAGCCCGATCAGCTTCAACCTCATCGACCTTAGCCAAGATGATGTCGGTCTTCTCCAGTACCAAGTCACGGGCAGACTCAGCTTGCAGTCTATCTTCATTGGCAGTGGTTGCATGACCGAGAGCTTGGGAAGCATAGGTGTTCGCCAGACTGGATTTAGCCGCAGCGTTATCCGCAGAGGCCTGAGCAGCATTGGCGTTGACAGCACTAGCAGCTTTATCAGCCGTAATGCCATTCCGAAGGTCAGAGTTGATACCGTACTGGTCGTCTACGTACTGACGGTTTGCACCATCGGTAGGCAGCTCAGGGTCAGCGAGGTCTTTCAACCTCCGGTTAGTCATGGAGAACGAACCGTCCGGTTGTGGCTTAATGCTGTCCCGAGCTAGGTCGTAGGCTTCCTGCATGGCGTAGAACACTTGGTTCGCGCTGTCATCCAGGTCTTTCTCCGTCAACTCCGCAGCATTCACGAAGTCCACAGTCCGAGTCTCAAGGAAGGTATCCCTGAACACGGTAACCACCGCCGAATCGGTCAGTGGGTCATTGAGTTTGACGGTATGTGAGTCGAGGAAGACGAAGTTGAAGGTCTCGGTGCCGTCGATACTGACATGCACATCAGACTGGTTCACGTAGTCAAAGTCGAACACAAAGGTATCGTCACCAGTAACCGTCGCGTCATAGATGGTTCTGGAGTAATAGCTTTCTGCCATTCGTTAGTCTCGTAGAATAGAGTTGTTGAAGTAGTGGAAGCCGTACCATGAGTTGGTCGGGATGGAGCGCCAGAGTCTCTGGACGTCCTGTTCACCGAAGTTACCCATTGCGGCATTACCAGCGGATTTCGTTACGTTTTCGATGGTGGTCAGCCAAGGTGCTGAGAACAGAGCGCCCTCAAGCGATTGGTAGCGTTGACCGAAGGTTGGGAACCCGAAGGGAGCTGCGGCTTTGTTCCAGATTGAGAACGCACCGCCCAGACTTGTGGTGTAACCCAAGGAACCCTGCCAGAAGGCATGACCCCCGAAGCTTTCTCTCGCCACTCGTCTTTCTCGCGGTCGGACATACCGGCTGCTTTGATTTCATTCCGAGCGCCATACCACATGGCCCCACCGACGATTTCGCCCATGAGGGTTGCGTAGGTCTCAGCACGGTTCCAGTTGGCGATCTTGTTGCCCAGGCTCTTGTACAAGCCGGATAGCAGGAGCTGCTGGAACTGGAAGAGGAACTGCTCGACTGTGGCGTTGAAGAAGACCACACGCTCACCAGCCAGAATCTTCAGCACTTGGTTGGAGTTCATCCGGTACAGACCTGAGAGGAAAGCCTCCCGTGTGTCTGCATCCCACTTGTCGAAGTTGACGGTGTTTACGCGATCACCAAAGGAACCCTTGGTGGTTTCTGCATGTTGTGCCAGGTAGTCGATGGCCTTCTGGTACTGACCCTCGGACATCCCCATCTCAGTGCGAGTGAAGAGCATCCGGTTCTTACCACGGGCCAGCTCGACGCTTTTATCAATGGACATGAAGAAGGTTGTCTTCCGCGACCACTGGTCAAACGGAGCCATCAGAGAGGCAATGGCAAAGCCCTTGGAGGCGTCATGGAGGTGCCTTGAGAACCAAGACCCCTGTCCGTACATACCGGTCTCTTCATAGAGGTTGAAGTAGTGGTTGTAGAACATGTTGTCCACGTTGAAGCCGAACTTCTCGAACTCCTTCGCCAGCTTCACAGAGCCTTCGCCCCGCATTGCAGGGATAGCCTTGAGTGCAGTGATGGGGCCACCACGGGCAATCGCACCAACGAGTTCAGCCATACCGGCCATACCCGCCATACCCAGCATCTGGAGCTAGAAACCTGAAGTAGGTTACCTGCCCATTCCTTCTGCTTGTCGGTCAGACTCGGAAGTGGATTGGATGGCCGTTGACCATCGTGATGACGTCATCGAACGTCTCCAGCTCCTTCTGGATAGCCACATCGTCTAGGTTCTGAGCCTTGAGGTCTTTCTCAATGCTGGCCCGAAGTTCATTGATCTTCTTCGGACTGGTCAGCCCCTTTTCAGCCAGAGCAGCAGCGCCTTCCATCTTCCGCACGTACATCTCGGAGGTCTGGAACACGTTGAGGTTGAGCATGTCAGCAATGGAGACCATGCCCTCGTCGTCACGGGCGTAGATGTCCAGATCGAGCCTGGGCTTCAGCCGGTCGATAACGTCCATCCGGTTCTTGCCATTGGTCTCGGTCTTGTTCTTCTTCAGGTAGGCGAAGGTCTCCTCGGCCACCTCATCCACAGACTTACCGGCCTTGGTTGCTTGCGCTTCCAGAACCTCAGTCATGAACTCCTTGAACTTGTCGGCATCCTCGAAGATGTCATCCATGACCACACGACCGTTGGAGCAGCGTCAGCCACACCCCTGGCGATCAACTCAGCGGCACCTGCAGGCATCTCTGGGTCATTCTTCATGAGGCCATTGCGGATAGCCTGAACCACACGTTCCTCGCCATGCTTCTGCTTGGCAGCGAACATCTTGGCCTTATCCCAAATTCGTGGGACATACCGGTCGCTGTAGGTCAGAGCCTGTGCTCCATTGACCCCGTAACGCTGGGCATCGTGGAACGCACCCTTCATCCGTTGGTCAATAATCTCCAGCATCTTGCGGAGGTGTGGGTTATCGGGTCTCTCGCCTGTCATCCTTAGGTGCGACAATTCGTTGGACACTTCGGACAGAGCCTTGTGTACCTTGCTTCGCGTACCCAGATTCCAGCGGTTAATCCCCTGCTCTTTCAGGTAGGCTCGGAACGCCTGGGCCAGCTCACGGTTCTTCGGAGCGATCAGGTTCTCTACCCGCCGTTGAGCGTTGAGGTCTGCAGCGTTGAGCTGGATGTCGTCCTGGCGTCTAACACCGTTGGACATCAGCTTGTGGCCCCAGTTACGGAGAACCTGGGAGGATGACTTCTGGGTTTTGCCCCAGTAGTCGTAGCGCAACATCCCCTTGATTTGCTCACGGTCAGGCTGGTGTCTTCCAGAACGTCCACGGCTGATTGCTGCAGAGGTGATAGCTCCTCTACCGCTTCAGACGCGATGTCGGGACTTTCGGTCACAACTTCGGACTGTTTGGCCAGACGGTTCTGCATCTCTGCTTCGACGTCCTTCAGACTGCTGGGCATATCCATCTTGGTCAGACGGGCAATCTCAGCATCCAGCTTGGCAACTTGACCCTGAAGCTCACCGATTTCCTTGGCGTTCTTCTTGGCCTTACCCTTTGACCGCTGGGCTTCACCGGCAACCTTCTCCAGCTTTAACTGAAGGGCTACCTTGCCGTCCTGCAACTCGTTTACCGAGGCTTCACGGCGTACCCAGTCTTCTACCCTACTCAGCTCAGACTCAGCTTTACTGGCCTCTACATCGCGTCCCAGCTTGGTCTTAACCCTGTCCAGACTTGCAGTCAGGGTCTCAATGCGGGAGTTGAAAGAAGCAACCTCTTCGACCTTACCTGTGGTTCGACCCTTCTGGTTTGCCATGAGGGCATCCTTCTGGGCCTGGAGCTGGTCGATCTGGTCAAGCAGCATTCGCTCCTCAGCCACCAACGCCTTGCTGGTCGCACGGTCGTTCTTATTGCCAGCTCTGGCTGTGAGGCCTGCCTTAACGTCACCCACCATGTCCTCGTAACTGAGTTCACGGATTACCGGCTTCACGCTTGCGGCTACCTCTACTTCCACGGCTTTCTGTGAGGCTACGGCAACGTCTTCGAGAAGAGCGTCAGCGAGGTCACCCTTGGCCATAGTCGTGAGGTCGAGACTTTTGGTTGCACTGCGGAGACCCATACCACCCAGAGGCCCAATCAAGGCACCAGCAATGGCAGTGTCTATTAAGGCGTCATGACCGTTGTAGCTGTCCTGAGTCTTGGCAACCAGGGCGTTATAACCAGCGGCTTCAGCCATTGGTAGCCCCAGGTACTCCATGGCCTTCGCAGTCTTGTAGGCATTACGTGACAACTGGAGGGTTTTGACTGAGGCGTTAATCGCAGAGCCAGCACCCAAGGTCACCACCGTACTGCCCAAGAACACGGGGTCTAACAGCATTGCAGCCATCTCGGCTTGAAGCAGTGTGCCAATACCAGCGGAGGCGTACTCAGTCATGAGTTCACGTTCCTGATTCAGGTTCGTGGCGATACGCTGAGCCATGGCCATGTTCACGGGGTCTTCCCTGAAGAATTTCTCTTGGTAGTCCCGTGGCATGTCCTTAATCAGAGCCTTGACCTCATCTGACTTGAGGTTGAAGTTGGGGTCTTCCTCTTCGTCAGCGAACAGGTTGTCGAGGTCTACTGAACGGAATGGTTGTAGCTTTGCAGCCATGGGCAGGACTTGCAGGTTTCCGTCTACGTCTCCGAACTTATCGCGGAGCTTCTCGTAGCCTTGAGCCTGAGCTGTCTGTGCCCGCAGTCTGGACGCATAGCCACCCTCAGAGTACATGGGAGCACTGAGAGGGTTTCCTGGCACTGTTGGTGTCTGGGCTTCAGCCTGACTCATGGTTGGTACGCGGGGAGCTTCCTCCACAGGTTCGTCCATCAGCCCGAACTGAGTCATAATCTTTCGAGCATCTTCCTCTGCACCATCTCAGACGCCTGATTGAACAGACGATGAGCTTGGGCTACGAGTTGCTCCCTACGTTCATCCATTGGTTATTCCTTATTGAAGACCGGAGGTTCCCATCATTCGGGTACGTCTCATCTGGTCGTAAGTTGAGGTTGTTGGTTGCATCGGGTCACGGAGTTCGTTCATGGCGTCATCCTTCGCAGCCTGGACTTCAGCTTCGGTCGTGATTCGTGACCTACGGTTGACCCCGTGGTTGATGACATCCTGAATACTGTAGGCTCGGCCACCGATAGGCAGACCAATCTTGTCCGTGAGTAGAACTGTTCCGTTGTTGTCCACCATGACCGTCACATCGTCAGCGTCATAACTCGTAGCATTCTTGATGTTGTGTGTCTGGAGGTGCCAATCGACGTAGCTATTCAGTACTTCCTTTGGGTTATCTTCTGCTCGAAGTGTCGGAAGGTCTGTCTTGGGGTCTCTGACGCCAATAGCCTTATTCAAGGCCTCGTACATGACCTTCTGCATGGTTGGAGCACCATTACCGTAGACCGGACGACCCCACTCAAAGTGACCTTCACCCAACTCACCTGCCTTGGCCTTCAGGATATTCCTGGCAGCTTCATCAGCGGTCTTGAGCGGGAGTGAGGAGTACTTGGAGAGCAGAGTCCTGTATTCAGAGATCATCTGGGACGGGAAGTCATCGGTGAACGATGTGACCATCTCGTCAATACCTGTGGCGGTATGCGAGGGGTCTCTGGCTGCTTTGTCCCGATACTGGTGGTCTGTGGCCATGCGGTAACCAATCTCACGGCTACCAAAGGCTTTGGAGAACACAGCGACATCCTGCAGTCTTGACCGTTGGGTCTCATCCCGCACTTGGTCGTTAATCATGGCGTATTCATTACCACCATAGGCCTGTGTTGCGGTATCCCAGAAGGCTGGTTGACCCTCGGAACCCATCAGTAGCTGACCCACGGGGCCAGACATCAGGCCATCCTCAGGGTTTGCATCTGGGGGTAATACCGCTGTGGCCAGACCGATGAGCTGGTTCTGGATAGCGATAGGCCGTAGACGGATAGCACGGGCCAGTTGGTCTTGAGCCTGGGCAACCATCGTTGGGTCACCTGACTCCATTGCTTCGCCCACGGACTCCATGGAGAGCTGGAAGAATGACTCTACGGCTTGGCGTTCAGCTTGGGCACGTTGGGCTTCTTTGACCCCACGGAGCTTGCCGGTCTCAGTCACCAGATGGGTAAACTGGTCACGGCTTTGGACAGAGCCACTCAGCAGGGCTGGGAGCAAGTCCATGTTGGCCATACCGTCACCCAACTTTCTGAGCATGTACTGGCGGTATTTGTCCGCGTCTACACCATCGGAGAAGAGCTTGTTCTGGATACCCTTCTGGACATGGACTTCCACGGTCTGAGCTGTGGCGTTTGGCTCAAGGATGATGGAGTCACCCTCTTCGGTGTAGGACTGCTTGAATGCAGCTACCCTTGCCTTCTCGATGCCAGTGCTGATGGTGCCCTTGAGCTGGGTCATGACATTGGTGCCATTCGCAGTCTTCGGGTCAAACATCTTCTCCAACTGGTCAGCCAGCTCGAACTCGCCACCCTGAACACGGGCCGTAAGGTGGCCTACCATAAGCTCCTCGAACTCTTCCTCGGAGAACTTGTAGTAATCCTCAGGGTTCGTGAACTCGCCCTTCAGCTCAGCCATAGCGGCCTGTAGAGCCTCTGGGTTGCCCCTGTTCATCTCGATGGTGCCAGCCAGGGTATCAACTGCCAGGTTCTTCCGGTCGATGTCCAGCTTCACGTACTGAGCCTGAGTTGACGCACCCCATAACTCATCGTCCAGCCCTTGGTAGAGCTGAGCTTTTGACTCAGGGTTATCAATCTCGGCAAAGATGTTGTGGTAGCTGTCCAGACCCTTCACGAACTCCAGTACTTTCTCTGGAGCCTCACCTTCGAGGTTGGCTTCCTTGATGGCATTCTGGATTTCAGGCAGGTGGCGCATACGGCGAGATACAGCCATGTGCTTGTCGCGGGTATCAATCTCCCGCTGCTCTTTGTCCACCATCTGCTGGCGCATGTTGCCGATTGACCCCAGAGAGTCGAGGATACGACCTGAGGCCTCAGCTTCACGGCTTGCCTGACGTACACCCTGAGTGTTCGGGGCATACGCTAGTCTCTGCTGGTTAGGTGCAGAGAAAACCTGACGTCTTGGCTGGTCAGCCATAATTATCAGCCTCCAGGCCTAGTGATTTTGAGGGTTGAAACGCCAGGGTTCTTCACGGCGGTTGCTGCTCCGCTCTTGGTTGCAGCGGTCATACCTGAGGCAAACTGAGCACCTGACATTCCACCTGAGATACCGGCCTGAACGGTCTGCATCCATGAGAACTCAGGCAACTGAGCCTGACTGGTGATTCGGGACTGAGCACTGAACTGGTTACCTGCAATGTCCGCAGCGTGTGAGGCGCGGGAGTTCTTGAGGTTAGCGTCCAATGTCGTCAAGGCACGTTCAGCCTGATCGTTGATGAACTTGATGATGTTTTCGGATGAACGTCCGGTCACACCTGAGGCAGCACCTGCAACTCTGGCTGCACCTTGAGCCTGCAGTTGTTCCAGCTTCGTGTTGATCGCTTCGCTCTGGATGCTTTGTTCCGTCTGCATCTGCTGCGTGTTGCGACCACGGTTCTGGTACATCAGAGCTGTGACTTCACTGTCCCGCATCTGTTTGTTGTACCGTGAGGCGGCTTTAATGGCAGACCGTTGGGACAAGTAGTTGAAACCAATGCCCAGGACTGCACCTGCACCACCACCCATTGCTGCTGCGGTCATGCGTAACTCCTATGAATGAAAACGAAGGGTTCACCGGAACCCATGAAGTTGTTATCAGTCTCGCCCTCGGAGAACCCAATGGCCTGTAGCCAAAGACGAGAGGTCATATTGGCGGTAGCCACCCAGTTGCAGAGGTGCGTGTACTTTTTGACCCATTGGCGGGTCATGATGTGAGAGAACTTGAGGAAAGACTTGCGGCACTGCGGTAGGCGCTCATCGGTCAATAACCAGATGCCATACCACTCACCATCGACGGGTGTGACCCCTGAGATGCCCAGGACTTGACCGTCGAGTACGAGTGTTACCAGCTCCAGGCTGTCCCTGATGCACTCTTGAAGAGCGGCCAGGGGTTCGAGACCTGCAGCGCAGTAACACTCATAAACGTCGATTTCTTTGAGTCTTGGTGCCAGCTCAACCTCGTCGCCACTCTCGTAGGGACGAAGCTCCAGCATTAGACCCTCCGGTTTCTGGTGTGGTAGAAGCCTTCCCAGTAAGCGGACTGGAAGGAGAACCCGAAGATTTCCTTATTCCTAATCCGCACCTTGACGGCCCCAGACTGACCCATGATTGGCGCAGAGAAGCGACCTGAGGTCACCGGCACTTTGCCGATCAGGTTGTCCAGGCGTCCCAACACTCGGCCTTGGAAGGTCAATTCCCGAACCTCACGGCCCAAGGTTTCAACCTCAATGACAAAGTTGGAGGTATCGTCGTAAGACAGGAACAGGCGTCGAAGCTGCAGACGACCGTCAGCCCGTGTCCTCAACTGGTCATCCCGAAGGAAGAATGGTGAGAACTCGTACATAACGTCCATCCGGTAGCCCTTGTAATACCTGCTCCCTACCTTCTTGGTAATCTGTCCAGGCAGTAGGTCTGCCTCAAGGTATGGAACCTCTTGGTACTGGTAGCCATCCAGAAAGACCCTGTGTCCATGCTCCTGTTCCTGCTCGTCAAAGGACAACTCAATGTGCTCCAGAAAGGTCTGGAACTCAGGGTCACCCTCGACGTCTACGCCGGTCTGACGCTCAATCAGGAAGGAGAGCTTGGTACTCAGGACTGACAGGTCAACAATCTGTCCGTCGAACTGCCACTTTGACCATGCGGATTGCACACGTTCATTGCCCTGGTCGAAGTAGTTGTAGACATACACCGTGTTGGCGTATGGCCCTACCTCGGGTCGGACGTCAGGACAAACAGAGCGTTGATGGACGTATTGCCCACCATCTTGATGACCTGCCCCTTGATGTACTCAGGGACATGAGCGGTCACATCGGCTGTGTCGAACTGGAAGCCATCACCCACAGGAAAGAACTCTTTGACTGCGTTGTGCTTCCCACGTTTGGCAACGAAGTAGACCCGATTACCCACAGCCAGTGGCTCAATGGATAAGTCAGCTTCCTCCGCAGTAACCATCCGAGACTGGAGGCGACCAGCGGTGAAGACCTCATCCTGCTGCAGAACGTATTGCTTCCGGTCTGTCCACAAGACCAGGGAACCGGAACCAGGGGTAATGTGCTTGATGTTCACCACATCGTTTGTGTCGAGGGTGGACTCCATGGCGTCACTGTCCACCTGTGTTGCCACTGTGGTCGGGAACAGGTTGAAGAAGTTGCCGGTCTCAGAGATACAGAGCGTGTCACCACTGGCCATAATCAGACGGTTCTGGTAAATCGCCATAGCCGTGATTGACCGTGGGTTGGTCACCTCTGCTGTCGTGAGGCTCTGTTCTGACATGAAGTAAGGGAATGGTGCAGATTCCTCGTCACCAACCTTGCGTTCCTGCCAGTCGGTCGTGGTCAACTCGAAGAAGATACCCAGCGGGTTACTCTCGGTCACTCGACTGATGTCCTGCTTACGGTTCAGGCTCAGAGGCATGGTCGTCAGGTCATACCGGTTCTCTGTACCCAGGCCTGTTGATTCAACCCAGATACCTTGAGTTCCACCTGACCCATCGTATGTCAGCCAGTAGCCACCTGAGTCACTCTCCAAGTCACCACGTACCCGTACCTGATAACCGTCTGGAGCGTTGGCCCCTGGTAGGTCAGCTTCATCACGGATGTCCCGCTTGAAGGCAATCAAGCTGTGCCACCCAGAGAGTCGTTGGCTTCCAACGTGAAGTCAGAGCTTGAGGTCACATGCACCACGTTACCGTTGGAGATAGCCGTGATACCACTTGCGTTGGAGACTGCTACGGCCAGACTGGCGGCAATAGACTCGGTTCTCAGACCGTCCCTTGCACCATCAGATGTGGACTCAGGGGTCTTCACGTTGTAGACCGTACCGTTCACCTTGACGTTGTAGTTGACGGCATAGTCTGCCTGTCTGACCCAGAGCAGAGCTTCATGGGCTGGACGTCCGGTGATGCCGGTGACTACCGTGAACTTCTCGGAGCTTACGGTGATGGTCTTGAGGTCATAACGACCACGTTGACTGTAACCTTTGATGTCTGAGGAGGCTGCTGACCGGTCTTGCACACTGATGGTGACGTTGGGGTCAACCGTAATGAAGACCGTGGAGTCCTTCACACCAGCGTCGAACCCAGCGAAGTCCTCTGACAGTTTGACTGCCAGTCGTGCTGCAACGGTTTGTGGTGAGTACGTGGCTGGGTACACATAGTCCCTACCATTGATCGTATAACCATAACCACTGAAGTACTTCTTATTGATGTCCTGCTCTTTGGTCAATACCTTGCTGGAACCAAAGATTTTCTTGTAGTTCAGCGTGTTGATGACCAGCTTGTACTTCCGGTAGGACGTTGTGGTTGGTTCAGCGTCATCATCACTGTCGCCAATGACCCGCTTGGTTGGGAACGTCCGGTTCAGAACCAGAACGCTGTCCTTCACGGGCAGTAGCTGGAAGGCTTCTCTGTGGATGTTATCCCCAACTGGGTTGAGGTAAGGAACGTCAAGGAAGCTGCCACCGGTTGCTGTGAGTTGTGTCTCCAGCGTGGAACTGATGTCAACTGGATACTCCTGGCCACTCGTCCCGTCAAATACCTTGAGTTTCTGCGTCCCGTCATCGTTCAAGACAATCCGGTAGTGTTCCTTCTCGTCCCTGTGATAGTCCATGATGTAGCATTATCTGCCTGGATTAGCGAGGCGCTTTCACTTTTGGTTGCTGGACGGGGCATCAGACCCTCAACCACTGAGTTCCAGCAGTTAATCTGTTCTGAGCACTGTGTTGGCAACCGCAGGGAGGGAGCCTGCTGTGAGACACCTCCAACAAGGTTTGGGATGTCCTGTGAGACCAGTTGACCCATCAGTCGTAACCTCCCGTTAATTGGTCATAGGTGTAACCCATAGATGTGCCATGCCAGCCTCTTTACTTGGGCTTCGGTGCAGGTCAGCAGCAACTTCAGGGTTGTTGAACAGGTTGTAGTTACCAGCTTCCAGCTCTTCCTGCTTCAGGTCATAGAGCGCCTGGGCTTCGTCTTGAGCGTGGAACTGGTTAAGGGTTGGTGAGCCAATGAAGTCCGCTTGGAACTTCCGGCCAGCCTTGATGACGATATAACGCTTGGCTGTTTCTGGGAGGTTCAACCACTCCAGGCCAAGCACTAGGGTCACTGTCTGTGCTGAGGTGAACTTGGTGGTCTGAGACCTGCGGTTATAAAGCACACCGCCACGTTGCACGAAGTTGGTGTCCTGGGTGTCTACCTTCAGGGTATTTCGAGGTAGCTGACACTCACTCTTGTTGTTCAGGCTGAGCTTGTAACTCTCAGTGTTGAAGTACCAACCGACAGACTGAACCTCGCGTGACGTCCGTTCCAACTGGAGCTGGGCCAAGCGTGACTCAGAAAGGCCAGTACCCACACTGTTTACCGGAGCTTCACCGATAGCGGCCAGCATCTGGTTAATGGCGTCTAGTTCAGTCATGGGGCCGATCATTATTTGTACTCCTGCGAAAAAAAAGCCCATAGCTCAAATTAATGGGCTACGGGCTAGGGGTTACCTCAGGTTACTGAGGCGCTTGATTAAGCGTGGAACTTCTCGATGACTACAGAGCAGCCAGGACGCAGCATGTCGTGACCGACAGCCAGCTTGGCCAGGATGGTTTCACCCAGACGCAGCGGCTCTTCGACGTTACGAATCTGCAAGTCCATCAGCTTAGTAGTAGCAACGGCGTCTTCAGTGAAGGCAAGGCCTACCACGTTAGAGTAGTTACACGGTACTTGGCAGCGTTGCCAGAACCGAACTCGACGTCAGACAGAGGCTCAGGGTCGTTAACAAGACCGGCAGCTTCGTTCTGGTCAGGCAGGTTGTTGGATTCCCAGATGGTGAAGCCAGCGATACGAGCAACGGGGCCAGAGCCTTCCATGTTCGGGTTCACAGAGCCATTCACATCTTTGTTCAACCAAGTGATTGAACCAACTTGACCTTGAGCGATGTTGGTCAGAGCTTCGATCTGGTCAGGGCCAAAGACCACAGAACCAGGCTTGTAGATGTTCTGCTTACGCAGGGCAGTACGAGCACGGAACAGAGCGTCAACCAGAGCAGCACCCTCGAACTCGTCACCGGCAGCAGCCAGCATGATGTTCGGAGAGTAGGTTTCATCCGGCAGAACTTTCAGGCCAGCGGCAATAGCTTCTGCTTGAGAAGTGATATAACCAGCCTTGGCGATCATGCGGAAGATGTTACGGTCAACCAGACCAGCCAGAGACTCAGCACATTCTGTGGAGTACTGACCACGGTAGTCGTAGTGAGCAATCGCTTCTTGGATGTCAGGGATGAACACCGGAGAGATAGCGATGTCGTCAATGGTAACGATACGCTCAGAGTGACCAATCTTGTTGGTCTCAATCAGCTTACCAGGGGTATGGTACTTGGCAGTGTTCTTACCAATCAGCGGGAACGAGGCAGATTTGCCGTTCTTGATGGTACGTACACGGGTCAGGCCCATGGCAATGTGACGAGTGCGGAACATCGTCAGAACTTCACCAGCGAACAGCTTCAGGAAGAGTGCGCGGGAATCACCGGCTTGGTTAATCTGGCCAGGATTGGATACAGCTTGGTCAACAGGAAATACCATTATGGTTCCTTTTTATTATTATTGTTGTGGAATCAGGTTTGTCCCGATGTCAGGACTTGAGGTCAAAACTTAATACCAGCCGTTCACGCTTGGGCCGGAAATGAGTGACGCAGCGCGTTGTGCGATGTCAGCTCGGTAGGCTTCACCTACGGAATCGTTCCGGTAGTAACGTGGGTCGGCCATTGCTTCGTGCAATTCACCTTCAGATTTAAAGGCAGTGCTGGTCTGGGCGTTTGACCCTGTGACCTGCTTACCTTCAAAACCAGATGCGTCACGGTGGATGGCCTGCATGGCTTTCACTGCCAGTTTCTTGGCTGCGAGGTCAGAGCTGTCCAGCACATCGTTGTAGAAGTCCAGTTCATCAGCTTCGATGTTCTTAGACGCCCAGTCACGGAGCTTCGCGTACTCTTCTTCGCCACCAACTTGACGCACCAACTCCTGGTCATGAATCTGAAGTTCCAGAGCCTTAATGCGCTCGTCGCGCTCATCAGGTTCGTCACCTTCGTCTTCATCTGCAGGCTGCTGAGTCTCGTCCACCTTAGGTTCTTCAGCCTTCGGCTCTTCCTTCGGTTCCTGGGTCTCTTGACCCTTGGACTTCTCCAGCAGATCGTTGTAGCGATCAATCAGTTGTTCGACGGACTCAAAACCTTCTGGCAGACCACTTGGCTTCTGCTCTTCACCCATAGGTAAAAAGTTGCCGTTGCTGTCCTGAACGGTTACATCGGTCAGATCGACTTTCGGTTGTTCTGTTGGGGTATTAACTTGGGGTTCCATTGGCTCCTCCCATCATTTGGTTAATCGCGGCCTCTCCTCCAGACGCAGCGAGTTGTTGCATGAGCATCTTTTGGGCACGTTGCTCACGTTGTTCTTCGGTCAGTACCAATCCACGGCGGTCAATGCTGAGTGCAGCCATGACCCGTGAGGCCAGCTCACCGACATCGACGTACTCCTGAATCACTTCAGGGCCAAACGGTGCAAGGGTCTGTGTCAGGAGGTTGAGCTTACCCAGCTCCTGCTCACGACCGAGGGCTTCGATTCCGGTCAGAATCTGAGGTTGGAAGGTGTCCTTGGGCAGTTGAGGCAACTTGCCTTCTGCCTGTAGGTATCCCATCTCCAGTTGGATGATCGGAAGCTGAACAGAGCCAGCAAGCTGGGTGTACAGACCACCAAGACCCTCTTCCAGCATGTGGGTCACTTGCCTGATTTCCTCAGCGGTTACCCGCTCAGCGTCACGGCGAATGGCTCCGGTCATGAGGAAGGCTTCCTGCAGACCTGCGGTTACCTCTTGTCGTACCTGCTGTGCAATCGCAAAGTCCTGCATCTTGTCCATCTGCAAGCAACTGACGTCATCCTCATTACCGAGGACATATTCGCCATTACGTGCTTTCTCCAGGGCAACAACCTTGGCGGCAGCGTTGGGCTTGACTAGGAATATAATGCGGGCAGCAGCTACTGAGGCCTGGGTAACAGCACGGGTCAGAACTTCAAGAGTATTGAAGTCGCCCATGTGTTCCTCCACGTAGGAGCGACCGTAGTCTTCTCCCTCAACGCGGATTAACCGAGCAGCAATCCAGGGGTTCTTGCCCTTGGGGTAACGGCTGCGGGATGTCTGGATGACATGACCGGCAACCTCTTGGTAGGACTCCCAGTAATCTGGGGCACTTTGGTAAACCCGTGTGTAGACCTTCAGATTCTTCTTGAGGTCAACAGACTGAGAGTTATCCAGCCGGATACGCGCCAGAGCTTCAGCCGGTAGTTTGGACGGAGTGACTTCTTCACAAAGGATAATCTCCTCGGTTTCGCCTTCACTGTCCCGTGACACTACGTACTTGCTCAGCGGGTAATGCTTTGCCCTCTTCTTGCCGTAAAAGATCAGGACGTTTCCTGACACCAAGAGATGCTTCATCCCCTGATACAGAGTGTCCCGTGTACCTTTGTTCTCGACATTGCGGACACCGATACGCTCGATGGCTGCGAGGGTTTCTTCGACCTCACCGTAGGACTGTTGGTCTAACCCAGATTCAATCAGGGTCTTCTCATCCACGGTCAAACGGAAGAACGGATGACCAGGGGGCAAGATGCCCAGTGTCAGCTTAGAGCTGAGAGTCTTAACGGCCCTAGCGCCGAGACCGGAGGACGGGAGCGGAAAGTCCTGACCTTCAGTCTCGTCGCGGGGAACCAGACTTGGGATTGTTACTGACGCACATGCCCGTGCCCGTTGGAGGTACTGTTCACGTTGAGATGCCAACTGGCGGTAACGACCCTCCAGCGAAACGGTTTCTGACATTCAGTTATCCTGCTTTTGTTATGTTGAGGCCACTCTTTCCAGTAGCTCCAGGCACAGCTACGCTTCGGGTTTTAAGGTCTGTACGCAGCTTCTTTCGGGTCTGTGCGTTTGTACCTTTACCGTAGGCAACGTCTGCTGATGCAGCGGGAGCTGGTGCTGGAGGTGGGACTGGAGTTGGAGCTTCGGCCTTAGGTGTTTTGAAACACATTGAATGACTCCAGTTTGCTTTCAAGGAACTCAAGGACTTCCCTGCGGCCAATCTTCTGGCCAACAGTCTTATCGTCATCCTTGAGTTCTACCCTTGTGTTGAAACTGGAAGAGAGTTCTTTATGTAATAACTTGAGGTACTCTTCCATCTTCTATCCTTAGGTACGACTTTATTCAGTCGGAGCTTCTGGGGTCACATCAGCGACAACTTCAGCCACCTTGGGGTCTTTCACAACGGCACGTTTCCGAGCGACAACAGCCGGAGCTTCTTTGCGCTTGGCAACAACCAGGGGCATTCCTACCGGTACTGGTCGAACGTCATAGCCCTTGGTTTTACCCATGGCTTTCTCAGCGTCTTCACTGAACAGGAACAGGTCTTGACCCTTCACTTCCAGAAATTCACCTTGGGCGTTTACAGCGGCATAGCGGAACATGGCTTTACCTTCTTATTGGTTGAGGAGGTCAGCGGCCTCTTGGACACGCTGGGCGTACTCGTCACGCTTAATCACTTCGTATTGCTCCAACCGGTCAACGGCGATTCGTGCCACGCGGACACGCTCAGAGCTATGAATGATGCGCTTGGAGTTCAGGTTCATGTGCGTTTGGGCTGCACGGATGAATAGCTTGCGGAGATAAACTGCGATTGTTAGGAACATTGGCCCCTCATAATTCGGTAGTTGTGATTGGTGATTGCACACTCAGCTTGGAGTGCGGAATAAGCGGTCTTGTCGAGGTAGTCGTCCTCAGTGAACTGACCGGCACGACTCCTGGCATCCTTCAGGTACTGCATGAACAACCAGCCATCCTCTTCGGTCAGCTTGTGGTCAGTCATGGCGTTGAAGGCGGCTACGGTTCTGGACATTGAGCGTTCCTGCCCCGCGCCATCGCGTTGTTTGCCACGTTCGTCAATGGTGTCAGCGGCTTTACGTAGGATTTCACCTGCGAAGGGTTTTACTTCACCGGAGTCCATAGCTTCACCTCCTTGGTGTGAAAGTCGTAGTCAGATGCCTGGAGTATCCGAGCCACACGCGCTTGACGCAGGGCTTCTTCCTCACACAGACCTTTGCTTTGAAACATTGAGACCACGACATCCCAGAGGTCATCGGCTTCAGCAGTATCCCAGCGAATTTCAATCTCGCCTTTACGCTTGCCTGACTTGAGTTCGTGGGGGTAGGACACCAGCTTGGTGACTTCCTTTAGGTGCTTCTCTGCGATTACCGGCCCAATGCCTGGGCATCCGTCATAACCGTCAGTTGAATCACCCATGAGGGCTTGGTACATGAACCAGTACTGAGCCTCTTCAGGCGATACATACCATGGCTGGTAGTCTTTCTGAGGGTTGAACAACCACCCAGGAATGGTCTTCATGTCCTTGTCGATGGACACGATGATTTTCTTTGCCCCTGGCTCGTAGCCATCCCATGTGGATAGGATTCCCATGACGTCATCAGCTTCGAGGTTCGGTCGCATGAACGACGGATACTTCTCAGCCAGTGCTTCTTTCAGAGGTCTCAGGGCAATAGGTTTGCGGCCACCTTTACGGTGTCGCTTGTAGGTTGGCATGACATCATGACGCCAGTACGTACCTGTCGGGCATGACCAGCAGAAGACAATCTCATCAGCGTTAAGCTGCTTCTTGATGTCTTCCATTCGTCTGACCGCGTGGTCGAAGGCGTCCTCGAAGAACGAGTGGAGAGTCCAGAGACCGTCACCCCAGTCGATTTCTTGCTCGACTACAGATGCGGCCTCGAACGCAAAGATGTCGCCATCCATGAGCAGGATGGTCTTTGACATTAGTGGGTCTCTTTCCATGAAGCACCAACAGAGAACTCGCAGTCCAACGGACAGCGGAACTCGAAGTACTCCTCAGTTATTTTTATTGCTTCCTTGACGACTTCACCTAGCGCCTTGGCCACATGGTCACCACGGAATGCAACTTGCACTTCGTCGTGAACCCAGGCACAGAACGCATAGTCACCGTCCCAGCCATGCTTGAAGCCACGCTCTTGCATGAGCCTGTCGATTTCCACCACCCACTTCTTGCACACCAGCGCACCAGCTCCCTGTAACAGGAAGTTCAATGCAGCGTGAGGTGAGCGAACGTAGATGAGGCGACCGTCCAGTCCATACAGGTGGCCACGCTCGGCGGCTGTCTTAACGGCATCTCGGAGGTTTCGGATTGCAGGGGTGTTATCTAGGAACTTCTTCTTGATCTTACGACCGGCTTTCTTCTTCTCTTCGACCGTACCCTCAGGGCAGACAATGGCTCCAATCAGCTCATCCCCTGCTCCGTAAAGGAACGCATAGATGAACGTCTTGGCCAAGTCACGGGTTCCGAGACCAGCAGCCATCTGGTTGGCCGTGTGGATGTCACCTTCCAACAGTTCCCTGATGTAGGCTCCACCATCGAAGGTGGCCATGAAGTGTCCCAGGCACCGGAGTTCCAGACCTGAGGCGTCAGAGCCAAAGAGTCTCCAGCCAGGAGGAACGGTGAATAGCTCCCGACACTGCGGGCCGTACTCCACCTTACCGCTGGGAACCTGGGCTACGTTGGGTCTGGAATGCGTGGCACGACCTGTAGCTGCACCACCGGTATTCACTGACCCGTGGATAAAGCCTTCAGGTGTCACACACTTAGTCCAAGCCTGCTCACCGTCTGCAAGTTGTGATAGTCGTTTCACAACCATGAAGTAACGGGCCAGATGCTTGGCTTCGGGGTATGACAATTCGCCCAGAACTTCGTCGTCAATCTTAGGTTGGCCACCTTCGGTAAAGACCGTGGGCACCCAGCCGTAGAAGTCCTTCAAACGCTTGGCAATGTGTTGACGCGAACCAGGGTTAAACTCAATGAATTTGACCTCACAGAACGGAGCGTCAGCCGTCCTGTCTGGCATGTAGGGGTCTTTGTAGCAGATGGTCTTCTTGGGTTTCTTGAGGGCTGTGAACTGATACCAGCACCCGAAGATGTCCTTGAGTTCTCTCTCGATCTTGACCTGTTGGAGTCGAAGCTCCATTTCCAGCCGTTCGGCTTTCTCCACATCGAAGAAGAAACCGTTCCGCTCCTGTTGTGCCATGACCCAGCAAATGTGGTGCTCAAGCTGGATGGCTCTCTGGGAGTAGTTCTTGCTGTCGATTAGCTCAAGCAGGTCTAGGGTTACCCAGACGTCCTGCTCACAGTAATCAAGCATGTCCTCGGAGTATGTCTGCCAGTCCGTCTGCTCGGAGAAGTCTCCCTTCAAACGGTTTAGGCGATAACCCCAGGCTTTCAGGCTGTGGGCACCAAAGAGTTTCGGCGGCAACATCTGCTTGCCTTCCATCGCGTTCAGGTGCCATGCAATGTCCCTCAGCTTGTTCTGCTGCTGGGGGTTACCATCCATGGACTGCCACGACTGGAGGTCACCCTGGAGCTGCTCATACTTGCGCCATCTGCGGGTCAGGACAGTATCCTTGTCACCCACGTTCGGGAAGATGAGCCTGCTGAGTACCAGGGTGTCGATGATGTTGTCACCGCGAACCTTCCGGCCAGACAATTTCTGCAAGGCTGGATGGTCATACTTGATGCCATTGTGGAACGCTACGGATGTGGCGCTCTCGATAAGATCAATAAACTCGGACATCTGGTGTGGGCGAAACTTGTAAACCTTCCGCGTATCACGGTCGATTGCCACCGCACACCAGAACTTAGAGACCGACTGCAACAGACCATTGGTTTCAATGTCTGCTACTAGCCTCAATAGCCGTACTCCTGTTGCCCATCGTTGACGAAAGCTCCCATCCTGTACTCAGAGAGCAGCCCAGTGTCCGTGTCGTAGCCAAGGCGTATGGTTTCGCCTGTGGATTGACCCGTGTACCGGTCTTTCAGGATGCGGAGGATTGTGGTCTGGCGTTCCTCCAAGCTGTCTGCCTGTTGGTTGCGCTCAAGACCGAACATGAAGTGCGCCCAGAAGCCGATGGCACGGGAGCCTTTGAACTGACGGATGGTGACCCGCCCGCCTTCCTCATGAGATGGCCCCTTGTCTGGGGTCGAGAGGTGAGAGATAACGTGCAGGATGATGTTGTAACGCTTAGCCAGAGTGGCCATACGCGCAGTCACATCTTCCAGTACTTCCTTCTCGTCCTTGTCGGCACCCGTGGCCAGAGCCGTCAGGTGGTCGATGTAGAACATGGTGTAGCTTGGGAGGCCAGGTAGATGATGGCTGGTTCAATCTCGTCCCAGTCAGTGCAACCCCAGGAGTCCCAGATGGTCAGACGCTCATCCAGACCTGGGTCATCGAGCACCTCGTCCATCTCTTCCTGTGTCCACCCTGAGTCAGGGATGTGGAAGCGACGACCGGCGATCTTGCCAGCGAACCTCTTGCCCAACTCGTCAGGCATCATCTCCAAGTAGAACGCGGCAACCTTGTGGCCCAGAACCTTGACGTCATACGCCATGGACTGAGTGAACACATCGGTCTTACCCACGCCTGTACCCGCTCCGAGGAAGTAGACCTCCCCCAACCTGCGGCCATACGTCAGCTTTGTCAGTGTGTCCAAGAACCAGGGGTAACCCCATTCGACCGGCTTACGGACTAAATCCTTGATGTCCTTGAGGGTCAGGAGACCAGCGGGCTTATACTTCTTGGCACCCCAGAACGCAGCCATCAGCTCTTCCACACGACCGGCCTTGAGCATGTCGTTGGCGTCTTTGAGCGGCAGGGTGATAATCTTGACGGTCTTGTGCATGAGCAGCTTTGCAGCTATCTCAGTGGCTTCCTGTCCTGGCTCATCCATGTCGAACGAGAGGTAAATCTCATCGAAGTTGGCGAGGTAGTCCAAGTTGTCGGCAATACATCGCTTAGCTGAGTCAGCGCCATTCAGGAGGCTTACCACGGGGTATTTGTTCCCCTGCACCTGACTCCAAGTGAGCATGTCGATTTCACCTTCAGTGATAATCAAACGCTTGCCACCGGAGAACAGGTGCATCCCGATCAGGGGCTTAGGCTTAACGGTTCCCAAAGTAATGAAGTCCTTGTTCTGGAACTTCACCTTCTGGGCAACGAGCTTCTGGTTTGGCAACCTGACGTCACAGACTTGCACTGGTTTGTTGTTGAACCGGGCAACCCGATAGCCAAACTTCTGGCAGGTATCTTGGTTAATGAGTCGTGCCTGGAGCGGACGGTAGTCGCCCTGGACAAACTCGAAGTCAACGGTCTGCTTGACCCGTACTTCCTCGCCCTCTGGTGGTTCCCAGTGCTCACAGCCTGCGGAGAAGCAGTAAGCGTGACCATCGGTATACCGAGCGAGGTTGTCCTTGGAACCACACTTGGGGCATGGCTCCTTAGCTAGAAACTCGCTCTCTTGTTCCATCAGACCAGACTCAGTTGCGCTGGCTTAGTGATGGTGAGGCGAAGGTTCTGAACGAATTTCTCTGTCAGTCGAGGTAGCTTTTGGGCAATTTCAGACGGAGACCCGAGGTACATCAGGTTGTTGATGCTCACGCGGTAGTAGTCAGCACGGGCCTTGTGGTCAGGAACGTAGCGAACGTAACCGTCACCAATGTCTTCAGCCTTCATGGCACGACCGGTGTTGTTCAGGTCATGGATACGGGCAGCCAGACGGGTGATGCCGTAGTGGTTAATTGCTTCCCAGGAGGTGATGCCTCCGGTTGCGGTTACGTGCTCAACAATGAGTTGACATTGGGTCTTTCCCGCTGTCAGGACTATTTGAGTTGAAGACATAGTTCACCTCCTCAGGTGCTAAACGATGGTGTGGAAAAGGGGTTCGATCAGGGGATACTGTTCTTCGAGGTAGCCAATCAGTCCGTTCAGTGCGGCACGTTGGGCTTCGGTGTACTGTTCGTCAGAACCGACGAGCACTACGAAGATGGAATTGGTGTTGTACCGTGGGTCAACATTACCCACCTCATCACGGGCACGAATGGCCTTGTAGGTGTTCTTGTTGAGGACGTCACCGTCACGCAGAATGACGTAGTGAGCGCCAATGCCGTTGACCCCAAGGTCTCGGTAAAGGCACTCAACGTCCCATGCGGTCATATCTTCAGAAGCTGTGCCCACACTCAGGACAACGATGTTCTCTGTCGTCGGTCGGGTGCGGTACATAATCTTTGTCTCCTTCTTGGGAGTAAGGGTCTAAGCGGAAAAGGATTGTTTCAGCGCCTTTCTCTACGATGAATTTCTCTACTTCCAGCTTGTAGATGCGGTTGTCGTTAAACAGGTAACGCTTCTGCAGGCAGTCGATGAAGGGCTTGAGCGCGTTGTCGAGGTCAGACAGCTTGTTGCTGTAATAGACCTCTGCGGTCAGTTTCATTTTGCCTTTCGGTTCGAGGGGAAGGTCAGGCAAGACCCGCAGGAGATGGTTCTCATACATCCTGTAGGCCTTGCTCTTGGTCTTCTTTCCGAGGTAGGACTCATTCGCAGATAGAGGCTTTAGGCCTGTCTCTACGAATAGCGCCATTAGAACTCCACGGGTTTGCCGTTGTCCTGACCTTCGGGTTCACCACTGGCTTGCGGTGTGTAGCCTTCAGGGTTGTCCATGGAAGGAGCCACGTAACCGCCCTCTTCTTCCTCGAAGCCATAACGGGAGCCATTGACTCCAGTGCCATTACCCAGGCTGATGACCTGAACAGCGGCAGGCTCCATGCGGAGGCCAACCTTCGGTGCCACGTACCATGTGAACAGGCGGCAGCTAATCTTCAGCTCAGCGCCAGGTTTGATGGTCAGCTCACCCTTGATGGGCGTACCGGTAGCGTCAAAGAAGGCAATGTTCTTCTCGAAACGCTTCTCGCCTTTACCGCCGAAACGCTTCATTTTGATCTTGAAGGTCACGGTGCCATCGTCTTGGTTGACGTCATAACCCAGGTCTTCTTCCTTCGGCTTCTTACCGCCGAGTTGGGCCTTGGTGATTTCAACGTGACGCTTGTACTCTTCTTCCACAAAGTCGATGAAAGCCTGGGACTCTTCGTTCAGAGGGCAGACCAGATTGACCTTGTATTCGCCTTCCTCGTCATACTTGGTGTCTGGACGGGTCAGCCACGGGTAGTTCGCCACACCTTTGGGAGTGGTCTTGAATTTAAACTTACTTGCCATATCGGTTTATTCCTGAGGTCGAGACTTCTCAATCTGAAGACACCACAGACGGGCCACAAACTCAGCCTCTTGGCCTTGTTCTCTACCAATGAGTAGGAACATTTCTTCGGGCACCGCTAGGTTTTGATCGAGAAGCATGTGAAAACGTGTGATTGCGTTATATTTCATGGCTCACCTCCAGGTGATGATTGGTTAATCCTTAGGTACGACTTTATTGCCGTACCATTGGTATGCCGGAACCACCACCCAGAGATTTACCGGTGGTAGGCTATCGGACAGGACATACGCCTGAAGCGCACTCGTCATCGAGGAGTTCGTCAAACGAGTTGGACTCTTGGTCGAGGACGATGGGTTGGAGCTTGCTGGTGTATTTGTCATAGACCTCCTTGGTGACCACTTCTTGTGGCAGGTACTGGTAGCCCAGGTCTGCAGCGGTCTTGGTAGGGTCTGTCCGATAAAGGAAAGAGACGCCAACGTAGACGTCCCAGTTGTCCAGCAGCCACTTGATAATGGCCGGAACTTCTGTGGGGTCGTAGCTGATCGTCACGCTGGTATTCTGTTGCGTCCAGTTCTGTTGCAGCAGCTTGTACCGCTCCAGTTGGCTCACAGCAGACTCCAGATTCACTTCAGTACCATCGACGGTCTCGAACGGTACGTCATCCCATGACACAGGAAGTGTCGCCAGGACTGCAGACGGGTCGGTCGGGTGATCGAACACGCGGTAATTCGCACGGTCGAGGATTTGAACCAACGGGTCATGCTTGGAGAAAGCCACGTTGTTGAAGATGTAGCGTCCGAGCGGCTTGTGAACACCTTCAGTGGTATCCATAACCTTGCTCAGAGTGCCTGAGGGCTTCACACAAGTGACGTTCTTCGGGCGTGGAGTACCCAGCTCATCAGCCATTGAGTAGGCCGCAGAGGTGGCCACACGCTGCATGTCTGTGTATTCCCAAGCACCCAGGTCAGGACGTCTGGCGATGCCTGTCAGACCAACACCGCACAGTCGCAGGTGATAGTTGTTCAGGTGCCATGACTCTTGGAGGATGCCATCTCGCAGGTCAACACAGGTCTGCCGGTAGTTGGCACGGGCAGCAATGTACAGAGCACGGAGCAAGCCAGCAGGGTCATTCTTGAACTTCGCAACATCGACCTCGGTCAAGTTACAGAAGGACTTGTTGCCCAGCAGGATTTCCACGCAAGGGTTGCAACCCCAGAACCAAGGGGCACGACGACGAGCTGCCTCAGCGTTGATGAACCCAGGCTCAGAGCCACCGGCTTCCTGCATCATGGCGAAGATACGCTCCAGCTCACGCTTGAGGGGCTTCTTCTTGAATAGCAGGGAGTTGTTGGACTGAGTACGGTGAGCGTTGTCGTGCAGCCAGTAGTCTTTCTTGGCTACAGCGAACTCTTCCCACTCTTCCTCATCCACGGGGAATATGGCGATTTCAGCACTACGGCGTGAACTCAGCACGGTTCCCAGGTGGTTCTCAAGGTCAAGGATGTCCATGCGTGTCAGCAGACAGCCAGCCTTGCGGTTCAGGATGTGAGCGATCTTCTCGTAGGCGTTAGCAATCTGCTCATCACCGGAGGAAATCCATCCGTAGCCAGCGAGGCGTTCACCGGCAGGTCGAATCTGAGAGAAGTCCAGCACCAGCTTCTTGGCCGGATACTTACCAGCCAGGAGTTTGCCGATGGACTTAGCCCAGGCTTTGGCGCTATCGCCAACTTGAATTGTCCAGACCCCATCACTGAAGGTCTCGACATTGTGCTCATTCCCGCCCTTGCCTGTCCGAGTAGACCGAACGGTTTCGATTTCGGGAATGCGCTGCATGAACCCAGTTAGGGTTCCGATCACGGGGCTGAAGCCTACGCCACAGCCTTGCAGTAGCAGCCAGAGGCTATCCACTACGTCATAGATCGTCTCAACACGCAGGAACGAACAGTTGAACTGAGAGGCTTCACGGGTCTTAGCGACATCGGTTCCACCCAGCCATAGAGTCCGTCCTGAGACCGAGACTTTCCGTTCAAGCATTAGGACACGAAGCTCATCCAGCTCCAGCATCTGGTCATAGCTCAGTTTCTTACCTTGAGCACGTTCCCAGAGCCAACGCTGGTGAGTAATCACGCGGTTGACCGTCTCAGCCCAGGTCTCAAAGATAGAGCCTTCGGCATTCAACGGTCGGTTATAGGTTCTACGGGCAACAATTTGGGAGCGAACGCTTTGGGTCATGCTTCCAGCTCCTTCTTGTGGCGCAGGTGGGACAGGATGTATTGCATCCCAGAGATGTAGCTTCAGGTGTTTCGAGTAGGTACACCACGAACTTCAGGCGGGAACTGGTCGATGTCGTCAACCAGCTCGATGTCACCCATGAGGTCATCAGCGGTCAGAGCCAGCTTTAAGGCTTTACATGGGGCGCAGGTGGGGGTTGTAAACAGCTTCATGTTTGGGTGCTGTCTCCTTATCTTGTTGTTCGATGGTCGCAAGGAACTCCGCAAGGAACTCCTTGAGCATTTTGTTTTCGGTGTGAAGCGTGTGGAGGGTCTCGCAGGAGCCACAGAGGTAGTCTGAGGTACACGTTAAGCCGTGCCCCATGTTTCTCCTGCAGCCCTTGCTGAAGTCACTCACCGGTCGTCTCCGTTCCCCTGGAGAGTGCCTGCCTGTTTCCGCGCATTGAGCTTCTTCAGGTTGAAGTAGGCGCTGTCGCCCATGGCCAGACCCATGACTTCGTGCAGTTGGGCCAGATACCAGAGGACATCACCCATCTCTTTCTCAAGGTCTTCACGGGGCAGAACCTCGTAGTCACCACGCAGGAACTTCTTGACCTTACCGGCCACTTCGCCAGCTTCGGACACAAGGCCCAGAGCCAGGTATTCCAGGGCTTTATCCTTGGGGTAAATGGCGGTTTCGCTGGTCTTCTCTTGGTAGTCGTTCATGTACATATCAGGCGGCTCCTTTCACAATGAGGTTTATGCAGTCGTCAAACAGTTCGCTCACATCAGTCACGAACTCACCGAGGTCAAGCTGACCGTTTGAGTACCGAGCGATGAACTCAGCGACAATGGCGATGGGTGAAACCACCAGAAGGAAGAGGCCCAAGCCACGGGCTACAACCTGCTTCATGGTCTGCTGGTAAAGGATTTCTGGTTTAGGCATTGAGCATCTCCTCGTTGCGCGCTATGGCGTGGGCAAGCTGCCGTTGCTCGGCGTAGATAAGGGCTGGAATCACTTCAGGTCGGTAGTCGCCCACACCAACCCAGAGGATGATTTCGCGGTTGTACCGGATGCCCATGCAGTAGCAGGTGGCCTTGATGGTCACGTAGCGGGACTGAGGCATAGCTTGGTGGTTTCCCAGGTACTGCACTTCTGGACATGAGCCAGGGCTTCATCAAAGGTCATGCTTTCTCCTTGGCAATCTGCCAGATAGACGCGAGGTCAGGACTATTGGTTAAAATCTCATCGACAGCCTGGGCGTAATCCCTGACTTCTTTCTGAGCGTGTGGGTCAAGACGGAGCTTAACGATACGGGCGTAGTCAGCCAGAGAGCCGGTCTCCCAGAACTCTGTCAGCATGGCCTGAGGCAGTGCCAGACGGGCTTGCTCAGGGCAGACACCCACCAGTAGCAGCCAGTGGTAAAGGTTGTCGCTGAACTGGTAGACATCGCTTTCAGACCAAGCCTCAGGCACATCCTCAAAGTCACCCATGAACAGACGCTCACGGTCGATGACCCCAGAGGAACCCTGCTTGGCACCATTGGTCGGAGCACCACGCCATTCATCAATCTTGAAGAACTCAGGCTTATCGCTGACGTAGCGCCTGGACACCTCGTTACGGGTCAGGCCAACCTGATGCTTGAACCACTGGCGGGCAATGGCAATGGGCATCTTTAAGTTGAACGTGACGTCATGGAACCGAGGGTCAAAGTCCAGCTCGGAGTCCAGGGGTGTCACCAGAACGCTGTCTGAGTGTTCCGGCAGGAGCATTCCAGTGAAGACCTCAACAGAGGCTGGGGCATAGACCATCAGCTCATTCAGGATGGCAATGCGTTCCTGCATGTGGAGTACCGGACAGTGCAGCATCTTCAGCCAGCCATAGAGGCTCATCCGAAGGTTCAGACCCCCTGCCCCATTGATATGCCATTGAGCACCGGCAAGACCCAGAGGCCCAAGCTCATTGAAGAGCTGAGCGGTCAGAACCATGCCGTAGTCCAGCTTCATACCAATGCGGATATGACTGAAGGGTGTCCAGTGGTCATGGTTGGCGAGGTACTTGAGGAGTTTGATGTCGCGTTCATCCAGCTCAGTGCTGGTCTTGGCGAATGAAACCCGTGCTGCGTTTACAGCGGTCAGGTCGTCGTTGTCGTGCTCAACTCGCTGCACGAAGCCATTGGATACTTCAGTCATAGTCACCTCCGATCAGTGAATGGTGTAGTCAGGAATGCCCACAGCTTTGTGCTCTGGGTACTTCTCCTGCAGTCGGGCCAGACGTCCAGACACACGGCCTTCGGTCTCACCGTGGCGCATGTAGGTCAGGGTCTTGTTGATGCAGTCGTCAGCGAATGCCTGTGTTGCAACGATGTCCTTGCCATCACAGCCGATCTGGCAGATACCGAAGTCGAAGTCAGCCAGTAGCTCTTCCAGACTCAGGTCTGTGGCCAGGAAGATGACTTGGATGGGCAGACTGTCGGTCGGGAACTGCAGGATGTAGTCGATGTGACGCTCGTTACCCAGAGTCGAGCCAGTGCTCATCTCAAGGTCAGGCTCACCGAAGACAGCGATTAGCTTCTGGGTGACCTCATTGCGTTTCTCAGGGTCAACGTACAGCCAGAAGTCCAGGTCTTTGACCTCAACTTCGTTCAGCATGTCACGCAGGGCACCACCGGCCAGGAAGACGTTACCGCCACCCTTGGCTTCTTCGATCTTCTCGGCAATGTCAGTCCATTCGGGGTGAAGCAGGTGCAGCAGGATTGCAGGGGCTTGTTTAATAGTCATGGTCATCTCCTCAGTTCTTGGCTTTGAGACGGCCACGACCGTCGTACTTGGAGCGGGATTCTTGGGGGTGACGCCCAGGCTTGGTCTTCCAGCCATAAGCTGTTGAATCGAACACTTCACAGAACTTCTCGAAACGAGCCATGGCACGAACGAGCATCGGGTCTTTCATTACGTTGTCAGCAAACAGGTTGGTAAGTTGATTCATGGGGCGCTCCTCCTCGGAACAGAAAGAAAAAAAGCCCCGAGACGCTAATCTCAGGGCTTGGTTTGTTGGTTAATCCTTAGGGCCGACAAAAAGGTCAGAACCTTGGGTTAGGCCTCGGTTGTGGCTTCACTGGCATGTCCTTGAAGCTGGTCTTGAAGACGCCACAGGTCACAGCCTCGGATGATTCCAGAATGTAAAAGACTGAGCCTGGGTTCTCTTTGGCCAGACGCATGGCTTCCGTTTCTGCGGTGTCCTTGGCGTAGTGGACTGCTTTAGGGGCGTATTGCAGTTTGTCTCTGTTGCCTGGGAGGCCACGCATTACTTCACTGTTGACCACCATCCAGATTGGACGGACGGGCTTCTGATCGCTGAACTGGCTGTGTTGGTACATGGTCACCTCCTCGGTGAAAATTGATGGTTAATCCTTAGGGCCGACAAAAAGAAAAACTCAGTGGAAGTGAGGGTCTTCTTGTGCTGAGGCAGGACGGTCGTCGCGGGTGATAGTCACGCCCTTATAGGTGAAGGACAGGATGTTGCGGTCTTTCTGCTTGAGACCATTGAAGGAACGCTTAGCAACAAGGGCCAGCTCTTCCAGCTCGTAGTCTTGAGCCAGAATCTTGGTGACCTTGTGACCAAAACGCTTGGCTTCTTTTATCTGCAGGTTGATTTCTTTCAGGATGTTGCGTTGGGATATGAAGTGCATGTTGTTCTCCTCGGTGAGTTGTTGGTGATGGTTAATCCTTAGGGCCGACAAAAAGAAAAAGCCCCCAGTTGGGAGCTTTCTCGGATTGGACGCGATGTCAGGACTACTTATGCAAAAGCATAGAGCGAGTTCAGGATAGAACTGATGTCGAGACTACCTGAGAGAGGAACAGGCGCAACTTCCCCACGGATGTCAGGTGGCAGTTGAGCCATGAACTCCTCACGGAGGTTCTCAAGTACAGCTTCCTCGTACAGACGCATGAACGCCTCACGGATGACCCTGAAGAATACGTCAGTGTCTGCCGCATGTGTGCCAAAGGAGTCGTGAATCAGCGCGAATGAGTCCAGGCCTTCTACGACCGATTGAGCGACCAGTTTCAGCAAGTGACTTGAGTCCAGGCTGTGGGTCACGTTCGGGCTGATGGCATTACCAGCTCGCATGATGTCCATTTCTTCCATTTCTTCACGGATGGTCAGGTCTAGCGCCTTCCCGAAGATGCGGGTCTTCACAGTCCTCATGTTGTACTTGCGGTAGTTCTGGCACACAGGAAAGCCCAGTGGTGTTGTCCAGCGCACAGGACGGCCCTGAGAGGCCACCAGACGGGCGATACCCTGCATCCACTCCATTGCCTCAGCAGCCTTCAGTACGGTCTCACGGACGTACTTGTAGAGCAGCTTGGCCATGATACCGGCAGCATCGAACCCATCGTTATGGAACGGGAACAGCTCACGGTAGCCACGGTCGTCAATGGCCCTGGAGTCCAGCAACTGGTCACAGTGCTTCTTCAGCGGGTTGATGGTGTCTTCCAGAACCTGCTCACGGAAACCAAACTCCTTGGAGCCATACGGGAAGGTCATAACCGAACGCTTGCAGTGCTTGCGGTTGATGCCAAGTTTCATCCAGTGTACATGGCGACGACCTGCTTGTACTCGCGCAGAACCTCACGTTCACCCTTGTCCTTGGACACAACGTCACCGGCAATACGGTTCAGGATGGCTGGCCACTTCTGACCGCTGGCACCCTTGACCTCCTTCAGGTAGTACGCCTTGGCTACGGCCAGAGCTTTGACCTTGGCTTCATCCTCGGAGGTACACTCACCGACCACTGACTCCATGTGAGCCACGACCTTGTTCATGACCTTGGTGTAGATGTCCGCTGGCTTGGCTGCAGGTACAAGGTTCACGGCTTCACCGGTAATCTCGCAACGCAGAGCCATCCCCAGGTTCTGAAGCCCTGAGCATGAACCGTCGAGGTCGATAGGCATGTGGACACGTACTCAGCGCCCTGCTCCATGATGCCCTTCAGTTCACAACAGGCGGCGTATGCTGGAATGGCTTGTCAGCGTCTTCCCAAAGTCGATCCGATATCGGGTCTATTGCACACGCAATTAGGGCATTAGTGTTGTCGTCAACCCACTTGATGCGGTCATCGAATGACACCTTGTCCACGCCAAACAGGTTGGCAATGTGAATCTTGACCCAGCGGATACCACGGGTGCCTACCTTCTTGCCCTCGGCAAATTCCAGTAGACCCTTAATCCAATCGGCAGTCTGAGGGCTGAGCTGAGGCACAGCGTACAGGCGACCACGGAAGTCCAACTGGTGCGGGAAGTACACACGGTCAAACTCCATGAACTTGTGAGCTGTGTTCATGACCATGTGATAGGTCACACGCTGACCACGGCGGTTGATGTTGGCGTCGAAGGCACGGGCTGCTTCCTTGCGGTAGCGGTTCCACTCGTACTCGCGTTGCTCAAAGTCTGCTGGCAGTGTTGGCTTGTGGCCACGCTTAGGGTTCTTCTCGTACTCACGGATGGCACGACGAAGCTCTGCGTGTTCCTTACCCCAGGACGGCTGGTCAGGCACCACAACGTCAGTGATGGCAGGCATCTTGGCCTTCTCAACTGTCCGTCCGATAGCCTTGAGCTGGTCGTGGAGTTCAACAACGTGGGGGCGAATGCGCCAAGCTGTGTCTTGGGCTGCATTGACTGCTGCCAGAACTTCCGGCATGTGAGCTGACTTCAACTCCTCCAAGTAGTTCCGATCTCGGGTCTTTACGAGACGAACAGGCGGACTGTAGGCGCTGAGGTAGCCACCACCATGGGACATGCCTGGAGTCCAGGGCACCGGAGGAACGACCATAGGCTCACGCACAGGTTTGACCTGGGACATGAACTCGACGTTCTCGGCAATCCACTCCAAGGTGGTCTCAGTGGCCATGATGTACTTGACCGTCTTAGCCCCACCCTTGCCCTGCTTGGCATGGTCTTCAACCGCGATGAACGATGGGAGGGCTGACCGTACAACGTCAATCAGGTAGCGACCCACTTTCATCTTCTTCTCTTCAGGCCATGTCTCACGCTCTACACCGGCCAGTCGGGAGACCCTTACCATGGAGTCCAGTTTGTGGCGAACAGCGTTCTTCTTGGCCATCATGACCTCCAGGCGCTGCACCAGAGACTTGTCCTCCTCCTTGAGTTTCTTCAGGAACAGTTCTTCCTCAACGGCCTTGCCCACGTTGACCGCAACACTGGTGTAGGGGCTGGCAGTGCTGATGCACGACATGAGCTGTTGGAGGGTCAGGTAAGCAGCCTCACGGTAACCAACCAGAGACACAATCTCAGCAGCTTGGGCTTCAACGGATGGACGACCACGGGACTGCTTCTCAGCCTGCATGACGCTCAACGCTTCTAGTGCCTCTGCTACTGCTCCCATACGCATGGATACATACCGAGAGCCATACGTGGTGTCTGACTCCTGGCCACGGCTCTGGGCCTTCTCAAGGTTCTTGAGGTAACGGTCTTTACCCAACTCAAAGCTACGCTCTTCCAGTTGCATCTGCAGGTGGTAGAGTTCCGGTGCTGTACGGAGTTCTACTTCGAGTTCAGTCTTAGCGTTATGACTCATGGTTATCTCCTGAAGTTATGACTAGTAGTAATAGGAACTAGTAGTAATAGAGCTTGTAGTAATTGAACTTAGGGTTATTAACTAAAGGTTATTGATCTTTGGGTCTCCCCTTAGGGCCGACAAAAAGAATCTGAATTAAGTCGGGCAAGGGGTAATCCTTAGGTACGACAAAAAGAATCTGGGTCAATGCGAGAGCGCAATAGTATCGAGGTCAGGACTAAAGTCAACAAAAAAAAGATAGGCCCGAAGGCCTACCTCAAGTTTGGTGATAGTCAGTCCATAAGGTGATGGAGTTTCTTCTTCTTCAGGTGGGTATAGCGTTCCAGCATCTGGAGGGAGGCATGACCAGAAACTTCCCTGACTTCAAACAGGTTAGTTGCTTTGCTGACCATATCTGTGATCTTGGTATGCCGACAGTCATGGAGTCTGAGGTGTTCCAGCCCTAACTGCTTCCTGACCCTGTTGTAGGTGTTCCTGATGCTATCGGGATGCTGACTGAATAGTCTGCCAGCGGTCTTACCCTTCGCCCACTTGGAGAGGATGTCAGAGGCCTTGCTGCTCATGGGTACACTACGGCCTTCACGGCTCTTGGTAGCAGTCGCAGGGAGGTCAATTTCCATGTTCTCCCAGTCCAGCCACTCAGCTCGGAGGTAGACCACCTCAGACACACGACAGGCTGTTTCCAGCAACAACTCGTAGACTGCCTGAGCCTCACCAGACAAGGCGTTGGTCAGAGCTGTCCTGTCCTCAGGGGTATGTATCGAAGTTCGCCCTGGCGCATCCTCAGGCATCCGTATCTGCCGTGCAGGGTTGACCAGAGTCGTCATGAGTTTGTCCTTGATGAGGAACTCAAAGATACCGGAGATGATGTAGACCTCTTTGCGAACAGTTCCCGATGAGACCTTACTCAGGCGTCTGTCCACGTAGTCCTTTAATTCAACGGCCCCAAAACCCTCGACTGGCGCGGTGCCCACAGACTTCTGGATGCTCCGCATGTTGGCCATACGCTTGTTGTAGGTTGACCTCGCGTTTGGGGTCTCAAGCGTAGCCTCCTTGGGCTTCATCACCTCGTCAAAGTACAGCTCAAACGCTGAGTCCATCCGAAGGGTCGCGCTGTCGAGCATTCGCTCTTGGTCAAGACCCCACGCTTCAGCCTCGCTTTTGAACTCAAAGGTCTTTGACTTGTGGACAAACTCGCCATCAACCTTGCGTCTTACTTGAACTCTCCACTTGCCGTTTGGCATCCGGTGCAGGTGCATAGTACCTTCCCTCTAGTACGATAATTTGCGTTCTGCACAATCGCTCACAATGGGGGTCAACACCCTTGAGGTCGCTTCAGGTCTACATCCTGAGGTTAATAACCACTAACCCTGACCTAAACTCCTAAGGGGAAGGTAGCAGGTTCGAGTCCTGCCGGGGGTACCACCTAAGCTTCTACGCCTTTCCAGTATTAGTACGTCAAGCCAGAAGTACTGTTAGCTGTCGAGGCTGCTACCAATTTCAACCGTCACGCGATGGAGGTTGTCGTGGCGGCTGGATGTGTAATGCCATCCGATCCGCTGACTAAGAGTTGTGGTCAGTTCCAGTCCAAGCCCGTAGCCCGTGTTTTCTGATGTTTGCGAGGACGCGTTCTGCGCTTCTGGCTCCGCTGGGTTGCTTATCGTAATGCAGTTCCTGTGTTGCTCGATAACGACGGTGCCTTCCCAGCAATGTTGATAGGCGTTCCGAATCAGGTTGCCCAAAATGATGCGTGCTGGCACCAAAGGTACAAAGCAGCTGAATGGAGAGGTACTTATTTCCGTGGTCACAGGCTTTCCGGCCAGAAGATACGACATTTCACCCGCAAGTTCCCTTATCAGCCCTGGCAAATCAACGGATTCGCGCTGAAGCGGCGTATCCGGCTCATGATTCAGCCAGAGCAGCGTTTCGGTAAGGTGCTTCATGGTCAGGCTAGCGCGGTCGATGCGATCCACAATGCTCTTTTCGTCCTCGTACTTTTCCCTTTTCTGAACCAGCTTTCGTTGTAGCTCGATGTTGGAGCGGATCGTGCTGATAGGTGTCCGGAGCTCATGGCTCGCGTGCCTGAGAAACCGCCGTTCGCGGTCCAGTGCCTGCTCAACCGTGGAAAGACTGTTTCGGATAAGTTCCGCCATTTCGTTGAGCTCTGGGTACGAAAAGTCCGGCACAGGGTGCGATAGCTTCTCGTTGTCCAGGGAATGGGTCCAGGCTCTCAGTGCCGCCATGGGGCGGGACACATGCCGTAATAGAAGCCAGCCAACAATAGAAATAAATCCAAACACCAGAATGCTGACGATCAGCGTGAGCAATCGGTTTTTCAGTGCAGCTTGAGGTAGCACCTCCGATGCTTCTGGAGGCGTGAGCTTCCGGCTCAGGTAAAGCGGACCGATTACGGTGTCGTAGCGCATCGCAAAGATGATCGAGTTCGGGCGGCTCAACCAAGTGCTGTCTTCTTTTTTCAGTAACTGACCGGATTCGCTCGGTCCATTGGGAAAAGCTTCAAGGGTATACGCCGGCAAACTTTCCCATTGCAACGCAACGTCAAAACCGCTGAACTCTCTGGCTTGCTCTCTCTGGCCAGCGCCTATTACCTCGCCGAATGTGCGGGCGGTTTTTTCCATGTTGCTTGCCATTGCAGCATCCAGCCCCCGAATGAAATGCTCCTTTGCAACCATGGAGTAGGCGACGACCAGAATGAGCCCCAATGCCAGAAAGGACGTTATAAGAAGCGCCCTGAGGCTAATCCCGACTTTAAACATTCGTCTTGCCTGTTCCGGGAGGTCTGATGACAAAGCCGACTCCGCTGATGGTGTGCAGGAGCGGCTCGGAAAAAGGGCCGTCGACAGCCTTGCGAAGGTTGTACATGTGCACTTTCAGGCTGTTGCTGTCAGGGTGATCGTCTCCCCAGACGGCGTCCATCAACGCCTCACGGGTTACTGGAGAAGGTGAGGCCCGCATCAAGCATTCAAGCAAGCGCCACCCGGTAGGCGACAACTTCAGGGCCTGACCGTTTCGCAACAAGCTTTTCTCACTGAGGTTCATCTGCAATTCACCACAAGTGAGTTTCCGGACCTGACCACTTCGCCGGTGCGACAACGCACGCACCCGTGCCAGCAACTCCTCCATCTCAAAGGGTTTGATCAGATAGTCATCGGCGCCAGCATTAAACCCCAATAACTTGTCATCAAGCTGGCCACGCGCTGTCAGCATCAAGACCGGAATATCGCTCCCCTGCTCCCGTATTAATTGGCAAAGTCCGAATCCGTCCAGACGTGGCATGTTGATATCCAGCAAAAGGACGTCGTAGCTGTTTTGTTTAATTAGGTTCAGTCCGGCTATGCCATTGCTGACATGGTCACAGATGAACCCCTCCAGCTCCAGGTACTGCACCAGTGTCTGAGCAAGGTCCAGATCGTCTTCTGCCAATAACAATTTCAGCATGGATCTGCCTCTTTTTTATCTGGTCTCACGGTAAACCAGTGGCGGATATCTGTGAATCGCTCGACGACATCGTGCTGTATCGCCACCAGAACCGGGATCAGAATCAAGGTAATCAAAGTAGCGAACATGATCCCGTATCCCAATGCAACAGCGGCAGGTATCAGGAACTGAGCCTGAGCCGATGTTTCTGACAGCAGTGGGTAAAGACCCGCAAACGTCGTAAATGAGGTCAACAGAACCGCTCGCAGGCGACTTCGGCTGGCTTTACTGATCGCTTCAATCTGGTGGTCTGCATCGGGTTTCAGCTCATTGTAACGGGATACCAACAAGAGACTGTCATTCACCACGACGCCGCTTAGAGCAATAATCCCATTCAGAGACAGAATACTGATGGACAGGTCATTCATCCAATGGCCAAGGATGGCACCGACGATACCGAAAGGGATAGCCGTCATGATCAGTATCGGCTGGACATAGGACTTCAGAGGAATGGCCAGTAGCATATAGATGACCAGCATGGCGATGAGGAACACATGCACCATGGAGCTCTGTGTTTCTGCCTGCTGCTCTGCTTCACCGGCAAAACTGATGTCGAGCCCGGGGTATTGGCGTTCCAGCTCCGGAACCAGATCCTGTTGAAGACCAGCCACCAGTTCCGAAGCCGACAGAATTTCCTTGTCCACATCGGCTGAGAGATAGAGAGCGCGCTTGCCGTCAATGCGGGTGATGGTGTCCCGGGAGTAGCCGTAGGTCACTGTGGCAACACTGGACAAAGGAAGCACAGTACCGTCGTCGCTGCGAATATTGGCGCTCAGCACGTCCGTAGGGTTTTCCCGGGCGTCTTCCGGGTAGCGGACTTTAACCTCCACTTCGTCGTTACTGCGCTGAAAGCGCTGAACTACCTGCCACTGAAGGCTTGAAGGACTTGCTTGGACAGGGTATCGGTGCTCAGTCCCAGGGCCTTACCCTGTGCATTGAGTTCCAGAAGCAGACGAGGCTGACTTGCTTCGATGTTATCTTCGATACCACTGATTGCCGGAATCGTTGCCAGCTGCTCCTTGATATCACGACCAGCTGCTGTCAGCACGTCATCGTCTGAGGCCTTCAATTCAATACGAAGTGCGTCTACCGTTCCGCGCCGGCTGGCGACGCTAAGGGTTCGTACACCCTCAGGCAAGCTGGCGATGCGCTTCCATTGATTGGAGAAAGCGTTGATGTCGTACGGGGATTCTGGCGCCAGCTCCACCGTGACTGTTCCAGCCTGGTCGCTTTCGGAGAGTACCTGCAGGTTGGCAATGCCCGTCTCTGAATCGACGTTGGCACGTTCAATTAGCTGCTTATCCACGAGATGCGCTTTTTGCTCCAGGGCAAGCAAAGCGGAATGAGTCAGGCCAAAGCTGGCATCGGTTTCCATGGTAATGTTCGCTCGGACCGTTTCACCCGATATGTTCGGAAAAAAACTGGTTCGAACGGTACCGTTGAAAGGCATGGCCATAACCAGAGCAAACAGAGCAAGGAACAAAACCAGCACTGCATACCGGTAAGCGAGTGCCCAGCCAATAACCGCTTTATAGATCCGGTCGTTGAACCACTGCAGACCGGAATCGGCTCCCTGCTGGATACGTCGCCATATTTCAAGGAACGGGTTTCGGCTGGCTCTGCGATGGGTATTCAGGTGCGCCAGGTGGGCAGGAAGAATAAGCTTGGATTCCACAATGGACAACAACAGACAAATGGTGACAACAGCAGCGAACTGGGCATAAATCTGCCCAAGCTTGCCGCTGAGATTCGACAGGGAATAGAAGGCCACCACGGTGGTGAACACGCCAAAGAGTGTGGGCACAGCCACCCGCAGAGTGCCCCGGATGGTGTTGCGAAGGGTGTCGCCCTCCTGTTTCCGCACGGTGTAAACGCTTTCACCCACGACCACAGCATCATCCACCACAATCCCCAGGGCCATGATGAAACCAAAGGTGGTGAACTCGTTGAGGGAAAGACCGGCAAATCGGTCGCCCATGAAGTAGAGCGTTCCGAAGAAGATAAAGGGCAGCCCCATGGATACCCAGAACGCCACCGTCAAGTTCAGGAACAGCGCCAGAAGAACGAACACCATCACTATGCCGGTCAGTGCATTAGAGATGAGCAGGTCTAATCGTTCACTTATGGAGCTACTGCGGTCATACCAGCTGGTGAGTTCTACGCCCTGAGGCAGATTTCCGTTGTTATGCCATTCTTCGACCACCTGTTTGGCGGCTTCCACCGTCTCGGTGATGTCGTCCAGGCCGGTGGTGATCACTTGCAGAGCAACGCTGTTTTCGCCGGCAAAGCGGGACAACACAGCGATATCATCGTCGTAGGTGTCGTTAATAACAGCGACATCACCCAGGGCGACGACCACCCCATCGCTGCTGGTGATCAGAGGAATTGCCGCAAATTCTTCCTTGAGATAGGCCTGCTGAGACGCTTTCAGCTGCAAATAGACCTGTTCGTTTTTCAGCACCGCCGTCATCGTGCTCGACGAACCCTGATTGACCGCATCCTCGACATCGGACAGGGACAAACCGTAGGCCTGTAAACGCCCCTCATCAATCTCTATCGACATCATGGGATCAATCCAGCCGGATTTGCTGACCCGGCTGATGTCAGCCTTTGCAAGCAGGTCAGATTTTAGTGCTTCGGCCAGTTGTTGCAGGGTGTGGCGGTCTGCTTCGCCATGGAGCTGCAACCAGAGCGAGTGCTCCTCACGTTCCGCTTTTTCAATGACCGGGCTCTTGGCGTCGGCCGGGAACGTGGAAATAGCATCCACTTTATTTTTGACGTCTCGCAACAATACATCCAGGTCGTAATCGCTTTGCTTTTCAACTGTGACTGTTGAACCGCTGGCAGTCGACGTACTGGTGATGTCATTAATGCCATTAACATCTTCCAGTTGTTCTTCAATCTTGATGGCCAGCCCTTCTTCCGACTGCTGCGCTGAGCCACTGTCGTAGGTCACCGAAATCGTTAGGCTGTCCGGTTCCGTGCTCGGAAACGCTTCTTTACGGAGGTCTCCGGCCTGGAGCACACCAAGGCCAATGACCAAAATCAGCAGGAGATTGGCCGCCACGGGATTATTGGCAAACCAGGGTATGAGGCCTTTGTTCCAGCTCTGATCAGTCATCGGACGCCTCCACCGGATTAACGGCCATGCCTGGTATATAGGTGCTCAATGGATGGGTCAGCACGTTGACGGATTGATTGAAGAGCGAGTCCGGTGGACGGACATAGATGGCCTGCTCATCACTGGCAACCGGGTCTGCGGAGAACTTGGCCAGAATGCCATTTTTTACGTACCAGATTTCCCCTCGCTGGCTGAGTGATGACGAAGGTAAGCGCCAGAGATCGCTCAGTTCTCGGCCCTCAATTTCCGCCCTGAGAAAAGTCCCAGGCGCCAGCATATTGGCGTTTTCCAGTGGCCGGTCTACCGCAGCGATCACTGACTGTTGCCGGTTGGTATCATCCAGGTGAAGTTCCGTTCGCTGGATATAGCCCCGCCATTGCTGCCCGGTTTCGACCGAAACCAGGGCTACCGGCCACTGGCCCCGGTCCAACGTGCCGATATCGGGGAGCTTCTGCCAGTCGAGCTGTGAAACAGGCAACGAAATTTCAACCCGGTCTGTGCTGTAGAGTTCGGCTACATCGTTTCCGGCCTGCAGGTAACTTCCCATTGAGACGGTGCGGCTGACAATGAGAGCATCGAAGGGTGCCATGATACGGGTTTGTGCCAGGTCTTTTTCGGCACTGGCCACGGCAGCCTCGGCGTTAGCTACCGCTGCTCGAGCTTGTGCTACGTGAGGTTCATGCAGCACCAGCGGAGAATCCGGCTCGCCGGTCATTCCGGAGCCTTGCCACTCTGCTATTGCCTGATCCGCCTCTCTTTCGGCCTCAAGCAGATCTACCTGCGCAGTGGCCAGATCGTTTCTTGCACTGGCAAGCGCCGCTCGATAATCGCTGTCTTCGAGCGTCACGAGAAGATCGCCTTTGTTTACGATACGTCCAGATTCAAATGCTGATGCAAGCTCAGAGACCTGGCCGGAAACCTGGGCCGTGAGCGTCATCTGATATCGAGACTTGGCAGCACCAAAGGCTTCAACATTGACAGCATGAGCCCCAGTTTTGACCTGTATAACACCGACATCCGGTGTAATGCTGGCTTCCTGCTTCGCGGGCAGAGGCCGGTTTTCTTGGGCTCTTAGTTTCTGGCCGTTGTAGACGAAAACACTGATCAGCATGCCGATGGCGGCCAACAAAACAAGCCATTTTGCGTATGGTCGGATCATGACTGACCGGTCTCCTTTATGCCCAAGCCAAGAGCGAGCCCGAGTGTGATTCGGTTGCTCAGGCGGTCGTAAGTTAAGTCGTTAAGTTGCGATTCCAGATCAAAGGTCTGCTGTTGCACTTCGAGTAGGTCCAGCACAGAAACCAGGCCATTCCGATACTTCTGTTGGTACTGTTGATAGTTGCGACGGGCACTCAGCAGTGCGCTGTCTATCTGCTGTTGCTGTTTGGCAAGGCTGGATTCCTGCCCAATCGCATCCTCAACTTCCTGGACTGCCTTCAGCAGCGTTTCCCGGTAGGCCTGATAGCTCTTGGCTGCAGTCAGTTCTGCAGCTTCGGCATTCGCTTGAAGCTCCCCGCCACGGAACAGAGGCGCTGTTAGTTGACCGAGCAATGACCACACCGGATTTCTCAACAAAGCTTCACTTGGCGATGTTCCAGTATCGCTAAGTGCCGCTTCCAGGCTGATCGATGGCAGCATCTCTTTGTAGGCAAGTGAGGCTCGAAAGTCGTTCGCTTCTATGGCCACATAGGCAGCTTTAAGGTCTGGGCGACGCTGTAATGTTTGGTCGGCAAGGTCGGCCAGGGGCAAAAGAACTTGCGGGTAGCTGGAGGCAATAACAGTGCTGCCATGACTCCGTCCGAGCAACAGGTTCAGCACCCGTTGCTGTTGCTGCAGGGATTCCTGAACGGCAATCAGTGCAGCCCGTGCGCTGGCAGCCGAGCTCTGGGCACTGTCGAGATCCTCAAGGTCACCCAGACCGGAGCGATAGCGCTGGAGAATCCACTGTTCGTTTTTTTCAAGCAGTTCGACACGTTGCGTTTCAATGGCAACGGATCGATTCAAATTAACCAACTTCAACCAACCCTGAATGACCTCGGCCGCGAGCGTGTCCCGGGCAGCCTGGTAGAGGGCTAGCTGTTCAGCAACGTCACCGGCTGCGGCCGATGCCTCGTCAGAGATCTTTGACCACAGATCCAGCTCCCAACTTACGCTAACGGTTCCGGTGTAGGCGGTATCGAGATCTTCCGTTCTGTTGGCGCCTAATCCAGCCTCGACGTCGGGGAGCTGATCCGCCTGCGTCGCTCGGTATTGGGCACGGAGAATGTCGAGCGAAAGCAGTGTTTGCTTAAGGTCAGGATTGGCTGCGCGCGCTTCGGCAATCAGAGCGTCCAGGTCACGGCTGTTGACCAACTCATTCAGGTAGGTTGTTTCCGAACCAACGTCCATTTCCGACCAGGAAACGACATTCTGTCGGTCGGAATCGGCCTGAGCGAGATAATCCGGGCTTGTAGATAACGAATTACAGCCGACAACAGCCAGGCCGAGGAAAACAATCAGTAATACTTTCGAGCAGGTGAAGCGACACATAAACAAAATCCAATCAGGCGCGGTCGGGTCTGCGGTAAACGACGGGGTATAGACTATCTAGAGGCTGGTTAATGGAGGGTTAAGATCATCAGGGGCTGGGTTCCACCTTAATAAAAGGCCCCTGCAGCACTTTATCTTCATCCTGTTCTTTGCCACCTGGCCGATGCTGGCCGCCTGTATCGCCCTATTCCTGGTTCGGGATTACGATACTCTGACGCTGTCCCGACAACCGTTCCCCCGTCACTGCCTGACAGATAGCAAACATCACAACGACTTGGCCTGTCCTTTTGCTGTTTGCTCAACCGCGCAGTTTGTGGCAAAAAGCGCAGACCATTTCGACTCAAGTCCGGGCCTATGACCTCTCAAGTGACAGCGGTGCCAGCATTTCCCAAGGCAACCTTGGCGACCCTTCTGGCGCTCTACCTCGCCCAAGGCTTGCCGTCCGGACTGTTTGCCCACGCCTTGCCAGTTTTTTGGCGAGAGGCTGGCATCGGCCTTGCCTGGATCGGCGCGCTGAAACTGCTGGCTTTGCCCTGGATTCTGAAAGCCTTATGGGCGCCAGTGATTGATCGCAGCCTGTGGAACGTGGCTCCAGTGCGCTGGGTATTCGGGCTACAATCAGCGGCCGCCTTGTGCCTGATTGGGCTCGGAATAGTCGGCCTGACTTCTGAAGGGCCGTGGCTGCCCTTGACGGTCGCTGGAATCTTGTTGATCAACCTGCTGATGGCGACCCAGGACATCATTACCGATGGTCTGGCGGTTCGTCATGTTCCCGCTAAATGGCGAGGATTTGCCAACACATTGCAGGTGGCCGGCTACAAAGTTGGCATGTTGGCTGGCGGCGCTCTTTTGCTAATTCTGGCCAACCACGTAGACACACAGATCGCTCTCTTACTGCCCGCAGGTCTGTTGATTCTGCTGTTGGTGCTGGTTTTTCGGGCCCCCATTCTTCGCACTCCCCATCGGTCTTCTGAGTCAGCAAATGAACCCCAGCCGAGCATCATTGAAGGCTTTATTGGTCTTATTCGCCAGCCTGGGATGCTGTTCTGGTTGGGCATTGTGGCCTGCTACAAAGTTGGTGATGCCATGGGTTCAGGCATGGTGCGTCCGATGCTGACTGACGGTGGCTGGACATCCGAAGCCATTGGAAACTTCACTCTGGCCACCACAGTGGTTGGCCTGTTGGGAGCGGCCATCGGCGGATGGCTGTATACCAGACTGGGTGGCCGACGCAGCCTGATCTGGGCAGGTATCGCCCAGGCCGTGACCATCAACGCCTGGACACTGGTCGCAGTTAAGGGCACCGGCACTGCCTTGGTATACGGAGTTGGAATCGCCGAGCAATTGGCCGATGGCGCATCCACGGTGGTGTTGTTTGCGATGATGATGAATCTTTGTCGGCAGCAGTGGGCAGGTACGGACTTTACCGTGCAGGCTTCCATTCAGGTCATCTTTGCGGGCATCTTCGGTTTGCTCGGCGGGATGATTGCCCAGGCCTTTAATTACGAACTCCTGCTCGGGCTTGCTGGGTGTGCGGGCCTTGCTGTGGTACTTACATTCGCACTGCAGGGGCCTAAAACAATACCTAGATAGGCTCACTTGGCATCAAATCGCACTCAATAGTTGCATTAGTCAGTTATTTTTACAGTGCCTGTCACAGTTTCTATCCACCCCCCACTTGAACCTCTCAAGAGCTTCTGGCCCGTAAGGAATTTATGTCCAGTGGCTCACTCCTTGCACGACACTTTACAATCGACGGGTCCGGAAAGAAATAAATGGGCCAGTGAAGTGCCTAGCGTCCGGACATCCGCCCTACATTCCTCATTACTGAGGTTTGAAGACGATGACAGGTCGCCAGTTCTTCCCCGGTACTGCATTGATTTGGGCTCTTAGTGCGACCACGCACGCGCTGCAGCCTGACCTGTTCGACATCTACGGCGAGGTGACCGGCGGCTTCATTTCTGATGAGGCTCTGAACAATACCTCTGGCCGTGAAACCCAGGTCTGGAAAATGACCCAGGTGCTGGTTGGCCTGGTCTATAACGCGCCCGATTCTGCCTGGTCGGCGCGTATTGAATGGGTCCCCCTGGCCGATGATCTATGCTTCGAACGAGATAATGCCTCCTGCGGTGACTACTACAAAAACATCGGAACGAGTCTGATCTACTATGGTGAACATCCGGTACGCGAAGCAGCAGCACTTTATCAAAGAGAAAACTGGTCAGTAGACATCGGTCGAATGATTAATCCTTACGGCCTGTCACTGGATGAAGCGCCCTACCGCCATCGCCACGACGCACCCCATGCCTATTACATCGATAAAGAATTGGTCAGCGGCGTCAACCTGGAAACCCAGATACATCGATGGACGGCTTCGCTCGGTGTGTTTGGTGGCCGCGGTGATCCCGGAAGTTCTTACAATCATTATATGAACGGCCAGGTTGACCCAAACCTTAAAGGTAACAACTCCCCTCTATTCGAAGCGACCCTGGCTTATAAACGAAAAGGCGCAAAGAGCTCTCAGACTGTCTACGGGGGCTACCACCACACCAAGACCGGCTCTGCGGTGGGAAGCTTATATAGCGGAAAACATAACGACGAACGCGCTCAGGCCGGCCTTAACCTTACCTACTCACCACAATCATCGCTGATAACCGGCTATCGCTTACTCGCCCAGTACAGCCAATACACATTGGGCCTGACCACCAAGGGCGAACAGGGCCGCTCAACACCAATCCAAAGCAGAGACCTGGTTAAACGGGGAGTGTTCGTCACTGGCGTGCTTGAATTCAGATCACGATTGGAACTTGCATATACCTACGAAGAACTCGACCGCATCGATACCCTGGTATGGGATCGGGTCGCTAATTTTGACCCTTCACACCCTGCGTTCGATTCTGTGGAACGCAACCACATCCTGAGTGTCGCCTATCGCCTCAATCGCAACGTAGAGTTTTCGGCATTTTATCGACAGTCAGATTTCGACTACGCCTTCGTCTCCGACATTCAGCCTGAAACAGACACTGACAAGGCTGGCTTCCTGGTCCGCTTTCAGTTCTGACCCGTGTAGTACCCGCCATTTTCTTTAATCATGGCCCGAAACGTGCTTCACAGCACTTCAGACGATGATTTTCCGGCACACCACGCCGTGAGCCGAGGGAGGACACAACGCCATGTCGCTACTGACATCACTGATTCGCGCCAGCACCCAGTTTCAGCAAGCTATGGAAAAGCGCCCGGCGCCAGAGGAGCTGGGGTTTTTTATTGCCTGAACGAAAACCTGCCAAGCCACTCAGTTCAATCAGACCGTCTCTCGATCAATAAGTCCTGGCCACTGATGAAGCTACCTCCGGAAGCAAAGCTGATACGACGGCCAGGCCCTGTTTTCAAGTTCAGGCGGTTCTGTTGTTGGGGTGAGATCCTCAAGGTGTAGTCTCCGGGCGGAATTTGATCGAGGATGTAGAAACCGTCCCATCCGGATTTAGTGCTTGTGATGACGGTATTTTTATCGTTTATCAGTTCGACAAGGACATCTCCGATGCCGCGGCCGCCTTTAGCGTCCACAAGGTAAACTGTGCCATCAATTTCACTGGTGAGTACTACCGGCAGTTCCAACTCCATAGTACGGCCGGGGCGTGGAAGTACCCGGTACCCGCTGAGTCGGTTGCCAGAGAGGATCAGAGAGAGTGCTGTTATCGATTTCTATTGCCGCATAGCGACGTGGCGGTAGTCGATCAATGAGCGCGAGGCCTTCGGCGCTTGATCGACCGGGGTGTCTGGCACCATTGGCCAATACGCAACATCTTGAAGGCCAGGCTCCTGGTTGTCACGCAAGCCATTGTTGTTTCTGTCATGGAACACACGCACCAAAGTTGCACCCGTATCTGCGACGGGGCGAGCCCCAGAACGCCAGGAACGTCGATGGGGCCTGGGTCCGATCGACACGAATAACTGTGCCCCTACCAAATAATCGTCGTTATCGTCGTAACTCCCGTTAAAAGCCAAGCCAAACCGGCCGGCCGTTTTGGCGAGGCCCAGGCTGTAACGGGTATTAGGCGATTCAAATTGATGATTAATTCCAGCACTGAACCGGTAGCCTCGTCTAATGGGAAGGCTGCCATTGATACCGAAAGCGGTGAGTGCGTAGTCAGGCTGCACGGAATAGTCCAGCTGGCTGCGAAAATTCAACGCACCGATGCGTCGACTTGCGGTGAATGAACCGTTGGCCTGAGTGGGTCCCATTGTTTCTTGCCAGTTCAAGCTGTTCGTCAGGACCGAGCCCCATACATAGGCAGATATTCGCGCAGCATGGGTATTGAGTACGGTGCCGGATTCTCGGGTTTCGTTGGCGCTGTCGATGGTGAAGGGCAGCAGCCAATTGGAGGGCAAGCGAAGTGCGCCGTTGATGCGCAGGGTAGTGCTGTGGGTTACCGGGTCATTGTTTGCCGGGAAAATCTCACTGTCAAAATCATTGAGAAGTGCATGGGCAACTCTTACGGAGGTCCCCCCGAGTCTGGTTCGCACGCTGGCTTGGGTGAGATGGCCGTGCCCCAGCTGATCCACAGCGCCAACACTGCCACTCCAGCCGGCGCCAAACATCCTTATGTCACTGTAGCCATATTCCTCCTCTTCGCTGCCCAAAGGGGTTCGCACATAACCCGCTGATGCGGTCAATTGCCGTGTCAGGCCGAAGTCGGTGTTGATTGTGGAGCGTGGGTTGCCCTGCTCATCCCGATGTTCGGAAAATCGGTACTTGAACTGTCCCGGAGGGACGAGCGAATCGGACAAATCAAATGATTGGGTTTCTACACGGGTCTGACCCAGTGGGCCATTGAATACCAATCGGAAATCATTCCTACCGAAATTGAGAGGGAGATCTTCGAATCGATAACGACCCTCCTCGTTCGCCTCTTGTAACCCCACGAAAACGTCGTTGTAGTAAAGCTCAACGTCCCAGCCCGGTGGCAGATCGCCTTCGAGAGTCTGTTGGTCGTAACTGCTGGATGTGGTCAATAGCCGGTTGCTAACAGTGACGCCGTTCCCGGATTCAGCTCGATTGATGTTCTCATTGCTGAAGCTGCCGTAGTTGCCAAGGACTACAGACGTTGCTTCAAGCGGCCCCAGGAGCTCACCCTCAGGATCGTAACGTGACAGGGTTGCCCGAAGATCCGGTTCATCCTCCTCCTCGATGTTGATGCGGAGTGCGGATTCCATATACAGGAGATCTGAGGTGAGGAAAGCTGAATACCGATTATCTATCCTTTGCTGATCGGCCTGGCGAGTTGCCTGTGTTGATAATGTTTGGTCGATAAAAGGAACAGTCGCCAACTGGTACTCCGGTTTCAGTTTGGGGAATCTTTGAAACCGTGCCGTTTTGTTTTCCGGGCTTTCGCCTTGCCTGCGAAGCCGTTCCAGCTTGGCTTGCAGAGGAAGGCGTACCTTGGCAATAACGGTTAGAAGCAGGCGCGAATAATTTACGTCGAGTTGAATGGGGAGCCAGCGTTCCAGCAGCGAGCTGGCAATGTAAATATCGTCTTCATCTATGATGACCAGCCGGCTTGGGTCAAAGTTTTCGCTGATTGGGCCGTAGCTGACCCGCCCCCGTTGGACATCAAGCCCAAACAGGGCCTCGGGCGTTACGATAAATCCCTCTGCAGTGCCTGTGTCTAGAGATACGTCTATTCCGAGGGTCAAAAGATTGGCCAACGAACCCAGCGGCAGAAAGGTATGGCTTGAATCGGCATAGGCGGGTATTGCTTCAGAAAGGGTGATGCCGTCGAGTTGAACCTCCAGTAAGAGGAACTCTCTGGATGCAGCGGCCCCACTCTGGGCCCGAACAGACGAATGAAGTAACAGAAGGAATGGCACCAACAGGACGAAGATCCGGACCTTTCGTTTATCCATTGGCGATTCAACTCCCTTGTATCCAGGTCATTGAACTACCAGGGACGCTTCAGCAAGCAGTTTTTCTCCTTGATTGATCGGCGTGGTAAAACGAACTGTTAGACGGTCTCCAGGTCGTGGTGCCTTGCTTTCAACTGGGAGGCTGAAGCGGGCGATGCGGAGTTCATTGGGATAATAGACGGCAACTCCCCGCGCGCGGGCAACAACCGTCTCCTCATTGGCGCGAATAAGACTGACCGAGATGTCGCCATAAACCGACTGTTCGCCGCTTCGTAAAATGTCAAAGCGCAGGAAGCTGGTGTCGGGTGCTGAAGCTTCGAGGGTTAAATTGGATAAGGAAACATCAGCGTCTAACTTGCCATGACGGACGATGATTGGGACGGACACCCCAACTAGTGCTTGAAGCCGGACTTCGACCCCTTGAGTTTTGCTGTTCGGGATATTTTCAACGCTCGATGCTGCATTCACCTCTGGTTGCCTGGCAAACAGGAGGTGCGAGCGATACTCACCCCGAGCGAGATTTGCGGGTTTCCGAACCGCTAACCGGATGGTCTGGGCTTCACCGGCTCAATCCTTACCTGACGAGGTGAATACCGGATGAGGCCGGTTGCAAATAGCTCGTCGGGCAAAGGCGGTTCTGCCGGACTGAATTCACCGAACTGGTTCATCCGTCGGTTAACCAGGTGAATCCGGAAGGTTGCAGCTTCCGAGCTGCGATTGACCAGTTCGAGTTTAGCGGCCCTCGTGCCCTCTTCAAGCACCAGGCGGGTGGGGTAAATAAGCACATCAGCGCTGGCAAGGGAATGTCCCCAGAGGACCCCTCCGAACACAAAAAATAGCAACGAGCGGAATACACCAGTCATCGAGATCCCGAGCTCCGTGCGTGTGATTATCCATCTAATCTAGTTGTAGTTGACGGTAATAAAAAAATTACCGCTATAAGCTCCCGGAATTTGCCCGGAGCTAACGCCCAGTGTTGCGCCGACTCTGACCACCCCGGTACCCAATATATCCAGCCGGCCATCGACTCCGGCTGGGTTGCTGGTGAAGTTGCTTACTGGCATGGGGGAGCCGGGTCCGGTGAGAAAAACGGTACCATTTGCCGGGAGCATTACAGCAAAGGTGCTGTCAGGATCGCCTGCCAAACTAAACAACGCAGAGGTTCCGCCAGCAGATGGGTTGAGCCAGATTGATCCAGTGGATGTCCGGCTGCCGAAGTTGCCTATGGTTATGCTTCCGCCGTTGACGGCAGCAAAACTGCCAAATGCTAAATCCTGGGTCCGGGTAACCGTAAGATCTAATGCAAATAAAGAGGGCGCGAATGCCAGGCTCGCGCCGAGAATCATTACTGCCAAATAATCAGAGCAGCGATTCGATTTATAAGAATCTTCCATTTGATAGAAGGGTCTCCCGGAGTCGTAAAAGGCACCCTCTCGCAAGGTCCGAGAGACAGGCGACATTTACCAGTTTCATTTCATCAGAGCTGTATGCTCAAAGCCGCGCATCATTTGTCTGAATCCTAATTATACTCCACGGTCACTGTCACGGTTCCCTGATAACTGCCGGGCACCTGTGTGCCCGAGACCGCAAGGGTACCTCCCAGGTAGATAGACTGGGTGCCGGTTATGCCCAGTGTTCCGGAGGTCACTTCTCCCGCTATTGCACCGGCACCGGTAAGATCAGAGTGTCTGGTCAGAAGCATGGTTTCGCCCCCGCCGCCGGTCGTATTTGTAAGAGCCGTATCGCCTGAGTAGGAAATCGAGTAGGTAGCATTTGCTTCACCTACGACATCGAATTGCGCCGCGGAGGAGCTAGCACCCGAAGCTGAGAGAATTGGCCCGGTGGCGGTTCTCGCGCCGCTGGTAGAGACCGTTACCGTGCCGCCAACACCCGGAGCAAAGTCCCCAAAGACAAGGTCCGCTGTTTTGGTGATCTGAATCGGTGCGATGACATTTGCGCTGGCTGTGGCTGAATCATCGGCGGCCAAGACAGAGTGTGGTGCTAAGAGGCAGGATGCCAAGCCGGCGGAAAGAGTGATTTTTTTGAAGTTTAGGTGGTCTTTCATGAAGTACCCCACATCTACGGAATCTATTTTTTTGTATCGCATTAGGGAGTAGGTCAAATACCTAGCTTCCCTTCTGTCTAACACATTGTCCGTAGTGTGACTGTACCCATGGGTTTAGTTGAACTCTTCATCTAGTTCAGCGCAAGGGGTGGTTACGATAACGTATAAATAAAAAACAAACGGTTGCACTGGCTGGCAGGTTTTCTTGGAAGTGAACCAAGAGACGTCATGCCCGAGAAATGTGAATTGCTCAGGGCAGCCAGATCTCAAAAACGCCGCCACCGAACTGGCCACCATTGTGCAGCTTGATGGAACCGGTTCTGTCACCTTCCCGGTGCAGCCGGGCAACCGAGGATGCGAAGAACAGCCCCAGGCTGGTGCTGCCGGTGTTGAAGTCCAGGGATTTAAAGCTCAGGGTTCCTGTGTGTTGCATGCTCTCTGGATAGCCTTCACCATCATCTTCCACCCCAATTACCAGGTAACCCTCACGAGTCTCGGCTGTCAGGCGAATGTTGTTCCTGGTGTATCTCAGGGCATTGTTTATGGTGTTGTTCAACACCCCGGTCAACAGGTCTGCATCAAAGAAACCGGTGATGTCGCTGGCATCGATTAGGGCTTCTATACCCAGACCCTGGAGTAGGGGTACATGGCGCGCCATGTGCTCGGCCAGGAAGTCGCAGGTAATGTTCTTCAAGATGCGCCGACAGGTTCTCCTCGCCGAGACGATAGATGCCCAGCAGCTGCACTAAATCGTTGTGCATGCGCTCGGCCTCGTACTGCAGGGAGTTAAAGCGTGGCGAGCCGTTGAAAGTTGAGCCATGCTCGGTTCTTAGCTCGTCCAGGGAGTTCAGCAGCATCCCCAGAGAGTTCTTCATATCATGGACGGCTGAGGCCAGGACCATCGAAAAGTCGATGCTCTGGTCACTGTCATTGGTCGGGTTGGTGAGGTTGGTGAAGTCCTTGGGATTATCGGTCATGCGGTTAATCCCTTCAGTTTCTGGCTCAGTGCGATATAGCGCCGATGTTGTCGATGTTGTTCCGGCAATCCCTGGAGGCGGTCCAGTCTTGCCCGGCACTGTTCCAGCGGTTCGCGACTGGTTGGATCTGCCTCGTAGATTTTCAGCAACACCTGAACCAGATTCAGGTTCACCGAGGTGTGGTTCGGGACCACTGCGAGCGCTTCGGTAAACGCTGCGGCCGCGGCAGCGAGGTCGCCGGCCTCGAACGCTTTTATGCCATCTCTGGTCAGGTTTCGAGCCTTTAGTTTTTGGCGGAATCCGACCGGCTCATCCAGCAGAGCTTCGATGCGTTTCAGGAGCTCTGCCTCGTTGCTGTGCTCTTCGGCGAGGCGGCCCAGAAGATCTTTGGCGTCACCGTCACTGCCAATGCGAAACAGGGTCTTTGCATAGTCCAGACTGATGTCGGGATCGATCAGAGGGTTACTGTCGAACTCCGCCTTAAGACTGCTTTGCAGTGCCTCTGCCTCTCGATGCTGTCCCTGTCCAAACAGCACTCGGCATTGAACAATTCGGCTGCGAAGGCTCACTGCCGGCTGGTCGGCAAAGCGCTTCTCCATGGAGCCAAGGATTTCCAAGGCCTCGGTTGCGTGTTCGACGCTCTGACCACTGTCTTCGTCCTCACTCAGTTCTGACAGGCTCTGTCCCAAGGCCAGATAATGATCGGCGCTGTCGTGTATCGAGTGGGTACCGAGTGATACTGTTCGGCGCCAGGCATCGGCCGCAGTGCCGATGTCCTGATTGGCTTCGGCAACCTCCGCCAACTGCTTTTGCCGAAGCAGGGCATTGGGTGATTGCACGGTGGCCTGCTCGAGTACCCGCTGTGCTTCAGACAGTTTGCCTTGCTGGCGCAGCCCGTCGGCGAGCAGGTCGTAGGCTTCCATGTAATCGGGGTGGGTATCGATCAGTTGCTTGAGATTGGCGACGGCCTGATCGTGGCTGCGATTAGCCAGCAACACCTGGCTGCGCCCGAGCCTTGCCCAGGACAGTTCCCGCTGTTGCAGCACGTCGTCAAAGACCTTGGCAGCGTGGCTCAAATCTCCCAGGCGGAAGTAGAGATCACCCAGTGTCTTCAAGAGCCAGGTCTTATGGCGGGGATTCCGGGGCAGGGCTTGGAGGCAGAGCGAGATGGCTTCTGGATAATTTTCCCGGTCGATTTCCCGGTTAATCGGCAACAGTGCCTTGCGTTGGTCAATCAGTGTGATCAGACGCTGCTCCAGCAAGGCTCGGTTGATGGGTTTGGTCAGATAGCCGTCGGGCTGGTTCTCCCGTGCCCCCATCACCATTTGCTTGGAGGTTTCTGCAGTGACCATCAGAAACAGCGATGAGCGCCTCAGCAGGTTCTTGTGGCGCAGCTCTTCAAGCACCTGCTGGCCGTTTTTGCCCTCACCAAGGTTGTAGTCGCACAGCACCACATCCACATGATTGTAAGTGCAGTATTTGATCGCCTGCTCGGCGTTGCCGACCAGTTCAATCCGGTCGGCCCCGCAGGCTCGAAGCATCTGGCGCAGGGACAGACGGAAGTTTTCGAAGTCGTCGATGACCAGGTACGTCAGTTTGTGAAAGGCGTCCCCTCGGTAGCTGGATTCGCTCATGACCGTTTCTGCTTCAGCAACTTGTTGACCAGGGCCCGCAGTGCAGCGGGCTTCACAGGTTTATAGAGCAGATGGTAGCCCCTGGCAATGGCATCTTCCCGCACTTCCGGCGCCATGTAGCCGGTAATCAGGATTCCTGGAATATTCTCGCTCAACGCCGCTCTCAGACTATCCATGGCATCCAGACCGTTCTTGTTATCGTCCAGCTGGTAGTCGGCGAGGATGATCTCAGGAGCATGGCCGTTGAGCTGCTCGGTGGCGTCATCCAGGCTTTCTGCGGCGGTGACATCGCACTTCCAGTTACCCAGCAGCGCGACCATGCCTTGGAGAATGGCGGGGTCGTTATCGATACACAGCACATGGAGGCCGCCAAGGCTTGAAACCCGACGCGATCCGGTTGCGGGCTGTGGAGCGGCGGCGGGTATCTGTTCCGGTGCCGCCAGCGGGACGGTAATGCCGAACAGGCTGCCACGACCCTGAATGGAATGCACGGTGATCGGGTGGTCGAGCATGCCACTGATCCGGTCCACGATGGCCAGGCCAAGACCCAGGCCTTTTTTGTCGCGGCCAGTCTGGAAGCGGCGGAATTCCTCGAAGATGTGCGCCAACTGGTCTTCCGGAATGCCCGGACCAGTATCCCAGACATCAATCCGGAGAAAGCCTCTCAGGCGTCGGCAACCGAGCAGGATCTTACCCTTTGGGGTGTAGCGAATGGCGTTGGAGAGGAAGTTCTGCACCACCCGGCGCAACAGCTTGGCGTCAGACCGTACCCACGCGGTGCTGGGTACTACATGCAGTTCCAGCCCCTGATCCTTGGCGATCGCCGAGAAATCTGTGGCCAGGTGACGCAGGATGTCGTTCACCGGGAATACGCCAATGTCTGGCTCAAGCGCACCGGCATCCAGCTTGGAAATGTCCAGAAGGGTGCTGATGATCTCCTCGGCGGCACCCAGGGAGCTGTCGATGTGATTAACCAGATCCTTTTCTTCGCCCACTGGAGCCTTTCCGGCCAGCGCTGAGGTGAATAATCGGGCAGCGTTGAGGGGCTGAAGCAAGTCGTGACTCGCCGATGCCAGGAAGCGGGTCTTGCTCTGGTTCGCTTGTTCCGCAACGGATTTCGCTTTCAACATCTGCTCGTTAATGACCTGCAGTTCCTGGGTACGCTCTTTGACCCGCTGCTCAAGGTAGATGTTGGTTTCCTTCAGCGCCTGCTCAGTCCGGCGCATGGCGGTGATGTCCTGGAAGGTGGTGACGTAGCCTCCACCGGGGATGGGGCTGCCATCAATCCTTATCACGGTGCCGTCAGGCGTTGGCGCTCGTACGACATGGGCTCGCCCTGACGCATGCTGCCGCAGCGGTCGGCAATGATTTCATCAATGCGTCGGGCTGACAGGTTAGCGTTGGTCAGGTTATAGCGCATGAGATCTTCCACTGGCCGACCCACCCGCACGAAACCTTTCGGGTAGGTGAACAGCTCCAGATAGCGTTGGTTCCAGACCACCAGTTGCTGCTGGTGGTTGACCACGGATACCCCAAGGCGAATGTTCTCAATAGCCGATTGCAGCAACTCCCGGCTGAAAGTCATGGCCTGCGAAGCTTCGTCGACAATACTGACGACGTCCTCGATCTGCATGTCGCGGCCGGTCAGTGTGGATTCCAGGACCACCCTCGCCGTGGAGGCGCCAATCACCGAGGCAAGTTGGCGTTCAATGTACTTCATCAGGTGATTGGAGGCTGGACGCTGAGGGTGCAGGCGAATGGCGTTGCGGCGTTCGTAATTGCGCAAAATAGTCTCGGACCGCTCTTCACCCATGAATCGGTCGGTTAATGCTTGCAGATCCGAGGTCAGGATTTCGCCTTGCCAGCTCTGGTGCTGAGGCGTTTCGGCCCTGGGTTGTGGGTCATGGAAGAACGACGCGATCTGGATCTTCTCTCGCACACGTTGACGTGTCAGCAGCGACAGAAGCACGTAGGTCAGGGTGTTGATGCCAAGGCTCCAGATAATGCCGTGGCTGATCTGGTCGAAGTCAGAGCCGAACAGTGCCGTCGGGCGAGTCCAACCCAGGCCCCAGAGGCCCTGGTTGATCAGGGTGTCGGTCATCCAGCCGGTAGTTGCCAGGGCCGGCAACAGTAGGGTGTAGCACCACATCAAGAAGCCCAGTGCCAATCCCCAGACCGCGCCCATGTAGTTACCCCGCGCCAGATGATACCGCCGACCAGAGCTGGGCCAAACTGCGCGGCAGCGGCAAAGGACAACAGGCCAAACGCCGTCAGGCTGTAGTCTTCGCTGGCCATGCGGTAGAAGCCGTAAGCGGTCAGCAGCACCACAAAAATGGCAACCCGGCGGATTCTTAACAACAGGTGGCTGAGGTCGGTGCGGCGGTTCATTCCGGGCCGAAAAAATTTCAACAGCGCCGGCATGATGATTTCGTTGCTGACCATAGTAGCGATGGCCACCGAACAGACAATCACCATGGCCGCAGCCGCTGAGCCGCCGCCCAGGAAGGCGAGAATGGCGAGCCATTTCTCACCAGCCTGGATCGGCAGTTGCAGAATGAGAACGTCGGGGTTACCGGTCACGCCCCCGGGCGAGAGCAGGCCAGCGGCGGCAATTGGTAGCACAAAGGCGCTGGCAATAATCAGATAGATGGGCATAGCCCAGCGTGCGACTTCGAAATCCCGATGATCGGTGTTTTCGACTACCATGACGTGGAATTGTCGCGGCAGGCAGATGATAGCCAGCATCGCCACCAGGGTCTGGGTGATAAATGCCGGGGCTTCAACACCGTCCATGGTCAGGGTGCCAATCAGGTCGGCTTCCTGCACCCGGCCGAGCAGATCACCAAAGCCGCCGTAGAGTCCGTAGCCAACGAACAGGCCCACGGCCACGAACGCCACCAGCTTGATCAGGGACTCAAACGCCACCGCCTGAATCATGCCTCGATGGTGCTCTGTGGATTCGAGGTGACGGGTGCCGAACAACACGGTGAACACGGCCAGTGCCAGCGTGATGTACCAGGCCGAGTCGGCCCAGGGCGCGCTGCTGCTTATGTGAATACCTGGTCCGGTTTCCGAAAGTACGTTAAAGCCCATGGATATGGCTTTAAGCTGCAGTGCAATGTAGGGAACGCTGCCAATCAGTGCAAAGGTTGCGATCATGGCGGCAAGTGATTGGGACTTGCCATAGCGCGAGGCAATGAAATCGGCTATCGACGTACTGTTGTTGCGCTTACTGATGTAGATGATCCGGCGCAGCAAGGGGGCGCCAAAGATAAACACCAGCAAGGGACCAAGGTAGATGGGGAGAAAGCCCAGCCCTTCCTGGGTGGCGCGGCCAACCGCGCCGTAAAAGGTCCAGGAGGTGAAATACACCGCAAGGGACAGCGCGTAGATATGCGAGCGCGCGAGCCTGCGCCGGTAAAGCCCGGGGTGTTTGTCACCGGCCCAGGCGATGACAAACAGCACCGAAATGTAGGTGATGGAAATTAAAACCAGCAGCCAGGCACTAATCATGGATACGCGGTTCTCTCGGTTGCAGGCATTCTGGAGTCGTCATATTAGCTGGTGCAGACGGTTGTCAGCAGTCTATCCGTGGTGTCGAGCATTTTCATGTTATCGACTCGGGGTGTGCCATCAGAGCCCAGTGGCACCAGTTCCCGGGATTGGCAGTTGAGAATATGGACCCGGTGGGAGATCGCGTCCGTCAACTTCTGTTCAAAACGGTACAGCGTGAAGCGGACGATGTCCGGGTTGGCTGTATCCTGGCTGATGCTTTCGGTGTCGACGGTGGAAAAGGCTGTCACATAGGGGAAAGCAAAAGTCCAGGGGCGCCAAAGGATGCCATCGGTTTCGGTGTCGACGACCACCGCTTCCTCGGGGAGCATGTCTTTCTTGTGGTCGTACCAGGTGTACTCACCGTGGATCAGGTAACCAAGCATACCCAGGCCGGCAAACGCCGGGATGATCCACTTGGGAGCGTGATTGCGGGTGGCCGCACGAATGCCGAGGGCAATCCCGGCGGCGCCCAGGCCACAGAAAACAGTGGCGACAAAGGTCCAGAACATAAAAACGTTTCCTCAAAAAAGAACGGGCTCCCTCGGCGAGGAAGCCCGTTCAGTACAACCTGTCAATGTATTGAATCAGGTCGCGTGTAGCTTAGTGGTCTTGAGCCTGGCTCGCACCACGTGGGTAACGGACGCTCTCAACCAGCTCCTGAATCTCAACGGGCGGCTCTTCAGTAGCGTTGGATACCACGAAGGCTACCGCAAAGTTGACGATTGCACCAACCGCGCCGATGGACAGCGGAGAGATGCCCAGTACCCAGTTCTCCGGTGTGTCTGGCAGGTTGTTGGTGCCCGGAATGAACAGCCAACCCTTGTACACAAAGATGTACGCCAGGGTGAAGCCCAGACCGGTCAGCATGCCGGCAATGGCGCCGGTGTTGTTAATCCGCTTGGAGAAGATACCCATCATCAGGGCCGGAAACAGCGACGCTGCGGCAATACCGAACGCCAATGCCACCACCTGGGCTGCAAAGCCCGGCGGATTTGCCCCTAGCCAGGTGGCCACCACGATTGCGACGGCCATGGATATCCGTGCTGCCAGCAGTTCACCTTTCTCGGAGATGTTGGGATTGATCGAGCCTTTGATTAGGTCGTGACTGATGGCCGAGGATATTGCCAGCAACAGACCTGCCGCCGTGGACAGGGCGGCCGCCAGACCACCAGCTGCAATCAGGCCAATAACCCAGCCTGGCAGGTTGGCAATCTCCGGGTTGGCCAGTACCAGGATGTCCCGGTTGACCACCAGTTCATTGCCTTCCCAGCCGCGAGATTGCGCCTCGGATTCGAACGCCGGGCTGTCATTGTACAGCTGAATGCGTCCGTCTTCGTTTTTGTCGGTGAACTGGATCAGACCGGTGACTTCCCATTCCCTGACCCAATTCGGGCGCTCGTCGTATTCAATCGGGGCGGCCGCAGTGCCATCCGGGTAGATGGTGGTCATCAGGTTCAGGCGTGCCATGGAAGCAACAGCCGGCGCGGTCAGGTAAAGCAGGGCGATGAATACCAGGGCCCAGCCGGCGGACCAGCGCGCATCGGCAACTTTCGGCACGGTGAAGAAGCGAATGATGACGTGGGGCAGGCCTGCAGTACCGATCATCAGTGACAGGGTAAACAGCACCATGTTCAACTTGTTGTCGACGTCCGCGGTGTACTCGTTAAAACCGAGATCAGTGATGACCTGGTTCAGTTTGGTGAGCAGCGGCACGCCGGAGTCCACGTGGGTGGAGAACAGGCCAAGACCGGGAATCGGGTTGCCGGTCAGTTGGACCGAAATGAACACCGCAGGAATGGTGTAGGCAATGATCAGAACGCAGTACTGCGCCACCTGGGTGTAGGTAATGCCCTTCATGCCACCGAGAACGGCGTAAATGAAGACCACAATGGCGGCAATGATCAGACCCAGGGTGGCGTCGACCTCAAGGAACCGCGAGAAGGCAACGCCGGCGCCCGCCATCTGACCAATAACGTAGGTCACCGAAGCAACGATCAGGCAGAGAACCGCCACCAGGCGTGCGTTCTTGCTGTAGAAGCGATCACCGATGAACTCGGGTACGGTGAACTTGCCGAACTTCCGCAGGTAGGGAGCCAGCAGCATGGCAAGCAGCACGTAGCCGCCAGTCCAGCCCATCAGGAAAGTAGAGTTGGCGTAACCGCCGGCGGCAATCAGGCCCGCCATGGAGATGAACGATGCTGCGGACATCCAGTCAGCGCCGATAGCCATACCATTGGTGATCGGGTGCACGCCGCCGCCGGCAACGTAGAAGTCTTTGGTACTGCCGGCTTTTGCCCAGATCGCAATACCGATGTAGAGGAGGAACGAGCCCCCTACAAAAATTATGTTGATAGCAAATTGGCTCATCGGTTCTTACTCCTCATGCACGCCGAATTTTTCATCGATTTTGTTCATGCGCCACGCGTAGTGAAAAATCAGGGCGATAAACGTAAGGATTGAGCCTTGCTGGGCGAACCAGAAGCCCAGATCGGTTCCGCCGATGGGAATACCGGCGAGCATGGGGCGAAGCAGAATCGCAAAGCCGTAAGAAACCAGGGCCCAAACGACCAGGCTTCCGATAATCAGGCGCAGGTTTGCCTTCCAATAGTTTTCAGCGTCGTAGCTATGACCTGACATAGGTTCACTCCTGTGTTTTTGTTTTGGCGAACGAGCGGTTTTTATATGGGGTTTTTCGGATAGAGCATTTGTTGTTCATATAGTAAAGCTCCGACTTGTTGTCCTCTCTGACTTTACCTGTCAAGTGCTTTATGGATATTGGCAAAAGGTCTAATTCTCAGTAATTTGCCCGAGGTTCAACTGTTTTTTGGTCAGCTGGATTGGGCCTGTTTCAGAAGCGATGCATGTTCTGAAGGCGCCGATGGTAGTGCAGTTTGTCGTGCAGTTGGCGGAGGGTCTTCACGCCGTCCTTGTGGGCCCGGTTCAAAGCCACCAGCGTCAGTTCTGCGGTCACCAGGGCATCAGCTGCGGCATTGTGACGGGCGCTGGCCTCCAGGCCGAAAAAGTCGCTCCAGTGATCAAGGCCCTTGCCCCCCGGTTTTGCCTTGGGGAAGAACACCGGTAAAAGGTCGGCGACATCCATCCAGGTGTGGCTGGCGGTATAGCCAAGCTGGCTACGGAGAGTTTTCTCGAGAAACTTCTGGTCGAAGGCGGAGTGAAACGCCAACACCGGATCGCCGTTCATCCATTCCAGCAGGTAAAGCAAAGCGTCTTCGGTTTCATGGCCCTGGGTCAGGGCTTCATTGCCTATGCCGTGGATCAGTACTGTTTCGGTGATATCGAGCTCCGGTCGTTTCAGGATCAAATCAAACTGGTCGCTGAGCTGGATCGCGCCGCCGCTGATGGCGACAGCGCCGATGGCAATGACCTCATCCTTTGCGGTATTCAGGCCGGTGGTTTCCAGGTCCAGGACAATCAGCCGGCAATCGGACAGCAACTGGTCGCCCGGGATCTTGGCTTTGGGCAGGTTGTCCAGATCGAGATGGCTACCCCGGCCTCCCCGGCGCCGATCCAGCCATTGTTTGATTTGCTCAAGCATGGTCAGGCCCCGCCCCCAGCGTTGCGGTTAGAGTTGATAGGTTAATTCCAGCTTCTGTTGCAGGCGCTGGGCCTGCCGAAAGGATTCCCTCAAAATGCGACGATCCAGGGGATTCAGGTCGTTCGGGTCGATCAGGTTAGTCAGTTCCTCACCGCGATTCAGCAGCTCCTGGTGCGAGCGCATGCGGATGGCCTGGATCAGGCTGTAGCCTTCTTTCCAGGCATTGGCATCTTTCGGGTCGAAAACGCCTTTTTTGGCCAGCTCGTCCATCCGCTCTAAGGTGTTGGCGGTGCCCACCCCATTGGCCAGGGCAAATACCCGCACCGATTCTACGAACGGTGCTAGGCCCTGGCGCTTCAGATCCAGAGCCTGTTTGTTGCCATCGGTCACGTAGCGAAAGTTACGGAACATGGTCAGGGGCGGTTTCCGCTGGAATGCGTTGCCGGCCAGCATCTTCTGGAACAGGGCGTTCTTGCGGATGCGGGACAATACCTTGTCCAGCAACTCCTCCAGCGGTTTTGTCGGTCCGAACACCGCTCGCATGTCCAGGAAGATCGAGGAGTAGACCAGGTTCTGGGGTGTTGAGGCATCGATAAACCGGATAAACCAGTCGTCCCACTCGTCAGCGCTCAGGCACAGCTTTGGGTTGCTGGCCATGATGTTGCCCTTGCACAGGGTAAAACCGCACTCGGCCAGTTCCTGGTTGACGGTCTGCGCGAACGGCAGCAGCTTTTCCCGTACCTGATCCTCTGTCATCCCCTCCGGCGTCTCGAACAGGATACCGTTGTCCTGATCGGTCAGCAGCGTCTGTTCCTGGCGCCCCTCGCTGCCGAAGGTCAACCATGTGAAGGGGATGCCCGGGTCGTTTTTCTTGATGTTCAGTTCCAGCACTCGGCGCACTGTAACGTCGTTCAGTGTGGTGATGATCTTCACCACTTGGCCCGAGTCGGCACCGTGGGCCAGCATGGCATCGACCAGGCGGGAGACGTCGGCCCGCAGGCTGACCAGGGTGCGCAAATGGGTTGCGGTGCCGATGGTGCGGGCCAAATTGACCAGATCCACCCGCTGCAGGGAGAACAGGTCGCGCTCGGATACCACGCCGATCAGACAGTGTTCATCGTCCACCACGCACAGGTGGGCAAAATGATGCTCTGCCATCAGCATCGCCGCTTCGAAGGCATCGGCGTGGGCCGGCAGGCAGATAGGATCCTGAGTCATAACCTGGCGAACGGGCGCATCCAGCGGCGCCTTGTGCTCGGCGATCAGAGTTCGCAGATCCCGGAGCGTGAAAATGCCGGTGGGGTGCCGGTTGTCATCGGTGACAATAATGCTGCCGACGCTGTTTTCATGCATTCGCGCCACCGCCTTTTCCACTGGCAGATCGGGCGAGCAGACGATGGGGTTTCTGAGCGCATAGCGTTCCAGTGGTGTATCCAGGGAATTGCTAGAGCCGATGGACGCCATGGCGCTGGACTGGATGCGCTGGTTTACCTGATCAAGCAGGCTGCTGACGCCGCGCAGGCAAAAATCCCGGAATGAGTCGCTGGCGGAAAACAGGGTGATGAAGGCGTCTTGTTCGATGCTCAGGCAGAAGGTGTCGCCGGCGGCCCGGTGCAGGGTTCTGGTAGGTCGCTCACCGATCAGCGCGGCCAGGGGAAAGCACTCGCCCAGGCTGATCTCAAACGTAGTGTCGGTTCGGTCATCCTTTGCGTTATGACGTTCACCGCGAATCCGTCCCTGCTTGACTACGTAAAATCGTTTAATGATGCCGTCGTCCGGCGAGATGACTTCATCGCCATCGGCATAGAAACGCAGGGTCGCATGCTCGGCGAAATGGGCGAGGTGGGTATCGTCCATGCTGGAGAAAGGGGCATGTTCCCGGAGAAACGCCATGATGGCACGCGTATTCTGTGGTCGGGAGCTGTCCGGATTTGCTGCTGCCATGGAGGGAGCCTTTGCTTCAGTGATGTTTCCGTTTCCAGTGTAGTTCACTGAATGAACGCCGAACGGCAAGAGTTTGAAGTAAAAGTTGAGGCCGCGCGACGATTCTTTATGGTAAGCGGAGCGGGTGGTAAAGTTCCCGAACTCATTAGGTACTAGTAGCACTGCCATGACGACTAAAGAAGAACGCCTGAGCTTTCTTGAAGAAATGAAAGATGTCCGACGGATCAAGAAGCCCAACCGTGCGGAAGTCCAGACGCCCAGGGATCTCACTCCTGGCCATTTGGAGCGCCAGCGTGCAGCCGTGGCCAAGGCCGTCAAGGACAGCAACCCACTAACATCCGATATGGTGGAGCCGCTGACGGCCCACGATGTTCTGACCTGGCAACGCCTGGCATCCAGCACGGTGTCTTTCGCAAGCTGCGACTGGGACAGTACCCAATTGAGGCACGACTGGACCTGCATCGGATGACCGTTGAGCAGGCCCGCCGGGAAGTGTTTGGCTTTATTGGCGACTGCGTTCGCTATGGTCTGCGCTCGGTTATCATTCTGCACGGTAAAGGCGAGCGAAATCCCGATGGCATTGCCCAGCTGAAAAGTTACCTGGCCAAGTGGCTTCCGGAGCTCGACGACGTCATGGCCTTTCATTCGGCCCAAAAACACCATGGTGGTACAGGCGCTGTCTATGTCATGGTTCGCAAGGGCGATCGGGACAAACAGCACAACCGTGAGCTTCATAGCCGGCGATAATCGCTTCGCCCCCACCGATGATTACTCAAATGACCCCTGAGAGGTATGCAAGGTGAAGAAACTGGTATTGATGATATTTGCTGTGGTCGCACTGGCTGGCTGTCAGGATCGGGTTATCTGGAATGACAACGGCGAGCTGGAAGGCGCTACCGAGAACCGCGAAGTATGGGACTCCAACGGCCAGATGAAAGGCGGTGAACGTAAAATCTGGGTCAACAAGGAAGGCGAAGACGTCGTTAAGTAAACGGTTCGCTTCGGACGCACCCGGGGTAATCAAACAATAACACTGTGCGCCTGGATAAGCCGGGAGCGTATAACGGAGAGTAAGGACATGGCGGTGAGCCTGATGGTCAATGGCGTGGAGCGTGTGCTCGACGTGGAGGGAGATACTCCCCTGTTGTGGGTGGTTCGGGATGAACTGGGGCTGAAAGGCACAAAATTTGGATGCGGCGCGGGGCTGTGTGGCGCGTGCACGGTGCATCTTAATGGTCAGCCAGTGCGTTCCTGCTCAACTCCCGTTGAGCTGGCTGCCGGGGCTCAGGTCACCACGATAGAGGGCCTGGGCGACCAGGATCGTCTGCACGCGCTGCAGGAAGCCTGGATCGAACAGGGCGTGCACAGTGTGGCTATTGCCAGTCCGGGCAGATCATGAGTGCTGCCCACTTGCTGGCTAGCAATCCATCGCCTTCCCGCGACGATATTGTCAGCGCGATGACCGGCAACATCTGTCGTTGTGGCACCTACTCCCGGATCATTGCCGCGGTGGAGTCAGTGGCCGCCGATTCGCGTCCGGATCAGCAGGAGGGCGCGTAACATGACCATGAACCGACGTGCGTTCTTGAAAGCGGGAGCCGGTGCTTCTGGCGGCTTGATGCTATCGTTGTCTTTGCCCGGCTGCGCTAGCGTGCAAACCGGCTATGAGCCTGAAACTGGCGAGTGGAAGCCAGACGCCTGGCTCGAGCTTACCCGTGACGATGAAATCTACTTTACCCTGGCACGGGTAGAAATGGGGCAGGGCACCTACACCGGACTGACTACCCTGATTGCCGAGGAACTGGAGGTGGAGCCCGCCGCCATCACGCCACGGTTTGCGCCGGCGGCACCGGAATACCGCAACCCCCTCTACAAACTGCAGCTCACCGGTGGCAGTACCAGCATTGCCACAAGCTGGGAGCCGCTGCGTACCGCCGGGGCCTCCGCCCGGAAGATGCTGAAAATGGCCGCGGCTAGAATCTGGAAGGTGGAAGCCGATGCCTGCACGGTTCGAGACGGCCATGTGGTACATCCGAATGGAATTGACTCCCTACGCTACGGCCAGTTGGTAGAGCTGGCGTCCAAGGAAGTGATCCGGGGCGAGGTTGCGCTCAAGCCGCGCAGTGAATGGAAGCTTATTGGCAAGCAAGGCAATCGATTGGACGCCCGGGCCAAGTCCACCGGCACCGCCGAGTATGGTATCGATGTGGAGTTGCCGGGGCAGGTTTACGCCGTGGTGACTCGATCACCCCGTTACGGCGGCCGGGTTGACAGCTTTAACGGCGACGAAGTCCGGGCCATGTCTGGCGTTGTCGATGTGGTCGAGATTGAGCGAGGCGTCGCCGTGGTCGCCGATAAATACTGGCGGGCACGGAAAGCCCAGGCTGCACTGAGTGTCAGCTGGGATTTTTCCGACGCCCTGTCATTGTCCACCAGTGACGTCTTTGAGGGATACCGTAAGGCCGCCGATGAAGACCCGGGCGAGTCCGAGCGCAGTGAAGGCGATTTTGATGACGCCGCCGAAGCCGCGTCGACGGTACTTTCTGCCGAATACGCGCAGCCGTACCTGGCCCACGCCACCCTTGAGCCGATGAATGCAACAGCCTGGTACCAGGGTGACCGGGCCGAAGTGTGGGCGCCGACCCAGGCTCCTGATCTTGGGCAGATCGCCGTGGCACGGGTGACTGACCTTTCCCCAGCCGACGTCACTATCCACACTACGTTTCTCGGTGGTGGCTTCGGGCGCCGGCTGACTCAGGATTTCATTGAGGAGGCGGCTGCTGTTTCCTTCAAGATTGGCAAGCCGGTTAAGGTGATCTGGTCCCGGGAAGAGGATACCCGTCACGACCTGTTCCGGCCCGCCATGCTGCACCGGATGAAAGCGTCGCTGGCGGACGGTGAGCTGACCGGTTGGCACCATCAGGTTGTCGGCCCCCAGATTCTCGATTGGTACGTGCGCAACGCCGCGCCCGCCCAGTATCCCTGGGCACCCAAATTCCTATACAACAGCCTGGGCTCTGCCGGTTGATGTTCGAAGGTATCGCTACGCCCAAGGATATGTCCGCCATCGAAGGCGCAATCGAATACCCCTACGGTGTGGGCAACATCGATATCCGTCACACCCATACCGATCCCGGGGTACCGGTGACCTGGTGGCGTTCGGTTGGTTTTTCCCACAATGGCTTTGCGGTTGAAACCTTCATGGACGAGCTTGCCCACGAGGCGGGTGAGGATCCCTACCAGTTCCGCCGCAAACTGCTGGCTAAGGAGCCACGTCACCAGGAGGTGCTCGATCGTGCCGCCAGATTGGCGGGCTGGGGTGAACCTCTGGCCGAAGGACGGGCTCGGGGTATTGCCTTGTTCCGGAGTTTTGGCACTTACGTTGCCCAAGTGGTCGAAGCCGGTATCGAGCACGGTGAAATCCGCGTCTACCGGGTCGCCTGCGCCGTTGACTGCGGCCAGGTGGTGAATCCGAGAATCGTCGAGGACCAGATCGAGGGCGGCATCCTGTTCGGCTTGACCGCTGCCCTGTATGGCGAGATTACCCTGGAGCAAGGCGAGGTGCAGCAGAGCAATTTCCACGACTACCGGTTGATGCGTCAGTACGAACGCCCGGAGGTGATGGTGGATATCGTCGACAGCGAGGCGTCGCCGACCGGTGTAGGTGAGCCCGGCGTGCCGCCGGTGATTCCTGCTCTTGGTAACGCGCTTTTTGCGCTCACAGGGCAGCGTCAGCGTTCCCTGCCTTTAACGGCGGATGCCTGATATGTCGAACACGCGCTCACTAACCTCCGGCCATTCCTCGGTCATTCATGATGTTGCTCGCTGGCTCGGTATAGGCGCGGGCGAGGGCGAAGGTAAGGGGGGAGGTGCAGGTGAGCGCGAGCGAGTCTGGCTCTGCACCATTGTTGAAACCTGGGGCTCGTCGCCAAGGCCGGTAGGGTCGTGGCTGGCGGTCAGCGAGTCCGGACGCTGGAGTGGGTCGGTGTCAGGTGGCTGTCTGGAAGAGGACTTGCTACGCCGAACTGCCAGCGATGGGCCTGCGCAGCCAGTGCTCATTGACTATGGCATCACCGACGACGATCGCGATAACTTTCAGCTCCCCTGCGGTGGCCGGATCCGGTTATTGGTAGAGCCACTTCAAAGTGCTGAAGCCGCTGAGCACGTTGCTGCCCTGGCGTCGGCGCTGGATCGCCGCGAGCCAGTATTGCGGCGGGTTCGTCTGGATGCGCCCCCGGAGCTTGAGCCAGCCGTGGGTCAGCCCGGTTCGTCGGTAAACTTCGATGGCGAATGCCTGGAGCAGGTGCTGCAGCCTGAGTGTCGGCTGTTGCTGATCGGCGCCGGTGAGGTTGCCCGCTATGTCGCGGAGTTTGCCGGGGCGGCCGATTTCGACGTGACAATTTGTGAGCCTCGGGATGCCTTTGCCGAAGGCTGGGGTTATCCTCATATTCCGCTGAACCGGAAGTTGCCGGATGACCTCGTGGCCCAGCACTTCGCTGATCCCTGGTCCGGAGTGCTCGCTCTGGCGCACGATCCGCGCATTGATGACATGGGCCTGCTGGCGGCACTGACGACGCCCGCATTCTATGTTGGCGCTATGGGATCCCAGAAAACGTCAGACGCCCGCCGTGCCCGGCTGGCCTCCCTGGGCCTGGATCAACAGGCTCTGGACCGGTTGCGCGCCCCTATTGGTGTCAGCATTCCCAGCAAGACTCCCGCTGAGATTGCCATCTCCGTGGTCGCCGATCTGATTGCCGCGCGCCACCATTTGCGGGCCGCCTCACCATCCCTATAATGTCCTCACGCGAACGCCTCGAAAGGGGCGTCAAACCCTGAGGGAGAATCCGTGTTTGATGTAACCCGATATGCCATCGCGGCCGACGAGATCGTCGAGGCCGGTCGGTTCCTGTATCAGCGAGGCTGGTCACCGGCTACCAGCAGCAACTATTCCGCGCGCGTTGATGACCAGCACATTGCGATCACCGTATCCGGTCGTCACAAGGGGCAGTTGGGCGCGGGCGACGTCATGGTGGTGGATCTGGCCGGTCAGCCGGTGCAGAGCAATTGCCGGTCGTCCGCCGAAACCCGTCTGCACACGGTGTTGTACGAGGTTTTCCCGGAGGTCGGCGCCGTGCTGCACACCCATTCGGTCAAGGCCACGGTGCTGAGCCGTCTGTTGGCAGCGGGTGAGCCGCTGGTGCTGGAAGGTTACGAGTTGCAAAAGGCGTTCAGCGGTGTCGATACCCATGAGTCGGTGCTGTCCGTTCCGGTGTTCGATAATACCCAGGATATCGACGCCCTGGCCCGCGACACCAAAGCCTGGTTCAGCGCCCATCCGGACCAGCCCGGTTACCTGATTCGCGGTCACGGCCTCTACACCTGGGGCAAAACCATGGCCGATTGCCTGCGCCATGTCGAAGCCTTCGAATTTCTGTTTGAATGTGAGCTTGAAACCATGAGGGTTCACCCATGACTACCTTGAGTGTTTTTGATCAAAGCCAGCCAGCGACGGCCCATACGGTAACCGACAACCCGTCGGAAATTCGCGACCTGCTGGCCCAGCACGGTGTGCGCTTTGAACAGTGGCCGACCCGTGACCTGCCGGCCGATGCCTCCTCAGAAGACATTCTGGCGGCTTACCAGGACGAAATCGCGACTCTGAAAGCCGAGAACGGTTTCCAGACTGCGACGTAATCAGCCTGAACCCGGACAACCCGCAGAAAGGGGCGTTCCGCCAGAAATTTCTCGATGAGCATACCCACAGCGAAGACGAGGTGCGGTTCTTTGTTCGAGGGCAGGGGCTGTTCTATCTGCACTTTGGTGACCAGGTGCTGGCGGTGCTGTGCCAGAAGAACGATCTGATCAGTGTGCCGAATGGCACCCGGCACTGGTTTGATATGGGGCCGGAACCGGCGTTTACCTGCGTTCGTCTGTTTACTAATCCGGAAGCTGGGTTGCCGACTTCACTGGCGAAGACATCGCCGGACGGTTGCCCCGTTACGAAGCCTTGGCGGGGGCGGTCGAATGATTCGGGTTGTTTTGACCGATATCGAAGGCACCACCAGTTCGATTTCCTTCGTTCACGATGTCCTGTTTCCGTATGCCAGCGAGCACCTGGCTGACTTTGTTCGGACTCAGCACGCGGACAACCCGCTGGTGGCGGAGCAACTGGATGCGGTAGCGACCACCGCGGGCGTTGATCGTGGCGACATTGATGGCTTGATCGACACGCTTCAGGCCTGGATTCGTGAGGATCGCAAGGAAACGCCGCTGAAGACTCTTCAGGGTCTGATCTGGGAGCAGGGCTATCAGCAGGGCGTGCTCAAGGGCCACATCTACGATGATGCCGCCGATTACCTGCAGCGCTGGCATGATCGGGGCCTGCGTCTGTTCGTATATTCTTCCGGGTCGGTCAAAGCCCAGCAGCTGATTTTTGGCTATACAACCGCGGGCGACTTTACCCCGTACTTCTCCGGCTATTTCGATACCCGGGTTGGCGGCAAGAAAGAAGCCGGGTCGTATCAGGCGATCCTCGGTGAGCTGGGGGTAGAGCCGTCCACGGTGTTGTTCCTGTCCGACGTTGAGGCGGAACTGGAGGCAGCCGAAACGGCCGGAATGCAGACGGCCTGGCTGGTACGCGATGGAGACCTGCCGGACACTGGCCGCTTTGTCGCCCGCACCTTTTCGGAGGTGGATACCCTGCTTCGAAAGCGGTAATCCGTCCTTAGCGTAACCCATCAGGAGATGCTCATGCCCGGTAAAGGATGGATCAGGATGTGCGTTCCGGGCCTGATGATGGTGGTGCTGAGCGCCTGTAATCCCTTCTCTGAAGCCCGTCCGATGATGGACGAATACGTCGAACGGGTTGCCCGGGTTCTGGAAACAGAGCCCGAGCTTTCTGCTATCGATTCCCCCACCCACATCCCCCGCCGCCGTGATCGCGTACTGACCATGCCCGAGCTTGAGTTGGGTATGCTCGATTTCCTGTCGCTCTACGGCTGTGAATTGCAGTTCGTAGTGGGTGAAAAGAACTCGGTGATGGGCAAGGTTATGCAGCCGCTGAACCGGCTGCGCTATGAGCTGCGCTTTATTCGTGCCGCCCAGGACTGTATCCCGGAAACCGAGGATGAAGACCTGGTGGAGGTGCTGAACGAAGCCATTGCCAGCAAGCGGGAAACCCTGCCGATTGCACTCTGGAATGCCACCTGGGGCGTCGAGGAGATCGAGACGCTGTTTACCCTGGCCAAGGGTTACTACCCGGTTCAGAGCGAGGGCAATCCGGTGGCCGATCTGGCCCGTGACAGTGATCGGATGAATCAGGTCGTGGGCGCGCTGCTGGCGGGAAAAGTGGAAGAGAATGCGCTGGCGGCAAATGCACCGGGAAAGGGGACACTGGAGGAGAGCGCTCTGGAGTTTGCCGGTGCGGTCCAGCAACGCTGGCAGGCGGAGTACCGGGCCGGCCAGCTGATCAACAGTGCCGCACTGGTTAAAACCCGACTGAATGACGCCACCGGGTTGCTGCAACAGCGAATTCAGCAACGTCCGCTGTGTCTCAAGGGCAAGCCGAACAATCAGGCAGACATTGTCCAGAGCATGTTCTTCAGCGTTTACATCGAAAAGATACAGCCCTACATGAGTAACCTTCGCCGGGCCCGGGTTGAGTTGATCGAACCCTTGGCGATGATGGCGGAGCGACAAAGGGCGGTGATGCCACCCGAGTTCGCCCGTTGGTATCGCAAGCACCTGTCTCAGGTGGCAGACGACAGTCTGTGGCTTGAGCTGGACGCCGCCATGGCGCGCCATACCGAAAGCTGGCAGGCCTTGCTGGAACAATGTGGCATGCGGCCCGGCACCTGAACTCGCTGGCGAATCAGCGTTGGCTTTCCGGTGTCACCCTCAGGATCTCTTCCACGGTGGTCAGGCCCGCGGCGACTTTCTGGGCGCCACCCAGTCTGAGTGACTTCATCCCTTCCTTGTAGGCGTCCAGCCGCAGTTGCTCGAGTTCGCAGCGCTCGGTGATCTGCCGGGTCAGGTTGCCGGACAGGCTCATGATCTCATACACACCTGCGCGTCCCATGTAACCGGTATTCCGGCACTCCAGGCAGCCGACCGGCTGGTAGAACTGTTTCGGTACCGGCGCTTTCCAGGGCCGGGTCAGGGTCTGCCAGGCTTGCTCATCCGCCGGCCCCGGTGCCTTGCAATGTGGGCAAAGGGTGCGGGCGAGCCGCTGGGCCATAACCCCCAGAACAGTCGCCCGGATCAGGTAGGGCGGAATGCCCAGCTCCATCAGGCGGGTAATCGCACTGGGCGCGTCGTTGGTGTGCAGGGTGGAGAGCACAAGATGGCCGGTGAGGGCGGCCTGAACAGCCATTTCGGCGGTTTCCAGGTCGCGGATTTCGCCGATCATGATGATGTCCGGGTCCTGTCTCAATAGTGCCCGCACGCCCGCTGCGAAAGTCAGATCGATGTTGTTCTGGACCTGCATCTGGTTGAAGGCCGGCTCCACCATCTCGATAGGGTCTTCGATGGTGCAGACATTCAGCTCCGGCGATGCGATCTGCTTCAAGGTTGAGTACAGGGTGGTGGTCTTGCCCGAGCCTGTCGGGCCGGTGACCAACACAATGCCGTGGGCCTGGGAGGTGATGGTCTGCCAGCGTTCGCGGTCGTCCTTGCCGAAGCCCAGTTGCTCATAGGATTTCAGCAGCACATCCGGGTCAAAGATCCGCATCACCATCTTTTCGCCAAAGGCGGTGGGCATGGTGGCCAGGCGCAGTTCCACTTCCCGGTTGTCGGGTTTGCGGGTTTTGATTCGGCCGTCCTGTGGCCGCCGTTTCTCGGCCACATTCAGACGCCCGAGAATTTTCAGGCGGCTGGTGACGGCAACGCCCACGTGTTCCGGGAATTCGTAGACGTTGTGCAGCACCCCGTCGATCCGGAAACGCACCTGGGTAACCGTCCGTCGTGGCTCTATGTGAATATCCGAGGCGCGCTGGTCAAAGGCGTACTGGAGTAGCCAGTCGACGATCTTGACCACGTGCTGGTCGTTGGCGTCCGGATTTTCGCTGGTACCCAGGTCCAGCAATTGTTCGAAGTTGTTGCTGCCAACCGAGGCTGACGATTGGCCGCCGCCGGCCTTGCTGACGGAATTGGCCAACTGGTAGAACTCGACCGTGTAGCGGCGGATGTCCTCGGGATTGGCAACCACCCGGCGGATGTCTTTCCGCATGGCCTGTTTCAGGTTGCCTTCCCAGTCCGATTTAAACGGCTCCGAGCTGGCAATAAACACTTCATCCGGGCCGATCTCTACCGCCAGGATACCGTGCCGCTGCGCAAAGGCGTACGACATCACCTTGGCGATGGCGGAGACATCAATCTTCAGTGGATCAATATGGAAGTAGGGCTGTCCGGCCCAGTCTGCAAGCCACTGGGTCAGCCGGTCGAGATCCAGTGTCCGATCGGTTTTCCGGCTGGTTAGCGCGGCAATTGCCACCAGTTCCAGGGGGTGTCGTTTGGCATCCTGGCCTTTGCCAGAGGCGGCGCCGAGATTGGCGGTAAGCACTCGCTCGGCGTCGTCTTGGCTGATTTCCCCGCTGGTGACCAGTGCCGTGCACACATCCCTGAGGGTCAGGATGCTTCGGGCCGGCGCCGTCGGCCGGCTGGCGTGTTCTGGCGACTTGGTATCAGACATAGGGTCTCGTAATCAGGAGCATTGCGGTGGTAGTCAGCCTGCGACCGGGCGGTTGACCTTGAGGTGAACCATGGCGACCGTAAACAGCAAGAAGGTCAGCACGGTCAGGATAACCGGGCCAACGTCGCCCTCACTCAACCAGGCGGAAACCACGGCTTGAGTAAAGTAGAAAATGATCACAAACGCCATCCAGATGTAGCCGCGGTTGTGGCCACGGAATACCGGTACCGCAAAAGCAAGAAGGGGCAGCAGTTTCACGGCCAGTATCAACGGAATGGATACGCCTTCCACGGGAGCCGGGTAGAAGGTGGTGGCCAGCAGCGTTGCCAGAACCGCTATGTAAAGCAGCATGGTCAGGCGCGCCGTGTTCTGGGCCTTCGGATTGTGCAGCATAGTGTATTTCCCAAAATAAGTGTTCAAATGAGATACGGACATTGGCCCCGGCTGTATCAGGCTGACAGTTTCAGCGCGAACCGGGCAAGCCGTTCCCCTAAGGCCTGGCACAATGATTTTTCGTGCTCGCTGATCGGTAGTTGCTCCCCGGTACCGGCCCAGTGACTGGGGCCATAAGGGGTGCCGCCAGTCTCAGTCTCTCCCAGCGCTTTCTCGGTATAGGGCAGGCCGCACAGCACCATGCCGTGGTGCAGCAGCGGAATCATCATAGTCAGCAAGGTGCTTTCCTGGCCACCATGGAGGCTGCCGGTAGAGGTGAAAGCACCGGCAGGCTTGCCGGACAGGGTGCCACTGAGCCAGAGATCGCCGGTGGTGTCGAGGAAATGTTTCAGCGGCGCCGCCATGTTGCCAAAGCGGGTTGGGCTGCCGAGAGCCAGGCCGGCACATTCGGCCAGGTCCGCCTTGCTGGCGTAGGGAGCGCCGATATCGGGAACCGCTGGCAGCGATGCCTCGGTTGCCGGTGACACGGGTGGCACGGTCCTGATTCGGGCTTCGATACCACTGACCCGGGCCACGCCCCGGCCGATCTGGGTAGCCAGCTCTGCGGTTTGGCCATTTCGGCTGTAATACAGAATCAGGATGTAGGGCGCTTTTTCAGCCATGGGCGAAGTCCTGGGGTAAGAGATGATGTTGACGGTGTTGGAATAACTGCCGGAATTACAGAATGGACAATACGTTTTCCGGTGGGCGGCCTACCGCGACCTTGCCATTCGCGAGTACAATGGGCCGCTCGATCAGTTTGGGCGTGGCCACCATGGCTGCAATCAGCTGCTCGCGGCTCAGTTCGGGGTTATCGAGCCCAAGTTCCCGGTATTCCTTTTCCTTGGTGCGCATCAGCTCCCGGGGTTCGCAATCAAGAGCCGTTAGGATGTCCGCCAGTTCAGCCACTGTGGGTGGTGTGTTCAGGTAGCGTACTATCTCCGGCTCAATGCCCCGGTCGGTAAGTAGTTCAAGGGTCTGTCGCGATTTCGAGCAGCGCGGGTTATGGAAAATCCGGGTAGGTTCTGTCATGTTCTGGCTGATCGTCCGTCTGAATGGATGCCGTTGTTTACGTGGCCCGTAGTCTAACAGGAGGTTTTCTCGTGCAGTACCCTGCAAACCGGAGCTTTTTCCGCCGGATGGCCCATGTTGGGCTGTTCTTCCTGGTCTTGGCGTTGGCCGGTTGTGAGAAGATTGAACTGGAGCGGGCCGACGGGCCGAAGATGAACTGGGATATGCTTCGCGGCCAATGGGTGCTGGTGAATTACTGGGCCGAGTGGTGCAAGCCCTGTCTGGAGGAAATCCCGGAACTGAATGAACTGGACAAGGCGCCGGACATTGCCGTGCTGGGTGTCAATTTTGACGGCGTTCGCGGCGAAGAGCTGGAACGCCTGGGCGAGCGCATGGGGATCGAGTTCACCATGCTGGCGGAAGACCCCGGGCAGAAACTAGGCTGGCAGACCCCCGTGGCCCTGCCGGCCACCTTTATCGTTAACCCCGAAGGGGATTTGCTGGAGGCCCGGTTCGGGCCCCAGACAGAAGCAGACATTCGGGCTTTGATCGGCGGTTAACCGCCGGTCCCAAACAGAATTTATCAGCAGGAATTGCCGGACGTTATGGCACAGACTTTTGTACATCTCCGCGTGCACTCCGAATACTCCATGGTCGACGGACTGGTCCGGGTCAAACCCCTGATTGGCCGTGTGGCCGAACTGGGCATGCCCGCGGTCGGCCTTACCGACCAGTCCAACATGTGCTCGCTGGTTCGCTTCTACAAGGCCGCAACCGGCGCCGGGGTCAAGCCCATCATGGGGGCGGACCTCTGGCTGGAAAATCCCGATGAACCGAACAACCCGTTCCGGCTGACACTGCTGGCCCGGAATAACGACGGTTACCTGAACCTGACCGAGATCATTTCTCTCGGCTACACCGAAGGTCAGCGCTTTGGCAAGCCCATCATCCAGCGCAAATGGCTGGAAGAACGTCCCAATGGCCTGATCATGCTGTCCGGCGCCAAGATGGGCGATATCGGCAAGGCCCTGATGGCCGAGAAGCCGGAGTTGGCCCGGCAGCGCGCGGCTTACTGGATGAACCTGTACCCGGGTGCCTGTTACCTTGAGTTGCAACGAACCGGCCGGGACGGCGACGAAGACTGCCTGCATCTGAGTGTCGAGCTGGCCCAGGAGCTGGGCCTGCCGGTGGTAGCCACCAACGACGTGCACTTCCTCACGGCTGACGATTTCGAAGCTCATGAAGCCCGGGTTTGCATCGGGGAGAGCCGGACCCTGGATGATCCGCGTCGGGATCGTCGGTTCAGCGACCAGCAGTACCTGCGCAGTTCCGAGGATATGATCGAGCTGTTCTCCGACATCCCTGAGGCCATCGAGAACACCGTGGAGATTGCCCGTCGGTGCTCGGTGAAGGTGCGCATGGGTGAGTACTTCCTGCCGAACTATCCCATCCCCGACGGGATGACCATGGACGAATACTTCCGCAAAGTCTCCGAGGAAGGCCTGGAGGAGCGGCTTGCCAAAACTCTGAGCAAGGACGATCCGGAGTACGACGAGAAGCGGGCAGCCTACTACAAGCGCCTGAACTTCGAGCTGGATATCATTATCCAGATGGGGTTCCCCGGTTACTTCCTGATCGTTATGGACTTCATCAAGTGGGCCAAGAACAACGGCGTTCCGGTTGGGCCGGGCCGAGGTTCCGGTGCCGGTTCACTGGTGCTTACGCCCAGTTGATCACTGATCTCGACCCGCTCGAATACGACCTGCTGTTCGAGCGCTTCCTGAACCCGGAACGGGTATCCATGCCCGACTTCGACGTCGACTTTTGCATGGAAGGCCGGGACCGTGTCATTGAATACACAGCCCAGAAATACGGCCGGGAAGCGGTCTCCCAGATCATCACCTTCGGCACCATGGCGGCCAAGGCGGTGGTGCGCGACGTTGCGCGGGTGCAGGGCAAGTCTTACGGCCTGGCGGATAAACTGTCCAAGCTGATCCCGTTTGAGCCGGGCATGACCCTGGAAAAGGCGATTGAGCAGGAACCCCAGCTGAAAGAGTTCCTCGAGCAGGACGAGGAAGCCCAGGAAATCTGGGAGATGGCGCTCAAGCTTGAGGGCATATGCCGGAACGCCGGTAAGCACGCTGGCGGTGTGGTGATCGCACCCACCAAGATCACCGACTTCTCGCCGCTGTACTGTGACGATGAGGGCGGCAGCCTGGTTACCCAGTTCGACAAGGGCGACGTGGAAGACGCCGGCCTGGTCAAGTTCGACTTCCTGGGTCTGCGTACGCTCACCATCATCAAGTGGGCTCTGAACATGATCAACCCGCGCCGGCAACAGCGCGGGTTAACAGAACTGGATATCAACGAGATTCCGCTCGACGATGTTCCGTCCTTCGACATGCTCAAGAAGGCCGAGACCACGGCGGTATTCCAGCTGGAATCCCGGGGTATGAAAGACCTGATCCGTCGCCTGCAGCCGGATTCCCTGGAAGACATGATCGCCCTGGTGGCACTGTTCCGTCCGGGTCCGCTGCAGTCGGGCATGGTCGATGACTTCATCGACCGGAAACATGGCCGCCAGCCGATGTCCTTCCCGCACCCGGACTATCAGTACGAAGGCCTGAGGCCGGTTCTGGAGCCCACTTATGGGGTTATCCTGTACCAAGAGCAGGTCATGCAGATCGCCCAGGTGATGGGTGGCTACAGTCTGGGTAACGCCGACATGTTGCGCCGGGCCATGGGTAAGAAAAAACCTGAGGAAATGGCCAAGCAGAAGCAGTTCTTCCTGGACGGCTGCGAGCAGAATGGCATCGATAAGACCCTCGCGGAAAACATCTTCGACCTGGTGGAGAAGTTCGCCGGTTACGGTTTCAACAAATCCCACTCCGCCGCCTACGCGCTGGTTTCCTACCAGACCCTGTGGCTGAAAGCCCATTACCCGGCCGAATTCATGGCTGCGGTACTCACCGCCGATATGCAGAACACCGACAAGGTGGTCACGCTGGTGGAAGAGTGCCGCAACATGAAACTGGACCTGCTGGTCCCGGACGTCAGCCGCTCGGATTTCACCTTCACGGTGAACGACGAGGGCCAGATCGTTTACGGCCTGGGCGCGATCAAGGGACTGGGTGAGGGGCCGATCCAGAGCGTGGTTGAAGGCCGCGGTGACGGTGAGCCTTACCAGGACATCTTCGATTTCTGTCGCCGTATTGATCTGAAAAAGGTCAACAAGCGGGCCATGGAAGCGCTGATCCGCTCGGGCGCCATGGATAAGCTGGGCGCCAGCCGGGCCCAGTTGATGGCCAGTATCGACAAGGCCGTTCAGCAGGCCGGCCAGCAATCCCGCAATGAATCCGTGGGCATGACCGATATGTTCGGCGAGATGCTGGAAGGTGGCGAAGGCGAGGATGTTTATGCCGACGTTGCTGGTGTCCGGGAATGGCCCGAAAAGCAGCGATTGAAAGGGGAAAAAGACACCCTGGGCCTGTATCTTACCGGGCACCCGTTTGACGAATACGAGAAAGAGGTGCGCCGTTTCGTGCGCTCTTCCATTGCTGACCTCAAGCCTAACAAGTCACCGCAGCGAGTGGCGGGGCTGGTGGTGGCCCAGCGCACCATGAAAACCCGCACCGGGTCCACCATGTGCTTCATTACCCTGGACGACCGGAGCGCCCGCATCGAGGCCACCCTGTTCTCGGAGGCGTTTTTCGAGAACCGGGAATTGCTGCAATCAGATCAGGTGATCGTGGTGGAAGGGCAGGTCAGCCACGACGATTACTCCGGGCAGATGAAAATGCGGGTGAGTTCGGTGATGGACGTGGGCAGCGCACGCCAGCAGTTCAGTAAGGGGCTGAAGCTGGCCCTGCGTTCGGATCAGCTGCAGAACGGCTTACTGGAAAAGCTGGACAGCACCCTGAGGCCGTTCCGCTGTGAGGGCAGTCCGGTCTGGATCGAATACAGCAGCGACGAGGCCCAGACCCGCATCGAGCTGGGTGATTCCTGGCGGGTGCAACCAGACGATAACCTGCTGCTGGAGCTTCGGTACCTGGTGGGCGACCAGTCTGTGGAACTGGTCTATGATTGAGTTAGTCCGGCAAGGTTCTGGGCGCTAATACGGCTGACATATTGATAAATTACGGTTTTGTCAGAATGCGGACTCATACCAATGTCCGCTTTAGCCGTGTTGCGGGCGCTGCTATCTTTGTCCCAAATTCTGGTTTGGCGGAGTGTTTCTCCACCTGGCAATCAAATGATGGAACATCATGAACCCTAATTATCTGGATTTCGAACAGCCCATTGCCGACCTGGAAGCCAAGATTGAAGAGCTTCGCATGGTCGGCAACGACACCGACATTAACATCAGCGATGAAATCACCCGGCTGAAGAAGAAAAGCGTCAGCCTGACCGAGAGTATTTTCTCGGATCTGAAGCCGTGGGACGTTGCGCGTCTGGCACGCCATCCGCGCCGACCCTACACCCTTGATTACATCGAATCGATGTTCGAGGATTTTGACGAGCTGCACGGCGATCGTCGCTATGCTGACGACCTGGCCATCGTGGGCGGCACCGCCCGCCTGGACGACAAGCCGGTCATGGTGATCGGTCATCAGAAAGGCCGGGAAGTGCGGGACAAGGTAAAGCGCAACTTCGGCATGCCACGCCCGGAAGGCTACCGTAAGGCCTTGCGCCTGATGGAGATGGCCGAGCGATTCAATATGCCGATCCTCACCTTCATCGACACCCCGGGTGCCTACCCTGGTATCGGTGCTGAGGAGCGTGGCCAGAGTGAAGCCATTGCGTTCAACCTGGCGGTGATGTCGCGGCTGAAAACTCCGATCATCTCTACCGTCATCGGTGAAGGCGGCTCTGGTGGCGCCCTGGCTATTGGTGTGTGCGATCAGCTGAACATGCTGCAGTACTCCACCTACGCTGTTATTTCTCCGGAAGGTTGTGCCTCCATTCTCTGGAAGAGTGCCGAGTTTGCTGCCCAGGCCGCAGAAGCCATGGGTGTAACCGCGGACCGGCTCAAGGACCTGGGGCTGGCGGACAACGTCATCCAGGAGCCGTTGGGTGGTGCGCACCGGAATCCGGACAAGATGGCGCAATCCCTGAAAGACATTCTTGCCAAGGGTGTGTCCGAGCTGTCCCGCCTGCCGAAGGACGAACTGGTCGCACGCCGCTATGAGCGGCTGACCCGCTATGACACCGGGCGCTAAGCCCGAGAACGGCGTTGCCTGGCCGGACGCTCTGTGTGCTCCGGTCAGGTCACTTCCCGAACACGCTCGCCTGTGGGTCGCCGTCAGTGGTGGCCTGGATTCCGTCTTGCTACTCCATGTGGTTGCCCATTGCCACGCCGCCCGGGTTCCGGTTGGCGCTATCCACGTTAATCACCAGTTGCAATTCAACGCCAATGACAGCGAAGCTCTGTGCCGTGCGCTGTGCGATCGGCTGGGCGTGCATTTTGTCTCCCGTCGGGTGTCGGTGCAGACCGACAAGACAAGTGGCGAGACTGGTGATGTTGGCGGTATTGAAGAAGCAGCGCGCAAGGCACGTTATTCGGTGTTTGAGCAGGCTCTGGGGGCGGGCGACCTGTTGCTGATGGCCCATCACGCTGACGACCAGGCAGAAACGGTTTTGTTTCGGCTGTTACGTGGCAGCGGCGTTGCCGGACTGGCCGGTATGCCCCGTAGTCGGGCGCTGGGCGCCGGGCAGCTGATCCGGCCCTGGCTGGACTTGGAGCGGGCGGAGCTTGAACACTGGGCGAATCAGGCGTCACTGGACTGGGTGGAAGATCCCAGTAATACCGATCAGGCTACGATCGCAACTACCTGCGTCACAACATCCTTCCGGGCCTGAAAGCCCGCTGGCCGAATCTGAGTCAGAGACTTCGGCACAGTTCTGGCGCCTGTGCGGGCAGTACGTTTCTGAACGCCCGGCTGGCGGAACTCCAGTGCGCCGAGGTGGCTGATGCCGAGGGTCGGTTGTCGGTGCCAGCGTTGCAGGCGCTGACGCCGGCTGAACAGACCAACCTGGTGCGCTGGTGGATTGGCCGGCAGGGCTTTGAGCCGCCGGCGATTTCGGACTGGCAGCAGGTGCTGCACGAGTTGCTGGAAGCCGGACCAGACCGTGAACCCGAGATGCGCGGCGAGGGCTTTAGCTTGCGCCGGTATCAGGGCCGGATTTACCTGGTGCCGGAGCAAGAGGAAAATCCGGTTTCGCCTCAGGAGTTTTTGCCTGGGCGATCGATCGAATTTGGAGGCTGGGCGCTTGCCCTGGAGTCCGCCGTTAACCCGGAATCGGTGTTGCCGCCAATACGGGTATCTACGAGGCAGGGTGGCGAGCGCATCCGATTGCACCCGGACGGGCACTCGAAATCCCTGAAAAACTGGCTGCAGGAACAGGCTATTCCACCCTGGGAGCGAGCCCGTCTTCCGTTGGTTTTTGCGGGTTCCGGGGATGATGCCGAGCTCATTGCCGTAGGCGATCTGTGGTGTTCCGACCAATACTCGGGAAGCGCTCCTGCCGCCGGCTGGCGGCTCATCGTGAAGCGGGAAGGTGATTGAGTCAGTGGGGGGTTTCTGGTAGTCTGGCGTCCCATCTTGAGATGACAATCTCCCTCCTTCACCGAACCAGACAATCATGGAATCTGCATGACGCGTTATATTTTCGTCACCGGCGGTGTCGTGTCCTCCTTGGGGAAAGGTATCGCATCAGCCTCTCTGGCTGCGATCCTCGAGGCACGCGGCCTGAAGGTCACTATTCTCAAGCTGGACCCGTACATCAACGTGGACCCCGGCACCATGAGCCCGTTCCAGCACGGTGAGGTATTTGTCACCGACGACGGCGCGGAAACGGACCTGGACCTGGGACACTACGAGCGGTTTATCCGCACGCCCATGACCCGTCGCAACAACTTCACCACCGGCCGCGTTTACGAAGAAGTCATTCGTAAAGAACGCCGTGGCGATTATCTCGGTGGTACCGTGCAGGTCATCCCGCACATCACCGACGAGATCAAGCGTCGTGTGGTTGAAGGCGCTGCCGGTGCAGACGTGGCCCTGATCGAAGTAGGCGGAACCGTGGGTGACATCGAATCCCTGCCGTTCCTTGAAGCCTGCCGTCAGCTGAAGGTGGAAGTCGGTGCACAGCGTGCGTTGTTCATGCACCTGACCCTGGTGCCCTACATCGCCACCGCCGGTGAGATCAAAACCAAGCCGACCCAGCACTCCGTCAAGGAAATGCGTTCCATTGGCTTGCAGCCGGACATTCTCCTGTGCCGTTCCGAGCACGAGGTGGATGCCAGCTCCCGTCGTAAGATCGCCCTGTTTACCAACGTGGAAGAGCGAGCGGTCATTCCGCTGCAGGACGCCAAGTCCATTTACGCCATTCCGCGTATGCTGCACGAGCACGGTCTGGACCAGCTGGTCATCGAGCGCTTTAACCTGGATGCCCGTGCCGCCAACCTGAGCGAGTGGGACAACGTTGTCGAATCCTTGCTGAATCCTGAAGGCGAGGTGACCATCGCCATGGTCGGCAAGTACATGGAGCTGCTTGACGCTTACAAGTCGTTGATCGAATCCCTGCTTCACGCCGGCATCAAGACTCGCACCAAGGTCAATATCAACTACATCGATTCCGAAGACATCGAGCGGGACGGCACCGGCGCACTCGAGAGTGCCGACGCCATTCTGGTTCCCGGTGGCTTTGGCGAGCGCGGTGTTGAAGGCAAGATTCGTACTGTCCAATACGCCCGTGAAAACCGGGTGCCGTATCTGGGCATTTGCCTGGGTATGCAGGTGGCCGTTATTGAATACGCGCGCAACGTCGCCGGCCTGAAAGATGCCCATAGCACCGAATTCCGTGCCCATACGCCTGAGCCGGTTGTTGGTCTGATCACCGAATGGCTGGACGCCAGCGGCGAGAAGGAAGAACGTACTGACGATTCCGACCTGGGGGGCACCATGCGTCTGGGGGCCCAGGATTGCGTGCTCACCGAAGGCAGCACCATCGCCAACTGCTATGGCCGCAAGACCATTCGCGAGCGTCATCGTCATCGTTACGAAGTGAACAACCATTTCCTGCCCAAGCTCAAGGAAGCTGGCCTGCGGATTTCCGGCAAGTCGTCCGATGACAAGCTGGTGGAAGTTGTGGAAGTGGCTGACCATCCCTGGTTTGTGGCGTGTCAGTTCCACCCCGAGTTCACCTCGACGCCGCGCGACGGTCATCCGTTGTTTAAGGGCTTTGTGTCAGCGGCACTGGCACGTAAGCAGGGAGACTGATCATGGCACGGCACACTGTGAATGTATCGGATATCGAAGTAGCCAACGATCGTCCGTTCGTGCTGTTTGGCGGCATGAACGTGTTGGAATCCCGGGAACTGGCCTTTGAAGTGGCCGAGGCCTACGTCGAAGCGTGTGGCAAGCTGGGAATTCCCTATGTCTTCAAGGCATCGTTCGACAAGGCCAACCGCTCGTCGGTGAATTCGTTCCGTGGTCCCGGCCTGGATGAGGGCCTGCAGATCCTGGCCGATATCAAGAGCAAGTTCGGTGTGCCGATCATTTCTGACGTCCACGAGCCTGCCCAGGCTGCACCGGCAGCAGAGGTGTGCGACGTCATCCAGTTGCCGGCCTTCCTGAGCCGGCAGACCGATCTGGTGGTCGCCATGGCGAAAACCGGCGCGGTTATCAATATCAAGAAAGCGCAGTTCCTGGCGCCCCAGGAAATGAAGCACATCATCACCAAGTTTGAGGAAGCCGGCAACGATAAGCTGATCCTGTGCGAGCGGGGCAGCAGCTTCGGCTACAACAACCTGGTGGTCGACATGCTGGGCTTCGGCATCATGAAGCAGATGGATGTACCGGTGCTCTTTGACGTGACCCACGCCCTGCAGATGCCGGGTGGTCGTGCCGATTCCGCCGGTGGCCGCCGCGCCCAGGTGACGGATCTGGCGCTTGCCGGCATGTCCCAGGGGCTGGCCGGATTGTTCCTGGAGCTCATCCGGATCCGGATCAGGCCAAATGCGACGGCCCCTGTGCCCTGCGTCTGAGCCAGCTGGAACCGTTCCTGGCGCGGGTCAAGGCCGTGGACGACCTCGTTAAAAGCTTTAAACCTATCGACACCGCCTGATTGGCGGTGTTCTTCGTTTTGTCCCCTTTGATTACCTGAAAACTTTGGAGATGCATCACCATGACCAAGATTGCCAACATCAAGGCGCGCGAAGTGCTCGACTCCCGCGGCAACCCGACCGTTGAAGCCGACGTAATCCTCGAAGATGGTACCCTGGGCCGCGCCTGTGCGCCTTCTGGCGCCTCTACCGGCTCCCGCGAAGCGCTGGAACTGCGTGACCAGGACCACTCCCGTTACCTGGGCAAGGGTGTTCGCAAGGCGGTTGATGCGGTAAACAGCAAGATTCGTGATGCCCTTTTGGGTAAAGATGCTGCGGACCAGCGTGGCCTCGACAAGCTGATGCTGGAACTTGATGGCACCGAAAATAAGGCCAATCTTGGCGCCAATGCCATTCTGGCCGTATCCCTGGCAGCTGCCAAGGCTGCAGCCGAGTCTCTGGGCAAGCCTCTGTACGCCCACATTGCCGACCTGAACGGCACCTCTGGCAAGTTCAGCATGCCGGTTCCCATGATGAACATCCTCAACGGTGGCGAGCACGCCGACAACAACGTTGATATCCAGGAATTCATGGTGCAGCCAGTGGCTGCCAAGAGCTTCGCCGAAGCGCTGCGCATCGGTGCTGAAATCTTCCACAGCCTCAAGAAGGTGCTCAAGGCCCAGGGCCTGAACACGGCTGTGGGTGATGAAGGTGGTTTTGCTCCGAACCTGCCGTCCAACGAAGCCGCTCTGGCAGTCATCAAGGAAGCGGTCGAAAAGGCCGGCTACGCGCTGGGCACCGACGTGACCCTGGCTCTGGACTGTGCGTCTTCCGAGTTCTACAAGGATGGTCAGTACCAGCTGTCCGGTGAGGGCAAGACCTTCGATTCTGAAGCTTTGCCGATTACCTGGCTGGCCTGTGCGAGCGCTTCCCGATTGTGTCCATCGAAGACGGCATGGACGAGAGCGACTGGGACGGCTGGAAAGTGCTGACTGATAAGCTGGGCAGCAAGGTGCAGCTGGTGGGCGACGATCTGTTCGTGACCAACACCCGCATCCTCAAGGAAGGCATTGAGAAGAGCGTGGGTAACTCCATCCTGATCAAGTTCAATCAGATCGGCAGCTTGAGTGAAACCCTGGATGCCATCAAGATGGCGCAGGATGCCGGCTACACCGCCGTTATCTCGCATCGCTCCGGCGAAACCGAGGACACCACCATTGCCGATCTCGCGGTTGCGACCTGTGCCGGCCAGATCAAGACCGGCTCACTGTGCCGTTCTGATCGCGTTGCCAAGTACAACCAGTTGCTGCGTATCGAAGAAGAGCTTGAAGGTAAGGCACCGTACCGTGGTCTGAGCGAAATCAAGGGCCAGGGCTGAAGCCCATCCTTCCATTTTGAGCCACAATCTTTATGATTGTGGCCAAAAAGTGATTAAGGCCATCCCGATCTGGATGAAAATCCAGTCGAGATGGCCTTTTTACACAAGCGGTTAGAAGAAGTTGTTGTTAATCTACTCCAAGGTCTATACTCGGCAAACGTCGTTTACTTTTTAATCGGTTAATCCGGAACGGGCTCGGCAATGAAGTTGCTCTGGACCACAATGATTGTGCTGATACTCCTGCTACAGGTACGCCTGTGGGTCGGGGAGGGCAGCTTTGCGCAGGTCTGGGCGCTCGAGAAGTCTATTGCTGAGCAGCGTGAGGAGAACTCCGAGCTGGCGACCCGTAACGAGCGTCTCTACGCGGAGGTTCGTAACCTGCGTAATGAGCAGAGCGCGGTGGAGGAAAGAGCCAGGATGAACCTTGGTTTGATTCGCGAAGATGAAACCTTCTTTCTAGTCGTAGAGAACTGAGCTCCTTCTTCGGAGTGTAGATCGACGAGGCTGCCTTTCCCGGGAATCGCTACGAGCACATCCATGTGCGCTTGACTGTGGCCATCCATGGCCACAGACATTCCCGGAAAAGGCAGCCTCGCCGATCTTCCGACCTTCTTCGGGCGATCCATGACTGAATCCAACCTCTGGCTTATTGTTCCTGCTGCTGGGATTGGCCAGCGAATGCAGGCTGAATGCCCCAAGCAGTACCTTCGTATTGATTCCCGTTTTATTCTCGATATCACCCTCTCGCGGGTGCTGAATGTCGCCCAGTTTTCCGGTTGCATGGTGCCCTTGAATCCGTCCGACCACTGGTGGCCGACTACCGAGTCCAGTCAGGATGAACGCATTCAGACCTGCACCGGCGGCACCGAGCGCGCGGATTCGGTGTTGGCGGCGTTGCGTGCATTGGCTGGCCAGGCTGGAGACGATGACTGGTCCTGGTGCACGATGCGGCGCGCCCCTGCGTTCATGAAGATGATTTGAGCAGGCTGATAGACACCCTGTCCGACCACCCGGTTGGCGGACTGTTGGCGGCGCCGGTTGCGGACACGCTGAAGAAGGCGGGCGCGGGTGAGAATCCGGAAGTGCAGGAGACCGTGGACCGGCGTCCGCTTTGGCGGGCTCTTACGCCGCAGATGTTTCGCTATTCCGCGCTGGTGGCTGCGCTTGAAAAAGCCCTGGAGCTGGATTACCGATCACGGATGAGTCCTCTGCCATGGAGTTTTCCGGTAACATGCCGGTACTGGTTGAAGGCCGGCCTGACAACATCAAGGTCACGGTTCCTGCGGATCTGGATCTTGCCGGCTTTATTCTCAGCCGTTTCTGAATTTTCCCGTTTCCCGGAGTAGGTTATGCGTATTGGTCAGGGCTTTGACGTCCACGCCTTTGGTCCAGGCGACTCGGTGATTCTTGGCGGGGTGTCCATTCCCCACAGCCAGGGCCTGAAAGCGCACTCGGATGGCGATGTGCTGCTGCACGCGCTGGCTGATGCCATGCTGGGTGCGGTCGCTCTGGGGGATATTGGGCACCTGTTTCCGGACACCAGCGACGAATGGGCCGGCGCGGACAGTCGCGATCTGTTGCGCCGGGTCATGCAGAGGGTGCGGGAAGAGGGTTATGGTGTGATCAATATCGACAGCACTATCATTGCCCAAGCGCCAAAGATGGCACCGCACATCGAGGCCATGCGTCTGAACATCGCCGAGGATCTCGGTATTCCGGCGAGTCGTGTCAGTGTGAAGGCCACCACCACCGAAAACCTGGGCTTCACTGGCCGCGGTGAGGGTATTGCTTGCCAGGCCGTGTGTCTGCTGGAGCCGGTGTCCTCGTGAATAACAACCACGAATCCACGAGTCGCTGGCGTCTGGACTGGCCGACTTCGGCCGGTGGCCGAATCGCCCGGGGTCAGTTGAAATCCTGCCCTGAAGACTTCCAGGTGGATGAGGATCTGCAGGGAGTGCCCGCAGAGGCGTCGCCCGAAGACATCGCCGGGGACGGTGAGCATCTGTATCTGCGGCTTCGCAAAACCGGCGACAACACTGAGTTCGTTGCGCGGGAACTGGCCTCGCTTGCCGGCTGTCGGTCGTTTGATGTTGGCTTTTGTGGCCTGAAGGACCGTCACGCTGTCACCAGCCAGTGGTTCAGCCTCTATCGCCCGGGCAAGGCATCAGAAGATTCCGAGTTTATTGCAAGCGTGGCCGAGCGCTGGCAGGTGCTGTCGGCATTTCGCTCCAGCCGAAAGCTGCGTCGCGGTGATCATCAGGGCAACCACTTTGTCATCGTACTGCGGGACGTGGTGGGAACACACGCCGATATTGATGAGGCCCTCGCCCGGCTGAAGGAGCAGGGGGCACCAAATTATTTTGGTCCCCAGCGCTTTGGTCATGGTGGTGGTAATCTGGACCAGGCCGCGGCCATGGATCCGTCCGCCATGGACAGCCGGTCCCGTTCTGGTGGACGCGGTCGCAAAGGCAAAAACCGCGCTGGCAGAGAGGCCTCGAAAAACGTATTGTACTTTTCGGCGGCACGTTCGTGGCTGTTCAATGAGGTGCTTGCCCACCGGGTATCTGAGGGGAGCTGGCTCACGGCAATGGACGGTGAGCCTGGTTTTTCTGAGGCTGACTCGGTACCAACAGGACCGCTGTGGGGTGATGGCGGAACTGTTGCCGAAGGGGTGCAGGGCGAGTTGGAGCGCCAGGTGGTCGAGCAGGCGCCGGATCTTGTCCGGGTATTCTCAACCACCCGCATGAAACCTGAGCGGCGTGCCCTGGCAGTTTTGCCCGGTGAGCTGGTGTGGCACTGGCAGGATGACGGCAGTCTCCGGCTTGAGTTCTCACTGGCACCCGGCCAGTACGCCACCACCCTGCTGAATGATGTATTCGAGCTTGAGGATATGAGCCTCGGCCGCCATAACAAACAACAAGGCTAGCGGAGAACACAGTGCGTATTCTGTTGTCCAACGATGACGGCGTTCACTCACCAGGATTGGTTGCCCTTTTCGAGGGTTTGAAAGGCCTCGGTGATCTGGAAGTCGTGGCTCCGGATAGGGACCATAGTGGGGCCAGTAATTCCCTGACCCTGAACCGGCCGTTAACGGTTGAACAGCATCCCAATGGTTTTCGTTCCGTGGATGGTACCCCCACCGACTGCGTGCATCTGGCAGTCAACGGATTGTTTGATCAGCCATTCGATCGGGTTGTCTCGGGAATCAATACTCACGCCAACCTCGGTGACGACATTATCTATTCCGGCACCGTTGCTGCGGCCACGGAGGGGCGCCATCTGGGTCTCCCGGCAATTGCCGTCTCCCTGGTCAACAACGGGCACTTCCACTATGAAACGGCAGCGCGGGTAGTTCGTCACTTGCTCGAGAGCGCCCGACCTTTGGCCCTTGGGCCTCGCTCGATTCTGAATGTTAACGTACCTGACCTGCCCTGGAACGAGTTGAACGGTTTCCGGGTGACCCGACTGGGGCACCGTGAGCGGGCCGAAGGTGCAGTTCCCATGACCTGCCCACGGGGCAAGGAGCGCTACTGGATTGGTGCCGCCGGCGCAGGTGGCGATGCCGGTCCCGGAACCGATTTTCAGGCCGTTCGCGAAGGCTATGTCTCCATCACTCCCGTTCACATCGACATGACCCGTCATGATGCCATGGCTTCGCTGCGAGAGTGGGTCGAAGGTCTGGGGGATTCCGGGGAGGCCGAAGTATGACCGCACAGCTTCAGGGCATCGGTATGACGTCCCGCCGCACCCGAATGCGCCTCGTGCAGCGCCTTCGCGAGGCCGGGATTGAGTCGGATCGAGTGCTGGATGTCCTCGGCGAAGTTCCCCGCCATATTTTCCTGGATGAGGCGCTTTCTCACCGCGCCTATGAGGATACCTCCCTGCCCATCGGCTATGGTCAGACCCTCTCTCAACCCTACATTGTGGCCCGTATGACTGAGCTGATGCTGGCGCACGAGCCTGAGCGGGTACTTGAGCTGGGCACCGGTTCCGGCTACCAGACCGCTGTGCTCGCTCGGCTGTTTGATGAAATCTACAGTGTTGAGCGAATCAAGCCTTTGCAGGATCGGGCCCGCGACCGGTTGCGCCAGCTTCATGCCCGTAACGTGCTCCTGAAGCACGCGGACGGCGGCATGGGGTGGCCAGATCGTGGTCCGTTCGATGGCATCATTGTCACTGCGGCCCCGGTCGAGATACCCCGGGAGCTGTTAATGCAGTTGCGGGACGGCGGCGTGTTGATCGCCCCCGTGGGCGAGGAAAACCAGATTCTGGTGGAAGTGACCCGTCGGGGCGACCGGTTTGACCACAAGGAACTGGAGCCTGTGCATTTTGTACCGCTGCTCGGCGGGGTGGTCCGGTGACCAACACCGATCAAGCCAGTTCCGAAGGAGAGCGCCGACACCATCCGGCCGCGGTATTTGTCCGGGGTATGGCCATGGGTGCTGCGGACATAGTGCCCGGTGTATCCGGCGGCACCATTGCCTTTATTACGGGTATTTATTTTCGCCTGCTTGAGGCCATCAACGCGGTGCCCGGTGCGGTCGTGCGCGATTTGTTTCGGGCCCGGCTACAGGCATTCTGGCACGCCTGTGATGGCACCTTCCTGGTGTGTCTGCTGGCCGGGGTGATGACCAGTATCCTCACGCTGGCATCCCTGATCAGTTACGTTCTGGTCACGTACCCCATTTTGATCTGGAGTTTCTTTTTCGGGCTGATTGTTGCCTCGGTCTGGCACGTGGGTCGTCAGGTCCGGCAATACAAGGCTTTCCTGTGCGTGCCCCTGGTTGCTGGCATCGTGCTGGCGTGGTGGATAACCACCTTATCCGCGGTGCAGCCGGCGCCGTCGTCCCTGACTTTCTTTCTGGCCGGTGCTCTGGCCATCTGCGCAATGATTTTGCCGGGCATTTCCGGCAGTTTCATCCTGGTCATTATTGGTATGTACGCACCGGTGCTGGATGCCATTCAGTCCGCCGATATCACACTGCTGGCGTTGTTTCTGGTCGGGTGTGTTTTGGGCCTGCTGTCCATTGCACGGGTGATTACCTGGGCGTTTCATCATTTTCACGATGTGGTGCTGGCCGTGCTTACAGGCTTCATGATTGGGGCGTTGAACAAAGTGTGGCCCTGGAAACAGACCCTTAGCTGGCGGTCCAACAGTGCCGGTGAACAGGTGCCGCTGAACGAAGCGAGTGTCAGTCCGTTCACCTTCGCGGATATAACCGGACAGGATCCGCAGGTGGCTTTCGCGTTGCTGGTGGCCCTGGCGGGCTTTTTGTTGGTGCTGGCCGTCGAGTGGGGCGGTGGGCGCCATCAACGTAACGGTTAGTGTGCGGTTCACTGTGGAAAAATTTCCAAAGTGTTACCTAATGCACATTTTGACTGTTCCTCCCGGTAACAGATGTGGTCAGTCAGTAACTTGGATTCCAGATTGAATTGTGCAATATATTAGCAAGTTACTCATAAAACTTTAGAAAGTTGTTTGGCACGCCGTATGCGTTATACGGATTATTTATAACTGGGTCGTTTTTATTCTTGTGAGATTTTTTCGTGGGTTAATCAATGCCGCCTGGCCGGCTTCCCCGCGGTTCCCTTCCGGTGCCCAGGCCTCCCGTTGTGCGCCAAAACGTCTCAGCAAGCGATCAGTGTCGGCGGCCATCCTCCTGTTTGTGGCGCTCCTCTCCGGCTGTAATACCTCCGCACTCTACCGTGACGACATCTATAATCCTCCGGTGTACTGGGGTCGTCATGTGGTGCAACCGGGTGAGACGCTTTATGGCATTGCCTGGCGCTATGGCCGTGACTATCGCGAACTTGGTGATGCCAACGGATTGGCACCGCCCTGGAACCTGAAAGCAGGGCAGGTGCTGCGGCTCGACGTACGCGGAACGGTAACATCCAGCAGTCAGACTGAGGTTGCGGCCAGTAAACCAAAGGCCTCATCGCGCAAACCCCGAGCCTCAACATCAACTCGTCCAGCAACAAAGCCGAGGGTAACCCGGACACCCAAGAAAGGGGCTCCATTGAAGTCACAGAGCCAGACTGTGGCCCGGGTAGACTGGCGTTGGCCTCACGTTGGCACTGTAATTGCTGGATATTCAGCATCCGGAAAAGTCAACAAAGGTATTGATATTGCCGGAAAAGCCGGAGATGCTGTAAGGGCAGCAGCGCATGGAAATGTTGTCTACGCCGGCAACGGGTTGCTTGGTTACGGTAACCTGATTATCGTGAATCATAATGAGAACTATCTGAGCGCTTACGCACACAATCGCAAGATTCTGGTGCAGGAAGGGGAGGACGTTAAAGCCGGTCAAGTGATCGCAGAGCTTGGTAGCAGTGGCACCGAACGACCCATGTTGCATTTTGAAATCCGCAAGAATGGCAATCCGGTTGATCCTTCCCACTATCTGCCAAGACGTTAATGAGCAGACGGCCCGGATGCTGTCGCTCCTGATCCACCGGCACTGACAGACAGACCACTAGAAAACAATAAAAACGGTCACCGTTGTGACCGGCCAACCAGCAGATGTCCTGAAGAAGAAAAGAAGCAGTACCAAGAACGTTCGCAATAACAAGAAAGACCGAACGAACATCCAGGATGATTGAGAGGCGGGGCAAGAAAAATGTCAGCAGACCAGGAAGATATGATTGTTGATCGTGTGGTGGACGAGGATGAGTCCGAAGATCAATTGCTTGCAGAAGAGAAGGTGGAGAAAACGACGGCCGGTAGTGACCGAGCCGATAGCGGAGAAATTCCTACCCAGGGGCGTTATTTCACCAGCCAGAAACAGCTGGACGCCACTCAGCTTTATCTCAATGAAATTGGCTTTTCCCCCCTACTGACACCGGAAGAAGAAGTGTATTTCGCCCGGCTGGCACGCAAGGGCGAGGAATCCGGCCGCAAGCGCATGATTGAAAGCAATCTGCGCCTGGTGGTCAAGATTGCACGGCGCTACGTTAACCGTGGCCTGACCCTGCTGGATCTGATTGAAGAGGGCAACCTCGGGCTGATCCGGGCCGTGGAGAAGTTCGATCCGGAGCGCGGGTTCCGCTTCTCTACCTACGCCACCTGGTGGATCCGACAGACCATTGAGCGGGCCATCATGAACCAGACCCGCACCATTCGCCTGCCGATTCACGTGGTCAAAGAGCTGAACCTGTACCTGCGCGCCGCGCGAGAGCTGACCCAGAAGCTGGATCATGAGCCGTCGGCCGAGGAAATCGCGCGCTTGGTGGATAAGCCGGTCGCCGACGTCAAACGCATGCTCGGACTCAATGAGCGCGTGGCGTCCATGGATACACCGATTGGTACCGGCGGGGAAAAATCTCTGCTCGACACGGTTGCCGACGAAGGTGCCTCGGACCCGGCCGATCTGCTGCAGGACAACAACATGTGTTCCTGCCTCGAGAAGTGGATCGATCTGCTCAGTGATAAGCAGCAGGAAGTCCTGTCGCGTCGGTTTGGCCTGCGGGGCTACCCGGTGAGCACGCTGGAAGAAGTTGGGCAGGAAATCGGACTGACCCGGGAGCGGGTCCGGCAGATCCAGGTAGAGGCGCTACGTCGCCTGCGTGAAATTCTGGAAAAGGAAGGCCTGTCCGGAAACCTGCTGTTCAAGTAACCTCTCTCTGATCGTTCTGCTCTAAACCGGCTCGGGTAACCCTGCCGGTTTTTACGTTTCAGTATCGCCGCAAATGAGAACCAGGTTCCGCAAGACCGCCTCTGTCGTTGCTAGAATGCGCGGACCGGGCGGGGATAAGGGTGTCGAAACCCGGTGGACGAATGAAACGAATCAATAATAACGATCAAAAGGAAAGGACTATGAAGAAGGCTCTCTCAACCGGTTTTGTGTCTCTGGTCATGGCCGCTGCACTGTCGGCGCCGGCCTCAGCACTGACCGTGGAAGGTGTGGATGTACCGGACACCTACTCGGCGATGGATACTGAGCTGAAGCTCAACGGCGCGGGTACGCGTTCGAAGTGGTTTATGGATCTTTATGTGGGCGGTCTGTACGTGCCTGAAACCATTAATGATGGTCAGGCCATCATCAATGCCGACGAGCCCCAGGCCATCACCCTGCACATCATTTCCGGCATGATCACCAGTGAGCGGATGACAGAAGCCACCCTCGAAGGCTTCAAAGCCTCCACCGAAGGCGACATGGCGGCGATTCAGAACGACGTCGATCAGTTCATGGGCGTGTTCCAGGAAGAGATCAAGGAAGGTGACGTCTTTGATCTGGTGTACTTGCCTGGTCAGGGTGTGAAGGTGCTTAAGAACGGAAAGCACAAGGATACTCTGGGTGATCTGGCGTTCAAGAAAGCCCTGTTTGGCATCTGGCTGTCTGACAAGCCTGCTCAGCAGGACCTGAAAGAGAAAATGTTGGGCCAGCGGTAATCATTGCGGCAAGTAGTAAAAAGCCGGCACTGAGTGCCGGCTTTTTTCGTTCTGGTGCGGGGAGAATTGGCCCTGATCTGGTCCGCTACAGGTACTCGCGCTTGTCCTTGAACTCGCACAGATCCTCAATGCTGCAGGCCCCGCACTTGGGCTTTCGGGCAGTGCAGGTATAGCGCCCATGCAGGATCAGCCAGTGGTGGGCGTCCAGCAGGAATTCCTTTGGTACCAGCCGCATCAGGCGTTGCTCCACCTCCAGCACATTTTTGCCGGGGGCGATGCCAGTCCGGTTCGAAACCCGGAAGATGTGGGTGTCCACGGCCATGGCCATGTGCCCGAATGCGGTATTGAGCACCACGTTCGCGGTCTTGCGGCCGACACCGGGCAAGGCCTCGAGGTCTTCACGACGCTCAGGTACCTGGCTGCCGTGCTTCTCGATCAGAATGCGGCAGGTCTTGATGACGTTTTCGGCCTTGCTGTTAAACAGGCCGATGGTCTTGATGTATTCCTTCAGCCCATCCACGCCCAAAGCCAAGATGGCCTCAGGGGTATTGGCAACCGGGTACAGTCTGTCGGTGGCCTTGTTCACCCCAACGTCGGTAGCCTGGGCCGACAGGATCACGGCAATCAGCAACTCGAAAGGGTTGCTGTAGTTTAGCTCCGTGGTGGGATTGGGATTTGCATCCCGCAAACGGGTAAAGATTTCGGTTCGTTTCTGTTTATTCATAGGAGCTGAGTTTCACCTTACCTGCAAATCAGGAGACGTTGCCGGTTACCCGAACCCGCTTGCTGCCGCTGGCGGACGGAGTGGGTTCGGCGAGCTTACGGCGGGCTTCCAGATGGTTGTCTATGCCGTTCTTGAGTGCGATCAGCAGGCCAAGACCAACAAAGGCACCGGGTGGCAGCACCATGAACAGGACATCCGGATAGCTCTCAAATGGGCGAATAACCCAGTCCGCGGCTGCCGGACCCAGCAGCAGGTTCATGTCTACGAACAGAGTGCCCTGGCCAATCAGCTCGCGCATGCCGCCAAGCAGCACCAGCACAACCAGGAAACCCAGTCCCATCATCACGCCATCCAGCAGCGCCGGTCCCGGACTGGTTTTCGAGGCAAAGGCATCGGCCCGGCCCAGAATCGCGCAATTGGTGACGATCAGCGGAATGAAGATACCGAGAATCTGGTACAGCTCGTAGGTGAAGGCCTGCATCAGCAGTTCCGCGCAGGTCACGAAGGAGGCGATGATCATCACGAAGGCTGGCAGCCGTACTGACTCGCCGACGAAGTTTCGGATCAGTGACACAGCAAGGTTCGAGCCCATCAGCACCATCAGCGTTGCCAGGCCCAGGCCAATGGCGTTGACGACTGTGCTAGTGACTGCCAGCAGGGGGCACAGGCCCAGCACCTGAACCAGAGCTGGGTTATTGGTCCAGAGACCGTCACGGATGATCTCGCGGGAGGTTTTGCTGGCCATGTCAGGAATGCTCCGCTGTGGTGGCTTGTCCGGCGATGGCTTCCGGTGTCAGGGCTTTGTCTCTGGGGGAGGGTGACTGGTTGGCCTGCGACCGGATCACCTCCTGATTCAGGCGGAAATAAACCAGGGCCTCTTTCACCGCATTAACCACGGCTCGTGGCGTGATGGTGGCGCCGGTGAACTGGTCAAACATGCCGCCGTTCTTCTTGACGGTCCAGTCCCGAAGCGGCGGCTCGCCCAGGGCGCGGCCATCAAAGCTGGTAATCCAGTCTGATTTTTTCAACTCAATCCGGTCGCCCAGGCCCGGGGTTTCCTTGTGGCTGGTAACGCGGACACCCAGTACAGTTCCCTGCAGGTCGATGCCCACCAGTAACCGGATATTCCCGGAATAGCCGTCCGGCGCCACAATGGGCAGGATCAGTCCCACCGGTTCGCCGTTTTCGCGCGCTACCCAGGCCGTCATCTCGCCGTCGGTGGCGAGGATGTCGCTGGACGGAAGAGCGATGGTATCTTTTAACAGTTCGTTGTTGTGGGCACTCTCGGGAATGATCTCGAACAGCGCCTTGGCTTCGGCTTTTGCCGCTTGCTCCTGAATCCGCTCGGAAGTAAGCGCCTGAGTCACCGCGATGGTGCCACCGGTAATCACCGCAAACAGCCCAAGACCTATGGCACTGCGGCGTACGGAACTTGCCAGTGAAGCCATGAGTTACCCCTGAGTCCTGCCGGGCACACCGCGCCTGGCCTTGTGATGGCCATAGGTGCGTGGCGGCGTGTAGTGATCGATGAACGGCACGGCAAAATTCATCAGCAGCACGCTGAAGGCCACGGCATCCGGATAGCTGCCCCAGGTGCGGATGAGGTAGATCAGAACACCAATACCAGCACCGTAGATCAGCTTACCCTGGTGGCTGGTGGCGGCCGAAACCGGATCGGTGGCGATGAAGAAGGCACCCAGCATGGTGCCACCGGCCAGTAGATGCAGCGACAGCGGGGCGTACTGGTCGGCGTTGCTGCCGAACGCCAGGCTCATAATCCCGAGCCCGGCAAGAAAGCTGACGGGGATGTGCCAGGTAATGATCCGCAGGCCAATCAGCATTAGGCCGCCGACCAGGAAGGCCGCATTTACCCATTCCCAGCCCCGGGCAACGCCGTCACCGAAACTGGGGTGGCTGGTCACCTCAGCGGCGGTGAGGCTACCGATCTTGTGTTTGTATTCATCCAGCGGGGTTGCCATGGTCCAGCCATCAACAACGGTCTGTTGGGCCGATGCAATGGCTTGCAGGGTGTCGGTGAAGCTTGGGGCGCCTTGCCAGAGCAGAGCGGGATCGGCCCAGTTGGTGGTCATGGCGACCGGAAATGAAATCAGTACCAGCGCATAGCCCACCATCGCCGGATTAAACGGATTGGAGCCCAGGCCGCCATAAAGCTGTTTGGCAATCACGATGGCCGATATAACGGCAATGCCAGACACCCACCAGGGCGCAAACTGGGGCAGCGAGAGCCCCAGCAACAGGCCGGTCACCGCAGCGGTGTTGTCTTTCAGGAAGAACGCTATGGGCTTGTTCCGGAGCTTCAGGATGGCCGCTTCACTGGCCAGAGCGACGGTAATGCACCACACCACATTGATCAGGTTGCCCCAGCCAAAGAATAGCGTCTGTGCGAGCAGGCCAGGCAATGCCGCCAGAATTACCCAGAGCATGACCTGTGAGGTCGACCGGGCGCGGCGGGCATGGGGTGAGGACTGTTGCGCAAATGCCATGAATAGTGAGCCTGAGATCGGTTAGTCGGGTGTTTGGGTTTCGGTGTTCCGGGCCAGCTGCTCGCGGGCTTCGGTCAGCGCTTTTTGCGCGCGGTCTACCCGGTCATGATTCTTGGCAACGGCCCGTTCGAGTTTGTCCACGTTGTCGGCCTGCTGGGCTTTGGCGTCTTCCAGCATGCCCTGCATGGTTTCAAGTTTTGCCTGAGCCTGGGTCAGCTGCTTTTCCAGTGCCTCAAGATCGGGTTTCTCCACCGCCGGCTCCTTTGGCGTAGTAGGGGGGGCAGCGGCAGGTTCCTTGGCGGTCGCGGCAGCCGCGGCCTTGGCTTTTTGCGAGCGAGGGCCTGCTGCACCAACGCCGCCTTGGCGGATCGCTCGTCTACGGCCTCGCCCTCGGCAGCGGCTTTCTCGGCTTCCGCCTTCTTCTTCGCCTGGGCTTCGGCTGCAGCTTGGCGCGTTCTTTGCGCCGATGTTCTTTCTCCTGCTGCTCCCGTTCCAGGCGTTCCTGGCGCGCTTCGAAACGCTCTCGGGCACGGTCGGCCTTCAGCTGTTCCGCCCGCTGCACCCGGATTTCACCTTTGGCGTAGCGGTAGTACTGGACCAGCGGAATCGAGCTGGGGCAGACGTAGGAGCAGGCACCGCACTCGATGCAGTCGAACAGATTGAGGTGTTCAGCCTTTTCAAACTCGGTGGCCTTGGAGTACCAGAACAGTTGCTGCGGCAGCAGTTCCATGGGGCAGGCCTCGGCACACATACCGCAGCGAATGCACGCCTGCTCCGGTGGTGGTGCCGGCAGCTCGCTGGCGGTGGCGGCGATGACACAATTGCTGGTTTTTACAATGGGTACGGCGGTGGTGGTCAGGGTGTAACCCATCATCGGGCCGCCCATCACCAGCCGGTTAACCTGATCCGGCTGCAGACCGGCTTGCTCCAACAGGTGCTGGACCGGCGTGCCGATAAGAGCCTCGAAATTACCGGGCTCGCGCACAGCTTCACCGGTGATGGTGGTGGTGCGTGAGATCAGCGGCTTGCCTTCAAATATCAGCTGGGAAATCGCCACCGCTGTGCCGATGTTCTGGCACATCACCCCGATATCCGCGGGAATGCCGCCGCTGGGCACTTCCATGCCAGTGAGGATCTGTATCAGCTGTTTTTCGCCACCGGAAGGGTACTTGGTCGGAATGACCGCCAGTTCTATCTGGGTGCCTTCTGTGGCGGCCCTGAGGGCGGCAATGGCCTCAGGCTTGTTGTCTTCAATGCCAATCACGCAGCGTTCAGGCCGCAGCAGCCACGCCATCACCTTGAATCCAGCCAGGACTTCCTCAGCCCGTTCGCGCATGGTCATGTCATCAGCGGTGATATAGGCTCGCACTCGGCACCGTTTAAAATGAGCGTTGCCACCTTGCGATCCCGGGGCGGGCGCAGTTTGATGTCGGTGGGGAAGCCGGCGCCGCCAAGCCCTGCGATGCCAGCGTCTCGAATCATATCCAGAACCTGATTACGTTCCAGGCTGCGGTAGTCGGCAACCGGTTGCAGCTCAACCCACTGGTTTTCGCCGTCGGGGCGCAGGGTAATGCACCAATCGGTCATGCCGGAGGGGTGTGGCACCGGCAGTTGGGCAATGCTCTCGATGAATCCGGAGGTGGGTGCATGTACCGGCACCCCCAGGCCATTGGTGACGTCGGCAATCTTCTCGCCTTTCAGCACCCGGTCGCCAACCTTGACCAATGTGGTAGCAGGCTCACCAATGTGCTGCTGCAGGGGCAGTATCAGATGCTCCGGCAGCGCGGCTGCCGGATTGGCCGGGCAGTGGACTGGTGCTTGTTCTCGGCCGGATGGATGCCGCCGCTAAAATCCCACAGTTGCGTCATCAGGCACTGGCTCCCTGGCGATCGGTGGCAATCACGCCACTGGCGGGCGGTGTCCAGGTCCAGGTGCGGATATCGGGTTCAATGGTGATCATATCAATACAGTCGACTGGGCAAGGGTCGACGCAGAGGTCGCAGCCGGTGCACTCGCTCTCGATAACCGTGTGCATATGCTTGGCGGCACCGAGGATGGCATCAACGGGGCAGGCCTGAATGCATTTGGTGCAGCCGATGCATTCGTCTTCCCGAATCACCGCCACACGCTTGGCCTGTTCGACACCGTGTTCGGCATCCAGGGGCTGGGGCTCGACATCGAGCAGGTCGGCCAGGGCCTTGATGTAGATTCGCCGCCGGGAGGACACTTGTTGATGGCATCGCCATCGGCAATGGATTCGGCGTACGGACGGCAGCCGGGAAAGCCGCACTGGCCGCATTGGGTTTGTGGCAGTAGCGAATCAATCTGCTCCACCAGGGGATTACCCTCAACCCGGAATCGCTCCGAGGCAAAGCCAAGCAGGCCGCCAAAGACCATGGCCAGAGCCAGCAGAACCAGAACCGCAATGATAATGCCCGTCCACATACAACCCGTCTCCGTTACACGCTGACCAGGCCGGTAAAGCCCAGGAACGCCAGTGACATCAAGCCTGCGGTTACCATACCAATGGCAGCACCCCGGAACGCCACCGGTACATCAGACACCGCAATGCGCTCACGCATGGCCGCGAACAGCACCAGTACCAGGGAGAAGCCGGCGGCAGCGCCGAAGCCATACAGGACGGACTCAACAAAATTGTTGTTTTTGTTGAGGTTCAGCAGTGCCACACCGAGTACCGCGCAATTCGTGGTGATCAACGGCAGGAAAATACCCAGCACCCGGTACAGTAGCGGGCTGGTCTTGCGCACCACCATTTCAGTGAACTGCACCACCACCGCGATCACCAGAATGAAGGTGATGGTTTTCAGGAACGCCAGGTCCAGCGGTGCCAGCAGGTAGGTGTAGGCGAGGTAACTGCACACCGATGACAAGGTCAGCACAAAGGTGGTCGCCAGCGACATGCCCATGGCGGTTTCCAGCTTGCCCGAAACCCCCATGAAGGGGCACAGACCGAGAAACTGCACCAGCACGAAGTTGTTGACCAAAATGGTGCTGACCAGAATCAGCAAATACTCTGTCATCAGAGCGTCTCCGCCGTTATCAGTGCGTGCTCAGCACTTACATAATCCGCATGCCGGGCGTGGCACCGGAATCAGGCGAGAGGATGAAGATGTCCTCACCACCTGGCCCTGCGGCCAGTACCATGCCTTCGGACAGGCCAAACTTCATCTTCCGTGGCTTCAGGTTGGCGACCATCGCGGTTAGCCGTCCTTCCAGATCCTCGGGTTTGTAGGCCGACTTGATGCCCGCAAACACATTGCGCTCACCTTCGCCAATGTCCAGGGTCAGGCGCAGCAGCTTGTCGGCACCTTCAACGTGTTCTGCTTTGACAATCTTAGCGACCCGAAGGTCCACTTTCGCGAAATCGCCAAATTCAATCTCGTCCGCCACGGGCTCAAGATCTGCTTTGGGCTCTGGCGCCGGTTTCCCGGTTGCAGCCGGCAGCTCTTCCTTGGACGCGTCGAGCATTTTCTCAATCTGTGCCATGTCCACCCGGTTCATCAGCGGCTTGAACTTGTTGATGCCGTGATTCTCCAGGCGCTGCTCCCGGCCATTCCAGTCGAGTTTGGCATTCAGGAAGGCTTCGGACGCCTTGGCGGTTTCCGGCAGCACCGGCGCCAGGTAGGTCATCAGCAGGTGGAACATGTTGATGGCGTTGGTGCAGATGGCCTGCAGGTTCTCGTCCTGGCCTTCCTGCTTGGCAATCACCCAGGGCTGCTCGTCGTTGACGTACTGGTTGGCGATATCCGCCAGTTCCATGATCCGACGCATGGCACGGCCAAATTCACGGGCCTCGAAGAATTCCTCGATTTCCTTGCCGGCCTCCACGAACTCGCGGATCTTGTCGTGTTCGGTGACCTGGCCCAGCTGGCCGTCGAAGCGCTTGGTGATGAAGCCGGCGCTGCGGCTGGCAATGTTGACCACCTTGCCGACCAGGTCCGAGTTCACCCGGGCCGCGAAATCTTCAAGGTTCAAGTCCATGTCATCTACGCCACCGGTGAGCTTGGCAGCGAAGTAGTAGCGCAGGTACTCAGGATTCAGATGATCCAGGTAGGTGCGGGCCATGATGAAGGTGCCGCGGGACTTGGACATCTTCTTGCCGTTCACGGTTACGAAGCCATGGGCCCAGACCGCGGTTGGCGTCCGGAAGCCAGCGTCGTGCAGCATGGAGGGCCAGAACAGCGCGTGGAAGTTGATGATGTCCTTGCCGATGAAGTGATACACCTCGGCGGTGGAATCGGCCTTCCAGAAGTGCTCGAAATCGATGTTCTCGCGGTTACACAGGTTCTTAAAACTGGCCAGGTAGCCAATAGGCGCGTCCAGCCAGACATAGAAGTACTTGCCCGGTGCGTCTGGAATCTCAAAACCGAAGTAGGGCGCATCACGCTGATGTCCCACTCCTGCAGACCGGCGTCCAGCCATTCGGCCAGTTTGTTGGCAACCTGGGGCTGAAGCGTGCCACTGCGGGTCCAGTTAGCCAGGAAATCGGCGAAGTCGGGCAGTTTGAAGAAGTAGTGCTCGGACTCTTTCTCAATCGGTGTGGCACCGGACACGGCTGAGCGCGGGTTGATCAGCTCCGCCGGGGTGTAGGTGGCACCACAAGCCTCACAGTTATCGCCGTACTGGTCCTCGGTCTTGCACTTCGGGCATGTGCCTTGATGAAGCGGTCGGCCAGGAACATGTTCTTTTCCGGGTCGAAGGACTGGGTAATCTTGCGGGTGGCAATGTGCCCGTTTTCCTGCAACTGACGGTAGATGTACTCGGAGAACTGACGGTTCTCCTCCGAGTGGGTGGTGTAGTAATTGTCGAAGCGGATATGGAACCCGGCAAAATCCTGCTGGTGCTCATCGCGGATGCGGTCAATCAGCTCCTCAGAGGTGATGCCTTCGCGCTCGGCGCGGAGCATAATAGCAGTGCCGTGGGCATCATCGGCGCAAACGTAGTAGCAATTCTGGCCCCGCATATTCTGGTAGCGCACCCAGATGTCGGTCTGAATGTATTCCAGCAGGTGGCCCAGATGAATGGGGCCATTGGCGTAGGGCAGGGCGCTGGTGACCAGAATATCGCGCTGTTGCTTTGGACTCGCTTGCGTCATGGTGTGTCCGAACCTTTCTTCAGAGTAGGGGTTGTGTGGTCAGAAACGGGCACAGATGATACCTTCCGAGCAGATATTTTTCACCCGAATCCCCTGATTCCGTGCTTAAAATGAAGCATGAGCTTATTCCGGAGAACCCGATGACACAGATTTCAGAGCAGGCCCTACAAACGGCGATTCGCGAATACCGCGATCCGTATCTTCAGAAGGACCTGTACGAACTGGATGCCGTAAAGGCCCTGAACACCGATGAGGCCGGCAAGGTCACCCTGATGGTCGAGTTGCCGTACCCGTCCAAAGGCATTGCTGGAGCGTTGAAACAGCTGGTGTCGGTAGCTCTGGAAAACGTGGATGGCGTCGAGAGCGCCGAGGTTCACGTAGGCCAGAAGATCCACTCCTACAAAGTTCAGAAAGAACTGCCATCGGTGCCGGGTGTGAAAAACATTATTGCCGTTGCCTCCGGCAAGGGCGGCGTTGGCAAATCCACCACCGCCGTCAACCTGGCCCTGGCCCTGCAGGCCGAAGGCGCCCGCGTCGGCATCCTGGATGCCGACATCTACGGCCCGAGCATTGGCATGATGCTGGGCGTGCCCGAAGGCAAGCGCCCGGACACCCGCGAAAACAAATACTTCGTGCCCATGGAAGCCCACGGCCTCCAGGCCAACTCCATGGCCTTCGTGGTCACCGACAAAACCCCCATGGTCTGGCGTGGCCCGATGGTCAGCGGCGCGGTCATGCAACTGCTGCAGCAGACCCTGTGGAACGAACTCGACTACCTGATTGTCGACATGCCGCCAGGCACCGGCGACATCCAGCTCACCCTGGCCCAGAAAGTCCCGGTCACCGGCGCGGTAATCGTCACCACGCCCCAGGACATCGCGCTGCTCGACGGCAAGAAGGGCATCGAAATGTTCCGTAAAGTCGAAATTCCGGTATTGGGTGTGGTCGAGAACATGAGCGTGCACATCTGCAGCAACTGCGGCCATGAAGAGCCTTTGTTCGGCCACGGCGGCGGCGAGCGCATCGCCGACGAGTACGACACCACTCTGTTAGGCCAACTGCCACTGCACATGACTATCCGCGAACAGACCGACGGCGGCGAGCCTTCGGTGGTGGCCGAGCCGGATTCTGAAGTAGCACGCCGCTACCGGGACATTGCCCGCCGGGTTGGTGCCGAGCTCTCCACTCGCGAGCGCAACCTGACCGGTTCGATCTCAAGCGTGTCCGTTACCGAACACTGATTCGAGACGTCCGCGGGCCAACGTTTCCAGGTCTGATCGCGGACGCAGGATGAACCGCCCAAAAATCTCGTAGGCCAAGGACGGCCGGAGAGAAGCACACATGGATGTGCTCGTCGCGGTTTTTGGGCGGTTCATCCTGTGCCCGCAGCCCCCAGCGCCGATCCCAGAGGCTTCGACACAACACCCGCTAACGGGTAAACTACGCCCCAATTTTTCCAGTGATAACGAGACGTCACCCATGAGCATCAAATCCGATAAGTGGATTCGCAGAATGTCCGAGCAGCAGGGCATGATCGAACCGTTCGAAAGCGGTCAGGTCCGTGAATCCGAAAAGGGCCGTGTTATCTCCTACGGCACCTCCAGTTACGGTTACGACGTACGCTGCAGCAACGAATTCAAAATCTTCACCAACGTTCACTCCGCCACCGTCGACCCCAAGAACTTCGACGAAAACAGCTTCGTGAACTACACCGGTGACGTCTGCATCATTCCGCCGAACTCCTTTGCCCTGGCGCGTACCGTCGAGTACTTCCGCATCCCGCGCAGCGTGCTCACCATCTGCCTTGGCAAATCCACCTACGCTCGCTGCGGCATCATCGTGAATGTCACACCGCTTGAGCCGGAGTGGGAAGGCCAGGTGACCCTGGAATTCTCCAACACCACCAACCTGCCGGCGAAAATCTACGCCAACGAAGGTGTGGCGCAGATGCTGTTCTTCGAATCCGACGAAGTCTGCGAAACCAGCTACAAAGACCGGGGCGGCAAATACCTGGGCCAGACCGGCGTGACCCTGCCCAGGACATGAACGCCAACCAGTTTCTGAAAGCCGTTTCCCAGCTGCAGGGATGGCGCGAATGCGCCTTCCTGCTGTCGCTCGCCGAGCGCTCATTCCCCAACTACGCCCTGTTTGCCGATGCCGTTGGCCTGAAAACCGGCGCCAAGATGCGGCAGATGCTGGATCAGGGCTGGGGCATGCTGCAAGAGGATGTCGCGGAATCCGCCATTCCCCAGCTCCTGGCCAAGCTTGAAGCCCTGTCTCCGGATGTTGAAGCCTACGACGCCTATGGCGTTTACCCGGCCTTCGATTTCTGCCAGCTGCTGGAGCAGGCCCTGCTGAATCGCCTGAATCCGGCCAAGCATCGCGCCACCGAGGCCTCCCAGATGGCCACCGGCACGGTGATGAGCTTCATCGAGATGTCCGAGGGCGATGAGCTCGATGAAGACGGGCTGGTGCGCCTGCTGGAAGTGCACCCGTTGATGAAAGAAGACAAAGCCTTTCAGCGTGATCTGGTGCTGGCTCTTAAGCGTCAGCGCACACCCACGCAGCAGTTTACCGAAGGCCTCCGCATCGACGCCGCCAACGAGGGCGTCAGCAATCTGGGAATTTCCCTGACCGAATAACGGCACATCAAGCCGCTCGCCAAAAGAGCGGCTAGACTGTCGCTGCCACAGAACGATAAATTTACCGGGTGTGCATAACGGATTTTACGCCATGAAGCTCTCTGCATTTGGTCGCAAGTTTACCGCCGATGCCGGCATAACCTCATTGATGGACGATCTCGGAAACGCTATGGCGTCCGGTGACGACATGATCATGATGGGGGGCGGTAACCCCGGGCACATACCGGAAATTCAGGAGCGCGTGCAGGAAATTCTGGCCAATATCAGCCAGAGCGAATCTGACGTCCGTCGTTTGGTTGGAGTCTACGATCCGCCCCAGGGCGAAAAGCAGTTTATTGCCGCGCTGGCAGAGCTGCTCAGCCGGGAGTATGGCTGGGACCTTGAGCCTGAAAACATAGCCCTGACCAACGGCAGTCAGGCGGCCTTTTTCATGTTGTTCAACATGTTCGGCGGTGACTACGGGAACGGTCAGCACAAGCACATTCTCTTGCCCCTGGCGCCGGAGTACATCGGCTACGCCGATGCCGGCATCGAGCCGGGCCTGTTTCGTGCTGTTCAGCCGGACATCTCCTTCACCGATGCCCACGAGTTCAAATACCGGGTCGATTTTGACGCCGTGGAAGTGACCGGTGAGACCGGCGCCATTTGCGTGTCCCGGCCCACCAACCCCACCGGCAATGTGATCACCGACGAGGAGCTGGCGCGGCTGGAAGTCCTCGCTCGCGAGCACGACGTTCCACTGATCGTTGACGGCGCCTACGGTACGCCATTCCCAAGCCTGCTGTTTGTGGACGCCGAGCCAACCTGGAATGAGCAGATCATTCTCTGCCTAAGCCTGTCCAAGCTGGGGATGCCCGCGGCGCGAACCGGCATCGTGATTGCCGCGAAGCCGGTCATCAAAGCGCTGTCAGGAGTGAATGCGATCATGAACCTGGCTACTGGCAGTTTTGGCGCCATGCTGGCGGAACCGCTGGTTCGCTCCGGAGACTTGCTGTCACTGAGCCGGGATGTGGTATGTCCGTTCTACAAGGCTAAGATGGAAAAGGCGGTGGCGGCGTTCCGTGAGGCCATGGGCGAGGACAGTTGCCGCTGGTACATCCATAAGCCCGAGGGCGCCATGTTCCTGTGGTTGTGGTTTCCGGACCTGCCCATCACCAGCCTCGAGCTGTACGAGCGGTTGAAGACGCGCGGTGTCCTGGTGGTGTCCGGGCACTATTTCTTCCCGGGCCTGCCCGAGGATGACTGGCGGCATCGGAACGAGTGCCTCCGGGTTACCTACTCTCAGGACGACGCTCGGGTGGCAGAAGGGCTCCGGATTATTGCCGACGAGGTCAAAGCAGTCTGGGCAGAAGCCGGGAAGCGGGTTTAACCGCCGAGGTCTGACCGGTTCAGCCTGAGCTCGTAGCGGCTGCCATCGGGTTCGGTCTGGAGCAGTCGCACCAGCAGGAAGTCTTCGTCCGGCGCGAACCACATCAGGGTTTCGCGCTTGGAACCTTCATCCCGTACTTTCTCGGCTTTCAGCGTGATGATGGAGCCCCGATTGGTTTTCATGGGCTCCTGATCGAGTACGGCGAATCGGTCCTCATCGTAATCGTCGCCATCAATCACCTGATAGGTGATATCGCGCTTGCCGGATTTGATATCCTGGCTCAGCTGCAACTGGAACCCCAGCGGGTCCAGCGCGCCTTCACGAAGCTCCAGTTTGAACGGCTCGCCCTCATCCTTGCCGGTGGCGACTCCGGCATCCCAATCGAAATCAATGCTCTGTTCGCGATCCTTGATCAGGAAGCCCGAGAGCCGGTAACGGTATCGCAGCGGGATAACCTGGTTGTTTTCCCATTTCAGGATCAGGGACTCATCAATATTGGCGATGAACGAATCCACATCGGTCCGGTACAGCCAGACGTTCCCGTCTTTTTTGGTCAGTGTCCGCTTGGCGGTGCCGTTCAGGGTGATGCCCTTGTCCATGGCCGCGGTGTAGGTGACCTCATAGGGAGCAAGTTCGACGCCAGGTTGCCGGGCGTCCTTAGACGGCTGGGTTTCTTTAGAAGGCTCGCTGGCCAGGGTGGGAGCCGAGAACAGCGCAAGGGTCAGCAGTATGGCGGTTCGGCCGGTGAAGGATTTTGTGGTCGTTCGATTCAAATGCATATCGTAACCCTGGAAAAGCTGTCTTTTATGGCGACAGTTTAGCGGGTTACCCGATAGTGCAAGATGACAATACGTTCAGGGTGCGACTCAGTTATCAGGCAACCGCATTGGTTTTTTCAGTAATTCACCGTCGAAGGTAACGTAATCGCTGCCCAGCTGAATGCGGCCTTCGCAAAACCAGCGTACAACGATCGGGTACAGGATGTGTTCCTTTTCCTGGACTTTTTCCGCCAGACTCTCGGTCGTGTCACCCGGTGCCACGGCAACCTCTGCCTGGGCAATGACCGGGCCGCCATCGAGCTCCTCAGTGACAAAGTGCACCGACACGCCGTGCAGAGTGTCGCCGGCATCCAGGGCTCTCTGGTGGGTGTTCAGGCCGGTGTATTTCGGCAGCAGAGACGGATGGATGTTGAGGAGCTGGCCGCGGAAGGCACGAACAAAGTCCGTGGTCAGGATCCGCATAAAGCCGGCCAGCACCACCAGATCGGGGTTGTGGCGCCGGATTTCCTGCATAAGGGCACCATCGAACTCGTCCCGGGAGTCGTATTTCGTGTGGTCCACTACGAAGGTTTCGATGTGAGCCTGGGACGCGCGTTCCAGTGCGAAGGCGTTTGGCCTGTTGCAGCCAACCGCAGCGATCTGGCCCGGGAAATCCCGCTCCCGGCTGGCCTCAATCAGCGCCTGCAGATTGGTGCCGCTGCCGGAAGCCAGCACGAGAATGGTTGGCACGGGAGGCTGATCTGCATTCATGCCGACACAAGTCCCGGTGCATAGCGCACAGTCGGTTCGTCGTCGAGGTTATCAGCGCTTTCAACTACGCCGACCTGCCAGGCGTTTTCGCCCTGTGCTTTCAGGGTGTCCAGTGCCAGGTCTTTTTGCTCGGCCGGCACGCAGACAATCATGCCAACGCCGCAGTTAAAGGTGCGGTACATTTCTTCGTCAGCAACACCGCCGGCTTCCTTGAGCCACTGGAAAACCGGGGGCAGGGTCCAGCTGGCGGTGTCGATCGCCGCCACACAGCCGTTCGGCAGCACCCGGGGAATATTTTCTGGCAGGCCGCCGCCGGTGATGTGGGACATGGCGCGTACATCCACCTGGCGGATCAGCTGCAGCAGGTTTTTTACGTAAATTCGGGTCGGAGCCATTAACGCATTGGCCAGGGTAGTATCGCCCATGGGCTGGTCCAGATCAGCGTTGCTGACGTCGATGATCTTGCGAATCAGCGAATAGCCGTTGGAGTGGGGGCCCGAGGAGCCCAGCGCCAGCAGTACGTCGCCGCTCTGGACCTGGCTGCCGTCGATGATGTCAGCGCGCTCGGCGATACCAACGCAGAAGCCAGCCAGATCGTAGTCGTCGCCTTCGTACATGCCCGGCATTTCCGCGGTTTCACCACCTACCAGGGCGCAGCCAGACTGTTCACAGCCCTCGCCAATGCCTTCCACAACCTGGGTAGCAACGTCGACGTTGAGCTTGCCGGTAGCGTAGTAATCCAGGAAAAACAGAGGCTCGGCACCACCCACGATCAGGTCGTTCACACACATGGCCACCAGATCGATGCCGATGCTGTCGTGCTTTTGCAGCTGCATGGCCAAGCGCAGCTTTGTGCCCACGCCATCAGTTCCGGATACCAGGACTGGCTCCTTGTATCCAGCAGGGATGGAGACCATGGCGCCAAACCCGCCCAGGCCGCCTAGCACTTCCGGGCGCTTGGTGCGCGCGGCAGTCTGCTTGATGCGGTTTACGAGTTCGTTGCCTGCGTCAATGTCAACGCCGGCATCGCGGTAGGTCAGGGAGGGCTTCTGTTCGCTCATGGTGTGCTTTCACCGTTGGCCAATGGGTAAGGCGGCGGATTTTAACAGGTGAGGTGAGGCGCTCCAACCTGTTATTCCCCCTATGGTGTCTGCGGCAAAGTGCGGCGCGGCCAAGGCTTTGGCATTATTGCTTTTATGAAACTCGGGCCCGCTACTCACACTTCTGGCCATGGTGTATCCTATGCGCCATTCATGCGAACTGCAGGGTGTTTCATGTCAGTATCAGGACGAAAAACGGCACGCCAGTCCGGACCGGTAGCGTGGCTTGCATTGCTGGGGCTTATGGTTGCGTCTTTATGCGCCCCCGTCGCGGCGGTGACTGTATCAGGACTCTATAACGTGGAGGTGCCGGTGGTTGGTTCCTCACCCAACGAACTGGCGGCGGGCTACGCTGACGGCCTGGCGCGAGTGTTCGTAAGAGTGTCCGGCACCCGGGAGGTGCTGGAGCAAGAAGGTATTGAAGCGTTGCTTGCCGACGCCGAGTCGCTGCTGCTGTCGTACCAGTACCTGCGCGGTGAAACCGGCGAAAACCGGCTTCGTATGGCATTCGGTGCTGTCGGAGTTAATCGTGCCCTGGCGTCCATCAACGCGCCGGTGTGGGGCGCCAATCGCCCCCTCACGTTGGCCTGGGTTGCGGTTGAAGACCGTGGCACGCGCACACTGATTACCGATAAAGCTTCTGGCACCGGAGCCAGCCGCCAGGTGTCCGTTATCTGGCAGCAGGCGTTTGACCAGGCCGCGCAGGAGCGTGGACTTCCGGTGGCACTGCCACCTGCAAAATTCAGTGGCGACCGGGAACTCCTGTCGGATTTGTGGGGCCAGTTTGTCAACCGCATCCGCAAGGCCTCAGGAGATCTGGATCAGGATATCATGGCGCTGGTGCGGGTGAATCGCAGCGGAGGTCAATGGCGCGCGGGCTGGGTTTTTGATGGCATGGCCATGGACGGTGGTGAAGAATCGGTTACCGCTGACAGCCCAGAGGCCCTGGCGCAAACCGTCATCAACCGCTGGGCCGAACGTTACGCTGATCGCTATGCCGTGGCCGCAGGCAAGGTGGCCGAGTCGCCTCAGGTGGATATCGTGCTGAAGGGCGCTTCCTCCCTGGCGGACTATGGCAAGGTTACCAAGGTGCTCGAAGGTCTGACTCCCGTGCTCAGTGCCGGTGCCTCCCGGGTTAAAGGCGATCAGCTGACGCTTCGCGTCGCATTCTCCGGCGAGCTCGACCAGCTCAAGGAATACATCGCATTGGATCCCCGTTTCGTGCCGCTGGAAGCCGAGCCTCGCGAGCCGGCCACAGCGTCCCCGGAGCCCAAGACCGCGGCGCCAGCGCAAGAGCCTGCCCAGTCAGCTTCGGGTCAAACTGAGGCCGAATCTACAGAGCAGGGCGCCGAGGCTAGTGGTCAATCTGAGGGTGATAGTGAGAAGGGTGGCCAGTCGATGTTCACCTACCAGCCTATGCCGGTGGATGAGGATGAGGCTGAACAGGCGTTCGAATCCCTGTATCAGGTGCTGTATTATCGGTGGCAGTCAACGCCCCGGATCAGCGATGGCGCTGGCGAGACTGCTGGCGAGAGTGCTGGAGAGAGTGCTGAAAAGTAAGGCACTACCGGAGGGAGCCTTGTGAGTTTGGAACGCTGGCGTTGGATTCCCAATGCCCTGACGTTTTTGCGCATCCTGCTGATTGCTCCCTTTGCAAGCGGTCTGCTGACCGCAAATTATCGGCTTGCGCTGCTAATCTTCGTTGTCGCGGCTGCCACCGACGCCTTCGATGGCTTCCTGGCGCGCCACTTCAATTGGCGCTCACGGTTTGGTGCGGTGGCCGACCCACTGGCGGACAAGGCCCTGTTGCTGACCGCCTACCTGATGCTCACGCTGACCGAGGTGTTGCCGGTCTGGTTATTCATTCTGGTGCTTGGCCGCGATCTACTTATCGTTGGCGGCGCCCTGGCTTATCACTACGGTATCGGACGCTTTGATATGGAGCCCAGTCTCCCGGGCAAACTGAACACCTTCATCCAGATTCTGGTGGTGCTGGCCATCATCGTCCTGTTGGCGGGTCTGCCGATGCAGCCCTGGGTCATGGACGTGGGCATATTGATGGTGGCCATTTCGGCCATCTTCAGCGGCGGGCACTACCTGATGGTATGGGGCCTGCGGGCCTGGAGGGCCAGGCGGTCGTGAGTGCGTCACAGCTACCCCTGGGTATCAAACTCCGGGACGATGCCCGATTTGGCAACTTTCACGGTGACCGAAACGCCGATGCCGCCTCACGTCTGAAGGCGGTCTGCAGTCAGCCCCGGGGGATTCCGGTGGTGGTCATCTGCGGCGATTCCGATACCGGCAAAAGTCATCTGCTGCAGGCTGCCTGCCACGATGCCGAGCATCGTGGCACTCTGGCGGTGTGCATCAGCATTGCCGAACTGGAGCCTTTCGGCCCCGAGGCTCTGGCCGGCCTCGACGGCGCCGACGTTATTTGCCTCGACGACCTTGACCGCATCGCTGGCCAGCCGGCCTGGGAAGAGGCGGTCTTCCATCTCTATAATCGGGTTCAGGATCGCGGTGGGCTGCTTATCGTGAGTTTGTCGGAGGTGCCGACAGCAACACCATTCAAACTTCCCGACCTGGTGTCCAGACTTTCCCACGGATTGTTGATCCAGCTTGGTATCTACCGTGATGGTGACCGTCTGCGTATCCTTATGGCCCGTGCCGAGCAGCGCGGCCTGGTGATCGGGGACGACGTTGCCACCTTCATCATGCGCCGCGCGCCGCGTCGGCTTGGAGATTTGCTGGCAATTCTGGATACTCTGGATGAAAATTCGCTTCAGGCTCAGCGCAGGCTGACCATTCCGTTCGTGAAGACCGTGATGGGTTGGTAAACGGAAGTTCGCCCACAACTACAAAGCGTGCAAGGGAGAGACTAGATGAGACGGGTTGTATTCAATCAAAAAGGCGGCGTTGGTAAATCCAGCATCACCTGTAATTTGGCTGCAATCAGTGCAGCCCGTGGCAAACGGACGTTGGTGGTGGATCTGGATCCCCAGGGCAACTCAACCCACTACCTGTTGGGCAAGCCCGCCAGTGAACTCCGGGATACCGTGGCAGACATGCTCGAACAGACGGTAGCGTTCACGGTCTTTAATCGTCGCCCGGACGAATTCGTACATGCCACGCCCTATGACAACTTGTTCGTGATGCCGTCCAGCCCGGAACTGGACTTCCTGGAGCGAAAGCTTGAGGCCAAGCACAAGATTTACAAGCTGCGCGAAGCACTGAAGAAGCTGGGCGAAAGCTTTGACGCAATCTACATTGATACCGCCCCGGCCCTTAACTTTTATACCCGGTCAGCGCTGATTGCCGCCCAACGCTGTCTGATTCCGTTCGATTGCGACGATTTCTCGCGTCAGGCGTTGTATAACATCCTGAACGAAATCCGTGATCTGCAGGAAGACCACAATGAAGACCTGGTGGTGGAAGGCATTGTTGCCAACCAGTTCCAGCCCCGCGCCAGCCTGCCCAAGCAGCTGGTTCGTGAGTTGACGGAAGAAGGCCTGCCGGTTCTGCCGGTGCGCCTGTCGAGCTCGGTCAAGATGAAAGAGTCGCACCAGAGCCGTCAGCCACTCATTCACATGGCGCCCAAGCACCCCCTGACTCGCCAGTATGAAGACCTGTTCAGTGTACTGCATGGCGAGAAGGTGGAACTGGCGCCCCTGGCCGATTAGAGAAGACCCGCCATGACCGAACCGCGAGACCACATAGGGCAGGTTGCCGACAGCCTGCTACAGATCGAGATGGAACTGCGACAGCTGGGGATGTGGGAGGCTGAAAGGCCATCCCCCGAGGCGTTTCAGAGTACCCAGCCGTTCTGTATCGATACCCTGGAATTTACCCAGTGGCTGCAGTTCGTGTTTGTGGAACGGATGAAGGTGATCATCGAGCAGGAGCACCCGCTGCCGGAGGTGTCCGGCATGGCGCCCATGGCTGAAGAGTATTTTCGTCCTCGGCCTGAATCCGGCAAGAGCCTGATCCAGGCCCTTGAGGAAATTGATCAGCTTCTGTCCGGAGGCTGATCAGTCCAGGCGCATAGAAAGATCGGTGGCCTTGATGTCTTTGGTCAGGGCGCCGATCGAAATGTAGTCCACTCCGGTTTCCGCCACCGGTACCAGGGTCTGCGCATTGATGCCCCCGGAAGCTTCCAGTCGTGCCTGACCGGCGGTGAGGGTGACCGCCGAGCGCATGTCCGCCAGTGAAAACTCATCCAGCATAATCACATCGGCACCCGCCGCCAGCGCCTGTTCCAGCTCGTCCATGTTTTCTGTTTCAACCTCCACCGGTCGACCCGGCGCAATGCGCCGCGCTTCCTCTACCGCCTTGGCGATGGAGCCACAGGCCGAGATGTGGTTTTCCTTGATCAGGAAGGCGTCCCACAGGCCAATCCGGTGGTTGAAGCAGCCGCCGCAGGTTACCGCGTATTTCAGGGCCAGGCGCAGGCCTGGCAGGGTCTTACGGGTATCCAGCAGGCGCACATTGGTGTGCGCGACCTTGTCAGCATAACTGGCGCAAACAGTGGCCACGCCAGAGAGGGTCTGTAGCCAGTTCAGAGCTGCGCGTTCTGCGGTCAGCAAGCTCCGCGCTGGTCCGCGCATCTGAAACAGCACCTGATCCGGAACCACCTTGTCGCCATCGTGAACCTGCCATTCCAGAACCACGCTCGGATCTACCTGGCGGAATACTTCATCCACCCAGTCTTTGCCCGCCACGGTAGCACGTTCACGAGTGATAACCCGGCCTGAGCCTGGGTGTCTGCGGCAATCAGCTGAGCGGTGATGTCGCCGTCACCAATATCCTCACGCAGGCTCTGGGCGACAGTTTCAACTCGGGATTGGCGTAGCAGTTCGGCAGAGATCATGGCATTGGGTCCGTTGGCATCGGGGTGAAACTTCAATATGGGTGGGGATTCTATAGGCCTGAACGGCATTCGCCAATCCGCCGGTGGCAAACTGCTAAACTGTGAACAGCGTCTGATCTAAACAAAAGGTGACATAATCTGACACAAGCTGACGTGGGCAGCTCGTATTATGAAGTGACAGAACACGTTACGCACTCGCGCGATCAGGCCCGGAGCAGTTCAATGGCGCACGATAATAAGATTGTCAGTATGGTTGGCCAGAAGCCGCTGCAGCGATTTTCGTTGCCGCCGGCGCTGGTTCGATTACGTGACGCATCGGGTCAGTCGCTGCAGAAAGTCCTGGCAAATTTCTTCGATCGGGCAGACGACGCCCTGTTTGAACTGGCCGATCGCGCCGCCACCAATGTTGACCAGACCGGCTACTTTGACGCCATGCGTGAACTCCGGTTGCAGCGCAAGGCAATGGTCGTCTCCGTTTTGCAGTATGTCAGCCAGGCCTTCAATGATATTGGCAAGTTTAAACCGCGCCAGTCCTCAGGTTCGCTCGGTGAGGTGGATCAGGATTCCCTCAGTCTGGTGGATCATTCTCAGCTCGAACAACAGGTTGCCGTCGACAACCTGGTCAATAAGTTACGCAATCGCTATGCCGACCAGATTCGCCTGCTGTTAGTGCGGGTCAGCCACCTGGTTCCCAAAGTGGATCTGGCGGACAACCAGATGCCATTGAGCCCGGAGGTGATATGCGGCGGTGTGGCCGAAGCTTGTGCCGATCTGGACATTGATATCCGTGCAAAGCTTGTCGTGCTGAAGATGTTTGATCGCCTGTTGGCCGATACCCTGGGTGATTTTTATCAGGAAGCCAATCGCACTCTTGTAGCGGAAGGCGTTCTGCCGGACATGAAGCGGGCACCGGTCGGGCAGTCTCGTCCAAGTCAGGGGGCAGCTCCCAATGTTGGTGCTCAGGCGGGTGTGGCCCCAAATGGCGGGGTTTCGAGTGTCGGACAGCAAAATGGTGTGGCACCCCCGAGCCGTGGGAACGGGCCTCGTGTCGATATGGGCGGATACAGCGAACAGTTTGCACCGCGTGCAACCTTCTCGGAATTGAGTGCACTGTTGCACCAGGGCGGTGGGGCCTGGGCAAATCGCACACCTGGGCCAAGTGAAGGGCATCTGGATACCGAAGCCCTCATGGCCCGGTTGAGCCAGGTTCAGGCCACGTGTGGCCAGTGGGGCGAAGGTCAGGTCGTTGCGTTGAATGATCAACTGGCACCGGCGCTCACAACCAATAATGGCAATTCCTACGAAGTTGGGCAGATCGACAACGACGTCATCAATCTGGTGACCATGCTGTTCGATTTTATTCTGGAAGATCGCCAACTCCATCCGGTAATGAAATCCCTGATCGGGCGGTTGCAGATTCCAGTCTTGAAGGTTGCCCTGAGTGACCGGAACTTCTTTAATCGTGGTGGTCACCCGGTTCGCAAGCTGCTGAATGAGCTTGCGATGTCAGCCATTGGCTGGGCCGAGAAACGCTCCGGGCAGCGTGATCCGCTGCGAGACAAGATTGAATCGGTGGTCGAGCGAATCCTAAACGAGTTCACCGACAACGTCGGCTTGTTCGAGGAGCTTCTGGACGACTTCAGCCATTTTATGGATCTCGACCGTCGTAGACGTGAGCTGGTGGAGCAGCGGCTGCGCGATGCCGAAGAGGGACGTGCCAAGCAGGAGCAGGCCGCTGACGCCGCCAACGGTGTGGTGGATGCTCTGCTTGCCGATCGAGAGGTGCCAGCACCGGTTAGCGACTTACTTCGAGATGCCTGGAACAAATACCTGCAGTGGGTAGTGCTGCGTGAAGGTGTCGAAGGTGAGCGCTGGGCGGAGGCCCGGGCACTGACCGAGCGCCTGGTGTGGAGCGTAGACCCCCATCCGGTCACCGAGACACCCGCGGTGATTTGCTGCGGGCAATTCCGACCATCGTTGATGATCTGCGCCAGGCACTGCAGGAAATTTCCTGGGATCCGTTTGCCACTGATTCGGCGATCCGTGACCTGGAGCTAGTGCACGTGGATGTGTTCCAGCAATTGGTCACGGCGCCTGCCAGGTCCGAAGCGGCATTAGAAACGCCGGTAGAAACCGAAGCTTTTGTAGAGTCTGAACCCTTGGCCGAGACTGGGGCGGAAGAGGCGAGGGCAGATGCCGTCGCCGTAGCTGAGTCCCTGTCGCAGGCAACACCTGGCGCGGTGACTGAGGCAGACAAGCACCGGTGACACCAGACGCGGCCGAGTCTGAACCGGAGGTGGCCGAGGAATGGCTCAAGCGTGCGGATGGCCTGAGAGTTGGCTCGTGGATTGAACTGTCCCGAGACGGCACCAAGGTGCGCTGCAAGCTGGCGGCGTTCATCAAGGCCACTGGCAAGTACATTTTCGTCAATCGTAGCGGCGCTAAAGTGGCGGAGTATCACCGCGAGAACCTGGCAACAGCCATGGCTGCCAGCGAAATTACCCTGCTGGATGACGGCCTGATTTTCGACCGGGCCCTGGAATCCATCATCGATAACCTGCGCAGCAGCCGGAAGGATTGAAGTCGTCCTGGCAGTCGTAGCCAAGCCGGCGTCTTTGTGCTTCAATCAGGGCATTCTGTAATGCCCTGATACCTTTGGATTTACCTTGCCGCACTCAGACGCCGAACCAGCCAGACAGGTCTTTTCCGACCTAACCATCACCACAGTCCGCGAGACCGGGAAGCTTCCTGAGGCCCGCTGGTGTCCCTCTCCCAATTTTGGCCCACGCCCCGATGATGCCTCGGTTTCGCTACTGGTGGTGCATAATATCAGCTTGCCACCGGGTCGGTTTGGCGGGCCAGAGATAGAGGACTTCTTCTGCAACCGTCTGGACCACACGGCCCATCCCTACTTTGAAACCATCGCCGGTATGCAGGTGTCGGCTCATGCCCTGATTCGCCGGGATGGCTCGATGGTGCAGTTTGTCAGCCTGCTTGATCGCGCCTGGCACGCAGGCCGCTCCAACTTTCAGGGCGAGGAAGAGTGCAATGATTTCTCCATTGGCATCGAACTTGAGGGCGCCGACGACGTGCCCTACACCGAAGACCAGTATCGTCAGTTGGCCGCCACGGCTCACTTGATCATGACGGCCTGGCCTGCAATCACGTCGGAGCGCCTGACCGGGCATTGCGACATTGCCCCGGGCCGCAAGACCGATCCAGGTCCGGCCTTCGACTGGTCCCATTTTCGTGCCGTGCTGGCTAACGCTGCAGTCGCCGGGGAGTGACGCTTCATGGTTTTGATCGTTTTTCTGCTTGCCTACCTGATTCGACGCCAGCTCGATACCGCCAACCGGCTGTCTGGTGAAACACTCTGGCGGCACTGGTTTCACCGCGCCGACATAGTAAAAGCCGGGCACGAGTCCGGCATTGGTGCCGGCCTGATGCTGGTTGCCTGCGCGCTGGTGGCAGGGCTGGGTATTTTCGCGCTGGACGCGATTGGCTGGCAAATTGCGGGCTACCCATTGGAAATCCTGATTCTGGTGCTGTTGATGGGCGCTCCGGGCTGGAACACCGTGCTTCGTGCTTACTCGATGTCCTGGCGCAGGGGTGATATGCAGGCTGCCTGGCGCAATGTTGAAGATCGCCTGCCAGCCGAAGAGCGGGGTGCAGCCTTGTCACCGGATGCCTTGCATCTTTCGGTGGCGCGGGTGTTCATGGTCACCGTCTTTCAGCGCTTTTTCCTGGTTGCCTTCTGGTATGTGGTGGGTGGCATAGGGTTGGCGGTCTTGGCCAGGGGCATGGTGGCCTTGGCTGAACAGTGGCCACGGGCAGCAGCGCGGCCGCGGTTTCAACGCTATGCGGAGATTCTGGCCTGGATTCCGGTGCGGTTGTTGTCGGTGACCTTCGGGATTGCGGGGGATCTGGCCGGCTGGCTCAGAGAATCACCGGATGGGGCGGGGCGATTGCACAAAAATGTTGCAGACACCCTCATGATTTCCGCCAATGGGTCGTTAACCGGGTATGCGCTGGATCCGAATCGGTTCTCCCAGATGCACCCGGAGGAATGGGCCGATTTCGGCGGCCGAAGCCTGAGTGCCATCCGTGATTTGCTGAACCGCAGCATGCTGGTCTGGATCTGTGCGCTGGCGCTGCTGGTCATTTTTGGCATCGTCTAATGGCAGTGAGGTCAAAGACATAACAATTTAATACAACAAATAACGCTCAAGTTTTTAAAGCCTTAGGCGATAATAATAAGCAAGAATCAACGTTCATTTGTTGAACGGCCAACAAGAAGAGTGACCATGAAGCATCTAATTTATCCCGCCATAGCACTGATGAACCGGCTGCCGATGGTGTATAAATTCAGCCTGATCAGCATTCTTTTCCTGTTACCCATCGGTGGGCTGTCCTGGCTGGTCATGTCTCAGCTGAATCAATCCGTGCAGACCATGACCCGCGGCGTCGAGGGCCTTGAGCAGTTGCGTAACGCCGAGCAATTACTCTCTTCTACCATGGCGTATCGGGATTACCGTGCCCCCGGCATCCTCAAGAACAAAGACGAACTGATCGCTGCCTCTGAAGAGGCGGCTGACACCGTCGACGCGATTTTTGAATCGTTGCTGGCGGAAGAGCGGTCGTTTGATGCATCCGGTTCCTGGGCAGAGCAGGTGACGGCTCTCCAGCAGGATTGGGAAGCCCTGCGCGCCGATGATAATTACCAGGGCAACATCGATGCCCAGTTCAAGTACTATCAGGAATTCGTCCAGAAAGTGGTGGCGTTGCTACCGGCCACCGTTGAAATCTCCGGCCTGGGGCAGGACTCCTCCCGACAGAACCAGTTACTGCTGGGACTGGTCCGCGAGGCGCTGCCAGAAGCTCGCAGTGTCATCGGCCAGGCTCGGTCCTACGGCAGCTTCGCCTTGGTGGAAGGCCAGGTCGGTTACGCCCTGAGCGAGGTGCTGAACAGTATCTATGATCGCCTGACCAACCGTGCCTCCCTGCTTGAACCGGCGTTGTCGGTGGCCTCCGAGGCTTCTGGCCAGTTATCCGAAGAAGCCGGCAACAGCATCGATCAGGTAAATGAGAGCCTGATTGTAGTGCGCGACCTGCTTGAGCTGAATGTGATTTCACCCATGCGCCTTGAAATGCCCTGGCAGCAATACGACAGCCGGATTCGTGCACAGCTTGATAGCTACGACGAGCTGTCACTGGCCATCTTTAATGTGGTAGAGGCCAATCTGTCCTCGCGTCTGGAGCAAGAGGTCAATCAGCGTCGGCTGATCGTGGTAGCTCTGATCGCGATCCTGCTGGTGGTGGTCTACCTGTACGTGGGTTTCTTCATGTCGGTGCGCAACGCCATCAACCGCTTTACCGAGGCGGCCCGGAATGTGGCGGCGGGCGATATGACCACCCACATCCAGTTGCGTAATCGGGATGAACTGGGCGAGCTGACTGACGAATTTAACAGCATGACCGACCGCATTGCGGAGCTGATCCGCTCGGTCAGCCGCACCACCGGCGACGTCGACCAGCAGGCGAGTCGGGTGAACGATACCGCCGCAGCCAACAGCAGCGCGGTGGCGCGTCAGATGGAGGAGAGTGGCCAGATCAATGAAGCCATGAACCAGATGGTGAGCGCGGTTAACGAAGTGACTGAAAGCGCCCATCGCGTAGCAGACAGCGCCGGTACCGCGGAAAGCGATACCGAGACCGGACGTAAAGTAGTGGCCGACACCGTCGAAACCATCAATCGATTGGCGACAGAGATTTCCGGAGCGGTTGATGTCATCAACCGGGTTAGCCACGATAGCGATAACATCAGCCAGGTATTGGTAGAGATCAAGGCTATTGCCGAGCAGACCAATCTGCTGGCGTTGAACGCGGCCATTGAGGCAGCCCGGGCGGGTGAACAGGGTCGAGGTTTCGCGGTGGTTGCCGACGAGGTCCGGTCACTGTCTCAACGTACTCATAAATCCACGGAAGAAATCGAGGGTATGATCTCGCGCCTGCAGAGCGGCGTGAAGGACGCAGTGTCGGCGATGACCAACAGCCGGGATGTGACCGAGAAAACCGTGACCAAGTCCGGCGAGGTCACCGAGGCGCTTGATCGCATTGCCCGTGGCATTTCGACCATCGTGGACATGAGTCATCAGATCGCGCAAGCGGCGGAAGAGCAGTCAGCGGTCGCCAAAGATGTAAACGCCAGCGTTGAACAGATCGGTGAGCTGGGTCAGACAACGGCGGCGAACGCCGAGGAAACCCTGGGCTCATCCCGGGAGATGTCGGAGCTGACCGCTTCGCTGCAGCGCCTGGTGGAAGCGTTCAAGGTATAAGTTAACTGCTGCAAGAAAAAATCCGGCCTTAAAGGCCGGATTTTTTTGTTCCCACAAAATCTCTTCCCCGTTTTCCCGTCGTGCCAAAACCCGGGCGACAACGAACAGCAAGTCCGAGAGCCGGTTCAGGTAGTGCCGGGATGCGGTGTTGATGGAATCCTCGTGCCCCAGGGCAACCACGATGCGCTCGGCACGGCGGCACACGGCTCGGGCAAGGTGACACTGGGCAGCGGCCGGCGAGCCACCGGGCAGCACGAAGTTTTTCAGCGGTGGCAGGCCCTCGTTGTAGGTGTCCAGGGTCTGTTCCAGCCAGTTGATATGATCCTCACCAATCACGGTGCTGCCTGGAATGGCAAATTCACCGCCCAGATCGAACAGGTGATGCTGGATTCGCCGCAGGCTTTCAATCAACTCATCGTCGCTGTCGAGGGTTTCGATCAGCAGGCCGACGTGGCAGTTCAGCTCGTCGGCGGTGCCCATGGCATCAACCCGTTGGGCATTCTTGGCAATTCGGTTGCCATCGGCCAGGCCGGTTGAGCCATCGTCTCCGGTTCGGGTGTAGATCTTCGAAAGGCGATTGCCCATGGGCTTACTCCTGTTAGTTTAGTGACAGTTGATGTACCCGCTCCGCTAACATTTGGTTCACCGGTGTGGCAATTCCTTTGGATTGGCCCAGCCTCACCAGGAAGCCGTTGATGTAATCAACTTCAGTGGCGCGTCCGTTCTGCACGTCGCTGCGCATGGACGAGGTATTGCGAGCGGTATTGCGGGCAATAGTTTCGATGCGTTCTCTCAAGGTTGCCGGTGTTTGCCGTGGCTGGCCAGCCGCCTCCATCAGGGTGGCGATTTCCTCGCACAGGCCATCAATGTGGTTCAGGAACAGGTCGGCGTGAAGAATATCGCCGTTGGGGCAGTCGAGCAGAGCGGTGAATGGGTTGATACCGGCGTTGATCACCAGCTTCTGCCACAGCCGACCGAGGATGTCTGATTCAGCATGCACGGTGAGTCCGCTGCTGGCGAGCGCCGTCGTGCATTCCGCCAGGATCGCATTGGCCGGGGCGGTCATTGGGCCCAGCCAGGTGGCGCCGGCACCGGCATGTACAACCCGGTCAGACGACGGCCGGTTGGCGCCCTCGGTGGTACTGGCGGCCAGAACGGGTCGCTCCGGCCAGCGCGCGGCAACTTGTTGCTGGCTACCCAGACCATTCTGGAACAACACGATAGGCACGGTGGGCGGCAGGGACTCGGCAATGGCCTCCAGGGCCGTCAGGGTGTCGCCTGCTTTGGTGGTAACCAAAACCAGCTCAGGGACCTGTGAGGGTGCAAGCCAGGGCACGGTGACCGTGCGTTCGCTGCCGTCCAGGGCGAGAAAGTTGTAGCTGAGGGGTGTGCCGGGGCTCTGCCCAGGGCGGGCAATGAAGACGGGATCATCAGCGGGCAATGAGGCGGCCCATAGCCGCCCCATTGCCCCTGCGCCAAGAATGGCAATCATGCCGTTACATGGCCTCGATGTCGGCCCGTTGCTCACTGAGACGGGACAGGCTGCCCTGGGCATCCCGGAGCTTTTCCTGTTCTTTCTCCACCACTTCGGCGGGCGCTTGGCGGTAAACTTCTCATTGCCCAGCTTGCCTTCCAGACGTCCGATTTCTTTCTGCAGTCGCTCCAGTTCCTTGTCCAGGCGCTTGAGCTCAGCGTCCTTATCAATCAGACCGGCCATGGGTACCAGTACTTCCATCTCACCAACCAGTTGAGTGGCGGACATCGGGGCTTTATCACCGTCAAACCAGTCCAAGCTGTCCAGCTTGGCCAGAGACGCAAGGAACTGGCGGTTGTCGTCCATACGGCGTTTGTCGTCGGCACTCTGGCCACGCAGCAGCACCGGTACTTTCTTGGCCGGGGAGATGTTCATCTCGCCGCGGATGTTGCGCACGGCCAGAATCACGCCTTTGAGCCACTCGATATCGGCGGTGATGGCGCTGTCCTGCTTGCCACTGTCCGGTTGCGGGTAGGGCTGCAGCATGATGCTGTCGCCGGATTTGCCCGCCAGCGGGGCGATCCGCTGCCAGATTTCCTCGGTGATGAACGGCATGATCGGGTGCGCGACCCGCAGCACGGCTTCCAGCACGCGAACCAGGGTGCGGCGCGTGCCACGCTTGGCTTCGGCGCTGGCGCTGTCATCGCTGAGTACCGGTTTGGACAGTTCCAGGTACCAGTCGCAGTATTCATTCCAGATGAACTCGTACAGCGCGTAGGCGGCCAGATCGAAGCGGTATTGGTCCAGGTGACGAATCACCTCCTGCTCGCAGGTCTGCAGCTCGCTGATGATCCAGCGGTCTGCCAGGGACAGCTCGACGGGCTCGTCATTCACACCGCAGTCTTCGCCTTCGGTGTTCATCAGCACATAGCGCGCGGCGTTCCAAAGCTTGTTGCAGAAGTTGCGGTAGCCTTCGAGGCGCTTCATGTCCCAGTTGATGTCACGGCCGGTGGTCGCCATGGCTGCCAGGGTAAAGCGCAGGGCGTCGGTACCGTGGGCGGTGATGCCTTCGGGGAATTCCTTCTGGGTGCGTTTGCCAATCTTCTCAGCCAGTTTCGGCTGCATCAGGTTACCGGTGCGCTTCTCCAGCAGGTCGTCCAGACCGATGCCGTCGATCATGTCCAGCGGGTCAATCACGTTGCCCTTGGACTTGGACATCTTGTCGCCGTGCTCGTCGCGGATCAGGCCGGTGACGTACACGGTGTGGAAGGGCACCTGCGGCGTGCCGTCTTCGTTCTTCATGAAGTGCATGGTCATCATGATCATCCGGGCAACCCAGAAGAAGATAATGTCGAAGCCGGTGACCAGCACATCGGTGGGATGGAACTGCTTCAGGCGTTCAGTGATCTCGGGCCAGCCCAGGGTACCGAAGGTCCACAGCGCGGAGCTGAACCAGGTGTCCAGCACGTCGGCGTCCTGGGACAGTTCCAGGTCACTGTCGAGGCTGTGCTTCTGGCGTACCTCTTCTTCGCTGCGGCCAACGTAGATGTTGCCCTCGGCGTCGTACCAGGCCGGGATTCGGTGGCCCCACCAGAGCTGGCGGGAAATGCACCAGTCCTGGATGTCACGCATCCAGGAGAAGTACATGTTCTCGTACTGCTTGGGCACGAACTGGATACGGCCGTCTTCGACCGCTTCAATAGCGGGCTTGGCCAGGGTCTTGGCGTCGGCAAACCATTGGTCGGTCAGCATCGGCTCGATGATCAGTCCGGAACGGTCACCCCGGGGAACACTCAGAACGTGGTCTTCTTCCCGTTCAAGCAGGCCGGCGTCGTTCAGGTCGGCCACGATAGCCTTGCGGGCTGCCTCGCGGGTCAGGCCGGCGTAGGCAGTCGGCAACTGGCCGTCGATATCGGTGTTCTCGGTGCCGTCGGAATTGAACACCTCGGCGACGTCCCGGATGTTGGCGTCCTGGGTCATCACGTTGATCATCGGCAGTTCGTTGCGCTTGCCCACGGCGTAGTCGTTGAAGTCGTGGGCCGGGGTAATCTTGACGCACCCGCTGCCTTTTTCCGGATCGGCGTGGTGGTCGGCAACAATGGCAATCCGGCGATTCACCAGCGGCAGCAGCACGTGCTTGCCGATCAGGTGCTGATAGCGCTCGTCGTCCGGGTGTACGGCAACGGCGGTATCGCCCAGCATGGTTTCCGGGCGGGTGGTGGCGACCACCACATAGTCCTTGCCGTCCTGAGTCTTGGCGCCGTCAGCCAGCGGGTAACGCAGGTGCCAGAAAAAGCCCTTTTCTTCCTTGTTCTCCACTTCCAGGTCGGAAATGGCGGTGTGCAGTTTCGGGTCCCAGTTCACCAGGCGCTTGCCGCGGTACACCAGGCCTTCGTCATACAGGCGAATGAAGACTTCCTGAACGGCCTTGTAGAAGCCATCGTCCATGGTGAAGCGTTCGTGGTCCCAGTCGACCGAGTTGCCCAAGCGGCGCATCTGGCGGGTGATGGTGCCGCCGGATTCTTCCTTCCAGTCCCAGATCCGCTTGATGAACTCGTCGCGGCCCAGGTCGTGGCGGGTCTTTTCCTCTTCTGCGGCCAGCTTGCGCTCCACCACCATCTGGGTGGCGATGCCGGCATGGTCGGTGCCTACCTGCCAAAGCGTGTTGTGGCCCTGCATGCGCTTATACCGGGTGAGCGTGTCCATGATCGTGTGCTGGAACGCGTGGCCCATATGCAGGCTGCCGGTAACGTTGGGTGGCGGAATGGCGATGCTGTAGGACTCGCCTTCACCGGTGGGGCGGAAATAGCCCTTGGCTTCCCAGTTTTCGTACCACTGGCGCTCGATATTTTCTGGCTGGTAGGTTTTTTCCATGGGTATCTGCAGGTGACCGTTGGTTAGTTCGCAAGGGAAAATTCAGGACGCACGATTATACATGGTCGCCTTGTTTGCGGCGAACCTCAGCGCTTTCGTTGATCGTGGACTTTCGGTTCGATACCGAGGGCCCGAAGCTGCTTGAAGTGTGATCGTGCCTGGTTCAGAACCGCTGGGTCGTTATGGGCGACCAGGGCAAGACGTTTGAAGCGGTCGGCGTCGGCCGGCAGGGTGGCAGACAATATGACCACGGTGTCCCAGTCCTCGGCCACAGGTGGGCACAGGAGAATGCCAACGGGCTCGGGACAGGTAGTGGCGGAATCGGGTATTAAGCTGTGTGGGATGAACGCATCCGGACTGAAGTTCCAGAGCAGGTCGTCCAATTCCTGAGCGTGCTGCATGGTATCGCAGACCACACAGACGCGATCGCCTTGTTGCCAGGCCTTGTCCACCAGTTTGGCGGCGTGCAGGTTGCGGGCAGCGGGCGTGTTCTGGGCCAGGATGTGGAACCAGTAGCGTTGATTGGCGTCGCTCTGTCCGGAGGCCCGGGCAGCGGTGCTGCCCGGCTCCGGGTGTCCGTCGGTGTTATTTGCCGACATGAGACATCAGGTAGTTAACCAGCAGGGGCACCGGGCGACCGGAGGCGCTTTGGCCTTGCCGGAATGCCAGGCTGTACCTGCAATATCCAGGTGCGCCCAGCGGTACTCCTTGGCGAAGCGGGACAGGAAGCACGCCGCGGTGATGGTGCCGGCGGAGCGATCGCCGATGTTCTGCATGTCGGCGAAGTTGCTGTCCAGCTGGCTCTGGTAATCGTCCCAAAGCGGCAGGCGCCAGGCGCGGTCGTCGGAGCGTTCACCGGCGGCCAGCAGCTCATTCGCCAGTTCATCGTTGTTGGCCAGCAGGCCAGTGGCGTGGTGGCCCAGGGCCACGATGCAGGCACCGGTCAGGGTGGCCATGTCGATCACCGCTTCCGGATCAAACTTCTTGACGTAGGTGAGGGCGTCGCACAGCACCAGGCGGCCCTCGGCGTCGGTGTTCAGGATCTCGACGGTCTGGCCCGACAGGGTGGTGACAATGTCACCCGGGCGGCAGGCACCACCGTCCGGCATGTTTTCAGCGGCCGCGACCACCGCAACCACGTTGATCTTGGGTTGGGTTTCTGCCAGGACCTGCATGGTGCCGAAAACACTGGCAGAGCCGCCCATGTCGTACTTCATTTCGTCCATGCCGGCGCCCGGCTTCAGGCTGATACCACCGGTATCAAAGGTGATGCCTTTTCCAACCAGCACGTGCGGCTTGTCCTTCGAATTGCCACCGCGATATTCCATTACGATCAGGCGTGGCGGCTGGGTGCTGCCCTTGCCGACGGCGAGGATGGTGTTCATACCCATCTTTTCCATCTGCTTTTCGTCGAGCACTTCAGTCTTGATGCAGTCGTGCTCCTTGGCCATGCGCTTGGCTTGCTGGGCAAGGTATTCCGGATGGCAGATGTTGGGCGGGGTGTTGCCCAAATCGCGGGTAAAGTTCATGCCACGACCGGTCGCCAGACCCAGATTGAAGGCGTCTTTCATGCCCTTGCCGCTGCCGGAGGCCGTGACCACAAGCTTGTTGAGCTTGCGCGCGGCCGGCTTGTCGCTCTTGTAGTCGTGGAAGGTGTAGAGCTGTTCTTCCAGGGTGCGACCGATCAGATTGAGGCGAGCCTCTTCAGAGCTGACCGCGTCAGTGCCGGTAACGGCGGTGTCGGTCAGTGTGATCAGCGCGGATCTGGAGGGGCCGTCTTTCAGCGCGCCGACCATGGCAATCAGGGCTTTGCGGTAGGTGGCCTGGGTGCGCTCGTTGTCATTGCCAGTGCCCACAACCACAACCCGGCTCCAGGCTGGTTGCTCAGCGGTACGGTGCGGGTGGTGGCGTTCTTACCACTGACGTCGCCGTTCTTCTGGAGTGTCTTGATCAACCCGTCCAGCGCTTCGTCGGCCTGAGTCGTGGATTCTGGCCAGGTGCCTTTTTCGGGCAGGCCAATAACAAGACAGTCGGCTTTGGTGCTGGCAATGGCTTTACTGCTCAGGCTGAAATTCATGGCAACTCCTGTTGATTCTTTTGAAGAACTCACCGCCGAAGGCGGAAGCGATTTCCGATCTAGTCTAGCATTGGGGCCGGCCGCGCATTTATCAAGCCATGGGGCTACTTACGCCAGAGTTGTTCGAGAGTCACGGGCCGGGGCCGTCTGTATCGTTCCGACTCTGTCATTCGGCCCGAAGGTTACATAGAATACGCGCAGTTACCTGTTTCCTCCATGATTTACCGGCACCGGCAGAGAGATCCTTTTGACCATTATTTTCCGTTATCTAATTCGCCAGGTGATGATCAGTATGGTGGCCGTCTCCGGCATTCTTTTGCTGGTGTTCATGAGCGGCCGGTTCCTGAAGTACCTGGGCAGCGCCGCGGAAGGCGAGATCGCTGCTGATGTGCTGTTCTCGATCATGGCGTTCCGTTTTCCCGGCTTCCTTGAACTGATCCTGCCTCTGGGCCTGTTCATTGGCATTCTGCTGGCGTACGGGCGCATGTACCTTGAAAGCGAAATGACGGTGTTGTTTGCCTGTGGCGTGAGTGACCGGCAACTACTGACCAAAACCCTGCTCGGCAGCCTGCCGGTGATGGTCGTGGTCGGAGCCATGAGCCTGTATGTATCGCCCTGGGGCATGAAGCAGGTGGAGCAGATCTTCAACGAGCAGCGCCAGGCTACCGAATTTGAAATGCTGGCGCCCGGTCGTTTTCAGGATTTCAGTGCCGGTAACCGGGTGACCTATACCGAAGGCCTCAGCGACGACAAACGGGAGTTGCGCGGCGTATTCATTGCGGAGTACGGCAAGGACGGCGAGGGTATTACGATCTTCACCGCCAATTCCGGATCCCAGCTGATCGATCGCGAGACTGGTAGCCGGTTCCTGATTCTGGAAGAAGGAGGCCGTTTTAACGGCGAGGCCGGCCGACTGGATTACAACGTCACCGGCTTCGAAGCTACGGTCTGAAAATCGAGAGCGGGGAAAAAGGCACCCGGGAGCTGGAGGAAGGGCTCAGCACCCTGGCCTTGATGAAGTCCGACAACCTTGAGGATCGAGCGCTTCTGCATTGGCGCTTCTCGCTGCCCTTGATTGTGCCCATCGTGACCCTGCTGGCGGTTCGCCTGAGCCGGGTCAATCCACGCCAGGGCCGGTTCTTTCATCTGCTGCCGGCGATGCTGGTGTACATCACCTACCTGGGGCTTCTGATCGTCGCCCGGGATGCCCTCGCCGATGGCAAGGTGCCGGAGTGGATCGGTATGCTCTGGGTGCACGCCCTGTTCCTGTCGTTTGGGCTCTGGCTGCAATTTGGACCGGCGTGGCTGCATAAGCGCAGGGCACTGAAGGAGGCGCGCACCCATGCGTAGGATTGACGGTTATGTCATGCGCACCGTTGGCGGTGCCATGTTTCTGGTCATGGTGGTGGTGTTGTCGCTGGACCTGATCTTCGGGTTCATCGCCGAGCTGGAAGACACCCGCAACAACTATCAGACCCTGGAAGCACTCTGGTACGTGGCCCTGACCTTGCCACGGCGCATCTACGATTACCTGCCGTTGGGCGCCTTTATGGGTTGCCTGGTGGGGCTTGGCTCCATGGCCAGTTCGTCTGAACTGACGGTGATCCGGGCCGCCGGTGTTTCCCTGAAGCGCATTGTCTGGTCGGCCATGAAGCCGGCGCTGGTGGTTGTGGTTCTGGGTGTGCTCATCGGCGAATACGTAGCGCCGCCGGCTGAACGTCTTGCGCAAAGCGAGAAAGCGGTGGCGCTCGGCGCCGGCAGCAATGTAGCCTCCGCCACCGGGGTCTGGCACCGGGAAGGCGATGTCTTTATCCACCTCAATGCGGTGCAGCCCAATGGCGTGCTACACGGCGTGTCACTGTTCCGGTTCAACGAGGAGCGGGAGCTGCAGTCGGCCAGCTTTGCCAAGCGCGGCATATTCCAGGGCGATCACTGGCGCCTGGAGGATGTCCGCAGAACCCTTCTTGAAAATGAGGGAACAGCGCTGGAAACGGAACAGTCCATGCGTTGGGAAACCGGGCTGTCGCCCCAGGTGCTGAGCGTGCTGATCGTAAAGCCGGAGAACCTCTCCATGTCTGGCCTGTACACCTATGCCAGTTACCTGGAAGAGCAGGATCTGAACGCGTCGCGGTACTGGCTGGCATTCTGGAAAAAGACACTGATGCCTTTAGGTACCGGGGTGATGGTGCTGGTGGCGATTTCCTTTATTTTCGGCCCGCTGCGGTCGGTGACCATGGGGTTCCGGGTATTCACCGGCTTACTGGTGGGCCTGCTGTTCAAGTACATGCAGGATCTGCTCGGGCCGATGAGTCTGGTGTATGGCTTTAACCCGATGCTGGCGGTACTGATCCCGATTGCCATCAACGCGGCGGCCGGCGCCATCCTGATGCGCCGGGCCGGTTAGTCGGGCTGCTGGCAGTTATTTGCTTTCTTTCGGAACCTGCACCACCACGCTGCCGGACAGGCGATCGGTGACCGACAGGCCATTGATAGGGAAGAACAGGGCGAGCACGGCGGGCAGGGTGATGATCAAGGTGATTGCGCCGACATAGTAGCTTGCCAGCAAGGTCAGAAAGATCACCGCGGCTGCTGTTACATAGCGGCGCAGAGCCTGGCTCCAGCTCACTGAGGTGCCGTCCAGGTTCTCAATGCGGATGCGCCAGACCTGCATGCCCAGTGTCTGGCCGATGCGAGTCCAGAAATACGCGAAGAACAGGTACAGGGTCAGAAACAGGGCAAAGGTGAGACCGGGATCTCCGGCCAGCTGGCCTGCTTCCGCCATCTCTTCAAACTTGTCCCAGCCGGTGAACCATCCACCAATCACGGTGTAGATCCAGGTCGCCACGAGTAGAACCGCGATACTGATCAGGCCGTCATAGATAATGGCTAGTGCACGCTTCAGAAATGTGGCCGGTGGCAACAGTTCTTCGGCATCATGGAAGCGTCGGGGCATGGGGTCTCCTGTGCGGTTTCACGTTTTTCCCGTTCTCGGCGTGTGCTAGAGTAGCCGATTTGCACACGCATGTAAGTATTCGTATTCAATCGCGGACGCGCCGGATTTACGGCAAGTTTCTGGAAAGGTATCAAAGGGCTATGAAAACCGCTGAGTTGCGACAGGCATTTCTCGATTATTTCAAACAGCAAAGTCACACCATTGTTTCAAGCAGTTCGCTGGTTCCGGCGGACGATCCCACGTTGCTGTTTACCAATGCGGGAATGAACCAGTTCAAGGACGCATTCCTTGGCCGGGAAGAGCGTGACTACACCCGGGCCACCACCTCCCAGAAGTGCGTTCGTGCCGGCGGTAAGCACAACGACCTGGAAAACGTGGGCTATACCGCGCGTCACCACACCTTCTTTGAAATGCTGGGTAACTTCAGCTTTGGTGACTACTTCAAGCGCGAAGCGATCAACTACGCCTGGACCTTCCTGACCGGTGATCAGTGGCTGAAGCTACCCAAGGAAAAGTTGTGGGTGACCGTATACGCCGACGACGATGAAGCCTTCGATATCTGGAACCAGGAAATCGGCGTTCCGGCCGATCGCATTGTCCGCATCGGCGACAATAAAGGTGCCCGTTACGCGTCTGACAACTTCTGGCAGATGGGCGATACCGGCCCTTGTGGCCCGTGCACAGAGATCTTCTACGACCACGGCCCGGATGTGGCCGGTGGACCTCCGGGCAGTCCCGAAGAAGACGGCGACCGTTACATCGAGATCTGGAATGTGGTCTTCATGCAGTACAACCGCACCGCCGATGGCGAGATGCTGAACCTGCCCAAGCCGTCCGTAGATACCGGCATGGGTCTGGAGCGCATTACCGCCGTGCTGCAGGGCGTGCACAGCAACTACGAGATCGATCTGTTCCAGAATCTGCTGAAAGCGGCCTCTGACGTGCTCGGTGGTGTGGATGCCAGCGAGGCCAGCCTGCGCGTGGTGGCCGACCACATTCGTTCCTGTGCCTTCCTGATTTCCGACGGCGTTATGCCCTCGAACGAAGGCCGTGGCTTCGTACTGCGCCGCATCATCCGTCGCGCCGCCCGCCACGGCAACAAGCTGGGCGCTACCCAGCCGTTCTTCTACAAGCTTGCCGGCCCCCTGGCTGAGCTTATGGGCGAGGCTTACCCGCAGCTGGTCAGCAGCCTGAAGCAGGTCGAAAAGGTGTTGCTGCAGGAGGAAGAGCAGTTCGCCAAGACCCTGGACAAAGGCCTACGTCTGCTGGAACAGGACATTGCTGAGCTGAAAAGCGAAGTGATTCCGGGCGAAACCATCTTTACTCTGTACGACACCTTCGGTTTCCCGGTCGACCTGACCAACGACATTGCCCGCGAGCGTGGCCTGACCCTGGATTACGAAGGCTACGAGAAAGCCATGGAAGCCCAGCGTGACCGCGCCCGTGCCGCGAGCAAGTTCGGTATCGACTACAACGCCGCCGGGCTCAAGCTTGAAGGCAAGACCGAATTCACCGGCTACGACCACATCGACGGCCATGAGCGCATTCGTTCCGTGATTGTTGGTGGCGAAGAAAAGAACGCCGAGGCAGGTGACGAGGCCGTTGTGGTCCTGGAACGCACACCGTTCTACGCCGAATCCGGCGGTCAGGTGGGTGACACCGGCCTGCTGACCTGGAGTGGTGGCCGCTTCAAGGTCACTGACACCCGCAAGGAAGGCGATAACCACCTTCACGTAGGCACGCTGATTGAAGGTGAGCTGTTCCCGGGTCTGGAAGTGGATGCGCGCATTGATCACGCCCGTCGTGAGCGCACCAAGCGCAATCACTCCGCCACGCACCTGCTGCACGCGGCGCTGCGCAAGATTCTTGGTGAGCACGTGAATCAGAAAGGTTCACTGGTGGATCCGGACAAACTGCGTTTCGATTTCTCGCACTTCGAGCCAGTTACACCAGAGCAGCTGACTGAGATTGAGCGCAAGGTGAATGAGCTGATCCTCGATAACACTCCGGTGCAAACCGAAATCACGGATATGGAGCAGGCCCAGGAAAAAGGCGCCATGGCTCTGTTCGGTGAGAAGTACGGTGACACCGTAAGAGTGCTGAGCATGGGCACTGACAACTATTCAGTGGAGCTGTGCGGCGGCACTCACGTTGGTCGTACCGGTGATATTGGCCTGTTCCGCATCACGTCTGAAAGTGGCATTTCCTCTGGCGTTCGCCGTATCGAAGCAGTGACTGGTATGGGCGCGCTGGAGTGGGTGGACAGCACCGAACGTACTCTGCGCGACACTGCTGGTCTGGTTCGGGCAACGCGTGACACGGTTGTCGAAAAAGTGCAGCAAACCCTGGATCGCAGCCGTCAGCTAGAGAAAGAAGTGGATGCCCTGAAGGCCAAGTTGGCAAGCTCCGCAGGTAGTGATCTGGCAGGTTCCGCTGTCGACGTGGCTGGTCTCAAAGTAGTGGCCTCGGAAATGGAAGGCGCCGATCGCAAAGCCCTGATGGAAACCGCCGATCAGCTTAAGAACAAGCTGGGTGAGGGCGTGGTTGTGCTGGCCAGTGTGGAAGACGGCAAGGTCACGCTGGTGGCTGGTGTGACCAAGTCTGCCACCGGCAAGATCAAGGCCGGCGACCTGATGAAGCACCTGGCCGCTCAGGTTGATGGTAAAGGCGGCGGCCGGCCTGATATGGCCCAGGGCGGTGGTAGTGATCCGAGCAAACTGGCGGACGCGCTGGCCGGGGTTCCTGCCTGGATTGAGCAAAATATAGCTTAACTAACTGTTTGTGAGGTGGGCTAGGAGGTTATACTCCAGCTCGCTTGCTCTTGAGACTGGCGAGGCGCTGCCTCGCCGTGAGTCCCCGTTTCGGATATTGGGAAAAAAATGGCTCTGTTGGTTCAGAAATTTGGTGGCACCTCGGTTGGCACGACCGAGCGTATTGAAGCGGTTGCGGAGAAGGTCGCCCGCTTTCGGAAGGAAGGTCACGATGTAGTGGTGGTGGTTTCCGCCATGAGCGGTGAAACCAACCGGTTGATTGGTTTGGCCAGCAACATCATGGAGGAACCGACGCCCCGGGAAATGGACGTACTGGTGTCCACCGGCGAGCAGGTCACCATTGCCTTGCTGTCGATGGCGTTGCAGAAGCGCGGTTGCGCGGCCCGTTCTTACACTGGCTCCCAGGTGCGGATTGTTACTGACAGCACCCACACCAAGGCGCGCATCAAGCAGATTGATGAGCAGCGCATGCGCGAGGACCTGGACTCAGGCCGGGTAGTGGTCGTGGCCGGGTTTCAGGGCATCGATGAGTGCGGCAACATCACCACGCTTGGTCGTGGCGGATCAGACACCACGGCGGTTGCCCTGGCAGCTGCGCTGAAGGCAGACGAGTGCCAGATCTATACTGACGTGGATGGCGTGTACACCACCGATCCGCGAGTGGTCGACAGCGCCCGGCGCCTGGATCGCATTACCTTCGAAGAAATGATTGAGATGGCGAGTCTGGGATCCAAGGTTCTTCAGATTCGGTCAGTCGAATTTGCAGGCAAATACAACGTTCCATTACGGGTTCTTTCCAGCTTCCAGGAAGGGGAAGGCACCCTGATTACTTTTGAGGATGAAAACGCCATGGAGCAACCGGTTGTTTCCGGCATCGCCTTTAACCGTGACGAAGCAAAACTGACCATCGCCGGCGTTCCCGATACGCCGGGGAGTGCGCTGCGCATTCTGAAACCGGTGAGTAATGCTAATATTGAAGTAGACATGATCGTTCAGAACGTGGGCGAGGATAACAAGACCGCGTTTACCTTCACCGTGCACCGCAACGATTTCAAGCGCGCGAAGGAAGTGCTGCAGGGTGTTGCAGACGAGTTGGGCGCTCGCGAAGTCAGCGGCGACAGCAAGATTGCCAAGGTCAGCATTGTGGGTGTTGGCATGCGTTCACACGCTGGTGTGGCTACACGGATGTTTGAGGCGTTGTCCAACGAGGGCATCAATATTCAGATGATCTCCACGTCTGAGATCAAGATCTCCGTGGTGATTGATGAGAAGTATCTTGAGCTGGCGGTTCGCGCTCTGCATAGTGAGTTCGAACTGGATAAGCTTGCGGTAAAGGAGGAAGGTTAAACGGGCAGTTGCCAGTTTTAGTTAGTGGCAGGCCTAGTTAATAAGAGACTCATTTACTGAGCCTATGACATAGTGCATCCGTATAAGGGAATGTGCGTCGTTGGGTCAGAAAGTGGCCTCACTATAAAATAAGGTATATCAAGAATAACCATTTGTCGGAACAGGTAGCTCTGGATAGGGAGTAAGGGATATGTTGATTTTGACTCGCCGAGTTGGCGAAACCCTGATGGTCGGTGACGAAATCACAGTCACTGTCCTGGGAGTGAAGGGGAATCAGGTTCGCATTGGTGTCAACGCGCCAAAAGAAGTTGCGGTTCACCGGGAAGAAATCTATCAGCGTATACAGTCGGAGAAGGGCTCTGAGGAGCCGGAACCGGGCAACAGCTGAAAGAGAAAAAGCCGTTCAAGGGAAACCTGAGCGGCTTTTTTGTTTTCTCGGCAAATCGGGGCCAAAAAAATTGGTGTCAACCCTATGAAAACAGAAATCTTATGGTAGTATACGCCCCGTTCTCAAGGAGAGGTGGGTGAGTGGCTGAAACCAGTTCCCTGCTAAGGAACCGTACGCGAAAGCGTACCGAGGGTTCGAATCCCTCCCTCTCCGCCATTTTCCTTTTTTGGAAAAGAGGACAGGTTGACGTAGCACTCAACCACAGCAAGTGATGAATGCGCGGCTGTAGCTCAGCTGGATAGAGTACCTGGCTACGAACCAGGCGGTCGGAGGTTCGAATCCTCCCAGCCGCGCCACTTCTTCAACAACTTGCCCAGTTTTAAGCGGCTGTAGCTCAGCTGGATAGAGTACCTGGCTACGAACCAGGCGGTCGGAGGTTCGAATCCTCCCAGCCGCGCCATATTAAATAAAAAACCCCGCCAAGTGCGGGGTTTTTTATTGCCTGCAGAAAAGCCCTGACTTACATGCTGTGAGGGCCCATCAGCTGGCCGCGGATCGCGCCATCAGGAAACTCGGGGTTATGCACGTTGATGTAGAAGTCCGACGGATTCTCCAGGATGCGCTGAACAATGCCAGTCTCGCCCGTGGGGAACTTGCCTTCCTCGCCCTCGGTTAGGCAATCAGCGGCGTCGCCATCCTCCGGCCCTGCTAGCATTGCCACCGGGGCACCATTCATACCCTTGCCCGCTTCGTGGATGTGGGCAGCCATGCCTTCCTTGACCGGTACGGTCTGGATGTTGTCTACCTGCACTACGTAGCAGAGCGTGGTGGGGTCGCCGTCGATGCCGAATACATGAGCATAGCCCTTACCATCGCTGTCACCCATGGAGCCAACCATCTCCGCACCGCTCAGTTTGGCGTCGAGTACGTGGTTGGTGTGGCCCGCCTGGGATGTGCCTGCCAGGCCGAACAGGCAGATAGCTGAAGCCGCGAGGCCAAGCTTTCGAAACGTAAGTGTTGTCATTGGTTTTCTCCTTGGTTTCGTAGGATTGCGAGCAAGCTCGTCTAAGGATATGCGTCCAGACGTTGCAAAGAGTTGCAGGCAAACTAAAAAAAATTCCGGATCGTAAGTGGGGCGGGCAGATGTTGGCGTGACCGGGGGTGCATTACAGCGCCTGTGATAGGTAGAACACAAGCGGGACAGGCGAAACGGCCAGGGCTACCGTCAGGAAGTACTTTGGAAAAGAAATCATCCGCGAGATCCCCAGCAGCATTCCAATGCCGCCGCCACCACCTATGATGGCGTTGCCGGGCAGGTTCAGCAGCACCGCGATGGCAACGAAGCGATGGCGAAGCAGGAACGGCAGTACGCCTTTCGGAGCCAATGCGAACAGGGACTCTATGCGCTTTGCCGGTGACAGGGTTTCAAGCTGGCTGGCGACCCTGGAGGCTGATTCAAAGTGTAGCCAGTGCAGCAGCCGGCTCATGCTGTGTTCCGGGGCCAGCTGTCCCAGCCAGAAGCTGATGGATAACGCGGTGACCGTGCATAGGTACACCAGCAGGGCACCTTCGCCGCCAAGGATGAAGAGCAGGGCCAGGCCGATCTCTATGCCGGGCATGAATGGTACGGCCATCAGCAGGATGTAGAGGCTGGCGGCACTGAGCACCATCAGGTGCAGCACTGGTTCGTGGCGGGGAAAAATCTGGAAATCAAACAGCTGGATCAGCCAGTGCCCGGAAAGATTCAATACAACGGCTATGGCGATGAGTAGGCTGAGCTTTGCGAATCGACGGCCTGCCATTACGCTCAAAGCTGTCCCTCCTGAGCCGGCCGGATGCTACTCGGACTCGACCAGCGTGCCGTTGAATTGGTATTCCCGGCGCGTGGTCCAGTACCACCGTTCCTTGACCCATTTCACATCGGCACTCATGCGATCGCCCGAGCGCACGCTTCCCAGGTCATAACTCCGTGACTCGGGCTAATTGACGTCGCCTGGAATCGAGCACCGTCCGGGATTTTGGTGGCGGAATAGGGGCCTTTGGCAAAGCCATACTGCTGGCAGGCTTCGGAGGTGAAGAAGCCATCCTGAAAGATCAGCCGGTCGTCGTCACCTCCGGAATCCGCCCCCGTTTCTCTGAAGATGCCTTCGAACACGGCGCCGTCCAGGATCGCGTTCTGGTTGTCTGACGCCAGGGCGGGATGCAGTAGTGAGGTAAGAAGGAAAAAGCTGATGAACAATAATGAGTAACACCGCCCAGCCATGCCTTTCCCCCTCGAGGACGCCGGGTGTGTGAATCGTACGTCCTCTTGTTACTTAGCTTAGCCTAAGATTGGAAAAGTCGGTGGGCGGCGCTGTGGAATCCCGATGGCGCGCTTACCACATCAGGTCGTCGGGAATCTCATAGCCGGCATACGGGTCGTCATCACCGGTGTCATCGGTTTTCCGGTCGTGGAGCACCACCACAGCGGTTTCATCCCGTTCCTGAATTTTCCGGGCTACCCCTTCGGCAACCAGCTCGTAGTTGTCATTCACGAACACGATGGCCAGTCGGCCCCGGGACAGCTGGTCCACCATGGTGTCGTCGACAAAGATCTTCTTGATCTTCTTGTCGTGCACGAACTGGTAGGAGGTTTCGCCCCGGCTGCGATCCAGGCGATTGGTGCTCACCAGCTGGCGGATCTGGGCCTGTATGGCCTTCTTCTCGGCTTCTTGCTGGCGCTGCCGGTTAAGTTCCCGGTCTCGCTCGGCTTTCTCTTCACGGGCTTTGCGTGCCCGAATTTCGGCCTCGTTTTCCTGCACCGCACCCTTGGGCTGGGCCTTGCGCTTCTTGCGTTTTTCGGTGCGAATGGCTTTGGCCTTTTTCTCGTCGGCCAGGCCGGCTTTCAGTAGCTGATCCTGCAGGGAAGGCATTAGTAACTCCTCGTAGCTCCCGGTAACTCAGTTAATTGGTGACAAACTCTGGTATCCTGATGCGGTAGTATACGCCCTCACTAATGTGCCTCCACAATTCGCAGCCCCCGATTTCAGGATTTTCCCGTATGCCTTCCTTTAAAGAGTTTGGTCTTTCCCCGGCTATGGCCTCCAACCTGGAGCAGCTTGGATTCGAGCAGCCTACCGAAATTCAGGCGAAAGCCTTGCCCCCATGCCTGGCGAAAAAGGACGTCATTGCCATGGCCCAGACCGGAAGCGGCAAGACCGCCGCTTTCGGAATTGGTCTGATCGAGCACCTGAATCCACGTCTGTTTGCGGTCCAGGGCCTGGTGCTGTGCCCGACCCGTGAACTGGCGGATCAGGTGGCCAAGGCGCTCCGGGAACTTGCGCGCGCCCGGGATAATGTAAAGATCCTGACCCTGTGCGGTGGGGTATCGATTGGGCCCAGATTGGCTCTCTCAGCATGGTGCTCACATCGTGGTGGGTACGCCCGGGCGTATTCAGGATCACCTGCGCAAGGGAACCCTGAGCCTGGACCGGGTAAACACCGTGGTCCTGGATGAGGCGGACCGGATGCTGGACATGGGCTTCGAAGAGGCCATGGAAGACATTCTCGGGCAGACGCCCGATTCCCGTCAGACCCTGATGTTCTCAGCCACCTGGCCTGAGACGATTCGCGCGCTCAGTGGCCGCTATCAGCGTGAACCACAGGACGTTCGCGCCGAGGCCAAAAAGGGCAACCCGGATATCCAGGAGCTGTTTTACGAAATCGCCCCGGGCTCTGCCCAGGATGCGGTGATGGCGCTGTTGTCCGAGCGCCAGCCGACGTCCTGTATCGTGTTTTGCGCCATGAAGCAGCAGTGCGACGAGCTGGCCGAGGCATTGCGTCAACATGGGTTCTCCGCACTGGCGTTGCACGGTGACCTGGAACAGCGGGACCGTGACAGCGTGCTGGTTCGCTTTGGCAATCAAAGCTGTTCGGTGCTGGTGGCGACAGATGTGGCGGCCCGGGGGTTGGATATTAAATCCCTGCCGCTGGTGATTAACGCCGAGCCGGCTCGCGACAGCGAAGTGCATACCCATCGGGTAGGGCGTACCGGGCGAGCGGGCGAGCAGGGCTTGGCGGTGACCTTCTGCACCCCCTCCAAGGGCCACAAGGTCAACCGTCTGGAATCAGACCGTGGCCAGGCAGTGGAGTGGGGCAATACCGAGGCGCTGATGGCAGCTCCGCTGCAGCCGTTGGAGCCCGCCATGACCACCCTGTGCATCGCCGGCGGTCGTAAAGAGAAAATTCGTCCGGGTGATGTTCTGGGTGCGCTCACAGGCGAAGCCGGGATTCCGGGCAAGGCGGTCGGGAAAATCGACCTGTTCGATTTCCAGTGCTTTGTCGCTGTCGAGAGAAGTGTTGCTGCCAAGCGCTGAAGCGACTCGAAAGTGGGCGGATCAAAGGCCGGAAAATACGCGTCCGATATGCGTGAAATGGGGCGTAGCGGCGTCAGTTAACATGGTGTGCAATTCAGGTGAACGGCTCGGAAACCCCGTATAGTAATTCGCAATTAGGTTGCTCATGGCGGGCTAAAACGGTAAATTACGCAGGATTTTGCCTCCCGAACCGCCTGTGCGTGGCCTAAGACTTTAGTAGAACTGGTCTAACCAGGCAAATCGGGGAAATCAACAAACCAGAAACAGGTAGCTATTCGATATGAATGACCTGATGTCACAAGCCGTAGATCTGATGATTGCCGGCATGGGATTTGTGTTTGCATTCCTGGTAGTGCTGGTGTTCGCAACGCTGCTCATGTCCAAGCTGGTCGCTCGGTTTGCGCCGCCAGAGCCGGCAACCCCGGCAAAAACACCACGTGCCAAGCCCAAGGCGCCTGCGTCGGTTGATCCGGACACCGCCGAGGCCATCAAGAAGGCAATTGGACAATTCCGGTCACGCCACAAGAAGTGACCTGGTAAAAGATAGAACCTTTAAACAGAAGGCTGACACGATGACTGACACTAAGAAACCGCTGGGGATTACGGACGTTATCCTGCGTGACGCCCACCAGTCCCTGCTTGCCACACGCATGCGGCTTGATGACATGCTGCCCATTGCCGAGAAACTCGACAAGGTTGGTTTCTGGTCTTTGGAATCCTGGGGCGGAGCTACCTTCGACTCCTGCATCCGTTACCTGGGCGAAGACCCCTGGGAGCGCATTCGTGAACTGAAAAAGGCCATGCCCAACACCCAACAGCAAATGCTGCTGCGTGGCCAGAACCTGCTGGGTTACCGTCACTACGCGGACGATGTGGTCGACCGTTTCTGTGAGCGCGCCGCCGAGAACGGCGTAGACGTGTTCCGGATTTTCGACGCAATGAACGATCCGCGTAACCTGGACCGTGCCATCAAGGCCGTTCGCAAGACTGGCAAACATGCCCAGGGCACCATCGCCTACACCACCAGCCCCGTGCACACCATCGACATGTGGGTTGAAATGGCGAAAGAAGTTGCCGACATGGGCGCGGACTCCATCGCCATCAAAGACATGGCCGGTATCCTGAAGCCTTACGTGGCTTATGATCTGGTCAGCCGTCTGAAGAAAGAGCTGGATATCCCCATCCACATGCAGTGCCACGCCACCACCGGCATGTCTACCGCTACTGCCATCAAGGCCGCGGAAGCTGGTATCGATAACGTGGACACCGCGATCTCTTCCATGAGCATGACCTATGGCCACTCGCCCACCGAGGCGGTTGTTGCCATTCTGGAAGGCACAGACCGCGACACCGGCCTGGACCTGACTCTGCTCGAAGAAATCGCCAGCTACTTCCGCCAGGTGCGTAAGAAGTACGCGAAGTTTGAAGGCAGCCTGCGCGGCACCGATTCCCGCATCCTGATTGCTCAGGTTCCGGGCGGCATGCTGACCAACATGGAAAACCAGCTGCGTGAGCAGAACGCGAGCGACAAGTTCGACCAGGTTCTGGATGAGATTCCCAAGGTTCGCGAAGACCTGGGCTTCATCCCGCTGGTAACTCCGACCTCTCAGATTGTAGGTACCCAGGCGGTACTGAACGTTCTGACCGGCGAGCGTTACAAGTCCATCTCCAAGGAAACTTCTGCCATCCTGAAGGGTGAGTACGGCGCTGCGCCGGCTCCCATGAACAAGGAACTGCAGGACCGCGTTCTCGATGGCAAGGAAGTGATGACCTGCCGTCCGGCGGATGTGCTTGAGCCAGAAATGGACAAGCTGACCGACGAGCTGAAGAAACTGGCAGACGAGAAGGGCATCAGGCTGGCCGACAACGTTGAGGATGACGTGCTGACCTACGCACTGTTCCCGCAGATCGGCCTGAAGTTCCTTGAGAACCGTGACAACCCGGATGCGTTTGAGCCAGTGCCGAGCGCTGACGATGTTGCACCTGCCAAGAAGGCCGCTGGTCCCGAGACTTACACCGTTGATGTTAACGGTAAGAAGTTCGTGGTTGCTGTTTCCGAAGGTGGTGAAATCACCCAGATCCAGGGCGAGGGCGGTGCTGCCTCTGCTCCGGCCGCAGCCTCTGCTGCACCCGCACCTGCTGCAGGTGAAGGTGAGCCGGTTGTTGCGCCTCTGGGCGGTAACATCTTCAAGGTTCAGGTTTCCCCGGGCGATGTTGTCGAAGAAGGCGATGTGCTGATTATCCTCGAAGCCATGAAGATGGAAACTGAGGTTCGCGCACCCAAGGCCGGTACTATCGGCGAAGTCTTCATCAAGGTCGGTGACGCCGTCTCTCCTGATGATGAAATGCTGACAATCGCATAAAGGGCCAGCATTCCATGGAAAAAATTATGACGCTCTGGACAGGCAGTGGCCTGTTCAATATCGAACCAGGCCAGGTGGTGATGATTGCCATCGGCCTGCTCCTGCTGTTCCTTGCGATTCGTAAGGGCTTTGAGCCGTTGCTGCTGGTGCCGATTGGCTTCGGCGGCATCCTGGCGAACATCCCGGAGGCAGGGCTGGCCCTGACTGCGGCGGAAAATGCTATCCACTTCGCGTTGAAGAATGGCGCGACTGAGGTTCTGGCTGCCCTGGCGGCGCCGCTGGATGTTGCTTACCAGGCCGGGCAGGCGGTAACGCCCGAACTGAAAGAAACCTTCAAGGTGGCGGTGAAAGAGGCCAGCTATTCCGAAATGGCGATGGCGAATGCCGTTGCTCAGGATGCCGGTTATGGCAATGGCATGCTGTATAACTTCTACTCAGTGGTTATCGGCAGCACCATTGGGCCTCTGTTGATCTTCATGGGTGTGGGCGCGATGACCGACTTCGGTCCGCTGCTGGCGAACCCGAAGACTCTGCTCCTGGGTGCAGCAGCACAGTTCGGTATCTTCGGTACCGTGATTGGTGCAGCCCTGCTGGACGCTTTCGGCATTCTGGATTTTACCATCCTGGAAGCTGCAGCCATCGGTATCATCGGTGGCGCGGATGGTCCAACGTCCATCTACGTGTCCAGTGTTCTGGCTCCGCACCTGCTGGGTGCCATCGCGGTCTCTGCCTACGCTTACATGGCGCTGGTACCGATGATTCAGCCGCCTATCATGAAGGCGCTGACCAGCAAGGAAGAGCGTGCGGTCAAGATGAATCAGCTGCGTCCGGTCAGCAAGAAAGAGAAGATCATCTTCCCGCTGGTGGTACTGATTGCTGTCGTTCTGTTCCTGCCTGATGCAGCGCCGCTGCTGGGTATGTTCTGCTTCGGTAATCTGATGCGTGAGTGTGGTGTTGTTGAGCGTCTGAGCGACACCGCCCAGAACGCGCTGATCAACATTGTGACGATCTTCCTTGGCCTGTCTGTTGGTTCCAAGCTGATGGCGGACAAGTTCCTGGATGGCCAGACTCTGGGTATCCTGGGCTTAGGTATCGTTGCCTTCGGTGTGGGTACAGCCTCTGGCGTACTGATGGCGAAGCTGATGAACAAGTTCAGCAAGGAAGCCATTAACCCGCTGATTGGTTCTGCCGGTGTTTCGGCTGTACCGATGGCGGCACGGGTTTCCAACAAGGTTGGTCTGGAAGCTAACCCGCAGAACTTCCTGCTGATGCACGCCATGGGTCCAAACGTGGCTGGTGTTATAGGCTCTGCGGTTGCTGCGGGTGTGATGATCAAGCTGCTTAGCTGATCGTTGCTCCTTCAGTGCCAAAAACCCCGCCTTTGTGCGGGGTTTTTGTTTTTCTGGCCTGCGAGCTTGGTGCGTGAGCCGGTGTGAGCCTTCCTTTCAGGAACCGCTGCAAGTACATCCCTGTACGCTTGTTTCCGGCCATCCGTGGCCTCCAACATTCCTGAAAGGAAGGCTCACACCGGCTCTCCAATCTATCGGGGAGGCCTGAACAAAACGATCTTCAATGAAAGTTTCTTGAACTGACCGGGAGCGTCTTGATGAGATGGCTCAGGTCGGAAAGCTTTCCTGCCATCACGTGAATAATGTCGCCTTCTCGTTCCAGAATTCCTTTCACATGCAGCAGCCGGGCGGTTAGCAGCGGTTTGCGCTGACGCCGGGCGGTTTCCAGCCAGACCACCACATTTATGTTGCCGGTTTCGTCTTCCAGGGTGACGAAGGTAACGCCGGAGGCGGAGCCGGGGCGTTGGCGGCCGGTGACCAAACCGGCAACCTGAACGGGGCGACCGGCTTCGGTTTGTTGGAGTTGTTCGGCGCTCAGGCAGAACTGTAGGTGGCCTTGGTCTCGGAGCAGGGCCAACGGGTGGCGTTGCAGGGTCAGGCCCTGGCTGGCGTAGTCGGCGAGTACGTTCTGCCTTCGGTGGGGTCGGGCAGTTGCTCGCAGGTTTCCTGATTGTAGGTTTCGGCCGCTTCGGCGGCGAAGAGTTCGGCCGGTTGCTCGTGGCCGAGTAGTTGCCAGTAGGCCTGGTGGCGGTTGTCGGTGAAGTCCGGCATGGCGTTGGCGCCAGCCAGCAGTTCCATGTCGCGCTGGTTGAGGCCGGCGCGTTGGCGCAGTTCGCTGGTGGAGCGGTAGCCTTCGGGCGGTCGTTGTTGGCACAGGCGTTCGGCGCCTTTGGCGGACAGGCCCTGGATCAGTCGCAGGCCCAGTCTCAGTTTGCGGTCAGGGCCTTCGAGGGTGTGGTCCCATTGGCTGTGATTGACGTCTGGCGGCAAAGCGGCGACGCCATGACGGCGGGCGTCCTGGACTAATTGTGACGGCGAGTAGAAGCCATGGGCTGGCTGTTCAGCAGGGCGCAGTAGAAAGCGGCCGGGTAGTGGCACTTGATCCAGGCGGAGACGTACACCAGCAACGCAAAGCTGGCCGAGTGGGATTCCGGGAAGCCGTAGCCGCCGAAGCCGCAGATCTGCTCGTATAGCCGTTCGGCGAAGTCGGTATCGTGGCCGCGTTCGAGCATGCCGGTGATGAGTTTTTCCCGGAACTGGGTGAGATCGCCGTGGGATTTCCAGGCGGCCATGGCGCGGCGTAGCTGGTCCGCCTCGCCGGCGGAGAAGCCGGCCGCCACCATGGCGAGTTTGATGACCTGTTCCTGAAAGATGGGCACGCCCAGGGTGCGCTCGAGTACTTTTCGGATGGCATCGTTGGGGTATTCCACCGGTTCCAGTCCGTGTTTTCGGCGCAGGTAGGGGTGCACCATGTCGCCCTGAATCGGGCCGGGGCGGACGATGGCTACTTCGATCACCAGGTCGTAATAGGTTGCCGGTTTGAGTCTTGGCAGCATGTTGATCTGGGCGCGGGATTCGACCTGGAACACGCCAATGCTGTCGCCTTTCTGAAGCATGGCGTAGGTGGCGCGGTCTTCCTGGGGGATGTCCTGCATCTGGAACGGATGGCCTTTCTGGTCGCTGATCAGTTCCAGGGCCTTGCGGATGGCGGAGAGCATGCCCAGGGCGAGTACATCGACTTTCATCAGGCCCAGGCTTTCCAGGTCGTCTTTGTCCCACTGGATCACGGTGCGGTCGGCCATGGCGGCGTTTTCCACCGGCACCAGTTCGGCCAGCGGGCCGGAGCTGATGACAAAGCCGCCCACGTGCTGGGAAAGGTGGCGGGGGAAGCCGAGCAGGGTGTTAACCAGGGTAAAGAACTGGTCCGCCACCTTGGGGTTTCGGGTCAGGCGTTTGTCGAGTACCTGCTGGCGCCAGCCGGTGGCTTTGTCGCGCCAGTCGATGCCTTCCAGCAATTGCTCTACCTGAGCCGGATCAAAACCCAGTGCCTTGCCGACATCACGGATGGCGCTGCGGGGCCGGTAGCGGATGACTGTGGCCGCCAGTGCCGCCCGTTCCCGGCTGTAGCGCCGGTAGATGTACTGGATGACTTCTTCCCGGCGTTCGTGTTCAAAGTCCACGTCGATGTCGGGTGGCTCGTTGCGGTCTTTGGAGATAAAGCGTTCGAACAGCAGCTCCACCCGGGCCGGGTTCACTTCGGTGATGCCCAGGCAGTAACACACTGCCGAGTTGGCGGCGGAGCCCCGGCCCTGGCAGAGAATGCCCCGGCTGCGGGCAAAGGCGACGATGTCGTGAATGGTGAGGAAGTAGTGCTCGTACTTCATTTCCGAGATCAGATCCAGCTCCTTGCGGATCAGCGCCTGCACGGTCAGGGGTGTGCCATCCGGGTAGCGGCGGCGTTCGCCTTCGCGGGTCAGCCGCTTGAGGTACGCGGCCGGGGTTTCTGCCTCGGGCACCAGGTCCGGCGGGTATTCGTAGCGCAGGCTGCCGGGTTGGAAGGTGCACTGGTCGGCAATCTGCCGGGTTTCCCGCAGCCAGGTGTCTGGGAACAGCCGTTGCAGCACCGGCACCGGGCGCAGGTAGCGTTCGCCATTCTGGAACAGGCAATGGCCGGCCTGCTCCAGATTGGTGTGGTTGCGCAGGGCGGTGAGTACGTCCTGCAGGGGCTGGCGTTCCCGGCTGTGCATGTGCACCTCGCCGGTGGCGGTGATCGGGCAGCGTAACTGGTCGGCTAGCCAGCGGGCCCGGGCCAGCTGTTGTTCTTCGCCGGATTCCAGGGTGCGGGCGGCGGCGATCCACAATCTGGGGTCAAACAGGCGTTGCAGCCATTCGCCACAAGCCAGGGCCTGATCGGCATCGGCTTCAACCAGGGTGGGCGGTAACCACAGACACAGGCAGTCATCCAGCGCGTGGGTTTCCACATCCCGGAAGTACAGCTGATATTGGCCTTTCTCGGCTCGGCGCCGGCCGGTGGTGATCAGCTGGCACAGCTGGCCATAGCCCCGGCGGGTGCGGGCCAGCAGAATGAACCGGGGCAGGCTGGCGCCGGGTGGGGCATCTTCGAGTTCAAACCAGCTGCCAGTAATCAGTTTTACCGGGCTGTCTTTCAGGGCTGCCCAGGCCCGGGGGATGCCGGCCACCGAGCAGGCGTCGGTGATGGCCAGTGCGGCATAGCCCAGTTCCGCTGCCCGTTCGGCCAGCTCGTGGGGGTGTGAGGCGCCAGTCAGGAAGGTGAAGTTGCTGAAGCAGAACAGCTCAGCGTAGGCAGCCTCGGTCATCAGCCAAACCATCCATGTACGAACCAGCCTTCCCGGATATCCCGGAACACCCAGGCCAGTTGGCCGCTGCTGAGTTGGGCAATGTAATAGTCCCGGTGCACCCGCTGGCCGTCCCACCAGCCACCGCTGATGCGTTCCGGGCCGGCAAACCAGGCGATGGGTGCTTCCGTGAGTGGTTGCGGCCCCTGCAGTAACCACAGCGGGCGGCGGGGCAGTTGGTTAGCCGTGGTGCCCGCTGGTCGGTTGTTGCGCTGCACCCCGGAGGCCCGCAAGGCAGACGCGGCGCAGCCTCAGCCGGCTGGCGCGCCCGGCGACGACCGCTTTACCCCATCCGGTGACAACTTTGCAGACCTGGCCAATCAGAAATCTCGCAAGCTGGCCATGGCTGAGTACAAGCAAACCGTGGGGCAGGATCTTGCCTTTGTCCGGGAAACGCTGCGGCACAAGCTTGCCGAGTACAACCTGCAACCCGGCACTGCGCTCAGTGTGAACCGGAGTGAATCCGGTAGCGTTCAGGTTTCAGGCGGGATTCCGGATCAGGCAAAAACCTCGATCGAGAACGATCTGAATGTGAACAAGAACTTCAAGGACGCGTTCGGCCGGCTGAGCATCAACGAACCCACACTCGGATTCATGGACAATGCCCTGAAGCTTAACCAGGCCTACGGCGTAAACAACCCGTTGCTAGACACTCTGGTCAGCGAAAACCAGCAATTCAACGGGCTACAGGACTTGGTACACCGTTACGACAGCCTGCGCCGCTCCGCCGGCACAGAGCAGTTCGGGGTGACCGACAACAACAGGAACTACGCGTTCAGTCTGAACGCGCGCGCCTGATCGTCAGTCATTACCTGATCATTAGACATTAAAGGGGGCGGGATCGCCTTTTCCGACCCGGGTAACCGCCGGTGCCTCTCCGGTGAAGTCGACTACCGTGGTGGCTTCCATACCGCAGAAACCGCCGTCAATGATCAGGTCCAGCTCGTGTTCGAGGGTTTCCCGGATATCGTATGGGTCCGTCATCGGCTCTGTCTCACCGGGCAGAATCAGAGTACTGCTCATGATCGGCTCGCCCAGCTCCCCCAATAATTCCTGAACAATGGCGTTGTCCGGAACCCGCACCCCAACGGAGCGGCGCTTGGGGTGCAGCAGCCGGCGCGGCACTTCACTGGTGGCATCCAGAATGAACGTGTAAGGCCCGGGCGTGAAATTCTTGAGCAGGCGGTACTGGGTATTATCCACCTTGGCGTAGACGCCGATATCGGACAGGTCCCGACACACCAGGGTAAAGTTGTGTTTGTCGTCCAGGCGTCGAATCCGCTTGATTCGATCCGCCGCTTGCTTGTCCCCCAGGTGACAGCCAATGGCATAGGCTGAGTCCGTGGGGTACACGATTACCCCACCCCGGCGGAGAATATCCACGGCCTGATTGATCAGGCGTTTTTGTGGGGTTTCCGGGTGAATCTGGAAAAACTGGCTCATGCGTCCTCTCCCTGACCAGTGGGCGCTTTCATAGCTGGGTCCTTCTTCGATCCCCCCAGACAATTGGGTGACTCCGGTGCCAACTGACCGGTTGCTTCCCACTCCTCCGGCGAATACAGGTGCAATGCCAGAGCGTGCACTTCACCCGCCAGCTCCTCCGCTAGAACCCGATAGATTGCCTGGTGGCGCTTAACCTTCATCTCACCCTCAAAGTCCGCTGAGACCAGGGTTACCTTGAAATGAGTCTCCGAATTCGGTGGCACACTGTGTTTGTGGCTTTCATTCTCCACATGCAGGAGGCGGGCATCGAAAGCCTTGTTAAGCTTTGATTCGATTGCGTTCTGGATCTTCATAACTCGACCATTCTCCGAATACGTTCTGTGACTGCAGTCTACTACACAAAGCACCAACCACCCGAACCTTGACAGCAAAGAACCAAACGGCCACATTCCCATCCCGATTCAACCGCACACACGCTCATGCATCTGTACATCGCCGAAAAACCAAGTCTAGGTCGCGCCATCGCTGCCGCCCTGCCCGGTCCACACCAGAAAGGCCAGGGCTGGATCCGTTGTGGCAATGGCGAAACCGCCGCTACCGTCAGCTGGTGCATAGGCCACTTGCTGGAGCCCGCGGAACCTGCCCGCTACAACCCGGCCTGGAAGAAGTGGCGCCAGGAAGACCTGCCCATGTTCCCGGACAAATGGGAGGTCATGCCCAAAGACAGCGTACGCCAGCAATTAAAGGTGCTTGAGTCTCTTATCCGGCAGGCCACAACGATTGTTCACGCGGGCGACCCGGACCGGGAAGGTCAGCTGCTGGTAGACGAGGTCATTCGGTACGTTGGCACCGAGGCGCCGGTCCAACGGGTACTGATCAATGACCTGACGCCCGCGGCCGTAGCCAGGGCCGTCCAGGCGCCCAAAGACAACCGCGAGTTCCGTCGGCTCTCGCATTCTGCCCTGGCCCGGCAACGCGCGGACTGGCTGTACGGCATCAACCTGACCCGTTTTTACACCCTGAGTTACCAGCGTCCTGGCGAGCAAGGCGTATATTCCGTCGGACGAGTTCAAACACCGGTATTGGGGCTGGTGGTTGAGCGTGACAACACGATTGAGAATTTCGAACCAAAACCCTATTTCCGCATCGAAGCCCAGTTCGCGGCTCAGGAAGACGAGGCCGACCAGAGCCCTTTCACGGCCCGCTGGCTGCCCGACGAACAATTCCAGGAGCACCTCGACGAAGAAAACCGGCTACTGGACCGAGCCACGGCCGATCAAATTGCCGCCGATGTACAAGGCCGCCCCGGCACCATCACTGAGTCACGATTCCGGGATCGCCCCGAAGCACCGCCGCTTCCCCTGTCACTCTCGGCCCTGCAAATCGAAGCCGGCCGGCTGTTTCGCATGGGCGCTAAAGAGGTGCTCGACACCGCGCAGAATCTTTACGAACGCCATCAGCTGATCACCTATCCCCGGTCAGACTGTCGCTACCTTCCCGAGGGCCATTTCGGGCAGAGGGAACAGGTTGTTCGCGCAATTTCGAGAGTAGCTCCGGATTTAGTAGAAGCATGCCAGCAAGCCGATACCGAGCGCCGCACGGCAGCCTGGAACGACAAGCAGGTTGATGCCCACCACGCCATAATCCCAACCAGCCGGCCATCGCCGAACGGGACGCTGACCGCTGCCGAGCAAAAACTTTATGGACTGATCAGTCGCTACTACTTGATGCAGTTCTCCGCCGACGCGGTACATCGGGAAGGGAAACTCACGGTTCGAGTCACCAACCACCAGTTCAGGGCCACCGAAACTGCGATTCTGGTCCCGGGCTGGAAAACTCTGGAACTGAAGCTTCGCGAAGGCCGCAACGAGCCATCAAAGGCACCTCTGCCACGCCTGGACAAAGGTGAGCCCGTGCTGTGCGACGATACCACCATCGCAGAGCGTAAAACCCAGCCGCCACAGCACTTCACCGACGCCACACTACTGTCGGCGATGACCAACATTGCCCGCTTCGTGACCGACCCGCACCTGCGGAAAACCTTGAGGGAAACAGACGGCCTGGGCACCGAAGCGACCCGTGCCGCCATCATCGACACCCTGTTCAAGCGGGATTACCTGTACCGCGACAGCCGCCATATTCGCGCCACCGATAAAGCCAAGGCATTGATAACCGCCCTGCCGGAGTCAGTCAGCAAACCGGACCGGACCGCAGTTTGGGAAGCCACCCTGGAGAGCATTCGTCGTGGCGAAGGCGATCCACGGGAATTTCTCGACACCCTGAAGCAGGAAGTCCGGGGCTTCATCGATCGTCCTCAGGGCGCACCTAAGGTTGATCCAGCCTCGGATGGAGCCGAACCGGCGCAGGATGGCCAGGTACATTGCCCAAAATGCCGGGCGCCGATGACCGAAAGGGATGGCAAGTTCGGTCGCTTCTTCGCCTGCACACGCTATCCCCAGTGCCGGGGCACCCGCCCTCTCGAGGATGCGGCGCCGGAGGACGGCACCGGGCAGAAACCCATCCCCTGTCCCCACTGCTTTTCCCCACTGGTCCGCAGGAACGGGAAAAAAGGCTGGTTCTGGGGCTGCAGTAATTTCCCCGCCTGCCGACAAACAGTCAATGACGACAACGGAAAGCCCGCACTCCACTTACGCAACTCTACATAACGATACTGAACGAACGGCCAGTTTTTGTGATAATCGATTGATATAAACCGGTAATCTGTCCCATGCCCAGGTGTTAGGCACGGTCACAACCGCAAAAACCCATGGAGAGGTCTGATGCGCATTGCTCTGCTTGAAGATGAATACGAACAGGCGCAGCACGTCCAGTCGATGCTGTCAGAGCGTGGTCACCACTGCGACACTTTTCCAACGGGCCAGGCGTTTCTCAGCGCCGTTCTTCATCGCAGCTATGATTTGCTGATCCTCGACTGGCAGATACCGGACATGACCGGCATCGACGTACTCGAAAGCGTCAGAGCGCAGCTCAACTGGGTGGTTCCGGTGGTATTCCTGACCCAACGTGACAGCGAAGCCGATGTTGTGCGCGCACTGGATGCCGGCGCCGATGACTACCTGGCCAAGCCTGCCCGGGCGGCAGAATTGGTGGCACGCATTAACGCCCTCGCTCGCCGCAGCAATCCGGACAGCGAAAAAGAAGTTCTGAAGTACGGCCCCTTCGAAGTGAACACCCAGCGCCGAACCATCACGCTGCATGGGGACGAACTCACCCTGACCGACAAAGATTTTGACCTGACCCTGTTCCTGTTCCAGAACCAGGGCCGCCTGCTGACCCGGGAAATGCTTCTGGAGCGCGTTTGGGGCCTGGCACGGGAAATCAACACCCGCACCGTCGACACCCATATGAGTCGGCTGCGGCGTCGCCTTGGGCTGAATCCGGAAAACGGCTTCCGGATCAAAACCATTTATCAGCGCGGCTACCGGCTTGAATCCATGCAGCACCCCCAAGTGGACAGCAGCTCCGACATCCGTGAGACCGACCGGGCTGCGAATGCGTAGAGCTGGAACACTAAGAACTCTTCTGGCGCTGGCGATCTCGGCCATTCTCTGGACAGCAACGACTGCCCAGGCCGAGCTGTCCATAACCCAAGGCTCGGGTGTTCCGTCTGCTCAGGCGCCTTCAGCGACGGCGCAGGAATGGCTCTACACGTTGCGCCCGGGCGAAAATTACCATCAGGTTGCCAAGGAACTGCTGGCTCGTGGCTACAGTGCATCGCGCCTGCTGCAATTCAACAATATCGAAGAAGATGCCCTTGTCGCCGAGGGCGACAGCATCCGAATTCCCCTGCACTGGCTCAAGCGCCAACCCGATGCAGCGCGGGTAACCACGGTCTCCGGCTCGGTGCAGCTAATCTCCCGGGCAAATGGCCGGAAAACCCCACTTACCCCCAACACCCTGATTCGGGCTGGTGATGAAATTGTCTCCAGCTCGGGCTCCGCGACCGTCAACCTGGCGGACGGATCGGAAGTCCGGCTGGCGCCCGATTCCCGATTGATCTTCAACCGGCTCACCCAATACGGCAAATCCGGAATGGTGGACACCAGCTGCGCCTGAATAAGGGGGAGGTTCACACCCGTGTCAAACCGGTGATTGAGGGCGGTGCCCGATTCGAAATTGAAACACCGTCTGCCGTTGCCGCAGTTCGGGGCACCGCCTTCGCCCTACAAACGTCGGCAACCGGCAGCAGCCTTCAGGTTACCGAAGGCGTGGTTGATTTTGGTGCCCCCGGGAAAACCCGTCGGATTCCGGCCGGCTACAGCGCCACGGTTTCTACCCAGCCAAGTGGCGGCCTCACCATTCGCCGCCTGCCACCGGCACCCGACGTGAAGCCACTGCCAGCCACCCTGACCCAATTACCTGCCACATTGAAATGGGCACCCAGCCCGGCGACACAGCACCGGCTGGATATTTTTGAATCCGGGAGCGGACGCTGGGTGGAAAGCCGCGAGCTTGACGGCAGGCAATTCGACATCAGCATGTTGGACAACGGCGCCTACGAGATTCACCTGGCGGCACTGACCACACGTGGCACCACCGGCCTGCCTGCCGTTGTACCGGTAAAAGTGGATCTGCAGGCGAAGGCCGCGAGCCTGGTTGCGCCTGAAGAGGGCAGCTTGGCAGACGATGATATGCCCGAATTCAGCTGGCGCCTGAATGGCCAGAACGAAGTTGCACGGGTTGAAGTCGCCGAGGACGAAAGCTTCAACGATCTGGTAACTTCCAGTGAGTGGGCACCGGAAACCTCAGCGCTGCCCCTGCGCCCGCTTAGCCCGGGTCAGTATTACTGGCGTGTTGTGACTGAGGCAGGTGGCACCTCGGTGGCCACGAGCAAAACCAGGAAAGTGGTCGTGAATGGCAGCCTGCCGCCAGTGCGCATCATCAGTATCAACTACGTTGACAACCAGGTGCGGGTGTTCTGGGAAAAGGTCCGGACCGCTCAGGAATATCACCTTCAGCTCTCGGAAGAACCCGAATTCCAGAACATAATCAAGGAGGCAACGCTGCCTGAGACGACAGCAGCCTTGCGTCTGATTCCCGGAAGACGGTATTTTGTGCGGCTGAAAGCTCTTTCAGATGCCCCCCTGACCAGTCGCTGGGCCCCGGGAGGGAACTCTACCTGGAATAATCCATTGATCGACCGATACAGCAGGACGCATGAACCGGGATTGGCTGCCAATAAACACGACCCCCTGGACCATGGGCCTGCTGCTGACCCTGCTGATCCTGCTTATCCAGCATCGGCGCTGCCTGATCGCCTCAACCTCTGGCTTTACGATATAGCCACCACCTCCCTGCCAGCCAAGCCGTCCGATGATGTTGCCATCGTCGCCATTGATGAACTCAGTCTGAACCGCATCGGCCGATGGCCCTGGCAACGCAGTGTCCATGCAGAAGTCATCCGAAAACTGCACGCCGCCGGCGCCGACACCATTGTTTTCGACATTCTGTTTCCGGAGCCGTCGCCAGACGATGCGGCACTGGCCCGAGCCATGGCTGATCATGCAATGTCGTTTTACCGGTCTACTTATCGCCGCCTGCGTCCAACTATCTGCTGAGCGAACAGTTGCCCACGGCAAAACTGGCCTCTGCTGCCGCTGCCCTTGGCCATGCCCACGTGGAACTGGACACCGATGGTGTTGCCCGAGGTCTTTATCTGTACAACGGCCTGGGGCGCCATTTATGGCCCAGCCTTTCCGCGGCCGCCACCAAAACCGCCAAACGAGAGGTCCGCTCCCACGGGGCGGCGCCCTTCGTCAATGTCCGAGATGGTTATCATGCTGTGCCGCTGGCCGGTGGTGCCGGAACCTTGCCTACGCACTCCTATGTTCGAGTATTGAACGAGCCAACCAATCCCGAGCTGTTCGATGGTAAAACGGTATTTGTAGGCGCAACCGCAGCAGGTTTTGGCGATATCCTGCCGACTCCCTTTTCAGGACTGAGCCGGCCAATGTCCGGTGTGGAATTCCACGCCAATGCGTACTCCGCACTCGGCCAGGAGTTGATGATAAAACCCACGCCCCGCTGGGTTGGCCCGGGCCTTGCGCTGGCGACCATCCTTCTGCTGGCAATCACGCTGCCGAGAATGCGGCCTACCCGCACGCTGTTGGCGTGTCTGTTTACCCTGGCTGCCGTGGTAGCGTTATTCCTGCTTGGCCTGTTCACCGCTCGGGTCTGGCTGCCGGTGGCTAATGCGCTGCTGATTCCCCTGATGGCGTTTCCGGTATCAAGTGGTTTCCGCCTGGCCATGACCAACCGGTTTCTCAATCGACAACTGGACGTACTCGCCCGTACACCCCACGTTTCCGTTCCGGACCCGGCCCGCAGGCACCCGGCTCAGCTTCTGGAGCACCTGCAGGCCCTGCTTCAGCCCCGTGGCTGGCTCCTGAGCGAGGACCAATTTATTCTCTCCGCTAAAGAGCTCTCAGAGCAGGATATTCCTCAGCAACTGAGCCAGCCAATGGCATCACGACACCAACCGCAGCTGGGTACAGCTGATGCGCGGCAAAACCGCCTACACTCTGGGCCTGATTCTTCCCAACGACCTGAGCCGGGACGCTATACAGCGCTATCTGCGGCGCCTGCATGTGGAATTCGCCCAGGACGCCAAGAAGACGGAACGCCCGCGGGAGAATATTTCCGCGCGAATTCAACGGGTACGCATCGCCACGGAACGGCTCAATCACATGCAGCAGTTTATTCGCCACAGCTTTGAGCGCATGCCCGACGGCATCATTGTGACCGATGAGCTGGGGGTTATCCGGTTTGCCAACGGTCATATTGAAGAATGGTTCCGGGAACCCATGCCCAGCCTCGGCGGATTGCCGCTGGCCCGGCTTCTGGAGGGCCACGATCCCCGGGAAACGCCACCCTGGCATGAGACCGTATCTGAGACTCTGACACTGCAACAGAGCCGGACAGTGGACCTGCACATCCACAACAAAGACTTCCTGATTCACTTTGCGCCGTTTGCCCTGCCAGACAGCGACCAGCACGGTATCATCGCGAACATCTCCGATATTTCCGAGCTTCGCGAGCAACAACGACAGCACCGCGAAGCCATCGACTTCATTTCCCACGATGTCCGCTCGCCACTGGTCTCCCAACTGGCCCTCATCGAGCAGCTTAAACGCGACCCCAGCCCTATCGACCAGCAACAGTTGGATCAGCTCGGCAGATTGGCCCGACGCAGTTACCACCTGGCTGAGGAGTTCGTACAGCTTGCCCGCGCCGAACAACTGACGGAGACCCGCTTTTACGAGTGCGAAATCTTGGCAATCGTGGAGAATGCCCGGGACAGCGTCAGTGAACAGGCGGCCGAAAAAGGCATTCACTTCCACCTTCAGGGTACTGAGGATCTTTGGCTAAGAGGCAATGCGGAGTTGCTTGAGAGAGCGGTCATCAACCTGCTGACCAACGCAGTCCAGTACAGCCCGGCAGGATCGGCGATCGACATTCAGGTATTCCGTGCCGGCCACCTGGCCTGCCTGACGATTGGTGATGAAGGCAGTGGGATAGACGCCGAAGAACTTCCCCACCTCTTCGACCGTTATCGCCGTCAGAAACGCAGTGAACTTGCCGGCGTGCACGGCACCGGGCTTGGTTTGTCATTCGTGAAGACAGTGGTTGAAAAGCACAGAGGACAAATTGCAGTAGCCTCGGAACCCGGGGAAGGATCGACTTTCACACTGAGGCTTCCAATAGCCGACCCTCTGGCCTGAGACAGCGTCGCTTCAGGCAGACGGGTAAATCGCGGTTAAGACTGTACAGATTTGCTAACAACGTCTGAGGGCTCACTAATGAGACCGCTGGTGTCCTGAACCTGAATGGTAAAGTACCAGATACCATTATCGAGCCCACTGATTGCGTAAGACATCTCAGCCTGGGCCTGGGCATTGGTCACCACCACTTCTTCGGTCAGGTTCTCGTCATCCTGACCATAGCGGATCACATACCGGTCCAGCTCCCCCATCGGAATGCTTTCGCCGTTGACGCGAGTCAGGGGCGCATTCCAGCTCAACACCGCCGTGCGCGGGCCTGAGACACCCCCACCGACACTGCCGGCTCCTGTGACTGACGAAGAACCTGAGCCGCTAGAGCCGGAAGATCCGCCACCACAACCTGTTAAAAGAGCTCCCATCAAAAACGCGGCGATCCATGCCGTTGACATTTTGCTGACGCGTTTCATGCGTATACCCACCATTATTCCGTCGATTTTGTAAAATTGTATAAAACGAGGCCGATATTAAATGTGACAAACGTCGTTTTCCTAATTACAAATCGGTCAATTTTTCGACAGGAATAGGTAATAAAAAGCCCCATGACACTGTTTCTTAGGCAATTTTTTGCCCAAAATGACATGCGGCTACGTGGTATTACTTACAAAAAAGACAGAAAACAGGCGTAAAAATACGTCAGATTCAACAAGGATTCTGGAGGAAGCTGGGTCGTGGCGTCAGAATAGCGTCAATATTTCCGACATTAAACGACACTAAACTCGTCAAAGTGTCGGCGAATAATGAGCGGATTAGCAAGATGAAACATGCGAACAAGCCGACTAAACCATTCGACCTTTCTTGAGCACAAAAAAAAGACGGATCAGAAAACTGATCCGTCTTTCAAAGATGGTAGCGGGGGCAGGATTCGAACCTACGACCTTCGGGTTATGAGCCCGACGAGCTACCAGACTGCTCCACCCCGCATCAAACTGGTTGTTTACCGGGGCAACCCCGATCAACGTGCGCGTATAATAGGGAGCTAACGGCGCCCTGTCAATCACTATTTTCAAACAAATCAGTTGGAAAGGACAGGTCTTCGGTACCCACGCGCTCAGTCGTACTGGGCGGCTGCCAAAGACCAACCGCATCAATAGCTTCACGAACGGGGCGGAAGGAACTACGATGTTCAGGAGTCGCGCCCAGGCGATTCAGTGCCTCCAGATGTACGGGCGTCGGGTAGCCCTTGTGCTTGGCCAGCCCATAACCCGGGTACGTTTGCTCCAGCACCTCCATTTCCCGATCCCGCGCCACCTTGGCCAGGATCGATGCGGCACTGATTGCCTCAACCCGGCTATCGCCCTTCACTACCGGTTCGGAGGGCCAGCGCCAATTAGGGCACCGGTTGCCGTCCACCAGCACATACTCCGGCTCAACTCCCAGCCCCTCAACGGCACGCTCCATGGCGACCATGGTGGCCTGATAGATATTCAACTGATCAATCTCATAAGCCTCGCATCGGCCTATGCACCAGGCCTCAGCCTTGGTCATGATCTCATCGTAAAGTGCGTTGCGCTTTTTTTCCGTCAGTTTCTTGGAATCGGCAAGCCCTGCAATGGGCCGGTCAGGGTGCAGGATGACCGCCGCAGTGACGACTGCACCAATCAATGGCCCGCGCCCGACTTCATCCACACCCGCCAGCAGGGAGCCTCGATAGGAACATTCAAACGGCGGCAGCTCGACACGCGCCATGATTAACCTCGTTTCCTTTCCAGCAATTCTGAGACTGCCTGCGCCGCCTTTTCATCCGCATCCTGTCTGAGCGTGTGATGCAACTCGGTAAAGGCATCGACCAGTCGCTGACGCTCGCTCTCATTTTCCAGACGTTCGAGTACAGCCGCGCCCAGGGATTCAGGGCTTGCGTCAGCCTGCAACAACTCAGGAACCAATGCCTTCTTGGCCAGCAAGTTCGGTAACGCCACATGGGGGATTTTCACTAACCGGGACAGCAATGCGTAGCTGAAATCACTCAGCCGATAGCCAACCACCATAGGCTTTTTCAGCAGCATTGCTTCCAAAGTGGCAGTACCGGAGGCTAACAGCACCACATCGGACGCTGCCATCACCTCCCGTGAACGACCTCGGACAATGGTCACCTGAAGTTTCACCTCCAGGGCGTCTACCAGGTCCCGCACCTGCCGCTCCCGATCCCGATTGACACAAGGAATCACCAATTGCAGATCCGGCCGCTTTTCCTGGATCCAACGCGCGGCTTCAAGGAACAGGTACCCAGGCGCTCAACCTCACCAGCCCGGCTTCCGGGCAGCACCGCCAGCAGCGGCGCCTGGTCGTCCAGACCCAGTTCCTGACGCGCCCTTCCGGTTTCCGGGACCATCGGTATCCGATCAGCCAACGGGTGACCGACAAACGCCACAGGCACCTGATGCTCTTCATAGAATCGAGCTTCAAACGGAAACAGTGTCAGCATCAGGTTAACGGACTTGGCTATCTTAAAGATGCGCTTCTGGCGCCACGCCCAGACCGATGGACTGACATAATGAACCGATGGGATGCCCGCATCACGGCAACGGCGTTCGATAGCAAGGGTAAAGTCCGGAGAATCGATTCCGATCACCACATCCGGCGGCGTAGTGAAGAAGTACTCCAGCAAGCGAGCCCGAATCTGGAACAGCTCTCGGATGCGGCCCAGCACTTCAACCAGCCCCATCACCGAAAGCCGCTCCATGGGCACCAGCGAATGAAAGCCCTCGGCGATCATGTCGTCGCCGCCAATGCCGACAAAACGGGCCTTGGGATAGCGAGCGCGAAGAGAGCGGATTAAACCGGCACCCAGAATATCACCGGAAGCCTCACCGGCAATGATTCCGAACGTAATGGCGCGGTCGCTGACAACCGCGCTCTGCTTAGGATGGTCCGTCACCAGCAGGCTCCCGCCAGATTAGCGGATGATGCCGCGGTGCGCTCCACGAAGGGAGTCAATGAGGGGGCGTATTTCAGGAATATCCGAATAGGCGTTGGTCAACTCTTCCACCGCCTGCTCGGTCGTGAGCCCCTGGCGATAGATCACCTTGTAAGCTCGACGCAGCGTCAGCAGGACTTCCTTGCTGAACCCACGGCGTTTCAGACCTTCTACGTTCATGCCATGGGGCTCGGCGGACTGGCCACTGGCCATCACGTAAGCAGGAATATCCTTGAGCACAATGCTGCCGCCGGCCGCCATACTGTGGGGGCCAATCTGACAGAACTGGTGCACCATGGTGCCACCGCCCAGAATGGCGAAATCACCCACGTTCACGTGACCCGCCAGGGTCGCGCAGTTGGCCAGAATAGCGTTATCACCCACCACACAGTCGTGAGCAACGTGCACATAGGCCATCAGAAGATTACCGCTGCCAATCCGGGTTTCACCACGATCCTGGATCGTGCCCCGGTGGATTGTGCAGTTCTCGCGAATGACGTTGTTATCACCGATCGTCAGCGTCGTCGGTTCACCCGCGTACTTCTTGTCCTGGCATTCCTCTCCAATACTGGAGAACTGGAAAATCCGGTTGTTGCGACCGATCACTGTCGGCCCCTTCACAACCACATGGGACAGAATCTCGGTACCTTCCCCGATCTCAACGCCGGGCCCAATGTAGCTCCACGGGCCAACGGTCACGTTGTCCGCGAGTTTGGCTGATGGGTCTACAATCGCTTGAGGATGAACACCCGACCAGTCACTTGTCGCCATCAAACTTCTCTCTCAGCGGTCAGAATCTCTGCCACGCACACGACGTCACCGTCGACCAATGCCCGACATTCGAATTTGTAGATGCCACGCTTGCCGGATATCAGCTCTGACTCCATGCAGAGTTGGTCTCCCGGCAACACAGGCCGCTTGAAGCGTGCCTTGCTGGATCCAGCTAGGTATTGTACCACGCCGTCAGCGGGTTTCCGTCCCACGGTCACAAATCCGAGAATGCCAGAAAGCTGCGCCATGGCCTCGATGATCAGCACACCCGGCATGATCGGATTATTGGGGAAGTGGCCCTGAAAGAATGGCTCGTTGACTGAGACGTTCTTATAACCCTTAATTGATTTCCCTTTCTCCACTTCGGTCACCCGGTCCACTAGCAGGAACGGATAGCGATGCGGCAGGTATTCCAGAATTTCGTCAATTCCCATCATCTTGCTTGGCCTCAGCCTTTGATTTCTTTTCCAGGTCTCTAATTCGTCGCGCCAGATCATCCAGCTGCCGGAATCGAACGGCATTCTTGCGCCACTGCCGGTTGGTATCCGCACTGGTGCCCGAGGAATATACGCCAGATTCCCGGATATCGCCGGTCACCAGGGTCATTCCGGTCAGATGCACCTGGTCTGCGATCTCAAGGTGGCCGGCAACGCCGGAGGCGCCGCCAAACACACAGTGGCGACCAATGCGCGTACTGCCGGCGATACCGACCATGGCAGCCATGGCACTGTGATCACCAATTTGCACGTTGTGCGCGATCTGAATCAGGTTATCGAGCTTCACGCCGTCTCCGATCAGAGTATCGTCAAGCGCACCGCGGTCGATGGTAGTGTTTGCACCCACTTCCACATCATCACCCAACACCACACGGCCTAGCTGGGCAATTCGTTGCCAGACGCCTTTCTCGTTGGCAAATCCAAACCCATCCGATCCGATCACAGCGCCGCTCAAAATGTGGCAACGTTGCCCCAGAACCACATCGTGAGCCAGAGTCACGCGCGGCCGGATTACTGTGCCAGCACCAATTTGAGCTCGCGCACCAATGACCGAGCCGGCGCCGATCACAACCTGCTCGCCAACTACAACGCCGGCCTCGATCACCACGTTGGGGCCAATCGACGCGGTGTCCGCCACACGGGCATCCGGGTCCACTACGGCCGCCGGGTGAATGCCTGGCTGGGCAACGGGCTCTGGATCAAACCAGTGGCTCAGACGAGCGTAGCCCAGATAGGGATTATCGAGTAACAGTACATTGGTTTCAGAGTCGCCGGCGGCTGCCGGAGACATGATCACAGCCGACGCCTGGGTATTCGCCAGGTACTTGGCATAGGACGGGTTCGCCAGAAAACTGATCTGACCCGGTATCGCTGCCTGCAGCGTGGCGAGTCCGGTCACCTCAAGGTCTGGATCACCCTTGAGTTCGGCGCCCAACGCCGTGGCGATTTCGCCGAGCCGGAAGGACTTCTTTGTCATCACTCGCTCCCTAAAAACAGTCCGGGGATACCCGCTTGGAAGTTAACGGTTCAGCTTCTCAAGTAGCTGCGGGGTGAGATTCATCTCCGGCTTCACATAAACCACCGCTTCGCTGGGCAGGATAATGTCGAGATCGTTCTCTTCAAGCAACTCTTCCACAGCGAGATCGACTTCCGGGCGGGCTTGCTCAAGGAACGCTTGTTTACGCTGAGCGACGGCACTATCAAGACGCTGCTTCAGGAAGTTGAATTCCTTTACCTTTTCCTGAAATTCGCCTGTCAGCTTGCTGCGCTCACTTTCGTTCATCATGGCGCCGTCTTTTTCCAGACGCTCTTTGAGCTTGCGAGCTTCTTCCTGCACTTCACGTACTTTGGCTTCGTCAGCGGCAAAGTCCTTCTGCAGTGACTCACTGAAACTCTTCGCATCGTTTGACGAGAACAGTGCCTGGCGCAGGTCAACGACGCCGATGCGGGTCTCGGCCATAGCCGGGAACGACAGCACCATCAGGGCCGCTGCAATCATCATGAAAATTCGGAACATTGGGTTTCTCCTACGTTTAATCCGTTGTTTTTATGCTGCTCATTCGTCAGAAGGTCTGGCCCAGCGAGAACTGGAAGACTGAGTTTCATCGCCATCTTTATCATTCAGAGGCTTCGCAAGACTGAAAGCCAGCGGGCCGACGGCGGTAATCCACTGGAAACCGACACCGGCGGACAACCGCACTTCTTCAAGCTCGGGCTCGAAATCACGGTCAGTATCAAACACCTGACCCGCATCCACGAAGAACGCTGTCCGCATCGAGCGACTGTCACCAGCAAACGGTGTCGGGAAAATCAATTCAAGGCTACCCTCGGTCAGCACATTACCACCGAACGGATCTGGGTCAGACAGGTCGTTGGGACTGTTGGTGGCCCGCGGCCCCAGGGAGTTGGCCTCGTAACCCCGGACGGAACCATAACCGCCAGCGTAGAAATGCTCGTAGAACGGCATCTGGGTGCGATCGCCATAGCCATCGCCATAGCCGATGTCTGACCGGGCGCGGAAAATCCAGTTACCGGAATCGGTGATCGGCTGATAAAAATCAGTCTTGTGACTCACCTTGTAGAACGTCAGATCGCTGCCCGGAACCGCCACATCGAGTGACACCGAATGGCTGTAGCCGTCAGTTGGCAGGACACCCCGGTTCAGGGTGCTTCGGCGCCAGCTACCAAACAGGAAGTAGTTATTAAAGGAGTCGCCTTCCTCCTCGATGAAATCGTTCACTTCCTGGGACGTGAAGGTACCAGCCTTGATGTTGGACTGGGTGTAGCCCAGACCAAAGTTCAGACGGGTAATGCTGTCCGTGGGATAACCGAAGGTGACGCGGCCACCGTATTCATCCAGCAGGTACGAGGAAATGTCCTCGTCTTCGTAGTCGGTCTCGCGGGCGAACAGACTGAAGCCACGGCTTACACCGTCCACTGTGTAGTACGGATTCAGATAGGACACGTTGGCACTTTTCACTGAGTCACTGACGTTGACACCAAACGAGACTCGCTTGCCGGTACCGAAGAAGTTGTTCTCAGAGACGTTGGCACCAAGGATAACCCCCGAATCCTGGGAGAAACCAACAGACGCGGACAGGCTGCCCGTGGGCTGTTCTTCAACACTGTAGTTCACATCCACCAAATCGTCGGTGCCGGGAACCGGAACGGTTTCAACTTCCACCGTCTTGAAAAAGCCCAAGCGTTCGAGCTTGGTCTTGGAATATTCAATTCGATCAGAGGAAGCTATGCCCCCTTCCATCTGCGTCATCTCCTGGCGCAGGACATCGTCCCGTGTGGAGACGTTGCCATCGAATTTCACCCGGCGAACGTAAGCACGCTTTCCGGGCTCAACAAAGAAGGTAACCGCTGCAGTATTGTCTTCGCCCGGCTCGGGCACAGCATTAACGTTGGCAAAGGCATAACCCTCACGACCCAGCCGGAAAGCCAACGCCTCGGAGATCGCGGTCATGCGGGCACGGGAGAAGACATCGCCCTCTTCCACCGGAATCAGCTTACGCAATTCCTCTTCGCCGACGATCAGATCGCCGCGCAGGTTGATTTCCGAGATGGTGTACTGGGGCCCCTCATTGAGCGCGATGGCAATGAATACCTGCTGTTTATCCGGAGAGATGGAAACCTGGCTCGATTCCACGTTGAAATCCAGGTAGCCGCGATCCAGATAGAAGGATCGCAGCGACTCAAGGTCACCACTCAGGCGTTCACGGGCATACTTATCGGAGTTGGTAAGAGAGTTCCACCAGGTACTGGTCTGGAGTTCGAACAGCCCGAGTAACTCCTCGTCCTTGAACTCCTCGTTACCCACGATATTGATGTGGTGGATGGCAGCTACGGTGCCCTCGTTGATCTCCAGGCGAATAGCAACACGGTTGCGCGGCTGATCTTCTGCGGTCGCCTTGACCCGCGCATTGTAGCGCCCCTGGGCGATATAGGAACGGAGGATTTCCAGCTCCAGACGCTCCAGTGTCGCTCGGCGGAACACCTGACCTTCCTGCAATCCGGCGCCCGAAAGCGCATCCATCAGCATTTCAGTCTCGATGTTCTTGTTACCCTCAATCTCAATCGAACTGATGGAGGGACGTTCCCGAACCGTCAGGATCAGAACGCCAGCATCGCGACTGGCCTCAATATCAGTGAAGAGACCGGTCCGGAACAGGGATTTGATGGCATCGGCCAGCTCGGAGGGATCGACCTGCTCACCAATGTTGACTGGGAAGGATGAAAATACCGTACCGGCAGATACCCTTTGCAGGCCCTCAACCTCAATATCCGCAACCGTAAATTCGTCTGCCGTGGCTGTATTTATGCCAGTCGCGGCTACAGCGAGGCCAATGGCTACACCTAGAAGAGAACGTCTCATTCAAATATTTCGCCTGGTTAATGCGCGTAAAGAGCTCGCAATTCTCACAACCGCATCAGGTCGTTGTAAAGAGCAAACACCATTAATGTAAGAATCAATGCCATACCAATTCGTAACCCGAGTGCCTGCGCCTGGTCAGAAAGCGGCCTGCCCCGGATAGCTTCGATGGTGTAATAAACGATATGCCCACCATCGAGAATGGGCACTGGCAACAAATTAAGAACACCAAGACTGATACTGAGATAGGCCAAGAACCGGACGAAATCTTCAAAGCCCGAGCTGACGCTGGCTTCAGCAACCCGGGCAATGGTGATCGGCCCACTCAGATTGGTCGGGGACAGCAATCCGGTCACCATTTTCTTGATGGCGACGAGGGTCAACCGTGTGTCTGCCCAGGTCTCGTTTACGGCGTGGGGAATCGCAGCGAGCGGGCCATAACTGACTTCCCGCAGTGCTTCCTCTGGCCAGGACACGGGCTGAACACCAGCCCCGACAAACCCGATGGTCTCACTACCCTCAACGGTTTTTGCTTTCGGTGTTACCTGAATCGCGCGTTCGGCACCGTCGCGCAGAATGGTCAGAGTCAGGGTCTGTTCCGGCGCTTGCTGAATAAAGTCCACCAGGTCAAACCAGTTGGCCACCGGCTCACCCTCTACGGCCAACACCTGATCGCCAGTTTGCAAGCCCGCCTGCTGGGCACGGCCGCCTTCTGAGATCTGTCCAAGTACCGGGGGGATGTCAGGTCGCCAGGGTGTAATCCCGAATTCAGCCAGGGGGTTCGGAGATTGCTCGCTCAGGCGCCAACCACCCAGCTCACCTGCAATGGTTCCTCGCGCGCCGTTGTCGGTGACCTCCATGGCAATGTCGCCACGCTCACCCGCTCGCTCCAGCAGGCGCATGTTCACATCGCGCCAGGACGAAACCCGATGACCATCGACCGCGTGCAGCTCCATGCCTTCGCGAAGGCCCATCCGCTCTGCCACAGTATCCGGGGCGACGTCGCCCACAATGGGAGCGACAGAGGTGACCCCGACAATACCCAGCAACCAGTATGCGGCCAGAGCGAACAGGAAATTGGCCACGGGGCCAGCCGCGGCAATGGCAATGCGCTGGGAGGGGGATTTGGAGGTGAAGGCCTGGTCCTTCAGTTCTGCCGGAACCGGGCCTTCCCGCTCATCCAGCATCTTGACATAACCACCCAGGGGAATCGCCGCAACTGCGAACTCCGTGCCATGACGGTCATACCAGGAAAATAACGGCTTACCAAACCCCACCGAGAATCGGAGCACTTTGACGCCACAACGACGGGCAACCCAGAAATGGCCGTACTCGTGCAATGTGACGAGAATGCCCAGGGTCAGCGCGAGCGCCAAAATGGTTTCGATTATTTGCATAGCATTCCCGGTTAGTGGCTAAAACGCACAAGCACAATGTTCGAAATTTCAGACAGTTAACATTCCAATCTGTTCCCGGGCGTGCTCTCTCGCTTCTAAATCCTTAGCGAAAATCGCCTCAAAACTGTCTGCTGGCATCACCGTCGTGGCCGCCAGCGTCCGCTCTATGATAACGGGGATATCGGCAAAACACAGGTTACCGGCCAGAAAGGCTGCGACAGCTCCTCATTGGCGGCATTCAGCACCGCTGGCGCAGTACCGCCCTGGACAAATGCCTCGGCCGCCAACCTCAGGCAAGGGAAGCGTACCAGATCTGGACGCTCAAAATGGAACCGACCTATGGAAAACAGATCCAGAGGTGCAACCCCGGCGTCTATGCGCTCGGGCCAGGCCAGGCCATTGGCAATCGGAGTGCGCATGTCCGGGCTGCCCAATTGGGCCAACACCGATCCATCCACATACTCAACCATGGAGTGAATAATGCTCTCAGGATGGACGTGTACCTCAACCCGTTCGGGTGTGGTATTGAACAGCCAGCACGCTTCAATCAGCTCCAAACCCTTGTTCATAAGGGTGGCGGAATCCACTGAAATTTTCTGTCCCATCGACCAGTTCGGGTGAGCACAGGCCTGAGCCGGAGAAACCGATCTCAACGCGTCAGCGCTATGCTCCCGAAATGGACCGCCTGAGGCGGTCAACAGGATCCGAGCGACACCCGCGCCTTCGGGATCGCGAATCCGTTCCGAGGGCAGGCACTGGAAAATAGCGTTGTGCTCAGAGTCAATCGGTAGCAGCTCGGCGCCAGAGTCGGCAACCGCGTCCATGAACAGCTTACCGGACATCACCAGCGCTTCTTTGTTCGCCAACAGCACTCGCTTACCAGCCCGAACGGCCGACAATGTTGGCGGCAGGCCTGCTGCACCAACGATAGATGCCATGACCGTATCCGCTGTCGGGGCCGACGCCACCTCACAAAGTCCCTCGGTACCACTAAGAACGCGAATACCAGGCAAGTCAGCCAAAAGCTCAGTCAACAGCTTCGCAGCAGCCGGGTCAGCCATCACCGCCACCTCCGGCTGAAACTCACGACACAGCACCGCCAGCTCGCTCGCCCGAGTACCGGCTGTAAGCGCATAAATTGAAAAACGATCGGGATGGCGCCGGATCACGTCCAGCGTGCTCAAACCAATAGAACCGGTCGCTCCGAGTATCGTAAGGCGGCGCGTTTCCATGGTTACCACTGTCCGGCGGTGAGCCAGCCAAGTTGGGTGATGATTAAAGCAAACACGGGAATGGCTACTGTCAGGCTGTCGATGCGATCCATGATACCACCATGGCCGGGCAACAGCTGACTGCTGTCTTTAACACCGCGAAACCGTTTGAGCATGCTTTCCAGCAAATCACCCAACACCGACACCAACCCGGTCGCCAGGCTAGCGAGGATCAGGAATGCCGTTTCAGGAACACTGGCGGACACAATCAAACTGACCAGCAGAGCGAAGACACCCACGGCTACCAGTCCGCCCCAGACACCGGCCCAGGATTTACCCGGGCTGACTCGGGGCGCCAGCTTGGCATTACCAAAAGCGCGGCCAGCAAAGTAGGCACCAATATCGGCAACCCAGACCACACAGAATACGTAGAGGATCGCCCACAGGCTGTTGCTGATCGTTCCGAAGTCCAGCACGCCGGTGCGCAGGTGATTCAAACCTACCCAGGCCGGCAGTAGCACCAGTAAACCCATGATCGCGCGGACCGGCACACTGCCCCAACCGGCCGATCCGGCGGGATAGCTGCGAACCAACAGGAAACTGACAAACCACCAGGCCAGTGCCAACCACAGTACAGCGACGGCCGGTACGTTCAGCAGCCCATAAAGGATCGCGGCAATGACAGCGGCGTACGCCACTCGGCCGCCCTGCCCTTCAATCCCGGACAGATTAGCCCACTCCCAGGCCCCAAGCGTGATGATGGCGCCGGTGAACAGGGCAAAACCAAGAGGCGGCAAAAAGAAAATGCCACCAATAGCGATGGGAGCCAGGATCAATGCGGTAATAATTCGGGTTTTTAACACGGTGAACGTCGCTATGGTTTCGTTATTGTTGTGAGGCTTTGGCGGCTATCTGGTCATCGGTCTGGCCAAAACGGCGCTGACGACCAGCGTAAGCCTGTAGCGCCTTGCGCATCTCGTCGGCCTTGAAGTCAGGCCAGAACACAGGGGAAAAGTACAATTCGGTGTAGGCAAGATGCCAAAGCATGAAGTTACTGATGCGCTGCTCACCCGCAGTGCGGATCATCAGATCCGGCATCGGCAGGTCACCAATACTCAGGTGCTGCTGAATCAGGTCATCGGTGATATCGGACGGTTCAAGCTCACCCGCGCGCACCTTGACAGCAACCTTGCGGCTGGCCTCAGCAATGTCCCAGTGTCCGCCATAGTTGGCGGCAATAACCAGGGTCATGCGGGTGTTATGACGAGTGAGCTCTTCTGCCTCGTGCATGTGCTTCTGCAGCGCGGCACTAAAGGCTGAACGATCACCAATGATCCGCAACCGGATGTTGTTGCGGTGCAGTTTCTTAACCTCACGCTCAAGCGCAAACAGGAAAAGCTTCATCAGCGCCGACACTTCGTCTTTCGGGCGCCGCCAGTTCTCACTGGAAAACGCGAACAGGGTGAGCACCTCCACTCCTTCGCGCCCGCATGTCTCCACCACGGCCTTGACGGCATCCACGCCCGCCTTGTGCCCAGCGACACCTGTCAACCGATGCTCCTTCGCCCACCGGTTGTTACCATCCATGATAATTGCCACGTGCCGCGGCCGGCTCTCTGCCGACATCGGAATCTCTGCGGATACCGTTCCCGTCATGAAACCCTCTGCTCGACCGGGGGAGAAGTAGCCCCCGGATCATCATTCGCGTGCAAGAAGATCCTGGCGATCAAACCGCCATCAGATCCTCTTCCTTGGATTTCAGAGCCTTTTCGACTTCGGCGATATAGCGGTCTGTCAGCTTCTGGATCTCGTCCTCGCCTCTGCGCTCATCATCCTCAGTGATTTCCTTTTCCTTCAGCAACTCCTTGATGGTGCTGTTGGCATCGCGACGGGCGTTACGGATGGAAACCCGGCCGTGCTCGGCATCGGCCTTGGCCTGCTTGACCATTTCCTTACGGGTCTCTTCGGTCAGCATCGGCATGGGTACACGAATAACGTCGCCGCTGGTGGCCGGGTTAAGGCCCAGGTCAGAAGTCATGATGGCCTTTTCGATGGTCGGCACCAGGTTCTTCTCCCACGGAGTAACCGTGAGCGTACGGTTATCTTCGGTGTTAACGCTGGCTACCTGCTTCAGCGGTGTTGGCTGACCGTAGTAGCTCACCATGACGCTGTCCAGAATGGCCGGGTTCGCCCGACCAGTGCGAATTTTCTTGAAAGCCGAATGGAGCGACTCCAGGCTGTTCTGCATTTTCTTTTCGGCTTCTGCTTTGATGTCGTTAATCACTTCAGCATCCTCGATTCATTCGTCAAATCATGTGTTGCCGTGGCTTCAGGCCAATGGTCCCGAGGCCCGACTACTCGATCAGTGTACCTTCTTTCTCGCCGGTTACGATGCGCGTCAGAGCGCCCGCCCGGTTCATATCAAACACTCGCAGCGGAATGCCGTGATCCCTGGCCAGACAGATAGCGGTCAGATCCATGACACCCAACTTCTTGTCCAGCACTTCGTCGTAGGTCAGGCGATCGTACTTTTCGGCACTGCTGTCCAAGTAAGGGTCTGCGGAGTATACGCCATCAACCTTGGTCGCCTTGAGAACGGCGTCCGCCTCGATTTCAATACCACGCAGGCACGCCGCCGAATCGGTGGTGAAAAAAGGGTTACCGGTACCGGCACAGAAGATGACTACGTCACCGTCCTTCAGGTCCCGCACCGCGCGACGACGATCGTAATGCTCGACAATGCCGCTCATGGGGATCGCCGACATTACCCGGGTCCGAATATTAGACCGCTCCAGGGCGTCACGCATGGCCAGGCCATTCATCACCGTGGCCAGCATGCCCATGTGATCACCGGTAACCCGGTCCATGCCGGCTTCGTTCAATGCCGCACCCCGGAACAGGTTGCCGCCACCAACAACCAGGCCGACCTGCACACCAATACCAATCAGCGCCCCTATCTCAAGGGCCATACGATCAAGGACTTTGGGATCAATACCGAAATCGTGCTCCCCCATCAGGGCCTCGCCACTGAGCTTGAGCAGAACACGCTTGTATCTGGGCTGGGTTTTGGATGATGTCGGCATGAGGATCCCCTTTTCGTCTGTTGGCTGCGGTCCGGCGTAATACGCGTCGCAGGCTTGTATCTGACATACTCCTCATAAAAAGGGGTATCTCAGATACAAGCCCGCCACGAAAGCCAGGCAGACCTGACTAACGTGGCAGACTCAGATGGCACTGTGGTGTTAAACCAGTGCCGAAAGAAGGATCAGGCCTTGCTGGTGCCAGCTGCCGCAGCAACTTCAGCAGCGAAGTCCACTTCTTCTTTCTCGATGCCTTCGCCCACTTCCAGACGAACGAATTCGACCAGTTCGCCACCGGCGGACTTGATCAATTCACCAACAGTCTGATCCGGGTTCTTAACGAAAGGCTGCTCAACAAGGCTGTTTTCCTTGAGGAACTTCTTGATCCGGCCGCCCATCATCTTCTCGACGATTTCGGCAGGCTTGCCTTCCATGTCCGGCTGGGCCTTGATGACGTCTTTCTCTTTCTCAAGCTCTTCAGCAGGCATCTCTTCCGGCTTGCCAACACGCGGGTTAACAGCGGCAGCGTGCATTGCGATGTCACGAGCAGTTTCAGAATCGCCAGCGGTCAGGGCAACCACACAAGCAATCTTGTTGGTGCTATGAACGTAGCCACCGACAACCGGGCCTTCAACTTTAACCAGACGACGCACAGTGATGTTTTCGCCGATCTTCTGAACCAGCGCTTCGCGCTTGGCTTCCAGATCGCCTTCCATCAGCTTGGCAACGTCGGTTTCGCCATTTTCGAAAGCAACGGCCAGAACGTCGTTGGCGAAGTTCAGGAAGTTGTCGTCACGAGCAACAAAGTCGGTCTCGGAGTTTACTTCCAGAATGTAGGCGACGGTATTGTCGTCAGAAATCTTGACCAGAGATACGCCTTCAGCAGCAGTACGGCCAGCTTTCTTGGCGGCCTTCAGGCCTGAAGACTTACGCAGCTCTTCGATTGCCGCGTCGACACTGCCTTCAGCTTCTACCAGTGCTTTCTTGCACTCCATCATGCCAAGGCCAGTACGCTCACGCAGCTCTTTGACCATTGCAGCGGTAATTGCAGCCATGTTCAATCCTCTCAACTATTACGAATTCGGTGGGAAGTACGCCCGGAACAGGCCCGGGCGCACTTTTACATCTCAACGTGAAGCTAACGCTTATTCGGCGGCCGGGGCGGCGCCTTCAGCGTCTTCGCTAACTTCTACAAACTCGTCAGCGCCTGAACCTGCAGACTGCGATGCTTCCATGCAGGTGTCAGCAACGGCTTTCACGTAGATCTGGATCGCACGAATCGCATCGTCGTTGCCCGGGATCACGTAATCAACGCCGTCCGGATCGCTGTTGGTATCAACAACACCGATAACAGGAATGCCCAGCTTGTTGGCTTCCTTGATCGCGATACGCTCGTGATCCACGTCGATTACGAACATTGCGTCCGGCAGGCCGCCCATGTCCTTGATACCGCCAATGGAACGCTCGAGACGGTCCATTTCACGGGTACGATCAAGAGCTTCTTTCTTGGTCAGCTTGTCGAAAGTGCCGTCCTTGCTCTGGGCTTCCAGATCACGGTAGCGACGGATCGACTGACGGATCGTCTTGTAGTTGGTCAGCATGCCGCCGAGCCAGCGATGGTTAACGAACGGCTGGCCAGCGCGCTCTGCTTCTTCCTTGACGATCTTGGCCGCAGCACGCTTGGTGCCAACGAACAGGATCTTGTTCTTGTTCTCTGCCAGCTGCTGAATGAAGTTCAGCGCTTCATTCATGGCAGGAACAGTCTGCTCAAGGTTGATGATATGAATCTTGTTACGGGCGCCGAAGATGAACTTCGACATTTTCGGGTTCCAGTAGCGAGTCTGGTGACCGAAGTGAGCACCTGCCTTCAGCAGGTCACGCATATTTACCTGAGCCATGATAGTTACCTTATTTAGCTTCGGGTTAGACCTCCACGCGTCCGATTGCCCCAACCCGCCTTCATCTAACTGAAGGGAGGCACCCTGGGACAACGTGCCGACACGTGTGTGAATTTGCCGGATTTGTTTCCAGCGGGCGCGTTTATACCATAATTCGAGCAGCCAACGCCATTATTTTTACCAGCGCCCTTCCTTGTACCCAGCCTCTCGCGCCCTTAAAATGCCGGTTTGATACAAATCAATGGGAAGCCCGATGCAAGTATCGATCAAGACCCCGGAAGAAATCGAAAAAATGCGCGTTGCCGGCCGCTTGGCCGCCGAAGTGCTCGAAATGATTGGCGAACACATCAAGCCTGGAATCAGCACCGAAGAGATTGATCGAATCTGCCACGACTACATCGTGAATGAACAGAAGGCGATCCCTGCTCCGCTGAACTATAAAGGGTTTCCGAAGTCGGTCTGCACTTCCGTCAACCACGTGATCTGTCACGGCATCCCGTCAGAGAAGAAAATCCTGAAAGATGGCGACATCCTGAATATTGATGTCACGGTCATAAAGGATGAGTACCACGGCGACACCAGCAAGATGTGGACAGTGGGCAAACCCAAGCCCGGCACCGAGCGACTGATCAGCATTACCCAGGAGTGCCTCTATAAAGGTATCGAACTGGTCAAGCCGGGCACACGCCTGGGCGACATCGGCCACGTTATCCAGCAGCACGCTGAAAAGCATCGTTATTCGGTGGTTCGTGATTACTGCGGCCACGGCATCGGCAAGGTGTTCCACGAAGAGCCGCAGGTGATGCATTACGGTAAGCCCGGCACAGGCATGGAGCTGCAGGAAGGCATGACCTTCACCATCGAGCCGATGATCAACCAGGGCAAGTACACGACCAAGCTGCTGCCAGATGGCTGGACGGTGGTCACCAAGGATCACAAGCTGTCCGCTCAATGGGAACACACTATTCTGGTCACCGCCGATGGCCACGAAGTTCTGACCAAACGAGCGGAAGAGTCCTTCTAAGTGGACCTTAGCGAACTGGAGTCGCGCATCAGTAACGACGCCTCCCCGGTGTCTGCAGCCCGTGAGCTGTTGAGAGAGCGGTACAATGCCGACGCGGAAGCCTTCCGCCAGGGCGCCGATGTTCGCGCCCTTGTCCATTCCCGCGCCGACACCGTGGACACGGTGCTCAGGCTGATCTGGAATCGCTACCCCTTCTCCAGCTCGCCGGACATCGCACTGGTCGCGGTCGGCGGCTATGGCCGCGGGGAGCTGCACCCCCAGTCAGACATCGACCTGCTGATCCTCACCCGTTCCAGTATCGAAGAGAGCTGGCAGGACGACCTGAGCGCTTCATCACGCTGCTCTGGGATCTGAAGCTCGACATTGGCCACAGCGTTCGCAGCATAGAGGAAAGCAAAGCCGCTGCCCGCGATGACGTCACTATCCTCACCAACCTGCTGGAAACCCGCACCATCGCAGGCCCGGACGAGCTCCGGGACGAGCTGAGCACCCAGGTCTATGGCGATGGCGTCAGCACCGATCGCGATTACTTCATTGCCAAGCGACAGGAGCAGCGGGATCGCCACGACAAATACGGCGACACTGAGTACAACCTGGAACCGAATGTGAAGGGTTCGCCCGGCGCATTGAGGGATATCCAGACCATTGGCTGGATCACCAAGCGGCACTTTGGCCTCCAAAACATCGCCGACCTGACCCGGTTCAGCATCCTGACGGAAGAAGAACACCAGATTCTGTTCCAGGGCGAGACTTTCCTCTGGCAACTTCGCTACGGCCTGCAATTGCTGGCTGACCGGCCCGAGAACCGGCTATTGTTTGATCATCAGCGTGCACTGGCACAAATGCTCGGTTACCACGACGAGGGCAAGCGTCTCGGCGTTGAGCTGATGATGCAGTCCTATTACCGCACGGTGCTGGCACTGGCAGAGCTCGCCGACGTTATCCTTCAATACTACGACGAAGCGATCCTGGGCACAGGCACCATCGACGACATCCAGCCGCTGAACAAGCGCTTCCAGATTCGCAACCGTTATATAGAAGCGGTGAACAATCAGGTGTTCGCCTACGCTCCCTACGCCATCATGGAAATTTTCGTGCTGATGGCGCAGCACTCGGAGATCAAGGGAATCAGGGCCACGACCATTCGATCCCTGCGAGCCCACAGACACCTGGTTGACGACGCCTTCCGGTCGGACCTGGCAGTAACCACGCTGTTCATGGAACTGCTGCGAACCCCGCACGCCCTGGACCAGACCCTGTCAGCCATGAAGAAATACAACGTGCTCGGCCGGTATCTGCCGGAATTTGGCCAGATTATCGGGCAAATGCAGCACGACCTGTTTCACATCTATACCGTGGACGCCCACACCATGAGGGTGATCCGCAACATGGTACGACTGAACAGCACCGGGGCACGCACCGAATACCCGCTGGCCTCACGACTGATCCACCGTTTACCGAAGCTGGAAACCCTGTACATTGCCGGCATCTATCACGATGTCGCCAAGGGCCGTGGCGGCGATCACTCGGAACTGGGCGCAATTGATGCTGAGGCCTTTTGCCAGCGACATCACCTGAGCGAGCGCGATACCAAGCTGGTGTCCTGGCTGGTGGAGAATCACCTGCTGATGTCTATGACAGCTCAGCGCAAGGACATCTCTGACCCCGACATCATTCACAACTTCGCCCAAGCAGTACCCAGTCAGGCACACCTGGACTACCTGTACGTTCTGACCGTCTGCGATATCAGCGCCACCAACCCGAAACTGTGGAACACCTGGCGTGCCTCGCTGTTGCGCCAGCTGTACATCGAAGCAAAGCGCGCCCTGCGCCGGGGTACGGAAACACCGATCAAACGTCATGAATGGGTCAGTGCCACACAGTCGGAAGCCCGGGAAATCCTGCACGCCCAGAATATGACCGACGAACAGATTGATCACATCTGGGACACGGTCGATGAGGACTATTTCCTGCAGGATTCGACCGTGGATATTGCCTGGCAGACGGCCGCCATTATCCGTCACGGCGACAATCCGGATCCGCTGGTGCTGATTCGCGACACCCGCGGCGGCCCCACAGATGGCTACTCCCAGATCATCATCTATATGAAAGACCGGGTTGCACTGTTCGCTGCCACTACAGCGGTGCTGGAGCAACTGAATCTCAATATCGTGGATGCCCGGATAAGTTCGAGCGAAGGCCCCTATTCGATCAGCTCCTATGTCGTGCTGGATGAAAAAGGCCAGCCTCTGGGCACAGACCCGGCGCGCAAGGACCGGGTGCGAAAACGCTTGATTGAAGAGCTGGACGATCCTGATGATTACCCCGACATCATTCATCGCCGCACACCGCGGCAGCTGAAGCACTTCGCGTTTCCCACCGAGGTGACCTTCTCAAACGACACCATCAATCAGCGTACAGTCATGGAAGTGATTACGCCGGACCGACCTGGCCTGTTGGCCCGTATCGGGCAAGTACTTCTGGATCACCGGGTGCGCCTGACCAATGCCAAGATCGCAACCCTCGGCGAACGAGTGGAAGACGTCTTCTTCGTGACTGACGAACAGGGCGAACCCCTGCGCGATCCGACGATATGCCATGAATTGCAGCAAGACCTCTGTAAAATGCTGGACGATATTCAATGAATCCAAACCTGGACCGACTTCATCCCTACCCCTTCGAAAAACTGGCCAAGCTAAAAGCAGGCATCTCCACACCAGAACACCTGCGGCCAATTTCTCTGGGCATCGGCGAGCCCAAACACCCGTCACCCGAGTTCGTAAAGCAGGTTATCGCGGACAATCTCGACAAGCTCGCCAATTACCCGACGACCAAGGGCACCGACGAGTTGCGCACCACCATCGCCGAGTGGGCAACCCGACGCTTCCAACTTGAAACCGGCTCACTGAGCGCGGCCGACAATATTGTTCCGGTCAACGGAACCCGGGAGGGCATTTTCTCCCTGGTCCAGTCCGTTGTCGCAGGCAGCGATTCCGCCACGGTGGTTAGCCCGAACCCGTTCTACCAGGTGTACGAAGGCGCCGCTTTCCTGGCTGGTGCCACCCCCGTCTACCTGCCCTGTGACGGATCCAACGGCTTCATTCCTGATTTTGGCGCGGTACCGGATTCGGTCTGGCAAGACTGCCAGATCCTTTTCCTGTGCTCGCCGGGCAATCCCAGTGGTGCGGTGATGCCCCGGGAGACTCTGGTACAAGTCATCGAACTGGCAGACAAGCACGACTTCATCGTTGCCTCGGACGAATGCTATTCCGAACTTTACCCCGATGAAAACCAGCCGCCCGAGGGCCTGCTGCAAACCTGCGCCGCCATTGGCCGCAATGACTTTGCCCGCTGCATCGTGTTCCACAGCCTGTCCAAGCGCAGTAACTTGCCAGGCCTGCGATCCGGCTTCGTGGCCGGCGATGCCTCGGTACTCAAGGGGTTCCTGAAATACCGCACTTACCACGGCTGCGCCATGCCCATCCACAACCAGCTGGCCAGCATTGCTGCATGGCAGGACGAAGCTCACGTGGTTGAGAATCGAACCGCCTATCGCGCCAAGTTTGAGGCCGTAGTGCCCGTTCTTCGCGAGGTCATGGACGTCGAATTCCCCGATGCAGGTTTTTACCTGTGGCCAGTCACACCCATGGACGACGAAACCTTCGCCCGGGAACTGTCGGCCCAGCAAAACGTGCATGTGCTGCCCGGTCGCTACCTGTCCCGTACCGTCGAGGGCCACAACCCCGGAGAAAACCGAGTTCGGATGGCCCTGGTGGCGCCCCTGGAAGAGTGCGTGGAAGCAGCGCGGCGAATTGTTGAATTTGTGAAGGCAAATACCCCATGAAGATTTACGGCATCAAAAACTGCGACACCGTCAAGAAAGCTCGCAAATGGCTCGACGAGCAAGGCATTGAACACAGCTTTCACGACTTCAAAAAAGACGGCCTGGATGACGCCCTGCTCCAAAGACTCAAACAGGCGGTTGGCTGGGAAACCTTGCTTAACCGCCGTGGCACCACCTGGCGCAAACTTCCGGACGAGGTTCGTGATACCATAGACGGTTCATTTGCCCACAACCTCATGCTGGAAAATCCTTCCATCATTAAACGACCGGTGGTCGAGCATGAAGGTTCGATTTCCGTTGGCTTCAAGGCCGACGATTGGGCCCAACAGTTTTCAAACGCTTAAGTCTGACGATCATAAAGGAGCAACCACCTGATGAGTTTCGCATTCGGTATCGGCATCGGCACCCAGAACAGGCAGGGACATTGGCTGGAAGTCTATTACCAGCAGCCGGTTATGACCCCCGATAACGCCCTGATGGAAGTGGTTCAGAACGCCCTGGACTACAAGGGCGGAAATCAGGCGATCAGCGCCACCGCCGAGCAGCTCAGCCAACTTGCCCACGCTCTGCGTCAGATTGGCGAGGCCGACCAGGCACGGCTTGCGGAAACCGCCGCAAACAGCAAACGTCCGGTTGTAGTGACCATCTTGGAAACCGACGACACGGCTTCCAGCACGCCTGAGGTATACCTCAAACTGCACCTGATTTCCCATCGCATGACCAAGCCCCACGCGTTGAAGCTCGACGGCATTTTCGGTTTGCTTCCGAACCTCGCCTGGACCAGCGAAGGCGCTGTCGATCTGGGCGAGCTGCCGGACCGCCAGCTGCAGGCACGGGTTGAAGGCCGCACGCTGGAAGTAAAATCCGTCGACAAGTTCCCGCAGATGACCGATTACGTGGTGCCATCCGGCGTACGCATTGCGGACACCGCCCGGGTGCGTCTCGGTGCCTACGTCGGCGAAGGTACTACTGTCATGCACGAAGGTTTTATCAACTTCAACGCAGGTACCGAGGGCACCAGCATGATCGAGGGCCGCATTTCGGCGGGCGTCATGATCGGCAAGGGCTCCGACCTGGGTGGCGGCTGCTCCACCATGGGCACTCTGTCCGGTGGTGGCAACATCATCATCGCGGTGGGTGAGAACTGCCTGATCGGCGCCAATGCCGGCATCGGTATCCCCTTGGGTGACCGCTGCAAGGTTGAGGCCGGCCTGTATATCACCGCAGGTACCAAAGTAGCACTGCTGGATGACAACAATAAGCTGGTGGAAGTTATCAAGGCCCGTGACCTGGCAAACCAGCCCGACCTGCTGTTCCGTCGCAACAGCCAGACTGGCACCGTGGAATGCAAAACCAACAAGTCCGCCATCGAGCTGAACGAAGAACTGCATGCAAACAACTGAGTCGAAAACCCTTGAGCTGGCCATTGACCTGATCCGCCGGCAATCCGTCACACCGGATGACGCGGGCTGTCAGGCGCTGATGATGTCGCGCCTGGGACCGCTCGGTTTTGACGGCGAAAACCTGAGGTTTGGTGACACTGACAACCTCTGGGCCCGAAAGGGTTCAGAGGGTCCGGTGCTGGCCTTTGCCGGTCACACCGACGTGGTGCCAACGGGCCCGGAGAAAAACTGGGCCCACCCGCCGTTCGAGCCGGTCATCAAGGACGGCTTCCTGCTGGGTCGCGGGGCAGCCGATATGAAAGGCAGCCTGGCAGCGTTCGTCACCGCCTGTGAACGCTTCGTTGAGGCCTATCCTAACCATCGTGGGTCAATCGCGCTGCTGATCACCAGTGACGAGGAAGGTCCGGCCCAGGACGGTACCGTGAAGGTGGTAGAAACCCTGGAAGCCCGGAACGAGAAGATTGACTGGTGCCTGATCGGTGAGCCCTCCAGCACGACGGAAGTCGGGGATGTGATCAAGAATGGCCGCCGTGGCTCTTTGCACGGCTACCTGACGGTTCGAGGTGTTCAGGGCCATGTCGCGTACCCCCATCTGGCAGACAATCCCGTACACACAGCCGCGCCGGCTCTGGACGCGCTGGCCCGGGAGTTCTGGGACAATGGCAACGATTTCTTCCCGCCCACGACCTTTCAGATCACCAAGATCGAATCTGGAACCGGAAGCAACATCATTCCTGGCGAGTGCCTGGTGCATTTCAACTTTCGTTACTGCACCGAGAACACCGCCGAGAGTCTTGAAGAGCGCGTGGTCGCCATTTTGGACCGGCACGGCCTGAAATATGATCTGGACTGGCATCTGAGTGGCAGGCCGTTCCTGACTGATCGCGGCGCGCTGGTTTCAGCCAGCCAGAATGCCATTCGGACAGTCACTGGCCGGGAAACTGAGCTGTCGACCTCAGGCGGAACATCCGATGGGCGCTTTATCGCCCCTACCGGTGCTCAGGTCGTGGAGCTCGGCCCCATCAATGCCACTATCCACAAGGTGGACGAGTGCGTGAAGGCCGAGGATCTGAATACGCTTTCCCAGATTTACGAGCAAATTCTGGTTGAGCTTCTGGCCTGACGCCGCCCAAGCCGCCCTGCCTCAGTAATGAGGGGGCGGTGTTTCCTCCTCTTCACTCTTGATGTTCGAGGGGGAAACTTCTTTCAATTGCCGATGCAACAGCTGCTTGGCTTGCCACAACTCGCGAAGCTCCAATTCCTGCTTAGCCACCTGCTCACTCAGCGTATTTATGACGTCATCCTGGAATGCCATCCGCGTTTCCAGTTCGTCGAGTCGTGTTTCCAGATCTTTCTCACTCATAATTGCTGCTGCAACTCCCGTGCACGGATCGTTTGAGAATGTGACTGTGTGACTTTCGGCGCCTCTGCTTTCTTTTGCTGATAGCTTTGGTTGATAGCTTCGACTGATAACTTCAGCACGTTCTGGACCTGACAGCCGCATTGCCTTAGTCAGCAAACCGGATAATCTGGTATCATGCCGCTTTTGCCCGCAGGCGCCTTTACCAACAGGCCAACCGGCGGTTTTCATCGACCGGGTATGCGATTTTACCCGATATCCGGTTTTTTATCGTTAGCGTTACAAGAATGGAGAAATCTTAGTCAATGCGTAATCCAGCCAAAGCGATCCTTGTTGCTCTTCTGATCGCCATTCCAGCTCCCTTTATCCTCGGTTTCCTGCTGGTATCATTTACCCCGGAACTGTTCCAGATCCTGTCGCAGTCCGAATCCAGCGAATTGGCCAACAGCACACGTTTGTCCTTGGTAGTGCCCAGGGGATTGCCGCCTATATCATTGCACTGGTGATCTTCACCGTGGCCGGTTTCCTGGCAGTATCCCTGTCGGCCAAGCAGAAGAGCACAGCACGCAGCTCATCTGGTTCAACCGCACGCTCACAGAGCCAGTCGTACAATGATGAAGATGACGGCGACTACGACGACGGCAGCCCCGAGGGTGACGAAGAAGGCACCGTAAAGTGGTTTAACGTGAAGAAAGGCTTCGGCTTTATCGTTCGCGACAGTGGTGACGAGGTATTCGTTCACTTCCGCGCCATTCGTGGCCGCGGCCGCCGGGTTCTGCGCCAGGGTCAACTGGTTCGCTTCAATGTTGTGGAAGCGGACAAAGGCTTGCAGGCGGACAACGTGTCTATCCTGAGCGACTGACACCGGTGTTCAAGAAAAAGGCAGCCCTCGGGCTGCCTTTTTTAGTTCCAGACGACCAGGTTTTCACCCCGGTGATCCAACCGCCACCATTTTTCCTCAGCGACCGGCTCTCCTTCCTTCCAATCGCCCGGACTGCATCGGATCTCCGTATCCATTGAACGCCAGGCGCTCCTCGCGCACTCCAGGTCGGTATGCCAGGGCAGACTCTCCCCTTCCATCACCAGACAGGTGAAACGTTTTCCGAATGCACCCGGATACAGCGATATCCTCAACCGTGTACCCGCACACAGGGCGTGCCCCTTGATCACTGACGTCACCTGACTGTCATCCAACTCCAGACTGTCCAGATGACCTGTCAGCCATTGTGAAACAGTGCCCTCTGCAAGGTCACGAATGTATATTTCCAGATCCTGCACCGGCTGAATCTCCATCCTGTTGATTACAATGCAGCACATAGTGAACCGGGCCGGTGTCTGCTGCAAGCCAACGTTCCAGTTCACGCTGCAGGTCAGCCACCGACAATCGCCTCAGCGTGCCTGCAGCTTTTCGCTCACACCAGGTTCTTTCCAATGCAGCTTGCCGGCGCTCGATGTCGCCCAGCGTCTCAGCGATTGGAGGCGGCGCCTCCGCACGCGCCAACGCCACCAGATTCTGCCGGTGCAAAGTATCTGCCGCCCCGGCCAGAGCCACTCTGCCCATGGGTCCGCAACGGGCAAAAAGATCCAGCCTGGCGGCGGCCCGTTCCACCCACTCCAGCATGGCACCGGGCGTGGTTATACGGTTGTTTGCACATTGGGCCGCAAACCGAAGGACCGGTCCGGACAGCTCAACCTTCCAACGCTTTTCGATGTCAGGCTGATGCGCAGTCAGTATCGCCTCGCGCTGAACAGCATCGGAATCCGGCAAATCAACAATCTCGAGAGCTCGCCCCAAACGACGCTCTAAGAAACACTGATCGTCCTCTGCGCGCTCCGGCCCGAGTAACAGGATCGGTCCTCGCCAGTTGCTGACCAGCTCAGACGCCAGGCTTCCCGGCCGTTCCATCATGAGCATCAGGTCCGATGGCGACGTGTTGTCCAGCACCAGCAATGGCCATTCACGCGGTGAGGTCTGATCGGACGCAGCGAGAGCCGGCAGGTCGTTTGCCATTACCTCGGCCTCACGACGCAGATCCAGCTCCAGATAATCCCGGTTTACCGCCGCCAGCATAATGGGCAGCCAACTGGACTTACCCGCTCCAGATTCTGCTCGAATCCAAAGCAACGAAGAGGATGAGGCAGAAACCGTGATGGCAACATCCTCCGCCAGCTCCACCCACTGCGCATTGGTAGCCACCAGAGGCGCACCGGTATTGGATGCGATTCCGGCTGGGACAGTATCTATGCTTTCACATGGCCAATGGGGTACCAACTCAAGCACCGCAACATAAGCCTTATCCCGCAATCGCTCCATGCCCGTCGTGAGCACGCTGAGGAGCAGATTCCATTCGAGCCAGGGTGCGTCGCTGAGCTCTCGGGAGCAAGCAAACCAGTCGACCAGCTGAGACGACAACGCGCCCTCTGCACCAACCTCGGTGACGATCGGTTGCTCACACTGTACCGTTCGCACCAGCTCATCAAGATCAATCCCGCAGCCGCGCAGAAAACGGGGAATATCGGGGCAGGTATCAAGAAGCGCGAGCAGAAAATCTTCCACAGTGATAACGGCACCACCGCGCTCACCGACACTGTCTCGCGCTTTTACCAGCGCCGCCTGGCATTCAGGCGCCAGGCATCCTTGCCAATCATCCATCACACGCTCCATGTTGAAACCGCATCATCCTGATGCAAAAAGCTGGGGCTAAAGCACTAAGCTCCCCGGAACCGGCAGCCTACCAGCTACCAGTGTTTTCCATGCTGGCCCACGGCTCTTTTGACGCAAGCGCCTCACCTTTTTGCAGGAGCTCAATGGAAATGCCGTCGGGGGTGCGCACGAAGGCCATATGCCCATCTCTGGGAGGACGATTGATGGTGACAGCATTCGCCTGCAGGTGCTCACACAGCGCATAAATGTCGTCCACCCGGTACGCCAGATGGCCAAAATTCCTGCCGCCGGAATACTCTTCCGGATCCCAGTTGTAGGTCAGTTCAATCATTGGCGCCTTCTCTTCCCGGGCGCGCGCCTCATCCTCTGGAGTTGCCAGGAACACCAGGGTAAAACGGCCTTTTTCGCTGCTCTTCCTACTGATTTCTTTCATGCCCAGAAGGTCACAGAAAAAGTGCAAAGTCTCGTCGAGGTTGCTGACACGGATCATGGTGTGCAGGTATTGCATATCGGCTCCTGTTTACGGCTAACTGATGTCGGGCGTGGGTTCGCCCTTACCTGACAACCAGTTTACGGTATTCTGGACGGATGACTGTACGTACCCCCAACAATAGCCTTCTTGATTTCCAGCATCCTGCGGTTCGCCACCTGGGGTGGCTGTGTTCTGCGCCTCAGCTGTTACATTCGCCGGCAACCTTTCAGCCCAGCGATTACCTGCCCCCGGATTATCTCGAAACCCTGAAAAAATGGGACCAGAACCCCGAGACCGCACCAGCGCTGCTTAGAGAAGTTCCCCAGCGCAGGCTTGGCTTTTACTTCGAGCGACTCTACGAAGTAATGCTCTCCGACCTGCTCGGCTGGGAGATCCTGCTGAAGAATGTCCAGATCCAATCCAACAGACACACGCTGGGAGAACTGGATTTTATCGTTCACAACACCACAGACGATCGAATTGAACACCATGAGATTGCCATCAAGTACTATCTGGGGGTACCCAACGGTGGCAGCGAAGCGCTCTGGTACGGCCCCAATGCCCGGGATCGACTGGATATAAAAGGTGATCGGCTGGTCAATCATCAGAGCACCCGCACCCAGCAGCCGGAAACACTGGCATTACTTTCAAGCCACGGAATAAACGGCCCAATAACCGCCCGGATATTCATGCCCGGCTACCTGTTCTATCCGTTAGCCATTGCCCTTGAAGCACCTTCGACAACACCCCAAAACCATCTTCGCGGCTGCTGGACCTATGCCGACACGCTGGAAGAAACGGATACCTCAACCTGGGTCCAACTGAACAAGCCACACTGGGTGGGCCCCTGGTGCCAGTCCGCAACACCATCGGGCACCGAAGCCAGACAAGCGATCACTGACATCCAAGTCGACCGCATTCCGCGACTGTTCTCAGAACTGAGTCGCGATAGCGCTTCCGACCACTGGCAGGAACGAAGGCGAATCTTTGTTGTACCTTCGTCCTGGCCTGCGCAGCCCAAGTAGTCGATCTACGCATCGAAGTGATTCGAGGCGAAGACGGAGAATATGCCCCTTTCGATTTATCAAATAGGCCAAGCGCCCTCCGGGCGCAGTTCCCGATACTCGGCCATGGACACCTTGCCAAGGTGAGGTGTCAATTTGCACTGGCGAGACGCCCAGGGATACTGATTTTGCCGTCTTAACATCTCCGCGCCCTCGCTTGCTCTCCAGGCTCAAGGTCGAGGTCACGCCAGTACCTGGGGTTTCGGTTGGTCTCGTTGTCATGTTTGCGAGTCACGGGGTCCAGATGACGAAATGGTTCCAACCGAGGCACATCAGGTAACGGTTCAGACACGTCCATGTAGCGTTGAAGCATATCCACAGTGCCAGTACTTCTCCCTTCGTAGCCTCAATGCCGCTGAGCCAAGTCTGGTTGAAAGTCTTTTGGGTGTAGCGATGGACGAACATCAGTCGGTAGAAGATACCGCCGTGCTGGATAACCCGCTCAACGTAGGCATCGAACTCCACAAACGGCGCTTCGAAAAATCGCTTGCGTCCCATCGCGAAACGAACCTGGCCAGTTAAACGATTGAACTCACTACATCCATCCTCCAAAGCCTTGTCGAATTTTCTCTCTATGGTTTTCTCGAATGGCTTGAGGAAAAACGCAATTCCGGTGCTCATTAGCCAGTTGGTGGTGCAAGGAGTTATCCAAATCGCGAAAACAATCCAAGCAAAGCCGACGCCAACGCCCCCAAATAGGGCTAGGAGGTAGAGGAAATCCGACACAGAACTTCCGTACAACCAATGAGCTACGACCTGAGAAATTGCCACCGGCACGGAAAACCAGAGAAAGAGGACCCAGGCAAAAGGAAGCGCCAACAGTATAATTTTCAAGCCTACTTTTTCGTTGAGAAATCGAATTTTTTGATGGTTCCACCACCAGTGCTTACTTTGAAAGTCTGGATCGGTGACCTCATGCTCCTGAACGATTTCTGCATCCTGCAATATTCTGTAGAAAGGGTCGATGCGCGCATAGACGCCCGTCGGTTGAAGTTCATCTCCCATTCGATTGCGCTTGGCGTTCGCTGTAGGTAGCGGCGCAATAGCCGAGGCCTCGAACGCTGTCTTACGAATCTCGAATTCTTCCGCCTCGCTCATATGGCCACCTCAGTAAAAAACCAGTAAGGGGATTCGGTCTGACCACCGGGGGCAACGCCGCCTTTGCTTTTCGCCGGAGGGCTACTATGACGAGCCATATCGAAAGGTTCATACTTTTCAGATATCGGGGAAGGGAATGCGATAGACCCCAGTTCTGTTGAAATGACCGCCTGCAACCCGACCCTAACAGCTGTAATTATCGACTCGTGATACCCGAAACCTTGTAGAGCCCTCTCATGCAAATTCCGTTTCACGAGGAACCTCACAGCTGACTGTGTAGGCAGAGATTGTCGAGAGACAACCTTTCTTAATTGGGAAGTACTCCGGAGATAATAATCGTGCACTGCCCCACCTGAACCCGGCACTGCCGTGGTCGATGAGACATAGGCCAACTCTTGAACGACGAGTTTAAACGAATTCTGCGGCAAGCTTGGTTGCAGAGAACCTGAGATCGTCAGTTGGCTTACGAGAGGGGTTTTAATGGTGATTACATAGTCGTCCGAGGTCGGAGGGTGGTCTTCATTTGAGAGATCCGGATCTTGATCAGAGTCCCCATACTTTTGGGCAGTCACAGAAATTGGAGATAGCAAAGTGAGTAACTGGCCAAAATAAGCCGGATCATTCACTGATTTATCACCCTGGCCCTCGTATTTACCCAGAGGACCGTGTTTTAAGAGCTGCTCAAAGCAATCGTCCGCCGCCAGGCCAGCATAAAGGGCACCTCCCACAACCATCGACATTCCAAGAACGGCCCATCCCCACCCAGGAATAGCAAGAATTGTGGCCATCAGCGGATTTGAGAAAAAGATTATCCCACCAGCCAGTGCAACGGCGTGCCCAGTCGCCGAATCATAATCGTTATTCGCTAGGCTTTTATGCAGATTGAGGCCGCTAATAGACGCTCCGATGGCACCAGCAGTGAAACTGGCCAAACCAACGGTTCGCACCAAGGTCGAGGCCCCCACTTTTCTCAACCGGTTGCCAATAAAAAACCAATTCTTGAGGTCAAAAAGTGGCCTGACTGCGAATCGAAAAACCTTGTTACCTGTGCCCTGTGCGGCGTTCGAGTTTAGGACTATCGACAACTTTAGGGATGCCGCGGTGATTTCAGATAGACCTCCGGCGGCCGCCCTCCCGTAAGCCCACGCGAGTTCTTCGCCAGTCCATTTATCGCGTGCCGCGTTTATCGATATTAACTCGACCGCCAAGTTGAATACTGCTAACGCAAGAAGCCCTCGCGAGACCGCCGGCCCATCGACAATATCGTTAACACTCTTGGCAAAATCGACCCTAATCAAACCAAGTTTCTTTGCTTCCGCATGCCCCGCCGGAGCATAAAAAACCGATGCATGACCGGCGGCTTTCTGGATCGCTAACTCCAGTTCGTCCACCGCCCTGGAGGGGCTGGTCGAACCCAACATCTCGCCGGTATCGTCGACTAGATCGGCGTAGAGATAATCGTTTTTACGCGTCAGGATGCCTTCAGTCCGGTCGAACTCCGTCAGCCCGCGAGTCAGGCCCTCGCCTCTCACCCCAAGAATCGTGCCCGACGACTCAACACCGCGACGACTGACAATGCTGATGCCAGCAAGTGCCGGGTCAGCCAGAGTGAAGTTCGAGGCTGCAGACTGCATCACCCTTTGTATGTCGACCTGACTCACCACGCCCTCTTCCATGAGCCGCTCGCCTACCTTCAGGACTGCTGTGCTCCATTCCTCCAAGGCGCGTGCGACCAGGCTACCCACCTTGCCTGCGTCCGAAATATTTTTGACGATTCCACCATCGCCAGCCTCGCGGTCGTGGAGCTGTTTTTCCAGATAAGCAAGGGACTGGAGATTCAATCGGTCCAGCATCTCCTCCGTAATCTCACTACGATCCTCCGTCAGCCGCAGGAGCAGGTCATGTGCCGACTTGGACTCTTCGGACAATTCGTCGTCATCAGCATCTGGAGATTGAGGTGCCCAGGCCGTCAGGAAGTCGCTGTCAAAGAGCCACCGCTTGAGGCTCTTGAAGAGATCACTCTCTCTGGCAAAGCCGTTTGCCCTGAGAACCCCCGGTATCTGCTGTAAAAGGTTCAACTTATCCGCAATCAGCAGGTATCCCTCGCAGATTGCCAGGTCCCCGCATTCTCGGTAATCATCCAGCACCGCCGCCAGAACCGAGCTTTTCATCATCTCCTGAAGTCGTTCCACATGCCGGTTAATGACAGCAACCGCGTGGTCCTTTTCTTTGGTATCGAGCACCGCATCAAGCTTTTCTTTGTCGATGGCATCTGCGTATTTCTGCAGATCGGTTTTGCCATCCAGGGTCAATGGATCAAATACAGCCTGTCGGATCAGCATGGCGGAGTGGGCCATAGGCTTCTGCTTGATCGAGGTATCCACGGCATCGAGGTAATGGAGTGCGAGGTGCAGCTGGGCCAATGAGTGACGCAGCTGGAAAAGCGGGTCGGGGATTGAAACACCGACAACCCCCTTTTGACTGCGAAGCTCTTTCAGCAGGTCTTCGCCTGCTTCCCCGTTGAGGTCCATACCCATTGAATCGTGGCCATCGTCAGAGGCAATCTGCTCGAGGCGACGAGTCAGGCGCATACACAGTTCGGTGTCATCAGGTGTTGCGAAGTCAGGTTGGTAGACAGCCGGGTTTTCCAGCATCAGCTCCATACCAAGATCCCGGGCCCGTAGAGCAGTCACATTCGCAATGCTCGATGCCGGATAGCCCTTCTCGAAGACAAGGTCGTCGACCGTGACGGCTGGCCAGGCATGCTCGATGCCACTGGTTCGGGTGAGCCTCGCATTGGCGTCCTGCTCAAGACGAGTTATGTAACGCCAGTCCCACTGGACTTCGCTGTAGGCAACACGAATTTCATTGATGACAGCTCGCCCTTGCAAGAGAACAGGCACCAGGAGGTTTGATAGCCATTCACCTTCGCTGGCTCGGACTACGCTTCCGGGCTTCTCGAATTTCGCCCGGGCCAGACGAACACTTTGGAGGTCGACATCACTCATCAACCCATGAGTGTCAATTTCCAGCTCACGCCAGAGCTCGCTCCCTCGGAACACGTACAAATAACCCGGGCGCAGCAGAGCAACAGCCCGCCCGGTATGGAAAGTCAGTCCACCGGATTTAAAGGGAAGATTTTCGGCAAGCTCCGCCAGCGGTTTAATGCGAAGCAGCGTGTTTTCCTGGTGCTCGTCCTGCTCGACACTCGATTGGGCACGCTCCAGAAGAGTGAGATTGATGTACCCGCCGGCGCGTTTCGGAACCGATAGAATCAGCTCACCAGGATTGCTGTCATCGTACTCGGCACGGCGGCGCACCGAATTTTCCAGGGTTTCATCCATAAAACTCAGGGTATTGGTCATTGCTCTGATTCTCCCGCTACAGAGTTAATGACAACCACATCTTCACCAGCGGACGTGCCTCCAATGACGTCGACGATCAGCTCTCTGCGGGGTTTCTCAAATTCGCGAGGTGGAACAGATTCCGCCGCGGCGTTGCGTCTCTGGCCGACTTCCGCGAGTTTTTCAGGAGGAGCAGCGGCACAGCCATCCATGCTCAGGCCCGCGGGCAGCTCAGCGCTCAACAGATCAATATTCGAGCCCCTACCCGGTGAGCCGCCTGAATTGATCTTGATGCCCGGGCCGCTCAAGGTCACACCACTAGCATCCAGCGTGATGAAGCTGCCGCCACCTGAAATTGTGAGCTCCGCACCGGCGTCCAGTACGACTTTGGAGCCAGCCTTATGATGAACCTCGCTCCCGGCCTCACTTGCGGAGACTTCACCGACAGAGCTGTGCCAGGTGCCACCGATGTCCTGACTGAAATCTGCACCGTAGGCTCCCGCTTTTCGCCGCCGACGCCGGCATGTTCGTTTCCTTTAACGTGGCTGAAACTGTGATTTATCACGGTCAGGTGGCTGTCGTTTCTGATGACCTCGGTGCGATTGTGTTCGGTGAGCAGGTCCAGGTCTTTCTGGGCGTGGACATAGATCTGCTCCTTGTCCGCTTCGTCCTCGAATCGTAATTCGTTACTGCCCTCGCCTTTGTGAGTCTGGGTTTTCAGGGTGGTGCGGGTTTTGTGTTCCGGCAGTGGGTACGGTGGTTTGTTGGTAGCGTGATAGGTACGCCCGGTGATAATCGGCTGATCCGGATCGCCATCCAGGAAGGACACAATCACTTCATGGCCGATGCGAGGCAAGGCCATGAAACCATATTGCCCACCAGCCCAGCCCTGGCTAACCCGAAGCCAGGCGCTGCTGTGTTCGTCGTTCTGGCTGTAACGATCCCAGGGAAAGCGGACCTTTACTCGGCCATGTTCGTCGCAGTGAATCTCTTCACCCTCGGGGCCGGTCACGATTGCAATCTGCGGTCCGTCCATGATGGGGCGATGTACACACCGCGGGCGCCAGGTGAGGTTCGCGGGGATGGCGCTGAAGCTGTTGCGGTAGGTAGTCGGTTCCGATCCGCCCTCTTCCTCCAGTGCCTGCGGCTGCTGGCCCTGATGGGTAACAGCGGTGAGCAGCCAGTCCCGGTTCAGGTGCGGTTGGTCATGATCAGTGAGCTCAACCTTAGCGCCCGGTGCGAAGTCCGGGCGATTGCTTTCGCCCTGGGCGGTGCTGGCGTCGTTTCGAAGTGCATCCAGTCTGGCCCGGGTAAATGGCTGTCCACTGGCATCAGCCTTGAACCGGCCCGGGTAGTCGACGTGCTGATAGTCGTCGCGATGGTTGGGGGCGCTGGCGCCCTGCTCGTGCATCAGAGCGTAGGCGGGATTCTTGAAGGTGTAGTCTTTGAGCGCCACCGAAGCGGCGCGAACGCGTTCCTGGTAGCGGAACTTGAACACCGACAGCTGCCGGTGACTGCCACCCGCAGAGGCGTTATATCCGGCCGGAACCAGAACCGGCGCATCGCGTGATGGTCGGAAAAAATCAGCCCAGCCGATGCACTGCGGTCTACTGAACCAAGCTGATAGCGGAAATGCCAGCCTTCCTCGGCAGCCAGCCGTTCCAGAAACGCCAGATCGCTTTCCCGATGCTGAACGCAGTATTCCCGCTCCGCAGGCTCGCGTTTTAGTTCAAACACTGAATCCACAATGCCCCGCTCTTCCAGCAGTGTGCGTGCAATGGAGTCGGGACGTTGCTTCTGGAAAATCCGGCTGTTGTACATCAATCCCAACCGCCACAACGGCGGCTGGATGACCAGTTCATAGCGGGTTCGACGGCGGCCGGAGTCGCCGCGAACAAATTCGCTGACCACACCGGTGAAGCGACGCAGCGGATCGCCATCCTGCCAGACCAACAGTTCGACGGGCTGCTCGAGCACATCAGCGGCGCCAATAGCGGGATCGGTACTCGCCAGCTGCAAGCGGCCATGAAACAACTCGGAAAGGGCTTCGGTCAGCGCAAAGCCAACCACAGAAAAAACATCGGGTGGGAGCTCACCTACACGGGCGGTGAACTGCAATCCGCTTGCCTGGGGCATGTCTTCCGTCCTTGAAGAAAAATTTCCTGCTCATCCTGAGCGAGAACGTGAGTATACCGGCGGTCCAGGGGAATGTAATCAAATGGCCTCGTTCACCTCTTCAGGATGAGAAGTTGACCACAGGCTGATTCTGCTGCACCCTAATCTGGTTTCATTACGCAACCGGAGATCAATGTGAGCGAATATAAAAATCGAGCCATAGTCCTCAAACAACGCCCGCAAGGGGAAATCCAGGATGGGGATCTGGTCATAGAAGAGCGCTCCGTAAGAGCGCCTGGTGACGGCGAAGTCGTTGCTCAGATTCTTTGGCTATCGTTGGATCCCTACATGCGCCCGCGCATGAACGACTCCAAAGGGTACATGGATCCCATTGGTATTGATGAGCCCATTGTGGGCGAGAGTGTTGCCCGCATTGTGGAGTCCCGGTCCGACAAACTGGAGGTTGGTGATCTGGTGACCTGTTATTCAGGCTGGCAGGAATACGTAACCTTCCCCGCCGACGCACCCATGGTCTACAAGATCCACCAGAAGGATAACGTACCTCTGCAAACCTACCTGGGCGTGGCCGGCATGCCGGGCCGCACAGGTTATTGCGGCCTGATGTACGTTGGCCTGCCCAAGCCCGGCGAAACCGTGGTGGTCTCTGCGGCTTCGGGCCCGGTTGGCACCGTGGTTGGCCAGACCGCCAAAAGCGAAGGCTGTCGGGTTGTCGGCGTCGCAGGCGGTCCGGAAAAATGTGATTTCGTGATTAACGAGCTGGGCTTTGACGCCTGCGTCGATTACAAGGCGGGCAACCTTGAGGCTGATCTGAAGGCCGCCTGCCCCGACGGCATTGACGTTTATTTCGAAAACGTTGGCGGTGCCGTTACCCGAGCCGTTGCACCTCTGCTGAACAACGGTGCCCGCGTACCCATCTGCGGGTATGTGTCAGCCTACAACGCCACTGACATGGCTCGGTGGAAACACCTTTCCACGTTCTCAAGGCTCTGGATCCCGTGCCCGAGCACCGCTTTTTCCTCGTCACTGAATGGCAGGACAAGCATCAGGAAATCACGGACATCCTGGCTTCACGCATCGCCAGTGGAGAATTGAAGTACCAGGAAACCATTGCAGAGGGATTGGAGAATGCCGTTGACGCCTTCAAAGGTATGCTCAACGGCAAGAACTTCGGCAAGCAGCTGGTACACATCGCCGACTGATTGGTTGGCAGCCGTGTGATAACCGGGAAGGTCAGTCTGCGACCTTCAGCAGAACCTTCCCGGTGTTCTGGTTCTCGGCAACGTAGGTCATCGCCTCTTCAACCTTGGTGATCGGCCACTCGCTGTCGATCTGCGGGCGGATCTGCCTGCGCTCAGCAACGGCCATACGTGCCGGTGCAGCGCCTGCATTACCTTGCCTTTGTCGACCACGGTGCGCGAACGCAGCGTGGAGCCAATCAACCGATGACGCTTCACCAGCATGAGCCCCAGATCCACCTCGGCTTTGCGGCCGCCCATCAAGCCAATCAGTACGATACGGCCATCCACGTTCAGGACTTTTTGGTCCTCGCCGATGTAACTGCCCCCCACCGGGTCCAGAACCATATCAACGCAGCCCCAGCTTTTAACCGCCTCCACAAAAGAACCGTCGTTGCGGTTCCAGACACCGGTCGCGCCCAGCTGTTGACACGTTTCCAGCTTTGCTGCATCGCCTGCGGTCGCAAACACCGGATTACCAAACGCTGTTGCCAACTGGATAACTGCCGTGCCCAAGCCGCTCGCTCCGGCATGAAGCAGTAGGCGCTCGCCCGGCTGCAATTCCGCTTCCTGATAGAGGTTGAGCCAGGCGGTGGCGAACACTTCCGGAATGGCCGCCGCCTGGTCCAGTGAATAGCCCTTGGGCACGGGCAATACCTGAACCGCAGGCACAACGACCTTGGTGGCGTAACCGCCACCAGTCAGTAAAGCGCAAACATCCTGTCCTACTTCCAGGCCACTGACCGACTCACCCAGTGCCGCAACGCGGCCACTGACTTCCAAGCCCATAATATCGGATGCACCCGGTGGCGGTGGGTAAACGCCGGCCCGCTGCATCAGATCAGCGCGATTGATTGCAGTCCAGACAACATCGATTTCGACATGGTCGGCCGGCAGTTCTGTGTAATCTTCACAGTCCTCCCAGCTGAGTTTGTCTCCGATTACCTTGATCGCTTTCATCATGTCTGAGGTCTCGGTTTTAGAACATCAGCTCAGCATACCCGATGTTTTTCCAGCGTTGTAATGAGAATATTTTCATAAGCGGCCGCAAGCCTGCCCATGCCCCATTCCAAAGGTTCCAGGGGTTCAACAGATTGGTTCAGCATTGCTGTCAGCCGGTCGGCGGCACCGCGCGCTTCGGCCTGGGCATCGTCAGTAACGCTGGGATAGAGCTGCGAGGATGGCACGTATTCGGGATAGGCCAAACGGTCAGGCGCCAGGGCTAGGCAGCCGGAAGCCATGGCCTCGAGCATCGACAGCCCCTGAAAATCGTGCAGTGCCGTGGAAATCACCACATCTGCCTGCTGTAAAAGCTTATCGTAATCCGAGCGCTGAGGCAGGAAGCCCCAATGTTCCAGGCGGCGCCCATGGCGCTGGCGAATGGCGTCGAACGCCTCCGGCTGCTGCCGAAAGGTTTGCCCCACCACGCTCAGACGAAAATCCTGGCCTCGGCTGTCCAGCTCATCCAGAAGCGCGAACAGACGATCCGGACCCTTGTCGTATTCCCATCGATGATTCCACAACAGATGCGGACAGGTTCGGTTCAGGGGCTCCGTTCGATCTACGAACAGGCGGTCCTCAATGGGAACGGGTAACACCTGGGATTTTTCTGCCAGCTGGCCCAGTGTCTCCATGGGCACACCATCGGGCAGCTTGCGATAGAGTTGGGCTACCCCCTCCAGAAAGCTGCGACGGTTCCAGTCACTGTTGAACAGGACAACATCGGCGGCAAGGGCGCTGTAGAGATTTACCATTTGCGGGTCGACGCTGGCGTGCTGTCCTTGCGACTCCGGGTAGGCAAACTGATTTTCATGCATGTATAGAACGGCAGGCGTTGCAGCGAGGTGTGGGTGCAGGCCTCGGATGGAAACCAGATCCACCATCGAGGTCACCAGCAGCAGATCCCATCGCTGTTGCATCAGGGGCTCGTTGAGCCAGGTGAGTGCGTTACCCCGAATCCGCCAGCGGAAGAAGCGCGCTGGAAGGGTCAGTGTCTGCCAGTCGAAGTTGGGCTGGCTGTCGACCAGCTGCTCCCGCCAGCGCCGGTGGCTGTCGGCGTCATAGGCTGAGAGCAACAGGATGCGGGGTTTTCGGGCTGGGGTCTTATCGGGCATGCAAGCATTCTGCCCTACTCCCGATTCGACAACCAGACGCTCTGATAGGGTTTCAGGGTAATGCTGCCGGACTGGTCGTCGATGGTCATGCCCGAGATCAGGTCCATCCACTCATCGGTGCCAATCAGGTTGATGTCACTCAAAGCCACCTGCTGGATTTCGTTGCTGATGTTATGGATGCAAAAAATGGATTGGTCCCGCCGCATACTCTGGCGCCAGAATCCAAATAGCTGCAGGCCAAGGTGCAGGGTGAATTGGGTGGCGTTGGGGTGAAATGCTGGCTGCTTGCGGCGAATGGCGATCAGTCGCTGCAACTCGTGAAAGACCTTGCTGTGATGAGTCAGCGGATCCGCCAGCGTATGCTCCAGCTTATCCAGTTGCCACTGACTCCGATTGATCGACCGCAGCCGGCCAGTGTTCTCAACCCGCTCCAGATCGTTCTCCGTGGCTAAAAGGCTGTGAATGTAAAACGCCGGAATGCCCTCCAGGGCGAGCATCACAGTATGGGCACAAATAAACCGCTGGAACTGCCAGTGATCGGCACCGGATTCCGCGGTGCCCTTCAATGCATCGTACAGGGCAATGTTGATCTCATAGGCTGGTCCCGACCGTCCGGGGTGCGCCGATAGGACACCTTGCCGCCGAAGGAATCCATGGTATTGATCAGCCGCTGCTTCTCTTCCTCGCTCAACAGGCCGTCAGTGGGCCGCATGCCAATGCCGTCGTGTGAGGCAATGAAGTTCAGATAAGTGGTGCCCATCTGCGCCGGCGGCATGCTCATCAGCCAGGTTTTCAGGTGCCGGCAGTTACCGGTCACCAGGGTATTGATTAGCAGCGGCGGCAACGAGAAGTTGTAAATGACATGGGCTTCGTTGGCGTTGCCAAAGTAGGTCAGATTCTCGCGATTAGGCACGTTGGTCTCGGTGATCACCACCGCCGAGGGGCTGTGATGTTCAATCAGCAATCGCAAAATCTTGATCAGTTCGTGGGTCTGCTGCAGGTGAATGCAGGAGGTGCCCGGCTCTTTCCAGAGGAACGCCACGGCATCCAGCCGAAACACGATCACCCCGCGCTCCAGGTACTGCCGGATGATACCGGCAAACTCGATCAGGACCTGAGGGTTGGCAAAGTTCAGATCGACCTGGTCTTCACTGAACGTGCACCAGACGTGACGTTCACCGTCCTCAGTCTGTACCGGGTTCAGCAGCGGCGAGGTTCGGGGCCGGACCACGGCACTCAGATCGTCCCGTGGGTTGCCCTCAAAAAAGTAATCCTTGCCCGGATCCACCCGCTTGCGGAAATTCTCAAACCAACGGCTTCGGGCCGACATGTGATTGATCACCAGATCCGCCATCAGTTTGAAGTCGGCGGCAATACCTTCAACATGCTCCCAGGTACCATGGGACTCGTTAACCGCCAGGTAATCCATCACAGAAAACCCATCATCGAACTGAACGGAAAGAACGGCAGGATATGCACCGTGGAGACACTGTCCTCCAGGCAATCTGTTAAGAACTGATGCAGAGTGACCAGCGGTTTCTCGTCCGGCTGTTGCACCGAGTCGGCGTAGGTGATCAGTACCACATCGGCCTCATTCCAATTGTTCTGGTGTGCCGGTGGTGGCGTTTGATCGGGCTCCAGCCCCATGGTTTTCAGCAACTGGTCTGCCAGACCATCGCACTCCAGATCCGGGTAAACGATGGTCAGCAGGGACTCCAGTTTTGCTTTCAGCACCTGGGTCATGGGCGGAATTCCTGGTTGTCGAGTTCCACAGCTTCCAGCAGTTGTTCCTTGATGTCCGGAATCGCACTGGTCACCCGGTTCCAGCTGGGAATGAACGGCGTGTCCATGGGATTGTCGAGAAAATAGGCGCCGGCGCGCATCACGTTTTGAGCGAACAGCTCGACCGCTTTCTCTTCCTTGTGGCGATCAAAAGTCAGGCCATTGATGATAGCGTCGTTCTGGTAGGTCTCGACAAAATCCAGGGCAATGCGGAAGTACGAGCCTTGATGGTCCGGAACTTCTCCGAAGAAAAAATCTCGCCGTTGGTGGCCAGCTTTCGGAACAGCGCTTTGGAAATGTCCATGCTCATCTTGGACAAGCCACGGCTGGCGTCTTCCGCTGATAATTCCTGATGCTTGTGATCGTAGACATCGGCAATGTCCACCTGGCACAAACGGTTAGTGGCGTAGTTGCGCTTCATCTCGGACAACACGCCGACCTCCAGGCCCCAGTCGCTGGGAATGCGCAGGTCGTTGATAACGTCGGTACGGAAGGAAAACTCACCCGCCAGTGGGTAACGATAGCTGTCGAGATAATCCAGGAAGTCGCTGGGGCCGCATACCTTCTTCAGGGCGCGAATCAGCGGCGTCACCAGCAGCCGGCTGACCCGGCCATTCATTTTTCCATCGGCAACACGCGCGTAATAGCCTTGCAGAACATATAGTTGAAGCCCGGGTTGGCGACGGGATAGATCAATCGGGCCACCAGGTCCCGCGAATAAGTCAGGATATCGCAATCGTGCAGCGCCACGGATTTGCTCACACCCGAGGCCAGCACATAGCCAAAGCAGTACCAGACATTTCGCCCCTTGCCCATCTCCGTGGGCGCCAGGTTCTGCTCTCGTAGCTTCAGGTCCAGATCCCTCAGCCGTGGGCCATCGTTCCACAGCACCTTGAAGTTCTGGGGCAGCTCCGAAAAATACTCCAGGGCGTGGCGATACTGCTCCTCATTGGCGCGATCAAGGCCAATGACAATCTGGTCCAGATACGGCACCTTGGTAAGTTCGTGTACGATGTCCTTGAGCGCTGGCCCTTCCAGCTCGGAATAAAGCGAAGGTAGAACCAAGGACATGGGGCGGGCCTTGCGGAACTCCATCAGTTCCGCCTCCAGGTCCTCCACGGGCCGACGAACAAGGTTATGCAGGGTGGTGACAATGCCATTCTGGTAAAAGTCGCCCATGGCGGCTCTCCTCTTTGGAACCGGTATTCTTGTTAGTAGCCGTACTCAAACAGGAGATTGAGTACGCACTCATTCCAGCCATCCGGGCCGGGCTTGAGGGAGCGCATGGCGTGCTTGGCCGATGGCAGTTGCACGTCGTCACTGTGAACGCCTCGAATCACAACCGGGATATCCGCCGACTCCAGCATTTGCTGATCGTTGGGGCTGTCTCCCAGGGCAATGGCAACTACCGGCTGCTCACCATAGTGCTCCCGGTATTTACCCAGCAAAAAGTGGGCCCCATCGGCTTTATCGAAGACACCCATGGCGTGATAAAACCGTCCGCCCTGCACCAGGCGCAGCTTTTCGGCCATCAGGCTGTCTGAAATTCAGCGAGTTCGTCGTCTGGGCCCTCCCACAACAGGGGCTCGGTACCGAGCCGATCCTTTGCCATCTCAGCGGATGTTTCATCCAGCCCGGTCAGCTTAGCCAATTCCTTGGCCGACATGTCCTCAAAGCCTTTGAACCGGGCACCGGCCTTGCGTTGAGTCGCCAGCACCGCCAGGACATCTGCCCGGGATGCCCCAAAATTAACCACCTGCTCTTCCGCGTTGTCAAAGGTGCCGGCCGGAATCACCACCGCTGCACCGTTTTCGACAATGAAAGGCGCCCCGTTACCCAATTCCTGGCGCACCTTGCGGATCTCCGGGGCGGTTTTGCTGGAGTTGAGAATTAGAGGAATTCCGGCCTGATCAAGCCGCTTAAGCGCAGGCGCGGCCGCCTCCCAGCGGTAGTTCTCGTGATTGAGAAGAGTGCCATCCAGGTCAGATATGATCAGTAGCTTCGGCTTGGTCATGGAAATACTCCGTTACTAGGTTCGGAACTGCGGCAACCCAAGGGAATGATCCTCAGCCACCTCAATCAATACATTGGCTCGCTCGGGCATTTCAGTCAGGCAGGCACGGGTGACGCGCTCGTAGTGCATGATGAACCGATCCACCTCGGCATCGGTCATAATGCGCAATGATGGGGCGGCGCTAGAACCATCGCCCGATTTTGGTGCGTTTTTGATCTTTTCTGCCAGCTTGTGCTCCTGCAGGGTCCGCCATTCCCGGACACTGTCCATAGACGGGGCTTTCAGCATCACCAGCGTGTCCAGATCATCGAAGAACCGGCGGTAGCTGCCCCTCAGGCAGTCGTTCACTGTTCTGCGCCAAGTGCCGTCCATGTCCTCCTCAGACTCCAGAGGGTTTAGCGGCTGCTGCAGAGCCTGATCCGGCTCGGGCCGCGCGGCCACACACCAGCCTTCAAGCAGGATTACCTGCGCCGCCCCCTGGAATACAGGCCATTCAGCGCGTGGAACCCGGTCATCGACAGACTTGTCAAACATCGGGATGGGCGTCTGGTCGGTCGGCTGCGCAGCTCGAAGCCGCTCGATCACCTGCTGACCCAACTCGACATCGTGGGTGCCAGGCACGCCCCGGGTTCGAAACAGGGGATGAACCGGTCAGCAAGTTCGCAGCGCTCAGCTCTGGTAAGGTAGATGTCATCCAGGGAAAAACTGGCGGTTGGGCACTGATAGTGCTTGCCCAGGATCTCCCGCAGGAACAGCGCCAGAGTCGATTTCCCGGTGCCTTGCGCGCCGTGTATGCCAACCACAATGGTTCGGTTGGCACTGCGCTGCAGCGCAACAAGGTGCTCAACCAATGGGAGGATGGTCTGTTCGGCGGTGTTCACGTAGGTGTCAGGAAGCGCCTCCTGCTTGATCAGGGCGTTGAGGGTTTGTCTCAGCTCAGATTCAGACACGATGTTGGAGTCCCGGCAGTCGTTGAATGGTTAATAAGCACAGCAGTATTCGTACCAGTGGGAGTATAGGCATTTTATGAGCAACAACGATTTTCGAGTTGAACATCGCTACCTGGAACTCCCGGACAGTTTCTACACCCGCGTTCAGCCCAGCCCCCTGAAAGAAGCCCGTATGGTGTGCTTCAATCATGCACTGGCCGACGACATGGGCTTTCACACCGAAAACGCCGACGAGTGGACCCAGATCGGCGCCGGCGCCGAACTCCTGGAGGGCATGGACCCGGTAGCAATGAAATACACCGGTCACCAGTTCGGCATGTACAACCCGGAACTGGGCGATGGCCGTGGGCTGTTACTCTGGGAGACCGTCGGGCCGGATGGCCGGCACTGGGACTGGCATTTGAAGGGGGCCGGTACCACGCCCTATTCCCGGTTTGGCGACGGGCGGGCCGTGCTTCGTTCAACCATGCGGGAGTACTTGTGCAGTGAGGCCATGGCCGGACTGGGCATTCTCACCACCCGAGCTTTATTCATGGTCAGCGCGAAGGAACCGGTGCGTCGTGAAACCATTGAAACGGCATCCGCACTCGTCCGCGTGGCCGAGAGCCACATCCGCTTTGGCCACTTTGAATTTGCCGCCCATCACGAAGGCCCGGAAACCGTCAAAACCCTGCTTGAGCATGTGATTGCCCTGCACTTCCCACATTTAATCGAGCTTTCAGTGGAAGAGCGTCACCAGCGCTGGTTCGAAGAGGTGGTGGAGCGCACCGCCCGGTTGATTGCAGACTGGCAGGCCGTCGGGTTCTGCCACGGCGTGATGAACAGCGACAACATGTCGATCATTGGCGACACCTTCGATTACGGCCCCTACGCCTTCCTTGATGACTTCGACGCCGGCTACATCTGCAACCACACCGACCAGGGCGGCCGTTACGCCTACAATCGGCAACCGCAGATTGGCTTCACCAATTGCCGCTATCTTGCCAACGCGTTGTTGCCGGTGATGGACGAGGATGCGGTACGCCGGGGACTGCGCCGCTACGAGGTAGCCTACAACGACCGCTTCCTGCAGAACATGCGGGACAAGCTGGGCTGGCAGCAGGAGCATGAGTCCGATTTGGGGCTGATCATGGACACCTTCAGCATGCTGCATGAGCACCATGTGGATTACACCGGTTTTTTTCGGGCACTCTCCAACCTTCGCCAACATGGCCACGGCCCGGTACTGGACCTGTTTGCGGACCGCAGCACCGCCAGCGACTGGCTGCAACGCTACGAACAGCGGCTGCAGACCGAAAGCCGATCTGATGAGCTAGGGAATACGCCATGCGTGCAGTGAACCCCAAGTACGTGTTGCGAAACTACCTGGCCCAGCAGGTTATCCAGGAGGCCCAGAATGGCGATTACGCGCCCATGCACGAGCTGATAAAAGTGTTGGCGCGTCCGTTCGACGAGCAACCCGAACACGAGCAATACGCCGCGCCACCACCGGATTGGGGCAAGCACATGAACATCAGCTGCTCGTCCTGAGCAATCTTGATGACAAGTACCCGCTACAAAACAGCGGTCATAAAAAAAGGGTGAAGCCGAAGCTTCACCCTTTTTTCTTTTCCAACGGAGAAACCGATCAGACGGCCTTGGCCGCGATGATCTTCTCCTGCCACTCGGCCGGACCGGTCTGATGCACCGAGGAGCCGCGAGAGTCCACCGCTACGGTAACCGGCATGTCCTCAACCTCGAACTCGTAAATGGCTTCCATACCCAGTTCCGGGAAGGCAACCACTTCGGCGTTCTTGATGGCTTTAGACACCAGGTAGGCGGAGCCACCCACGGCCATCAGGTACACCGCACCAAACTCGCGAATAGCGTCGATAGCCACCTGACCACGCTCAGCCTTGCCGATCATTCCGGTCAAGCCTGTCTTCTCCAGCATGGTGTGAGTGAACTTGTCCATCCGCGTTGCGGTGGTCGGGCCAGCGGGACCAACCACTTCCTCGCGTACCGGATCAACCGGGCCCACGTAATAGATGAAGCGGCCTTTCAGATCGACCGGCAGTTCTTCGCCCTTCTCGATCATATCGACCATCTTCTTGTGGGCAGCGTCACGGCCAGTCAGCATCTTGCCGGACAGCAGTACGGTTTCGCCCGGCTGCCAGTCCTTCACGTCTTCTGGAGTGACGGTATCCAGGTTCACCCGGCGTACGTTCTCACCCACTTCCCAGGTGATTTCCGGCCAGTCGTCGAGGCTCGGCGGCGTCTGCAGGGACGGACCGTTGCCATTCAGCGTGAAGTGCGCGTGACGGGTAGCCGCGCAGTTCGGGATGATCGCCACCGGCTTGTTGGCGGCGTGGGTCGGATAATCTTTCACCTTCACATCCAGAACGGTGGTCAGGCCGCCAAGGCCCTGGGCGCCAATACCCAGATCGTTAACCTTGTCGAACAGCTCGAGACGCAGCTCTTCGGCCCGGTTGGAGGCGCCACGCTCTTGAAGATCGTGAATATCGATCGGATCCAGCAGCGACTCCTTGGCCATTTGCATGGCTTTCTCGGCAGTACCACCGATACCGATACCGAGCATCCCCGGCGGACACCAGCCAGCACCCATCTGCGGCACCATCTTCAGCACCCAATCCACAACGGAATCGGAGGGGTTCAGCATGGCGAACTTGGATTTCGCTTCCGAACCGCCTCCTTTGGCGGCCACGTGCACTTCTACCGTATCGCCCGGCACCATCTTGTAATGAATGATGGCCGGAGTGTTGTCGCCAGTGTTCGCACGCTTGCCGTCCGGATCGTCCAGAATAGAAGCACGCAGCACGTTATCCGGGTGGGTATAGGCGCGGCGTACTCCCTCGTTGATCACATCATCCAGCGGCAGTTCGCAGTCCCACTGGACGTTCATGCCGATGTTTACAAACACCGTCACGATCCCGGTGTCCTGGCACAGCGGCCGGTGGCCTTCCGCGCACATGCGCGAGTTGATCAGGATCTGCGCCATGGCGTCCTTGGCCGCCTGAGACTCTTCCTTCTGGTAAGCCTCGTGCACGCTATCAATGAAATCCTTCGGGTGGTAATAGGAAATGAACTGCAGCGCGTCCGCTACGCTTTCAATCAGGTCGTCCTGGCGGATTACCGTGGTCATAGGCGCCTCATCAGCTAGATGTCGTTGTTTGGTTTCGCGATATAAGCCGCGATATAAAAAGAGGCCGAGAGTTTACCAGAAAATCCTTCAGACGCGGCATCTGGCCAATGGTAAAGCCGTGTACAAAAGCTGTAACAGCTCGCCGCTAAAAAGCTACCATGCTAACAAAATAATAATTACTCTCTGAAAACCACACCTGAAAGTAAGCCTTACAAAAAAAGCACCTAACAACAATCCGAGCCGGAGGCCCAATGACTGACCTCATCCTGACCGAGCAAGCCGATCATATCCTGACCGTGCGCATTCACCGGCCAGATCGCAAGAACGCCCTGACCCACGCCATGTACACCGGGCTGGGTGACGCTCTCGAACAGGCCAAAAACGATCCAGACATCCGCTGCGTGCTATTTACCGGGAGCGATGACTGCTTCACCGCCGGCAATGATCTCGGCGAATTCGCGGCGGGGTTACCGGGTGCCTTCGAAGATACACCGGTCGGCCGTTTTCTGTTCTTGCTGGCCAGTGCCACCAAACCGGTCGTGGCTGCTGTTAATGGCCCAGCCGTTGGCATCGGCACCACCATGCTACTGCACTGCGACATGGTGTTCGCCGGCGCCAACACCCGCTTTCAAATGCCATTCGTGAACCTGGGCCTGTGTCCGGAAGGCGCCTCAAGCCTGTTGCTGCCGTCTTGGCTAGGCCGGGTTCGAGCCGCTGAGTTGCTGATGCTGGGCGATGCGTTTACCGCCGACGATGCCGCCCGCCTGGGCCTGATCAACCGGGTATGCGATCCGGCTGAAACTGAAACCACAGCCCGCGAGATTTGCACGAGGCTGGCCAAACAAGCACCAGCAGCCATGCGCGCCACCAAAGCGCTGCTCAACCGGCCAACTCAAGCCGATCTCAGGGACACCATGATTGCGGAAGGCAAACGGTTTGCTGGCCTGCTGAAGGCGCCAGAAGCGGCAGAAGCGTTCAGGGCGTTCGAGGAAAAGCGGGACCCGGATTTTTCGACCTTTAAGTAGGCAGCCGACCAGCACCTCATTGCTCGACAAACCGCTCAGCGCCAACTATTTTGCAATTTGGCCAATCTCCATTCGTGCGTGGAGTATTCAAAGCGAAAGAATCACACTTTCGGCTGATCAACACTTGCCATACTGTCGCTATAGTCGAAGCTACAGAAATTGGCCTAATGCGCTGGCTACAATTTCAGACAACAGTTAAAAAAAAACAGAACAGGCCACTGACAACGGGCTTACCGGATCGGACCGGCCCCGTCAGCTGCCGAATGTAACGACACAACAACAGGAAAAGGTTCCACCCATGTTCAAGAAAACTCTAATAAGCGTTGCCGTGGCGTCTTCCCTTGGACTTACAGGCTGCTTCGATAGCGGCGATTCGGGGAGTAATGCGAATCCGGACTACAAAATAACCGACACCACCATCGATCAGAGCCTGGTAAGGCCTATTTTTGATCCGAGCCCCATCTCTAAAACATTCGACGTACCCACGCACTTTGATCTGTTGTTGCTTCTTGGTGCGACGACTGGAGAAAATCACGATTTTACGGCCCCCGCCTCTGGTCCTGAGCCTGTTTCCAGTGGACTAAACGCGCTCTCGGGCTTTTCTACAACCAGTGCCTTCAACGTTCGTTTTGATGGTGAGCTAAACCCAGACACAGTCATTGAGGGCCAGACGGTTTCTCTGATTGCCCTTGATACCGCCTCTCCCTTAGAAGGCACCAGCGCCCCGCTTGCACTGCCTCCAGTAAACCCAGAAGACATTACCGGTATCGCGCCAGGGGCAGACCAGCCTAATTACCGCCTGGATGTCGTGGATGTCGACGGTGGTAGAAACAACGCAATCCGTGTTACTCCTCTTGAGCCGCTCCAAGAGCAGCGCAAGTATTTGGTTCTAGTAAGTGACGGCGTAGAGGGAGCAAACGGAAAAAACATTGACCAATCAGTCCAAGGGCGCGCGCTTTCCGAGAACCCTGATGGACTTCCATTAGATTCGATAACCGACCTCGTTGCTGGATTAAACGATCTCGGACGACAGATTCTTGACGGCAGTGGTCTTGACGTCGCGCTAGCGTACACATTCACCACGAACGCAGATGCGGAAGTGCTTCGCACCATGCTGGCCCCATCCATCTCAGGCACAAAATTGGGACAGCAAGTTGGTTTCACGGCTCAGCTAAAGGCAGTACGTGACGTGTACAATCCGCCCGGCACAGCAGATGGTGACAAGCTCAACTTCTCCGAGTTGTCGGAGAAACTGGGTGAACTCGGGGCAAAAGCAGCCTTGGTTGCATCAGGTGATTTGGACATTTCCACCCTGCCCGCGAAAGAACAGCAAGTGATTGCGCGCTTGGGTGAACTGAATGGCATTACTACGCCTGCAGCAATCGAAACTGCAATTGGAGAAGAAGTTGCTGATGGAACGATCCATTTGCCGCAGCCTCGCCCATCCTACTTTTTCGATCCTAAACGCGCCGACGAATTAACAACGATCTTGGCATTGTCCGCAGGCAACCAAATTAAAGCGGCTGCCGCACAGGTCCGAGTTTCCGAAGGTGCAATTGCCTTACCTTATTTCCAATCCCTACCGGGGGAAACAGGAGCAGGTATCACCGATGGAAGCTGGCAAGGCAATGAGGAACTGGAAGAAGGCCTCAATGAACGACTCGACTCCGGCGGCGGAGTGTTCCAGTTCCTCCGTGATGGCAACGGTACACTCAACATAAACGGTAACTTCCCATTTGCCGAACAGCAGGCCACAGTAACTACCCCAGTGGTAGTTTTTCACCCTGCCCCGCTCAGTTCTGGCGAACGACCGACGGCCTGCGCGGATCCCTCGAAGCCTAATGGCGTAACCATTTTTCAGCATGGCATTACGGTAGATCGTAGCGTCTCGATGCTGCCAGCTATTTTGTTGGCTCAAAGTTCCTGCCAAGCAATAGTAGCCATTGACCAGCCGCTGCACGGACTAGCTGGCGCCGCACAAGGCCTCGTTCCAGGCTCACGCCGCTATCATCGGAGACACTGATTAGTGCAGTTAACGACGAACTGGACAATAACCCGGTAGTTGGCGGTTCGGCTGCGCTTCAAGCCCAATTGAATGCATTAATCAGCGCTGACTTCATCGGAGAGCGTCACTTTGGCTTTACCGTGGATGACCAAGGCGGCGCAGTTGAAGCTGATCCGGTAGATATCGAGTCCGGAAGTCTCTTTATTAATGCGCTCAACATGCTTAATAGCAGAGACAATCTGCGCCAGGGCGTTGTTGATCTGATAAACGTGGCAGCCTCTATTCAGATCTTCGATATTGATGATAATTACATCACGCAAGGCGACTTGGCTGATGTACCCGTGAATTTCATCGGTCATTCTTTGGGCGGAATTTCGGGTGGTACCTTTGCGTCTATCGTGAACGACCCTACGCTTAATGCGACCATCAATGGCATCTGGGATTCCAACACTCAACTGGAACCCTTCACGTTCCCGTCGATGAATTCGGTCGTTTTGCACAACACGGGCGGCCAGGTAACTCGGCTTCTGGAGAACTCTGTAAGCCGATCCGGGGATCTTCTCGACGGGCTTGCAGCCAAAGGCATCACTCAGGAAACCTCAAGCTACGAGAGTTTCTTCTACATTTTTCAGTCGCTGCTCGATGGTACGGATCCAATCAACTTCGCCGTCAGTCTTGGTAACAGCACAAATGGATTACTGATAACTGAGGTAACAGGCGATAGCACGGTCCCCAATGAGGCAAACGTTAATCCACTTAACAAAGCATATTCAGCCCCCCTCGCCGGCACAGAGCCCTACATGGCGCTGCTGGACATCGGCCAAGGTGGCACCAGTCTCTCTGATGGGACAGAAGTGGCATTGATCGACACGGGGGATAGCTCCGACAAACCCGCACCTGTAGCCGTGTTCTTCGACGGCACCAACCCTTGTAGTGACGCGAACCATGGAACATTTGTAGGGCCTCAAGCACCGAACGAAAACTGCTCTAACGGTCTTGCAGATACATCAATTGCCTTCACGGCCATGGTCACTCAGACAGCGGAAGCCGTTAGTGGACTGGATGTTTCAGGATCTTCTGACCCTGCAGTAGGAGCCTCTCTGGGCGTCAGTGTGACAATAGAACAGGCCCTGGATCAGGATCAGTAATCAAGAAGTGGAGTAGAGAAGACGCCCTGCATTTGCAGGGCGTCTTCTTAGGCTGGGTTGCAACTCGCTCTACCGACCTAATTCAGTTATCACTGGCCTATCATGCTCTGCTGAAACGCAGCGGCGTGCTTATCTGCCTCTGCATCACCCCATCCCCCGATCAACCTCAACCACCATCCCCCTGGCCTTCAACTGCGGATGCTCCGCCGCCTCCGAAATCGTCAGAACCGGCTCCACACAAGCGTCCTGATCCGCGAAAATCTCCTGCCATTCCGCCAATGTCTTTTCAGCTACCTTCTCCTTAAGCGCCACTTTCAATTGCTTTTGCTGCTCAGGATCCTGACTCAGCGCAAGTCCCTTCATATCCGCTAGCCCCAACGTATCGCACAACCGTGCAGAGAACTGCGGTTCAAGGCTGCCAATAGACAGCCAGCGGTCGTCCTGGGTTCGGTAATAGTCGTAAAACGAACCACCGTTTAGCAGTGCACTCTCCGGCTTCTGCTCCTGCCCTCCAGCCAAGCAGGCGGCACCGGCCATGGCGTTCATGGCAAAGGCGGCGTCGGTCATGCTGATATCAACGAACTGCCCTTCACCGGTCTGTTGCCGGTTTATAACGGCCGCAAGGATGCCCATGACCGCGTGGTGGGAGCCGCCAGCCACATCTGCTACCTGGATACCCAGAGGCGGTGGACCACTGTCCGCGCGGCCGCAGTGGCTGCTGACGCCCGCCAGTGCGAGGTAATTGATATCGTGGCCAGCGCGATCACGATAGGGGCCGGTCTGGCCGTAGCCAGTGATGGCGCAGTAGATCAGCTTTGGATTGATGGCTTTCAGTGTCTCGTAGCCAATTCCAAGGCGATCCATTACACCGGGCCGGAACTGCTCAACCACGATGTCGTAGTCCTTCACCAACTCCTTCACTTGCTCTACCGCCTCGGCCTGCTTCAGGTTCAGAGGCAACGTTTGCTTGCCGCGGGTCAGGTAGGAAAACGCAGTGGCGAATTTGCCATCAAACGGCGGCATTACCTTGGTGAGGTCCACCCGATCCGGCGCCTCTACCCGCAGCACCTCGGCACCCATATCGGCCAGCAACATGGTGGCGTAGGGGCCCGGCAACAGGGTGCTGAAGTCCAGTATTCTCAATGAGGTCAGTGGACCTGCCATGGCTTTCTCCTTTGGTGTTCAGGTTATTTTTGTCGGATTTGTCAGTAGATCTCATGCTGCCCGGTTTTGCCTTCGGGGCCAACTGCCGGTTCCTTCATTCCCATTGGCCGATTCTGCCAGCTTGTTGATATTTGGCCGGTTGCATTGTTTCACGGGGGTTTTATGATGGGGCTCGTTTTCAGGAAATAGCGAGTGATATGCCCAACCTGACGGTTTCAAGACACTTTGTGCAGGCCGCACTGGAAGGTGCCGAGCGTCTGGGTTTTGATACCCATGAGATGCTGAAGGACGCCGGTATATCTCCAGACCTGTTGCGCATCGACATGGCACGGGTCAGCAGTGACCAGTTCAGCCGCTTGATGCAGTTGCTGTGGCAACGTCTTGATGACGAGTTCATGGGGTTTGGCCCACGCCGCGCCCGCAGCGGAACCTTCGCCACCATGTGTGCACTGGTGATTGACTGCCCAACACTTGAAGCGGTCTACCGCCAGGCTTACCAGTTTTCCCGGCTCTTCGAGCCAATGGTGACCATGGAGCTGGAAACCGGTGGCGATAAGGCTCGGCTGGTCACGCGCATGGAAGGCGAGATCCACGACCCCGGCTACTTCCTTCGTGAGAGCATCCTGGTGATCTGGCATCGACTCGGCAGCTGGCTGATCGGTCAGCCGGTGGAATTAACTAAAGCTGAGTTCGCCTATCCCCGGCCGGCTCACGGCGATGAATACCGCCACATTTTCCACTGCCCATTGGCATTCGACTCGGATCGCACGGCCCTCACCTTCGATAAGCGCTTTCTCAGTGCGCCGGTGATTCGGGACAAATCGGAAATGCGCCAGTTCCTGAAGACATCGCCAGCGGACCTGCTGTCCCGTCCTGACGAAAGCAACACCTTCACCGGCAAGATCCGGGCGCTGATAGGCCGAGACTTTTCGAAGCCCCTGCCCGACTTCGAATGGATTGCCGCCGAACTGCACACCAGCCCGCAAACACTACGCAGGCGGTTGAAGCAGGAAAATACATCCTTTCAGGAGATCAAAGATTTGCTGCGCCGGGACATGGCGATCTACTACCTGGGCCGGCCGGAGTTACCAATCAACGATATTGCCAGCAAGGTCGGCTTCACCGAGCCATCCACCTTCCACCGGGCATTCAAGAAATGGACAGGTGTTACCCCGGGCGCCTACCGCGACGGCGAGCGGGGCAACCTGTCTGACTGAAGGTCTTCAGGAACTTGCGGGGTTCTGTAGATTGCGGATCAGCTTACCAAAGGTTCGGGCGATTTCCTGAGCCTGGTCCCTATCCAGTGACAGCTGTAACAGACGTGATCCGTCTCGCGGGTCATACACCCAGCAGGTAGTCGCAGTTGCCTCGCAGGCCCATTCCACCTGGGGATTAACTCCGTAAACCGACAAGGTTTGAGTGGTTCTCACCATCCGCCTTCGGTATCTCGGCGAATTTCCTGCAGGTTTATAGCACTGGATTCGGCACGAATCCGATACTCAACATCAGCTGCCTCGTCCAACTGCACGATGGTCTGGTCCGCGCGCCAGCCCGCGACTTCCAGCAGACTGTTCAGATGCAGTACGAGTGCTTCCCGATCAGAGTTGACCAGGTAGAGTTTACGCAGGGAGGCCATCTGCTGGTCCCCGGCCGGCTCGATCACAGCCACTTTATTCGACTCGCCGTTACCGTTCTGAGGCGCCGCAGCCTGGTCTTTGCGGGTTTTCTCTACCACAGTGATCAGCTTCAACGCTTTCTGGTAGTGGCTGCCATCTGTTCCAGCACTCTCCACATAAGCTTCCAGCGCTGATTGTGCCTCGTTCAGATGTCCTGCCTGGAACATCACCCGACCACGATAAAAGAAGTAGTCCGCGGGTTTGGGGCCTTCAAGCTGCTGGAGCCGGTTGAGGTATTCGCCTGCCTCTCCCCAGCGTTCTGCGGTCACCGCCTCTTCGGTCGCCAGCATCAGGCGACGGGTCTCATGTTCCGGAGCCAGAGCCCAAGCCTGACCAGCCAGCAACGTCGATGCTAGAACCAGCCCCAGAGCCCGCTGACGGGCCTTTCCGTACGATACTGCCATGACACTTACTCCTGATCGTTATCCGCGCCAATCGCCTGCTCTTCCGGCTCTGGAGAAGCTCCCGCCCTCTCATCGTCGGGGTCGTCTTCTGCATCCACTTCCGCCTGATCCATAATGCCCTTGGGCAATTCCTTCTTCACCCGAACACCCAGCTCAACAAACCGGTTCGCCTGGGATATCAGGTTGCCGCGCCCACGGGTCAGCGTGTTCATGGCTGAATCGTAGGTGCCCTGGGCGGTGTGCAACTGCCCTCCGAGTCGTTCCATGGCCTCCACAAACACCCGCAGCTTGTCATACACCGCACTGGCGCGTTCGGCAATTCGGCGAGCGTTCTGGCTCTGTCGCTCATACCGCCAAATGTTTTCGATCGTCCGCAGCGTCGCCAGCAAGGTGGTAGGTGTTACCACAATAATCTTTCGCTCAAACGCTTCTGCGAAAAGGTTCTCGTCCTGCTGAAATGCCGCCACAAACGCGGGTTCAATGGGCATGAACAGCAATACAAAATCCGGAGAATGCAGCCCATGAAGCTGGCTGTAATCCTTTTCGCTCAGTGTCCGGATGTGGTTTCGAACTGCCTCCACGTGCTGTCTCAAGGCCTCTTCACGCGCCGCATCGTCCTCTTCGGTGACCCATTGCTGGTACGCCAGCAGGGATACCTTGGAATCGACAATCAAATTCCGGCTGTCCGGCAGGTAAACCACCACATCAGGCCGAAGCAATTGGTTTTCACCATCGCGGTAGCTACCCTGAGTTTCGTACTCCACGCCCTTGCGCAGGCCAGATTTCTCCAGCACTCGCTCAAGGATCAGCTCACCCCAGTTACCCTGGATCTTCTTGTCGCCTTTCAGCGCCCGGGTCAGATTCGAGGCCTCCTCGGTGATCTGTCGATTCAGATCCTGAAGTGACTTGATTTCACTTCGCAGCGCCTGACGATCCCTTGTTTCTGTAGTGTAGACGTCTTCTACCCGCTTGCGGAAATCCTGAAGCTGGTCGCGGAACGGGTTCAGCAACGTATCCAGGCTGGTGCGAGTCTGCTGGCTGAAGCGCTCACTTTTCTGCTCGAAGATCTTGTTCGCCAGATTCTCAAATTCCTGCTTGAGGGCGTCGCGATTGCGCTCCAGCAACTCCAGCTTTTCCGCGGTGGCGCGCCGTTCCTTATCCAGTGTCACTTCCTGCTCGCGAAGGGTTACCTGGGCCTCGTGCAGCTCGCGGGACAGCTCATCCGCGCGCTGCTGCTGACTGGCCCGCTCCTGCTCAAGCTGGGTGATCCGTGAGCGCCGCGCTTCCAGATCCGATTCCAGCCCGGCCACCCGGTTTTCTAGGCCGGTTGCGCGCTGACGCCACTGCTCCAAATCCCGTTCGTGCTTTGTTAACCGATTCTGCTGCTCGACAAGCGCCTGCTGCAGGTGCTCCGCCTGCTGCCGCTCCATGGCCCGCTCATGATGGGCCGCCAGCAGCGACTGCTCAGCCTCGGTGCGGGCCTGCTCCAGCGCCTCAAGCTCCGACACCAAATTTCGACGTACCCCAGCACTCCGTACTAACAAGGCTGCAAGTGCACACACGCCGACCATCAACACCAGTACCCAGCCAGCCATTACAGCCGGCTGGGACATCATCAAATCAGTGACAGCTTCTGGCACTGCATGCACTCCTGTATCTGCGGCGAAAATCTTTAAAAAACAGACTGAGAATCAGCGCACACAGTCTACCTCATCAATGGAACCTTTTTCCCACCGGCCCGTGACAGTTATTGTGGATCACTGCTTTGATCTCGACTGCTTGGCAAATCCCGGAACCTAGCGCATCTGTTTATAGACGCGCCTCGTAATATCGTCTAAAAGGATGGAATGTCCTTTTGTCTTTAGGCATTACGTTTTGTTAACCGTGCCTGGGACGACGACAGGATCGCAAACGGACGAAAAACCATGCTAAAAGAACTCTGGCGAAAACTTGGAACGGACTTCATGCAACCGGACTGTTCTGCACCCGCTGCCTATGCCGGACTGGCTGGAACGCGAGAAATGCGCAGTTTTACCGGGCGATCCCGTGTACTTCCCCACATCACTCACACCGGCGAATTCCACCTTGAACGTTTGACCAACCTGCTGAAAGGCCGCTATAGCAAGGCTTTTGATACGGTCAGCGGAGATTCCGGAGACGAAGCACTGCGCGACTTGATCAGTTACGCAGCGCGAATTCAGGATCAGGATGTTCAGCGCGAACTGTTGCTGTTCTACCTGAACTGCTCACCGGTGATTCAGGAATTCCTGCGTTCAGAAACCAACCTGGGTGACGGCAACCTCCTGTTCCGGTAATCACTTACGCGCAGAACCTGAGAACCCGTCGAAAAATTTCGCCCTTAACCAACTGTAAAGCAACTACACAGTTCGGTTGTTGTATACTCTCGCGCCTACTATCTTCAAATACATTCACACTGGCCGTGGTACCAGCCATGGAAGCGGCCTGAGAACTGCCGGCGCAGGGGTATTCAATGGGTTTCAAAAAGCTACGGGCTGGTTTTCCTCAACCAAGAGTCCTGTTGGCAACTGGCATGCTTATTTTGCTGGCCGGCTGCTCGTCAGACCGTTACTTCATGGTGCCGAAGCAGGACTTGAGCGAGCTGAACACGTCCGTGAATACCCAACGGGCGACCCTGGTCACCATTGAAAACAATGCCCAGTTCCGCCACGAAAAAATGCTGGAAAAGCAGCAGGACAGCACCGATTCGATCATTGATGCCATCAAGACTCAGGTTGAACAACCCAGTTGCCCACCTGTCCCCGCGCAGCGAGTCTGCCCAGCTGTAGAGACCGCCAAGACTCAGGACGCGCGGCTGAAGGGTAAAATAATCGTAGGTCAAGTTGAGAAGATCTACATTGCCGCGACTGAGCAGGTGTATAACGCACGCATCGACAGTGGCGCGGAAACCTCCTCTATAGACGCCCGCAACATCACCCGCTTCGAGCGCGACGGAAGCAACTGGGTTCGCTTTGATGTCCCGGTCCCCAGCTCCGATGAGCTGGTTACCCTCGAGAAAGAAATCGTTCGGCGCGTCAGAGTCACCCAGGCTGCTGCCGAAGATCCGGAACGTCGCGTGGTCGTGGAGCTCCAATTCGCGATCGGCAATCATCAACAACTAGCCGAATTTACCCTCACCGACAGAAACGACCTCGAGAACGAAGTATTGATTGGTCGCAATGTCCTCCGGGACGTTATGCTGATTGATGTCGGCAGGGAATTTAACACCAAGCTGCCCGAAGCCATCGCCAAGAACAGGAATGACTCGTGAAGCCCCGCTCTCGCCTTCCTTTTTATGTAGCCGTATTTTTGCTCATCGCTGCAGGCATCTCCCTGGCAGTCTGGCGCCATATTGATCTTGGTATCCCCTGGCTGACTGGCGAACAACGCCCGGTCTGGATGATTGAGGCCCGTATCGATTTCGAGGCCGACGACAATGCGGTGCAGGCCAGCTTGAACGTGCCGGATCAGCCACCCGGATTCCGCATCCTTAGCGAACAGGCGGCCTCCCCGGGCTACGGTTTCTCAATCATCGAGAAGTCTGGCAATCGTACGGCGGAATGGACCAAACGCAGCGTTTCAGGTCCGCAAACCCTGTACTTTAAGGCCCAGTTTATCCCGGACGAAAACGCCCTCGGACGAAAACCTGCCAAGGAGCCCAAGGCCCGTAACGTGTTCTGGGAAGAGCCCCAGGCCACTGCCGTGCGTGAAGTTCTTACCCAGGCGAAGGCACGCTCCAGCACACCGGAAAGCATGACTCGGGAACTGATCCGGTTGATGCAGCCCGATACCCGCACTCAGAACACCACCCTGCTGGTAGCCGAAGAAAACTACCTCGATCTGCTGGTAGACATGCTGAACCATTCAGGCATTCCGGCCCGCACCGCCGACGGACTGAAGCTGGAGGATGCCCGGCGTCGCCAGTCACTGATGCCTTTCCTGCAGATCTACAATGGCCAGCAATGGTTGACCTTTGACCCGAGCAACGCTGAACAAGGCGTTCCGGAGAGCTACTGCTGTGGCGCCAGGCTCTGCATCACTGCTGGACGTGGTGGGCGGCGAAAACTCTGAAGTGAGCTTCTCCATGCTTCGGCAAACCGTCCCCGCCCTGCAACTGGCGACGATGCAGGTGGAGTCTAACGGGCTCGGTTTCCTGAGTTTTTACGCACTCCCCATTGAGGAGCAAAGCATGTTCCGCATGCTGTTGCTGCTGCCGCTGGGAGCACTCGTAGTTGCGTTCATGCGGATAGTCATCGGCATCCGCACCTCAGGGACATTCATGCCGGTACTGATTGCGGTGGCGTTCGTGCAAACCACACTGGTACCAGGCTGATCGCCTTCCTGTCGGTGGTCTCCATTGGCCTGATGATGCGCGGTTACCTGTCCAGCCTGAACCTGCTGCTGGTATCGCGGATATCGGCCCTGATCATTCTGGTGATCTTCATCACCGCCGGCCTGAGCATCATTGGTTATCAGATGGGCTTCAACACCGGCATGACGGTCACTTTCTTCCCCATGGTCATCATTGCCTGGACCATCGAGCGCATGTCCATCCTCTGGGAAGAAGAAGGTGCGCACGAAGTCGCCATCCAGGGCGCCGGCAGTTTATTTGTTGCCATCTGCGCCTACCTGCTGATGAGCACACCTCTGGCCGGACACCTGACCTTCAATTTCCCCGAATTGCATTTCGCCGTACTTGGCCTGATTTTGCTCATGGGGCAATACACCGGCTACAAACTGAGCGAACTCAAGCGGTTCACGCCCATGAGGGTGTACGACTAACATGGATTGGATCTCACCCCGACGTTTGAACCGGCTGGGTATGCTCAACATGAATCGGCGCAATGTAGATTACATTGCGCGCTACAACGAGCGCTCGTCTTACCCGCTGGTCGACAACAAGCTGAAAACCAAGCTGGCCGTGGCAGAATACGGGGTCACCACGCCCCGCCTGCTGCAGGTTGTTCGGCAACAGCACGAAATCTCCCGTTTCCGCGAAATGGCCGAGGGTCTCGGCGGCTTTGCCATCAAACCCGCAAAGGGGTCCGGCGGCAAAGGCATCACCGTTATTACCGGCCGCGAAGATGACTATTACATCAAAGCCTCCGGATCACGGATTGCAGCGCCCGACCTCGAGCGTCACCTGACCAATATCCTTGCCGGACTATACTCGCTGGCAGGAAGCCCGGACGTCGCCATTGTCGAGAACCTGGTGGAGTCAGCGCCGTCTCTGGCCAAGTTTTCCTATCAGGGCGTGCCCGACATCCGCATCGTGGTGTTTCAGGGTTACCCGGTGATGGCGATGTTGCGCCTGGCCACCAAGGATTCAGACGGCAAGGCCAACCTGCACCAGGGCGCCGTGGGTGTAGGCCTGGACATCGGCACCGGTCGCAGCCTGAATGCGGTGCAGTTCAACCGCCCTATTACCCTGCATCCCGATACCGGCCTGGCGCTCGAGAACATCGACATTGAAGCCTGGGAAGACATGTTGGAAATGGCTGCGCGCTGCTATGAGGCGACCGGTCTCGGCTATATGGGCGTGGATCTTGTGGTGGATGCCAACGAAGGGCCACTGCTACTGGAACTGAATGCCCGCCCGGGCCTGGCTATCCAGATGGCCAATGGCCGTGGCCTGCTCCCCAGACTGCGGACCATCGAGAGCCTCAAGCGCCCCCACTTCACCCCTCGCGAGAGAGCGAATTACGCCATGGACGTCTTTGGCGCGCTCTGATCCGCTCATCATCAGATCAAGCATTTCAATCAAATTTCAGGCATAAAAAAACCGGGGCAAGGCCCCGGTTTTTTTATGCCCTTACTGGCGCAATTACATTTCGCCTCGAGCGATCAGCAATTTGCGTTCATGGGTAAGGCCTTTCAATAGACCCCACGTCATGATCAGCAGGACGGCAGTAAACGGCAGACCCGCACTGATGGAAGCCGCCTGAATAGCCCCAAGGGCATCCTCACCGCCGCCGAAGATCAGCGCTGCGGCAATCGCACCTTCCATGACCACCCAGAATACACGCTGAGCTGTCGGTGCGTCGGTCTTACCACCGGCGGTAATGCTATCGATAACCAGCGAACCGGAGTCCGATGAGGTTACGAAGAACACCAGCACCAGGACGATACCGACGAAGGAGATAATACCGGTCAACGGCAGGTTCTCAAACATCTGGAACATGGCCAGCGGCACGTCGGTCAGGCCATTCGCTGCCAGCGCACCGATACCGTTCTGGATCTGCTCCAGCGCAGTACCGCCAAACGCACTCATCCACACCACGGTAATCACGGTAGGGATGATCAAAACTGCGGTGATGAACTCACGCACGGTACGGCCGCGGGAAACGCGGGCGATGAACATACCAACGAACGGTGACCAGGAGATCCACCATGCCCAATAGAACACAGTCCAACCCTGGAACCAGGCTTCGTCTTCACGACCAAACGGATTACTGAATTGAAGAACGTTGCCCACATAGCTGGATGAAGTCACCCATAGGGTTTCCAATACCGTCATGGTGGGACCGGCAAAGATAACAAAGAACAGCAGAATGCCGGCCAGGCTCATGTTGACGTTACTGAGCACTTTCACACCACCATCGAGGCCGCGCAGTACAGAAATCAGCGCAAGTGCGGTGACACCCACGATGATCGCCATCTGTACGTTAATTCCGTCGGAAACACCGAACAGATAGCTCAAGCCAGCGGCAGCCTGCTGGGCACCGAAGCCAAGGGAGGTTGCCAGACCGAAAATGGTAGCCACCACCGCCAGGATATCGATGATGTGGCCCGGCCAGCCCCAAACCTTGTCACGCAGCAGCGGGAAAAAGGCTGAGCGGATGGTCAGCGGCATATTCTTGTTAAAGGAGAAGAACGCCAACGACAGTGCGACAATGGCATAAATTGCCCACGGGTGCAGGCCCCAGTGGTACATGGTGGCACCCATGGCCAGGTTGGCCGCTTCAGGGGTGTTTGGCTCAACGTTAAACGGTGTTTCGTACCAGCCGGTGAAATAAGCTGTCGGCTCGGCAACCGCCCAGAACATAAGGCCAATGCCCATGCCGGCTGCGAACAGCATCGAAAACCAGGATAAAGTTGAGAACTCAGGCTTGGCGTCCATACCACCCAGGCGAATCTTGCCCACCGGCATGAAGATCAACGCCAGGCACACCACCACAAAAACGTTGGCACTTAACAAAAAGAACCAGTCAAACGTGGCAATGATGTCCCATTTTGCACCGTCCAGCAGCGATTTCGACTCGGCCGGGAAAATAAGGGTACCTACCACGAAAAGCACGACCAGTATCGCCGTAATCGGAAATACCGGTGCGTGAAGATCCAGCCGAAAGGATTTATATTATCCTGGCCCGCGACGTAATCCGTCTGATATTCGTCTTTTACTACCTCGCCCACGTTTGGCGCCTCCTGAAGTGGAAAGTCTTGTTGGGAATCGGTGATCAAACGTTACAAGCGCGTCATGGTAATGTTTTGAACTCAAAACATCAAAAATGCAGCGAATTGCTGCATCCTCCTTCATCATAGACCAAGAATGCGCCGTGAATAGCTCTCTGCCTGGCGATCGGCTACAGAATTCATAGCGTACCGATGTAAGCTGGTACTGCACCAAGTCCTTGCGACTAAAAGGATCCAACTGAGGTATACATGGAGAAAACAACGACGTTTCCGGTACGTTACACCGTATACGCGCTAAGCATCGCAGGCTTTACTGTGTCTCTGGCGCTGGCCCTATTGATTGACGCCAGCTATCTCTTCCCGATCGTATTCGGCGCCTTAACCGTGCTTGGCACCTACGATCTCGTGCAGAAGAAACACACGGTCAGCCGCAACTACCCTATTCTCGCCAATATCCGCTATCTGCTGGAATCCATCGGTCCCGAGATTAGGCAGTACTTTATCCAATCCGATACCGAAGAACGGCCGTTTTCCAGAGAGCAGCGCACCATTGTCTACCAGCGTGCCAAGAACGTCCTGGACAAGCGCCCGTTCGGATCGCAGCTGAGTATGTACGAGGAAGGCTACGAATGGATGAACCATTCTCTCAACCCCTCAAAAATCAGTAACAGCGACTTCCGGATCCTGATTGGCAAAGACTGCGCAAAGCCCTACAGCGCGAGCGTATTCAACATCTCGGCCATGAGTTTCGGGTCACTCTCCGCGAATGCGATCTTGAGCCTGAACACCGGCGCCCAAATGGGTGGTTTCTACCACGATACGGGCGAGGGATCGATTTCCCGCTATCATCGCCAACCGGGCGGCGATCTGGTCTGGGAAATCGGATCAGGCTACTTCGGATGTCGTCACAAGGATGGTTCGTTCAACCCGGAGATGTTTCGGGAGAATGCAACGCTTGATCAGGTGAAAATGATAGAGATCAAACTATCTCAGGGCGCCAAACCCGGCCACGGCGGAATATTACCGGGTGCCAAGGTAACGCCAGAGATTGCCGAAGCCCGCGGTGTAGAGGAGGGTGAGGATTGTGTGTCACCAGCCAGCCATTCCGCCTTTTCCACTCCGGTGGAACTGCTCGAATTCGTGGATCAGCTGCGAGAGCTTTCGGGTGGGAAACCCGTGGGATTCAAACTGGCGATTGGTCATCCGTGGGAATGGTTTGCCATCGTCAAGGCGATGCTGGAAACCAACCGCAAACCCGACTTTATTGTGGTCGATGGTGGTGAAGGCGGTACCGGTGCTGCGCCTCTGGAGTTCATCAACCGGCTGGGCATGCCCATGACTGAGGCCCTGCTACTGGTCCACAACACGCTAGTAGGAACCAACCTGCGCGAGGACATTGCCATTGGCGCGGCCGGTAAAATCACCTCGGCCTTTAATATTGCCCGCACCCTGGCTCTGGGGGCGGACTGGTGTAACTCAGCCCGCGGCTACATGTTCTCGCTCGGGTGCATTCAGGCACTGAACTGCCACACCGGTCGCTGCCCCAGTGGCGTGGCCACCCAGGATCCCCGGCGCGGCAACAAGCTCGATGTTGAACTCAAGAGCAAGCGGGTCTTCAACTTCCACAAAACCACGCTCGATGCGCTTCAGAATCTGCTAGAAGCTTCAGGGCTGCGCCACCCGTCTGAGCTCGGCCCTGAGCATATCGTACGCCGGGTTTCCAAGACCGAAGTACACTCCTATCTGGACCTGTTCGAATTTCTGGAACCGGGTGCGCTGCTTGAGGCCGAAACGGGGCTCAAAGTGTTTGATAAGTACTGGCCAAAAGCCACCTCTGAGAGCTTTGATCCGCCAGAATTTATCCTGAAACTCAGAGAGACCAAACTCCGGTAAAAAACCGGGAGCGAAATGGCTCAAAGCCTGTTTATTTTTCCTGAAGGCTGGTGTAGACTTCGCTCCCGCTAAGCCACTGAGATAACTCTCAAGTTTCTCAAAGGCAATAGCAATTCGGGGCGTAGCGCAGCTTGGTAGCGCACCTGCATGGGGTGCAGGGGGTCGTAGGTTCAAATCCTACCGTCCCGACCAATTCAGTACATTGAAATCAGCCACTTTCGGGTCGCTGATTTTTTGTGTCTGAATTTTGCCTACCCCGATATACAGCCGCCGACTCCCAGAAACCAATAATTTGTCATAAAACCTTCATCGGACTACCTTAAGTTCACGTCCATACCGACATCCCGTCGGGATAAAAACAAAGGATAGTGACGATGAAGAAGTTTCTGACCCTGGCCTGCGCCACCCTTCTTACCCCCGCACTCGCCCAAGGAGCCTTTCAGCTCGACAGCCGTTACCAGGACAAGGACGGCGACCTGATTGCCGACATTCCCAGCGCCGAGTCGGAACTGATTGATCCCTCCACCCTGATCTTCGCTTACACACCGGTCGAAGATCCTGCGGTATACCGGGAGGTCTGGTCCGAATTCCTCGCTCACCTGTCCGACGTCACCGGCAAGCGGGTCCAGTTTTTCCCGGTACAATCCAACGCCGCCCAGATTGAAGCCATGCGTGCGGGCCGTCTGCACATTGCCGGCTTTAACACCGGTTCCAACCCGTTGGCTGTCGCCTGTGCCGGTTACCGCCCCTTCACCATGATGGCCGCGGCCGATGGCTCGTTTGGCTATGAAATGGAGATACTGACCTACCCTGGATCTGGCATCGATGCGGTGGAAGACATTCGCGGCAAGGAAATGGCGTTCACCTCCCAAACCTCGAACTCAGGCTTCAAGGCACCTTCTGCCATCCTGAAAGCCGACTACAACATGGTCGCAGGTGAAGACTTCGAACCGGTATTCTCAGGCAAGCATGACAACTCCATTCTCGGGGTCGCCAATCAGGACTACCAGGCGGCAGCGGTCGCAAACTCGGTACTGAACCGGATGCTTCGCCGTGATGTGGTCAATGAGGATCAGCTGGTCAGCCTCTACAAATCCCAGACCTTCCCGACCACCAGCTATGGTCTTGCCCACAACCTGAAGCCTGAGCTGCAGCAGAAGATTCAGGACGCCTTTTTCTCGTTCAAGTGGGAGGGTACCGCCCTGGAAGAGGAGTTCTCCAAGTCCGGCGAAGCCCAGTTTGTCCCGATCACCTTCAAGAACCACTGGGAAGTGATCCGGAAGATCGATTCGGCCAACGGCGTTGAATACAACTGCAAATAACCAACTCGGCGAACCTTGTGCTAAAACTCGAGAACGTATCCAAGACCTATAAGACCGGAGACAAGGCACTACAGGGGATCAGCTTCGAAGTCCCCGCTGGCCAGGTGGTGGGGCTGATCGGCCCCTCCGGTGCCGGCAAATCAAGCCTGATCCGCTGCATTAACCGCCTGGTGGAGCCCACAGCGGGCTCCATTCTTCTGGGCGATACTGACCTGACCCGCCTTAACGGCCGCAACTTGCGCCAGGCCCGACGGCGTATCGGCATGATCTTTCAGGAATACGCGCTGGTAGAACGGCTGACCGTGATGGAGAACGTGCTCTCCGGACGCCTCGGCTACGTGTCCACCTGGCGCTCCTTTCTGCGCCGCTATAGCCCGGAAGACGTAAGCCAGGCCTTCGCCCTTCTGGAGAAAGTGGGGCTCGCGGACCATTACAACAAGCGCGCTGACGCCCTCTCCGGCGGCCAGCGTCAACGGGTGGGCATTGCCCGGGCGCTGGAGCAAAATCCGGAACTGCTGCTGGTCGACGAACCCACCGCCTCACTCGACCCGAAAACCTCCCGCCAGATCATGCGGCTGATTCGCGGCGCCTGCCAGGAACGCAGTCTGCCGGCCATCATCAATATTCACGACGTGATGCTTGCTCAGCAGTTCTCTGACCGGATCATCGGCCTGCGAAACGGCGAGGTGGTGTTTGACGGCGCCCCCGACGAGCTGACCAACGACGTTCTGACCCGCATATACGGCGACGAGGACTGGACCCAGCTGCGCGGCGAAGAGAGTGATGGGGAGAGCACCGACGGTTCGAATGACGCACCCTCCGTCGACCTTGCCGAGGGGGTATGATGGACCGACAGCCCACTGTACGCTCCACCTGGAAGCGGCCTCCCCTGTTGTTAACCAATACCCTTTGGCGGCGACTGATCTATACCGGTGCCCTGGTCTATCTGGTCCTGGCGGTGCAAACTGTCGAGGTGGACTGGCAACGGGTTTACCTTGGCCTTGAGCGCGGCTGGCGTTTTATCGAGGGCTTTCTGGTACCTGATTTCACCACCCGTTGGCGGGACATCCACGAAGGCCTGATCGAAAGCCTGACGATCACCCTCACCTCCACCGTCGCCGGTATCCTGATCTCCGTGCCCATTGGCATCGGCGCGGCCCGAAATCTGGCGCCGGCACCGGTATATCTGGCCTGTCGCGGTATCATTACCCTGTCCCGTTCGTTCCAGGAAATCATCATCGCGATTTTGCTGGTAGCCATGTTCGGTTTCGGACCCTTTGCCGGGTTCCTGACTCTGGCATTTGCCACCATCGGCTTTCTGTCAAAGCTGCTGGCTGAGGAAATCGAAAGCTGCGATCGCAGCCAGATCGAAGCCATCCGCGCTACCGGGGCTTCCTGGTGGCAAGTGGTGAACTACTCGGTACAACCTCAGGTCATGCCACGGCTGGTTGGCCTGTCTCTGTATCGCCTGGACATCAACTTTCGGGAATCGGCGGTGATCGGCATTGTTGGGGCAGGCGGTATCGGTGCCACGCTGAATACCGCCATCGATCGTTACGAGTACGATTCGGCCGGCGCCATCCTGATTCTCATCATTGCCATCGTCCTGGTGGTGGAATATTCCTCTTCGTACATTCGCAGGTGGGTCCAGTGACAAGCTCTTCTTCTCCCGTCTGGCAGCACCGGACCCGAAAACAAACCCTGCTCCGCTGGCTCGGCTGGTTCTGGCTGGTTGCCCTGACCGTATTCTGCTGGCAGCTGATGAACGAGAACACCATCTGGGCCTTCGTCAGCGATGCGCCCGCCCAGGCAGCGGACATCGGCAGCCGCATGTTCCCGCCGGCCTGGAGCTATGTGGGTGAGCTCTGGCAGCCGCTCTGGGACACCATCAACATTGCCACCCTTGGCACCCTGCTGGGCATTATGATCGCGGTGCCGGTTGCCTTCCTGGCGGCCAGCAACACCACACCCAGCGTCCGCTTTGTGCGACCGCTGGCGTTGCTGATCATCGTGGCATCACGTTCAATCAACGCCCTGATCTGGGCGCTGTTACTGGTGGCCATCATTGGACCCGGCTTGCTGGCGGGTATCATCGCCATCGGACTTCGCTCCATCGGCTTTGTTGCCAAGCTGCTCTATGAAGCCATTGAAGAAATCGACGTTACCCAGGTGGAAGCAGTTCGGGCCACCGGCGCCAGCGGCGCGCAGGTCATCGACTACGCCATCGTGCCCCAGATTCTCCCCGCCTTCTGGGGCATCAGCGTGTTCCGGTGGGACATCAACATTCGGGAATCCACCATCCTCGGTCTGGTAGGCGCCGGAGGCCTGGGCATCCAGCTCAATGCCTCACTGGCCACTCTCGCCTGGAACCAGGTCGCCACCATCTTTTTACTGATCCTCGGTACCGTGGTGATCTCCGAGTGGGTATCTGCCGTGTCCGACAGGCGGTGCTGTAGGCCCATGATCGATCAGCACCCCACATCTTTCGCCGGCATCCAGCCCACACCCGCCTGGGCGTTCGAGCAGTACGAGAGCATCAGGGAGCGGCTGCCGAGCGCCTCGGCTCGACGAACCCAACCCCGCCTTGTGGATTCGTTGGCCCCACTGATGAACGAATTCGACGCCTTTGTCTTTGATGCCTTTGGTGTGCTCAATACCGGGCCCAGTGTCATACCCGGAGCCCTCGATCGGCTGGCGCGCCTGCAGGCTGACAACAAAACGGTTCTGGTGTTGTCGAACGCCGCCACAGCAAGCCACCCGGCACTGGCCGTAAAGTACCAGCGCATGGGCTTTAACCTGGATGAAGAAACAGTGATTTCCAGCCGCTGGTTGCTGGAACAACACTTGAGCAAACGCCAAACAGCGGCACTTGGGGCGTGATTGCCCCGGAGCAGTCAGAACCAGAGTCCTTGCCATTGCCGCGCCACTCACTGCGAGCCATCCGTGCCGACGTCGACGAGGCGACCCTGGATCAACTGGATGGCTTCATTTTTTTGAGCAGCGAAGGCTGGAATGAGACCCTGCAGCACCGGTTAACCAATAGCCTCACTCGTCGGCCCAGACCTGTAAAGGTTGCCAATCCGGACCTTGTCGCCCCCAGGGGCGACCTGCTGACACTGGAACCGGGGTATTTCTCCCATCTGGCGGCCACCGCAACCGGCGCCAGCCTTGAGTTCTTTGGCAAACCCTTCGCCACCGCCTTTGAGGCCGCGCTGGCCAGGCTCCCGGGCATTGCCCCGGCGCGGGTTCTGATGGTCGGAGATACCTTGCATACCGATATCCTGGGCGGTCAGGCAGCCGGAATGTCCACGCTGCTGGTGACCGGTCACGGCGCCTTAAAAGGCATGGACATTCAGGAATGTATCCGCCGTTCGGGCATCTACCCGGATTTCATGACAACCTCGATCTGACAGAACTCGACCTGCACCGAGCCCCAGAATGACCGTCAAGAATGCAACTTCGGCCGCACTGACCTGGAAATCCTGCGCTCTACTCTGACTGAATAGGTCGATGCTTGAGGTCGTCAAAACCCATACCAGCCGGACTTAATATGCTATCAAGATAATCGGAGCGTATTTGGTCTACTTCTCCACTCAAACGCATCTCACTTAATATCTTATCGAGTGGTTCGACGAGGCTGAGATTTTTTCATGCAGATAATGGTAAAGCGCTTCTGAATGGAGCACAGGGCTCACGATCTGAAGTTTCGAACTGGGGTGTGTGAAAGAGAGATTCTCGAATTGGTTTCAGGAAGGAGAGCGTATTTAGCTCTCCCCAGACGCACCATCGTTAGCGCCTGATTTACGTTGACAACAAAATGGCATTCAATGCGATTTGCACTGACTAACCTCTCTATTATTATAATCCCTCTTACACACAATGGATCGTCGCGAATATCTTCTATTCTGTGGATCTTGGCGCTATCCAGCTGTCCTAGTGCAACAATATTAATGACGTTTATTGCTGCTGGTACAGCGTGTAAATTAGGGTAGATTGAGCTGAGATTAGCAATACGTGAAACTTCACCATCGTATTGGCCATTGTTCACGGATATCAATGAGCGAAGATTTGGTAATTCATGGACGACAAGCTGATAACCCAATTTATCGTAAGCTTTTCGTAGTATTCTGACTGAAATATCTTGAACAAATCCATTTTCAGGCGCTGCCAAATTGATGGTTGGCCGCGCTGGAACGCTCGCTGATAATGGTCGACCAAATCGGTCGGCCGAGTCTTCAAGGGTATGCCCCTCCGTGAGCTCCTCGATGTCCTCAGTGAAGAGGTATTGAGTTGACGCAGAATAACCGCCCTGCCCTGATGTCTCGCTTCCTGGCTCAGCCAACGTTGCCGTCGTAGAAGAGGCGATGCCAGCGTACAGGCACACAATCAGCCAACCTGTATAGAAGCTTCGTGGATGAACGATCGCGGCTTTGAACCGGGCAAGAAACATCGTTTTCATTTTTCCATCGTTCGCAGACCTTCGCAGGACGCGTGTCACGACTATATTGATTACCTCGACCAAAATGCTGCGCTGATCAGCCGCCCTATTCTCACTGGGCCGGCCTCTCGTGGATCAATCGGGGTACGCCGTTTTTTGTCCGATGTTGCCTTGGTCAGACAAAGAAAGTTTGGCTCGGATTTTGGTTAAGCGCCAATACAAAGTCGAGATCGCAAAAAAGACACAAAAAAACCGAGGTGGCCTGCGCCAGCTCGGTTTTTCTTTCAGAACGCCCCTACTTTACCGGGGTATTCAGCACTTCCAGAACATCTTCCAGCTCGGTGATCATCTGCCGGATCAGCTGCTTGTACTGGGAGGTGTCGTCTTTGACTTCGTGGCTGCTCAGCTTCTGCTTGGCACCGCCAATAGTGTACCCCTGATCGTAGAGCAGGCTGCGGATCTGACGAATGGTGATAACGTCAGCCCGCTGGTAATACCGGCGATTGCCCCGGCGCTTAACCGGCGACAGCTGGGGAAATTCCTGCTCCCAATAACGCAAGACGTGCGCCTTTACGGCACACAGGTCAGCGACCTCTCCAATGGTGAAGTATCGCTTTCCCGGAATGGTCGGGAGTTCGTTGTTATGACTGGGTTCCAGCATACGCTTCTACTTTTTGCTTAAGTTTTTGCCCGGGGCGAAACGTAACGACCCGCCGTGCGCTGATGGGAATTTCTTCACCGGTTTTGGGGTTCCGGCCGGGACGCTGTTTCTTGTCCCGCAGATCAAAGTTCCCGAATCCTGACAGCTTTACCTGCTCGTTATGGCTGAGGGCGCCTCTGATCTCATCGAAAAAAGCTTCCACCATTTCCTTGGCTTCACGCTTGTTCAGGCCCAACTCCTCGTACAACCGCTCAGCCATTTCCGCTTTCGTCAAAGCCGCCATGTCTCTCAACTCCTCAGTGTTGCCCCCAGCTCTTCTTTCAAGGCGTCTATCACACCATTGAAGAGCGAGTGAACTTCATCTTCATTCAGCGTACGTTCCGGATGTTGCCAGAACAGACTCAGAGCCAGGCTACGGTTCCCTTCACCCAGACTCTCGCCCTCGTACACATCAAAGGCTCGTAACGCTGTCAGTTGCTCACCGGCATGTTTTTTGGCTACACGCTCGACATCGGCAAACGCGACGTCACTTCCGATAATCATAGCCAAATCCCGGCGAACTTCCGGGAATTTCGAAATTTCTTTGAAATTAGGCACATAACCGGTAACGATAGAATCCAAGAATAGCTCAAACACCAGGATCGTGCCATTAAGTTCAAGATTTTTCTGCACTTGCGGATGCAATGTGCCTAACCAGCCGACATGTTCGCCATCCCGGAGCAGCTCCGCGGTCTGACCCGGGTGCAAGGCCGGATGCTGGCTGCCAACGAACTGAATCTCGATGCCAAGCAAACGGAACAGGCTTTCCAGATCTCCTTTTACATCAAAGAAATCCGCGTTTCTGCGACCGTTTGCCCAGTTTTCAGGGTATTGCGAACCCACGACGACACCGGCCAGCATCTGCTGCTGATCAATCCGCTCTCCCACCTGCTCGAATCGCAGGCCAGTTTCAAACAGACGAATGCGGGGCTGCTGACGGTTCTGGTTGTAGGCAGCGGTCTTGAGAAGGCCACTCCAGAGACTGGTGCGCATCACCGAGAGGTCTGCAGAGATGGGGTTGGCCAGGGCAATTCCTTCCCGCTCCGGATCGATCAGTTGCTGAACCTTGGGATCCACAAAGCTGTAAGTGATTGCCTCCTGGTAGCCATTATCGACAAAGAAGCTCTGAATCGCCGAGATCGGTCGGGTGGCTTCGTCTTCCTGGCGCAAACCCAGAGAACCTGTGGGCTCAGTGACTGGTAGGTTGTTGTAGCCGAAGATCCGACCAACTTCCTCGATCAGGTCTTCCTCGATGGCAACGTCCGGCCGGAAACTGGGCACACTCACGCGCCAACCGTCTTTCAGCAGTTTGTCGATGTGAAAACCAAGACGGGTCAGGATTTCCTCGACCGTGGTGCGATCGATGTTCAGCCCAGTACGTCGTAGAGACGGGTAGCACGCAGATCCACGGAGTGATCTTTCGGAAGATCATCCTTGCTGACCACTTCAATGATCTCGCCAGGTTCACCACCAACGATTTCCAGCAGCAGTTGCGTGGCACGCTCCATGGCCTCACGCGCCAGTTTATAATCCACACCGCGCTCGAACCGATGCGACGCGTCGGTATGCAGGCCATAACCCCGAGCCTTGCCGGCCAGGGTAATGGGGTCGAAATAAGCCGACTCGAGAATCAGGTCGCCAGTCTGGGCACTGACACCGCTGTGCTCACCACCCATAACGCCAGCGATAGCCACCGGCTTTTCGTGGTCGGCAATGATCAGGGTCTGCTCGGTTAACTCGACTTCCTGGCCATCCAGCAGCACCAGCTTCTCACCGGGCTTGGCCATCCGCACAACGATACCACCCTGGATTTCGGTGCGGTCAAAGGCGTGCATCGGCTGACCCAGCTCGAGCATGACGTAGTTGGTTACGTCCACGGCGGCGTCAATGGAACGGATGCCGGAGCGGCGCAGCTTTTCCTGCATCCACAACGGCGACTGCGCGCGCAGATTCACATTGCGCAGGATCCGACCCAGGTAACGCGGGCAACCGGCAGTCGCCTCGATACGAATATCCGGCACGTCCGAATGCACCGCTTCAACCGGGCCCACCTCCGGACCTTCAACCACCAGGCTATTGAGCACGCCCACTTCCCGGGCAATACCCTTGATGGAAAGGCAGTCGCTGCGATTGGGTGTCAGATCAACGTCGATAGTGACGTCATTGAGCTTCAGGTAGTCGGCAACATCCTGACCTACCGGGGCGTCCGCAGGCAGCTCCATCAGGCCGTCGTGGCTTTCGGAAAGCCCTAGCTCTGATTCCGAACACAGCATGCCCTCGGACGGCTGGCCACGAAGCTTCGCCTTCTTGATCTTGAAGTCGCCGGGCAGGACCGCGCCAACAACCGCAAAAGGCACCTTCAACCCATCGCGAACATTGGGTGCGCCACACACTACCTGAACCGTCTGGGTGCCATCGCTTACCTGACAAACCCGAAGCTTGTCGGCGTCCGGATGCGGGGTCACTGATTGCACCTCACCGACCACGACACCACTGAACTGACCGGCAACCGGTTCAAAGCCGTCCACTTCCAGACCGGCCATGGTGATCTGATCCATCAATTCCTGGGTTCCGATTGCCGGATTTACCCACTCGCGCAGCCACTGTTCACTGAATTTCATGGTTAATGCCTTGTCCTGATGCGGTTTCGCCTGTTGATTTGAATGCCGTAATCGCCGTATTAACGGAACTGGCGCAGGAAGCGCAAATCGTTCTCGAAGAACATGCGCAGGTCATTCACGCCGTAGCGCAGCATGGCCAGGCGCTCAACGCCAAGACCAAACGCAAAGCCACGGTACTCCTCGGCGTCGATACCGCAGTGTTCAAATACTTTCGGGTGCACCATGCCGCAACCCATGACTTCCAGCCACTTGATGCTGCCGTCAGCTTCCCTGCCCCACTCGATATCCACCTCGGCGGAGGGCTCGGTAAACGGGAAATAGGAAGGACGAAAACGCACTTCAAGATCGCGCTCGAAGAATACCCGCAGGAATTCCTCCACGGTGCTCTTCAGATCCGCAAAGCTGACATCCTTCTCAACCAGCAACCCCTCCACCTGGTGAAACATCGGGGTGTGGGTCATATCGGAATCACAACGATAGACGCGCCCCGGGCAGATCATCCGGAAGGGCGGCTTGCCCGCTTCCATGGTGCGAATCTGAACCGGTGAGGTGTGGGTGCGTAGCAGAGTGCCAGGATTGAAATAGAAAGTGTCGTGCATAGCACGGGCCGGGTGGTGGCCGGGAATATTGAGAGCCTCGAAGTTGTGGTAGTCGTCTTCGATCTCAGGGCCTGCTCAACGGTGTAGCCCGCCCTCGAAAAAAACTGCTCGATGCGCTGCAGGGTGCGGGTTACCGGGTGCAGCCCACCCAGATCTTGACCTCGGCCTGGCAGGGTAACGTCAATGGATTCGCTGGCCAGCTTGGCTCGATAGCCGCGCGCTCCAGGTCGGTGCGACGGGCATTGATCGCCTGCTCTACCTGACCCTTGGCTTCGTTGATCTTCTGGCCTGCAGCGGGACGCTCTTCGGCGGAAAGCTTGCCCAGTGTCTTTGCCTGCTGGGTAATCACGCCTTTCTTACCAAGGTACTCAACGCGAATTTGATCAAGCGCTTGCAAGCTGTCGGCTTTGTCTACCGCAGCCAATCCGTCCTGAACCAATTGCTCCAGGTTTTCCATTGACCCTGCTCCAAACCAGAAATGGGAGTACAAAATACGAATTCTACAAACAAAAATAGGGGAAGAGCGTGCCCTTCCCCTATCAGAAGGCGTCTCCATGATGACATGAGACGCCCGGATCGATCATCAATCGATGAAGAGCTTAAGCGATCACAGAGATGCTTTGGCTTTCTCGACAACAGCGGCAAACGCCTGCTGCTCGTTCATGGCCAGATCGGCCAGAACCTTACGATCGATTTCGACGTTAGCCTTTTTCAGACCAGCGATCAGACGGCTGTATGACAGACCGTTAGCGCGGGCGCCAGCGTTGATACGAGCGATCCACAGAGCGCGGAAGGCACGCTTACGGTTACGACGGTCACGGTATGCGTACTGACCGGCTTTGATAACCGCTTGCTTGGCTACACGGAATACACGGCTACGAGCACCGTAGTAACCTTTGGCCTGATTGAGAATCTTTTTGTGACGACGGCGTGCTACCACACCACGTTTAACACGAGCCATACTTTAATCCTTCTACCTTAATAAACCTTGTCAGGAATGATTAGCGAGCTATTAGCACGCGGTCATACGCTTGATGGAAGCCACATCGGATTTAGCGATCAGCTTGGTACCGCGGAGCTGACGCTTACGCTTGGGGCTCTTCTTGGTCAAGATATGACTGGTGAAGGACTGCTTGTGCTTGAAGCCAGTGGCGGTTTTCTTGAACCGTTTCGTGGCTCCGCTTTTGGTTTTCATCTTAGGCATTTTTAAAACTCCGCATTCTATTTTTTAAGAACATCAAATGTGGCCCTGAACGACAAATCCCCCGCAAGCGCGGGGGATTATCACCCGAACAGGATCACTTCTTTTTTCGGGGCGCCACAATCATGGTCATCTGCCGGCCTTCCATTTTCGGCCGCATCTCAACCGTTGCCAGCTCCTCAATATCCGTTTCAATGCGGCCCATGAGTTTCATACCAATCTCTTGGTGTGCCATCTCACGTCCACGGAAGCGAATAGTGATTTTGCCGCGGTCCCCGTTTTCAAGGAAACGTACCAGGTTGCGTAGTTTGACCTGATAATCCCCTTCTTCAGTTCCTGGTCGGAACTTAAGCTCTTTGACCTGCGTCTGCTTCTGCTTTTTCTTGGCAGCCGCCTTGGCCTTCTTCTCGTCGAAGATTTTCTTGCCGTAGTCCATTATCTTACAGACGATCGGATCGGAATCCGTAACCTGGACCAGGTCAAGAGACGCCTCTTCAGCTTGCTTGATGGCGTCCTCAATTGGTACTACACCGACCTGATTGCCTTCGGCATCGATGAGTCGGACTTCGGTTGCGTCAATATTCTCATTGATCGGCGCCTTTGGTGTACGCCCACCCCGATTCGCTCGCTGTTTAATAATTAGATCTCCGTCTTTGTGTTGCCCTTGCGCTCAACTTCTTTCTGTAAAAGCTGTTCGAACGCTTCGAGCGATAGTGTTCCCAAATCTTCACCTTTGCGGGTTCTCACCGCAACGGCGTTGTTCTCGACTTCTTTATCGCCGACAACGACAAGGTAGGGAACCTTGTTAAGAGTATGCTCGCGGATTTTAAAGCCGATCTTCTCGTTTCTCAAGTCAGCATTAACCCTATAACCCAAAGAATCCCACTTTTTCGCCAGATTCTCGCAATAATCACGCTGATTATCGGTAATATTCAGTACCGCCACCTGGGTTGGTGCCAGCCAGGTCGGAAACGCGCCTTCGTATTCTTCGATCAGAATGCCGATGAAACGCTCGAACGATCCCAGCACGGCCCGGTGCAGCATGACCGGTGTTTTCCGCTCTGAATTATCCGCGACAAACTGGGCACCCAATCGGCCCGGCATCGAGAAGTCGACCTGAATGGTGCCACACTGCCACACCCGTCCGATACAGTCCTTAAGGGAAAATTCGATCTTCGGACCATAAAAAGCACCCTCGCCCGGCAGCAGTTCCCAGTCAACGCCCTCACGGTTCAGCGCCTCTTCCAGCGCGGCCTCTGACTTGTCCCAGACCTCGTCCGACCCTACCCGCTTCTCGGGACGAGTGGAAAGCTTGTAGAGGATCTGGTCAAAACCGAAGTCTTGATAGACCTCGTGCAGAAGATCAATGAAGCGGGAGACTTCTTCCTGAATCGCATCTTCTTCGCAGAAGATATGCGCATCATCCTGGGTAAAGCCACGCACCCGCATCAGACCATGCAGCGCACCAGACGCCTCATTACGGTGACATGAACCAAACTCGGCCAGCCGCAGCGGCAGGTCCTTGTAGCTCTTCAGGCCCTGGTTGAACACCTGAATGTGGCACGGGCAGTTCATCGGCTTGATGGCGTAATCGTGCTTTTCTGACTCGGTGGTGAACATGTCATCGTGGAACTTGTCCCAGTGACCCGACTTTTCCCACAACGCACGGGAGACCACCTGCGGTGTCTTGATCTCTTTGTAACCGTGAAAATGCAGCTTGTCGCGCATGTACTGCTCGATTTCCTGGTACAGCGACCAGCCGTCCGGGTGCCAGAACACCATACCTGGCGCTTCTTCCTGCATATGAAACAGGTTCAGTTTTTTGCCGATCTTACGGTGATCCCGCTTTTCCGCCTCTTCCAGGCGGTGCAGATAGGCCTTCAGATCCTTCTTGTTGCCCCACGCGGTGCCATAGACCCGCTGCAGCTGCTCGTTGTTGGTATCACCACGCCAGTAGCACCGGCCACCTTGGTGAGCTTGAACGCCTTCAGCTTGCCAGTACTGGGCACGTGCGGGCCACGACACAGATCGATGAAATCGCCCTGGCGGTAGAACGACAGATCCTCGTTACCCGGAATGTCCTCAATAATACGGACCTTGTACTCTTCGCCCATATCATCAAACAGCTTCACCGCCTCGTCACGGGACAGCACGGACCGGGACACCGGAATATCCTGTTTGGACAACTCTTCCATGCGCTTTTCGATGCGCGACAGATCTTCATTGGTGAACGGGCGATCGAATTTGAAATCGTAGTAGAAGCCGTTGTCGACCACAGGGCCAATAGTTACCTGGGCCTCGGGGAACAGCTCTTTAACCGCCATAGCCAGAAGGTGGGCGGTGGAATGACGAATAATATCGACGCCGTCTTCGTCGCGATCGGTAACAATCGCCAGCTCGGTATCGTCTTCAATGCGGTAACTGGTATCCACCAGCTGGCCATTCACGCGGCCAGCCAATGCGGCCTTGGCGAGACCTGCGCCAATGTCGGCGGCAACGTCATGAACGGTTACGGGTTCTGCAAAACTGCGATGGCTGCCATCCGGCAAAGTTACGACGGGCATGAAAAGCTCCAATTGGTTACTCAGCGGTGATCTATACCAGAGATCACATGATGACGGCGTTCCGCGATACAAACCGCGGGCCGATTCGATCCGGAGTCTACCAGAAAAAAACCCGGCAGGTTAATGCCGGGTTTTTACGGACCAGGTTAGCGTCAGGTGCCCTGGGCACCTTCAGCGCCCTGAGGCTCAGCGCGCTCCCGGGCCCGTCGTCGCAACTGCCCGAAGGCAAGCACAGCCAGCAGGATCAGAGCCGGAATGAACATCAGCTCTTTCGGCGGCCGCTCCTTCTGGATCTGGACCGCGTCAATGCTCCAGCCATAGCTGATACCAGCCTTCTCGGCGATGCTTCCGAAGTTAACGAAATCAACCACCATCTCCTCACCCTGGGGTGACACCTCCAGACCAGCTGCGGCCAGCCGCTCAGACGGGGTTTCCGCTTCTGGCAATGGCAACCTCAGGTACTTGGACACTTCCTCACCGTCAATGGACATACCAGAGGCCTGAAGGATGATGGCCTCATCGGCCGGTACATCGTCCACATGCTGAAGCACTTCTGCGCCTGGACGGTCCTCGGTGGGCGGATAGACCCTATCCCACCAGAAGCCCGGCCGGAACAGCGTGAACGTGATCAGCAGCAACAGCACGGTTTCCCACCAGCGGGTCTTGGTAAACCAGTAGCCCTGGGTGGCAGCCGAGAACACCAGCATCGCCGTGACCGCACTGAAGATGGTAATCAACAGGTCAATCCAGCCGGTCAGTCCAATCAGCAATAGCTGAGTGTTGAAGATGAACATGAACGGCAATATCGCGGTTCGGATATCGTAGGTAAAGCCCTGCACACCCGTTCGTATTGGATCAGCCCCGGATATTGCCGCGGCCGCGTAGGCCGCCAACCCCACCGGCGGCGTATCGTCCGCCAGGATGCCGAAGTAGAACACGAACAGATGCACCGCAATCAGCGGCACCAACAGGCCATTGGCCGCACCAAGAGTCACGATCACCGGCGCATCAGAGTCGACACCACGATGTAGTTGGCCGTGGTCGGCAACCCCATACCGAGGATCAGGCTGATGATGGCGGTGAAGATCAGCATCAGCAGCAGATTACCGCCGGAGATGAACTCCACGAACTGGGTCATTACCAACCCGATGCCAGTCAACGTAACTGTACCGACAACGATACCCGCGGTCGCAGTGGCAACACCGATGCCCACCATGTTTCGGGCGCCAGTCACCAGCGAATGGGCCAGATCGACCACACCCTGCTTCAACTGGTTGCCATACTCGCCTTGCTTGTGGAAGAACGCCTTGAGCGGGCCCTGAGTAACCACGATGAAGATCATGAACACCGTCGCCCAGAATGCGGACAACTGCGGCGAGAAGCGCTCAACAGTCAGGCACCAGACCAGGACCACTACCGGAAGCAAGAAGTAAAGCCCGGTCTTGACCGTTGGGCCCACCGGTGGCAGTTCACCCATTGCCTGCTCGGGGTCATCTTCCTCCAGAGCCGGGAAACGGGTCGCGTACCAGACCAGTCCAATGTAAGCCGCAAGTAGCATGGGCGTGAGCACCCACATGGCCGCCGCGCCCAGCCAGTCTTTCATCCAGCCGATGCCGTAATAGACCACCAGAGTCAAAACACTCAGCCCTAGCAGGATCACTACCCAGTTCAGCATGCGCTGGGCCAAGGTTGGCCGGTCCAGACGCTCGATGCCCTTCATATTGAGCTTGCAGGCCTCAAGATGAACGATGTAGATCAGAGCGACATACGAAATCATTGCCGGCAGGATCGCGTGCTTGATGACCTCGAGGTAGGAAATACCCACGTACTCCACCATCAGGAAGGCCGCGGCCCCCATAATCGGCGGTGTCAGCTGACCATTAGTAGAAGCAGCGACTTCAACCGCACCCGCCTTGGTGGCAGGGAAGCCCACCCGCTTCATCAGCGGAATGGTAAAGGTACCAGTGTCACCACGTTGGCAATGGAGGAACCGGAAATCACGCCACTGAGGCCACTGGATACCACGGCTGCCTTGGCGGGTCCGCCACGCATGTGGCCCAGCAGCGCATAGGCCACCTTGATGAAGTAGTTACCGGCGCCTGCACGTTCAAGCAGAGCACCAAACAACACAAACAGAAAGACGAAACTGGTCGAGACGCCAAGCGCCACGCCAAACACGCCTTCGGTGCCAAGCCACTGGTGCGATGCCAGCTTGCTCAGACTCGCCCCTTTGTGCGAGATAACGTCCGGCATGTAGGGGCCAGCCAGAGAATAAACGATGAATACACCAGCCACGATGGTCAGTGGTAAACCCAACGAACGACGGGTGGCTTCCAGAAGCAATACCAGACCACCCAGCGCAATCACCATATCCTGGGTGTTCGGGGCACCAGGACGAGTCGCTAGCTGGTCGTAAAAGATGTACAGGTACGATGCGGCGAATGCTGCCGTCAGCGCAAGAATCCAGTCATACACGGGCACATGGTTGGAATGCTTTCCGCGAATCATCGGGAAGCTGCAAACGCCAGAAACGCCGCAAAGGCAAGGTGTATGGATCTCGATTCCGTGGAATTGAAGACGCCCATCTCGAAGATGTAAGGAAGCGGTGACGCTATCCAAAGCTGAAAAAGGGACCAGAGCAGTGGAACAACAAACAGAATAACGGCAGCAGGGCCTGTCGTCGCTCTTCCACCGGATTCGGTTTGTAGGAACTCTTCGACTTTCTGTTTGTCGATGTCGTTCCCAGCTCTCGGGTCGCTATTGGTCATAGCTGAATCCTGTCAGAGGAAAACGGAGGGTCATTAGTAGCCGCGGGCACACTGTGCCCGCGGCCGGGCAAGGTTTCGGTCAGATCAGTCGATCAGGCCCGCTTCCTTGTAATACTTCGCCGCGCCTGGGTGCAGAGGTGCACTCAGCGCGTCAGATACCATTTCTTCCTTCTTCAGGTTAGCGAACGCCGGGTGCAGACGTTTGAAGCTGTCGAAGTTCTCAAATACGGCTTTTACGACTTCATAAACCACTTCGTCTGCAACGTCGGTTGAAGACACGAATGTTGCTGCCACACCGAAGGTAGTGACGTCTTCATCACTGCCACGGTACATACCCCCAGGGATAACCGCTTCACGGTAGTACGGGTTGTCTGCAATCAGCTTCTGGCTAGACTCGTTGTCGACGTTAACCAGCACGCTGTCGCAGGACGTGGTTGCTTCTTTGATGGAACCAGAGGGGTGGCCTACGGTGTAGAAGAAGGCGTCGATGTTGCCATCGCACAGGGCCTGGGACTGCTCTGCCGCTTTCAGCTCAGCGGCCAGGGAGAACTTGTCCATGGTCCAGCCCATTTCGTCCATCAGCACCTCGGCTGTGGCACGCTGGCCTGAGCCCGGGTTACCTACGGATACACGCTTACCCTCGAGATCCTCAAAGTTCTCGATGCCAGAGCCCTTGCTGGCAACGACAGTGAACGGCTCAGGGTGCAGGGAGAAGACCGCACGCAGGTCTTTGTTGGCGCCATCGTCTTTGAACTGGCTGGTGCCGTTGTAAGCATGGTACTGCCAGTCAGACTGGGCTACAGCGAGATCCAGCTCACCCTGGCGAATCGCGTTCAGGTTGTAGACGGAACCGCCAGTGCTCTCAACAGAGCAGCGAATACCGTGTTCTTTACGATCCATATTGACCAAACGACAGATCGCGCCACCGGCAGGATAATAAACACCGGTCACACCGCCAGTGCCAATCGTTACAAAGCGCTGCTCTTGGGCAGAAACGGACGTTGAGGCAAAACCAGCACTAACCGCAGCAGCGACAGCGAGCGCGGATACCTTTAGTTTCAATGTCATGGGAGTTCTTCCTTTTTCTGATTAGTTGTATTCAAAGCCCAACGATGCGCTCGAAGGAGCTTATGGTTCGTTTTAGAACATAGACCAGATCACATTATAAATAAAGTAGGACCCTCACCGCTAACCGTTTGACCATTAAACAAAAAAGCCCGCAGAGCGGGCTTTTTTGCAAATCAGAAAAGCGATTATTTCTTGGCTTGAGCCTTGGCCAACATGCGATCCGGGCGCAGCAGGAAGCGCGCCAGGGCCGGCAGCAGCCAGATTGCGCCCACCATGTTCCACAGGAACATGAAGAACAGCAGAAAGCCCATGTCTGCCTGGAACTTGATCGGAGAGAAGATCCAGGTCACTACGCCAAGACCCAGGGTCACGCCGGTGAACATAACCGCTTTACCTGTGGACTTCAACGTCTCGAAGTAAGCTTCCTGAAGCGGCTTGCCCTCCAACAGGAACTTCTCGAGCTTACTGTATATGTAGATACCGTAGTCGACACCGATACCAACACCAAGCGCGATAACCGGCAGCGTGGCAACTTTGATACCGATACCAGAGACCGCCATGATCGCTTCACAGAGGATGGAAGTCAGCCCCAGCGGCACCACGATACACAGTACGGCCCGGATCGAGCGGAAGGTCAGCAGACACAGCAGACTCACCACGCCATAAACCATGATCAGCATCTTGTCCTTGGCGTTGGAAATGACCTCGTTGGTGGCCGCTTCCACGCCGGCGTTACCGGCTGCCAGCAGGAACGTGTGCTGCTCGTTGCTGGCGCTTGAGGCAAATTCCTCAACCCGCTCAACCACGGTTTGCAGGGTCTCTGCTTTGTGATCCTCCAGGAACACCAGCACCGGAGTCAGGCTACAGTCCGTGTTGATGAGGCCTGACGGAGCGTTACGGATAGACGCGTTGATGATGGTCTGGTTACGGGAGATCTCGTACCAGTTCCAGTTACCCTCGTTCAGCGCCTTGGTTACGATCTTGGAGACGTCTGCCAGAGAGGCCGACGACTGGACGCCCGGGGTGTTCTGCAACTCCCACTGCAGGCTGTCCATGGCACGCAGAACGTCGTGCTGGGTACATTGCTCAACCGGTGTCTTCACCATCACTACAAGCACGTCGGCACTGGTGGAGTAGTTGTCGATGATAAAGGCATTGTCCTTGTTGTAACGGGAATCTGCACGCAGCTCAGGAGCACCGCGATCCAGATCGCCCACTTTCAGGTCCTGCTTATAGTACAGGCCTAGCCCAAGTCCAATTACTGCGATCAGCAGGGAAATCGGTGCAACACCGGGATGGGAGAAGTACGACAGCGCATGCCATTTGCGGTCCTGTTTTTCTCCATGGTTCTGGACATGCTTCACGCCGCCTTTAGAAATGCCGATATAAGACATGATCAGGACGTGCAGCACCAGGTTGGTGATAATTACAAAGGCAACACCAATACCGGCCGCAACCGCCAGATCCCGGATTACGTCGATCTCGATAAAGAACAGCGTCAGGAAGCCAAAAGCATCTGAAATCAGGGCCAGCATGCCCGGAATATAGAGCGCACGAAACGCCAAACGTGCCGCCGTTATCGCATCAAAACCCTTGGCCGCTTCAACCGCCATGGCGTTGACGATCTGAACCCCGTGACTGATACCGATCGCAAACACCAGGAATGGAACCAGAACGGAGTACGGATCGAGACCGTAACCCAGCAGGCGCAGGGCGCCTAACTGCAGGAACACGGCAACGATGGAGGTAAATACCGGAACCAGGGTGCCGGCAATGCAGCGGGAGTACCAGAACAGTAGCAGCGTAGTCAGTACGATGGTGATACCGGCAAACCAGGCGATTGAACCGATACCTTCAATCAGGTCACCGACTTTCTTGGCAAAACCAACAATGTGGATTTCAACGTTGGGGTTCTGCTCTTCGTACTTCGAGCGGATTTTCTCCTCGAGCTGACGAGAGAACTCGCCGTAGTCCAGCGGCTGGCCAGTTTCAGGATTGGTTTCATACAGTGGCGCGTAAACAATCGTCGACTTGAAATTGTCGGCGATCAGGCGCCCTACTTCATTGGAGCGCAGCGCGTTCTGACGCAGAGTTTCCAGGCTGGTGTCGGATCCGTCGTAGTCATCCGGGATGACCGTGCCGCCCTGGAAGCCCTGCTCTGTCACCTCAACCCAGCGGACGTTCGAGGTCCACATGGATTTCAGACCGGAACGGTCAACACCGTCCAGATAGAACACCTCGTCGGTGATCTGCTTAAGGGTTTCCATGTACTCGGCGGTGAAAATATCGCCTTCTTCCACTTCCACCGCAATACGGACGAAGTTACCGAGATTCTGGAGATCGTCCCGGTGATCGAGCATGTTGATGATGTACGGATGCTCAAGCGGAATCATCCGCTCGAAACTGGCGTCCGGCTGGATCTTCGCAGCGTTGTAGCCCAGGAAGAGCGTTAGCAGCACGAAGCCAAAAAGGATAACGGCGCGATTATTAAAGATCAGGCGTTCCAGGAACGGCTCCGCTTTTGGCGTCGTCAGGTAATGCTCGTCCTTGCCATGCTTAAGGTTAGACATTCAAAAGCCCCTTAATTGTCTGTTCGGTTGTTGCCACATCAGGGCATTATTGAAGGTTTTTGCCTTTGGCATTGGTTGTGGTGACACCACCCTCACCGACCAGCAGCAATTCAGTGCCAGAAATCGGCACCACGCTCATGAGACCCAATCGGTCGTCACGCAGGTACTCCTGGAAGGTATCACCACCATTACCACTGGTAAGTACGGCGCCGCCGTTACCGACCAGGATGATCCGGGAATTCAGGTACACACCGTCATTGAGCGTTGCGGTGGAGCCAGTATTGACCGTAGTCCAGGTCTGGCCGAGGTCAGAGGACTGCATCAGCGTACCTCGTAGACCAAAGACCAACACTTCTTCCGCCTGACTGGTTCCAGTCACACCAAACAGCGAACCAGGATAGGGACTTTCACGACGCTCCCAGGTCTGGCCATTATCTTGCGAAACGTGAATTTGCCCCGCCTCACCGGCAATCACCATGGCGCCGCCGCCAATCTGGGTGATCGCATTCAAGTGGAAGTTCTGGGCGTTTTCCAGTCGCGGCGACCAATCCTGCCAAGTCTCGCCACCGTCCTGGGTGTGGAAGAACAGACCATAGGCGCCGACGACAAAACCGGTGTCCTCATCGCCGAACCAGACATCCAGGAACGGGTTGACCGGACCGATATCGAGATCCGCCTGCATGTTCTCAAGGGCAAAGAGCAGATCATCCAGCGCCCATTCCAGGTCCGACTTTTCTTCTTCCGGGGCGGCTGCAATACGCTCTTCCATCTCTGCAATGGCTTCTTCCTGGCTTTCAATGGCCAGTTCCGCGGCGCGGATACCGGTCAGTTGAAGCTCCCAGGTTTCGCCGGCATCGTCCGAATGGAGCACCACACCGCTGTGGCCAACAGCCCAGCCATGAGTCTCGCTGCCGAAATCAACGCCGGTCAGCGTGACAGAAACCGGGACCTCTGCCTGGGTCCAGGTTACCCCCTCATCATCTGAAAAGATGATATGACCGCGCTCACCAATCGCCACAAGGCGATCGCCAGCACGCTCAACATCGTTCAGAAGATTATCGGGAGCCAGCTCTGTTGGACGCGCCGGTGTCTCAATGACGTCCGCAATTGCAAATGCAACAGGGGTCGCACAGGCCATGGAAAGCCCGAGGCATGCTGCACCAAGGGTTTTACACATAAAGCTTGTAGCCATTCGGATTGCCTATAGTTGTTGGTAACTGTGTAACTTGAATCAGTTTTCGAGCCCTTCAGCATAAACATACCGACAACCCGAAAGTTGCCGGTATGGTATGTGCCAACGTTGAGTTGGTACAGAGGGTTCCATTTTCGCTGAAATTTAGCGAACACTCCGACGACGCAACGCAGCCGGCGAGAAGTATCGCTTGTTAGGAACATCATCGGTGAAGACCGTCGTATTCTGCTCTTCCGTGTCCAGACCCTGAACGTGATAGCGACGAGCCTGCAGATCGTGGAAGGCCTCCAGCGCTGTCCAGGTACCTGGCAGCTCGTAATAATTCTTCAGAACGCCCATGCTCACACGCCACAGTTCGCCACGGCCATCGTACTGATCAAGAAGCGCAGTATTCCAGCTGTCCTCATCCACGTAGAAGCGCCGTTTGGCGTAGATGTGTCGCTCGCCGTCCTTCAGTGTAGCCGTAACTACGTGAACACGGTGCAATTCCCAACGCATCAGGTCCGGATTAAGATGGGTCTTGCCCAGAATCTCGGAGTAAGACAGTCCTTTTTGGGCAATCTCATAGTTGTTGTAGGGGATGTACACTTCCCGCTTGCCTTCATACGTCCAGTTGTATCTATCCAAGGCACCGTTAAAGATATCGGTGTCATCCGCCGTACGAAGGTTGTCGGCTGCCGCGATAGGGGAATCATAACCCAAATTAGGTGCCCTGCGTACGCGGCGCTGGCCGGCGTTGTAGCCCCAGCCGTTTCGCGGATTGATAATCTGATTCAGGGTTTCATGAACCAGAATCGCACCACCGGCCAGACGGGGTGGCGACTGGGTAAACGATAGGTAGTAGAAAATCACATTATCGAGAGTGTCTTCACCGCCCTCGGGATTGTAGTAATTGAAGAACGCTTCCTGCTGCGACGTCACCAGCGTGTAATCGCCGTTCTGCTGGACAGCCACTTCACTGGAACGACGGGTCAGAGAGATACCACGCCAGCGGGTCAGATGGTTCCAGATTACCTGCCAGGCTTTCTGCTCGTCATTGCCACTCAGAATCGGGAACGGGTAGCCGCCAAAGGCGCCATCAAGTCCGGCACCCTCACCAACGATCTTCGCGCTGGTGGCGTTTTCACGGGTATCCTTCTCGACGAATTCCGGTAGCGAGTGGCTTCGGCGTGTTTTGTAGACGGGAATCTCGAACGTGGTCGGATAAGCCTCGAACATGGCCTTGAGGCCATCGGTCAAATGCTCGGAATACTGGTCTGCATTGTCGGCATTGATGGTAAACAGCACCTCATCGTCCGGAAACGGGTTCGGATGATGGTGACCACTGCCCTCATAACTTGCCGGTGGCTCTGTAATACCGCCATCCCAGGTCGGGATAGTGCCCGCCTCGTTACCGGCCATCGGTGAACCGAAGGGGGTCAGGTCGTTGCCGAGGCGTGCAGCCTGGCTGGATGACACCGCACCATAAGCTGGTGCCGCGGCGACAGAAAGGGCCATAAGGCCGCCGAGAATAGCGTTCTTATTGTATTTCATTGAATAACCTTAGTCCGTCTGGAAGCCTCTGAAGGGCTTTTTATTGTTGTCTGCTCATGACACAGACTTTGCCACAGACTAGACGAACGTCCAAGATTGTCTATCGATCAAAAGTGCGATTTTGTATCCGGCTGTGTCTTCACTTGACCGACACAGCCGGAACACCCCTTCAACGATTAACCGGCCAGACTCTTATGGACCACTTCATAAACGTCCCGTGACAGACCTGCTTTATCACGGATCCGCTCCAGCGCTGCCTTCATGCGCTGGCTATAGGCCGGCGCAAAGCGCCTCCAGCGGGTCAACGGAGTGACCAGCCGGGCCGCAATCTGGGGGTTACTGTCATCCAGGCGACAGACCTGATCGGCGAGAAAATCGTAGCCGGAACCGTCGGGACTGTGGAAAGCGGCCAGATTCTGACCGGCAAAGGCCCCCACCACGGAACGCACCTTGTTCGGGTTCTTCCAATCGAATGCCTCGTGCTCGAGTAACTGGTGAATCTGTGGCAACTGACCAGCACGGTCACTGGCGGCCTGCACCGAGAACCATTGCTCGACCACCTGAGGATCGTCCTTGAAGCGCTCGTAGAATTGCTCCAGAACCTGGGCGCGGTCAGCTTCATAATCCGAGTTCACCAACGCACGAAGTGCGCCAATACGATCGGTCATGTTGTCCGCTTCCCGGAACTGACGCAGCGCAAGCTCCCGACCTTCTTCGTCGTTAATCTGCAGCAGCCACGCCAGCGCGGTGTTGCGCAGACTGCGACGGGCAATCTGGTCAGGCGTAACCTGATAGGCTCCTGCCTCGACATTGCGACGGTAGCAGGCAATCAGGTCATCACGCAGCGCTATGGCCAAATGCTTGAGCACCCGCTCGCGGGCGTCATGAATGGCAGGTGCATCGGCACTCTCCGCCAACTCGATCAGGTAGGCCTCCGACGGCAGCTGCAACATTTTGGCGACCAGCGCCTGATCGAGAGATGAATCCGACACCAGGTGCCGATAGGCGGTCACGAGTCTGGAATCTACTGGTGCGTCCTTCGGCGTGCCCACCAACGATTGAATCACATCCACCGCCAGCCGCTCGCCAGCGTCCCAACGGTTAAAGCCGTCCGGATCGTGGCTCATCAGGAACAACAGCTGCTCCCGAGTCCAGGGGTAGCGCACACGGACCGGTGCCGAGAACTGCCGCAGAAGCGACGGCACCGGGCATTCATCGAGACCATGAAATTCGAACACCTCGGTCTCACCGGTCAGTTCCAGCACTCGCTCCGTGGGTGCATCTTGCTCACCTGCCTGCAGGCGCAGCGGCAGAGACTCACGCTTGCCACCGAGGAGCCCCAGCGCAAAGGGGATGTGCTGAGGCTTCTTGTCGGTCTGGCCCGGCGTATCAGGGATGGCCTGCTTGATGGTGAGGCGATAGACGCCCTGCTCCGCATCAAACTCATCGGACACGTTCAGCACCGGTGTGCCCGCCTGCTCATACCACAACCGGAATTGGGAAAGATCACGGCCAGAGGCATCTTCCATCGCCTTGACGAAGTCGTCGGTGGTCACAGCTTGGCCGTCGTGGCGTTCGAAATAGAGATCGCTGCCCTTCCGGAACAGTTCCGGGCCCAACAGGGTGTGGATCATGCGCACCACTTCGGCACCCTTCTCATAGATGGTCAGGGTGTAGAAGTTGGAAATCTCCATGTACGACGCAGGACGAATCGGGTGCGCCATCGGGCCGCCGTCCTCGGCAAACTGCGCGGTGCGCAGCAAGGCTACGTCTTCGATCCGCTTCACCGTTGGCGACCCCATGTCGGACGAGAACTGGGAGTCGCGGAACACCGTGAAGCCTTCTTTCAGGCTGAGCTGGAACCAGTCGCGACAGGTAACCCGGTTGCCCGACCAGTTGTGGAAGTATTCGTGAGCCACGATCGCCTCAATCCGCTGGAAGGCAAGGTCCGTGGCGGTATCCTGGCTGGCCAGAACGCAGGACGAGTTGAAGATGTTCAGGCCCTTGTTTTCCATGGCCCCCATGTTGAAGTCATCAACCGCAACGATCATGAAGATGTCGAGATCATACTCACGGCCGTACACCTCCTCGTCCCAGCGCATGGAGCGCTTCAGCGAGTCCATGGCGTGTTCGCACTTTTCGGAGTTACGTGGTTCAACATACATCCTCAGATCGATGTCCCGACCCGAGCAGGTGGTGAACGTGTCACGTTTCTCAACCAGATCACCGGCCACCAGGGCAAACAGGTAACAGGGCTTGGGGAACGGATCTTCCCAGGTGACGAAGTGGCGGCCATCGTCGAGGTCACCGCGATCGACATCGTTGCCGTTGGACAGCAGCACCGGGTAGGCCTGCTTGTCGGCCTCAACTCGGGTGCGGAAACGGGACATGACATCGGGACGATCGGGGAAATAGGTGATGCAGCGAAAACCCTCCGCCTCGCACTGGGTGCAGAACATGCCGGAGGACTTGTACAACCCCTCCAGGCGGGTATTGTTCTGAGGCTCGAGCCAGGTAACCACCGTCAATTCAAAGCGCTCAGGCACGGAGGCAATGATCAGCTTGTCGCCGCGGTTTTCATAAGCCGCTTCATTCAGGGTGACGCCGTCCAGCCCGACCGATTCCAGGACCAGGCTGTCACCATCCAGCTCAAGGGGAATATCACCGGCGCCAGCCTCAGGGTTGCGACGCACAACCAGGGCACTGTGAACCCGCGCTCCGTTTTCGAACAACTCAAAGCGCAAGTCGACGTGATCAACCAGGTAAGGCGGCACTTTATAGTCGCTGAGGTAAATGGTCTGGGGTTGATTGGTGCGCATTGTCTATCTCCAGGTTACTCAGCCGCGCACTGCCGGCAATCCGGCAGGCGGGAATGTGTCAGGTCAGGCGGGTGTCGGACGAATCAGTCGCCCAGCACCCGAAAACGAACTTCGTACCCGGTAAATTTCCGGATATTGATCACGCCGGTGTCGAGGATCAGGTACTGGCCCTTGATCCCCTCCAGCACCCCTTCAACCTCAGGAGCCTTGTCCAGGTTGTGAGTCTTCACTTTTTCCGGCCAGACAGCCACCGGGTAACTGAGCCCAAGACCGTCTTCATCAACCTCACGGATTGAATCCGGACCGTGAGACTCTTTCAGCGCCGACATATCGTCCGCGATCAGACCTAATATCCTCTGCCGCTCTTCCGCCAGATTCAACTCCGGCACATCGCCCTTGAGCATGGCACGCCAGTTGGTCCGGTCCGCAACGTGGGCCTTGCAGGCAACTTCCACCAGGCCCGCCAGGTATCGGGTTGCCACTCGAACCATGGGGATGGCATCCACGGCACCCTGATCGATCCAGCGGGTGGGAACCTGGGTTCCACGGGTAATGCCCACCTTAAGACCAGACGAGTTGGCCAGGTAAACCACGTGCTCCACCATGCAATGGGTCTCGCCCCACTCCGGCTCGCGACAGGTGCCCAGGTGATAGTGGCACTTCTCCGGGCTCATGATGCAGGTGTCGCAGGCCGCCAGTTTCCGAAAACACGGAAAACAAAAGCCCTGATTGAAGCTTTTCTTGGTGGTGCGATCGCAGTTGATGCAACGAATAACACCCTCGAAATCGATGCGAACCTGCTTGCCGAGGTATTCATTGAGCGGGATCCGGCTGTCGCCGACCGCAATGGAATAGGTTACCGGCTCTCCGGCCTCGGCCGGCATCTTGCGCAGCCGGCCCGATACGTCGATCAGATCACTCAAGACTTAACCTCAACAAACTGGTCCGGATCAACATCGTTGCCCGCGCTGTTCTGGCGCTGTACCGACGGATCGCAAGCAGTACCCGCCTTGCGACCACGGTCGATATAACCGGTGCGCTCTTCTTCCGGGACGCCGTGCAGGTTTTCATAGTAAATCACCGCCTGCAGGCTGATTTCCCGCTGCTCCGGCGTCAGTTTTCGTCCATCCGGCCACTTACCCAGCTCAATAGACAGACGCAAGCTGCGGTAGACGGTGGGATCCAGTCGTTCGATCAATTCATCGTAAGTCATTCGGTACTCCCGAAACGCTCTTCAAAAAAATGTGCCGGAATCGTTTGACAGATGCAAACGATAATAATTATCATTAATCCACCAAATGACAACGGTCGTTTCATTTGGTCTCTCTCATCAGGAGCTAAAAGCTCTTTTAATGCCTCACCTTCTGGTGGGGCTTTTTTTGAGCTGTCACCGTCTTTTTACGGGCAAAAGCAACGCAAGGGCCACTCCACTGACAAACCCGCCAAGGTGCGCTTCATTGGCCATTCGGCCCAGCCCCAGCATTTCGGTAAACGGGGTAAAGCCAATCACCATCCAGGCTACAGCGAACGTTACCAGTGCCGGTGGAAACTGGAATCGCGGCGACTTGCGCTGACTGAGCCAGCAATAACCCAGAATGCCGTACACCACACCCGACAGCCCACCGAACAGTGGACCTGATACCAGGTACTGAAGACCATTAGAGAAAATACTGGTGACCAGAAAGAGCGTGAGTAACCGCCCTCGCCCATCAAACCATTCAATCTGACTGCCGAGGAACCACAGCATCACCGAGTTAAAAATGATGTGGGTCCAGCTGAAGTGCAGGAAATCGGGTGTCAGCAGGCGCCAGACCTGTCCGCTAGCCAGGGTACTGGAAATCGCATCAATCCGACCGGCCAGGGTCGACCAATCAAAATCGCGCGGATCGATCATCATCAGCCCAGCCGCCAGCTCATTGCGGCCCATGGATGTCACCCAGACCATGAGCAGAGCAACGACAATCGCACTCAGCACCAGCGGTGCGTGCCTGGGCGACGGCTGCCAGCGCCCACCAACGAAGACCGGGGAACGCTGCTGGCGATCAACCGCGTCCCGAAGTTCAGGCTCGGCGAGAAAACGCTCCAGGGCTTCCAGGACTGGTTCCGCGTGCTGGGGATTTTCCAACCAGAGAACCTGTTGGTCATTTTCCTCGGTGATTCGGTGCGGTACACCCTGACCGGTCAGCCACTGACTGAAGCCAGCCAGATCGACCGTGGTATCCAACTGCTTTACGCGGTACACAAACTACCTCGACTCTCGGGGTAACAGGCATTAACGGCGTTAACGCTCAACACTGTCTTCCATGTTGGGGTAGCCGAACTGCTCGGGGCGGGACACATCCACCCAGACAAACTTGTCCGGGGAGAGAACTGCCTCTCCATCGAAGCGATAAGCCACCAACCGGCCGTACTTGACCGCACTGTAATCGATACAGGCGACATTGCCCTTCAGCGGCGCCGGCTCGCCTTCCATCCAGTAGTGACCAACGAAAACCGGCGGCGCACTCAGCGGATAGCTGATCAACTGCTTACGCTCTTGGTCCGTCAATATCTTGCGCGCCACCTCCGGCGGCAGAGGATCCGGCTGGAACACCACATCGGCGTAGGTCTCGGGATCGTCGGCCCAGAATTTGGTCCGGAAAAACTCCCGGACATAGCCGTCCCGCCCGGTGATACTGGTACCTTCCGGCAATCGCAGGTCAGTGCCACGAAGCAAGGTGTCCATCACCTGGCCGGCAAAGGATTCAATAGCAGCCGAGGCATGCAGGAAATCCTCATCGATGCAGGCGCCACCCTGGACCCGCTTGAACTTCTCAATGAGGTCTCCATCCCAGCAGGCGTGGACCACCCGGAAACCCTCTTCCTCGATAAACAGGGGAATAGTGTAGAACCACTCAAGAAACTCGTTCCATTCATGGGGATGGTCATCGAACTGATCAAGCGTTTCCCGGATCAGACGGTTGTGGCGGGCGTTGTGCTCTCGCAGCCATTTCTTGCCGCTACCGGGACGAGCCCGGGTGCAGTAACCCAGGGCGTTGTACTCATGGTTGCCCATTACTATCCGGGCCGAGCCATGTTCCACCATGTCGCGAACCAGATGCAGGGCTTCGCGAATTCGCGGCCCCCGGTCGATGATATCGCCAATGAAGATGGCCTGGCGGCGATGGTGCTGATACACCCCGTTCACCTTGCGGTAGCCCATCTGCTCCAGCAACCGGATCAGGGTGTTGGCGCAGCCATGGATGTCGCCAATGATGTCGTAACCGCGGTGTGCGGCTTGTCTGTTTACAGCCATGATCAACTCGATGAAATGTCGCTTGCCCAGCCAAGCTTGTCACGGCAGGTGGCGTAGAAATTGTGATCCGTCGGATGAATAAGTCGGATCTTGAACGGCTTCTTGGTGATACGAATGATGTCACCAGGAGCGCAGGCAATGTTCATCTGGCCGTCAAACGAGATTTGCGGATAGGTTTCATTGGTCTCCCCGATCACCAGTTTGATCTCGCTCTTGCCATCGACAACGATGGGGCGACTGCTGAGAGTGTGGGGAAACATCGGCACCAAAACCACGGCATCCAGCTTGGGATGCATGATCGGGCCGCCTGCAGACAGCGAGTATGCGGTGGAGCCGGTAGGGGTAGCCACGATCAGGCCATCCGAGCGCTGGCTGTAAACAAAGTGACCATCAATAAAGAGATCAAAGCCAATCATCCGGGTGGACTTGCCCGGGTGCAGGACAACGTCGTTGAGCGCAGTCCCGAAGCCCAGTGGCTGACCATTGCGTTCGACATTGCCGTCCAGCAGAAAGCGAGTCTCCTCGATGTACTCACCTTCCAGCACCTTACCCAGGCGCTCTTCCAGATCCGAGGGCGAAATATCGGTCAGGAAACCAAGTCGACCACGGTTAACGCCCAATAACGGAATCTTCGATTTGGCCAGCTCACGCGCGGCACCCAGCAAGCTGCCATCGCCCCCCACCACGATAACCAGATCGCAGATTTCGCCCAGCAGCTTTTTGCTGGCCACCTGCAGACCGTGGCCGGGCAGCATACCCGCGGTGTCTTCCTCCAGTATGACGTGATAATGATTGGCAATCAGGTATTGCTTGAGCTGGCGCAGGGATTCAACCACCTTCACGCTACCCATCCGGCCAATAACGCCAATATTCCTGAATTGATCCATGAGACTTCCTGTGGTGTCGGGATGCGATGGGGCCTGTCAAATCTCAGAGCCCCGTGACAATCTGGCTCACAGTTTAACGAAAGTCGCCCCGATACTGAAAAAAGATCGCGAGGTCAGGCCTTGTGCTGCTCGCAACGATCGTCGACACCCGGGCGAAATTCTCCAGGCTGACTGATGCGCATGACCGGCTCGCCACAGGGGCTGCCATTCTTGTCGGCATACCGGCAGACGGGATGCTCGTAGTGTTCGAGCCAGTCCCGATAGGCAGGCTCATTCATACCGCACCGCTGGGCCGCATAGCCCACCGGATTGGCGAAATAGGTGTTGATATCCTCGAACTTCAGGGTGACGTGACCGGCTCCGGGCTGATAGGCCACCAGAAACACCGACTGCTTCTTGAGGTGGTCCATGATCGAATTTTCGACCGGCTCCTGATTTCTCAGGTCATGATTTTCCTGCTCCAGCGCCACAATCCGGTCGTCGCGGAGTTCCAGCTCACGCTGCTTCCGATCCAGCTGCTCCCGGAGCAACACCATCTCGGCATTGGTGTTGGCGTCTTCCCGCTCCTTGGCTTCACCGCCCTCCGCGATCTGCTCCTGCATCGTCAGATATTGTTCATTACGCTCTGACAACCTCTTCTTCAGCTGCTCATTGCTCAGACGCTGGCGCTCGTACTTTTGCTCAATCTCGGCGAATTCACCCCGCAGGGCCTGCAGCTCCAGGCGGTGTTCGCGCTGCAGATCAGACATGGTGTCACGATGAACACTCTGCAACGTCTTGATGCGCAGGCGCTGCTCGCGGATGACCTGGGCCAGGCGCACGCGATCCGCGGAAGTGCCCGAATCCTCATCATCGTCAGCAGAGTCGGAGTCGGCACTGAGTACCGGAATATCCTCTTCACGCCGGGCTGGCCGAGCCTCAATCTTGCGGAATTTCAGGGAATTGCCGTCAACGGCCTTGCGGATGGCCTGGAAGTGGTTGTTGCCGGGAGTCATGTCAGGATCCCACAACTCGTCGGCGAACCGCGGTTCTGGGCATTGGCTACGGCATACCAGCCGTATCGCACCACCGCCCAGATCAGGGCCTTTGGCACCCCGCTTGGCGAGATCTTCGATGGGAACGTTCCAGTTGGCGTCCGCCCGCCCTTCTTCATCGAACCAGATGCGGAAAAACACCAGCGCCTGGACACGCAGCTCCGGGTCCAGTTCAACCAGCACGGCTTTGACATCGGTCTCCGCGAGGTCGGACAACCCCACGTAACCATCCAGGAACGCACCAAACTCGCTGGCGCGCATCTGGCGGACGACCTGACCTTCGTCCATGAAAAAGACCGCCGCGTAACCGTCCGTCGACTGGTCGGCAGATACCATCTACTACTCCCTAAATATCACAAGATATACCACCAACACGTCGAAACCACACGGAATGTTCCAACGCATGCGGTGCTGGCAGAACCGCCAATGTAATCCAACAAGGGCGGCTCCACAAACTGGCAGACTTCGGCTAACAGTCTAGTCAGTCAATTTCTTGTGCACAGGGAAAAACTGCAACGTTTTGTGAGCGCCGCGGTAAACCACTGGCGCTCACACAGAACCCTACAGTTCGGCGGCCAGGCGACTGCCCTGATCAATGGCGCGTTTGGCATCCAGCTCGGCCGCAACATCCGCGCCGCCGATCAGGTGCACGGCAACGCCAGCGGCTTCCAGCCCGCCTTGCAGTTCACGCAGAGGCTCCTGGCCTGCACAGACGATGATGGTGTCCACGGGCAATACACGATCCTCGCCCTGCTCTGCGCCTTTGGGCGTTACCGTGATGTGCAGGCCATCGTCGTCAATCTTGCGATAGCTGACCCCCGGCACCATCTGTACCTCACGATTCTTCAGCGACGTCCGGTGAATCCAGCCCGTGGTCTTACCCAGGTTCTTACCCACTTTCGACGCTTTACGCTGCAGCAGGTAAACCTCGCGGGCCGGCTCCGGCACTTCCGGTGTTACCCCCTTAATACCGCCACGGTGCTCAACGCTGAGATCCACACCCCACTCGCGCATGAAGTGGTCCGTGTCCAGGGCCGCTGAGGTACCCTTGTGCACGATGAATTCGGAGACGTCGAAACCAATTCCACCGGCACCGATAACGGCGACTTTCTGACCGACCGGCTTACGCTCCAGCAAGGCGTCGAGGTAACCGATGACTTTCGGATGATCGATACCTTCAATCTCGGGCGTACGCGGGTGAACACCGGTCGCCAGAACCACGTCGTCGTACCCGCCTGCCTTGAGATCCTCGACATCGACCCGGGTGTTCAGCCGAACATCAACACCATGCTTATCCAGCATGACTCGGAAATAGCGCAGGGTTTCGTAGAACTCTTCCTTGCCCGGGATACGCTTGGCGACATTGAACTGACCGCCAATCTCACTGCCAGCGTCGAACAGGGTGACCTTGTGGCCACGCTCGGCCGCGACCGACGCAAAGGCCAGGCCCGCAGGACCGGCACCGACCACGGCGATCGACTTCGGTGACGCTGCTTTCACCCAGGTCAGCTCGGTTTCGTGACAGGCCCGCGGGTTAACCAGGCAGGACGTCAGCTTGCCGCTGAAGGTATGGTCCAGACAGGCCTGGTTGCAGCCGATGCAGGTGTTGATTTCATCAGCCCGGTCCTCGGCGGCCTTCAATACCAGGTCCGAATCGGCGAGGAACGGACGAGCCATGGAGACCATATCAGCGTCACCCTCGGCCAGGATCTTCTCTGCCACGTCCGGCATGTTGATTCGGTTGGTGGTGACCAGCGGAATGCTGACCTCGCTTTTCAGGCGTGCGGTCACCTTGGTGAAGGCGCCCCGGGGCACTGAGGTAGCAATGGTCGGTACCCGCGCCTCGTGCCAGCCAATGCCGGTGTTGATGATCGTAGCACCAGCCTTCTCGATTTCCTTGGCCAGATGAACCACCTCTTCCCAGGTGCTACCATCTTCAATCAGATCCAGCATCGACAACCGGTAAATCAGAATGAACTTCTCGCCAACGCGCTCACGAACCCGGCGAACGATTTCCAGGGGCAGGCGAATGCGGTTCTCGTAACTGCCGCCCCAGCCGTCGGTACGGTGATTGGTGTGGGAGACAATGAACTGGTTGATGAAATACCCCTCAGAACCCATGATCTCGACACCGTCATAGCCGGCGCCCTGGGCCAGGGCCGCACAGTCGGCATAATCCTGAATCTGCTTCTCGATGCCGGCCTCGTCCAGTTCGTTAGGCTTGAACGGGTTAATCGGTGCCTGAATGGCCGAGGGCGCAACCAGCTCCGGCGAATAGGCATAGCGCCCGGCGTGCAGGATCTGCATGCAGATCTTACCGTCAGCCTCATGCACAGCGCGGGTGATGATCTTGTGTTGCTCGACTTCGTCCTGACCGGTCATCTTGGCCGCGTGCTGAAAAACCCCACCCTCAACGTTGGGCGCAATACCGCCGGTCACGATCAGCCAGCGCCGCCACGGGCCCGCTCGGCGTAGAACGCAGCGAGCCGATCGAAACCGTTCTTGGCCTCCTCCAGCCCCGTGTGCATGGAACCCATCAGGGTCCGGTTGCGCAATTTGGTAAAGCCTAGATCAAGCGGCTCAAGCAGGTTCGGGTATTTGGCGACGCCTGGCGTGGCGGTTGCGGTCATGGTGGTCTCCTCATGCTCGTCAGGGGCGGACCTTCAAGGGGTCCAGCTTTTTGTATGGCTCTAAGCTACCCGGCTAACTTGCGATCAACAATATCCGTGGATAACATTCTGTTATCCTGAAATTACATGTCAGACAGAATCTATCTTTAGCCCTCGATGAGCACACGACCGTCGCCCCAACCACAACGCCAAAATGCCCTTGGCGACATCAGCGTTCGATACGCCTCGGTACTGTTGCGGGCTGCCGCGGCGGAAGGCGTCAATATCGAACAACTGATTTCTGATTTCCGGCTGAGCAACGAGACCCTGACCTCGCCGGTCGCCCGCATCAGTATTCCGCGCTATATGCGCCTCGGACACGCCGCTATTGCTCAAACCGGCAACCGTGCTCTGGGCTTGCGCATGGGCGCACTGACCCGCCCGGTCGATACCGGCATTGCCGGACTGGCAGGCCAATGCGCGCCCACTGTGGGAGCGGCTCTGCCCACCCTGGTGCGCTATTCCACCCTTTCAAGCCACAACAGCCGAGGCGCCCCCTCGGTGCGATCCCGGGATCGGCAAGTTCTGTTCTATTCGATCCGGCCCTACAACGCGTTCAACTACTTTGTGGTGGATTCGGTTCTCGCGGCGTGGACTCAGTTCGTTCGCACTATCACCAATCGGTATGAGGTGCTTGAACGGGTTACCATCGAGTATCCCTCCATCGGTCAGGATGATCTGTTTGAAAGCTGGTTCCGTTGCCCGGTGCACTTTGGCGCGGAGGAGAACAGCATCACCGTGAAACCCGAGTCGTGGGCGCAGGCGTCCCTGAATGCGCAACCGGCCACGCATGAGCAACTGGTGGAAATCTGTGAACGGGAACTGCAGCAAATACAGCGGGGATGGACGACAGCCGACCGGGTAAGGCATCTGCTACCCCCCCTGTTCCGGGGCGAAAGCCCGGGACTGAATATCGTCGCTACCAAACTGGGCGTGGCCCCGTGGACACTGCAACGGCAATTAAGCGCTGAGGGCACAAGGTTTCGAGAACTGGTGGATGATACCCGGAAACAGTTGGCCACCGAATACATCCGGGAGACGGATACCTCACTGGCAGAGATTGCCTGGCTATTGGGCTTTGCCAATCCGGCGGCGTTTCACAAAGCTTACAAGCGCTGGTTTGCAATCAGTCCCGGCGAACACCGGCAACAACTAAGATCAGTCAGTCAGATTTCGGTGGCGTCGTCACAGCCATCGTCGTCGTCAAACTCTTCGAACTGACTTTCGATCAGCTCTTCCTCGTAATCCAGCATGAGTCACTCCCGTTTTTTTACAACACACGAAAGCAAACACTGAAGCACAGTGATGACAAAGAAATGACAAAATGATGTAAGAGCTGAGAACGATAAAACAGAGAAGAAAAAGGTAAAGCGGGGAAGGAAAAAATGGCGGAGCGGACGGGACTCGAACCCGCGACCCCCGGCGTGACAGGCCGGTATTCTAACCAGCTGAACTACCGCTCCGCGTTGGTCATCACGTCTCGCCCAACTTGGGCTGCGCAATCAAGGGTGTGATTGCTCTGTGACAACGAGGGCGCATTATAAAGACGCCCTTATTTATGTCAACGCTTTTTCCGAAAAAATATTCGGAATCCGTCTTTGCTGCATATTCGCTACATATTAACTACATAGCAGCGACCATCGCGTCCTTGCCCTGCGCTGTTTTCCGGTACTCAATCGGGGTCATGTTCGACCACCGCTTAAAGGCCCGATAGAAAGTGCTGGGCTCGGAAAATCCGGTCAGGTACACAATCTCGTCAATGGACTCGTCGGTGGTCGCGAGCAACTGACGGGCCAGCCGATAGCGGAAATCTGCCAGTACCTGGTTAAAACTGGTTTCCGCCTCCGCCAGCCGAGTGCGCAAAGTCCTCGGTTTGATTTCAAGGCGCCCGGCGACCGCGTCCAGAGTGACCTCACCACTGTCCAGCAACTCGGCGACAATACGCTCAACCTGGCCAACAATGTCCCTTTTTTCCAACCGCGCGACCTGCTCACTGGCAAACCGCTCGTGCAAATCCAGCAGTTCCGGCTCGGCATGGGGCGACGCATGAGCCAGCAGTTTTACCGGGAAGTAGAGCCGGTTTTCCTCGGCTCCAAACACCACGTCGCATCCAAGAATCTCAGCAACGTGCGCCTGCCCTTCGGTTCGTTCGTGTTCGAATTCAATCCTGGACGGATAGAACGAATTGTTGGTAATCGAGCGGAAAAAGATGATCACACCCTGCACGAAGCATTCATTAAAATGCTTCAGGCGGCTAACCTCGTCGGAGGCGGCATCGAGCACCATGCACGCATCATCGCCCTCAATAAAGAAATCCGTATTCGCGGCATCGCTGAGTAAACGCTGGTAGTTCTGCGCCCGTCGTAGGCCTTCACCAAAGGTGGGGCTGCTCAGGAACAGATACTCCAGCACCTGGCCCTTGTAGGCCGGGAGCAATTCACCCAGGTGCAATCCGATATCCGGATCGCCAGATACGTCCTCCACCGCCTGCCAGAAATACAGCTGGGCGCTGTGGGGTGTCCGCAGCTGCTCGGTGTAAACGTAAGCTTCATCAACACCCAAACGACTGAATATCGCGTCGGTATCAACACCCTTTTGCTTCATCGCCTCATAGATCAGGCGCAACATCACTCCCGCGTCACGAAGTTCCTGCATACGATCCCGCTTTCTTATTTATCAAATACCACTTTGACCCACCGGACAGTCGGCCATGCACGCCGGTCAATGCCTGATCCGGCTGAATTTGCCAGAGTTGAAACCTGTAATATAAATGTTCGCAGGCTAACCTCTGGTATTAGAGCATATCAGGCCACAGAGGCACAGTTGTACCAAAATGAAAATAAGGATTGGTACCCATGCGGCTTGAACAGAAGCGATCAGATGCGAATTTACTCAAAAGGCACGATTCAAGCCAGGAGAATAACGACATGCCAGATCCGCTGATCTATTACCGCCAGCCACCGAAATTGCTGCCCCTTTACACCAGAGCCCTGGCACCGAAGAACCCCAAGAATAACGGTGACATTGCCCTACCTTCCCTATCAGCCGAACTGATTGGCGCCAGCACCTACAACGAAACCCTGACCAGGTACGATGCAATTTGCGGCTTCCAACCCGGCATCCGGGTGCCCGTTACCTGGCCCCATGTTATGGCTTTTCCGCTGCACTTGAAGCTGCTGACCGACAAGCGCTTTCCTTTACCCCTATTGGGACTGGTGCACTTGCGCAACACCATCACCCAGCATCGAGCGATAGGGCGGGGTGAAATTCTGGACCTGAGGGTGCGACTGGGCGCACAGGAACGCACCAGCCGGGGCCTGGAGTTTGACCTGATTACCGAGGTCTATTCAGCCGGGCAGTTGGTGTGGGAGGAGTCGAGCATAAACCTGTCCCGAGGATCGGGAACCGAGAGCACCACCACAAAGAAGGCCCCGCCACCTGAACTTGAGCGCTACCCCAATACCGTCAGCATAAACGCGCCCGAGCCGACCGGACGTCGATACGCTGGCGTCTCCGGTGACCGCAACCCTATTCACATGCACGCAGTCACTGCCCGGGCCTTCGGGTTCCCGAAAGCCATTGCACACGGAATGTGGAGTAAAGCTCAGGCGCTGGCCATGCTGGAACAGCAAAAGGACTGGCAACCAGGCCCGGTAAGGATCAGCTGCCAGTTCAAGAAACCTTTACTGCTGCCGGGAACCGCGCAATTAAACTGGCGGACAGGTGAATCCGGGTGGGACTTTCAATTGCTGAATGCCCAGGGCAATGCGCCGCATCTAAGCGGCCGCATTGAATGGCTCTAGCCGAGCCACTAGCCCTGTTCAAATCCTGACGGTTGCTCTGGAGCACAGGGAGCGCCTGAGGAGCCCGCGATCGGCAAGGTGAAGTAAAAACAGGCACCGCCACCTTCTGGACGCTCAAAGCCTATATCGCCGCCTTGGGCTGAATCAACGACCGACAGGTTGCCAGGCCGATCCCCATGCCTTCGTCCTTGGTGGTGTAGAACGGCAGGAACAATTTGTCCTCGGCGTCGTCTGGGAGGCCAATACCGTGATCCCGCACCTGCACCCGGACACAACTGGAACCCAGCAGCGCAGCACTCACATGGACCGGAACTGAAGCGTCGGCGCTTCGGGTGGCCTCGAGGGCATTTCGGATCAGGTTGAGAGCAACCTGCTGAACCTGGATCGGATCGGCGGTCACGTCGGGCAGGTCGTCGGGCACTGACAAATCAATGCCGCCCTCGTTGTTGCGCATATCCACTTCAGCAAACTGGCGAGTATCCTCAAGAAGCGCCGGTACCGAGATGACTTCCTTACCTGTGGCCGGTTTTTTCATGAATCGACGGATGCGGCGAATAATTTCACTGGCGCGGTGTGACTGGGCTTCAATCTTATCCAGGGTTTCACCCAGCAGCCCCAGATCCGGCTCTTCCTTGGCCATCATGCGCTTGGATACACGCGCGTAATTGGTGATCGCGGTAAGCGGCTGATTCACCTCGTGGGCAAAACCGGCTGCCATCTCACCCATAGTGGTCAGACGCGAGGCATGAGCCAGCTGATCTCGCTGCTCCTGCACCAGTGCCCGCGCCTCTTCCAGGGCGGCTTCGCCCTGCAGTTCGGCGGTTATGTCATCGAACACCACTACGGCACCGTGCAGCTCGCCCTGGTCCAGCTTTGGCGTAGACCGGTACTGGGCGGGAAAACCGCTGCCGTCCATACGCAACATCCGGATGTTGCGCTGATTTTCAGCCACGCCCTGACTGCAGGTAGTGTGACCAGGCAAACCGTCCTGGCCTTCCTGGCAGGTGGCAAAATGGGTTTCGAAGAAATTCCGGCCGATCAACTCATCAACCGGACATCCCATGATCTGTGCCGCAGCCGGGTTGGCAAATTCGATGACACCGTTTTCGTCCAGACCGTAAATACCTTCGCTGATCGAGTTCAGGATGCGGGCCTGATCACCCTTCAGCTCCCGGTTACGGGCCTGAAGCTCGCGCTCCAACCGGATGACGCGGGCGTGGGTCTTTACCCGGGCAATTACCTCAAGGGACTGGAAGGGCTTGGAAATGTAGTCAGCACCACCCAGCGAGAAACCCTTCACCTTGGCCTGCAGGTCATCCAGCGCCGACAGAAATACAACCGCACAGTCAGCGGTCGCCTGGTCAGCCTTGAGGCGCTCACACACCTCGTAGCCGTCCATGTCGGGCATCATGATATCCAGCAGGATCACTTCGGGCTGATGCCGGTGGGCGAGGTCCAGTGCTTTCTGGCCCTCGTTGGCGATCAGCAGGCGATAGCTTTATCCTTCAGGGTCTCATAGAGGACTTTGAGGTTCTGCGGATTGTCATCCACAAGCAGAACCGTCACCTCCGAGTTCTCACTGACAACTTCAGTCATATAAAGGGAGCCGGTTAAAAACGTCTCCGTATGATGCCGCCTGGATCAACGGGCGTCGATAAGGTCCTTTACGGACAAGACCATACGGACCAGATGCGCAAGTGAATGGGTACCCATTTTGTGCATGACCCGGGAACGGTGGATCTCCACCGTACGCTGGCTGATCTCAAGCTCGATCGCAATCACCTTGTTCGCTTGCCCGGCAATCATCCGATCCATGATTTCATGCTCACGTGGGGTCAGGCTTTTCACCCGGCGAATGATTTCCTGCTTTTCGTCCAGAGTCTTGCGCTGCTCAAGGTCCTGCGCCAGTGCCGCTTCGATTTTCTCCAGCAGCGCCTCTTCCCGGTACGGCTTCTGAATAAAATCGACCGCGCCCTCTTTCATGGCATCCACCGCCATGGGCACATCGCCGTGGCCGGTGACGAAGATGATGGGCAGAATCGAATGCTTGTCGTTCAGCTTCTTCTGCAATTCCATGCCGTCCATACCGGGCATGCGGATATCCAGCACAATGCAGCCAGCCATCTTGTCGGAATACTCTTTGAGGAAGCTGGTAGCACTCTCAAAGGTCTGAACCGGCTTGCCGTCGGATTTCAGCAGCAATTCCAATGAATCACGAACCGCCTCATCATCTCTACTACGTATACGGTCTGCTGGATATCAGTCATCTGTGTGTTCTCTCCTGTCCGTTTTCTTATGATGTCCGGTCAGTGGATTGACGGATCTTTGTGGTCATCACGGTTGTGCTCCTGGCGCTCATGTTCGCGCATCTTCTCGAGCCTTTGCTGGATAATGCCAAAAACGCTCTGCTTCGGGTACCTACCTTTGTCGTCGGCTTTGCCCGCAGGAATGCCCAGCAGCAAGGTAACCGCTTCTTCCAGCCGGCTAACCGCGTACACCGCAAACTTACCCTCGCGGGCGGCCTGAACCACTTCGCTGTCCAGCATCAGGTTCTGAACGTTAGTGCTGGGTACGATCACGCCCTGGGTTCCGGTCAGGCCATCCTTGAGCTGGCAGGTGGTGTAGAAGCCTTCGACTTTCTCGTTTACGCCACCAATTGGCTGAACCTCACCAAACTGGTTAACCGATCCGGTAATGGCCAGATCCTGGCGCACCGGAATCTCCGCCAACGACGAGATCAGGGCGCAGAGTTCTGCCAGAGAAGCACTGTCGCCATCCACCTCGCCATAGTTCTGCTCAAACGTCAGACTGGCAGACAGATGCATGGGATCAGTAACCGCAAAGTGCGAGGCCAGCCATGAGCTGAGAATCATCACACCCTTGGAGTGGATGTTGCCGCCCAGTTTGACGTCGCGCTCGATATCCATCACCGCGCCATCTCCATAGTAGCAGGTCGCAGTGACACGGTTAGACAAGCCGAACTCGAAACCGCCGGTCGACAACACCGAGAGCGCATTAACCTGGCCCACACAAGTGCCGTGAGTGGTCACCAGCGTTGAGCCATCGCGAATGGAATCGTAAAACTGGTCGCGAATACGGCTGCTGCGGTATTTCGCGCTTTCCAGGGCCCGCTCAACGTGGGTGTCCTGAATCAGCTTGGCACCGGCCTGACGGGCCCAATAATCGGATTCCCTCAGCAAATTGGCGATATCGGCCGCGTGCAGGGACAACCGGTCCTGATGCTCGGCCATACGGGCACTGTGCTCAATCACCCGGGCTACGGCCTTATTGGAGCAATGCAGCAGCTCTTTCTCGCTCACCAGGCTGGCAATGAACTTGGCGTACAGCAGCTGACTGTCGTCCGACCGGTACATTTCGTTCTCGAAATCAGCGGTAATCCTGAACAGCTCTGCAAATTCAGAATCGTACTCTTGCAGCAGCATCCAGGTCTCACGATCACCGAACAGGACGATTTTGACATCCAGGGGAACCGCCTCCGGCTCAATGGAAATAGTGCCGGACAGGGTCAGCTCGCGCTCCAGAGAGTTGATCTGGATAGACTTGGAACGCAGCGCCCGCTTCAAGCCATCCCAGACGTAGGGCTGCTCCAGCACCTTGATCGCGTCCATCAGCAGATAGCCGCCGTTGGCGCGGTGCAGGCTGCCAGGCCGGATCAGGGAGAAGTCGGTAAACACCGTGCCCTTATAGGTGACGTTTTCCACGTAGCCAAACAGGTTGTGGTAGTTGGGGTTGTCTTCAACCACCACCGGCACTTCATTGGTTTTCTGGTGTACCAGCGTGTTCACCAGGTAACGACGGGGCATCTTCTTGTCGAGGGAGGCATAGGCGATGGCCGCCTGCTCGTCGTCGTCATCCAGGAAGATGTCCAGGTTTTCAGCCAGATCCTTGCGTACAGCTTCAAAGAACGACACCACGTCCGGCAGGTCACTGTATTTTTCTTTCAGCTCGTCGATCTGATGCCCGGAAATACCTTCCAGCGTCTCGGTATTCAGGGCCTGCTGCTTATCGGCGTACTCCTGCTCCCAGTCCGCCAGCTTGCGCAGGGCAGCCCGCAGCTTCTTTTCGAGCCGGTTGATGGAATCCTCAAACTTGTCCCGCTGTGCATCGGTCAGCGCCTGGAAGGATTCCGCCGTGTGGGGCTCTTCGCCATTCATCGCCACCAAGCGGTAGCCGCCGGGCGTTGATACCGTCAGGCTGACCTTCTTGCGCCTGGCCTGAGCCGCCACCTTCTCCAGCTCATCCTCCTGCATCTTGGCGTACTCGTTCTTGAGCTGCTCGGAACGCTCTAGAAAGCTGTCGCTGTCGAAGGTTTGCGGAATTACCTTGACCAACCGGGCCATCAGCTTTTCCATATCCTGCTTCAGCTGAGTGCCTTGTCCGGCAGGCAACTGCAGCAGGCGGGGAACCCGGGGCTCCTCAAAATTCGCCACGTAGCACCAGTCGTGACTCTTCTGCTTGGTGTCCACATGATGCTCAAGATAGCGCAGCATCATGGTCCGCTTACCCAGCCCGTTCCGTCCGACGGCGTAGACGTTGTAACCGCCGTGCGGCATGGCGAGCGCAAAACGCACGGCTTCCTGAGCCCGATTCTGCCCGACAATCTCGGCGAGGGGCTTTAATTGCCGGGTCGTTTTAAACGGTAAGTCTTTCAGAACACAGGCTTTGTACAGCTGGTGCAGAGACAGTGACTTCAAGGTGCGGTCCTGTAACGGTTGAATCAATGGCCGGTCATTGTAGATTCTGGAGCGGCCCCTGTCGCGTGTGTGCATAAGATTTCTGCTGCCATGGCACGCCTTTACCGAAGTGCCACCCAGTTCACAGTTTTGCGATCGGTCATTTTTCAGACAGCCGCACCGGAACTAAACTTCCCTTCCCGGCTATCCCCAAGCCGTCGCTAGCCGGCCGATAACAAAGACAAGACACGCAATGGACGCCTTTCTATGACGAGTGATTCAACAGATCGCAGAATCAAAGATCGCTATCCAGCATCTTGCCTTCAGGTTCATTTAAGAGAACGCGGCTTCTTTGGCTGGGGCAAGCAGACGACTCCCGTGACCTGTCTCGACCTCAACCGCTACGGGATGGCCGTGCTCTGCCCGAGACCGGTAGAGCCCGGCGCTCGGCTGTTCATGGACTTCGCCGGCAAATACATCCGGGAATCCCGGGTTGGTGCCAAAGTAGTGGAGTGTCAGCCGTTTCAAACGGGTTACCGGGTCAGCGTGCAATTCAGCTACTGCCTGGACAAGAAAGGTTATTCACGCACTGTGGACAATGCCCTGTCCCGGATTGAGGGGCTTTACAGCCGGCTTGCCGGCTAGCAGCCTCATTTAACCACTTCGGCTAGATGAGCCCCGCATCGAGACTGGCCGCCACGTAAAGCCCAAGCTCCTGACACTGATCCTCGAAACTGTCCTGGAATTCACCACGGCAGATCAACGGATCCTGAATGCGCCGCCAGCGCAGCCCCGTGGTGATGCTTTCGATGGCACGGTGGGTTCCGGTGCCGTCGTGGCCGGCGCGGATATAGTAGGCAAAAGGCAGGCCTTGGGTTTTCTCAAGACAGGGGTAGTAACTGCGGTCGAAGAAATCTTTCAATGCCCCGCTCATATAGCCGAGGTTTTCGGTGGTGCCCAGGATGATGGCGTCGCAGGCGAGCACATCCTGCGGGCCGGCATCCAGGGGCGCGCGAACCGTCACTTCGACATTCTCGATATCGTCGTGGCGGGCGCCTGCAGCACAGCGTCCCGGAGTCTGAGGGTATTCGGGGAGGGCGCATGGGCAACAATCAGCAGTCGCTTTGTGTCAGCCATAGCCCTCCCCAGGTTTCGGTTAAAGCACCAACGCCGGTTAACTCAGTTAAAGCAGCTCACCGTTAGCTTCAGTCTCTGCCTCAGCCGGCTTTTCTTTCTTCTCCGGCTTGGGCATCAGCTTGTCACGAACCTTGCTTCGATTTCGGTCGCCATATCCATGTTCTCTTCCAGGAACTTGCAGGCGTTGGCCTTGCCTTGGCCGATCTTGTCGCCGTTGTAGGCGTACCAGGCGCCAGACTTGTCTACGAAGCCTTCTTTCACGCCCATGTCGAGCACTTCGGCCATGTGTAGATGCCCTTGCCGTACATGATCTGGAACTCGGCCTGACGGAACGGCGGGGAAACCTTGTTCTTCACCACTTTCACACGCGTTTCGTTACCGACAACCTCGTCACCGTCTTTCACCGCGCCAATACGACGGATATCCAGGCGTACAGACGAATAGAATTTCAGTGCGTTACCACCCGTGGTAGTTTCCGGGCTGCCAAACATCACGCCGATCTTCATACGAATCTGGTTGATGAAAATCATCAGGCAGTTGGCGTGCTTTACGTTACCGGTCAGTTTCCGGAGGGCCTGGGACATCAGGCGGGCCTGCAAGCCAACGTGGCTGTCGCCCATCTCACCTTCAATTTCCGCCTTCGGCGTCAGCGCGGCCACGGAGTCGACAATGATCACGTCTACAGCGTTGGAGCGAACCAGCATGTCAGAAATTTCCAGCGCCTGCTCACCGGTGTCTGGCTGGGAAACCAGCAGATCGTCCACATTTACGCCCAGCTTTTCGGCGTAAACCGGATCCAGGGCGTGCTCGGCGTCCACGAACGCACAGGTCTTGCCCTGCTTTTGCGCTTCGGCGATGACCTGAAGGGTCAACGTAGTCTTACCGGAACTTTCAGGACCGTAGATTTCACAGATACGACCGTAAGGCAGGCCACCAATGCCGAGAGCAACGTCCAGCCCCAGGGAACCGGTGGAAACCGCAGGAATGGCCTCGCGGGCTGATCGCCCATTTTCATCACAGCGCCTTTACCAAACTGACGTTCAATCTGGCCCAATGCTGCGCTAAGTGCTTTCTTACGGTTGTCTTCCATCAGTGCAAAACCCTCTGTCGCCATGACGACCGGAACTACTCAATACCAGCCGTGAAATAAGGAGTCGGGAATTCGCACAGTAGAAAACTGGAAATTCCCTGTATATTTGAACAGTATTAAAACATAACCAGAAGAGTAGACCAACCCCTTCCTCAGTGAATCTCACTGGCCCGGTTTAGTGCCGCCCTTTCAAACCGACTCGGACTCTTCCAGATACGCCCGAACCCCTTCCAGGGCAAAGAGAACGGCCTGTCGCCGGACCTGTTCCCGGTCACCGTCAAAGTACTTCACCACCGCTTCCGTGGACGCTGGATCGCCCCCCCAGGCAAACCATACAGTGCCTACTGGCTTTTCCTCGCTGCCTCCGCCGGGGCCGGCCACACCGCTGATCGCGACTGCCACCTGAGCTCCGGTAGCCGCCAGGGCACCGGCCACCATCTCCCGAACCACGGGCTCGCTGACGGCACCATGCTCATCCAGGGATTTCCGGGTAACCCCCAGCAATGCCTCTTTGGCCTCGTTGCTGTAGGTCACCAAGCCACCCAGTACATAGCTGGATGAGCCATCCTTGTCGGTCAAAGCCTTGGCGACCCAGCCGCCGGTACAGCTCTCAGCCGTGGCAATCATACGTCCCTGGCGCTTAAGCAGTTCGCCGAGCCCTTCGCCGGCATCGAAAAGTTCCTGATCCGTGGCTGTCATAATGACCTCCTTCATTTCATCCGAGGCGTTATTTTCTTACAATTCACGCCTTCATCCAAAGCAAGGCAATCCGGACCCGTCCATGTCAGCAGCCCAGACCGATCTTTCCAAGCACACGCCCATGATGCAGCAGTACCTCAAGATCAAGGGCCAGCACCCCAATGAACTGGTGTTCTACCGGATGGGGGATTTCTACGAGCTGTTCTACGAGGACGCCAAGAAAGCCGCCGAGTTGATGGACATCACCCTGACCGCCCGGGGCCAGTCCGGGGGCAACCCCATTCCCATGGCCGGTATCCCATTTCATTCGTCTGAGGGATACATTGCACGGCTGGTTCGGGCAGGTCAATCCATCGCCATTTGCGAGCAAATTGGCGACCCGGCCACCAGCAAAGGGCCGGTAGATCGTCAGGTTGTGCGGATCGTCACCCCCGGCACACTGAGCGATGACGCCTACCTTGAAGACCGTCGCGACAACCTGTTGGTGTCCATCTACAGCCACCGCGAGCAGTTCGGTTTTGCCTCGCTGGACATTTCCAGTGGTCGCTTTGCGGTCTCTGAGCTGGACGACCTGGAAGCCCTTCAGGGTGAACTCCAGCGCCTGCGCCCGGCAGAGATCCTCATCAGCGAGGATTTCCCGTACGAAGACGTACTGGAAGGCTTCACCGGTATTCGGCGTCAGGGCCCCTGGCTGTTTGAATCCGACACCGCGCGACGGGTCATCACCCACCAGCTGCAGGTCCGGGACCTGACCGGTTTTGGCTGCGAAGACCTGACCCTGGCCATCTGTGCCGCCGGCTGCCTGCTGCAGTACGCCAAGGAAACCCAGCGCACCGCCCTGCCCCATATCCGCAAGCTGACGCGGGAGCGCCGGGACGAGGCGGTGATCATGGATGCTGCCAGCCGCCGGAACCTGGAAATCGACACCAACCTGATGGGCGGTCACCTGCACACCCTGGCCTGGGTAATGGACCGCACCGCCACCTCTATGGGTGGCCGTGAGCTTCGGCGCTGGCTGAATCGGCACTGCGGGATGTCGACACTGTATCCCAGCGCCAACAGGCGGTATCGGCCCTGCTCGACGGTTTCCATTACGAGCCGGTTCACGATTTGCTGAAAGCCGTCGGTGATATTGAACGGGTACTGGCGCGGGTTGCCCTGCGCTCGGCCCGGCCCCGGGATCTGGCCCGCCTGCGTGATGCCTTCCAGGCACTGCCGAAGCTGCAGGAGACACTGAAACCGGTCAATTCACACCACATCGTGAAATTGGCAACCGTGATCAGCGAGTATCCGCAACTGGCCGACCTGCTCGAACGTGCCATTATCGACAATCCACCGGTGGTCATTCGCGAAGGTGGAGTGATTCGTGAGCACTTCGATGAAGAACTGGACGAACTCCGGAACATCAGTGAAAACGCCGGCCAATACCTGCTGGACGTGGAAACCCGGGAGCGCGAGCGCACCGGCATCAGCACCCTGAAAGTGGGCTACAACCGCGTGCACGGTTACTACATCGAAATCAGCCGGGCCCAATCGGATCAGGCTCCAGTGGATTACATCCGGCGCCAGACCCTGAAAAACGCCGAGCGGTTCATCACCCCGGAACTGAAGGAATTCGAAGACAAAGCACTGAGTGCCAAGAGCCGTGCCCTGGCCCGCGAGAAAGCCCTGTACGACGAGGTGCTGGAAACCGTGGCCGCGGAATTGGCCCCGCTTCAGGACGCCGCGCAGGCTCTGGCGGAAATGGACGTGCTGAGTAACTTTGCCGAACGGGCGACGAGCCTGCGCTTTTCGGCGCCCGAGTTCAGCGACCAACCCGGATTCGACATCGAGGAAGGCCGGCACCCCGTGGTGGAGCAATTGCTGGACGAACCCTTCGTGCCCAACGACCTGTTGATGGACACCGAGCGACGCATGCTGGTGATCACCGGCCCGAACATGGGCGGTAAGTCCACCTACATGCGCCAGGCCGCACTGATTGCCCTGCTGGCCTACACCGGCAGTTTTGTACCCGCAAACCGGGCAGTACTCGGGCCAGTGGACCGGATCTTCACCCGCATGGCTCCTCGGATGACATTGCCGGTGGCCGCTCTACCTTCATGGTGGAGATGACCGAAACCGCCAACATCCTCCACAACGCCACCGAATTCAGCCTGGTGCTGATGGACGAAGTGGGTCGCGGCACCAGTACCTTCGACGGCTTGTCACTGGCCTGGGCCACCGCCGAGCACCTGGCCAAGAACATTCGCTGCTACACCCTGTTTGCGACGCACTATTTCGAGCTCACCCAGCTGGCTGACGATCTCCAGCACGCGGTCAATGTGCACCTGACCGCCACCGAGCACGATGACAGCATTGTGTTTCTGCACAACGTCCACGATGGCCCGGCCAGTCAAAGCTACGGCTTACAGGTGGCAAAGTTGGCCGGTGTACCCCAGGACGTGATTCGCAACGCCAAGGGCCAGTTGGCGCACCTGGAAGGCAGTGCAACACCGACAGCTACCCGGTCACCGATCGCTGCCAGCGGCGAATCCGAACGCCCGGCCAAGCCAGTCACCCAAGCCAGCGACCCGGTCATGCAGGGCGACATGTTTGCCAGCCTGGAGCCGAGCGCGGTCGAGCAGGCGCTGAAGACACTGGACCTGGACGACCTGACACCGAGGGAAGCCATGAATCGGCTGTATGAACTGAAGGCTCTGATGGCCAAATAACAGAAAATTTCGGAATATTGAGGCGAGTAATAAGGATATAGCGGGCTAACGCTTGCGGGTCTGCGGGGTGCTCCCTACAATATCGCGCATTAAAACATAACCATGGAGCGTGACCACAAGCTCCGGATGAGATTGACCACTGGACCAGGGATCTGATTATGGCGTTTATCGTTACTGATAACTGCATCAAGTGCAAATACACAGACTGCGTGGAAGTTTGCCCGGTAGACTGCTTCTACGAAGGCCCGAACTTTCTGGTAATTGATCCCGACGAGTGCATCGACTGCGCCCTGTGTGAGCCAGAATGCCCGGCGGAAGCGATCTTCTCTGAAGACGAGCTTCCGGCCGATCAGGTCGAGTTTGTTGAGCTCAACGCTGACCTAGCCGGTAAATGGCCAAACATTACCGAGAAGAAGGATCCGCTGCCGGACGCCGAAGAGTGGGATGGCAAGCCCAACAAGCTCCAGTACCTGGAAAAATAAGGTACCAGGAGAAGGTATCTGGAGAAGTGCGGCGCAGCCTGACGGCAGAATGAGACCATTTAAAAAGGGAAGCCCTCGGGCTTCCCTTTTTTGTGCCTGGTATTCAGTCAGCTACTGGCCAACTTCGCACCCATAGCGACAAAGAAACCACCGGTGGTGGCGTTGAGCGCCCGCCGTACCCGCCGACTGGCCCCCAGGCCCTTGAACCGGACCACCACAAACGCCAACCCGCACTGCCAGAGCATGGCCAGGAAGAAGTGCACACTGGCCAACAGCAGCGACTGCTGAAAGGCATTGCCAGCGGGATCAACAAACTGGGGTAGCAACGCCATGTAGAACAAGGCGGTCTTGGGATTGAGTACATTGGACAGCACCCCTTCCCGGAAAGAAATCACCGCAGACACCCGGCGTTTGCGCTCAGCCGGCGCTTCGGCGGCAGGCCCTTGCTCTCGCTCTCGCACAATCGCCTGGCGCAGAGACACCAGCCCCAACCACACCAGGTAGCAGGCCCCCGCCCATTTCAGTGCCGAAAAGGCCCAGGCGGTCTCCACCAGCAGAATGGAGATACCCAGCGCCGACAGAATCGCGTGCAGGAACAGACCACTGCAGATGCCCACACTGGTCACGCAGCCATCGCGCAGGCCACCGCGCCCGGTATTGCGCATCACCAGCAGGGTGTCGACACCCGGCGTCACCGTCAGCAGGGTTATAGCCACCAGGTAAGCCCAGAACAATTCGGTAAACACTGCAAATCTCCGCTAATGCTCCGAAAGCCCTGCACGTCAGGCCTTCGGTTCAAGAATCTTGCTCGCGGCGGCTGAGTGGTAAAACCCACTTAACCGGCGGCGCACCAGGGCCTCAACATAGCCCTCCTCACGCAATACGTCCATAACCGGAATAGCGTACGCGTCCACCTCGGCCATGATCACCTCGCGAGTAACACCGATATCACCCAGCAGGTCGGCAATCGGCTGGTCTCCGTACTTGGCAAAAAGGTGGTTAACCACGGCCCGGGCGCAACCCTCAAAATAGGCGGTTTGCCGGAACTGCAGCCAGAAATCGTAGCCCAGCACCACAAACTCCTGCAGCTCGACATCGCCCAGGCCCTCGCGCAAGTCGGCGATGGTGCGATTCTCCAGGGATACCCAGGCTGCCATCACACTGTCGCGCACTTCATCATCAGACAGCGCGTGGTTGAGAAACTGCTCACTGCGCGAGATCAATCCAGGCAGACTGTCGGACAGCCAGTTTTTAAGCCGTCGCTCAAAGGTCTCATCGAGTCCGGGCACGGCCCTGTTTGCCATCTTCTTGCCGAACTTCATCATCGACCCGACCCCGGGCACCGATTTGGTGATGAGGTTGTCTTCGTACAAGTAATTGACCAGGCCGGTGTAGACCAAGTTGGATGCCAGTTCCTGATACACCGGATGCGCCATGATCTCGCTGATCACCCGCTCCCGCTGCTGCCGCAGTTCCAGCACCTCTTCAACAAAACCGGTGGCCTGCTCCCGGGTGATAACTTCGCCCAGTGTGGTCTTGGCTTGAACCGGTGCGTTCATCACCTCGGTGGCCATCTCAGCGGCAAGCTCTGGAATACCGGCGTCCAGCTCCATATTCACCACCACCCGCTGGATGACGCCCATCACCTGGTCCACGGAACTGAGCCGGTTCAGGGTGATCGACTCGGCGTAGTTCAACAGCTCAGACACCTCCCGCTCCAGGAACTTGCGCAGCTTTGCTCCCTTTAAAGCCGCCATTTCGTGTTTCACGTGCTGTTCCAATAGCTGGCTGGCGAGATCCGCGCTGCTGTCGCTCATGGCTTTGACCGTCCTGTTTGTGGAAACGTTTGAGGAAGAACTGCGAGGCTAACACGATGGCGCACCGGAAGAGTTTGCCGTAGTTACCGGTTTATCGCTGCGGCGGGGCAAATCCCAGCCACAGCGAACACCGATCAATCGCGATTGTTAGATTATTTCTGGAAGGCTACTGGAAATCGCTGAAGCTGTGAGGATCAGCCGCCAGCGCCAGGCACAGACTGCCTGGGCCCACGTAGATGCTGCTGGTAATGCCCATCTGCGACAGTAGCAGCTCAACCCCATTGCGTTCGCAAGACTCCCGCAGCACGTTCAGCCCGGGCAGGTCTTCGATCTCTGTCCAGGTCAGGCCACAGGACAAGCTCACATAGGGGGTACGCAGGCCTGCCTCTACACGGGCGGCGGCATAGTTCATGACCTTCTCAACGGCCACATCAAAACTGCGGGTCTTGGCCACCGGTTGGGCCTCGGCGCCTTTGCCAAACAGCACCGGCGTGATGTTAAGTGCCTTACCCAGAAACGCCACCAAGGCCGAGACGCTTTTGTCGCCCCGGCGGCGGGCACGCTCCCGGATGTAATGCAGATCCCGGGGAATCACGCAGGTAAAGATGCTTTCCGAGAAGGTCTCAACCTCATGGCGCAGTGCATTCTTCGACAGTTTTTTCTCGATCAGTTTCAGCGTGTGAGCCGCCAGCAGGCCCTGCCCTGCAAAGATCTGATTAGTGTCGATCACCCGCATGGAGAATTTGCCCTCGCGGCCGGCCGCCGATCGGGCCTTGTCGTAATTTGCCATGACAGTGTTCATCGCCTCGGTGGCATTGTCATAGATCAGGCTGCGGCTGCGCGCGACGGTTTCGCAGAAGGCGACGTCAAACTGAGTCACTATCTTTTCCATGAACAGGCTGTGGATCTGCTCCGGGGAAAAAGCTCGGGTTTCAGCGTGGTGCCCTTTTTTCAATAATCCACTCTGGTAGAACTCCTGGGTTCTGACTGGATCGTGTTCGTCTATGTAGGTCTCGCCATCAATAACGGCGGTCACAGGAAGGATAAACAGGTCGTGCTTGCGACTGAACTCATAGGGCAAGTCGCACGCGGAATCGACGATCAGACCAACTCGCATGGTTACGTCTCCAAAGGCGGACCGATCCTCAATGGGAGGGGCCCTTTATTGTCATTATTGTTTTCAGGTCTGTCAGTCTTGCACAACCCGGTTAATAATTCAGCACCTCACATTTTTCCAATTCAGACCGTTCCAAGCTCCTTGAGATTGCGCTCCAGAAGCCGGCGATTGTCCTGCTGCCATGGGTGGAAATCCCTTCGGAAATAGGCAAGAAAGCCAGGCAGGCACTTGCGAATAATCCCGGGTTTGCCCCAAAGGAAATTCAGTCCTCCCAGCCATGTCCTCAGGCTCCAGAGTTTGCCGTCTGTTTTCAGCAGACTGCAGGTATTGAGGAAGGTGTACTTGAAGAAATTCCAGGTCACGAACAGGAATACGATGCGACGCAGGCGCTCGTTACCCACACACTGACGATAGACATCGAACGCCACCGACTTGTGCTCGGTTTCCTCAATTGCGTGCCAGCGCCACAGGCGAGCCATGGCCGGCGTCGCGCCTTCCATCCATTCCGGGTGTTCGAGAATGGCATTAGCCAGCACCGCCGTGTAATGCTCGGCACCACAGGTGCCCGCCAATTGCCGGCTCGGCGGCAAATTGCCAACCCACTGCATATGACGGGCGAAACGCTGGTCGATGGCATCGATGTCGTAGCCCCGTGCCTTCAGCCCCTCGTTGTAGCTTCTGTGCTCCCGGCTGTGCAGGGCTTCCTGGCCGATAAATCCCCGAATTTCCGACTGCAACTTGGGGTCGTCAATGCGATCGCGGTACAGACGAACCGCGTTAATGAACTGCTGCTCGCCATCAGGAAACTGGAGTGACAAGGCATTGAAAAAGGCAGTTCTGAACGCGTTGTTGCCGTGCCAGAAGGATTTGAGATCCTCGCTGACATCAAACCGGATGTGCCTGGGCTGAACAGACACCCCTTCAGGTGTGGAACTGATGGTCATGGCTGCCTCCTGTTGTTATTGCACTGGGGCGTATTGTTATTGGTTGCGAACAGCGGTCAAAAATTCGCCATCAAGTTCAGTTTAAACCCGAACTTTGAAGCAGAGAAAGGCCTTGCGGGGCCAGCAGGACAATTTGTCACCAAATGACATCCTGTCATGACAAGCGACAGGCACAAAAAAAGGAGGCTTTCGCCTCCTTATGGAATCACTCAAGCAGCGGTCTCCAGCGTTAAACCAGAGATCGCCACCGCAAAGTCAGTCCAGATCTTTCGCCTGATCCCTCAAAACAAACTTCTGGATCTTGCCGGTCGAGGTCTTTGGCAGCTCTGAAAAAACAATGGTTTTCGGCACCTTGAAGCCGGCGAGGTGCTGGCGACAGAAGCTAATGATATCCGCCTCGCTGACCTCCCCCGCATCCGGCTTCAGGGTGATGAAGGCACAGGGCGTCTCACCCCACTTCTCATCGGGGCGGGCCACTACAGCCGCTTCCATGACTCCGGGATGACGGTAAAGAGTGTCTTCCACCTCAATGGTGGAAATATTCTCGCCACCGGAAATAATGATGTCCTTCAGGCGATCCTTGATCTCCATGTAGCCATCCTCGTGCCACACCGCCAGATCTCCAGTGTGAAACCAACCACCCCGGAAGGCCTCTTCGGTCGCCTTTGGATTCTTCAGGTAGCCCTTCATCACGGTGTTGCCGCGCAGGAAGATTTCACCAATGGTTTCGCCATCTTTCGGTACAGGCTCCATGGTGTTGGGGTCACCCACCATGGTGCCACCGAGGGTCTGATAACGAACGCCCTGACGGGCCTTCTTACGGGCGCGGTCATGCAGGGGCAGCTGATCCCATTCCGATTTCCAGGCACACACGGTGACCGGGCCATACACTTCAGTCAGGCCGTAGACGTGAGTCACCTGAATACCCATTTCCTCGATCGCACCAATCACCTGGGCCGGCGGCGCCGCACCGGCGGTCATGGACTTCACTTCGTGATCAATGGATGCCCGGGCGGATTCAGGCACATTAAGCAGACCATTGAGGACAATCGGTGCACCACACATATGGGTCACCTGGTGCTCCTGAATCAGCTGCAGAATCTTTTCCGGATCAACCCGGCGCAGACACACATGGGTGCCTGCCATGGCGGTAATGGTCCAGGGGAAACACCAGCCGTTGCAGTGGAACATCGGCAGGGTCCAGAGGTAGATCGGATGCATGCCCATGGACCACACCGCCTGGTTACCCAGCGCATTCAGGTAGGCGCCGCGGTGGTGGTAGACCACCCCCTTGGGGTTGCCGGTGGTGCCCGAGGTGTAATTCAGGGATATGGCGTCCCATTCATCCGCCGGGAAACTCCACTGAAAGTCGGGATCGCCTTCCTTCAGCAATGCTTCGTAGTCGAAGTCACTGACCTGAACGCCTTCACCGTATTCCGGGTCATCAACATCAATCACCAGGGGTTTGTGCTTGAGCCGGCTGACCGCGTCGTTGATCACCGCGCCAAACTCGCGATCGGCGATGATGACTTTTGCTTCGCCGTGTTCGAGCATGAAGGCAATGGCCTCGGCATCCAGCCGCACGTTCAGGGTATTCAGAACCGCGCCGATCATGGGCACCCCGAAATGGCTCTCCACCATGGCCGGAATGTTCGGCAGCATCACCGCGACGGTGTCACCCCGGCCAATGCCACGTTTCTTCAGCGCCGAGCCAAGGCGCACACTGCGCTCGTAGGTCTGGGCCCAGGTGTAGCGCAGCTTGCCGTGGATGACTGCCGGGAACTCCGGGTACACACTGGCGGTGCGTTCAATGAAATCGACGGGGGACTGGACGGCGTAATTGGCGTCAACGGGCGCAAGGCCTGATCGAAGATTGAGGTCATAAGGGGTTCCTCTCTGGGCACTGTTGTTCTTATGGCGAATATTTTTATGGCGGATTCGGGACGCTCACAGCGCTTCCGTGTCCTTGCTCTTCAAAGCATAGTATTTGAACTGGAACAGTGGATATATCACACCAAAGGCGCATGACCTCAGCGCCCAATGCCACCCTAGGTGCTGCCATCCCGCTCCGCATGTGCCAGTGCACCCAGCCGGGCCACTGCCTGTTCGATCCGCTCGGTCCAGGGGTTGGCGCTGTTCAGGCGCAGGCAGTTGTCGTACTTGTTGGTGGTCGAGAACATCAGGCCTGGCGAGACGTTGATATTCTCGGCCCGGGCTTTCTGGAACACGCCAGTGCCGGAAATGTTATCGGGCAACTGCACCCACAGCACAAAGCCACCCTGGGGCCGACTGACTGCGGTTCCCTCCGGGAACGAGCGAGTGATGGCCGCTCTCATACGCTCGCAGGATTCCCGGTAGTGCTGCCGGGCTGAACGCAGGTAGCGGTCGTAACTGCCCTGTTCCAGAAAATGCGCCACCGCCAGCTGAGAAATGGACGACGTCGCCAGATTCGCGAAATACTTGTGCTGACGGGCCGCCGCCATGTACCGCCCGGGCAGCATCCAGCCGAGGCGCAGCCCCGCCGAAATAGTCTTGGAGAACGAACTGCAGTAAATAACGTTGTCAGTCCGGTCAAATGCCTTGGCTGGCTTTGGCCGGTCGCCGGTGTGGTACAGATCGCCGTAGATGTCGTCCTCAATCAGTGGCACCCCGGCCGCGGCCAGCATGGATACCAGCTGCTGTTTGCGCTCATCGGGCATTCTCGCGCCCATGGGGTTGCTATGATTGGTCACCACCACGCAGGCTTTCAAGGGCCACTTATCGAGGGCCAGCTGCAATCCCTCCAGGCTCAAACCGTCAGAAGGATGGGTCGGAATCTCGATAACCTGAAGCCCCACCACTTCCAGGGCCTGCAGAATGCCCGGAAACGACGGTGTCTCCACCGCAACTATGTCTCCCGGCTGTGTCACCGCCCGAAGCGCCAGAATAATCGCTTCCTGGGCACCGTTGGTGGCCAGCACGTCGTCGGGCGAAACCGGCACCCCCAGGGTCGCCATGCGCTGGGCAATCTGGCGCCGGAATGACTCCTTGCCGGGAAACGCGTAATCCATGATTTCCAGGCCACGTCGGGCCGCCCACAGGGTGCTTTGCTGAATCTGACGCAGCGGCAGGTAATCCGGGTGCGGAATGGCGGTAGCAGGGGCACCATCTGCTTTTGCTCGTCGGCACACAGGTCCAGCGCCATCTCTCGCGCCGTCACCGGCACCGGCTTGGCCCGGTGTTTCTGCATGACCGGCTCCGGGGCATCCAGGGCCGGCAGACGCACGAAGTAGCCGCTGCGCTCCCGGGCATCCAGGTAGCCGCGCCCTTCGAGTGTCTGGTGCGCCTGCAGGACAGTGGAGATACTCACGCCGAATTGCCGGCTGAGCACCCTCACGCCGGGCAGGCGGTCACCGTCCCGATAGACACCCTGTTGAATCAGGGCCTGCATTTGATCCGCCACCTGGTTGTATAAAACGCCCATCTTGTCGCCCTCGTTCCATCACCCCTGACACGCCCTGGGTTCTGACTGCCAGACTGCCATTGCAACAGATTTCCGGGCTACCCCATGAGCACAGCTTGCCGGAAATATGACCAGCACAGTTTCTTGTCAGAACAATCTGTACCGGTTCAAAGAAATCCTAACTGAATCTGTTACGCGTGTCTGTGACGCTTCACACTGGGCCCTGACCATTCGGCACAATAATCCCATGCTGACAACACCTTTGAAGGAGAACCGACTATGACTTACCCCATTTACCAGGTAGACGCCTTTACCGACCGGGTTTTCGGCGGAAACCCCGCTGCTGTCATGCCGCTGGATGAGTGGCTGCCGGATGCCACCATGCTGGCCTTGGCCGTTGAAAATAACCTGTCCGAAACTGCGTTCTTCGTGCCACTGCCCGAACAGGATGACGCCGACTTTCACATCCGCTGGTTTACCCCGGGTATCGAAGTGCCCCTGTGCGGCCATGCCACGCTGGCCAGTGCCTGGATCATTTTCAACAAGCTGGGCTGGCACAAAGACAGCATTCGCTTTGCCTCCAAGAGCGGGCCGCTTGGTGTTCGCCAGAATAGCGATGGCTGGCTGGTCCTCGACTTTCCCAACCTCGCATTTGAACAGCAGGCAACCCCAACGGTCATCCGTGACGCTCTTGAATCAGCGCCGGACACGGCCTATTTCGTGCCCAACGACACTAATTACATGATTGTTCTAGACAGTGAAACGGCCGTACGCGCCGCCCAGCCCGATTTACGCAAACTCAAGCAGCTGGGTAACCAGGGGCTGATCGTGACGGCAAAAGGCGACAACTGCGATTTTGTCAGCCGCTACTTTGCCCCGGGTGCGGGTATCGATGAAGACCCGGTAACCGGATCGATCCACAGCGTACTGGTGCCCTACTGGGCAGAACAGCTAGGGAAAACGAAGCTGGATGCCCGGCAGGTTTCGAAACGCGGGGGCGTGCTGCGCTGTGAACTACAGGCGACCGGGTGGCCATCGCCGGGCAGGCCGCGTTCTTCATGGAAGGTTCGGTTCAGCTCTAAGCGGCGCTGGCCAGACGCCAGTTACATAATGGCAATGCCAGAGGGTGATAGATTCGGCGCTATCCGGAGTATATTCAGGTTCATTCCCGAAAAAGGAGCCCAGCTCATGACAGCGACCAAGGCCTATGCGGCACAGTCTTCAACCTCTGGCATGGCACCACATGACATCGACCGGCGTTCATTGCGAAACGACGACATTGCCATTGAAATCGATTACTGCGGCGTCTGTCATACCGACATCCACTTCGCCCAGAACGATTGGGGTGTTACCCAGTACCCAGTCGTCCCCGGTCACGAGATCGTCGGCCGAGTAACGGCGGTGGGGCCAGGCGTGAAAGCCTATCAGGAGGGTGACGTTGTCGGCGTTGGCTGCATGGTGGATTCCTGCCGCACCTGCTCGGCGTGTGAAGCCGGCCTGGAGCAATACTGCAGCGAAGGCATGACCGGTACCTACAATGGCGAAGATCGCCAGGACCACTCCATCACCTTTGGCGGCTATTCCGAGCGCATTGTCGTCAGTGAACGGTTTGTGGTTCGCATTCCCGACAAACTGGATATCACGAAGGCTGCACCGCTGCTGTGCGCCGGTATCACCACCTATTCGCCGCTGCGCCACTACGGCGTGAAACCCGGTCACAAAGTTGGTGTGATTGGCATGGGCGGTCTCGGTCACATGGGCGTTAAATTCGCCAAGGCACTGGGTGCGGAAGTCACCATCTTCACTCGCTCCGAGAGCAAGGTTGGCGAAGCCAAAAAACAGGGCGCCGACTATGTGGTGGTCTCCACCGACGAAGACCAGATGGCGGCAGCAGCGGAAACCTTTGATTTCATGCTCGACACCGTGCCGGTTCAGCACGACATCAATCCGTACCTTAACTGCCTGAGCTACGACGGCACCCACATCATGGTGGGACTGCTCGAACCCCTGGAGCCGGCACTGCAAACCGGGGCCCTGGTGTTCAAACGCCGGGTGTTGGCCGGTTCGCTGATCGGCGGCATGCCAGAAACCCAGGAAGTGCTGGATTTCTGTGCCGAGCACGACATCAGCTGTGACGTGGAAATGCTCGACATCCACAACATCAACGACGCTTACGAGCGGATGAAAAAAGGCGATGTGAAATACCGCTTCGTCATTGATATGGCAACGCTGAAAGACAGCTGAGGCACAAAGGCCCGGCGTTGATTCGGTCATCGTCGGGCCTGTGTTCCTACTGATTTCTATCTGCTTCCACCCCCACGTATAATGCCCCGCACATTCCCCTCGCTGCGATAATTCATGGCTTCGGATTACGACGTAATTATCATTGGTGCCGGTGCCGCCGGTCTCATGTGTGCTGCAACCGCGGGCTACCGTGGGCGCAAGGTGCTGGTCGTCGATCACGCCAACAAGGCGGGCAAGAAAATCCTCATGTCCGGTGGTGGACGCTGCAACTTCACCAACCTGAACAGCACGCCGGCGAATTTCTTGTCTGACAATCCCCATTTCTGCATTTCGGCGCTCAAGCGTTACACGCCTCAAGACTTTTTAGAATTGGTAGATCGCCACGGCATTGAGCATGAAGAAAAAGCGGCAGGCCAGCTTTTCTGTAAAGACAGCAGCAAGGATATCCTCAACCTGCTACTCACTGAGTGCGAGTGGGCCGGCGCAGAAGTGCGACTTAAAACAAGCGTGAATAAAATCAGCGGTGTCGATCACGGCTATCAGCTACAAACCAGCAGCGGCACCCTTACCTGCGAATCCCTGGTCATCGCCTGCGGTGGGCTGTCTATCCCCACCATGGGCGCCACAGGCTTCGGATACGACGTTGCACGGCAGTTTGGGCTTTCCGTGCTTCCAACCCGCGCAGGACTTGTACCCTTTACCCTGCATCCAGAACTAAAGGAGCAACTGGCGCCACTCTCCGGCGTGAGCTGCCCTGTGGACGTGCACTGTAACAACGAACATTTCCGCGAACCGATGCTGTTCACTCACCGTGGTCTAAGCGGCCCCGCCATGCTGCAAATATCAAGCTTCTGGCACCCCGGAGATTTAATAAGGATCAACCTTCTTCCGAGCGTATCTGTTTGTGATAGGCTGCACGAGCATCGCAAAACAAAACCGCAGAGCCATATCCGCCATTTTATCGAAGATTTCTTGCCGAAAAGGTTTGCAAAAGCTTTCTGCGAACTCCAACAGTGGAACAAACCATTCCAGTATTGCCGCAATGAAGACTTAGAGGCGATAGCTGACGTTCTAAGTCATTGGGAAGTGCGACCCGCAGGAACGGAAGGATACAAAACAGCCGAAGTTACCTTGGGCGGAGTGGACACTCGTGACCTTTCATCAAAAACGATGTCAGCAAGCAATCAGCCAGGGCTTTTTTTCATTGGCGAAGTGCTGGATGTGACTGGTCATCTGGGCGGTCATAATTTCCAATGGGCTTGGGCTTCTGGAGTAGCCGCTGGACAACATGCCTGAATGGTTTTTGGCATTTGAAATTCAATCGACCAGAGCGGAAGAACAGCCGACCTGGAGTCAACGGCTAAGTGAGCAGATCCTTAGGTGAGCACTGTAGATGATCTGCTAGCAGGTAGATTTTTTCGATAGTGATATTCACTTCTCCTCTCTCAATCTTCCCCACATAACTTCGATCAATTCCCGTTTCATGAGCGAGTCGTTCCTGAGAAAACCCTTTCGATTTTCGAATCGCCCGCAGATTCCGGCCAAACGCCTCACAAACTGGTGAGCCCATTTCTTGCCCTCACAAAAGGCAAGACTATGGTTTCTTGAGGCATGGCGAGCCACGGCATATACTACCCATTTTCAAGGTCGACCAGAGCGACCTAGAGACCAACTGGACCGCCCTATGAAAAAAACACAGCGACTGCACGTCGACAAGATCCTGATCGAACTCCTGAGACGGCAGCCAGATACTCCTTTTTCCAATACCAGCATTCGGGATATGTATCTTCTTCAAATACCCGAAGTTCAGCGGCCAAGCCGAAACCAAGTTCGCAAGCACATATACAGAGAACTTCTACGCCTTGAAAAGGCAAAGGTTATCGATCGCTACGAGGGATCGACTGGCCGCGGATGCAAATTTATCTACCGTTCAAACAACCAAGACGTTTCCCTGGAAGCCAAGCCTTCTCCATTTAGGGCTGCATATGGGCACGTTGAATCGTCGATGGATGGTGATACACAGCGGGCGTTGCAGGAGGACCTTTCTAAAAGGAAGGTCGAATTGATTGCCAGTATTGGTGAAGCCGAGGAATACCAACGCCTGTATCAAAAATACCCTGCACTTCGAAGCGCCGTGAAGGAGCAGTACCTAGAGTCTCGCGAGAGAAGCACGAAGCCTCTTGGCCAACTCCGTGCTGTAGAGTCGGTCATCACGAAAATTGGGTCTCCCGCATGATCCAATTGCGCGTTTGGCAGAGCGAGTGCGTCGGTCAGGCACTCAAGGCGTTTGAGTACCAAACCCACTTTCTATGTCACGCGACGCCAGCGGCAGGCAAAACCGTCATGGTTGCTTCGGTGGCCAAGGCCCTTCTGGAACGCAATAAAATTGATTTCGTCCTATGCTTCTCGCCTTCACGGACAGTGTCGCAAAGCGTCGCCTCGACATTTAGCCAAATCCTTGGGCGAAGCTTCAATGGCCGGGTTCTACCCCGCTACTGCGGACATTCCTAAAAAGAGGCTAGGCACGGCCTGCGGAGGTAGTCGCCATCGGCAGCTTCAGGCCGATGTCCATGCGCAGCAGGGAGGCCTCCGGGGGCAGGCGGTTCTCCACGTAGATCATGTGCAGGCGATCCCGGCAGGTCAGGCCAATGGACATGTTGGTCTGACGGGCAAACTCATCCATGTACGGCTTGGCCAGCTGGCGCACCTTCAGGTTCGACACGTAGGCGTAACCCAGCGCCAGCACACCGGAGCTGAGCTGGTACTTCTCCAGCTGCACGTTGTAACTCAGGTAGCCCAGCTTGGTGAGGGTGTAGGTCATGCGCGAAACGGTAGGCTTGGGCAGACCGGTAATCCGGGCAATATCCTGGTTACCCAGAATGACCGAGCCCTGACTGAAGGCGCGCAGAACGTCCAGGCCGCGTGACAGTGCCTCCACGAACTTGCGGTCTTTTTCCGGTTTTACCGGCTCGCCGTCACCGGAGGCAACCATCAGTTCCGGTGAGGTGGTTTCTGCTTTCGACATAAAGGGGCGCCCTCCGACAGCGTCGCCTGATCAGGTATCCGGGATATAAGTCCCATGAATAGAAAAGATGCAGTATTTTAATCGTTGGTAAAATCAAGTACCACAGACACACGTCAAAAAACGTTCAAAATTCGTGCCGATTTTGAAACACTATTCCCCAATGTCTCAAGCTAACGGGTGATTTCGGTCATCATTAACGGTAACTACCGGTACTTTTCGGGATAATATTCTGCCAAGCAGAACAGCATAGCGAGATCGTTTCGCTTTTTCGAACACGGAGGCTTCATGAAAGTGCTTTTTGTCGCCGGGGACCCCAAACCCGAACGCTGGACCCAGCCCATTCAAGAGCTTCTGCCCGAAGCCGAGATCGTGACCTGGGCTCCGAACGGCGACCCGGTCCACGCCGACTACGCCATTGTCTGGCGGCCACCGGCGGAACTGTTCACCCGGGAGCCGCACCTGAAAGCGATTTTTAACCTCGGCGCCGGCGTCGACGGCCTGATGTCGCTGCCCGAACTGCCGGCCGACCTCACGCTGGTTCGCCTTGAAGATGCCGGCATGTCGGTGCAGATGGCCGAACACGTGGTGCACCAGCTACTGGAAATCAGTCGCAACATGCAGGTGTACCGCGCCCAGCAGGCTCAGCACCAGTGGCAGCTTCACCGCCCGATCAAACGGAGTGAGTGGCCCATTGGCGTCATGGGTATGGGCCAGATTGGCGCACGGGTCGCCAGCACCCTGGCCAGCCTGGATTACCAGGTAAACGGCTGGGCACGCAGCGAGCACTCGTTGGCGGGCGTAACCACCTTTGCCGGCCCCGACGGCCTGACGCCATTTCTGCAGGCTTCCCGGGTACTGGTGAACACTCTGCCGCTCACAGACGACACCCGGGATTTGATTAATTACGACTTGCTCAGCCAACTCCAGCCCGATTCGGTGGTTATCAACGTCGGCCGGGGCGAGCACCTGGTGGAAGACGACCTGCTCAAAGCCCTGGATGACGGGCGGGTAGCCCGGGCTTCTCTGGACGTTTTCCGGCAGGAGCCGCTGCCAGCGGATCATCCGTTCTGGCAGCATCCGAACATCATCGTCACGCCCCACATCTCGGCGCGTTCGCTGCGGGAATCGACGCTGGAACAAATCACCGCAAAAATCCGGGCCCATGCTCAGGGCGAAACCATCACCGGCGTGGTTGATCGGTCACGGGGCTATTAAGGCCAGGAACGCCAGCAACAGCGGTACGGCAATGACCACGAACAGGCCGTTCCAGCGGAAGGCCACCTTCCATCGGGACACCTGGCCAAACCGGGACAGCAGCATGACCGAGGGCCCGAACGGTGACAGCATCATGGCCAGTGAGAAGCCAATCACCAGAGCCACTGACACTGGCAACGGATTCATTCCCTCAGCCACCAGCTGCGGCAGCAGGCCGGCGAGTATGCTCAGCACCGTGATCGGTATGATGCCGATCGCCGACATCATCGGCAGTATCAGCAAACCGGCGGCGGCAAGCAGGAAGACGCCACCGTCAGCACTGGCCAGCCCGCTGAGGGCGTCGCTCGGGATGACGCTGGAGAGGGCCACGCCCAGGATGGCAGAGGCCGCAAAGATTCCCATCTCATTGCTCATGGAGACGACCTGCTCGGCACTCTCCCGGACAATGGCCGCCGGGGCACGCTCCTTCCACAGCATGTACAACAAGGTAATGGCAGGCACCGCCAGCATCGCCGCGGCAGACACTTTTAATCCGGTCAGTACCACCAGCACCGCCATCGCGGTGAACACCACCAGCATCAATACCAGCAACCCCAACGTACCGGCGGGCCACCGCTCCAGGGCTACCCGCTCAGCACTGACCTGCCGGAACCGGCGCTGCTCCAGCAGCCAGCCCAGCAGGATCAGACCCACGGCAACCAGGGCACCGAACGGCAACAACGTCGACCAGTTCAGCGACGGTAGCTCGCGGGTCAGGATGGCCACCGCTACGCTGGTCGGAGCTACCAAAGGCACCAGGGCAAAGCCCCGCAACACACTGATCAGCACACTGCGCAACCAGCGCAACCGCGATTGACCAGTAATGCCCCGCTCACGCAGGGTCTCGGACAAGGTGCCGCAGAGCAGATTCATCATGCCGAAATTCAGCACCGAGGCGACGCCGCAACTGACGACCGCGTATTTCGGGTACAGCCAGAGTGGGCGTCCTCCGAGCAGCACATCGTGAATCTGCCGCAGCACCTCGAAACGCCGAACGAGGCACTGCATCAGCCCCAGGCTACCCAGGAATGCGGCGTAAAAGCCGGCGTCGGCCGACGCCTTCATCAGTTGCGGTACCGCGAGCTCGCCGTGATAAGTCAGCCACGCCGTGACCGACAGCGCCAACAATAACAGGCCACGGGAATAGCCCTGCAGACGCCGACCGGCAAACAGGAAGCCAACCAGGAACAGCCCGCCGGCCAGCGCGCTGAGGGGTTTGCTGGCCACGCACATAGCCAGCAACTGCAGCGCCACGGCGATGGTCAGCAACCAGTGCTCGATACCTTTCACACGAATCACTCGAAGTTCTGAGCTCGTCACACCGAACCCAGCGATGGAAGCTTAGCGACTGCTTGCATTTTAAACACACCCGGATTAGTCTTTTCGCAACTCATTACAAAACTCTGTTTCGCTGAATGAAACTATATTAGCATAAATTACGTGGTTTGGCCGGCGACTATCTTCGCCGGTTTAATCCGCCCACAATGACATACAGTCGCTTTAAATAGAGGAAGCCGCCATGAGCGCGTACATCTACGATGGCCTGAGAACCGCTTTCGGCCGTCACGCCGGTGCCCTGGCCAAGGTGCGACCAGACGACCTTCTTGCCAGCGTGATCAAAGCCCTGGTGGAGCGCAACGCTTTCGCACTCGACGCCTATGAAGACGTGATCGCCGGCTGCACCAATCAGGCCGGCGAAGATGCCCGCAACCTGGCCCGCCACGCCGGCCTGCTGGCTGGCCTGCCGGTTGAGACCGGCGGCCTGACGGTTAACCGCCTATGCGGCTCCGGCCTCGCGGCGATCATCGATTCGGCTCGCGCCATCCGTTGTGGCGAAGGCGAGCTGTTTGTTGCCGGCGGTGCTGAGAGCATGAGCCGGGCCCCATTTGTTATGGCCAAGAGCGAGTCGCCTTTCAGCCGCGATTTCCGGGCTTTCGACAGCACTATTGGTGCCCGCTTCCCGAACCCGCGCATTGAAGCCGACTTCGGCTCCGACAGCATGCCGGAGACCGCCGATAATATTGCCCGGGAACTGAATCTGGATCGGGAGCTGGTGGACCAGTTCGCCGCCCAGAGCCAGGCCCGGTTCGAAGCCGCTCGTCAAAACGGCTTCTACGACAACGAAATCCTGCCCATTGAGGTTCCCCAGGGCCGCAAAAAGCCAGCCCTGACCGTAAACGCAGACGAACATCCGCGGCCACAGTCCACGGCGGAAGCCCTGTCCGGCCTGCGCCCGCTGTTTGAGGGTGGCGTAGTAACCGCCGGCAACGCCTCTGGCATCAACGACGGTGCCGCGGCCCTGATCATCGGTTCTCTCGAGGCCGGCGAGCGTGCCGGCATCCAGCCCCGGGCGCGCATTGTGTCGTCTGCCATCGCCGGCGTCTCGCCCGAGGTCATGGGTTATGGCCCGGTTCCCGCCAGTGAGAAAGCCCTGGCCCGGGCCGGTCTGACGCTCAAGGATATGGACGTTATCGAAATCAACGAGGCCTTTGCTGCACAGGTCCTCGGATGCACCACCCGGTTGGGCATTGATCCAACCGATTCACGACTGAATCCGAACGGCGGCGCCATTGCAGTGGGCCACCCACTGGGTGCGTCCGGCGCTCGTATCGCTCTCACAGCTACCCGCCAGCTTGAACGCAGCGGCGGACGCTACGCGCTGATCAGCATGTGCATTGGTGTAGGCCAGGGCATTGCTGCTGTGATCGAACGCGTTAACCACTGAATTTTACTGAGGAGAAACACCATGGCTCTGGCTTCTGCACCCTGGGATGACCTGCTGCAATTCGACAAGCAACTGGATGAGACCGAACGTCAGGTTCGGGACAGCATCCGCAGCTTTTGTGACCAACGCCTGATGCCCGGCATTATTGAGGCTAACCGGCACGAAACCTTCGATCGCACTATCTTCAACCAGATGGGCGAGCTGGGTATGCTCGGCGCTACCCTGCCGGAAGAGTACGGCGGCCCGGGCCTGAACCACGTCTGCTATGGCTGATTGCCCGTGAAGTCGAGCGGTTGATTCGGCGTATCGCTCTGCCTTGAGCGTGCAGTCGTCGCTGGTTATGCACCCGATCTACACCTTCGGCCAGGAAGCGTTGAAAAAGCGCATTCTGCCCAAGCTGGCGTCCGGCGAACTGGTGGGCTGCTTTGGCCTGACCGAGCCCAACCATGGCTCCGACCCCGCTGGCATGGAAACCCGTGCCAAGAAAGTTGATGGCGGCTACCTGGTGAGCGGTTCCAAAACCTGGATCACCAACTCTCCCATTGCCGACGTATTCGTGGTCTGGGCCAAGCTGGATGGCAAGGTAACCGGCTTTGTGATCGAGCGCGAAGGCGCCACCGGGCTGGACACGCCCAAGATTCCGGGCAAATTCTCCCTGCGAGCTTCGGAAACCGGCTCCATCTTCATGGACGAGGTGTTTGTTCCCGACGAGAACAAACTGGATGTGGAAGGCCTGAAAGGTCCGTTCAGCTGCCTGAACAAAGCCCGTTTCGGCATCAGCTGGGGTTCATTGGGTGCAGCCGAATTCTGCTGGCACGCAGCTCGCAGCTATACCCTGGAGCGCATCCAGTTCGGTAAGCCGCTGGCGGCCAATCAGCTGATCCAGAAGAAGCTGGTCGACATGCAGACGGAAATCACCCTGGGCCTGCAAGCTGCCCTGCAGCTGGGCCGGATGATGGACGATGGCACCGCTACGCCCGACGCTATCTCATTGCTCAAGCGCAACAACTGCGGTAAATCTCTGGACATTGCCCGGGTTGCCCGTGACATGCACGGCGGCAACGGCATTGCCGACGAATACCACGTTATTCGTCACGTGATGAATCTTGAGGCCGTCAATACCTACGAAGGTACTCACGACGTTCACGCCCTGATCCTTGGCCGTGGCCAGACCGGCATTCAGGCTTTTAGCTGAACCACGTTCGCATCGGGTGCAAGAGCCAGCAGGGCGTTACACAGCTCGCAGTCTGGCTCTTTGCACTCGGTGATCGAATGCTGCACAAACTGCCGGACACGCTCCGGATTTTCCCTTCTCAATACCCCGGTACAAATCGTCACGTGACGGTAGAGCGCCTCAATAGCCTCCAGTCGTGACCGATAGGGACCAAGCTCCGGAATTTCCCGGGTCTTCACCAGCCACTCCCCTTCCCGAGCCAGCATGCGTTTGTCGATCTCGACCAACGGTCGGCTACCCATGATTCCAATCATCGCTTATTACCTCCGTTAACCGACAAACCCCGGGAGCGGAAACCGCTGCCGGGGGGTAGTCACTATCAGTACGTCATTAGCGAACGCCTGACCGACGCAGTGCTGCAGGGGTGTACTCCCGCGAGCTACGCTCGGTACCGTATTCGTACGGCGTATCTTCTTCGTTGGTCATGCCCATCACCAGGTAGCGACCGGACAGCAGGTCGTACAGGGTTTCAAAGGCATAGGCCGGGATGTTGGCATCGTAGATCTGCATAGTGTGTGCTTCAGCTACGCGCCACAGGTTGCCACGGCCGTCGTAGTGATCGACCAGCGAGATCTGCCAGGTGTCTTCATCCAGGTAGAAGTCACGCTGTTCGTAAACGTGACGCTCTTCGTCCTTCAGGGTCGCCTTGACGTGCCATACACGGTGCAGCTCGTAACGAGTCAGGCTCTGGTCAATGTGACCCGGCTTGATAATGTCCTCGTAGTCCAGCTCACCGCTGGCAGCACGGTAGGAGTTGTACGGAATGTACACTTCTTTCTTGCCCACCAGTTCCCAGTTGTACTTGTCCGGTGCACCGTTATAGAGGTCGAGGTTATCGGATGTACGCTGACCGTCGGCCGCAGTACCCGGACCGTCGTAGGCTACGTTCGGTGCGCGACGAACACGACGCTGACCAGAGTTGTACAACCACGCCCGGCGCGGCTCTTTAACCTGGTTGATGGTCTCGTGAACCAGCAGAACGTTACCGGCCAGACGTGAAGGCGCAGTGATCGCCTGCTTGAAGTAGAACATCACGTTCGGATCTTCGGACGGATCGTAGTCGGTCAGCGCGACCCGCTCAGTGAACGACTCGGTGAATTTCACCGGGCTGAAGTCACCGTTAGGCTGCGGCGTAACCTGAGCCACGTTACGGGTGAACGAGCCACCGCGGTAACGGGTGATGTGGTTGAAGATTGCTTCCAGACCGTTTTGCGGAATCGGGAACGGAGTCGCGGTCTGGTAGTTTTTCAGGCCGTTGCCACTTTCCACCAGCTCTACTTTACTGGCGTTCTCGATGGTCTGCTCCATAACTTCGGCCGGATAGGTACCGGTGCGACGGGTCTGGTAGACCGGCAGGAAGTAATCGTCATAATTTTTGATCATCGCGATCTGGCCCGGAGTCAGGTTCTCCGAGTACTGATCCACGTTGCTCTGGTCAATGCGGAACAGCTCTTTGTCTTCCGGGAACGGATTCACATAACGGCCGTCGCCCTTGAAGCCCGCAGGTGCCTGGGTCAAACCACCATCCCAGGCCGGAATTTCGTCGCCGTTACCAGCTTTGGTGGCGCCCATCGGAGTCAGGGTATCACCAAGCTTGGCCGCTTCCTCGGCGGAGACCGCCGCGAGGGCGGATCCCGAGGTCAGCAGGGCGCTGGCTACAGCGCCGTACATCAGGGTTCTCATGGTGCTCATCGAGTTAACTCCTTTTACGAGTCGTTGGTTGCTTAGAATGAGTAGGAGACGGAGGCCGCGATGAAGTCGCGATCGCTGGTCTCGTTGTAATCGCCGCCAAAATAGTTGGTGTAACTGATGTTGGCTTTGTAAGCGTTCTGGTAAGTGGCCTCGAGCCCCAGACCGATCGACTTGTTGCCTTCCTTGAAGTTGCCGCCTGGATCCGGCGCATAACCTTTAACGTCGTGGCTCCAGAACAGCCTTGGACGCATGTTGATACCGGCCACGGCATCCGGGTAATCCCAGACGAACAGAGTCCGGTAGCCCCAGGAGAAGGAGGTGGTGAAGCCGTCGCCGCCACAGTTGGTCGGGTTGATATTCAGGCGCGTCGGATCGCCACTTTCACGCCGTCTATTGTCTTCGTTGCCATTGCTCGGGCCGCTGCTGCAGAAATCGCCGGTAAAGTTTTCACCTTCGAGGGGAACCGGGCCTACACCGTAGATACCGGAACGGCCGTAACGAGCTTCGGACTTGTCTGCCAGATCGTGCACGTAGGTCGCACCGACTTCAGCCACGATGATGAAACGGGCTGCGCCCATAACACGGTCGATGAAGTGAATCGCGGTGGCCTGGGCCTGGGATACGCCGTAACGGTCATAGCCATCAACAGCGGTACCAGCATAGGTGCCGCCTTTTTCTGCCCGGCGCTGTTCCAACTTACTGATGATCTGACCATCCGGACCGCGCTGCTGCAGGCCACCGTAGATCAGCTCAAAGGTGTTCCACTGGATCGGCATGTTCGGACGGTAGCTGTACTCTGCACCGAGCGAGGTGCCAGTTGGCAGCGTGGTGTTGATACTCACGCCGTACAGGTCGATGCCCTTCGGGTACTCGATGAAGTAACTGGGGAACCGAGAAGCCGGCTTGGACGGATCAAACTGCTGGGTTTCGTCCGCATCCGAGGGATTATTCACGATGCCACTGATGTACGGCAGGCGGCTGTGGTAACGGGTGTAGTACACACCGAACTCAGCGTTCAGATCCGTAGCAAAGTAGCGGGCCGCGACACCGAACTGATCCTTGTCACCAGGCTCTTTATCGCCGATACGTGGTGCGATGAAGCCTTCTTCGAAGGCCTGGGAATCCGGTACCTGGCCAGCCAGCAGTACCGGGCCACAGCCATCGGCAGCTACGTCAGCAGATGAGAAGAAGGTGCCGCAATCGTCGATGCGGAACGGCTCCCAATCGGTCTGGACAAAGGCTTCAACGGTAATTTCTTCAGTCACACCCGCTGAGGTGTATAGCATCTCAACCGGCAGCAGTACGTCTTTAAGCTCGGCACCCGGGGCGCGGAACGCCGGCACGTCGATCGGGCTGACGGCGTTGATACCACCCAGAATGAAGGTACTCTCACCCCAGTTCACCACCTGACGGCCGTAACGGATGGATACCGGGGTATCGCCGAAGTACCAGTCGGTAAACACGTAGCGTCCAGCAGATCAACGCCAGAAGCGTTGTCCTTCGCCTCGGGGTTCAGCTCACGCTGCTGGCCCACCGGGTCCGTTGCGCGCGGGTTATCCTTGAGCTCGAAGTCGTAGTAGTAGCTGGCACGAGCCAGTGCGCCGACCCGGGTCAGGGTGTCGCTGTCTGGCGCGTAGTCCAGAAACAGCTCACTACGGCCACGGGCGATGGTGGAGTAAGGCTCGTTCTTCTCAAAGTTCAGGTTACCGTCGTCGAAGTTGTTGGACGACGCACCTTCGTTGCTGAAAGCGAATTCTGGACCCAGGTTACCCTGGGTGATCAGGCTCTTGTCCTGATTTTCCAGGCGGTAGGCGGTACCGACGGTCAGCGTGGTGCTGAAGGAGGCATCAATCTCGTAGATGCTGAAATCGAAGGCCGCGGCCGTGGCCGAGAGACAGGCCAGCTTCACAGCCACTGCCAGGCGAATCGACTTGGGCAGTTTAGAAGTTTTTGTTGTCATTGCGTTTGCTCCGCAAGTTTTGGGCAAAGCCTCCCCCGTGTGGCGAGGCTAACGCCTTGATTTACTTGAATTCGAAAGAGTGTCCTGATCAGGTGGCCCGCAAGCTTGGGCCACCACTGTCATCAGGCTCCGAAGATGTCTCCGATGATGTCGCCAGCGCCGCCACCAGTGTCGCCGTCATCACCTGAATCGCCACCGGAGCCACCTTCGCTGCCGTCACCGGCATCGCTGTTGCCCTCGGCAGAGCAGTCGGTGCCTGAGGTATCGGCACCTTTGACCACGCAAGGGTTATCAACAGTAAGACTGTTCTCGGCCTCGGCATCCTGGGTAAACAGCTCCAGCATCTGTGCAGTCATTTCGGTGAACACTGCACTTGAGGAGAAGGCATCCGCACCCTTCTGGCCGGCGGAAATTGGATTACCGTGAGAACCTTCGAGGTAACGAGTGATCAGCGGAAGGGTCGCACCCGCATCTGGTGTCGACTCGGCATTCATCGCAGCCGCCAGTGGATCCGTGCCCGCCAGAGGCATATTCTCGCCCTCAATCACAAAGCCGGTTTCCGGAATGGTGGTCGCCAGCGGACCAAGCAGGTATTCGACAGCATCTGCCGCATTTGGAACCGTGTCATCGGTCGGACGATCGGCGTCATCCGGAACACCGACAATCTCTGTCAGTAGGACTCGTTCATCTCTGTAAAGAGGCGCAAAGGCGGTCGGATCGGCGGAATCCAGCAGGCCCTGGAACACGTTGAAGTAGATGTTCAACTCGGTCCGGCCCTGGGTCAGGATGCCGTCCGAGGCATCGTCCAGCCCAGGCAACACACGTGGCGCCACGGATTGGGAGTTCTCCACCAGGCGCGCGAAGCCACCGCCTGTGTTAAGGAAATTGGACGCCGTGATCGGGTTCAGGTTGGCGTTGTCAGCCGCAGCAACGTTGGTCACGTAAGGCACAGCCGCGCCGCCCATACCGCTCAAGGAGTGGGTTACGAAGTAGACCCGGTCAGTGTTGATTTGCAGACCGGTGCAGGGGCCACAGTTGTTGATGGCATCTTCAATGGCTTGCAACGACGCGTTGACATTGAACAGGTCCAGAGCGCCTTGGCGCATGTTGTCCCGGGTATTGGCGTAATTGGCAAAGTTCAGGAACAGGCTGCCAGACTCCGGGGCTTCAAGTTCTGCCGCCGCAACTGCATTCAGATCTGCGTCAGCAGCAAAGCCGAAATGACGTTCTGTAGCCTCGGCTGAAGCTCCGTCCTGCGAGCTGATGGGCGTGAGCCCGACAATCCCTGTATCGAAAATGCCGTGCAGCGGTTGGTCAATACCAATGGTTACGAAGCAATCATCAGCCGGCTCAGCAATACAGGTAAGACCGGCAGCTGTGGCCAATGGCAGGATCGCCGAGCGGTCCGTGGTGGCTGCATGCTGATAGATAATGACCGGGAATCCGCCAGTCGGCGTTGCCTGGGTTTCCTCTGGCGCCGCTACGACGATCGGAACTGAAGTATCAGCCGTTTTGCCGGCGAATGGGAAACGGTAGGAGATACGATCAGAGGGTGCCGCATCCAGGCTCTCTTCTCCGGAAAAATCAGCCGGCTGCCAGCTAGACGTTTTCAAGACATCACCACTGCCTTCCTCCGGCAGGGCCTGAAAATAAGGCAGCGTGATCTCACCCTCGTAGACGCGAATATCCAGATCAACCGCGAGCTCCCCCAGACCAACACTTTGGCGCAGAGCCGGATTCACATCGCCGCCGTCTTTTTGGCTGAAAATGGTTACCGGCCGTGGCTTGGGGGAATCCAGCACAGCATCGGCGCGGTGGCCATGGCCGTCGCGTCGGCTTCCACATCGATATTGGCGTCGGTGGCCAATGCGGTCGCAACCTGGATAGCGTGAGCCAGGCGACGGTCAGCGTCTTCGTCCGCAACGACATCGCTGTACGCCACGGCAGTGCACTGGTGTTGGCATCGGCGAGGATGGTGGCGAGCGCCTCGTCGTACAGACGGAACGAGGTATCGGTCAGCGTCGCGAAAATCGCAGAGTTCAGGTTCGCCTCGGCAGTGCTCGCGTCCTCAGCCAGGGGTTGATCGCTCAGGTTGTAGAAGCCGTCGAACAGCTTCTCGAGCTCTTCCTGACGCTGCTCAACCTTCAACGACGAACGGAAGTAAGTGACTGGCGCGGCATTGGCCAGCAACACATCTTCCACCGCGGTGGTGGTGATGGCTGTTGCGTAAGGCACATCGTCAAAATCAGCGGCGAAGCCGGCAGACGCCGGATACTCACGTTTGAAATCGAAATAATCGGCGGCCAGTCTCCGGGCCGGGAGCATTGCGTCACGGAACGGCTGGAAAGCCCCGTTCGACAGAACCCGATCGGGATCAGCAACCGACTGATAGGTTGGAGAACCAACCAGGGGCTCACCGTTGGCATCCACAATGTCGTTGGTCACGGCGAGCACGTACTGGGTCTTGGCGGCCAGCGGGGTCAGCGGCAATACCCGGATCAAGTTGTTCTGGCCACCGTCAATATCCAGCAACTCAACCCGCACCTTCTCGGCCAGCAGGTCGCTGAAAATAGCATCGGCAGCGGCAGTATCTCCCGCGTCCTGCAGGCGCAGAGCTTCACGGTAACGCGCTGCAGGCGTAAGGCCCGGGGCTTCGGTAATCAGCGCCCGCACGGTATCGCCACTGGCGTACTCAACCGGAATCAGGAAGATGTTCTGGTCCGGGTTAGGAACCACTTCGCCATCTACCTCAACAAAATCCCGGGCATCGAGAACCTGCTGGCTGTCCAGACTGGCGCTGATTTTGACATCAATCGGCGCAAGCACCGAGGCACCGTCCAGAAAACCAATACCCTGGGTAACAGGGTTGGCCGGATCGCTTCCGTTCAACATGGTGCCGTCGTCAACTTCACTCAGGAAGAACAGAGCGTCACTGGGAATGACAAATTCAGTTTCCAGTGGATCAAAAAGCGGATGAGTGCCTTTCACGGTCTGGCTGCCGTTAATCCGGTACTCGGGGTTGGCGTTATTATTAGTCTGACCGCCGCTGTCAAGACAGCCTGTCAAACCTAGCGTGGCTGCCGACACGGCAGTGAACAACACGTTGCGGATAAACATACTCAATCACCTTTATAGGGTTTTTTGTAGTTCAGCGGATCCTTCGCCTTTGGGATCCTTCCACGTAGGTCTAATTGCAATGGTTCCAAGGTTAAGCGGTTTTTTTACGGGAAATCTCGTATTTTTTTGTGCGGAAGTGTGTCTGATCGCTTGCGGGCACCGGGATTTTTTACAGTTTCGGCATACCCCTGAAGTGCCCACACTGATAAACTCGCGCTACTAATAGCAACAACATCAGTTTTCTAGCGCATGATCTCCATGCAAGGTGATCATCAGGGGTAGCCATTTGGCCTTGCTTACATTTCGCCAGTCCAAGTCAAAACGCTTCGAGCACCTGGTTCATCCACACCTCCGAACTCTGCATACGTTCGCGTACCGGCTGACCGGCAACCAGCACGATGCGGAAGACCTGGTTCAGGACGTGGTGACCAAACTGTTCCCGAAAGTGGACGAGCTTGAGCAGGTAGAAGAGCTGCGACCCTGGCTGCACCGAGTGCTGTACCGCCACTTTGTGGACACCCTGCGCAAGCGGCCGACTGGCCGTGAAACCAGCGCCAGCGCCCTGGACCGGCCCGACCAGCAGACTACATTCCTCGAGTCACTACCGAGTAATGAGCTGGACCCCATGAGCCACACTGACAACGATCGGCAGAGCACCCTGCTCCGCCGGCTGATCAGTGAATTACAGCCCGACCAGCGAACCCTGCTGCTGATGCACGACTCCGAGGCTGGCGCCAGGAGGACATCGCCGAAGTACTGGGCGTGCCCCTGGGGACCATCAAATCCAGACTTCATCGAGTGCGGGCCCAACTGCGCGAAAAATTGCAAAAGGAGTTGGAACCTTTTGAGCCACAGCGACGTGGATGTCAGTGAGGTGAATGCGATGAACTGCAGCGACTTTAAAAACGATGTTGATGCCCTGGCCGCTGGCGAGGTGTCTGAAACGACCGAACGCTCTCTGCGCGACCACGCAGCATCGTGCAACGATTGCGCCATGGCCCTGGCCACCGCGCAGTACATTGCCGAACAGCTTGCTGATGATCGTGCGCCCGAGCCTGACAGCGACTTTGAGTCGCGCATCCTGAATCAGGCGACCGGGCGAACAAAAAAATCCGGGCACTCCCCTGTCTGGGGCGGTGCGATTGCAGCGGCACTGGCAGTGGGCGTTTTTATTGGCAGCCAGTTTTCGGCGACGCCCGTAGATGTAGGTGCCGAGGTTGCCGACAGCACACAGCCCGCAACGTCCGAAATAGCCAGCCCGCAGCAACAGACGGTGCGTGTTGCTTTTACATCTGCGCAGGCAGTAGAGAATGTAACGCTTACTCTTGAATTGCCGCCCAACATGGAGCTCACACCGTTCCCCGGGCGCCACAAGGTAAGCTGGAAAGTGAACCTGAAACCCGGGGACAATCTGCTGGCACTGCCGGTGAACGTGCTCTTCCCGGGCGAGGGAACGCTCGTCGCCCACTTGGGCGATGGCGAAAAGAGAAAGACCTTTAAAACTGACATTGGCAAACTAATGGAGCCATCGTCATGACAGCATGGAAGATACACACTTCACTGCTCACGAAAGTCCTCTTGATGGGACTGCTGTTGGCGCCGGGTTTGGCCTCGGCACAATCGGATCTCGACATCACCATGCGCATGGTTGCGGATGATGAAGAGCTTGATTCCTCGTTTGTGCAGGAAATGCAGATTCCGGATTCGGTCACCGAGCTGGAAGGTAATGAAGGCTTCGAGACCCTGGATGCAAGCGAGCTCTCAACGGAAGCCCAAGAGCTGTCCGAGAGCCTCTCGCTGCAAGCCCGAGAAACACGGGATGCGCTGGGCGTTGAACTGCCGGGTGAATCCGAGTTTGAACAACCGGGTGTTGAATTGCCGGGCGTAGACCTGCCCGGAGGCGATCTGCCTGAGCCAGATCTGCCTATTGGCGAACTGCCGGATACCGACCTGGATCTGCTGAAAGACAGCACCTCCACTATCGACGGCGTAACGGGCCAATAAAAAGCGTTTGCCCGATACTCCAGCAAGCTCTCTAGATGCGTAACGAATCCGTTTACGTAGACTTCCCTATTGCTATGTGATTGATCCTTACTGTGCTAGGTTAAGCCTTCGTGCCAGAGACATGGAACGTTCGATAGGCTTAACCTTTTTCAGCTTCGAGGGAAATCCGCTTGTTGTCTCGAATTTCTTTGCTGCTGTTGATGCTGTGCCTGCTCACGCCAGGAACAGCATTTTCCGACACCGAAACCTCGACAGCCAAACAGCAGATGCGAGCGGGCATCACCGCCTTTCAGAACAATAACCTTGAGCAGGCCCGAAAACTCCTGGAGGCCGCGGCAACCAAGCTTGATTCCCGAGCTCTGACCTATAACCTCGGCGTGCTCTATTACAAGTTGGGTGAGTATGACCTGGCGGAGAACGAGTTTCGCCAACTCCTGGACACCAAACAACACGGACTCGCCTTCTATAATTTGGGCTTGGTAGCGCTGGCTCAGGACAACCCACGTAAAGCCCGTTCCGCTTTCCGCAATGCCGCCATTGAAGGCGCCGAAGACAAACTTGGCAAACTGGCACGCGCCCAACTCAAAGACCTGGGCGAGATTCCACCTCCCAGCCAATGGCAGGGCCTGATCTCCCTCGCCGGTGGCTACGAAGAAAACATCGGACTTTTCCCGGATACCGCGCCAAGCAGTGTCGACGACACCTTTCTGGAATCGGTCGGCGTGGTGTCGGGCTACCCGGTGCGCAAAGGCAACGACGCATGAAGGCACAACTTCAACTTTACGGTCGCCAGTACGCCGACGAACAGGATTTCAACACCCACCTCGCCCGGTTCGACACCGCCTGGGAACGGTCCTCTGCCCCTTATCGATTCAGCCTTGGCATTGGCGGCGACCAGCTCTGGCGCGGAGGAAGCTCCCAGGAGCAGCGCGCGCGCCTGTCCGGACAGATTGCCACCAGCGCCTGCCAGCTAGGGTCCGAAGCCGCTCGCTGCATCGTTTCCGTCGACGCGGAACAGGTCTACGCCGACACACGGCTAGATGCCTACGATGGTCAGCACTACCGTCTGGACCTACGCTATAAGGCTAAAAAGGATGGCTGGCGCGGCGATGTCCGCTATCGACTGGATTACGATGATCGGGAAAACTTTGACACTGCCACCGAGTTTTACAGCGTCTCGCCAATGGGCCAGACCCTGAGATTCGGCATTGGCTACGCGTTCACCCCAGCATTCGAACTGGGCACGTCCGCAGGCTATCGTCTCAACTATTATCGTACCGCCCACCGATTGCAGACGCGCGAGGGCCTGCTGGTGATCAACCGCAAGGATCACCGTTACACGGCAGGCATTGATGGTGAATACCGGGTCAATCCCACACTCTCCGTCATCCTGGATGTGCAGATTGTGAAAAACGACAGCAACATTGCCCGCTACGATTACGACAGGCGAACAGCCAGCATTGGCGTGTCCGTTCGCCTCTAGCAACAGCAAAATCCCGGGACTGTCCATCAGGCCCGGCATGGGCCTGAATCCTCCCTACCGCCAAAAGAACACTCCTACCTTAGCTTTGAACTAACAAGGCAACCGCCTCGTTATCGATCCCCTGGCCGATAGAGTTATTGGCGCCTCCGTTCCGCTTGGCGGTATATGCTTCCGTATATTTTCGCCCTCATAACGATTTTGTCTGTCAGAATCACTTTATACATATTTCTAAAAGCCATTTTTGCTGGATTTCAGGGATTATGTTTCATTGACATTGACAGGAGCGCTATTAGTGACGGATCATTAGGTAATTCTGCTATGCGGTATATATTTTCGCTGTGACGCCAAACGAGGTTGCCCATGAACATGAACTACACAGCCGAGGAGCTCGCCTTCCGCGACGAAGTACGCGCGTTCCTGGATGACAAGCTGCCGGCGGACATCGCCGCCAAGGTCAAAGCTTTCCGCCCACTGACCAAGGACGACCACCAGCGCTGGCAAAAGATCCTCAGCGCCCAGCTGGTACGCCAGCCACTGGCCAGAAGAGTACGGCGGCGTTTCCTGGTCACCGGTTCAGAAGCACATCTGGACGAAGAGTCGTCCCGCTACGGCGTTCCCCGCTCAGTGCCATTCGGCGTCAACATGGTCGCCCCGGTTATCATCAAGTTCGGCAATGAAGAGCAGAAGCAGACCTACCTGCCCCGCATCCTCAGTGGCGAAGACTGGTGGTGCCAGGGTTATTCTGAACCCGGCGCCGGTTCCGACCTGGCGTCCCTGAAAACCCGCGCCGTGCGTGACGGTGATCACTACATCGTGAACGGTCAGAAGACCTGGACCACGCTGGGCCAGCACGCCAACATGATCTTCTGCCTGGTTCGCACCAACACCGAAGTGAAAGCACAGGAAGGCATTTCGTTTCTGCTGATCGATATGGATACTCCGGGCATTACCGTGCGCCCGATCATCACTCTGGATGGTGAACACGAGGTGAACGAAGTCTTCTTTGAAGACGTCAAAGTGCCGGTGGAAAACCTGGTGGGTGAGGAAGACAAAGGTTGGACCTACGCCAAATTCCTGCTGACCTACGAGCGCACCGGCTTGGCCGGCATTGGTCTGTCCAAGGCAGCCCTGGCACATCTGAAACAGCTGGCTTCCCGCCGCCTCAAGAACGGCCGGCCACTGATCGAGGACACAACCTTCAGCCAGCGCATCGCCAAGGTGGAGATTGACCTGACCGCTGCCGGCATCAGCAACCTGCGCATCATCGCCTCGGTTGAAGGCGGCGGTGTGCCGGGTGCGGAAAGCTCCATGCTGAAAGTAAAGGGCACCGAAATCCGTCAGTCGATCAACGATCTGGCGCGCCGGGCCATTGGCCCCTATGCCCTCCCGTTCGTTGAGGAAGAGCTGGCCGACGGTTTCGACGGCGAGTATCTCTCGGACGAGCACGCGGCGCCCTTGTCTGCCCACTACTTCAATAACCGCAAGCTCTCGATTTTTGGCGGATCTAATGAGATCCAGAAAAACATCGTGTCAAAAATGATTCTTGGGCTTTAAGGAGGCGACCATGGATTTCCGACTGAATGAAGAGCAGCAGATGCTGCAGGACACCGTGGAGCGCCTGGTTCGCGGTGAGTACAGTTTTGAAAAGCGCCTGGAATTCAGCGAAACCGAAGCCGGTTTCAGCGAAGCATTCTGGGGCCAGCTCAGCGAGCTTGGATTAACCGCGGTGCCGTTTTCCGAGGAGCTCGGTGGCTTTGGCGGCGGTGGGGTTGAAGTCCAGTCCGTGATGACGGAACTGGGCCGAGGCCTGTGCCTCGAGCCGTATCTGCAGTCCATTATCCTCGGTGGCGGACTGATCGCCCAGGCGGGTAACGACAGCCAGAAAGAGCAGTGGCTGGGCGGCATTGCCAGCGGTGAGCTGAAAGCCGCTGTGGCCTTGCAGGAACCCCAGAGCTTCTATGACCTGAACGATGTCGCCACCCGCGCTGAAAAGTCTGGTGACGGCTATGTCCTGAACGGGCGCAAAGCTGTAGTCATCGCCGGCCACTGCGCCGACCTGATCCTGGTTTCCGCCCGCACCTCTGCCCCCACTTCTGGCGACACCCGCGATGCCGACGGCATCAGCCTGTTCGCCCTGAGCCCGGACACTGCCGGTGTTGAGCGTCGCACCTACCCGACCATTGACGGCTCCAAAGGCTGCGACATCACCCTGAACAATGTTCAGGTGGGCGCAGGCGCCCTGCTTGGCGAAGAAGGCAAAGCTGCCGATGTCATCGAATACCAGAGTGGCCGTGCTATTGCGGCCCTGTGTGCCGAGGCAGTAGGGTGATGGAAGTCGCCAACGAGCTGACCCTGGACTACCTTAAACAGCGCAAGCAGTTTGGCGTGCCCATCGGCAAGTTCCAGGTGCTGCAGCATCGCATGGTCGACATGATGTCCGAGCTGGAACAGGCTCGCTCCATGGCGATCCTGGCCGCCAGTGTTGCCGATGTAGAGCAAAGCGACGAGCGTCGGCGAATCCTGAGTGCAGCCAAGAACGTTATTGGACGCAGTGGCCAGTTCATTTCCGAGAACGGCATCCAGTCCCACGGCGGCATTGGCATGACCTGGGAATACAATTTTGCGCACTACGCCAAGCGGTTGATCACCATCAATCATCAGCTGGGCGATGACGACTTCCACCTGGAGCGGTACGCCAACCTGTTACAGGCCGGCTGACACCGTGCATTAGCGAGTCCGGGACCTCCCCCTTCGAGTCTGGGGTCCTGTTCAGGGGGTGTCCGCAAGGTCACCCCCTTTTTTGTTCCGATCCATTGAGGTGAACCAATGACAACAAGCACCGAGCATCCGGATAACAAAGCCCTGCACAAGGCCGAATGCAGGTCCGTACCGAGCTGGCCGCCGCCTATCGTTTAGTGGCTCTGTTTGGCTGGGACGATCTGGTTTTTACCCATCTGTCCGCCCGCGTTCCCGGCCCGGAGCATCATTTCCTGATCAACCCCTACGGCCTGCTGTTCCACGAAATCACCGCGTCGTCGCTGGTGAAAGTGGACCAGGACGGCCAGGTGGTGGCCGCCGGTGGGTTGGGCCGGGTCAATCCCGCTGGATTCACCATTCACAGTGCCGTGCACATGAGCCGGGACGATGCCGGCGCGGTCATGCACCTGCACGCCGCAGACGGTGTCGCGGTGTCCGCTCATCGGGACGGCCTGCTGCCCCTGAGCCAGACCGCCATGCTGTGCCTCGACCACCTCAGCTATCACGATTACGAGGGTGTGGCCCTGAACCTGGACGAGCGCGAACGCCTGATCAGCGATCTGGGTAACAAATCGATGATGCTGCTACGCAATCACGGGGTGCTGACCGCCGGTCAGACCGTGCCGGAAACCTTCACCTACCTGTACTTCCTGATGAAAGCCTGCGAGATCCAGGTCAAAGCCCAGAGCTGCGGGCCCACCTGGATGCCGTCGGAACAGGCAGTACAAACCACCGCCGAGCAATCGCAGAATCTTGGCGCCGCGGCCAAGCTGACCTGGCCGGCCCTGTTGCGCCTGCTGGATAGCAAGAACCCCGGTTACGCAGTGTAAATGATGGAACCAACAAGGAGTATGCCGTGCTGACCCCGACACTCGAAGAATTGAACGACTACAAGGGCAAGGTCATCGGCCACAGCCCCTGGCAGACCATATCCCAGGACATGATCCAGGCCTTCTCCGATGCCACCGGCGATCACCAGTGGATTCATGTTGATGTGGAGCGCGCCCGCCGAGAGAGCCCCTGGGGCAGTCCGGTGGCCCACGGCTTTCTCACCGTGTCGCTTATTCCCAAGCTGAACACCCAGGTGCTGCAGGTCAGCGGCATCAGCGCCAGCATCAACTACGGTCTGAACAAGTTGCGCTTTCCGTCGGCGGTGAAATCCGGCTCGGACATTCGCTCGAGGATGGAACTACTGGACGTGACCCGGGTAGACGACCAGAGATATCTGGCCAGCTACCACACCACGGTGGAGATCAAGGGCGAGGAAAAACCGGCCTGTGTCGCTGAAAGCCTGGTGATGTACGTGCTCTAAAAACAAGACAGGCACTGCCTGGCAGCAGTGCCTGTTAGCAATACCCGGAGCTTAAGCCCGGCCTTCCAGACTAGCCCGCATCTTCAGGGTCACCAGGACCGTGTTCAGGTGCGGCACCGCAATGCCATGGCGTTCCGCCAGGGCCACCACGTTACCAAGTACGGCATCCCGCTCAATGGGCCGGTCGTTCAGATAGTCCAACGCCATGCTGTTCTTGTAGGGCGGCATTTTGCGGGTACCCTCGATGTTCTGCTCGATCAGCGACTCCTCCATAGGGTAGCCTTCGGCTTCAGCCACTGCCATCACTTCCCGGATCATGGCCCGAATCAGTGCCTCACCACCCTCGGTATCGAGAATAGTCCGGGTGTCGGCGCCATTGGCGATCACCGATAGCGGATTGAATGGGGTATTCCACAAGCATTTGCGCCAGCGCTCTCCCACCACCGCCTCGGTCAGGTCCACCTTGATACCGCCCTCAATGAACAGGTCGGACAGGGTTCGGCAATCCTCACTGATACCCTCTGGGTAACTTCCCATCACCAGTTTGCCATAGGCTTTGTGCTCAACCACACCTGGCTCGGTGCGGCTGGCCGCGATGAACGCGAGGCAGCTGATCAGGGGATTATCCGGGTAGGCCTCCGCCAGCTCCCGCTCGATATCCAGACCATTCTCGATCAGCACCAGCCGGGTATTGGGCCCCATCCAGGGGCGTACCAGCTGGGCACGGTCGGTGCCCGGCAACACCTTCACACACAGGATCAGGTAGTCCGGCGGCGATTGCGGACTGTCGCCATCGCGGTAGACCTGATCCGGGCGGTAAGAGAGATCCCCGAGCGGACTGGAAATGCGTATGCCATTTTCTTTCACCGCCTCGTACTCGGAGCGCAGAACGGTGCTGACCGAGCAACCGGCCCGCTTCAGTATGGCTCCGTAAAAGCTGCCAATGGCACCCGCGCCGACGATGAGAATACTGGGTTTATCAGTCATACGGTTTTATTCCTGGCTTCCCACTCTTGTTCCTGCAGCGCGCGCCACATCAACTTGCCGGTGGGCGACTTGGGCAATGCATCCACAAACTCAACGATCGCCGGCACCTTGTAGGCCGCCATCTGTTCCTTGCACCAGCTGGTGATGTCCTCGACCGTGGTAGCGCCCCCGGCCTCCGGAGTAAGCACGATGCAGGCCTTTACGGTTTCGCCGCGCTTGGGGTCGGGCGAGGAGATGATGCACACCTCGTGGATGGCGGGATGGCGGTACATCAGTGCCTCAACCTCGGACGGCCAAACCTTGAACCCGGAAGCGTTGATCATGCGCTTGACCCGATCGACCATGAAGAAATAGCCGTCCTCATCGTAGTAGCCCAGATCGCCGGTGCGGAAGAACTGCTTGCCGTCGATTTCCACAAAGGCCGCCTCGGTTTCCGCCGGCCGGTTCCAGTACCCCTTCGTCACCTGGGGCCCATTCGAAACGATTTCGCCAGTCTCGCCAGGCGCCTTCTCTTCCAGGGTATCGACATCGATGATGCGGCTATCGACATCGAACACCGGAATACCCAGGCACTGGGGCTTAGGATTGGCATTGGGGTTGATGTGGGTGGCCGCCATGGTCTCCGACAGGCCGTAGCCCTCAATGTAATTCAGGCCGGTCAGCTTCTTCAGCTTCTCGGCAACGGCGACCGGCATGGCGGCACCGCCACCACCAATCATATTCAGGCTGGTCAGATCGTACTGACCGATGTCCGGATTGGACAGAAAATCCACTGCCATGGTGACGATGTTGGTCCAGCCGGTAACCTTGTAGCGTTCAATCAATCGGGAAGCGGTGGTGCGGTCCCAACGGGTCATGATGACCGAGGTGGCACCACAGTAGATGGGGCCGTTCATGGAGCCGGTCATGCCGGTCACGTGGAAGAACGGCAGGGTCGCCAGCTGCACACTGTTCTGGGTACTCAGGTTCCAGAACACCCGGTGCACGGCCGTGGCCATCACCGACCGGTGCGTGTGCATGCAGCCCTTGGGCGCGCCAGTGGTTCCAGAGCTGTACGGAATTACCGCCAGGTCATCCGGGCCGGCGGTGTGTTCGGCCGGCACCCGCGCCTCGGCCATGGCGGCTTCCCAGCTCACCAGGCCCGGCACGTCGCCGCACCAGGCCGGAGCGGACACCTCTGCTGGCAGCGTCAGATCAGTATCCGGCTTGATGTAGGTGCTGTAGGAGGCCACCACTACACGCTCCAGATCGGTCTCCGCCAGCAACGGGGTAATAAAGCCCTCCAGCTCCTGACCTGCCAGGCACACGTGGGCACCGGTATCGGCTATGTAATGCTCCAGCTCGGCCGAACGGTTCATCGGGTTAACCGGAATGACCACGGCGTCGGCGCGCAGGATGGCGTAGTAGGAAATCACATACTGAGGCGAGTTCTGCATGTACAACAGCACCCGATCGCCCTTTTGCACGCCCTGGGACTGGAGATAACCGGCCATGGCCTCAACTTCCGTCAACAGGCGACGGTAGGTGATGGGCGCATCGTAGAAGATGATCGCAGTATGGTCAGGGAACCGCCGCGCCGAGATCTCCAGATTGGTGAAGAGGCTGGTCTTCGGCAAGGTCATGGTTTTTGGCAGTTCGTGCGGCCATACCTTGTAGTGGCGTGTGAACATGTTTGCTGTACTCCCAGTGTTAGTCAGTCAGCCGCAGAGGCGGACAAATCGAATTCGTTGCTGCCCCCGGGCAGCGGATCTTCGTGCCGTAAGGGCTGGATGGCGATGGCTTTATCCCGCAGCACCGAAACATCGGCATCCGGCTCGACGATGTGCCGGGAATCGCGATCAAAGCCCAGCCACCAGTACGGAAGGCTGCGAGCATCCTTGCCGGCCAGAAGCCGGGACCTTTGGATAGAGCCGGTAGATTGCCGGCACCATCGGGCCAGTTTGATGTCATCCGCGTCACAGGCCGGGAAGTTCACGTTCCATGCGCGGATTTCAGCGTTCTGCCAGAGCTTGCGGATAACCCGCTCGCCAAATTGCCGGACCGGATCCCACTGGATGCCCTCGCGGGACAGGAACGCCTGGCTCAGGGCAATGGCTGGAATATTCATGTGCAAGGCGCTAAGGACGGCGCCAACAGTGCCGGAGTACTGCACCGAATCGCTGATATTGGCCCCGCAATTAACCCCGGACAGCACCAAGTCCGGCGGCGTCTCCTCAAACCATTTGGCCAGGGAATAGAGCACACAGTCCGCCGGCGTACCGGACACCGCGTAGCGTCGCGTCCCGGTTTCGTAAACCCGCAAGGGATCGTGAATAGAGATGCTCTGGCCGGCGCCACTGCGATCGTGCTCCGGGGCGACAATCCAGACCTCATTGGCCAGCTTGCGGGCGATCGCTTCGAGGATCGCGAGCCCGGGCGCGTTAATGCCGTCGTCGTTGGTAATCAGGATGCGCTCAACGATGGGGCCTTTATCTGCCGTGGCTTCACTCATGGCTGTCTTTTCGCTCATGGCTTTTTGCTCGCTCATGGCTGCACTCCCTCACTGGCAATCTTCCAGCCAACCTGCGCCAATAGGCTGGCGCGCTTGCCCACATCCAGGGCATTGGCGTTGGCGGCATTTCCATCCAGCGCTCGTTTGTAGACTCCCTGCAGGATAGCCGCGAGGCGGAATAGCGAAAACGCCAGGTACACGTGCCAGTCGTCGATGCCATCCCGGCCGCTCTGGTCACAATAGCGTTTGATGGTTTCCTGCTCGGTTGGAATACCCAGCGCTTCCAGATCCTCGCCCAACAGACCACGCATGCCTTCCAGGTCTGAGGCAGATGGTACGGCAGGCAGTAATAGGCCAGGTCCGCCAGCGGATGCCCCAGAGTCGAAAGCTCCCAGTCCAGAATCGCAATTACCTGCGGGCTCTCGGGCGCCAGCATCAGGTTTCCGAACCGATAATCGCCGTGGGCAATGGCGCACTCGTCGGTCGACGGCAAATTCTCAGGCAGCCATTCGATCAGTTTGTCCATTTCGGGCAGGTCGTCGGTTTTGGATGCCAGGTACTGCTTGGTCCAGCGCGCGACCTGGCGGGCAACATAGCCCTCGGGCCGACCAAAATCGCCCAGTCCAACGGCGTTCACATCCACCGAGTGCAGCGCCGCCAGAGTGTCGATGGCCGAATGGTGAGCCGGCATCCGCTCGGCTTTGTCCAGCGCCCGCAGTGCCGAGTGGCTGACGATCCGGCCTTCCATGAAGTCCATGACGTAAAACGGCGTGCCAATAACTTCGCTGTCTTCGCACAACACCCGGGCCTTGGGCACCGGCACTGAGGTGTTGTCGGCAAGGGCGCGGATGACTTTGTACTCGCGCTCCACCATGTGGGCCGATGGCAGGGTCTTACCTGGCGGCTTTTTGCGCAGCACGTAGCGGCCGCTGTCGGTGTCCAGCAGGAACGTGGGGTTGGACTGGCCACCCTGGAACTGTTGGACCTGCAGGCGATTGCCGAATCCTGGGATGGCTTGTTGCAGCCAGGCCAGGAGGTTGGCTTCGTTGAATTTGTGGGCTGGTAGGACGTCTACCAGCTCTGGGTTCGTGCTCATTTTGTTCTTTGCCTTTATTTAGGGGGCAGCGGCCGGCAGGCGGGGGCGCCTTTCTTCTGGGAAAAATAACTCGCTGCGCTCAGACATTTTTTTCCCGGCAGAAAGACACCCCCACCCGCCAGCCTTGGCAAACCATTGACTAAATACCCTCAACAGATTGTTTCGCCGCCGTCGGCTACGATGACTTGGCCGGTTATGTAGGCGCTGGCTTTGGTCGATAAAAAGACTGCTAGGCCGGCGATGTCGACGGGGTCGCCGATTCTTCTTAGCGGTGTTTTGTCTTCGGCGCGTTTTACCCGGACCGGGTCTTCCCAGAGGGCCTTGGCGAAATCGGTTTTGATCAGGCCGGGGGCGATGCTGTTGATGCGAATGCCTTTCGGGCCCCATTCCACGGCCAGGTTGCGGGCCAGGGCTGCTTCGGCAGCCTTGGATACGCCGTAGGTGCCGATGGTGGTGTTGCCGCGAATACCGGCGATGCTGGACAGCAAGACCACCGCGCCCTCACCTTTCTCCGCCATCTGCGGCAGTACCATATTGGTGAGCCAGAAGGTGCCTTTGACGTTGGTGTCCATGATTTTGTCCCAGGCCTCGTCGGTCATCTCGGACGTGGGGCCGTACACGGGATTGGTGGCGGCGTTGCACACCAGCACGTCGATGGTGCCCCAGGCTTCGTTGGTCTTCTCGACCAGGTTCTGGAGGTCTTCCTTCTTGCCAACGTGACAGGGAATGGCGATGGCTTCGTAACCCTGCTCTTTCAGCTCATTCGCGACCTGCTCACAGGCTTCGGCCTTGCGGCTGGAGATCACCACTTTTGCGCCCAGGCGAGCCATTTCTTCGGCAATGGAACGGCCGATTCCCTTAGTGGAACCGGTGACCAGGGCAACCTTGCCAGTCATATCAAAAAGCGGGTTGTTCATTTTCCGATCCTCATGCTCGATGCTTCGGGAACGAACGGGGAGGAAGTTGCCGGGACTGTGAAAAACACGGATGTTTTTCACAAGCCTACAGGGACGTATTCACGGCGTGTCCCGGCAGGTTCCTCCCCGTTCGTTCAGCCACCCGACTGTGCGGGCCGAATGTTTTAGCGGTACTGACGCAGTTCCAACTTGGCCACCGAATCCAGATGAACCTCATCCGGCCCATCCGCCAGCCGCAAAGTGCGAACCTTGGCCCAGGCCGAAGCCAGGAAGGTGTCCTGACTGACACCGGCGCCACCGTGCACTTGGATAGCACGATCGATCACCTTCAGCGCCATGCTCGGGGCGATCACCTTGATCATGGCGATCTCCTGACGGGCCACCTTGTTACCTACGGTGTCCATCATGTGTGCCGCTTTCAGGGTCATCAGTCGCGCCTGCTCAATCTCCATGCGGCTGCGGGCGATGTCCTTGCGGATGGAATCGAAGCTCGACAGCGGTTTACCAAACGCCTCGCGCTCATTGGCGCGCTTGCACATAAGCTCCAGCGCCCGCTCGGCCACACCAATGGTGCGCATGCAGTGGTGAATCCGGCCCGGCCCGAGGCGACCCTGGGCAATTTCGAAACCGCGGCCTTCGCCCAACAGCATGTTACTGGCCGGTACCCGCACGTTGTCGTAATGAATCTCGGCGTGGCCGTGGGGGGCGTGATCGTAACCAAACACCGTCAGCGGCCTGATCATCTTCACGCCCGGGGTGTCCAGCGGCACTAAAATCATTGACTGCTGCTGGTGCTTGGGCGCGTCCGGATCGGTCTTGCCCATGACAATGGCAATCTTGCTAGTAGTGGTCATGGCACCGGAGGACCACCATTTACGACCGTTGATCACATACTCATCGCCCTCGCGACGAATCTCGCAGGCGATATTGGTGGCGTCCGAGGAAGCGACATCCGGTTCAGTCATGGAGAAACAGGAACGGATCTCACCGGCCAGCAGCGGTTTCAGCCACTGCTCCTGCTGCTCTTCATTGCCGTAACGGGCAATGGTTTCCATGTTGCCGGTATCCGGCGCGGAGCAGTTGAACACTTCCGGAGCCATTTCCGAACGGCCCATGATTTCGCACAGGTGGGCGTACTCGAAGTTGGTCAGGCCAGCACCCAGGTCACTTTCCGGCAGGAACAGATTCCACAATCCCTCCGCCTTGGCCTTGCTCTTCAGCTCCTCGATGATCGGCACCGGTGCCCAGCGATTTTCCGCCTGTTCGATCTGCTGGTGATGGACGTGCTCGTTTGGATAGATGTGGGCATCCATGAACTCAGTCAGCTGCGCCTGCAGTGCTTTGACCTTGTCAGACAGTTCAAACATGTCGACTTCCTCTTTAATAAATCTGGCGTTGATTCGGTGAGCACAGTAAGCGCGATCACCGGCTTGTTGTTCTTATTCAGTGGTCAGATCGGCACACCTTCCGGCTTGTCGCTGCCGGAACGAATGCGGAAAGTGCCCTCGGCAATAGCCAGCAGGTTGCCCTGGTCATCGTGGACTTCCCCGGTGCTGTTAAAAATCCGGGTACCACCAGCACGCTTTCGGCCGGTGACGCGAATAACGCCACTCGAGCACTGACCGGTGAAAGTGGTGGTCAGCGACAGGGTGATGGCTTTGCGCATTCGGCCTGGGTAAGGACAGTGCGTACCGGCCTGTGCCATGGCAATGTCCAGTAATGAGGTCAGCACACCGCCGTGAATCACGCCACCCAGATTCAGGTGCCGGGCCTGGAGTTCCAGCTCAATCACCGCCTCGTTTTCTTCCCAGGAGGCCTGGCTATACCCCAGCAGGCTGTGAAAACCGGGCAGATCGGTTCCGTTCATCAGATCAGGTTCCTCGTGACTCATCAGACTTTCATCCCGGGCATATTCAGGGACGCAGTGTTGCCCCCGTCCACCGGCAGTGCCTGTCCGGTGATGTAACTGGCATCGTCGCTGGCAAAGAACAGAATCGCGGCGGCGATTTCCTCGGGGTCGCCGTAGCGGCGCAGTTCACAGCGGGAGCCAAGCTTATGGGCTTTTTCATGGGCGCGGGCGTAATCGAACACTGCCTGGGTCATGCCGGTTTCCACCAGCCCCGGGCAGACCGCATTCACCCGGACATTGTCGTCGCCCAAATCACAGGCCGCAGTCATGGTGAGATTGACCACCCCGGCCTTGGACGCACTGTAGGCATTACCGCCGGCGCCGGAGCGCAACCCTGCCACCGATGCGGTATTCACGATCGAGCCCACCTTCCGGGCCTGCATGTGCGGGGCGGTGTGCTTGATCAGCAACATCGAGCCGATCAGGTTCACCGACAAGACCTGTTCCCACTCCGCGCGCTCGTTCTCTGTAACCGGGGGATGGCTACCCTGGGTGCTGGCAATACCGGCGATGTTGCACAACACATCAACCTGGCCAAAATGCGCCAGGATCTCATCCACCAGGGCCTTCACCTGGGGTTCATCCGACACATCCACCACCCGGCGCAGGCACTCGGCCCCCTCCGGCAGGCGATTTTCGGTATCCAGCAGCCCAGCATCGGACACATCCGCCAGCACCACCCGGGCACCTTCGCGCGCTAAACGCAACGCGGTCGCCCGGCCTATGCCACTGCCGGCACCGGTGACGATGGCAACCCGATTATCGAAACGCGCCATGCCGTTCGCTCCTCAATATTGGCCTGTTGTTGTAATTGTGCTTTTAGCGTTCGCTTTAATTTGTCACGCCTTCCGGTTTTGAGTCAATATATTCGAAAGGTAATTTCACTAGATAAAACACCATAGCACCGGAGTGACCAAAAATGAAAAATAATGTGAGTTCGATGTCGGTCTATGCACCCACCTATCCGGACGAAGTTTTCGACTCGATCGGCCAGCAAATTCAACAGCACGCCCATGAGCGCGGCGACCATCCCGCGTTGATCACCGACCAGACGATCATCAGCTGGCGCACACTGCTCACCCAGGTCAATCAGATTGCCAACCGACTGCGGGCCGAGGGCCTGCAAACCGGCGACTCGGTCGCGGCCCTGTCGGAAAACAGCGCCAACTACGTCGCCTTATACCTGGGCACACTGGTGGCCGGCGGTTGCATGGTGCCGCTATCGGGCATGGCCAGCCCCGAGGCACTGGCATTGATGCTTGCGGACTGCGAGGCCCGCTTCCTGTTTGTATCCTCGAAAAACCGGGACCTGCTGTCGGAGTTCCGGCCTCAGCTGGAGAACCTGTCCGATAACCAGATCCTGGCTCTCGATGAGGAACAGGCAGGCATTGGCCAGTATCTGAATGACTGGCTATCAGGCGCCTCTGAAACAGCTGATCCGGCAGAGGTGACCCTGGACGATGCCTTCAACATTATTTATAGCTCCGGCACCACCGGCACCCCCAAGGGCATCCTGCACGATTACCGGTTCCGCCAACGCCAGATGGCGCGCATGAGCCGGTTCGGGCTGGACGGCGATGCCATTAATCTGGTGTCCACCCCGCTGTACTCCAACACCACGCTGGTGTCGGTGCTGCCCACCCTGTTCTATGGCGGCACCCTGGTGTTGATGCCGAAATTTGACGCCTACCAGTTTCTGGAGCTGGCCGAGCGCCACCGGGTGACCCACGCCATGTTGGTGCCGGTGCAGTACCAGCGCATTCTGGCCGAACCCGACTTCGACCGGTTTGATCTGTCCAGCTTCAAACTCAAGCTGTGCACCAGCGCTCCACTTCGGGCCGAAGTCATTGCCGACGCCATGGCCCGCTGGCCGGGCAACATCCGGGAAGTCTATGGCCTCACCGAGGGTGGCATTTCGACCTGCCTGGATTGCGCCGCCTACCCGGACAAATGGGAGTCGGTCGGGCTACCCACCGAGGGTGCCCAGGTACGGGTCATTGACGACCAGGGCCATGAACTGCCACAGGGGGAGATTGGTGAGATTGTCGGGCGCGCCATTTCCATGATGCGCGGCTACGTGAATCGGCCGGAGCAGACAGCCGAGATGCTGTGGACCAGCCCCGAAGGCGAGGTGTTCTATCGCAGTGGCGACATGGGCCGGATCGATGAGGACGGGTTCATTTATATTCTGGACCGCCGCAAGGACATGATCATCTCTGGTGGTTTCAACATCTATGCCGTGGATCTGGAGCAGGCCTTGCTGGCCCACCCAGCGGTCGCAGATGCGGCGGTGATTGGCATTCCCAGTGACCACTGGGGTGAGACACCGCTGGGGCTGGTGGTTCGCAAGTCAGACCATAACGACAGCGAAGCCAGCATCCTGGAATGGGCTAATGCCAGGCTGGGCAAGTCCCAACGCCTGGCGGCCATTGAAGTGCGGGACGGACTGCCCCGCTCAACCATTGGCAAGATCCTCAAACGGGAACTGCGCGCGCCCTACTGGAGCAAGTGAACGCAGCTCTGGCTGCTCGCCAGGATTAGCGCCGCGACAAGCGGTTTAGCGCGTTCTGGCAGTCCTCGGACCGGAGTCGTTGGGAAAACACCTCCCGCTCCCGTTCGAGCGCCTCTTTAACCTGGTCGCGCCAGGGTGCGCGCATCAGCCGCTTGCTGGCACGCAGGGCGTCCCTGGGTTTGCCAGCAAGCCGAGTCGCCTGAGCCAGCGCTTCATCCAGTGCTGTGCCGTCGTCCACCACTTTACTGGCCAGCCCGCACTCGCGGGCTTCGGCACCCTTCAACACCTCACCCATCAGTAACAGATCTGCAGCCCGGCGCGCGCCCAGGTGCAATGGCATGGTTACCGTAGAGGCGGCTTCAGGTACCAGGCCCAGATCCACGAACGCGGTCTTAAAGGTAGCGCTGCGGCCAGTGATCACCGAATCACAGTGCAGCAGCAAAGTCGTACCGATACCAATGGCCAAGCCCTCTACTGCGGCGATGACAGGGGTATCGCAGTCCATCAGGCTTCAATAAAGGCCAGCCCGGCCGACGGCTTGGGATTAGCATCGGTGGCACGAGCCCGGAAGTCGTCCAGGTCATTGCCGGCGGTAAACACCCCCCCGGCGCCAGAGAGCACGATGGCGCTGACATCTGTATCCTGATTGGCCTTGGTGACTGCCTCAGCAAGGGCGTTGTACATACTCCGAGTCAGTGCGTTTTTTTTCTCCGGGCGGTTAATTACTAGATGAAGTACTCCGCCAGACTGCTGGACATCGATCATTGAACTATCCTGTCTTAAGATTAATCAGTCGTTGTGGCTAAACATCCTATTGCAAAAGACCAATCTTGTGATAGATTCAGAGAACATAAATTCACCATGCAGTCACAAGTTCTGCACAGTGAAACTAAAAACAAAACGAACACAACAATTATGAGGTCTGTCATGAACCTGTTCGCACACGCTCGTAAGAGTCTGACCGTATACGCCTCGGCGTTAACTCTGGGCATCTCAGCTGCGCTGAGCGCGGCACCGGCCGCCGCCCAGGACACTTACACCTGGAAGGTCCAGTCACACTGGCCCGGATCAAGCAGCTCTTACACCGACAGTTTAATGCGTTTGCAGCGGGTTCTGGACGAACGCACAGATGGCCGCCTGCAGCTGAAGCTCTACGAAGCCGGCGCCCTGTTCAAATCCAAAGAAATCTTCAACGCCGTCAGCCGTGGCATTCTGGAGATGGGCACCATCTCGCCGGCTTACGCTCAGGACAAGGTATCCCTGGCGGGCATCGCCTCTGGCCTGCCGTTCGCATTCCGCAACGTCTGGGAAGCGGCCTATTTCCACCAGAACCTGGGCTTTGAGCAGATGCTTCGCGAAGAAGCCGCCGAGCACGGAGTTTACTGGGCGACCGACAAGGTGTACCCGACCGAAATGGTGGTTAAGCAACCGATCACCAACTGGGACGACTTCACCAGCCTGAAGATCCGCTCCTCCGGTGCACTGCAGACCTTCCTGACCGAAGCCGGTGCTGCTGCCTCCTACATTCCTGGCAGCGAACTCTACTCGGCACTGGATTCCGGCATCGTGGACGGCGCGCACTGGGGCGCCTCACAGGGTGCTTTCAGCATGGGTCTTTATGAAGTGGCCAAGTACCACGTTCAGCCAGCCCTGAACATCGCCGGCACCGACGCATCATTGTCAGCCAGAAGGCGCTCGATAAGCTGCCAGAAGATATGCAGAAAATCGTCAAGGATGCGCTGAGCGAGCAGTTCTGGGTTCGCACCAACGAGTACCTGTATAAAGAGCGAATCACTCTGGCCAAGGCCATTGCCGAGCAGGGTGTCGAAGTTAACGTGCTGCCAGACAACGTTCAGGACAAACTGGTGCAGACTGCACAGTCCATGTGGGACGAAGAAGGCAAGCGCAGCGACAATGCTCAGAAAGCCCTGGACATGCTGAAGAGCTATCTCTCGGAGCTTGGCTACCTCTAATCCAGGTTAACCTACAGCTTGCAGGCCGGAGCCAATCGACTCCGGCCTTTTCTTGCGAAATACAGTCACCGTCCTTCTGGAGAATGCCATGAGTGTGCTGAGTGCATTCATGAGAGGGGTTACCCGTCTCAACGACTTTGTCGGGCGCTGGATAGCCCTGCTCATATTTGCGATGTTCGCGTTCCTGCTGCTGGAGGTGGGCTTTCGCTATCTGCTGAATGCCCCCACGGTGTGGACCAACGAATTCACCCAGATGCTGTTCGGCATCTACGCGGTGATGTCCGGTGGCTACATCATGGCCCACCGGGGCCACGTGAATGTCGACCTGCTGCACTCTCACCTGAAACCGCGCAAGCGGGCGGTGCTGGACCTGTTCACCTCGGTGATTTTCTTTATTTTTACCCTGGCCCTGCTCTGGTTCGGGATCGATATGGCCCAGGAGTCCATCTCCAGCTGGGAGACCTCTTATTCGGCCTGGAACCCGCCTATCTGGCCCGTGAAACTGGCGATCCCTCTCGGGACTGGCCTGTTGGTGCTGCAGGGACTGGTCAAGCTGCTGGAGGACATTGCCATAGCCTTCAACCTGGATTACTACACGCCGGATCAGGGCGAACCTGAGGGAGAACAGTTGTGAGTATTGAAGCCCTGACCCTGATGTTCTTTGCAGCGCTGCTGTTCTTCCTGCTACTAGGCCTGCCGCTGGCGTTCGTGCTGGGCGGCGTGTCGGTGGTGTTCCTGTATTTCACCTGGGGCTTCGACTCCTTCTACATGGTCGCCTCCCAGATCTGGGGCACCATGGGCAGCTTTACCCTGGTGGCCATACCTCTGTTCGTCTTCATGGCCATGATCCTGGAGCGCACCGGGGTAGCCCGGGATCTCTACCGCATGATGCACCTCTGGTGCGGCGGCCTCCGGGGCGGCCTGGCGCTGGGCACCCTGGGCATCTGCGCGGTGTTCGCCGCCATGGTGGGCATCAGTGGTGCGGCCGTTGTTGCCATGGGCACCATTGCCCTGCCCTCCATGCTGGAACGCGGCTACGACAAGAGCATGGCGCTGGGCGTGATCAACACCGGCGGCGGCTGGGGCATCCTGATTCCGCCCAGCATCCTGATGATCCTGTACGCGCTGATCACCGGTGTCTCCGTGGGCAAAATGTTCGCGGCCGGCATCATGCCGGGCGTGCTGCTGATGGTACTCACCGCCATCTACATCATTGTACGCTGCCACCTGCAGCCGGAACTGGCGCCGGCACTGCCGGAAGAAGAGCGCGCGAGCTGGCCTGAGAAATTCCGCGCGCTGCGAGCGGTGCTGTTGCCGATCGGTGTCGTCATTATGGTGCTGGGCTCAATCATCGGCGGCATCACCACGCCGACCGAAGCCGCCGCCATGGGTGTGCTCGGTGCACTGATCTCGGCCGCGGTCTATCGGCAGTTCAAATGGAGTGTGCTGCAGGAAGCGGCGATCCGCACCTTCAAGCTGACCGGCATGATCATGTGGATCCTGTTTGCGGCGCACGCCTTTAGCGCCGCCTACCAGAGCATGGGCGCACAAGAGCTGATCGAAAGCCTGATGAACATGATTCCGGGTGGCCCCTGGGGCATCATCATCGCAATGATGGTGATAGTGTTCCTGCTGGCCATGGTTCTGGACCCGGTCGGTATCATGCTGATCACGCTACCGGTGTTCATGCCCATTGTTGAAAGCCTCGGGTTCGATCCGATCTGGTTCGGCATCCTGTTCGTGATCAACATGGAAATTGGCTACATGACGCCGCCGTTCGGCTTCAACCTGTTCTACCTGAAAGGTATCGTGCCGCCAGGCATCACCATGGGCGACATCTACCGATCCATCGTTCCGTTCGTGCTGGTGGAGATCGTTGGCCTCGGTTTGATCATGGTGTTCCCGGAAATTGCCACCTGGTTACCCGACCTGTTCTTCTGATCGGATAGGGTAGCTGGCCAAGCTGGCAGATTCACAATTCAGGGATTACTCTCAGATAAGGCCCCGGGGATCGCAGAACCGGGGCTTTTCGACAAGGAGAGTTCCCATGCCTGACCCCCATCCCAATCCAACTACGTGGTTCGCCCGTTTCCTGTTGCCGATCCTGGCAATAATACTTGCCCTTGGCTCCCTCCCTGCCTCCGCCGAGGCACTGACCGAATCACGAATCCAGTCGTTCATTGCCAGCCTCACCGCTGCCGAAGCTCTTGAACCAGAACTTGAAGCACTTACTGATGAGATGGAAGCCGACAAAGAGGCGCCAGATTTCTCACGACTTTTTTCGGATATAGTTCAGCAGATGAAAGGCCGACCCGTTTACTCTCGGCTGGAGGATATCGCTCAGGACCACGGCTTCAGCAATATGGAAGAGTGGAGCACGACCGGCGACCGGATCTTCCGGGCCTGGATGGCCATCGAATTGCAGGAACAGAACCCCCAGGCCCAACGGGAAATCGCCGAAGCCATGGCGGAAATCGAAAACAGCCCGCACATGACCGAAACCCAGAAAGCTCAGATGCGGGCCATGATGGAAGGCGCCATGGGCGCTATGGAAAGTGCGAAAAATGCGCCACCGGCGGACGTCGAGGCGATTCGTCCGCACCTGGATGAACTCCGGGCCTTTTCCGAAGCCGAGTGAACCAGGCATAAAAAAACCGGCCCTTTCCAGGGCCGGTTTTCTTTAGCGGTAAAGCGGTATTTACTCAGCCCATCAGGTTGTACGCAAACACGATGATAACCGCCACTGGCGTCACGTAACGGATCAGCCCGAACCAGAGCTGGAAGCCGCGGCCGTCGAGCGCCAGATCCAGCTTCAGGGATTCCTTCGCCACGAACCAGCCCACAAACACCGCGGTCAACAGACCGGACAGGGGCAGCATGATATTGGCGGTGAAGAAATCCAGCAGGTCGAAGATGGTCTTGCCCTCGAACCGCTCGAACATCGCCAGGGGTGCCACATCGGACCAGACGTTGAGAGACAGAATCGAGGCGATACCCAGGCCCCAGCAAAGGATGCCCACCAGGATGGCACTGCCGGTACGGGCCATGCTGGTCTTTTCCTCAACCCATTCAACCACCGGCTCCAGCAGCGAAATACCCGAGGTCCAGGCGGCGAACAGCAGCAACACGAAGAACAGGGTGCCGAACAGCCCGCCCATGGGCATGTTGCCAAACGCCAGCGGCAGGGTCTGGAAGATCAGCCCCGGACCAGCTCCGGCCTCCAGGCCATTGGCAAACACCACCGGGAAAATGGCTAGGCCCGCCAGCAAGGCGACGCCGGTATCCATCACCGCCACACTGATGGCAGTGCGGGCAATGGAGATGTCCCGGCCCAGGTACGAGCCGTAAGCATCATGATCGCCATACCCAGGCTCAGAGTGAAGAAGGCGTGGCCCAGGGCAATCAGCACACCGCTGACCGACAGGCGCCGAAATCCGGTGTGAACAGGAAACTGACCGCCTCACCAAAGTGCCCGGTGGTGGTGGCATAACCCACGGCCACCAGCAGCAGGATAAACAGGGCCGGCATCAGGATGGTGGCGGCCTTCTCCAAGCCACCTTTGAGCCCGCGGGACACCACCAGCACCACCAGCGCCATGAACACGGTGTGCCAGATCAACAACTGGACCGGGCTGGCCAGCAAGCCACCGAACAGATCGCCAATGGACTCCGCGGTGCCGCCGGTGAAATCACCCATAGCCGCATGGCCCACGTAAGACGCCGACCAACCGCCAATCACCGAGTAGAAAGACAGGATCACGAACGCCGCAATCATGCCCACGATGGCCGAAATCCGCCACATCGGCGATTTCAGGTTGCGCTCTGCCACCAGCCGCATGCTGGTAATGGGGTTGTGCCGGCCATTCCGGCCGATAAACACCTCGGCCATCAGGATGGGGATACCGATGATCGCGATGCACAACAGATACACCAGCACAAAGGCGCCGCCGCCGTTTTCACCGGTGACGTAGGGAAACTTCCAGATATTGCCGAGACCTACAGCAGAACCGGTTGCCGCAAGAATAAATGCCAACCGGGAGGACCAGAGACCACGGGCTGCCTCTGCGCCATTGCCCGAAGCCGAGTTGGACTGAGTCATGATAATTTCCTGTGCTTTTGGCTGAGGAATAAGGAGCGAATACTCACGCCGGGGCCGGGCCCAGGCTGTCGGGGCGGAATTCTGCCAGCACTGGCGGCCTGATGCCAGTGCTGGCGAACTATCGATTTCGGTGCGGACTACCTGGCGGTGTCAGTCGGCGCTGGCGCCCGCGGTTCGGGCCGCAAGACGCGCCCGAGGATGGAAACGGGCATTTAGCCACAGGGAAAGCGCAATCACCCCACCACCTATAGCCAGGCGGGTGAGGTCCGCATCCCGGTTCCAGATCAACAGGTTCACCAGCAAACCGGCGGGCACCAGGGCATTGTTCATGATCGCCAGGGTGCCGGCATCCACGTAACAGGCGCCGCGATTCCACAGGAACAGGCCCAGTCCTGAGGCCGCCAGGCCCAGCCAGGCCAGGATGCCCCACTGCAGCGAGGTGGTCGGCAGGCGGTCCGGATTACCGAAGATCAGGAACGACGGCAGTGCAATTACCAGCGCGCCGATGAAAAAGTAGCCGAAGGTGCGATAGGCCGGCAGGGCCAGCTGATGGCGCTGCATGACGTGCTTGTAACCCACCTGGCCGGCGGCAAAGGTAAAGTTAGCCACCTGCAGCAACAGGAAACCGGTAATGAAATCTTCACTCAGGCCATCATAGCGGATGATCCCCGCGCCCAGAGTGGCAACCGCGGCAGCAATTAGCGCCACCGGTGAGAAACGCCGGAACAGCGCGTCATCAATCAGGGTTACGTACAGGGGCGTGAAAATGGTGAACAGCAGTACTTCCGGCACACTCAGGTAACTAAAGGAGCGGTACAGACACAGGTAGGTGATACCAAACTGCAGCATGCCGGTAACCAGGATGCCCAGTTTCATGCCACTCGGCACACCGCGCCAGCGCGTGAAAGGAAGAAACACCAAAGCACCCAACAACACACGGCTGAGCACCGCGAAATCACTGTCCACCTGGCCAGCCAGGAATTCGCCGATCAGGCTGAACGAGAATGCCCACAGCACCGTAACAAAAACCAGTAATCCCATTGTCACTGCCACCCTTTGAAATCGAGGCGCGTACTTTACCGCTTTTGGGCCGGCGTTGCAGTGGCGAAAAGGCGCATAAACACCGATGCCGGGGTTCCGCCCAATCGGTTACCATGCCCGGCCTGCATACCCAAAATCCCAACAACCCGGACCAGCCCAGCCATGGACGAAACTCATCAGCCATTACCGGAAGTGCGCCAGCCGCTGGTGACCCGCACCCTGATCGAATGGCGCACCCTGGCAGTGCTCGGCGGCCCGATTCTGATTGCCCAGATTGCCCAGATGGCGAACGGCGTCATCGATACCGTTATGGCCGGCCACGCCAGCGCCAGGGATCTGGCCGCCGTGGGCATCGGCAGCAGCCTGTGGATGCCTTTGTTCCTGTTTTTCATGGGCCTTCTGGGCGCCCTGCAACCGATCATTTCCGGCTACAACGGTTCCCGCACCCTTGAAAAGATCATGCCCGCCACCTGGCAGGGGTTGTATCTGGCGGCCGCCGGCTCGGTGATCATGATCCTGCTGTTAACCAACGTGCATCCGGTGCTGGCCCTGCTTAACCTGGAGCGCGATACCGCCGGGATAACCCAGGGCTACCTCGACGCCTTTGCCTGGGGTGTGCCGGCCATGCTGATGATGACCGCACTTCGGGGGTTAACCGACGGCCTGGGCCACACCCGGGTGATCATGGCGTTTTCGGTACTGAGCACCCTGATCAACCTGCCGCTGAATTACATTTTCATCTACGGCAAATTCGGCCTGCCCGCCATGGGCGGGGTTGGCTGCGGCTGGGCTACTTCCCTGTCCAACGGCATCGCCGCCGTGGCACTGCTGGTGTACCTCAACCGCAGCCACGCCTACCGTCGGTTTCACCTGCTCGCGGACTGGGCCAAACCGGAGCTCGCTGGCCTGATCTACATATTGAAACTTGGCGTGCCGATTGGCTTCACCATCTTCGTGGAGGCCAGCATGTTTTCAGTCATTGCCCTGTTCCTGGCCCCGCTGGGACCGGTCGTGGTCGCCGGCCACCAGATCGCCCTGAACGTGGTTTCGCTGCTGTTCATGCTGCCTTTGAGTATCGGCATGGCGTTGACCTTGCGGGTCAGTTTCCTGATTGGAGCCGGGGCACCGGACACGGCCCGACTGATCTCCCGCAGCTCACTGATATTGGCGGCCGCCACGGCACTGGTGTTCGCGGTATTGCTGTGGGTTTTTTCCGAGGGCATCGCCGCGCTCTACACCGGCGAAATCGAGGTGCAACAGGTGACCATCCGGCTGCTTCTGTTTGCCGCACTGTTCCAGATTGCCGACGTGATTCAGGTCACCTGCATCAGCGCCTTGAGGGGCTACAAGGACACCCGTATCCCCATGTTCATCATGCTGTTTTCGTTCTGGGGAGTGGGACTTCCACTGGGTTATCTGCTGACCTTCACGGATGTGCTCTGGCCAGCCATGGGCGCGGCCGGTTTCTGGGTGGGTCTGACTGGTGGGCTTATGTCAGCGAGTATTCTGCTCGGCTGGCGGCTTTTTCGGTATGCTCCGAAGGAGCTTGAGCATAAATAATGCAGTCTCGGCCAGACTCCTTGGCCTGATAGAGCGCAGCATCGGCGCGACCAAGCCAAGCATCCACGTCTTCCCGTTTTATCAACTGGGCCACCCCAAAGGATGCCGTCACCGTTCCACCTGGATGTCTTAAATATTTTCGGAGCACCTGCTGCAGGTTGTTGAGTACTGTTTTCAGGCCCTCATCGCAGGTGTCCGGTAACAACAGCACAAACTCTTCGCCACCGTAGCGGAACAAACGGTCGGTGCGACGGGTATGCTGCTGAATCAAGGCCACCATTTCTACCAGCACAGAGTCGCCAACGCCGTGGCCATACCGGTCGTTGATCTGTTTGAAGTGATCGATATCGAGCAGGGCGATGGAGTAGACCCCTCCGCTGCGATCGGCGTTGGCGACCGCCCACGCCAGCTCCTGATCCATCGACCGGCGATTGCGAACGCCCGTTAGTGGATCAATGGTAGCCAGGTGCTCCAGCCGCTCCCGCTGGGACTCATTACGAAAAGCAAAGACATAGGCACTGGCACTGACAACCACAGCGCCAGCGGCAAAGGACCACATCTGCACCAACGAGCGAAAGATCTCAGTCTGGGCCATCATGGCCGAAATGGCACTCAGGTTAATGAGGATGGCCAGGCGTGGGCTGGCCAGAAAGAAGCTGGTTACCAGACACGGGAATAACCAGAACAACCCTGGCTCTCCGGTCAACGCGCCAACAACAACGGCGCTGGAAGAGGTCATAACCGCCAGGAACAAACCACTGCGTTTCGTTCGGCCCGTTACCCAGGCACAGGCCACACTGCCGACGATTCCCGCGAGGATAACGACATCGACAACGGCTGCCAGGAGGTTGCCCTGCAAGAAACGATACACAGCAAAAGGCGTGATGCCCAGGATCGCACTGGCACCCAGCAGAGTAATGATCGATAGCCGAAAATCCGTTTTAAGGCGGTAAAACATTTGGGACATACCCAACCAGTATTATGTTTAGTTCGCTAGCATAGCCCAACGCAGGCGCTCGTTCTTCCTGCTGGCCAGAGATTTTACAAATCGATGACGCATCGTCACAAAATGTGAACCCACAATCATTTTTTACCACAAACAGCCCGCCTGCTACTGTCAAATAGAGTAAAAGAATCAATCCGTATCAAAGGGATATAGAGCAAAGATGTCGTTGAGGGTTACACTTCAATAATTCTAAACCTGTAAATTGGATTCTTGATATTGAACACTCTTGTCCGAATCGCACCCGGCGCGCTGGAGTTGGGCCGGCCACTACCCTGGAACGTGTACGATGCCAATGGCAACGTACTGCTGCGCCAGGGCTATGTGATTCAGTCGGATAACCAGCTGGAGCAACTGTTCGAACGTGGCCGCTTCAAACCCCGCAAAATTGAGCGTCCGCAGGAAGAGATTGTTGAGGACCATCGGCAACGCAATCCCTTCGCCGACTACGCCGATCTGCTCCAGACCCTTGAAGCGACCCTGAACGCCATAACCGATGGTGATCCCTCCGCCCAAAAACGGCTGATGGGGCTAACCCGGATGATCGAGCGCACCTGCAGCGAAGCGCCGGACGCCAGCCTTGCCCTGGTGCACCTGTACTCCATCGGCCCCACTATTCTTGAGCAGATTCTGTTCTACGCTATTCTCAGCCAGTTCACCGCGCGCCAGTTCGGTCTGGATGACAAACGCACCAGCGTACTCATTGCCGCCGCACTGACCGCCAATCTCGCATTGGTGCCCGTTGCAGACCAACTCAATGCCTCCAATAAGCTGCTCAGCCGAACCAGCGCCAGGTCATCAGCAAACATCCGGAACGGAGCGTGCAGGCACTGCAGGAGGCCGGCATCGACAACAAATTGATCGCCACCATCATTTCCCAGCATCATGAGCAGGCAGACGGCAAAGGCTATCCATATGGGCTGAGTGGCACTGAAATCCGGCCGGAGGCGGAAATTCTGGCCTTATGCGAGCGTTACGTGGCTATGATCACCAAGCGAGCTACCGGACCCGACTGAACGTCAGCGATGCCCGCCGCCTGATTGCCACACTGGGCGACGGCACCTTCCGGCCAGCCATTCCCAGGGCTCTGCTCAAGGTTCTGGGAGACTACCCACCCGGCGTTCTCGTGCGGCTTGATAACAATGAAGTGGGCGTGGTCTGCGGCCGCCCGGTGCGCGCCCGCGGCCCCTTCGTTAAGGCTATCTTCGGCCCTCGGGGCAATCGCTACAGCGGCACTTTTGAGCGGGACACCAGCGTGCTGGAGTACAACATTCGGGCTCTGGAAGAGCCCGAAGTCATGCCATCCATGGATTTCAGCCTGATCTGGGGCTTCAGGTCCTAGGCCCGCCCTGTCGGCTCAGCGTAAGCCGAGGGCCTGGGCGTGATGATCCAGATGGTCATCAATGAATGAGGCAATGAAGAAATAGCTGTGATCATAGCCCCGGTGCATGCGCAGATTTATGTGGTGATGGAAGGTTTCGCAGACTTCCGCCAGCGCATCCGGATTCAACTGGCTGTCCAGAAACTCATCAGCGGTGCCCTGGTCCACCAGCAGTGGCAGGCGCTCGCGGGCAGTCGGGATTAACAGGGTGGCATCCCACTCCTCCCACGCTTTCGTATCGCCACCGAGGTAGCCGGTGAAGGCCTTTTGGCCCCAGGGACACTCGCTCGGGTTCGCGATGGGTGCGAACGCAGAAACCGAGGCGTATCGGCCCGGGTTTTTCAGCGCCGCAATAAGCGCACCGTGGCCTCCCATGGAGTGACCGCTCACAGACCGCTGGTCAGTTACTGGCAGCTGATCCTCTACCAGCTGTGGCAGTTCCTTAACCACATAATCGTACATTCGATAGTGTGGCGCCCAGGGTTGCTCCGTGGCGTTGATATAGAAGCCCGCACCGGTTCCGAAATCATAGCTGTCATCCTCGCCCGGCAAATTCAGCCCTCTTGGACTGGTGTCCGGGCAAACAATGGCCAATCCCAGTTTGGCGGCGTGCTTCATGGCGCCCGCTTTCTGCATGAAATTCTGGTCCGTGCAGGTCAAGCCGGATAACCAGTACAGCACAGGAGCCTTAAGTGGATTTTGCGCTACCGCACCTGGCGGCAGGAACACGGCAAATTCCATGTCACACTCCAGGGTCGCGGAGTGATGACGATAGCGACGATGCTCACCGTCAAAACAAACGTTCGTGGATAACAGTTCCATAGCACCCTCACCAGATAAAGAGATTCTCAGTCGTCGGCGCTGGCGTACTTGGGCAACTCAATACCACACCCGGCACGCGCCAACTCTGCCAGGATGGCAGTACGCGTCACAATACCGATCAGTTTGCCATGGTCAACCACCGGATAGACCTTGGGCTTTCCCGCACCAAGATTCTGCGCCAGATCCACTACCGCCATGTCCGGAGAAACCGTAACCGGCTCACGGAACATCACGTCGTCCACGATGGGGTCGCCCTCGCAGTGGTAACTGCTGACCAGCAGCGCGTGAATGCAATCCTGTTCCGACACAAAACCCAGCACGTGTCGTTGGTCGTCAACGACCGGCAACCCGGTGACATGATTTTGCAGTAGGGATTTCACCACTCGGGTCAGCAGCGTGCCGCAGCGGACAGGCTCAATATGATTCGACATTACATCAGAGACTTTCAGTGAACGCATGGGCAGGTCTCCTCCCGTTGGGTTCAGATGTCCCGGCCAGAACGCGGGCCTCTATCTATAAACATAGGCAATCGCCCCGGGAAAGGAAAACAGAAAACCGGGCAGATAGTTTACAGCGAGATTTTATTGCTTAAACTCCGGGGGTTACGCCTCAAAAGGGCAACAATTAAGGGCAACTATCGCTAACTTCGGGAGATCCCCATGGAAGCCATATCTGAACTCGTTGGACAACTCAATTCGCTGGTGTGGGGCCCTCCCATGCTGGTACTTATTCTCGGTGTCGGGCTATTCCTCAGCCTTGGCCTCAAACTGATGCCAGTGTTGAAGCTAGGTGCCGGGTTCCGGTTGATGTGGCAGGGCCGTAAGGCTACCGGTGCCGAGTCAGAAGGCGAGATCCCTCCGTTCCAGGCCCTGATGACCGCCCTGTCGGCCACGGTGGGCACCGGCAACATCGCTGGTGTAGCCACGGCCGTATTCCTCGGTGGCCCCGGCGCGCTGTTCTGGATGTGGCTGACTGCCCTCGTTGGCATGGCCACCAAGTATTCTGAGGCCGTTCTGGCGGTGCGCTTCCGAGAAGTAGACGAGCGTGGCGACCATGTTGGCGGCCCGATGTACTACATTCGTAATGGTCTGGGCAAAAAGTGGGCCTGGCTGGGTGTCTTCTTCGCCGTATTCGCGGCCATTGCTGGCTTTGGCATTGGCAATACCGTGCAGGCCAACTCCGTCGCCGACGTGATGGAGGCCAACTTCGGCCTGCCGCACTGGCTGACCGGTGTCGTCCTCATGGTTCTGGTCGGCGCCGTCCTGATCGGCGGTATTCGCCGGATTGGTCACGTCGCCAGTGCACTGGTGCCGCTGATGGCTATTTCCTACCTGGTCGCGGGCCTGATTGTACTGGCGATCAACGCCGCCGATATCCCCGCGGCACTGACCATGGTGGTGCAACACGCTTTCTCCCCCATTGCCGCTGAAGGTGGCTTCGCGGGTGCAGCCGTATGGGCAGCTATCCGGTTCGGTGTGGCCCGGGGTATTTTCTCTAACGAAGCCGGTCTTGGTTCGGCTCCCATTGCGCACGCTGCGGCCCAGACCAAAAACCCGATCAACCAGGGTATGGTCGCCATGCTGGGCACCTTTATCGACACCATCATCATCTGCACCATCACCGGGCTGGTGATCATCACCTCCGGTGTCTGGACCTCAGGCGTGTCCGGCGCCGAGCTGACCTCCCTGGCTTTCGCAGAAGCGCTGCCCGGCGTTGGCAACTACCTGGTGGCAATCGCCCTGGCGGTCTTCGCATTCACCACCATCCTTGGCTGGTCGTTCTACGGCGAGCGCTGCATCGAATTCCTGTTCGGCGTAAAAGCCATCGTGCCTTACCGGGTTGCCTGGATTCTGGCGATTCCCGTTGGCGCAACGCTGAACCTCGGTTTTGTCTGGCTGGTAGCCGATACCCTGAACGCCATGATGCACTGCCAAACCTGATTGCCCTGCTGTTGCTGAGCCCAGTGGTGTTCAAGCTGACACGCGAGCACTTCGAACGGGAAAAAACACCGGGTAATGTCTGATTCCTTGTAACTCGCCCTTGTATTTCGCCCTGGCACAACCCACATCTGTTGACAGGGCGAAGTAACATTCCGGCAGGGTTTATGCCGGGCAAACGGCACCTGCCGAACGTCGCAGAAAAGGAGAAGAGCTTATGAGTTTACGTCTTGGAGATACCGCACCGGATTTCGAACAGGATTCCAGTGAAGGCCGGATATCGTTCTATGACTGGCTCGGTGACAGCTGGGGCATCCTGTTTTCACACCCGGCAGACTTCACCCCCGTGTGCACCACGGAGCTCGGCCTGACGGCCAAACTCAAGGACGAATTCGCCAAGCGCAACGTCAAGGCAATCGCATTGAGCGTTGATCCGGTCGACTCCCACCAGGAGTGGATCAAGGACATTAACGAGACTCAGGGCTGCTCGGTCAACTTCCCGATCCTCGCCGATCAGGATCGCAAAGTGTCGGAACTTTACGACATGATCCACCCGAATGCCGACAGCAGCCTGACCGTTCGCTCCCTGTTCGTGATCGATCCGAACAAGAAGGTGCGCCTGATCATCACCTACCCGGCCAGCACCGGTCGCAATTTCAACGAAGTACTGCGGGTGGTGGATTCACTGCAACTGACCGATGACCACAAGGTGGCCACACCTGGTAACTGGGAACGTGGCGGAGACGTTGTCATCGTGCCGTCTCTGCAGGATGAAGACGAGATCAAGCAACGCTTCCCCGGGGGCTACAAGGCCGTGAAATCGTACCTGCGGATGACGCCTGACCCTCACGCCAACTGGGGCGGCAACTGATCCAAAAGGTAAACGCGAAACTAAAAAGGCGCCCTCAAGGGCGCCTTTTTAGTGAGCGGCTCAACCGCACGCTTGCTTCACCTTGTCGCGGAAATCTTTCCGGAGCTGCTCATTCTCGTCTTCGGTGACATAAACCCGGTCACCGTTTTCGTCCAAATCGTAGAACGTGGAGATCCGCGCCATGTTCTTTAGCTGAGCCCGCATCTTGGCGCATAAATCCGCCTTATTAGCTGCTTGCTCTGCTGCTTTCGCCTGATCCACCTGACGCGCTTCCCGATCCTTTTGCTGTTCCGAGAGGAAATCCTGCATGCGCTGCTGACGCTCCTGGGCTGAAGCGTCGTTACTGACCGGTGGCGGAGCTACTTTGACCTTCTTAGGCGCGACTTCAGCCGGCGGCTGATCGCCAAAGTGAGTGTTGCCATCGGCATCGACCCAGCGATAAACGCCGGCGCTGACTGACATGGAGAAAACCATCGACAAAACCAAGAACGACTTCAGCAAAACGATCATCCTACCGGTTGTTAGTTTCCGCGGCCCATCTGACACCGCAGAATTCAGCTACTGATTCTGCACTTTAGAGTAAAACGGAACTCGCGATAACGCCTCAAATTGAGGAACTCAGGTCGCGTAACGAACCCTTTCCTCCATTAAATTCGTTCGTGAAACCGTGTCGATAATAGTGACGTCGGTATGCATCCGATCGACTTTTTTCTTGAAAGTATCCATATGCATGTCACGCCAATAACGTTCTGGGCGATCAGTCTCACGGTCGTGTTCTGCCGTCACCGGATCCATGTCGCGGTATTTTTCGATCAAAGGAAAATCCGGAAGTGGCCTGGTGACGTCCATGTAATTCTGGATGAAATCCCAATAGGCATAGCACATGTTTGGGTGCCCGTGAGACCCCAGAATGTCGCCGACAGTAACGTCCAGTTTGCTATAGCGATGAGACAGTACAGATCAAACAAACTGCCATGGCGGTCTACTCGTGCGCAGCACCAGGCGTCGAATTCATAGAAGGGATGTTCAATAACATCGGGTGGCTTGCGTGGCATCAACGGCAGTTTGCGGGGGTACTGCCAAACCGTGACCATGCCGGTTCGGCGGTTGAGCTCCCATTCTGGGCCGCGGCCTGCTTTGAGGAGGTAACTGGTAAAAAGTCGGACAGTTATGTATGAGAAAAACCACAGCAGTGCCCCGCCTCCCAGTAGGAGAATAACCGGAGGGGTAGCAATACTATGAAGATACTCAGACCAAGTCTCTCCATCACTCTCAAATAATGGCGACATTAGGAAGATATCAGCCAAGCCCACAGGTGTAACCAGGAAAAGCCAAAGCTTTCCAAGCACACTCATCATTTCAAAGAAGCGCGCCCTTAAGCCAGAGTGGCATATCGGAAACACTCGTGGTTGTTTTCTGACTGAAGCCCAATTTTCTTGGCCAAGTCTTCACGCCTCTCTAACTTTCTCAACTTCTTGGGCGAATGGTCACTCAGGAAGTCTGGAGGGAGAACATTCCGGGCATTGCCCCATGGGAGCCTAAAACTGGCAGAGCTCCCCAATGTAGACCGGTTCATCTCCTCGTGCTGATCAGCCTGTTTAGGCAGGGCACCCGACCGATACGCTGTGTCTTCGTAGTAACCACCAGCATTTACAGCATTGATGTTCGAATCAACCACTTTCTTGAACCCTTTCGCTATACCAAAACGGCTGATCTCTGGTCTCGAAATCAGGCTTAGTATGCTCGTTGTTTTTCTCACTGTATGTTAATGGGTCCTCAGGTGGCGGTGCAGGAAAAACCATCTGTTTCTCTCCCAGCATTTTTAGCGCCTTGACCTGAATTTTGGCAGACCAGCGGTAGGTTCTGGTTTCCCATCGGTTAGGTTGCCAGAAATAGCTGGATTCAATCCGCTGCCGACTGTTTTGCGGCGCATTCAGGTACAAGTGAACGCCCGCATCGGAAGGCTCTGTCAAAAGGATAAGCTCCTTTACGGCCTCCCCTGTTAACCGATTTGTCCGGGCATGGGCGTTCCGTCCTTTTGCAACCGCAATAGTTTCCGCTAGCTGGAGTTTGGGAATGATGTCGACAATGCCATTGGCATTGAACAGTCCTGGTATCGCACTTTCCAAAACCACTCGTTCCGCCGAGGCCGCTAGCGCATTGATCCTCTTATTATCACTTTCCTCCAGTTCCCCTAACTGGGCGGCGCGACGCAATGGATTGTGCTCAAGCCTGACAGAGACGCCCATCAAAAGACTGATAAGCCGATAGTAAGCCTCTGCAGGCTCCTTCAGGAATGGTTTTTCGTTCAATTGACCGAACGGCCCATGACGCATCCAGATATCCAATGGCTCCTCACTGAACATAAACACCATGACCAGACCGGAAACAGCCAACGCAGCCCCAACAGCCAACCATGCACCCGGGCCTAACACTAGGAAGGTACCTGCCTTGCCTACGAGGCTCGCAAACCCAAAAGCCAGCCCACTACCTGCAAGAAGCCCATTACCAACTGCGGCCTTATAGTTACCCATCCGGTACTCATACATAGCGTCCAGTCCACTATCGAGAGCCATCAGGAAGCCGGCAGCTACACCGAGGCCGCTCCGGACCGTCAAGGGTGCCCCCAAACGCCTCGCGAGCATCTTTCCAAACTCTCCAGGAGGGCTTAGCGAAAGCACCTTCGAAGGGCCGAGGATCCATCGATCACTGAGCGCTGCACCTGTGGCTACAAGATCAAAACGCGCACTAAATCGGCCAACAAACGCTGCATCTTCTCCTTTAATACGCTCCTCCCGTGATGAGCAGGAAAGCACACTCGATGCATTGTAAATCTCCAACATCCCCACAAATACCGGGAAGATCGGTTTGTTCAGCACCCGGTAAAGCCTGCCAGACCTTTTGCTATCAATTTCCGCCTGGTCGATTCGATTGGCAGCATCATTTGCCGCCTCGACATCACTCACATATTTCGCTTTGCGAGCAGCAGCGTCGCGCTGTGTCCCTAGATCGCGATCAAAGTCTTTGAGACCTTGTTCAGCTTTTGCCACTTCTGCTCTGGCCTCATTCAGTCGCCGTGCGGCTACGGCTGCTGCGGCAGGGGTGTCAGGATTCACGCCGTTCAGGTCTTCGAGATCCGTTAGCTTGTGCACCGCATCCCGATACCGAGATTCAGCTGCTGCGATCTTCTGGACCATCTGGGCGATTTCTTCGGTTTTGGGCAACACAAGCACGTAAGCGTCTTCTGCAACATCGGAGGCAATGCCTGCGGCCTGTGCTCGAGCTTTATTTGTCGATGCCTCTGCCTTCTTCTGACCGAACGACTGCGCACCTTCAACATTAAGGACATCACCAAACAACCGAATGGCATCTGAGCCGCGGTTTACGTCTGGTCGCCGTATACTGATTTCGAAAACGAAGTAATCTTTTTGCAAGGCTTTGGACAAACGCATCAGCTCCATCATGCCAAGCAAGCCAGGGAGAGAGCGCCTTAGCTGTTCCAAGGAATTGGAGTACAACTTCATCTGCCCCAGAATCGCTTTCTTGCTCAGGCTGTCTCTTTGACGAACCAAGGATTCACGCTGGCTTTCCAAACGATTCAGTTTGCCCTGAATATCACTGAGCTGTTGTGCCTTGGCATGGAGGTTGTTGATATTGCGTTCCCGCGCCCACCTCTGGTTCTCCAATTGCGCTTTTTCGAGCCTCAGTTCTTCTAATTCGTCTTTGATCTCTCTGAGCTGGGCGTTTCTTGCAAATATGGCTTGGCTGGCATGGTGAATAGACACCCATATGTTGCCATGTATGCCCATCAGCACCTGGCCACCGAAGCGAAGGTGGGCGGTTAGCAGCGTTTCATAGGCACCGGCATCGGCCTCAGCGGTCAACTCAAGCCCATCTATTGTTTTCAATTCATCGAACTCGGGTAGACCTTTATCACTCATTGCGGCCAGTTCGGTGCCACGAAAACGTCCGTTACCGTGATTGGTGTCCGGCTCCGATGGTGGCTCGTAGGGCTTTTCCTGATCCTCTGGAGAAAACCGGGGGAAGAGCAGTGAATACAAAACCCGGCTGTGTTTGCCCTCGCATAATTCCTCCAGCCACCGCTTACCTTTGCCATCAACGGAACCTTCGACACTCGCGTCCAGAGCGTCACACTCCTTCGGCTCCGTCACCAGATCCATAATCAGCGAGGATACAAATTTGAACGCCCCGGCGTAGTCATAGCTGTAGTGGGTGAACAGATCGGTCAACGCGTGTTGAGTTCGCTCGTCGGACAAGCGACGGAGCAAGTCGGTGTGAAGTTGGTCCAGGTAGTCGCGGGCCATTCTGCGCTCCGATAACGCGATCGAGCGTTCGAACTCTCTCCGCCCAGAACCAAACACTTCGGACATATGTTTGTGAAGCGCGTTGGCTTTGCCCCCAATATGTTCAGGCTCAAAAACAGAGTTGACCAGTAGTGCAGAGTCAAAATAGGGTCTAGCTCTTGCGCGGCGCGTCGTGGCGTTCGCGAACCAAGCAGCAACTTGGCGTCGCTGGTTGTTGTAACGGAGCTGGTAGAGAGGGTCGTCAAGGCGAATCACCCCAATGGCACGCGTTCTCACGCTTTCGGTGCAGTCGTTCGTCGCCGGTTCGGTGCCATACCAAGTGAAGGGCTCTTTCTCTTCAACGAAGCACTGCTGGGCATTTGTACTTTCTACTTCTTGGACTGTCTTGTGAAGGCAGTTCGCTAACGCCGTCATCTCCGGTCGTTCATCTTCTGCAATCGGGTCGTCAGGATCCGGGTCTTCCTGTCGCTGATGTATGGACAGTGCCGAATCCATAGCCGATTTGGGATATTTACTCTGGGTATCCAACAAATACTGTTCAGGGCGATCAAATCCCCATTCAACGGCAGGCTTTCTTGGGCGCTGTGGCTCCAGTTCGCTAGCCAGAAACGCTGTGGTGTTACCGTTGCTGATCAGCAGGGTTTCAACATTCTCTTTGCTGTCTGGGGTAAATCGCATGCCGATTCGATCACACCGGTGACGCCGATCAGAACCTGAGCGTTCGAGGTGGTTGATGCGCTCCCCCGGCCACTGGGACTCACTGTACGCCGCTTCCAGTGTGAACCAGCTGCCATCTACACAGGCCGGGGCCCAGATTTCACTTAACCCTGCCCCAGTAACGTCTCGATAGGCGGGGTTCAGTTTGTCATTGTCGTTTCGGTTCCGGTGCTGGTACAGCGGAACATCGTGATAGGTGGTGACACCGGCTTCGTCGATTCTTACCTCAAGCTCACGCCATAGGACGCCTTCGTGGAACAAATACAAAAAACCGGCGCGTGACATGACATGGTGAACAGGATTGTTGCCTTTAACCTCAACACCTGAAATAAGTGTGGCGGGAACGATTGGCAATATAACGTGGCGTTGCCGTTCCATTTGCCGGTCAACAGCGCCAGTCTGCTTCAAAAAAGGCACGCGGATTGGAGCACCTTCTTCAGCATCAATCTCAAGCCAGACATTCCGCTCCGGCTGCCCTTTCCAAGGCCAGACATGGAGGACTGAATCCTCAAGTTCCTCAATCTTTACCTGATTCTCCAACCACTCCTGTTGTTCATAATTGCTCTCGTCAAAGATTCGGAACGACTGCCCCACAGGGTGATCCTTTCCGATCACCTCGATGATCAAGGATTCGCCTTCGCATGCGGGGCCGCAGCTTCCTGCTGCTTTGCTAGATGTAGCTTCAGACATCCTTGTATTTCCCTTCCCTTAAAACGATAGATTCATGGCTAGGCGCTGACTGCATTCAATGCCGACCATTGTTGTTCGTTCAGTGCTGGCACTGGCGACATGGCAATGGGTTCTGGATTTTCCGTAGTCATCCAGCGCTGTTGCCCGGGCTTTCCATGCCAGTAGATCACCCGCTCTAGAACCTCTGCATGAGCGTTTGTTTTGGGTTCAAGCCGATCCCAGATCAAAGGATCGTAAAAGCGAAGAAGCCCCTGGCGGTGGCCACCAATATTTACGGTTAAGCGTTCCCTTAACCATCTGGCTACTGCATCAAGTCCCTGCGGTGATTCAAGAATCAGTCCGCTAAGACGACCTTGTTTCAGAGCTTTTAGGGCCCAGCGATATTCCTCACTTTCCTGTCCGGCTTCCAAAAGCACCGGTCCCTCTTCGACATAAGCTTGCCATTCTGTGTCTGCAAACAGGTACAGCCACGAAGGGGCTTCCGCTGTCTGGTACAGCTCCTGAAGTAAGGGCGTCTTATGCTGAGATTCGAGCACAAGAAACCGCGTTCTATTCAGCTTTTCAGGTGTTTTAACCATGAAGTGCGCTCTCTTTGTTTACACCTGCTGAGCTTTCCCGCAGGGGCAATTGCTGAGAGGGCAGGAACCATCAGGCTGTTCCTGGCATTTCTGAACAACCGCAGACCTGTTCATTCTCGCCTGTTGCAGGCGATGAGCTACCACCGGCTTTGGCTCGGCATTCATTCGCTGACCAACATCATCCAGCTGCACAGGCGGCACCACCTCACCATCCCTTTCAATCAACCCGGGCATTTCCGGCACCTTCGTTTTCTGTCCACTGCCCTTACCTGCCGCTCCGCCGGCATTCATCTTGATCGCAGCTCCGCCCAGGGCGACACCGCTGGGGTCGATCTTTACAAAGCTACCGCCGGCTTTGAGGGTGATTTCCGCGCCGGCTTCGATGACAGCCTTCTGCCCGGCCTTGATGTGCAGTTCTGTGCCGGCTTCATTCAACCAGGCCGCCCCCGCTTTCAGATGCAGTGTGCCTGCCACCGAGAAACTGTGGTCCTTGCCCGTCTGCATTCGCTTCTCGCCATCGATCGTGCGATGCGCATTGCCTTTGATGTGGCTGAAGCGATGGTTTTCTACGGTCAGGTGACTATCGTTCTTGATCACTTCAGTGCGATTGTGCTCGGTGAGCAGGTCCAGATCTTTCTGGGCGTGGACGTAGATCTGTTCCTTGTCCGCTTCGTCCTCGAAGCGTAATTCGTTGCTGCCCTCGCCTTTGTGAGTCTGGGTTTTCAGGGTGGTGCGGGTTTTGTGTTCCGGCAGTGCATACGGTGGCGTGTTGGTGGCGTGGTAAGTGCGCCCGGTGATGATAGGCTGGTCCGGGTCGCCATCCAGAAAGGACACAATCACTTCATGGCCGATGCGCGGCAACGCCATGAAACCGTATTGCCCGCCAGCCCAACCCTGACTGACCCGCAGCCAGGCGCTGCTGTGTTCGTCGTTCTGGCTGTAACGATCCCACGGAAAGCGCACTTTCACCCGGCCGTGTTCGTCGCAGTGAATCTCTTCACCTTCGGGGCCGGTAACGATGGCGATCTGTGGGCCGTCCATGATGGGGCGGTGAAGACACCGCGGGCGCCAGGTGAGGTTCGCGGGGATAGCGCTGAAGCTGTTGTGGTAGGTGGTGGGCTCAGACCCACCCTCCTCCTCTAGAGCTTGCGGTTGTTTGCCTTGGTGCGTAACAGCGGTGATTAGCCATTCTCGGTTCAGATTCGGTTGGTCGTGGTCGGTGAGTTCAACCTTTGCCCCCGGCGCAAAGTCCGGGCGACTGCTCTCGCCGTGGGCGGTGTTGGCGTCGTTTCGAAGCGCATCCAGTTTGGCCTGGGTAAACGGCTGGCCACTGGCATCGGCCTTGAATCGGCCCGGGTAGTCGAAATGCTGGTAGTCGTCGCGGTGGTTAGCAGCGCTGGCACTCTGCTCGTGCATCAGGGCGTAGGCGGGATTCTTGAAGGTGTAGTCTTTGAGCGCAACGGAAGCGGCTCGGACCCGCTCCTGGTAGCGAAACTTGAACACCGACATCTGACGATGACTGCCACCCGCAGAGGCGTTATATCCGACCGGAACCAGAACCGGCGCATCGCCATGATGATCAGCCACGATCAGGCCAGCCGATGCACTGCCGTCCACCGCGCCATGCTGATAACGGTAATACCAGCCTTCCTCAGCCGCCAGTCGCTCTAGAAACGCCAGATCGCTCTCTCGGTGCTGAACGCAGTATTCCCGCTCCGCCGGCTCTCGCTTTAGTTCAAACACCGAATCCACGATGCCCCGCTCTTCCAGCAGTGTGCGTGCAATGGCGTCGGGACGTTGCTTCTGGAAAATCCGGCTGTTGTGCATCAACCCCAACCGCCACAACGGCGGCTGGATGACCAGTTCATAGCGGGTTCGGCGGTGGCCAGAGTCGCCGCGAACAAACTCGCTGACCACGCCGGTGAAGCGACGTAGCGGTTCCCCATCCTGCCAGACCAACAGTTCGACGGGCTGCTCGAGCACATCCGCGGCGCCAATAACGGGATCGGTACTGGCCAGCTGCAAGCGGCCATGAAACAACTCGGAAAGGGCTTCGGTCAGCGCAAAGCCGACGACAGAAAAAACGTCTGAGGGAAACTCACCGACACGGACGGTGAACTGCAATCCATTTGCCTGAGGCATGCCTTCAATCCTTTGAAGCATTCTGAATTTCCGGGCTCCCACATGTCTTGGGCAGAACCGATACTTCCGGGGTGACCTCCTGTCATCCCGGAAGTGGGGCCAGTCTAATACAAGCTGCGGGGCAGTCGGTACCCTGCAAGTAGTTGTTGTGTGAACGGGTTGGTATTACTGGCGGCATGAAGTCGATATTTCATTTCGCCATCGTCTACCTGGAAGCGTACGTCCACAGCACTATTGCTGACACCTGTGATATCTGCCTGGTCGAGCAGACGGAACAGTGCCCAGGGGCCGTTTTCCGAAATACTCCGGGGTGATCGGTTTACCTGGATCGGCACCAGGGTTATCCGGCTTTCCACGCTATCACGAAGGGTATTGGGCCAGACCAGGGGAACGCTCTGGCGGGGGCCGTGGCTGAATTCCACCAGCTGGCCATCCAGGTTGACCACACTGCGACGCTTGTTCGCAGACAGATTCAAAGGTTCAAGGGCGAACTCAACGTCCAGAGAGCCGCCCCGGGTGAAGTAGGCCCTGCGGATCCGATCAGCCTTCTCCAGCGAGTTGAGAACATCACGGCGAACCAAACTGGCGCGACGGGCATCGCCCACCTGTTCGGGATGTTCATCCAGGAACAGCTTGAGATTGTCCCGGTAGAAGGTATCCAGCACCCCTTCAGGTCCAAAGAAACGCTCAAAATCCTGCAGGGCAACGTCGCGACCGGAGCTTGCACTGAATGGATAATGGCGGGCGAGGTTCTGCTGGAACGGCTGGTACACCTCCCGGTACCACTCCCGCTCAAGCTGCGCCACAGCCTGGTCCAACAGAACCCGCCAGCTCTCATTTGCCAACTTGGCGAGCATGCGATTTAGTGGTTCAGGCTGGTTGTCGGCCATACGTTGAAGAGTAAAGATGGGGTCTGCACCCTGCAGTCCCAGGCGGGCACGTGCAGCGGCAAGAGCGGCTTTGCCCTGGTCTGGTGATTCCTGAATATTGCGCATGTATTCATGGAGATCGCCAACCACGAGCATGATCTGGTCCAGCCCGGTTGGCTCTTCACCGGTTTTGCGAGTGAGTTCATTCAGGTCGGCAAACTGACGGTCAATTTCCACCAGCATCTGGAAATGAGGGGATTGTTCCAACAGGGTTCTCGCCGCGGCCTCGTCGCCCTGTTTCGCGGGCAACAGACGGGTGTTCTGCCGGACTTGCCCAAGCAGCTGAGCTAATGGTTTATGCCCACTAGTCAGGCTTTCCAAAATCCGCACACCGTGATTAAGATCCTCCAAACTGTGCAGGTCCAGACGGCTGAGCGCCTGCCGCCAGGCGCCGACATAGTGCTCAGCGTAGAGGGTTTGCAGACCTTTCTGCAGCTCCGCCTCGTCCGCCTTGCTGAAATCGACATTATCACGGCGCCCCAGCACCCAGGCATCGATCAAGGCCAACTCTGTCACTGAACCGGATTCCCTCAGGAACCATTGCTCCAGGCCGTTTCTGGTTAGCAGAGCCGGAATCATCAGCGGGTCGCGCTGGTCGGATTCGGAGTGGTTCGTTGGCTCGCCATACTCATCCACCTGTCTGAAGACCGCACTGAAAGCGGGGCCGGAGGTCCGAGCCAGATCGACCGGCGCGCGGTATTCCCGCTCGGCTTTCTCCTGCAGGTCGTGATAAACCCGGGTGGGCGTAGCAACTTGCCCCAACTCATGCTGAGCCCATTGCACGCTGCTACGAAAAGGCGCCAGTGCCATCGTGGCTGTAGCATCACCGGCCCGGGCCAGAGCGCCCAGATCGGTATGCTCCATGGCGTAGCTGAGGTGCTCCAGCAGGCTTCGCTGCAGGTCTTTCTGGCCGGGGAAGCTGCGCTGCCAGTACTCACGCATATAACGAATGACCAGATCGCTGCGTCTGCCGCTGGCGTCGTAGAGCATTCGGAGCACCCGTAAGTGATCAAGGCGCTCAGTGTGATCGTCGGATACCTGCCCCATTTCACCCATGACACCAAACATCAACGCCGGCAGGTATTGGTAGGCAAGCATATCAAGATAGGCGGTCTCCACCGCAGGTCCAACCCGGTGCCCCTGGTAGAGGCCCATATCGGTCACCACCGGCCACTCCTCATGATGGTCCCCGAAAGCAAGGGTGGCTTTGCGCAGTTCGCTCAAGGGTTCCAGCAGATTGCGGCCGGTGGCGTCCGGCTCAAATCCGACCGGTTGCCAGTTGTCGAGGAAGCTCCGTACCCGGCTTTCAACCTGATCAGCGGCACCAGCGTTTTTCTGAAAGTAGTGCTGCCAGCCCGCTGTCATCCCTACTCCAGCGCTGATGGCCAAGACAGCTGCCGCTGCGACTGCGTGCTGACGTCGACGAATGACTCGGTGATTATCACCGGCAAGGCCCGCTTCCCGGTAGATGATGTTCGGGAACAGGGAGTGGGCAAACAAGCTGGCACTCTGTCCCGTACGTTGTGCCGGCTGAATCGGCGTAGCCATGCCATAGTTGGTTGCCGCCGCCGACACGAAGGCATCTTCCGGGACACCTTCCTGAACCACAGACGTGAAGTAGGTACCCCGAACCAGCGCCGGTGTTGAAAACGCATCGGAGGACAGCAGCTCGGCCAGAAACCCTTCCAGGGTCGGCTTCAAACCAGCGAGTTGGCGGGTAAAGGAATACACCGCAGCCTTGTCTTCAGCATCGTGAAGATCCGCGAGCACATCCGGCAAGCGCTGAGAAAGCCGGTTGCTCAGCGCGGCAAAGCGTTCGGCGAATTCGCTCAGCCAGTCGTCGTTGTCGAGCCGGTCGCCCAGCGCAAAGGTAAAGCCGAGCGCCTGTTCCTTTTCCTCCTTGCTCAGCCCTTTCACCAGAGGGCCAAAACCATACAGCAAGTCCATCTTGGTGAAGCAAACATAAACCGGCAGCCGGGACCCTAGCTGCTCCATCAATTCTCGCAATCGCGTTCGCAGCAAGATGGCCTGCGCCTTGCGCTTGGATTCACTGGTGACGCTGAGACTCGCCACATCCACGGTCAAAACCACCCCGTTCAGCGGTCGTTGCGGGCGATTGCGTTCTAACCAGTAGATAAAATGCTGCCAGAGCCGGTGAGGAAGCTCAGACCCGGCGCCATCATCATAGCCCTGACTCAACAATTCACCGTCAGGATCAATCAGTACGCCGTCATCGCCAATCCACCAGTCAAAACCAATGGGGTTGTGATCTGCGCGGCTGTTTCGGGTCACGTTAGTCAGCGTGTAGGTTTGCCCCGAGCGTTGAATCAGACTGCTCTTGCCGGCGTCCTCCAAACCCATCACCAGGTACCAGGGCAGACGATAAACGCCTTTGCGGCCGGGTAAATTGTTCTTTAACGATGCAAGCTGACGGTCCAGCAGCCGTTGCTGCCGGCGCTCATAGGGCAAGATGGGGTCTTCGAGTTCCTGCTCGGCTTCGGCCTTGGCGCTGTCCACTTTGCGTAGTCTACTGGCTAGCATGAAGCCCCAGACCATTGCGACCACCAGGATGACACCCAGCGTTACCAATGCTCGCATCTGCCACGCGGCCAGAGGGTACTCGCCATTCATGGGCCAGCTCGGCCCCAGCCACCAAGTGGCTACCAGCAACGCAATCACCCCCAGGGCCAGGGCCAATGGCGCGGCGCTCCGAAGGTAAGGCAGCAGCCTGCCGCCAATGAGTAAAACCTTTCTCCACATGGTTTCCATTCCTGCAATAACTCCCTGATGTTTCTATTGATCAGGCCAGCCGATCCAGCTGCCGAATCAACGCTGGTTCCCATTCATTGAGCGCCAACTCCTGAACCTGCGAATGCAGGTCTGCAATTTGTTGCGTCGCCAGTGCGCCGAGGCCCGCCTCTTTAAGCACCTGGGCATTGGTCAAACGCCAGTAAAAGCGATCGCGCGGTTCTCTGGCCTTCGCCAGCCCTTCATCCATCAACTGCATGGCCGCAGGCAGTGAGTTTTTCGACACCAGTTCCCGGGCCTGATCAAAGGCCAGTTCCCACGGGTTGGCACTGGCCCCCTTACCTACACTTCCCGCTGGTGCGGCCCAGAGCCAATCGGCTGCCCCGCTCCCCAGAAAAGGTGTGCCATCGTTGAATGCCAGTTCAGTCAGTTTCGGCAGCCGCTCGACAAAGGCCTTCACATCCTCACGAATAGCCTGTGCGCAGGCCTCGTGACCCAATGCGCTAGCCGTGCGGGCGCTGAACCAGTGGCCATCAAGCCAGAACGGGCTTACCGACAGGCTCTGCTCAATCCGTTGCCACAAGTCGGCATCGGGAGCTTTATCCAGGCATTCCCGATACTCGGCCACCCGGTCCGGGCTGACCGCTGCCAGGTCCGTTCGTACCTCATCCCGGGTCGGCGGCACGCTGGTGATGCCGTGCCAGATAGCGTAACGCCTCATCCGATATCCCAGAGCACTGTCCGGGGTACTATTGGTAAGCAGGTCGGCAACCTTGAGCAGACTTTGCCGGGTCGCCCGTTCATTGCCGGGATCCAGGGTCAGCGCCCCCAGACTTGGTACGGCGGCCTGAACCGGCCTTTCGGTACTTGCAGGCGCTGGTGTTTCGGTGTGCGACGGCTGAGAACCGGCGGGTGCGGATTCACTCGCTTTTGGCAATTTTTCAACAGCCCGCCGGAGATCACCGATGGGGTCTTGGGGCAATTGCAGATCCACAGCACGAGCAAGCAGCTGCTCAATCAGTTCCAGGCAGAACTCACGGCCGTCGCCAACACTGCTATCAAACGACAGTCCCGCGGCATGTTTTCCGCTTCGCTGCAGCATCTGGGAAAACATCATGGTACGCGACCGTTTGCCCCGATCTCCCGGGTACGGCCAGGCTTGGTCCCACCAGTTTTGCAGGACCTGTTGCAATAGGTACAGGGACAGCGCAAAACGTTCGCCATCACCGCCCCGCTGCAAGCCCAACATCAAGAAACCAAGGACGCGCAGATCCTTGCTGCGATCCGACAGAATCTTGAGCGCCTCGCTTTCCACCTTCTGCCAGTCAATTTCGGTGTGGGCCAGGGACCCCATTTTCATTATTTCGGTTTCCAGGAACTCCAGGGCCACGTCGTCTTCGAGTTTGGGCCCCATTGCCAGGTCACCGCTCAACGGTGCCAGCACCTGTTCCGCATACGGATGTTGTACAACAACCTGCATCTTCAGTTCCCTCTACCTGCCAAGCACATGTATCTACCAGCCACACGCCGAGCGGAGCGGTTGAATAGCGTCACTGAAACCAGACAGGTCGAACACCAGGCCATCCAGTTCGGACGTGTTGGCCGTCAGGGTGATGTCCGCTACCGACGCCATGGCCTTGATCGATCGAATTGCAGGTAGCCGCGGCCGCCACTCACCAGGTAGCCGCCACCGCGAACACGCCAGTCGGCTTGCCCGCTGCCTAAATCCAGCGTTATCCGCTCGGCATTCAACGCACTCGGCAGCATCAGCGCCAGCTCGGTAATGTTGTTGTGGCACTGCAACACCAGCAAGGGCCTTGGCGGCTGCGTGCCCAGGGCACCAACGGTTACCAGATGCCCGGCAGCATCACCGGTATTGCGATACACCACTGCTTGTCGCTCCCCAGCCTGGGCAAACGCCTGGCGCCAACGCTCAGGCTGATTGCCCCGGGGTAAACGTGCTTCGCGAGCAGTCTCGGTGGGCATGCCAAAGAGATCGTCATAGCAGGCAAGGCGCTCCAAGCGGTTGGTCTCCTGGGCACAGCCGCGAGCGCCCTCCATCAGATTCGCCATCGCTGGCGCCGGCACCAAACCGGCGAACAACGCCGCGATACAGACCGTGAAAAGTCTCATAGGTCGACAACCTGATACTTCAGACACTTGTGCGCCAGGGTGCGCTTGGGTAAACCGAGACTCTCGGCCGCCTGGGCGCGATTCCCGCCATACTGTTCCAAGCGCTGACGAATAATGGCGGCCTCGAACGCCTGGGCGGCCGCCTTGAGATCGCGAATGTCCTCGGTATCGGGGCCACAGGGCCGGGTTTTAGGCGCAACCTCGGCGCTGAACTGGGCACTGTCCTCACCAAACAGATCCTCCAGACGCAGCACCTCCGGCTGGATATCGTCTCCGGCGGGAGTTTGCAGGCACGCCAGCTCGATGATGTTGCGCAGTTCCCGAACATTGCCCGGGAAGTCGTACTCCTGCAGCTTTTGCAGGGCATGACTGCTGATGCCCACCGGGCCGGAACCCTCACGGCTGGAATACAGCCGGATGAAATGACGGCTCAGGGCTTCCAGATCCTCAGGTCGCTCCCGCAGAGGACTCACCCGCAGCGGAAACTGACTCAACCGGTAAAACAAGTCCCGGCGGAAACGACCGTCTTCGATCCCGCGCTGCAACGGCTGGTGCGTTGCAGCCACCAGCCGAAAATCTGAATGCTGTTCGGCCTGGGCGCCAAGCGGACGGAACGTTCGATTCTCCAGAACCCGCAGCAACTTTGACTGCAGCGCCAGAGGCATATCGCCGATTTCATCCAGAAACAGCGTGCCTCCGTCGGCCTGCGTCAGAAGCCCATCCTTGGCTTGGTCGGCACCGGAAAAGGCGCCCTTGGTGTGCCCGAAAAGCTCGTTTTCAAGCAACGTATCCGGGATGGCCGCACAGTTAACGACCACTAGCGGCCCTTTAGCTCGCTCCGACAGATTGTGGATGCCACGGGCCACCACATCCTTGCCACACCCGGTTTCACCCTGCACCAATACCGAAAGCTGGCTGCCTGCCGCACGGACAATCTGGCTCTGAGCTGATTCATGGCCACGGAGTTGCCTACCAACTCCTGTGCCAGCCGCTCACAACCCCGGCGCAGGCTGTCGGCGCCGTGCAGAGTATCTAGCGACCGCTTGAGCATTCGCCGCTGCCAGACCTGATCGCGGCTTTGTAACTGGCTTACCCACTGGTGTGTGAGCACTGTCGTCAAGCCGTTGTACAGTGGCTGGGCAACGATCCCGTTCCACTCTGGTTCATCCCGACACAACACCAGTACACCGAGGGTACGGCCATCTGCTCCAACCAACGGCTCGATCCACAGCGACCGGGGTCGATCACTGGCATCAAACAACGCCTGAAACCCCGCATGATCCAGCCGGTAACTGGCAGCCCGGGATAACTCTCGAGCCTGCCCGGAGCGCAGGACATGGCTGAAGGGGTGACTGAAATCGGCACAGTCAAACTCGCCCCGTTCCGCCAGCTCCGCGCAGTGCAGGGTGCGGCCGCTAAGATCCAGTTCCAGCGCCCAGCACCGGGTCAGGCCGAAGACTCTCGTGAGTTGCGCGGTAGCTGTCTCCAGCAGCGTCGGCAAGGTGCTCTGCCTGATCAGTGCCACCGCAAGATCAATGCCGGTGTGCAGCTCCATCTGCATCCGTCCCATGATTCTGTTCCCTAGTCGCTACTCGACGGTTCCTGAAAAACAGTTGTCGGTAACGCTCAGCGTTACCCTGCCAACCGGCTCCCGGGCTGCCAGCTTTTCCAGCAATGCCAGTGACACCGGTGGCAACAACTCGCCCTCAATGATCGACTCCAGCATCCGGGCGCCGTTCTCACTCCGCGTCGCCCTGGCGCGGATGGCCTCAACCAGCCCGGCCTCCAACACAACCTCGGTTTGGTAGCGGGCACGAATCTGCGCCGCGAGCCGCTCGAGCTTGTCGTCGACAATGCGATTGAGGGTGTCGTCGTTCAGGGGCAGGTAAGGCACCACTTCCATCCGGGCCAGCAATGCGGGTTTAAAGAAGCCGGCCAGCTCCGGATAGAGCGCCTGCTCAATCTGCGCGGGTGCATCCGCATGCTTCACAATGGTTTGATAGCCGAGATTCGAGGTCAGGAAAAACACCACGTTCTTGCAGTCGATAAGCCGACCTTCGCCATCGGCCAGCTCACCCTTATCAAAGGCCTGGTAGAACAGGTTCAGCACCTCCGGGTGCGCCTTTTCCACTTCATCCAGCAAAACCACGGAATAAGGTTTTTGACGGATGGCCTCGGTCAGGATGCCGCCTTCGCCAAAGCCGACGTAGCCAGGGGGCGAGCCAATCAACCGGGATACGGTGTGTTTCTCCTGATACTCTGACATGTTGATGGTGGTAAGGAACTGACGTCCGCCGTACAGCAACTCGGACAGCTGTACCACGGTCTCGGTCTTGCCCACGCCACTGGGGCCCACCAGCAGGAACGCGCCCATCGGCCGCCCGGGTCGACGAAGGTCTGCACGCGCCGTCAACAGGTGCTGGTGCAGGCAATCTATGGCTGTACCCTGACCCTTGATGTGAGCCTGCAGATAGTCCGGCAGCATGGTGATTTTTTGCAGTTCGTCGGTGGTCATCCGGTTCACCGGAATACCAGTCCAATCGGCGATGACTTCTGCCACCTGACGGGCATCGACACGGGGATGCACCAGAGGTTCGTCCGCCTGCAAGGTCGCCAATTCCTGCTCAATGGCGGCAGCCTGTTGACTCAAATCGGAACCCGATTCAGCGCTGTCCTGGTCGTTCGCCAAGGTTTCCGCTTCTGAATCCGACAACAGCCGCTGGCGGATGTCGATCAGCTGGGTCACCAGCTGCCGTTGAACTTCCCAGCGTTGCTCAAGCTCCTTTGCGTCAGCTCGCAAGGTCTGGAGCTGGGACTCAAGCTCTGCCTCCCGGTCAGCATCTACGTGCTGCCCCAGGCTGCGTTCCCGGGCCAGGAGTTCCTGCTCCATTGTGAGCTGGTGCAGCTCGCTGCGGGCATGACTGAGCCTGCGGGGTGGGGTACTCAGGTTCAGGCTGATGCGGGCGCAGGCGGTATCCAGCACGTCAATGGCTTTGTCCGGCAATTGACGCCCTGCCAGATAACGCGCAGACATTTCAGCGGCGGCCTTCAAAGCGCTGTCGGCAATCAGAACCCGGTGAGCTTCCTCATACACTGAACGCAGACCGCGCAGGATGTGAATGGCCTGCTCCGGTGAGGGCTCATCCAATGCCACCGGCTGAAAACGACGACTGAGCGCCGGATCCTTCTCGAAGTATTTTTTGTACTCGCGCCAGGTGGTTGCGGCAATTGTCCGCAGTTCTCCGCGGGCCAGTGCGGGCTTGAGCAGGTTAGCGGCATCTGAACCACCTTCACTGTTGCCGGCACCGATCAGCGTATGCGCCTCGTCGATGAACAGAATGATCGGCGTGGCCGAGGCTTTAACGGCCTCAATCACACCTTTCAGGCGCTTTTCGAACTCACCCTTCACCGAAGCACCCGCTTGTAGGCGCCCATATCGAGGGTCCAAAGCGCGACACTGGCCAGTCGCTCGGGCACATCGCCGTTTACGATACGCAGGGCCAGGCCCTCGACCACCGCACTTTTGCCAACCCCGGCGTCACCAACCACAATCGGGTTGTTTTTTCGGCGTCGGCACAGGATATCGATCATCTGGTCGATTTCAGCGTCCCGACACACCACCGGGTCTAGCTTGTTGTCTCGAGCCAACTGGGTGAAATCGGTGGCGAAACGGGTCAGCGCTTCCAGATCAGTTGCTGGCATTACGGGCGCTGCTGTGTCACCAACCGATTCCGGCTGCTCTGATGAACCTTCAGTCAGTGCATCGAACTGACGTCGTAATTGTTCCCGATTGATTTCACTCAGCGCACGGCTCACCGGCGGCACCAGGTAACGGTCAGCGTTCAGCAGCAGAGCCACGAACACCGCTCCGGATCTAAGCTCTGAATGGCCCAGTTCGGCCGAAGCCAATAGCCAGGCATCTTGAAGCAATTCAATCAGCAGCGGCGAAAACGAGGGGTACGGCTCCGCAGACTGGCGCTCCCCCATCAGACTGTCACCGACCAACGGCAGCAGTTGTTGATGGTCCACGCCCGTGCTTACCACAATCTGGCGCACATCAGAGAGTGGAGTTTCCAGCAGTTTGAACAGCAGGTGGGCGGGGGTGATCTCCGCTCCCTGACGACTGATACATAACGCCGCGGAGGCCTCCATGGCCACCCGGCAAGTCTCATTCAGGCGCCCAATCAGCGCCGGCAGTTCTACCCGAATCACAGTGATATCCTTATTTAGGTAGTTGTTCCAGAACGCTGAGCACATCCTTGATGCGTTCGTTCAGCGCCATGTTGTAGAGCGAATACACACCAACCATTGCGGCGATAAATAGACCCGCAATGCCCCAGAGCGACCAGCCCCGTCGCAGACGATTGCGGGCCGGTGTCACATTCCTCAACGCATCGGCCAAAGGTGCCTGCTCATCGTCCCCGGCCAGCTCCCGAAGCTGTTCGTAGAGCCCCCGCACAATTCGCTGGTACTCTTCCCGACCGTTTTCCATGACCTTGTAACGCCCCTCAAAGCCAAGCGACAGGCACAGGTAAACGAACGCCAGCATGTCCCGGTAGCGATTGGGTTCCTGCTCCATCCGCCCCAGGATGGCGAATACCTTTTCACCACCCCAGGTCTCGTTGTGAAACCGGGACAACAGCGAATGCTGCGACCAAACGCTGTGTGCCCCCCAGTCAGTGCCAAGTACAGCTTCATCGATAAAGGCACAGAGGGTGTAGCGATAGCCACGACGGTCCGGCGCTCATACCCCTGCTCGATCAGCTCGCGATCGATGGCAGTGATTTCATCCACAACTTGCTGATAAAGGTCTTCAACACCGCGAAACTCCGCCAGTCGGCGGACCCGGATAACTAGGCCCAGCAGTGGCGTTGCGGCATCCACCAGGCGATTGTCCTCCAGGCCGCGAAGCTGGAAACGCTCGTTGGCAAATCCAGAGGCGTCGCCCGGCCTATGTCGACCGGTATCAGCAAACATCAGCTCGCTGACATCACTGCTGCCAGCGTTATGACTGCCGTAGGGCGAATCGATAACCGATGCATCTGCCATGTGTTAGCTCCTGATTGCCCAGAATTGCATTTCCAGACCCGGGAAACTGCCGGCCACGTGAAAGGCGAAACCACTGGCGTTGTCGAGCATTTGCCAAGCCTGGCTTTGGTCATCGAGCCGGAAATACACATAGCCCGCGTGGTACGGCAGTTGTCTGGGGGCCACCGGCAATGCCGCCAGCGGGATACCCGGCAGTTGCAGGCTGATGAGATCTCGGATCTTTTCCACAGACGCCACTTTGCACTGCTGGGTGAACTGCTTGCGCAGATCGTCCAGCGGCATGTCGGCCTTGACCGCCAGGATGAACTCGGCATCACGCAACAGCTCGCCCTCCTGGACCGGGGCCACCGTGAGACCGTACTGACGCTCCTGAAGCTGAATCGCCAGCGCCCTGGGCTCGAGCACCGTACTCAAGGATTGCCGGAGCACCTGCATAAGCGGCGCGAAACAGATTTCCGGCAGATCGTGATCATAAGCGGCGTACCCGGCCGGCAAGCGGCTTTCATCGGTGAAGGTCACCAGTTCGCCACACAATTCGAGCAATGCCTCGTACAAGCGCTCCGGATGCAGCTGGCGCAAGCGGGCCAGGTGCGCGAAACGCGGATGAGCCCGGTTGAGCATCTGCAACAGCATGAAGTCCGCGACGTCGGCTACGCCGCCCTGCCCCGGCGCCCCAACCCGCCCGGCGATATTCTTGGCCCGCTCCAGCATCAAGCCCGCCATCTCGCCGACAAACCGCTGCAACCGCGGAGCTGCCCGCACACTCAGCATGGTGGGCATAAAGTTGGCGTCCATCACCAGGCTGCCGTCCGGCCGCTTTTCGAGGATCCGACCAATAGCCAGAGTCGCGTAGGCGCTGCGATCCTCCCGCTCCAGCTTCAGAGTCGGCGCAACTCCCGCGACGTCAATGGCATGGGCATCGCCATCGATCGAGTGCAAATCCCGTAATTCAGCACTCTGGGCGCGAAACCGGCCAGCGTTCGGGGCATCAGGCCACGCCACTTCGGCCAAAGCGTCGCTTGCCAAAGGCAAGGCCAGATAGACCACCTGATTGGCCACTGACGCGTCAGTGATTTCCAGGGGTTCTGGCATGACGTCTTCCTGCGGCAGGCTGAAGCGGGTGCCGTCGGGAAACAGGCCGGCCGCCCGAACCAGGCCAATCCGGCCAAAGCTCAGGTATTCGGCATTCAATTCCAGATCACTGAAACCGTATAGGTAATCTGAAACCGCCAGGGCCCGCTCATTGATCTGGTGTTCGAGATACCGTTGCTGCTGCTGGAAGTGCTGGGGCTTGATGAACAAGCCATCACTCCATACCACTCGACTCGAGGTAGCCATCAGGTTTCATCCGAATGCTTGAGTTGGATTTCCCGCTCGCGCAGGTTAACCAGCAGGTGGTAGCGGCCACCGATCGGATCGACCTTCACCACTTTCTTCCATTGCGACAGATTGGGGTAGGCGTAGAAGCGATCACGCCGACGAATCGCGTGTCCTCGCTGATGTCGAACGGCTCAACGAATTTGAACTGCCCCGGCACCAGCGAGTAGTCGCTATGGTCGACGTAGTTCTGCCCGAGGGAGTCTTCAAGATTGGTCAACAGGGAATCGAAGTCGCCCGCCATCAGCAGCGAGCTGTCCCGCATCTCAATCACCTGAAAGGCGATGGGGGTGGGAGCCAGGGATTCGTTCGGATTCACATTCGGCTCGGCTACCATGGTCAGATCAACGGCTGGGCTGATCTTCCGGATATCCAACCGGAATATCCGGATCCCAGAGTACTTTGGCGGTTTTGGTCACCGCGTTGTACGGCGTGCTACAGCCCGCAAGTACAAGCACGATCGTCAGCAAGCTCCATTTGCAGTACTTCATGACAGCGTTTCCCTCTGTAATTGGCGCAAGTGTTGGTCGTAAGCCTGGTCAAACACCTCTTGGAACAGGCGTTCAAATCCCTGCTGACGACTGGATTTCAATTCACGGTAATAGTGCTGGTACATATCCCAGGCCCAACGGCCTTCGTCTTCACTCTGGCGTAAACCCCGGCGATAGCCGTGAAAACGACGGAGCAAGGCGTCTGGCGAGAAGGCGTGAAGGATAGCCTCCAACGCTTCACTGATGGCGGCGTGGGTCGCGACCTGATGGTGATGCAAACTCTCCAGGCTCTCCCGCACCGCGGCGGGAGCCGACAAGTGGACCGGGCTACGCTGGCTGGCGAACAGGGTCTGAATAGTGTTCTGATAGTGCTCACCCAGCCGCAGGGGATTATCTTCAATCGGCTGAAGCCGCGTGCGCAGGGCCTGATGTCGCCGATCCTCGCCCTGGTGCAGCGCCAGTAGCCCTTCCACCGCTACTTTCAGGGTTTGGCCAGCCTCCTCCAGGAACTGCTGCATGTCATCGCTGTCGGCAAAATCAAGATCCGTCTCCATGGCCCGCATCAAAGGCGTGCCACTGATGTAATTCCGACTCGAGTCGGCCGCCTCTTGGGCCTCTGCCACCTTGCTTGGATCAGACATCCTGTCTCCACCTGTTTTCCTGATCGGAAGTCCCAGCGCTACATCGCGGTTTTCCCTGTGTTCGTCTGTTACCGCAGCGGTCCGGGCAGACCAGCCGGGCTCGTCCGCCAGCAGCACGAATCGTCTGGGTCTGTATCGGCAGCGCTTTGCCAATGGCTGAGAGGGTCCCGCGCCCCAACCGCCCCGGTATCTGGCGATAATTCTGCCAGCGGCTCACGATGGGCGGAGCCCGCCTTTGACGGACCCGCCGTTACCAGTGCTGCCGATGCACCATTGAGCAACTGGTCGTGTTCGCTCTCCGGTTCGTCCATATCGGCTTCGCTGGAAGCTAACGTTAGCTCGGCCCGAGCCCGGTAACGACCGATGCTCACCGTGTCGCCGTGTTTGAGTCTTGCCCGGCGTCCGCGTCCTACCGGCTCACTCGCACTGTTGATGTAGGTGCGGCCACTGCGGTCGATCAGGCAGAATTCACCGTCAACGAACCGGATCTCGGCATGACCGGCAACAGCGCCGGTGCGATGGGACGACAAGCGCCAGGTGTCGTTGTCGGCGGTTCCGATGGAGCCACCCCCAACGTCGAAACAATGCTCAATTTTTGCGCCACCCCGAGTGTCCATCGGTTGGTGAGCCTCAGTCTCAAAACGGTTGCTGACTGCGTTTGCATACCTGTTGCCCCTGTGCAGCCGTACTAACGGCGGATCTGAATACGCACCGCGGGCCGGGTGCGGGCTTTTTCGGGGGTTACGAACGAGTTCCAGCCCATTCGGACGTCCTCCCCCAACTGCATGGGCCGGACATCCCGGGCACGCATTTGCAGCACCAGGTCATAGGCCAGTTGCTCGCGGGTGGTGAATTCCACCAGCTTCACCAGCCGGTCGTGTTCTCGACCATTGGGCAGAAAGTCCGCAAACCGTTCCTGACTGAGATTGCCAATGCGCAACAGGAATTTGCCGCCGCGATCACGCACCTGGGCACCAATGAGCGTGGTGTTACCCAGCTCCGCGTTTGCCCCACCCAGTTGGGTTTGCTGTTCCCGGGCAATATCCACCTTACGCAGCACCCACTGCTCGATGCTGACGTCGTCCAGATCAAAGCAGTGACCAACGATGCCACTGACCACCTCTGGCGACCGGCTACGGCCGGCCATCAGCTGCGTAGGCCAGCATTTTTGACCAGTTCACCGGCGTGGCTTCCCGGAGCCGGCTATCGCCCAGGCCTGCGAGTGCAAAGATCAGTTCGGAGAAACCATCCGAGGCCCCGGGCTGAAAACGCACGTAATAGCGGTATTTGCGCCAGGCGCGATGAAACAGCGTCACTAGGCGATGATTAAAGAAATCGAGAAAGTGGCAACGAACCCCGAGATTCTGGCCCGCCTCCCAGGCGAGGTCGTCCAGGTAATAGCCGGGGAGCGGCGACTGCGAACCATGGAGTCCCAGAAAACTCACTTCCATCTGGTAGGGCGCGTGCTCATGTTCCGGCGACAGTGCGGATACCACATCACTGCCCGGAAATCCAAGGCCCGCAGACGCGGAAAACCGAATCCGGCCCTGGCCAGGCTGGCTATCCTTGGCCCGCTCCAGGTCGTCACCATGGTGCCGGTGAATCAGGTCCACCAGCTGAAAGAAATTGTATCGCCGCGCGTTACCCAGAACGGGTTGCAGCTCGGCTACATCAGCGGCTGCTGACCTTGCTGTAACGTCCATGTATACCGTTCCTGGTTGTCAGAATTCACCACTTCCAGTTGGTGAAAAGCGTTAATGCTCGCGTAGAGCGAAAAAAACTGGCTCAGCACAGTGCCGAACAGGTACAGATCGCCTTCCGAGGCAAATCCACCCTGGTCCAGTGTCAGCACTGACCGAATCCCGCGAACCGGCAAACCCCGCACCATCCGGTCCACCGGTGCGGTTTCGATGCCGAGGATGCCCGCCAGTCGTTTTTGCAATACCCGCTCCGCCTGCCGGTCCATCAGGCCCGGAAATCATAGACCCGGAGCACGGTTCGCAGTGCGTCCACGTCCAACATCGACAGGTAGTTCAGCGACAGGTTGGAGATCAGAGTCCACAACAGGCTGCCATCCAGGGTCGGACGCAGAGTGGCGGTGGGTCGGGTGACGTTGGTGAACGAAGCAAACGCCGGCGATGTTTCAGTGGCCATGCAGACGTCACCGATTGCCAATTGCTCCGGCAACTGCCGGTTGGTACAGGTCAGCGTCAGCGAGACCGCTTCCTGACGGCTCAGACATTCGGATTCGTCACCGCGCACGAAGGCAATGTAATGATCAAAGCCATCGCCCCGGACACTCTCCCGGGTCCGAAGCCGGTAATACAGGGCGGTCCGACCACGGTCTCGCTCCACTTCGTGCTGAAAGCTCTCGAACGGCGTGTAGATCCGCGGTTCGCCCCGGCCAGACCGGCCCTCCAGCCAACCCTCGACCTGGGCCACGGAAAACACTTCGAAATGTTCAGGGGATCGACTGGACGGCAAGATCCGGTACTCCGTCTGGCGCCCGCTCAGGTCAACCGGCTCACCCTCGTGGCTGAACAGATTGACCGCAGGCGTACAGTACAGCTGCAGGCTTTCCGCCCGGACTTTGGCATCCGGCGGCAAGATCCGACTGAAGTGAAACTGCAGTCTGATCTCGTCCGCCTGCACCGCCGGCAGGCGCGCAGCCAGGCCACAAACATCCACAAATCGGAAAGCCTCCGGAAAACTCAGGTACTCCTGCAGGATGCGGTAACCCGGGTAGGCGTTCTTGGGGTACGGCAGCAGAGCCTCGTCACCGGCAAAGCCACTGGCTGCAGCAGTGAGGGCGGCAAGCTGTAACTGGCCTCCCCCACCTTCAGCTCGACGCGGGTCAGGTAATGGTTAAGCCACAGATACAGTGTTTCCGCGGTGTGGTCGTCGCCGCCAAGGTAGAAGCGCAAGGTGTTCAGGCCCATGGCATTGAGCGGCTGGTCGGTGTGCACGGCCAGGTCCAGCGTCACAGACGACACTTCCCGGGAATGTTCAGCATGAGCTCCGGCCACGCTGACCGGAAACAACTCGACGTCGCGACAGGTCCGAAACCGGCATTGGGTCTGGCGGTTAGCCTCGCCCAGGGGCCGACTTTTTATCTCGGTAGCGCGGTCAATGCGCTGGCGTTCACTGATCGCATGAAGCTGCGGATCAAAGCGAATAATGGTGCAACTGGGCACCGGCCGAAGGTAATTGGGCCACAACATGTTCAATAGCGAGTGGGTCAACTCCGGAAATTCGTCCTCAACCTTCTCGCGCAGTTTTCCAGTCAGGAAAGCGAAGCCTTCCAGCAGGCGTTCTACGTCCGGGTCTGTGCTCTGCTCGGACAGAAACCGGGTCAATTGCGGGTGTGCATCCGCAAATTCCCGGCCCTGCAGCCGCAGAAAGCTCAGTTCGTCTCGGTAAAATCGGTTCAACTTCATAACACCACTGCACCAATCGAGGGCCCGAGGCGGCCGGATTCCGGATTCCGGCCTCCCCTAACGTCCGTGTTCGTTACACCACCCGGTAGTAACGCTTGTCATCCAATAACAAATCGATGGTCGTCTTCTCGGCTTCAGACCCCACATTCAGGTACACCGTTACCTGGAATCGCAGCTGCAATGGGTCGGATCCCTGCGGCAGGTCACCACATCCACCCGCTTCACTCTGGGCTCGTATTTTTCAATACAGTTCCGGATAGCGCTGCGAACCTGAATACTGAGATCGTGGGTTCCCAAAGTGGCATCGTTGAAATCCAGCAACCCCAGATCAGGAACGGTGGCACTGTTGCCCGGATGGGCATTCAGCAGCCGAACCAGATGCCGTTTGATGGATTCCACCACATGAGTTACTTCCGCCATTCCCTGCCCGGCCGGTGCGCCGGCCTGCTCGAGTCGCTCGAACAGGCTGCCACGGTGGCCGGTCACGGGATCAGCCTTGGCACTGCCAAACACCGGATCAATCCTTGTCCAGTCGGCCTACCAACGACAGCTCGAAATTGGCCCCCATGTATTTGAAGTGCGGCCGAACGGCCAGCGACACCTGATACCAGCCCGGATCGCCTTCTACGTCGGAGACAGTCACCTGGGCGGCGCGCAGCGGACGTCGGCTACGGACCTCAGCCGGCGGATTTTCCTGGTCGGCGACGTACTGACGAATCCAGGTGTTAAGCTCTCGCTCCAGATCCTGACGCTCTTTCCACGACCCGATCTGCTCGCGCTGGAGCACTTTAATGTAGTGCGCCAGGCGGTTGACGATCATCATGTACGGCAGCTGAGTGCCCAGCTTATAGTTGGTCTCTGCTTCCTTGCCTTCCTTGGTGTTCGGGAACTGCTTGGGCTTCTGCACCGAGTTGGCCGAGAAGAAGGCGGCGTTGTCGCTGCCCTTGCGCATGGTCAGCGCGATGAAACCTTCATCCGCCATTTCGTACTCGCGCCTGTCGGTAATCAGAACCTCGGTCGGAATCTTGGATTCCAGCTGTCCAAAAGACTCGAACAGGTGCACCGGCAGATCTTCAACCGCACCGCCACTCTGCGGTCCGATGATGTTCGGACACCAGCGGTAGTTGGCGAAACTCTCAGTCAGACGCGTCGCCAGCAGGTAAGCGGTGTTGCCCCACAGGTAGTGCTCATGGTCACCGGAGACCTCTTCCCTGTAGTTAAAGCTACGAACCGGGTTTTCCGATGGATCGTAGGGCACGCGCAGCAGGAAACGAGGTGAAGCCAGCCCCAGGTAACGGGCATCTTCGGATTCTCGCAGGGAACGCCACTTGGCGTACTTCGGGCCCTCGAACACGGCCTTCAGTTCCTTGATCGCCGGCAGCTCCTGATAGCTGTCGACCCCAAAGAAGGACGGGCCCACTGAGGAAAGGAATGGCGCATGGGCCATGGCGCCCACCGAGGACACATACTGCAACAGCTTGATGTCCGGTGTGGACGGCGTAAACGCGTAGTTGCCAATCACGGCACCCACTGGCTCACCGCCAAACTGGCCGTATTCAGTGGCGTAGATATGCTTGTAGAAACCGCTCTGGGTGACATCCGGAGCGAACTCGAAGTCTTCCAACAGCTCGGCTTTGGTGGCGTGAAGAACGTCCACCTTGATGTTCTCCCGGAAATCGGTGCGATCGACCATCAGCTTCAGCCCACGCCAGGACGATTCCAGCTCCTGCAGCTTGGGCGCATGGAGAATTTCATCCATCTGGGCGCTGATCTTGCGGTCCAGTTCCACCACCATCTGGTCCACCAGCGCCTTATTGACCGGCTGACCTTTTTCATCGCTCTTCAACAGGTTGGCGATGAACGTCGCTACCCCTTTGCGAGCCACGTCGTAGCCTTCATCGGCCGGGGCCATGCGGCTGTTGGCCATGACCTGATCCAGCAAGGATCCCTCTGTAACGGACTCGGCTGCAACGGAGTCGAAGGCAGCAGATTGCTGCACAGCAGTATCAGACATACCACATCCCTTCAGTACGTAATTGATAAATTGAGGTTTTACACCGCATTCCCGCGGTGTCAGGCGTTACTGGTCTGTCGCCAGGTCCAGCTCGGCCAGCAACTTGTCCCGGGCCTGCTCATTGTCCAGCAACTCCTGCATCTTGGAGCGGAACGATGGCACATTACCCAGCGGTCCTTTGAGGGCGACCAATGCTTCTCGCAACTCAACCAGCTTGCGCAGCTCGGGTACCTGTCGGGCAATGTTATCGGGGGAGAAATCGTCCAGGGTCTGGATGTCGAGATTCACCGGCAGTTCGTCGGCGTTTTCATCCAGTCTGTTAGTGACCGTGGTGGAGATGCTAAGCCCGGACTCCTTCATGACAGAACGGAAGTTGTTCTTATCAACGGAAATGGCTTTGCGTTCTTCGATGGGGGTTTCTTCAGCGTGGCCCTTGAAATCGCCAACCACGAACATCTTCAGCGGAAGCTCAGTTTCAGCCTGCTGGTCTCCGGTAGCGGGGACATACTTGATATTGATGCGCTCTTTAGGCGCGAAGGATCCGTCTTTTGAAGACATGCGCTTGCTCCCTGTGCAAATCATTTGCAGTTGTTCAATCCCTTGTACGCGCCTTCCTGGCACGCAACGCAGCGGACTCTACACAGGGCATTTTTCGTACTCAAGCAAAAAGTGGCCAGAATGTGAGCCCGGGCAAAGTTTTACCGGGCCACATGCTTTTCAGCCTCAACGGCGCTTCGGCGTCCAGGCCCAGACCATCTCAATTTCGATCGGCTCTTTGCCTTCGCTGTCGTGGATGGTAACCGGCACGGACACGTCGCCCTTTTCCTCGGTGCGCATGCGCTCACGCTGTTCGTCGGTAAGGTGCGCTTGCACGGTCATGTCGCCCTTGGCGCGGCGGGTGTATTCGGCGCTGGCGGTCTTGATCACGGGCACCTTGTCGTCTGGCACATTCAGGCCCACCAGAAAACCGGTTGCGGACTCGGCCAGCACCAGCGATGCCACCGCGTGTACGCCGCCAATGTGGTTCTGAACCCGGCGCTTGTTGGCAAGGCTGATCACGCAGCGCTCTTGGTCGAGGGACTCAATACGGATACCGGTAGTGCCGGTGAAGGGCACCACTTTGCCAAAAAATAGAGTTAGGGCCCTGGAACGGGCGAAATCAGGCAGGCGATTGATTTTATTGACTATTCCGGACAACTTGTTGGCATTGGCCATAAACGGCACTCTCCATATCCAATTTTTTGGCTGAGGACAATACCCCATTCGTCGGAGGAAAGGAACGTTTGGCCAATGACGTTGGCCCGCGCGGTGGCTATACTCGGCCGAACTCTTTTACAACCAATGCTTACCCACAAGGAGATTGAGATGAGCGACCTGAAAACCCAGTTTGACGAAGCGGTCAACTACATCCAGAACGCCGAAGGCGATTTTCAGCCTTCAAACGAGATGAAGCTTGAGTTCTACGCCCTCTACAAGCAGGCCACCGAAGGCGACGTTTCCGGCAAGCGCCCGGGCATGATGGACTTTGTTGCGCGCGCCAAGTTCGACGCCTGGGACAAGCTGAAAGGCACCTCCAGCGAGGAAGCCATGCAGCAGTACATTGATAAGCTGAACTCCCTGAAATAACTCCCGCCGCCTGCCTCCAAATCCCGGTCTATCTGACCGGGATTATTTTTTTGCCAGAAATTTTGCGACGTTCAAACGATTGTCATAAGATGCGCGCACTCTAACAACAAGAACCCAATGGACGCAGTTACTCATGGATGTCACCGAGCACTTGAACAATCCCAACCTGGCCTGATTGGCCGCGTAAAAAGCGCTATTCGTGAGCAGGATCTACACCAGCGCGCAGAGCAAACCTATCTGCACTGGATTACCCGCTTTGTGCTTTTCCACGACCTGAAAGATCCGGAATCTCTGGCCGGCGAAGACCGCCAGCAGTTTCTCACCTATCTCAGTGACCGTATTCAGGTATCGCGAGCACGCCTGAACCAGGCCAGCCAGGCGCTGACCTTCTTTTATCAGGACGTACTGGGCAAAACCGAAATCGGCGATACCGCCGCAGCCTGAGACCGCGCGACTCAGCGCTCAGTCATGTTGATATTCAGAGCATCGTAGCTACGGTTTGCCGGTGGGCGAATGCTGTAGTTATTGCCGTGAATTTGCCCGGGGATGGATTTCGGGTTGCTGAAGCGGATTTCAACGGGAATTTCAGAGCGCCCAAGGTCGGTTCGGCTGTCGCGAGGCTGCAAGGCGAGTGGATCGAGATAAAAATCGTCGTCAGTTGCCGGCGTTACTGGAACACCGCCAGCAGGTGCCGCCAGCCCGCCCTCAATCACGGTGTTGGCAAGTGCGTCTTCTTCTATAGAGCGCAGCGGGATGTTCTCAATAGTGGAACGCTCTTCGTATTCAAAGGCGGTATCAACTCGCGGGCTCTCGGCACCAACGCTCACCGGCAGGGCGAATAGCACCAGCCCCACGCAACAACTCCTGACCGCGCGGCCAAGCTCCTGACTCCCCCATCTTCCCTGCGCCTATCCATGCTCTCAACCCTGACTGTTTCAGCCACCCTGATGGGCGTGACGGTTTTTGAACAGTTTATAGCCTGACCGGGTTGCGCGCCCCTCGATTTGACGGATTTGTGACGCTTTTCACTGCCCACGAAGGTTCTGAAACCTCCGACATACTATGTAACAAAAAGAAGCAGATCAGATCCTTGGTCTGAGTTTGATTCAACTACAATTAGGTCTAAACTTCGGTTTAGCCAGCAATTCTCTATGCTCGACCAAGGTTTCTAACCCAGACCTCCGGCTATTCCGTGCACCTGGCTGTTGCCAATAACAATAGAATTGCACCAACAGTTCCAACCAGATTCGCAGTAGCGCTGAGGCTAGGCCATGATCCACCCAAACGGTCCATCTATGTTGAGATCCAGAGCCCGGCGCTACCTTGGGGCTTCGGCGCTGGCCTGCACGATGGGATCTACCTCCGTTACCGCAAACCAGAGCGACGACCCTTTCTGGGATATTTCCCTGGAAGAACTCGGCCAGATCAGGGTGGTGTCGATTGCCTCCGGGACGGCAACGCCGCTGGATAAAGCCGCTGCCATTACTTCTGTTATCAGTGCCGAGGACATTGCAGCAATCGGCGCAACCGATCTGGACCAGGTACTTGAAACTGTGCCTGGTTTGCATGTAAACCATTCTGACCAGGGGTTTGCACCCAAGTACATTTTTCGGGGCATTACCTCCACCTCAAACGCTCAGGCGCTGCTGCTGATCAATGGCATTCCGGCCACAACAGCGATGTTCGGCAACCGCGGCAACTCCTGGAGCGGAATGCCGGTGAAAGCCATTCAAAGGATTGAGGTAATTCGCGGGCCTGGATCGGCGCTCTATGGCGCAGACGCTTACGCAGGTGTCATCAACATCATCACCAAGAGTGCCCAGGACATCGAGGGCGTGGTGACTGGCACCCGTGTCGGCAGTTTCAATACCAAAAGCGCCTGGGTTGAGGCCGCCACAAATTGGAACAAAGTTGATATCAGCCTCGTTCTGGAACAAGAGAGCACCGATGCTGGCGCCGAAACGTTGAACGGGATGCCCAGACCAATTTTGACGAAGACTTCGGCACCTCGGCCTCCCTCGCCCCTGGCCCGGTAAACGCCGCTGCAGATCATTTCGACGCTCGGCTGGAAATCAACGGAGACCGCTGGGACTTCCGGGCGGGCCTACAAGACCGGAGAAATCTCGAAACGGTCACCGGACTCGCACAGGCGCTCGACCCCGAGGGCAGTACGAATCTCAGCGCATCAATCTGGATTACAGCTACCATTGGCTGGAAATTGTAGACGGCCTGGATGTTGAATCCCGCATCAGCTACTTCAACTTTACTCAGGAACCCGAAAACGACATCGTCCTTTACCCTCCTGGGGCCTTTAACGGCGCTTTTCCAGACGGATTCCTGGGCAGCCCTGGATACAAGGAACAGCAGGTGCGACTGGACCTAAACTCCATTTATAGCAACGTGGAAGATCACCGCATCCTGTCTGGCATTGGCGCCTTCTGGGCGGATCTCTACGATGTCTCCGAGAGTAAGAACTTCAACACGGATTTCAGCCCCAAGGGCGAAGTGGTCGACGTTTCAGACGATCCGAATCAGGTGTGGATGCCGGAAGAGGATCGGAAAAACTATTACGCCTTTGTTCAGGACGAGTGGCAATTTGCCCAGAACTGGCAGCTGGTGAGCGGGCTTCGCTACGATTACTACGCGGACTTTGGGGAAACCGTAAACCCTCGAGCTGCGCTGGTATGGGCCACCACTGACAACCTGACCACCAAACTGCTTTATGGCCGGGCCTTCCGCGCGCCCTCACTGAACGAACAGTATGTCGCCAACAACCCTATTCTGGTGGGCAACGACGAACTGGACCCGGAAACCATCGACACTCTGGAACTTGCCCTCGCCTACCAGGCCAGCTCCCGCCTTTATTACGGCGTTAACGTCTTCTATTACGAAATTGACGACCTGATCAATGCCGAACCCATTGCCGGTCCGGTAGCCACGCAGTACAAGAATTCCGGAAAACGCAAAGGCCATGGTGGCGAGCTGGAAGTGACGTATCAACTGCTCGATAACCTGAATCTGGCGGCGAACTACGCCTACCAGACGGCCGAGGACCAGGAAACAAACGAATCGGTAGGGCAGGCGCCTAATCACCAGGCTTACGCGCGCGCTGAATGGCAAGTGGTACCGACCTGGGCTGTGAATACCCAAGTGAACTACGTCGGGGAGCAGAAACGATCTGCTGGCGATCCCAGAGCGCCGGTGGATGACTACACTACCGTCGATTTCACCGCCCGCACCCAGGGCCTATGGCGAGGCTTTGATATCGCAATGTCGGTCCGGAACGCATTCAATGCGGATGTCCGAGCTCCCAGCCCGTATGCCGATCCGAGACCGGCGATTCCGGGCGATTTCCCACTCCCTGGCCGTTCAGCCTATGTTGAGGCCCTGTACCAGTTTTAAGCGCTCCACTTCCGCTTAGCAGGCCCGTTGTAAACGATGTTGGTGCAACGCACGGGGAAAAAACTGCCCTCAGGCTGATCGCGTGCGTCCTGATAACAGGGCGCGATGCCAGTCACAAAAGCGGGTGTCGCGAAGGTCTGATAATCCTGACAGTTCAATCCAATGTCTGCAGCCAGCGAAGCATGAACTGCGGCAACGTTCATCGAATAACCGTATTTTTCATGCAGATATGCGTGCACATCCAGTGCCATTTTGAGATACCGACCGCCATCCAGTTCAAACTCCCGAGCCTTGGCAAGCGTGTAGGGAATCCGCTCATCAGTGCTTGCCAGGGGCCGGCCATAGCCGTATAGCGTTCGTCCTGCAGCCCTTTGTTCTTCGATAAACTCAAATAAGTCGCCGCCAGCATCACAGTGCGCCCCCGCCCGATAGAAGAAATCCAGTGCGCGGACCTCCGGGCGACGACCGTAAATGGAAGCTTCCGATATGCTCATTCCGGCCATAAGCGACAAACTTGCCGTGGATCGCACGGTGCCCCCTAGAGCCGCAACATGATTCGGCCAGATAGACGCGTCTGGGTAACTCGTGGACACCCAAAAAGAGTTCAGAAGTTTTGCGACGTTTACGCCAGGATCACGGCCCAAAATCACGTAAAGGTAGAGGTGAATCCAATCGAAGTCTCCAAGCTCCTGGTGAAGGTCTTTGCCATGCACAATGACCCTATCCGACAGGTAAGCTTTTCCTTTGCGGGTTAACCAATGCTTCTCGGTCTCTAATAGTCGTTTGTGGCTCATTTCTGCAGCGTCTCCTGATCGTTGCCAGCATCGGTTGCACTTTCGTCCAACTCGATTGCAGGGCCGTAGAAGGGGAATTTTTTCCAGCCCACCTTCTTTTGCTCTAGCGCATGCACCGCAGCGCCAGGCAACCTCAACATTAGATAAAGCATGCTGCCCTGATCCTCATCCATGGACAGATCGATCATTGCTGCTGCAGCCAGCCCACTCATTGCCAGGGGATAACCCACGTGTTGCTCCAGTGCCTGCCTGTTAGCCTGCAACCAGGAGAGCGCACCATTGGCCGGTGCCAATTCGACCAACAGATCAAGGGATTGCAGAATCGGCGTCGGAGTTACGTCACCATTGGGATCAAAACCCGGAGCGTGCTCAATTGGCAGCCAGATATCCGCACGGTCGTCCTGATTCGGGCTGAGTAATCTATCGCACCACTTTTCAAAATCGAATTGGCACTCTTCCCAAAGCCTGATGCAAATGGCCAGTTCCTGAGAACCACCATATTGCCCAGCCCCGACTGCCAGGGCTGCCATGAGCGCAGAACTGTGTTCGTGCCGGCTACACCCCCGTTCATTGCAGCACGCACGCTGGCCTCTCGCGGGCCAGGGTTAGCCAGCACCATCGCCAGCCGCTCTAGCAAAACGGTATCGTGCTTTTCCGGACGCTCACCCTTAAACATAAGCAGCAGATATTCAAACCATCCTGCGTTGGGAATGACGTCACCATAAACGTCATAGCCGCTGCAGTAACAAGCCTTCGCTGCGAACGGATTGTCGGGCTCCGGCTCTTCCAGCCAGATGTTGGAGTGGTACTGGTACTCTGTTGCCATACTAATCCCGTTTATTTTGTCTCGTTGAGCACTTTCATTCGGACGCCCATCGGCGGCGACTCGTCTCGGTCAATCAGAACATCGAGCAAGCAGGGACCGGGCCGCGCCAGGATCGAAGTCAGGTCAAGCTCGTGAAGGTCTTCCAGCGTCGTGATCCGGTACGATTCCACACCAATAGCTTCCGCCATCTTTGCATAATCGACGCGGGGCAACTCATTGGCAATCGGCTCTGCATCTCCCAGCACCTGACCATGACGAATCATCCCTAACGATGAATCGTTCAGTATCACCATCAGCACGTTACAATTCTCTTGGGCCGCGGTGGTCAGTTCCTGGCCCGACATCAAATAGCTGCCATCGCCGGTTACACACAGAACCGGCGCATCTCCAGCTGCCAGGGCAATACCGACTGAAGCCCCGATTGCCCAGCCCATCGAAGCGAAGCCAACTCCTATGTGGAACAGGTTTCGGGAAGGCAAGGGCCGGCCAGGCTGCCCCACGTTCCAGTGGTGGATACCCCACAAAAAACTGTTGCCGGTATCGAAGAGTGTTCGTGTTGTTTCAGGACAGGCCTTGCTCAAATAAGTCATGAGCGCCTGCGGCTTTACCGGGCCCGAGGTGTCGAAGCAGCTTTCCCGGAAACGGCCTTCAACGAACTCCGGAACGCCATCGGTAAAGTCCCAATCGATCAGACTGGCTCTGTTTTCCAACTCACCCAGATCTTTTAGAAGCGCCTCAGCAACGTGCCGGGGTTCACCCAACACCACATGGCCCGCCATGGTTGCCCGGGTTAGGTGTCCCGGGTTTCTGGACAAGTGAATCAGGCGCGCAGACAACAGGCCATCGGGACTCCAGCCCGCAGTGGAGACCTCATCGAGAGCGGCACCAACCATGATGACCCTGTCGGCATTTTCAGGTTTCAGCGCCTCAGTCGCGCTTTGGTGGCCGGCAAAACCAAAGACCCCTCGATATTGAGGATGAAAACTGTTCACTAAGCCTTTGGCTCGGGGTGTGGTTACCAGATTCCAGTGTCGCAGCTCCGCCAGTTGAATCCATTGATCAGCCGAGTGGATGGCATCCTCACCCAGCACAATGGTTGCCTGCATGACGTCAGTGAGATCGCTCACCACCCGCTGGACCGAGCCCGAATCCGGCACAACTTCGTTGGGGATAAAGGCGGTCAGGCCCAATGCCATCGAGGCGTCTTCAACTGTGTGCCGCATGACATCCAGCGGAATGGCCAGGTGCACGGGCCCCGGCTGCTGGCCAAGGGCATGACTTAAGGCGTGCAGCAACTTGGATTCCAGCTGTTCGGGGTGCGAGATCAGTGTGTTGTAACGGGTACAGCTGGCGAACATATCCAGGGTATTGATGCCGGTACAGGAGGATTCCTGAAAGGCACCTTGCCCAAACCGGTTCAGCGAGGTCTGGGCCGTAATCACCAGCATGGGGATATTGTCGGCGTAGGCGTTTGCCACACCGGTCAGCAAATTGGTTGAGCCGGGACCGGCCGTGGCGCAACAGACCCCAATCCTGCCCGTCTCCCGGGCATAACCATCGGCCATGAAGGCGGCGCCAGTTTCGTGGCGAGCGGTGACGGCCCGAATACCTCCCTGGCGCTCACTGCGCGCAAGTGCATTGTAAAACGGCTCTATGCTACCCCCAGGCACACCAAAGACGTATGCCACGCCCAAGCGCTCCAGATAACGAAGAATCAGATCACCACAATCAAGCATAGGTTCTTCAACAACTTTAGAGGACGCAGAAAGACTTCTTGCCTTAGCTCGCGTTATTCATTCAGGGGAACCGGCATTGCGATGCCGTAACCCTGGGCGTAATCAAAACCGAGTTTAGTGAGGCAATCCTTCACTTCGTCGTTTTCGACAAATTCGGCGATGGTTTTCAGTCCGGCGGCATGGCCAATACGGTTGCAGGCGTCAACGATCCCCATATCAATCGGGTCGGCGAGCAGGTTCTGAATGAAGCCCCCATCCACCTTCAGGTAATCAATGGGCAAGGCCTTGAGGTAGGTGAAGGAGCTCATTCCCGTGCCAAAGTCATCGAGGGCAAATGAAAAACCCTCTTGGCGAGCTCGTTCGATAAAACCAATCGTGTCGTTGAGGTGCGCAATTGCAGACGTTTCCGTGATTTCAAAGCAAATTCTGGCAGGCAGGATGGAATAGTCCTGAACCTTACTGTGGATGTAATGGAAAAGCTCACCATCACTCAGTGAGCCACCGGACAGATTGATGAAAAAGGTGCCCGTGCTTCCCGGCCCAGGCCCGTGCGGTCCAGGTAGGAAAACGCCAGGTCAATGACTCGCCGGTCAATGCGTGGCATCAGACCAAAGCGCTCTGCGGCCGGAATAAAAGCGCCCGGGGGTACGATGTCGTCGCCGTCACGCAAACGCACCAGAAATTCTGTGCGGAATCCGTCGGCACCGGCTTCCTGCAAGGCAATCATTTCCTGGTGGTACAATATAAAGTCGTCGGTCTGCAGCGCGCTCTGCAGGCGACTGGTCCAATGCATATCGCGCTGACGCTGCTGCATGTTCAGGTCGCTGGTCTCGTACACCTGAACGTTATCCCGCCCCCGGTCCTTGGCGGCATAGCAGGCCAGATCGGCGTGGCTGAGCAGTTCACTGGCCGTCTTGTAATTGCTCCCCATGATGACCATACCAACGCTGAGGGAGACGGCAAACGGCTTGTCCTCCCAGACAAAACGGTATTCACGGACCTCTTTGCACAGGTTTTCGGCAACCTTGCGGGCATCCACCGCGTCGCAGTTCCGCAACAGTACCCCAAACTCGTCGCCACCTAATCGCGCCAGGGTGTCAGAGCCCCTGAGCTTCTGGCCAAGCAATTTCGAAAGCTGTTTAAGCAGTTCATCGCCAGCCATGTGGCCACAGGTGTCGTTGATGATCTTGAACTGGTCGAGATCCAGGTACAGCAACACGCAATCGCGCGCAGACTTGCGGGAATCATGGAGTGACTGAACAAGCTGGCGCTCAAATTCCCGACGATTGACCAGATCGGTCAAGCTGTCGTGGTAGGCCATGTGCTCCAGGGTTGATTCGGCACGTTTTTTGGCAAGGCGGATGGACACTTCCCGCATCTCGCGCTGTATCGCAGGAATCAACCGGTTCAGGTTGTCCTTCATGATGTAATCCTGGGCGCCGGCTTCATAGCACTTACCGCCACGTCCTCACCAATCAAACCGGACACGATAATCACCGGCAAATCGGGCGCATATTGACGGCTCAGCTCCAGCACCCGAAAGGAGGTAAAACCAGGTAAGCTATGGTCGGTGATGACCATATCCCAGGTTTCCTCCATGAGCGCGGTTTCCATCGCGCTCTCGCTGTCGACCACTCTGTAGTACGGCTCGATACCTCCCTTTTTCAGAGCCCGCAACAGGAGGAAGGTGTCATCCTCAGAGTCTTCAATCAGCAGCACCCGAAGGCGGCTTTTCATGTCACTCACCAGCACTACCTTTTCAGAACGATCGGGATGAGCCGACCATAGGAACTTGATTTACGGTTAACCAATAACGGGCGAGCAGGCACATCTGCTCACTGAACTTACTGTAGTCAATTTGCTTGGTAACGAAGCTATTGGCGCCCAGCCGATAGGCTTCGCGCAGCTCATGTGGCTCGTCGGACGAGGTCATCATGACCACCGGGAGCCAATCCGTCTGCGGGGACGACCGGATACGCCGCAGCACCTCAAGGCCACTGACCTTCGGCAACTTGAGATCCAGGAGAATGACACCAAGGGTGTCGACCTGGGGTGAACGTTTGCTGCTTTCGGTGCCAAAGAGAAATTCCAGAGCGGCCTGGCCGTCCTCCTGAAGGATAATGGGGCTATGACTGCTCGCTTTACGGAGCGCCCGCATCGTCAGGATCTGGTCATCGGGGTTGTCTTCCACAACCAGAATTGAACCATCGCCCTTAGCCATACTCTCTCCGATTTCGCTGGGCTGCCTGTTGTTGCAACCCTGACTCCGCACCACGCTCCGACCGGGGGAACTCTACATAGAAGCACGCACCGCTGTCGATTGGCGATTCCGCGAATACCCGCCCGAAATGGCGCCGTACTACCCGATCTACCGTGGCCAGCCCCAAACCCGTTCCGGAGAATTGGGCTGGTGTATGCAAGCGGTTGAAAGCCACGAACAGCTTGTCGACATATTTCATGTCGAACCCCACCCCATTGTCCTTCAACGCGATGGTAATACTGTTGCGCTCTTCACACGCAGACACATCAATCGCTCTTTTCTCGTTTTTTGAGGTGTATTTCCACGCATTCTCCAACAGGTTCTGAAAAGCAATGCGTAACATGCGCTCATCGCCAAACACCTGTATGTCCGGCTGAATAGTCACTTCCGACGGTACCGCGTCGGAAGTGTCCTGCAATTCCTCAACGATTTCCGCCAGCATAGCACTCAGGTCAACGCGCTCGACCTCCATGGCCTGCCGACTGACGCGGGAAAGTACCAGCATGCCGTCAATCAGGCTTCCCATTCTCACGGTCGCAGCACGAATTCTGGCCAGATAATCGAGACCGACATCATTCAATTGGTCCCGGCAGTCCTCCTCAAGAGCCTGACCGAAACCCTCGATGGCTCTCAAAGGCTGTCGCAAATCGTGGGACACCGAAAAACTGAACGCTTCCAACTCCCGATTGGCCAGGCTCAATTCAGAGGTACGTTCAGCAACCGTGCGTTCCAGGTTATCCTTGCTCTGCAGGATCTTCCGGTTCTGCTGCTGGATGGTGCCAATCATCTCGTTAAACGCGCTGCCCAGACTGCCCAGCTCGTCTTTGCCATAGACCGGCACCCGAATGGAGTAGTCATGCTCATGGGAAATCCGATCGGCGGCATTCGAAAGCTCAACGATGGGCTCTGATACCAGCCGCTGCAGGCGCGAGGCCACCCAGATCAGCAGCACCTGAATCCCGACGCCGACGCTGAAAGATATGACGATAAAGGTCCAGATGTGTTCTCGAAGCACCTCCAGCCGGGACATCAGATAGAACTGCCCAACAATTTCTCCGTCCAGTGTTACCGGCTCAAGCAGGCGATAGTAATCGCCCACGAACCCCACCGCCGGCTCCAGATCGAGCTCGGACAGGGCTCGTAGCCTGTCCCATTCAAGGCGCTCATGACCTCGCCAGAAACGTTGTAAACACAGACCTGCTCGATGGTCTCGATCTGATTCAAACTCGAGAGTATGGTTTTGATCTGCTGACTGTCCTCAAACAATAAGGCGGCCGCCGATTGCTCCGCCAGGATGTCTGCAATGACATGAAGTTCGGATTCAAGCTGCTCCTCGTAGGTGCGATTTTCCACCACCACCAGACTGGTGCAGACAAGCAGGATGCCCAGGGTACTGATGGAAACCGTCAGCAACAGGAGCTTGGTTTTCAGAGGCCAGTACTGCCACCGCCAGTGGTTGCTCATCGGATTACCCTCAAGGCAAGTTCCAGCAACCGGGAGTTGATCTGGAGGCCAGCCTGCTGGGCAGACAGCAGGTTAATCTCGAAGCGGATAACGTTGCCTTCCTTGACGTAGCCGATGATTCCCCCGTTATCCACGAAGTCGGGGATCTCACTGATGGTCAGTATTTGCCGGGCATGCGCATAGTCGGTAATTTCGGCAAGATTACGGGCTTTGCCAGCACCCACAAACAGCACCTGGCAGCGATCGATCTGCTGCAGCGAAGCAGGATAATCCAGCTCCAGAGCCCGGCCCTGGGACACGCGGCCATTCAACTGCTGGAGTACATCGCCAAACGGGTTTCTGCCAAAGACACAAATGGTCAGCCGAGCCCCTTCTTCAGAAGGCTCAGACCAGGTGATAAGTCGGGTGAAGTTGTAGAGAAACGCTGCCTTTACCTCATATTCGGACCGCACTGAACCGTAGGCCGTCCCCAGGGTCGACCACAGCAGCAACGCTATGAGAAATTTTAAGAACACCTAAGGGCAGCCCCCGGCCACATGCATTATCGAACCCTTACCACTAACGATGTACGCCCTGTACGTCTGGCAAGCCAGCCCGGAGTGTGTCGATCTATCGCAATCCGCAGTCGGCTTGTTGGGAGGCTTTGCGCTTAAAACCAACAATTGCCGGCATGTTCCCCGAAGGTTAGCATCGGTGGTCTTCGCGTCAATAAACGGTTGGTTAAGAAGTGTTTTCGGATGTGTCTGGGATAGCACTGCCGTGATCAATCTGAGACTCTATACCTTTCCCCAACCCCCTCTCTTGATAGCCACCCTGATTAACTATGAAAACAAACCTGATTACCCGCGCCGGGTTCGACAAGCTGCAACAGGAACTGGATTTCCTCTGGCGCACGGAGCGGCCGGAAGTCACCCGGAAGGTGACCTGGGCTGCCAGCCTCGGCGACCGTTCAGAGAACGCAGACTACCAGTACAACAAGCGTCGCTTGCGCGAAATCGACCGACGAGTGCGCTATATCCGCACCCGCCTGGAGAGCGTCAGGATTGTGGACTATTCCGAGGTTCAGGAAGGCCGGGTCTTTTTCGGCGCCTGGGTCCGGTTGGTGGACGACGAAACCTCCCTGACGTTCAGAATTGTCGGCCCCGATGAGATCTACGAGCGCAAGGATTTCGTGTCCATCGATGCGCCCATTGCTCGCGCATGTCTGAAGAAGGAGCCTGGGGACGAGGTATCGGTGCGAACACCCACCGCTGAAAAGCACTGGTGGATTGACCAGGTGTGGTACGAAGAAAACGGTTTGGTGTAACGAAAAAAACCCGTAAGAACGGGGTTAAGGCTAGCGCTGTGCTGGAGAGCGAAGCGGGCCGTGTTCGTCGCCCGCCTCAAACATTACAGCTTCTATTATGCACAGCCGGGGTTACAACAGCGTGGCTGGCGAATTACCTTTTGTTCAGATGCGCCCAGGTGCTGAGAAGCGGGAATTAGGTTGTACACTCTAGGCTCTGGCGCTATTTTGCAGGGATCGATTTTCCTGAAGATTCGCAAACACGGAGCCTGTCCATGAACACCCAGAAATTGCTGAATATTGCCCTCGATGGCATCGACACCCTCGCTATCGCCTGGACCAATACGGCATCACCGGCAAGGTTAACCGCCACAACATTGCGGCCTTTCTGGCAGCCGAGCAGAAACACCTTGAGGGCGAGTGGGACAGCATTCAGGCCAAAGTGGATCGTCGCCGTTCGCAGGTTGAACACCTGACCCAAGCTATTGAAAACCGGGCCGAGGCTATTTTTGGACCGGTTTTTGAACGGGTAAACCGTTTCCGCGCCAGCCAGTAACCCTAAAAGCTTTTAGCGTCACTGGCCTCGGTGGGAGTGGGTGAGCTATCGCCGCCTACTCCAGCGGTTTGCTCCATGGTCGTCGCCTTGATGCGCTTGCGGACACCGGTGAATGCCGGCATGTGAACCGACACCGTCAACCCGGGCGCGTCTGCATCCGGCTGAGTATCACTGAGCACAATCCGACCCTGATGGATCTCGGCAACGGCACTGACCAGGCTCAGGCCCAGACCGTTGCCTGGCAATGAGCGGCTCTTACCCACCCGGTAAAAGCGCTGGAACACCTGCTCTTTCTCCTCGTCAGGTATGCCGATACCGCTGTCGCGCACTTCGAATATCGATTCCTCTCCCTCTTTGCGGACCGCCACTCCGATAACACCCTGTTCCGGCGTGTATTTGATCGCGTTATCAATCAGGTTGCTGACCATCTGGAACAGCAAATCCCGGTCACCCTCAATCATCACACCCTTTTCCATGTGCTGCTCGAACCTCTGCTCCTTGTCTTCAGCCAGCGCTTCGTACAACTCACAGGCGTCTGCAACCAGCTCATCCAGGGCAACCGGCTTCATATCGGCGGCATTGCCACGGGTTTCCAGGCGGGCAATTCGCAGCAAGGCGTTGAAGGTGGCCAACAGCTGATCGGCTTCGGCCACGGCACGGCCGGCCTGCTCCCGCGCCTCATCGTTATCGACGGACATCAGGGTGCTTTCCAGCTGGTTTCTCAGCCGGGTCAGTGGCGTCCTCAGGTCGTGGGCAATGCTGTCGGAAACATGCCGGATACCTTCCATCAGGTACACAATCCGATCGAGCATCTGGTTCAGGTTTTCGGCCAGCTGATCGAAATCGTCTTCGGTGCCCCGAGTAGGTATTCGCAGGGAAAGATGCCCGTTCATAATTCGACGCGACGTGTTGTTGATCACTTCAATGCGCCGAGTGGTGCTGCGGCTCATCAGGAAGCCGCCAAGGAGGGCCAGCGCCAGAGTTATACCCATGCCCCAATTGATGGCGGTCTCGATGACCCGCTTGAGGTTGGTGAGCTCATCGACATCACGCCCTACCAGCAATCGAAGACCGCCCTGCACCTCAAAGATACGGGCACGGGCCAGGCGTTGCGGGCCATTCCAGCCTACGTCTTCATTCAGCGTGAAGTTAATCCAGCCACTTTCTGATCGGGCTCCCTGGGGCCAGGATTCGATATTACCGGCCAGTTTCAGGAAGTCATCGGTGGTGAGAAGATAAATCGACTTGGCGTTCGGGTCTCGGGCAACCCGTTCGCGGATGATAGTGATCAGGCCATTCACGCCACGGCCACGGTACTGCTCTGCCAGACCGGCAATTTCCGCTCGATGGTTTCATCGGTCTGGGCGGTCATAAAGCCTGCTGTACGCCAATAGATAAAGGCCAGCAAAATAAAGACGGAGGTGGCAAACACCACCATGTACAGCAAGGCTAATTGGAAGGACGAGGTCCTGAGCTGACTAAGCAGTTTCACGCAACATGTACCCTGCACCCCGGATGGTCTGCAGCAGGGGTGTTTCGAATTCCTTGTCGATTTTGGCCCGCAGGCGGCTGATGTGCACGTCAATCACGTTGGTCTGGGGATCAAAGTGATAGTCCCACACCTTTTCCAGCAGCATGGTCCGGGTAACCACTTGGCCGGCGTTACGCATCAGGTATTCCAACAACCGAAACTCCCTGGGCTGGACATCGATATTCTGGCCCGCGCGCTTTACAGTCCGCGCCAGCAGATCCATTTCCAGATCGGCCACCCGCAATACCGTCTCGGTTTCCGGTGTCTGTCGGTTACGACGCACCAGCGATTCGATACGGGCCAGCAACTCGGTGAAGGAGAACGGCTTGGTGAGATAGTCGTCACCGCCACCGCGTAAGCCTTCTACGCGGTCATCCACGTCGCCCAGTGCACTGAGGATCAGCACCGGAACCTGGTTACCCGTAGCCCGCACTGTTTTGATGATGGACAGTCCGTCCACGCCCGGAAGCATCCGATCCACGATCATGATGTCGTATTCTTCACTGGCCGCCATCAACATACCGTCTTTCCCGTCGGCAGCATGATCCACAACGAAATCAGACTCTCTCAGCCCCTTTACCAGGTAATTTGCTACGTCCTGATCGTCTTCGATTACCAGTGCTTTCACCGGCCTACCTCCCGTAAACGGATTACGATTTTTAAAGCTCAATGTAATGACAGGGTACGAAGAAGTCGGTGGCCGAGCCAGTTACGATCTTGTAAGAGGGTGTCGCCTATGGCGACGGTCACCCCTACCCCTCAAACCACGCCAGGCTGTCCCCGGTTACGCCGGAGGGCCGGTATTCCGCGCCGACCCAGCCTTCGTACCCCATGCTGTCGATCGCGGCAAAAACATTCGAAAAGTTAATCTCACCGGTGCCGGGCTCGTGTCGCCCGGGATTATCGGCAAACTGGATGTGCCCTATCCACGGCAAAAGGCACTCCATGGACCTGATCAGGTCGCCTTCCATAATCTGCATGTGGTACAGGTCGTACTGCAACCTTACGTTATCGCCATCCACCTGCTCAATCAGCGCCAGCACCTTGCCGGTGGTATCCAGCATAAAGCCCGGCATATCCACTCGGGAGTTGATGGCTTCCAGACACAAGGTAATGTCCTCGGCGGCCAGCTTCTCTGCGGCGTAGGCCACGTTGTCCACCAGCGTTTGCCAGGCCAGTTCCTCGGACACAGATTCCGGCCGCAGCCCGGCCAGACAGTTCAGTTGCCGGCAGCCCAGCGCCTTGGCGTAGTCGATGGCTTGATCGACTCCGGACCGGAATTCCTCAACCCGATCGGGCAGGCAGGCAATGCCCCGCTCACCCGCGTCCCAGTCACCCGGGGGCAGGTTGAACAGTACCTGGGTCAACTCATTGTCGCTGAGCGCCCAACTCAACACGTCTTTTGGATAGGCATAGGGAAACAGGTATTCGACCCCGTCAAACCCGGCGGCATGGGCGCAGGCGAAGCGTGCGGTGAAATCCACCTCGGTAAACAGCATGGACAGATTGGCGGCGAAGCGCGGCATGGCGTTACTCCTTCGGTCCGCGGCCAAGGGATCCCAGCAGCGCTCCGTTCAGATGTTCCAGTTCCAGCAGCAAGCCGCTGTGGTCGACATCACTGTGGCCGTTGGCAACCAGTGACAGGTATTCATTATGCACCTGCTGCGACAACGGCAGGGTCAGCCCCTCGTCGCGGGCCTCATCCAAGATCATGCGCATATCCTTGAGCTGGATCCGGGCAGGCGCTCCGGGCGAAAAATTTCGCTCCAACATCCGCTGCCCATGCAACTCCAGAATTCGAGAGCCTGCGAAGCCACCCATCAGGGCCTCACGAACCGCAGCGGGGTCGGCGCCGCCTTTGGCCGCCAGCAGCAATGCTTCCGAAACCGCGCCGATGGTAATGCCCACAATCGCCTGATTCGCCAGCTTGGCTAGCTGACCAGACCCGACGGGGCCGATCCTGGTACACCGACCCAGAGCCGCGAACACCAACTGTGCCCGCGCAACGTCTTCCTCGGAGCCGCCGGCCATGATGCTCAGGCGCGCCTCTTGCGCGCCTACCGTGCCGCCCGATACCGGGGCGTCTACATAACCTGCACTCCGTTCAGCAGCAAGCGCGGCGTGTTGGCGGGCGACAGACGGCTGCACGGAACTCATATCAATCAGCAGGGCGCCAGGCTTGAGCGCGCCAAGAGCACCCTGGGCAACCAGTACTTGATCTACAACCTCGCTGTTCTCCAGCATGGTGATGACCACATCGGCGCCAGCTACGGCCTGTTCGGGCGTATCGGCGATCGTAGCCTCACCAGAGAACGGTGCACATTTGCTGGCGGTGCGATTCCACAAGGTCATGGGGAAACCGCTGTCCAGAAGGTTGCGGGTCATAGGAGCGCCCATCAGGCCAATACCCAGAAAAGCGATGTGCGGTCGTTCAGCGGTCATAACCCATAGTCCCCTGCAGTCGTCTCAAGTGTTGTTTGCGGACACCGATTATACAAACAAAAACGCCACCAGCCGGAACGGTGGTGGCGTTTACAGGGATCCGAGTTCGGAAGGGCCGGGGTCAGGCGACTTCGGCCATCTGATTTCGAATCTTTTTCATGGCGTTTTTCTCCAGCTGGCGAATACGCTCAGCGGAAACACCGTACTTGTCGGCCAATTCGTGCAGCGTGGACTTGCTGTCCGAAAGCCAGCGTTCCCGGAGGATGTCCTGGCTACGCTCATCCAGATTCTGCAGCGCCTCCATCAGGCGGCCGTTGGAATCTTCGGTCCAGTTCGCGTTTTCCAGCTGGGTGGCCGGGTCACTGCGACGATCCTCAAGGTAGTAGGCCGGGGCCTGATACGCGTTGTCCTCGTCATCGTCCATCGGGCCATCAAAGGCGGTGTCATGGGATGACAGCCGGCCTTCCATCTCGCGCACAACCCGGGGCTCTACGCCCAGATCAGCAGCGACCGCTTTCAGCTCTTCATGGTTCAACCACGCCAGCTTTTTCTTTTGGCTGCGCAGGTTGAAGAACAGCTTCCGCTGAGCCTTGGTGGTGGCCACTTTCACGATGCGCCAGTTGCGCAGGATAAACTCGTGGATCTCAGCCTTGATCCAGTGCACTGCAAACGACACCAGACGAACGCCGTATTCGGGGTTAAAACGCTTAACGGCTTTCATCAAGCCGACGTTACCTTCCTGAATCAGGTCAGCCTGGGCCAGCCCATAACCGGAATAGCTCCGGGCAATATGAATGACAAAGCGCAAATGGGACAGCACCAGCTGACGAGCGGCCTCAACATCGCCGTCGTAATGAAGCTTCTCAGCAAGATCCCGCTCTTCTTCCGCGGTGAGCACCGGAATGCGTCCCGCCGCCTGGATGTACGACTCGAGATTTCCACCCGGAACCAGTCTGTCAATGAGCTGTAAACTCGTACCCATGCCTTAACCTCCGAACCTGACGGCCAATAAATATAGCAACTGGTGCTTTGACCGCCAAGACCCCAATAAGTTCCCGAATTTCCCAGTAACCCGTTAAAAATCAACACTCTGGAAAATCGCTGTGGTATTTCTACTCCTGAAACTACGCCAGGATACACTGCCTTTTCAATACGGTTTTTCCGCAATCTGGATCATCCGCCGGCAATTTCGCCCGGCTCAATATCGTCCAGATGCCGCTTCACGGCTACCCAGGCGCCTAGCCAGCCTAACAGCATCGCAACGATTATCAACGCCAGCGCGCCATCGACATCAAGGGCATTCAAGGTGAATTCACTGCGATACAGCTCTGTCAGACGTTCAATCGGCCCACTGAGCCACCAAAGGGACAGCTGCAGAAGTATGAACGCGACCACCCCGCCCCCTAGGCCAAACCAGGCACCAGTATAGAGGAACGGCCGCCGCACAAAGGCGTCGGTGCCGCCCACCAGCTTGGCCACCAGAATTTCGTCCCGACGGCTTTCGATCGACAACCGCACGGTGTTGCCGATAACCAGAACGACAGCCGCCGCCAGCAACAGGGACAGCGCCCAGACCGCTCGTGCCAGCAAATCAGTCATCGCATTCAGGCGCTGCAACCAGCCCAGATCAACCTGCACCCGCTCCACGCCATTCATGGCTGGATAAAGCTTACCAGACCTTCAACGCCAGCCTCGGAGCGGGCGCCTTGTTCCGGCGTAATCAGCAACGTGTGCGGCAGCGGATTGTCGTCCAGGTAGTCCAGCGCTTCCTCAAGACCGGAAGATTTCCGAAACTCGGCAAGCGCCTGATCGCGATTGACCAGTTCCACCTCGGTAACCCTACCGTCGGACGCGATTTCCTCCCGCAGCTCGCGTGCGCGCTCCTCTGGCAATTCCAGCTGCACGTAGGCGGTCAAACGGGCACTGCTTTCCCAACCGGCACTCACACCTTCCAGGCTGGTCAGCAGCAACAATAGCGCCACGGGCAGCGCCAGTGCCACCCCCATCACGGCCCAGGTCATGGAGCTGGCCACGGGGTTGCGCCAGAGTCGCTCGGCACTGTCCCGGGCCACTTTTCGGTGGTGATTGAGGTAACTTTCGGCCTGCTGGCGCCAGGGCGAGCGGGAAGTTGCAGCGCCACGGGCCGTTTCGGGTTTTCGGCGTGGGTCAGTGGCCACTTACACCCCCTGCAAGTGGCTGGCCACCGGCAATCAGGCGGCCATGATCGAGTGTCAGGGTGCGACGCCCCATCTCATTAATCAGGGCAATGTCGTGGGTGGCGATCAACACGGTGACACCGACCTGACTGAACTGGCCAAACAGGTTCATGATGTCAGCCGACAAGGCTGGATCCAGATTACCGGTAGGCTCGTCCGCCAGCAGAACCGGCGGTTTGTTCACCACCGCCCGGGCAATGCCCACGCGCTGCTGCTCACCGCCAGACAATTGCATCGGATTCATCTTTTCCTTGCTCAGCAGACCGACCTTGTCGAGGGCCGCCCGCACCCGCCGGCCAGTATCCCGCGGTGACGCCCCCATCACTTCCAGCGGCATGGCAACGTTGTCGAAAACGGTACGATCAAACAGCAGCTGGTGATTCTGAAAGACCACCCCAATGTGACGCCGGATGTACGGAATCTGACGGCGAGGCAACCGGTTCAGAACCTGACCGCCCACAATCAGCTCGCCCGCGCTCGGTCGCTCCATCACCATGATCAGCTTCAATAGCGTGCTTTTCCCGGCACCGGAGTGACCGGTGAGAAACGCCAGCTCGCCCCGATCCAGGCCAAAATTCACCTGACGCAGGGCGGTGTGGTCACTGTCGTAGCGCTTGGTAACCTGGCGGAATTCAATCATGGCAGGCTGCAGCTCCGGTCGTGCCGAGGCCTAGTCAAACAGGGCATCCACAAAGGTTTCGGCGTCGAAGCTGCGCAGGTCGTCCACCTGCTCACCCACGCCAATAAAGCGGATCGGCAACTGCAACTGGCGGGCGATGGCAAACACAATGCCGCCCTTGGCGGTACCGTCGAGCTTGGTCAGGGTAATACCACTGACACCGACCGCCTGCTGGAACACCTGGGCCTGGCTCAGGGCGTTCTGGCCAGTACCGGCATCCAACACCAGCATCACTTCATGGGGAGCAGTGTCATCCAGCTTCTTCATTACCCGAACGACTTTCTCCAGCTCGTTCATCAGGTTGTCTTTGTTCTGGAGACGGCCAGCGGTGTCGGCGATCACGACATCCACCTCACGGGATTGGGCCGACTGGATCGCATCAAAAATCACCGACGCACTGTCAGCACCATTGTGCTGGGCCACCACCGGAACATTATTGCGCTCGCCCCATACCTGCAGCTGCTCAACGGCGGCAGCACGGAAGGTGTCACCGGCGGCCAGCATCACCGACTTGCCGTCGTTCTGGAACTTCTTGGTCAGCTTGCCAATGGTGGTAGTTTTGCCGACCCCATTCACACCAACCATCAGGATGACATACGGCTTCTTGCCGGCATCCACCACCAGGGGCTTGGATACGTCTTTCAACAGCCCATGCAGTTCGTCCCGCAGGGCCTTGCGCAGCGCTTCGCCGTCCTTGAGCTGGTTACGCTCAAGCTTGTCGGTCAGCGATTCAATGATTTCCGAGGTGGCGGTAACACCCACATCCGCCATCAGCAGGGTGGTCTCAATTTCCTCGAGCAGGTCTTCATCGATCTTCTTGCCCACCGAGAACAGATCGGCCATACCGCCGGTCAGACTGGCCCGGGTTTTACCCAGTCCCTGCTTGATGCGCTCGAAGACACTGAGCTGGGGTTCCGGCTCTGGCTCTGGCGCCGGTTCCGGCTCTGCTGCCGGCTCAGGGGTAGTGACAGGCTCTGGGGCCTCGACTGCTTCAGGCTTGGCTTCGGCCGGGGCCGCTTCCTCGGCTGGGCTCTCTACACTCGCCTCTTCTGCACTGGCTTTTTCAGCAGGCTCGGCCGGCGCCGGCCCTTTCGCCACCTCCGGCTTGCGCTGAGGCACCGGCTTCGGACGCGGGGCCCGGCTGCGATTGCCGGCAACATCCAACACTAAAATGAGTACTAGAAGGGCCAACAGGCCAATTGAAATCCACTCTGCCGTCATAAAGTCATACCATCAATCCGAATGGGCGGGAGAAATAAGGCCGACATTCTAGCAGACTGTCCTGCCGAAGTGAGGGTTGCCGGAATTATCCCGCCCGCCCCGGTTTCCGCTAACATACGCGCTACGCACTGACACAGACAGGTTGCTGGAGTTAACTAAATGGCACGCAAAAAAACCGCCGGCCGGGGCTCAGTGAATTCGCCTGGCCGAGGCTCCCAGGGCGCCGGAGGCTGCATGGGTGAACTCCGCATCATCGGTGGCGACTGGCGCAGCCGGAAACTGCGCTTTCCCGACGCCGGCGGGGTGCGCCCTACGCCGGCCCGAACCCGTGAAACCCTGTTTAACTGGCTGTCGTTTCACACCGCCGGTAACGACTGCCTGGACCTGTTTGCCGGCTCCGGCGCCCTGGGCCTGGAAGCCCTGTCCCGTGGTGCCGGCGCTGTCACACTGGTCGATCACACGCCGAGCCTGGCCCGGGCACTCCGGGATAACCTGCGGCTGCTGAAATCAGACCGCGGCACGGTGGAGTGCGCAAGCGTCGACAGCTACCTGGCACACCGCACCCGGGAGCCGTTCGACATCATCTTCATGGACCCACCTTTTCGCCAGGGCTGGCTTGAGGCCATCCTGCCCGTAGTGGACGAACAAGGTTGGGTAAAGCCGGGGGGGTGGGTCTATCTGGAGCACGAAAGCGAGAGAGCAACCCCGTCCGTACCCGGCCACTGGCAACTCCATCGCCAGAAGACCGCAGGCCAGGTCACCTATTGTCTGTTTCGAGTGTCTATTTCGTGTGCCCCTGAGCAGGAACACACCGCCTGACGGCCTCACAAAACCAGCGATCCGGACACAAAAAACCCCGCCGAAGCGGGGTTCTCAATTCAGGCTGCGGGCTTGAGCGAATAGGCCCGCAGGTGCTCGGCGAACTCTTCCAGATAGCGAATACCACTGGCCTCCGCCTCTTTGCACCATTCCATCAGCGCGTTCAGCTTTTCCTGGGGTTTGAGGCCACGCTGACGCCACAGCGCCTGCAGTTCGTGGCTCTTGTCGTAGATCTGACGCAACATCGCGTTTCGTTCCAGGACAGATTCCAGGGTTTCCTTTTCTTTCGGTTGAATCAGCGTGATTTCACGTGACAACAACTGCTTGAGCTTGCGATAACGCGGCCAGATTTCGTCATCCATCAGCGCTCGTTGCTGGCGCAGAGCCGGCTCCATGACGCGCTTGCGGTACTGGCGCATGATGTCGAACCGGTTGTTGGCGATGGCCTGTACGGTTTCAACATCCACTTCCTGCTTGCCCGGCACATGATGGGCAATCGGCCGGTATCCCTTCGGCTTGGCCATACCAAACAGCTGGAACAGACGGATATAACCCCAGCCGATATCCACTTCGTACCAACGCCGCGAAAGCTTGGACGAATTCGGATAGGTGTGGTGGTTGTTGTGCAGCTCTTCACCGCCAATCAAAATCCCCCAGGGAGAGATGTTGTGGGCATTGTCGGTGCACTCGAAGTTGCGGTAGCCAAACCAGTGGCCAAGGCCGTTCACGACGCCTGCAGCCCAGACGGGAATCCACATCATCTGCAGCGCCCAGATCCAGATCCCGTGCACGCCGAACAGTGCCAGGTTAATCACTGCCAGCAACGAAACACCCAGCATCTTGTAGCGACTGTAGACATTTCGCTCGATCCAGTCTTCCGGGGTGCGCTGCCCATAACGCTCCAGGGTTTCCGGCGTGGCTGCGGTGGCGTAAAGCTCAGCACCCTCGAACAGCACCTTCTTGACGCCCAGCACTACCGGGCTGTGAGGATCCTCCTCGGTTTCACACTTGGCGTGATGCTTCCGATGGATCGCCGTCCACTCCTTGGTGTTCTGGGCGGTGGTGAGCCACAACCAGAAGCGGAAGAAGTGCTTCAGAACGGGGTGCAGGTCCAGCGAATTGTGGGCCGAGTGACGGTGCAGGTAGAGCGTCACACTCACAATGGTGATGTGGGTCATACCCAGCGCAACCAGAATCAGCTGCATCACCGACAGGTCAAGAAGACCGTTAAACCACATAAAAAATCCTCAAATCAATTCAGCGACTTGCACCGTTTCGGAAGGAAAGAAAACCGGAGAGTATCAGACCTTCGTAGGGGGGCAACAAGCCAATGATGCCACTTTAGCGTACAGGTGTTCGCTGTCACAACCGTATTTGGCTGCAATTTTGTTACTGATTACACTTAGTGTGTTTCCAAATTAGCCTTGGCCTACCAACCAAACGACAACCCCTAACCGCCCGGAGTGTCACCGCGTGCCCGAATTACCCGAAGTTGAAACCACCCGGCGCGGCATCGCCCCCCATTGTGAAGGGCAGCGCATCACCCAGGTCACGGTCCGTAATGCCAGCCTGCGCTGGCCGGTCCCGGACGACCTCGCCGAACGCCTCGAAGGTCAGACCATCCGCACCGTAGATCGGCGTGCCAAGTATCTGTTTTTGAACCTGGACGGCGGCACGGTAATTGTTCACCTGGGCATGTCCGGCAGCCTGCGCGTGATTTCCGACCAGGCCCCGCCTATGACCCACGATCATGTCGAGCTGAAGTTACAGAGCGGTGTCGTCCTGCGCTTTAATGACCCGCGACGGTTTGGTTGCTGGCTGTGGTCAGACGCCGCCGACAGTCATCCGCTAATTGCCAGCCTGGGCCCCGAACCCCTGTCGGCGGAGTTCAACGGGGGCATGCTGTACCGGCTATCCCGCTCCAAAAAGACCCCGGTCAAGTCGTTCATCATGGATAACCACGTGGTGGTGGGCGTGGGCAACATCTACGCTAACGAGGCCCTGTTCAAGGCCGGTATTCACCCCAGACGGCAGGCCGGTCGGATCAGCCTGGACCGCTACCACCTGCTCGCCGAAGCGATCCGGGAAACCCTCAGCGCAGCCATCCTGATGGGCGGAACCACCCTGCGGGACTTTGTAAATAGCGATGGCAAACCGGGCTATTTCGCCCAGTCACTGCTGGTGTACGGACGAACCGGCGCCCCGTGCCCTGAGTGCGAGACCACTTTAAAGGAAATCCGGATGAACAATCGTTCCACTGTCTATTGCCACCGCTGTCAGCGATAGCCGACGACACAAATGCACAATTTGCAACGAAAAATCGTTTGAAAATACGCAAATATGATTCATAGTTAACAGAGATTTCATGCCCTTCGTCTACACTGGGAGGCATATTCAGCGTCCACTCGGCGTCCACAAGGGTGCGGTCGGCACAATCGGGCGCGACAGAAACCACCGGGGCGACAAGTTCAGGAGACAGTACGATGACTCGAAAGATTTCCCGCACACTGATGGCCACGCTGGCCGCCTGCCTGTTGGCGTTTTCTTCTGTCGGGCATGCCAAAGCGGTAGACGAAAGTCCTTCTGCGCTGGCGATGACCGGTGATGCCATTTTCGCCCGTCCGGTCCTTTTCGCCACCACTGTCATCGGCAGTGCCGTTTACCTGGTGTCGTTGCCGTTCTCATTGCTGGGCGGGAATGCTGGAGAAGCCGGAGAAGTTCTGGTCGTGGGTCCTGCCAAAGCGACATTCGTGCGCTGCCTGGGCTGCACCCGGGTTGGCCGCAAGCCAGAGCCGGTTCAGCAAAGCGCCGAGTAACACCGCGACGAATCCGTACTATCCCGGCTTGCCAAGGCCGGGTTTCTGCGGCAGCCTGAAGAAAAATCTTTAGGCTGTTTTTGTTTATGGTGAATTGGTCCTCGTTGGAGACGGTGTTCCTCGATATGGATGGAACCCTTCTCGATCTGCATTTTGACTCCCATTTCTGGCTGGAACACCTGCCCCTGCGCTACGCAGAACGGCACAACCTTGCCCATCAGGACGCCAAAGATCATGTCATTCCGATGATCATGGCCGAACGTGGCACCCTGAACTGGTACTGCACCGATTACTGGAGCAACCGGCTAGCCCTGGACATCACCGAGCTGAAATCGGAAGTGGGTGACAAGATTGGTTACCGCCCCCACGTCACCGATTTTCTCGACGCCCTGCGCGAGTCAGGCCTGCGCACGGTGATTGTCACCAACTGCCATCCGGATCCCCTGAAACTGAAACTGGAACGAACCGGACTGGACCAGCGGGTCGATGCCATCGTATCCAGTCACCAGCTCGGACGCGCCAAGGAAGACCGGCAATTCTGGCAGGACCTGCATCAACTGGCGCCATACCAGGCCAACTCAACCCTGATGGTGGACGACAGCTTCCCGGTACTTGAAAGTGCCCGCGATGCCGGCATTGCCCAGTGTCTGGCGGTCCTGGCACCCGACAGTCAGCAAGCGGCGCATGAGCAGCACCCGGACATTCCCGGCATTCACCACTTCGACGAAGTGCTGCCCGCATTGCGCCAACGTCAGTCTCTGCCATCCGGTCGGTGAGCAGGTTATAATCAGTTCAGACGTTCACCAGGCGAGGAGACATGGCGGCACCCACCACTGACGACAACCGCGTAAGACTCGACAAATGGCTCTGGGCCGCGCGTTTCTACAAAACCCGCTCCCTGGCCAAAGAAGCCATTGAAGGCGGCAAGGTCCACTATAACAGCCAGCGCTGCAAGCCCGGCAGGATGGTGGAAGCCGGCGCCAAGTTGACCTTGCGATTGGGTTGGCAGGAAAAAGTCATCATCGTTGACGACATCAGCGACCGCCGTCGGGGCGCCCCGGAAGCCCAGAAGCTTTACCACGAGACCGACGACAGCATTAAAAAACGGGAAGACCTCGCGTGGCAGCGTAAAACCATGCAGGCCGCCCAACTACCACCGGCGCGACGGCCGTCCAAAAAAGACCGCCGCGATATCCAGCGTTTCCGCGAGCAGAACAACATCTGACTCTTTTCCAGCGCAGCGCGCCGAACGACTAAAACCGGGCTCGGCTCTGAGCCCAACTCAGTTTTTTCAGGAGATACACCATGGCATCCCGTGACCAATTCCAGCGCTTTATCTTTGAGGACAGCCAAGTCCGGGGCGCCTGGGTCCAACTGGGGGAAAGCTTCCAGGAAATCGGCAGCCAGGCCCCCTACCCCGATTCCGTTCGCGGTCTGCTGGGTGAGGCACTGGTGGCCAGCGTGCTGATGAGCAGCACCCTCAAGTTCGAGGGCACGCTGTCCCTGCAGGCCCAGGGCGAAGGCCCGCTCCGCACCCTGATGGCGGAATGCAGCCATGACCGCTACATTCGCGGCCTGGCCCGCTTCGATGAGCACGCCGTGAGCGAAGAAAACCTGCACGACATGCTCGGTGAAGGCCGGATGGCAATCACCATCACCCCGAACAAAGGCAACCGCTATCAGGGCGTTGTACCTCGGGAAGAAAACAGCCTGGCCGGCTGCCTGGAGGAATACTTCGAGCGCTCCGAGCAAATTGCTACCAGCCTGATCCTTTTCGCCGATGAACACAGCGCAGCTGGGCTGCTGCTTCAACGCATGCCCGGCACCACCGAGCAGGACGACGACCTGTGGGAGCGTGTTAACCACCTGGCTCGCACCGTGGAGGCATCAGAGCTGCTGGAGCTGGACAGTGAAACCATCTTGCACCGGCTGTTCCACGAGGAAACCGTGCGCCTGTTCGAACCCGAGACCGTTGCCTTCCGGTGCAGCTGTTCCCGAGAGCGGACCCTGGGCGCCCTGGAAGCGATTGGCAAAGACGAGTGTTACAGCATCCTGGATGAACAGGGCCAGATCGACATGGACTGCCAGTTCTGTCACGCACACTATCGCTTCGATAGAAACGATATTGATCATCTTTTCACCGGTCATACGTTACACTGACGCCACTGTGTAATTGCCCGGAAGCCGCTCATGGCGCGGCTCCGGGGCAGTCGTTTTTTACCGGCGCCTCTGGCATAATAGCGCGCCTGAATTGACCCGATTGTTCAGATTTCCGTCAAATTTTGGGGGACGGCCTGAGCAATCATGAAGACATCCCAAGGGCGAGGTCGAAGTGAGCAACACTTATAATGATCTGAGTACAGCACAACTGGTCGAGCAGGCACTGGCACGCAACGAAGGCCAGCTAGCTGCTAACGGTTCACTGGTTGTGAAGACGGGTGAGCGCACAGGCCGGTCTCCCATGGACCGTTATATCATCGAAGAGCCGAGCACCGCTGATGATATCCACTGGGGGCCGATCAACCGCCCGTTTGACGCCGAAAAGTTCGACGCCCTCTGGGATCGTGTTGAGGCCTACATTGCCGAGAAAGACCAATTTGTGTCTCACGTTCACGTCGGCTCTGATCCCGAGCACTATCTTCCGGTCAAGATGACCACCGAAACCGCGTGGCAGAATCTGTTTGGTCGCAACCTGTTCATTCGCCCGGACAGCTATAACCCAGCCGACAAGCAGGAATGGCAGATCCTGAACGCCGCCAACTTTGAGTGCGATCCCGAGCGCGATGGCACCAACAGCAACGGCACGGTCATGATCAACTTTGCCAAGCGCAAGGTCCTTCTGGCGGGGATGCACTACGCCGGCGAGATGAAGAAGGCCATGTTCTCTGTGCAGAACTTCCTGCTGCCGGAAAAAGATGTACTGCCGATGCACTGCTCGGCCAACGTCGGCGAAGACGGCCAGACCTGCCTGTTCTTCGGCCTGTCAGGCACTGGCAAGACCACCCTGTCTGCCGATCCGAACCGCTTCCTGATCGGTGACGACGAGCACGGCTGGGGCCCAGGCACCGTATTCAATGTGGAAGGTGGCTGCTACGCCAAGTGCATCGACCTGTCCCAGAAGAACGAGCCCATTATCTGGGACGCGATCCGCTTTGGCGCCATCGTTGAAAACGTCACCATCGATCCGGAAACCCGCGAGCCGGACTACACCGACGTCTCGCTCACCGAAAACTCCCGTTGCGCCTACCCGCTTGAGCATGTTGAAAAGCGTGTACTTGAGAACCGTGCCGGCGAGCCTTCGCACATCGTCTTCCTGACCTGCGACATGACCGGTGTATTGCCGCCGGTGTCGATCCTGACCAAAGAAGCGGCGGCCTACCACTTCCTGAGCGGTTACACCGCGCTGGTTGGCTCTACCGAGATGGGTTCTTCGTCCAAGCTGAAGTCCACCTTCTCCACCTGCTTTGGTGCACCTTTCTTCCCGCGTCCGGCCGCGTTTACGCTGAGCTGTTGATGAAGCGGATGGACGAGTTCGGCAGCAAGGTGTTCCTGGTCAACACTGGCTGGACCGGCGGTCCTTATGGTGAAGGCCAACGCTTCAGCATCCCGACCACCCGCGCCATCATTGCCGCCATTCAAAACGGCGATCTGGACGACGTGGAAACGGAGCACCTGCCGACCCTGAACCTGGACGTACCCAAGTACATCCCAGGGGTAGACTCCTCGCTGTTAAATCCACGTAACACCTGGACCAGCCCGGAGTACTACGACGGCAAGGCGGCCGAGCTGATCGCCCAGTTCGTTGAGAACTTCAAAAAGTTCGACGTCTCCGACGCAATTGTTGAGGCCGGCCCGAAGCTCTAAGTCAGCCCCAAATAAAAAAGCGCCCTGCGAAAGCACGGCGCTTTTTTTGTGGCTGCTCCCTAAACCGCATAAAACAACAGCGGCACGAACGCGACGAGCACCAGGGAAATCCCCATGGCGATGAGTGGCATGATGATGCGCTCATGACGCTGGTAGAAGGTTCCGGATTCCTGCTGGGCCGCCAGCACTTCCGCTTCACCCACCACTTGCCGGGTCAGCAAATGGTTCAGCGCCACCGGCGGGCTCAGGTAACCCAACTCGAAGGCCACCAGAGTGACCATCCAGAAGTGAATCGGGTGGATACCACTGGCATAGGCGATGGTCGCCACGGTTGCTGTGACCAGAATGACCGCGCCGAAGGCGTCCATAATCATGCCCAGTATCACCAGGATGACCACCATCAGAAGCATGGCCGACCAGGCACTGTCGAACGCCTGTGGAAAACTTTGCATAATGTGGGAACGCTCGATGACACCACCAATACTGACAGACAATCCCAGCAACAGAAGCAGGGCACCGATTTCCGCCGTCGTGTCGTTGGTGGCTCTCCTCAAGCAGCTTTCCAAACCCGGGTGGTCAGCCTCGCCCGAGGCCCTGCCCCGGCGGGATTTCAGGCCGAAGTGCTCGTACGCGAGGATCGCCAGCATGATCACCGGCAACAGGCGTGGCGCAGAGAATTCATCCATGCTGACATCCAACGCCGTTCGGTACAGCAGCACTACGGCAACGATTACCAGCACATAGGGAATCAGCGGCTTCATTGCTCGCAGCATGGCCGGGAACGCCACTGACGACGGCGCCAACTCGAACTTGCTCTGGCGATTCACCGTCAGTGCCACCAGAAAAAACATCGTGGCGGTCAGGACAAACACCCAAATGCCCCAGCCAAACAACTCGTCCGTGGTGACCTCCCGGTTCAGATAGGCAATCACAACCACCAAGAGGCAGGGACGCAGCACCACACCGAGCGAGCCAGACATGGCAGTGGCCGCCAACGCCAGCTGACGTCGGGCGCCCGCGGCCCGTAACTCACTGTAGATGACCGCACCGGCAGCAATCACAAAGATACCCGAAGCACCGGTGTAGGCGGTCGGGATGGCAGCAACCAATACCGCCACCACAGCCAGCATTTCCGGCGACATGCGCCAGGGCCGGAAAACATTGAACACCAGGGTGGCCAGGCGGGTCTGCTTCAGCATCATGCCCACCCAAACGTACAAGCCAACATTCAGGAACATGTCGGACAGTTCCATCATCTTGCCGAGATAGATGCCAATTCCCGAGGCATGGCCGATCAGCGCAAAGTAACTGCCAGAGATCAGACACATTCCGGTGTAGAGCGGCACGGCCAGGAACGCCTTATTCAGATTGCCGCCCTCTTCCAGCTCTTCCGGTACCCGGAACAACCGGTACAGGCTGGCCAGGGTCAGGCAGCCAAAGCCCGCAATCCAGAAATTATGCAGCAGCAATTCGTCCGATGAGACCGAGGTTTCGGCCCCCAGCGTAGACTGGCGGAATATGACACTGGACCCCAGCAACATAGCGTTGGCGACGGTTTGCAGAGTATGGGACACAAGGTAATCCAGCCGGGTTTCCATGGCTCGCATGGCAATGTGGTGGCGGGTCAGCGTGGCGGTTACCGCGCACAGCATGACAAGGAGAACCAGAACATAGCGCTGGGCCGACAGCCCGAAGGCAATCAGATCGGCAATGAACAGCTCAACTGCCCGATAAGCTTTGACGCCCAGCGTCAGCTGCCCCTGAAGGCTTTGGTAGCTCTGGTAGGCTTCCCGACAATCCGCCAGCGACCGCTCGATGGCAAGCCGCACTTCTGCCGGGTTCTTCTCCACGGCGCCGAGCAGAGCCGCCATGGGATCGTCGCTGGCCGGCGCTTCCGCCAATTCCGCCGCAACGGCCGCATCAACATCCCGGTTGGCATTACAGGTGGGCTCGACCGGATCCATCCGCAGCTTGTAATAGCCACTCCAGAGCTGCTCGCCCCCGCGCAGTATCTGGTTGTGAATATCACTGCTGGTTGAGAAGACCACGACCGCCAACAGCAACAGACAGGCGGGCAGAGAGGAGAACCACTCCAATCCGCTGCGACGGACTCCGACCTTGGAAAGCGCTACATTCTGGGACATGGCGAAGTTACAACAGGTCGTCCAGGTTCATGGTTTCTACCTCTTCCGGCTGGTCATCCCAAAAGCTGCCCAGCTGGCCCAGAGGGGTGCGATGGCCGGTATTCTCCACCCAGAGCCGATCGGAAATGGCGACGATCATGTTGGTGGCCATGGCATCCACAAATCGCCAGTCAGCGTTGGCGGGCGTCTGCTCCAGCGAGCGTGCGTGCTCCCGAATAACCTGCTTAACCAGATCCTGGTCACCCTTGTTGATGGCTGCGATAGCGTGGAATACGTGCGGCAGGCGAACTCCTGCTGCCTCGCCCTGCTCGTCGGCAATGTCGAGGCGCTCGAAGGCATTTTCACCTTCTGGCTCAGCGCCCGGAATCATGGCCCAGACGGTCGCCCGCAGCGCCATGGGGGCTCCCCACCACTTTTCGTTCTCAAGACATTCCGTTGCCCGGGCGACGATCGAGCCGACGTTGGCGGGCACTCCGATAGAGGATGTGGACTGGATCTGGGCATTCAGTGCCTGCAAACCCGACAACAAGCCCGCCATGTATATGAACTCATCTTTGTCATCGGAAAAATCCGGACATTCGCCAGTTCCGGGCGCACCGTAGTAAGCATTGTGATGCTTCCAGCCCTTGAAATAGCGCTCGGAAGCCAGGGCATAGGCGCGTTTCTGACGAATCAGGGCATCCTCGGCTTCGTTAGCATTCATGGCGTGCATGGCCGCCAGACCGTCCAGCTCAAACTCCCGGGCCTTCTCCTCGGCGCAACCACCGGCCGAAAGATACAGCATGACGGCCAGCTGATCCGGCTCAGACGTGACCCGACCGAAGGACATCAGCAGCGGCGCGGTAGCCTCACTCATGGCACAACCCATGGCCAGATCGCTGCTTTCCAGCAGGTAAGGCACCGTGTGATCCCGGGAGAAGCCTTGCATGACGTCGCCCGTGGTCTTGTAGAGCATGTTGTTGACCGCCCCACAGCCGCTAAGCAGCACACCTGCCATCAGTGCGGCACCCCACCCCTTGAGGCGGGGCCAGACGAGCGAACGTTCCAATGAGTGAGTCAGGGAATCTGTCATCGCGGTTTTACCTTTGGCGTTTTTATTCTCAGCGTTTTACGTGGGCGTGATGCCGCCGATCCGACCCAAGCCACCGTGTTACAGACTGTAACCAAGGCGGCATTATGGCTCACAAGATCCTGTTTTTATGAGACCGACGCCGCAAATGACGCCAACCACCCCGGTAAATCCCGATGCCGGAATTTGCACATTGAACAGCAACCCACTATAGATGAGACCAACTGCAGGCCATCGGGCCTGTAGCCAGCACCCAGACCAAAACAGAAATAAAAAAAGGAGTATCCGATGCGCAAACCCGAACTAGCTGCTGCTATTGCTGATCAAACCGGCCTGACCCGCGACAAGGCCAGCGAGGTGATTACCGCGTTCACCGATCAGGTCTCTGCAGCCGCTGCGAGGGGTGAAGACGTCACCCTGATCGGTTTTGGTACCTTCAATATTCGCTCCCGGGAAGCGCGGGATGGCAGGAACCCGCAAACCGGAGCCAGCATTCGCATTCCGGCCAGCAAGACCGTTGCTTCAAGGCCGGCAAGGGACTTAAGGATAAAATCAGCTGACTAAGACGGGGCCTGCACTGGCAGGCCCCGTTATATCGCAATCAACATCGAAAATCGCCCTCAGGAAGCGCACTCTGCGCGGGTTGCGTCCACCCGGCACCGAATCGCCTTCATCAACTTGATGGCCCGCTCGTCAAAAACCCCATCATCCAGCAGCGACAGCCGCACCTTGCGCAGCATCTTGTCGTACTCGGCGGTATCTTCCTGCGGCAGGTCCATCCACACCGTCTTGGGAATCTCCGCTTCGGCCTGGGCAATGATGTCGTAGGCTCATCAATGCGTTTGATCGATTCATTACGCACCATCTGGACCGCTTCATCCGTAAACCGGTCACGGTGGATAATCACCTGAAAATTCATGTAGCCAATGGCGTATTTCACCACGGCACCATTGCTCAACGCCCTTGTAGAGCTCAAGCGGTGTGTAGGCAACCGCCGGGGCGTAGGCGAGGTCGACGCTGCCATTATTGAATTTGCCGGCAAATTGGCCGAGTTAGAGCCCACCACCGAGGCACCAACATGCCGGACCATGCGCACGGAAGCCTGATCATAATCCAGGGTCGCTATGCGTTTGCCCTGGAGCTTCTCCACGGAATCGATTCCACGGTCACGGGTGTGGAGGTATATCGCCCCACCCGGGAACACACCAGCGACTTCATAGGGGCCGTCAATCAGAAACGGCCGCGCCTTGGCCTGGCTGAGGGTGTTGTACAGAAGACGCATCTCCTGCTCGCCGGGAACAGCTCCCATCGCTTCCAGCTACCGGTGAACTTGTTGAACTCCCGGGCCGGGTGCCAGTGAGCAACACAGCATCGCACTGACCCGCCTTGAAGTCCTCGGCGGCCACCTTTTCATCGGTATAGGCCCGAAGATTCAGCTTGATGCCCTGCTTCAGCGCCACCGGCTGGAAGGTCTTGGTGATCGCGAACAGGGGACCATTGGCACCGACCGGATCGAATACGCAAAAGCTGCGTTTCAGCGTTTCACCCTGGCCATGACTCAGGGTCGGAAAAAAAAGACTGGCACACAGGGCGGCAGCCATGGCCACCCGATGCGGGAAGGTTGCTGATGTCACGGGAGGACTCCTGATGTTTTTATTGTCGGGTGCCGGTACGTCCAGGTGTACCGACTGGCCCGCTTTCCTTGGCTGACAGTATGCCGGCCTCGGTAAGGATACGTTGGCACCGGTGGCTGTCATCAAGGGCTTTTCAGCAACAACAGGAGATTCTGTGATGGTGTCGACAGAGGTATCACTACCTCTGCCGCATTTTGAGCAGGATCCGCGCTCAGGTCGCCGGGTGCTGCCAGGCCACCTTGCCCCCGGCCAGGGTCAGGCGCACCACACCCGGCACTTCGCGACCGGTAACCGGCGCGTGGCGGCCTACCGAGACCAGGGTATCGTCAGCCGGCGTCCAGTAGTGCTCTGGGTCGAACACGCAGAGGTCGGCCACTTCACCTTCAGCCAATCGGGCGTTTCGTCCCAGAACCGAAGCTGGCCCCGAGGTCAGCGCCCGCATCAGCTCCGGCAAACCCAGTTCGTTCAGTTCCACCAGCTCCAGGCCCAGGGAGAGAACACTCTCAATGGTGGACAGGCCCGGTTCGGTAGCCGCCAGGGGCGCCTGCTTGGCCGCTGTATCATGGGGTTGATGCTGGCTGGTAATGGCATCGATGACGCCGTCCCGGACACCGGCAAGCAGCGCCTTCCGATCACGTTCACTGCGCAGCGGCGGCCGGACATGGAAACGGCTGTCGAAGCCGGCCAGCGCGTCCTCGGTGAACAGCAGCTGATGAATGGCCACGTCGGCGGTCACCGCAATACCGCGGCTGCGGGCCTCGGCAAGCATCTCGACGCTGCGGGCACAAGACAGTTGGCTCAGATGCAGCCGTGCCCCGGTTTCTTCCGCCAGCAGGATCATCTCCATCACCGCCGTGGTTTCCGCCACTTCGGGGATGCCCAGCAGCCCCAGACGGGACGTCACCAGGCCATCGTGGGCATAGCCATCCGCCGCCAGGGCCTGGTTTTCCGGCCGGAACATGACAGTCAGGCCAAAGGTCTGGGCGTAGGCCATACACCGGCGCAGAACCCGGGCATTGCGCACGCCTCGGCCGCCATTGCCCACCGCGACACAGCCGGCAGCGGCCAGACCCGCCATATCACTGAGCAGTTCGCCTTCCAGACCCCGGGTGATAGCACCCACCGGCAGAACGTGAACGGAAGCCCGGTTGCTGGCCAGATCCCGGATCAGGTTGGTCACCGCACCCGAGTCATTGACCGGCGATGTCTCCGGCGAGGCGCACACCGTGGTGAAGCCACCGTGGGCGGCCGCCCGGGTTTCCGACTCGATATTGCCTTTCTGGCCGTTGCCCGGCTCCCTGAGGTTGCAGTGCAGGTCGACAAAGCCCGGGCTGATGACACAGCCTTCGGCATTTACGGTTTCGTCGGCACCGGCCCGTGCCGCCGTCTCACCCATGGCCACGATGCGGCCGTCCTTGATGAGCAAAGCGGTATTTTCGACGTCGGTACCCTGGCTATCCAGCAGGCGCCCGCCAACAATCTTGAGGCTTGCGCCGCTGTCTCGAACTGAACGACTCATACCTGTCCTCCCTGAGTCTGGGTGCGCTGGCGTTCGGCAAGCTGCCCACCATGGCCATGGACATCACCGCCATGCGGATCGCGATGCCGTTGGTCACCTGATTCAGGATGACCGACTGTGGCCCATCGGCCACCGCCGACTCAATTTCCACCCCCCGGTTGATCGGGCCCGGGTGCATCACAATGCAGTCCGGATGCGCCAGCGCCAGCTTGTCCCGGTTCAACCCGTACAGCCGATAGAACTCCCGCTCACTGGGCAACAGGGCACCCTCCATTCGCTCGTTCTGGAGCCGAAGCATGATCACCACATCCAGGTCTTTCATACCCTCAGCCATGTCGTAGTGCACGGTACAGCCCAGACTTTCGACATCCTTGGGCAGCAGCGTGCCCGGCGCAATTACCCGCACCTCGGCGACACCGAGGACATTGAGGGCCCGGATTTGCGAGCGTGCCACCCGTGAGTGCAAGACGTCTCCGACAATGGCGACTTTCAGGCCCTCAAATCCGCCCTTGTGCTGGCGAATGGTGAGCATATCCAGCATGGCCTGGGTCGGGTGGGCATGACGACCATCGCCGGCATTGATAATGGCCACTCCAGGCGTGACGCTCTCGGCGATAAAGTGTGGCGCACCACTCTGGGAATGGCGCACGACAAACATGTCGCTGGCCATTGCCTCGAGATTCAGCAGGGTATCGGACAGGGATTCACCCTTGGAGGTGGCGGAAGTGCTGATATCCAGATTGAGCACGTCGGCGGACAGTCGTTTTGCGGCCAACTCGAAGGTGCTCCGGGTGCGGGTACTGGATTCAAAGAACAGGTTCACCACCGTGCGCCCCCGCAGCAGCGGAACCTTCTTGATGGTGCGCTCCCCCACTTCGATGAAGGAATCGGCGGTATCCAGAATGTCGGTCAACAGATCACGGCTTAGACCATCGAGGGTCAGGAAATGGCGCAACTGGCCATCCCGGGTCAGCTGCAAGTGGTGCGGGGAAGGATCGTTTGCGGTCATGAGTCGCCTGTATGCTGTTCGGGTTTCTTGTCGTTAGCGTATGGCCAAAAAAAGCCGAATCAACGTCCGGCTTCCTGAAGCTCAATATGTAAAGGATCGGGGCCCCGCAGCTTCACCCGCTGGTGTGTTTCGAGGGCCAGGGTCCGGCCAACCACGTCAGGCTGCACCGGCAGTTCCCGGGCACCCAGATCAATCAGGGTGGCCAGAATGATACTGGCTGGACGACCGTAGTCGAAGATCTCGTTCATGGCAGCACGGATGGTCCGGCCACTCATGATCACGTCGTCGATCAGAATCACGTCACGACCTTCGGTATCGAACGGCAGGCTTGAGGGCTTTACCCTCGGGTTCAGGCCAATACGGCTGAAATCATCACGGTAGAAGGAGATATCCAGTTCACCGAAGGGCTCATCCAGGCCCAGACGCTTGCTGAGTATATCAGCGAGCCAGACACCACCGGTCCGGATGCCTATCAATGCCGGCTGGTCCACGCCCCGATCTGCCAAAACCTGGCGCAGGCCGGTTTCCAGCTCATTCAGCAACTGGTCGATATCAAGCAGTGCGGTCATTACTTCCTCGCTGTTTTAGAGGCCTTGATCGGTCAATGGTCGACCCGGTCACGCTGAAGGCCAAACCAGGTTTCCAGAATCAGTACGGCGGCCCGGTCATCAACGCCGTGGCGGCCGAAATCGCGACTACCCCCGGCGGCCATCACCTCACCCTTGGCTTCGAAACTGGTCAGGCGCTCATCCACCATCTCGACGGCCACATGGTAGCGGCCGTGGAGTCGGTTGCCGAACTTACGGGCCCGAGCACACATCTCGTTCTCGGTGTCGTCCATGTTCAGGGGCAACCCGACCACTACCAGGTCTGGCTGCCACTCTTGAAGAAGCGCCTCCACCCTGGACCAATCGGGAATACCATCCCGGGCCGGAATCATCGCCACCGGCTGGCCGGTGCCCAACAGTTCCTGGCCCGAAGCCACCCCGATGCGGCGGGTGCCGTAATCGAAAGCGAGCACACGGCGGTTGCCCGGTTCAGGCATGGCCAATGGACTCGCTGAGCTGGTTCAAATCGATGCCGATCAGTTTCAACACCGCCTTGTAGCGATCTTCCCAGGGGGTACGGAAGATGATGTCGGTGGAGGCGGGACAGGTGAGCCAGGAGTTGCTGCCCAGCTCCTGTTCAAGCTGGCCCTCACTCCAGCCGGCATAGCCGAGGGCAACCAGGAATTCCTCCGGCCCCTGGTTCTGGCCAATGCCGGCCAGAATATCCCGGGAGGTGGTCAGCAGCACATCTTCGGTCACCTCGGCGGTATTCTGCCAGCTGGTTCCCGGTGGGTGCAGGACAAACCCCCGCTCAGGCTCTACCGGACCGCCGCTGTATACCGGAAGATCCAGCTCGCCGCCGTGCATATCCAGTTGTTCCAGGATTTCACCGAGATGGATATCCAGGGGCTGGTTGATCATCAAGCCCAGTGCGCCGTCGTCGGAATGCTCGCACAGGTAGATCACCGCGCCGTGGAAACGTGGGTCCGCAAGATAGGGTGACGCCACCAGAAAGTGGTGCCTCAAGCTGTTGGGAGAATGCTTTGATGCTGTCATCCGGAAGTCAGCCCCCGCCGCTGGAAAGACCAGGTTCGTATGATTTCCAATTCGTCCACCTTCTCGCCCATGGAGTCCGGGAATGGCGCAAACGGCGCCGCCATTCTGACGATTCGGATGGCGGCGTCATCCAGCACTGTACTGCCGGAGGACTGAAGCACCGCCACTTCCTTGATTGTGCCATCTTTGCGGAGGGAAACCAGCATTCTCAGCGTGCCGTAGATTCCGGCGCGTCGTGCTTCGGTGGGGTAATTGATGTTGCCAACCCGGGTAACCTTGCTGATCCAGTTCTGCACGTACCAGGCGTTGGTCGATTTCAGGGTCGAGGCGGCCGTCACCCGCATCACTCGCGGCTTGCGTGCATAGGCCTGTTGCTGGGCATCAAGCCGTGCTTCCAGGCTGGCAATTTCCAGGCTCCGCTCCATCAGGCTCTTCTTCTCGCGAACCGGCACCGGCTCCTCAACCGGCTTGGTGCGTTCCTTGGGCTGCTCAACCTTGCGGCTGGACTCGGCCTCGGTTTGCACCACCTGTTTTTCCTGCACGGGCTGCGGCTCGGTCTTCGAGGGCGGCTCCGGTTGCACCTGAGCCTCTTCCGGCTGACTGACCTGGGTCGGATTCGGCGTGGTCATTTCCTCGGCCTGCTCCTCACTGCCACTGCCCTGCTGATTGGTCTGGGCCAGGAAATCCGGTTCTTCTGGAGCTTGTTCGTCCTCGAACTGGGACAGGGTAATCTCCATGGTCTGCGCCGAAGACCGGGGCGGCTCCGGGGCAAAGGTAATCCCCAGCACAATCATGGCGTGCACCGCGAGCGCCATAAAAAGGGTAAAGGAAAACCGGTCGAAGTCGCTTACCTGAACTGCCATTCCAGATCCTGGTTAAATCGTTAGCCCCGGGCCAGGCATTACGCCCGCTTACGCGCCTCCAGACGCTTGGCAACCGCTTCCATCAACAGGCCGGCAATATCGATGCCGAATGCCGTGTCGAGCTCACGGATACAGGTGGGACTGGTTACATTGATTTCGGTGAGGTAATCGCCGATGACATCAAGTCCGACAAACATCAGGCCTTTTTCCTTGATGATCGGGGCAACACGGTCGCAGATCTCGCGGTCCCGAACCGTCAATTCGCGCCCTTCACCTCGGCCACCTGCCGCCAGATTGCCACGATTCTCGCCTTGCGACGGAATACGTGCAAGGGCGTAAGGTACTGGCTCGCCCTCAATCATCAGAATGCGCTTGTCGCCGTCGGCGATCTCCGGAATGTACTTCTGGGCCATGGCCTGGTGCTCACCGTAATTGGTCAGTGTTTCAATGATAACGCCCAGGTTAAAGTCATTTTCCCTGATCCGGAAAATCGAGTGACCACCCATGCCGTCGACCGGCTTCATGATGACATCGCCGTGGCGGGCGTAGAATTCCTTGAAACGGGTCGCTGACCGGCTCACCAAAAGCGGTGGGGTCAGATCCTCGAACTGGGTGGCAAACAGCTTCTCATTGCAATCCCGCAGGGTTGCCGCCGGGTTCACCACCAGGGCACCTTGCTGCTCCGCCGACTCAAGGATGTAGGTCGCCATCAGGAACTCACGATCCACCGGCGGGTCCTTGCGCATCAGGATGACATCCAGATCCCCCAGGGCACGGTCCTGGCTGCCGCCAAAGCTGTACCAGTTTTCCGGATCGTTGTGCACCGTCAGGTCCCGGGTGTGGGCCATGGCCCTGCCACCATCCAGGTACATGTCCGGCAGTTCCATGTATTCGATTTCCCAGCCGCGTTTTTGCGCCGCCAGCAACATCGCCAGTGAACTGTCTTTCTTGAAATGGATATCCTCTATTGGATCCATCACGATCCCGAGTCGGACTGTCATAGTGCCTCTTGAAATCCAAGGGTTGAAAACACGAACCGGTCAGCAGAGTGGACCGGGCGATAAGTGCTATGCTGAGACGTCGAATGGTATTGTACCCGAGCCACGAATGCATCCGCAGAAATCCTCAGCCGATTACGTGACGTTGCAGGCGAAAGTACATTTGGTCACAAAGTAATACTTTTTATCCAGCCATTGATACTCTATAAATATGCGGGGTTTATAGAACAGCCGTAAGGTTTGTGCTAAAACCCGTTGTAAAATAATGACAGTCGCTGAGCGCAAGGCAGTTGGACAATGGATGACAACTTCGAGAATTTGAAGATCATGGTGATCGACGACAGCAAAACCATTCGTCGCACCGCAGAAACCCTTCTGAAAAAAGTCGGCTGTGAGGTAATCACCGCGACTGACGGCTTTGACGCTCTGGCCAAGATTGCCGATTCCCAGCCGGACATCATCTTTGTCGATATCATGATGCCGCGACTGGATGGCTACCAGACCTGCGCACTCATCAAGAACAATTCCTCCTTCAAAAAGACGCCGGTTATTATGCTCTCCAGCAAGGACGGCCTGTTCGACAAGGCGAAGGGCCGCATCGTCGGCTCTGACCAATACCTGACCAAACCGTTCAGCAAGGACGAGCTGCTCAATACTATCCGCCAATACATTCCCCAGGCGGCACAGTAAACCTGCTGAAACCCAGAACCATCGAGGAACCCATGGCTCGCATTCTCATTGTTGACGACTCCCCCACTGAGGTGAAGAAGATTTCTTCCATCCTGGAAAAGCACCAGCACGACGTTCTGACTGCTGATAACGGCGCAGACGGTGTTGCCAAAGCCCGCGCAGAAACGCCCGACCTGGTGCTGATGGACGTTGTCATGCCCGGCCTGAATGGCTTTCAGGCTACCCGCCAGCTGACCCGCGCTCCAGAAACCGCCTCCATCCCAGTGGTTATCGTGACCACCAAGGATCAGGAAACGGACCGTGTCTGGGGTACCCGTCAGGGCGCCAAAGGTTATCTGGTCAAGCCGGTTAACGAAGACGATCTGATCAAAACAATCAACAATCTGATTGCCTGATCCCCAACCGTGGAGTAAGCATGTCCGCCCAGACCGCCCCCTTTGCCGTTCTGACGGATATCGCCCAGCGCAGCCGGTCCATGGCAGCCGGCTTGCCGGAGCAACAGGAAGCCGTTGAGCTGTGGAACGGTATCGGCTTTATTCTTGCCGGTGAGCGCTATGTGGCTCCCATGGGCGAAGTCACTGAAATCCTCCATGTTCCGAGGTTCACTCATATCCCTGGAGTTCGTCCATTTCTCCTGGGTGCCGCCAACGTCCGTGGCCGCCTCCTTCCCCTGGTTGATCTTGCCAGTTTCTTTGACATCCCCCGTTCTTCGCGCAGCCTGCGCGAACGTCGGGTGCTGGTTGTCGAAGAGGGAGACATCTTCAGCGGGCTGGTGGTCGACAGCGTGTTGGGCATGCAGTACTTCGCATCTGACAGTTTCAAGGACACACCGAAAGGTGTGCCTGAAAACGTTCGTCCGTTTGTAACAGGCGGCTACGAGCGTAACGAAGAAGTCTGGAAAGTCTTTTCGGCCGTTGATCTGCTCGACGACGAACGCTTTCTCGACGTCGCACAGTGGTAGGGTGTTGATACTGGCAGGAACATCACCCTGACCGCCTGATACCCGCAACAACAAACTTGCCAATCTTTAAGAAGAGGCCGGGAGCCAGAAAATGAAAAACAGAGCCGGAAGACTCAGTATGGGACAGGGAGGCAACAAGCTGGTTGCCGGTCTGATTGCCGCACTGATTGCACTCACCGTCCTGCTCGTTGTGGTCCTGTTTATCATTAACAGTGACAGCCAGAACGACCAGGAGTACATCGCCAACACCGCTGAGCTGAGGGTGCTTTCCCAGGCCATTGCGAAGAACGCGACAGAAGCCGCGGGCGGTACCGCCGAAGCCTTTAACCAGCTCCGGCGTTCACGGGATGAGTTCCAGACGCTCTGGAACAACGTCTCTGAGGGCAACCCGGAAACCGGCCTCCCACCCAGTGAACTGGCCAACCAGAGTGGCGTAAAAGACAACTGGAATACGGTTCGTGAAAATGCCGACAGCATCCTGTCGACCCAGGACGCGGTTCTGGGCCTGCACGAAGTTGCGCGCACACTGAACGAAACCATTCCACAGCTGCAGGTTGAGTACGACGACATCGTTCAGATCCTGCTCGACAACGACGCCCCGGCCGAGCAGATCGCGCTGGCACAGCGTCAGTCACTGCTGGCGGAACGGATCGTGCGCTCGGTTAACAACGTACTGTCCGGCGACGAAGATGCAGTTATCGCCGCAGACCGTTTCGGACGTGACGCCAGCCTGTTCGGGCGAGTACTGGAAGGACAGCTCAACGGCAACCCGGCCATGGGCATCTCCCGGGTAGACGATGAAGACGCCATTTACGGTCTCGAAGCCGTCGATGAACTGTTCGAGTTCGTCTCCCAAAACGTAGACGCCATCCTTGAAGCCTCTCCCGACCTCTTCAAGGTACGTACTGCGGCCAGCGACATCTTCCAGAATTCCGAAATCCTGCTCTCCGAGTTGTCCGTCCTGGCGGAAGGCTTCCGGAACCAGTCTGGTTCTCGACTGGTCAGCCCGACGCTCGCCTTCATTATTCTGGCTGCCATGGCTGCCATCGTGGTCATGATCGGCCTGGCCCTGTACCGGGAAGCCCAGGAACGCCTGTCTACGACTCAGGAGCAGAACGAGCAGAACCAGAACGCGATCCTGCGACTGCTGGACGAACTGGCTGACCTGGCCGATGGTGACCTGACTACCGAGGCCACGGTAACCGAGGACTTTACCGGTGCCATCGCCGACTCCATTAACTACGCGATCGACCAGATGCGCGGACTGGTACAGGCGATCCGGGGTACTGCGGTGCGGGTAGCATCTGCATCCCAGGAAACCCAGGCCACGGCCATGCACCTGGCCGACGCCTCCGAGCACCAGGCTCAGGAAATCGCCGGCGCCTCAGCCGCGGTTAACGAGATGGCGGTCTCCATCGACCAGGTATCTTCGAACGCTGCCGAGTCCTCCGCAGTTGCTGAGCGGTCGGTTGCGATCGCGAAGAAAGGCGCCGAGGTGGTACAGAACACTATCCGTGGCATGGACAACATCCGTGAGCAGATCCAGGAAACGTCCAAGCGGATCAAGCGTCTGGGTGAGTCCTCCCAGGAGATCGGTGACATCGTATCGTTGATCAACGACATCGCCGACCAAACCAACATCCTGTCCCTGAACGCCGCGATCCAGGCCTCCATGGCCGGTGACGCAGGCCGGGGCTTCGCGGTCGTTGCCGACGAAGTTCAGCGCCTGGCTGAACGTTCTTCTGCGGCAACCAAACAGATTGAAGCCCTGGTTAAGACGATCCAGTCTGACACCAACGAGGCGGTTATCTCCATGGAACACACCACCGCCGAGGTGGTCCGTGGTGCACGCCTGGCCCAGGACGCGGGTATCGCGCTCGAGGAAATCGAGAACGTATCCATGTCTCTGGCGGAGCTGATCCAGAACATCTCCAACGCCGCACGACAGCAGTCGTCGTCCGCTGCGCACATCTCCAACACCATGAACGTTATCCAGGAAATCACGTCCCAGACCTCGTCCGGTACCAACGCGACCGCGAAGTCTATCGGTAACCTGGCAGAAATGGCGTCCGAGCTGCGGTCTTCCGTTGCCGGCTTCACCCTGCCGGAAGAAGACGTGGCCGACCACGAGGAAGAGGAAGACAGCGACGTTCCGGTGGTGAGCTGATTTTCGGTCCGGGGCTGTTGACGGTTTATGGCGCAAATGCATAACAACCTGTCACCCGCCGAAGGCATCTGGTCACTGCGCCGACTCCCTGACATGGACGAGGCGCAGTTCAGCCAGTGGCAGACCTTGCTGGAACATCGCACCGGGATAACCCTGTCGGCAGAGCGGCGCTCATTTCTGGAAACCAACCTTGGCATCCGGATGCGGGAAATCGGCTGCGGCAGCTATCAGGCTACTACGAGAAGATCGTATCCGGACCCGATGCCATCCAGGAATGGTCAACATTGGTGGACCGTCTGACGGTCCAGGAAACCCGGTTCTTCCGGGACCCGGATGCCTTTCGCCTGGTGGCGGACTACGTGCTGACCCGACCGAGGGAGCAATTACGCAAGCGGCCACTGGAGGCCTGGAGTGTTGGCTGTTCAAGCGGTGAAGAGCCCTACACCCTGGCCATGGTGCTGAACGAATGCATGAGCCAGCTGGAGTTGCAGCCCCTGTTCGGGATTACCGGCTCCGACATCAGCAAGCCCGCGATCGACAAGGCCCGAGATGGTTTGTTCAATCCCCGCAAGTTGATGGGGATGGACGAAGAACTGAAAACCCGGTATTTCCGCCCGGCCGAGCGGAACACCGTAGAGATTGTAAAAAGCATCCGTGAACGGGTGTGTTTTACCAGACTCAACGTGCTGGACCTCGACCAGGCTCCCATGCACGGAATGAATATTATCTTCTGCCAGAATCTGCTGATCTATTTCCGCCGCTGGCGCCGGCGGGAAATAGTCAGGCGACTTGCAGAGCGGCTGGCGCCCGGGGGATTGCTGGTGCTGGGCCAGGGAGAGCTGACCGAATGGCAGCCACCGGGTCTGCAGAGACTACCCTCGGAACATGTACTGGCGTGGATCAAGCGCCAGACTGACGAAGAATAACCGGAGTGGTTATGGGCAATCACCATGACAGCATCGCCCTCGACTGGGTTCGGGGCGAGATACAGGACACGCTGACCCAGGGTCAGTATGCACTGGAAGCGTATGTCGAAAACCGAGACGACACCGCGCGCCTGCGCTTCTGCCTGAATTATCTTCATCAGGTGCATGGCACCCTGCAGATGGTTGAACTTTTCGGCGCAGCTCTGCTGACCGAAGAGATGGAGAAGCTCACCCAGGCCGTGCTGAACGACACCGTCGCCAATGTCGACGAGGCCGTCGAAGTGCTGATGCAGGCGATCCTCCAGCTGCCCCAGTATCTGGATCACCTGGCCAGCAGCCGGGACGATTTCCCAATGGTGCTGCTGCCCCTGCTGAACGACCTTCGGGCTGCGCGCGGCGAAGCCCTGCTGTCAGACACATCCCTGTTCAAACCCGATCTGAGTCGCTCGCACATGCGAGTCACTGGCAAGGTATCCCAGCGCCTGCAGGATCCGAAGGTCCTGGGTCATATCCGCAAACTGCGCCAGATGTACCAGTTTGCCCTGGCCGCCGTAATCCGCGAAGACGATCTGGCAGCCCATTTCGATTACATGCAAAAGGTCATCCAGCGCCTTATCCGCCTGTGCCAGAAAACGCCACGGGGCGAACTCTGGAAAGCAGCCAGTGCCTTTGTTGAGACCCTGCAGGCACGCGTAAACCCGGTCAACGCTGCGGTTAAATCCCTGCTGCGGGAACTGGACAGCGAAATTCGTCGACTCACCGATGAACACGCCGACATCCTGCAACAGCCGGCGCCTGAGGCGCTGCTGAAGCACCTTCTTTATTACGTCGCCCGGGCCCGGGATCTGGAAGCACCCCAGGTCCAGAGTCTGCGATCTGAGTACCAGCTGGACCAGGCCCTGCCTTCTGAGGACGACGTAGACGCCGCCCGCAGCCGCGTTTCCGGCCCGGGCCGCGAAGCAATCCACTCGGTGGTTAGCGCCCTTAATGAAGAGCTGACCAAGCTCAAGGACCAGCTTGACCTGTTTGTTCGCGCCGAACAGCGCCAGAACACCGAGCTGGAAGATCTGCTCCCCGGTCTTCGCCAGGTAGCGAACACCCTGGCCGTGTTGGGTCTGGGCATTCCCCGCAAGGTCGTCACCGAACAGATCGAACTGGTCAACAAGTTGAGCAACCAAATGGAGCCCGTCGACGACGGCACCATGATGGATATTGCCGGCGCCCTGCTCTACATCGAAGCCAGTCTGGCTGGCCTCGACAGCGACGGCCAGTCTGACGACGACACCGACAATGACGTAGACCAAACGGTTAATCTGGGTACGCGAGAGCTTGGCGAAGCCAACGGCGCACTGCTGCGCGAGTCCCGAAATACCCTTGAGCAAGTCAAGACAGCTATTGTCAATTTCATTGCTTCCCAGTGGGATACCCGGGAAATCGAGCACGTGCCCGGGCTGCTGCACAGCATTCGGGGCGGCCTTGGCCTGATTCCGCTCAACCGCGTTGCCGACATGCTGGCCTCAGCCGAGCGCTACATTACCGACGTGCTGCTCAGTGGCAAACAGGTACCTGACTGGAAGGAACTCGACACCCTGGCCGACGCCGTTACCAGCATCGAATACTATCTGGAGCGTCTGGCTGAAGGCATTGGCGAGAACGAAACCATCCTGAAAGTTGCCGAAGACAGCCTGGCATCGCTTGGCTTCCCGGTCGGCGCCGATCCGACCTGGTCCGAAGCCAACGCCGACGACTCAATACCGGTCATGGAAGCCTCGGAAGAAGACGTGGTCTCTGCCGCGCCAGAGACCACGAAGTCGTCGGATCATGAACTGCTGGACGACGAGATCCTTGGCATCTTTATCGAAGAAGCCGAAGAGGTCCTCGATACCATTCACGAATACTACCCGCAGCTGCGCCAGCATCATGACGACCACGCCGCACTGACCGAAGTGCGCCGCGCCTATCATACTCTCAAGGGAAGTGGCCGCCTGGTTGGCGCCACCAGCCTGGGGGAACTGGCCTGGTCGGTGGAAAACCTGCTGAACCGGGTCATTGATCGGACCATCAAACCCACGGACGAGATGTTTTCCCTGATCGATGAGGTTAACACTCGAATTCCGTCGCTAATCAATGAATTCCGGGACGGCCAGGCCACCGGCGACGTTGATGAACTGATTCAGCGTGCCGAAGCGATGGCCACCACCCGCCGCACCGAGCAGAACACCGAAGACAGCACCGAAGAAAGCACGAAAGATAGCGGCGAAGCCGAAGCCCCGGCTGAGCAGGAGCAGCCAGCTGAAACGGAAGACACCGCAACACCAGCACCCGAGCCAGCCGGCGAAGCGCCGGTAGCCGCAGCTTTCGCCGACGACGATGATCTGATCGATGATGAAATCCTTGAGATTTTCATCGAAGAAGCCGGCGAGGTTTTGGACACCGTTCGCGAATACCTGCCGATGCTGCTGCGCCAGCACGATGACCGTACCGCGCTGTCGGAAGTTCGCCGGGCGTTCCACACCCTTAAGGGCAGCGGACGGATGGTCGGTGCGCTGGTTGTGGGTGAATTGGCCTGGTCAGTGGAGAACATGCTGAACCGCGTGATCGACGGCAGCATTTTCATGAATGATGACGTTGCCGGTCTGCTTGAAGAAGTCACTGCTGCCTTGCCGGCCCTGGTTGAAGATTTCGAAAAACGCCGGGCGCCAAGCAACGATACCAGCGGACTTCAGGCTCGCGCTCATGCCCTGGGCAACGGTGAAATTCCCGATGCCAGCAGCATGCCCACCTCCGAGACCGAGGTTGAGCCTGCCGATAGTACTGACACGACGGAAGCCAGCCGCAATGACGCCGAGGTCGACCCGGTCCTGCTCGATATCTTCGAGAGCGAAACCGAGACCCACCTGCAAACGCTCAAGGATTACCTTGCAGCAGCGGGTGACAAGACTTCCGTTTCCTACACCGATGATCTTTCCCGGGCCCTGCACACCCTCAAGGGCAGCGCCCATACAGCGGGCATTGCGCCGATTGCCGCAGTAATCACCCCGCTTGAGCGTTTCGTCAAGGAATCCCGGGCCCAGAACAAACGCGCGGACCGCGACGTGGTGTCCTGCATCGCGGATGCCTGCAGCTTCCTGACCGAAGGCCTGGCCCAGATCCGGATCAATCCTCAGGCGCCGCTGCCGGGCACCGACGCGTTCCTGGAGAAACTGGACCGGCTTTCCCACGAGAACCTGCACCGTCCCCGTGACGCCAGTAGCGACGTTCCGGCACAGGAGGCTCCATCACAGCTGGTGCAGCTTTTCCTGAACGAGGGTCTGGACATCGTTCTGGATGCCGACCAGATTCTCGACCAGTGGGCCAGCAACCCTCAAGAAACCGAGTCGCTGAATACCTTGCGGTCGGAACTGGAACAACTGACCGAAGGTGCCGCAGACGCGGGCCTGCACGACGTCTCGTCGCTCTCGGGCGCGCTCAAGGAAGCCTATGACAAGGCTGCCGCCTCCGAGCAGACCGAGCCGGATGAAGCCTTTATTGAGACCGTGCGCGATGCCCACGAACAGCTGATCAACACCATGGATCAGGTTGCCGCGGGACTTTCGACCGAATCCAGCGACAACATCCTGGCACGCCTGGAAACTCTGATTCAGGATCGGGCTGAAATCGACCAGGCCGGTGAACAGGCCGATGCCATCAACCAGGAATTCACCGAAGACCTGGAAGCCATCGATCTTGGTCTGGATCTCGAAGAGATCGAGCCGGCTGCCCCGGAGGCTGATGCGCTCAGGAAGCCAACGAAGCGACTGCACCTTCCGATGTCGATGAATCCGACGACGAGATGGATCAGGAGCTCGCGGAGATTTTCCTTGAAGAAGCCCGCGACCTCATCGACAGCACGGCGGACGCGCTGCAAAACTGGAGCGAAAGCACCCACAACCTGGATTTGCTGCGATTGCTGCAGCGGGATCTGCATACCCTGAAAGGCGGCTCACGCCTGGCTGATATCCCATCCATCGGCGACCTGTCCCACGAACTGGAAACGCTGTTTGAGGGCCTGACTGAGCAGCGGCTGTCGGTCAATGACGACCTGTCCGACCTGTTGTTCCGGGCCCACGATCGCCTTGCCGGCATGGTCGAGGCACTGGAAGCCTCAGAAACACCACGGCCGGCCCCGGATCTGATCGGTGAAATCCAGGCTTACATGGACAACGCCGACGGTTCCCGCCCGGTTACCGACGTCAGCGCGGCATCTGATACGCCAGCGGAAGACGACGCGTTGCCGGTTCCGGATCTTGAAGAGCACGAGGAACCAGCATCCAGCGAGGACCTCACTTCCGAAGACAATGTTACCGATCTGTCTCACCTGGACCCGGAATTGGTGGGCATCTTCCTGGAAGAAGCCTACGACCTGATCAACTCCACGGGCAGTGCAATGCACACCTGGAGCGAAGACCCGTCCAATCGGACCGTAGCCGCAGAACTACAGCGCGATGTGCATACCCTGAAAGGCGGCGCACGCATGGCCGGCGTCGAGGCTATTGGCGACCTGACCCACGTTCTTGAAGACCTGTTCGAGAAAGTGGCCGAAGGACAGCTTGATGCCAGCGACGACATGAATGACCTGCTGTTTGCCTGCCACGACCGGCTGGCGCAGATGGTTGAGCAAGTCGCCACCCAGAAGCCCTGCCCGCCAGCGGATGAGCTGGTGGCCAAGGTTCAGGCAATCCTGCGCGGCGAGCCGCTAGCCGGAGAGCCAGCACCGGCGGAGCCTGAGCCCGAGGTGTCCGACTACGACACCGATGAGCACGAAATTGAGGCCGAGCAGGCCCCGGCGGAACCCGAGCCAGAAACCGAAGCGGAAGAACTGACCGCCATTACTGAACCTCTGGCCAACGCCAATGACGACGACCTGATTGGCATCTTCCTGGACGAAGGTCTGGAGATCCACAGCGCCATCGGCGAGTGCCTTGCCCAGTGGCGCGATGAGCCGGACGAGCTGTCCGGTGTGACCCAGTTGCAGCAGGAACTGCACACTCTGAAAGGTGGTGCGCGACTCTCAGACGTCGATCCGATCGCGGACCTGGCCGAGGCCTGGGCCGACGCGTTGGACCCGCTGATTGCCGGTTCCAACAATCAACAGGCCCTGCTAGCACTGAGTGGTCGCGCTCTGGATTCGCTAAAGGCCATGCTCACCAATCTGGAGGATGGCCAGCAGCCAGAAGCTGACAACGCACTGATCGAAGCTCTGCGCACTGCCCATGATGTAGCAGCAGCCGACACCGGAGCGGCTCAGTCCGAGCTGACGGAGGCTCAGCAGCAGGTAGACCCGGAAGTTCTGGAAATCTTCCTGGAAGAAGCCGGCGAAATCATGGATCAGCTTGAGCAGCTGCTGGACGACTGGCACAAAGAGCCGTCCAACCATACCTTCAACCAGGAAGCCCAGCGCGCGCTGCACACATTGAAAGGTGGCGCCCGCCTGTCACAACTGGCGCAGCTGGGTGATAAGGCCCACGGCCTGGAGACCCGGCTGATTGATCTGGGTGGCAATGCCCCGGACGAAAGCCAGTGGCAGAGCATTACCCAGGATCACGACGCCATCATCGCCATGGTGGCTGACATCCGGAAACGTTTCGAATCCGGCGATACTGCACCGGAGCCAACACCGGCACCCGAGTCAGCCCCGGAATCGGCCCCGACACCGCCCCCAAGCACACAGCCGCTGGCGACGGAAGCCGAAGCCAAGGCATCGGATGCGAACCTGCCCAAGCCCGCCAAACCGTCAGCGAAGCCGCGGGCGAAAGCCCTCAAAAAGGCCGCCGACAGTCAGCGTGCGGCCCAGGAAACCATCCGGGTTTCCGCGCCTCTGCTGGACGAGTTGGTCAACCTGGCGGGCGAAACCAGTATTACCCGCGGCCGCCTGGAAACCCAGACCAGTGACTTCGGCCACACCCTGGACGAAATGGCGGCCACCATCGAGCGTCTGCGCGAGCAGCTGCGCCGCATGGAGATCGAGACCGAAGCCCAGATCCTGTTCAGTGCCGAGAAAGAGCACGGCCCGGACTACGGCGATGACTTCGACCCGCTGGAGATGGACCGTTACTCGTCGATCCAGCAGCTGTCCCGGGCCCTGACCGAATCCTCATCGGACCTTGCCGACCTACGCGAGACCCTGTCCGACCGGGTTCGTGATACCGAAACCCTGCTGGTGCAACAGTCGCGGATCAACACGGAACTGCAGGAAGGTCTGATGAAGACCCGCATGATTCCGTTTGCCTCGATGGTGCCGCGCCTGCGACGTATTGTTCGCCAGATCAGCGGTGAGCTCGGTAAGAAAGTGGACTTTGATGTCCGCAACGCCGAAGGCGAAATGGACCGCAACATCCTCGAACGGATGATTGCACCGCTGGAGCACATGCTCCGGAATGCACTCGACCACGGCATTGAGACGCCGGCGGATCGGAAGACCCACGGCAAGCCGGAAACCGGTGAAGTGGTGTTGTCACTGACCCGTGAAGGCGGTGACGTGGTGCTGCGGATGATGGACGACGGCAAGGGCATTCCGTCCGATGTTATTCGCGACAAGGCGATCCGCCAGAATATGATGCGTGCGGATGAAGACCTCACCGAGCGAGAAATCCTGCAGTTCATCCTGCAACCCGGTTTCTCCACTGCCCAGCAGGTGACCCAGATTTCCGGCCGCGGTGTCGGCATGGATGTGGTCGCCAGTGAAATCAAACAGCTTGGCGGCAGTCTGGACATCGATTCCGCGCTCGGCCGAGGCACCACCTTTACTGTGCGCCTGCCGTTCACAGTCTCGGTCAACCGCGCCCTGATGGTATCGACCGGTGAAGACTTCTACGCCATCCCTCTCAATACCATCGAGGGCATTGTGCGGGTCAGCACCTACGAGCTGGAGGAATACTACAAGCCAGACGCGCCGATGTACGAGTACGCCGGTCAGGAGTACCGACTGCAGTACCTGGGCAACCTGCTGAACAGTGATCACCAGCCGAAACTCCAGGGTCAGGCCCTGCCGTTGCCGGTGATTCTGGTACGCGGCGCAGAACAGCCGATGGCCCTGCAGGTAGATAACCTGATGGGTAGCCGGGAGATTGTCGTTAAGTCCCTCGGCCCCCAGTTCAGTTCAGTCAGGGGCGTATCCGGTGCGACCATTCTTGGTGACGGTAACGTGGTGGTGATCCTCGACCTGCCAGCGATGATTCGTTCCGACATCCTGTCCGAACGCCAGCGCCTGGCCAGCCTTGAGAAAGCCCGTGAAGCGGCACGCTACGAAGAGCAGGTTACTACCGTCATGGTGGTAGATGACTCGGTTACGGTGCGTAAGGTCACCTCGCGCCTGCTGGAACGAAACGGCATGGAAGTGGTGCTGGCGAAAGACGGCTGGATGCGGTGGCGCAATTGCAGGACCACAAGCCGGACGTCATCCTGCTGGATATCGAAATGCCTCGGATGGATGGTTTCGAAGTAGCCAGCTTTGTTCGCCACGACGACAACCTGCGGGAGACCCCGATCTGCATGATCACATCCCGGACCGGCGAGAAACACCGGGAGCGGGCCATGGCCATCGGCGTCAACGCATATCTGGGCAAGCCGTTCCAGGAAACCGAGCTGCTTGAGACCATCAAACGGCTGACCGGTAACCAGTGATGACCGGCCAGTGTGGCCGGCCCAGAGTCGGGATTGTCTCGGATATTGTGCTACAGCGGCATCGGCTACAGGCCGCGACGGCCAAGGTGGGTCTTGATGTCTGTTTCTCCGGGGATCCGGAGCGCCTGCTGGGTTATCCTAAATTTCCGGCGGCCGGCCTCTGGCTGGTGACGCTGGAAGACGAAGCTGATCACCCGGCGCTGTTTGATCATCTGCTGGAGAATACCGAAGCACCGGTGCTGTTTGGCCTGGATCCGGCGCCCAAGCCCGGCGGCACCGATTACTTCCGGTGGGAACGCCGATTGTTGAGCAAGCTGGAAGGTCAGCTGGGCGATCTTGAAGAGCTGGATTCCGAAGCCAGCATCGAACAGCTGGATGTTCAGGTACCGGCAATAGCTACGCCGCCGACCTTGCCGCACTGGGTAACACCCGCCGTCCCAGGCTCTGTTGCCGAGGAAATCTGGATTCTCGGCGCCTCGCTGGGTGGGCCTTCGGCGGTCAAGTCGTTTCTCGATCACCTGCCACCGGGCCTGCCCGTTGGTTTTATTTATGCCCAGCACATCGACAACAACTTCACCGACGTACTGACCCGGGTTCTTGGTCGCCACTCTCATTACGCCCTGAAGCGAGCCGAAGAGGGCTACCGGGTTCAGAATGGCGATGTGGTGCTGATGCCGGTGGAGCACGAGTGGCGAGTGGACGCGGCCGGGGCGCTGACCGAATTGAGCAGTCCCTGGCCCGGCCCTTATGGGCCTCCATCGATCAGGTTCTGCTGAACGTCGCCGACCATTACGGGGCACGCTGCCATGCTATCCTGTTTTCCGGCATGGGCAACGATGGCGCCATTGCTGCGCCCATGCTGAGAGCCTACGGCAGCCGAATCTGGGTGCAGGAGCACACCAGCTGCGGTAACAGCTCAATGCCGGATTCGGTTGCCGCCACCGGGTGTTCCACGCTCAGTGGCACACCGGAAGAGCTGGCCCGGGAGCTGGTCAAAACCATTGAAGAATCGTGCCTGCTCAAAGGCCGGCACAAACGGGACTCCGCCTGAGGACACAAGCAATGAACGACAACAGCCAGACACTCTCCTGCGTCATGATCCCCATGGGCAAACGGCAACTGTTACTGCCGAACGTCTCCATTGCCGAGGTGGTGGATTACGCCAGTTCCTCAGCCGGGACCGACGCACCGGAATGGCTGGCGGGCTATCTGGACTGGCGGGGACTGCAACTGCCAGTGATTTCCTACGACGCTGCCAATGGCGGCAGCCTCAGTGTTCCGGCAGCCAACAGGGGCCGCATCGTGGTGCTGAACACCATCGGCGAACATCACCAGCGGCTTCCGTTCATTGCCCTGATCACCCAGGGTATTCCGAGTCAGGCCCGCCTCACTGAAAGCCAAATCAAACAACTGGACGGCGAAGCCGGACCGGCAGATCTGATGCAGGTGGAGGTCGACGGCGACAACGCCTGGATCCCTAATCTGGAATACCTTGAAGGTCTGGCCAACGAATCTCGCTCCTGAGCCTGCTGTACCATGGCGGGGATTTTCGGAAATGTTATAATGTTTCAAATTTTTTCGGATTCCCGCTATGTCTGCCCGCGCATTGCCCTATCGCCCACACAATCACGATACCTGTGTCACTCAGGCGCTCACTGACGCCCGCACTATCTGCCAGGATCGTAACGTTCGCCTGACGCCCACACGGGAGCGGGTCCTGGAGCTTATCTGGCAATCCCACAAGCCACTGGAGCCTACGATGTCCTGGCCGAGCTGTCCGAAGACGGTCACAACGCCGCACCGCCAACGGTTTACCGGGCGCTGGATTTTCTGCAGCAGAATGGCCTGGTGCATCGCATTGCCTCGCTCAATGCCTTTATTGGCTGTACCCACGCGGGTGAACACCACACTGGTATGTTTCTGATCTGCCAGGGCTGCGGCAACGTTCTGGAAATGACCGCGCCGTCGGTTTCCGGGGCCATCAAGCCGCCGCTGAAGCCGAATCCTTCGCGCTGGATGACGTCACCCTGGAGATCGCCGGTCTCTGCCCACGCTGCCAGAGCGAACGGGGTGAAGAAGGTAAAACAGGAGCGCGGGGCAATGAGTGAATTACTGGCAACCCTGAACCAGGTCACGGTGGAATTTGACGACCGGCTGGTGGTCGATCGCGTCAATCTGACCGTGCACCGGGGCGATATCATTACCATTATTGGTCCCAACGGCGCCGGGAAAACCACCCTCATACGGGCCATACTGGGCTTGCAGAAAGCCTCCAGCGGTGAGGTCACCCTGTCGCGCAAACTGATGATCGGTTACGTCCCCCAGCAACTTGCCCTGGAATCGACCCTGCCCCTGAGCGTCAAACGGTTCATGATGCTGACTGGACGGACACTGCCGGAATGCCAGGCAGCTTTGCAGAAAACCGGCGTTGGCCACCTGCTGGATGCCTCAGTGCATCACCTGTCCGGGGGCGAAAAGCAACGCCTTTTGCTGGCCCGGGCCCTGGTCCGTAAACCTGATCTGCTGGTACTGGACGAACCGGCCCAGGGCGTCGATATCAACGGCCAAGCCGCGCTGTACGAGCTGATCCGCCAGCTTCGTGACGAACTCAACTGCGGCATCATCATGATTTCCCACGATCTGCACCTGGTCATGGCCGCCACTGACAAGGTCATCTGCCTGAACCAGCACATCTGCTGCAGTGGCCACCCGGCTGATATCTCCCACGATCCAGCCTTTATCGAAACCTTCGGCCCCCGGGTGGCGGAATCCCTCGCGGTCTACCATCACCACCACAATCACCGCCACGATCTTCACGGCGACGTGGTGGAAGGCGAGACGGGTTCGTCGGTTACCGATCATCAGGAGTGCTCCAGCCATGCCCATCATTGACGCCATACTTAACGACTTTTTCTGGCGGGCGCTGATCGGTGGCCTGGGCGTGGCCCTGGTGGCCGGGCCCCTCGGCTGTTTCGTGGTCTGGCGCCGGATGGCCTACTTCGGCGATACCCTGGCACACTCGGCCTTGCTCGGTATTGCCCTGAGTTTCCTGATCAGCGTGCCCCTGCATGTTGGCGTGGTGATGACCTGCATGGTACTGGCCATCGCTCTGGTGCTGTTTTCCCGAACCCGCGCCCTCGCCACCGACACCCTTCTGGGGATTCTTGCTCACAGCGCCCTGGCCATCGGTCTGGTCACACTCAGCTTCATGCCCGACGTCCGGGTGGACCTCACCGGCCTGTTGTTTGGCGATCTGCTGGCTATGAGCCGTGCTGACCTATTCTGGATCTATGGCGGCGCCGCCGTCATTCTGACCTTACTAGGCACCCTCTGGCATGGGCTGCTGATGAGTACCATTCACCCGGAGCTGGCCCAGGTGGAAGGCCTGCCGGTCGAGCGTCTGCGCCTGACTCTGGTGCTCATGTTCTCAGTGGTCATTGCGGTGGCGATGAAAATCGTTGGCGTGCTGCTGATTACGGCCCTGCTGATCATTCCTGCCGCTACCGCACGACGCCTGGCTCACGGCCCGGAACACATGGTTGGGCTTGCGATGGTGTTTGGCTTTATCGCGGTGACCGGGGGCCTGAGCCTGTCCTGGTACCTGGACACTCCAGCAGGCCCTTCCGCCGTAGTGACCGCATTCCTGACCTTCGTACTGGTCTATGGCACCGCCGGCAAAGCCCGAATCTGAGAGTTTCCCAGCCACCACGGACTGGTCTAAAGTGAAGGAACATCACTGAGGGAGTGTGGCATCCAACTGCCATGACTCGGGAAGACGCGCATGGACAGCACATCAACTCATCCATCGGGCTGGCACCGCCTGTGGCCAGGCCTTTGGGTGCCATTGGTCATTCTGATCGTCGGCGTGGCATCCACGGCATTCACCGCCCATCAGGAGTCACACCGCGCCCGCCAACTGGCCGAGGCTCACTATCAAGCCGAACACCAGGCCCTGGTTCATCTCTTGCTGGCCCGGGCCCCCGGGCGGGTCAGCGACGATGCTTTGGCGCAGCGAGCAACCCGGGATTGGCTACAAGCCGTATTCAGCAATGCGCTGCCGCCCAGCCTTGGTGTCCGGGTAGATACCTTGGCCAGACACACCAAGCGCCCGCTGTTTCAGATTCGAACCCAAGGCCCCATTGATCCCACCCTGGCTCTGCGTACCGAAGTCAGCTCGGAGAATTTCAGCTGGATGCTGACCACGGTGCCAGCCCGGGCATTGCTAGAGCACGCCTCCGACAACGCACTCAGAAACGTCTGGATGGCTGGCGGCTGCCTGACCCTGGTGGCAACCGTGCTGGCATTGGTTCAGTGCCGCCGATTGCACACCAAGGCGAAACAACTCTGGGAAATGGAGCTTCGGGAAGCGGGCTTCGACCAGCAAGTCAACAATCTACAGGTCGAGAAAACCATCCTGCGCCGGGCTCTTGATGACAGTGAGCAACGCAGCCGAGATCTGGTGGCACTGTCCGGAGCGATCATTGGTGAACTCGACGAAACCGGCCACATTGGTTTTATTTCGCCGCAACTCGCTGATTTGCTGGAACGGGCACCGGCCGATCTCGCCGGCCAACCCTTTGAAAAACTGATGGTTGCTAACTGCCGAGAGAATTTTAGACGGGCATTGAGCGCCGCCCGCGCCGACCAATCCATCGAACGCATTGATGTGCCGCTGCGTCATGGCGACGGTGAGAGCACCGTCGAGGTCACGCTACGGATCCTGGCACTGACCGATCCGGTGCATGGCCTGAGCGGCTTTCGCCTCAGCGCCGTGCCCCACCCCTGGCATTAATGCCCTAAGTCAGGGTCTTGTGGGTGCCATCGCACAAAGGCGCTGAACCGGTCTGTTTGCAACCGCAGAACCAGACCCACTCCTTTTTTTCCGCGGTGAATTTTACCGGGCTGAATCCAGTGCCCTTGTGGGACCCATCGCAAAACGGCTGACTTTGGCTTCGGCCACAGGCGCACCACAGATAGTTTTTGCCCGCCTCAACCAGCACGGAATAGGGTGTCTCGCTGGCAACCAGCGCCTTGTCATCACTCATAACACCTCCGGTAACAAACTTTCCCTCAGGTAGAGGCAGTATAGACAATTACCCCAAGGCACTTGCCTGACCACTCATTGCCGGTTATTGTATATTCACTTTTTAGCATATGCTGATTTAAGGATATACATGAGTGCTGGAGTAAATAACCAGAAAACCCGCCCAAACCATACGGATGGCGCGTAATGGGTCTGTTTGAACGTTACCTCAGTGTCTGGGTCGCCCTGGCCATTCTCCTGGGCATGACCACCGGCAGCCTGTTCCCGGGCGGGTTCGAAGTCATAGCCAGCCTGACCTACGCACACGTTAATCTGGTCGTCGCCGTGTTCATCTGGGCGATGATCTACCCGATGATGGTCCAGGTCGACTTTTCGGCGATTCGACAGGTAGGCCGCGAGCCGCGCGGGCTGGTACTGACACTGGTGGTGAACTGGCTGATCAAACCCTTCACCATGGCCGCCCTCGGCTGGTTGTTCTTCAAGGTGTTGTTCGCGGGAATGATTGATCCGGCCACCGCCACCGAATACATCGCCGGGATGATTCTGCTTGGGGTCGCACCCTGCACCGCCATGGTGTTCGTTTGGAGTCAGCTGACCCGAGGCAACGCTGCCTATACCCTGGTACAGGTGTCGGTGAACGACATCATCATGATCTTTGCGTTTGCGCCGATTGCCGCGTTGCTCCTGGGCCTGTCCTCCATCACCGTACCCTGGCAGACGCTGTTACTGTCAGTCCTGCTGTACGTGGTAGCGCCCCTGATTGCCGGCGTCCTGACCCGTCGCTATCTTCTAAGGCAGGGCAAGCAGCGGCTGGAAAACTGGCTTCACCACAGCAAACCGACCACCGTGCTCGGGTTGCTGGCGACCGTGGCCCTGCTGTTCGGGCTTCAGGCCGAGCGCATCCTCGACAACCCGGTCGCGATTGGGCTGATCGCGATACCTCTGCTGATCCAGAGCTACGGCATTTTCGTCATCGCCTATCTGGCCGCCCGAAAACTGAAGCTGCCGCACAACATTGCGGCGCCAGCCGGGCTGATCGGTACTTCAAACTTTTTTGAACTGGCGGTGGCCGTCGCCATCAGCCTGTTTGGACTGACCTCGGGCGCGGCCCTGGCGACCGTGGTCGGCGTTCTGGTGGAGGTTCCGGTTATGTTATCGCTGGTGGCCCTCGCTAACCGGACCCGACACTGGTTTCCACAGCCAACCTCATCCTGACAAACCAAAAACCCTGGCCCAGGGCGATAGGAGGCACTGAACATGAGCACCATCAAAGTAGGTATTAACGGCTTTGGCCGAATTGGCAGGCTGGCGTTGCGTGCCGCCTGGGACTGGCCAGACGTTGAGTTTGTTGCCATTAACGACCCGGGCGCGGATGCCGGAACACTGGCCCACCTGCTCACCTTCGACAGTATCCACGGGCGCTGGAATCGGGATGCCGGCGTCGACGGTACTCATATCGTGATCGACGAACGCCGTATCCGGGTGACCCACAACCGCACCATCGCCGAGACCGACTGGTCCGCTTGTGACGTGGTCATCGAAGCCAGTGGTGTGATGAAGAAGGTCGATGTTCTGCAGGATTACCTGGACCAGGGCGTCAAACGGGTGGTGGTTACGGCTCCGGTGAAAGAGGCCGGTGCCAAGAACCTGGTACTGGGGGTGAACGATCACCTGTTCGACCCGGCCACCGACCGGATCGTCACCGCGGCGTCCTGCACCACCAACTGTCTGGCTCCGGTGGTCAAGGTGATCCATGAAAAACTGGGTATCAAGCACGGCTCCATCACCACTATCCATAGCCTGACCAACACCCAGACCATCATCGACGCCCCGCACAAAGACCTGCGCCGGGCCAGGGCCTGCGGCAGCTCCCTGATTCCGACCACCACCGGCTCGGCCACCGCGATCATCGAGATCTTTCCGGAGCTGAAGGGCCGGCTGGACGGGCACGCGGTCCGTGTCCCCCTCACCAACGCCTCCCTGACCGACTGCGTATTTGAAGTCGACACGCCGACGGACCGGGACACCGTAAACCAATTGCTGAAAGAAGCCGCCGAGGGCGAACTGGACGGGATCCTTGGCTACGAGGAACGGCCGCTGGTGTCCATCGACTACCAGACCGATCCCCGCTCCTCGATCATCGATGCGCTGTCGACCATGGTGGTCAACGACACCCAGGTCAAAATCTACGCCTGGTACGACAACGAATGGGGTTATGCCAACCGCACCGCCGAATTGATGCGCAGGGTGGGCACTGCCTGACATGACTGCCGCCATCCGACAGTATCTGGTCATTACCGGGAATTACTGGACCTTTACCCTGACCGACGGCGCCCTGAGGATGCTGGTGGTGCTGCATTTCCACCAGCTCGGGTACTCGTCGCTGGAAATTGCCCTGCTCTTTGTCTTCTACGAATTCTTCGGAGTGGTCACCAATCTGCTCGGCGGCTATCTGGGCGCGCGCATGGGGCTCAATCGCACCATGAATCTGGGCCTGTTGCTGCAGATCGTGGCGCTGGCCATGCTGGCCGTGCCAGCCGCCGCCTTGACAGTACCCTGGGTCATGGCCGCCCAGGCGCTATCCGGCATTGCCAAGGACCTGAACAAGATGTCGGCCAAGAGCGGCATCAAGCTGCTGGTCTCGGATGCCGAGCAGGGCAAGCTCTATCGCTGGGTGGCGCTCCTGACCGGCTCCAAGAACACCCTCAAGGGCGTGGGTTTCACCGGCCGCGCCGCCAGCGCCAGCACCCGCTGGCCGGATGCGGCAATGGCGCCAATCTGCTCCTGCCACCAGGCTGATTCAATGGCGCCTGGGCCTGCGTTTCAGAGCGCTGGACCGCACACAGCTCCATAACCACCTCGGGCGCGCCCTTCACCAAAACGAGGGCCTGATTCTGATGGTTGTGGTTCAGTGTCGCCATGTAGCGATAGCTGGTATCGAATGGAATGGCGTCGGTTCTGGGCCAGTGTCCCTGCAAGTCGCCGGCATCCAGCCCAGCCCGGGCCGAAAACGACAATAGTGCGCCCTCCATCGGGTCCCCTTCCACCCGCCAGCGGCCATCCTCGCGCTTGAGTTCGGCGTCGTTGCACAGACCCGCAACCTGCGCCATCTCGGTCAGTACCTCACAACGGTCAGGCTCGATAACCCGATCCCCGTCCAATACCGCCCCATCCGGGCCATAGCCCTCGCCCTCGATGGTGAATGATCGTTCTGCGGTGATCACTGTCACCACACTCATCTCATTACGAGTCAGGGTGCCGGTCTTGTCGGAGCAGATCACCGAGACCGCACCGAGGGTTTCGATCGCCGGCAGCCGGCGGACAATGGCATTGCGGCTGGCCATGGTCTGGACGCCCACGGCCAGGGTGATGGTCAGCACGGCCGGCAGACCTTCGGGAATGGCCGCCACCGACAAGCCGACAACGGCCATCAAGAGGGCGCCGAAATCGTAGGCCAGCCGCCAGTGACCATAGGCCATCAGGCCGCTGCCATCAGCAGGATGAACAAGGTCAGCCAGCGCGCGAACTGACGCATTTGCGCGACCAGCGGAGTGGTCAACTGCTCGACACCCGCCAGCAGGCCCTGGATTCGGCCAAGTTCCGTATTCTGCCCGGTAGCCACTACCAGGCCCGAGGCCTGGCCCGCGGTAACAGCCGTGCCACTGAACGCCATGCAGCTGCGGTCGCCAAGGGCCTGGCCGACCGGAACCGGCTCGGTCTGTTTCTCCACGGGCATCGACTCGCCGGTGAGCAACGCTTCCTGTATGAACAGATTGTGGGCTTTCAGCAGGCGAAGATCGGCCGGGACCTTGTCGCCCGCCTCCAGCAGCACGATGTCACCGGGCACCAGCTGATCGCCGGCGATGGTCAGGCGATGGCCGTCACGCACCACGGTGGCGCGCAGGGCCAGAATGCTCCGGATCGCCTGTATAGCCTTCTCCGCCTTGCCCTCCTGAATCTCGCCGATCACGGCGTTGGCTAACACCACCGCGAGAATGACACCGGTATCCAGCAGGTGACCGAGGGTTGTGGTAATCACCGCCGCACCTAGCAGCACGTAGATCAGCACGTTGTTGAACTGGCGCAGAAACCGGGCAATGCGCCCGGGCCGATGCGGTTCCGGCAGGCCGTTCATCCCATATTGGTGCAGGCGCCGGTCAGCTTCGGCAGCGGTCAATCCAGCCGGGCTGACGTCGAACTCGGCCAGGACCTGCTGCTGTGGTAATTCGTGCCAGGGACAGGTCGGCCGCACTCCCACCTCCTTGTTTGCGTTGACTACTAAGCCTTCACTTTAGGACGAATAGCGCATGTTGGTATTGATTGGACTCAACTATCATTACGGGTAGACAGCGGGCTCCTTTGACACATCCCACTCCGCGAACAGTATAGGCAGCACATGTTTCTAGATCGTTTTCATTCGATACAGCAAGGACGTATCCACATCACCGCGCTTCAGGCCAGCCGTTTTGCCAAAGAGATTGCCGGTGATTTCAATCCGATTCACGACCCCGACGCCCGCCGGTTCTGCGTGCCCGGTGACCTGCTGTTTGCGGTCGTGGTTTCGCATTTCGGTCTCTCTGCCAACATGACCTTCCAGTTCAAAAGCCTGCTGGGCGACGGTGTAGCGCTGGAATTCCGGGAACCCGAGGAAGGCCGCATCGAGCTTTGCGACGCCAACGGCAAGGTCTATCTGGAGGTCACTCGCAGCGGCGCGAGCACCCGAGATGAAACCACGATCGAGAACTTCACCCGCTGCTACGTCTCAGCCTCCGGCAAGAATTTCCCGCATACACTTCAGCCACTGATGGAATCGAATGGGGTCATGTTCAATCCCGATCGTCCCATGGTGATGTACGAAAGCATGAGCCTGGCGCTGGATCGCTGGATGCCAGCGAGCCGGAACTGGAACTGCACGACGCGCAACTCGCCGCCAACGGCAAGCGTGGCAATGTCACCCTGGAGTACCGGCTACTGTCCGATCACAAACCGGTCGGCCAGGTTGCCAAGCGCCTGGTGCTCGGTGGCCTGCGACCCTATTGCCCAGACGCCATGGCCGGCGTACTGGAAGAGTTTTACCGGCTCAAAGCCCGCGGCGTGGATTACGGCAGCAACCTGTAAGCCATACCAAAGCTGCGAGTAATGACAGCAAACCATTCAATAACACTCTCATCAACACCATCAGCGGAGCACGCATATGGCGATTCAGGCAGGCGAACGGTTACCCAACATTGAGCTGCAGGTGATGGGCAGCAACGGCCCGGAGAAAGTACAGACCGGCGACCTGTTTGCCGGCAAGAGAGTGGTGCTGTTTGCGGTGCCCGGAGCCTTTACCCCAACCTGCTCCGCCGCGCACCTGCCCGGCTTTGTGGTCGATGCCGATAAACTGAAGGCCAAGGGCGTCGATAGCATTATCTGCACCTCGGTCAACGACACCTTCGTGATGGATGCCTGGGGCAAGGCCCATAACGCCGAGCAGATCGTCATGCTCGCCGATGGCCTGGCTGAGTTCGCCAAGGCAGTTGGTCTGACCCAGGATCGGACCGCAAGCCAGATGGGCATTCGCAGCCAGCGCTACGCCATGATCGTGAACGATGGCGTGGTTGAAGTGCTGAACATCGATGAAAAGGGCCTGGAAACCACCAGCTCGGAAGCCATTCTGGCTGCACTGTAACGGCTGCTCCGTCTTTTCCGTCGGTACTTCCTTCCGTTCAGACGCAAAAAACCCCGGTCAAACCGGGGTTTTTCAATCGCGGGCCTGCAACGCAGGCCCTGATCTGTGGTTTCACCTGAGCAGGGAACCTTAGATCTTGCCGACCAGGTCCAGTGACGGAGTCAGCGTCTCTTCGCCTTCTTTCCACTTCGCAGGGCAAACTTCACCCGGGTGGTTACGCACGTACTGGGCGGCCTTCACTTTACGCATCAGGTCGTCAGCGTCACGGCCGATACCTTCAGCAGTGATTTCCATCGCCTGGATGACGCCATCCGGATCGATCAGGAAAGTGGCACGGTCGGCCAGGCCCTGACCTTCGCGCATTACGCCGAAGTTGTTGGTGATGGAACCGTTCTGGTCGCCAACCATGTAGTAGTTGATCTTGCCGATGGTGTCGGAGCTGCTGTGCCACGCTTTGTGGGTGAAGTGGGTGTCAGTAGACACGGAGAACACTTCAACGCCCAGCTTCTGCAGTTCTTCGTACTTGTCGGCAACGTCGCCCAGCTCGGTCGGGCATACGAAGGTGAAGTCGGCCGGGTAGAAGAAGAAGATCGCCCACTTGCCTTTCACGTCGGCTTCGCTGATGTCGACGAACTCGCCCTGTTTGAAGGCAGTTGCGTTAAACGGCTTAATTTCGCTGTTGATAATGCCCATTAAAGAACACTCCTCATTAGTGGATTCAAGGTTCTATTGGATAACGGCGCCCAGAGTACGAGACCAGCGCGTCCGGATAAAATTAATAATTCCCAACCCAAAGATAGGCATTGCCTATTTTTAGTGGAGGAACAACAGAGCCTCCAGACAAAAAGCGGCCAAACCGGGAATTCAGGCGGCTGCCACCAAGTCTATGGAGACGAAAATACTAACTTCAACATGTGACGGAATGACGATGGGCTAAACTTAACGCTCTGCCGAGAGGAACCGGGCTATGCGACCAGGCCTTCTTCTACTCCTCTGCCTGTTACTCACCGCCTGCGGCGGTTCAGGCGGTAACTCTGATAACACCGTTGTTGGCCTGCTGGAGCGGCCCAGCAATAGCACCTGCCTGGCCTTTGAGGGCTCGGGCGAGGTACAGCTGACCGCTGTTGCACCGTCCCTGACGTTTACCGCCCCGCTACTGATGCTGCCCCACCCTGACCTTGCGGGTATTTTCTACGTTGTTGAGCAGGGTGGCACCGTGTTCCGGGTCAATCTCGCCAACGACACCCGCACCGAACTGGTGGACCTGACCGATTTCTACCCGCTCAGCGACTGCCCGGAATGCGGCTTGTTGGGCATGGCGTTCGATCCGGCCTTTGCTACGAACGGCTATCTGTACTTGTCATTTACTCAGGGTCCCGGCGTCACCTCCTACGTCGCCCGCTTTGAATCCACCGACAACGGCCTGAGTCTGCGTGGCGACGGAGCCGGCGGTCTCGACCGGACCAACGTGATGGAACAGTCGCAACCTTTCAGCAATCACAACGGCGGCCACATTGCCTTCGGCCCGGACGGTCTGCTGTACGTGGGCCTGGGCGACGGCGGTTCCGGCAACGACCCCGGCAACCGGGCCCAGGATCTGTCGACCCGGCTGGGCAAGATGCTTCGCTACAACGCCGATGGCAGCCCGGCCAGCAACGGCGTCTCTGGCTCGGTCCCGGAAATTTACGCCTACGGCCTGCGCAACCCCTGGCGCTGGAGCTTTGATCGCAGCACCGGTGCACTCTGGGCCGGCGATGTTGGCCAGAGTGCTTTTGAAGAAATCGACCTCATCACTCAGGGCGGCAACTACGGCTGGCGCTGCTACGAGGGATTTGAGCGCACCAGCAACAGTTGCAGTGCGTCAGGCCCGTTCATCGACCCGGTACACGCCTATGGCCGCTCAGACGGCATCTCCGTCACCGGCGGCTTCGTCTACCGGGGCAGCAACATACCGGCGTTGCAAGGCGCCTACCTGTTCTCGGATTACGGTTCTGGCACGCTCTGGCCCTGGAGCGCCAGTCCGATGACAGTTACCAGCGCCGAACCCTGCTGGAGACGGGCCGCAATGTCGCCTCCTTTGGCCAGGACAACCAGGGCGAACTGTATCTGGTCACCACAACCGGGCTGTTCCGGATCGATCCGGTAACGGTGGATACCGAGTTGCCGCAACAGCTATCGGCCACCGGCTGCGTGAAGGCCAATGCGCCCTGGCAACCGGCTGACGGGCTCATCCCCTATCGCCCGATCGAAGCCTTCTGGTCCGATGGCGCCGAGAAAACCCGATATCTGGCCTTGCCCGACAACACCAGCATCAGCATCGATAACCAGGGCGATTTTCAGCTGCCTCGGGGCTCGGTCCTGGTCAAACACTTCGCCTTGGGACAGAGCCTGGTGGAAACCCGCCTGTACCTTCACGGCGCCGACGGCAGCTGGTCTGGTTACAGCTACCAATGGGACGACGCCGGCACCGATGCCCAACTGGTCAGCGGCGGCCAAGACGTGGATGTGGGAGGCCAGCTCTGGCATTACCCCTCGGCCGGCGAATGCAACCAGTGCCACACCTCAGCAGCCAGCTTCAGTCTTGGCCTGGAAACGGATCAGCTCAACAGCCAATTCACTTATCCGCAGACCGGCATCAGTGCCAACCAGCTCGACACCCTGGCCGCCATCGGCGTCTTCGAGACACCGGCAACGTCGGCCCAGCGCAGCCGGCGCCTGAGCCAGAGCTCCGACACCAGCGCCACCCTCGAGGACCGGGCCCGCAGCTACCTGCACAGCAATTGCAGTCACTGCCACCGGCCGGGCGGCACCAGCCAGAGCACCATGGATTTACGGGCCACCACGCCACTGAGCGCCACCGCGACCTGCGGCGTGGAGCCTGCCAACGGAGATCTCGGCCGCACTGGCGCACGCCTGGTGCAGCCCGGGGACGCCGACAACTCGCTGCTGCACCTGAGAATGGTGGTCACGGACAGCAATCGCATGCCGCCGATCAGTTCCCTGCAGGTGGATAACCGGGGCGCCGAGTTGGTGGCGGACTGGATCAACCAGTTGCCCGGCTGCGATTGAGCCCGCCCGTGCACAGAGACCATGCTCAGAGATATCCCAGGCATAAAAAAAGCAGGCTGGCCCCAACGGCCAGCCTGCTTTCTTAACATCATGAACAACGCCTGAACGGATCAGTTGGCGAGTTCGACCTTATTGTAATCCAGGATGTTTTCTTCTGGTGAGCTCTTGATGGCCGCCACTTCGCTGCGTTTTGTCGCCACAATGTAGCGAAACAGCCGAAGTACAGGGCGATCACCAGCGCGCCGACCCACTGAATCCGCAGGAAGTCGAGCTGGAACAGCATGGTCAGGCCAATCATCGCCACCAGATTGAACAGCACGTAGTTGAACCGACCCAGACGCTCGGCCGTCAGGTTCAGGTTATCGGTGTACAGCCGGATCAGCGAATCCAGCGAGTTCACCACCATCAGAACACCCACGGTGATCATCGCGAGATTGGTAATCGCCGCCACCTGCAGGCCTTCGTCGTGGTAATGGAAGAGTACCGAGAACCACACCCCGATGGCGATGGACGGCACCACCAGCATGGCAATCAGCAACTGCCAGGTTTTAATACCACTGACAAAGCGAGCGGTGAACTGGCCAATCATGATGCTCCAGGCGAACCACCAGAACAGGTAGAACTCGTGGTAGTCGTTAATCGGCAACACGAAATGGTGAATATTGGTGAAGTATTCACCCAACATACCCACGGTTCCCAGGAAATCCCCCGGCGACCCGTCGCCCAGGGCGAAGGCCCGCACCCACATGCCGGCAATCAGGGCAATGAACAGCACGCTGGAGCTCAGACTCAGAATCCGCACGTACTTGATCTTCGAGCTGGAATAGACCGCCAGCCCGATGGAGGCAAACACAATGGCGTAGAACGTGGGCACCACCGATTCACCGTCACCGATCTGCGGCAGGTACCAGGGCAGGTTCACCAGCAGCAGGTAGGCGGTAAAGGCACAGGTACCGATAATCACCACGTTATTAACCACTTTCACCAGCGGAATCTCGAAGAACTTCACCCGCGGTTCGATGATCGCAAAGTAGAAGCAGGTCAGGAAATAAAAGCCCCAGATCAAAAAGGCCCAAAAGCCAAACTCAATAGCCAACGGATTGGCGAAGCCGTATTCCGGGTTTTCCGAAACGTTGCCGTAGCCGCCGAACTCGGTCAGCGGAAACATGATCAGACCCACATCCAGACCGGAGGTGAACAGGATCGCAATGAAGGTGAGCGTGCGAACCGGCGTCACGCCGATGCACTCCATGTCCCACCACTTGTACAGAATCAGCGCGATGGCCGCGAAGGTGAAGATAAGACCGGTTGATAACCAGAGTGTCATAACGGCCTCCGTTTTCGGTTGTTGTTAATCGTGAACAGCATGGGTGTTCCTCCTCTACTTTGAAGCTGTTGCTCATTCGAATCGGACACAAACCCCCGCGTTACTTTTAAACGGGCCAGGACTTGCCTATCTGGCGCCCAGAAAACGACTGGCACAGTCGTCGCGCTGATAGGGAAATCCTGATGGTTTGCAAAACCCCGGAGGCATTGCACCTCCGGGTGGGAGCGCGCGGGCCGCGCTAGCTTAGAGCCCGCTTTGCGGCTCCCGGGCGCTGGCGGTCCTGCCACTGGTCATCCATAACGACAGGCGCGTCAGACGGTTGCAGGGGCTCCCTGCCCCGAATCAGGTCGGCTGCCCGCTCGGCCACCATGATGGTGGGGCCGTTCAGGTTGCCGTTGGGTATGGTCGGGAAAATGGACGAATCCACCACCCGCAGGTTCTTGATGCCGCGTACCCGGGTGTCCGGATCGACCACCGCACGCTCGTCCGTGCCCATCTTGCAGGTGCACGAGGTGATAGGCGCTTTCCACCGCCTGCCGGACAAAGGCATCGATTTCTTCGTCGCTCTGTACCTCGGCTCCGGGCTGAATCTCCGGGCCGCGGTACTCGTCCATGGCCGGTTGGTTGATGATCTCACGGGTCAGGCGCACACAGTCCCGGAAACCTTCCCGGTCGGCCTCGTGCTCCAGGTAATTGAACCGGATACGTGGGGCCTGTTTCGGATCCGACGACTGCACGTGCACAAAGCCACGGCTCTTCGGCTTGTTGTGGCCGATGTGCAGCTGGAAGCCATCACCGGAAAACGCTTCCTTGCCGTCGTAGCGCATGGCTGCCGGCAGGAAATGGTACTGCAGGTCCGGCCACTCGACACCGGCCTTGGAGCGGATAAAGCCGCAGGACTCGAAGTGGTTGGTTGCGCCCAGACCGTCTTTCTTCAGGATCCAGCGCAGGCCGATTTTCAGCTTGTTCCACCAGTCCAGCTTGCCATTGAGCGACACCGGCTTGTTACAACGGAACTGGAAGTAGAATTCCAGGTGATCCTGCAGGTTCTCACCCACGCCCGGCAGCTCGTGCTTGACCTCAATGCCGGCCGATTCCAACACCTCGCGCTGGCCGATACCGGACAACTGCAGCAGGTGGGGCGAGCCGATGGAGCCGGCGGACAGAATCACTTCCTCCACCGCTTTCGCCTCGTGCACCTTGCCGCCCTGCTCGTAGCGCACACCGGTGGCGGTTTTGCCGTCGAGCAGCACCTGATGCACCAGGGCGTGGGTGACCACGGTCAGGTTCGGGCGATCCATGGCCGGGCGCAGATAAGCGTTGGCTGTGGACCAGCGACGGCCGTTTTTCACGGTCATGTGCATGGCCCCGAAACCTTCCTGCTGGGCGCCGTTGTAATCCTTGGTCGGGAAATAACCGGCATCGACACCGGCATCCACGAACGCCTGATACAGAGGGTTCTGCATGTTGTTGCCGTTGTTGACCCCGAGCGGCCCCGTGCCACCGCGGTAGTCGTCGGCACCAAAGGCCCAGGTTTCGGCTTTCTTGAAGTACGGCAACACCTGCCGGTAGTTCCAGCCCTCGGCGCCTTCCGATTCCCACTCGTCAAAGTCGCGGGCGTGGCCGCGCACATAGACCATGCCGTTGATCGAGGACGAGCCACCCAGCACCTTGCCCCGGGGGCAGTGCATGCGGCGGTTGTCCAGGAACGGCTCAGGCTCGGTTTCGAACTGCCAGGCGAATTTCTTGGTGTTCATCGGAATCGACAACGCGGTCGGCATCTGGATAAAGATGCTCTTGTCGCTGCCGCCGGTTTCCAGCAGCAGCACCTTATGCCGGGCGTCCTCGGTGAGTCGGTTCGCAAGTACGCAACCAGCGGATCCGGCGCCCACAATGATGTAGTCGTATCGGTTTTCTGTCATGCAATTGCTCCCGGTTAGGTCACTGGCTTAAAACGGCGCATCCAGGTCTTTCATGCCCACATACACCGACTTGATCTGGGTGTAGTGGTCAAGGGTGACCTTGCCGTTTTCACGGCCAATGCCGGAGAGTTTGTAGCCGCCCACCGGCATTTCCGCCGGGGACTCGCCGTAGCTGTTGATCCAGCAGATACCGGCATGAATCTGGTGAATCACCCGGTGGGCACGGCGGATATCGCTGGTGAACACGCCAGCCGCCAGACCGGTGTCGGTGCCGTTGGCGCGGGCGATCACCTCGTCCTCGTCGGAGAAGGTCAGCACTGACATCACCGGGCCGAAGATTTCCTCCCGCACAATGGTCATGTCGTCGGTGCAGTCGGTAAAGATGGTGGGCTCAACAAAGTAGCCACCTTTGGAATCGTCCGGTGCAAAAGCACGGCCGCCGTGGCTCAGAGTTGCGCCCTCGGACAAGCCCTTGGCGATGTAGTCCAACACCAGGTCGCGGTGCTTCTCGGAAATCAGGGCACCGAAGTTGGTGTCCGGATTCATCGGATCACCCGGCTTGATGTTCTTGCGGGTGCGCTCCAGCAGACGATCCATGAACCGCTCATAGACGTTTTCGTGGACGAACACCCGGGTGCCGTTGGTGCAGATTTCGCCCTGGGTGTAGAAATTGCCCACCATGGCGGCGGAGATGGCGTTCTCCAGATCGGCGTCGTCAAAGATGATCAGCGGCGACTTGCCACCCAACTCCATGGTGACGTCCTTCAAAGTGGAGGAGGCCGCTTCCATGACTTTCTTGCCGGTACCCACTTCGCCGGTGAACGACACCTTGGCGATGGCCGGATCGTGGGTCAGCCAGGCGCCCACCTCGGCTGCGCCCTGCACCACGTTGAAGACGCCCGCCGGAACACCGGCTTCGGTAAAGATTTCCGCCAGCTTGATCGCGCCCATCGGTGTCTCTTCCGACGGTTTGAAAATCATCGCGTTGCCACAGGCCAGCGCCGGTGCCGATTTCCAGCAGGCGATCTGGATCGGGTAGTTCCAGGCACCAATACCCGCGCAGATGCCCAGCGGCTCGCGGCGGGTGTAGTAGAAATCTCCACCCAGGTCCTGCTGGTTGCCTTCAATGGACGGCGCCAGGCCGGCAAAGAATTCGATGGCATCGGTGCCGGTAACCACGTCCACGGCTTCCGCTTCCTGCCAGGGCTTGCCGGTATCCCGCACTTCGCAGGCCGCCAGTTCATCGTTGCGCTCGCGCAACAGCGCTACTGCTTTCAACAGGATGCGGCTGCGCTCCATGGCAGTCATCGCCGACCACTCGGCAAAACCGGCCCGGGCACTCTCGATGGCTGCCTGTTGCACGGCTTCATCGGCCACTTCTACCTCGTAGATAACCTCGCCAGTGGCCGGATAAACCACGGGGAATGTCTCACCGCTGCTGTTAGCGAGAAAGCGTCCGTGTACATAATTCTGAAAACGGGGGACCGAGTTAGCCATAGGACTTATAACCTCCAGGTGCAGATGTTGAATTCGTTGTGTTGGCTTGCGACAAGGCGTCCTGAACAAAACGCTTACACAGCTTCTCGCCAGCCTGAAAACTCTCTTCCGGCTCCACGCTCATCGCACTGCGGAGCCAGAAACCATCAATCAAGGCGGCCGTCTGCCGGGCCGCCGCCGTTGCCGCGTCTGGACTCAGCACCTGGGCAAAGGAAAAGCGCAGGTTGCTGTACAGCCGGGCGTTGTTGATCTGTTGCAGCCGCTTGAGACCGGGCTCGTGCATGGATCTTGCCCAAAAACTGAGCCAGGTCTTGGCGGCCAGCGCCGAACGCTGGAAATCCGAAAAATTCGACTCGATGATGCAGGCCAGACGCTGATCCGGAGAGCCGTCGGTCTTCGCCATCCGCTCCCGCAGCTCTTTACCGAGCTGATCCAGCAGATACCGAAGTGCCGCCTCAATCAGCCCCTGCTTACCGCCGAAGTAATGGCTGATGATGCCCGAGGACATGCCAGCACGTTTGCTGATGCTGACGATGGTGGTGTTCTGCAGGCCCAGTTCCGCAATCGAGTGCATGGTGGCCTCGATCAGCTGCTGCTTTCGGGTGTCCTTCATTCCGACTTTCGGCATGGCGGCTCCGCTGCTTCCATCCAGACAATGGTTATCTATCCGCTCAATTTTTTATTAATTGAACGTTCAATTAAAATAAAGCGTACAGAAAAGAGAACGAGGTTTCAAACCGGGCAGGTTTAGAGGCTTTGGAAGCTAGGGTTCAGAAACTGAGAGTGAGACGGCCGGTGAAGCGACCATCCTCGTCGGTGATGGCGGAGTTGGTGGTAAGTGGTTTGCCAAATTCCAGGTAGCCGGACAGAGGGTCGGCGGTGAAGCGGAAACCCAGGCCTGCGGCGGCGCCGGAAATCTGGGAACTGGTCTGGATCTGATAGGCCGTTGCCAGGCCGTAGTAGACATAAGGTGTCACTTGCGCCGGCAGCCCCCAGGGACGGGCAACCCGACGACGCAACTCGAGTTCGGTGCCGGCACCCCGGTCGCCCGAGAAGGCACCAGGTTCGTAGGCTCGGGCGAACTGGCTACCGCCGATGTAAAACCTTTGGGACCCAGGCAAGTCATCCTCAGTGTACTGACCCTCAATGAGCACCTTTAACGACAGGCCTGCTGGCAGGGCGCGCCAGTAAGTGTAGTCAGCACGGGCAATCTGAAACGACACGTCGATAATGTCGCCGGCCTCTGAGCCGCGCCGGTGCGCGCCCAGCGCGTCAAATCCGAAGCGACCGGTCAACCTGAACCGAGAGGCCGTGGAAGCCGCCCTGGCCAGGCGTCGATAACCGAGCTCGCTCATTCGAAGCTGCTCATCAAGCTCCCGATCAGCTTGCTCAGTGCGGGTAAATTCCCTTGCCTCCAGGCCTGCGAACACTTCTGATTCTGTGTTCTGAGTTCGCGCCAAGGCATATTCCCACTCGCCTTCATATTGTTGGAAGCGATAGACGGTCTCCGAGCCACTGCCCTCATCCTTGAGCAGACCTCGGCCGACTTTTGCCTCCAGGGACAGGCTGCTTTTCTCCGAGACAGCAGCCTCGAGGTCCGCGCCCCCAACCCTATAAGCGTTGGATTCCAGAGTGTGTAAAGCGGAAACACCCACCGACCGCAGGTATTTATTTGGATTGGCCAAGGTGATGCGACCAAACACCAGATGTCTGCCGAATTTCCGGTTCCCTTCCGCGCTGTAGGTCAGGGCCCCGCGCACCTGCGAGCTGGACACCAGCGTCAGTTGATAACGCCCTTCACTATCCGGCTCCGGTTCCAGCTCTGCTTCAAACACCAGGCCGTGGGCCCCTTCGATACGTCGAAGCGAGCTTCTAATGAGCGCCGGTGAGATAGGTTGGCGTTGCTGTAACGGCTCGAGGGCCGAGCGAACAGCCCGACGCTTGCCACATCGACCCCGACAATCTCGATACTGGCGAGGGCGGGTTCAACCACGGAAACGATGATTACGCCCGGAAAATCGGGATAGCGCTGGCGGACACCCCAGGTTCCAGAAAACCATTCTCCAGATACAGCGACCGGGTTTGTTCCGTTACTAACGCTCTGGTCTCTGCATTCCAGGTACGACCCACGCTAGAGCGAGAGACAGCGCCGAGGCGATCCGGACCGAAGACCGTGACACCCTCGAACACGACTGCACCAACGGTCGTGTCGGCGCGAGTTTCGGCGCTCAACAGGCTCGAAAAACCAGCGATCTGTACAAACAGTATAAAAATTACTACAAAATTCCGCACCGCTGGGGCCGCTCTCCGACTATGTTGAAACGCTAGGATAGTTGTTTTGTATCGGCCGTGCTGTAATGAGCTGTAATCAAATGCAAAAAAACGCTCGAGGGTTGAAAGCTCACGGGTTGAAAGGAGTCTGAATGATGGTAGGCACACACACTGGGAAAGGCTATTCCCTTAACGCATATGCCTACCTCTTGGCGGCCCTCCTTTTGCTGGTAACGGCAACTACGGTGGCTGAGCCCGCGCCCGTGACCGTCGAATCCATGGCCGGGACTGTGGAGTACCGGCAGAGCGACACGACGCCGTGGGCTCGCGCCAGTGCCGGCATCTGGCTTGCGATGCCGGTCGAAATCAAGACCGGTCCGGACGCAAAGGCACGAATCACTCAGTCCGGAACCTCTCTGGATATCGGACCCAGTACTCGACTTACCCTGAGCAGCAACGAAAACACGTCCGACAGCTTGATGTCCCGGGTTAAGCACTGGCTGGGCACTGTCTTTTATGAGGTTGAGCGTCAGCCCGACACCTTCCAGGTGGAAACACCGTTCCTGGTATCGACGGTTAAGGGCACCCAGTTCACCATTGCAACAACCGAAACGTCCTCATTAGTCACCCTGAATGAAGGCAGCCTGGAGGTCAGGGACTTGCAGTCGGGAGACCTGCGTCTGCTTGAACCCGGCGATATTGCCGGCGTTACCTCAAGCCAACCCGGTATTCGGTCGCTGCAACAAGCCCCGAATGCGATCAGTCCCGAAGCGCAAACCGAGGCACTGAATCTCGCATTGCCGGCGAGCGATGTGGAAACCGACACCCTGCTCGACGAGGCGGTCGCCGGTAATGAAGTGGTTGCGGATCAAGGCGATGAAATCATTGCAGAGCAGGAACTGGGTCGCGATGGAAGCTCGAATCCAGACCAGGACCTCGGGGGTGATGACGACCTTGGGGGTGATGACGACCTTGGGGATGATGACGACCTTGGGGATGATGACGACTTTGGGATTGACGATGACCAGAGTGCCGACGACAGTTAGCACCCGATAAGTTTCAGAAATACAGGGTAAATCGTCCGTTCAGTCGTGCCTCCTCGTTGCGATACCTGGAGCCGACTGTCAGCGGTTTGCCGTACTCAACAAAGCCGGCAAAGCCGTCACCCGCCACCCTCAGACCTAGCCCTGCGGCGGCCGCGGAATCGCGGTCGCTGGTATCGTTTTTATGAATCACCGCAATGCCGTAATAGACGAATGGCGTCAGTCGGCTCGGAAACCAGCGAAACCCGGAAAATCCGCGCCGAAGTTCAAAGTTGCCCCCGTAACCACTGTCACCGGAGAATTCACCGGGCTCGTAAGCGCGGGCAAAGCGGCTGCCACCAATGGTAAACCGCTGGGATGACGGCAATTCATCCGGCGAATACTGGCCCTCCACATCGACCCGCATTGAGAACCCTGCAGGAAGCCCCTGCCATAGGGTGTAGTCTGCGCGCGCAATGTAAAAACTCGGCTCTATGCTGTCACCGGCCTGGGTGCCTATACGGCGAGCTCCCCAGTCGTTGAAGCCAAAACGACTACTCAGATCCGCCCGCTGCGCCCGGCTGGTTCCCGGCACCAGCGTCCTCAGTCCAATGTCAGCCATCCGCAGCTGCTCGTCCAGTTCGCGGACACCTGCCTGAGTCTGGGTGAAATCACGTAACACCAGGCCGGTATAGAGCTCGGTATCCTGCTCCGCCTCAGGGGTCAGGGCGTGAGCCCATTCGGACTCGGTCTGCCGGAACCGGTAAACCGTGTCCGGACTTCCGTTCTCTGAATCGAGGATAGCCCGGCCTACCTTGGTGGCAAAAGACAGGCTGTTGCGGCGGCTAACGCCGAGCTCGAGATTAGCTCCAGCGACACGGTAAGCATCCGATTCCAGGGAATGAAGGCCATTAACACCAAGTTTTCTAACGTGGGATATGGGGTTGGCGACGGCCAGCTGCGCTAACACAAGGTGCCTGTCCAGGCGCCGATCACCCTCGGAGGTGTAGGTCAGCGCGCCACCCAGTTTCGGGCGGACGGTTACGGCGACAAGGTACTCGGCATTGCCACCCGGAAGCGGTTTGAGCTCAGTCTCAAGATCGATTTTTTGCAACCTTTCTACCGATCGAACCGTGTTATCAATAAGAACGTGGGACATCGGCTGTCGCTGCTCCAGCGGTGCAAACGAGCTTTGCACGGTTCGGCTTTGCCGACCGGAGCTATTGATGACCTCAATGCGACTGATCTTCGGTTCCGCAACGGTTATTCGAATGATGCTGGGTGAAGAAGCATGAGGCCGAACCGTCACTGCAGGCTCCAGAAAACCGCTATCCACATACAAAGCGCGAGTTCTGGCTACCAAATCGGATTGCGTGTCGGGCGCAAGGGTGCGACCGATAACCGGCTGATAAACCGACCAGAGCTGGTCCGGATTGAACACAGTCACGCCTTCAAAGATGACTGCACCAATGACAGGCTCGATCTTCGTAGCTGCGGTTACGCCGGTAGAAAGAGAGGCATGTACAAAAAGTATACAAATGAGAACATATAATCGCACACCAACGCCCATTCGTTGTCTATTTTAATAACGTAGGCTAGTGCATTTGACACGATTCGTTGTAACAAATTGTGCCAGGACGGACACAATACTCAGCACTCTCAAGGGCTGGGTTTTGAGGGAGCAAACAAGATGATGGTTTTTATTCGTAAGCTTGCAAAAGTATCGAGTACATCGCTTCTATTTGTAGTATTTACAATGACTTTTATATCTCAAGCCGTGGCTGAAAACGCCACGGTGGAGGCCGTCACAGGCAATCTTCAGTTCCGATACGACGGCAATGAAAGTTGGCAGAGCGCTGAACCGGGAGCAACGTTGGCAATTCCCGTGGAATTCCAGACCGGACCCGGTGCCAGCGCTCGTGTTTCCGAGTCTGGCACTTCGTTCGATATCAGCGCCAATAGCCGGCTTGCGTTGTCCGGCGACGGCGAAAAATCTGATGGCATGGTGACAAGGGTAAAACAATGGCTAGGCACCGTGTTTTACGACGTTGAGCGCCAACCGGATACGTTTAAAGTTCAGACCCCATACCTGGTTGCGACGGTGAAAGGAACTCAGTTCACCATTGTCACCACCGACACTTCTTCCTTCGTCACACTCAAGGAGGGCAGTCTTGAAGTGGTGGATCTGAACACCGGCGACACCCGCCTGCTGAAACCGGGTGACATCGCCGGAGTGACCACCGAACAGACTGGAATCGATTGGCTACAGCAAACACCGGATGCTCTTAGTCCAGCCAAACAGAAACTGGCACTGGACCTCGCCACTGCCGATAGCACATTCAATCTGGAAGACTACCCCGCGGACGCCGTACTTAGCATGCTTGGCAGTGATCTCTCTACCAACATTGCGCTAAATCTGGACGCCGACTTGGGCGACAGTATCGGAGCAGATGTCGGTGCCGAGCTCGGCAGTGAAATCGGCGTGGATGTCGGTGTCGAAGTGGGTGCCGATGTAGGCGTGGACATCATTGCCGATTTGGGAGGGGATGTTGGCATCGATGTCGGTGCAGATTTGGGCGATGATCTTGGTCTGGATATCGGTGTCGACCTGGGTGATGATCTTGGCGTCGATTTAATCGCGGACCTCGGTGACGACCTGGGCGCAGACATAGGCGCCGACATCGGGGACGACTTGGGCGTCGATATTGGCGCGGATGTCGGCGATGATCTGGGCGTCGACGTCGATATTGATCTGGACGATGGACTGGGGCTCAACGTCGGGCTGGGCGGTGACGAAGGAATAGGAATAGGCATCTAGCCTTCCTCAATTCAATGCTTTTTTCGGACAACCTATGACCTCAACACCGAATTCCGGAAGCCCAAGGAGAAGTATGCAGGCCGCCCTGCTGGCCGGCCTGCTGACTCTCTTACTCTGGAGTTTCGGTGCATTCGACAATATCAACAACCAGGCCCGGGATCTTTACGTTGAGTTCCTGGCGGAGCCAGTTGCCAGCAACCTGGTCGTCGTCGAGATCGATTCTGCCAGTATTGAAAAAGTCGGCCGTTGGCCATGGCCCAGGACACTCTACGCCGACGCCATTGCTGAGCTTGAAGCCGCGAACATCAACTCATTGCTGATCGATATCGATTTCAGCGCCCGTTCTTCCGCCAGCAACGACGAGGCGCTCGCTCAGGCGCTAGCATCTTTCTCACAACAAGCACCGATTTACTTGCCTGCGTTCGTTCAACGGCAGTCTGCTACCGGCACGCAATTGATGCTGAGAACACCGCTCCCCGAGCTCGCCCAAACGGCCAATATGGTGTCGGTAAACATGCACCCGGAAGCCGATGGGCTGGTACGCAAACTCAGCGTTGGTTTCGACTGGCAGGGCCAGATTTACCCTGGCGCCTGGAACGCACTTTCGCCCACTGAAGATCGTGGCAGCTGGATCGATTTCAGCGTGTCGCCGAGCTCCTTCGAGTACATCAGCTTCATCGATCTGGTAAATGGACGTATCGCCCCCCAACAATTGCAGGGCAAAGATGTTCTCATCGGTGCCACCGCCATCGAACTGGGAGATACCCTGGCGGTACCCATTCATCGCAGTCTGCCGGGCGTTGTTATCCACGCCCTGGGTACCGAAACTCTGAACCGTGGCGGCTTATACTCACTTAGCCCAGCCATTTCAGCTTCGCTTATTGGCCTCATCTGGCTGCTCGCTACCCTGCTTTTCCCCAGATTATCGTGGCTGCAGGGTCTGAAATGGCTAACCGTTATTGCGGTCAGCCTGCCGCTGGCCGCTATCATGATTTACCAACACCTGAGCCTGATCCTAGACTTCATCGGGCCCCTTATGGTGGCGGCCCTGGTGTATGTAACCAGTAACCTTGCGCGGCTGGACGCAGTTACTCTTGAGCACCTGTGGTTACAAATCACCCTGCGCGACAGCGAAGCACTACACAATCGAATTCTGGCGACGGCTAATGACTGCATCCTCTGCGTCAATGCATCGGGCCAAATTACCCGGGCCAATCCGGCCATGCAGAGCCTGACTCAAACCCCGGCTACCGCCCTGGTGCATAATCCGGTTCTGCGCTGGTTGCCCGAGATCGAACCTGAACTGACGAACCTGACCGGTAAACCCTTTGACACTGTGCTCCTGAACAGCGAGCGTCGGCCGATTCCGGTAGAGGCCACCATCAGCACCGTTGAGCTATCGAACGATCCTCTTTTCACCGTCGTTCTGCGGGATCTTACTGACCGGGTGGCACGGGAAAAGGAGCTGGAGTACCAGGCCACCCACGATTTGCTGACCGGATTGCTGAACCGGACCGCCCTGTTCCGGCGCATCAACCGGGACCTGAAAGAAGAAATGCAGGGCACTGTACTGCTCCTGAATCTCGACTATTTCCATGAAGTGAATGACACCTACGGCCATGACATCGGTGACCAGTTGCTCCAGGCAATTGCCAATCGGCTGGTACAAGCTCTGGATCATGAATTCCCGAAAGGCTGTGTCGCCCGCGTTGGCGGAGACGGCTTTGCACTCTGGCTCCCGGGCGTAACGTTCGCCGAAGGTGGCCAGTTCTTTTGCCGCCACCTGCTCGCTCAGGTAGAGGAACGACTGCCACTGGAAACGGATGGCGACGCGGATCTCCGGGTGTTCTGTACCATTGGAGCCGCCGAAACCACGAACCAGCTGTCAATCCCTAAGAACGAGACTGACCAGGAAGATGCTGGTGCCGAAGCATTGCTTCAGAAAGCCGCCGACGCGCTCAGACTAGCCAAAGCCGACGGTATCGCAATCCATCGCTACAGTAATGCCGACAGTCGGGCGGCCGGCCAGCGCCTGAAACTGGTTCCGGCGATTCGCGAGAACATCGCTTGCGATGCCTTTAACCTGCTCTACCAGCCCAAAATCGATCTGGCCACCATGCAGCCCATGGGCTGCGAGGCCCTGCTGCGCTGGCCTAGCGATCGAGGCCCGGTGGTACCGGTGATGACACTGATCGAGGTGGCGGAAAACTCACGGCAGATCGCGCCGCTGACTCGCTGGGTGGTGCAGGCCATCCTGTCCCAGGAACAAGACTGGCAAGCTCGGGGCCTGCCCCGCCACATGGCGGTCAACATCTCGGCCCGGCTGATACAGGACCGCCACTTTATCTCCGAGCTGCAGGGATTGCTGGCCTCGTCTACGGGTTACTTCCAGTTTGAGTTCGAAATTACTGAGACCGCACTGATGAGTTCGCGGGATCTGGCCATCGAACTGGCGAGCAGCCTGTCCCAAACCGGCAGCACCCTGGCTATCGACGATTTTGGCACCGGCTATTCGTCACTGGCCTACCTGAAAGACCTTAACGCCTCAATCCTGAAGATCGACAAATCCTTCGTGACCAACATTGACGACAGCCGGGATAACCAGACCATCGTACGTTCAACGATCAAGATGGCCCATGAACTGGGCATGCAGGTGGTGGCCGAGGGTATCGAAACAGCCGCCGACGAGCGCTTTTTGCTGTCGCTGGGCTGCGATTTTGGCCAGGGTTATCATTACGCCAAGCCACTGCCGGTAGACGAACTGGAGCAATGGCTGACCAAGTTCGAGTCGCAGGCCCAAACGCCCCGGCATCTGTCCGATCTTCAGCCTTTTCGGCGGTAGTAGGGATCGGTCCAGCACAGGGGCAGGGTCTCGCCGGAGGCAAACACCAGTCCCGACTTGTCAAAGAACTCGGGATCCTGGGCTTCCTCTCCGTAATGCATGCATCCCTTGACGCGACTGACATGGGGATCGAACAGGGCGTGGGTGTCCGCGATCTCAATCAAATGACCGGTGGATTTTTCTGCCATGAACATTGTGTCCTCCTTGTCGGCTTAAATGGCGGGTTAAATGCCGGTTTAAAACAGAGCCGCGTGTCATCCCTCCGGTGGCTCATCAGCGAACGCACTGAGATGAAAGGCCGCCGCCTGATCCACTTCTTCCATGCCACACACCCGCGGTTGCGGCACAGCGCCTCCGGCGAGCACGTCGAGCACTGACCGCACCCCATGCGAGAGCGACTCGGTGTTGTAGCCGCCTTCCAGAACAAAAGCCAGACGACCATCACACAGCCGGTCGGCCAGGGACTGAACTATGCCGGTCATGGCCGCAAAACCCTCGTAGGAGACGTTCAGGGCCAGATCGTACCAGTGCGCATCAAACCCCGCCGACACCAGAATCAGGTCCGGTTTGAAGTACTCGGCGGCCGGCACCAGGATTTCATTCAACGCCTTGATATAAGCCACGTCGCCAGCACCGCCGGGCATCGGAACATTCACTGTGGTGCCCTCACCCAGGCCCGCACCCACTTCATGCAGGCCACCACTGCCCGGGTAAAAGGGCGCGGCCCGGTGAATATCGAAGAACATCACGTCGGGATCGGCCCAGAAGATATCCTGAGTGCCGTTGCCATGGTGGGCGTCCCAGTCGAGGATCAGAATCCGCTCACATCCAAGTTCGGCGTGGGCGTGAGCGGCGGCCACGGCCACGTTATTGAACAGACAAAAGCCGCGGGCGCGCACCGGCTCGGCGTGATGGCCGGGCGGGCGAACCAGAGCAAAGGCACTGCGGGTGCGACCGGAGACCACCGCCTCGACCGCGGCGATGGCAGTCCCGGCGGCAACTTCCGCAGCTTCCACGCTGCCTGGCGACACCGCGGTGGTATCGACATCGAGCCAGGCGTGCTTGTTACGCAAGGAAAACACATCATCCAGGTAAGAGGTGGTGTGCACTCGGCCGAGCTGCTCGCGGGTCGCCACCTGACCACCGGCAAATTGCACGCCCTCGATCGGTTCACGGTGCAGCAGGTCAAGGATGGCTTGAATACGTCCGGGGTGTTCCGGGTACTTCCACTGCACATTCAGTCCCGACAGGATGGTACGCACGCGCTTGTCCAGCCGGCCAGGCAGGAACGCGGCATTTACATCGGGTGAATGATTGAGAACTCGGTCGTCGTAAAATACGGTGACTTTGCTTGGATCTTCCACAGTGTGCTCCGGAATGGTGTGTTGCCGGCGACCATCTTCAGTTCTACCGACCCTTATCGAAAGCATAGTCAAAGAACCGGGCACCGACACCCGATCCTCGGGCCTTCAGGCCCGAGCCTGGTTACCGGTCGCGCCAGCCTTTGGACAAAAGCTCCTGCTCGCGGGCCGGGTCCATGACCTCACCCTCGATCATCCGATCCAGCACCCCATCCAGCACCGAGCCACCGCTGGCAGTCTGGTAGCGACTGGCGTCCCGCTTCGGAACCTTGACCGTCGCGACCTGGGTCCAGTTGATACCCGGCTCACCGCTTCGGCAGGCAATATTTTCAGATGCCCGATCCGGGCCCTGGAGCTGGAACTGGCGGCAGAATTCGCCGGCCGGATTGGCGAAGGTCAGCCGTGGGGTCAGCTGCTCGCCGGTCGCCAGGGTTTGGGTTTCGCCACTGGGAAGGGCTTCCAGCGCCTGAGCGACCTGGTGCCAGCCCTGCTCACCACTAACCGGAACATCCTTGCCCAGTTGGGCCAGACCAAAGCCCAGCACCAGGGCCGCAGCAACGGCCGTTCCGACCCGCTGCTGCACAAAGTCCCGGGCCCGACGCCAGCGCGGCAAATCGACAACCTTGGCCGACGCTACCGGCTCCGGCTCCAATAGTTCGGTCACCGCCGCCGGCAGGGGCTGCTGGCCAATGGCGGAATAATGCCCGGCGAGGATGTGGTCGACCGTCGCCAGTGCGGCCAATCGCTCGGCCAGGGCAGGGTCGTCCGCCAGTTGATCCCGAATAACCTGCATCTCAGCCTCGGGCAATTCCGCATCCAGAAAGGCGGACAGTTGTTCGTCAGTCAGGTTCATGTCGGTCTCCTCCCGGACTCCGAGCCCGAGGTTGTCTTATCCTGAGGTTTACTGCCAAGCGCTGCGCTCAGCGCTGCACGGGCCCGGGCCAACCGGCTCATCACCGTGCCTTTGGGAATATCCAGAGTGTCCGAGACCTCCTGGTACGACATGCCCTGAACGGCCACCAGTGAAATAATCTCACGCTGACTATCGGGCAGCCTGGCCATGGCGGCATCCACCTGGTCCAGCTCGATCTGGCTGGTGGTGGCCCGCTCACCGTCCACTACCTGGCCACCGGTGAGTTCCGGTTGCTGCGCGGCCCGATCACGAACCTGCCGGGCCCGGCAGTCGTCGATCCACAAATTCCGGCAGATCCTGAACGCCCAGGGTTCGATGGCAACCCCCGTCGGCGGCGATTGCCGCAATACCCGCTCAAGGGTACCCTGCAACAAGTCATCCGCCTCCGGTATCGAGCCGGTCAGGGAGTATGCGAAGCGTCGAAGCCCCGGGACCAGTTGTCTCAATTCATCTTTCATGGCGCCATGCCTCGATGTCTTACTAGGTAAACGGATGGGGACAAAATCTATTCCACCGCTATGGGAATTTTTCGAGTCGGCAAACGTCAGCAGGGTATGAAAACGAATCGCTTCTTTTCCCATCACACGCTCGCCTGCCTGCTCGGCTTGGGACTGACGGTACCGACACCGGCTTTCAGTGCGGACGGCCTGACCGGCCCGGCCCTGAACCGTCTTAATCAGCAGGTTGAGCGTGCCGTCAGCCGACAGATTGAACGCCAGCTCGACAAAGCCTCGGAGCGCCTGCCTGAGTCAGCTCTGCCGGCTGCGCCTGCGACCCCGCCCGAGCTTCCGGCCCGACTTGCCATCCAGTCGGACACCGGCCTTGAGCTCTTTGCCGATGTCGAGGTGGAAGACGGCTGGCGGGCGGTGGAACGCCAATGGCTGGTTACCGTCAACGCCAGCGACACCCACCACTTTAATCAGCCTGGCATCACCGTTATCGACCAGACCCCGATGGCCGGGCTGGGGCTAACCGTGCTGCGCTTTCGAGTCAGCCCAGGCCTGGATTCACGCGACCAGTTGCAGGAACTACTGCCGAAAGCCCTGGCCCAGCGCGTTGACCGCAACCACATCTACCGGCCTGAGACCGATGCCAGCAACCATCAAGGGCCCTCCACTACCGATGAGCCGCCGTCTTGCCCGGTGCCGGTCAGCATTGGCATGGTGGATACCGCGGTGGAAACCGACCATCCGGCCTTTGCCGGAACCACCGTCGTGCAGCGGGATTTCCTGCAGGATCTCCACCTGGCCGATTCCTACCACGCCCCGACCGACCACGGCACCGCGGTCGCCAGCCGGTTGGCCGGCAAGACCAGCGCCAACGCTGCCACCCGCCTGCCCTCGGCAACCCTGTTCAGTGCCTCGGTTTTTTATGGCCAGCCGGCCTCGGTATCCGGCGCCACCCTGCTGCACCTGGTGGAAGGACTGGCCTGGCTGGAATCCAATGACGTGACGCTGATTAACGTCAGCATGGCTGGCCCGGACAACCGGGTATTGGCCACCGTCATTAAACGGCTGATCGACCGCGGCACGCCCGTAGTGGCCGCCGTTGGCAACGAAGGTCCGGCCGCGCCAGTGCTGTACCCGGCCGGCTATCCCGAGGTGATCGGGGTAACCGCGGTCAATCAGCACCGAAAGATCTACCGCTGGGCGAACCGGGGTGAGCAGGTCGATTTTGCCGCGCCGGGCGTGGACGTGGCGGTGGCGCTCACCGATGGCCAATACGGCAGCCAGAGCGGAACCTCGCTCGCAGCGCCGGTGGTTAGCGCGCAGCTGGCCTGTGCGCTGGCGAGCACCTCCCTCGAAAACGCCCTGGCGCAACTCACCCGCCGCGCCGACGATCTCGGCGACCAGGGCCGTGACCCGGTGTTCGGTTACGGCCTGCTGCCCGACACCCACTGACACCGATCAGAATTCAGCCCGCAGATTCAGCGACGCCACGGTTTCATCGTATTCGGCGGAATCCAGGCTCGAACGATAATCGATGTATTCAATCCGGGCCTCGGTAATCAGCCACTCGGTCAGGCCAATACCATAACTGGCGTCGACGGTCGCAATGCGGTCGTCCCGAGGCTCCGAACTGATCGTGCCAGGCCCCAGCAAGGGCGACGTTAGCGGGTTGTCCACCGATGACACCGGCTCGTCATAGTCCCGGGCCTCGTAGCGCCAGCCCAGCTTCAGCTCATGGTCATGGCCGGCAACCGGGAACCGGTGCTTGAGCCGGGTTTTCACCGCCAGCATCCGGTAATCGTAGGCATCAGACTCGGCGTTCTCGTCGTCACCATCGGCGCCCAGGATGAACACCGTCCGGGTCTGGTTAAAGAAGAAGAAACTGTCGAGACTCACGCCCCGGGAGCGGGCGTCCCGAGCCTCGTTGTCCTCAAAGTCCTTGCGTTTGTCCAGCAGCTCGCCCGAAGATAGACGTCATCGCCCACGAGTTTGCCGACATACACGCTGCTGCTGTTGTAATCCAGGAAGGGGTCGGCGGCCAGGGTGGCGTGGGAATAGTGATGGCTGGCGCCAACGGTAACGGCGTCGAAATCGTAACTGAGGTCCAGTGACGCCAGATGCAGGGTTCGGTCAAAGTCCTCGCTGTCCCGGTAATCGCGCGATGTAAAGTCATAGGTCCCGGTAATGGTCAGGTTCTCCAGCGGCTGGCCTTCGGCCTCCGCGCCAGCACCCAGAACCCAGGCGTTCCCACTCTCACCAGTCGATTGATCGAGTTCATCAACGTTCAGGTTGCTGTCGTACTCGTACCCGGTGGTAACGTGCCCGCCAACGGATGCCGCCTGACTGGTCATCGACAGGCCACCGGCCAGCACGATCAAGGGCAGCACTCGGGAAAATCGTTGCATAGGGTTACTCCTTCACAAAAAAACCGGGCCGCTAGACGGCCCGGTTAGTCAGATCCCCGTTATTCAAGGCTTACAACAGGCCTTGCTGGGTGGAGTTCTTGACGGATTGGTTCACGCTGCTGCGCACGTTCGACTTCACACTGCCTGACACGGCATTCTTCACCGAGCCACCGACACTGTTGCGAACGCTGGCGTCAATGCTGCCAGACACCGAGCCGTCTACTTGCTTCTTGGTTGCAGCATCAACGCTACCCTGCGCACTACCATTGGCTTGCTCGCGCATCTGCCCGGCCTTATCACCGGTGGCCTGAGCCTTAGCAGTGGCTTCGCCCTTGGCACGTTGGCCAGCGGATATCCCGGCCTCAACGGCCTGGCGCCCGGTTTCCTGGGCCTGCTCGCCGGTGCGAACCGCCGCGTTGCGGGCGCTTTCACCGGTGGCGCGAACTTTCGCGGCCGTCTCGACCCCGGTCGACTTGGCCGATTCCGTGCTCATAGCCGCTCCGGAATTGGCCTCGCGGGACGACGCCATACCGGCATCGGCTTCACGGCCATTGGCGCTGACCGAGGCATCGCCGGAGGTTTGCACGCTGTTGCGAGTGGCACCGCTGGCGCCGGCATCGCGACCATCGCTGCGGCCAGAGGCCTGTGAGCTGCTTCGCATCTCGGCGTTCGCGCTTGCGTTAGCGCTGGCCGAGCCCTGGGTCTCTGCGGCGAAAGCCGATACCGCCATTACTGAACAGATCGCCAAAGTCAGTGTCCGTTTCATCATGGTTTATCCTCCAGTGTTTCCGTTGGATTCACCCCGATAACGAATCAGAACCAGATCTATTCCATCCCACGGACAATTTTTTCCGGAAGTTCCATTAGGGATAGTTAATGAAGCTCTGGGAGCCGCCGTAGAATCCAGCTCACATTAATTGCCCAAGCGAATACCACCTTGCGTGGAACGGTGATACATTTCTGATAGTTGTGTCCTTTCGAAACCTTGGGAAGCATTAATGCTGTCATTTCCTTTGCGCTTTCTCGGGACAGGGACGTCTTCGTTGGCCTTCAGGCCCTTGCTGGTTTTTCTGGTTTTATTGCTTGTAGGAAGTTCGCAAGCGCAAGCCAGTGCCCCGCCCTGCACCAAGCTCGTGGTCAGCGGCAACTCAGAATATCCGCCTCTGCTGTGGCGGGACCCGAACAATCCTGAGCAATTAACCGGAGTAGTTCCCGCGTTGCTGCAAGAAATTCTGCAGCCACTGGGCCTCAGTGCCGACATCCGTCACATCGGCTCCTGGGCCCGGGTGCAACGCCTGGCCCGTGATGGCGACCTTGACATGGTTGCCGGCGCTTTCATGACCCGGGAACGGTTTGGGTACATGGATTACCTTCTGCCACCCATCATCCATCTACCAACCGCCATCTGGGTCCCCAAAGGCCAGGCATTTCTCTATCGGCACTGGCCGGACTTGCAGGGCAAGACCGGCAGCACACTGATTGGCAACAGTTTTGGCCAGAATTTCGACCGCTACGCCCAACAGAATCTGACCATCGAATCGGTGCGTTCAATCGATCAATCGTTTCTGATGGCAGAGGCCGGGCGGGTTGACTATGTACTCTACGAGTTACTGCAGGGCCAGGTGAAACTGGCACGAGAGGGCCGGAGCGACGAGTTCGAAGCGCTTGAAAAAGCGATCAGTACCGAAGGGCTGTTTTTCACCTTCCCTAAGGAATCTACCTGCAACACCTTTGAACTGCGGGAGCAGATCGCCGATCGGCTCTACACTCTGGTGACTCAAGGGCGGGTCGATGAGCTGCTGGAAGACTACACCGCCCACTATATTGCCGAGGAATAACACCGATCAGCGCTGGTCCGGTGGCGTCCAGATCGGCACGTCTTCCCGAGTGGGCTCTTCCCAGTCCTTGTCCATGGCACTGCTCAGGCTTCCTCCAGCTTCATAAACAGCTCGCCGTAACGCGGACTGAAACTTATGCCCTCCTCTATTTCCTGCCAGGCCTCGAACAGCTCATCTTCGTGGGCTTTTTCGTTGTCCACAAAGGTCCAGGTCATCTGCTTGGCCCGCAGCGGGTGCACACCCATGGCGGTCAATGCGTGACCACCCAGCTCCAGCGCCGAATGGTAGGTTTCACTCACCACGTCATCGGCACCGGCCTTGCGCAACTGATAGCTGTGGCCCCGGTCGAACGCCCGCGCCAGCACCCAGACCCCGGGATAAAACTGTTTCACGTGCTCGACGATGCGTACCGAGCGATCCCGGTCATCGATCGCCACCACCAATAACCGGGCATCTTCGATGCCGGCGGTTTCCAGCAGTTCCGGACGGCTGGCGTCGCCGAAGTAGCTCTGGATGTTGATCCGGCGGACGTTCTCAATCTGCTCGATCTCATGATCCAGCACCACGATGGGAATATCGTTGGCGCGCAACAACCGGCATACGATCTGCCCAAAGCGGCCGACACCGGCAACAATCACCGGGGCCCGGTCATCGATGGTGTCAGCTTCGCGCTCGTCGTTCTTGGCGCGCCGGTAGCGAGGCAGTACCACGCGATCATAGGCAATAAACAGCAGCGGGGTCAGGAACATCGACAGCGCCACCACCAGCGACAGCACCTGGGAGAGTTCGATTGAAATGACCGAGTTCTGGACACTGTAGGTGAGCAGCACAAAACCAAATTCACCGGCCTGCGCCAGGCCAAGGGTAAACAGCCAGCCGTTACTGCCGTGGATGCGAAACAGCACCGCCAGGCCCAGCAAGATCAGCGCCTTGACTAAGATCACGGCGAAGCCCAGAGCCAGGATAGTGCCCCACTCTGCGACCAGCACTTCGAAGTTGATGCCGGCACCCACGGTGATGAAGAACAGGCCCAGCAGCAGGCCCTTGAACGGCTCGATGTTGGCTTCCAGCTCATGGCGGAATTCACTGTTGGCCAGAACCACCCCGGCCAGGAAAGCCCCCAGCGCCGGCGACAGATTAACCAGGCTCATCAGCGCGGCAATGCCGATCACCAGCATCAGCGCGGTAGCGGTGAACACCTCACGCAGGCCGGACTGGACCACGTACCGGAACAGCGGCCGGCTCAGATAATAGCCACCGACAATCACCGCGGCCACAGCGGCGATCACGGTCAGGGCGTGGGCCCAGCCGGGCAGATCAGCAACCAGACTCAGGCCGCTGCCATGGCCGGCATCGGTGCCGGAACCCGCCATCAGATCCGGCAACGCCAACAGGGGAATCAACGCGAGCATGGGAATCACGGCGATGTCCTGGAACAGCAACACCGAAAACGCGCTGCGCCCACCCTCAGTCTTCGCCAGGCCCTTTTCATTCAGGGTCTGCAGCACGATGGCGGTGGAGGACAGGGCGAAAATAAGCCCGACCGTCAGGGCTGTCTGCCAAACCAACCCGAGCCACCAGGCCATGGCCGTACCGGCTGCGATACTCAGAACCACCTGCAGCCCACCCAAGCCTACTAAGCGCACCCGCATGGCCCAAAGCGCCTTGGGATCCAACTCCATACCCACCAGGAACAACATCATGACCACGCCAAATTCGGCAAAATGCTGGATCGTGGTGGCTTCCTGACCCACCAGGCCCGTCACCGGCCCAATCACCACACCGGCGACCAGGTAACCCAGCACCGAGCCCAGCCCCAGGCGCTTGGCCAGCGGTACCGCAATCACCGCGGCCACAAGATAGATAAACGCCTGGACAAAATACTCGGTCATTGCGGGGCTCTCCCTATGCTTTGGGGTGGGAGTATAGCGTAACGGTTTTCAGGCTCAGCCCGAACCGGCCTGAAACAGCATGGAAGCTTTTGCTCAAGTACCCGACAACAGCAGGGTGATGGTCCCTGCGAGCGCCCCGGAGACCAGAAGGCAACACACCGACATCAACATGTTCCAGCGCAGTGCTGCTTCCTGGGCACTATACCCGGTCAGGCGCTCCAGCAGCAGTGAATTGGCAGAGTATGGTGTGCCGGCGGTGGTTAAACCCCATCCAGCCACCATCGCGGTGCCTAATCCAAGCACAGCTCCGACTGGCCAAATCGGCCCCAGAATACCGCCGGTCAGAGTGCCAGTGACAATGGGATTGAAGCCGATCATACCGCCCAGGAAGAACACCCAGGGCACACTAAACGCCGCCACCGGGTAGGCCCAGCCGGGCAAGCTGAAGTCAGTACCAAGCCACTGGGCGGCAAAGGTGCTGATCAAAGTGCCGAGGAACGCCGAGCCGCCAACAATCACCAGTTCATTGCTCACCGGCGCCATGGATGGCAGTTGAACCTCGGCCCCTTTGAGCTTGCGATACCCCAGCCCCACCAACACGGCGCCAAAGCAGCTCAGGGTGACCGAGCGGGAATAACTCAGGCCAAAGAGCCCACTGAGGCTGAAGGTGGCAACACAGATGGCGCCAATGATGCCGGCAAACCGTAACCAGGGCGCATACCGCTGCAGCCCGGACACGGGTTCAGCCAACACGCTGTTGGCGGGCTCCGGCGGTTCCGGTTCACGAAATACTCCGCCAACCAACAAGTACACCACCGCCAAGGGCAGACTTACGGCGATCAGCTCCCAGCTTTTCAGCGCCGGGACAAAGGTGATGGTCAGAACGATGGAAATCGACAGGGGCGAGAAAATGGGCGAGGCGCCAAAGCCCCGCAACACACCCCGGGACGCGTTTCGGGTGGTGGCACTGTCGCCCCGGTCATCCATTTGGCCGCGAATCATGGTGGCCATCACGCCGACCGAACCAAAATTCAGGGGCATGGACAGGAAACCGGTACCAAAGGCGACGCTGTAGTAACGCACCATTGGCGACCCTGCGAACAGTTGGCGGGAGATAACCCCCAGGTCCGCGGACTTACCCAGCATTGAGGACAGCAGCATCACGGTCAGGATCAACGCGGTCAGCCGGGTCATGCTGGCAGCCGCCGCTGGCAGCGCCGAAGGTTCGGCAACGGCCGCCAGCCCCAGGGTCAGCAGCACCAGGCCCAATAACATCCGCGACACCAGGCGCAAATCGCGCCAGCCCAGCACGATGGCGGCAAACACCAGCACCGCGCCAAGCTCGCCCACGCCCGGCAGGAACGACAGAATGCCGGCCCCGAGCGCGCCGTAAGCAAGCCCCGAGCGCGTGCTAAGCAGAGAAATGCGACTCACAGTGAGTCCTCAATGGTTGTATTAATTACAGCCAAAAATATTTTTCAGCGAAACATTGGCCTGAAACAAAACTATATTCTGCTCTGCATCAACAAATATCAATTCTGAAATCATCACTTTATCCAAGTAATCCTTGTTAACGCTCTCTTTCAGCCATCCTTCAAGAGAATTAGTTGTATTGACAAACCATAAATCCAGCGACTATGTTGGACATCAATAACAAAACTTCATTTCGCTGTGCAAAACCTCTAAACACCACAACAACGACGATAAGAGGATTTTTTATGTCACGCCTAACCCGGGGCTTGATGGGCCTCACCCTCAGCACCCTGCCAGCGCTGGCTTTCAGCGCAGACAACGTAGAACTCCCGAATACCCTTGCGATGACGGCCTACGGCACCGGTTCGGCCGGCTACAGCCAGATGGTGTCCATTGGTAACCTGCTGCAAAACGAATACGGCACCTCGGTGCGTATCCTGCCGGGCGAAAACGACGTGTCCCGGATGACACCGCTGAAAACCGGCCGGGTGCCTCTGTGCGCCTGCGGCATCGCCAGCTACTACGGCTCCGAAGGCGTGCTGATGTTCGCTGACGAGAACTGGGGGCCCCAGCCAATTCGCGTCATCACCACCTCGATCGCCAGCTTCGGCCTGGGTGTTGCGGTTGCGGGAGATATTGGTGTGGAATCACCTGAAGATCTGCGCGGCAAGCGGGTGTCCTGGATTCGCGGTGACGACGCCCTGAACCTGGGCACCGAGGCCTTCCTGGCCTTTGGCGGACTGACCTGGGACGACGTCGAGAAGGTGGAGTTCCCCGGCTACGGCCGTGCCTTTGAGGGCATCGTTTCCGACCAGACCGACACTGGTTTTACCATGAGTGTCGCACCACCTCCCCAGCAGTTGGCGGCCAGCCCCCGAGGCATTGTCTGGCCCAAGCTGGATCCGGCCGATAAAGAAGGCTGGGCACGACTTCAAAAGGTAGCGCCCTACTTCCAGCCACACACGGTGACCTCCGCCGCCGGTGATTACGGCAAGGACAAGCCCTGGGTTGGCGCCAGCTACCCCTACCCGATTCTGGTGGCAAACGCCTCCACCGACGACGCACTGGCGAAAAGCCTGATCCGCGTCTTCATCGAAGACTACGACAAGTACAAGGATGCTGCCCCCGGCAACGCCGGTTACAGCCTGGACAACCAGAACATGCAGTGGGTTATCCCGTTCCACGATGCCGTAGTGGAGTACTACAAGGAAATCGGACACTGGACCGACGAGATGCAGGCGCATCAGGACAGGCTGGTAGAACGCCAGCGGATCCTGAAAGAAACCTGGGACAGCTACACAGCCAGCAATCCGCCCTCCGATGAGGACGCCTTTGGTAAAGGCTGGATGGCCGCCCGCGCCAAGGCACTGGAAGCGGCGGGCATGAACCCGGTTTTCCGCTAATCCCCAAGGCCGGGGCAAACCGCCCGTTTGCTCCGGCTCACACCTGATTGCCCGCCCTGCTGCCTATTACGTGTTCGGAGTTACCCGTCATGCATCCTGAAACTGAACAACCGTCACCCCCGGAGAACATATCCGGCATCCGCCAGCTTACGGGCTTCTGGCTCTGGATTCCCCGGCTGGCCACAGTCATCCTGACGCTGCTGACCCTGGACTACCTGTTCAACCTTCAGCTGATCAACTTTGTCACCCAGGTCGAAAGTCAGTTTTTCTACACCGTGGTGACACTGATGCTGCCCCTGGTTTACGTGCTCTGGCCGATGAACCGGCATTCATCCCGCACTCGGGTGCCCTGGTACGACGTGCTGCTGTTTCTGGCGACCACGGGAATTTGCGGCTTCTTCGTGTTCAATGCCGAACAGATTCTCGATCGGGGTTGGGAATATGCCGCCCCCGACTACGCATGGTGATGAGCTTCCTGCTCTGGGTGGTAATCATTGAAGCGGTGCGTCGCGCCGGCGGATTGCCCATTGCCACCATCGTGGCGATCGCCAGTATCTATCCGATCTTTGCCGACCTGGTGCCAGGCCCGATTCAGGGCTTTCCCTCTACACCCGAGCAAACCGCCATCTATCACGCCATGAGCCGTGAGAGCGTGATGGGTATTCCGCTGCAGGCGTTTGCCAACCTGGTGATTGGCTTTCTGCTGTTCGGGGTGGCGCTGCAACAGACCGGCGGCGGCAAGTTCTTTATCAACCTGGCTTTTGCCCTGCTCGGCCATGTTCGCGGCGGCCCCGCTAAAGTTGCGGTGTTCTCCAGCGGGCTGATGGGCTCCATGAGCGGCAGCGTAATCACCAACGTGCTGACCACCGGCGTACTGTCCATTCCCGCCATGCGCAAGGTCGGCTTCAGTAAATCCTACGCCGCCGGCGTTGAGGCCTGCGCCTCCACCGGTGGTGTGCTGATGCCGCCAGTAATGGGCGCCACTGCGTTCATCATGGCTGCCTTTTTGAATATTCCCTACGGCACCATCGCCCTGGCGGCGGCGGTACCCTCGGTGCTCTATTTCCTCGGCCTGTTCATCCAGATCGATGCCTACGCGGCCCGCCATGACCTGAAAGGCCTGCCCGCGGATGAACTTCCGTCGATCCGGCAGACCTTAAAAGAAGGCTGGTATTTCATCTTCGTGTTCGCGCTGCTGATCTGGCTGTTGTTTTTCCTGCGCCAGGAGGCCACCGCGCCCTTCTACGCCACCGCGCTGCTGCTGGTGATCAACCAGATCCTGCCCTACCAGCGCTGGGGCTGGCAGCAGGTGAAAGACTTCTTCTCCAGCTCCGGCAAGCTGTTTGCCGAACTCATCGCCATTCTGGCCGGCGTCGGCCTCTTGGTCGGAGCCCTCTCGGTAACCGGCCTGTCCGGCACCATCGCCAACGATCTGATCTTCCTGGCCGGCGGCAATACTCTGGTGCTGCTGATGATGGGCGCGTTGACCAGCTTTATCCTCGGCATCGGCATGACGGTGACCGCCGCTTATATCTTCCTGGCAGTGGCACTGGCGCCGGCCCTGATCAACGGCGGCGGCATGGATCCGCTGGCGGTGCATCTGTTCATCCTGTACTGGGGCATGCTCAGTTTCATTACCCCACCGGTAGCGCTGGGTGCTTTTGCCGCGGCCACGGTCGCCGGCTCCCGCCCCATGGAAACCGGGATTCAGGCGATGCGTCTGGGCAGTGTGATCTACTTCATTCCGTTCCTGTTCGTGCTGAACCCTGCGCTGATTTTCCAGGGCAGCTGGGATGAGATTCTGGTGGTGATCACTCAGGCAATGGCGGGTGTACTGTTAATTGCAGGCTCGATTCAGGGCTATCTGTTAGGTGTGGGTAATCTGACCCTCAGCAAACACCTGCAGTGGCCGGTGAGGTTGTCGCTGTTAACCGGCGGCCTGCTGCTGGCCATACCCGGCGGCGGCCCGGTGCCACTGAGCAATCTGGAGCTGTCGCTGATCAGCGCCCTGCTGATTGTTCCGGCGGTTGCAGTAGCCTGGCTGGCGGTCCGAAAAGCCGGAACCCCGGCTTATCTGTAAACGCTGCTGATGTTGGGCAGTTAGCGATGGCCGACGACCGCCAGCGCTAGTTGCCCAGCTCATCGGCAAACAACTGATCAACCACCAGGGCCACCAGCTGCCGAATCATCGAGCCATTGCGCTCCGGGTAGCGATGGCTGCAAAAGCTCAGGGTGGTGCCCAGTGCCGACTCCTTGAACTCAACCACCTTGTTGCGGCTGGCCCATTCGGTGGCCAGTGAGTGCTCCACCAGGCCGTAACCCAGCCCAGCCGACACCATGGCCAGCGCGGTGTACTCATCCTCGGAAGTTGCCACGCGCCTCGAACGCTGCCACTCCGGCCCCATCAACTGCTGCAACATGCCATAGAACGGGCAGCAGTTGGTGGGCCAAATCCAGGGTAGCGCCATGACCTCGGCAGGATCGCTGGGCAATGCCTGCAACAACGTGTCCGCCGGCCCGATCACCGACACCGGCACCTCCATCAGGTACTGGAAATCCAGCTGAGGGTTGTGCCACTCACCGTAGACGAAACCGCAGTCCAGCTCGCCGCTGGCAACCTTATCAACAATGACATTGGATGAGATGGTACGCAGCTCCAGCGACACCGATGGCAAGGTGCGGGCACACAGCTGAATCAGTCGATCGACCCGCAAATGCTCCGGGGGCGCGTTGATACCAACGGTGATGGACACCGACTGGTGCTGGCCCAGCTGACGAGCCAGATCCGCCATTTCTTCAACGCCCCCCAAAGCCTTGCGCGCCGGCCCCAGCAACAGCTCGCCTTCGGGGGTCAGCGCCATGCCCTGGCTGTTGCGGTCAAACAACCGGACGCCGAGCGCCGCCTCAAGCTGCTTCAGATGCTCACTGACGGCCGAGGGCGTGCTGTGGCGACGCTGGGCCGCCCGGGTGAGGTTGCTCTCCTCCGCCACCAGAACGAAGGATTTCAGGCGATCCAGCTTCAGGTTCATGGCATTCATATTTTACGAACGCTCTGTCAAAAGAATACTGATAGACCCCATGATGTAATAGCACCTAGAGTGTTTTCCATAGAGTACGCGTTCAGCATAACGCAACGCGCTCAACGAGAGGAAGCACGAGATGAACACTCACAGCAGCTTCAATACCAGCCTCACCGACAGCCAACTGAACGCCGCCTGCGATGCCCTGCGCGCGTGCCAGCACCGGCCGATCGAAATGCAGAGAACCGTGGTCGCTATACTGCATCAATGGTGGCAGCGGGCTCGCCAACGGTCGGCACTGCGCCGGCAACTGATGGAAATGGACGTTGCACTGATCGAAAAGGACATCGGCGTGCCGGCAGGCACTCTCGGTGAGGAAGCCTACAAACCTTTCTGGAAACACTGACTTCGGAGACCCTTTATGACCACCCTCTACATCGCCAACAAGAACTATTCCTCGTGGTCCCTGCGGGCCTGGTTGTTGATGACCGAGCTGGGACTGCCATTCGAGGAAAAGCTGATTCCGTTCGGCGACCCGACGGCATGGAAAGCTTTCCGGGACGAGGGTGGCAGCGGCAAGGTGCCTGCGCTGCAAGACGGAAGCCTGCACGTCTGGGATTCCCTTGCCATTACCGACCACCTGGCGGAACGCCACTCTGAAGTCTGGCCCGCCGATCCGGTGGCCCGGGCATGGGCCCGCAGTGTCTGTGCCGAGATGCACTCCGGCTTTCCGGCCCTGCGGGAATTTTGCTCCATGAACATCGGCGTAAAAGTACGCCTGAACAGCGTGCCGGCAGAACTGGCCCGGGATGTCGAACGCATTGCCGCCATCTGGCTGGAAGGCCTGAACCGGTTTGGCGGACCGTTTCTGGCCGGAGACCGTTTCACCGCCGTGGACGCCTTCTTCGCCCCGGTGGTGTTCCGCTTTGAAACCTATGGCCTGGACCGCAGCCCCGCCATGGCCGAGTACATCCAGCACATGCTGGCGCAACCGGGCATGCAGGCCTGGGCCGAACAGGCACTGGCGGAACCCTGGATCGAACCCAGGCACGAAGCCGACTGCTTGCAAGTTGGCGACATCGTCGATGATTTCAGGTCGATCGAGACACGGTGAAGCAGGATTTACCGGCGGCGAGAGCCGCCCAGTATGCCACCCAGTAGCCCCCGGAGGATCTGCCGCCCCAACTGACTGCCCACCGAGCGCGCCGCCGACTTGGCCATGGCTTCAACCACACCCTGTCGACGGCCCTTGCCCCACAAAACGTCGCTCAGCGGATTGCTATCCGGCGCCGTCGGCTTGACCGGAACGCCTTGTTCCTCCGCTGCCTTGATCGCCTGCTCGGCGCGTTGGGTCAAAATCTCATGGGCCGACTCCCTGTTAATGGCCGTGTCGTAGCGACCACCGACAGGGCTCCGACTGCGGACCAAGGCCCTTTCCTCATCACTTATCGGCCCCATTCGACAGCGAGGCGGTGCGATTCGGGTACGCTCCACCGGCATGGGAACACCTTTTCCCTGGAGCGTAGACACCAGCGCCTCACCCACACCCAGTGCCGAGATCACCCGGGTGACATCCAAATCCGGATTGACCGCAAAGGTTTCCGCGGCGGTTTTCACTGCTTTCTGGTCACGGGGCGTAAACGCCCTGAGGGCGTGCTGGACTCTGTTCCCAAGCTGACCGAGAACTTCACCCGGCAGATCGTCTGGAAACTGGGAACAGAAATAGATGCCAACGCCCTTTGAGCGAATCAGGCGCACTACTTGTTCCACCCGTTTCAAGAGAACTCGGGGAGCATCGTCGAAGAGTAAATGCGCTTCATCGAAGAAGTACACCATCCGGGGTTTATCGGAGTCGCCTACCTCAGGCAAATTCTCAAACAACTCGGATAGCAACCAGAGCAGGAAACTGGAATAGAGACGGGGCTTGAGCACCAGCTGATCGGCGGCAAATATATTGACGACGCCCCGGCCGCTGAGAGTGACACCCATAAAATCATTGAGATCCAACGCCGGCTCGCCAAACATCAGATCGCCACCGCTACGCTCCAATGCCAGCAGGCTTCGCTGAATGGCAGAAATAGATTGCGAGCTTACCAGCCATAGGTTTTCGAGATTTCTTTACGGGTCTCGGCAACCAGGCCCAGCAAAGCCCTCAGATCCTCCAAATCCAGCAACAACAGACCCTGATCGTCAGCCACGCGGAACACCACCTCAAGCACGCCGGTTTGGGTATCGTTCAGTTCCAGCACGCGCGCGAGCAAACTCGGCCCCATTTCACTGATGGTGGTGCGAACCGGATGCCCGAGTTTGCCGTACAAATCCCAGAACACCACCGGGCTCGCCTCGGCCATATAACCCTGCACACCGATTTCCGCGGCGCGAGTTTGCAGCTTTTCGCTGGGCTCGCCAGCCTGCGACAGGCCAGCCACATCGCCCTTCACATCTGCAATGAATACCGGCACCCCCATGCGGGAAAAACCTTCCGCCAGAACCATCATGGTAATGGTCTTGCCCGTGCCGGTCGCGCCAGCGATCAAGCCATGGCGATTGCCATACTGGCCGAGCAGATGTACCGGCTGTTCGCCCTTGCCTATCAGGATCTGGTGCACTGGACCGTCCTCCATGCCTGCGCTTCAACGACAGCGAATTCAAGAAGTATAGTTGGCAGCAGACCGATGCGAAGAGCGGTTGGGTTATTCGTACACGTCGTGCAATGACAGGGCTTTGAAATCCGGGGTTACGCCCAACCCTGGCCGGTCACTCAGGGTCATCCGGCCGGACGACACCTCGGGTGCTCCGTCTGCCAACTGAACAGTGTTGTAGTTGTGCAGGTCGGTGGTGTTCAGCAAGGTCCGGGCCGGGGTACTGGCGGCCAGATGGGCGTAGGCGGCGGTGGCAATACCACTGCCCCAGGCGTCCTCAATGGTCAGGGCAATGCCGGCGTCGACACAGACATCACGAATCACCCGGGACGGGGTCAGGCCACCAAACTTGCTGACTTTTAACGCCATGGCATCCATGGCGTCGTCCCGAATGGCGCGACGCACATCGGCCAGGGAGTTGAGACTCTCATCCAGCTTCAGTGGGTGCCGGGCCCGCTGCCGGATTGACAGGCACTCCTCGTAACTGCGGCAGGGTTGTTCCAGGTACAGGTCCAGCCCTTCCAGCGCCCGGGAAAACCGCAGGGCCTGATCCCGTCGCCAGCCGCAATTGATGTCGCCGATCCAGATTTCGTCTGGCTGTTTCTTTCGGCCCAGGGTCAGCATCAGCTCAATGTCTTCCTCGACACTGTGACCAAGCTTGATCTGGATATGTCGGAACCCCTCAGCACGATAACGGCTCAGCGTCTCCTCCATCTCCGCAGGTTCCGCCAGCGGTACAATTCTATGCAACGGCATGGATGGGGTCAGCAATCCGCCGAGCAGGACATACACCGGCAGGCCGGCTGCCTTGCCCAGCAAATCCCAACAGGCAATATCGATGGCGGCCTTGGCCACGGCCTGGCCGTTGAGCGCCTGTTCCATACGTTCGTGGATACGGGTGATGTGGCACGGATCTTCACCCAGAACAGCGGAGGCAAGCACCGACAGGCACGAAGGCAGGCCCTCGGCGAAGGCCGGCATATAGTTCGGGCCACAGGGGCAGACTTCTCCATAGCCCATCAACCCGGTGTCAGTGGTCAGCACGACTACGGTGCTCAGAAAAGCCTGATGGGACCGGCCCCCGGCAAATGCGTAAGCCTTACCGGCATAGGTAGATCGGCGGTGTATACCGCGATGCTCTCGATACGCATGACAGGCCTCTCGCTCCGGGTCGTTGCCAACTCCTCTGAGCATAGTTCGGTCAGGCCACTGCTGCTGCGTTTATCGGCGATTCACGGGGTTGGAGTAGCCGTCGCCTTTGACACCCAGCCGGTCGAGGTAGCCGTGTAGCTCCGCCACGCTCAGGTCGACGTACTCAAGCACCCGGCCGTAGAGCATGGCGGTGGGTACGTTGCGCCCGTCCAGTTCACGCTGGGTTTCGTGGATAACGTAGAGAATCAGCCGCTCGGTGCGAGTCAGGCCATCCCGCACATCCGGGATGGTATCGAGCACGGTCTGCCACTCTTCCGGGCTCATAACCGCTGCTCCTCGGTGCCAATCGGCGCAGCCGCAGCCGAGACGGCGGATGCAGCGACCGCGTAGGTGGCCCGGCCATTGTTCTTGGCCTGGTAAAGAGCCTCATCCGCCAACTGAATGGCCTCGTGCAGCGATGAAAGGTTCACCGCAGAGCCGTGGCAGATACCAATCGAACAGCTCAACAACCGGTGATCGGGGCTACCTGCATTGGGTACAGCTCGCTGCTGCCAGGCTTGCAGCACTTCCCTAGCCTTGACCTGGCATTCCGCAGCACTGAGCCCGGGCGCAACCACCAGAAACTCCTCACCACCGTAGCGTCCAAGCACATCGGTCTGACGCCGAAACACTTCCCGCATGATATCGGCCTGGATCCGAATCGCCTTGTCCCCTTCCTGATGGCCATAGTGATCGTTGAACTGCTTGAAGAAGTCAAGATCCAGCATGAACACGGCTACCGTCTGGCCGGACCGCTGTAGCAGGGAGAACAGTTTTTCAGATTCGGTCATCAACGCCCGCCGATTGAACAGAGCGGTCAGGGCGTCGGTGGTGCTGAGACGCACCAGCTTGCGATTTGCATCCTGGAGCTGACCCAGTAAGTGATCCAGCCGGTGCCGCCCAATAACGCCAATAAACAAGGACGCCAGCACAAAGCCGGCATTGATCATCGTGCGATCGCCGTACACCGGATGAACCAGCATCAGCGCCAGGAAACCGAGCGAACTCAGCAACATAAGCGCCAATGCATAGCCAAAATTCATGCCCATTACGAAGAAGCCAAAGAATGCGTATAGCAAGGTACCTTCGTAGGGAAAACTGAAGCCCGCCAATTGCCAGCAACGGTAGATGAGGAAGTAGTTGGCGTAAGTCAGGGCCACTGTGGCGACTAGAACTGCAGGTTGCTTGAACCGCAGAAACAGGGGATGGAAGCTGAACGCCAGCAGCGCAAAGATAATCGGGAGCTGCGCAAACAGCCGATTGCCGAGATAACTACGCTCCAACTCAGCCGGCAGCAACTCTAGATCACCAATCATGAACAGGGCAATCAGCACGCCACCGGTCAGGATAAACAGCCGGAGCCGGACGAGATCGCTCAGAGATGGTTTCACGCGATGCACCGAAAAATTCGGCATAGGCTGTCAGTTCCGTTAACGAGCCTTGCGGTCAAGACTCTCAATTCAGCAGGTAAGCGAGAATAGGGATTAGCCTCATTGTAGCATTCCCGCTTTTCAAACCTGGCCTTAGCGATAAAACTTGACAATTATTAACACTCCTAACATTTCCAAACCTGATACAAAAGCCAGCCTCATGCATTGGTTGCCGAACCTTGGCGCTCTGGTTCACTATTAAGACTCACCCCACGGACAAGCTCCAAGGAGAGTCCCGCATATGCCAGTCATTGGATGGGTATTTGTTATCGTTGCCCTGGCCCTGATTGTCGGCGGCCTCATGATCCTGCGTGATTCAGCCCACAGCATGAAAATCTCTGACGAAAAAATGGCCAAGATCCGCAAGCGCAAAGCCGAGCTTGAAGCTCAGGAAAAAGCCGACGACGACTGGAAGTAAACGCGGCGGATTAAACGGTTTCGCCAGTCATAGGGGTTAGGTAAGACCGCAGAAAGGAGAGTCGAGATGGCCGAGTTCCAGGTATTAAGGAACCACTTTTCCAAACACCGGCTGATCACCAGCCCCGCGACCGAAGATATGCCAAGCCCCGGCGATGGCGAGATCGTGGTCAAAATCGACCGATTCTCGTTCACCGCCAACAACATTACTTACGCCGCGGCCGGTGACCAGCTCGGGTATTGGCAGTTCTTTCCGCCCTCCGAGGACCCGGACGACGAATGGGGCATTATTCCGGTGTGGGGCTTTGCCGAGGTGGTCGCCTCGAACGTCGAAGAGGTGCCGGTCGGTGACCGGCTGTTTGGCTACTTCCCAACCGCGAGCTACCTGGCCATCACACCGGCGGGCATCACCGATCAACGCCTGCTGGACGGCGCTCCTCATCGCGCCAAGCTGCCCATTGCCTACAACAGTTACACCCGAGTGGGCGCGGAGCCCGGCTATGATCGCGCCAGCGACGACGAACGCATGCTGCTGTGGCCGCTGTACATCACCTCGTACTGTCTCTGGGACCAACTGCAAGTCAATGACTGGTATGGCGCCAGCCAGGTAGTGCTGCTAAGCGCCTCCAGCAAGACCAGCATCGGCCTGGCCTACGCCCTGCAGGCTGACGATTCGGCACCGCCGGTTTTAGCCCTCACCTCCGAGCACAACCTGGAGTTGGTGCGCGATCTGGGCCTGTACGATCAGAGCCTCAGTTACCCGGCGCTGACCGAGATCGACGCCACCAAGCCCACCGTAGTGGTGGATATGTCCGGTAGCGGCGAAATCCTTGGGCAGCTGCACCAACATCTGGGCGAAAATATGGTGCACTGCATCAACGTTGGCCTAACCCACTGGAACGAAACCCAGCCAGGTGCGGGTGTGAACCGGGACCGCAGTGAGTTCTTTTTCGCCCCCAGCCACATTCAGAAGCGGATGAAGGACTGGGGTCCGGACGAATTCACCCGCAAGACTTCAGCGTTTATTAGGAATACAGCAGTCCAGAGCCGGCAGTGGCTGACGCTTAGAAAGGTGTCGGGGCTGCACGATCTGGCCAAGGTGTACCCGGAGGTGTGTGAAGGACGGGTTCCCGCCGATGAGGGCCTGATTTTTGAACTCTGACGCACCGCTCACCGAAGACCGGCTGCGCCAGGGCGCCGAAGCTCTGGCCGCGATGGACCCCGATCTGGCCCCGCTGTTGGCCCGCTTTGGCACTCCGCCCCTGTGGCCCAGGGAGCCCGGCTTCGCCACCCTGGTACAGATCATCCTGGAACAACAGGTCTCGCTTAAAGCAGCGAAGACCCTGTTTGAACGCCTTGAGCAGGCGCTGGGCGGGGTGGCACCTGCGACTGTGCTGCATGCCGGCGAGTCTGGCCTCAAAGCCCAGGGACTGACCCGGCAGAAAGCCCGATATTGTCATGAGCTGGCGCGCCGGGTGAACGAGGGCGAGTTGCCGCTGGAGCAACTGACTCAGTGGTCCGAACCGGAGGGACGCAAGGCCCTGCTGGCGGTACCTGGCCTCGGGCCCTGGAGCGTTGATGTCTACTACCTGATGGCACTGCGCCGGCCGGATGTCTGGCCTCAGGGTGATCTGGCACTGGCTGCGGCCATGCAGGACGTCAAAGGCCTCGAGACGCTGCCCACTCGTGATCAGCAACAACAATTGTCCGAACCCTGGTCACCCTGGCGGGCGGTGGCCGCTCGACTGCTCTGGGTGCATTACCTGGCCGCCCGTGGTAACTATGCCGGTGGTACAGCGCCCGCAGCTCATCCTTCGTAGCCTCCAGTCGGACTGCTTTTTGTGACCCATTGCGACCAGCGTTTACACGCCTTTTGGGACCGTTTCCCGTGTTCGGCGGTGGAAGACGTTTGCGTGGCCATGTCAGTTCCTCTTTACGGCTTATGGCGGAAATGACCAACTTTGTGTCATTTCTGGCCGTCTGCTTTTGCCAGGGCTTGTGCCACACTCAGGTTACCCAACAACAACACCGTGACCGAGCCCTGACCTATGAGCGACCTCCAGACCCATTATCGAACCTGCAACATTTGCGAAGCCATGTGCGGCCTCGAAATAAAGCATCAGGACGGCAACATCCTGTCGATCAAGGGCGATCAGGAAGATCCTTTCAGCCGGGGCCATATCTGCCCCAAGGCCGTGGCGCTGCAGGATTTTTACAACGACAAGGACCGGCTGAAAACACCGCTCAAGCGCACCAACGATGGCTGGCAGGAGATCAGCTGGGAGCAGGCCTACGACGAAATCGCCACCCGCTTCCGCGGCCTCCAGGCCGAGCACGGCCAGGATGCGGTCGGGGTCTATCTGGGTAACCCCAACGCCCACAACTTTGGCAACGCCATCATGCTGCCGCGCTTTTTCAAGGCACTGGGCACCAACAACCGTTACAGCTCCGCTTCTGCCGACCAATTGCCGCACCACGTGGCCTCCAACTATATGCTCGGCGCCGGCATGCTGATCCCGATTCCGGACATCGACCACACCGATTTCATGCTGATCATCGGTGCCAACCCGATTGTCTCCAACGGCAGCCTGATGACCGCCCCGGGCGTGGGCAAGCGCCTGAAAGCCATCCAGGACCGGGGCGGCAACGTGGTGGTGGTTGATCCGCGCCGCACCGAAACCGCGAAAAAAGCCGACCAGCACCTGTTCATCCGGCCGGAAACTGACGCCCTGCTGATGCTGGCCCTGGTGCACACCCTATTTGAAGAACAACGGGTGGATCTGGGCCATCTGGAATCCATCATTGACGGCCTGGACCAGCTGGCCGAGGCGGTAAAACCCTATTCCCCCGAAGCAGTCGCCGAGGCCTGTGGCATCGACGCCACCACCATCCGCAACCTGGCGCGGGACATGGCCGCTGCCAAAAGTGCGGTCTGCTACAGCCGCATGGGCGCCTCTACTCAGTCGTTCGGCGGCTTGTGCCAGTGGCTGAACAACGTGCTGAACCTGCTCACTGGAAATTTTGATCGTCGCGGCGGCGCCATGTTCCCCCAGCCCGCGTTTGATCTGGTGCGCGACAAGAAAGGCAAACCCAGCTCTTACGGCCGCTACCAGTCGCGGGTGCGGAAACTGCCCTACTTCAACAGCGAGTTCCCGGTAGCGACCCTGGCCGACGAGATTCTCACCCCAGGCGAGGGTCAGATTCGGGCCATGATTACCATCGCCGGCAACCCGGTGCTGTCCAGCCCCGGCGGCGCCCGCCTGGAGCAGGCCTTCGACAGCCTCGATTTCATGGTGTCAGTGGACATCTACCTGAACGAGACCACCCGCCACGCGGACATCATCCTGCCGGCGACCACCGGCCTGGAAGTGCGCCATTTCGATGTGTTCTTCAATTCCTTTGCCGTGCGCAACACCGCCAAGTTCTCTGAGCCGATGTTCGAGAAGACACCGGACCAGAAACACGATTGGGAGATTCTGCGGGATCTGTCCCTGCACCTGACCGGGCGCGAGGACGACGGCGTAACCCCGGAGATGATGCTGGACGGCGGCCTGAAACACGGCGCCTACGGTGAACAGGGCATGAGCCTGGCCATGCTGAAGGCCAACCCACACGGCGTTGACCTGGGGGCTCTGCAGCCCTGCCTGCAACAAAGACTGCAGACTGAGGACGGACTTATCCACATCGCACCCCAGCTGTACCTGGACGACCTGAAACGCTGAACGCCTCCGGACTGCTGGACCAGGCCCGGAATCCGGACTACCCGTTCGCCATGATCAGTCGCCGCCTGCCACGCAGCCACAACACCTGGACCCAGAATTCTCATCGCCTGGTGAAAGGCAAAAACCCGTGCACAGTGCAGATGAATTCCGCCGATGCTGCCAGGTTGAGCCTGGATGACGGACAGCTGGCGCAGGTGGCGTCGCCCACCGGCAGCATTCAACTGCCGGTAGAAATCAACGACGACATGTTTGAAGGCGTGGTCAGCATTCCCCAAGGGTGGGGCCACAACCGGGCCGACACCGGAATGACCGTTGCCGAATCCCAGCCGGGGGTCAGCATCAACGACGTCACTGATGCCCAGCGCATCGACGCCCTCACGGGCAATGCCGCCTTCAACGGCACGCAAGTGGCGATACAGGCGGCCTGACCTGTTTTGCTAACCCGCCGGCCCGCGACGGCCGTTACTGCGCATCTCGCGCACGGCGATGGTGACGAGGGTAATGGCGGTCAGCGGAATCACGAAATAGAGCATGACATTGCTGAACGGGGCCAGGGAATCATGCTGACTGGCGGCCAGCACCAGGTACAGCGTATAGGCGACGTAGTAGCCCAGCAGCAGCACCGCTTCCCACCGGCTGACCACACCGCCCGTGAACAGAATGGGCAGGCAGGCAAACGCCACGGCAATCATCACCGGTATGTCGAAGTGCAGTGCGGCGGCGGAAATCTCAATACCGTGGGGTGCGATCAACCCGGAAATACCGAGCACGCCCATGATGTTGAACAGATTACTGCCCACGACATTGCCAACGGCGATGTCACGCTCGCCGCGGAGCGCCGCCATGATCGAGGTGACCACTTCCGGCAATGAGGTACCGGCCGCCACCACGGTCAGTCCGATCACCAGCTCGCTGATGCCCAGATGACGGGCAAAGGTGATGGCGCCATCCACCAACCAGCCCGCGCCCAGCACTAGCAGGACCAGCCCGCCAATCACCAACGCAACATTACTTAGCCAGCTCGGCGACACCGCACTTTGGTCCGGGAACTCGGCAGCGTATTCATCCCTTACCTCGGCACTTTCCCGACGGCTCTGGTAAATGGCGTAACCGACGTAGACCACCAGGGCTATCACCAGCAAACCGCCATCGATTTGGCTGATGCGTCCATCAAGCGCGAACAACAGCACCACAATCGACAGTGCGACCATGATCGGAACATCCAGGCGCACCAGCCGCTGAGAGACGGTAAGCGGGACAATCAGTGCAGTAACGCCAAGAATGAACAGCACGTTGAAAATGTTGCTGCCGACCACGTTGCCGACCGCAATCCCGGCCTGATCCGCCCAGGCCGATTTAATACTGACCGCCAGTTCCGGTGCACTGGTGCCAAAGGCCACCACGGTCAAGCCGATCACGATCGGTGAAATACCCAACACGGCCGCCAGGCGAGACGCACCCCGCACCAATAGCTCCGCGCCGACAACGAGGAAAACCAGTCCGCTTATAAACAGAATTAACGCCATACCAACCTCAGTGCTGGTTTGTTGCCAGAAGTCATCGCCATTCAGTGGTCATTGGTCCGATGGGCATGACTCATCAGGTACAGACTAGCCGCCAGCGCCAGTACCGACACGGCAAGGTATATAGCCTCCAGTGGTGTCTGAAACCGGATGTCGACGACCGCGCGAAAGAATTCGATGATCACGGCCAGAATGACCACCCGGGCGATCTTATCCTTGAGCTGATCAAAGGAATGAACATTGAACGGGTGATTCGGCGCCTGGGATTCGGCCTGGTCGATGGGCGACACGAACAGCCGGTAGATGCCGGAGCCAAAAATCAGCAACACCACGGCAATCAGGTAGATATCCACCGCCATGATGATATTGGGCACCACCGTGTCATGGATGTCCTGGGTGCCACCCGCCAGATAATAAACAAAGGTATCCGCCACCACCTTGATGATGTCGGCGGTACCAATCAGAAACAGCACCGTCGCGCCCAGCAAACTGGGAATAACCGCCAGCATCACCAGCAATCGCGATCCCCACAGCAGAGATTCAAACTGGCGCTCGCCCGGCACTGGAGCGGGCTGCCTGGGCTTCTTATTATCTTCCATATCCAATGACTCCTGATACCACTGCTACAATCTGGAACACGGGGACACCTACCTGGCGGGCAAGAATACCCTGTTCTTGGCCGGTGTCCATCACGCCAGTGTAGGGGAAAGCACTGTCTTTGATAGAGTTTTTGAAGACGATTACGGCGAACTTTTTAAGTCGGACTCTCGTGATCCATACCGTAAACCTGTAAATTTGAGACCTGTATCACACGTTCGAAGTGGCGCGCGATTACACATTTCCATTCATCGCCCCTTACGCACGTCCATCATCCATGCGCAGCACACGAGGTTAGGTAATGGCAGGCGTCGACTTGGGACACAAATACGAAGCGCTCAAGCAAAAGTATGTGCTCGGTTTACCCAGCCGCCTGGATGAGCTGCAGGCGTCCTGGAGCCGACTTCAGCACGTCAGCTGGGATGCCAAGGCCCTTACCTTCATGGAGCAGTGCGCCCACAAGCTGGCGGGCAGCGGCGCCACCTTCCAATTCCCGGAGATCAGCGAAGCCGCCCGGGTGCTGGAAGACCAGTTGCAGCAACTGCTGAGCAAATCCGACGCCACGCCGGCAGAACGCAATCAAATCGAAGCTTCGCTCGGCAAACTGGAGCGGGCCGTGGATCAGGCGGTTAACACTACCCCGTCGCAAACAGCTCCTGAGGCGGCACCGGCGGCTGCGAAAAACCACTACCGCATTGCCGTGATCGAAGATGATCTTAATCAGGCCGCGTTCCTGAAAACCTGGTTGGAACAGCGCGGCTTCACCGCCGAGACCTTCGAGACCCCCGAGGCTTACAACCGGCGTACTGACGACCACCTTCACCACCTGATTTTGCTCGACATCAGTTTTCCCCAGGGCGCACTGGAAGGCATTGCCTGGCTGGAACACCTGAAATGTCAGGTAGATGCCAACACCCCGGTGATCATGATGTCCGCCAGGAGCGACATGGTCGCGCGCATGCGGGCCCTGCGCGCCGGCGCCGATACCTATCTGACCAAACCCCTCGACCTTGGGGTACTGGAAAACCGCATCGGCCAGTTGCTGGATCACACCCTCACCTCAAAACCGCGCGTGCTCTGGGTCGACGACGACACCGATTTGCTCGCCTACTACAAGACCATGCTGACCGATGAAGGCTATGAGGTAGAGGGCCTGTCCCAGCCCGTACGGATTCTCGAGCGCATTGAGCAGTTCCAGCCGGACGCCTGGTGCTCGACCATGAAATGCCCGGTGTCCAGGGTTTCGAGCTGGCCCAGGTACTCCGTCAGGATGCCCGGTACATGACCATCCCCATCCTGTTTGTGTCCGCTTCCCAGCAAGTAGCCGCACAGTTGGAGCAGCAGAGCATGATCGGCAACCAGCTCTTTTCCAAACCGCTGGACAATCAGCGCTTTCTGACCGCGCTGCATCATCACCTGGTGCAGGCTCAACTGCTCACGGCACGCATCAATCTGGTGAGCCAACGCAAAGAAAGCCGGAGCCTGCAGAACCACGACTACTTCCTGACCGAACTGGCGACGCTACTCGCCTACGTAGAGGCAGCTCCCGACAACCGGTCCCGTTACCTGGTGCAAGTGGGAATTGACCGGGAAGAGTACCTGCGCGCCCAACATGGTGCCCGCGCCCTAGCCTCTCTGACGGCCCACATGGAAAGCCACTTCGCCAATCAATTGGGTGCCAATGACTCAGGCTGCGCATTGGGCGGAGGGAGCTTTTTGTTCCAGCTGAATGCAACGGTAACCGAAGATGCCGAGGCATTTTTGGCGGGCTTCCATCAGCGCCTGAACAGCCCCAACTGGACCCTGGGCGAGCCGCCAAAGCCGGTCACGCTCAGCATGGGCGTACTGCCGCTGAACGAAGCGATAAACGAAGACAAAGCCCTGCTCGAAGTGGAACAGGCTTGTGGCGAGGCCATGCAGGCCGATGGCGGCTGCGTAGTGTGGCATCAGGCCCCGGAACGGTCCGATCACAGCCAGCTGGACGAACGGATCCGGGAATTACTCGAAGCCCGTGCTTTCCGCCTGCATTACCAGCCCATCGTTAACATGGATTCCGGGGACACCCTGTTCGAGGCCCTGGTGCGCCTGGTGGATGAAGACGACGCCGTATACCTGCCCGGGCAGTTCCTGACTCAACTGGCCGAAGGCAGCCACGGAACCCTCCATGACCTGGATCGCTGGGTGATCGAACACGCGGTGGAGGGGCTGTCCAAACTGGGGGGCAAAGCTGCCGCCAGTCATTCCGTGGCCATCAAACTGTCGTCCCCGATGGCGGATGTGGCGAAGATGGTGCCGTTCATCAGCAGCGGCATGCGTAACGCCCGCATCAAGGGTAAACGCCGGGTCTACCTGGCGCTCTCAAGCCCCACCGTAATGAAAGATGTTGGCACCACAAGGAAGGTGCTGAAGGTGTTGCAGGACATGGAATGCGGACTGATCATCGAACACATCGAAACCGGCCCGGCCTCGGTTGACCTGCTGAAAGAGCTGGGCACCGTGGATTTTGTAAAGCTGGCCGCAAAGTACGGCGCCAGTGCCGAGCAGACGCCGGAGCTGGAAGACTTACTGCGTCAGCTGACCGGAATCTTCGGCTCCAGCCTGCCCATCGTGGCAACCCATGTGGAAGACTCCAAAGCGCTATCGTGGTTCTGGGAATGCGGCATTCGCAACTTCCAGGGGCACTTTATCCAGGCGCCGGAAGTGGCGATGAATTTTGAGCTGTAAAATTACCGACGAACCCCGCCGCCAAGTGTCCAAAAAATAAACAACCTCAAAAGCATACTAAAACATCCCTTCATTACTGATTAGCCGCTTATTAGGCGCTCATCAGCACGTACAAATGCCAACTCCCTGCGCAACGTCGGTTTCCTTTACACAGGCATGTACAAAAACCGAGGTGTGTATTATTTCTCGGCCCATTTCTAGTTTAACTTTTTGATAAATCGAAACATGCTTTTATCCGGTTCGAATTCTGCTTGAGCTGGATGTCATGAAGGGAATTTGAACGCTGTATGGAGACTAAAACATGAAAATTACAAATTTCTGTATCGCACTCATTTTGGGAATATGGTCTTTTTCGGCTCACGCAGTGCCGGTGTCGCTGAGTCAATCCCAAAACATCTCCGCTGATGGCCAAAATTTCTCTTTCTTATTCAACAGCCTGCCTAAAAGTGACGGCACCGGCGGTTTCTTTCGTTTTCGCGCTCGGGGCGACTACACCGATCCACGGTTTGAAACTGCGCTGATTACTCTGGATGGTTCAGGCGGCAGATTGAAGGTTAACGAGAAAGGTATCGTCAGCAATAGCATTACTGGTCTATCTCTCAGCTCCAATAATACGACCCCGGGTGGCGGTGGCGTGGATCAGACACTCGATTTCATCTTCGCTCTCAGTGGCAGTTTGCTCGACACGCTCCTCGCTGACAGCTCAATATCGGTTGGTGTCGACAACTCCGGTGATGTCGATGCCCAATCATCCTATCGGGATTTCGTACGGGTCGGCTTTGGCTATCAAACTGCACCTGTTCCCGAGCCTGGTGCTGCCTATCTCCTGGCTTTGGGCCTCTTGGGGCTTTTCATTCGTCGCAAAAGAAATCAGTAGGAATGGTGAATAGAGTCGACCCGCTTGTCGAAGCGGGTTGGCTTGTTGAGAGGGGGAAACTCATCTCTAACCCTCAGTTATCGACTTGGTTAAAGCCGTAGCTGCACTTTTAACACTTTCTCAGTATTGCCTTGTGACTAAATTCGCCCCGCAGGCAGCCTTGCAGGATCTTCAGTACCATTTCACCGCCCAGATATGGCCTTTCACCTCTTCCCTATGCCACTTCAGTTGTTCGGCGGCTTATGACTACGCGGCGACTCATCAGTTGAGCTACCGAATGTATTGGGCTATGTGGATTTTGTGGAGCTCGCGGCAAAGTATGGTGCCAGTGCGGAGCAGACGCCAAAGCGCTTTATTGGTTCGGGGGGCGCCGCGTTCGTGATTCTCAGGGCCGGTTCATTCATGCGCCGAAAATGATGCACCGACCCTTGGTACTCGTTCCAAAGGCGCAAAAAAGTGCCCATGATTCCAAGTCACCAAAATGTGTTAACGATAGACAACTAGACCTGTTGAAATTATTTACACATTTTACGAGAACCAACGATCATTGAAAAATTTAGCCAGTAACTTATTGGAATTCATAGTGATAAAAATAAGGGCCTGAGGTATGCATGGTAAAGAACTGAATGCCGTTAAAACCAGAGGAAAAAATTATGAAAATATACCAAGCTCTTATTTACGCATCACTTATTGCAACTTTCTCCGTCCATACCAATGCCACAACCATTACTTTCGGACCGGGCTCATACGGGACACCGGTTGGCGCAACCAATGAGGGTATCTATACGTACGATACTTTTTCGGGCGCGTTGTTTCGCGATTCTCAGGGCAATGGTGACTCATTTAATATGGAGGGCCTTGCGGGAACAGGGGGCGTTCTCAGCCTAGCTCGAAACGATGTGCTAAATGGCCTCTTCACTTTTGATGGGGCTGATGTTGCGTGGCAGTTCAATATCTCGGACAGTGTTATCTTCGAGGGCTTTCTCTCTGGTGTTTCTCAGGGTATTGATTCATTTCTTACTTCCGCTGATTCGGCGTATACGAGTTATCTAAGCAACAACCTTTCAGGTGTTTTTATTGACACACTTTTCGTAACTCTGAATGCTCCTACTACTAGTCAAGCCTCGGTTGTAGACAACATCGTTTTAACTGAAGTAGCGTCAGTCCCTGAACCGTCCACTATCGCTCTCTTTGGCTTAGGTCTTCTTGGATTCGGACTTGCACGTCGCAAAAAGCATAACTGACAGACTTTTCATAGACTATCAACAGAGCCACCCCAACTGGGGTGGCTATCCGTGATAGCTTAAAAATATAAAATCACCTTGTTTAATAAGAGTTTTTTAAATAAATAACTATTAATTTAAATACAACTGTCTAAAAAATTTATCATCGACTTTAAATTTTCACGAGCATTCACCTACTTCGCGTGCGTGTGTTAGCGTCCAGTTCAGCGAATACTCTTGTTAACTCCTGCTAAGCAATTGCTGCTCTGAAAATATTGAAATCGCGCCCTTTAGCTCACGGAGTAGAAGTCCCTAAGTTACGAGATCGCTTCCATACAAAAGATCTTAAGATCGATAGGGTCCTCAAAACCCTATTACAAGGTCGGCAGCGCACTGCCGCCATCCAAAGATAGCCTTCGACTCTTCCTAGTACCGATTCTTCTGTTCAATGGTCCAGGTTCTTACTTTTCATAATCCCGATCAAACCCCAAACCCTGAAAGCGCTTATTAACCCTTGATGAAAACGTCACCTCCGGGCTTACAGACTTGATTGCCTCATACATTTCTTTGATGTGGTTGCCATAATTCATGGAGATGTGATGAAAACTGCCGTCTTTCATGAGAATGCCGTGATTCAGAATGCCCTCGCCGGCATGAGAGTGGGTCTGCCGGTATTCGAAGCGTTTGATGTCAGCAACATTGACATCAAAGGACCAGGACTCAGAGTTGGGGTATTCGATGGTAAAACGTTCTGGAGTGATCATCGCCCGATAGGTGGCGGGGTTGCGAAGGTGCCACCAGGCAACCAGAAACAGAATCGCACTGGCGACGGGGAAAGCGATGACCATGGCCAAATGCAGGTCGTCGGGCACCGGTTTGTCCCCAAACTCCTCATAGAGCAATAACCCGATAACATACACCCAGCAAAACAGACCCATCCGGATAAACAGTTTGGATCGCTGTTTCCTGGTCTTGGAAAAGAAATAGAGAACCTGATCTGTCATTGAGTATTCCGACTCTGCTTACTCGCCCACACCCGCCAGCTCTCGCGTCAGGATGGCCGCGGGCACCTCTTTACAGCCTGTGGCATTCTGCCCCGACCACAAGGGTGAGAAATCGCCACTGCCGTCGGCTTCTGCCTTCGCGCGCAACGGGTGATAGCCGCAGACGCCAGGGGGAACACCGGCGCTGTGTTATTCATCGGCCCCAACTCTCTTATCACTCGATTCACGATACCCCGGGCCGCGCCACCGCTGAACAGGTTGGTCAGTGCCGTAACCCGGCTGGCCTCGGATTTCAGGGCGGCACGGTGCACGGGTTTGGTCTGGGCTTCGGGACACAACAGGAACGCGGTCCCTATTTGAGCCCCGGAGGCACCAAGTGCCATGGCAGCCTGGACCCCTTGGGCGTCGGCAATGCCGCCTGCGGCGATAACCGGGACGTCCACCGCGTCGACCAGCTGGGGAATGAGGCAAAGGTGCCCATTTGGGTATTGAGGTCATTAGACAGGAAGAATCCGCGATGGCCACCGGCCTCAAGCCCCTGGGCGATAATCGCATCAACACCCTGCGCTTCCAGCCAGAGCGCCTCATCTACCGTGGTGGCCGTGGACAGAATCTTGCCACCCCAGCCGCGAATGCGATCCATCAATTCAGGCGCCGGCAGGCCAAAGTGGAAACTCACCACCGGCGGTTCGAATTCCGCCAGTACATCGGCCATCTCGGCGCTGAACGGCGCCCTGCCCGCCTGCGAGGAAATGGTGCTGGCATCGATACCCAACTCGTCGAAATAGGGTGCGAGCGTTTTCCGCCACAAACGCTCGGCTTCAACGTCGGGCTCTGGTGGCGTGTGGCAGAAGAAATTCACGTTGTAGGGCCGTGACGTATGACCGGTCAGAGCCAGAAGCTCCTCGCGCAAGCGGTCAGGGCTGAGCATGGCACAGGGCAACGAACCCAGGCCCCCGGCATTGGACACTGCCACGGCGAGTTCATATCCCTGCACTCCCGCCATGGGCGCCTGAATGATGGGAAGATCAATACCGAGCAGTGTCTGGATCGTCATGTTTGTCTCTCAATCACAAAACCCGCTCTGGTGCTGACGGGCCTGGGTGGCATCAGTAGCTCAACTCAGAAAAAAGTAACCGCCAGCAATCCTCGGAGCCAACAAGCAGACTCAAACCGTCTGGGGAAGGTTTAGGGCACGGTTGGGCGTTCACCTCCTGTGCAAAGGTATCCGCCTTGGGCGAGAAGTAAAGTTTAACGTCACAGTGCAAACGACCCTCTGATTCATGGCGAATGAATGCAGCCATGTCAGCCGGGCGGCCGGCCTCTGCGAACCCTGACATCAAACGCTCTTCAATACTGGCCTGTTGATCGAACGCCAGCATCGCATCACCTAGATTCTTTACCCGCCAGCTTCCCATAAAAACTCCCGTACCGGTCGCATCTTCCACTACTATCAAAGTAGGTGAGCTCTGGAGACGACGCTAACGTGGGACTGTCGGTCACAAAATCCGAATTCACGCCGGAAGAATTTGAGCAATTTTCCGCCAAGGTCCGCATGGACCTGACCGCATTCTCTCGCCTTCTTGAGCGGCCTGGTTTCGGTGAGGGCGAGAGTTCCATTGGCGCTGAGGTCGAGTTCTACATCGTAAACCCAGACCTGTGCGTTCACCCTATCAACACCGACATCGCCGCCAGTGTTCAGGACCCGCAACTGACGGTTGAGCTCAACCGCTTCAATCTCGAATACAACCTCAGCCCCCAGGCCTTCAAGGGAACGCCGTTTGCCCGAACCGAGCAGGAGCTGCTCGCGGCCATCCAACGAATCAACCAGCACGCCGCGCCACTGGATGGAGAACTGGTACCGATCGGCATTCTGCCCACCCTTCGCGAGTCCGATACGGGCACCGAGGCGATGACCGACGAACCCCGCTATCACGCGCTCTCGGATGCGCTGATCAAGCAACGGGGCGAACCCTTCAGCATTCACATCGGCGGCAACGATGTCATCGATCTGGAGGCCGATGACGTCACCATGGAAGGCGCGAATACGTCATTCCAGCTGCACTGGCGGGTGCCTGCGAACCGGTTCGCCGATTACTTCAATGCCGTGCAACTGGTCACGCCCATTGTCCTCGCCCTTGCCAGCAATTCCCCTAGCCTGTTTGGCCACCACCTCTGGGACGAAACCCGCATTGCCCTGTTCAAGCAGTGCATCGACAGCCGCTCACCCAATCGTAGAACCTGGCGCCACCCGCCCAGAGTCTATTTCGGCAACGGCTGGGCACGCAGCGCCTGGGAGCTGTTTGCGGCCTCCGCCTCGCTGTATCCGCCCATCTTGCCAATGATGTCAGAGGAAGACCCGATGGCGGTGCTTGATCGGGGCGAGGTGCCGCAACTGGCCGAGATGCGCCTGCACCAAGGCACCACCTGGCCCTGGAACCGGGCCATCTATGACCCTGTCGCCGATGGTCATCTACGCATCGAGATTCGCTCCATGCCTGCCGGCCCGACAGCTGTGGATATGTGTGCCAATGGGCTGTTCGTGATCGGCGCGGCCCTGGCGCTACTGGAAGACATCCCCCATCTGACCTCGATCCTCCCCTTCCATTACACCGAACACAATTTTTACCGCGCCGCCAAATACGGCATTGGCGCCGAAATCATCTGGCCGCACAAAGATCAGGTGCAATTACGGGATATGCCGCTCCTGACCGTGGCCCGCGAGTTGCTGCCCCGCGCCCGGGAGGCACTAAAACGAACCGCCGTAGACGAGACCGAAATTAACCGCCTGCTGGGCATCATTGAAGGCCGCATTGAAACCTCCTTGACCGGCGCCCGCTGGCAGCGCCACATCACGGAGCGTCTGTTCCAGTCCCTGAGTCCCGATGAGGCGTTCCGGAGCATGCTGGCGCTGTACATGGCCAACCAGAAAACCAATACACCGGTTCATGAATGGACGTTGTCGCCGTGAGCACATCGAACCTGCTGGATTACCTGCATGACCCGTCGCCCCGAACACTGGGGCGCTCAGCCCTTGAGTGGCTGGACCGACTGCGCAAGCCCACGGTCGTTCATGTGGCTGGTCGCGATCGCTCGCGGACACGGGCCATGGCCACGCTACTGCACGGTAATGAACCTTCCGGTCTGCTCGCCCTGCACCGATGGCTGCTGGAGCAGCACACGCCGGAGGTGAACATGCTGTTTCTGCTCGGCGGCGTCTATCCTGCGAAAATCCCACCCGCACTGTCACACCGCCAGCTACCGTATGGGCTGGACCTTAACCGGTGCTTCCGGCAACCCTTCAAGGGCGAGGAAGGGGCTATTGCCCGGGCCCTGCTGGCCGAGCTTCAGAGAGTAAAACCAGAATGCCTGCTGGACGTGCACAACACCTCAGGCACCGGCCCGGCCTTCGCCGTGACCATCACCAGCGACGCCGCCCACCAGGCACTGGCCTCCCTGTTCACCAATCGGCTCGTGATGACGGACCTTCGCCTGGGTGCGTTGATGGAGTATTCGGAACAGGAGGTACCCACGGTAACCATTGAGTGTGGCGGCTCCCAGGAAGAACAGGCGCACCAACTGGCCTACGAGGGACTCGTGCGGTACACCTCAAGAGCCGATGTGTTGTCACAGGAAAAAGCGGAGTGGGACGTTAACGTACTGCGCAACCCGATTCGGGTGGAACTGGCGCCGGAAGCGACCATTGAATACCGCCTTGCACCCACCGGCCAGGCCGACCTCACCTTTCCGCCCGACATCGAACGGCGGAATTTCGGGGTTGTATCCCCGGATGAACCGCTGGGCTGGGTGGGGGAAAAAGGTCTCAGCATACTCACCGCGATCGGCCACAACCGGGCCGAGACCATGGAGCAGATTCTGCGGGTGAAGGATGGGCAGATCTACCCCGCCCAGGCCCTAAAAGCCTTTATGATCACCACCAACCCGGTGATTGCGAAGAGTGATTGCCTGTTCTATGCGGTGAAAGCGACCGGCGAGCCGATTTTTTAAGCCCTCACGCCGTCCAGCACGAACTATAATCAATATATCATCACGCACTGCTGCGGAATTAACATGAAAACGTTTACAGGCATGCTCTTGATAGTGTGCTTACCTGCACTCTTCTTTCAAACAGCATTAGCACAGGACAGAAAAACAGCTCTGGTGCCCTTACCCTCAATCGACGACTTCACCCGGGGTAATGATGGCTGGGCGTTTGGGCTGGGCCTGAGTATTGAGTACGAATCGGCCTACGAAGGGTCGGATGAATTCGGTGCAGAGGTCGATCCTGCCGGGGCGGTGCAATGGCGTAAAGGCAATAATATTTTCTTCTGGGCCGGTGAGGCGCTGGGGTGGCGCGGCCTTCATTCTGACACCTGGTTAATCGAGGCCGCCGTGGGCTTTGATGAGGGTCGTGAAGAGAGCGATTCCGATGACGGTCGTTTGGATGGTCTCGGTGATGGCGATGAGGGTGCTGAGTTCGTACTGCAAGCACGCCGTGCTTTCGATACCGATTGGCGTTATTGGCTGGATGGCCGAGTTGTCACCGGTGAAAACGGGAGTCTTGGTCTTTTCGGAGTGGGCCGCCGCTTCGGCGATCAGATCGACGGAACGGGTCATGAAATTGCTATCGCCGTGGTATTTCACGATAGCGAGTATGCCAATAAAGATTTCGGTATAGACGCAGAACAGTCAGCTGCATCGGGACTGAATGAGACCGACCTGAGTGGAGGCTTTCGCTCGGTTGGGTTCAATTACAATTATCGTCATTCGTTTAACGAGAATTGGCAGATTTTCGGCGAGGCGGTATATGAGCGATATAGCAGCGACATTGCGGATAGCCCAATCACCCGCAACGACTATGAAGCTGAAATAGGCGTCGGATTCATTTACGTATTCTAGAAAAGGTAACGTCAGCCGCAGGGGCGACCTTTGTCAGGCGGAAATGACTCGCTGCGGCCTGATTTAAACTTTCTGATCTGGCGGAGCGCCTTCGTCGCACTTCTTACAGTTAAGAAGATGTCCGAGCATTTCATTCCGTGTTTCTAATTTCTCCACCCAAGGTCGATTCTGCCAGGGCGGATTGTGCCTGACATGCTGAAAATGCCCACACGACAGCTCCGCGACCCAGTCGTCGAACTCATCTTTGTGGAATCCTGTCATTGGTTGGTTCATGGTCACCTAAGGCTTTTGTTTAGCTGCGTGACAAGGGCGTCCGAGGAAGGCCCTCGGGCCGGAACGAATTTAATGCACTGCCTATGTGGTGCGCGGCGCAAACATGATGATTGCCATACCCACTAAAGCGACGGCTGAGCCAACTAAGTCCCAGACCGTCGGACGGATGCCGTCCACGGCCCACAGCCAGAGTATTGCCATGAAAATATAAACGCCACCATACGCCGCATAGACTCTACCCGCAGCGGTCGGATGCAATGACAGAAGCCAAGCGAATGCCGCAAGGCTCAGCGCCCCTGGCACCAGAAGCCAGATAGTTTTACCTTCGCGAAGCCAGAGGTAGGGCAAATAACAGCCGACAATCTCCGCTAAAGCGGTAACGAGGAATAGGCCAACGGTTTTCAACTCAGGCAAAAGAACCTACTCCTTGGTAGTACACGTAACGCTTCGCATCAGGGGTTAGCAAAGCGTTAGCGGTTTGCTGGTCCGACTGCATACGCTTGTTATACACCTCCATCCTCGATCCCTAGTCGCAGGTGCCATTCAGCGAGCGATTCTTGCGGATACTCCTTAAACAACTTGTCGTTTGGTGCGGCATGAACTTCGACCCAAGGTGCCTTATAGTCCAACATCATATGCGTTCGCTCCGGGGGTACAGGCAGATCGGTATCGATTGCAGAGGCAAATGGATGCACCAACTCAGGCCATCTTGGATCCCATTGCCAGAGAGCACTTCCGCACTTCCTACAAAAATGCCGTTGGCCAGGACTCTCCTGAGTTTCTCCGGTTTCGGGGTCTTTTATTATTGCCTGGTAGATACTGACATTTTTCTCCCCCTCAACTGATAGTGTTTTGTAATCACCACCCAGATTAATAGCATAACCACCACCGCCCGCAGTTTTCCGGCAGATCGAGCAGTAACATTTGTTGAATGGATAGGGGTGGGCAGAATGCACGGTGAAGTGGACGCTGCCACAATGACATGAACCTTCCAGCTGCATTGTTTACCCTCCGAGTTTTGTGAGTGCATAACGCAAAGCGCACCGTCCGCTTGGTAGGGCCGTCCGAGTGACGCGACTTGTTATGAAAGGCGGCGAAGTAATCAATCAGAGCCGAAAGGTCCGACTTCAAACCTCTTCTATCATCTATATCACTTAGCCGAGTCCCCAACTTGTATCCATTGGAAGGACCCCATTTGGTACCATTTTAATTCTTTACACTCATCCCATTGATCCAAGCACGGTTTCAGCGTGCTAAACCAGATTGCGCCTCCCACAGCCATAGCAAGGAACAATGTTGCTAAAAAAACCTTGATCGGTGGGTACTCGATTGCTGATGGTGGAAGTGGCTCCATTTCATATTTAAATCTTCCTCTGCCGCACCTATCGAACATCGGTTTAAGCTGACGGAATGTTGGTCTTTCGGGCTTCTGTTGATTAGCCCAATGCGAAATCATAGTCGTGGAAACGTCGCACATCTCCGCAATTTGGGCCTGGGTGTAGCCCAGATTTTTAGCCACACAGATCATTTCTTCGCCATTCACCAGTTTACGGTGGTCGTATGCGGAATCCCGTGAAAAATTTTTAAAAAACTGAAGAATCATAAATCATTGTTTTATTTATGGTTAATGAAAAATAACGCGTTGTTTATGCAAATTAACTTTCGTTTCCCTCTGCACACTCCCAATCTGAAGGCTCAACAAACAACTTTGCCAAAGGAGGCATTATGAGCCGCGACCCTAATGACGATCGAAGCGACAGCATGAACCCTAATAACGAGGCTTATTGGGATAGTCTGGACAACCACTCTAACCAGCTGAACCCAAACCATCCTGAATATCGAGGCGACGACGAAGAGGAAGATTAATCACAATGTGCCCCAATGCTAGTCTTCTCGCATTGGGGCACACACCTCATCTCCGATGCTTGGGCGAACGATTCATGACGCCGCCATAAACGGCTGCCGAAGCGACGCGTAGGCAGTCAGGTGAAAGCCACATCCTTCGTGGCCGTAACGAATTTGATGGTCTTGTTAAATTCACTCACGGCGCTTTGGCAAACAACTTGAGTAACAGGCTGTTGCTCTGATGATCTCCGATTGAATTCCAGGGCGCCCAGTTAGGATACCGAGATTTTGAAATGCCAAAAGCGCAAGCCCATTACTCGCTCGAAAAACCTGGTCTAGTAACTTTGGCGGTGCATCATTCTTCGTCCAATGAATTGCATGTATCCCAGAATGCACGAATGAATTCAGAGGTAACCAAGAGCTTTCCTTGAACTCTTTTAACGTAACCAAGAGATTGATGAGTTGCGGTATTTTTTCTAGGTCCGTCATCATGACGTTAACCTGGGGAATATTCTTGCTCGCCTGTTGAGACTCTTGGTTTAACTCAGTGGAGAGTTTTTGGACCTGGCCGTCGGTTGCACGATGCATTGCCCAAACGCTCCGAACAACTGATTCAAATTGAGAACGAAGAGTAGCGCTAGCTCCGAGCAAAAGACCTTGCGCGCACAGAACCCGAACTGATGCAGCAAAATGCATTGAACTTCCCGATAGCGTTGCACTAAGCACAATGCGTGGTGATTCCTCAAACAGTGGATAATCCACAATCTTCGAAAGCTCTCCAAAGAGGTCCTCAGCTCGACTCAGTTCCATTGTTGGGGTGGTTCCTTGTATTTAACGTTTGCAGCATGCGCGCCCATAAAATGAAGCTGAAGGCGCAATGTAGTGGGCGTCGCCGTGCCTACACTGGTTAGGGATTCGAACCTTGCACCATTGCTGGGAATTCATAGGTGAACCTTAGGAGCATTTCCACAAAGTTTAGAATCTGATCGGCGTCTACCTGACTGGGTGCAGGAACCTCATGCGTTGCTTCATTTCCTTTTTTCCGGATTTCATCAACCCATTGTTTTCCGTTCGGAGGAACAAAACCCTGACCCTCCAAGTAGTCGATGTAGGAAACAAAACGCTTCCCGGGCTCAGCTCCATGCTGGACCGCGATATTCATCAGTATTTTTCTGCAGATTAAAATCGTGCCGGTGAAAGCCGAAACGGAAGTGGAGTCACGAGCTTCTCGATATAGCTCACTCACGGCCTCGTTATCTATACCGTTGACCTCCCGACCCATTCGTACTGCCGGCGTTTGCTTACCATTTGATGCAAAAAAAGTGGGCTTGGTACACGACGGGCAAGGATAAATGAAACACATGTGACCGGTTTTAGCTTGACCAAAGAAGCCTCGGTCTTGTGCGACCTTGTGCCCACAATGACCGCAAACGTATTGCTTACTTTCTATATTCTGGATTTTGTCCCAAGCGTAACCTGCCACTCTATTCTCCTTATTATCCCTAACAGCGTATTCAACGAACGCGTTCGTATAACACGCATTCGTATAATTCCAGTTCCAGTCCCTTCTCTGCCTTCCGAAAAACAGCCAAAACCAGAAAGTTACCACGAACCCCAACGGCTACCGCCGGAGTTATACGCCCTACCCAGCTCTCCAAACTGTGCGCTGACTGGGCGTATAACTCCAGAACGCCACATTCACTACCCTAAACATATCAGAGAGTTATAGGCTTTGCGCGGGAGCCGGCCGGAGATTTGCGAATGGGTTCGTATAACTCCGGCCGATTATGGGTAATCACCACTCCAACTGCGCCCCAGTCTGATACTCAATCACCCGGGTTTCGAAGAAGTTCTTCTCCTTGCGCATGGTGGCCTGCTCATCCAGCCAGGGCGAGACGTTCCTGGCGCCCGGGAAGGGTTCGTCCAGGCCCACGGTTCTCGCTCTTCGGTTGGCCACGAAGCGGAACTGTTCGCTGTGGTACTCCGCGGAGTAGCCGAGGATGGGATCGCGCAGGATGTACTTGGCGTAGGCGCTTTCGGCGGCTTCCGATTCGTCCCACATGTCGCGCACTGCTTTCGGGTCGAAGGTGATGTTTTCCTCCTCCACGATCTGGTTCACCACCTTCAGGCCGAAGGAGAAGTGCATGGCTTCGTCCCGCAGGATGTACTGCAGCTGCTCGCCGGTGCCGCGCATCAGGCCGCGGCGCTGGAGCGCGAAGATGGGGCTGAAGCCGTTGTAGAACCAGGTGCCCTCGAACACCGCCGCGAAGAACAGGTAGGACATGATGAATTCCTGCAGGTCGTCGCGGTTCCGCAGGTTCATGCCCGGGCGCATGGCGGCGTCCAGCCGGCGGTTGGCAATCTGGATCTTGCCGTTGATCGCCGGCACCACCCGGTAGCGGTTGTAGATCTCGCTCTGGTCCAGGTTCAGGGTTTCGATGCAGTGCTGGTAGGCCCAGGTGTGCATGGCTTCCTCGTACACCTGGCGGGCCTGGTAGATCTGCAGTTCCGGCGCGCTCATCTTCTCCATCACCGCCAGGCCGATGTTGCGCATGGCCAGGATGTCGGAGGTGGTGAGGTAGGCCAGCACGTTCTCGTACACGTGCTTTTCCGGGGCCGTCAGCCGGTGATGGTAGTCGTGAACGTCCTGAGCCATGTTCACGTCCAGCGGGGTCCAATGGTTCTTGTTGGCGTTCATGAAGTACTCCCAGGCCCAGGGGTACTTGAATGGCGCCAGCTGGTTAACATCGGTGTCGCCGTTGATCACGCGTTTGTCGTCCACGTTCACCGGGGCCGGTCCGGTGGTATTTCCGGCGCTGGTTGTGGCCTGGGTTTTGGGTTCGTCGTCCCAGTCGAGCATGGTGATGCCTCCTGAAAAATAAGTAAGTGGTTACTGACAGGCTTCGCAGTCTGGGTCGTCAATGCTGCATACCTGGGGCTGCGGCGCCATCTCAGGTGCCGGTGTGGCCGCCGATGCAGTCTTTTCTGCCCCGGTAGCCCCGAGCGAGCGCAGGTAATAGGTGGTCTTCAGGCCCCGTTCCCAGGCCAGCTGATACAGGGCATCCAGCTTCTTGCCGCTGGGCTCGGCCATGTACAGGTTCAGGCTCTGGGCCTGGTCCAGCCACTTTTGCCGGCGCGCCGCGGCTTCCACCAGCCAGCGGGCGTCAATCTCGAAGGCGGTGGCGTAGCGGGCCTTGAGCTCGCTGGGAATGCGATCAATCTGCTGCACCGAGCCGTCGAAGTATTTCAGGTCGTTGACCATCACGTTGTCCCACAGGCCTTCTGCCTTCAGGTCCCGCACCAGCGAGGGATTCACTACCGTGAACTCGCCGGACAGGTTCGATTTCACGAACAGGTTCTGGTACGCCGGCTCGATGGATTGGGACACGCCCACGATGTTGGAGATGGTGGCCGTGGGCGCGATTGCCATGACGTTGCTGTTGCGCATGCCGTGTTCGGCGATCAGCTCGCGGATTGGAGTCCAGTCCAGGCGGGCCTCGGTGTTCACGGAGAAGTCCCCTTCCCGACGTGCCTTTTCCAGCAGGCTGATGGAATCGATAGGCAGGATGCCCTGTTGCCACAGCGAGCCATCGTAGGTGTCGTAGGCACCGCGTTCACCGGCCAAAGTGGCGGAGGCGCGAATAGCTAAGTAGCTGAGCTGTTCCATAGCCAGGTCCGCGAACTCCACCGCCTCGGCGCTGGCGTAGGGCAGGCCGAGTTGGTACAGCGCATCCTGGAAGCCCATCAGCCCAGGCCAACCGGGCGGTGCTGAAGATTTGAATTGCGGGCCTGTGGCACGGCATAGAAGTTGATATCGATAACGTTGTCGAGCATGCGCGCGGCGGTGTTAATGGTTCGCTCCAGGCGCTGTACGTCCAGCTCGCCGTCGGCAATGTGGGCCGCCAGGTTCACCGAGCCAGGTTGCACACGGCGATCTCATCGGCGTTGGTGTTCAGGGTGATTTCCGTGCACAGGTTGGAGCTGTGCACCACGCCGCGATGCTGCTGGGGCGAGCGCAGGTTGCACGGGTCCTTGAAGGTGATCCAGGGGTGGCCGGTCTCGAACAGCACGGTCAGCATCTTGCGCCACAGCTGCTTGGCGGGAATCTTCTTGAACAGGGCAATCTTGCCCTGCTCCGCCAGCGCTTCGTAGTGCTCGTAGCGGGTGCGGAATTCGTTGCCGTACAGGTCGTGCAGGTCCGGCGCATCGCTGGGCGAGAACAGGGTCCAGTCCCGGTCTTCGCGCATGCGTTCGATGAGCAGATCCGGCACCCAGTTGGCGGTGTTCATGTCGTGGGTGCGGCGGCGCTCGTCGCCGGTGTTCTTGCGCAGTTCCAGAAACTCTTCGATGTCCAGGTGCCAGCTTTCCAGATAGGCACACACCGCGCCCTTGCGCTTGCCGCCCTGGTTGACCGCCACGGCGGTGTCGTTCACCACTTTCAGGAACGGTACCACGCCCTGGCTCTGGCCGTTGGTACCCTTGATGTGCGCGCCCAATGAACGAACCGGGGTCCAGTCGTTGCCCAGGCCACCGGCCCATTTCGAGAGCATGGCGTTGTCGCGGATGGCGCCGTAGATGTCTTCCAGATCGTCGCCCACGGTGGTCAGGTAGCAGGACGACAGCTGGGAATGGCGGGTGCCGCTGTTGAACAGGGTTGGCGTGGAGGCCATGTAGTCGAAGCTGGACAACAGCTCATAGAACTCGATGGCACGGGCGTTGGGGTCGTCCTCCCGCAGGGCCAGGCCCATGGCCACGCGCATGAAAAACACCTGGGGCAGCTCCAGGCGGGCCTTGTTCCAGTGCAGGAAGTAGCGGTCGTACAGGGTTTGCAGGCCGAGGAAGCCAAACTGCCTGTCGCGCTCTGGCTTCAGGGCCGCGCCCAGGCGTTCCAGATCAAACGCGGCCAGGGCTTCGTCCAGCAGCTCAAAACGGATACCGGCATGAATGAAGGCACTCAGGCTTGTGGATAAATTTCCGCCAGCGGCACCTCTGTGGATAACTCCAGCGCCGACACGGTTTCCAGGCGCAGTTGCTCCAGCAGCAGGCGAGCGGTGACGGCGCTGTAGTCCGGCTCCCGTTCAATGCGGCTGCGGGCGGTCATCACCAGGGCCGAGAGCACGTCTGCCTCGGCAATGCCGTCGTACAGATTGGTCAGGGCATCCTCGACCAGCGTGTCGCCATCGATGCCTTCCAGGCCGGCGGCGGCCTGCTCCACCTGCAGTTTCATCAGACCCAAGTCCAGAGGTGCGGTCTCGCCACTCACTTTTTTCACGGTCAGGTGTGGATGGGCTTCCACCGGCGCATGAAGGGCCCGTTCGCGGGCGTGTTCTTCCCGGTACAGAACATAGGCCCGGGCCACCCGCTGCTCTTCGGCGCGCATCAGCGCAAGTTCCACCTGGTCCTGAATATCCTCGATATGCACCTTGCCGCCAGCTTTCAGGCGCCGGCCAATGGCATGAGCCACCTGTTCGGTGACCCGGTGCACGGCGTCGTTAATGTGGGCAGAACCAGCGGCCTGATCCCCTTCCACGGCGAGGAAGGCCTTGGTCACGGCGACACTGATCTTGGACGGGTTGAAGCCAACGAGGGTGCCGTTGCGTTTAATAACCTGAAGGGATTCGGTGTTGGCCGGGGCCGAGGGCTGGGGTTCGGCCAGAGCTGAGGTGGACATGCTGTGTTCTCCTGAATACGCGTTGAATTCCATAACCTTCGCGTACGCAGGACGGAGCGGGGGCGCTCGCCAGAACCTGGCGGAACTTCCCTGTCCGTTTGCTGCTCACCTTAATCGGGCCGTATGCAGGCGCCTGAGTCGCGAAGGTGCAGTCGCGCTGTTCTCCAATGTGGTGGACAACAGCACCTCCCTGGCAGGTCTTCGGACTCAGGAGCGTGAATCGTGTGATTCGGCCTCGCGTGGCGACTTCCCGGTTTTCACCAGTGTCTTTATGCCACGCTCGTTCTCCAATACCGCTGCGCGTCAGTTCCGGATTCTCACCGGATTCCCGATACCACGATGCTCAAAAAAATCAACATATGGTATTTGACCAAGGATTCGAACACTATATACAGAGAATTTCAGAGGAACAAGGCACTTCCGTGGATTTTTCCGGTCACTGACTCAGTCGCGATCCAGTCAACTACCCTTTCCAAAAACACTGCGAGGTACCGCATGCAGCACGTTCCCCGACTTACCCTGCCATTGATGCTGATGGCTCTGGCCCTGACATCGGGCAAGCTTTTCGCCGCCGAACCGCTACTGCAGCCGTTCTCCCAGATATCAGCGCTCACCGAGGTTGGGAGCCGCTGGAATTTCCGAAAATTGACCAGCACTCCCAGTATGAATTGGTGACTGACAACGGCACCCAGGTAGTGAAGGCACAGACCAACGGCGGCGCCTCGGGTCTGATTGCCCGACTCGACTTGAAACCGACCGACTCGCTGATTCTTCGCTGGCGCTGGAAGGTGTCGAACGTGTTTGAGAAAGGTAATGCCCGGGAGAAGTCCGGCGACGACTACCCGGCCCGGATCTATGTGGCGTTCAAGTTCCAGCCAGACAAGGCCGGATTCTTCGAGCGAGCCAAGCGCAAGGCGGTGGAAGTGGTGTTTGGTGAGTCTCTGCCCGGCAATGCCTGAATTACATCTGGGCCAATGAGGTACCCGTGGGTGACATTGTGCCCAACCCCTATACCGACAGCACCATGATGGTGGCGGTTAATTCTGGCAACGCACAGGCCGGTGAATGGGTCACAGTGGAACGGGATATTGTCGCGGATTACCGCCAGGCCTTTGGCGAGGCGCCACCACCGCTGGTGGGCATTGCCATCATGTCGGATTCCGACAACACCGGCGAATCTGCCACTGCCTGGTACGGCGATATTAGCCTGTCACCTTAAATGGGCAAGGCGTTAGCGGTATTGCTCGGGGAACCCGGGAATAACAAAACCTGGGGAGAGGTCGCGTACCGGCGGGACCTCTCCAGCCTCGACCAGCCGCAGGTAGGCATCGTCGAATTCTTCTCGCAGAATCGCGGCCCGCGGATGCGCCAGAGAAAACAGCCAGGCGGCATTGCGAGTGCGTGCTTCCGACTCAATCACATTTTGATCAGACGGCTCGGTCAAGATCTGCTCGATAGGTTGAAGGTAGTCGAGCACATAATCACCGCGATTGCGCTTGAGCATATCGACGGCCGCGCGGTGATTAGGGGCCTCGGTAATACGGATGTCCTCGGCCTGGTTCAGCCAGTCGATCAGGCCAGCGTAGGTATAGCCGGCAATCACAATAACCCTCTTACCACTTAGCTGGTCGAAATGCTCGAGCGGACGGCCTCTGTCCTTGTGATACCAGACACTCAGCTGAACCGGCATCGGGCTGACCCAGCTTTCCAGCACTTCACCGTTGAGAATCGGGATATTGGTCAGGCCAGGCCAGACATCGATCTGGCCGTTTTTCAGGTATAGGAACACCCGGTTGATCGGCAAATGAACGAAATGGGGAACATAACCGGCCTCCCGAACAACCTTCCGAGTGATGTCGATCAGCTCGCCGTCGGCGTTGCCTTTGTCATTACGAAAAGTAATCGGTGGGAATTCCACGTAGGCGATGCGCAACGTCTTGGCGGTCGGTTCTTCGCCTACGGCAGGGGTGACCGCCAACAAGGCAAACAACAACAGCCAAAAGCCGTGGACCACGGCGCGGGACCAATCATTGCGAGTGTGCGGGTTACTGCGATGGTTCATCGATGATTTTTTTATAATCAATTTTCGCTAGAGCTTAACAGACCCGCAGCAAACTTCACTGACTGGTTTTGATATTTTTCGAACCGTTTATCAAATGTGGTTAATCACCATGTACAGACCAACGCCACCCATCACCAGGGTGTAGGGGAAGGCCATAATCACCATGCGCCCATAAGAAAGCCGAACCAGCGGCGCAATGGCTGAGGTGAGTAGGAACAGGAACGCCGCCTGGCCATTGGGAGTCGCCACACTCGGCAGGTTGGTACCGGTGTTGATGGCCACAGCGAGTGCCTGGAAATGAGGGTAACTGATGCTACCGGCGTCCAACGCCTGCTTGACCTCGCTGATGTAAACCGTGGCTACGAATACGTTGTCGCTGATCATCGACAGGATACCGTTAGCAACGAAGAACCAGCCGGCTGGCTGCTTTCCGGCAGACTCAGCACCAGATCAATAATCGGCTTGAACAGGTGCTGCTCGTGGATCACCGCGACCACCGCGAAAAACACCACCAGCAGTGAGGTGAACGGCAGCGACTCCTGGAACGCCTTGCCAATCTGGTGCTCATCGGTGATGCCGGTAAACGAGGTGATCAGGATAATCACCAGTAGACCGATCAAGCCGACTTCCGCCAGATGGAACGCCAGACCAATCACCAGAATGGCGGCGGCGAAAGCCTGAATCCAGAGGGCGGCCTGGTCGGCTTTGGTGCGTTTGGAACGCTCGTTTTCAGCGAACTCTTCCAACACCCGGCGCACTGGCTTGGGCAGGCGCCCGCCGTAGCCAAACCAGCGCAGCTTCTCCAGCGCCCAGCAGGTGAACAAACCAGCAAACAATACCGGGATGCTTACCGGCGCCATGGTCAGGAAGAAATCGGCAAAATCCCAGCCCACTACTTTGGCGATCAACAGGTTTTGCGGCTCACCCACCATGGTAGCAACCCCACCCAGGGCGGTGCCGATGGCGCCGTGCATCAGCAGGCTGCGCATGAAGGCGCGGAAATTTTCCAGATCTTCCCGGTGCAGCTCCACCACCTCGTCGTCACTGCCGGCGTTGTGATCGTTGTGATGATAGCCCTTGCCGGAGGCAACCTTGTGATACACCGAGTAGAAGCCGACTGCGACACTGATGATTACCGCGGTTACCGTCAGGGCGTCCAGAAACGCCGACAACACGGCGGCGGCACCGCAAAACAGCAGTGACAGTGCGGACTTGGAACGCACGCCCACCAAAATCTGGGTGAAGGTGACCAGCAACAGCTCTTTCATGAAGTAGATCCCGGCCACCATGAACATCAGCAGCAGGATCACCGGGAAGTTGGTCAACACTTCCAGATAGACGGCATCGGGCGTGGTGAGGCCAATCAACAGGGCTTCCACCGCCAGCAGCCCGCCGGGCAACAACGGGTAGCACTTCAGGGCCATGGCCAGGGTAAAGATAAACTCGGCAATCAACAGCCAGCCCGCCGTGCCCGGCCCCAACAGATACATAACAATGGGATTAACAAGCAGGAACAGCAGGATGACCTGCTTGTACCAGACCGGAGCCTTACCAAGAAAATTATGGGTAAAGCCGGAAATAACGGTATTGGGCATGGCGAAAGTCTTCTGAAAGCACGGTTTATTGGAATTATTGCGTAGTTATTCGTAGCTAATCGCAATCGACAGGGGTCAATGCGTCGAAAAAGCTAATTATTTTCGTATTATTACTTAATTTTGCAGATTAAGTGACCGCATTTTACCCGATTTCTCGGGCAATGCGGGCACTTGGTGAAAAAATATTACAAAATCATCTTATCGATGCTTCCAGCGGGGGCTGCGCTTCTCCAGGAAAGCCGCCATGCCTTCCTTGCGATCTTCGGTGTCCAGACTCGCCCAGAACAGACGACGCTCGTAATCCACACCCGTCCCCAATGACGTCTCAAACGCCTGGTTAACGGCCTCTTTATTGAACATCGTGGCCATCAGGGAGTTTTGGGCAATCTCACCGGCCATGGCGATGGCATCGTCTACCAGCGTTGCCGCCGGCACAATGCGACAGACCAGGCCACTACGCTCAGCCTCCTCGGCATCCATCATGCGTCCAGTCAGGCACAGATCCATCGCCTTGGCCTTGCCGATGGCCCGGGTAAGGCGCTGGGTTCCACCGGCCCCGGGCAGAATGCCCAGCTTCACTTCCGGCTGACCAAAGCGGGCCGAATCGGCGGCAATGATCACATCACACATCATCGCCAGTTCACAGCCGCCACCCAAGGCAACACCGGCGACCGCGGCAATGACCGGTTTCCGGCACCGCGTGACCTGCTCCCAGTTCGAGGAAATGAATTGCTCCCGATAGGCCCGGGAAAAATCCAACGCCTGCATCTCGGAGATGTCTGCGCCGGCGGCGAACGCCTTTTCGTTACCGGTGATGACGATTGCCCTGACCTCGTCGTCCTGCTCCAGCTCTTTGAGCAGATCAGAAAGCTCCGACATCAGAGCGCTGTTCAGGGCATTGAGAACCTTAGGACGATTGAGTCGAATCAACGCGACCGGGTCATGGCGCTCTAGCAAGATATTGTTGTAAGTCATTACCGCCTCCAAATAATTTCAGGGTATGGGTCCTTTAAATCGCCTAGCGAGCAAGATACCTCGAAACTCATGCCCTCACAAAATATAAAGCAACATGTTGACATATTATTTGAGATAGGCGTATTTTTTAACATCAACAGCGATTGGCGCTAACGGAACCGCCAACAACAATAAATCCCGACAATAGAGGTGAATCACATGGAAACTGGCATCACCCCACAATCGGAACGTCGCACCGCCATGATTCGTAATGGCGCATGGAACGACAAGCTCATTACCGATTACCTGGACGAAGCAGTAATCCGCACCCCGGATCGCAATGCCATTGTTGGCTTCCAGGTTACCGGTGATACCCGCACAGCGCTCACCTACCAGGAGCTCAACCATGCCGTCGCGCGGATGGCCGCGGGCCTGGCCGCAATGGGCATCAATAAGGGCGATGTCGTGGCATGCCAGCTACCGAACTGGTGGCAGACCACCGCGCTACACCTTGCCTGCATGCGCATCGGCGCCATTCTCAACCCTCTGATGCCAATCTTCCGGGAGCGGGAACTGCGTTTCATGCTCGGCCACGGCGAAGCCAGACTGTTGGTCACTCCCAAGATCTTCCGCAACTTTGATTACGAAGCCATGGTTGATGGCATCCGCTCCGAGCTGCCGAAACTGGAAACCTTGCTGGTGATTGGCGGCGAGGGTGACCGCAGCTTTGAACAGCGTCTTCTGGAGACGCCATGGGAAGAAAAAACGGACACTGCGGCGCTTTTTGCCGAGCGTAAGCCCGGCGCCGATGAGGTGATCCAGATTCTGTATACCTCCGGCACTACTGGCGAACCCAAGGGCGTTATGCATACCTCCAACACCCTGTTCTCCAACGTGCGTCCTTATGCTGAACGGCTGCACCTGACATCCGACGATAAGATCCTGATGGCCTCACCCCTGGCCCACCAGACCGGCTTCCTTTATGGCGTGATGATGCCGGTTTACCTGGCACCACAGCCATCCTTCAGGATATCTGGGATGCCGACTATGTCTGCAAGGTGATCGCCGCTGAAAAGCCCGCTTTCACCATGGCGTCCACGCCCTTCCTCGCAGACCTGGTGAAAACCGCGCCCAAGCATGAGGGCGAGCTCGACTCATTGCGCATCTTTGTCTCAGCCGGCGCCCCCATTCCAACCGCCGTGGTCGAACAGGCCAGCAACACACTGCAAGCCAAAATCGTCTCGGCCTGGGGCATGACTGAAAACGGCGCAGTGACCATGACCTGCCCGGAAGACCCGGCCGAACGCGCCAGCCAGTCTGACGGCAAAGTGCTGCCCTGGATGGAAATCAAAGTCACCGACTTCAAGGGCAACGCAGCGCCGGTAGGGGAGGAGGGCAACCTTTTGGTTCGCGGCGCGAGCCTGTTTGTTGGCTACCTCAAGCGCCCGGAGCTCTATGGCGTGGATCAGGAGGGTTGGTTCAGCACCGGCGACCTGGCCCGCATGGATAAAGATGGCTACATCCGCATCACCGGTCGCACCAAGACGTGGTGATCCGTGGCGGCGAAAACATCCCCGTCGTTGAGGTGGAGAACCTGCTCTACAAATACCCGGGGATCGTTGATGTTGCCCTGGTGGGCTGCCCGGATGAGCGACTAGGTGAGCGCGTTTGCGCCTACGTCACCCTCGACGAGAACGCCACCGACCTTTCTCTGGATGACGTGAAGAATTACCTCATCGAAGAAAAACTCTCCAAAAGCTACCTACCGGAGTATCTCGAGGTCATTGAGGCTATGCCCCGCACCGCCTCCGGCAAGATTCAGAAATTCAAACTGCGCGAGCAGGCAAAAGAAGTACGCCTGGACCCAGCCAAACGCAGCTGATTCGCTCATCGAAAACAACAGGAGGAACCATCATGAGAGGCCTGAAAGGAAAAACAGTCATCGTCACCGGTGGCGGTGGTGGCATCGGCCGCGCCGTATGCCAACGCTTTGCCAAGGAAGGCAGCCTGGTGGCCGTGCTCGACCGTGATGAGAACGCGGCCCAGGCCACGGCAGACCTGATCACCGAGACGGGTGGTAAGGCCCGCGCCTACGCCGCCGACATCACCGATTACGCCGCGATTACTGACACTGTAGCCGCTATCGAAAACGAACTGGGCGTACCGACCGTGCTGGTGAACAACGCCGGTTTCGACCGCTTCATGCCCTTTCTGAAAACCGAGCCGAAGCTCTGGGAACAGCTGATTGCGGTGAACCTTACTGGCGCCCTGAACATGCACCATGTGGTATTGCCGAAGATGGTCGCCGCCGGCGGTGGCAAGGTCATCAATATCGCCTCCGATGCCGCTCGCGTCGGCTCTTCCGGCGAATCCGTCTACGCCGCCTGCAAGGCTGGCCTGGTGGGGTTCAGCAAGACCGTGGCCCGGGAATTGGCTACCAAAAATGTGTGCCTGAACGTGGTTTGTCCTGGTCCCACGGACACTGCCCTGCTTAAAGGTGTGGCCGAGAGCGCGCCCAACCCGGAGAAACTGCTGGAAGCCTTCCGCAACGCGGTACCCATGAAGCGGCTGGCGCAACCGGAAGACTACCCCGGCGTTATCGCCCTGCTTGCCAGTGACGATGCCAACTTCATCACCGGCCAGGTTATCAGCGTGTCCGGCGGCCTGACCATGGCCGGCTAAGCGCCCAGTTACACGAATCAGGAGACTGCATCATGACCTACGAAGATATTCTTTACGACGAAAGCGACGGCGTCGCCACTATTACCATTAACCGGCCGGAGCGTTACAACGCCTTCCGCGGCCAGACCTGCATGGAACTGATCGATGCCTTCAACCGGGCCGGCTGGAACAAGGACATCGGCGTCATCGTCTTTACCGGAGCCGGTGAGAAAGCCTTTTGTACTGGCGGTGACCAAGGAGCCCACGAAGGCCAGTACGACGGCCGAGGCCTGATCGGCTTGCCCGTGGAGGAATTGCAGCGCCTGATCCGGGAGGTGCCCAAGCCGGTCATCGCCCGGGTCAACGGCTTCGCCATTGGCGGCGGCCATGTCCTCCATGTGATCTGCGATCTCAGCATTGCCTCGGAATCCGCCATATTCGGCCAGGTCGGCCCGAAAGTTGGTTCGGTCGACCCCGGGTTCGGCACCGCCTATCTGGCGCGGGTGGTCGGTGAAAAACGGGCCCGTGAAATCTGGTACCTGTGCCGCAAGTATTCGGCAGAGCAGGCCCTGGAGTGGGGGCTGGTGAACGCGGTGGTACCAGCAGATCAGCTAGACGAAGAAGTACGCCAATGGTGTGACGAAATCCTCGAGAAGAGCCCGACCGCCCTCTCCATCGCCAAACGTTCCTTTAACGCGGACAGCGACAACATTGCCGGCATTGGCGCACTCGGCATGCAGGCCCTGAGCCTGTACTACAACACCGACGAGTCCAGGGAAGGCGTCAACGCATTCAAGGAAAAGCGCAAGCCGGACTTCCGGAAATTCTACAAGTAAGCAGACCGACCCGGTGGCTGTATGCGGCCGGGTCACAGACAAAGCCTGGAGAACACCATGAATTTCGGATTTAACGAAGAACAGAACGCAATCCGCGAGGTCGTGGCCCGCTTCAGCGCCGAGGTGCTGGCTCCGGGCTACCGCAAGCGGGACAAGGAAGGGGTGATCGAAAAGGATGTCATCCGCCAGCTCGGTGAGATGGGTCTGCTGGGTGGCGAGCTGCCGGAGGAGTTCGGTGGCAGCGGTATGGACTGTGTCACCAGTGGCCTGATCATAGAAGAGATCGCCAAAGGGGATTTCAACGTCGGCTACATTCCGCTGCTGGCTTCATTGAACGGCCAGATTATTGCCAGTCATGCGGCGCCGGATCTGGCCCAAGAGTGGCTGCACGGCATCACTTCTGGCCAAAAAGTCGCCTGCATTGCCCTGACAGAACCCCACGGCGGTTCCGACGCCGCAAACCTGCGCCTGAAAGCGGAGAAAAAGGCCGACGTCTATGTGCTCAACGGCGAAAAAACCTCCATCTCCATGGCCGATCAGGCTGATGTGGCGGTGGTGTTTGCCCGCACCGGAACGGTAGAACAAAGAGCCTCCGGGATCAGCGCATTTTTAGTGCCCATGGACACACCGGGTATCACCACCACCCGATTCGAGGACAACGGCCAACGCGCCATCGGCCGCGGCTCCATCTTTTTCGACAACGTGGAGGTACCTGCCAGCCACATGATGGGTGATGAGGGAAAGGGCTTCAAACAGGTGATGCAGGGCTTTGACTACAGCCGTGCTCTGATCGGCCTGCAGTGCCTGGCGGTAGCCCAGCAGTCTCTGGACGAAACCTGGCAGTGGCTGACCGAGCGCACCGCCTTCGGCCAGAACCTGTCGGCGTTCCAGGGCCTGACCCACCCACTGGCGGAATACCAGACTTACGTTCATGCCGCCCGCCTGCAGTGCTACCATGCGCTCTGGTTGAAGGACAGCCACCTGCCCCACAACGCCGAGGCTGCCATGAACAAGTGGTGGGGACCAAAGCTGGCGTTTGATGTGGTGAAACAGTGTTTGCTGGCCCATGGCCATACTGGCTGGGGCGAGGATCTGCCCTTTGCCCAGCGTCTGCGGGACGTTCTGGGTCTGCAAATAGGTGACGGCACCGCGCAGATCATGAAGAATATTATTGCCCGCGAATACCTACCCACGTAAGGCATCCCAGCCCCGGGGACACACAGGAGCTCAGATGATCGTCAACGAATCCGGCGGCATTCCGAACCGGCTGTTTTTTCGCCTGTTCCAGACTGGCAACATCCTGCAGCGGCAGGTTCAGAATGAGATGGGAATCAGTGCGGTGCAGTGGGCAGTGCTGGGTGCGTTGTCACGGGAAGGTTTTGAGGATGGCACCTCGTTCAACCAGCTGAAAGAATACCTGTACGTGAGCCGGCAGAATCTTGATGGGGTTCTGAAACGAATGGAGCGGGATGGCCATGTGGTTCGAATAACGGACCCACAGGACCGTCGCGCCCGGCTGGTGAAACTGACTGACAGTGGGCAGAAGTTCTGGAATCAGCTGCAGGACACCATCACCGAGTTCTACCAGCAGGCGCTGCAGGGTTTGAGTTTCGATGACGGGGTCAGCCTGCTGCACCTTCTCAAGAAACTGCAGCACGAACTTGTTCAGGTCTCGCTGACCTCAGAGAACGAATAGGCCGCCTGACCATCAGGACAGGCGGCCACTCTATTCACTGATCGAAGTGGATAACAGTCCGAATGCTTTTACCTTCATGCATCAGCTCAAAGGCGTCGTTGATAGTATCCAGCGCCATGGTGTGGGTAATGAAATCGTTCAGCTTGAATTCGCCCTGCAGGTAACGTTCAACCATGCCCGGTAGCTCAGAGCGGCCTTTGACACCGCCAAACGCTGAGCCTTTCCAGACCCGGCCGGTGACCAGCTGGAACGGACGGGTTGAGATTTCCTGGCCGGCCCCGGCCACACCGATGACCACCGACTCGCCCCAGCCTTTGTGACAGCATTCCAGGGCAGACCGCATGACATCCACGTTTCCGATGCACTCGAAGGAATAATCCACGCCGCCATCGGTCAGCTCAACAATGACTTCCTGAATCGGCTTGTCATAATCCTTCGGATTGACGCAGTCGGTTGCGCCCAACTGGAGGGCCAGGTCGAACTTGCTCTCGTTGATGTCGATGGCAATGATTCGGCTGGCTTTCGCCATGACGGCACCAATGATGGCAGACAGACCAATGCCACCCAGACCGAAAATGGCGACGGTGGCGCCCTCTTCTACCTTGGCGGTGTTCATCACCGCGCCCATGCCGGTGGTCACGCCGCAGCCCAACAAACAGACCTCTTCCAGCGGCGCCTCTTTGCTGACCTTGGCCAAGGCAATTTCCGGCAACACGGTGTACTCAGAGAAAGTCGAGCAGCCCATGTAATGGAAGATGGGTTCGCCATCTTTATAAAAGCGCGAGGTGCCATCGGGCATCAGCCCTTACCCTGGGTTTCGCGGATTTTCTGGCATAGATTAGTCTTGCCCGACAGGCAGAATTTGCACTCGCCACATTCCGGGGTGTAGAGCGGAATAACGTGGTCACCCACCTGCACACTGGTGACACCCTCACCAATCGACTCAACGATGCCGCCGCCTTCATGGCCGAGAATAGCCGGAAAGTTGCCCTCCGGATCCTCGCCAGAAAGGGTAAACGCATCGGTATGGCAAACGCCGGTGGCGACAACACGCACCCTGACTTCCCCTGCCTTTGGGGGCATGACGTCCACCTCTTCCACTGACAGAGGTTGGCCCGGTCCCCAGGCAATTGCTGCTTTTGATTTGATGATTTCAGCCATAACGCTCTCCGCTGGTAGCTTGTGGACGGCGATTAGCGCCATCTGATTTGTGCATCCATTGTATTTATCCACAATCAATTGATAATGACCCTGCTCATCAAATTACTTTTACTGTGCTGTAACAATCATCAGATTTAGCAGACGTGGAGAGAACAGGCATGTATCGCTGGGAAGGCGTGAACGAGTTTGTTGCCGTCGCCGAAACCGAGAGCTTTACCCAGGCCGCCCGGAGACTCGGCGTCTCGACCGCTCAGGTGAGCCGGCAGGTCAGTGCGCTGGAAACCCGGCTGGCCACCCGGCTCTTCTACCGGACAACGCGGCGGGTATCGGTTACGGAGGCAGGCCGAATTTACTACCAGCAATGCCGGCAGGTCCTGGATGCGCTGGACGATGCCGAGCGCTCCATCACCAACCTGCAGTTATCCCCAAGGGGCAAGCTCAGGCTGACCGCACCCATTACATACGGTGAGAAGAGGATTGCGCCCCTGGTGAACGAGTTTGTGGTGAAGTATCCGGAACTGGACGTCGAAATGAACCTGACCAACCAGAAACTGGACCTGGTGGGCGAGGGTTATGATTTGGCCGTAAGGCTCGGCAAGCTGGAGGACTCCAGCATGATGGCCCGGCGCCTGGCATCCCGGACCCTGTATGTATGTGCATCGCCCCAGTACCTCTCGGCCCACGGCGCGCCCCAAGAGCTCGCCGAACTGGCGCAACACAACTGTCTGCAGGGCAACCTGGATTACTGGCGTTTTCAGGAACAGGGCCAACCTCGCAATGTCCGAATCAGCGGAAACATCCGGTGCGACAGTGGCAGGGCGTTGCTGGATGCAGCATTGAAGGGGATTGGTATCGTCCAGTTACCGGACTATTACGTGCAAACAGCACTGGATACGGGGCAGTTGCTGCCGCTGCTGACAAACTACCGGGAGGATGATGACGGTATCTGGGCGGTTTATCCCCAAACCCGTCACCTGTCTCCGAAAGTCCGGATGCTGCTCGACTTCCTTGTCGAATCGCTTGGAACGTCAGGTTCTGATTGAGCCTAGCGAGCCGTGCTCACGGTCGCGCCTGAGGGCGCCGTATCAACCGCATCCGCCAGCAACTCGGCTGTGATGGCGGAGAGCGTCCAGCCAGGTGGCCGTGACCGGTGTTGTAGAACACCGTAGGCAGGCGGCCGGGGCCGACGCGCGGCATCATGTTCGGCAACATGGGACGCAGACCAGCCCAAGGCACCACGCGACGAGTGCTGACCCCGGGGAAGCATTCCTCAACCCAACGTGTCAGCGGCTTGATGCGGTCGTCGCGGATGTTGCGATTGTAGCCGTTGAACTCGGCAGTACCGGCAACCCGGAAACGGTCATCACCCAGACGACTGGTGACCAGCTTGGTGGCATCATCCAGCAGGCTGACGGTCGGCGCCGCTTGCTGAGAGGCCTCGTCGTCCAGCTCCACGGTGATGGAATAGCCTTTAACCGGATAGATGTTGACCCGATCACCCAGCTTGGCCGCCAGAGCGCGGCTGCCAACACCGGCACAGATCACCACGCCGTCGTAGGTTTCACGGGTCTGTTCTTTGCCGTCAAAGGAGGTAACCCAGGCGCTGGAGGCATCTGCGCTCAGTTCTGTAACGGTGTGGCCGTAGTTGGTCTTAACGCCGCGGCGCTGGATCGCGTCAGCCAGGCCGTTGGTGAACTTGTGGATATCTCCGGTGGAATCGCTCTCGGTGTAGAAACCACCGTAGTAAGTACCGGCCAGCGTGGGCTCGATCGATTTCATTTCCTCAGGAGTCACCGGCCGGCGCTCGAGGCCACCCGCTGCCAGCAGCTTGGACACGTTCGAGGCGTGGTCAAAACCAGCCTTGTCGCGGTAAATGTGCAGGATGCCCTGCTTCTTCAGATCGAAATCGATGCCTTCGTCCTGCGCCCACTGGAACAGGTGTTCACGGGCGGCAATGGCCAGGCGGGCGGTTTCAGTGGTGTTCTTTTCGTACTGGGGAATTGCCGCCATGAACTCGGCAAACCAGCTTAATTTGTGCCAGGACGGCTTGGGATTGACCAGCAACGGGGCATCGCTGTGCATCATCCACTTCATGCCCTTGATGATGGTCTGCCAGTTGTTCCAGACCTCAGCGTTGGACGCCGACAACTGGCCGCCGTTGGCGAAGGACGTTTCCATCGCGGCATAGCGGTGCTTTTCGTAAACGGTGACATCCAGCCGCGCTTGGCCAGGGTGTAAGCCGTGGTAATACCGGTGATACCACCGCCGATAACTGCAATTCGCTTCATAGAACTCTCCAAGAGGCGTCCAGGGTTCCCTTTCCCCACAGCCTGTTAACACAGGATTCTGTGTACAGCATGGTAGAAAGCACCCCTTCCGTCACGGTACCTGAGAGATTCACGCGCCAATTCCTTGAAATCAGCGGCTTGCTCCTTCGGTGTGCCAACGGACGCAGTCGTCGGCAGCTCTTCGGAAAGTATTCATGCTAGCGGTCCGTTTGCCTGAGAGTTTCCGGGGCAGTTGCTCCTTCGGCGCCGGCCACACCAGAGTGTAGCGCGGTCTCTCCCGCTAGCATGTCAGATCGGCGATTATCGCCAATCTGGTTTGCAAAATAGCAAATATCCGAGTTTTACAAAACCTCTAAGTCAGCAAAGACCAGCAGAACAGTTACAATCAAAAACATTTTAGGCATTAAAGGTCCGGCGGTTTCGGTCGATCACATAGAGCTAACAGTGGTCTGCTGCGGTACCCACCTTAAACCAGCCCAACCCAGGGCGATGGACGCTCCCCACTCGCTAATAACTCAATCTGATTTCTCGTATCGAGGTAGTAATGCCCATTTCCATTCGTAACCGGCTTCTCATTCTGGCGCTTGTTCCTGTCCTACTGCTAGCCGGCGCGCTGTTTCTGACGTTCACCACCCAAACCTCGGATCTGGTGGATAACCAGATGACAACTGTTGAGGAGAGCGTCAACGGCATTAAAAAGGACGAGCTCAAACACTACATGGACATGGCCTACACCTCGATCCAGCACATCTATGAAAACGGAGGCTCCTTCGAAGAGGCGTTGCCGATTCTGAAAAACCTCAAGTACGGCGAAGATGGGTATATTTTCGGTTATACCGAACGGGGTGATCGCGTACTCCTGGGCCAGTCCGAAAAAGGCTTGGGCGAGAATTTCTGGAACCTGAAAGACAAAAAAGGCGAATACCTGGTTCGCGGCCTGATCCGCGCCGGCAAAAGCGGCGAGGGCTACTACACCTACTGGTTCCCGAGGCCGGGTGAGACCGAACCCTCCCCGAAGCAGGGTTATGCGATCTATCTGGATCGTTGGGACATAATGCTAGGCACAGGATTCTACTTCGATGACGTCGGCACCGTGTTGGCAAAGCTGGAAGGCGCTGGCGCACAGGAACTCGACGCCAGCCAGGCCGTGTTTGCCGGTATTGCCGCTATTGCGGTCCTGCTCGCCGGCATCATCGGGTACAGCATCAGCCTCACCATCAGCCGCCCCATCGACCGGATTTCGAAATCAGTGGAAAACCTGTCTGCCGGCGAGGCCGACCTGACGGCCAGAGTGGAAGTAAATGACCGCTTTGAGCTGGGTAAATTGGCGGATCACATAAACACCTTCATCGGCACCCTCTCTGATCTGGTCCGCGACACCAAAGCCAATGCCAAACGCACCCATGAGAATGCGGAGTCGATTAATCAGCACACAAGTCATCTCTCTGCCCTGGTCAACGAACAGGGAGCGGAAACCGAGCAGGTTGCGACCGCGGTCACCGAGATGACCACAGCCGCCAATCAGATCAGTCAGAGCGCGGCCGGTGCGGCCAGCTCAGCAGTGGAAGCCAATCGCGACACGGCCAAGTCTAAAGAAATCGTCGCCAATGCGGCCGCTGAGATGAATGCTCTAAACAATGACATTGGAGCTTCGGCCTACGAAGTAGAAGAACTGGGCAAAGGCGTCGACAACATCAACTCCGTGCTTGAAGTGATCAATGCTATTGCCGAGCAAACCAACCTGCTTGCCCTTAATGCGGCAATCGAGGCTGCCCGGGCGGGCGAACACGGACGTGGCTTCTCAGTAGTAGCAGACGAAGTGCGAAATCTGGCGCAGAAGACCACCCACAGCACCGAAGAAATTGACAAGATGATTACCGGCCTCAAAAAGAAGGCAGCCGCCGCGGTTGAATCCATTCGGACCTCAAGCCAACGCAGTGACCGAGCACTTCAAGCCAATACCCAGGCAGTTGAGTCGATTGAGCGCATTGTTGCCGCGATCGGAGAAATCAACGAAATGAACGAGCAGGTAGCGTCGGCGTCCGAAGAGCAAAGCAGTGTCTGTGAAGACATCACCCAACGCCTGGTGACCATCTCGGACAAGTCCGCCCAGACCGCCGAAAAAGGCAGGGAAAGTAATGTTTCTGCCCAGACTCTGCTGTCCAATGCCGATGCTTTGGCGCAGTTGGTAGGACGTTTCAAGACCCACCCCTAATCCGGCCACTCAACGCAGTCGCGAGTATGACTGAAGCAAGTTGGGCCTCACATTGCTGGCTTGTTGAGAGCAAGCCAGCTCATCTCAACCTCTTTAAGATCGTGGCATTGGGCTCCAAGTATCGCCATCGATTTGAGCCGAGAGAATACTCAAAAAGATATATTTTCTTTACTTCATATAAGGGCTAGCTTAGTTCGACCGCTTAGCATTCTGGAGCCCTTCCATGCACTCAAACGCCGACGTCCTTCCTGACCTGTCTTTTGCTCAGTTATTTGATTATCCCTTCCGGATCTTCTTTTTTTCGCTGGCGATTATGGCTGTCGTCGAGGTGCCCTTATGGGTTGGCGTTGTCACAGGCGCGATTGATCTTCCGCTCGCACTCCCGGGCTTGTTCTGGCATCAACATGAGATGCTATTCGGCTTATTGTCGGCCGCGATTGCGGGCTTTCTATTGACGGCCGTCTGCGTCTGGACCAATACCGAACGGTTACACGGTGCCCAGTTACTCGGACTCTGGTCAGTCTGGCTCGTTGGCAGACTGATGTTGGCGACTGGTGCGAATCTGCCTGATTGGCTTGTAACCGTTGTTAACCTCGCTTTTATACCTCTGGTCATGTTCGACGCGGGCCGGCGTATTTGGACAGCGCGTCAGCACCGACAATGGGTAATACTCGCCGTTCTCGCATTATTGTGGTCCATGCAACTAGGGTTTCTTCTCACCAATGGGCGGATGTTCATCGTCGGCGGACTGGTGATAGCGATGGCATTGTCCGGAATTATTGGGGGGCGAATCACTCCGGCATTTTCCCGGAGCTGGCTCAAGCAAACAGGACGTAACAGTTCAGCTGTGCGCATTGTTCCCATTCTAGACACACTCAGTCTGGTGAGCATGCTGGCTCTCTTGGCCTTCTTGTTTACCCGCTACGAGACGCTGAGCGGCCTACTGTCAATGCTGGCGGCCATCCTAATGCTCGTCCGAATCATCGGCTGGAAAGGCTGGTTGGTAGCCAGCAATCCGCTGTTGTGGATCCTTCACCTTTCTCTTTTGTGGATACCAGTTGCCCTGGCTTTATTATCTGGCCACTTGCTGCTCGACTGGCCCGCTGGTGCCTGGTTGCATGCGGCCGGCCTCGGGGTCATCGGCGGTCTTGTGCTCGGAGTCATCTCCCGAGTAGCACTGGGGCATACCGGCCGGGCGCTGTTGTTGCCGGTCGGCATGGTGCTCGCATTCGCTTGCGTGCACCTGGCCGCGATCACCCGGGTATCCGCCACGTTCGGCCTCATCGATTGGACGGTTGGCCTGCGGTTGGCTGCTGCCTTGTGGGTGTTGGCATTTGCCCTCTTTCTGTTTCGTTATGCAGGCATTTTGATGCGGCCGAGAGTCGATGGTTTGCGGTGACGAGTTATCAACAACCTTCACCAAATAACCACGCTGGTACCCCAACGGGGGTATCGGCCCAGTGCTCATCGCTTGCAACAATGGACCCTGCCTCTTTTCACAATTGATTCCGCTATGAACCACTCAATTACTATTCGATTCTTCGCCCAGTTAAGGGAGCTTTCCGGCACGGAAGTGCTTGCCTACGACGTGCCCGCCGATGGTGTCCTGATTTCCGAAGTGCTCTCAACTCTGCGCTCACGGCCAGAGCTTTGGCGGGTTTTCGACGACGTTCGTCTGATGATGGCCGTCAACCACTCAATGGTACGTGAAGGCCATCGAGTCGTACCGGGCGATGAGCTTGCTTTATTCCCTCCGGTCACTGGTGGTTAAGGAGATCTAATGTCCCACTACTCCACTTCCGTTCAGCCTCTTAGAGACCGGTTTGGCCGTACCATCGACTATGTCCGTTTATCGGTGACCGATCGATGTGATTTTCGTTGCGTTTACTGCATGGCCGAAGACATGACATTTCTACCGCGCCAGCAGGTGTTAACGCTTGAGGAAATTGCCCGCCTGGCGAGGACTTTCCAGAGCCTGGGAACCCAGAAAATTCGCCTCACTGGCGGAGAACCGCTGGTGCGCAGAGACATCCTCGAACTGGTCGAGGAGATAGGCAGCATGGGTTTACGGGACTTTGGCATAACCACCAATGGCAACCAGTTATCCACCCTGGCCGACCCCCTGCGTAGGGCTGGTCTCAAGCGGCTCAATATCAGCCTGGACACTCTGGATAGTCAGCGGTTCAAGCAAATTACCCGCACAGGGCACCTCAAAAATGTGCTGGCAGGAATCGATGCGGCGAGCGAAGCAGGCTTTGAGGGTATCAAGCTGAACGTCGTCATCATGAGAGGCCGCAACGATGACGAGATTCTGGATCTGGTTGAATTTGCCCGTCGCAAACAGGTGGACATCAGTTTTATTGAGGAAATGCCGCTAGGTACGATCACCGAGCACGATCGCAGCGAAAGCTTTTTCAGCAGTGACAGGGTTCGTGAGCAGATAACGTCTCGCCACGATCTCTTCCCAACCATGGACAACTCGGGCGGACCCGCACGCTATTTCCGAATGTCCGATAGCCCGATCCGTGTCGGCTTTATCTCACCGCATTCACATAATTTTTGTGCCACCTGCAATCGCGTCCGCGTCACTGTCGAGGGGCGTCTGCTTCTGTGTCTCGGCAATGAGCACTCAGTAGACCTGAGGCGGGTGCTTCGAGCTTATCCAGAGAGTAATGACAAACTCCGTGAGACCATCATTAAAGCCATGGAGCTGAAGCCGGAGCGCCATTACTTTGATACTCAAGGTGATGTGCAGATTTTGCGCTTTATGAATATGACCGGGGGCTAAGACCGCTGTCTCGCCCCACATTTGTTACCAGCTTTCAGCCAATCATCAATAGCTCACCGGTGCGGGAAAACGGCAGATAGTTCGCCACCTTTCCCAGACGAATGGTCTCTACCATCATCTGCATTGGTTGCTGGGCTTCATCGGCCGTTGGTGACTGCCCAGCACGTCCTGACAGCGCCGCCACAAATACAACATCCCAGTGATGACCAGTTGACTGTGATTCTTCTACCAGGCTGTCAAACGACCGTGCCTCATCAACCAGCTTGTCGACGCACACAACAGGTGTTAACGCGCCGCCCACGCCGCTTTCAAAGCGTTGTTTTTCCTCGCTCGAAGCATCATCGGGTAATTCGGCCTCGCAGAACACAAACAGAAACCGCTGAGGTTCCGATTGGGTATCAGCAGCTTCAACTAGGTCTCGATAACTCTCAATCATCATGCGTTCTCTCTTTAATGGGCGCTACGGACTTCTGTTCAACGTCGTCTGAGAGCTGGCCCCTCAGAACAAGCTGACAAACGGCGTCAACTGTTTCGGCATCGTAGCTTTGACCGTAATGCTTCTTGAATCCGTAGTCGTACAAGCGAATATGGCGTCGGGGCCGCACACCGATATTTTCCAGACACGCTCTGGCACATTGCAGGGGACATCCGTCAATAACGGTGATAGGCCGACCGGATTGAGCCGTCTTGACCAGGGGTTTGATTTTTCCGCCTACTCCGGAGATGCAGGACATCTCAAAACAACCGGCATGATCAAGCTTCACTGCCGCGTTATTTGCCAGTTGAGCGACATCGGAACAACCTGAGCAGGCGTAAATCAGAGGCAGGTTTTTACGGGTGACGTTCGTATTTTCCATTGCTGTGGACCTCTAGCAGCCAAACTGCTTGAGTCGATAGACATCAGGTACTCTCAGGCGAGCACCGGTAACACGAACCAGTCCATTGTTTTTGAGCTCATTCAGTTGCCGCGAGAAGGTCTCTGGTTGCATGGCCAGGCGTGAAGCAATGAGGCATTTCGGCAATGGCAGTTCGATCTCGGTGTCGCCCTGGGCGCCCTCGGGTAACAGATCAAGGAGGTAGCGGATGAGTCGATCGCGGGCACTTTGAACCGTCATGATTTCCAGATCGTGGAACCGTGAGACCGCGCGGGCGGCGTAATGCGCAAGTGCTTTTTCGGCATAATCCGGATGAGCCTTGATCAATGCTCGGTAGGCCTGAATCGGAATACTTAAAATCACGCTTCTTTTCAGTGATTCTGCATAACAGGCGTACCGAGCAGGATTGGCATAGATCATGACTTCGGCGACGCAATCCCCGGCAGCCACACTGTCAAGCGTCCGCTCGAGACCTGAGTAGTCCAGCCGGTAAAGTCTTAATCGACCTGACACCACAAAATAGAAATGCTGGGCTTCGGTATCCTGGCGGTAGAGCAACTCATGGTTGTCCATGTCGATCCGCCGAATTCGCTGGCACAGCGCACGGAAATCGTCGCTGCTGAGCTCACTGAACAAGGGATGATGGCGTAGGCTGGAAAGCCACGCAGGCCCGTCATCGATCTCTGGATCCGCAAACTGCGGGATACCATCAGTAATAGAACTGGTCACGATGGACAAAGCCATAGTCCAGGCCCTCAGTAATGGGTTGATGTGGTGGAATTATCAGGTAGCCATCGGCCCTGCTTGCCACGCTCAACACGCCGGAACTCTGGGAACCCGCCAGGTCAGCCTTGAGAGATCCTTCACCGTTCCTGAGCACCACCCGAAGATATTCCTGTCGCGGGTTGGTTCGGGCGCGGCTGAAGCCCGCTGGCACATGCAGCGGCTGGACCTGTCGGTTTCTCCCACCCATCAACTGGCGAACAAAGTCCGCCGCCAAAACCTCAAACGTCACCAGTGCAGCTGCTGGATTGCCCGGCAAGCCCAAAAAAGGAGTCTGACCAATGCGCCCGAACGCAAACGGCTTCCCGGGTTTTATGGCAATGCCCCAGAGATGAAGACTTCCCAACACCTCAACCGCTGCCCGAACATGATCCTCATCGCCAACGGAGACGCCACCAGTGGTAATCACAAGGTCATGCGACTCGGCCGCTTGGGCAAGTGCCTCACGCGTAGCACTCAGCGTATCCGCAACCAAACCGATCTGGGTCACCTGACAACCCAAGCGCTCCAAGGCACCACGCAATGCAAATGAATTGATGTCATAGATCTGGCCAGGGCCGAGGGGCTGGCCAGGTTTCGCCAGTTCATCGCCGGTAGTAACAACAGCTACACGTAACGGCACAAACGTTTCTACTTTTGGAATGCCCTGGCTTGCCAGAAGACCAATTTCAGCGGCCTCAAGGCGAGTACCGGCCGCCAGTAGCAGAGTGCCCGCCTGGATGTCCTCGCCGGCACGCCGGATGTTTTGACCCAGTTTCGGGACCACCTGTAATTCGATCCGACCATCGGCTAACAGATTCACCTGTTCCTGCGGAATAACCGTATCCACACCTGCGGGGATTGGCGCGCCGGTAAAAATCCTTACCGCCGTTCGCTTTTCATGGGCTGCGGGAAAGACGCCAGCTGGCACTCGCTGAGCGACTGAAAGAACTCGATTTTCCGGCAAGTCCTCAAGACTTAATCCATATCCGTCCATGGCGCTGTTGTCATGGGGAGGGACAGTCTGAGCTGCGTAGAGGTCGCGAGCCAGGATACGCCCCTGGCAATGGGCCAACAGGACCTGCTGCCGGCCCACCAGGATTCTGGCCATGTCAGCCAGCGCACTCTTTGCGTCTTCCACCGACATCAACTGCTTTACCTTTTCGCTTGCCTGTCGTGGACGCTCGATATCACAGATACACTCACTCATTACGCGACTCCTGACAGTGTCCGGGTGGAGCAGGCCGCATCAGGCACAGTGATAAGCTGATCAACGAAATTGCAGGGCCGATGACGAATGTCCAACTGGGGCCCGATGATTTCGTCCCAGGCTAGCGCACAGGCTCTGGGCGCTCCGGGCATGGCGCAAATCAGTGTGCGGTTGGCCAGACCGGCGACCGCGCGCGACTGAATGGTCGACGTGCCGATGCTAGCCAACGACAGATGGCGAAAGAGCTCGCCGTAACCTTCAACGGTTTTATCAAACAAAGGCATCAAGGCTTCGGGCGTGCTGTCGCGACTGGAAAAGCCCGTGCCACCGGTAACCAGGATCACCGGCACCTGAGCGCTGGCGATCCAACGGGACACCACGGCGCGAATGGCGTAGACGTTGTCTTTCACCAGCACCCGCTCGCTTAATTGATGCCCGGCCCCGATGAGACGCTGCTGAAGAGTGTCACCTGACTGATCGTTGTCCAATGATCGGGTGTCGGATACGGTCAGTACTGCAATATCCAGGGGCTGGAAAGGCGCGTCGGCCGAGGCGTGTGACATGGGTAAATCCTCGCGGAAACAGGTTTTTACTGATGTCGATTTTACGAGGAGTAGGAGCGCTGATCGCTCCCCCAGAGGGGGTATTCGGCTGGATGGAAAGGGGTATTACCGGGGCAGGCTAGAAAGGTTTATGAATCGCCAGATGAAAAATCGCCATGATCTGCACCAGCGCCAGGACCGAGGCAATCAGCCTTACCTGCAGGCTGCAGGTTTCCTTTATGGCGAAGGCGCCAGCACAATGTAGCCAACCAAAAGTAGAATCTTCGCCGTCAGCCATCCGTGCACAAAGGGCATCCAGGGGGTCACGACTAGCAGGCTGATGGCCGCGACCAACAACACCGTATCATTGGCATGGGGAATCCAGCGCAGTGGCGTCGTGCGCCAGCGGGGCTTGCCCACTGCATCCAGCAAAAGCCGTAGGGAAAACAGAGCCACTGTTAAGTAGGCAGCTGTCATGTGCACACTTTTCAGAACCAGGTAACTGCTCATGAACGAATCTTCCAAATTATGACTGATTCCGACTCAGTCGATTCACAATGACGAAACTACCGACTGATCGCTCACACACTATGAAATCTGCAGTATCCGCAGCAGCTGAGTGCGATGGGCACGGGGAATGACATCCTCAAGGGTGTACTGGTCCAGAGTTTTAAGAAACGCGTCCATCGCTTCGCCAAACATGCCGCGCAGACCACAGACCGGGGATATCTTGCAGGCATCCTTTGTTGCAAAGCACTCCACGATGTTCAGATCTTCTTCCGTTTCCCGGACCAGAATCCCAATATTGATGTCGCGAGGCGCCATCTGCAAACGCATACCCCCGTTTTTCCCCCTGACGGTCTCAATGTAGCCCTTTCGATTGAGCTGGTGAACGATCTTCATCAGATGGTTCTTCGAGATATCATAACTCTCCGCAATTTCCTTGATTGTAGACAGTCGATCACCCTGAACCGCAAGGTAGATCAGTACGCGGAGAGAGAAATCCGTATAACGAGTGATGTGCATTCATACTCCAGTCATTCACGAAGTCACAAGGCTGGCCGGGTGACCAGGTAAGATGCAATGCCTGCGAACAACAAACCTGTAATCGCCAAGACTGCGACAGACATCCCTAACACCATCAAAATGGCCCAGCTGATCACCATGGTGATGCATGCCAGCACTTTGGCGTGGGTTGGTACGGCTCTTCCTGTGCGCCACCGCTCAATCATCGGACCAAACTTTGGGTGGTGTTCAAGCCATTGAGCGAACCCGGGCGACCCTTTGCTGGCAAAAAATGCAGCCAGCAAGACAAAAGGCGTGGTCGGCAATAGCGGCAATATCACTCCTGCCGCAGCGATGATCACGGAAAGATAGGCCAGAGCAATAAATACAATTCTCACCCAAATGATCTCCCCAAAGTCCATCTTAAAACAGGCGATGGCCGCATCGTTGCTTTCCTTCCTCAGTGCATCGGCCTACCCAGTCGGCCAAGAAAAACCAGTCGGGCCACGTAGGAAATTTTGATACTAATCGCAAATAGCAATGTCCCAATGTGAGCAAGAACCAGCCAGCCTAAGTTCAGTTGGTCAGCGAAAGGGTAAGCCAGTAACGCCGTAGCCAATAGCCCCATAACCGATAAAAACAAAACCGAATTCGCATAAGCAAGGAATTTTTCCATGAAAATCTCAGAACATTTATTTGTAATAGATCTTTAAGGTAAAGCTAGGAAGAACACCCGTCAAGTTCAAATTCTCATAGAACTAGAAATAGAAAGACCTAAGGTTTTTTGCTTCATTTCCACTTTACTCTCTCCAAATTTAAGAAGTACTATTAATACATCTTTAAACGATGGAGAGCTGGCTATGGCCAAATACCGACGCCTATGGTTTCTACTAATCGGCATCGTGGGGATTACCTTCACATTGCTAGGATATTTTGGTGCAGAGGTTTACCGCGAAGCACCGCCAATTCCGGACAGGGTAGTAACTGCCGATGGCAGCCTGCTTATGACGGAAGAAAGCATTCTTGACGGCCAGACGGCCTGGCAATCCGTCGGTGGCATGCAGCTTGGCTCCATTTGGGGGCACGGGGCTTACCAGGCGCCGGATTGGACCGCTGACTGGCTGCACCGGGAACTGCAATCCTGGCTGGAGCTTGCTGCACAGGAGGAATACGGGCAGGACTGGCACAGCCTCAGCGGCCAGCAACAAAATGCCCTGCAATACGACCTGAAAACTGAGTACCGCAACAATACCTACGAGGCGGCCACCGGAACCCTGCATCTATCCGAGCGCAGAGCGGCGGCCATTGCCCAAACAGCTGATTACTACAGTCGGCTGTTCAGCGATGCGCCAGAACTGCAGTCTACCCGCGAAAACTACGCCATGAAGGAGAACACTCTTCCCAGCGCCGTGCGCCGCGGCAGATGACTGAGTTCTTCTTCTGGACTGCCTGGGCTGCCGCCACCGAGCGCCCTGACAGCGACGTTACTTACACCAATAACTGGCCCCATGAGCCATTGATCGACAACAAACCGAGCGCGGAGAACGTGGTCTGGTCGTTAATCAGTGTGGTCCTGCTAATCGCCGGGGTGGGTGGTCTGATCTGGGCCTGGGCCTTCCTGCGCAAAGAGGACGAGGAGCCGGAAGCACCGCTCAAGGACCCACTCGGTGCCGTTGGACTCACGCCTTCCCAGAAAGCACTGGGGAAATACCTGCTGTTGGTAGTCGGCCTGTTCACCGTTCAGGTTATGCTTGGTGGCGCCACCGCTCACTACACGGTGGAAGGCCAGAGCTTTTACGGCATCAACACTTCTGAGTGGTTCCCCTACTCACTACTGCGCACCTGGCATATTCAGGCCGCCATGTTCTGGATCGCCACCGGCTTCTTGGCCGCTGGCCTGTTCCTTGCCCCCATCATCAATGGTGGAAAGGATCCGAAATTCCAGAAACTGGGCGTCGATGTTTTGTTCTGGGCGTTAGTGGCTGTCGTCGCTGGTTCGTTCATCGGCAACTTCCTGGCAATCGCGCAAATCATGCCCGCGAACCTGAGCTTCATGCTGGGTCATCAAGGATACGAGTACGTAGACCTAGGCCGCCTCTGGCAGATTGGCAAATTCCTGGGCATCGTGTTCTGGCTGGTGCTGATGCTGCGCGGCATTGTTCCTGCCCTGCGCCAGCCCGGTGACAAAAACCTGCTGGCTCTCCTGACGGCTCGGTAGTCGCCATCGGTCTTTTCTATGGCGCGGGCTTCTTCTATGGCGAGCGCACCCACATTTCCATCATGGAATACTGGCGCTGGTGGATTGTTCACCTTTGGGTGGAAGGGTTTTTCGAGGTGTTCGCCACCGCTGCCCTCGCATTCATTTTCTGCAGTATGGGCCTGGTTTCCCGCACCGTGGCGACTTCAGCCAGCCTGGCATCCGCCAGTCTGTTCATGCTCGGCGGTGTGCCGGGCACTTTCCATCACCTGTATTTCTCCGGCACCACCACTCCGGTGATGGCGGTGGGTGCAACCTTCAGCGCTCTGGAAGTGGTACCGCTGGTCGTTCTCGGTTACGAAGCATGGGAAAACTGGCGCCTGAAGTCCCGCGCACCCTGGATGGAAAACATTCGCTGGCCGCTGACTTTCTTCGTGGCGGTTGCCTTCTGGAACATGCTGGGTGCGGGCGTGCTCGGGTTCATGATTAACCCACCAATCGCCCTGTATTACATCCAGGGCCTGAACACCACACCCACCCATGCCCACGCAGCCCTGTTCGGTGTCTATGGCTTCCTGGCCCTGGGCTTCGCGCTGATGATCCTGCGCTACATCCGCCCCCGCATTGTCTTCGACGAGCGCCTGATGAAGGTCGGCTTCTGGTGGCTGAACATTGGCCTGGTTCTGATGCTGTTCACCAGCCTGCTGCCTGTCGGGATCATCCAGTTTGTCGCCAGCGCTAGCGAGGGCTTGTGGTACGCGCGCAGCGAAGCCTTTATGCAGAGCGATATCCTGCAAACCCTGCGCTGGGTCAGAACCGTCGGCGACGTGGTGTTTATTGTCGGCGCCTGGCGGTGACTGGCAGGTGGTGAAGGGGGTGTTCTTCCAGGATCTGAAGCCGGCCTCCTTCGAAACAGACGAGCAAGGCGCAGTCAGTGAGCTGAACGCTTGATTCAGCGGAGAACGGGCCAGGGACGGCCCCTCTCTGCAACACCCACCAAGGAGCACTGTCATGACAATGACTGAATCTATGACCCAGGCATCCAATGAAGAGCTGATCGAACATATCCTTACTCGTTACCACGACACCCACCGAGAGCAGTTACCAGAACTGATCCAGCTTTCCGAACGGGTGGAACGGGTTCACGGTGGTCATACCGACTGCCCGGCGGGGCTGTCAGCCCACCTGACCCAAATGGCCGATGAATTGGAGAACCATATGGCCAAGGAGGAGAAGATCCTGTTCCCGATGATTACACGTGGCATGATTGCCATGGCTGGCGGGCCTGTATCCGTGATGCGACATGAACACGATGACCACGGCGCCGCGCTGGAGGAACTGGAACGCCTCACGAATGGTCTGACCCTGCCTGAAGGCGCGTGCGGGAGTTGGCAGCGTCTCTACCAGGGGCTCTCGGCATTTCGTGACGACCTGAAAGCCCACATACAGACAGAGAACGAACTGTTGTTCAGCCGCATCGACGGCAGGTGTTGAGAGAACGTGTCCCAAGCCAAACTTCGCAAATTGATGCTAAGGGCGAAAGGTGGTGCAAAACAGCCTTAGGGATAGCGGTCGGCGGAAGAAGAGTTTCGTCCGCCGACCACTGCCGTCTTGGATCGGTCCATTACTGCATTAAGGGCGAGTCCGGCAGCTCCAGGTCGACCCCTGTCACCCCGGTTTCCGCCGCCAATACTTGCAAGTACTGGCGGAAAGCGCGGCGAGTCACACTCTCACTCAGATACTGCCGTATCTGGGGTTTGACGTGCTCGTAAGGCAGCTGTTTCCCTTCAATTCGTTGATCAACGTAGACAATGTGCCAGCCATACCGGGTTTCGATCAGTTCCGGATGCAATCCTTCCTGGAGTGACAGCACCGGGCGCTCGAACTCGTCGACGGTCTGGCCTTTGCTGATCTGCCAAGACTGCCCGCCTGGTGGCGGGATTCGCAGGCTGAATACTGCTTGGCCAGCGCGCCGAATTGCGCGCGGCCATCCAGCAGCGATGACAACAGTTGACGGCTCGCTTCTTCCTGGCGAAGACGCTCTTCGACATCGTCCGGCGCCGCCGCCAACAGAATGTGACTGACGGCCATCAACGTCGGGCTGCAGAACCGTCCCGGATTGGCCCGATAAAAGCGCTCGCAATCCTGCTCGGTCAGGTCGGGAACATCCAGCTCCCGCTCCAACAACGCCGCAATACGGTCCTCTTCATCGGCCATGCTCTCAAGCCCCAGGCGGGCGGCCTGCTGCAGGAGGATTTCACGAATCGCCAGACTTTTTGCCGCCTCATGCCAAGCCTCGACAGCCTCTTCCGCAGGATGATGCTGCATTTCCCGGGCGATCGCGTCTGCGTCAATCAGGGTGTCACCGACGTAAACCGGCGGGAACTGGTTTCTAGGCTTTTCTGCATCGCCTACAGGAATCAGTTGCATGACTATTCTCCTTTAATGCGCCTCGTCCGCGCCTTATGCCCGCTTACGTACGACCTGGTATTTCCGACCGAAGTACTCCACAGGCACGCTCAGCATGTGTACCAGACGGGTGAACGGGAAAAGTGCAAAGATCGTGAGGCCCAGGAAGATATGAGTCTTGTAGATCCAGTGCACGTCTTCGATATAGCCGGCAACTCCGCCTTGTAGCGTGAAGATCCCCTGAGCCCAGGCGGAGAATTTCAACATAGTGCTGCCATCCAGGTGGTCCAGAGTTGGCAATATGGTGGCCATCCCCAGGCCCAGCTGTGCCACGAGAATCAGAATCACCAGATTGTCAGCGAAGCTGCTGCTTGCCTGCACTCTTGGATCGGTCAGGCGCCGCCAGGCCAGCATGATGCCGCCCACCAACGCCATAGCACCGGCAATGCCGCCTACTACAATGGCCATGACCTGCTTGGTACCGGGGGTCATGAATGGCTCATACAACGCGTGCGGTGTCAGCAGACCTACAAGGTGACCGAAGAAGATTACCAGTACGCCAACGTGGAACAGGACGCTCGCCATGACCATGTTTTTCTTGCGCAGCATTTGGCTGGAATGCGCTTTCCAGGTGAACTGCCCCTGGTCATAGCGGGCCCAGGTGCCGAGCACCAGGATGGTAATGGCTATATAGGGGTAAACCCCGAATAGTAGTGTGTTCATATAAGACATCATTTTCGTTTCCTCCTGCGCCCTCAGGCGCGCCCTGCCTGACGGGGCGTTGCATCCGTGATCAGCTGATCGCTCAGGTGAATGGTCTGGGTCTGTTCCAGTTCACGACGGCGCTGACCTACAACGCTACCGGTACTGCAGGAGCTGCCCTGATCATCGACAAATTTCACCATTTCCTCTTCCCAGACTTTGTCCAAAGCCTCCGGGGTGTCGTCGCGCTCTTCCGAAGCCACGATCTGGGCCAGCTCCTGGCGATCGGCCGTTCGGCCAGACAGCATCAGCAGGGAATCCATCACCACGTGATAAAAGCTTTCCCGCTGGTATAGGCGCTCCCCGAGCAATCCGAGGATGTGGTGAATATCCTCCAGCCAGTTGCGGATCTCGTCCCAGGGGCGTGTGGACAGATACTCCAGGAACAGTGGCAGGTAGTCCGGCAGCTCCCTCGCATCTATCTCCAGCCCATTGGTGCGGTACTGCTCCATCAGGTCCACCATGGCCTGGCCACGGTCGCGGGATTCGCCGTGCACGTGTTCGAACAGCAGCAGGGACGTCGCCCGGCCCTTATCGAAGGTGCTACATAGGCTTCCTGAAGATCCAACAGATCTCCGTCACACAGCTTTTCCACACAACGAAGCAGCTGCTCCTTGTTCTGCCTCGGTAGTCTGCTGTCCTCAAGAACAGCAGCCACCAGAGCGTCCTGGGAGGCCTGGAGTTCTTCTGTGGGGTACTCCAGAACTCGTGCCAGTACTTTTAAAAGTTGCATTTTGGCCTCCTTATTCCTGCAGCTGTTTCGGGTCAACCTGCTTCACGGTCGCCAGCTTTTGCACCATGCTTGTGGTCTGCTTGCGACCACCGAACATGTTGAATTCGCTGTCGCCGTTGCAGCCGTCGCCAAAGCTAAAGCCGCAACCATTACGCTCGGTATAGGCAGTGGCATCCGGGAAAGCCTCTTTGGCCAGTTCGCGATGGCTCGTCGGGATCACAAAGCGATCTTCGTAGTTGGCGATGGCCAGGTAGCGGTACATCTCGTCCGCCTGGGCCTTAGTCAGCCCGGCTTCCTCCAACGCTCGCAGGTCTTCCTTGCCATCAACGGTTTCGGCACGCTTGTACAGACGCATGGCCATGATCCGCTTCAGGGCCAGAACCACCGGCTTCTCGTCACCGGCGGTGAGCAGGTTGGCCAGGTACTTCACCGGGATTCGCAAGCTTTCGATCTTGGGCAGAACGCCGTCAAATTCGACCTTTCCGGCTTCCGCTGCAGACTGAATCGGGCTCAAGGGTGGCACGTACCAGACCATAGGCAGGGTGCGGTATTCAGGGTGCAGCGGCAGGGCCAGTTTCCAATCCACCGCCATCTTGTAAACCGGGCTCTGCTGGGCTGCTTCGATGACATTCATCGGAATGCCGTCTTTTTTCGCCTGCTCGATCACTTTCGGATCGAATGGGTCCAGGAAAATTTCCAGCTGCTTTTCGTAGAGCTCATGCTCGCCCGGAGCGCTGGCCACTTCCTCGATACGGTCGGCGTCGTAGAGCAGCACACCCAAGTAGCGAATCCGACCAACGCAAGTCTCGGAGCACACGGTCGGCATGCCAGCTTCAATACGCGGGTAGCAGAAAATGCACTTTTCGGACTTGCCGGTTTTCCAGTTGAAGTAGATCTTCTTGTACGGGCAGCCCGAGACACACATCCGCCAGCCACGACACTTGTCCTGATCGATCAGGACGATGCCGTCTTCCTCACGCTTATAAATGGCACCGCTCGGGCAGCTGGCAACACATGCAGGATTCAGGCAGTGCTCGCACAAGCGCGGCAGGTACATCATGAAGGTGTTTTCGAACTGTCCGTATATATCCGCCTGCACCTGGTCAAAGTTCTTGTCCTTACGGCGCTTGGCGAACTCGGTACCGAGGATCTCTTCCCAGTTCGGGCCCCACTCGATCTTCTTCATGCGCTCGCCGGAAATCAGCGAGCGCGGCCGTGCAACTGGTTGATGCTTACTGTCACCGGCGGTATGCAGGTGCTGGTAATCGAAGTCGAACGGCTCGTAGTAGTCGTCAATTTCCGGCAGGTCCGGGTTGGCGAAAATGTTCGCCAGGACCCGGAAACGGCCCCCGATTTTCGGGCGGATCTTGCCGGAGCTGTCACGCATCCAGCCGCCCTTCCACTTGTCCTGGTTCTCCCACTCTTTGGGATAGCCGATACCGGGCTTGGTCTCGACGTTGTTGAACCAGGCGTATTCCATGCCTTCCCGGCTGGTCCACACGTTTTTGCAAGTCACTGAACAGGTGTGGCAACCAATGCACTTGTCGAGGTTCAGCACCATGCCGACTTGGGAACGGATTTTCATTTCACTGCCTCCTGGACATCGTCGTTGCCTTCACCGTCGAGCCAGTCGACGTTGTGCATCTTGCGCACCACCACGAATTCGTCGCGGTTGGATCCTACGGTGCCGTAGTAGTTGAAGCCGTAGGAATACTGGGCGTAACCACCGATCATGTGGGTTGGCTTCGGACACACCCGGGTCACCGAGTTGTGAATACCACCTCGCGTTCCGGTCACTTCGGAGCCGGGAATGTTCACGATCCGCTCCTGGGCGTGGTACATCATCACCATGCCGGGCATGACACGCTGGCTGACTACCGCGCGGGCGGCGATGGCACCGTTGGCGTTGAACAGCTCGATCCAGTCGTTGTCTTCAACACCAATCTCGCGGGCGTCGTCTTCACTCAGCCAGACAATCGGGCCACCGCGGGACAGCGTCAGCATCAAGAGGTTGTCGCTGTAGGTACTGTGGATGCCCCACTTCTGGTGCGGGGTGATCCAGTTCAGCGCCTTCTCCGGATTGCCGTTGGGCTTGGCGCCCAACATCGGCGCAGCGGCCTTGGTGTTGATCGGCGGACGGTACACCAGCAAGCTCTCACCAAAGGCCCGCATCCACTCATGGTCCTGGTAGAACTGTTGGCGTCCGGTCAGGGTGCGCCAGGGGATCAGCTCGTGGACGTTGGTGTAGCCGGCGTTGTAAGACACGTGCTCATCTTCCAGGCCAGACCAGGTGGGGCTGGAAATGATCTTGCGAGGTTGCGCCACCACATCCCGGAAGCGGATTTTCTCCTCTTCCTTGTTTTTCGCCAGGTGGGTGTGGTCCAGGCCGGTCATTTCTGACAACGCTGCCCAGGCCTTTACCGCCACCTGGCCGTTGGTTTCCGGTGCCAGGGTCAGAATCACTTCTGCGGCATCGATGGCGCTTTCGATTTTTGGCCGACCGGCGTTGGCGCCGTCGATGTGGGTGTAGTTCAGCTCCTTGAGGAAGTTCACTTCCTTTTCGGTATTCCAGCTGATGCCCTTGCCACCGTTACCCAGCTTGTCCATCAAGGGGCCGAGAGAGGTAAACCGTGCGTAGGTGTTCGGGTAATCCCGCTCTACGGTGATGAAGTTGGGCGCGGTTTTGCCCGGGATCAGGTCACACTCGCCGTGCTTCCAGTCCTTCACGTCGAACGGCTGGCCCAGCTCAGCTGGCGCGTCGTGCAGCAGCGGCAGGGTAACCACGTCTTTTTCGACCCCCAGATGACCTTCGGCGGCCTTGCTGAACGACTTGGCGATGCCCTTGTATATTTCCCAGTCACTGCGCGCTTCCCAGGCCGGATCGGTGGCGGCGGTCAGCGTGGATGAACGGATGCATGTCGGACGTGTTCAGATCGTTCTTCTCGTACCAGGTGGCCGTGGGCAGAACAATGTCCGAGTACAGACAGGTGGTGGACATGCGGAAATCCAGGGTCACCAGCAGGTCGAGCTTGCCTTCCGGCGCCTCGTCATGCCATTTGACCTCTTTGGGCTTGGCGCCACCTTCGTGGCCCAGATCCTTGCCCTGCAGACCGCTCTTGGTGCCCAGCAGGTACTTCAGCATGTACTCGTGGCCCTTGCCGGAGGAACCCAGCAGATTCGAACGCCAGATGAACATATTGCGCGGGTGGTTTTGAGGCGCTTCCGGATCTTCACTGGCAAAGGCCAGGGAACCGTCTTTCATGGACTGGGCGACGTAGTCAGCCACTTCCATGCCTGCCTGTTCGGCCTCGGCAGCAATACCCAGAGGGTTGCGGTTAAGCTGCGGCGCGGACGGAAGCCAGCCCATGCGCTCGGCACGGACGTTGTAATCGATCAGGCTGCCACCGAATTTGGACTTGTCCGCCAGCGGCGACAGTATTTCATCGACACCCAGCTTCTCGTAGCGCCACTGACCGGAGTGGGCGTAAAAAAAGGAGGTGGAGTTCATGTGCCGGGGTGGACGCTGCCAATCCAGGCCAAAGGCCAGCGGCTGCCAGCCAGTCTGCGGCCGCAGCTTTTCCTGGCCAACATAGTGCGCCCAGCCGCCACCGCTCTGGCCAATACAACCACACATGATCAGCATGTTGATCAGGCCGCGGTAGTTCATATCCATGTGGTACCAGTGGTTCATACCGGCACCCACGATGACCATGGAACGACCCTTGGTCTTGTCGGCGTTATCGGCAAACTCACGGGCAATGCGGATCACTTTCTCGGCGGGGACGCCGGTGATCTTTTCCTGCCAGGCCGGGGTGTAAGGCTTCACTTCGTCATAGGAGGTGGCGCCGTCATCCTCGCCCAGGCCGCGGCTGATGCCGTAGTTGGCCACCATCAGGTCATAGACGGTAACCACGCGCCCTTCGGAACCATCGGCCAGCTGCACCTTGCGGGTACCCAGCTTGTGCTTGAGGACGTCCTTGATTTCCACGTGCTTGAAGTGGTCGTGCTCGATGCCACCGAAATACGGGAAGGCAACGTCTACAACATCATCGTGCTTCTCGACCATGGACAGCTGCAGATTAACGTCGGAGCCCTTGGCAGTCTGCTTCAGATTCCACTTGCCCTTCTGACCCCAGCGGTAACCAATGGAACCATTGGGAGCCGTCAGTTCACCGGAGGCTTCATCAATGGCGATGGTTTTCCACTCGGGATTGTTTTCTTCACCCAGGCCATCCACCAGATCGCTGGCGCGCAGGAAGCGGCCCGGCACGAAGCTGCCATCGTCCTTTTCGTCCAGCATGACAGATAGGGCATGTCGGTGTACCGACGGACGTAATCAGTGAAGTACTCACTGGGGTTGTCGACGTGGAACTCTTTCAGGATCACGTGACCCATGGCCATACCCAGAGCAGCATCGGTACCCTGCTTGGGGTTCATCCACTCGTCGGACAGCTTGGAGACTTCGGCGTAATCCGGAGTAATGGCGACGGTCTTGGTACCCTTGTAGCGAACTTCCGTGAAGAAGTGGGCATCCGGGGTACGGGTCTGGGGTACGTTGGAACCCCAGGCAATGATGTACCCGGAGTTGTACCAGTCGGCGGATTCCGGCACGTCGGTCTGCTCACCCCAGGTTTGCGGGGAGGCAGGCGGCAGGTCACAGTACCAGTCATAGAAGCTCATGCACACGCCGCCGATCATGGACAGGTAACGGCTGCCGGCTGCGTAGGAGACCATGGACATGGCAGGAATGGGCGAGAAGCCGATGATGCGGTCCGGGCCATGCTTTTTGGCGGTGTAGACGTTGGAGGCGCCAATCAGCTCGTTGACTTCGTCCCAGCTGGAACGCACGAACCCGCCCATACCCCGGCGAGGCTTGTATTCCGCCGTTTTGCTGGGGTCTTCAACAATGGAGGCCCAGGCATCCACCGGATCCTTGTGCTCAACTCTTGCCGCGCGCCACAGCCTCATCAGATGTTTGCGCATCAGCGGGTACTTCAGGCGGTTGGCGCTGTACATGTACCAGGAGTAGCTGGCGCCGCGGGGGCAACCACGGGCTCATGGTTGGGCAGATCCGGGCGGGTACGGGGGTAATCGGTTTGCTGGGTTTCCCAGGTAACCAGGCCGTTCTTGACGTAAATTTTCCAGCTGCAGGAGCCGGTGCAGTTTACGCCGTGGGTGGAACGCACGATCTTGTCGTGCTGCCAGCGCTGGCGGTAGCTGTCTTCCCACTCGCGACTGACTTCGTGGGTTTCGCCATGGCCGTTGGCAAACGGCTCACGCTTTTTCCTGAAATAACTCAGCTTGTCGATCAAATGACTCATGGTCTCGCTCTCCATCTGCCCGTCTGCCGGATCGCAGTTCCGATTCGGCTCCGATTTGAGACCATTGTGTGTGAGAAAAACCGCGAAATCTGCGTGGTTACTACCTCATAACCCGGCTCTACCTCACTGGTGGTAGGTGGTGCTAACACCCCGTTGGAGAAGGGATCTACGCTCATGTTCACGCCGGGCCTTCATGAAAAGCCAGAGACATGCTGTAAGTAGCCCAAAAAGGATCATGAACGCGGCACTGGGAATTCCTAGTCCGTCAGTCACGGCACTGAAAAGTACTGGAAGCAGAAAGGCAACCGTGCAGGCACTGACCAGCAATAAGCCAGCAAAAAACGCTGCCAGTTGAGGGTCTTCCAAAATAACCAGACGTTGCAGACTTCCCATGGCGCATCCAAGGGCGACGCCAGAGTCACTACCAAACAAACAGCCAGGAGCAAGGGCACGGCGAATTCCACTTGGAGCATGGTATCTATGCCTTGAATAAAAAGTGTCATGGGCGGATATGACAGTACAAAAAGTGGAACCAAACCAATGACCAACGCTCGGCTTGTTACCCGAGTACTTCCAGAACGATCGGAAAGAGCGCCGCCGACGATCTGAGCCAGGGCTCCGGGGATGACAAACCATTGAGCCAGCTGAGCGCCGGCCTGAGCCGTTAGGTGAAACTGAGAGGTCAGATAATCTGGCAACCAGAGTGCAAGGGAAAAGAAACTACCGGCAACCACACCAAAAAACGCGCAAAGGCGCCAGCTCTGGTTTGACCACGCGCGGCGAAAAAGCAGAGCCGTGCGGGTCGGCTTTGTTGACTCGGGTTCGGCATCCTCCGCGGATGTCAGTAAAAGCATCAGCAAGAGTACTAGAACCAGTACAACCAGGTATGCCAGAGCCACGCCTTTCCAGACGTATGCTTCATGAATAAGGGGGACCAAGTAGTAGTTGAGCCCGGTTCCGGTAACAGCGCTACCAAAAACACCCAGTACCAGCCCGAGCCTTCGGGGCTGGCAATGGCTGGTCACAAACTGAAGTCCGGCGCAGTAAAACCCACCAGCGAGGCCGAGCCCTCCAGCTGCAAATAGGTATGCTGAATAACTCGTAGCCACCAACAGGACGCACATGCAAATCGCTAAACCAGCCAAACAAGCAAGCATGACCGTTCGAGCACCGATGCGTTGCGCCGTCAGGCCGGCGGGGATCGCCAGCACCGCACTCACGGCCATAGGCATCGCCAGCAAGAGACCAAATTCAAGGCTCCCCAGCGACAACTCCATGCGCACGTGCGCGCCGGCAACGGCAAACAAAGTCCAACAGCCTGAAGCAATGACAAAACCAGCCAGTGCCAACGGGAGAACTATGGCCAGACCAGTAGGCTGATCTTCTCCTTCTACTGAGTCGCTCACCATGGCAGCTCTTCCTGAAAATCCGGTACTTCAGTGTCATCTTTTGCCGTGCAAACGGTCAAAGACTATGATGGGAGACTACCTTTGGTGGTAAGCGTTTAACCTACTGGGGATAGCTTGACGCCAAAAGCGATGGGCGAAAGTCCACAACCGACAAGATTCCTAGAGATGAAATCCAGAACCTCGCTCGTAAATCGGCTGACAGTCGTAGTTGGCGCTATCGTGCTAACCGCTTTGGTGAGTATGACTGCCACGCTTTTCGTGTCGAAAAGCATTGAGGGAAATGCCACGGCGATTAACCAGTCTGGCGCGCTTCGAATGGGCGCCTTCCAGCTATTGTCACGAGCCGCGAGTGCTTCAGACAGCGAGATTGATGCTATCGCGCTTGATGAACTGATTGCGTCTTACACTGAGAGTCTGACGAGCTTGGGCATCACTCAGGCGATTCCTGACACTCAGGACCACCCATTATCGGTTCAGCATCAGGTCCTCCTCGGCGTATGGAATGAAAGCGTCAGGCCTTACCTGGAAACGCGTGAACCGGGGGAGCCGCTAAACACTGATCTAATCCTCACTATCGAAGACTATGTCCGGGAAGTAGATCGTTTTGTCGCCATGTTGGAGGAAAGAACTGAAGCGCGGATTGATCTCTTGCACCTGATTCAGTTAGTCAGCCTTGCCTTTACGATAGTGATCGTCTTTGCTTTGTTTTTCGACCTCAAGAGCCGGGTGCTTCGCCCACTTCGAAAACTGGTTGAGATCGCCGGAGCTATCCAGCAGCGGGACTTTTCGCGGCGGGCTAACCTCAAGGGAAGCGATGAACTCGCTCAGCTCGGCGATGCGTTTGACAGCATGGCCCGTGAGCTGGCGCACTCCTACCATGACCTGGAAAAGCGGGTTTTAACCAAGACAGAAGAGCTGGAAAAAAGCCACGCGGCGTTGCAGCTCCTTCATATCTCTAGCAGAAGTCTGTTTACCAACCATGACCTATGCGATGGCGCAGTGCCTATGCTTCAGCAACTGGAGCAACTGCTTGGCATTGGCCCCATTCAGATTTTCCTGCATGACAAGACCTCTCCCGAGCCCGTGAGAGCAGTGACCACGGCGACTCGGGAACGTCCGTTTTACTGCAAGGATCATCATTGTAATGCCTGCCTGGTGAAGTCAGAGCAATACGACGAGCTCCCGGCCGAAGACAACGATGGCCGGCGTTTGTTGCTACCGATAGGTACTCCGGGACAACTGCTAGGGACGCTGGAAGTCTGGTATCCCGCTGAAAAATCACTATCTGAAACCTCGCGTCGCTTGTTAGAGACACTGAGCGATCAGCTGGCCACTGCGATCTATCTGGAACAACAGAATAACGAAGAACAGCAATTAACCCTGGCTGAGGAGCGGACGGTCATCGCACGTGAACTGCACGATTCCTTGGCTCAGTCGCTTTCCTATCTGAAAATGCAGGTGGCCCGTCTGCGAAGGCTCAACATTGATGGGGAGAAACAGGCGACTCATGACGCGATTCTGGACGAACTCAGCACGGGGCTGAATAGCGCCTACAGACAACTCCGTGAACTACTAACAACCTTTCGTCTTAAACTGGACACGCCGGATCTCTTTACGGCGCTTGGGCACACTGCCCGAGAGTTTTCAGAACGCTTGGATAAGCCGGTGTCGCTGACATACAACCTGCCTCCCAATATGTTATCGCCAAATGAGGAAATCCATACCTTGCAGATTGTCCGCGAGGGATTGGCCAACGCGATCAAACATGCGGATGCCAGTGAGGTTGCTGTTGATGTTGTCTTTGAATCACCGAGAGTCAGAGTTCTCGTCCGGGATAATGGCAAAGGCCTTCCAGAGGAAGGCCAGCCCGTTAGCCATTACGGCCTTATTATCATGCAAGACCGCGCGAGAACGCTCGGTGGACAGGTAAGGGTAAGCAATCGAGATGAGGGTGGTGTCGAGGTGTCATTGTCTTTCGTGCCCAAAAGTCGCAATCTTATCTCCACGGAAACCGCAGACGTCTGAGCTGGCCACTACTAACGGGCCGCCATTGAACGTGCCGAAACGCAAAACAAGGAAGGCGGAATAATAATGTCTGAAACACCCGCAAGCATTCTACTGATTGATGATCACCCACTGCTGCGTCAGGGCATCAAGCAGTTAATTGAAATGGAAGATGATATGGAGGTAGCGGGTGAAGCCAGCAACGCGGCCGATGGCATTCTCCTGGCTAAGGACATTGAGCCTGATCTGATTCTGATGGATCTCAATATGCCGGAGATGAACGGCATCGAAGCCCTCGAATCGCTGCGAGAACATAACATCAGCTCGCGCATCATCATGTTCACCGTGTCAGATTACGAAGACGACGTTGTTGCCGCCTTGCGGGCGGGTGCTGACGGCTACCTTCTCAAGGACATGGAGCCCGAGGATATGATTCGTCAATTACGTCAGGCCGCGGTTGGCAAAATGGTGATCAGTGAACGGTTAACCACTCTGCTAGCGCAGGCGCTTCGCTCCAACAAGTCGCAGCAGGCGTCGCGCCCGGATTATGACAGCCTGACACCCCGAGAAAAGGACATTCTGCGTCTCATTGCCGAGGGTCTCTCGAACAAGATGATCGGCCGCAAGCTGGACATTAGCGACGGTACGGTCAAAGTTCACGTCAAGCATTTGCTGAAAAAGCTCAATTTACGTTCACGGGTTGAAGCTGCTGTCTGGGCGGTTGAAGAGGGTTTGCACAAGAGCTGAAAGGTGTTTGCACCTCTACACCCTATATGATTCGTGAGAATCTCTGGCTTGCTCCTTCCTTCCGATAGGCATCGAAAACCTGGCAGATGGCCCGAATCAGCAATCGGCCGGCTGGCTGTACCTGGAGAGCGTTGCCGTTATCAGCAATGAGTCTATCCTTGATCATCGGCTCGAGCTGGCGCAGCTCGTCGGCGAAGTAGTTGTTAAATTCTTCATCCCAGGCGTCCGAGAACTGCTGACGCTCAAGCCGGAACTGACAAATTAACTGCCCGATCACCCAACGGCGAATCCGGTCATCACGACTGAGGTTAACGCCTTTGGTGATGGCCAGCTTGCCAGAGTCGATCGCGGATTCCCACGCAGGTAGGTTGTGGTTGTTCTGAAAATAGGCATCCTCTGTCTGCCCGATGGCGGATACTCCCAATGACACCAGGTCGCACTCCGAATGGGTGGTGTAGCCCTGGAAATTCCGACGCAGACGGCTCTCACGCTGCGCCACGGCGAGGCTATCATCAGGTTTCGCGAAATGATCCATGCCGATGTATTGGTAGCCAGCATCCAACAACCGGTTAATGGTGTTGTGAAGGATGATGAGTTTCTGTTGAGGGCTTGGCAAAGTCTCGGTTTTGATCCGCGTTTGCGGGTAAAAGCGGTCGGGCAGGTGCGCGTAACTGAACACCGAGAGCCGGTCAGGTGACAAATCGATAACTGCTTCCAATGTCTCTGCAAAGCTCTCGGGAGTCTGATGGGGCAAGCCATAGATCAAGTCCAGATTGATCGAGCGGAAACCTATTCGTCTTGCTTCCTGCAAAATGGATTCGGTCAGCTCCCGTGGCTGAATTCGGTTGACTGCCTTTTGCACGTTCGGATTTACGTCCTGAACACCCAGACTGATGCGGTTAAAGCCCAGCTTCCACAGAGTGGGCAAGGTGTTCTGATCGACCTCCCGAGGGTCAATTTCAATGCTGTAGTCCCGATCGCTATGGTTTTGCAGGTTAAACAATTCGCCATAGCCCTGCATTAGCGTTTCCATCACGTCATTCGGCAGGAAGGTAGGCGTACCGCCTCCCCAATGCAGCTGGTTTACCGGTCGGTCTGGTCCGAACAGTGAGGCCTGGATAGCCGCCTCTTTAAGCAGTCGTTCTACGTAGGGCATTGCCTTGTCGCGCTTTTTGGTAATGACCTTGTTGCAGGCGCAGTAGTAGCAGAGATGGGCACAGAATGGCAGGTGGGTATAGAGCGACAACGGGCGGTCACTGGCTCTACTGCGAGCGGCTGCCGCTTCCATGTCGCGCTCTTGGTAGTTCTGATCGAACTCCACTGCAGTCGGGTAGGAGGTATAACGCGGGCCGCTCAGATCGTAACGCTGAATCAATGACTCATCCCACAGAAAACTGGGCAGGGACAGCTCCGACACTGAATGACCTGAACGACCTACCATAAAAGACTCTCTGACTCAGGGGATAAATTTGAATAAGCGACTGACGGTATAGTATCAAGCGATCCCGGAGCTCGCCCTTGCGCTCTTGGCGTAGTTTCGCTTACCCCCTATGGGGAATGTCGGTTGGTTCAGACGATGCCAGACCAAATCAGCAGTATTTGTGCTGGAGCTGTGAGAGACCCCAATAAGGAAGCCCTGGGCAAAAGTCAGAAGGCCCAAACAGTCGCCATCAATATACCCCATGCCAACAGGGATGCTGCCATCACCGTATAGGTAGCAGACATTGCAACGACATCGTCATCTGATCGCTGGCACAGAGACTTTATTCCCTGGTAAATCAGTAGACTCGAAAAGCACAGGCCCACCAGAACACTTACCACGCTTATTGCAAGCACCGGCACCAATAGCGCGAGAGAAGAAAGCCACAGGGGGATCGGGGCAATGGCGGCAAGCAGGTAGGCGTCGTGATAACTGATCTCCATTTTGTCACTGTTCATGACCGAGTGGATCAGCCATCCCATGATGAAGAACGTCAGCAATTCTGCCAGAAACAGAATAGTGGTGATGAATCGCCATTCTTTATCAGCGAAACCGGGCATGAAGTCATCGCCATAATGGACTCCCGCAAAATACAAAAGCACGGGTGGTAGAAGCGACATTGGCAAAACCACCACCCACGCCAGGAACGGTATGGAGAAATTCTTTCGTTTCAGTGCCTGCCAGCCATCGTTTCCAGGCAATGGTAAACGCAAAAAATGAGATACCGTCATGACGCATCCTCCCGAATAATCCCCTCATTAAACAGATAGCGTCGTCGAAGTCACAGGTCAACTATTGGTCTTGATCTAAAGCAAGTCGAGGCTGGAAACGAATGGCTACCTCCTCTGCTCTGGCCTTAAAACTATCTACCTACACCGAGATACATCCAACGCAAGCATCTGAAATTTATGAATTTTATTAGCGTTTTTGGGGCTGGAAAAATGTTCATTTAATGAGCTTAATGCCCCGGGCAAGACCTTGAGATATATCAATAATGCAGGCTCATCTGATTTGCACAATGATAACAAGAAGCCCGGCTGTCGCTCTCCGAGCGGCCAGTGGCGTGTAAACCAGGGAGTCACAAACATGACCAAGACCAATGCTCATATCGATAACTGGGGAGTCGAGTCCCGGGACAAAACCAATGCAGACATCGAACACTGGGATGTCGAAAGTGCCGAGTTTTGGGAGCAAAAAGGAAAGCGAATCGCCTCCCGCAACCTGTGGATATCCATTCCCAGCTTATTGATGGGTTTTGCGGTGTGGCTGATGTGGGGGATGATCACCACCCAGATGAAAAACCTGGGCTTCGCCTTCAGTATTGAACAACTGTTTACCCTGTCTGCCATTGCCGGCTTATCGGGCGCCACCTTGCGGATCCCCGCGTCGTTCATGATCAAGATTGCAGGCGGCCGCAACACCGTGTTTCTGACCACGGCACTACTGATGATTCCGGCAGCCGGCACCGGTTTTGCGCTGATGAATCCAGACACCCCGTTCATTGTGTTTCAGGCACTGGCGCTGCTGTCCGGTATTGGTGGCGGTAACTTCGCCTGCTCCATGAGCAATATCAGCAGCTTCTACCCTAAAAGCAAACAGGGGTATGGCCTGGGGATGAACGCAGGTCTTGGCAATTTTGGTGTCACAACCATGCAGGTGTTGATCCCCTTGGTGATGACCGTGGGCATTTTCGGAGCACTTGCCGGGGACCCACTGCAACTGCAGAGCCCCAGTGGCACACTGATCGGCCGTATTGAGGCGGGCACCGACACCTGGATTCAGAACGCTGGATTTATCTGGCTCGTCTTTTTGATTCCTCTGGCCTTTGCAGGCTGGTTCGGCATGAACAATCTGAAAGTGGTCACACCGAATCCCGGTCAGCCACTGTCGGCTTTCGGAAAAATCCTGGGGCTCTATGGCGTTGGGATTTTCGCTTCGATCGCTGGTATCTGGGCGTTGGATTTACTAAGTATGTGGCTGGCACTGCCACTGACTATCGTGCTGACGCTGGTATTGCTGCGCCTTATTCCGGGCGACATCAAACCCAATATCCAGGCTCAGTTCGCCATTTTCAGTAACAAGCACACTTGGTCGATGACCGTGCTGTACATCCTGACTTTCGGATCATTTATTGGATTTTCAGCGGCACTGCCTCTGTCTATCTCTGTCATTTTTGGAAACATGATGGAGGTTGCGGCTGACGGCACCATGACTAGAGTCGTCAACCCGGACGCGCCGAGTGCTCTGACCTGGGCGTGGATGGGTCCGTTTGTTGGCGCTTTGATACGCCCGGTAGGTGGGTGGATTTCCGATAAGGTGGGAGGTTCCATTGTTACCCAGATCATCTCAGTGGTAATGGTCGGCGCGTCCGTGGCAACTGGCTATGTGATGATGCTGGCCTATAACTCCACCGATCCAAATGCCTACTTTTTGGCATTCCTGATTCTGTTCATTGTCATGTTTGCGGCCAGCGGTATCGGTAACGGTTCCACTTTCCGCAGCATTGGTTTTATCTTTGACCCGCAGCAGAAGGGGCCCGTTCTGGGGTGGACTTCAGCGGTTGCCGCCTATGGCGCATTCATCGCTCCACGCGTAATGGGACAGGAGATTCAGGCTGGTACCCCAGAAGTCGCCATGTACGGATTCGCAGTGTTTTATGCGCTATGCCTGGTGGTTAACTGGTGGTTCTACCTGCGCAAAAATGCCTACATCAAAAACCCATGATCCCAAGGTAAAGAACGAGCACCGACCTCAGTTTTGAGGTCGGTGCTATTCTTTGAGAGTTGACCAGAAGAACCCTCTGGCAATTGGGAGAAGCTCATGTCTTTCGATGACATCTTTGATGCAAGCTTCGACCGTGTGCAGATGCCATGCGGTAGCCGTGTGAGTTTCTTCGAAGCCTTTTATCGCCATTTCCTGATGTCCTCCCCCGAAGTCCGGATTCTGTTTCGCAACACGGATATGGCCGTCCAGAGGCGAATGCTCAAGAAATCGTTTTTCAGCCTGGTCTCTTTTTACGCCAGCGGTACTGTTGACGATGTATTGCATAAGACAGCCCAGACGCACAGTGCGCGCCAGCTCAATATCCAGCCCCACCTGTACGACTTGTGGCTCGAATGCTTGATCGACACAGTAAGAGAGTTCGACCCCCTATTCAGCGACGACGTGGAGCTGGCCTGGCGGCTGATCCTAAGTTCCGGAATCACTTATATGAAGTTCGGGTACGATCACTTTTAACGCGCTCCCGAGCAACAGCCCTCCCTATACGTTTGGAAGGATTGGGTCTGGCAGAGACCACATGGGGAGAGGCAAAGGAGCGGGGCGGGACCAAAAGTTATTGATAGAAAGTGCAAAAAAATCGGCCTCATCAAATGATGCGGCCGATCAAAGAAGTGCTCCTACGGACGTTCAATTACCGGCAGATGCCTGACGCTGCTCGTTTTCGATTTCAAGATCCACAGAGGAAACCTGGTACTCATCCGCGAATCCGGATTCCGGCTCTTTAAGCCACATGATGCATAACACCCAGCTCACAAAAGCTCCACAGGCGATGATGTAAAAGAACTGGGTAGGCGTCACAAAGGTATATATGGTGAGATAGACCACAGCTCCGACATTTCCGTAAGCACCCGCCATACCAGAAATCTGGCCAGTTAAACGACGCTTGATTGAGGGGATGATTCCGAAGGTAGCGCCTTCGGCACCCTGAACAAAAAACGACGTGAAAACAGTAATACCGACGGCAACGATTAAAGGCCAGGTAGAATTCATCAGACCCATCAGACCAAATCCGACCGAAATACCAAACATATAGCTAAGCATCACGAAGCGGCGGTTACCCATCCGATCGGAGACCAAACCACCCATGGGCCGCGCAACCAGGTTGACGAAGGCAAACGAGGCGGCGATCAGGCCGGCTGCGGTGGCGCTCAGGCTCCAGGTTTGTTCGAAGAACATCGGCAACATGGAAACCACGGCGAGTTCTGCGCCGAAGTTGGCAAAATAGGTGCTGTTTAATGCCGCTACGCTGTTAAATGGGTATTTATCATCTTCAGGAACACCTTTGCTCAGGATGGGCACATTCACCCGCAGAATCTGGACTATCTGGTAGCTGACAATGGCAAAGATAACTGCGTAGCAGATCGTCGCGCCTGTGGCGCTCAGGTAGCCCATGTTCTCGATGCGCCAAACGAGAATACCCAGAACCCCAACCAGCGGGATGGTCCAGAGAATAAGCTTGACCATGTCACCCCAGGTACTGACCTCCAGGGCAACAGCTTTTCGCGGCTTGCGATGGACGGTACCAGCGGGGCCGTCAGTGAGAGCGAACCAATAGAAGACGCCATAGGCCGCCATCACAACAGCACTTTGCGCAATGGCCCAGCGCCATCCATCCTCCCCTCCGTACATTTGCAGGGCGATTGTTGGGAGGGTGATTGCTGCTGCAGCAGAACCGAAATTCCCCCAGCCCGCGTAAAAACCCTCGGCGAATCCGATGTCTTTGGGCTTAAACCACATAGCAGTCATATGGATTCCAACCACGAAGCTGGCGCCGATGGAGCTGAGCACCAATCGGCTCACTAACAGTTGAGTCATGGTATTACCAAAGGCAAATGCCAGAGCCGGGATCGCCATCAGAATCATCAGCACGGAAAAAACCCTGCGTGGTCCGAAACGATCGAGGGCCATGCCAACAATAATCCTGGCCGGTATGGTCAGGGCAACGTTACAGATCGCGAACAGGCGAAGATCATCCGCGGTTAGCCAGTCGACGCTTTTGAGCATGCTGGATGCCAACGGCGCCATGTTGAACCAAACGTAAAAGGTAATGAAGAATGCAATCCAGGTCAGGTGCAGCGCCCTGATCTCAGGATTCTTGACGCGAAAAACGTCTGCGACTTTCATGTCAGCCTCCCTGGGCTATCAGATATGGAAACTGGGATGCCCTCACTCAACGGGCAGGCAAGATCAACAGTGGGCACTGGATGCGGCGGGCCAAAAACGAACTGACGCTCCCGAAGGTCATGTAGTCCAGCTCATCAACGAAATGGGTCAGCGACCGAGCAATAAAACCGCCGTCAGGCTCGTGACTGTGGCGGGCAATGACCAACATGTTGGGATGGACTTTGTTTTCCGCGGCATAAAGCAGCATCTTCCGAGCATCCCCCTCCAGTAGCAGGGTCTGGTGGGAAATCCCCTCCTTCTCGCAGACCTCTCTGGCGTCAAGCAGGTGCTGTTTCAGGTGCTCGACCTCCTCCTGGAAAAGCTCTTCATTTCCTGACGTAATGTCTCGCGGGTTTTCCGCGACGGCGACCAGAGCAAGTTCGAGGTCTAGATCGCGAAACATGGTGATCGTTTGCACCAACGCCATCTTTGCGTTGCGCGAACCGTCGTAGGCAATCATGATTTTCATGACCGGATTCTCCTGAAGGTCGATGATCTTTGGCAGCATTAGCCATAAGCTGTGCCTATCGATAATTGACGAAAATCAAAAACCTCACGGCTTACCCCGTAAGAGAAGACTCCTCTACTCACTTCACCCTGCAGGGGGTACCTCTAATGCCCCGCACCGGGAAAGCCTGTTTTTGCTACCGTAAATAGACCGTTCGCAACGGATATTTTGAGTATCAGGAAGAGGTGGGCTATGGCTGGGAATCCGACCAAACCAGAGCAATATCAAGCGCTGGGTATATCTACCCTCGCGTTCACTCTGTGCTTCGCGGTCTGGACGATCTTCTCGATCATCGGTATTCAGATCGCGGAGGAATTGGCTCTGTCGAACACTCAACTTGGACTGTTGATGGCAACACCCATCCTGACAGGATCAGTCAGTCGACTGTTTCTCGGGATCTGGACCGACCGCTACGGTGGCCGCTGGGTGTTCGGCATCTTGATGCTGACCACATCGGTCTGTGTTTACCTGCTTACCTTTGCGACCAGCTATCTGATGTTGCTGGTAGGTGCCCTTGGGGTGGGGCTTGCCGGCGGCGCGTTTATTGTAGGCGTGGCCTACACCGCGGCCTGGTTTGAACCTGAGCGTCAAGGGACTGCTCTCGGTATATTCGGGGCGGGTAACGTTGGCGCAGCCGTGACTAACTTTGGCGCACCGTTTCTTCTCGTTGCATTCGGCTGGGAGCGCACAGCAACTATCTACGCCACGGTGCTGGCAGTCATGGGCGTTCTCTTCCTGTTGTTTGCGAAAAACGATCCAATGGCGCAGGAACGGGCAAGCATCAAAGCTAAATCGTTCCTGGAACAAATGGCTCCATTGCGTGAGCTTCGGGTATGGCGCTTTGCGCTGTACTACTTCTTCGTGTTTGGTGCCTTTGTGGCATTGGCACTATGGCTTCCGCATTATTTGATCGGTGTTTACGGTCTCGATATCAAAACCGCGGGGATCATTGCCGCTCTGTATACTATTCCTGCCTCACTGTTTCGCATACTGGGGGATGGATGTCTGATCGTTTCGGCGCTCGACGGATTATGTATTGGACCTTCATTGCGTCCGTTGCTTGCACCTTTCTGCTGAGTTACCCACCCACCGATTACGTAGTGCATGGAATAGATGGCGATATTCGCTTCACCATTGAAACCAGCCTGCCAGTGTTCATTTTGCTCATCTTCGTACTGGGTTTTTTCATGTCACTGGGCAAGGCAGCAGTCTATAAACATGTCCCGGTCTACTACCCACAGCACGTTGGTGCGGTGGGCGGCGTGGTCGGAATGATTGGTGGTCTTGGAGGGTTTGTCCTGCCGCTGACATTTGGTGTGCTCAATGATCTGACCGGCATCTGGCAAAGCTGTTTCATGTTGAGTTTTTGCATCGTGGCTTTGGCGTTAATGTGGATGCACTTCACCATTCGCAGGGCTGAACGAGAAGAATGGGCTGCCAACGAAGAGCGAACAGATTTGCCGGAACTGGCCTCACGAACACCCTTAAATTAACGCCGTTGGCTCTGAGGTCAACTGACACTGCTACTTTGGGGGTAGCGACAATACAGTGAAGACATCACCATGAATTTTTTCTCACTTTGCCGACTTCTGACAGTGACCTTCCTGCTCACCGGCCCCAGCGTTGCATCGGCAGAACAATCCTTGCGGATCGCCGCTGCATCTGACCTGCGTTTCGCGCTGGATGACATTGTCCAGGCCTACCGGGAGGCAAATCCCGAGGCCTCGGTTGACGTTATTTACGGTTCCTCGGGGAAAATGACCACGCAGATCGCCAATGGCGCCTCTTACGACGTGTTTTTCTCCGCAGACATTCGGTATCCCCAAAAGCTTGCACGGGAGGGCCTGACTGCAACCGAACCAACGGTCTACGCCATCGGACGCATCGTACTCTGGAGCGACACTCTGGATGCCGGCAGCCTGACACTGGCCGACCTGGCGTCAGAGCAGGTGTCCCGGATTGCCATCGCCCAACCCGCTCATGCACCCTACGGTATGCGGGCTCGGGAAGCCCTGAAATCCGCCGGAGTATGGGAGGCGATCCAGCACAAACTAGTGTTCGGAGAAAACATTGCGCACGCGGCCCAGATGACCCGCTCAGGGGCCGCTGATGCGGGCATTATCGCCCTTTCACTGGCGCGGTTTCCGGAGTTGGCCGAACACAATCATCATCTGATTGACCATCGCCTGCATCAACCTCTGACTCAGGGCTTTGTGGTAACCAAAAGGGCCAGAGACAAAGCCTCGGCGCAAGCATTTGTCAGCTTTATGGCCACGACACAGGCCCTCAACATCATGACCCGGTACGGTTTCGTGCTGCCAAATGAAACCAGGTCCGAAGGAAAGGAAGCTTCATGGGCGCACTTGGACCCGAAGAATGGCAAGCCATCAACGTGACCCTCAGGCTGTGCCTGTATACGTCGGTTGTGCTGATGATGTTAGCCACCCCGATCGCCTGGTGGCTGGCCAATGGTCGCTCACGCCTCAAGGGAGTAGTGCAGTCAGTGGTATCCCTGCCCTTGGTGTTACCTCCCACGGTGCTGGGATTTTACCTTCTGATCACCCTTGGTCCCCGGGGACTAATCGGTGGCTCGCTGGAACAAATGGGGTTAAACCACCTCGCTTTTTCCTTTGAAGGCATTCTGATTGCCTCAGTGATCTATTCCCTGCCGTTCGCGGTGCAGCCTCTGACGGAAGCATTCCGAAACATTGGGCGGCGCCCGGTGGAAGTGGCCAGCAGTCTGGGCGCAAACGCGCTAGACCGGTTCCGCACCGTAATTTTCCCCCTGAGCCGTGGCGGTTACCTCGTCGCCGCCACACTCACCTTCGCCCACACTTTAGGCGAGTTCGGGGTCATATTGATGCTCGGTGGCAGCATTCCCGGTGAAACCCGTGTTCTGTCGGTTCTTATCTACGACCACGCCGAAGCCATGAACTACGAGGCCGCACACAGCCTGTCATTGCTGATTCTGGTTTTCGCCTTTGTCACCCTGTGGCTGGTGTACAGCGTGAATCGCCGCTTCATAGTGGCCAGGATATGACGCCGGCATGAGCCTTCGCATTCGCGCCAAGCTGCGCCTCAGCAGCAATTTCGAGCTGAACGTCAACCACACATTCCCGCTGTCTGGCGTGATAGCCCTGTTTGGTCGCTCCGGTTGTGGCAAGACGTCGCTCCTTCGCCTGATAGCGGGTCTGGAGCGGGTTAAAGAAGCCGAGATTCGGTTCCGCGATCAGGTATGGCAATACGATGGCCACTTTCAGCCATTGCATCGACGACGCATTGGCCTGGTTTTTCAGGAACACAGCCTACTGCCGCACCTGTCGGTGCGAGACAACCTGCTTTACGGTTATCGCCGCACACCCTCTAAATTGAGACGAATGCACCCCAACAACGTGGCGGCCATGCTGGGAATTGACGCTTTGCTGGATCGCAGGATTGACCAACTGTCCGGCGGCCAACGACAGCGGGTATCGTTAGGTCGCGCGCTTATGATCAGCCCCCAACTTCTACTGCTGGACGAGCCCATGGCGGCGCTGGACGAACAGGCCAAACGAGATTTGATGCCGTTCCTGAGCCGCATTGCAGCAGAATTTGAAATTCCCATCATCATGGTCAGCCACTCACCCAGTGAAATCGAGCGTTTGGCAGACTGGGTGGTCTTTATGAGGGATGGGCGGATAGAGGCTGTCGAGCCACTGAAAGAAGCCTTGGCTAAGCCCGATTCTCCTCTGTTCAATGACTCGGGCGCTGCGTTTATCTTGGAAGGAGCATTGGGGCCAACCAACAGCGACGGATTTCGTCCGTTCGGCCCACCGGAGGCGCGACTCTGGGTATCTTCACTAGACCATTCTGATGAATCCAGTTCAACCAGGCTGACGATACAGGCAAGAGACGTGAGCCTGTCGCTGATAGAACCAACTCAGACCAGCATTCAGAACCACCTTCCGGTTACGGTAGAACGCATTGATGCATCGACAGTACATAGAGCGGTTGTTGCCTGCCGAACGAACGATGATCAGTTGCTCTTGGCGGAAATAACGTCCAGGGCGGTACATCAACTTCAGCTGGAACCAGGTCAATCTGTGTTCGCGCTGATCAAATCTGGAGCCCTGTTACCGTAACACTCTGATCCGCATTTCCTTATCCCCGAAAAAAGTGCCGTGGTCACTCCACAGTCACACTCTTGGCCAGGTTCCGCGGCTGATCCACGTCCGTGCCTTTGAGCACGGCTACGTGATACGAGAGCAGCTGTAGCGGCACCGTGTACACGATGGGTGCGGTAATCTCGTGCACTGAGGGCAACGGCATCACGTGAATGCCCTCTTCCGCTTTCACGCCCGCGGCGCTGTCGGCGAAGACAAACAGCTCGCCGCCCCGGGCCCGGACTTCCTCCAGGTTGGACTTGAGCTTTTCCACCAGGGTGTTGTTGGGTGCTACGGTGACTACCGGCATCTCACTGTCGACCAGCGCCAGCGGGCCATGCTTCAGCTCACCCGCGGGATAGGCTTCGGCGTGGATGTAGGAAATTTCCTTGAGCTTGAGAGCACCTTCCAGTGCCACCGGGAACTGCGAGCCCCGGCCCAGAAACAAGCTGTGATTTTTATCCATGAAGGCCTTGGACATCTCGGCGATGTCGGCATCCAGTGCCAGCACCTGGTCAACCTGACCCGGCAACTGGTGGATAGCCTTGACGATTTCCGCTTCCCGCTCCTCAGTGAGGCCATTGTGACGGGCCAGAGCCAGAGTGAAGATCAGCAGCGCCGTCAGCTGGGTGGTGAAGGCCTTGGTGGAGGCTACACCAATCTCGGGTCCGGCCTGGGTCATGATCACCAGGTCGGATTCACGAACCAGCGAGCTGCCCGGCACGTTGCAGATGGCCAGGGCGGCCCGGAAACCGGCCTGTTTGGCCTGTCGCAGTGCAGCCAGGGTATCGGCGGTTTCGCCAGACTGGGAAATGCACAGGAACAGGGTGTCACGCTGGATCACGTGTTTGCGGTAACGGAATTCCGAGGCGACCTCGACCGAGCAGGCAACGCCAGCCAGCTCCTCGATCCAGTAACGGGCAACCATACCGGCGTGGTAACTGGTGCCGCAGGCAATGATCTGGACGTGATTGACGTCCTGCAGCAGGTTGGCCGCATCGGTGCCCAGCGCCTGCTCCAGAACCCGGTTATCGGTAATCCGGCCTTCCATGGTGGCTTTGATCACCCTCGGCTGCTCGTAGATTTCCTTGAGCATAAAGTGCCGGTATTCGCCCTTGTCGGCGGAATCGGAACCGTGCTCGAAACGGATGATCTTGCGCTCGACCGGAGTGCCTTCGCGATCATGGATGGTCACCGCGTCCCGACGGATGTCGCGATATCGCCTTCTTCGAGAAACATAAAGCGATCGGTCACCGGCAGCAGCGCCAGCTGGTCGGAAGCAATGAAGTTCTCACCGATACCCACACCAATCACCAGCGGGCTACCTTCCCGGCACACCACCAGGTGATCCGGCTCATCCGCATGCACCACGGCCAGCGCGTAGGCGCCGCGCAGACGGGCGATGGCGGCTTTCACAGCGTCGTACAGGTTGTTGTGCTTTCGGTAATACTGCTCGATGAGGTGGGCAACCACTTCGGTGTCGGTCTGGGAGGTGAACTCGAAGCCATCGGTCTTCAGCTCGTCCCGCAGTTCCTGATAATTCTCGATAATGCCGTTGTGGACAATGGCCAGACGATCCCCGGACATGTGGGGATGGGCATTGATCTGGGATGGCTCCCCATGGGTAGCCCAGCGGGTGTGGGCAATACCCAGATGACCTGTCAGCGGGTTGGCTTCAATCGCCTCAGCCAGTGACGCCACCTTGCCAACCTCGCGGGCGCGATGGGTAACACTGCCGCCATCAATGACTGCCATACCGGCGGAATCATACCCCCGGTATTCCAGACGGCGCAGGCCCTCCAGAAGAATGCCCTGAACGTCCCGTTCCGAAACCGCACCTACAATGCCACACATGCTGCTATCACCTGTCCTGTAAAACTATTAATCAGATTTCTTCGGCCGTTCCCAGCCGGAAACGTTGCGTTGGCGCCCGCGCGCCACGGCCAGCTCACTGTCTGCGACATTCCGGGTAATGGTCGACCCGGCACCGATGGTGGCGTCTGCAGAGATGCTGACGGGAGCAACCAGTGAGGTGTTGGAACCGACAAAGACGTTGTCGCCAATGTCGGTCCTGAACTTGTTCACCCCATCATAATTGCAGGTGATGGTGCCTGCACCCACATTCACATTACGGCCTAGTGAGGCGTCACCCACGTAACTGAGGTGATTGATCTTGCTGCCCTGGCCGACTACTGCCTTCTTGGTTTCCACAAAGTTGCCAACCTTGGTGTCGGCGGCCAGTTCGGTGCCCGGGCGCAGACGGGCAAAGGGCCCGATCTGGGCATTGGCGCCAACACTGGCACCCTCGATCACGCTATGGGCGTGGATCTGGCACCGTCGGCAATCCGCGCATCCTTGATCACGCAGCCCGGGCCGATGGACACGCCACTGCCAATCGATACCTTGCCTTCAAAGACCACGTTGACGTCAATCAGAATGTCGTTACCGATGGTCAGGTCACCCCGGACATCGATTCGGGCCGGGTCGGCCAGGGTGGCGCCTTCGGTCATCAGCCGGTCAGCTTCCCGGCGCTGGTACCAGCGCTCCAGCTCGGCGAGCTGTAGCCGGTTATTGACGCCTTGAACTTCAAACGCATCACCCGGCTGAGCGACGGAAATCGACAAACCCTGGTCCACCGCCATGGCGATAATATCGGTCAGGTAGTATTCACCCTGGGCATTCGCGTTGGACAGCGTTGGCAGCCAGCTTTTCAGGTGCTTGGCTGACACCGCCAAAATGCCGGTGTTGACCTCCTGTATAGCGAGCTGGCTCTCGGAAGCGTCTTTTTGCTCCACGATGGAGGTCACCTGATCGTCGCTGTTGCGAACGATACGACCATACCCCGAGGGGTCGTCCAGAGTCACCGTGAGCAGTCCCAGGGTCTGTTCATCCAGGTCCGCCACCATGGCTTCCAGGGTTTCCACCCGCGTCAGTGGCACATCACCATAAAGCACCAGAACCCGGGCGTCGTCTGGAAGATCCGGCAGCGCCTGAGCCACCGCGTGGCCCGTGCCAAGCTGCTCGCTCTGCACCACCCAGTTCACTGAGGTCTCCGGGGTGACAGCCTTAACCTGATCGGCACCATGACCAATCACGGTGTGAATCGTTTCCGCACCAAGCTGCTTGGCCGTTGCGATGACATGGTGCAGCATTGGCCGACCGGCCACCGCATGCAGAACCTTGGGCAGAGCGGATTTCATTCTGGAACCCTGGCCTGCGGCCAGAATCACAACGTGTAGCGGGCTCATGGACAAATCAGACCCCCGGAGTGTCTAGATTGGTGTATCGATAAACAAAAAAAAGCCGCAACCCGGGGGGCCGGAGCCCAACGCAGTGCGTTGGATTTCCAGCCGCGCAGGATGCGGCTTTGGTGTTCGGCAAACCCGAAACGAAAATGCTTAGCGCATTTTGTTGCGCAGCTGCTGGATAGTACGAAGCTGAGCAGCAGCCTCGGCCAGTTCTGCAGCGGCACGGGAGTACTCGAATTCACCGGTCTTGTTGGCAAGTGCTTTCTCGGCTTCTTTCTGTGCCTCAAGAGCAGCGGCTTCGTCCACATCCTTGGCGCGAACCGCGGTGTCAGCCAGCAAAGTCACCAGATTGGGCTGGACCTCCAGATATCCGCCGGACACGTAAAGAATCTCTTCTTCACCGCCCTGCTTGATGATCCGAATAGGACCCGGCTTCAGCTCGGTCAGCAGCGGGGTGTGACCCGGGGCGATACCCAGGTCACCTTCAGAGCCCGCTGCGATCAGCATTTCAACCAATCCGGAATAGATCTTTGTTTCGGCACTTACCACATCACAATGCACGGTTATACCCATGTCAGTTGCCTCTTTGATCGATCCGGAAACAAGAGCTTCGGCTCAATTACTTCTTGGCCTTGTTCTTCATTTCCTTCGCTTTCTCGACCGCTTCCTCAATGGTACCAACCATGTAGAACGCCTGCTCAGGCATATCGTCATAGTCACCGTTGAGGATGCCCTTAAAGCTGCTGATAGTCTCCTTCAGGGACACGTACTTACCGGGTGAACCGGTGAATACTTCAGCAACGTGGAACGGCTGGGACAGAAAACGCTCGATCTTACGGGCACGGGATACAACCAGCTTGTCTTCTTCAGACAGCTCATCCATACCCAGGATCGCGATGATGTCTTTCAGTTCCTTGTAGCGCTGCAGGTTAGTCTGCACGCCACGGGCCACTTCATAGTGCTCGTGACCAATGACCAGCGGATCCAGCTGACGCGAGGTGGAGTCAAGCGGATCGATCGCCGGGTAGATACCCTTGGAGCGATGTCTCGGCTCAGTACCACGGTCGCATCAAGGTGCGAGAAGGTGGTCGCTGGTGACGGGTCGGTCAAGTCATCCGCCGGTACGTATACCGCCTGGATAGACGTGATGGAACCGTTCTTGGTGGAGGTGATCCGCTCCTGCAGCTGGCCCATCTCTTCGGCCAGTGTCGGCTGGTAACCTACCGCTGAAGGCATACGGCCCAACAGTGCAGATACCTCGGTGCCCGCCAGGTGTAACGGTAGATGTTGTCAACGAACAACAGTACGTCACGACCTTCGTCACGGAACTTCTCTGCCATGGTGAGACCAGTCAGGGCCACACGCAGACGGTTTCCGGGAGGCTCGTTCATCTGGCCGTAGACCATCGCTACTTTATCAAGGACGTTGGAGTCCTTCATTTCGTAGTAGAAGTCGTTACCTTCACGAGTACGCTCACCAACACCTGCGAATACGGAGAGACCGGAGTGCTCTTTCGCGATGTTGTTGATCAGCTCCATCATGTTTACGGTCTTGCCTACACCGGCACCACCGAACAGGCCAACCTTACCACCCTTGGCGAATGGGCAGATCAGGTCGATAACCTTGATGCCGGTTTCCAGCAGGTCGGCAGACGCTGCCTGATCGGCATAGCCCGGTGCCTTGCGGTGGATAGCCCAGCGCTCGTCTTCGCCGATCTCGCCGGCTTCGTCGATGGGGCGACCCAGAACGTCCATGATACGGCCCAGGGTCTTGGTACCAACCGGTACCGAGATTGCCTTGCCAGTGTTTTCTGCTTTCAGGCCACGCTTCAGGCCTTCGGTGCTGCCCATGGCGATGGTACGAACAATGCCGTCACCCAGCTGCTGCTGGACTTCCAGAGTTGTGTCGCCACCTTCAAGCAGCAGTGCGTCATATACGTTGGGTACGGAGTCACGTGGGAATTCCACGTCGATAACCGCGCCAATGATCTGAACGATTTGTCCGCTACTCATGCTCGGTTCCTCGTTATCTTAAGTAGTCAATAAAACCAGTAGGACTGTTTGCGGGATCAGACCGAAGCCGCGCCGCTAACAATCTCCGAAATCTCTTGGGTGATGGCTGCCTGACGCGCCTTGTTATAGGCCAACTGAAGCTCGTCCATAATGTCACCGGCGTTATCAGTTGCGCTCTTCATGGCGATCATCCGGGCTGCCTGTTCACATGCCAGATTTTCTACCACACCCTGGTATACCTGGGATTCAATAAAACGTGGCAGAAGACCATCGAGGATCTGCCTGGCATCGCTCGTAGAGATAATCCCACTGGTTCTTGATCTCTTCGTCTTCGCTCTCAGGCAGGGGCAGCAGCTGCTCCACCTTCGGGCTTTGGGTCATGGTGTTAACGAACTCGTTGCTTACCACGTACAGGCGATCAATCTTGCCTTCCGAGTACGCATCCAACATGACCTTGACGTTGCCGATGAGTTTTTCAGAGCTCGGGTTATCACCCAGGTGCGTCAATGCCGCAACGACATTGCCGCCGTAGCTCCGGAAAAAGGAAGCGCCTTTCTGCCCAATCGCGCACAGATCAGCTTCTACTCCTTTGTCCTTCCACGCTCGCATTTCACGGACAAGCGCTTTAAACAGGTTGCCATTCAGACCACCGCAAAGGCCCCGGTCAGTGGACACCACAATATAGCCGACCCGCTTAACTTCACGGTCAACCATAAACGGATGCTTATACTGAGCGTTCGCCTTGGCAATGTGCCCGATCATCTGACGCATCTTTTCGGCATACGGGCGAGTGGCCTGCATGCGCTCCTGAGCTTTACGCATCTTACTCGCAGCGACCATTTCCATGGCGCTGGTAATCTTTTGCGTGCTCTTGATGCTTGAAATCTGGTTACGTATTTCTTTGCCGACGGCCATAACTCACTGCCTTCTCAAGTTAGACACTCGTTGCCACGAAAATCGGCCCGCGACACAGGTCGCAGGCCCAATTTCTTACCAGCTCTGAGTGGTCTTGAATTTCTCAAGTGCAGCTTTCAGGCCGGAAGCGATTTCGTCGTTGAAATCACCTTTCTCGTTGATCTTGGCGAGCAGGTCTTTCTGTTCGGCGCGCATCCAGTCAAGCAACTGCGCTTCGAACTTAACAACCTTATCGACATCAACGTCGTCCAGGAAGCCTTCGTTGGCTGCAAACAGAACCGTACCCATTTCAGCCACAGACATCGGGCTGTACTGGTTCTGCTTCATGAGTTCCGTTACACGCTGACCGTGCTCCAGCTGCTTACGGGTTGCTTCGTCAAGGTCGGAAGCAAACTGGGCGAAAGCGGCCAATTCACGGAACTGGGCCAGAGCCAGACGGATGTTACCGCCAAGCTTCTTCATGATCTTGGTCTGGGCTGAACCACCTACCCGCGATACCGAGACACCGGCGTTCATTGCCGGACGGATACCCGAGTTGAACAGGTTGGTTTCCAGGAAGATCTGGCCGTCAGTGATTGAGATCACGTTGGTCGGTACGAACGCAGATACGTCACCGGCCTGGGTTTCGATGATCGGCAGGGCGGTCAGGGAACCGGTCTTGCCTTTCACTTCACCGTTGGTGAACTTCTCAACGTAGTCGGCGTTAACGCGGGACGCACGCTCCAGCAGACGGGAGTGCAGGTAGAACACGTCACCCGGGTAAGCTTCACGGCCCGGCGGACGACGCAGCAGCAGGGAGATCTGGCGATACGCCACAGCCTGCTTGGACAGATCATCATAAATGATCAGCGCGTCTTCACCGCGGTCACGGAAGTATTCACCCATGGAAGTACCGGCGTACGGAGCCAGGAACTGGGTAGCGGCCGGATCGGCGGCGCCAGCGGCAACCACGATGGTGTGATCCATGGCACCGTGCTCTTCCAGTTTGCGCACAACAGCGGCAATGGAAGACTGCTTCTGGCCTACGGCAACGTAGATACACTTAATGCCAGTGTTCTTCTGGTTGATGATCGCGTCGATGGCGACAGCGGTCTTACCAATCTGACGGTCACCGATGATCAGCTCACGCTGGCCGCGACCGATTGGCACCATGGTGTCAATCGCCTTCAGACCCGTCTGAACCGGCTCATCAACGGACTGACGTTCGATAACGCCCGGCGCAACCTTCTCAATCGGAGAAGTCAGGTCAGTGCCAGTTCGCCTTTACCGTCGATCGGGTTACCCAGTGAGTCCACAACGCGGCCCATCAACTCTGGTCCGACCGGAACTTCCAGGATACGACCGGTACAACGTACCTTCTGACCCTCTGCCAGGCCTTCGTAATCACCCAGAACAACCGCACCAACGGAATCACGCTCCAGGTTCAGAGCCATACCGAAGACGCCGTTGGCGAATTCAATCATCTCGCCGTACATAACGTCGGCCAGACCGTGGATCAGCACGATACCGTCAGAGACAGACAGGATCGTACCTTCGTTCTTTGCTTCGGAAGAGATATCGAGCTTCTCGATTCTCTTCTTGATGATGTCACTGATCTCGGATGGATTCAGTTGCTGCATGCCAATATCCTCAAACCTTATGCTGAAATCAGGAGCCCAGAGCGTCGGCCAGCTTGGTCAGCTTTCCGCGTACAGAAGCGTCGATAACCAGATCGCCGGTGCGAATGATTGCACCGCCAATCAGGGACTTGTCCGACGACGCTGCGAGTGACACTTTCCGCTCGAGTTTTGTCGAGAGTGCCTGGGCGAGCTTCTGTTGCTGTTCGTCCGTCAGCTCGTAAGCCGCGGTCACTTCGATATCAACAGTGCGCTCCAGATCAGCCGGTACGTGTTGAAGAGCGCTGAAATCTCAGGAAGAAGAGTCAGCCGGCGATTTTCCGCCAGTACAGCGAAGAAATTACGAACCTGCTCGGTGACGCCGTCTTCGGCGACTTCGAGAGTCAGCTCGGCTTTCTTCTGCTCTTCCAGACCCGGATTCGCGAGAAGCTGTCGAATGTCTTCGTTCGCGGTGACCTGTCCTGCGATCGTCAGCACCTGTGACCACTGTGCCAGTTGCTCATGCTCCTGGGCGGCCTTGAATGCTGCTTTCGCGTAGGGACGGGCCAGCGTTCTCAGTTCTGCCATGATGAACCTCGTCGTTTAAAGTTCTGCCGCCAGTTTTTCCAACATCTCGTTGTGCTTGGAGGCATCGACAGAGGTTTCCAGGATCTTCTCAGCACCGGCAACGGCAATGGCGGCAATTTCTGCACGCAGCGCGTCACGGGCCTGATTACGTTCCTGTTCAATTTCGGCCTTGGCCTGCTCAATCAGCTTTTCGCCTTCTTTGCGGGCGTCATCTTTCGATGCTTCCACAATGGAGGCTGCGCGCTTGTTGGCCTGTTCAATAAGACCAGCGGCTTGCTGCTTGGCTTCACGCAGTTCCTGAGCTGACTTTTCCTGAGCCAGTTCCAGATCGCGCGCCGCGCGGTCTGAGGCAGCCAGTCCGTCAGCGATCTTCTTTTGACGTTCCTGCAGTGCGGCCATAATCGGCGGCCACACATACTTCATGCAGAACACGACAAAGATAAAGAACGCGATGGCTTGACCAATCATCGTCAAATTAATGTTCACGTCTTCACCTCTCGCCTGTTTTGTTAAGAATCATCTGACCGGGGTGAACCCCCGGCTGGCGACTCGATTAACCGGCGATCTGGCCGACAAACGGGTTGGCGAAGGTGAAGAACAGTGCGATACCAACACCGATCATGGTCACGGCGTCCAGCAGACCAGCAACGATGAACATTTTAACCTGCAGCATCGGAGTCATTTCCGGCTGACGCGCAGCGCCTTCCAGGAATTTGCCACCGAGGATACCAAAGCCAATCGCGGTACCCAGGCACCCAGACCAATCAGCAGTGCAACGGCAATCGCGGTCATTCCAACTACAGTTTCCATGATAACTCCCAGTTTTCAGTTTAGGTTTTCAGGTTAACGTTAAGGGTTTAAAAACTACGACTAAATGAAGTCCGATCAGTGACTGTCTTCGTGAGCCATGCTCAGGTACACGATCGTCAACATCATAAAGATGAATGCCTGCAGGGTGATAACCAGAATGTGGAAGATCGCCCAGGGTACAGACAGCGTCCACTGAGCCCACAGGGGCAGCAGCGCAATCAGGATGAAGATCAGTTCGCCAGCGTACAGGTTACCGAACAGACGCAGAGCCAGTGAGATCGGCTTGGCGATCAGGCTCACGCCTTCCAGCAACAGGTTCACCGGAACCAACAGGATCTTCAGAACCAGGTTGTCCGAGGAGAAGGGGTGCAGGGTCAGCTCGCCCAGGAAGCCGCCCACGCCCTTCACCTTCAGGCTGTAGTAGATGATCAGGAAGAACACCGACAGAGACATACCCAGAGTAATGTTGACGTCAGTGGTCGGTACCACCTTCATGTACTCAAGACCCATCAAGTGGAACAGCTGCGGCAGGAAATCTACCGGCACCAGGTCCATCAGGTTCATCAGGAATACCCAGCAGAAGATGGTTAGCGCCAGCGGGGCGATAACCTTGTTCTTGCCGTGGAAGGTTTCCTTGACGCTCTGGTCGACGAACTCGATCATCACTTCAACGAAATTCTGCAGACCACCGGGCTGGCCGGAGGTGGCACGCTTTGCCGCCATGCGGAAGAAAAAGAGGAACAGAACGCCAAGCGCGACTGACCACCCGAGGGAGTCAATGTGCAAGGCCATAAAGCCCATGTCAGATGCCTCGGTGGCATTCTGCGCCAGGGTCCAGCCTGCTTGTTCGACTACGGTTCCGTCGGCACGCTCATAGCCTGCCGGCAGCTTACCGTAGGTGAGGTTCTGGAGGTGATGCTGAATATACTCGGATGCACTTCCTGCCATAACGGTTTCCCAGGTCCAGTTAGCTTTGCTGCGTATTGCTGCCCGCGAGAAGCGGTGTCAACCAGTTGGTGACCAGCATGATCGCAAATGTTAAAAAAAGTGCCGCTATATCAAGCGGCTGAATCCATTTGAACACCATCGTGAAGAAGATGGCGCACAGGATGAGCTTTCCGGCCTCACCCTGGTAAAAAGAACTCATGATCTGTTTGGCAGACCGCGCGCCGGAGAAGCGGAATGCCTTGAGCGCAAAATAACCATGGGGCAGTAAAAAAATGAGACCGCCCAGCAGCGCTGAATAACCAGAAACCTGACCGCGTAACGCGAGAAACGCCAGGCTGACCAAGACAAGTACCACACTTTCTATGACAAACCATCGTGCAATGGGCGGGCGTCGTATCCCGCTCGGCGTTGTCTTCGTCATTTTTTTCCCGAGAGTACGGTGCTTTTCGTCGATGCAGTTTAAAAAGTAAGCAAATGCACCAATACGAGCGCCGCAGATTATAGGTGTTCAATGTGCACGAATCAACAAAACCGAATTCCGCAAGTCCCCGTCAATAAGGGCCTAGCTGAGGGTGTCGCCGGCGTTGGCACACAAATAGGCGACCGGTTAACTTCGTACCACTACATGTTGTGTAAATGAACAAACACGGACTTTCGTAGCACTCCGAAAGAGCCGGAAAATCAGGCCAAATTACTTGATATGGCCAAGAATTCCATCGAGCTCGTCCAGGGAACTGTATTCGATCACCAGCTTGCCCTTGCCACGTTGACCGTGGGCAATGGAGACTCGGGCTCCGAGGCGCTCCGCCAGGTCATCCTGCAGCGCGCGAATGTTGGGATCGACCGCGGCCTCACGGCCGGATTTCTGGTCCGGCTTTTCCTGCTGGACCCGGCGCACCAGCGCCTCGGTCTGGCGCACAGACAGGGATTTGGCGACCACCTGTTTGGCCACCTGCATCTGCTGTTCCGGCGGCAGGGTCAACATGGCACGGCCATGGCCCATTTCCAGGTCGCCGTGCTCGAGCATCAGGCGAACGTCTTCGGTCAGGCCAATCAGGCGCAGCAGGTTGGTGATGGTAGTCCGGGACTTACCCACAGCCTCGGCGACCTGAGCCTGGGTCAGACCAAACTCGTCCTGCAGGCGTTGCAGTGCGAAGGCTTCTTCGATGGGATTAAGATTTTCACGCTGGATGTTTTCGATGAGCGCCATGGCAATGGCGGCTTCATCGGGTACATCTCGGATAATGGCAGGAATGCTGTCGAGCTCAGCCATCTGGGTGGCGCGCCAGCGGCGCTCACCGGCAATCAGCTCGTAGCGGCCTTCGGCAATGGGACGCACCACCACCGGCTGCATCACACCTTGCTGACGGATTGAATCTGCCAGTTCCTGCAGCGCCGCCGGGTCCATGTCCCGGCGTGGCTGGAAGCGGCCACGCTGGATGAGGTCGATGGGAACCTCGCGCAGCTCCCCATCGTGATCCTTCAGTTCCTGGTCGAGATTGACCTTGGAGCCCGCCAACAGCGCTCCCAGTCCTCGCTCGCCCAATCCTCGTTTCTTCGCCGCCATGGTGTCAGTCATTCTTCCCGTTGAAATTCGTTATGCGTTATTGAGTGACAGGGCGGTATGTTACACCGCCACCGGCGCGGATGTCTTTGTAGAGCCATGGCGCCGCACCATTTCACCGGCCAGGGCCAGGTACGCCACCGCACCCTTGGAAGCACGGTCGTATTTGAGGGCCGGCATCCCGTAACTCGGCGCTTCGGCAAGGCGAACGTTGCGGGGAATCACCGCCCGGTAAACTTTGTCGCCAAAATACTCACTGAGCTGGCCGGATACGTCCAGGGTCAGGCTGTTACGCGGGTCGTACATGGTACGCAGTATGCCTTCCAACTGCAGATTCGGATTCACCGTCTCCTGGATCTGTTCAACCGTGTTCATCAACGCCGCCAGGCCTTCCAGCGCGTAATACTCGCACTGCATGGGAATCAGCACGGAATCGGCTGAAGACAGTGCATTGACGGTGAGCAGACTGAGCGAGGGCGGGCAATCGATCAGGATGTAATCGTAGTTGTCGCGAACAGTGTTCAGGGCCAGGCGCAGCCGATGCTCACGGCCGATCTCGTTCATCAGTTCCACTTCCGCCGCGGTCAGGTCACCGTTGGCCGGCAGAATATCGAAACCGGACGATTCCGCCAGGAAGATGACTTCAGCGGCTGTGGCGCGCTTGGTCAGCAAATCGTAGCCAGACAGCTCCAGGGCGTTTTTATCCACACCACTACCCATGGTGGCGTTGCCCTGGGGATCCATATCCACCAGCAGAACCCGGCGCTTGGTGGCGGCCAGCGACGCAGCAAGGTTGACGCAGGTGGTGGTTTTCCCCACACCGCCTTTTTGATTGGTCACTGCAATCACGCGCGCCATGTCTCGCCTCCTGTTTGCGGGTTACTGGGAATGATCTGCCCGGGTGACCACCAGCAGGTGACGGTCGCCATCGGCTCCGGGGACTTCCAGGGAATGGCTGGATTTTACCTGCCAGCCGGCCGGAAGCGCAGCCACCTCATCATCCGGAAACTGGCCTTTCATGGCAAGGAACTCGCCGCCATTTGCCAGCAAATCGCCGCACCAGCTGACCAGGTTCTCGAGCGCAGTGAAAGCCCGGCTACTGATCTGGGTGAACGGCTGCTCCGGCGTACAGGCTTCGGCCCGGCCGTGGATAACATCAACGTTGCCAAGCCCAAGCTCGAGCACACACTGATTCAGGAACCGGGTTTTCTTACCATTGCTGTCGAGCAGGGTGAACCGGCGCTCCGGCAGGGCAATGGCCAGGGGGATGCCAGGCAGTCCACCACCGGCACCAACATCCAGCAGATGCTCGGTGTGCACATGGGGCAGAATGCTGAGGCTGTCGAGCAATTGCCGGGACACCATCTCGCGCTCGTCGCGCACTGCGGTCAGGTTGTAGGCCCGGTTCCATTTGTTGAGCAGGTTCAGGAAGGCCAGCAACTGCTGTTGCTGGGCCTCGCTCAGGGACACATCCATCGCCACCAGCCCGTCCCGGAGCTGGCGTTGCCAGAGTGGACTGGAGAGCGAATTAGAAAGTGAATTAGTCATGGAATCAGATCAGGCACTCTGCTTGCGCAGCAAGTCGCGCTTTTTCAGGTGCACCAGGATCTGGCTGACCGCGGCCGGGGTCACGCCCTGGACCCGGGACGCCTGGGCCACGGTTTCCGGACGCACTTCCTTGAGCTTCTGCTTGATTTCATTGGACAGACCACCAATGACGTCGTAATCCAGATCCACCGGCAATTCGGTGTTCTCATTGCGGCGCAGACGTTCAATCTCATCCGCCTGACGGGAGATGTAGCCCTCGTACTTGATCTCGATCTCTACCTGATCGGACACGTTCGGATCTTCGGCGCTGTCGGCACCGATTTCGGCAATGTGGCTGTAGGCGATCTCTGGCCGGCGCAGCAGCTCGGCCAGGGACTGGTCCCGGGTCATCGGCTGCTTGAGGAAACCGTTGGCCCGCTCCCCGGCGTCAGTATTCGGGTGAATCCGGGTGGTTTCCAGCCGACGGCGCTCCTGGGTAATGCCCTCGCGTTTGTCGTTAAAGACCTGCCAGCGATGATCGTCCACCAGGCCCAGCTTGCGGCCGGTTTCGGTCAGGCGCAGATCGGCGTTGTCCTCGCGCAGGATCAACCGGTATTCAGCCCGGCTGGTGAACATGCGGTAGGGCTCACTGGTACCCATGGTGATCAGATCGTCCACCAGCACACCCAGGTAGGCTTCATCCCGGCGCGGATACCACGAATCTTTGTCCTGGGCCCGCAAGGCGGCGTTGATGCCCGCCAGCAGTCCCTGGGCACCAGCTTCCTCGTACCCGGTGGTGCCGTTGATCTGGCCGGCAAAGTACAGGCCCTGGATAAACTTGGTTTCCAGGGTGTGGCGCAGATCCTGTGGGTTCAGGTAATCGTACTCGATGGCATAGCCCGGGCGGGTAATGTGGGCATTTTCAAAACCCGGAATCGACCGTACCGCCTGCAACTGGATATCAAAAGGCAGGCTGGTGGAGATGCCGTTGGGGTAGAGCTCGTTGGTGGTCAGACCTTCGGGCTCGACAAAGATCTGGTGCGAATCCTTATCGGCGAAGCGGTTGACCTTGTCCTCGATGGACGGGCAATAACGCGGCCCGACACCTTCGATGCTGCCGGCGAACATCGGCGAACGGTCAAAACCGCTACGGATGATGTCGTGGGTGCGCTCGGTGGTCCGGGTCACGTAACAGCAGATCTGCTCCGGGTGCTGGTCACGGCTGCCGGTGAACGACATCACCGGAGCGGGATTGTCGCCCCATTGCTGTTCCATGACCGAGAAGTCCACGCTGCGGGCGTCGATCCGCGGCGGCGTACCAGTTTTCAATCGGCCCACGTTGAACGGCAGTTCCCGCAGGCGTTGGGCCAGGGCGTTGGCCGGGGCATCACCAGCACGGCCGCCGGAATGATGCTGCATGCCGATGTGGATAACTCCGCCCAGGAAGGTGCCGGTGGTCAGGACCACAGTCTTGGCGTTGAACCGTATTCCGGTCTGGCTCACCACCCCGGTGACCTGATCGTTTTCCACAATCAGATCATCGGCAGCCTGCTGGAACAGGGTCAGATTGGGCTGACTTTCCAATACTTCCCGGATTGCCGCCTTGTACAACACGCGGTCAGCCTGGGCGCGGGTCGCGCGCACGGCCGGCCCCTTGCGACTGTTCAGAACCCGGAACTGGATACCGGCCCGATCAGTCGCAGTGGCCATGGCACCGCCGAGGGCATCGATTTCCTTGACCAGGTGGCTTTTTCCGATACCGCCGATGGCCGGGTTGCAGGACATCTGGCCCAGGGTCTCGATGTTGTGGGTCAGCAGCAGGGTCTGCGAGCCATGCGCGCCGCGGCCAGCGCGGCTTCAGTGCCGGCATGGCCACCACCAATGACAATGACATCGAAACGGGTTGGAAAATCCACAGTTCACCTCGGAAATCGGGGGATAAAAACAGGGCGGCGAGTATAACGCCTCGGCCACCGAATTGCAGTTTGAATGTGCAAATTTTAACCAGAGCCAAGCGGTGTTGAAAGCCGACAAGGCATCGGGCATCGGAAAAACCCGCCCTTTTCCTGTGGATGACGGTAGTGGATAACCGAAATACATTGGCTTTTCAAACGCTTGTACAGCTCTTCTTAGAAAAGTTTTTAAGACAGTTATCCACATTTTTGAGCAAGGGTTAACCGCCCTAAAATAGCACCTAAACTACTGTTTTTATTATTCTTAAAAAAATTCGTCCAAAGGTTTTCCGACGGTTATTCAATTAATTATCCACAGATTTCGCCGGTTCTGAACGCCGCAGGCGCCACACCACCAGCCAGACCGCAGCGTTAAGCAGTGATAACAACAGGAAAAATCCGGGAATAGTCACTTCCAGCACTCCGAGCACGAGAATCCCCACCAGGGCACTGACCACCATGAACAGAGCATTAATGACATTGAGGGCGGCAATGATGCGGGCGCGCTTATGATCCGGAGTCTCATGCTGAATGAAGGCGTACAACGGCACAATGAACAGCCCACCGCAGACGCCAATGCCCACCAGATCAAACAGCACCCGCAGATACACCGGGTCCATCAGCAGGGTTAGCCAGGTCGATTGCATCGGCGATTCCGGCACTGCAAAGAACAGATCCACGCCCAACAGGGTCAGTCCCAGGGCGCCCCAGGCACCGGTACCAGCGAAATTTGGTGCCGAGTCAGGCGTTCGCACAGCATGGCACCGGCTGATATCCCGACAATGAACGTCGACAGCAACAGGGTGACCACGGTTTCATCCCCAAGCAGACTGGTGCGGGCAAAATTCGGAAACTGGGTCAGGTAGGCGGCGCCGAGGAACCAGAACCAGGAAATGGCCAGCACCGCCAGCAACACCCGGGGTCGCTCGGCGGCAATGACCATCAACTGCCAGGTCTCCTGCACCGGTCGCAACGGGACCGCCCGCGCCTCGCTTCGGTCTCCCGTCGGCGGCACCTGGCGTGCGGCCACGTAACCCAGTACCGCCATCACCAGCACCGCCACGGCAGTCAGTTTTGCCGCCAGGTCATAACCCATCAGCAGCCCGGCGACGATGGTGCCAAGCAGGATAGCTACGAAGGTGCCCATGCTGACCAGACCATTGCCGCCGACCAGTTCCTCATCCGCCAGCACCTGGGGCAGGATCGCGTACTTCACCGGCCCGAAGAAGGTGGATTGGGTACCCATCAGGAACAGCAACACCAGCAGCAGCTCATACCAGCCAAACCACAGGCCGATGGCCGCCAGCGCATGATGACAATTTCCGCAAGTTTGACGGTGCGAATGATCCGCGCCTTTTCGTAGTTGTCCGCCAGTTGCCCGGCAATCCCGGAGAACAGGAAAAACGGCAAGATGAACAGGAACGCCGCCAGATTAACCACGACATTGACCGACAAGCCCATCAGGCCACCGGCGCTGAAGGTGATCAACAACAACAGGGCGTTCTTGTAGAGATTGTCGTTAAAGGCGCCGGAGAACTGGGTCAGGTAGAACGGCAAAAACCGCTGTTGTCCCAGCAATCGAAACTGGCTGTGTGGCTCCATGAATCATCCTGTTTTAGTGCACAACGCGGTCAATGACCCCCCGGGGCGCACCGAGGTCGTGCAAATCCGTCGAGTTGATTTGTGGTACATCCGGTTACCTGCCAGTCGCTGCAGGCTCGGCTGTCATTCGTTAATTTTGGCACGAAATCCGCATGTTAGGTGTATTTTAATGCGTTCAATCCACGGCCAGGACGGCTACAACGACAGCAAGGTTCGAGGTTGCTGAATGAGCAGCGTAGTCCGACTTTCCCGCCGAAGCCATGCCCGTGCTCTCACCGAGCCCGACATTATCCGCAGCTACGATTTCAGATCGGTGTATCAACCGATCCTGAGTCCGACCCATCAGAAGCTGGTGGGCTTTGAAGCACTGGTCCGGGTCAGTAAACACGATCAGCCGGTTTCTCCCCTTAGCCTGTTCGAGCAGGCCGCCACTTTGGGCCAGACCCCGACGCTGGATCGGCACCTGCTGCATCTGCATCTGGCGAACTTCGCCGCCGGTGAAAGTCCGGTCTGGTTATTCCTGAACATCAACCCTGACACCTGCGTGCATCCCGACGCCTCGCTGGAACGACTGGCTTCACACTGCCAAGCGCCGGAATCGAACCGGACAGGGTGGTCCTAGAGTTGGTGGAGACTGCCTCGGACAACCCCGAAGCCCTGATGGTGTTTATCCACAAGGCCAAGACGTTGGGTTTTCAGATCGCGATTGATGACTTCGGGATGGGGGACTCGAACTTCGAGCGGCTGTGGCAAATAAATCCCCTGATCGTAAAACTGGATCGCAGCCTGCTGGTCAATGCCGAAAAGAACAACCGGGCCCGATTGTTGTTGGAAAGTCTGGTCCGGATGATCCGGGAAAGCGGTAGTCTGGTGCTGCTGGAAGGTATCGAGAACACAGCCCAGGCCAGAATTGCACTGGCAACCGAAGCCGATCTGTTACAGGGATTTCTGCTCGGCAAGCCTGAGAGTATCACCCCAAACATTGTGGATAAGTCTGAAGCCCGGCTCCATCATGTCCTGGTCGACTCCGACGAATGGTCCCTGCAGGACCATCAGAACCAGGAGAGCTACCTCCGGCTGTTGCGATTCGAGATCATGGATGCCTGCCATGGACTGGCTCGCGGCAACGATTTCCGGGAAGCCTGCCAGCGCCTGTTAGAGCAAAGCGGTGTAAAACGTTGCTTTCTCCTGGACGCCAATGGCGTCCAGCTAGGCAACCTTGCTCACACCGACAGTGACAGGAATCGCGGCCGGTTCAACCCTCTGTACCATTCCGCCGGCGCTCGCTGGGAGCATCGGGAGTATTTTCGCAATGCCCTCGAGCGGCCTCAACACATCAGTAGCTCGCGGCCGTACGTCGGGCTACCCGACGCCAAACGCACCATCACCTTATCTACAAGCCTGTATACCGGAGCCAGGGCCCAGGTCTTCTGCGTGGACATCCACCCCGACGAAGTTCTCTCGGGCCAGATGTCATTCCCATCGACCCTGTGACTCTGCAGGCTGGATCGACCACAGAACTCGCGGCTTACGTCAGAAATCGTCGGCCCGCTTTTGCGGAGCAGCTGAGGTAACGGCACCCCCGGCAGGTCCACCGGCCTGACGTTCCAACTCCTTCTCCACCGCATTGGCCGATTTGGCAAAGCGCGCCAGCAGGTTGTACAGCACCGGGATGATGAACAGGGTCAGCGTTGTCGCGAACACCAACCCACCCAGGATCACCACACCGATTGCGGCACGGCTCTCGGCACCGGCTCCGGTGGCAATGACCAGGGGCACGGCACCGAACACGGTGGAAATGGTGGTCATCAGTACTGGCCGGAAGCGCAGGCTGGCCCCTTCAAGAATGGCGTCTTTAACGGCGTAGCCCCGGTCCCGTAACTGATTGGCGAATTCCACAATCAGGATGCCGTTCTTGGCCATGAGGCCGAGCAGCATGATGATGCCAATCTGACTGTAGATATTCAGGCTGATGCCCGACCACCAGAGCGCCAGTAGAGCACCGGTCACCGCCAGCGGGACCGACAGCATAATGATCAGCGGGTGGATCCAGCTTTCGAACTGGGCAGCCAGTACCAGGAACACAATCACGAAGGCCAGCCCGAAGGTCAGATAGATGGCGGCGGACGATTCCTGGAATTCCCGGGACAGGCCCTGGTAGCTAACCCGCGCCTCCGGGGGCAAGTTATCCACAGCCAGGTTATTCAGGTAGTTCAGGGCCGAGCCCAGATCGTAGCCATCGGCCAGCGACGCACTGATCACCACCGCCGGCAGCCGGTCAATGCGGCGCAGATCCGGATTGGCGCCGGTTTCCTTGATCGACACCAGAGCCTGCATCGGAATCAGAGCGCCGCCCTCGCGGGGTCGCAGGAAAATCTGTCCCAGGTCCGCCGGTGTCGCCCGGTCGGCATCTGCGGCCTGCACAATCACGTCGTACTCGCGACCGCGATCCAGATAGGTGGTGACCTGCCGTGACGCCAGCATGGTCTGCAGGGTCAGACCGACATCCTCGATGGTAATGTCCAAGTCGGCGGCGCGCTCTCGATCAATCGACACCCGCAATTCCGGACGGGTCAGTTCAAAATCGGTATCCAGGTTCAGCAAGTTGGGGTTGTCCTTGGCCCGCTCCACCAACTCGTCGCTCCAGGCCTGGACCGATTCGTAATCCGGACCGGCCACTACAAACTGAACCTCCTGGTTGAAGCCCCGTTGACCCAGTCCCGGTGGGTTCACTGCCACCGTCCGAATACCCGAGATCTGGCTCAGCTTGCCCCGCAACTCACTGGTGATCTGTTGCTGCTTGGTGCTTCGTTCTTCCCAAGGCGCCAGGCCCATGATCATGAAGGCGTTGTCTTCCTCATCCCGAAAGCCAACGATCGACAACAAGCGGTCAGCCACACCGGTTTCCAGGTAGGGCAACAGCTCGGCCTCGGCTTGGCGTACATAGTGATCGGTGAATTCCACCGTCGATCCTCTGGGTGCGCTGGTCGGCATGATGATGATGCCCCGGTCCTCGGTCGGCGCCAGTTCCTGGGGCAACTGCGGGTACACCACAGCAGCCAGGATCATTCCGGCCAATCCCAATCCCAGCAACAGCCCCGGCTGGTTCAGGGAGAACCGCAACAGGCGCTGGTAGCCGTGGGTCAGGCCATCGAGCACTTTCTCGCTGGCTGCCCACAAGCGATGACCCTCGGCGGTTTCCGGGCTATGGCGCAGCCACTTGGAACAAAGCATCGGTGCCAAGGTCAGCGCCACCACGCTGGACACCACGACGGCAGCCGCCAGGGTGAAACCAAACTCGGCAAAGAGTCGACCGACGTTGCCGCCCATGAACGAGATGGGCACAAACACCGCGACTAACGTGAGGGTGGTGGCGATGACGGCAAAGGCCACCTGCTTGGCGCCCCGATAAGACGCCAGCAACGGCGGCTCACCGTTATCGATGCGGCGCTGGATGTTCTCGAGCATGACGATGGCATCATCCACCACCAGACCGATGGCGAGGATCACCGCCAGCAGGGTCAGCACATTAATGGAAAAGCCCAGGAAACCGAGGCCGATAAAGGCGCCAATCACTGCCACCGGAATGGTCACCGCCGGGATCAGGGTGGCCCTCCAGGAGCGCAAGAACAGGAAAATCACCAGGATCACCAGGGAGACGGCAATGGCCAGGGTGATCACCACCTCCTTGATGGAGGCGCGGATAAAGATCGATTCGTCGTAGCTCTCGGCGATGGTGACTTCCGGGGGCAGGGTTTCCCGAATATTCTCGAGTTCGGCCTGAACAGCATCAGACACCGCCACGGTATTGGCCTTGGACTGGCGAATAATGCCCATGCCAATGGCGGTCTGACCGTTGGCGCGCAAACGACCGACGTCGGATTCCACGCCCATCTCGACATTGGCAACCTCGCCCAGCCGCAGCAGGTCATTGCCGTCGCGCCGAATCACCAGGCGCTGAAATTCCTCCACCGTCGATACCCGGCCCTCGGCCCGAACCGCAAAGTTGCGGGTAGAAGAGTCCACCGAGCCGGCCGGCAGTTCCACATTGTTGGCCCGCAGCGCCGCTTCCACTTCCGCCACGGTGATATCCCGCGCTGCCAGCCGTTCCCGGTCGAGCCAGACCCGGATGGCGTAACGGCGTTCACCACCGATGAAGACATCGGCCACACCATCTAGCACCGACAACCGGTCGGCCAAGGCCCGGTCAGCAAAATCGCTGAGTTCGGCACTGTCCCAGACGTCACTGCGCAGGGTGACCCACATCATCGGCCGGGCATCAGAATCGGCTTTACGCACCACTGACGGATCGGCTTCCTCGGGCAGCTGGTTAGCAACCCGGGACACCGCGTCCCGGACGTCGTTGGCGGCGATATCCACATCCCGGTCTGTGGAAAACTCGATGCTGGTACGGGACTCGCCCTGTTCGGTTGACGATTCAATTGAGCGGATGCCTTCAATGCCGCTGATCGCACCCTCGATCACCTGGGTGATCTGGGTGTCCACCACCTCGGCGGCGGCGCCGGTGTAGTCGGTGGAGATAGAGACCTCCGGTGGATCGATATCGGGATACTCCCGCACTGGCAGACCCAGCAACGCAGCCAGGCCAAAGACCACGATCAGCAGACTGATGACGGTGGCAAATACCGGTCGTTTGATGGAGACATCGGACAGGATCACGCTCAGGACTCCATGGACTGAACGAAGCGATTCTCCGGAATCGCATTGTCAGCGTCCTGGACCCGAATCCGGTCGCCATTGCTGATCCGGTCCTGACCGGTAACGATCACCGCATCCTCCAGGGTCAGGCCTTCAGACACTTCAACCCGGCCCGGCATTCTGGAGCCCAGGGTCACAGGGGTCCGGCGGGCCACGCCATCCTCGGCGACAAAGACATACTGCTCATCGCCGCGGATCATTACCGCCTGTTCGGGAATCACCAGAGCCACCCGCTCCCTGAGAGTCAGGGTGGCGGACATGAATTGGCCGGGCCGCAGCTTGCCGTCCGAGTTATCGATCAAAGCCCGTACAAGCAGGGTCCGGCTGAGCGGGTTGATGCGGGTACCGAGTTCTACCAGTTCGCCGGTAAAACGGTCCTCTGGGTAGGCCGGAGACAGGCCAGCCACGCTCTGGCCCAGGCTAACGGCGCCCAGGAAGCGTTCGGGAACGGCAAAATTCAGTTCCATCCGGTCGGTGGCGTCCAGAGTGGCGATGGGGGTCCCGGCGCTCACATAGGCGCCAATGTCGATGTCACTGAGCCCGAGCACTCCGGCAAAGGGCGCTTCAATCCGATGGTTTTCCAGCCGGACCCGGGCCGCCTCACGCTGGGCTTCGGCCACACTGACCGCGGTGCGCAAGGCATCCACTTCCGCCTGGGACACACTGCTGTTGGAACGCAATTGCTGGGCGCGCTGAAACTGACGGCGGGCATCGGCGAGCTGGGATTCGATTACCTGGAGGTCGGCCCGGGCCTGGCGATCATCCAGTTGCAGCAGGACCGTGCCTTGTTCGACCCGGGCGCCACTCTGCAGCTGCAGGGACACCACCCGACCACTGACCTCGCTGGTCACTTCGACCGAGTTCAGGGCCTCAAGGTTACCCACCGACTTGACGACATCTCGCACGGTATCCCGCTCGGGTAGCCGGGTGTTGACAGCCGATGGCGGACGTTCACGGCCACTCTGAGCCTGCTCACCGGACCCCAGATTCAGATAGCCCACCGCAGCCCCGGCGGCTACAACCACAAAGCCCAGTGCCACCAGCCATTGCTTCCACATACACAGTTTCCAAAATCAGTGAACGTCGTCGGGTTCGGTTATCGTTTCTGGATCACCAGTACAATTTCCCCGACATCGATACCCCATTTGCTCAGGGTGGTTTCGTTGATCAGGTATCCGGGGTCACCAGGTACATCCAATCGTCCATGCGCACATCCAGGGTCCCGTCCCCGTACGCCAGTCTCAGCACGTAATTCATGTGGATAGCATTGCCACGCCACTGCATCAGGCCCGGCTCGACCACATCGCCGGCGGTGGCCCGATAGCCGTCGTCCACCGGGGTCAGGGTCCAGGTCCGGGTCTGCACTTCACCATCGTCGAAGCGGAAGACCTCGTCCAGGGTGCCAGTACCGTCGTTATCCCAGGAGGCGCTGATGTCCGCATCGAAGGTGCGAATGACCGTACCGGCGTAGTCCTTGACCACACCCCGGGCCGAGAGTTCACCGGTAAAAAACTGGGCCGGGATCAGCTCCGGCTCACGGTCGGCGTAATCGTCCAGAGAAGCTCCGGCGCAACCTGCCAGTAACCACACCGCAAACAATAACCAGAGTGAACGAATGGGGCCAGTAACAACGGCGCTTCCAGAGGGGCTTTGCATGATTTTTACACTCGCAGACAAAAAGGTGGATAAGGAATCTGTATACAAGATACGCGCTGTTGGTTACGCCCGATCAACTATCAGGGGCCTGTGGAAAACCCCGTCATTTCGGCCAATTGTCTTTTCTGACAGGACCGGGGGTGGTTTTCGTCAATGGCAGCGCCGGGGGAATACCGTACAACAGTAGACAAGGGCTCAGCCCAACAATGACTTATCCACAGCCAAGGATTACGAGGAACCGTTATGCCGGTTTATAAAGCGCCATTGCGCGACATGAAATTCCTGCTCAATGAAGTGTTTGACTATCCCGGGCATTACCAGCGTCTCGCCAGCGGTGCCAACGCCAGCCCCGATATTGTGGACGCTATTCTCACCGAATGCGGCCGGTTCTGTGAGGAAGTCCTGAGCCCGCTGTACCAGAGCGGCGATGAGCAGGGCTGCACCCTGACCGATGGTGAAGTGACCACACCCGACGGCTACAAAGCCGCCTACCAGCAGTACGCTGAAGGCGGTTGGCAGGGGCTGTCTGCGCCCGAGGAATTCGGCGGTCAGGGCCTGCCGGCCTCCATGGGCTTGTTGAAACAGGAAATGATGGGCACCGCCAACTGGTCCTTCTCCATGTACCCGGGCCTGTCCCTGGGCGCCATGAACACCATATTTCTGCACGGCAGCGACGACCAGAAGCACACCTACCTGACACCCCTGACTGAGGGCCGCTGGGCCGGCACCATGTGCCTGACCGAACCGCAATGCGGCACAGACCTGGGCCAGGTAAAAACCAAGGCCGAACCCCAGGCCGACGGCAGCTACAAACTCACCGGCACCAAGATTTTCATCTCTTCCGGCGATCACGATCTGACCGAAAACATTGTCCACATCGTGCTGGCGCGGCTGCCCGATGCGCCCAAGGGTACCCGTGGCATCAGTCTGTTCATCGTACCCAAGTTCATGCCCGCAGATGGGGCGAACGGCAGTGGGGTAGGAGCACGCAATGGCGTGAGCTGCGGCAGCCTGGAAAAGAAGATGGGGATCAAGGCCTCGGCCACCTGCGTCATAAACTTCGACGGCGCCACCGGATTCCTGATCGGCCCGGAAAACGAAGGCCTGAACTGCATGTTCACCTTCATGAACACCGCCCGCATTGGAACCGCCATCCAGGGCGTCGGACCGGCCGAGCTGTCCTATCAATGGGCACTGGACTATGCCCGCGAACGCCGCTCCATGCGCGCACTGTCCGGCAAGAAGGAGCCGGATCAGGTCGCCGACGCGCTGATCCACCATGGTGATGTCCGGCGCATGCTGCTGACCCAGAAGGCCATCGCCGAGGGCGGCCGGGCCATGCTGTATTACGCGGCCCGACTGGCCGACCACATGGTGGAAGGCCATAGCGAGGGCGATCTGGAGAAAGCGGAACGATACGACGATAAGCTCGGCTTCCTGACGCCGATCCTGAAGGGCTTCCTCACCGAGATGGGCTGCGAGGCCGCTAACCTGGGCATGCAAGTGTTCGGCGGCCACGGTTACATCCGCGAGCACGGCATGGAACAAATCGTGCGCGATACCCGGATTGCGACTCTTTACGAGGGCACTACCGGCATCCAGGCCCTGGATCTTCTGGGTCGCAAAGTCTTGCTGATGACGCAGGGCGGCGCGGTTCGGGAGTTTACCCTTAAGGTTGCCAACTTTGCCCGCAAGCAACTGACTGACAAGCGACTACGGCCGTTCGCGGTGGAGTTGCTGAAACTGACTGCGCAGTGGAACCTACTGACGGTGCGGGTAATGCTGGCCGCCCGGAAGGATCGCGATGTGGTCAGTGCTGCCGCGTACGATTTCCTGATGTACAGCGGCTACGTCACTATGGCTTACATGTGGCTCCGGCAATCGGCAGTTGCTGTGGATAAGTTATCCAACGGCGGCGAGGAGTCCGAGGCGTTCTACCAGGCCAAACTGGCGACCGCCGAGTTCTACTACGAGCGACTGCTACCGAGGGCACAGAGTCACGCCACCAGCATGCTCAGTCCCACCGCCTCATTGATGCAGCTGGAAGACGAGCACATGGCTTTCACTGGCTAACGGCAATAGTGAACAGAGCCCGGGAACACCCGGGCTTTTTCGGCCCTTGAATTAACGCTACACCGTCCATAAGTTTTTCAGGCCTTTGTATTCAATACCGTTTTAACCACGAGGTAAGCAAATACAGACAACCGCATAAAAGAAGGAGGTTCGAATATGGAGACTCGTTCTGACGACTTTTATCCTACCCGCCTGGAACGACCGAGCGAAGCCTTTGGGCGCCTCGACCCGGTTATCCACAGCACCGGCACTGACCGCAGCCAAGGCCCGTTGAGCGAAACGGAGCTGGCTCAATACGATCGTGATGGCTTTCTGGTGTTCAACAACTTCCTGGATCCCGAGACAGTACGTCGCTTCCGGGAGGATCTGCGCGCTTACGAAAACGACCACAGTGTGCTGCGCTCGGAGGGCACCATCACTGAGCCGGGCAAACAGGAAATCCGGTCGATCTTCGGTATACACGAGCTTTCGGAGCGCTTCGACCAGTTGACCCGGGATCCGAAGATTTTGGCCATAGTGCATCAGTTGCTGGGCAGCGACGCGTATATCCACCAGTCCCGCATCAATTTCAAACCCGGTTTCCACGGCAAGGGCTTTGACTGGCACTCTGACTTCGAGACCTGGCACGCCGAGGATGGCATGCCACGCATGCGCGCCGTCAGCTTTTCCATCGCCCTGACCGACAACACGCCATTTAACGGGCCGCTGATGCTGGTACCTGGCTCCCACAAAACCTTTGTTCCCTGCGTCGGTCGCACCCCGGAAGACAATTACCAGTCCTCGCTCAAGAAGCAGGAACTGGGCGTGCCCAATGATCGGGACCTCGGGCGCATCGTCGACCAGCAGGGGATCAAGGCGCCAACCGGTCCGGCCGGCTCCCTGATTATTTTTGAGTGCAATACCCTGCACGCCTCCAATGCCAACATGTCACCCTGGCCACGTAGCAACCTGTTCTTCGTCTACAACAGCGTGGAAAACCAGCTGGACCAGCCGTTCTGTGGCAACAAGCCACGGCCCGACTTTCTCGGCAATCGAAGTGCAACCAAGGCGTTGCAACCCGTGAACACCGGCGACCTGCAAAAAACTGGTTAAGGCAAAAACAAAAAAGGGAAGCCACAGTGGCTTCCCTTGGGCACATCAATCAGTCTGGGTTACTGATTGGTCGTTTTAAATTGCTCGATAAAGGCCTCAGATTCGGCAATCGAATCTTCCATATCCTGGATCAGACGATCCACATCGGCTCGAATCTGGCTGAGTTCCTGCTCCAGGGCACCGATGGCCTGGGCGTTCAGGTTATGTTTCAGGAACAACACCTGATCCTCAAACGCCTCCAGGACCGGAGCCATCTTGGCTTCGGCACGATGCATACGGTCAATCAGGGTATTGTACTGACCGCGGGTTTCCTGCAGCTGACGTTCGCTGGTGCGACGCAGGGACGCGCTTTCATAGAGGTCGAGCTCGTCCTCCCACTCGTCGAACAGCGCCTCAGACACATCCTCCACCGCATCAATCCGGTCACGCACTGCCTCGGCGGCGTCCTGACTGTCTTCGAACGCTGTGCGGATGGTGTCGTATTTCTCCTGCAAAGGCGTGTCCGGTGTCTCGACCACACTCTGGAACCGCTCTAGCGAAGAACGAAAGGTTTCCTGCGCATCGGTCTGGGCATCGCGGGCGTCTTCGACCCGATCGACCAGAATTTCGCGTTTTTCAATGCCCAGCTTTTCCATGGCGCTGTAGTACATGGAACTGCAACCAGCCAGCATCAGACACAGCAGCAGTCCACCCACCGTTGGGAGAGAGCGAAGGCTTCGGGTGATAACGGCAAGCTGCATACTGGGCGTCCTGATTAGAGTCCGTACTTGGTTTCAATGGCCTCAAACATACCAGATTCACGGATGGCTGCCAGGCCACTTTGCAGTTCGGCGACTACCTCGTCCGATGTCTCCAGGTTCAAAGCCAGGAACAGCTGGGTATCGTTGAACGAAAACACCGGTACCAGGCCTTCAACATTTTGCTGTGACGCCACGTAAGGGCCACCCAGACGGTCGGCCAGCCAGAGATCGATCTGGCCCAGTTCCAGTCGCTTCGGGTTCAGGTCATCACTGTCCAGCGCCGATACTTCATAACCCTTCTTGATCAGGTATTCCGATTTCACGTCATTACGGTAACCACCAAACACCATGCCCTTGGCGTCCGAAAGCCCGTCCATCTCGAAATCCGATCCCGGTGGTGCGAAAACTGTCCACAGGTTGTCAGTCAGAGGCCCCACCCACTTGAACAGTGGCGCCCGTTCTTCGGTGTAGGTGGTACAGAAAATGCCGTGGTTTTCCTTGCGCAGGGCACGGTTGTAACCATAGTCCCAGTTGCGGAGCTTGATGCGGTAATCGAGATTGGTCTGTTTCAGGGCAGCCACGACCAATTCGGTGCACAACCCGTCGATGTCCTCCTTGCCATGCTCGAACGCTCGTCCGGAGGCACTCATGTTATAAGGAGGAAAATTTTCAGTGTAGAGATAGAGCCGTTCTTGCGCCTGGACCGTGGTCGCCGACGCATCAACGTCAGTGCCACGGTGGCAAATCCTGTCAGTAATTTGATCACGCCTGTACTCCCCATTGCTCTCAATAAGTAAATTCCCTGATTAGAACGCAAGATTAACGCCCAGCGTTCACGGATTGGGGGATAAAAACGTATCAATTGGTAACGGAGCTGAAACAAAAACCAGGCTGACCGCCGGCATGCCGGCAATCTGACATTACTTTCCGATACAGAAACTGGAGAAGATCTTGCCCAGCAGTTCATCCGGACTCAGATGCCCGGTGATTTCGCCCAGGGCGTCCTGGGCCGCCCGCAAATCCTCGGCGAGCAGTTCGCCGGCGCCGTAACCCTCCAGCTGGCCCTGGCCCTGCAACAGGTTTGCGCGCGCCCGCTCCAGAGCATCCAGGTGCCGGCGCCGGGCCAGGAAGCCGCCTTCGGTAGTGCTGGCAAAGCCCATGCATTGCTTGAGGTGATCCCGCAGCACTTCCAGGCGCCAAAGGCGGTCCAGCGTGCCAGCTCCGGATCCAGGCTGCCGGCGTCCCGGCTGGCCAGCACCAGCGCCAGCAGGTACTGCTCCACGGGCTCTGCCATGTAGATATCGGCAACCTCGTTGCGGGCCTCAAAGACCTGTTCTGCAGTCACACGAACACTGGCTTCGGCCTGGCCCTGGCGATAGTCATTGCGCGCCAGATGCAGGATGGCTTTCTCGGCCTCGGCGGAGGGGTAATCAATCACCACGTGCATCAGGAAACGATCGAGCTGGGCTTCGGGCAGGGGATAGGTGCCTTCCTGCTCAATGGGGTTCTGGGTTGCCATCACCATGAACAGGCGATCGAGCGGGAAGGTTCGCAGGCCAACACTGACCTGGCGCTCGCCCATGGCTTCGAGCAGGGCGGACTGGACCTTGGCCGGCGCCCGGTTGATTTCATCGGCCAGCACCAGGTTGTGGAAAATAGGACCGCGCTGGAATTCGAAGGTACCGGTTTCAGCCCGGTAGATTTCACTGCCGGTGACGTCCGAGGGCAGAAGGTCGGGAGTGAACTGAATTCGGTGGAAATCGCCGTCCAGGTGATCGGCCAGAGCCTTGATCGCCGTAGTCTTGGCCAGACCGGGAGCACCCTCAACCAGCAGGTGGCCATCGGCGAGGAGGGCAATGAGTAATCGGTCCACCAATTTAGCCTGTCCGATTATCCTTTTTGCCAACTGTGATCTGAGTTCACCGAACGTATGCTGTAGCGACATTGAAAGGAACTGCTCCGATTCTCTAGGGTTTATCTTAGAACGTCTTTGATGCGTAAGTAGTTGCCGCAGTTTTGGTGTCTGCCCGGCAAAAATCAAGGGTTTGACTATGCTTATGTGACAATAAGACGATTACGTTTACTTCACACTAACCGAGGTCGATCATGAATGCGCTGACAGTAGCCAGCAAGGATCAGTTTTTTGAACAACTGGCTGATGCGTTCGCTCAGAAAATTGCCAAAACAGAGGCAAAAAAGATCTGCGAATTCGCGAAGCAGCATTATGCCCACATTCCTCTTGAGGAGCTGGTCAGTCGACGATTTTCGGACACCTATGGTGCAGTTCTTGCGGCCTGGCAGTTTCTTCAGAAACGGTCCGCCGACGAAACCCCTGTATCGGTGTTCAACCCTGACCTCGAAAGCGATGGCTGGCAGTCGACCCACACGGTCATTTTCATACTGCACCCGAATATTCCCTTTTTGATCGACTCCCTGCGCATTGCCATCAATCAGCGCGAGATCGGCACCCACTCCATTCAGCATTCCATACTCCAGGTTGAGCGGACCGAAGACGGCAAGCTGAGCAAACTGCTGCCTAACAAGCGCGCTAACAAGAACTCCCAGTTTGAAGCTTTCATCGTGCTGGAAATCGACCGACACAGCGATCCAGCCGACCTGAGCGAGCTCGAAGAAGCGCTACAGAAAGTGCTGCACGAAGTGCGCATCGCCGTTTCCGATTTTCCAATTGTGACCGACAAAGTGTGTGAAATCCTGGATGAACTGGATACCACCGCCGCCGGAATCGATGATGAACAGAAAGAGGAGGCAAGAGCCTTCCTGAACTGGCTGGTTCAGGATCACTTCACGTTTCTGGGTTACGACGAGTACGATTTTGCCAAGGATAAAAGTGGCATGGTGGTGCGCCGGGTCGAGAACTCGGAGCTGGGCATCCTGCGAGTCAACAACGAGCGTCCGGATCGGGTTCGGCTAAACGAGCTGCCCCAGCGCACGCGCCATGAAATGACGCGCACTGACGATATCTTTATTTTTGCCAAATCCGCCCAGCGCTCGCGGGTGCATCGTCCGGCCTACCCGGACTACATCGCGGTCAAGAAGTTTAACAGCAAGGGCGAAGTGGTCGGTGAGCGTCGCTTCCTGGGCCTGTACACCTCCCGTGTTTACAACGAACGCCCGGACGAGATCCCGCTGCTGCGCCGGAAGTTCCAGAACGTGATCAAGCGCTCCGGGTTCCTGCGGGACGACTACGCGGGCAAAGAACTGGACCAGATCCTTACCGTTTATCCCCGGGACGAACTGTTCCAGATCGAAAGCAAAGATCTGTTGAAGGTGGCCAAGAACATCCTGTACATCCAGGAGCGCCGCCGCATTGAGCTGTTCATGCGCGAAGACGTATACGGCCAGTTTGTCACCTGCCTGGCGTTCTTCCCCCGCGATATCTACAACACCGAGCTGCGACAAAAGGTCGAGCAGGTGCTGCTGGACAGACTGGAAGCGGAAGACATCGAATTTGTTACCCACTTCTCCGAATCGGTGCTGGCCCGGGTTCAGTTCACCATCCGTGTACCCCAGGTTGAGAACCGGCAGATACCGATTGCCGAGATTCGTGAAAAAGTCATCGAGATGGCGCAGTCCTGGCGCGATGGCCTCTACGAGCCCTGAGCGAAGCTTACGGCGAAGAGCAGGGCAACGAGCTGTCGCGGTTGTGGTCCGGCGGCTTCCCGGCCAGCTACACCGACATGTTCTCGCCGCGCCGGGCCGCAATCGATCTGGAGCACATCTCCAGCGCTGCCAAGTGCAGTGACCTGGCCATGAGCTTCTACCGGGCCCTGGAAGAGGATGAAAGCACCCTGCATTTCAAACTCTTTTATCCGGATCAGCCGCTGCCGTTGTCCGACGTGATGCCGATCTTCGATAACCTGGGCTTCCGGGTACTGGGTGAGCATCCGTTTGAAGTCATCGACCGTCATGGCAAGTCGGTGTGGATTCACGACTTCACGCTGCAGGCCCACACCGGCCGCGTTGTGGATATCCATCGCATCCGCCCGATCTTCGAGGATCTGTTCCGTCGGGTCTGGCACGGCGACGCCGAAAACGACGCCTTCAACCGGATGCTGCTGACGTCGTACATGAGCTGGCGCGAGATTGCGCTGTTGCGGACCTTCGCGCGGTACATGCGCCAGATCCGCTTCTCCAACAGTCAGACTTTCATCTCGAACACCCTGGTCAACCATATGGATCTGGCCAGGCTGCTGCTCGAGTACTTCGAGGTACGCTTCAACCCGGACCGTTTCCAGAGTGACGGCCAGAGCAAGGCGGCTCAGCAGAAACTGGAAATCGAGTTCAACGCCGGTCTGGACGGGGTCGATAACCTCAGTGAAGACAGGGTGTTGCGGCTGTACATGGAGTTAATGCAGGCGACTCTGCGCACCAACTTTTATCAGCACGATGAAAATGGCGGCCCCAAGCCGTACATCAGCGTTAAGTTTGATCCGTCAAGCATTCCGGATGTGCCGTTGCCGCTGCCCATGTTCGAGATCTTTGTCTACTCGCCGCGGGTGGAAGGTGTGCACCTGCGCGGTGGCAAGGTTGCCCGTGGCGGCCTGCGCTGGTCGGACCGGTTCGAGGATTACCGGACCGAGATCCTGGGCCTGGTGAAGGCGCAACAGGTCAAGAACGCGGTTATCGTGCCGGTGGGTGCCAAGGGCGGTTTTGTCGCCAAGCGCCTGCCCGATCCGTCAGACCGTGAGGCCTTCCAGGCCGAGGGCATTGAAGCCTACAAGACCTTCATTCGCGGCCTGCTGGATATCACGGATAACCTGGTGGATGCTGGCATTCAGCCCCCCGAGCGAGTGGTGCGCCACGACGAAGACGATCACTACCTGGTTGTAGCGGCTGACAAGGGCACCGCAACCTTCTCGGACATCGCCAACGGTCTGTCTGCCGACTACGGCTTCTGGATGGGCGATGCCTTTGCCTCCGGTGGCAGCAACGGTTACGACCACAAGAAGATGGGTATTACCGCCCGCGGTGCCTGGGTATCCGTGGAACGTCACTTCCGGGAAATGGGCATCAACCCGGCCCTGGATGAGTTCACTGCCATCGGCATCGGCGACATGGGCGGCGATGTCTTTGGCAACGGCATGCTCTGTTCCGAGAAGACCAAGCTGGTGGCAGCCTTCAACCATATTCATATTTTTATCGATCCGACCCCGGATCCGGAAAAGAGCTTCAAGGAACGCAAGCGGCTGTTCGAAATGCCCCGTTCGGCCTGGACCGATTACGACACCAAGCTGATTTCCAAGGGTGGTGGCGTGTTCAGTCGCAACGCCAAGTCCATCCCGGTCAGTGCGGAAATGAAGAAGCTGCTGGGCATCAAGTCTGATCGGGTACCTCCGAACATGCTGATCTCCCACATCCTCAAGGCCCAGGTAGACCTGCTCTGGGTTGGCGGCATTGGCACCTATGTGAAATCCGCGGGCGAGTCCCATAGCGACGTTGGCGACAAGGCCAACGATGGTCTGCGGGTAAACGGTGCCGAGCTGCGCTGCAAGGTCGTGGGCGAGGGCGGTAACCTCGGTCTTACCCAGCTCGGCCGGATTGAGTTCGCACTTCGCGGCGGACGTATGAACACCGACTTCATCGACAACTCTGGTGGCGTCGACTGTTCGGACCACGAAGTGAATATGAAAATCCTGCTGAATCAGGCCGTTGCCGTGGGCGATCTGACCGGCAAGCAGCGCAACGTTATGCTGGAAGAAATGACCGATGACGTCGCTGCCCTGGTGTTGAAGAACAACTACCGGCAGACCCAGGCCATCAGTATTGCCAGTGAGGATGCGGCCGTCCGGCTGGAGGAATACCGCCGGCTGATGAATACCTTTGAAAATGAAGCAAGCTCAACCGGTCGCTGGAATTCCTGCCCGACGACGAAACCCTGTCGGAGCGCAAGCTCGACAAGAAAGGCCTGACCCGGCCGGAACTGTCGGTGCTGATTTCCTACGTGAAAGGCGATCTGAAGCAAACGCTCATCAATAGCACGCTGCCGGATGAGCCGTTGCTGGCCGGTGAAATGTACAAGGTGTTCCCGCGCGGGCTAACCCAGAAGTTCTCCAAGGAGTTGGGCGAGCACCAGCTGCGGCGTGAAATTATCGCTACCCAGATTGCCAACGACATGGTCAATCACATGGGGATCACCTTTGTCGAACGGCTAAATCAGTCCACCGGTGCTGACGCGGCGTCCATCGCCCTGGCCTGGATCATTGCCCGCGATGTGTTCCGCATCGATAACTGGTGGGACAAGATCGAGCATCAGGACTTCAACGTGCCGGCCCAGTTGCAAATGGAGCTGATGCAGGATCTGATGCGGCTGATGCGTCGCTCGGTACGGTGGTTGCTCCGCAATCGTCGGGCGGAACTCAGTATCCAGAACCACATCGAGCGCTTCGCCGACAGTGTCTGGGCTATCACCGCCAGCTTGCCGGACTACCTCGGTGACCATGCCCGAAACGCCTGGCAGAAACGGCATCAGGGGCTGGTCGATGCCGGACTGCCCGCAGAGCTGGCCTCGGTGGTGTCGGGTACTGACTACCTGTACTCGTCACTGGGTATCATTGAGGCCCAGGAAGCGTCTGGTATGCCGCTGAAAACGGTCGCGAATCTGTACTATGAGCTGGGCGACAAGCTGGATCTGAACTGGTTTGCCCGGGCCATTGCTTCATTGGCACCCGCATCGCACTGGCAGGCCCTTGCCCGGGAGAGCTTCCGGGAGGATCTGGAGTGGCAGCAGAGAGCACTCACAACCGGCGTGCTCCGGTTGGCGGGTAAGTCGGAGGACGTACCGGCCTGTGTCGATGCCTGGCTTCAGCGTCATGTGGGAATGATCAAGCGCTGGAAGTCCATGCTGGCGGAGCTGAAGAGCGTCCGTGAGCCGGAATACGCCATGTTCTCCGTGGCCCTGCGAGAGCTACTGGATCTCGCCCAGAGCACCATGCATTCTGGTCAGCTTGAGGCCGACAATGAGACTGAGAGTGGCAGCGTGAACGGGGTACAAGCTGAGGCTGAGAGCGCAACAGCGAATGCGACCACTTGAGTATTGCTTTGGACAAACAGATGCCTTTCAATTTGAAGGGTCAATAGCTTAAGAGGGAGTGTGTCGATGGGTCAGCTTGACCGTCTACTTGAGAAAAACCAGGCCTGGGCGGCTGGGATCAAAGCGGAAGATCCGAAGTTTTTCGACCGCCTATCCAGCCAGCAGGCGCCGGAGTACCTTTGGATTGGCTGTGCAGACAGCCGAGTGCCGGCGAACCAGATTGTTGATCTGATGCCAGGGGAATTGTTTGTGCACCGGAACGTTGCCAACGTGGTGGTGCACACCGATTTCAACTGCTTGTCGGTGCTACAGTTTGCGGTCGAGGTGCTGAAGGTCAAGCACATCATGGTGGTCGGCCATTATGGCTGTGGCGGTGTGCGTGCGGCGCTGCTGAACGAAGGTTCTGGTCTGATCACAAACTGGCTGCGTCATATCCAGGACGTGCGTGACCTCCATCAGCCTATCCTTGATAAGGTCACAGACGTTCAGGATCGTGTGGACCGGCTGTGCGAGCTCAACGTGGTTGAACAGGTTGACCATGTGACCCAGAACAGCATTGTTCAGGATGCCTGGAAGCGCGGTCAGCCTCTGACGGTGCATGGCTTTGTTTACGCACTTCATGATGGCGTTCTGCGGGATATGGGACTTTCCATTTCCGGTAACGACGAGCGTGAATCGGTTAAGAGTCGGGCTATCGAAGAGCTGGCGGCGAGGCCGGTTCGGTCGGGTCGCAAGGATAAGGCCTGACGCCAAGTAGTCGCATCGGCCCGTAAGGTACGCCAGTTCTGGCGGGACTTGCGGGCCGATTCCAGTTAGAGTAGCCCGTTTCCAGAACCAGTAACGGGGTCCCCCTGCCGATGTCCGAATTGCCAAAATCCCATGAAGCCCTGCTTCGAAATCGTTCTCTGCTGAAAGGTCGTGTGGCCTTGCTGGGAGCAAGTTCCGGCGCATTGCTGCCAGAGCTTCCTTCCGGTGGTTTGGCAATGAGCGAGCACGCGGGCTACGCCGAGGAGCTGGCCGGGCCGCCAAACTGGCAGGTGTGTTTTGGTTACGACAATCCTGCACTCACGGCCTCCAGCTTCGACACAGTGGTGGTGTTCCTGCCCAAGGCCCGTGCCGAGCTTGATCTGAGGCTGGCGCTGGCGCGCTGGATAGCGGCACCGGACGCCGCTCTGATCCTGATTGGTGAGAAGAAGGAAGGCATCGCCGGTGCAGTGAAGCAACTCAAGACCATCGATCCGGATGCGGCCAAGGTTGATAGCGCGCGGCATTGCCAGGTTTGGGTAGCCATTGGCCTAGCGCCGTTGGCGCACTTTGACGTGGCGGACTGGATGGAATGGCACTCGATAACCAATGCTGGCAGCACGGTGGAGGTCTGTGGCTTGCCTGGTATCTTCAGCCAGGGCGAGCTGGATGTGGGTACGTCTATGTTGCTGGACAGCCTGGTCAGTACGCCACTGAAAGCCAATCGGGTTCTCGATTTCGCTTGTGGCGCAGGCGTTATCGGTTCCTGGCACCAGGCTTGGCAGCGGGACCAAGGCCGGCCGGTGGCGCCGGTGGATGGGGTAGACGTTCAATCCCAGGCGGTAATGTGTGCCCGAGCAACCTACGAGCGGGCAGGGGCATCCGGCGAGATCATTGCGTCAGATGGCCTGGCCGATGTTGAGGGTGTCTGGCCGGCTATCGTGACCAACCCACCATTCCATGCGGGTGTGCGCACCGACATTTCCATGACCGAGGATTTCCTGCGGTCGGTGGCGCGTCATCTCAAGACCCGGGGTGAACTGAGGCTGGTTGCCAACACTTTCCTGCCGTACGAAAACCTGATTAAACGTTTCGTGGGACCGGTGGAGCGCCTGACCGAAGATCGCCGTTTCACGGTGTACCGCGCCACGCGTCGTTAAGTGTCAAAGCGAAATGCCAGACAAAAAAAAGCCCCTGGGGTGAGGGGCAAAGGGTTTGCGTCCACAACAACGGAGCCAACCAGAAAAAGGATAATGCGTGAACACCCCATAATTTAGGCTTAATTTCTAGAATAAACAGCCTAAAATAATGCTTTTGTGATGAATCCCCCTCTTGGATGCCCAATATGACCACTGCAGTGATGGACACGCCGGACGGCGCCCTGACTTTATCCCGTCCGGGTGGCGGCGACGCCTCGCTGCGAGCGTGGGATGCAGCCGACGAGTTGCTGCTGGCTGAGGCGCATCAGCGCCTGGCCATGCTGCCGTCTCCCCGCGTGCTCATTATTGATGACCAGTTCGGAGCGTTGACGCTGGGGTTGCGCGCCTTCAATCCGGACTTGGTTGCCGACAGTGCAACCTTGCCCGCGGCGGTGGTGCACAATGCTGGTCTGAATTCCGCCGTCGACGCACCGTCAACGGTATTCAGTTGGCTGAACCCGCCGCAGGGCGAGTACGACGTCGTTATTTTGAGAGTACCGCGCCAGGCTGAATACCTGGCCTGGCAGCTGCGCTGGATTAATGGTGTGCTGGCTGAAGACGGCGTGTTGCTGACGGGTGGGATGATCAAGCATCTGCCCGATCGTGGTGTTGAGGTTTTTGCTCAGGCCGTGCCCACAGAAGCTGTTCTGCCTGCTCGCAAGAAAGCACGGGTAGTGGTTTGCCGTCGCGGTACTGCCGCTCTCGACAGCTGGCCCGGTAGCTGGAAAAGCTACACGGTAGACGGGAGCAAGGTGCAGGCAAGCGCCTTGCCTGCCGTGTTTGCCCGGGAAAAATTGGATATTGGCACCCGCTTGTTTTTGCCCCATGTGAAAACCGCGGTATCTGCACTGGCGGCAAATGCCCGGGTTCTGGATCTGGCCTGTGGCAATGGTGTGGTTGGGCTTGTGGCGCTGGAGCAACGGCCGGATCTGGATGTGACCTTTGCGGATGTCTCCAGCCAAGCGGTGTCCAGCGCCCGGGAAAATGTGTCTCAGCTGTTTCCGAAAAGTCAGGCCCGCTTTGATCACGCCGATGGCATCGACGGTTCGGCTGGGCAGTTTGATCTGATTCTGCTTAATCCGCCGTTTCATGAAGGCGGGGTGGTCGGCGATCACATCGCCCTTCGTCTGTTCAAGGCCGCGGCGCAGCACCTGGCGCCAGGCGGTTCGCTGCTGATCGTTGGCAATCGTCACCTCGGCTACCACCGCAGCCTGCGGAAATTCTTCCCCGCTGTTCGTCAGCTCGACGCCAACCCCAAGTTCGTAGTCCTTGAGGCTGGCCAACGTTGAGCCACGAGCCTTCAGAGTAGGGCAGTGGTGCTAGGTTATCGGGCCGTAGGCGGCTGGTCGTAGCCGAGCCGGGCCAGGGTATCCACGATGGTCTGAGTCTGGCTGTCGATCTCGATGTTAACGCGCTGGCCCTCGCTGGCGGTGCCAAAGGTGGTTGCCCTCAGGGTTTCCGGAATAAGGTGCACGTTGAAACGATTGCCCTCCACCTCACCAATGGTCAAGCTGGCGCCGTTGATGGCGATATAGCCTTTGGTGAAGATGTACTTGGTCCAGGCCGCTGGCACTTCAAACCAAAGCGTCACATTGTTTTCGGTTTTCACGATCTCGGCGATGGTGGCCGTAGTGTGAATATGGCCAGACAGCAAATGCCCGCCAATCTCGTCGCCAATTCGCGCCGCCCGCTCAAAGTTGATCTCGTGTCCGGCCTGAAGGTCGCCAAGTGTGGTGCACTGCAGCGTCTCCTGCATAGCATCAAAGTACAGGTCATTGTTGTCCTGGCGGGTGACGGTCAGGCAGGTGCCATTGATGGCCACCGAGGCGCCGATGGTGATGCCGGCCGCCTTGTTGTCAGGCAGGCGAATGACCAGGGTGCTTAACCCGGGTGCTGCGGTTACCTTTTCGACAGTTGCAATGCCTTGAACAATACCTGTGAACATAGCCAGACCTCTTGGAAAAGACTCGAATGCAGTTGCGGCAGGGCGCCAAGGATAGCGGTGGAGCCGGCCGATGCCAAGTTGGCCCGGTGGTCGCGCAAGCTTTCATGGCTCGGGCTCAAGATAGTCGCTACCCGGTCGATACATGTATTACGTAGCCTGATTAATATCGATTCACTGCCCGTTCCGGAACTTTAAACATGGCTGAAAATCAGCGGACAGCGTCGCCAACCACCGATCCGACCCAAGGTGCCGTGTTGCGCCAGGGGCGTGCCGCTGACCCACTGCCGTCGGTGGCGCAACCTCAGCCTGGGCCAACTGAAACTTCTACTCCTCCGTCTACTGCTTCTGCTCCAGCATCCGCGCCGGGCGCGGAAGCTGCGGGTAACCCGAGGGCGCCGGTGATGCCGTCGGACTCAGCCGAGGCCGTCGACTCGGCGCCCGCTGTTGAAAAAGAGGAAGAACAAGCGGAAGAGCAAGAGCCAGTCCCGAGCGAGTCCGAACAGGTGAAAGCGCAATTCAAGCAACGCGAGCTTCGGCTGATCTTGCGCCAATGCGACCGGGTTCTGCTGCTGGATTTCAATCGCCTGGCCATGGGCGACTGGCCAGACGACTACACCCTGGCGACCGCGCGTCGAAATCGTGACCTCTGGCTGTTCGGCGCCTTTGCTGCTGCCGTGGTGTTTGTCAGCGGCCTGACCGGGTTTGTACCGGCCTGGGTGGCGGGTACCGGTTTTGGCGCGTTCATGATCATTCTGATGCTGGGAATTCCGGCGGTCCGGCGCATCTACACCTCCAGCCCTTCCTATCTGGATGTCATAATGAAACGCCAGCGCCTGCTGCGCGAGGCTCGCGCTTACGCCGCCCATCTTGAGGGCAACGAGGGGTTGATCTGGCAGTGCGCGCGAATGGCCGACTTTAATGTTGCCTTGAAGAACACCCGCTTTAGTTCGCTGCTCAGGCTGTCAGAGCGGCGGATACTGCCTCGCCATCTGACTCGTCGCGAGCACGTCCGGTTGTACCTGATTTATCTGCTGGAAGCTGAGAAAGCCTATGCTCGGGTGCAGGCAGCTTTCTTTGAGGGTAATCGGCGGGCTATTGATCAGGGTTGGCAGGGCGTAGCAGCGGAACCAGAGCCAAGAGCTTGACAGATCAGGGCTTCAAACGTATGTTTCAAACAGACGTTTGCTAGAGGCTTTGGAAATAAAATGGCGCAGTCTGATACGGTAGATCGGATTCTTGATGCAGCTGAGGAGCTGTTTGCAGACCGTGGTTTTTCGGAAACCTCGCTCCGAATGATTACCAGTAAGGCTAAAGTAAATCTGGCCGCTGTCAATTACCACTTTGGTTCTAAGAATGCGCTGATCCACGCCGTGTTCGCCCGATTCCTTACGCCGTTCTCCGCCACACTGGAAACTGCCTTCGATGAATTGGAAGAGCGCTGTGATGGCAAGCCGCCTACTCTTAATCAAACCCTCTGGGCTCTGACAGAAAGCGCCGTACGTATGCCCCAGCGTAACGAGAAGGGTATTTCCATCTTCATGCGTCTGCTGGGCCTGGCCTACACCCAATCCCAGGGCCACTTGCGTAAGTTCCTGGAGCAGGAATACGGCGATCCGTTCAGCCGGTTTATGCGCCTGCTCAAGGAAGCGACCCCACAGTTGTCCTCGGTTGACCGTTATTGGCGCATTCAGTTCATGCTGGGGGCGACTGCGTTCACCATGTCCAGTAGCGATGCCCTGCGCGATATTCTTCAGAACAAACTGGGTGTTGAGACCACCATCCAGGAAATCGCTGCGCGCCTGGTGCCCTTCCTGGCTGCCGGAATGCAGGCGGAAGACAAGATGCTGATCCCGATCTCTGACAGCCACGCCCCGGTTGCCTGAGCTTAGCGCTCTCGGTTAGGCTTCTTTTTGGCACCAGCCCCAGGGGAGCTTAACCGGCTTGAGTAACGACAGCAGTTTTGACCAGAGCATCCACATCAGCCTTGAGCGCCAGCGCCTGACACTGGTTGATGGCAATGGCTCGATACTGACCGAATACCCGGTTTCCACCGCCCTTAATGGCCCCGGAGAGCAGGACGGCAGCGGCTGTACCCCGCAGGGCAGTCATTATGTCCGTGCCATGATCGGCGATGGCCAGCCCATGTACACCGTCTACCGAGGTCGCCGGCCCACCGGCGAAATCTATTCCCCCGAACTTGCCGCCCAGCACCCCGCGCGCGATTGGATATTAACCCGCATTCTCTGGCTTTGTGGCCGCGAGACCGGCAAAAACCGGGGCCCGGGGTCGATACTTTTCGCCGCTTCATATACATTCACGGCACACCTGATACCGAGCCTATGGGCGTGCCGCTTTCCCATGGCTGCGTTCGTATGCGCAACGAGGATGTGATTGACCTGTTCAACCGGGTCAGCACCGGTATCGCCGTCTCTGTCTACTAACTCCGATTGGTCCGAGGAAATCGATGATCGAAAAAGCAACTGCCATGGTGGATGGCTGGATCGAAACGTTTGATTTGCTGCCCCAGGAGTGGCGATAGGTGTCGTGGTCTTTGCCCTGGTATTCGGCACCGCGACGGTGGCTTACCTTGCCAGCTACATCATTGGCGCGCTCGAGCGTAAATTTAGCAAAACCCGGAACCTCTGGGACGACGCGCTTTTGCATGCGGCCCGCAAGCCACTCGTTGGCTTTGTCTGGCTGCAAGGTGTGTATTGGGCGGCGGAAGTAGCTCACAAATATTCCGACGCGACGATCTTCGAGGCCAATGAGACGGTCCTGAAGATGGGCTTTATCTGGATTCTGGTGTGGTCGCTGCTGCGCCTGATCAAGCAGAGCGAGAAGATTCTAGTCTCGCCCATGAAGATGAAGACGCCCATGGACTACACCACCGTGAATGCGGTGAGTAAGCTCTCCCGGGCGGTGGTGATTATTACCGCTGTGCTGATTGCCATGCAGTCGCTCGGCTACAGCATTTCCGGTGTGCTGGCGTTTGGTGGTGTCGGTGGTATCGCCGTCGGTTTTGCCGCCAAGGATCTTCTGGCCAACTTCTTCGGTGGTTTCATCATTCACCTGGATCGACCCTTCAAGGTCGGTGACTGGGTGCGTTCACCCGATCGCAATATTGAGGGTGTGGTTGAGCACATCGGCTGGCGCCTGACCACTTTGAGAACCTTTGATCTTCGCCCGCTTTATGTTCCTAATGCGGCATTCACCACCATCGCCGTTGAGAACCCGTCCCGGATGCGTAATCGCCGGATCAGTGAAACTATCGGGATTCGCTACGCCGATGTCAGTCAGATGGGCGACATTGTCGGCGACATCCGCTCCATGCTGGAGAACCACGAGGACATTGATACCGATCAGACCCTGATCGTGAACTTCGTGGCTTTCAACGCCTCCTCTCTGGACATCATGGTGTACACCTTTACCAAGACCACCAAGTGGGTAGAGTTCCACGAGGTGAAGCAAGACGTGCTGTTGCAGATCAGCAATATCATTGAGGGTTACGGCGCCGAAGTTGCCTTCCCGACTCGCACCTTGCACCTGCCCGAGGGTGTTCGGTTGGCCAATGGCAAGGGCGACAAGAGCGATGATGCAGACGAGTCAGAGTCGGAAGAGGCGGGCAATCGGAAATCGAAAACCGCATCCAACCAGTCCGGGCAATCGACCCGCTACGGCGATGCCGAAGGAGAAGGCGAATGAGTGCAACGGCTGAACGCTGCCCCGTCGGAATCATCGGTGGCACCGGCCTGACTACCTTGTCAGGCCTTGAGATTACCGGCGAACGCGCGGTAGAAACAGCCTGGGGTACGCCATCAGCACCTCTGGTAGAAGGGAAGCTGGGTGAGCAGGAAGTGGTCTTCCTGTCCCGCCACGGCAACCCGCACCGGATTCCACCACACGAGGTGAACTACCGGGCCAATCTGCGCGCGCTTTACGACGCCGGTGTTCGCACTGTCGTTGGGGTGAACGCCGTGGGTGGCATTCATTCAGAGATGGGGCCTGCCCACATTGTCGTGCCCGATCAGATCATCGATTACACCTGGGGCCGCCCTAGCACCTTCTTTGAGGGTGAGCTGGATGAAGTGACCCACATCGACTTCACCTGGCCGTACGACGCAGAGGCCCGTCAGATCCTGATCGACGCGGCCCGTGCGCAGGGCACGCCCTGTTCCGATTTCGGAGTCTACGGAGCAACCCAGGGGCCACGGCTGGAGACCGCCGCAGAAATCGTACGCATGGAGCGGGACGGTTGTGATCTAGTGGGGATGACGGGCATGCCCGAGGCCGTTCTGGCCGCTGAGCTGGGCATGCGCTATGTCTGTCTGGGGCTGGTGGTGAACTGGGCTGCGGGTAAGTCGGACCACATCATTTCCATGGAAGAAATCCACGAGGCCATCGACAAGGGCATGTCCGGAGTGAAGGGCATGCTGGAAATGTCGATGGCCGGCCTCGGCAGTCTTACTCCGAAGCCTCAATCTTCTTGAAGAAGACCAGCACGCCAATCGTCGGCGAGTCCAGGAAGTGAATCTCCTCGCTGCGCATTCTCCGGTTTTCACGAATCCAGGTCAGTAGCTCCAGCGGTGCTGCCGCCGGGGCCTGCTGGGCCTCAAGGCCAGCAGGTTGAGCCGTGAGCTCATTGGCCTCAGCGTCCGGGCTTCCGGCGCTGTCCTGGCCGGCAGTGGCAGCCTCGCTCTGGCTTTGTTCCGCCGGCACGGCTGCTGCCATCGCGCCTTCCACTTGCTGCCAGTGATTCAGATGCACGTCCACGTGCAGGTAGCGCTTGCGGTCAATTGTAATATTGCCTTCAATTTCACGGGTGTCGCCACCAGAAAGCCAGTCGCCTACGGCAACCCGCAGAGGTGCGCCTTCGTAGCCCGGAGGAAAAGCCTCGTACCAGCCTGCAGCTACCAGCACCCGATAGCGCCCGCTGCGCTCAAGTCGCTGTACCGCGCCGTTCAGATGCAGTTCGCTGCGCGGAGCTAGATCGAGGGTGGTTTCCGTCACGCCGCCCCGGTCGACCGTCTTCAGGATCTCACCTGACTCCTGCGTGGGTTCAACCTTCCGATTCGCCATCTGCTCGTTGACCGCTTCGGGTTCAATGATGCGCTCAAGAATCACCAACTCCGCACGGTAGTAGTTATCCGGAATGGCCTGGCCATTGGTGCCCGAATCCTGGGCCTGTGCGGTCAGTGACAATGTCAGCAGCAGCGCTGTCCATACAGTGCGTGCCGTCCATCGGCCGCCACGATTACCGTCAATCTGCAAGGGTATTACTCCATGTGTGAATCGGGCTTTCATCAGGCGCTGGCGGTCGCTTTTTCCGGCCCCAGTTCGCCCAGCATGTTGGAAATGCCGTCGAGTTTACCACCGGTCGACGTGTCCTTCAGCCGAAAACGGAAGCTGTTGGCACCCTCGAGTCGATACTGGTCTGGCGCGGATTGCACCTTTTTAACCAGCACCAGCGGATCAACCGGTGTCGAGCTGCCGAACTCCAGTCGGTCCATTCCTTGCCAGCGTCGATCTGGACAATGCCCAGGGCTTCTGCGTGCAATCGTAGTTCGGTTTGCCGAACCAGGTTCTTTGCCGGCTCCGGTAATAATCCGAAGCGGTCGATCATCTCAACCTGAAGTTCTTTTAATTCGGCTTTGCTGCTCACGCTGGCAATGCGCTTGTACAGCATCAGGCGGTTATGAACATCCGGCAGGTAATCGTCGGGGATCAGCGCTGGAATCCGCAGGTTCATTTCGGTGCCGTGGCTCAGGGGCAGATCGGCGTTGGGCGTACGGCCCTCACGAATAGCTTCCACCGCTTCATCAAGCAACTGCATGTACAGGGTGAAACCGATGCTCTCGATTTGTCCGCTCTGTTCCTCGCCCAACAGCTCGCCCGCGCCCCGGATCTCCAGATCGTGGGTGGCGAGCATGAAGCCGGCTCCCAGATCCTGGGATTCGGAGATGGCGTCCAACCGTTTCTTGGCGTCTGAGCTGATCGAGCGCGGTGGCGGTGTCAGCAGGTAAGCGTACGCCTGGTGGTGGGAACGACCAACCCGTCCGCGCAGCTGGTGCAACTGGGCCAGGCCAAACTTGTCGGCCCGCTCAATAATAATGGTGTTGGCGCTGGGAATGTCGATACCGGTTTCGATGATGGTACTGCATACCAGCACGTTGAAACGCTTGTGGTAGAAGTCCGACATGATCTGTTCCAGCTCGCGCTCACGCATCTGGCCGTGAGCAACACCCACCCGGGCCTCGGGAATGAGCTGGCGCAGGTCCTCGGCGGCTTTCTCAATACTGGCCACGTCGTTGTGCAGGAAGTACACCTGGCCACCCCGGAGGATTTCCCGCAGGATCGCTTCTTTCACCATGGCGTTGTCGCGCTGGCGCACGAAGGTTTTTACCGACAGCCGTCGGGCCGGTGGTGTGGCAATGATCGACAGGTCGCGCAGGTGGCCCATGGCCATATTCAAAGTCCGCGGGATCGGCGTGGCGGTCAGGGTTAGCATGTCCACTTCCGCGCGCAGAGCCTTGAACTTTTCTTTCTGCTGAACCCCGAACCGGTGCTCCTCATCGATGATCACCAGGCCCAGATTCTTGAACTTGATATCGCCCTGCAGCAGCTTGTGGGTGCCGATTACGATGTCGGCCTTGCCGGTTTCGATGGCATCCAGAGCCTTACTGGTCTGGCTGCCGCTGCGGAAACGGCTGAGCAGTTCCACGTTAACCGCGGTATCCGAGAACCGGTCCCGGAAAGATTCATAGTGCTGTTGTGCCAGCAGGGTAGTGGGCACCAGTACCGCCACCTGTTTGCCGGAATAGGTCGCCATGAAGGCGGCGCGCATGGCCACCTCTGTTTTGCCGAAGCCGACATCGCCGCACACCAGACGATCCATCGGGCGCTCGCCGGTCATGTCTTCGATCACCGCCTGAATCGCCACTTCCTGGTCCGGTGTTTCCTCAAACGGGAAGCCAGCGGCAAAGGATCGGTAGGCCTCTTTCGGGTTATCGAAGATAAAACCCTTGCGCGCCTCGCGGCGGGCGTAGACATCCAGCAGCTCGGCCGCAGTATCCCGGATTTTCTCCAGCGCTTTCTGCTTGGCCTGGCTCCAGCGCTCGGTGCCCAATTTGTGCAGGGGCGCGTGGTCGCTGTCGTTGCCGGCGTAACGTGAGATCAGATGTAGCTGGAGACCGGCACATAGAGTTTGGACCCGCCGGCGTATTCCAGCATCAGGAACTCGTTGGACTCGCCCCCGGCGTCAATGGTCTCCAGGCCCTTGTAGCGGCCCACGCCATGGTCAATGTGTACCACCGGCGCGCCGATGCGCAGTTCGGAAAGGTCGCGGTAACCGGCATCATCGGTCTCGGTCGGCTTCTGGCGGCGCCGGCGCTGCAGAACCCGTTCACCGAACAGGGCGGTCTCGGTAATCAGGGCAATCTGTTGCTCTGGCAGGGCCAGGCCCTGTTCCATTGGTGCGATGGTGATACCGAGTGTGCACTTGTCATCGTCCAGGAAGGCTTGCCAGCCGTCCTGGGTTTTCAGCTTCAGGGATTGTTCACCCAGGTTCTCGATCAGGGCTTCCCGGCGGCCGGACGATTCGGCACAAATCAGCACGCGGCCGGTGAATTCATTCAGGAACCGTTTCAGCCGGCCCGCCGGGTCGGCGGCGCGGCCGTCCATGGCGATGTCCGGTAGGCTTTCGGCGGGGCAATTTACCGCTCCGGAACCGGTGGCTTCGTCGGCCTGAGTAGTCACCCGCGGGAAGTCTTTCAGGTGGCCAAAGAGTTCATCGGTCTGCAGGAACAGCCGGGTTGGCGGCAGAATTGGGCGCAGCCGGTCGTGCCGGCGGTCCTCGTAACGATTGCGGGTTTCCGAATCGAACAGGCTGACCGCCTCGTTCAGGCCCTCGGCCGTAAATACCTTGGTTTGGCCCGGCAGGTAATCGAACAGGGTGGCGGTGTGATCGAAAAACAGCGGCAGGTAATACTCGATTCCCGGCGGTGTAATGGCGTGAGTGACGTCCTTGTAAATAGGCGCGTCTTTGTCGGCATCCGGGAACTGCTCGAACCAGCGGCCGCGGAAACCGGAGCGTGCTTCTTTGTGCCAGGGGAATTCGAACGCCGGTAGCAGCTCAATGCTCTCGATCCGGTCAATGGAGCGCTGAGTTTCCGGATCGAAGGTGCGCAGGGTTTCTATTTCATCGTCAAACAGGTCGATCCGGTAGGGCAGGTTAGAGCCCATCGGGAAAATATCCAGAATCGCGCCCCGTACCGCGTACTCGCCATGCTCATACACATTCTCCGCGTGCCGGTAACCGGCTGAATCCAGCTGCATGCGCCAGGTGTCGATATCCAGCGACTGGCCCACTTCCAGTAACAGGGTGTTGCCCTGCAGGTAGTCCACCGGCGGCAACCGGTGCATCAAGGTTCTTGCGGGCACAACCAGCACGCCGTGGCTGGTGGAGGGCAGGCGGTGCAGGGTGCGAATACGCCGGGAGGTGATGTCCTGGTGCGGCGAGAACAGATCGTAGGGCAGGGTTTCCCAGTCTGGCAGCGACAGCAGCTCCAGGCCGTCGTCGGTAATCGCGGCGCCGTCTTCGTCCGCCGGCAGCCCCAGGAAAAAGCGCATGGCCTGTTCCAGGCGGATGGCGTCGCTGGTGCTGCGAGTGATAACCAGGGTCAGGCCGTGGTGGGCCCGTGCGCTCTCGCAAATAGCCAGGGCATCGCTGCTGCCATGGAGTTGGCCCCAGGTGCGGTGATCAGCCTTTTTTTCCGGAAAGGCCGGGGCGATCAGCGAATGGGACGTTCGGGGTGTGGAGGCACCTTTACTCATGGGCAGTCATGTTCTCCTGCTGTGGGTGACCGGGAGACGGCGAGGCGCGTATTCTACCGCTCGCACTTGCGGGTGTCATGGTTATGGCCGGGTGTTTACGAAAACATGAACTCACTGTATTTGCCGTGGGCGCGTTTAAATTGGATAATGTGCGCCGCAATTTCTTACCAGTGCTAACCAGAGGTCCCAACTGTGAGCCACGAACAGATCAATCAGCACCTGTCTAACTGGACGGAAAGAGAGTCCACCGCGGAAGCCATGATTCCGCTGATCGGCCGTCTCTACCGCAAGAACAATGTGGTTACGTCTGTATACGGCCGTGCCATCATCAACCAATCGGTGATCGACATCATCCGTGCCCACCGGTTTGTTCGCCAGGTGGAAGACAGCGAACTGTCTGTTCATGACACACTGCCGATCCTGCAGGCCATGGACTCTATGGAACTGGGCCGCGCCCACATTGATATCGGCAAGCTGGCCGTTAAATTCAAGGAAACGGGCGGTGATCTGAAGGAATTCCTGACGCGCGAAATCGGCCAGATTGTTGGCCAGTACGCTGCTCAGTCTGAAGAAGAAGCCAACAACGACACCAAGGACGTTGTACTTTACGGCTTCGGTCGTATCGGCCGACTGCTGGCCCGGATCATGATCGAGAAAGCCGGCGGCGGTAACAACCTGCGCCTGCGCGCTATCGTTGTCCGTAACGGCGGTGCTGAAAACGACCTGGAAAAGCGTGCCAGCCTGCTGCGTCGTGACTCCGTACACGGTCCGTTCGACGGCACCATCACCGTGGATGAAGAGAACTCCGCCCTGATCGCCAACGGCAACTTCATCAAGGTGATCTACTCTGATGGCCCGGACAAGGTGGATTACACCGAGTACGGCATCAACAACGCCATCGTTGTGGACAACACTGGTAAGTGGCGCGACGAGGAAGGCCTGGGTCTGCACCTGAAGTCCAAGGGCGTCAGCCGCGTTATCCTAACCGCACCGGGCAAGGGCGACATCAAGAACATCGTTTATGGCATCAACAACGACTGGATCACCGAAGACGACAAGATCCTGTCAGCCGCCTCCTGTACCACCAACGCCATTACTCCGGTTCTGAAGGCGATTGATGACGAGTACGGCATTGAAGATGGTCACGTTGAAACCGTTCACTCCTACACCAACGACCAGAACCTGATCGACAACTACCACAAAGGTAGCCGTCGTGGTCGCAGTGCGCCCCTGAACATGGTTATCACCGAAACCGGTGCTGCCAAAGCCGTAGCGAAGGCGCTGCCGGAACTGAAGGGCAAGCTGACAGGCAACGCGATCCGGGTACCGACCCGAACGTGTCCATGGCGATCCTGAACCTGAACCTGAAGAAGGACGTGGATGTCGAGGGTGTTAACGAGTACCTGCGCGATATGGCGCTGCACTCCGAGCTGCAGAAGCAGATCGACTTCGTGAACTCACCGGAAGTGGTTTCCACCGACTTCGTTGGCTCACGCCACGCAGGTGTTGTTGACGCTCAGGCCACTATTGCTGGTGGCAAGCGTCTGATCCTGTACGTGTGGTACGACAACGAGTTCGGCTACAGCGCCCAGGTGGTTCGTGTTGTGAACCAGATGGCAGGGGTAACTTACCCGATCTTCCCGAAACGTGCCCGGGACTGATCCAAACACGCCGTAACGGTTGTGTACTACCCTTAAAACCCCGGTAACGAAAGTTGCCGGGGTTTTTCTTTGCCAAATCTGTGGCGTGCCCGGTTTACGATCAGGCACAAAGCCGTTCTGCTTTCTGGTGGAAATAGGTTTCCTTAATCTCTATAATTGGCGCGATTTTGGGTATGTCTGGCTTTCAGTTTCTCATCATTTCCAGCGTCAGAGGATAAGCCGCATTCGAACGGCTTCCGCTTTCGCTACTTGGGGCAACCTTCTGGTGTAATCCTGAGAGGAAACCTGGGCCACAGAAGCCGGACGTGAATAATCCATAAACTAGTTTCTGATGACTGGATGAGGCTAATGATCAAGATCAAGAAAGGCCTGGATCTTCCCATCAGCGGCGCTCCCGAACAGACCATTACAGAGGGCAAACCCGTTCGCCACGTGGCGTTGATCGGTTTTGACTACAACGGCATGAAGCCGACGATGGCTGTGAAAGAAGGGGACCGCGTCAAGCGCGGCACGCTGCTGTTCACGGACAAGAAGACCGAAGGCGTTCGTTATACGTCACCCGCCGCGGGCGTGGTGAAAGAAATCAACCGTGGTGACCGTCGCGTTTTTCAGTCGATCGTTATCGAGATCGATGGTGACGAAGCGGAAACCTACGCTCGTTACAACGACGCGGATCTTGCCGGCCTTGAGCGCCAGCAGGTTGTCGACAATCTGGTGGAGTCCGGTCTGTGGACGGCGTTTAGAACCCGCCCCTACAGCAAAGTCCCAACCATCGACAGCGCGCCCCATTCCATTTTCGTGTCTGTAATGGATACCAACCCGCTGGCCGCTGACCCGACTGTCATCATCGGCGAGAACAGCGCAGCGTTCGAGAAAGGCCTGGAGATTCTGACCAAGCTGACTCAGGGCAAGGTATTTGTTACTGGCAAGCCAGGCTCCAACGTGCCTGTGCCCAAGAACGATGCCGTTGAAGTGCATCAGTTCGACGGCGTGCACCCGGCCGGCAATGTTGGCACCCACATCCACCATCTGGATCCGGTGTCTAACAGCAAAACAGTCTGGTCTATCAATTATCAGGACGTTATCGATATCGCACAGCTGTTCGTCACCGGTGAAGTGCCGGTTGAGCGCATTGTAGCGATCGGTGGCCCCAAGGCGCTGAAGCCGCGTCTGGTTCGCACCCGTATCGGTGCCAGCCTGCCGGAACTGCTTGAAGGCGAAGTCAGCAACGATGCAGAAGTGCGCGCCATTTCCGGTTCGGTGTTCGGCGGACGTCGTGGCGATGGCCCCTGTGCCTACCTCGGCCGTTTTGCCAATCAGGTTTCGCTGCTGGAAGAAGGCAACAAGCGCGAGTTCATGGGCTGGTTGTCTCCGGGTCCCAACAAGTTCTCCATCCTGAATATCTATCTGTCGAAACTGGCGAGTGGCAAGCTGTTCAACTTTACCACCACCACCAACGGCAGTGAGCGGGCCATGGTTCCGGTAGGCGCGTATGAGCAAATCATGCCGCTGGATATCCTGCCGACCCAGCTGCTGCGTTCCATCATCGTTGGCGACACTGAGATGGCACAGAAACTCGGTGCCCTGGAGCTGGATGAAGAAGATCTGGCGCTGTGCACGTTCGTGTGCCCGGGTAAATATGAATACGGTCCGATTCTCCGCGAGAACCTGACCCGAATCGAGATCGAGGGCTAAAACGATGGCTATCAGACAGTTTCTCGATGGAATCGAGCATCACTTTGAAAAAGGTGGCAAGTACGAGCGCTGGTATTCGCTGTACGAAGCCGTCGATACGATCTTCTACACACCGGGCAAGGTAACCTCTACCACGGCCCACGTGCGTGACGGCGTTGATCTCAAGCGCATCATGATCACGGTATGGATGTGTACCTTCCCGGCCATGTTCTTCGGTATGTGGAACATCGGCTTCCAGGCCAACAGCTACCTCGCAACCACTCCGGATGCCATGGTCGGCGACGGCGGCCTGCGCACAGCCTTCATCAACGCGCTGGCAGTGACCGGTGCCGGTGCAGGCTGGCTGGATAACTTCATCTACGGCATGGCCTACTTTATTCCCATCTATGCGGTGACGTTCATCGTCGGCGGTTTCTGGGAAGTATTGTTCGCCACCGTTCGTCGTCACGAAGTGAACGAAGGCTTCTTCGTTACCTCCGTACTGTTCGCACTGATCTGCCGCCCACCATCGCTGTGGCAGGTGGCTCTGGGTATCACCTTCGGTGTGGTGATCGGTAAGGAAGTGTTCGGCGGTACTGGCAAGAACTTCCTGAACCCGGCCCTGACCGGTCGTGCGTTCCTGTACTTCGCTTACCCTGCGCAGATCTCCGGTGACACCGTCTGGACCGCAGTTGACGGTTTCAGTGGCGCTACGGCCCTGAGCTGGGCTGCCAGCGGTGGCCTGGAAGCACTGGAAACGCAGATTGGCTGGATGAGCGCATTCATGGGCACCATTCAGGGCTCCATGGGTGAGACCTCCACGCTGGCGGTACTGATCGGCGGTCTCATTCTGCTGGGTATGAAGATCGCCAACTTCCGCATTGTCGGGGGTGTGCTGATCGGCATGATTGCCACGTCGCTGCTGTTTAACATCGTCGGCTCCGAGACCAATCCCATGTTCGCCGTGCCAGCACATTGGCACCTGGTGATGGGTGGCTTCGCGTTCGGCATGATGTTCATGGCCACTGACCCGGTATCCTCCGCCATGACCGACACCGGTCGCTGGAGCTTCGGTATCCTGGTTGGTGTGATGACCGTGCTGATCCGGGTAGTCAACCCGGCGTTCCCGGAAGGCATCATGCTGGCCATCCTGTTTGCAAACCTGTTCGCGCCGCTGATGGATCACTACGTGGTTCAGGCCAACATCAAACGGAGGCTCGCACGTGGCTAAAGCTAAAGAAACTGTCTCCAGAACGCTGATTGTTGCTCTGGTCCTGAGTATTGTGTTCTCCGTGGTGGTATCTGGCGCCGCGGTAATGCTCCGCCCAGCGCAGATTCAGAACCAGAATCTGGACATCAAGACCAACATCCTGTCCGCTGCCGGCCTGCTTGAGCAGGGCGCCAGCGCCGATGAGATCGAATCGCAGTTTGAGCAGTTCGAAGTTCGTCTGGTCGATCTGGACACCGGTCAGTACGTTGAAGCGTCTGACGTTGGTGTTCAGGACCCGATGAAGTACGACATGTACAAAGCCGCTTCCGACCCGCAGATGTCTACCAACATCCCGTCGTCCGAAGACAAGGCTGGTATCAAGCGTCGTCCGAACGTTGCCAAGGTCTACACCATGAGCGAGAACGGCGAAGTTACCCGCGTGGTACTGCCGATTCACGGTTACGGTCTGTGGTCCACCCTGTACGGCTTCATTTCCCTGGAAGGGGATCTGAACACCGTTGAAGGTCTCGGTTTCTACGCGCACGCTGAAACTCCGGGCCTGGGTGGCGAAGTCGACAACCCGCGCTGGAAAAAGCAGTGGGTGGGCAAGGAAGTCTACGACGGCGAGCGCGCTGATCCGAAGATTCGCCTGGTTAAAGGTGGCGTGAGTGCCGATGCTGCTGACAAAGAGCACAAGGTAGATGCCCTGTCCGGCGCGACTCTGACCAGCCGTGGCGTCGAGCAACTGGTGAACTACTGGATGAGCGAGCGCGGCTACGCACCATTCCTACAAAAACTGCGTGAAGGGGAGGTCTGATCATGGCAGATGCATCGGCCAAACAGGTTCTCTTCGAACCGATTTTTAGCAACAACCCGATCGCGCTGCAGATCCTCGGTATCTGCTCCGCGTTGGCGGTAACCACCAGCATGAACGTGACCATCGTCATGTGTCTGGCGGTAATCGCGGTAACGGCATTCTCTAACCTGGCGGTATCGCTGGTTCGGGCTCAAATTCCGGGTAGCATCCGTATCATCGTGCAGATGACCATCATTGCCTCCCTGGTAATCGTGGTTGACCAGATCCTCAAGGCCTACGCCTACGAGATCAGCAAGCAGCTGTCCGTATTCGTTGGTCTGATCATCACCAACTGCATCGTGATGGGTCGTGCCGAAGGCTTCGCCATGAAGAATGGCCCCTACCTGAGCTTCCTCGACGGTATTGGTAACGGTCTCGGTTATTCCGTGCTGCTGCTGTTCGTAGCGTTCTTCCGGGAACTGCTGGGCGCGGGCTCACTGTTTGGCGTAACACTGCTGCCGACTGTCAACGAGGGTGGCTGGTACATCCCGAACGGTCTGTTGCTGCTGCCGCCGAGCGCGTTCTTCATCATCGGTCTGGCAATCTGGGGCCTGCGGGTCTGGAAGCCAGAGCAGGTTGAAGAGGCGGATTACAAGATGTCTCGTCACACCGCCAAGGAGGCCTTCTGATGGAACATTATATCAGCCTGATTGTTAAGGCCATTTTCGTTGAGAACATGGCCCTGGCTTTCTTCCTGGGTATGTGTACCTTCCTGGCGATCTCGAAGAAGATCGAGGCGGCTACCGGTCTGGGTATCGCGGTAGTGGTGGTTCTGACCGTCACCGTGCCGGTGAACAACCTGCTGTACAACAGCATCCTGCGCGAAGGCGCCCTTGAGTGGGCCGGTCTGCCAAACGTAGACCTGAGCTTTTTGGGCTTGCTTACGTACATTGGTGTAATCGCGGCGATCGTACAGATCATGGAAATGGTACTCGACAAGTACATTCCAGCGCTCTATGCGGCCCTCGGTGTGTTCCTGCCACTGATCACAGTGAACTGCGCCATCCTGGGTGCGTCACTGTTCATGGTTGAGCGGGACTACACCTTCGGTGAGAGTGTGGTGTACGGATTCGGTGCCGGCGTGGGCTGGGCCCTGGCCATCATTGCGCTGGCCGGCATTCGCGAGAAGCTGAAGTACAGTGACGTTCCGGAAGGCCTGCGTGGCCTGGGTATCACCTTCATCACTGTGGGTCTGATGTCCCTGGGCTTTATGTCCTTCTCCGGCATCTCTCTGTAACTCACCCGGTGATTCGGTTTAACGAAAAGGCGAGACCATGAATACAGAAATTATTCTCGGCGTGGTCATGTTCACCGTTATCGTTCTGGCTCTGGTCGCAGTGATTCTTGCGGCCCGCTCCAGGCTGGTAAGCACCGGTGACGTGACAATTGAGATCAACGACGATCCCGAACACACCATGAAGACCGGTGCGGGCGGGAAATTGCTGGGCACCCTGGCGAACCAGGGTATCTTTCTGTCCTCCGCGTGCGGCGGCGGCGGTACCTGTGCCCAGTGCAAATGTAAGGTGTTCGAAGGCGGCGGCGCCATGCTGCCGACCGAGAAGACCCACTTCACCAACCGGGAAGAAAAGGAAGGCTGGCGCCTGTCCTGCCAGGTTCCGGTGAAGCAGGACATGAAGATCGAAGTACCTGAAGAGTTCTTCGGCGTGAAGAAGTGGGAATGCGAAGTGGTGTCCAACCACAACGTGGCCACCTTCATCAAAGAACTGGTACTGAAGCTTCCGGAAGGCGAAGAAGTAGACTTCCGCGCTGGTGGCTACGTCCAGCTGGAGTGCCCTCCTTACGAAATCGATTTCAAGGATTTCGATATCGAGGAAGAGTTCCACGAAGACTGGGACAAGCACAACATCTGGCGCTACAAGGCGATCAACAAGGAAGAGACCATCCGTGCGTACTCCATGGCGAACTACCCGGAAGAGAAGGGCGTCCTGAAGTTCAACATCCGGATCGCGACTCCGCCTCCAGGTACCGACCACAACCCAGGTATCATGTCGAGCTACGTGTTCAACATGAAGCCGGGTGACAAGGTGACCGTGATGGGGCCGTTCGGTGAGTTCTTCGCCAAGAAGACCGAAGCCGAAATGGTGTTCATCGGCGGTGGTGCTGGCATGGCACCGATGCGTTCGCACATCTTTGACCAGCTCAAGCGTCTGAACTCGAAGCGCAAGATCAGCTTCTGGTACGGTGCTCGAAGCGTCCGCGAAATGTTCTACGTGGAAGACTTCGACATGCTGCAGGAAGAGAACGAGAACTTCGAGTGGCACGTGGCACTGTCCGATGCACTGCCTGAGGACAACTGGAAAGGCGAAACCGGCTTTATCCATAACGTCCTCTACGAGAAGTATCTGAAAGATCATCCGGCTCCGGAAGACTGTGAGTTCTACATGTGTGGGCCCCCCATCATGAACGCATCCTGCATCAAGATGCTGAAGGATCTGGGTGTTGAGGATGAGAACATCATGCTGGATGACTTTGGGGGTTAATTAGCTCCAATGACATCCCGCATGCTTCAACCCGTCAGGGTGGGTTTTGTCGGCGCCATGTTGGCGCTGGCAGGGCTCGCTCTGGCGGGTTGTTCGTTTGAGCCAGAGGAAAAAGTCTGGGAAATCTCCGGGCCGGTGTTTGGTACCGAGTACCACATCAACGTGGTACTGCCGGACGATCAGCCCGGCTGGAAGCCCTGGCGGCCGGAATTGAGGGCGAGCTGGAGAAAGTGGATGCGTCCATGTCCACCTGGCGCGCGGATTCCGAGCTGTCGCAGCTGAACCAGGCTGGTGACCAGTCCCAGTGGATGCCGCTGTCAGAGCCATTGTATGAAGTGCTGCGGCGGGCTGAGGCGATCTCAGAGCTGACCAGCGGTGCTTTCGACGTCACCATCGGCCCGGTAGTGAACCTCTGGGGCTTTGGCCCCCAGGCACGCCCGGAGCAGGTGCCGTCCGATCAGGAACTGGCAGAGGTACTTGCTGTCACGGGGTACGACAAGCTGGAGCTGCGGGAGCAGCCACCGGCGGTGCGGGCTGAACAGCCCCAGTACATTGATCTCTCTGCTATTGCCAAGGGCTACGGGGTTGACGCGGTTGCCCGATACCTCGACAGTGAGGGGATTAAGGCGTATCTGGTAGAGATTGGTGGCGAAGTCCGTGTAAATGGGCGCAAACCCGGGGGAGATGCCTGGCGTTTGGCGATTGAGGAACCCACCTCCGATGCCCGTCAGGTGAATCGCATTGTGGCCTTGGAAAGCAGCGCTATGGCGACATCCGGCGACTATCGTAACTATTACGAATCGGAAGGGCGCCGGTTTTCCCATACCATAGACCCTGTAACCGGGCGTCCCATCAAGCATAATCTGGCCTCGGTAACGGTAATCGCCGAAGATTGTATGTCGGCGGATGCCCTGGCCACAGGTTTTAACGTGATGGGCTTTGAGAAAGCGCAAGCCCTCGCGACCCGGGAGAACATCCCGGCCTATTTTATAATCCGGACGGAAAACGGCTTCGAAACACATCAGACGCCGGCGTTTTCGTCTTACGTTACTCAGTAGCGTCGCTCAATCATAAGTGGCGCTCATAAAAGGAGGGCAACATGGGTACCTTTCTTCTGGTTTTGTTCATCGTGGTTCTGCTTGTAGCGGCCATGTCCATCGGCGTGATCCTCGGACGCAAGCCGATCAGTGGTACCTGTGGCGGCATTGGCGCACTCGGTATCAGCCAGTCCTGCGATATCTGTGGTGGCAGCCCCCAAAAGTGTGAGGAAGAGAACGAGCGCCAGGCCCAGGACAGCGGGCAGGCCGAGGCTCTCACCTATGACGCCACCAAGGCCGACAAGCACTGACACGCAATCAATAATAAAGATCCAATTTTCACGACGTAGATAAGGAGTCACTGCGCGCATGGCAGAACATCATTACGACGTCGTCGTTATCGGCGCTGGGCCTTCCGGTGAAGGCGCGGCGATGAATGCGACGAAGCACGGTAAACGTGTCGCGATCATCGAAGACAAGGCCACCGTCGGCGGTAACTGCACCCACTGGGGGACCATTCCCTCCAAGGCGCTGCGTCATTCGGTGAAGCAGATCATCACGTTCAACACCAACCAGATGTTCCGCGATATCGGTGAGCCGCGCTGGTTCTCCTTTCCCCGGGTGCTGCAGAACGCCCAGAAGGTTATTGGCAAGCAGGTGAAGCTGAGAACCCAGTTCTACGCCCGCAACCGGGTAGACCTGATCAACGGCCGTGCCTCGTTCGTTGACAAGAACCGGCTGGAAATTCGCGGCAGCAAGGCGGTTGAGCATATCCACTTCAAGCAGGCGATCATTGCTACCGGCTCACGCCCGTACCTGCCGCCCGATGTGGACTTCCGTCATCACCGTATCTACAACTCGGACACCATCCTGAACCTGTCCCACACCCCGCGCACGCTGATCATCTACGGCGCCGGTGTTATTGGTTCAGAGTATGCTTCGATCTTTGCCGGCCTGGGTGTGAAGGTAGACCTGATCAACCCGACCAGCCGCCTGCTGTCGTTCCTGGACGACGAGATCTCCGACGCGCTCAGTTACCACCTGCGCAACAACGGGGTTCTGGTACGCCACAACGAGCAGTATGAGAAGGTGGAAGGCGACGACCATGGCGTAGTGCTGTCGCTGGAATCTGGCAAGAAGATCCGTGCAGACGCATTCCTGTGGTGCAACGGCCGTACCGGCAACACCGATTCCCTGAGTCTCGACAACATCGGCCTGGTGCCCAATGGCCGCGGCCAGCTGTCGGTGGATGAGCACTACCGCACGGAAGTAGAGAACGTCTACGCCGCTGGCGACGTGATCGGTTGGCCGAGCCTGGCCAGTGCTGCATACGATCAGGGCCGTTCGGCGTCGTCTGACATCGTGAAGGATGAGTACTTCCGCTATGTCTCGGATGTGCCGACCGGTATCTACACCATTCCCGAGATCAGCTCCGTCGGTAAAACCGAGCGTGAACTGACCGAAGCGAAGGTGCCATACGAAGTAGGCCAGGCCTTCTTCAAAGACCTGGCCCGTGCCCAGATTACCGGCGATGCGGTGGGTATGCTGAAGATCCTGTTCCACCGTGAAAGCCGCCAGATTCTGGGCATTCACTGCTTCGGGGACCAGGCGGCCGAGATCGTCCACATCGGACAGGCCATCATGAACCAGGAAGGGGAAGCCAATTCCCTGAACTACTTCATCAACACCACGTTTAACTACCCGACCATGGCAGAAGCCTACCGGGTAGCCGCGCTGAACGGCCTGAACCGGATCTTCTGATCCGGCTTCAGCCGCCGGTGGGCAGCGCTGAATCGGTGTCCGGCACAGTCTCCGATTGCGATTGGGGCAGGGGCATCAGTGCCCTGGCCCGGTTGTCGAAAAACATTCGGGTGCTGGTCGGGTAATCGGTGATGATGCTGTTCACCCCCATTTCCTCCAGCTGCAACATGTCGTGAATGCGGTTTACCGTCCAGGTAGACACGTGCATGTCCCGGCGGTGTGCGTTCTCCACGATTTCCTTCGAACACAACTTCCAGTTCAAGCACAGGTAGCTACAGCCAAGCCGCGTGGCCACGTTCAACGGCCGTGGGAACTTGCGCTCTGCCACTAAGCCAATCTGAATGTGCTTGTTGCGCCGACGGATTTCCTTCAGAAACCAGGTGTCTGATGAGGTAATGGTGGCGGTCTTGTACAGGTTGCGGCGCTGAATGATCTCGGTCAGGCGGTTGCACAGAATGTTCAGGCGCTGCCGGGTATCTTTCTTGACCTCCAGCTGCAGGTGCTCCAGATCGTCAAACTGGTCCAGCAGGTCTTCCAGGGTGGGAATGCCAATCTTGCGGGGCCAGGAGCTGGTGTTGCGCCGGGCGTCCATGTCGGCCAGCTCAGCCGCCGTGAAAGCGCCCACATCACCGGTATGGCTGGTGGTGCGGGTAACGGTCAGATCGTGCACCATCACGGGGATGCCGTCTTTCGACAGCACCAGATCCAACTCAAAATGCCGGATGCCATGGCGGTAGGCATGAATAAAGCCCGGCAATGTATTTTCAGGCGCCTCGCCTTTGGCGCCTCTGTGTCCGTAAACAATCATTCTGGTGGTTCACCTTGAAGGCGTTGGTAAATGGCCTGGCGTTTGGTCCAGGTGTCGTGGCATAGCCGGATATCTTCCAGATAGGCGGGTAGTTCGTTCATCAACAAGGCCTGGGGGCCGTCCACCAGTGCCCGTTCGGGTTTCGGGTGGAAGTCCACCAGCACCATGTTGGCACCGGCAATCACGCCCTGTGCGGTGGCGTGCATGACATCCAGGATGCCGTCCGGGGCGCGGTCCCGGCTGCCCACCGAGTGGGACGGGTCCACACACACCGGCATCCGCGTTAGCCGCTTCACCGCTGGCACATGGGCAAAATCGACCATGTTGCGGTGCGGTTGCCCGGCCTCGGTCTTCATGCCCCGCAGGCAGAAGATCACGTTGGCGTTGCCTTCGCTGGCCAGGTACTCGGCGGCATTCAGGGATTCGTTCAGGGTGATGCCAAAACCGCGCTTGAGCAATACGGGATACTCGCTTTGCCGGCCAATTGCCTTCAGCAACTCAAAATTCTGGGTATTCCGGGTGCCGACTTGAAGCATGACACCGGTCGGGCGGCCCAGGCGTTCCAGGCAGGTATCGATTTCCTCGATGTGGCTCTCGTGGGTAATCTCCATGGCAATCACCTTGATGCCATGCTTGCCCGCCTTTTCAAACACCCAGGGCAGGCAACCCTTGCCGTGGCCCTGGAACGAATAGGGGTTGGTGCGCGGCTTGTAGGCGCCCATGCGGGTGCACACTTCACCGCTGTCCTGCAGGGCGCGCATCATCATGTCCACGTGTTCCGGCACATCCACCGCACACAGCCCGGCAAACACGTTCAGGTTGGACTGATTGAAGTCCACGCCGTTGTAGGTGAAGCCGCTCTGGCGCCGGTCGTCTTTGTGACGGCCCAGAATGCGGTAGTCATCGGAAATACGGATGGCCCGCTCAACCGCCGGCAGCGCTCGATTTCTTCCTTATCCAGGCCCTTGGTGTCGCCCAGCAGGTAGATTTCCGTGAGCCGCTGGGTGGTGCCCTGTACCTCGTGAACCCGCACCGATACCCCGGGCAGGTTCTCCAGGTAGTGCATGGTCAGGCGGTAGGCTTCGCTGTCCAACGCGGTGTTGGGATGAAGAATGGCTAGCATACAGTCTCCTTTGTGTTAGCCGGCACGCTCGTCACCCGGCACTCGTTATCCTGAATTCTCCGCCCGGTGCCGCGCCTGCATGTATTCCCGGTGATTAAGATGCAGCAGGTCCGCCATACGGCGAATAAGGTGTTCTTCGTACTTGTCGATCCGGCCATCGGCAAAGGCCACACGCCAGATACTTTCCAGCAGCGATTGCTTGGCGTTCTGGTCCAGGTGCTCGTTGATCTGCCCGGTAAACTCGTACATCGAGGTGGCATCGTCTGCGTGGTCCAGGGCGTCCTTCAGGATCGCCTCGGCCTCGTCGCGGGTTACCTGATGCGCCTTCACCGCACAGTCCACAATGGTTTGCAGCTCGCGCTCATCCTCGTTGTGGTCCGCCCGGGACAACTGCACCATCAAGGCGGTGGCCGCCACCGCCAGTTGGTGGTTGTCCGGCTCCTGATTCTCTGATTCCGGTGCGGCAAACAGCTTTTTCAGTTGATCTAACATGTTGGGGCAGTCGCACTCCTGTTACGTTGCAAACAGTGGTGAATTCAGGCCGCTTTGGCCAACTGGCGCACCCGCTGTTCCAGTTCAATCTGATCCGCGGTAAAGCGGCGGATGCCATCGGCCAGTTTCTCGGTGGCCATGGCGTCTTCGTTGGACTCCCAGCGGAACACCCGCTCGTTCACCGTGCCCAGCTTGTCCGGTGAACTTACGCCTTCGGCCGACAATTTCCGGCTCAGCGGCGCGGTGTCATCCTGCAACTCCTGCAGCAGGGCCGGGCTGATGGTCAGTCGGTCACAGCCTGCCAGCATTTCAATTTCGCCGGTGTTGCGGAAGCTCGCGCCCATCACCACGGTTTTGTAGTCATTGGCTTTGAAGTAATTATAGATCCTGGAAACCGACAGCACGCCCGGGTCTTCTGCCGCCGGGTAACTGTCTCGGCCGCTGTTGGCCAGGTGCCAGTCCAGAATCCGGCCGACAAATGGTGAAATCAGGAACGCACCGGCCTGGGCGCAGGCAGCCGCCTGAATGAACGAGAACAACAGGGTGAGGTTGCAGCGAATGCCTTCCTTCTCCAGCTGCTCGGCGGCACGAATGCCTTCCCAGGTGGCCGCAATCTTGATCAGCACCCGGCTGGTGTCCACGCCTTGCTTGTCATACAAATCCACCAGCCGACGGGCCCGTTCCAGGGTGCCGGCGGTGTCAAACGACAAACGCGCATCCACTTCGGTGGAGACTACGCCGGGAATCAGGTTCAGGATTTCCCGCCCGGCCAGCACCGCCAGGGTATCGGTAGCAACGGTCAGCTGTTCGGCGTCGGAGCCACCGTGGCGACGGGCATCGGCAACGGCTTTATCCAGCATCGGGCGATAGCGTCTGAGGCGGCAGCTTTCAGCAGCAGGGAAGGGTTGGTGGTGGCATCTTGCGGGCGCCATTGGGCAATGGCGTCGATGTCGCCGGTGTCGGCCACCACGGTGGTCATGGTCTTCAGTTGTTCAAGCTTGTTGGTCATTCGTGCTGTCGTCCCGATTGATCTGTTATTGAGGCATCCGACTCCCAGATGCTGGTGATTCACCTACAATAACGGGCTGCTCTGAAAGGGACAAGACAACCAACGGCTAGGGGCCAATTAAGCTTCTGCAATAAGCGCCGGTTCCGGCTCTCGGACTTTCTCCAGGGCAGTCTGAATCACCTCAAGCCCGGCCCCGGACTTATGGGCATTCTCACTGATGTACCGGCGGAACTGACGCCCGCCCGGCTGGCCGTGGAACAGGCCCAGCAGGTGCCGGGAGATGTGGGTGAGGTACACACCGCGCTCCAGTTCGCTCTGGATGAACGGATACATGGCCCGCAGCGCATCATGGCGGCTGAGGGTGGATGCCGGCGCACCGAAGAACTCACTGTCCACACTGGCCAGCAGCCAGGGGTTGTTGTACGCCTCCCGGCCCAGCATCACGCCGTCGGTGTGCTGCAGGTGCTCGTTACATTCACCAAAGGTTTTGATGCCACCGTTGATGATGATCTCAAGATGCGGGTACTTCTGCTTCAGGGCATACACCCAATCGTACTTCAGCGGCGGCACATCGCGGTTTTCTTTCGGGCTCAGGCCCTCAAGGATGGCAATGCGGGCGTGCACGATGAAGGTCTTGCAGCCGGCGCCCGAAACCTTCTCGATGAACTCGCACAGATCATCCCAGGATTCCCGGCCATCAATGCCAATTCGATGCTTCACCGTAACTGGCAGGCTGGTGGCCTCAATCATTGCCCGCACACCTTCGGCGACCTTGTCCGGGTGGCCCATCAGGCAGGCACCAATCATGTTGTTCTGCACCCGATCACTGGGGCAGCCCACATTCAGATTCACCTCATCAAACCCGAACTGCTCCGCCAGTTTCGCACAATGCGCCAGCTCACCGGCATCGCTGCCCCCCAGCTGCAGCGCCAGCGGGTATTCCGCCGGCTCATGGCGCAGAAACCGCGCAGTATCGCCATAAATCAGCGCGCCGGTAGTGACCATTTCCGTATAGAGCAGCGCATGGCGGCTTAACTGGCGGGCCAGGTAGCGGAAATGGCTGGTGGTCCAATCCATCATCGGGGCCACGCTAAAGCGGCGGGAGAAGTTCTCACCGTGGAAGCCTTGCACTGTGGATGAATTGTTGGCGCTGTGGAGCGGGGTGTTCTCAGTCATGAATCACTCTGGTGTACAGGTTCGGTGTTCAAAATGTGGCGGCTATTGTAACAGGAATGGAAACCGGGCTGCCGTAGGGCTTTGGCGAAGGAAAGTGCGTTCAGTAATTAGTCTGCTACGCTTTCTGGAGGTCAAAAAGAGGTGGGGAAAACGTCAAATGTCGCAAAATGCCAGATTAGGTAACGGGTTCTCTTACAAGCTTATGAAAAATATGGAATAGTTCTGAGACTCACTGGAAATAGGCGAACCCGTAACTCCGTAGGTTTCGGACAAAGAGCGCTTATTTCCGAGCAGGTAGGGGGCCGGGCAACCACTTATACTCACCAAAATAAGGCCTTAGTGCTGGTTGGGCGAGTATGGGATTAGGAAATAAGCGTGACCTGATAGATGTCATTTGTCGCTGAATCGGCTGTTAAATTCAGGAACCTTCGGGATAGCTAAGGATGGATACAAGTCTAGCGTTGCGAGAAAACATCAAGAAGCTGATGGCCATGAAAGGTTTCAGTCAGAAAGCGTTGGCTAACAACTCGGGCGTAAGTCAGAAAACCATCAGCAATCTCGTCGCCAACAACGGGGTCCTGAAATCTCCGGCCGTTTCCACCGTGGAGTCAATTGCTCGCGGTCTTGGCGTGAGCCCAGCCGAGCTCTTGAATTACCAAAGTGCCGCTGCCTCCCCAACAGAAGACGATCCATATCGGGACCTTTCGTGTTTAATCCGTGATTTCTTGGCGGCGGATTCAGAAGGAAGAAAGGCTATTCTGCGGGTTGCCCGCAACGAAGCCATCCACGCAAAGCAAATTTAACAAGGCGCTGTAGTATGCGGCCGATGGCCGCCGGACGCCCTTTTCATTGCGGCTTCGCCTTCATTACAAGGGCGCCGCTAAGCTCAGCGTTAGCGCACCAGAGAGGCGAGTTTCGTGGAAGAGTTTTTTATACAGAATGCGAGCGCGATTTTCGGCCTAGTAGGTGCTTTCCTTGGCGGTCTGCTTGCTTTTGTCGCTTCATGGATGATCAAGAATAGAGAGTATTCTCTGCGCATCTGGCAAATATTACTTGAACGTCGGATAAAAGCACATGAGAACCTAATCAATATTGCTATGGAAATGCGGGTGATGGTCGGGCTCGGTAAAGATGAAAATGGAGAAGTTGCACGTGCGCCTCAAGTTCTAATTTCTCGTGAGGAATTTGAACAATGGTTTACTCGCTTTGCGCAATTGACCCAAGAGGGAAGCACGTGGCTTACGATCAAGGCAAAACGAGAAGTCAATTTTGTTCAGGATTACTTGGTAACCCTCCACACCAACCTGGCCAGCGTCCCCAGCGGGAGGTTTCTGGCAATCGGACAAGTCGTTCGAAACGATTTTATCGAGCTTTCCTCTGAGTTGGAGAAATCCGCTTATGACTACTTCGAAACTCAGATAAGAAAAAGAAAGCTAGCGAAATTGGGTGATTGGCACAAATATCCACGAGAACATACGGAATCGCGGTTGGCTCGCACGGACTTGCTGTCCAATTGGGACTCTGTGCAAGAGGCGGCAAACGGTGACGGACCGGAACTACGCTGACCAGTGGGTGAAGCCGACCGGTACTACCCTGCGCTCCGTCCCTGCGGCTTACCCAAGGCGTTAACATTAAAAAACTGAGGAGTGATGGTGTTTTCCCCAAAAGATATTGACGATCAAGCTTCAACGGTCAAGAAATGGTTAAAAAGAGTTTTTTCGAAGGGGAGAGTTTCGCCTGTAAAAAGAATCCTCACCTTGATTGTTTTTGGGTTTGTTTTTGTTTTGAGTTACCAGATGTTACTCAAATCCCTTTTGTCCGAAGCTAAGGAAAACGATGAAAAGCTTTTGCAGGATCGGAACTGGGTGGTTGAAGCAAATCTATATGATTCGGCGGCCCGATTCGCAAGGCTATGTATTTCTTCAACAAAAAGCGATAGCCCCAATGCCCTTTGGTATTGTGAAAAAGCAAAAATTTTATATAAAAATAATTCGACTCAGACTCCGCCAAATTTAAGAGAAGAGATTATTAAGCGTGATGCCTACGGAGCTATGGTGGTGGATATGGAGTCCCAAATCGCAGGCATTAAGTTAGATAAACTGAACCAAGTACCTCCTGCTTCGAATCGTCTAGATTTGCTGTTGAGTAAGACAGGCATATATTTGACATCTTCGCTGGCCATTTTTGGAATACTGGCATTTATATTTGGCTCTATTTTTACCGCGAGGATGATGGCCCGAATGAAATTAGACATCCTCCACAGGAGGATGGTCCTGCTAGTTAGCGAGAACTGTTAACAATCAGCTGCACAGCGACCGTTTTTTCGCCGCTTTGCGGCTCCAAGCCGGCGCGTGAGCCGGGCGTTTTATCCTCGCTCACCATAGACTAGGGAGAATGGTTTGAAAGACGATGATTTTGAGGACAAGTGCACGTTTTTATTTGATGTCATAAAAAGGTATGACCATTATATCGGGACCACCAACTTTAAGGTCGGCCTGCTGATGTCATTCATTGCTGCCATCATACTTGGCTTGTCGATACGAATAATGCTCACAGAGCCCTCTGGGTCTGGTTGTAATTATTTGTATTACCTCGCCTCTGCGTCTTCTTTATTCACAATACTTTTATCAATATTGACGGCAGTAAACCTACTCCGGGTGGTTTTCCCAAAAACCAAAACAGATAAAAATTATAAATCTATGATTTTCTTTGGTGATGTCCTTGCGACTGATAACGGAGCTGACGGATATTTTAAGAAAATTAAAGAGGCAACCTCTGAGCAAATTATAGAGGATTTGTCTAAGCAGACCTTTATGGTAGCAGAAATTGTAAGTGAGAAATTTAGAGTATTGAAGATCGCAGTTAATATCGCTATTTACGGTGTTGTGCCAATGCTCGCTGTTTCTTTGTTATTATTGATATTGCATGGAGCTGGCTGAACATGGATAGCTTTGAGAATACGTTCGACCAAATGTTCGAGGCAGTTCGAAATCGTTCCGCCACAGCTGTTGCTAAGTCAGAGTCTATGGAGGCATTGGACTCGAAGCAAATAAGTGAAGAGTTCTCTGGCTTACCTTCTGGGCCGCAGGAAGAATTTCTAATTCAATCGAAAATTAGACCGATTTTTGGCAAACCAGAAGTAAATAATTCGCCCATTGGAACCCATCCAGATTTTATATCTCTTGAGGGCACGTCTACTACGCAGAAACATTATACCTGCACAATATTTGTTGATATTAAAGGCTAAACAAGGCTGTCGCTTCTGTATCCGTTGGAGTTCGTCTACCATTTTAAAAATGCTGTAATTCAAACATGCGTTGAAACCATTAGGTCATTTGATGGACATATACATAGATTGATGGGTGACGCCGTAATGGCATTTTTTGGCGGCAGATCTACAGAAAAAGAAGATGCTGTAGCAGATGCAATTAACTGTTCAATAACTCTACGGGCAATCTTGGAAGGCAGTATTAAACCTTGGATGGAAAGGCAAGGCTTGGATGCGAAAGATTTCGGGTTTAGAGTAGGTTGTGATTTTGGAAATGATGAAGAAGTCTTATGGGGAAGTTTTGGATACAGGAATGTAGGTGAGGTTTCGGCGACTGGACTTCCGGTTGATATGGCGTCCAAGCTCCAAGTTGGCAGGAAAAAATCAAACAATGCTTGGTCAGGGTTTGTTGGATTTCGTCTACTGGCCAGAGAAGTATTCTACAATAAAAACTCGTGATCGTGGAGATGAGAAAGAGAGTTTGCCAGTAGTAAGTCCAAATATTACGGATGCCGACGGTAACCCGCTAAATTACAAAATGAGGCAGTTGTCTTACGATAAGAGTTTAGAGTTCTCTGCTCTTCCCAGAAGCTTTAGGGAGAAAATTTGTAGTGGCTCCGTAAAGAATCATACGGAGATAGATTACAAATGTTATTCGATAGAGAATGGAAGTAAGCAGGAATATATATCTGCTTCTAGGTTCTTAGGGCCAGATATTTCTTTATATTTCGTGGTCCGTTCAAGAACAAACAACAGACTGAAGTTTCCACTTAAAGTAGTATTTAGAAAAACCAACCACGGCCCGAGAACGCCTGAGGATGAGAGGGACGTGGAGCAAGAGGGGGTTGTTAGATATCTCCGAAAAGAAAAAGTAAGCAAATATGATCGGTCTTTTCGCCCCGTATCCACGGTCGAGATACCGGAGTCGACACTATACCGAGGCCTCCATACGATGAAATGTGAAGTGTATGATTCTGATGGGATATTGCTTTTTCGTGACTGGATCGGAGTAATGATTAAGTGATTGATATAACAAAAGCAAGCACGCGGAACAATTTTCGCTGCGCTACAAATTGTCCGGTGTTGCGAGGCGTTAGCCAAGGAAGGATCTGCATATGGATTTAGTCTCAGGAGTAAGCAATTCGATTACTCTAGCCAAGCGCCTTCGAGAAATCTCGAAGAATATTGCCGACGCAGAGTTTAAGAATGTTTTGGCTGATCTTTCGAACGAACTTGCAGATCTGAAGTTGGAGGCAGCCTCAATGAAAGAGCAGCTAGCGGCCCTTCAAGAAGAGAATGCGTTGCTGAGACACGTTGCAGTACCGGCTGAAGAGAAACCCAGCGGTACAAAATGGGGATGCTATCAATTCGAGTCAGAAGAAGGTTTGTTTTGCACAGCCTGCTGGGACTCCAAGAGAAGAAAATCTCGAACTACGAGGTTCACTGCAAAATTCCGGACTTGTCCGGTATGCAATGCAGCCCATGGAACTGGCTAACCAAACATTGCAGTTCGTTCCGGCCCTAAAGGACCTCCACCGGACGGCCTATTCTCCACTTCGCTATGCAAAGGCCGCTAAACGTTGGGGTTACAAGATGGGAGCCATTGGCCTGATATTGTGCTTAACTTTTAAAGTAGCGAAGCGCGTCTCCAGGTTGGACGGAGGTGAAAAATGAGTAGATGGGATAATCCTGAACAGGGCCTTTCTCTCACGGCGATGGGAATCCCGCTCTGGCTTGACCACTTTGCGACTTTCAACAAAGTGCTCGGTTTTCTGTTGTACGCCTTTTCTCTATATGTCGCTTTTGCCTCTTCTCTTTGGCAGGGTTTAACCTACGCTGCGGTCTTCACAGTTGGACGGGCTTTGATTCTTGGTGCAGGCCTTACAGTTACCCAAAACACTAACCGACCAGCTCCTTTCATTGTCGCTGTGGTTCTCTGTACTGCTTTGATGCTGGTCTACAACGCTGCTGTAGTAACCCATTTTTTAGAGCTCTGGACCTTATAACGGCAGGTATTGTAACAAGCAGTTGCAGTACGCTCCGGCCCTGACGGGCCTCCACCGGATCGGTTTTCTACGCTGGGCTTCGCAACCCGGCGGCTGAACATTGGCGTTAAATTGCGCTTCACCAATGATAGTTAGGAGGAAAGGATGACCAAAAGGATTATTGGCATTTCGTTGTTGATGCTCTTTGTAATACCAACCCACGCCCAGAGTTCCAACCCTGGTTTCAACGCCACATGCAAAGATCTCAATACCCATGGGTTTCGTGCTGCAAACGACATACATGGAAACAGCATGCCTGGTGGTTGGACAACGAGCGAGAAATTTAATTCAACTTGGCAGTTCAGCTTCACTCCTCCTGACAAGTTATTTATTGATGGAAAACCCGCTTATATCTTGGCGCAGAACACAGGAGTTATCATTGCTGCTGAAGCACCGGCCGCAAATAGTAATTCAGCCGGCGTGTGGACGTACGCTGTGCACCTTGGCATGAAAAAGATCGTCGCCTCGCAAGTAAATGCCGCTGGAAACTTCGATCCACGCACTCAAATTATAAAGGCCCGGACTACGAATTTTGGCTGCGATTTCGACCTAAACTAACGTGCTATGTAACAAGGCCAGTCACCGCGACCGCTACTGCATTGCGGCTTCGCCTGCATTGCGTAGCCCCGCATGTTGGATGGCGTTACGCCAAGACAATTCCAAATGAGAGCTAAAGCCCCATGATGATACGGGCCCAGCAGGCAACCATCACTCGCAAGCTTCCTTTAATGATGGTTTCCACCGCAATGCTGGGCCGCATGTAGTTTGGCGTGCTTGAAGCTTGTGCTTTCAACGGCCCTTACAGAGCAACAACAGCCCCATCCGATTCCGCCGATTCAAACAGCGCCGACATAACTCTATGACAGGCCATGCTACGCTCTGGCCACTTCGCCTCTAACTCGCCACTGAGAACGATGCTCGAGAACTTCTCAACCAGCTTCACTACGTGGTCACACGGCTCTACCTGTTGCTCGGTGTCTTTGCCGTCAACATCACCGAGTATGTAGTAGGAGCTACCGGTGAAGGGCTCGCCATAGGCCCCAAAGAAACCGCTTCGTCCCTGGCCGCCAACCAGGTCTTCGATTTTGATGAGTCCAGCGTCGCCGACTGTTTCTACTTGCGAGCGATGGGCGAGCTCACAACCAGCATCAAAGGTTGCCATGCGGCCGCCGGAGAACCAGAGCGCACCGCCACAGGCGACGATGGTGTCGACCGAGTTCTTGGAGACGTGGGTCATCTGCACTTTTTCAGGCAGTTCGTAGCCGAAGCTCCACATAGTGGCGCTGATCGGATACCAGCCTGATCGCCAAAGCAGCCCATGGGCTCCCGGGTTTTGTCGGTGCGGCCATTGCCACCTTCGTACCATTCTTTATCGGGCGCTTTGAAGGTGAAGGCGCTGGTGACGCGCCGTACTTCGCCGATGTCGCCGTTGGCAATACGCTGCTCAATTTCATGGGTGCGGTTGCTGTGCAGCCACATGGTGCCGTCCATGAACTGCACGCCGTTTTCCTTGCACACCTCGATGGCCTCTTCGACGCCGTCGGCCAGCGGTTTTTCGGCGTACACGTGCTTGCCGGCGCGCGCCGCTTTCTTGATCCAGTCGTTGCGATGCGCGGTCGGCACGGGCAGGTAAACAGCGTCGATGCTGTCATCTGCGAGCAGCTCATCGTAGGAGCCGAATGCCTGCGGAACGTTTTGCTCATCGGCCCAGGCTTGTGCGCGGTCCAGGGCGCGGCTTGCAACCGCGACTACCTCGGCGTTTTCCGCATCGTGCATGCCTGCCACAACCTTGGTGGCAATTTCGGCGGTGCCGAGGATTCCCCAGCGAACTTTGCGATTTTCCATAGTGAATATCCTTTCGTTCGAAACAAACCTGAGTATTGAGTTGCCTGTATGACAGTCTAGGTGATGGTCTTGCGGCCTTTTTCAACCGTGGCCTTCGGCTAAATGCAGGGGAATTATGAGAGTGGACGAGGTGCTGGAAACGTTTCGGTCATTTCTGCACCAATTAAGGGCGCGCAAAGTGAATTTCAGTTCAGCGTAATGTTTTGGTCAAACACGTGTATGTCATTGCTACATATGGTCTTCCTGCACAGCCGATGCGCCTTTGACTCATGCTGGCCCACTACTTGCTACCCAAGCTTTCTAAGGGTCACGACACCGCACGGAAGCATTTTCTAGATTCTCTCATCATGCCTTATGAGGTATCGGTAGTATGAGTCATAAATTATGTATTTCGCTTCTGTTAATCAGCCTGCTGATGCTTAGCGGCTGTCCCGGTTCCGGTAGTTCGAGCGGCTCCAATTCAACGAACGACATTACCGACAACTCCCCCGGTGAACCGCCGGGGGAAGAGCCACCCATTGAAGAACCTTTTGAAGTCGGTTTGTTTACGCTGGAAGAAACCACCATGGACCAAGTGCACGAGGCCCTCGCGGGGAGGCGGGTGCTTGAGGACGGCAGTCCGGTTACCTGCGAATCACTGGCTCAGATGTACATTGACCGCATCTATGCCTTCAATGACGCCCCTCAACCCGCTAATGGTTTGCCCGTGCGTGGCGTGCTGGCGATCAACCGCTGGCGCTTGAGCAGGCCAGGGCGCTGGATGCCCTGTATGCCAGCGATGACGGCATCGGTGAGCGTTTCCTGCATTGCATGCCGGTACTTCTGAAGGACAATTACGACACCGTGGATTACCCGAGCACACAGGCTCGTACAGCATGCTGGGCCACCAGGCCGGCGTTGACGCTCACTCAGTGGCCAAGTTGCGTGCGGCCGGTGCACTGATTTTGGGTAAGGCCAATCAGGACGAGTTTGCGTTTTTTACCACGGGCTTTTCCAATCGCGCCATCCAGGTGAGCAACCCCTACAACACCAGCGAAAGTCCTGCAGGCTCATCCTCGGGCACTGGCGCATCAATTGCGTCCAACTTCGCTCTGGGCGGCACTGGTAGCGATACCTGTCAGTCGATTCGCCATCCTTCTTCGGTTAATGGCTTGGTGGGTATTCGCCCCAGTCTGGGTGTTATATCGCAGCACGGTATCTTCCCATTGAGTCATACCCGCGATACCGGCGGGCCCATGACGCGAACCGTGAAAGACGCGGCGTTGATGCTGCAAGCCATGGCTGGCGTGGACTCCCGCGACCCCAAAACGCTGCTGTACCCGGACGAGATGCGGCCCGACAGCTACGTAGAGTTCCTGGATAGGGATGTGCATGGGGTGGCTGGTCGTAATATCGGTGTGGTCAGGCAACTTGGCACCAACACCAGTGCGGCGGGAACCGGTCGCCAGGGCGAATTGATTGCGCAAGCAGTGGAAAAGCTTGAGAGCATGGGCGCCACTATCTATGACGTCTACCTGCCTGATTTTGTGAACAGAGGGGCGGGTTCCAGACACTACGATATCAACGAATATTTCAAGACGTTTGAAGCTGAGGGCGGCGTCAGCGAGCGCGCCTGCGTGAGCAGCGCAGCCATTGATCTGTTGGCTGACCGGAGTTCCGTGGCCCATGGCCGGTCTGAATGCACGGACATTGAGGGTATTGTGGAAACTGGCCGGGTAGGCCCCCGCACGGCCGCGTTGTTTGGGCTGGTTGCTGTTGACGATCCGAACCAGGCACCCACCGAAGAGGAACTTCAGGGCATTGTTGAGGAACGGGATTACACCACCTCGGTTATGGACGCTCTGGTGGATGAAAACGGGGATCCGGTGCTGGACAGCAACCTGAATCCGATACGGCTGGATGCCCTTGTGTTGAGCCCCGGACCCACCGGTGGCCGCACCTGTGACTTTGGTTCAACCACGCAAATGGGCTCTGTTGTGGTACCAGTCGGCTTCGATGAGTCTGTGGGTGTGCCGCGCGGCATGGAAATTTTTGTGCGCCAGTATGACGAGGGCACCGGGCTGGGCATTGCCTATGACTACGAGCAGGCTACTCTGCACCGCGCTCCGCCAAGCCTTGTAGCGTCTCCTCTGCTGGTCAATGAAACCATTACCGAGTTCAACGCCCGAATGCAGCAGGCACTTATTGACGGTACCAGTGAAGCGCCCGAAACGCTTCCACTGGAGACTTACCAGCAGGTGCTGAGGGATATCACTGGGCTTTAACAGAGGGCGTTAGTAAACAGGGCAGGCAGCCTACAGTTTTCGCGGTCGTGCTAGACTTTTCTTACACTCCGCGACTGTAAGGCTGCCATGTTCATCAGTGTGTTGGATCTGTTCAAAATAGGGGTCGGGCCGTCGAGTTCCCATACCGTTGGGCCGATGGTTGCCGCCCACGATTTCGTTGGCCGGATTAGAGAGCAGGCGTTGGATGCGGCAAGTTTGGAAGGCGCCACCATCCGATGCACCCTCAAAGGCTCTTTGGCCTTTACTGGCAAAGGCCATTCCACCGATCGGGCGGTTGCCCTGGGTTTGCACGGCTACCTGCCGGTGAGTCTGGTTGATACCGACGTACAGGCGCTGGTAACTCAGCTTTGGCAAAGCGATTGTGTCGAGCTGGACCAGAATCGCACCGCTCAATTCATCCCATTCCGCGATATTGTTTTCGATACCGGAAAGCCACTGCCACAGCACACCAATGGCATGGTGTTTGAGCTGATGAACGGTGAGGGCAAGCTGCTGTTCACCGAAACCTATTTCTCCATCGGTGGCGGCTTCATCAATACCCTGGCTGAAATTGACCAGCTGCAGGCGCCGCTGAAATTCGCAGAAATCGATTCCTCTACCTATCCCTTTGATTCGGCCAACGCCTTGCTGGTGCTCGCGGATGAGCACCAGCTTTCCATCGCACGGATGAAGTGGGTGAACGAGCTTGAGCATGGGGATGAGAGCACGCTGGTTGAAGGCCTGGATAACATCTGGCGTGCCATGCGGACCTGCATCGAGAGTGGCCTGGCGGCAGACGGCATGCTGCCGGGTGGGCTGGAGATTCCCCGGCGGGCCAGGGGTCTGTACCAAGGCATCAAGAACAAGCCGAAAGCGGCGAACATCAATGACTGGCTGTGCGCCTACGCCATGGCCGTGAACGAGGAAAATGCCGCTGGCAATATGGTTGTGACGGCGCCCACCAACGGCGCGGCCGGGGTGATTCCGGCGGTGCTGTATTACTTTGTCACCCACGAGCAGGGCACGCGGGAGCAGGTGCACGACTTCCTGCTAACGGCCAGTGCCATTGGTGGCCTGATCAAACAGCGCAGTTCCATTTCCGGTGCCGAGGTGGGTTGCCAGGGCGAGGTCGGCTCAGCCGCTGCCATGGCCGCTGCCGGTTTGTGTGAAGTGCGTGGTGGCACCGCCCGGCAGGTGGAGAATGCCGCCGAGATTGCGCTGGAACATCATCTGGGCATGACCTGCGATCCGGTGAAGGGGCTGGTGCAGGTACCCTGTATCGAGCGTAATGGCTTTGGTGCCATCAAGGCTTATTCGGCCGCCTCGCTGGCGCTGCGCGGTGACGGTAAGCACTTCATGCCGCTGGATAACTGTATCGAGGCGATGCGCCAAACCGGGCTGGAAATGTCCCATAAATACAAGGAAACCTCCCTGGGCGGGCTCGCGGTCAGCATCACAGAATGCTGAGGTTGCGAACGTCTACTAGACTGACATCAGACCAATGAAAGGGAGGACGTAACATGAACAGGATTGCAGCTACTTTATTCTCGGCGGTATTGCTCGCACCGGTAGGCGCGCTGGCCGATAGCCATATGTCGGCGGCCCCCGCCAATGCAGAAGTGTATTTTGTGCAGCCTAGCGACGGCGATACCGTGCAAAGCCCCGTGAAGGTGGTGTTTGGCCTGCGTAATATGGGGGTGGCACCGGCCGGTATGGATAAAGAGGGTACCGGGCATCACCATCTGTTGATCGATACCGACGTGCCGTCGGATTTGAGCAAGCCGTTGCCGGCCTCCGATCAGGTCAAGCATTTCGGTGGTGGCCAGACGGAAACCGAGATCATGCTGGCACCGGGCGAGCACACCCTGCAGCTGTTGTTGGGCAACTACGCCCACGTGCCGCACAGCGATCCGGTGATGTCTGAAAAGATCACCATTACGGTGGAATAAACACCTGGGGAAGGTGCTCTCAGGCTATTGTCGAACCACGGCCGTGGTGATAATTTGAGAGTTACCTTCCAGCCAGGGACAGAAAGGCTTGATCCCCAGCGAGGAGGCCCGTTCCGGGGCCTCTCCAGGCGCTAAGAACCCGTTCATCCACTCTTGAAGGCGTGTCGGCGCGCACTTTTGAGTGTGTCGCTCGATTCTCTTTAACGATGTTCCGTTCTGATAGTGGAGGTTCCTATGAAAGGTTCCCTGTTATTGGCAGCAACGTTGTTTTTGTGCGCCACCCTTCCCACCACCCCCACCACCGCGCTGGCTGACAGCGCCAGCAGCGATCAGGCCGAGATTGATCGGGGCCGTTACCTGGTCAAGATGTCCGGCTGCAACGATTGCCATACTGCCGGTTACATGCCCAGCGAGGGCACGGTGCCTGAAAGCCAGTGCTCATGGGCGATACCCTGGGCTGGCAAGCCCCTGGGGTACCACCTACGCCAGCAACCTGCGGCTGTTTGCCAGCGAGATGAGCGAGGATGAGTGGGTGTCTGTGCTGAAAACCATGAAGCGAGACCGCCCATGCCCTGGTGGGTATTGAATGAAATGGAAGAGCCAGATGTTCGGGCGCTTTACGCTTACATCCGGTCCTTGCCGGTGGCCGGCGCACCAGCCCCGGCTGCGCTGGAACCGGGGGTGACGCCAAAAACTGCTTACTTCCAGATGGTGATGCCCAAGGAATAGCGGGTAGTCGCTGAGGTTGGCGAAAACGAGGGGAGCGGTCCGGGTTATCTGGTCCGCTCCTTTTTGTTCAGGGCTTGTCGATCAGGGCTTTTCGGTCACGGCTTCGGCCTTTAAACCGAAAACACCTCAAGACTGCCGTTGGAGGCCTTGGTTTGGTTGCGGCCGGCGTGTTTGGCGGCATAGAGCGCGTCATCTGCACACCGGATGAGCCGGGTCATGTCCTCATGCGCTTTAGGGAGGATGGCGGACACGCCGATGCTCACGGTGAGGGTGATGGTTTTGCCCTCCCAGTTCAGCGGTGTGGATTCCACTTTCTCGCGCATGCGCTCAGCCACAATGCCGGCGCCTTTCAGGTCGGTATGGCACAGCAGGATGGCAAATTCCTCGCCGCCGTAGCGGGCCACGAAATCCCCTGGCCGGTTCAGGCACTCCCGGCATAGCTGGGCCATGTGCTTGAGGCAGGCATCGCCGGCCAAGTGGCCGTAGGTATCGTTCACTTTCTTGAAATGGTCCACGTCTAGCAACAGTAGGGACATGTCGTGGCGTTCCCGGGCGTTGCGGCGCCATTCGTCGGCGAGCTGGCGGTCAAAGAAGGCGCGGTTTTTCACCTGGGTCAGGCCGTCGATGGCGGTCATTTCCTCCAGGCGTTTATTGGCGCTTTTCAGTGCCTGGGTACGCTCGGCTACCCGGACTTCCAGATGCTCATTGGCTTCTTTCTGCACCTGCAGGGCCTGCTCCTTGGCTGAGCGGGCGAGCCGTTCCGAAACCAGGGCGTTGCTCTGCGCCTCATAGCGCCGCTGGCGCTCCAGGTTGATCCGGTAGGCCAGGGCAAAGGAGAACAGCAGTACTTCCAGGGCGGCGCCGAATTGCGGGGCGTATTCGAACAGCACGTTGCGCGGCAGCACGCCCATTTTGTTGAGCACCAGCACGGCGTGGCCCAGCAACAGCACGCTCCAGGCCAGGGTATACAGGCGGGCCAATACGTCGCCCTTGGCCCAGAGGTAAATGCCGATCGCCAGTGCGGCCGGTGCTACCACCATGATCATCAGAGCCGCCATGCGCATGGCCATGCCATAACTGACCACCATGGAGAAGGCACAGAGTAAGAACGCGGCACCCGCTCCTCCCAGGGTAAACCAGCGCAGGAAGCGGCCCTGTTTGTGCAGGTTCAGGAAGCTGTAGGTGAACAACAGCACGAAGCCAACGTTGGAGGTGATGGCCGCGGCCAGTATCAGGTTGTTCAGGCTGGGCAGTTCTGGCCATATGAACTGGAAAGTGACTCCGTGCAGGGCCAGTTGCACGATGGTGATGGAGACCACGTTCAGCACGTACCAGGCATAGCTGGCCTCCCGCACCACCAGCCAAACAAAGAGGTTGTAGGCCGCCAGCGCCAGCATGATGCCGGCAAACAGGATCTGCACCGCCAGGCTGTACTGGTCTTGTTCGTAGAAGCTCTGCGCCTTCCACAGGTCCAACGGCAGTTGCACGGCGCCCTCGCTTGTAGCCCGCAGGTATAGAGTGCGTGACTCGTCCTGGGGGATATTCAGTGGCAGCAGCACGTTGCGGTGCTTTATTGGGCGCGTGGACAGCGGAAGCTGGTCGCCAGTGAAAACCTTGTCCTCAATCTGGCCGTTGGCCACCACATAAAGATCCAGATAATCCAGGGCCGGGTTGCCCACTTCAATCAGGTGACTGGCTGGGGTAGTGCTGTCGTTGATGATTTCGATGCGGAACCAGAAGCTGCTCTGGCTGAAGCCAAAATTCGGGACCTGGGCTTCGCTTGGCTGCCAATCCTGGGCCTGACGGGCGGTGATATCGGTGAGCGTCAGCTCCTGGCTGGGGTCCTCAAGAAAGGCGAGTCGCGGCCCCAGCGAGGCTTGGCCGTCTGCTAATTCCGACAAGCGAATGCTGGAGGTGGCTGCGAGAGTGCTGCTGGCGAGTGCCGCGAGCAAAATCAGGGTGAGGAGCTGTGCGAAGAATGTTTTCATCAAAGAATGAACCGGTTTTCAGGTTAAGGCCAAGCGGAGTATAGCGAAACCCGAGAGCGGTGCGGTCAATTCATGTACAGAAAACACAAGTTTTTACGATTGGGCGAAACAGGTCGTTAAAGCGTCCGTTTGTTGCGGCCTGTTTTTTTGGTATCGAGGAGCAGTGGGAGTAGACTTTATTCCATATTCACGCATAACAGGCCCTTGCCAGCATCCAAACGGAGTTTTACATGCAGCCTAAGGATATTGTGGCGCAGTTCATCGACGATACCCGAGCCCAGCGATTCGACGAGGCCAAGGCCTTGCTGGATCCGGACGGGTTTGAGTATGTGGGGCCGAACATGCGTTTCCTCAGTCCCGATGACATGCTGTATTACCAGTTCGGGATGGCCGCCATTCAAAAGGATCTGATCGTGCGCCAGCTCAGTGCTGACGGCGAGCATGTGTTCGCGATTCTGGATTTCAGGACCAACTTCGAGCCGATCGGGGATGTGCGGCTTGCGGTGTGGTTTGTGGTCCGGGATGACAAGATCCAGAAAGTAGAGACCTTCTACAATGCAGCCGTGGTGGAGAACATGCTGGGTGGCAACCTGCCTTCTGTGGAATAAGGGGCTGGGCCCCAGCGCGTGAGATAGACGCGCGGTATCAGGCCGCCCGCTGCAGATAGTGCCGGAGCATGTCGAAGTATTTCAGGGCGTCGTCAGGCGAGAAGAGCTGGGGTTTGAACCCCCCGTAGAGATTGTCGATGTACCGGCCAGGTACATCCGGCAGTTTCGCCAGGGCCATCGACCACTCGCTAAAGCGACGCTCCTCGATTTGTTGGTAAATGATAAGCCGAACATCGTAATGGCGGGGGTCTGCGGCGATGCAGAGGTAGAGGTTGTTCACGGCCTCGTCTTCGCCTTCCAGGATCTGCATAAAATGGAACGCATCATAGGCCAGTAAACCCGTGATACCGCATCTTCCGTTTCGCGTTACCGCCTCGTCAAGGATGGCGTCGACATCGCTGTCCTGCAGATGCGATGAAGCGCTGCTGTAATAGATAAGTCTGCAAAGCTTTAACTCTGATTTACCCATAGCACAGAACTCAAGAGCCAACTAACAATCCGCAGTTTTTCTCTTACATTCTCCCCTAAGAATACCGCAAATTCTTTTTCATGTATTGTGTTTGTACGTTTTCTATGGTTCGCAGGCCAGCGGCTTCAGGCAGGACGAACCTGATTCCGTCTGCTATCCTCCCTAGCTTCCTATTTACTTTAGCCGGGGCGCTGCCGGGCTATTCGCGTTGCAACTGGAGTGTGGTTCTATGCCGGTGATGGTTCAGGCGCTGGTTCCGGTGTTTGTGTTGATTATGTTGGGGCATGTGTTCCGGCGCTGGAATTTTCCCGGTGGCGATTTCTGGCCTCAGGCCGAGCGCTTCACCTATTACGTGCTGTTCCCGGCCATGCTGGTGTTCAAGCTTGGGCAGGCTCGCCTGCCGGCATCAGCCTACGGCGACATCGCACTGCTGATCGTTGCCATGCTGGTGGCCATGACACTGGTGCTTGTTGTGGCGCAGCGAATCTGGCGCTGGTCCGGGCCGGTGTTTTCGTCGGTGTTTCAGGGCGCTATCCGGTTCAATTCCTATGTCGGGCTGGCGGCCGGGGGCATGCTGCTGGGCGATGAGGGGCTTTCACTTACGGCCATAGCCGTGGCCATTATGGTGCCGCTGCTGAACCTGCTGTGCATTCTGATGTTTTCGCTGGTGGCCAGTCATGAACCGGTGCGGGTGAAGCCAGTGCTGAAGGCCATTGCCACCAACCCGCTGATTGTCGGCTCGGTGATCGGGGTGGTCTGGAGTTTCTTCGAAATCGGCTTCCACCCGCTGTTTGCCGCTATCCTCAAGCCGTTGAGTGACCTGGCGCTGCCCATGGGCCTGATGTGTGTGGGGGCTGGCTTGCAGCTGAAGGCGCTGCGGGGCGCTTCCATGCCGTTCCTGGTGTCGACGGTGCTGAAGCTGTTGGCGTTTCCGCTGATGGCGGCGGGGCTGGCTCTGCTGCTGGGTTTGGATGGCGTGCTGGTGCAGGTGGTGGTTCTGCTGGCGGCGCTGCCCACCGCCACGTCTGCGTACATCCTGGCGCGTCAGCTCGGTGGCGACGCGCCGTTGATGGCCGGCATTATCAGTGGCCAGACCTTGCTGGCCATTGCCTCTATTCCGTTAATGCTTAGCCTGCTCTGGTAGGCATTTCAGTACCGCATCAGCAACGCTGTGCTGAAATTCGAAATAGCCTTCCGGGCCTGCTTCCACATCGGTGGCAAGCGGGTCCCAGGTACTGAAGGTGACATCCAGATCTTCAGTAATCACCTCCCAGATTCCCGGATTGAACTGTGGCTCGGTTAGCAGGCAAGGGTGATGGCCCTGGCCCAGCTGGTCCTGAATCTTTGCGATGTGGCGGGCGCCGGGCGTCAGTTCCGGATTCAGGGTCAGAACACCCTCCAGATTCAGGCCGTAATGTTCGGCGAACCGGACAAAGGCGTCGTGGTAGGCAAACAGGCTGATGTCGTGGGCCGGCTCCAGCTTGGCCCGAATCTCGGCCTCGGTTGCGGCCAGTCGGGTTTTGAACTGCTTCAGATTCCGGGCCAGGGCGGCGGTGTCTGCATTTGGCTGTTGGGCCAGCGTCTTATGCATCTTCTCGACCATGTCCTCGGCCAATGCCGGGTCCAGCCAGATGTGCGGGTCTTCACCTTCGCCGTGATCGTGGTGACCGTGGCCTTCATGTTCTGCAGGCTCGTCATGGCCGTGTTCGTCATGGTCGTCCGCATGCTCTGATTCCGCCATCGCCGGCTCATCCAGCGCCAGGCTGACGGTGCGCTGCCGGAAATCGGCGCCGGTCAGTAGTCGGCTCAAGAAGGTTTCCATGTCCGGGCCTACCCAGAAGATTACATCGGCATCGTCCAGGGCGCGGCGCTGGGATGGCTTCATGTTGTAGTTGTGCGGGCTTGAGCCAGGCGGCACTAGAGTCGTGATGGTGGTGTCGGCGGTCGCGATGCCCTGGGCCAGCAGTGTCAGGGGCTTGAGCGAGGTGACAACGTTGGTTTCCGCAAGTGCGGGAGCGGCGATTACGCAGAGGGCGGCGGCCAGAGAGCGTGCCGGTTTGAGCATGGGCATGGCAGGTGGGTTCCTGATTGGCTGGTTATGAAACGTTATAATATAACGAAAAGGGTGGGGTCAGCGCAAAAATTCCTGGTGTTTTATACCTACCGCGCCCACGGATAAGCTTCCACGCCCATGCGAAACCGTTAGAGGGCCGGTATAATGTCGGGTTTATTCAACGGCCACCGATTTTTCAGGAAGGTTTCATGACAGTACGTACCCGAATTGCTCCATCCCCCACCGGAGACCCGCACGTTGGTACCGCCTACGTGGCCTTGTTCAACCTGTGCTTTGCCCGCCAACACGGCGGCCAGTTCATTCTGCGTATCGAAGACACCGATCAGGCCCGCAGCACAGCGGAATCTGAGCGCGACATCCTGCAGGCGCTGCGCTGGCTTGGCTTGAACTGGGACGAGGGCCCCGATGTGGGTGGTCCCCATGGCCCTTACCGTCAGTCGGAGCGCAGGGATTCGTACAAGCAGTACGCCGAGGATCTGGTCACGGCCGGTCATGCCTTCTATTGCTTCCGTACTCCCGAAGAGCTGGAAGCCATTCGTGAAGAACGCAAGGCCAAGGGGCAGAATCCGGGTATCAAGGGCAACCTTGAGCTGTCTGATGAAGAAGTGAAGCGACGGCTGGATGCCGGTGAGTCCTACGTGATTCGTATGAAGGTGCCCGATGAGGCGTCTGCGAAATCCAGGACATGCTCCGTGGCACCATCGAGATCGACTGGGCCAAGTAGATTGCCAGATCCTGTTAAAATCCGACGGTATGCCTACCTACCACCTGGCCAACGTGGTTGATGACTATAAAATGGGCATCACCCACGTGTTGCGCGGTGAGGAGTGGATTAACTCCGCGCCCAAGCACAAGCTGCTGTACCAGTACTTCGGTTGGGACATGCCCGAGCTGTGTCACCTGCCGTTGCTGCGTAACCCGGACAAGAGCAAGCTGTCGAAGCGCAAGAACCCCACCAGCATCAATTTCTATGAGCGCATGGGCTTCCTGCCGGAAGCAGTGACCAACTACCTGGGCCGCATGGGCTGGTCGATGCCCGACGAGCGGGAAAAGTTCACCCTGGACGAGATGATCGAGAACTTCGACATCCAGCGTGTATCCCTCGGTGGCCCGGTATTCGACGTGGAAAAGCTGCGCTGGCTCAATGGCCAGTGGCTGCGTGATGAGCTGACCGACGAGCAGTTTATGGCGCGTATGCGTCAGTGGTGGTTCAACGAGGATGCGCTGACTGACCTGGTGCCGCACATCAAGGGCAGGGCAGAGGTGTTCTCTGATGTGGCGCCCATGGCCCAGTTCATGTTCTCGGGCATGCTGAACCTGAAGCCGGAAGATTTCGCCCATAACAAGCTGGACGAGGCGCAGATCAAACGCGTACTGCAGTTCACCTTGTGGAAGCTTGAGGCTCAGCGCCACTGGAGCAAGGAAAACATTTTTGCCGACGTGAAAGCGATGGCCAAGGCCATGGACATCAAGATGGGCGATTTCATGTTCTCCATCTTTGTGGCGGTAGCCGGTACACCCAATTCCTGGTCGGTAATGGACTCCATGGCATTGCTTGGTCCGGACATGACCCGGTCGCGTTTGCGCCATGCCCTGGAAGTACTGGGTGGTTTTTCCAAGAAAGAAACCAAGAAAGTGGAGAAAGAGTACGCCGCGCTGGGTGCTTAATAACCGCTTTGGTGAATAAATAAACGACGCGAACAGGGATGTTCAGAAAACTGAAAAAAAGTGGGTTTTTGCGGTTGACGGCCCAGGGGCGGATCCTTAATATACGCATCCGTTGAGGGGCCATAGCTCAGCTGGGAGAGCGCAACACTGGCAGTGTTGAGGTCGGCGGTTCGATCCCGCCTGGCTCCACCAATTTCTAGTCCCCTTCGTCTAGTGGCCTAGGACTCCGCCCTTTCACGGCGGCAACAGGGGTTCGAACCCCCTAGGGGACGCCAATACGGCTTGACGGTTTAGTCCACCGGAAAGCCACAAAAAACCGCCTTCGGGCGGTTTTTTGTGTCCGTAAGAAAGTGCCGGCGGGACCCTCGATGTGCTGAGGGCCCAGTAAGGGCAGGCGCTTCGGCTTTACCGGGAGGCGATGGCGCCCTTGCCAACCCCTTCAAACGCCTTCACCCGAATAGTATCTGTGGGGTACTCCACTTTGAGCTTGTCGGCGATGTGAGCAGCAATCAGCTCTACGGTGGTGTCGGTATCCAGCATGTAGACCCGCTCTTCCGGCATGACCAGCGTAAACTCGCCCTGGTTGGCTCGTACTCGAAGGTAACGTAGCGAACGCCGTCCTCGCCAACGTGACGACGCACCACGTCTTCCTCAGAGCCGACATAGATGTCGCGCCAGCGTGATGCCCATTTGCGCTCCAGCTCGTAATCCCGGTAGCCATTGCGATCAATGCGGATGGGTGAGCGGTGGCCGTGGGCAATGCGCTGGCAGTTACCCAGATGCTTCTTCAGGCCGTGGACGTAATGGTAGTAAGCGCCCTCGATCACCTCTTCACGCAGATTGATCTCAATGGAGGTGACGTTAGCAGGCAGCACCGCTTGCAGTTCGTGCTCCAACAGGCGGGCGACCGCAGACGGCACCACGCGCTCCGAGGACAGCCAGACCACGGCTTCGTCCGGAGAGCGGTGAATGATTTCACTGCCGTCGGTGAGGGCCCACTGAAAAGTATCTGGCTCGTTCTCGTCCCAGCTCAAGCCTTCGTAGCCGCGCGGAATCACCAACCGGTGGTCCACCCGCTCGTCAATAACGCGCTTGATGGTTCGCTTCACGTTGCTGAAATCGAACACCATGCCCTGGTCGTCGAGCTCGCCTCCCAAGACGACATCCGCAATCCAGCTCTCACCAACCAGGCCCCTTGTGGGATCTAGGTAGGCGAAATCAATGACGGTCAGCTTGTCTACAAAGAGGTGGTTCATTAAGCGTCCGGGTGGGTATGGTTGATTGATGGCCGAATTCTAGCAAAAATCATCGAAATCGGCAGTCTGGCGTTGGACCAGGCTTCATGCGTTCTGCTTTTGGAGTCCTTATCATAAACCTCTCCGCTTCCCCGAACGATCAGGAATTTCCGGCACTTATTCTGGCTGCGGGCGCATCGTCCCGCCTGGGCCGACCCAAGGCGCTGCTGTCCATGCCCGGCAGTGGCAAAACCTTGCTGGATCAGGCCATTCACAACGGCCGGATTCTGAGTCGGGATGTGCGGGTGATGTGCGGTGCCTGGTACCCCCTGATTCGCTTCCGTGCGAGTGCGCAGCCCTCGGCGTGGTTGCAGGTGCCGGATTGGCAGGAAGGGCTGTCGGCGTCGCTGGCCACCGGGCTGGCCAGTATGGGGCCGAAGGTGAAAGGGGTGTTTGTTCTGGTGGCCGATCAGCCGCTGTTGGATGAGGCGTCCTTGCAGGCCTTTGGCAAGGCGGCGCGGTTTGTCCCGCATCAGCCAGTGGCTGCTGATTATGATGGCTGGCCCGGAGTGCCGGCTTATCTGCAGGTGGCTGTGGCCCGAGGTGATGGCGCTTGAAGGGGATAAAGGTGCGGGCCAGCTATTGGCCAGCGCGCGGGCAACCAGGGTGGATATTCCGGGGGTCGACGACGACGTGGACACCCCGGAGGATTGGCAGAGGGTTCGGCAGCGGCTCAGCCAAACAGGCCGGACAACCAGGCAATCCCAACGCTGAAAATGCTCAGGCTGATCGCCAGGCCGATGGTGTAGACCCGGGACGAGGCTGAGCGCTGCTGGGCCACGAACAGGTCGATGGTGCGCTGGGCGATGTCCTCGGCGGTTCCCGGGAAATTTCGTGGGCCTGCTGAATGGCCTCGGATTGCAGGGTTTGCCAGAACTCGGTGTCGATGGTCTGCACGCTGGTGATGTGGTCTTTCAGTTCCGCCATGTGCTCAGACGTGAACCCGGAATTGCGCTGCAGCGATTTCTTCAGGTCCGCCAGTTCCCGGGCCAGGTTGAGATTCACTTCCGCCGCCACCTCGTCGCGAAGGTGCTTGGTGCGCTCCTCGATCAGGCTGGTCATCTTGTCCAGCCGTTCTTCCAGGGTCTTTTCCTGTTTGCTGCGGGATTCGTCCAGCGCACGTTTCAGGTGGTCAAACTGTTCATCAAACAGCGAGCTGAGCAGTTCGTGTAGGCGATTGTTGATGTGGGTTTTAACCGCGGAGCGGGAAATCTGTTCAATCAGGTCGCTGGTCAGCGGAACCACGCTTGAGGCGTCATTGACCGGGGCGGGTGAGTCATCCTCGGCCTTCATCGACATCTCCACCGAGGCGTCGCCCGGAATGTTCAGGAGTTCGTCGTCTTCGATGTCGAAGACGACGGTGCTGCCGGGCTCTGGAGGCTCGGGCAGGGTGCCTTCGGTGACGTCGCGATCCAGCTGATCCAGCACCAGGTACAGGCCGTCGGTGTGCGGTGGTTTGGTCAGGATGTTGTAAACCCCAAAGTTCTTCGCCTCTTCCATAAAGCTGGAAGACTTCTTCGAGGTGCACATGATGATCGGGATAGTGGCGGTATCCGGGTTGGCCTTGATGGCCTTGATCGCCTCGACACCGTTCATGCCCGGCATCAGGTGATCCATGAAGATGACGTCAGGCCGGTTGTCGTTGTTCAGAAAATCCAGTGCTTCTTCGGCCGAGCCTGCCATGTTCACTTCCATGTCACGACTTTCCAGCAGCTTGCTCAAGGCAAATCGGGCTACCTTGGAGTCGTCCACCAGCAGAGCGTTTTTGATCGCCATCTCACTACCTCAATCATTTACTGCAAACGCGTGTGTTGTCGGGCTTGTTACCAGCCATCCAGTCTCGGGCATTGCGTGGCCCGGTAACTCTTGTCCCGATAACAGACACCGGGCTCTGTGGTGCGGGCGGTGAAAATCTCACCGGCAGCGGTTGTCAGTCGAACCTGTCCGTAGGGCTTGCCGTGCCGGAAGGTGGCCTCGATGGAGCTGCCGTTCGGGTTCAGCAGCAGTCCCTGGCCGTGAAACTTGCCTTCAATGTATTCGCCTTCGTACTTTTTTCCATCCGTAAACACTTCGGCACCGGAGCCGTGGAACGCGCCATTGGAAAATTCGCCTTCGTAATGGCGGCCGTCGGGGTAGGTGAGGGAGCCTCGGCCATGAAATTCGTTATCCCGGAACGCGCGACATAGAGCATGCCGTCTGCGGTGGTCAGTGAGCCGTGGCCGTTCAGGTGGCCATCTTTCCAGTGGCCGGTGAGGATGTCGCCGTTGGCCATGGTGAGGGTGCCCTTGCCGTTAAATTGGTTGGCGCGGAACTCTCCGGCATAACGGGCGCTTCTGCGCTGCGCCAGGTGCCCTGGCCATGGTGCTGGCCATTCTTCCAGTCGCCGTCGTAGCGGCTGCCGTCCGGGTGCCAAGCGGTGCCCTCGCCATCAAACTTACCGTTCACGAAGTGGCCTTCGTAGCGCAGGCCGTCTTTATTCTGGTAGGTGCCATCGCCGGTTTTCACGCCGCCAATCCAGGTTCCGTTCTTGAAATTGACGGTGGTGTAGGCAATCAGTTCGCCCACCAGAGTCAGTTCACTGCCGGCCTCGAGTGCCACTTTGCGGCTCCAGGCCTGGTAGCCGGGCTTGGTGATGGTGACGTCATAAGTGCCAGGCTTCAGATCGAGGTCCAGCCGGGTGGCGCCGTAGTCCTTGCCATTGATGATGACCTGGTCTCCTACCACGTTCGAGCGCAACACCAGTGACCCAGTTGCCGGGGCTGGCGCCGGTTGGTCCGGGTTGAAGTCAGGTCGGGTGGTCAGCGTAGCGGGAGGCTCGGCGACCGCAAGCTGGGTTGGGTCTTCCGGCATGGGTGGCACCTGGAAGGATTCGGCTTTAGCAGTTTCCGGCTCAGCCTCTGGCTGCGGTGTCAGTGGCGTTTCCGGCTTTGCAGCTTTGGCGGTTTTAGCGGGTTTGGCTGACTGGGGCGCTTGGGCAGCGAGGGTTTGGGGTATGGTCGGTGGTGTCAGTGCGGTGCCGCTATCTATCTCATCATGCACCGACGCAAAGCCGGCAGTAACCAGGAGCATCAGGGCCAGGGCATTGATGAAAAGCAGCGGTCTGAAATCGACCATGGGGAACCTCTTGGACCAGCAGATTTAGAATTCTTATTACCTCTCTGCATCTTACCCAGTGCGTGCATGCTTATGTAACACAAAGTGTTTGGAGTTTTTGAGAATGCAGGACAAATCACATTTTGTCCGGAAGCTGGTCAACATTGAGCTGTTCCCATGACCTCATGTAGACATCGGCTTCGTATTCATAAGGTGAGCGGAACGGAGTGAGTACAAAGTCGAAGACCAGGAAGATAAAGCCAATGGAGGCCCATGCAATGGCAAGGGTGCTGATGGTGGTGGCCTGGACTTCGGGGTTGGAATCGACGAAATCCTGTAACAGTGGGATCAGGTCGGCTGCCATCACCACCGGATTAAAGCTCGACAGCACAAACGGAATCCAGAAGGCGATGAAAATCGGGAAGAATCCGAACGACCACAGCAACCGGCGCAGCAGGTAAATGGCAACTTCCCGCCAGAAACGCTGTCTGATCTCGGGTACTTTGCGCACACGCTCGAGGTATCGACGGCGCTCGGCCCAGTAGGCCGCGACTTCAGGTGCATCCACCGCTCGGGTGTGGGGGGAATAGGTTGTCATGGAACGCCGGTTACCTTGTCGCTGCTGGACTGTGCATGATAATCGATACTACGTGTTACCCTACAAGTCTCTAATCGTTAAAGACAGGATAGTTTGAATGGCTGCAGTGATCGACAACGCAACTCATCCCGCCTTTGAAAAGCTTCGCAGTCACCGGATTGACACCCTCAATCTCGACATTGAAGAGTATCGGCACAAGAAAACCGGCGCCCGTCACCTGCATTTGGCGGCCGACAACGACGAGAACGTGTTTTTCGTCGCGTTGCGGACTTTCCCGATGGATTCCACCGGTGTCGCCCACGTTCTGGAACATACCGCTCTGTGTGGCAGTGAGCGCTATCCTGTTCGTGACCCGTTCTTCATGATGATCCGTCGCTCCCTGAACACCTTTATGAACGCGTTCACCAGCAGCGACTGGACCGCATACCCGTTTGCCAGCATGAACCGGAAGGACTTCGACAACCTGTTGTCGGTGTACCTGGATTCCGTGTTCTTCTCCAAGCTGGATCCGCTGGACTTTGCCCAGGAAGGTCACCGCCTGGAGTTTGATACCCCGAACGATCCCAAGACCGATCTGGTGTACCGGGGTGTGGTCTACAACGAAATGAAAGGCGCCATGAGTTCGCCTACCTCACAGTTGTGGCAGAACCTGAGCAGCCATCTGTTCCAGACCACCACCTACCACTACAACAGTGGCGGCGAGCCGGATCATATTGTGGATCTGAGCTATGACGATCTGGTGAAGTTCTACCGTCACCATTACCACCCGAGCAACGCCATCTTTGCTACCTACGGCAACATTCCGGCCCATGAGCATCATGAGCGCTTTGAAGAGTTGGCGCTGAAGCGGTTCGATCGGCTGGATATTGAGCTGCCGGTGCGCGATGAGAAACGCATGTTCTCGCCGGTTAGGGTAGAGCAGGGTTATGCCGTCAACGAGGGTGAGGGTACCGACAACAAGACCCACATTGTGATGGGCTGGTTGCTTGGCCACAGCTTTGATCTGCAGGAAAACCTGGAAGGGCAGTTGCTGTCGGCAGTGCTGCTGGAGAACAGTGCCTCGCCATTGATGCGTGCGCTGGAAACCACCGATCTGGGCCATGCCCCGTCGCCCATGTGCGGGCTGGAAGATTCCAACCGCGAAATGACGTTTGTCTGCGGCATCGAAGGTAGTGAGCCGGAGAAGCACAAGGATCTTGAAGCGCTGATTGAAAGCACGTTGCTGCAAGTGGCGGAAGAGGGCGTGAGCGAAGAGCGTCTGGAAGCCATCCTGCATCAGTTGGAACTGCACCAGCGTGAAATTGCCGGTGACCAGTTCCCATACGGTCTGCAACTGATCATGACCGCCATCTCACCGATGGTGCACGGCGGCGATCCGGTGGAGCTGTTGGATCTGGAGCCGGTACTGGCCACCCTGCGCGAGAAAATCCGCGATCCGCAGTACGTGCCCAGCCTGATTCGCAAGAAGCTGCTGGAAAATCCGCATCGGGTCACCCTGACCCTACGCCCGGATGAGAAGCTCGAAGGACATCGCCAGCAGGCCATCACCGAGGCTCTGGCGCGCCGCAAGGCCGAACTGACCGACGACGAAGTGAAGCAGATCGTCGATCGTGCCCAGGCGCTGGAAGAGCGCCAGATGCGCAAGGACGACGACTCGATCCTGCCCAAGGTAGATCTGACCGATGTGCCGTTGCAGATGCCGGAGCCGGAATGCCAGTACGATGGCGACATCGCCGCGACTGTTTTCGCCCGGGGCACCAATGGCCTAGTGTACGAGCAGGTGGTTGTGCCTGTACCGGAACTGACGGAAGAAGAGCTGTTGCTGGTGCCGTATTACACCACGCTGATTTCGGAAGTGGGTTGTGGTGATCTGGATTACCTGCAGATGCAGGACCGCATTTCGGCCGAATCCGGCGGTATCGGCGCTTCGTTCACTGCCAAGGGCCGCGTCGACGACGTTCAGGATCTGACCGGTTACCTGGTCTTCAACGGCAAGGCCCTGGCCCGCAACCGCAGTGAACTTACCCGTCTGCTGCGGGATGTGTACACCAGTGCCCGATTTGATGAAACCGACCGGATTCGTGAAATCATTGCCCAGATTCGCGCCCGTCGCGAGCAGGCAGTAACCGGCAGCGGTCACGCCCTGGCCATGGGCGCAGCGTCTCAGGGTATGGGCGGGTTCCTGGCTGTCGTTCCGGCTGGGTGGTCTTGCCGGTATTCGCGGCACCAAGCAGCTGGATCAGGCCTTGAAGGATCCGAAAGAGCTGGCTGCGTTCTGCGACAAGCTGGCGGCGCTGCACGACAAGATTCGCAATCAGGGCCGTGAGTTCCTGGTGATTGGCGAGGAAGCCCAGTTGCCGGCAATGGTCGACGACTTGAAGTCCTGCTGGCAGGGCGAGGCGAGCACTGAAACGACCAACTGGACAATGGAGCCGGTCGACTACACCACCCGTGAGGCGTGGCTGACTTCCACCCAGGTGAATTTCTGTGCCAAGGCCTATCGCACTGTGCCGGTGGATCATCCCGATGCAGCCGCACTGACGGTACTGGGTGGTTTCCTGCGAAATGGCTACCTGCACCGCGCCATCCGCGAGAAAGGCGGCGCCTACGGCGGCGGTGCCGGTCAGGACAGCGTAAACGGTACCTTCCGGTTCTTCTCGTACCGGGATCCGCGCCTGGCGGAAACGCTGGAGGACTTCGACAAGTCTCTGGAGTGGCTGCAGGAAGCGGAGCACGACGAGCAGGAGTTGGAAGAGTCCATCCTTGGCGTTATTGGCCAGCTCGACCGCCCACGCTCTCCGGCGGGTGCGGCTCGCCATGCCTTCCATAACAAGCTGTTTGGCCGTAGCCCGGAGCAGCGCGCACGGTTCCGTGAGCGTGTGCTGGCGGTAACGCTGGACGCCATCAAGCGTGTGGCCGCCACCTGGCTGGTGCCGGAAAATGCCAGCACGGCCGTGGTAACCAACCCGGACAACCGCGACGTAGCGGAACAGCTGGGATTGGCGATAGAAGAAATGTAAGCCGCTGCGGGTGTGTGAAGTACCCACAACGAAAAAAAGAGGGCCAGATGGCCCTCTTTTTTTATGCGTCGACTTTGTGCCGGCTTGGCTCAGCGGTTCCGTTTCAGGCCCGTGGTTACCATAATCCGGGTCGAAATTTCTTCCACCGAATAAGCGTGGTGTTGAGGTAGGGGATGCGCTCGCGCCGGTACATCAGCTCGATTTCCTCGATCTCGTGCATGCACTGTTTGATGGACGAATAACGGGAGTTCGGGCGGCGCTCGTTGCGAATAGTCGCCAGCCGTTCGGGCTCGATGGTCAGGCCGAAAATTTTCTCCTTGTGCGGCTTCAGGGCTGCAGGCATCAACTGGTCCGACAGATCCTCTTCGGTGATCGGGTAGTTCGCGGCCTTGACCCCGTATTGCAGCGCCAGATAGAGGCAGGTTGGGGTTTTTCCGCTTCGGGATGCGCCCACCAGGATTAGATCGGCCTCATCGTAGTGTCGGGTGCGCGCGCCGTCGTCGTTGTCGAGGGCAAAGTTCACGGCATTGATGCGGCGCTCGTAACTGCCTTCGTTATTGATGGAGTGCGACTTCCCCACGGTGTAAGACGACGAGGACTGCAGTTCCTGCTCCAGCGGATTCAGGAAGGTGCCAAAGATGTCGATCATGAAACCTTCGGCGGTAGCATGATCTCCCGGATGTCGCGATTAACGATGGTGTCGAACACCAGCGGACGGGCACCGTCGATTTCTGACGCTTTGTTAATGCGGGTCACCATCTCGGTGGCCTTTTCCTCATCGTCGATGTAGGGCACAGTCACGCGCTCAAAATCGATTTTCTCAAACTGGGCCAGAAGGCTGTGGCCGAGCGCCTCGGCGGTGAGGCCGGTGCCATCGGAAATAAAGAAAGCAGTGCGTTTCATGGTGTCTCGTCCGGTTCCGTATTTGGCGTGTTCCCTAGGTAATTGCCGCAGGTTACAGTATCATACACGCCAAGTTCGAGACTCCGCAGTGGATATTGCCTGCTTTTACCGCTAGATACCGCTGGCCCGGTTATGCTCTTTGCTTTACAGACTCAAGGGAGACGTGCTTTGGAAGATTACATTATCTGGTTTGATCACCTGGGAATGTCGGATGTTGACCGGGTGGGTGGCAAAAACGCCTCTCTCGGTGAAATGATCAGTAATCTAGCCAACGCAGGCGTGACCGTTCCCGGTGGTTTCGCCACTACCGCCCACGCCTACCGTGAATTTTTGGCCACCGACGGCCTGAAGGACAAGATCGACAACGCCCTGGATGCGTTGGACGTGAACGATGTGAACGAACTGGCCCGCGTGGGTGCCCAGATTCGTCAGTGGATCATCGATACCGATTTTCCCGATGTGCTCGAGAACGCACTGAAAGAATCCTTTGCCACTCTTCAGGCCGGCAATGACAACATGGCCGTTGCCGTGCGCTCGTCCGCCACGGCAGAAGACCTTCCCGATGCCTCGTTTGCCGGCCAGCAGGAAACTTTCCTGAACGTCGTGGGCCTGCAGCAGGTTCGCACCTCGGTGAAGGAAGTGTTTGCCTCCCTGTTTAACGACCGCGCCATTTCCTACCGTGTGCACCACGGCTTTGATCACAAGCTGGTGGCTCTGTCAGCCGGTATCCAGAAAATGGTGCGCAGTGAAACCGCAGCCAGTGGCGTTATGTTCACCCTGGACACCGAATCCGGCTTCCGCGATGTGGTCTTTGTGACCGCCTCCTATGGCCTGGGCGAGACCGTGGTTCAGGGTGCTGTTAACCCTGATGAGTTCTACGTTCACAAACCGACCCTGGAAGACGGCCGGCCATCGGTACTGCGTCGCAACCTTGGCTCCAAGGCCATCAAGATGGTCTATCAGACCGACGCCGATGCCGGCGAGTTCGTTGAGACCGTCAAGGTTGAGCAGGAAGACCGCAACCGCTTCTGCATTACCGATGCGGAAGTTGAAGAGCTGGCCAAGCAGGCCATGATCATCGAGAAGCACTACCAGCGTCCGATGGACATCGAGTGGGCCAAAGACGGCGACGACGGCCGGATCTACATCGTCCAGGCGCGCCCGGAAACGGTGAAGAGCCGTGCCTCCGCCAACGTCATGGAACGCTACCTGCTGAACGAAACCGGCAAGGTGCTGGTCGAAGGCCGCAGTATCGGCCACAAGATCGGCAGCGGCCCGGTGAAGGTCATTACCAGTATTAAAGAGATGGACCGCGTGCAAGCCGGCGACGTGCTGGTCACCGACATGACCGATCCGGACTGGGAACCGGTCATGAAGCGCGCGTCGGCTATCGTTACCGATCGTGGTGGCCGTACCTGTCACGCAGCCATCATTGCCCGGGAGCTGGGTATCCCTGCCGTGGTGGGTTGTGGCGATGCCACCGAGCTTCTGAAGGAAGGTCAGGAAGTGACCGTGTCCTGCGCCGAAGGCGATACCGGCATGATCTACGAGGGCGCGTTGGACTTTGAGCTGCGCGAGAACACCGTGGATTCCATGCCCAACATTCCGTTCAAGATCATGATGAACGTGGGCAACCCGGACCGTGCCTTTGACTTCCAGGCGCTGCCGAACGAAGGCGTTGGCCTGGCCCGGCTGGAGTTCATCATCAACCGCATGATTGGCGTGCATCCCAAGGCTCTGCTGAACTTTGATGGCCTGCCACGTGACATCAAGCAGACCGTTGAAAAGCGCATTTCCGGCTACAGCTCGCCGGTTGATTTCTACGTCGATAAACTGGTTGAGGGTATTTCCACCCTGGCGGCGGCGTTTGCACCGAAGAAAGTGATCGTTCGTCTGTCCGACTTCAAATCCAATGAGTACGCCAACCTGATTGGCGGCACGCTCTATGAGCCGGATGAAGAAAACCCGATGCTCGGCTTCCGCGGTGCATCCCGCTACATTTCCGAAACCTTCCGGGACTGCTTTGAGCTCGAGTGTCGCGCGCTGAAGAAAGTCCGTAACGAAATGGGCCTCACCAACGTGGAAGTCATGGTGCCGTTCGTGCGCACCGTGGGCGAAGCCGAGCAGGTGGTTAACCTGCTGGCGGAAAACGGCCTCAAGCGTGGCGAGAACGGCCTGCGCGTCATCATGATGTGCGAGCTGCCGGCCAACGCTCTGCTGGCGGAGCAGTTCCTCGAGCACTTCGATGGCTTCTCCATTGGCTCCAACGACCTGACTCAGCTAACTCTGGGCCTCGACCGCGATTCCGGCATCATTGCGCACCTGTTTGATGAGCGTAACGATGCAGTGAAGGCGCTGCTCTCGAATGCCATTCAGGCCTGTAAAAAAGCCGACAAGTACATCGGTATCTGTGGCCAGGGGCCGTCGGACCATCCGGATCTGGCCAAGTGGCTGATGGACCAGGGCATTGATACCGTGTCCCTGAACCCGGATTCGGTTCTGGATACCTGGTTCTTCCTGGCTGATGAAAAAATCGACTGAGATCAATTTCAGGAAAAGGAGAGCAAACAGTGGCAGATATCATTACCCCGGACCTCTGTGATGAGTTCCCGGAAGTTGAAGTCGTCGAGCCGGGCTTCAACAACTACGGTGGCAACCGGGCATTCGGTGGCGAAATCGTCACCGTGAAATGCTTCGAGGACAACTCCGTGGTCAAGGAGCAGGTAGGCCTGCCAGGCAATGGCCGGGTTATGGTAGTGGACGGCGGTGCTTCAAAGCGCCACGCGCTGCTGGGTGACATGCTGGCGGAGAAAGCCGCCAGTAACGGCTGGGCCGGTCTGATTATCTACGGCTGTGTGCGCGATGTTGATGAGATTGGTAACACCGCTCTGGGTGTTCAGGCGCTGGGCACGCACCCGCGCAAGAGTGAGAAGCGCGGTCTGGGTGACCTGAACGTGCCGGTGACCTTCGGTGGGGTGACCTTCCGTCCGGGCGACTACATCTACGCCGATAACAACGGCATTATCGTCTCCAAGAAGCCTCTGGTCTGAGGCTTGGTTCTTCTGTTCTGAACCCATTCGTGGGGTAGGGACAAACAAAAACGGCGGCCATGGGCCGCCGTTTTTCGTTCTGTTGCTTTTTAACGCGTGACTTTCTAGCGCGTGATTTTTTAACGTGTAACTTCGCTGATATTCGTTCCCAGCAAGAAGCCGTTGCCGTCCGGCTCGCATCGAATCACCTCACACACCGTTTCCAGTGGTGGAAACTGATCACTGCTGGGGTGCAGCACGGTTTGCAGCTCTTCGCCGGCCTCGACTTGCTGCTCAACGTAGATCTGCATGCCGGCGGCACTCAGGTCACGGCAGACGCCCTTAAAGCGGTTGCCCTGCTGTCGGTAATCTCAATTTCCGAATTCACCTGCATGCGGTGAAAATCGCGCTTTTCCGAATAATCCTTCATGCATCAGGCCCAGTTGTCGGTTTTTCTTGTTGGTTTCAGCATCGGAATGATCAGTGCCAACAGCACGCCACCGAGCACCAGGCCGGCGCCCAGGAGCATGAAATCGGATTCCTTGCTGGCCTCAAGCCGCTCGTTTTCGGCGGTCAGTACTTCGAGATCGTTGCGGATTTTTTGGTTTTCTTCACGCAGCTCGCGGTTGCGGCGTTCCAGATTGATGGAATCCGCGGCAATGCTCTTGATGCGCTGGAGTTCTTCCTGAAGCGTTTCGGAACGTTCTGACAGGGAGGCTTCAGCGTTTTCCAGGGCGTTGCGCTGCTGGGTGGTTTCGGACAGCTGCTGTTTTAGTGTGGACAGCTCGCTGCGGGCCTGCTCAAGTTCGCGGTTGGCGCGCTTCAGGCGATCAGCGGCGATGGGGGCGTCGCTCAGGTATTGGCTGGAAACCCAGCCTTCCGTGCCTTTCGGAGTGCGAACCCGGGTGTAGCCGGCATCGGTGGTTTCCAGTACCTCTAGTGGTGTGCCGCTGGGAACCGCATTTTCGATGATTCGAAACTGGGTACCGGCACCGGCGCGAACCGGCAGATAGAGCTGGTCGTCAACCCAGACGGTTTTGGCCTGGGCCACGGCCACAGAGGACACAACGAAAAGTACACTGATAAGCAGGCGGAAAGGCGTCACTGGATACGATCCCTGAGTTAGACGATTAAAAAGCGGTCATTGTTCAAAGGCGCAATTTTGTCATAGATAGTCGGTCGTTCAAGCGGGCCAGCATTACAATAAACTCATGCACTGGCCGGCGGCGCCTACGGCAGCACGGCCTTGAACGGTTTCACCACGACCTTCTCATAGACCCCGGCCTCGATGTACGGATCGGCGTCGGCCCAGGCCTGAGCGGCTCCAGCGAATCGAATTCGGCAACCACCAGGCTGCCGCTGAAACCGGCTTCGCCGGGATCCGGGGTATCGATGGCGGGGTGGGGGCCAGCTACCAGCAGGCGACCTTCGGCTTTCAGAGCGTGTAGCCGCTCAAGGTGCGCGGGCCGAGCGGATTGGCGCATGGGAAGGCTGTTTTCAACGTCTTCGCTGATGATGGCGTAATACATTCCACTCTCCGGTTGGTCGCCAGTCCATCTGGCAACAAGATCTGACACACGATCAGGGCATGGCTGGTACACTGGTAGACGAACTGGCGTCTTTGCCAACCACCTGATTCAGGATTTTTAGTGACTATACCGCAAGACCTTGATTTGTGCATCGATCTGCACTGCCACAGCACCGCCTCTGACGGCGCCTTGTCACCGACTGATCTGGTGAGCCGGGCAGCGGAGCGAGGCGTGACCCATCTGGCGCTGACTGACCACGACACCATTGCCGGCCTGGCGGAGGCGCGTAACGCTGCCGCCGAACAGGGGCTAGAGATCATTCCCGGTATCGAGCTGTCCTGCCTGTGGAAGAGCCGCACCATTCATGTGGTTGGTCTGGATTTCGATTCTGAAAATCCCGCTTTTCAGCAAGCGCTTGAGCAACAGAATGAAAACCGGTGGGCGAGGGCGCGGATGATTGCTGATCGCCTGAGCAAGCTGAAGGTACCTGATCTTTTGGAGCGGGCGACTGCCGCATCAGGTGGTGACGTGCCGGGCCGGCCGCATTTTGCCAAGGTTCTGGTTGAAGCAGAAGTAGTCAGTAATCCCGCTCAGGCTTTCAAGCGCCATCTGGGTGCTGGTAAGCCGGGTGATGTAAAAGCCTACTGGCCGGAGTTGTCTGAGGTGGTGCAGTGGATCAATGATGCCGGTGGGATTGCGGTACTGGCGCACCCGCGCAAATACCAGCTTACCGCGACCAAGCTGCGGGATCTGACCGCAGACTTTCGGCGCGCGGGCGGGCGGGCTATCGAGGTTTCAACCTCAGGCCAGTCCAGTGGCGATCTGGGCTTTCTGGTGGAGCTGTGTCGTCGTGAACAGTTACTGGCCTCCCAGGGCAGCGACTTCCACTTCCCGGGGCCTGCCTGGTGTGAGCTGGGCCGTATAATGAAAATGCCAGACGGGCTTGAGCCGGTCTGGCATTATTTCAAAACCCCTGTGGGCGTGCCCGCCCCGGCTTAATCCGGGGCGTGGAACAGCAGATACAGGTCGGTCAGAGAATCCGGAATAGCATCCGCCATTTGCCGTGACAGCTTCTCGCTGTTACGAACGTTCTGGAAATCCTCGTCTTCGAACAAGCCGGACAGCGTCAGCATCGGCACCAGCAAATCTGCGGTCTCTTCCTCGCTGGCTGCTTCCAGCCATTCCTCTTCACGCTCCAGGAAGGTGTCGACAAACCCGGCGCACCAGTTTTCCAGTGCGTTCATCGGGTCGCCATCTTCCGGCTCTGGCAATTCGAGGGCCTGGCCCATATCCAGGGCGTGGGCCATGGCCGAAGCCAGTTGCTCAACGCAGCGACGGAAGGCTTCCGGAACCCCGCTATCTGGCACCGCTTGGACGCCAGTGGCGAGGCGGAAGATTTCTTCCGCGCTCAGTTCTGCCGGGCCGACCACGCTGGCGCAGACGACGCCGTGAAAGCCGAAGAAGTCCAGGGCGTCTTCGCCCCAGGGCTCGGCAAACAGGATGTCTTCCAGCGCATCAATGTCGGAATTGGATAGCATTCTTTAATTACTCCCGGCTTTCTTGGCCTCTTCCGCAGCGCGTTGGCGCTTACGGACTTCTCTCGGATCATTGTAGGCACGGCCCGGTGTCACCGGAACCTCAGCGGCAGGCTTGGCCGCGGCTGCGGCCTTTTCCTGATCTGCTGCTGCCACTGAAGAGGCAGGCTTGGCAGTTTCCGGCTTGGACTCTGCTGCCGCAGGCTTCGGCTCAGGAGCCTTCTCTGCGGGTTTGGTTTCAGCGGTCTTTTGCTCGGGTGCTTGGCAGCCGTTTCCTTTTGAGCGGACGCCTTCGGCTCTGCCGGGGCTGCCTTGGCAGCCGCTTGCTCAGGCTTCTTCTCTTCAGCCACTTTTTGCTGGGGCGCTTTCTGCTCCGGGGCCTTCTGTTCAGAAGTCATTTGCTCTGCTGCTTTCTGGTCCGCACCTTTTTCCTGGGCGGCCTTCTGCGGGGCAGGCTTCTGCTCAGCGGTCTTGGCTTCTGCTGCCGGCTTCTGTTCCGCTGCAGGTTTGGCTTCCGGCTTGGCGCCGGCTTGGCTGTGTCGGCCTTCGCTGCCGGCTTGTCCGCTTCTTTACGGGCTGCTGCAGTGCTGGCTTGCTCGTCAGCCTTGGCTGGCTTGGCCTGCTTCACCGGAGCTTCCTGGGCTGGCTCGGCCTTGGCTTCCGCCTTGGTCTCGGGCTTGTCAGCTGCCTTCGGCTCTTGAGTGCTTTCAGCCTTGGCCGGCTGGGTGCTCTCGGCTTTAGCTGCAGGCTTCGCGGTGTCGGCCTTGGCTTCTGGCTTGGTCTCTGACTTAGCTTCTGGCTTAGTCTCTGACGTAGCCTCTGCCTTAGCTTCTGCCTTGGGCTCGGCTTTGGCCTGCTTCGGTGCGCCGGTATCCTGGGCTGGCTTGCTGTCAGCCACCTTCTCCGGTGCGGCGTTATCGCGCGGCTTCTGGCGGCCTTCGTCAGCTTTCACATCCTGCTTGCCGTTATCAGTTGCTTGCTCAGGCTGAGTGTCCTTCTGGTGCTTCTCGCTGCGTGAAGCCTTGCGATCGGCCGGGTTAGACGCCGGAGTTTCAGACGGTGAACCATCGCGGCCACGCTGACGGCGAGGCTTACGGGCTTTCTCGGCTGAGCCGCCTTTGTCGGCCGAATTGCCTTTGTCAGCGCTGGCTGGTTTCTTGCCAGTATCCTGCTGGGCTTTCTGGTCCTTCTGCTCCTGCGCTTCCTTCTGCTCGCGCTGGGGCTTGTTGCGACCCTGGCCACGACCACGGTTCTGATTGTCCCGACGGCCATCGCCACCTTTGTTGTCGCCGCCGCGGTTATCAGCGCCTTTGTTCTCACCGCTCTTGTCGGCTGCAGGGCGTTTCTGGGCGTTGCGGTTCTGGTCGTCGCCGCGGTTGCGTCCACGGCCACGGTTGTCGTCACCACGGCCTTGCTGGCCGCCCTGGCGACGATCACTGCCGCTGCGGTTGTTACCACCGGAGCGCTGATCGTCACGGGCTACGCGGGATTTGCGGCGGTCCTGACGACCCTGGTTCCGGCGATCTTCGCGGGCAGCCTTGTTCTTGTCGCGGCTTTCTTCGGTTTGTGTTTCTTCATCACTGAAGAAGCCAGCGATTTTGCGACCCAGACGGCGGAACAGGCCTTCTTCCTGCTCTTGGGTCTCGGCGGCTTTCTCTGTAGGTGCGGGAGCCGGCGCGCTCGGGCGGATGGCCTTAACAGCGGCCTGTTCGCGAACCGGGCGCTCAGGAGTCGGTGCTTCAAACACTTCTTCCTCGCGCACGCTGTATTCCTGGGCCACCTGGTGGCTGGCAACGTGCTCGGGCGTGGTTTCGTCCTGGCGCATTCTCAGAATTTCGAAATGCGGTGTTTCCATGTGCGGAACCGGTACTACAACCACGCTCACTTCCTGGCCTGCTTCGATGTCGGCCAGCTGCTTGCGCTTCTCGTTCAGCAGGAAGGTCGCTACGGAGACAGGAACAACGGCACGAACTTCGCCGGTCTTCTCCTTGGAGGACTCTTCGTAGATCAGACGCATGATGCTCAGTGCCAGCGACTCGATGCCACGAATAGTGCCCTGGCCTTCACAGCGCGGGCAGACTTCGCTGCGGGTCTCGCCCAGAGAGGGGCGCAGGCGCTGACGGGACATCTCGAGCAGTCCGAAGCGGGAGATCTTGCCGACCTGAACTCGGGCGCGGTCAATTTCCAGTGCTTCGCGGATCTTCTGCTCAACTTCACGCTGGTGCTTGGCCGGCGTCATGTCGATGAAGTCGATGACGATCAGGCGCCCATGTCACGCAGACGCAGCTGGCGGGCGATTTCTTCGGCCGCTTCCAGGTTGGTCTGCAGTGCGGTCTCCTCAATGTCGTGACCCTTGGTGGCACGGGAGGAGTTGATGTCGATGGACACCAGGGCTTCGGTTGGATCGATGACGATGGAACCGCCGGATGGCAGCTTCACTTCACGCTGGAAAGCGGTCTCGATCTGGCCTTCGATCTGGTAACGGCTGAACAGTGGGATTTCATCCTTGTACAGCTTGATCTTGTTCTCGAACGTGGGCATCACGGCGCGGACGAAGTTCAGGACGTCCTCATAAACACCGTTGGAATCGATCAGTACCTCGCCGATGTCCTGGCGAAGGTAATCGCGCACGGCGCGGATGATCACGTTGCTTTCCTGGTGGATCAGGAAGGGGGCTTTACGTTCGCCGGCGGCCTGGGTGATGGCTTCCCAGAACTGCACCAGGTAATCGAGGTCCCACTGGAGTTCTTCGGAATTGCGGCCAATACCGGCGGTACGCACGATGATGCCCATGGACTTGGGCACCTGAACGTCGTTCATGGCTTCCTTGAGCTGAGCCCGCTCTTCGCCTTCGATGCGACGGGAAATACCACCGGCGCGGGCGTTGTTCGGCATCAGTACAAGGTAGCGTCCGGCAAGGGAGATGAAGGTGGTCAGGGCAGCGCCTTTGTTACCGCGCTCTTCCTTATCAACCTGGACGATGACTTCCTGGCCTTCGGCGACCACTTCCTTGATGTTGACCTTGCCTTCGATCTGGCCCGGCGATTTCTTGAAGTATTCTTTGGAAATTTCCTTCAGGGGCAAAAAGCCGTGGCGCTCAGCGCCGAAATCGACAAAGGCGGCCTCAAGACTGGGCTCAACGCGGGTAATGCGGCCTTTATAGATGTTGGCTTTTTTCTGCTCGCGGGAACTGGATTCGATATCGAGGTCGAACAGACGCTGGCCGTCGACCAGTGCGACGCGCAACTCTTCGGGATGAGTTGCATTGATGAGCATTCTTTTCATGGAAAGAAGAAGTTCCTGTCGTTTAATTTTGACAGAAAACCGTGAGGGGTCGGCATCAGCGAAGCAGGATGTGCGTGCCGCGGGACTCTTCTACATCAAGAGCAAACCGGCGGCCAGACGAATCAGACCCTTATGGGGTGCGATCCTATTGGTCTTAGACCACCGACAGTCTGGCCACCTGTGGGCAGCGAGAGGTCGTGTAAAGTTGATGTCTGTTGACGCATATAATCCGTTTTCAGGTTCACTCAGGTGCCTGGGTCTCACGTCGTATTCGTAAGCTGGACGGCCCGGCCCTGGGTGGCAATGATTCTTCGCGATGTCGCCCGTCGGTTTTCCGCACGGTTTTATTACTCTCCCGGAAGCAGGGTGCAGCCGTCATCGGTCTGTCCTGGGGCTCCGGGAGCATTTTCTCCGCCGTTGCCCGATAGTGATTGGGCATGCGGCGTTCAAACTCTCGAATAGTGTCGGTATACTTCTGCCGCTCCGGCTTCTGACTAGAGTCTGTCAGGCCGTAGACAAACAACAGAGCACGCCGGAATATAACAGTATCCGGGTGCCCAATCAATGCTGCTAGCAGCTGTCCCTAAGGAATTCTATGTCCCGCAAGCCCGCGCGCAGAAAACCCGCCGCAAAGCGTCCGGCAAAAGCTGCCGCCCCTCGGGCACGGGATGCCGCGCGCAAGCCAAAGAGCGCCGAGCGCATCGGAACTGATCATCGCCCGAGCGCTGAGCGTAAAGCTGAGCATAAAGAGGTGCGTCAGGGGGTTCAGATGGTCGTTGTCGATGAGGATAACGAGGGGCAGCGGGTCGATAATTTCCTGATGGCGCAGTTGCGTGGCGTGCCCAAGAGCATTATCTACAGGGTGGTTCGCAAGGGCGAGGTGCGCGTTAACAAGGGTCGGGTAAAGCCCGATACCCGATTGAAAGCCGGTGACCAGGTTCGTATTCCGCCAGTGACCCGCAAGGAAAAACCGGCCCAGGTAGAGCCGGGCACTCGGGTTCAGGGCGTCATGGAAGCTGCGGTGGTGTTCGAGAATGAGCAGATGCTGGTGGTTAATAAGCCTCTGGCATTGCCGTTCACGGTGGCAGCGGGCTCAGTTTCGGATTGATTGAAGTGCTGCGGTCGGCGCGCCCCGAATCCCGTTTCCTGGAGCTTGTGCATCGGCTCGACCGGGACACCTCTGGCCTGGTGATGGTCGCAAAGAAGCGTTCGGCTCTGCGCTTTCTGCAGGACGAATTGCGCCACAAGCGCATCCGCAAGCACTATCACGCCCTGGTGAGTGGTCATTGGTCGGACTCGGTAAAGCGGGTGGAGGCTCCATTGCTGCGCTACGAGATGCCCAATGGCGAGCGCCGGGTGAAAGTTGATGAGACCGGCAAGGAGTCGCTGACACTGTATCGCTGCCTGCAGCGTTACGAGGGTTATAGTCTGGTGGAGGCCTCTCCGGTTACCGGTCGAACCCATCAGATTCGCGTGCACTGTACCTGCGAGGGTCATCCGATTGCCGGTGATGACAAGTATATGGATGATGTAAGCCTCAAGGCCTTCCGTGCTGTTGGTGGTCAGCGGCTTATGCTTCATGCCCGGGCGCTTGAATTCAGTTTGCCGGTTACCGGTGAGCTGATGCGTTTGGAGGCGCCCTACGACGATGCATTTGCGGATGTGCTCAAAATTCTGGAAGCGCGCAACAGGAACCAATAAATGAAGGTCAAGGTAGTCATATTTGATTGGGACGGGACCCTGGTGGATTCCGTCGAGCACATCGCCGAAAGCCTGCATCAGGCTGCGACCGAGCTGGGTTATCCGCAACTGGAGCGGGAAGCGTATCGGGACATCATTGGCCTCGGTATGATTGAGGCGCTTGAGAAGCTCTACCCGGGAATCAGTCGGGAGGAGATGAACACCATTCGCGAAGGCTACGGTCGCTATTTCTTTAGCAAGGTGACCACCCCTCAGAATGTTTTTGCCGGTATGGCCGATGTCGTGACTGATATTCGTGGCGCTGGTCTCGGTTGTTCGGTGGCGACCGGCAAGAGCAGGCGTGGCCTGGACATCGCACTGGATTCTAGTGGCCTCGGTCCGCATTTTGATACTACCCGTTGTGCCGATGAAACCCGGTCGAAGCCCGATCCCACCATGCTGGAGGAGATTGTCCGGTTCTACGGCATCGATCCCTCGGAAGCGGTAATGATCGGCGATACTCGTTACGACCTCGACATGGCGCAGCGGATTGGCATGCCGTCCATCGGGGTGGAGTGGGGCGTGCACAAGCGCGATGTGCTCGGCGATTACTCGCCGCACGCCATTGTCGATACGGTGCCGGATCTTCGTAAAGTGTTGGGGCTTTAACGCCAGTTCTATTTGAACGTTGCTGACAGGATGTATGCATGACTGACTGGGATTCCGATAATAACCCCGATTGGGGCGATAAACCGGTGGGGCAAGAGTCGAAAGATCAAGAGGGTGGCGCCAAGCCCAAGGCAGGGCGAAAGACGCCAAACCTGCCTCCCGAAACCGGGCGAGACTGGAAACTGATCGAAAAACTGGTGATGTCGCTGCAGTCAGAGCAACGTCGCAGTCGTCGCTGGGGGATATTCTTTAAGTTCCTGACCTTCGGCTATCTTTTCCTTCTGCTATTTATGCTCAAGTTCCCGCTCGGCGATACCATTGATTCGGCTACCGGCAAGCACACCGCCCTGGTCGAGATTAATGGTCCGATTGCCGCCGACGAGCTGGCCAGCGCTGACAATATCGTTGGCGCGCTGCGCACGGCGTTCGAGGAAAAGAATGCGGTGGCCGTGCTGCTGCGCATCAATAGCCCGGGCGGAAGTCCGGTGCAGTCTGGCTACGTTTACGATGAGATCAAACGCCTGCGGGAGGAGTATCCGGAGAAGAAGGTGTACGCCGTGATTTCCGATGTCGGTGCCTCCGGCGCCTACTACATTGCCTCCGCTGCCGATGAGATCTATGCCAATCGAGCCAGCCTGGTGGGGTCCATCGGGGTTGTTGCCGGTGGCTTTGGTTTCACCGGGGTGATGGAGAAGCTGGGAGTTGAGCGCCGGCTGTACACCGCTGGTGATAACAAGGCGTTCCTGGATCCGTTCTCGCCGGAGCAGAAAGAAGAGGTGGTCTTCTGGCAGAGTGTGCTGGAAAATACCCACAAGCAGTTCATCGAGGCGGTGAAAGCTGGCCGGGGCGATCGGCTGGCCGATGACGAGCGTCTGTTCAGTGGTCTGATTTGGAGTGGCGAGCAGGCCCAGGAGCTGGGGCTGATTGACGGGCTTGGCAGCTCCTCCTTTGTAGCGCGGCAGATCGTAGGCCAGGAAGACCTGGTGGATTACAGCCGGCGAAAGTCGCCGCTGCAGGATATTGTCGATCAGCTTGGTGTTGCCTTTGGTGAAGGGTTTGCTGGCCAGATGCTGGAATCCCGGCTGGAGCTGCGCTAATGCCCAACGCTGGCCCGCTGCTCAGCGGGTCAGTAGCGGTTGAGTCCCCAGTTTCTCAGCATGTCATTCAGCGCGATCAGGGGCAGGCCGATCAGGCTGTTCGGGTCGCGTCCCTCCATGGCTTCAAACAGCGTGATGCCCAGGCCTTCCATGCGGAAGCTCCCGGCGCAGTCATAGGGCTGTTCCTTGCGCAAGTAGCCGTCGATTTCTTCCGCGGCCAGATCCCGAAAGTGCACGACAAACCGCTCGCAATGGGTTTGTGATTGGTTTGTGCTTGGGTCGAGCAGGGTCAGGCCGGTCAGGAACTGCACGGTCTGGCCGCTGCTGCGCTGCAGTTGGCTGATGGCTTGCTGATGACTGCCTGGTTTTGCCAGCAGGGTGCCGTCCGGCAGGCAGGCCACCTGGTCCGAGCCAATGATCCAGTGTTGTGGGTATTGGCTGGCAAGGGCGCGAGCCTTGGATTCCGCCAAGCGGATGGCCAGTTGTTCCGGGCTCTCGTCAGGTCGGGGGCTTTCGTCGATGTCGGGGCTTGCGGTCTCGAATGGCAGGCCGAGGCGCTCCAGCAGCTCCCGGCGGTACGGGGACGATGAGGCAAGAAGTAGAGGGCGCGATGACATCAGTCGGTTCCTTTTGTGACTATTTGTGGCTAAGGGTTGTGACGAATGGGACAGTTGCCGGAAGTGGGTTATCGTAAGATACACCTATCTGCACCGGAACCCCCGGGCAAAAGACAACGAAGTCTTTGACACCAGAGGGCTGCGCCCCTAAAATTGCGCGCCTATGTCAAATGCGTCACACGCCGAGTTACCCAAATCTGTCGATCCTTATCGGTTGGCGGAGCAGAACACCACGCTGGAGGGAGACATTCCCCTCAGTGCGTTGACTCGTTTCCGGGAATCGGTTCTGGGCGTTGATGAAGGGTCTGTGTGTAACGTAAAGCTGTCCTTCTATATGGATGCGCAGCGTCGTCGCATTGTCTCCGGTGAGCTCGAGGCTCTGGTCAGCCTTGAGTGCCAGCGTTGCATGGGTGACATGCGTACAACGCTGAACTCCCAGTTTACGCTGGGGCTGGTAACCAGCGATGAGCAGGCGCAACAGCTGCCGAAAGATCTTGAGCCGTTCCTGACGGATGACTTCAGTGCTGAATTGTGGTCAATGGTTGAGGACGAGCTATTGTTGGTGCTGCCGGCATTCCCGCTCCATGAGCGCAGTGAGTGTCCAGCCCGCGAAGACCTGGAAGCCTACGAGCCAGATGGATCTCCGGCGCAGCCGGACGAGCCGAAAAAAGAGAATCCCTTCAGCGTGTTGGCGGATCTCAAGAAAACGAAACACTAAGCAGGTGCTGGCTCTGATGCAGAGTCTGCGCTTTACACTGAACACACGTTTTATTTACGTAAACAGGTCAGGAGCATAATCATGGCTGTACAGAAAAACCGCAAGACTCGTTCCAAGCGCGGCATGCGTCGTTCACACGACGCCCTGAGCTCTGCCGCTCTGTCCACCGATCCAACAACCGGTGAAGTTCATCGTCGTCACCACGTCTCTCCGGACGGCTTTTACCGCGGCAAGCAGGTAATCGAAGCAAGCGACGAGTAAGTCAGTTGCGATCAGGCACCGCCCGATGACAGATGGAACAACGGTGAACCCCGTAACCATCGCCATTGATGCCATGAGCGGTGATCGCGGAGCCACAGTGGTGGTTTCCGCGGCGCTTGATGCGGTGCGCGAAAACGAAGCCTTGAGTATCGTTCTGGTAGGAATACGGAGCGAACTTGAGGCTTTGTTGCGTGAAGAGCATGCGAGAATTCGCATTGTTGAGGCCGCGGACGTGGTGCGCATGAATGAGCGCCCCTCTCATGCCCTTCGCCACAAGAAAAGTTCCTCCATGGCTATCGCCCTCGGGCTAGTCCGGGATGGTGAAGCTCAGGGTTGTGTCAGCGCCGGTAATACCGGGGCTCTGATGGCATTCGGTCGCTCACTGATCCGAATGTACCCCGGCATTGAACGGCCGGCGATCTCTAAGTTGATTCCCTCTCTTCGTGGCCGGTGCCACGTTCTCGATCTCGGCGCCAACGTCGATTCCACGGCTGAAAACCTCTACCAGTATGCGCTGATGGGTTCCCTGATGGCGTCTGCTATGTCGGGCCAGTCCGAGCCGCGCGTAGCGTTGCTGAATGTCGGCGAGGAGGAGATCAAGGGCAATGAGCAGGTGCGTCTTGCCTCTCACATGCTTGCCCAGTGCGATACTCTCAATTACATCGGTTATGTCGAAGGCAGCGATCTGTTCCGTGATGTTGCAGATGTCGTTGTTTGCGATGGCTTCGTGGGCAATATCGCGCTGAAAACCGGGGAGGGTGTTGCTGGTCTGTTGATTGAACTCATGGAGCAGGCCTTCACCAAGACGCTCTACGGCCGCTTTGTTGGCCTGATGGCACGTCCTATCATCGGTCGCCTGCTGCGGCTGATGGATCCGTCACGTCACAATGGCGCGAGTCTGCTGGGGCTCCAGGGGGTTGTCATCAAAAGTCATGGCAACGCCAACGAGCGCGCGATGCTGGCGGCCATTCGCCAGGCGGTGCGTGAGGTGGAGTTGGAAGTCCCTCGCCGAATCAATGAGCGCCTCGACGATCTCATGCTCTAAGCCTTTGCGCTTTCATGCTCCTAAGTCTCTGAGACTAAAGTCTGTCCCGTTTTTGATGTGTATTCGCGGATAATTGGCCTAACTTGTACTATTGGCTAATCTCCCGTAACACCTCAATGACGTTAAGATCTTAATTATGAAATCAGCCTTTATTTTTCCCGGTCAGGGTCCCAGTCAGTCGGTATGCTCTCAGCGGCAGCCGAGGCGTGGCCTATTGTTAACAAAACCTTTGCCGAGGCATCCAATGCCCTCGGTTACGACCTGTGGCAGCTGTGCCAGAAAGGTCCTGCGGAAGAACTTAACCAGACCATGGTTACCCAGCCGGCGCTTTTGACAGCCAGTGTCGCCCTGTGGCGCCATTGGCAAGTGGCGGGCGGTAGCCGGCCCAATTTCGTGGCGGGTCACAGCCTGGGCGAATACAGTGCGCTGGTTGCTGCCGAGAGTCTCGATTTTGTCGATGCGGTCAAGTTGGTTCGCCTGCGTGGCGAGCTGATGCAGGATGCGGTGCCGGCCGGTGAGGGCAAGATGGCCGCGATTCTCGGCCTTGAAGACGACGACGTGGTGGCTGCTTGCGCCAGTGCCGCCAATGGCGACGTGGTTTCAGCCGTCAACTTCAATGCCCCGGGTCAGGTTGTGATTGCCGGATCGGCCGCTGCCGTTGAGCGCGCCATTGAAGCCTGTAAGGAAAAGGGCGCTCGTAAGGCGATGCCACTGCCGGTCAGTGTGCCGTCGCATTGTGCGCTGATGAAAGGTGCGGCCGACGAGCTTGCGGGTGAGCTGGAAGACGTGCGCTTTAACGACGCTGTCATACCCGTTATACAAAATGTTAACGCCGCCGCCGAGACAGATTCCGATACACTCAAGGCCAATTTGCTGAAGCAGCTGTATTCCCCGGTGCTGTGGACCGATTCGGTGCGCACTCTGGTTGATAGAGGAGTGTCGGTTGCAGTTGAGTGTGGCACTGGTAAGGTGCTGGCCGGTTTGATCAAGCGAATTGATCGTAGTCTGGCTGTTCACAGTATCGAAGAGCCGGATTCACTGGCGAAAGCGCTGGACGCATTCAGTCAGTCCTAAAAAAGGGAGTTATACATGTCTTTGGAAGGCAAAACCGCACTGGTTACCGGTGCAACTCGTGGCATTGGCAAGGCCATTGCCCGGGCGCTGGCAGAGCAGGGTGCTGAAGTAATCGGCACGGCCACCAGTGCTGAAGGTGCCGAAACCATTTCCAACGATCTCAAAGCCGCCGGCCTGAAAGGCTACGGTATCGTGATGAACGTTGCCGAGGCTGAAAGCGTTGATGCCGGGTTGAAGGAAATCGCCAGCACCTCTGGCGCGCCTCATATTCTGGTCAACAACGCCGGTATCACCCGCGATAACCTGCTGATGCGCCTGAAGGAAGACGATTGGGCGGCGGTTCTGGAAACCAACTTGTCCAGCGTGTACCGCACCAGCAAGGCGGTGCTGCGTGGCATGGCCAAAGCCAAGTGGGGGCGGATTATTAATATCAGCTCCGTGGTAGCAGGCATGGGCAATCCCGGCCAGGGTAACTACTGTGCTGCGAAGGCAGGCGTAGAGGCTTTACCCGTAGTTTGGCCAAGGAAATGTCGAATCGGGGTATTACCGCCAACTGCGTGGCTCCCGGGTTTATCGACACCGATATGACAAAAAAACTGGACGACAAGCAGCGTGAGACTATGCTGGAAATCATACCCGCGGGTCGTCTGGGTGAGCCGGAAGAAGTGGCAGCCGTGGTTGCCTTCCTGGCATCAGATGCAGCCGGATACGTGAGTGGCGAGACTATTCACGTGAACGGCGGAATGTACATGGGATAGACTGGGGCGGCTGCTTTTACGCAAGCCCTTGTCACACAACATGTTTGACCGAATCCCTGCTTGTTTGCGGGTGGGGTTTAAATTAAACTTGCAGCACAAAGTTGCTTGGTTGACACATAAAGTGAGGACATTATGAGTACAGTTGAAGAGCGCGTGAAGAAGATCGTTTGTGAACAGTTGGGCGTTAAAGAGTCCGAAGTTCAGAACTCATCTTCTTTTGTAGAGGATCTTGGCGCTGACTCACTGGACACCGTTGAGCTGGTAATGGCACTGGAAGAGGAATTTGAAACTGAAATTCCCGACGAAGAAGCCGAGAAGCTGGCCAGTGTTCAGGACGCGATTGACTACATCGTCGCGCACACCTGATACTCTGCAGTAGTTAAAGCCAGGCAAGAAGCCGTCCTTGTTACTAAACGAAGGGCGGCTTTTTTATTGGTTGGAAGTCAGGTTCAATCGGTGATCGGACGCACTTGTAAAAGGATCGGGTGAAAGGCTTTATGAGTAAACGACGGGTTGTCATCACAGGTATGGGTATGTTGTCTCCTTTGGGAAACGACGTAAAAAGTTCCTGGGAAGGCGTGCGGGAAGGCCGCAGCGGCATCGGTAATATCGAACGCTTTGACGCCTCTGAGTACAACACCCGCATTGGCGGCGCCATCAAGGACCTCGACCTTGAGCCCTGGCTGTCCACCAAGGAAGCCCGCAAGCTCGATGCCTTCATTCACTACGGTTTGATTGCCGCTCAACAGGCCGTTGACGACAGCGGCCTGGATGATTACGACGCGCTGGATAAAGACCGTGTCGGTATTGCCATTGGCTCTGGCATTGGTGGTCTGGAGTACATTGAAAAGAATGTGCTGACCATGGACAAGTCGGGGCCGCGCAAGGTGTCACCGTTCTTTGTTCCCGCCTCGGTGATCAACATGATTTCCGGCAATGCGGGATTCGCTTTGGTTATCGCGGTCCCAACATCGCCATCGTAACTGCCTGCACCACGGCACTCACAATATTGGCTACGCGGCCAGAACCATCGCTTACGGCGATGCCGACGTGATGCTCGCCGGTGGCTCCGAGATGGCAACCACCCGCACAGGGATTGCCGCGTTTTCTGCTGCCCGGGCCTTGTCCACGCGCAACGATGAGCCCGAGAAGGCGAGCCGGCCCTGGGATCGCGAGCGCGACGGCTTTGTTCTGAGTGATGGTGCTGGTGTGGTGGTTCTGGAAGATCTCGAGCATGCCAAGAAACGCGGTGCCACCATTTACGGTGAAGTGGTCGGTTTTGGCATGAGCGATGATGCTCACCACATTACCGCACCGCCTGCGAGCGGGGAGGGCGCTGCCCGGTCCATGAAAAATGCCCTGCGCGATGCTGGCCTGAGCCCGGATGAGGTTGATTACATCAACGCCCATGGCACCTCCACCCAGGTTGGTGACGTTGCCGAAGTGGCGGCGGTGAAATCCGTCTTTGGGGATCACGCTGAAAAGTTGGCCATGAGCAGCACCAAATCGATGACCGGTCATTTGCTGGGCGCCGCCGGTGCAGTTGAAGGCATTTTCTCCGTTCTGGCAATCCGCGACGGCCTGTTGCCGCCGACCATCAATCTGGACAACCCCGATGAGGCTGTGATCTGGATTTTGTGGCTAACAAGAGCCGCAAATCGGACGTTCGTGTCGCACTCTCCAATTCCTTTGGCTTTGGCGGTACCAACGGCACGCTGATCTTCCGTCGCTACGAGGACTGATCCGGCTCATGCTCAATCTGGTCTGGGCGGATGAAGGTGGGCTACCGGCTAATGACCGGGGCCTGGCCTACGGTGATGGTCTGTTTGAGACCGTCCGGATGCAGGGACAGCAGGGCGTTCTGCTGTCGCGGCACCTCATGCGCCTGGTTCGTGACGCCGCGCGGCTGGGAATTGTGGTGTCTCGTGAGGAGCTCAGCGGTGTGTGCGCCCAGGCAGCACAGCGCTGGGCCGACAGTTTTGATAATGGCTGGGTGCTGAAGCTGATTCTGACCCGGGGTGCCGGTGGGCGTGGTTATCGCCCCGATGACAACATGCGCCCAAACCTGCTGGTATCTGCGACCTCGCTTCCGCCTGAGCCGGATGCCGAAGGTGTGATGGCGGATTTCTCCCGAGTACCGCTGTCGGTCCATCCGATGTTTGCCGGTATCAAATCCCTCAATCGACTCGATCAGGTAATGGCCGCCCGTGAACTGCACGACGGGCTCTTTGAAGTGATTATGTCCAATCACGACGGTTACCTGGTTGAAGGCACACGGACCAATTTGCTGCTCAAGACCCGGGATGGCTGGGTAACACCGCCGGTTTCATCACTGGCCGTGGCCGGTGTCATGCGGGAGTGGTTGCTGGAACGTCTGCGTGAGCGCGGCGAATCTGTGCTGGAGCGGCCGCTGGCCATTGCCGATTTGACCGGTCCCGACTGCCAGGGACTTTTCCTGCTCAACAGCGTGTTCGGCGTTGTGCCGGTGCGGCGTCTTGCCGATCAGGATTTGCCTGTCGATAGCGGACTTGCGACAATCGTCCATCCTCACGATCTACTGGAATAATTCCCTTGCTCAAGAAGTTACTGACAGCCTCGGTTTGCGCGATTGTATTGATAGCGGCAGGTACCGGGCTCTGGGCCTGGCAGGGCCTGCAAACCCTCAAGCAGCCTGTCGCGCTGGACGAGCCGGTGCTGTTCAGCCTGCCCAATGGCACTGCCTTTGGCCAGGTTGCGCGCATGCTCGAGCGAGATGGGCTGGTTGAGCAGAGCCTGTGGTTGCGGGTGCATGGGCGCCTGTATCCGGAGCAGGCAAAAATCAAAGCCGGTGAGTACGAGTTCACCAACGGCATGACGCCGCTGGATATGCTTACCGCCATGGTTGCCGGTGATACCAAGCATTGGTCAGTGCAGTTCATTGAAGGCTGGACTTTCAGTGACATGCGGGCGGCGCTGGCCCGCACCGAACGGCTGGAACAGGTCACGAAGGACTGGACCGACGCCGAAATTATGAAGCCGTCGGTGCCGAGGGTGAACATCCGGAAGGGCGTTTCTTCCCGGATACCTACCTGTTTACCAGCACCGAATCCGACCTCGATCTGCTCCAGCGGGCGTTCGACACCATGGAAGCCGCCCTGGAGGAGGAGTGGGCCGAGCGCGAGCCGGATCTGCCGTACAGTTCGCCTTACGAAGCGCTGATCATGGCCTCCATTGTTGAGCGCGAAACCGGCGCGACCCATGAGCGCGATCAGGTTGCGGGTGTGTTTGTTCGTCGACTGCAGAAAGGCATGCGACTACAAACCGATCCAACCGTTATCTACGGCATGGGTGACAGCTACAAGGGTCGGATCGGCAAGCGCGACCTGCGCACTCATACGCCGTACAACACCTACCGCATTGACGGCCTGCCGCCAACCCCAATTGCGCTGCCCGGTCGGGAGGCGATCCATGCAGCGTTGCATCCGGACGATGGTGATGCACTGTATTTTGTCGCTCGAGGCGATGGTACCCACAAGTTTTCCCGGACACTCGCGGAGCACCAGAAGGCCGTTCGTGAGTTCCAACTCAATCGACGTAAGGACTACCGGTCATCGCCGGCGGCCCAGAGCGATTCGAACAGCGACAACGGAGATTCATGATGACCCGACGTGGTCAGTTCATTACCTTCGAAGGCACTGAGGGCGTGGGTAAATCCACCCAGCTGGCCAACGCAGCAGATACCCTGAGAGGGCTGGGTGTCGATGTCGTGGTTACCCGGGAGCCGGGCGGCACACCGATGGCGGAATCGATCCGCGAGCTGTTGTTGGCGCCCCGGAACGAGTCGGTGGACGAGACCACCGAGCTGCTACTGATGTTCGCGGCCCGGGCCCAGCACCTTAATACCCGTATCCTGCCAGCTCTGGAGCAAGGGCAGTGGGTGCTTTGTGACCGCTTTACCGATGCCACCTTTGCCTATCAGGGCGGTGGGCGCGGTGTTTCATCTGAACGTATCGCGATGCTAGAGAACCTGGTGCAGGGCGATGTACGGCCAGATCATGTCATCCTGCTCGACGCCCCGGTTGAAACCGGCATGAAGCGGGCGCGCAGTCGTGGTGATCTGGACCGGTTTGAGCAGGAGGCGGTGTCGTTCTTTCAGCGCATCCGTGATACCTACCTGGACCGCGCGCAGGCTGCTCCTGGGCGCTACAGTGTGGTGGACGCCTCGGCCTCCCTTGAGCAGGTAACCGCTTCCATCCGCGACCTTGTGTGCAAGTTTCACTCAGATCTGCTTTAATTGGCTAACATTATCAATTGTTAAGGTGCGCTGGCGTCTATGCTGGATGCTCGACTATTGGAGTTGCCGACCGCCTCTCATAAGCATTGCCATGAGCATCACCAGATTGTGGTGGGGGTGAGAGGCGAGGCTGTCGTGAGTGTCGATGGAACGGGATCCCAATTAGATACGTGGAAAGCCTGTCTGGTCCCCACCGGCGCCTGGCACGACTATTCTGGCGGTGATCAGAATCATGTTCTGGTCATAAACCTTAATCCTGCAGCCCCGATGACCTCTTCCTCTGCTCATGCAGATTACGAGCAGATGGTTCGGGTATTTGAAAAGCCACGCACGGTCCACATGGACAGCCGAATGCAGGGGATGGTTCAGTTTGCAGCCAGTGAATTCAACCGGTCCCCGGAGAATACAACACTGCACGGACATCTGGCCGCCAGTATTCTGTATTGCATGGCTGATCGGATCGTGGATCGGAAGGTTTACCCATCCAGTCGTCACAGTCTCAGGCTCGGTGCCATTCAGCGTTACATCGTTGCGAACCTCCACCGGAAGATTTCAGTTAAAGAACTGGCGGATGAGGCATGTCTGGGTGTGAGCCGTTTCCATGAGGTCTTTCGGGACGTGGCTGGTATCACGCCCCATCAGTTTCTTCTCCAGATTCGTCTAGATCAGGCGGTTCATCTGCTGGCCTCAACATCGCTTTCGGTCTCGGAAATCAGTTATCGGGCTGGTTTTTCGTCGCAAAGCGCCCTGACAAATTCTTTGCGCAAGCACAAAGGCATTACGCCGGCCAAATTGCAGGCAGGTGAAGATGTTGCGTCATTGGGTCGAGTTAATAATTAAGTAAACAAGAAGAACGGCATAGTGGTTCGTCATCAGAGCGACTGAGTGCTTATCGAGCGGATTGAATCCGACTCATTTAACCGGAGGAGCGTTATGGCTATTGGTGTTTGGATCAGTTTATTTGCTTACTTTGCGGTCATGATCGCCATTGGCGTTTATGCGATGCGCACATCCACGTCTTCTTCGGAAGACTACATGTTGGGTGGGCGATCGCTCAGTCCCAAAGTAGCGGCTCTGTCTGCCGGCGCTTCGGACATGAGTGGCTGGCTGCTGCTCGGGCTCCCGGGTGCACTGTTTGTGTCTGGCCTGGGATCCGCGTGGATCGGTATCGGTCTGCTCGTCGGTGCCTTCTTTAACTGGACACTGGTTGCGCCGCGTCTTCGTGAGCAGACGGTTCACTATGGTAACGCCATCACCATTCCTTCCTTCCTGGCGAATCGATTCCCGACCCAGGCGCTTTCCCTGCGCACGGTATCGGCAATTGTTATTGTTATTTTCTTCGCGGTTTATACGGCATCCGGACTCGTTGCCGGCGGCAAGCTGTTTGAAAGTGCGTTTGCCGGCATTTTCAACTTCGGAGGCCTGAGTGATTACGCCGTCGGGATCGTGATCACATTGGGTGTTGTGTTGGTGTACACGGTTGTGGGCGGCTTCCTCGCGGTGAGCATGACCGACTTTGTGCAAGGCTGCATCATGATGCTCGCGCTGGTGATCATGCCGGCTGTGGTGCTATTCGGCGAAGGTGGCGGCGGATTCGCCCAAGCTTCACAGACTCTCAATGAGGTTGATCCCAATCTACTGTCCTGGACAGAAGGGCTGACCATCATCGGTTGGTTGTCAGCCGTCACATGGGGCCTGGGATATTTTGGTCAGCCTCATATCATCGTACGTTTCATGGCAATCCGTACACTGGAAGACGTTCCAACGGCACGTAACATCGGTATGAGCTGGATGGCGATTTCGCTTGTCGGTGCCGTTTCTCTCGGTATCTTTGGCCGGGCTTACGCGGTTCGCAACGGTATGGACGTCCAGGATCCAGAAACGATCTTCATCATCTTGTCTGACCTGTTGTTCCATCCGTTGATCACCGGTTTCCTCTATGCGGCACTTCTGGCAGCGGTAATGAGTACCATTTCCAGCCAGCTTCTGGTGTCGTCTTCGTCGCTAACAGAAGATTTCTATCGTCTTTTCATGCGCAAGGAGGCGAGCGACCGGGAGTGTGTGAACGTTGGCCGGGTTTGCGTCGTGTTGGTAGGCCTGGTTGCTGCCTTCATTGCATCTGACCCCAACTCTCAGGTGTTGGCGCTTGTCAGTAACGCGTGGGCAGGCTTCGGTGCGGCTTTTGGTCCGCTGATTATTCTGTCGCTGATGTGGTCGCGCACCAACGGTGCTGGTGCACTGGCAGGCATGGTAGCCGGTGCAGCTACGGTGATGATCTGGATTTCGCTGGGATGGAACGGTGAATTCATGGGTGGCCCAGGAGTTTATGAGATCATTCCAGGATTCATTGCTGCGTGGGTCGCTATCATGGTCGTCAGCCTCGCTACTGCTGATGCTGGCGAATATCAGGCGATTTCCCGGTAACGCAGTGCGTTTGTTGTTCTTTGACTAACGAATGAAAGGGCTCCTGCGGGAGCCCTTTTTGCTGGTGAGATTAAACGGGGCGCAACGCTTGCTCGGCGATGTTTTGGTGAAAAAATAGCCTGACTTTGAAAAAAAATCGGCTTTTTGGACGATTTTTCAAAAAGATCGTAGGATTTTGCAAGTTTGAGATCCGTAGTAATACTAACGTACGCAGGTCTGAAACTTTGCATGGAGCGAAGCCTCGCTCCGTCCAGGTTTTGAGTTCGTCGGGTTGCCCTTTCCATCCTGTTATCAGGGTGCGGAAGGAGAGCCGTTCCAAAGCCAATAATAACTAACCCAGATAGCGCACGGGGAGAAAACCGAAATGATAGGAAACAGTGTAGGGATTAGTATTACCTTCCTTGCCTACATTCTGCTAATGCTCGGCATTGGCTATGTGGCCTGGAAACGCACCTCAAATCTTTCCGATTACATCTTGGGCGGCCGCAGTCTTGGCCCCCTGCCTTCCGCGATCAGTGCCGGTGCGTCCGACATGAGTGGTTGGCTGTTACTGGGTCTTCCCGGTTATGCCTATGCAGCGGGCTATGAAGCCATCTGGATTGCAGTTGGCCTGTTGGCGGGCACCTGGCTGAACTGGTTGTTTGTTGCCAGCCGCCTGCGTACCTACTCGCTGTCTGCCGGTGACTCGCTGACACTGCCGTCGTTCTTCGAGAACCGCTTCAACGACACCAGCCGTGTTCTTCGCGTCATCTGTGCCTTCTTTATCCTGCTGTTCTTCCTGTTCTACACCAGCTCTGGTCTGGTCGCAGGTGGCAAGCTGTTTGAGACGGTCTTCGGTCTGGATTACACCGTGGCGGTTATCGTTGGCACCATTGCCGTGGTTTCCTACACCTTCTTCGGTGGCTTCCTGGCAGTAACATGGACCGACGTTATCCAGGGACTGCTGATGTTCGCAGCGCTGCTGTTGGTGCCGATCATGGCGATCAACGCAGACGGTGGCTGGGCAGCGACTTCTGCAGCCATGGAAGCTAAAAACCCCGAGTTCATGGATGCCTTTACCAGCACCGATGGCACGGCGTTGGGCATACTGTCTATCCTGTCCCTGCTGGGCTGGGGCCTGGGCTACTTCGGTCAGCCGCACATTCTGGCTCGCTTCAAGGCTATTCGCAGTGAAGATGACGTTCCGGCCGCCCGCCGCATCGCGGTGATCTGGAGTGGTCTGGGTCTGTTGGGTGCACTGCTGTGTGGTTTCGCAGCCATTGGCTATTTCGAGACTCCGCTGGACGACGGCGAGCGTGCCTTCATGCTGCTGGTTGATGCGTTGTTCCACCCGGTTATCGCTGGTGTTCTGCTTGCAGCCATCCTGGCCGCTATCATGAGTACCGCCGATTCCCAGCTGCTGGTGTCCTCATCAGCATTGGCAGAAGACTTCTACAAGGCGCTGTTCCGCAAGGAAGCCTCCCAGGAGGAGCTGGTTTGGGTCGGTCGCTTTGCCGTTGTTGGTATCGCCATCGTAGCCTGTATTCTCGGCCTGAACCCGGACAGCAAGGTACTTGAGCTGGTCTCCTATGCCTGGGCTGGTTTCGGTGCGGCCTTTGGTCCGGCTCTGATCCTGTCGCTGTTCTGGCGTAACATGACCCGCAACGGTGCTATTGCCGGTATCGTTGTTGGTGGTGCCACCGTGGTGATCTGGGGCAACATGTCCGGCGGCCTGCTGGACCTGTACGAGATTATCCCGGGCTTCATCCTGGCGACCATTGCCATTGTTCTGGTTTCCAAGTTCGGTGATAAGCCGCACGCGGAAATCCTGGCCGGCTTCGATAAGGCCATCAAGGCGCGTTACCACAACCTGCCGTAACTGGTGGATCTGGTCCCAGGCTTATAAACAGCAGGGGCCAGACTGGTAAGCGCAAAAGCCCTCGTCGGTAATGACGGGGGCTTTTTTTTGCCTGCGGCCTGGCCACACCCAGGCGCGCTCTAATACATAGGTCGAAGGCAGGGGCTGTGCCGCTGGCAGTCGTTTCGTCAAAGCGCTACCGTGATAAGTTGTTAGGAAGCGTCCCGCAATAACTATAAGCATCTGAGGATAAAGACATATGAACAGGAATCGTCTGTGTAAATCCGCTATGGGTGTGGTTGCCGCAGCCGCCGTCTCGCTGTCAGCCAGCGTGCAGGCCGAAGGCAATTACGTGATGGGTACGGCCACTACCGGTGGCACCTATTACCCGGTCGGCGTAGCGATCTCCACGCTGATCAAGGTGAAGCTCGAGCCGCAAACCAACATCTCGGTTTCCGCCATCAGTTCTGCCGGCTCCGGTGAGAACCTCAAGCTGATGGACGAAGGTCAGATCCAGTTCGGCATTCTTCAGGGCCTTTACGGCGCCTACGCCTGGAATGGCACCGGCCCGGTCCCCAAGCCTTACAAAAACCTGCGCTCGGTCTCCATGCTGTGGCAGAACGTTGAGCACTTCGTAGTGCGCAACAGCGTGGTCGACACCGGCACCATTTCTGACATGACCAACCTGTACGATGAGAGCTTCTCCATTGGTGCCCGCAACTCCGGTACTGAAGGTTCAGGTCGTTTCATCCTGGGCAAGGTTGGCATCGATCTGGAGCAGGTGGACATCGCTTACCTGGGCTACGGCCCCAGTGCAGATGCCATGCAGAACGGCAACATTGACGGCATGAACATTCCCGCTGGTGTACCTGCTTCCGCGGTGACCCGAGCCTACGCCAATCTGGGCGACGACATTACCACCCTGGACTTCACGGCCGAGCAGTTGGCTCAGGTAAACAGTGATTTTGAGCTGTGGACCCCGTACACCATTCCGGCTGGCACTTATCCGAATCAGGACAAGGACATCAACACGATTGCCCAGCCAAATATCATGGCGGCCCGTGCCGATGTCTCTGAAGAGGACGTCTACCAGATCACCAAGACGATCTACGCCAACCTGCCGTTCCTGAACAACATCCACCCGGCCACCAAGGCCATGGCACTGGAAAAGGCTATTGCAGGCCTGCCCATGCCACTGCACCCGGGCGCTGCGCGTTTCTACCGCGAGCAGGGGCTGGATATTCCTGAGCGACTGATCGCGGAGTAAACGTGGCAGAGCAAACAACCAGCGAACCTCACATCGAGGTTCGCGACGAAAGCGCCAGCGACGCCAGCGAACGCCTTGATCACCGGCTCCTCGGACCGGTGATTTTTGGTTTGGCCATCGTCACGTCGCTGATCCACCTGTACTTCAACACCGTGTCCACGCTCTCCGAGCTGTGGACATCAGCCTTGCACTTTGGCCTTTTCGGGTTGATTTGTGCCCTGACCACTCCCATGCTCAGGGCGCGCTCCGTGGCCGGCCAGCGAGCCGTGCTGGGCGTTGATGTGTTGCTCGGGCTGGCTGCGCTGGCCTGCGCTTTCTACCTGATGCTGTTTGAAAACGCGCTCTATGATCGGGGTGTCAACTTCAGCACCGGCGACTGGATATTCTCCATCGCCGCAGTCGTGCTGATTCTCGAATTTGCGCGCCGCACCGTGGGCTGGTTTATCCCGGTGCTGTGCATCCTGGCGTTGACCTACGTCGCCTGGTGGGGGCAGTACGTGGACGGTATCTTCAACTTCCCGGGCCTGACCTGGGAAACCGTCCTGTTCCGTTCTTACATTGGTGGTCAGGGCATGCTCGGCTCCATTGCCCGGATCTCCTGGACCTACGTGTTCATGTTTATCCTGTTCGGGGCCTTCCTGGTGAAATCCGGCGCTGGTGACTTCATCATCGAGCTGGCGCGATGCGCCGCTGGCCGCTTTGTCGGCGGCCCGGGTTTCGTGGCAGTGTTCTCCTCCGGCCTGATGGGTTCTGTCTCGGGCTCCAGTGTTGCCAACACCGTGTCCACCGGCGTCATCACCATTCCACTGATGCGCAAGGCGGGTTTTCCGGCTCGATTTGCCGCGGGTGTTGAGGCTGCCGCCTCTACCGGTGGTCAGCTGATGCCACCGGTGATGGGGGCAGGGGCTTTCATCATGGCCTCATACACCCAGGTGTCCTACCTCACCATCATCTCCGTGGCGGCACTGCCGGCGCTGCTGTATTTCCTGTCGGTAGCGATGTTTGTCCGTATCGAGGCCAAGCGCAGCCATGCCGTCAAACTGGAAGACGATGAAGCACCCACCCTGAAGGACGTGCTCAAAGATGGCTGGCATTTCCTGTTGCCACTGGTGGTTCTGGTGGCAGCGCTGGTCTATGGCTTTACACCGACCTACGCGGCCGGTATTGCCATTCTGTCGGTGATCGTTGCGTCCTGGCTATCGAAACATCCAATGGGCCCCAGGGACATCCTGGAGGCTCTCGTGATGGGTGCCCGCAACATCACTACCACTGCGATTCTGCTGATCACCGTGGGACTGATTGTGATGGTGGTGTCGACCACCGGCATCGGTAATACCTTCTCGATCATGATTACCGACTGGGCCGGCGGCAGCTGCTTATCACCATCGTTCTGGTGGCGCTGGCGTCCTGATTCTGGGCATGGGGTTGCCGGTGACAGCGGCCTATATCGTACTGGCGACACTGTCGGCACCGGCCATCTATAACCTGATCGCCCAGAGCCAGCTGTTGGACCTGGTGATGAGCGGCAATCTGCCGGAACAGGCCAAATCCATCTTCATGCTGGTGGCGCCGGACAAGATGGACCTGCTGAACGCGCCGATGGATCAGGCGACCGCCCAGCAGTTACTGGCGTCGGTGCCGGATACCTTCAGTTCGCAGCTGCTGGAGCAGGCGTTGTCGCCGGCAACCCTGTCGATGGCACTGGTGGCGGCGCACATGGTGATCTTCTGGCTGTCCCAGGATTCCAACGTCACACCACCGGTATGCCTGACGGCGTTCGCTGCGGCCGCCATCGCGGGCACGCCCCAAATGCGGACCGGTTTCACTGCCTGGAAGCTTGCCAAGGGGCTGTACATCGTTCCGCTGCTGTTTGCTTACTCACCGCTGATCACTGGCGACTTTGACCAGATGCTGCAGGTGTTCTGCTTTGCCTTGTTTGGTATTTACGCCATCGTGGCGGGGCTTGAGGGGTATCTGGAGCATCCGCTCAATCCGCTGGTGCGCTTGCTGATGTTCCCGATTGGTGTGCTCATGCTCTGGCCCCATGGCCAGATTGCGTTGGACGTGACAGGCTGGTGATCTTCATCATTGCCTTTGTATGGAGCAGTCGCCAGGGCCGACGGATGTCCATGCCGGCGGCGGCATGACGGACGCCGGCCTATGACACTGTTGGAAATCCTGGCGCTGTTGGCGCTGGGTGGCATTGCTGGCTTCATCAACGTGCTGTCGGCCGGTGGCTCCATGCTGACCTTGCCGTTGTTGATGTTCCTTGGCTTGCCACCTCAGGTAGCTAACGGCACCAACCGGGTGGCGATCACCTTGCAGAGTATTACCGCGGTGGGCAGTTTCCACCGTATGGGCCACGGCAACCTCATGGTGAGCCTGCGCCTGGCCGTGCCTGCGGTTCTTGGCTCGTTGCTGGGAGCCTGGGTGGCCACCTGGGTGCCCGATGCCGTGTTCGAGGTGGTTCTGGTTTCGGCCATGATCGGTGCCTCGGTGTTCATGCTGTTGCCGCAACCGAATCTTGATACCCGCCCGCTGACGGTGGACCGGCTGAGCCCGGCCATTTATCTGGCAATGTTCTTCGTTGGCATGTACGGCGGATTTATCCAGGTGGGTGTGGGGGTGCTGTTTATTGTGGTGCTGTACCACATGCTCAAGATTGATCTCCGGCAGGTGAACGTGCTCAAGGTTTCGATTGTCCTGCCATTCACCTTTGCGGCGCTGGTGGTCTTCGCGATAAATGATCAGGTGCGCTGGGCTGTGGGCCTTACGCTGGCGCTTGGCAATGTCACCGGTGCTTCATCGCCACCCATGTAAATATGAGCAAGCAGGGCGCGCGTTGGGTGAAGGCAATCACCCTGGTCATGGTGGCGGCCATTCTGGTTCGACTGATTTTGTACTGATAATCGAATAACGAGGCTAATAACGATGAAAGCGATGGTAATTGAAGAGTTCGGCGGCCCTGAGGTATTTGTCGAACGTGAGGTGGACACACCGGAGCCGGCCGAGGGCCAGGTTCGCATCAGGGTGGTGGCCTCCAGTGTCAACCCGCTGGAAACCAAGATCCGTTCAGGCTGGTGAAAACCGGGCCGGCGATGCCCGCGATTCTGAATGGTGATGTCTCGGGTGTGGTCGACAAGGTTGGCCCCGGAGTGACTGGCTTTGCCGAGGGCGACGAAGTGTTTGGCTGTGCTGGTGGTGTTAAGGGTTGGCAAGGTGCACTGGCCGATTACATGATTGCCGATGTCCGTCTGCTGGGTAAGCGCACGCCCGGGATGAGCCTGCCGCTGGCCGAGTGTGCGGCCTTGCCGCTGGTGTTTTTGACCGCCTGGAGTGCCTTGGTAGACCGGGCCGGATTGCAGTCGGGTGAGCACGTGCTGATCCACGCTGGCACCGGTGGCGTGGGCCATGTGGCGATTCAGATTGCCAAGTACCTGCGCCCGGGTGGCGACCACGGTCTCTTCCGAAGCGAAAGCCGAGCAGGCCCGTGCTTTGGGTGCTGATGACATTATTTTCTACAAGGATGAGTCGGTAGAGGACTACAAGCAGCGCCTGACCGGTGGTAAGGGCTTCAGCCTGGTGTTCGATACCGTGGGTGGTGGCAACGTGGACCGGTCTATTGAGCCACGGCGGTGAACGGGCGCCTGTGCTCGATCAACACCCGCTCCACCCATGACCTGAGTCAGATGCACGCCAAGAGCCTGACTTTGCACGTGATCTTCCGCTCTATCTCGCTGCTGCACGGCATTGGCATGGATGACCAGCCGCGGCTTTTGAAAGCACTGTGCGATCTGCTGGAGCAGGGTAAGGTCAAGCCGCTGCTGGATACCCAGCGCTTCAAGTTTACCCAGATCGGCGACGCCCATCGTCGTATCGAATCGGGTGAGGCTGTCGGTAAGATCCTGCTCGAGCGGTAAGTTCTTTCAGGCATAAAAAAACGCCAGCCCGGGGGCTGGCGTTTTTCGTGGAGCTTACCGTAAAGGCATGATGCTTAGGCGATGTTCGCTTCGGCAGCCTTCTTGGTGTAGGTCTCCATCTGGTCGAAGTTGAGATACTTGTAGATCTCTTTCGACATGCTGTTCAGGTCTTGGCGTACTCCATGTACTCCTGCGGGGAGGGGAGTTTGCCCAGAACCGCACCAACCGCTGCCAGTTCCGCTGAGGTCAGGTACACGTTGGCACCATCACCGAGACGGTTCGGGAAGTTACGGGTGGAGGTAGACAGCACGGTGGACTTGGCTGCTACACGAGCCTGGTTACCCATGCACAGGGAGCAACCCGGCATCTCGGTGCGAACACCGGCGGTGCCGTAGGTGTTGAAGTAGCCTTCTTCCATCAGCTGCGCCTGGTCCATCTTGGTCGGCGGAGACATCCACAGACGGGTGGTCAGGGCGCCTTTGTGCTGCTCAAGCAGTTTGCCAGCGGCACGGAAGTGACCGATGTTGGTCATGCAGGAACCGATGAAGACTTCGTCGACCTTGTCGCCAGCGACTTCGGACAGGAACTTGGCATCGTCCGGGTCGTTCGGGCAGCACACGATCGGCTCTTTGATGTCGGCCAGATCGATTTCGACGACGTGAGAGTACTCGGCGTCTTTGTCGGCACGCATCAACTTCGGATCGGCAATCCACTCTTCCATCTGTTGGGCGCGACGCTCCAGGGTACGCGGATCGCCGTAACCTTCAGCAATCATCCAGCGCAGCATGGTGATGTTGGAGCGCAGGTACTCGGCAACGGACTCTTCCGACAGGTTGATGGTACAACCAGCGGCGGAGCGCTCAGCGGACGCGTCAGACAGCTCGAACGCCTGCTCAACGGTCAGGTGTTCAAGGCCTTCGATTTCCAGGATGCGACCAGAGAATTCGTTGATTTTGCCTTTCTTCTCAACGGTCAGCATGCCTTGCTTGATGCCATACAGGGGAATGGCATGAACCAGGTCGCGCAGGGTGATACCAGGCTGCATTTCGCCCTTGAAGCGCACCAGTACGGATTCCGGCATGTCCAGCGGCATAACGCCAGTGGCGGCCGCGAAGGCTACCAGGCCAGAACCGGCCGGGAAGGAGATGCCCATCGGGAAGCGGGTGTGGGAGTCACCACCGGTACCAACGGTGTCCGGCAGCAGCATGCGGTTCAACCAGGAGTGGATGATGCCGTCACCCGGACGCAGGGCAACACCGCCACGGGTCTGGATGAAGTCCGGCATGGTGTGCTGCATTTCCACGTCTACCGGCTTCGGGTAGGCCGCGGTGTGGCAGAACGACTGCATAACCAGGTCAGCCTGGAAGCCCAGACACGCCAGATCTTTCAGCTCGTCACGGGTCATCGGACCGGTGGTGTCCTGTGAACCCACGGTGGTCATGTGCGGCTCGCAGTAAGTGCCAGGACGAACGCCTTTGCCTTCTTCCAGGCCACAGGCCTTGCCGACCATCTTCTGGCCCAGGGTGAAGCCCTTGGTGCCAGCTTCCGGATCGCTCGGCAGACGGAAGATGTCAGTGGCGCCCAGGCCAAGTGCTGCACGGGCTTTGGCGGTCAGGCCACGGCCGATGATCAGCGGAATACGGCCGCCGGCCTGAACTTCGTCCAGGATCACGTCGGACTTGAAGCCGAACTCGGAGATGGTTTCACCCGCTTCGTTCAGGATCTTGCCTTCGTACGGACGAATTTCGATGACATCGCCCATGTTCAGGTCGTCAACCGGTGCTTCAAATACCAGGGCGCCAGCGTCTTCCATGGTGTTGAAGAAGATCGGAGCAACCTTGTTACCGATGCACACGCCGCCGGCGCGCTTGTTCGGTACACCTGGAACGTCGTCGCCGAAGAACCACAGTACGGAGTTGGTGGCAGACTTACGTGAGGAGCCGGTACCAACGACGTCGCCAACGAAGGCAACGGGCAGGCCCTTGGCTTTGATTTCGTCAATCTGGCTCATCGGGCCAGTAACGCCGGGCTCTTCCGGCTTCAGGCCATCACGCTCCATTTTATAAGCAGCGCGGGCGTGCAGCGGGATGTCCGGACGGGACCAGGCATCGGGAGCCGGTGACAGGTCGTCGGTGTTGGTTTCGCCGGTAACCTTGAAAACCACCATCTTGGTGCTTTCCGGAACCTTCTTCTTGTTGGTGAACCACTCGGCGTTGGCCCAGGATTCAACCACAGCCTTGGCGACGGCGTTGCCGGCGTCCATCTTTTCCTTCACGTCGTTGAAGGCATCGAACATCAGCAGGGTGCGCTTGAGCTTTTCGCCCGCCAGTTCGGCCAGCTCGGCGTCGTCCAGCAGATCAACCAGAGTGGCGATGTTGTAGCCACCCTGCATCATGCCCAACAGCTCAACCGCTTTTTGCTTGCTCAGCAGCGGGGAGGCAGCTTCATCTTTAACGATGGCGGTCAGGAACGCGGCCTTAACGTAGGCGGCTTCGTCTACGCCCGGCGGGATGCGGTTTTCCAGAAGATAAACGAGAGTTTCTTCTTCACCGGCCGGCGGGTTTTTCAGCAGCTCAACCAGAGCGGCTGTTTGCTCGGCATTCAGGGGCTTGGGAGGAATACCCAGAGCTTCACGTTCAGCAACGTGTTCACGGTATGCTTCTAACACGATATGGACCCTCATCAGTTGGAATGTCCCGCGCCCAGCCCTTTTCAGCCTGGCGGGAGTTTTATGGCGGAAAGGCCTTAAACTGGTGCGGCATTCTATAGGAAACCCCTTATAAAGTTAAGATGGACAGTGGTCGGAGTGGTCTGTTAAGTACGCTATACTCCCGCGTCTCATTTTTCAGACCCTGAACGCTGACATGAACGAAGCCCTGCAAGAGATTCACGACTTCCTGCCATGCCGCACGCCGCAGCAATGGATCGACAATGCCCTGGCCAATCAGGACCTGATGCTGATAGACCATGCCCATTGTGAAAAAAAGGCCGCCTCCACCGCGCTGAGCCTGATGTATCGCTACGTCGACAACACCGACCTGCTGAATAAGATGTCGCGCCTGGCCCGGGAAGAGCTCCGGCATTTCGAGCAGGTTCTGGCGATCATGAAAAAGCGCGGCGTGACCTACGACCACCTCACTCCGGCCCGCTATGCCGCGGGGTTACGGCAGGAGGTGCGGGCGGAAGATCCCGGTCGTCTGGTTGATGTGCTGGTGGTTGGCGCGATCATTGAGGCCCGCTCCTGTGAGCGTTTTGCCACACTGGCGCCGCATCTGGATGACAAGCTGGCGGATTTCTACAACAGCCTGCTGAAATCTGAAGCCCGGCATTACCAGGATTATCTGAAACTGGCGGAGCAGGCCAATGGTGGCCCGGTGGATGACCGGGTAAGGGCGTTTCTCGACATCGAGCATGGCTGATCACCGAGCCGGACACCGAATTCCGCTTCCACAGCGGCCCGGTCCAGTAACTTAGAGCTGACGGCACAGCTCCATCCAGGCATCTATGCCGGCACTGCGGTACTTCTGCTTGTGCAGAATGAAGTAGAACTGCCGGTCAAACTGCCGGTGCTCCGGCACTTTCAGGGGCACCAGGCTGCCTCGGCGGAAGGCGTCTTCGAGCACCACTTCGGATAAACAGCCAATACCGAGATTGGTTTCCACCGCCCGCTTGATGGCTTCGGTGTGCTCAAGTTCCAACAACACGTTGAGATCTGACAACAGGCCGTGCATGCCCCGTTCGAAGCTTTGCCGGGTGCCGGAGCCCTGTTCGCGCATGATCCAGGTGGCTTCGCGCAGATCGTCATCGGTGAGAGACGTTTTGCTGGCCAGGGGGTGGTCTGGCGAGCAGAACACGACCAGTTCATCGCCGCGCCAGGGCAGCACCTCCAGTTCGGTGGCATGGAGTTCACCTTCGATCAGGCCGATATCCAGTTCAAAATCCTTGACCCGACGGGCAATGGTGCTGGTGTTGGCCACTTCCAGTGAAACTCTGGGGTGGGTAGGGGTATTCATGTATTGGGCCATCACGCCCACGGCCAGATAGTTACCGATGGTGAGCGTGGCGCCGACTTTCAGCGCGCCCACTTCCGTATGTTTACTGAAGGCCTGTTCCAGCTCCTTGGCCTGAGCGAGCACGGCTTCTACCTTCGGGCGATACAAGCGCCCCAGTTCATTCAGTTGCAGGCGTTTCCCGACCCGATCGAAGAGCTGGATATCAAACTGGTTTTCGAGTTCTTTCAGCGCGCTGCTGGCAGCGGACTGGGACATGGCCAGGGATTCGGCAGCCCGGGTGATGTTCTGGAAGTTGGCCGCGGCGAGGAAAACTTCAAGCTGTCGGAAGCTGTATTTCATGTTGGCGCGCTCTAAATCGATTTACTCGAATAAGGTTATGAGGATATCCCATTTTCCCGATAGGTTAGTCCTGGGGTAAACTTATTTCAATCCAATTTCGAATAGTTCGCATACAGGCGAATGAACAGGACGAGGTTTAAATGAGCAACCTGATTAAAGAAACAGTGACCAGCGTACACCACTGGAACGATACCCTGTTCAGCTTCAAGACCAGCCGCGACCCCGGGTTTCGCTTCAAGAACGGTCACTTTGTGATGATTGGTCTGGAAACCGATGGTAAGCCGCTGATGCGTGCCTACAGTATTGCCAGTGCCAACTACGAAGAAGAGCTCGAATTCTTCTCGATCAAGGTTCAGGATGGCCCGCTGACCTCACGTCTGCAGAAGATTGAGGTGGGCGATGAAATCCTGGTGAGCCGGAAGCCTACGGGCACCCTGGTGATGGACAACCTGCTGCCGGGCAAGAATCTTTGGATGATCAGTACCGGTACCGGACTCGCACCGTTCATGAGCATCATCAAGGATCCGGAGGTTTACGAGGCTTATGACAAGGTGATCCTGACCCACGGTGTTCGTTATGTATCCGAGCTGGCCTACCAAAAGGATATCGAGGAGCTGCCGGAGAACGAGTTCTTCGGCGAGATGGTAAAGGGCAAGCTGGAATACTACCCAACCGTCACTCGGGAAGCGTTCCGCAACCAAGGCCGTCTGACCGACGCCATGGAAAGCGGCAAGATCACCAAGGATCTGAACCTGGCGGACTTTGATCCGGAACACGACCGGTTCATGATCTGTGGCAGCCCGAGCATGCTCAAAGACACCTGCGCCATCCTGAACAAGATGGGCTTCAAGGAAGCACGCGGTGGCGAGATGGGTCACTACGTGATCGAGCGGGCATTCGTTGAGCAGTAATCGCTTGATGCATTAGCTCAACGCCGAACAAAACCCCGGTGCGAAAGCCCGGGGTTTTTTCGTTGGTGTTTGGCACCCCCGGGTCGCTATAGTTTCGTAAGCGCTGGTCAGCAACATAAGGAAAGAGCTGTGACAAACGTAGTTGGGTTTAAAGGCCGTGTGGCTGCCTTCGCAATCGCCTTGGTGGTCGGGGTGGTGCTCGGGACGGTTGTGCAAACCCAGTTTAACCTGTTGGCGTTGCAGCAACTGGGTGTTGAGATCGGTGCTGGGGCTCGGTGGTCGACCACGGTGGATGACTTGCGCCAGTTTGCTCCTTTTTATGCTGCGCTCTTCGGCGTCAGCTTTTTGCTGTCGACCCTGGTCACTGGGCTGCTTTTGAGAGTGTTTGGCCTGGGGCATCGCGTTCTGTTTCATGCTTTTGGCGCCGCTGTGGCGCTGTGGGTCACCTTCACCCTGGTAGATGCCCTGACACCGCCGCCGACACTGATTGCGGCAACCCGAACCCTCGGTGGTGTGGCTGCCTTGTTGGTGACGGCAGCGTGCACCGGCGGTCTCTATGCCAGGCTGACTGCGGTGAAAGGGCGGCCGCGCGCCGGCTACAATTCCGTCGCCGCATTGGCGCTGGTTATCGGCCTTGGCATGCCGGCTGCCGAGCTGCGGGCGCAACCGTCGCAGGACTACCAGGTGCAGGAAGTGGTTGCCGGTCTTGAGCATCCCTGGTCGTTGGCGTTCCTGCCGGACGGCGGTGCCTGGTGACTGAGCGCCCCGGCCGGCTGCGCCGGATTACGGCTGAAGGCGAGTTGGTACCCAAAGACGTGTCGGGCCTGCCCGAGGTGTTCAGTTCCGGGCAGGCCGGCTTGTTCGAGGTGCTGATTTCTCAGGATTTCGCTTCGAGCGGCCTGGTGTTTCTGAGTTACGCCTGTGGTGTGGAATCGGCCAATCACCTTTGCGTGGCCAGGGCAAAGCTGGGCAAGGACAGGCTGGAGGATGTCGAAGAGATTTTCCGAGCCCTGCCGGCCAAAAAAGGAGATGCCCATTACGGCGGTCGCATGGCCCAGCTGCCAGACGCATCGCTTATCATTACCCTCGGCGATGGCTTTGACTTCCGGGAACAGGCCCAGATCCTTGGCAGTCATCTTGGAAGCGTTGTTCGCATTGGTACCGATGGGGTGGCGCCGGAGGACAATCCGTTCATTGATTCGCCTGATGCCCGGCCGGAAGTGTTCAGCTATGGCCACCGCAATGTGCAGGGGCTGGTATACGACCCGGTCGAGCGGCTATTGATCAGTCACGAGCATGGCCCTCGTGGCGGGGATGAAATCAACGTGCTGCGGCCTGGGCAGAACTATGGCTGGCCGGTGATCAGCTATGGGCTCGATTACACCGGTGCGCGGATAACCCCGTTTACCGAATACCCGAATATGGAGCAGCCGCTGCTGCAGTGGACGCCCTCGATCGCCCCCTCCGGCATGACCCGATACCGCGGTGAGCTGTTTCCCGAGTGGCAGGGGGACTTGTTCGTGGGTGCACTTGCCGACCGCAGCGTCCGCCGGGTGGAGTTTGTCGATGGCAAGGCCGAGGATGTGGAAGCGCTCTTCAAGGACCTGAAGGCCCGTATCCGGGATGTCGTTACCGGGCCGGACGGGGCGCTTTACCTGCTAACTGACGAGTCCGATGGCCGTGTGTTGCGGGTGACGCCAAAGCCATGACGGCGGGCCGCCTTTCGCATTAGTTGTCATCGCGAAGCGCGGGCAGCCTGCAATTCTTCCAGCAGTTCGTCACCGGCCCAACGTCGTCGGGTGTCTTCGCAATCGTGTACCAGTTTGGTCAGGCGTTGGTTGACCGGCGCTGACTGGTTCATGGACTCGGCAAGACGAACAACTTCGCCATTGATCCAGTCCACTTCTGTGGCACGGCCGGCTCCAGATCTTCCCACATGGACGAGCGGGCGATGGGATCAATCTCCAGCATCCGTTTCGCCAGCCGGGTGAACAGCCAATTTGGCAGTCCCATCACCGATGGCACCAGGTGCATGGGCACAGGGGTAAGTTGGGCTGCCTCAATACCCGCCTGGCTCATCAGCTCCAGCGTCTCGCGCTGGGCCATGGCGAGGCAACGGCGGTAATTGCGATCAGACAGCTCTTCCAGCAACGGCACATTGGAAAGCGCGTTGATCGGGTTGTTCAGGTTCAGCAGCAGCTTGGACCACATCACCGAGGTCATGTCGTTACGTAACTCCAGCGGCAAACCGCACTGCTCGAAAGCTGGCAGGAACTGGCGCAGGCTGTCGTCCCGGGCTGCCATCAGGTGACCTTCGGTACCGTGGTGGAAATGTCCGGCATTCTTCTGCAGCACGTTGAAGGGAATCATGCCGGCGCAAACCCGGGCGTGGGGAGCCGCGCCCGCAATTCCTCGGCATTGGAAATGCCGTTCTGCAGACTCACCACCGGCGTTCCCTTGGGCAAAACCCTGGCAAGGGTATCTGCGGCTTCGGCGGTGGCTGCAGACTTCACGGTGATCAGCACCAGATCAGCCACTGCCGCCACCGAGGCGTCGTCGGTGAACTGCTCGGGCGTGAGCCGCGTCTCGAACGAAAATCCCTCATAGTCAGTCAATATCAGTGGGTGGTCATCAAAGACCTGACGTAGCCGCGGACGGCCTACCATGACCACGTTGGCGCCCCCGGACAGCAGCCGCCCACCCACATAGCAACCGACACTGCCGGCACCGAAAATCACTATGCGAGGCGAACCGCTGGACGAATCAGGGGAGTGGGTGTTGGGCATTGGAATTCCGTTTTTTATTAGGTCAGTGCGAAGACTGTCTGGCCGTCCATTAGAAGTCAATGTGGTTTATTTCCATTTCGTAAGGCGGTTTTTACCACGACAGAATCGGCTCTGTTCCATAATGAGTCGAAGCAATCAGGATCGGGATGCAGATGGCAATCATCCGATCAGTCAGAGATCGAGGTGTTAAGGAAATTATGAGTAAAAGCGTATGGATACTGATGGTCGGTGTGCTGTTTCTGGCTGCCTGCGATGGTCCGGACAATCCGTCGGTCGAAACCGGAGGCATGCAGGAGGAAGCAGTAGGGGAGACCGATGAGCCGGATCTCTCCATAACCCTGGAGCCGGGGCAGATGGAATGGGTGGGGGCCCAGATTTTTCGGAATGAGTGTGCCGGCAAGCTGGAATGCCTGGTGCATTGGAACGAGGGTGAAGATTTCCCGTCCCTGGGTATCGGTCACTTCATCTGGTATCCGGAAGGCGTCGAAGGCCGGTTCGTTGAGAGTTTTCCGGCCCTGATTCAGTACATGACCCAGCGTCAGGTGGCCATACCGGAATGGCTGCGGAAACTCGACCCGATGGACGCGCCCTGGCCGGACCGCAAGGCGTTCCTGGAAGCGGAGGACTCGGTTGAGATCGCCGAGTTGCAGGCATTCCTCGCTGGCTCCCAGGGGTTGCAGGCCGAGTTCATTGTGCGCCGCGCCAGGGAATCCCTTCAGAAAGTGGTCTCAGCCGCGCCGGAATCCGAGCAACCATTGGTGCGCAAAAGACTCAAGGCGCTGGCGGCCACACCGGGCGGAATCTATGCTTGATGGATTATGTCAATTTCAAGGGCGAAGGTATTTCTCCCATGGAGCGCTACAACGGGCAGGGCTGGGGCCTGCTGCAGGTGCTGCTGGAGATGGAGTCGCAAACCGCTGAGCGACCAGCGCTGATGAATTTTCGCGAGGCTGCGGCGAGGGTGTTAACCCGTCGGGCCGAAAATGCCGAGAATCCTATCGAAAAGGAACGCTGGCTGAGCGGCTGGCTGAAGCGGTTGGAAACCTATCGCGAGCCTGCCCAAATGAAGTCACCGGCATAAATTTTTTTCTAAAAACTAGTTGATTTCTCGAACTTTGTTCTACTTTATAGGGGTACGGCCCTTAAATCTTGCCTCGGAATAGGGCGACCTATTAGAGTTGGTGCACCAAGATGGTTCCACCTTGGTCGCTCTCATCGACCGGCTGGGAAGATGAGGCTGGAAAGAATGAAAATAAATACAATATATCAATAACATAGCTTGCATGGCTCACATATTGCTGAATCCCATCGCGAAGCAACCAACCGAAGTTCGGAGATCCGATAATGAATAAGACGAAATCGATTGTCCTGGGAATGGCACTGGCATCTGGCGCGTTTGCAGCCAGCAGTGCGATGGCTGCAACGACGCTGGAAAATGTGAAGGAGAAGGGGCACCTTCAGTGTGGCGTTACCAGTGGTCTGCCTGGGTTCTCCCAGCCTGATGAAAAGGGTAACTGGACCGGTATCGATGTCGATACTTGTCGCGCCGTTGCGGCCGCCATTTTTGGCGATCCCAAGGCCGTTGAATTCACACCGCTGACTGCGAAAGAGCGCTTCACCGCCTTGCAGTCTGGTGAAATCGACATGCTTTCCCGTAACACCACCTGGACCCTCACCCGTGACGCGTCACTGGGCCTGAACTTTGCCGGTGTGAACTACTACGACGGCCAGGGCTTCCTGATCAACAAGGACATTGGTGTTGATGACGCCACTCAGCTGGACGGCGCCACTGTGTGTATCCAGTCAGGTACCACCACCGAGCTGAACCTGTCTGACTATTTCCGCGCCAAGGGCATGGAATTCAAGCCGATCGTATTCGATACCTCTGAGCAGACCGTTCAGGGTTTCTCTGCCGGTCGCTGTGACGTTCTGACTTCCGACCGTTCCCAGCTGGCGGCCTTGCGCTCCAAGCTGGCGGATCCGAGTTCCGCCAAGATCCTGCCTAACACCATCTCAAAAGAGCCTCTGGGCCCGGTGGTTCGTCAGGGCGACGATCAGTGGTTCAACATCGTGAAGTGGGTGTTGTCTGTGCAGATCAACGCTGAAGAGCTCGGTGTTACCAGCGCCAATGCTGACGACATGCTGAAGTCCGACAACCCGAATGTTCAGCGCCTGCTGGGTACTGACGGTGACATGGGTGCCAAGCTCGGCCTGCCGGCTGATTTCGGCCACAAGGTTGTGAAGATGGTCGGTAACTACGGCGAGATGTACGACCGCAACGTGGGTCCGGACACTCCACTCGGTCTCGACCGCGGCATCAACGCGCTCTGGACTGAAGGCGGCATCATGTATGCGCCGCCGGTTCGATAAGACCTGAAAGCCGCAGCGGGTGCTCTAGGTTGAGCACCCGCTGTTATCTCTGACGAAGTAAACTGCAGGGAAGCTTTCCGGGAATCTACATGAAAAAACAAACAATTGATTCAAAGCCTGCGGGGCCAAAGCCTGGTATGACCCCCGGGTACGTTCCTTATTCTTCCAGGTTGTCGCTATTGCTGCGGTCTTCTGGGCTGGCTGGACTCTGGTAGAAAATACGCTTTCCAATATGGAGAGCAGGGGTATTAGCACCGGTTTCGGGTTCCTTGAGGAAACCGCCGGTTTCGGCATCATCATGAGCCTGGTGCCGTACGATGCCACCATGTCTTACGGACGGACTTTCTGGGTTGGTCTGACCAACACCTTGCTCGTCTCAGCCATGGGTATTATTGCGGCAACGTTGCTTGGCTTCATCATCGGTGTGGCGCGTCTCTCCAGCAACTGGCTGGTAGCCAAAGTCTCGCTCTTCTACATCGAAGTGATCCGAAACATTCCTTTGCTGCTACAGATATTCTTCTGGTATTTCGCGGTCCTGGGTGCCTTGCCGTCGCCGCGGCAGAGTATCGAATTGGGCGGCACCATGTTCCTCAACAATCGTGGCCTGTACGTTCCAGAGCCATTGACCCAGGACGGGTTCGGGTTGGTCTGGGGGGCTGTCCTGGCAGCGATTGCTGCTGTGGTGGGCATTCGCATCTGGGCTAAGAGAAGGCAACTGGCGACTGGCCAGATTTTCCCGACCTTCAAAGTCGGTGTTGCCATTCTGGTGCTGGTGCCATTGTTGGCCTACTTCGTGGCGGGTAGTCCGCTGGAGTGGGATGTACCGGCGCTGAAAGGTTTCAACTTCGGCGGTGGCATTACCATTATTCCAGAACTTGCCGCACTGTGGCTGGCACTCTCACTGTACACGGCCAGTTTCATCGCGGAGATTGTACGGTCCGGTATCCTGTCGGTCAGCAAGGGACAGACTGAGGCGTCCAAGGCGCTCGGATTGCCGAACGGGCTGACCCTGCGTCTGGTTGTAATTCCCCAGGCCATGCGGGTCATCATCCGCCGTTGACCAGTCAGTATCTTAACCTTGCAAAGAACTCCTCGCTCGCGACCGCCATTGGTTACCCCGACCTGGTGGCCGTGTTCATGGGCACAACGCTGAATCAGACAGGGCAAGCGGTTGAGGTGGTCGCCATTACCATGGCGGTTTATCTGACCATCAGTCTGTCGATCTCATTGTTCATGAACATCTACAACCGGGCCGTGGCGATTAAGGAGCGATGATGACTGAGTCCACCATGAAACCACCTAAAAAGGCCCTCACGCCGGTGAAATGGATGCGCGAGCATCTGTTCTCTACCTGGTACAACGCATTGCTCACTGTTGTTGTCGGCTACCTGGTTGTGACCAGCGTTGGACCGATCCTGAATTGGGCTCTGTTTGATGCCAACTTCCAGGGTGCTGATGCCAGTGACTGCACCGGTGCAGGTGCCTGCTGGTTGTTCATCGACCAGCGTCTGAACTTCTTCATTTATGGGTTCTACCCGGACGAACTGCAGTGGCGTGTGGACCTGATGTTCCTGCTGCTGGCTGTGGCCTTCGTGCCCCAGTTCATCGAGCGCTTCCCCGCCCGTAAATGGTTTGGCATCTTCGGCATGACTGGCTTGCCTTTGATTGGCTACTTTCTGATCCCGGGTGGCACCTTTGGTCTTGAGGCCGTCGAAAGCACCAAGTGGGGCGGTTTGATGTTGACCTTGATCCTGGCCTACATCGGGATTCTGGCGTCATTGCCTATTGGTATTCTGCTGGCCCTTGGGCGTCGATCCGAGATGCCGATCATTCGCGGTATCAGTATCGTCTTCATCGAAGTCTGGCGAGCGGTGCCGCTGATTACCGTGCTGTTTATGGCGTCGGTCATGCTGCCGCTGTTCCTGCCTGAAGGGATGAACTTCGAGAAGCTGATGCGGGCGCTGATTGGTATCACGCTTTGGCAGTCTGCCTACATGGCTGAGGTTATTCGCGGTGGCTTGCAGGCCATCCCGAGAGGGCAGTATGAGGCAGCCGACGCACTTGGTCTGGGATACTGGCGCAAGATGGGGCTGGTGGTGTTGCCGCAAGCCTTGAAGCTGGTGATACCCGGCATCGTGAATACCTTTATTTCACTGTTCAAAGACACCACGCTGGTCCTGATCATCGGTCTGTTCGATGTTCTCGGCACCGTTCAGTCAACTGTGACAGATCCTGCCTGGCAGAACGTCGCCGTGGAGGGCTATGTCTTCGTGGCCTTCTGTTTCTGGATATTCTGTTTCGGCATTTCCCGTTACAGCCAGAACCTCGAACGCAAACTCGACACCGGTCACAAAACCTGATGGGTAATCCAATGACAGAACAAACCCAAACTTCTGAAGTAAAGTCCTCCGCTCAGGGCGAGACGGAGAAGAATCCGGGCATCATCCGGGTTGAAGGGATGCACAAATGGTACGGCGATTTTCACGTGCTCAAGGACCTGAACCTCACGGTTAAGCAGGGCGAGCGGATTGTTATCTGTGGCCCGTCCGGTTCCGGTAAATCGACGTTCATTCGATGCATCAACCGCCTGGAAGAACACCAGCAGGGCAAAATCATTGTTGATAATGTTGAGCTGACGGACGATATTCGGCACATCGATACCGTGCGTCGGGAAGTCGGCATGGTGTTCCAGCACTTTAACCTGTTCCCGCATCTGACGGTGCTGGAGAACTGCTGCCTGTCGCCAATCTGGGTCCGCAAGATTCCACGGAAAGAAGCTGAAGCCTCAGCCATGGAATACCTTGAGCGGGTAAAAATTCCGGATCAGGCCCATAAGTTCCCGGGGCAGCTTTCTGGCGGTCAGCAGCAGCGGGTAGCCATTGCCCGGGCGCTGTGCATGAAGCCGAAAATCATGCTGTTCGACGAGCCGACGTCGGCACTGGATCCCGAGATGATCAAGGAAGTGCTGGATGTCATGATCGAGCTGGCTGGTAGCGGCATGACCATGCTCTGCGTTACTCACGAGATGGGATTTGCCAAGACCGTGGCGGACCGGGTGATTTTTATGGATGGCGGGGAGATTGTCGAGGAGGCGCCGCCTCACGACTTCTTCAGCAACCCGCAGGAGCCGCGCACACAGCAGTTCCTCAAGCAGATCCTGGCGCACTAAAAACCAGCGCCAGAAACAAAAAGGCCGGGCATTTGCCCGGCCTTTTTCGTTACAGCGGTTGTTTATTCAGCACCGGCTCCTGGCCGGGCTGGACGTCCAGCCACCAAACGTGGGTGTCCCAGTCACCCAGCACTATGCGTTTGGCCGGTTGACCATTGGCCTGCAGATGATGCTCGGCAGGCCGGTGCGTGTGGCCGTGGATCAGGCGCTGCACGCCGTGCGCCTCCATGTCTTTGACCACTTCTTCCGGCGTGACGTCCATGATGGTTTCCGCCTTGCCCTGGTTCTTGGCCATGCTGATTTCCCGCAGTTGTCGAGCCATCTGCTGACGATCAGCCAGCGGGCGCTGCAGGATCATCTGCTGCCATTGCGGGTTGCGCATGTTGGTGCGGAACTTCTGGTACTCCACATCGGCGGTACACAGGCTGTCCCCGTGCATCAGCAGGGTAGGGGTGCCGTACAGATCAACGACTGTGGGATCATCCAGCAACGTTGCCCCCGCCCGGTCACAGAAGTCGTGGCCAATCAGGAAGTCGCGGTTGCCGTGCATCAGGAAGATTTCGGTACCGCTTTCACTGACTGCGCGAAGCGCTGCGGCAATCTGTTCCTGCAGCGGTGTGCGCTCGTCATCGCCGATCCAGGCTTCAAAGAAATCACCCAGAATGTAGAGCTGTTCTACTCCGTGGGCCTTTTCCTTCAGAAAGCCGAGGAACGCCTCAGTAATGTCCGGCCGGGATTCCTCCAGGTGGAGATCCGAGATAAACAGCGTGGTCACGCTGCACCTCCCTCCTCAACCACCTTGGCCGAGATAATGACGACGTCTTCTGCCGGGACGTCCTGGTGGCCAGCCTTGATGGTGGTGCGAACGGCACGAATCAGGTTGACGGTTTCCATGCCCTCAACCACCTTGCCGAACACGCAGTAGCCCCAGCCTTCGGCGTTCTTGGCGCTGTGATCGAGAAAGCCGTTGTTTTCGACATTGATGAAGAACTGGGCGGTGGCGGAGTGTGGGTCCATGGTGCGGGCCATAGCGACTGTGCCTTGCATGTTGCTCAGGCCGTTATCCGCTTCGTTCTGAATAGGGTCGCGGGTTTTGCGTGGCGTCATGCCGGGCTCGAAGCCACCACCCTGAATCATGAAGTTGCTGATCACTCGGTGGAAAACCAGGCCGTCGTAAAAACCGTCACGGACGTACTGTTCGAAGTTTTTGGCGGTCTCGGGTGCCTTGTCGTGGTCCAGCTCGAGTTTGATGTCACCGAGGTTGGTTTGCAGCAGAATCATCAGGCGTTCCTGTTCGAAAGAATTGGTCGGGCTAAAGCGCGTATTGTACGCAAGAGTTTCGCGCTATGCATGAGTCCGGCGCAGATTTATGAGTATAATAGGCGGTTTCTGATCCACCCCTTTTCACAGAGAACGTATGAGCGCCGAATCGAAGAAAGCCCACAATTTTATTCAGAGCCTGATCGAAGACGCCATCGCCAAGGGCGAGCACACTGGCAAGGTGGTAACCCGCTTTCCGCCGGAGCCGAATGGCTACTTGCACATTGGTCACGCCAAATCCATTTGCCTGAACTTCGGCATTGCGGAGACCTTCGGCGGCGAATGTAATCTGCGATTTGACGACACCAACCCGGAAAAGGAAAACCAGGAGTACATCGACGCCATCAAGGCGGACGTGTCCTGGCTTGGTTACCAATGGGCGGGTGAGGTTCGTCACGCATCGGACTACTTTGACGCGCTGTACGCTTTTGCCGAGGAGTTGATCGAGAATGGCAAGGCCTATGTCTGTGCGCTCTCGGCTGATCAGATGGCAGAGTACCGTGGCAGCCTGAAGGAGCCGGGCAAGAACAGTCCGTACCGGGACCGTCCGGTGGAGGAAAATCTCCAGCTGTTCCGCGACATGCGCGATGGCAAATACCAGAACGGCGAATTGGTGTTGCGGGCGAAGATCGACATGGCGTCTCCCAACATTAATCTGCGCGATCCGATTCTCTACCGCGTCCGTTACGCCGACCATCACCAGACCGGCAACAAGTGGTGCATCTACCCGATGTATGATTTCACCCATCCAATCTCGGATGCGCTTGAAAACATCACCCACTCCCTGTGCACCCTGGAATTCGAGGATCACCGTCCGCTCTACGATTGGGTGCTGGACAACATTTCCGGCCCTTGCCATCCGCGGCAGATCGAATTTGCCCGCCTGAACCTGAACTACACCATCACCAGCAAGCGCAAACTGAAGCGTCTGGTGGATGAGAATTTTGTGGAAGGCTGGAACGACCCGCGGATGCCGACTATTTCCGGTATGCGTCGCCGTGGTTACACACCGGAATCGATCCGCACCTTCTGCGACATGGTGGGGGTCAACAAGGCTGGCGGTACCGTGGATGTCGGTATGCTGGAGCACGCCATCAGGGAAGACCTGAACACCCGCGCACCCCGCGCCATGTGTGTGATGCGTCCGCTCAAAATTACCCTGACCAACTATCCTGCCGACCAGACCGAAACGCTGGTGCTGCCGGTGCATCCCCAGAATCCGGAGATGGGGGAGCGCGAGGTTACCTGGAGCCAGACCCTGTTCATCGATCGCGAGGACTTCGCCGAAGAGCCGCCGCGCAAATGGAAGCGCCTTGCCCCGGATCAGGCTGTGCGGCTGCGTGGTGGTTATGTGATGACCTGCCGCGAGATCATTCGTGACGACAGTGGCGAGATCGTCGAGCTTAAATGCGAATACGATCCGAACACTCTGGGCGTGAACCCGGAAGGCTATAAGCCAATGGCGTGGTGCACTGGGTGTCCGCGACGGATAGCGTGGAGGCCGACATTAACCAGTACGATCGCCTGTTCAATCACGAGTCCCCGGACAGTGACAAGGAGGGCGATTTCACCGACCACCTGAACCCGGAATCCCTGGTTGTGTTGCATGGTGCGCGGGTGGAGAAGGGCCTGGTGAAGCCGCGAACCGATCTGCCGTACCAGTTCGAGCGCGAGGGCTATTTCTTCTTCGACGAGCTTTTGTCGCAGAATGCCGGCCGGCCCGTTTTCAATCGAACCGTTACGCTTCGTGATTCCTGGAGTAAGGGGGGCAAGTGATCCGCATTTACAACACGCTCTCGCAGCGCAAGGAAGAGTTTAAGCCTATTGAGCCTGGCAAGGTGCGGATGTACGTCTGCGGCATGACCGTTTACGACTACTGCCACCTTGGCCATGCCCGGGTGCTGGTGGCCTTCGATGTCATCACCCGATATCTCAGGCATCGGGGTTACGACGTGAACTACGTGCGTAACATCACCGACATTGACGACAAGATCCTCCGGCGGGCAGAGGAGAACGGCGAAGCTTCACCGACCTGACTGACCGCATGATCCGCGCCATGCACGAGGATGAGGCCCGGTTGGGCGTCCTGTCGCCTACGGAAGAGCCGAGGGCAACCGGCTATATCAATGAGATCGTGGCGATGATCCATAAGCTCATCGCCAGTGGCCACGCCTACGCCGCCGATAACGGCGACGTCTATTTCGCTGTCGACTCGTTTGCCGACTACGGTAAGTTGAGCAAAAAGAAGCTTGAGGACCTGGTTGCCGGTGCCCGCATCGATGTCCAGGAAGCCAAGCGCAGCCCAGCGGATTTTGCACTCTGGAAAGCTGCAGGCGAGGGTGAGGTCAGCTGGCCGTCACCCTGGGGCGATGGTCGCCCTGGCTGGCATATTGAGTGTTCGGCGATGTCGACTGAATGCCTGGGTGACACCTTCGATATTCATGGCGGTGGTCCGGATCTGTTGTTCCCCCACCACGAGAATGAAATCGCCCAATCCGAATGCGCCACCGGCCACGAATTTGCCCGGGCCTGGATGCACGCGGGTGCAATTAGGGTCAACAAGGAAAAGATGTCCAAGTCCCTGGGCAACTTTTTCACCATTCGCGAAATTCTCGAAAGCTATCCTGCGGAAGTGGTCCGGTATTTCCTGGTTTCCAGTCATTACCGCAGCCAGGTCGATTATTCCGAGGATAACCTGGCAGAAGCCGGTCGCACCCTGACCAAGCTTTACAATTCGCTGCGCGGTATCGTGCCGGCAAAGGCGGCGGACGTGGGTGAAACCGAGCATGATCGCCGTTTCATGGAAGTGATGGACGACGATTTCAACACGGCCGGTGCCATTGCGGTGCTGCATGCCGTGGCCAATGACATCAACCAGCATCGTCGTGACGGGCGTGATCAGGAGGCCAAGCAAAGTGCTGCGGTTCTGGTTCGTCTGGGTTCGATTCTCGGGCTGCTGCAGCAGGATCCGGAGGCATTTTTCCAGGCCGACACCGGCGGCGAGCTCAGTGCCGAGGATATTGAACAAATGATCCAGGCTCGCAACGACGCCCGCAAAGCACGGGATTTTGCCGAAGCCGATCGCCTCCGCGATGAGTTGGCGGACAAAGGGATCATCCTGGACGATTCCCGCGAAGGCACAACCTGGCGGCGGGGCTGAGTTTTCAGAAAGCGATAACAAAAGCCGCATTGTAGAAGTGGGAATGACCTGATACGTATTTTCCCGTACAATGCGGCGCTCAAATTAGAATGCCCCCTCAACGAAGGGGGAGTCGGGAAACGTAACCCACTGAGGCAGACAACGATGACAGAACGCGTACAAGTCGGCGGCATTCAGGTCGCGAAGAATCTGTATGATTTCGTAAACAACGAAGCGATCCCGGGAACCGGTGTCGACGCAGATAAATTCTGGGCCGCCTTCGACAAAATCGTGAACGAACTAGCCCCGCGTAACCGCGAGCTGCTGGTCAAGCGTGATGCGATTCAGGAAAAAATGGACAGCTGGAACCGTGACCACAAAGGTCAGAAGCTGGACATGGCCGAGTACAAGTCTTTCCTGAAGGAGATTGGCTACCTGGTCGAAGAGCCGGCGGATTTCAAGATCTCCACCTCAAATGTTGATCCGGAAGTCGCCACCATGGCGGGCCCGCAGTTGGTCGTGCCGATCATGAACGCCCGTTTCGCGCTGAACGCCGCCAACGCCCGTTGGGGTAGCTTGTACGACGCGCTGTACGGTACCGACGCATCTCTGAAGAAGGTGGTGCGGACAAGGGTGCTGGCTACAACCCTGTGCGTGGTGCCAAGGTTATCGAATGGGCCCGCAAGCTGCTGGACAGCTCCGCTCCGCTGGCATCCGGGAGCCATAAGGACGCTGCCAAATACTCAGTGGAGGGCGGCAAGCTGGTCGTCAAGTTGCAGAACGGCGAGTCCACAGGTCTGAAAGACGAGTCTGGCTTTGTCGGTTACACCGGCGCTGCTGATGCACCCACCGGTGTGCTGCTGGTCAAGAACGGCATGCACTTCGAGATCCAGATCGATGCCAGCCACCCGATTGGCAAGGACGACGGCGCCCACGTCAAGGACGTGCTGATGGAGTCAGCCCTGACCACCATCATGGACTGTGAAGATTCGGTTGCCGCCGTTGATGCCGACGACAAGGCCCTGGCTTATCGTAACTGGCTTGGTCTGATGAAGGGCGATCTGCAGGAAACCTTCGAGAAGGGCGGCAAGCAGCTGACCCGGAAGATGAATCCTGACCGCACCTACACCGCGCCTGCCGGTGGCGAGCTGAGCCTGAAGGGCCGCAGCCTGATGTTCATCCGTAACGTTGGTCACCTGATGACCAACCCGGCCGTGCTGCTGAGCGATGGCCAGGAAGTGCCGGAAGGCCTGATGGATGGTCTGATCACTTCGCTGATCGCGATCCACGACCTGAAGGGTGGCGGTAGCCTCCAGAACAGCACCAAGGGCTCCATGTACATCGTTAAGCCCAAGATGCACGGTCCGGAGGAAGTGGCGTTCACCAACGAATTCTTCGGCCGGGTAGAAGATGCCCTGGGTCTGCCTCAGTTCACCCTGAAGGTAGGCATCATGGACGAGGAGCGTCGCACCACCGTTAACCTGAAAGCCTGTATCCACGCGGCCAAAGAGCGTGCGGTATTCATCAACACTGGCTTCCTGGACCGCACCGGTGACGAAATGCACACCTCCATGGAGCTGGGGCCGTTCATTCGCAAAGGCGAGATGAAGCAGGCGTCCTGGATCAATGCTTACGAGCAGTGGAACGTGGACATCGGTCTCGAAACCGGTTTCCGTGGTGTCGCGCAGATCGGTAAAGGCATGTGGGCCATGCCGGATCTGATGGCCGGCATGCTCGAAGCCAAGATCGGTCATCCGAAAGCCGGTGCAAACACCGCCTGGGTTCCGTCACCGACTGCGGCCACGCTGCACGCAAGCCATTACCACCAAGTCAGTGTGAGCGACGTTCAGAAAGACATCGAAAGCCGCGCCCGTGCGAGCATCGATGACATCCTGACCGTACCGGTTATGGCTGATCCGAGTGCGCTGTCTGCCGAGGAAATTCAGCAGGAGCTGGATAACAATGCGCAGGGCATTCTGGGTTACGTTGTGCGTTGGGTTGAGCAGGGTGTTGGTTGCTCCAAGGTGCCAGACATCAACAACGTCGGGCTGATGGAAGACCGCGCCACGCTGCGGATTTCCTCACAGCTGCTGACCAACTGGCTGTACCACGGTGTGTGCACCGAGGCGCAGATCGACGAAACCATGAAGCGCATGGCCGCTGTAGTTGATAAGCAGAACGCCGGTGATGCCTCCTATCGCGCCATGGCGCCGAACTTTGACGACAGTGTTGCCTTCCAGGCAGCGATGGATCTGGTCCTCAAGGGTCGCGAGCAGCCGAATGGCTACACCGAGCCGCTCCTGCACGCATACCGACTGAAGGCGAAAGCCAAATACGGTGCGTAAGCGCTGAGTAAGCATAAAAAACCCCGCCTGGTGCGGGGTTTTTTTATGGCTGCTTGTGACGGTGCAGCGCGTGAGTCCCAGCGTTTGGGCGCTCAGTCCTTGTGCAGTACGTCAGCGGCGTACAGGGTGTTCTGGAGCAGGGTGGCGATGGTCATTGGCCCAACACCGCCCGGCACCGGCGTGATGTAGGCCGCCCGCTCAGCCGCCGCGTTAAAGTCGACATCGCCGCGCAATTTCCCGTCGTCCATGCGGTTAATGCCCACGTCGATGACCGTTGCGCCGGGTTTTACCCATTCCCCGTTGATCAGGTTGGGTTTGCCCGCCGCCGCGATCAGGATGTCTGCCTCACCAACGAATTTTTCGAGGTTGGGTGTAAAACGATGGCAGACGGTGGTGGTTGCGCCTTTCAGGAGCAGTTCCATGCTCATGGGGCGGCCGACAATGTTGGAGGCGCCCACGATGACCGCGTGCTGGCCCTTGTACGGGGTGTTAATGCTGTCTAGTAGGGTGATGATGCCTGCGGGCGTACAGGGCCTGAGCGTCGGCTTACGCTGCATTAAACGGCCGATGTTGTACGGGTGGAAGCCGTCCACATCTTTATCCGGGCGGATCTTGACCAGGATCGGGTCGCATCGAGGTGCTCCGGTAGTGGTAGTTGCACCAGAATGCCATCGACGGTCGGGTTTTCATTCAGCTCATCGATGAGAGCTTCCAGGGCTTCCTGAGAGGTGTCTGCCGGCAGATCATAGGACAGCGAGAGGATGCCGGCCTGATCGCAGGCTTTGCGCTTGTTGCCTACATAGACGTGGGAGGCGGGATCTTCGCCGACCAGTACCACGGCCAGACCGGGTGCGCGAAGCCCCTGCTGTGTTCGAGCTTCTACACCGGCGGCAACCTGCTGCCTGACACCGGCGGCGATTTCTTTTCCGTTAATCAGTTTGGCGCTCATGTTTTGTCTTGTCGCTTGGGCGTTGAGAAATGAAGGCCGAGCATTGTCTCATGCTTCCGTCAGAACTCCAATTGGCGGGGCGTTGGCGGCGTTTCCTGGAACTTTCCAGGGGGCGTAAGGTCTTATTAAAGCCTGATCTTTTGGTAAATTTGGAAATCCGTGTTGACGGCACCGTCCGGCGCCGGTAATATGCGCGCCAACTTTGCTGAGGCACTTGTTGTTCAGTTCAGACGGGGTATAGCGCAGTCTGGTAGCGCGCCTGCTTTGGGAGCAGGATGTCGGGAGTTCGAATCTCTCTACCCCGACCACTTTTCTGATATTCAGGTGGGCGAACGGTTAAGCGCCCGTAGCTCAGCTGGATAGAGCACCCGCCTTCTAAGCGGGTGGTCGCAGGTTCGAGTCCTGCCGGGCGCGCCATTTAGGCGTCGGCTTGGTCCGCACCGTAGTCGCCAAAGCAGCAAAGTTGAGTATTGTGATTACCGAAAGGTATGTCCTGATTGTGGTGGACGTAGCTCAGTTGGTAGAGCTCAGGATTGTGACTCCTGCGGTCGAGGGTTCGAACCCCTTCGTCCACCCCACTTTTCTTGTTTTTTCCCGCTTTGACGAGAGTCGCCATGGCAGCTGATGCTGGCACGGGTGCGCTTCGAAGCGAGAAATGAGTTGCTCAAGCTGCGAAAGCGCTAGGCCCACACAGTTTTAAAAGTTATGCGGGTGTGGCGGAACTGGTAGACGCGCCAGATTTAGGTTCTGGTTCCGAGAGGAGTGGGGGTTCAAGTCCCTCCACCCGCACCAACTTTAAAAGCCTCTTGGAGACAATCCAAGAGGCTTTTTTTATGGGTAATTCCTTTCCTGGTGCCCGTATCTGTAACAATCCATCGGCGCCCCCTTTCTTTTTCAGTTTTTATCCCCACTTTCTCTAACTAACGCGAGCGCGGTCCGCTCACGAACTCCGTGGGGCCATAACGGGTGATTCTCTCCCCGGGGCAAACCGTGATAAACTATCGCCTTTTAATTTTCGGCCTGTTTTCAGAATAAGCCTGAAAGCCGGTTTTCGAGTTTGATTTCATTCACATACTGAACCTGTAATTTGAGGATCTTCCATGCAAGTGTCTGTTGAAACGACCTCCAACATCGAACGTCGCATGACGATTGGTGTGCCCGCCCAGGAAATTGACCAGGCGGTTCAGAAGCGCCTGCAGGAAACTGCGCGTACCGTACGCCTGAATGGTTTCCGCCCGGGCAAGGTGCCCATGAAGGTGGTTAAGCGTCGTTTCGGTGACAGCGTCCGCCAGGAAATCGTGGGCGAGGTGATGCGCGACCAGTACGTCAAGGCATTGCAGGAGCAGGACATTAATCCTGCGGGCTGGCCGAAGTTTGAGCCAAAGACCATGGAAGAAGGCAAGGACCTTGAGTTTGTTGCCATCTTCGAAGTGCTGCCGGAAATCGAACTGGGTGACCTGAGCAAGATCTCTGTTGAGAAGCTGACCTCCGACATCGCTGACAAGGATATCGACAACATGATCGATAACCTGCGTCGTCAGCAGGCCACCATGAAGGAAGTCAAGCGCAAGTCCAAGAACAAGGACGTGCTGACCATTGATTTCAAAGGCACCATCGACGGTGAAGAGTTCGAGGGCGGTGCCGCTGAAGGCCACCGACTGACCCTGGGTTCTGGCCAGATGATCCCGGGCTTCGAGAAAGCCATCCAGGGTGGTAAAGCCGGCGAGGACATGGAAATCGAAGTAACCTTCCCCGAGGATTACCACAACGAAGAGCTGGCGGGTAAGCCGGCCAAGTTCGAGATCAAGATCCACAAGGTTGAAGAGCCGCAGCTGCCCGAACTGGATACCGAGTTCTTCAAGAAGTTTGGCATCGAAGCTGAAGACGAAGCCGCGTTCCGTGAGGAAGTGAAGAAGAACATGGAGCGGGAGCTGAAGCAGGCGGTTTCCAACAAGGTCAAGAATGACGTTGTTGATGGCCTGCTGGAAAGCACCGAGCTGGACGTGCCGACTGCCCTGGTTGACCAGGAAATCGATCGCCTGCGTCAGGACGCAGTACAGCGTTTCGGCGGCCAGGTAGATTTCCAGCAGCTGCCGAAGGAAATTTTCCAGGAGCAGGCTGAGCGTCGCGTCAAGACTGGCCTGTTGTTCCAGGAAGTGGTCAAGAAGAATGACCTGAAGGCGGACCAGGCAAGGTAGACGAAAAGATCCAAGAGATCGCGTCTACGTATGAACAGCCTGAGGAAGTTGTTGCTCACTTCAACAGCAACCCGGAGCAGAAGTCGCAGATCGAATCTTCTGTGCTCGAAGATGCTGTCGTTGACCTGGTGCTGGAACAGGCCAAGGTTAAAGAGAAGAAGGTTAAGTACGAAGAGGCCGTTCAGGCTGGACAGCAGCAGCGCTGATCCGGTCAGGGTCGGAGCTGGTTCCGGCCCTGTTGGTCGACCCCAGAAAACAGCCGGCTTGTCCGGCTGTTTTCATCTGGGGCGGCTGCTGGCAAAGTAAGCAGTGCAATAACACCTGTGATGAACACCGTGGCGCGAGTCCACGTCCCATTGTCCATAAGGAGTTCAGGCGCACATGACGCAGAAACCAATTGACGGTCCCGCAATGGTAACCAATTCCGGCCTGGTGCCGATCGTTATTGAACAGACCGCGAGGGGCGAGCGCTCCTTCGATATCTATTCCCGTCTGCTCAAAGAGCGGGTGATCTTCCTGGTAGGCCCGGTTGAAGATCACATGGCCAACCTGATCGTCGCCCAGCTGCTGTTCCTGGAGTCCGAGAATCCGGACAAGGATATTCACCTGTACATCAATAGCCCTGGCGGCTCAGTGACTGCAGGTATGTCGATCTACGACACCATGCAGTTCATCAAGCCGGACGTGGCGACCCTGTGTGTTGGCCAGGCTGCCAGCATGGGTGCGTTCTTGCTGGCCGGTGGCGCGGAAGGCAAGCGTGCCTGCCTGCCGAATTCGCGGGTGATGATTCACCAGCCGCTGGGTGGTTACCAGGGTCAGGCGACCGATATTGAGATTCACACTCGTGAAATTCTCAAGATCCGTCACACCCTGAACTCAATCCTGGCGCACCACACCGGCCAGGATCTGGACACCATCGCCAAGGACACGGACCGTGACAATTTCATGGATCCGGCGCAGGCGAAAGAGTATGGGCTGATTGATTCTATACTTGATAAGCGCGTCCCGAATAAATAATACTGGAAGTAATCGCATCATTCTTGGCCGGCGTAGTAGCCAGTAACGCCGGCTAACCAAGATCAGAGGTATTTCAATGGCAGATGAAAGAAACGGCAGAGGCGACGATAACGGCAAGTTGCTCTACTGCTCGTTTTGCGGAAAGAGCCAGCATGAAGTCCGCAAACTCATTGCAGGGCCCTCGGTGTTCATCTGCGACGAGTGTGTCGACCTGTGCAATGACATCATTCGTGAGGAAATTCAGGAGAATTCCCAGGAAGAGGCTAGCGACCGGCTCCCGACACCCGCAGAGATACGAGACACGCTGAACGAATACGTCATCGGTCAGGATCGAGCGAAGGTTGTGCTTTCGGTGGCGGTTTACAACCACTACAAGCGCCTGCGTTACGGTGAAGGCAAGGCGGATGTTGAGCTTGGTAAGAGCAACATTCTGCTTATCGGCCCGACCGGTAGTGGTAAGACCCTGTTGGCCGAGACCCTGGCTAGGATGCTGAACGTTCCGTTCACTATTGCCGATGCGACCACGCTGACCGAAGCAGGTTATGTGGGCGAGGATGTTGAAAACATCATCCAGAAACTGCTGCAGAAGTGTGATTACGATGTCGACAAGGCCCAGCGCGGTATTGTCTACATCGATGAGATCGACAAGATTTCCCGGAAGTCGGATAACCCGTCAATCACCCGGGACGTCTCAGGCGAAGGTGTTCAGCAGGCGCTGCTGAAACTCATCGAGGGCACCGTAGCCTCGGTTCCGCCTCAGGGCGGGCGCAAGCATCCGCAGCAGGAATTCCTGCAGGTGGACACTGGCAATATCCTGTTTATCTGTGGTGGCGCTTTTGCAGGTCTCGATAAGGTGATCCAGGAGCGCTCAGAGCGCAGTTCCATTGGCTTCTCGGCTTCTGTGGTCAGCCAGGAAGACACCAAGAGCACCGGCGACATCATCAAGGATGTTGAAACCGAGGATCTGGTGAAGTTTGGCCTGATTCCAGAGTTTGTTGGTCGTCTGCCTGTGGTGGCAACACTGACCGAGCTGGACGAGCCCGCGCTGGTGCAGATCTTGACCGAGCCGAAGAACGCGCTCACCAAGCAGTACCAGAAGCTGTTTGATATGGAAGGAGTCGAGCTAGACTTCCGTGAAGACGCCCTGCGGGCGGTTGCACGCAAGGCTATGGAGCGTAAGACCGGCGCCCGTGGTTTGCGCTCAATCATGGAGCCACGCTGCTGGATACCATGTATCAGATTCCTTCTGAGCATGACGTTGCCAAGGTGGTTATTGACGAAAGCGTAATCGACGGGGATTCCGAACCCTTCAAGATTTACGCGAGCAACGACCACGCCAAGGCAGTGCCGGAAGATTGATCCGGCGTTTGGCGGGGAGTTAAAACAAAAAGGGGCGGAAACGCCCCTTTTTGCGTTTTGTTTCCCCGTTTTCCCGGTCTGTTTCGTATGGTAAAGAGATTGCATTTTTTACGGGCGCCCCAATGAAGGGTGATATGCTCAAAGAAACACCGTCAGAGGATTCCCTATGACCCGGATACCCGAAAATACTGTGCAAGACTACCCGTTGCTGCCGTTGCGTGATGTGGTGGTGTTCCCGCACATGGTGGTCCCGCTGTTTGTGGGCCGTGAAAAATCCATCCAGGCCCTCGAAGCCGCGATGGAAGGCAGTAAGGAAATCCTCCTGGTTGCCCAGCGCGACGCCTCAACCGACGAGCCGGGCCCCGCCGATGTGTTTGATATGGGGACGCTGGCAACGGTCCTGCAGATGCTCCGGTTGCCAGACGGCACCGTAAAGGTTCTGGTCGAAGGTAACGCCCGGGCCACCATCAGCGACATCACCGAAGGCGAATACCTGTCCGGTGGCGCGACCTTGATGGAAGAAGAAGGGCTGCCTGAGCGCGAACAGGACGTGCTTATCAAGACCCTGATGGACGAGTTTGAAAAGTACGTAAAACTGTCCAAGAAAGTGCCTTCAGAAGTATCCAATGCGCTCACCGGCATCGAGGATCTGGAGCGCTTGGCCGACACCATGGCCGCGCATCTGGAAATGCGCATCCCGGAGAAGCAGGAGCTGCTGGAAGCCCTGGATGTGCGCAAGCGGGTCGACCTGCTGCTGGGCAAGCTGGACGGTGAAATCGACTTGATCGAAGTCGAGAAGCGCATTCGTGGTCGCGTCAAGAAACAGATGGAGCGTAGCCAGCGCGAGTACTACCTGAACGAGCAGATGAAGGCCATTCAGAAAGAAATGGGCCAGCTCGGTGAGGGCAACAACGATTTTGAAGAGCTGGAGCAGAAGCTTGAAGAAGCCGGTTTGCCCGAGGAAGCTCGCAAGAAGACCGAAGCGGAGCTGAACAAGCTCAAGATGATGTCGCCGATGTCAGCTGAGGCCACCGTCGTTCGTGGCTACATTGACTGGATGCTGGCCATTCCCTGGAAGAAGCGCAGCCGGGTGCGCCACGACATCGAAAAAGCGCGCGAGATTCTGGACCGGGATCACTACGGCCTGGACGAGGTCAAGAAGCGCATTCTTGAGTACCTGGCGGTACAGAGCCGGGTCAAGAAGGTGAAGGGACCGGTATTGTGCCTGGTAGGCCCCCCTGGTGTCGGTAAGACCTCGCTGGGTCAGTCCATCGCCCGGGCTACCAACCGCAAGTACACGCGGATGGCGCTCGGTGGTGTGCGCGACGAAGCAGAGATCCGCGGCCATCGTAAAACCTACATTGGCGCATTGCCGGGCAAGCTCCTGCAGAAGCTGTCGAAGGTAGGGGTAAAGAACCCGCTGTTCCTGTTCGATGAAATCGACAAGATGGGTATGGACCATCGTGGTGATCCGGCGTCAGCGTTGCTGGAAGTGCTGGATCCGGAGCAGAACCACACCTTCAACGACCATTACCTGGAGGTCGACTACGACCTGTCCGACGTGATGTTCGTGTGCACCTCGAACTCCATGGATATTCCGCCGGCTCTGCTGGACCGGATGGAGATTATTCGTATCCCGGGTTACACCGAGGACGAGAAGGTCAATATCGCGTTGCGTTACCTGCTGCCCAAGCAGATCAAGGCCAACGGCCTGCGCAAGGACGAACTGGTGATTCCAGAGGAAACCCTTCGGGACCTGATTCGTTATTACACCCGTGAGGCGGGCGTACGGGGCCTGGAACGCGAGATCGCCAAGATCTGCCGTAAGGTGGTGCGTGAGCACGTTGAAGCCAACGACAAGGCTTCTGTGACGCTGCAGCCGGACATGCTGGAGGACTACTCCGGTGTGAAGAAGTTCAAGTACGGTCTGGCGGAAGAGAAAAACCAGATCGGCCAGGTTACCGGCCTGGCGTGGACCCAGGTGGGTGGCGAATTGCTGACCATCGAGTGTGCACTGACACCGGGTAAGGGTCGGGTGGTTAAGACCGGTTCCCTGGGCGATGTCATGCAGGAGTCCATTCAAACGGCTCTGACTGTCGTTCGCAGTCGCGCGCCCGGGCTTGGAATTGCCGATGATTTCCATGAGAAACACGATCTGCACGTCCACGTTCCTGAGGGCGCAACGCCAAAAGACGGTCCAAGTGCCGGTATTGGCATGTGCACTGCGCTGGTTTCTTCACTGACCAAAATTCCGGTCCGTGCGGATGTCGCAATGACTGGTGAGATCACCCTGCGGGGCCGGGTTCTGCCCATTGGCGGACTCAAGGAAAAGCTCCTGGCGGCCCATCGCGGCGGTATCAAGACGGTCTTGATACCTGATGAAAATGTTCGAGATCTCAAGGAGATACCGGACAACATCAAAGAGTCGCTGGAGATTCATCCGGTCAAATGGATCGACGAGGTGTTGGACATTGCACTGGCATATCCGCCGGAGCCGCGCACCGCAGACGAGTCCTCAGAAGCGGGTTCAAGCAAGCCCCGTGACGAAGACGGCGACGCCGCAGAGCGCATAAATACACATTAAAGCCTTGATGAGTTGTTGACATGCCAGAGAGCCCGTTGGTATAACTGTTTCGCCGTGAAGCAGCCAATACCAAGGGCTCCCGCGCATCAAGTGCCTATTCCAAGCACCGGTTAACAACCGCAAGGAATAAGAAAAGTGAAGAATGGAATTCTCCGACCGCCTATGCGATAGTCGAGAGCGTCCGAGAAAAAACAATCCAACCTATAACATCTTCAACCTGAAATCGAAGGGGTTTAGTGTGAACAAGTCCGAACTTATTGATGCAATTGCAGAATCCTCAGATATTTCCAAAGCAGCGGCTGGCCGTGCTCTGGACGCAATGACCAACTCCATCACCGGTGCCCTGAAGAAGGGTGATCAGGTAACTCTGATCGGTTTTGGTACTTTCTCTGTAAAAGAGCGTGCTGCTCGTACCGGTCGTAACCCGCAGACTGGTGCCGAGATTAAGATTCCGGCCTCTAAAGTGCCTGGGTTCAAAGCAGGCAAGGCCCTGAAAGACGCCGTTAAGTAACGGTTCTTTCTCTGGCAGCTCCTGTCGCAGGGAGCTGCCCAGCAAGAATTCAAGGCGCATTCCGGATAGGGTGCGCCTTTTTACGTTCAGTGCCCCTACGCTTATCGCCAAACGCTGAAAACTGCACGACCTTGAACAGGGATTCGGGAGAAACATGCTTCAAGATATTCGGGAAAACGCCCAAGGCACCATTGCCAAAATTATTATCGGTTTGCTGATCGTGTCCCTATCCATCTGGGGAATGGACGCCATTATTGGCGGCTTCTCCGGTGAGCCGGAAGTGGCAACGGTAAACGGTGAAGACATCACAGAGCGCGAGTTTCTCCGTCTGGTCCAGATGGAAAGTCAGCGTCGGCTGTCGCGCATGGAAAACCCGGATCCGTCGCTGCTGAACGAAGACCAGATCCGTAAAGACGTTCTGGAGTCTCTGATCCAGCAGCGGGTACTTATCCAGGATGCTGACAGCCAGGGCCTGGCCCTGACCGATGCCGACATCGACGCGCTGATCACCCAGATGCCCCAGTTCCAGGTTGAAGGCCAGTTTAACCGTGACCGCTTTGTCTCCACCGTTCGCAACTTGGGCATGGGCGTGGCGGAATTCCGCGAAGCAATGCGTAAGCAATATGTGGTCAACCAGATCCGCGCCGGCATTGTGCAAAGCGGTGTGGCGGCGAACGAAAACGTCAGCCAGTTGCTGCGTATTCAGAACCAGACCCGGGACTTCCGTGTCGTGACCGTGCCTGAGAGCGCCGTCGCCGATCAGGTGGAAATCACCGAAGACGAAGTGCAGGCGTTCTACGACGAGAACAGCAGCGCCTTTAAACAGCCTGAGCAGGTCGATGCGGCTTATATCACCCTGTCCCTGGGTGCGCTGGCAGAATCCATTGAAATCAGCGAAGACGAGCTTCAGGCGTACTATGAAGCGCGTGCTGATGATCTGGCCCGGGAAGAGCGCCGTGCTGCGCACATTCTGATTGAGGATGGCGAAGACGCTGATCAGACCATGGCAACTCTGCAGCAAAAGCTGGCCGACGGAACTCCGTTCGCGGATCTGGCTAAGGAATATTCAATCGATACCGTTTCTGCCGAAGAGGGCGGTGATCTTGGTTATGCCGGCCGTGGCGTCTACAACGAAGCGTTTGAAGAGGCTCTGTTTGCCTGAAAGAGGGTGAGGTATCCGAGCCGGTCGAGACCAGTTTCGGCTTACACCTGATCAAGCTGGACGACGTACGCCGTTCGGACGTGCCTGCACTGTCTGAGATTGAAGGCCAGCTTCGCAGCGAACTGGCCCGCGAGCGTGCCGAAGAGCGCTTTGCCGAGATTCGGACCAAGCTGGCGGACTCCGCTTACGCCGCCGATGATCTTGCCGGCCCGGCCGAGGAACTTGGCCTGGAGGTGCGCGAAGCCAAAGGTATTACCCGCAATGGCGGAACCGCGCCCTTTGATCACGAAGGCCTGGTGCGCCAGCTGTTCTCTGCCGATGTGGTTGAAGACGGCTATAACACCGAGCTGATCGACGTGGGCGACAACGTATCGGTGGTGGCTCGTGTGCGCGAATACCGTGAAGCCCAGCAGCTGGCGTTGGAAGAGGTGGCCGCGGACGTGCGCGCTTCTCTGAAGGCCCAGGAAACTCGCGCCGCCCTGAGTGAGCGCGCTGACGAGATCATTGCCGGCCTTGAAGCAGGCAAGTCGCTGTCGGAGCTGGGTGCAGAGGAGTGGGCGAGCTACGAAGCAAAACCCCGCAATGATCAGGAGGCCGGAGCGGCCGTCATGCGGACAGTATTCTCGCTGTCCCGTCCTGCCGAAGGTGAGACCAGCTATGGCCAGTCGGTCAGTGGCAGCAGTGCCGCCGTGGTAGCGCTCGATGGCGTAAACGAGGGCGCCGTGGATGAAACTTCTGAAGAGTTTGGCCAGCTGGAAGAATTCCTGGCGTCTCTTGAAGGACAGCGTGAATACGGTGCCTACCAGCAGTTCTTGCGCAATCGTGCGGAAGTGGAACGGCCTTAAGCGAGTCGGCAGAGCGCTCTTAATCGAGCGTTCCGCAGTCCAAAAAAAGCCCGGGTTAAATCCCGGGCTTTTTATTGCCGTGCATTTTTGATGAGCACTTTCGGGATGCTAGATCCTGAGATGCTCATTTTGAAAATACCGCCACTGACAACGCAGGCACGGTAAATTCGCCATTGCTGGCACCGGCGCCGTTGCTCGGTGAGGTATCCGCCGCGACGGTATAGCTGCCGGTATACGAGGTGCTCAGGGTCTGGGTGCTGTTGCTGCCATTGATCAGCACCACCAGTTCGTCATTGCCAGCGTCCAGATCACTCAGGCCATTACTGCCGTCGTCGAGCAGGCGGTAGGCGATCAAACCGGGAGTCTGGGCCGGGCCGGTATTGAGAAACTGCAGGCGTTGCTGAACGTCCTCGGCGGTTTGCAGGCGGAACAGCGGGCTGTTTGCACGAGCCGTCAACAGTTCCTGGACCTGGTCATTGGTGTAGGCGATGGAACCCGGGTTTGGGTTGGCATTGCTGCCGGCCCCTTCGATTACCCGGAGAATCAGCGGCCAGTTGGCGCCGTCCTTGTCCTGTCTTGGCAGGCCACGGTTCCAGGCCGAGGCCTGATAGCTGAAGTCCACTTCGTTGAACCAGTCGCCGGAATCGTAGCTGTCACGCTCCATGGACTTGGAGCGCAATAGCTCTGATCCCATGTGCAGGAAAGGAATGCCCTGGCTCAGGATCGGAATGGACAGGCCAACCACCTGCATCTGGGCACGCTCCATCACCGTTGCCGCGTAGGGCGCCTTGTACTGGTTGTTGTCCCAGAGGGTCTGGTTGTCGTGCTTGGACACGTAGTTGATGATTTCCTGAGGGTCAGCGGTATAACCAGCATTCTGGCCGTTGTAGTCGATCTCGCCACCGGTTTTCTCAATGCCATCAAAAGCAATAAAGCGATAGTCGGCGAGGCTGCCGGCAATGCCCACGCGAATCCAGTCACTGCGTTGCAGGAGCGCATCCTTTTCGGACTGGGCGCCGGAGGAGAGGTTGTTGGGGTTGGTGAACAAACCATTACTGAAGCCCTGGTTGGCACGGATGCCGTCCTCGCTGTCGAACGGGCCACCGCCGCGCACGGCATCCCGCAGACGGTCGTTAAAGGAACCGATGCCGGTGCCGGCCATGTTGGCCTGGATGGCGTTCTCGCCGCGGGCGTTATTGGCGACTTCACCAAAGTTCCAGCCCTCACCATAGAAATAGGTGTCCGGATCTACCGCCTGAACTGCGGCCAGGGCCTCGGTCATGTTGGTCAGCATGTGATGGCCCATGAGGTCGAACCGGAAGCCGGAGATCTTGTAATGCTCCGCCCAGGTCACCAGAGAGTCGATCATCAGCTTTTCCATCATGCGTGCTCTGACGCCGTGTTCTCGCAGCAGGTGGAATTTTCGACCTGGCCGGTTTCCGGGTTCTGGCGGTGGTAATAACCAGGCACCAGCTTGTCCAGCACCGAGTTGTCTGCCAGGCCAGAGGAGTTGGTGTGGTTATACACCACGTCCATTACCACGTTCAGGCCCAGGTCGGTGGCGGATTGGACCATCTCACGAAACTCCACAATGCGCTGGCTGCCGTTGGCATCGGTTGCGTAGCTGCCCTCGGGCACCGTGTAGTGCACCGGATCGTAACCCCAGTTAAAGCTGTCCAGGCCGCGCAGGGTGTTATACAGAGCCTGGGCGTCGCCGGTTTTCGGATCGAAGGATTCGAGCACCGCGCGAATGCTGTTGCCGCTGCCGCAGTGAGCGGCATAGTCGTTGGCTGCCTGTTCCGACAGCTCGCACAGGCGGGAGAAGTCGTCTTCGATGTCGACAATCCGCGCGGGATTCTCGTTGACGGTGGCGATGTCGAATGCCGGCAGCAGGTGCAGGTGGCTTACGCCAGCATCGGCCATGGCCTTGAGGTGGGCGACACTGTCGATCGAACCATCGGCGGGTTGGCTGAATGCCTTATATTTGCCGCGGAATTCGGTGGCGACGGTTTCATCGGTGGCGCTGAAGTCACGGATGTGGGTCTCATAAACCACCACGTCTTCGGGAGCAGCGAGGGCTGGTGGGTTGGTGCTGCTCCAGCCGGTTGGAGCCAGGCCCGGATCGGTCAGGTCAACGATCTGGGCATACTGACCGTTGGCCGACAAGCTCAGGGCGTAGGGGTCTGACACCATCGTGGTCTCAATGGCGCTCGTCCGCGGGTGATAGACGGTCACTTCGTACTGATAGTATTGCCCGAGCAGCTCGCTGCTGGAGCCGGTATGACGCCATACGCCATCGGTGCCGGCACTGGTCATCGAGTGGCTATCAAGCAACTGACCGGCGTTGTCGAACAGGTGCAAGCGGACATCCTGGGCGGTGGGTGCCCAGACGGCGAAATCCACATCGCTGCCATTAACCGCCGCACCCAGCTCGCCCTCGTAGGCGTAAAGCGCATCGAGTGCGCCTGGGATTTGAACCTGGGTGGCGATCAGAAGTTTGTCGCTATCGGTATAGGCCGCTGCTACTAATTGCCCGGTCAGAGCTTTCCGGATGGTGGCGTTATCCGCGATTACCTCGTAGGCGGGCCAGTCGCTCAGGTGCGGAAACTTGTCCTTCAGGGACTCGGTCAGAGTGGTCGCTTGCAGCTCAATCACCTGGCCGCCGGTCAAGTCCTCGCGCCGGTCGTCTATTTTGATCCGGGCTTTGCTGTCGTACCTGAGTTCCATCCGGTTCAGTGCTTCGGTGCCTTTAAAGACCAGGGTGGTCTCATCCACCAATGCGCCTGTGCACCTGCAATTGTAATTTTGTCTGCTTCGATCGGGATCTGGGAAAGCTCCTGCTTGCCACTAAGGGTAAAGATGCGGTTGCCAAGATCGTCGAAGTGCCAGCGGTGATCCGTGCCACCAATGTCTTTTTCGTCGCCCTTATGCACGATGAAGTTCAGGCAGTTGCCGGCTTCGCGCATGGGTATGAAGTAGTAGGCGCCATAGGTGTCGCTGATGCCGTCTGGAGGACGAGGGGCGTTCCAGTCAGTGGGCACATTTTCGTCCAGGCCATCGCAGCCCGCGGCCTCGTTATTCCAAAGATGCAGGCCCCAGCCGCTGTAATTCTCGTCCGGACGCTTGTAGTAAAGAAGTGCTTCGTTGGCGCCGGGCTCTAGCAAGGCTTCGGTGGGTTGTTCGTCGTCGTCTTTTTTACAGCCGGTGAGCGCAAGCACCATGGTCAGTGCAAAGCCACCTGCCATCAATTTTTGATCAGGCATGGAGAATATCCTTTTTTCCCTTGTTGTTGTTTGAGCAGCCCGGGAGGGCCAAGGTCATGGTTGCGCGGTGCCGACGCCAGAACATCCTTCGGCGAGCATTTTTTTAGGGCGTAGAGGGATAGGGGTGGGGGTAGTAGAACTACGTAGGTGTGGCGGTTCAGGCATAAAAAAGGCCGGCATAACGCCGGCCCAAGAGGTCCAACAACACTAAGAGATTATTAGAGACTTACCACCAGGCTTCGATCTGGGCGCCGATCTGAACGTCGCCGTCGACACCTTCACCGCCGCGAGCGGCCTCTGCTTCGTCACCGAAGAAGGTGGCTGCGTAGGCGCGGATAACCGGGCGTGCCCAGTAGCCGGGGCCTGCCTGCCACTGTTGGGCGACGGCGAACTTGCCGAGATCCTGGGAATCGTCAAACCAGGGGCGGTCGGTTTCGCTGTAACCCACCTCGATGGCGGTGCTCATAACATTGGTCCAGTTGTAAACCGGGCGCGCAACAATGCTCAGGCGCTCACCGTCGTCAGCAGATGCATCGTGGGACTCGGCGCGCTCATAAACCACAGAGTGGCCCAGGTCCCAGCCGCTACCCAGCTTGATAACACCGTGGTTCAGGACACGCCAGCTGGATTCGAAGTAGCCAGCGTTGTTGTTAGCCACGCGGCCGCCACTGGCGTTTTCCGCGTTGGTGAAGCCCATGGAATCGGCGCCGTACTGAACGGCAAATTTGTTGAAGCCACCCATCACGCCTGAAGACAGCTCAGCTGTGAAGAAGTAACCGTCCTGATCATCGAAACCGGCGTCTTCTTGCTGGTCGGTCAGGTCCGCCATGGCGTAGATGCCGATCAATTCGAGGTTGTTGCCACCGGCCAGCGGAAAAGAATAGCGAACATCGATCTTGTTGTTCTGAACGATGTCATCATTTTCGCTGTTGTCGGAATTGGTGTAGGCAACCGACAGCTGGCCAGCGCCGGCCTTGATGTTCTCAACACCGGCACCGTAGCCGGAGTTGCTGACATAGAACAGGTCGAGCTGGTGAATGTCTTTACGCTGGTAGTAGCGCTTACCGGCCCACAGAGTGGCACCCGGCAGGGACTCGATCACGTTGTTGGCGGATACGTACAGCTGACGCAGGGCCAGATCGCCACCGCCGTAAGGGTTGGAGCTGTTACGAGTGACTTCTTCGCCGGCGAAGTCGACGCCACTGATGTTGTTGCCGCCGTCCAGGGCCTGGTAGTCGTTACCCTGTTCGTTGGCGCTGTAAGCAATCATGGAATCGAAGCGGAAAGTGGCTCCGTCCTGACTGAACAGCTCGTCGCCGAGGGCGAGTTCGGCGTAGGTGTCGCATTCGTCGGCCAGTCGACCAACGTAGTGGCCAGTGGAGCCGCTGCCAAAGCAAGTCTGCTCGCCACCGCTGTTCAGGTTGCTCGAGGCGCCTGCACGGGCATAACCGTGGAAATCGACTGCAATGGCTGGGGTGGCCATAACGGCAGCTGTTACCGCAGCAGCTAGAGGAAGCTTGTTCATAGAGAAGCGCTTATTGTTCTGCATCATCTGAGTCCTATGCTTTTTGTCATTGTTAAATGTCTGGGAAGCGGATGATCAGGTTAGGACTATGAATAGCCGTGGCCAGACCGTGCCTCCGGTTCCCGAGATTGCAGCTCCTGCCAATCAGACATTGGGAAACCGGATTTCATAGTGTTGTAACGTAAGGGTTAGTACATCCTCCGCCCCCAAGAATTTGGGGGGGTAGTTTTGAGGGGGAGGAGGGGCGTAGATCTGTCAGCCCCACGTGCCTGTCGGCTGAATCGACACGTGGGACCTGCTGGCGGGGTTATTCAGACGGCAGTCGCGTCGGCTTGAGACTTTCTTTGATCTTCTTCAGGTGGCCAAGAAAATCAGCGCCCCGTTTCAGGGTCACTCCGGTCGCCAGGATATCAATCACGGTCAGATGGATGATTCGGGAAGACATCGGCATGTAAACCTCGGTGTCCTCGGGGGCGGTCACCCCCACCACCACGCTGCAGACTGCGGCCAGGGGCGAGTCGGGGTTGGTGATGCCAATCACGATTGCGCCGTTGTCGCGGGCCACCTGGGCAATATCCACCGTTTCCCGGGTGCGTCCGGTGTAGGAGATGAGCACGATCACATCGCCCACATTGGCACCGGCTGCCACCATGCGCTGCATCAGTGCGTCATCGTAGGACATCACCGGGATATTGAAGCGGAAGAACTTGTGCTGGGCATCGAGAGCCACTGAAGCAGAGCCGCCCATACCAAAGAAATTGATCTGCTTGGCCTGGATCAGGTAGTCGATGGCAGATGCCAGGGCATTTGGGTCCAGAGCCTGACGGGCCTTGTCGAGACTGGCAATGGTGCTGAGCATGATCTTGTCGGCAAACTCCGAGACCGTATCGTTAGCCTCGACGTTCTGGCCGACATAGGGGGTGCCCGTTGCAATGCTCTGCGCCAGCCGAATCTTGAAGTCCGGGAAACCGGTGGCAGAAAAGCCGCGACAGAACCGGTTAACCGTGGGTTCGCTGACATTTGCGGCCCTGGCAAGCGCAGCTATGCTGTAGCGGGTGGCAGCGCTGGGATCGCGAAGAATGGCTTCTGCTACTTTGCGCTCGGATTTGTTGAGACTGTCCAGCCGGGACTGAATGTCGGTAAGCAGATTTTCATCGCGGTGCGCCTGATTCGCGGCCATTAAAAGTACTCCCTGACTCTTTGGCGTTCGTTGTTTTTCGACGGCGCTGATTATACCGCGTTTCTCCCTACTTTTGGGTAGTAAAAATGTCATTTAGTGCATTTTTTCCTTGGAAAACCCGATCCCTGATGTCATTATTTGCATAAAATTACTACATCCAACGACGAAATCCAAAGGCGAGCCGACTGGCGTTGTGATCGCCTTACCCACCGGAGAGAAGGATCCAATGGCCAATAAAAGCAATACCCGTTGTGACCTTATGCTGTTTGGCGCACTGGGCGATCTCGCTCAACGCAAGCTGTTTCCTGCACTTTACCAACTGGAGAGGGCCAAGCTGCTTGCTGAGGGTAGCCGCATTCTCGCCATTGCGCGCACGGAAGCGGACACCGACAGTGTTCGGCAGCAACTGCTCGAAAAACTGAAGCAACACGTCAAACCGGAAGAGTTTGATGCCAATGTTGCCGACAAGTTTTTGCAGCGGGTCGACTACCAGATTCTCGATTTCAGCAATCCCGAGGCTTCAGCGTTCTCAACGATTGGCGAGACGATGCCCATAACGAGTTGATCGTTTACATGGCAACGCCGCCGTCCATGTACGGTGTAATTGCCCGTAACATGCGGGCGGCAAATTGCTGCAACGAAAACACCAGGGTAGTGGTAGAAAAGCCTATTGGTCACGATCTTGAGTCCTCCAAGGTGATCAACGATGAGCTGGGCGAGGTGTTCAATGAAAACCAGTTGTTCCGCATCGATCACTACCTGGGTAAGGAAACGGTACAGAACCTGATCGCCCTGCGATTTGCCAACAACCTGTTCGCGTCCCAGTGGGACCAGAACCACATTTCCCACGTTGAAATCAGCGTTGCCGAGAGTGTCGGCATTGAGGGTCGGTGGGGCTATTTCGATCAGGCCGGCCAGATCCGGGACATGATTCAGAATCACTTGCTCCAGCTGCTGTGCCTTATCGCCATGGATCCTCCTTCGGACCTGTCTGCGGACAGCATTCGTGATGAGAAGGTGAAGGTGCTCAAGGCGCTGAAGCGGGTGACACCGGACATGATGGAAAGCCACGTGGTTCGTGGCCAGTACACAGCAGGTACCAGCAATGGCAAGCCCGTGCCCGGTTACCTTGAGGAAGAGGGGGCCAACAAAGGCAGCGATACCGAGACCTTTGTGGCGCTGAAGGCTGAGATCGACAACTGGCGCTGGTCCGGTGTGCCGTTTTACATCCGCACCGGAAAACGGCTGCCGGAGAAGCTTTCCCAGATCATCATTCATTTCAAACCTGCGCCGCACTACATCTTTGATCCGGATCAGAAACACCTGGCCAACAACAAGCTGATTATCCGGTTGCAGCCGGATGAGGGCATGTCGCTGAAGATCCTGACCAAGGACCAGGGCCTTGATAAGGGCATGCGATTGCGCCAGGGCCCGCTGGAACTGACCTTCTCGGAGACCTTTGACACTGACCGGATTCCAGATGCCTACGAGCGTCTGCTGTGGGAGGTGATGAAAGGCAATCAGTACCTGTTTGTTCGCCGGGACGAGGTTGAACACGCCTGGCGCTGGGTTGATCAGGTTATCCGGAACTGGCGCGACAGTGGTGCTCCTCCCAAGCGCTATGCCGCCGGTACCTGGGGGCCGGTGGCGTCCATCGCCATGATCACTCGTGACGGAAGGAGCTGGTATGAAGACGCCTGATATTCAGTTGCCTGAGGGTATGCTTCCGCGCTTCGGGGAAACGCCGGAGCAGGTTGCCGTGGCGCTGGCCGATGCTGTGGCCGAGGTTCTTGAAACCAGGCTGGCGCAGGCTCCGCGAGCCAGCCTGGTGGTTTCGGGTGGTTCGACACCGCTGCCATTTTTCAAGGCCTTGTCTGAAAAGGCGCTCGACTGGCAGCGGGTTGATATCCTGTTGGCGGATGAGCGCTGGGTAGCCGAGGACGATCCCGCCAGCAATACCCAGCTGGTGAAGGCGCATCTGTTGCAAGGCAAGGCTGCGGCCGCCAACTACCTGTCGCTCAAGCAGCAGGGCGCGACCCCGCTTGAGGGGCTGGCGGCGGTGAAAGCGGAATTGGCAGATCTGGCGCTGCCCCTGGATGTACTGATCCTTGGTATGGGGAATGACGGCCATACCGCGTCCCTGTTCCCGGACGCACCGGAGCTGGCTGAGGCGATCAGTGCCGACTGCCCGAACCGGGTGGCTGCGGCCACGCCGCCGTCCCAATCCCAGCAACGAATCACACTGACCTGGCCGGCACTGAAGGATGCGCGGTTCACCGCGCTGCACCTGAAGGGCCAGGACAAGCTTGAGACTCTGGAGCAGGCTTTGGCCAATCCGAGCGACGTGATGGCAATGCCGGTGCGCGCTTTTCTTCAGCCTGGACTCAATGTGTTCTGGAGTCCCTGAGTCTGCTTTTCACGATTTATTGGAGTAAAAACCCATGACCCAACTTTCTGAATTCCAGCGCGAGCGCGTTCAGGCCGTGTTGGCGGCCTCGCCCCTGGTGCCGGTTATCGCGATCAATGAACTCGAAGATGCTGTGCCGCTGTGTCAGGCGCTGGTTGACGGTGGCATCAACGTGCTTGAGATCACCCTCAGGACTGAACACGGTGTTAATGCCATCAAAGCCGTGCGCGAAGCCATTCCTGACGCCTGGGTTGGCGCCGGTACGGTCACCAGTGTGGCCGAGTATCGCCAGGTCGAGGCGGCAGGAGCGCAGTTTGTCATTACCCCCGGTGTGACCGAAGCCATTCTTGAGTTTGGCGTAACCTCGGAAGCTCCGTTGCTGCCGGGTATTTCAACCGTGTCAGAACTGATGATGGGGTATGCCCTGGGCTACCGCGAGTTTAAATTCTTCCCGGCTGAGGTGTCTGGCGGTGTGCCGGCGTTGAAAGCGTTCAGTGGACCCTTCAGCGATGTGACCTTCTGCCCGACGGGCGGCATTCGTCGCGATACGGCGAAAGACTATCTGGCGCTGAAGAATGTAAAGGCGGTGGGTGGTTCCTGGCTGACACCAGCAGATGTGGTCGCTGCCAAAGATTGGGCGCAGATCACCCAGATTGCTCGGGACAGTCTTGCGGACTTATAACTCTCAACCTTTTAAAGAGTGCCCTTGCGACCAGTGCCAGTAAAAACGCTGGCCGCAAGGTTTATTCACTCTTCGAAGTGTGCTGTTCGAAGAGTGAATGCAGGGTATCGATCGCCGTATTAGCGGATGTCCGAACCTACCTTTACGATCTTCATGGTGTTGGTGCCACCCTGGGCATTAACGTAGTCGCCCTTGGTAATCACCACCAGATCCCCCTCGCTAACAACCTCACGATTAACCAGTTCTGACACGGCCAGGGCATTGGTTTGCTCGTTCGGAATCTTGGCAGAGTCGAACGGTATGGTCTGGACGCCCCGGAACATGACTACCCGGTGCTGAGTTGAATGATGACGGGAGAAGGCAAAAATCGGCAGGCTGGACTTGATGCGAGACATCAGTCGCGGCGTAGCGCCGGTTTCGGTCATGCAGATGATGGCAGCGACACCTTCCAGGTGGTTGGCCGCGTACATTGACGACAGCGCAATAGCCTCGTCGACGCGCTCCATGCTCTCGTGAATCCGGTGCTTCGACTGGTGCATTGACGGGTGCTTCTCAGCGCCCAGGCAGATGCGAACCATCGCCTCAACGGCTTCCTTCGGATAATCACCGACTGCTGTTTCAGCTGACAGCATCACGGCATCGGTGTAGTCCATGACCGCGTTTGCGACATCGGACACCTCGGCGCGTGTTGGCATCGCTGGTGATCATCGATTCCATCATCTGGGTGGCGGTAATGACCGCACGGTTCAGTACCCGTGCCCGCTGGATGATGTGCTTCTGCACGCCGACCAGTTCCGCGTCGCCGATTTCAACGGCGAGATCGCCGCGGGCGACCATGACGGCATCGGAGGCTTCAATAACGGCGTCCAGGGCTTCCACGTCGTGGGCAAGTTCAGCTCGTTCGATCTTGGCAACCAGGCCGGCGTCAGAGCCTGCTTCCTTGAGCAGTCGGCGAGCCGTGTGCATGTCTTCGGCAGTGCGCACGAAAGACACCGCAACATAGTCGCGTTCAGCCGGGCTGCGGTCACGATATCCTGCTTGTCTTTCTCGGTCAGGGCATCCGCCGACAGGCCGCCGCCGCGCTTGTTCAGGCCCTTGTTGTTGGAGAGGGGGCCGCCAATCAGGACCGTGGAGGTGATGCTGTGGTCGTCCACAGACTGCACTTCCATCTCGATGCGGCCGTCGTCCAGAACCAGAATGTCGCCTGGATTCACGTCTTCGATCAGTTGCTCGTAATCGATGCCGACGTGGGTTTCGGTACCGGCTTCCTTGTCCATGTTGGCATCGAGGACAAAGCTCTGGCCGGCTGTCAGGGTGACCTTGTGATTGGCGAAACGGGCAATCCGCAGTTTCGGGCCTTGCAGGTCAGCTAGTAGGGCAACAAACCGGCCCTGTGCGGCAGCCGCTTCGCGTACCTGGCGCGCACGCTGAATGTGGTCTTCAGCACTGCCGTGTGAAAAGTTCAGTCGGGTAACATCGACGCCGGCGCCGATAATGGCGGCGAGGGCTTCGGGAGAGTCGGTCGCGGGACCGAGTGTGGCGACAATTTTGGTGCGCCTGAGCATGGTTGGTGTCCTATGGTTAATCGGGTGCGTCTCTTTAAAGGTAGCGGAACTGAGCAAGGCGGCCAGGATTACTGGCCGGCCTTGATCAGGGCAATTGCGTTGTCGAGCATGCGGTTCGAGAAGCCCCACTCATTGTCGTACCAGGCCATGACTTTTACATGACGGCCGAGCACGCGTGTGTGATTGGCATCGAATACGCTGGAGAGTGCATTGTGGTTGAAGTCTACACTGACCAGCTTCTCGGTGTTGAAGCCCAGAACCGGATTTTTTTCAGCAGCGGCTTGCACAGCCGTGTTGATTTCTTCGACCGTGGTGTCGCGACCGGCGATAAAGCCGAAGTCTACCAGTGACACATTGATGGTGGGCACCCGAACGGCCAGACCATCGAGTTTGCCATCCAGTTCGGGAATCACCTTGCCAATGGCGGCGGCAGCGCCGGTTTTGGTGGGAATCATCGACTGGGTCGCAGAGCGAGCCCGATACAGGTCAGTGTGGTAAACGTCGCTGAGCTTCTGGTCGTTGGTGTAGGAGTGGATGGTGGTCATCAGGCCGCTTTCGATGCCGACGCTCTTGTGCAGGGCTTCAACAACAGGCGCCAGGCAGTTAGTGGTGCAGGAGGCGTTGGAGATGACTTCATGCTCGGCGGTCAGGGTATGGTGATTGACACCATAAACCACCATGGCATCAGCGTCGGGTGAGGGCGCTGAGATGATGACTTTGCGGGCGCCGGCCTTCAGGTGCGCCGCAGCCTCGTCGCGTTTGGTAAACAGGCCCGTGCACTCGAATACCACGTCCACGTGCAGGTCGCTCCAGGGCAGCTCTTCCGGATTGCGGAGGGCGGTAATGGCAATGCGGTCGCCATTAACGGTCAGTGATTCTGCGTCGTGTCCCACCACGCCATTAAAGCGGCCGTGGACGCTATCGTATTTAAGAAGGTGGGCGTTGGTCTCGGCGTCACCCAGATCATTGATGGCGACAACCTGGACTTGCTTGCGGTAGTCATTTTCATAAAGTGCACGGAGAATGTTGCGACCGATGCGGCCAAAACCGTTAATTGCGATGCGAATAGTCATCGTCCGACTCCTAATTTGGGTGTTTTTTGTTCGTTTGTTGAGTGTAATGTAGTAAATATAACAACAAAAAAAGAAAGTTTGAACGATATCCGGGTGAAATATGTCAAAAAAGAACGTAAAATTACGTCCAACTGAATGTGTCTTCTATGCGACCGATGGAGCCCACCATGCATCCAACCGTTGAAAAAGTTACCCAACGAATCATTGAACGCAGTCGTGCCACCCGGCAGGACTACCTCGACCGAATGAACCAGCTGAAGGCGCAATCTCCCCATCGGAGCAGTCTCTCCTGTGGCAACCTTGCTCACGGCTTTGCCGCCTGCAGCCAGGGTGACAAAGACACCCTGAAGTTCATGAACAAGGCCAACGTGGCGATCGTATCGGCATACAACGATATGCTTTCGGCCCACCAACCTTATGAAAAGTTCCCGGACATGATCCGCTCGGCGGCCCACAACATGGGCTCGGTGGCGCAGTTTGCCGGCGGTACCCCCGCCATGTGCGACGGCGTTACCCAGGGTCAGCCAGGTATGGAGCTGAGCCTGTTCTCCCGCGACACCATCGCCATGAGTACGGCGGTAGCCATGAGCCACAACATGTTTGATGCCACGGTGTTGCTGGGTATCTGCGACAAGATCGTGCCGGGGCTGTTGATTGGTTCCCTGAGTTTCGGCTATCTGCCAACCATTCTGGTGCCTGCCGGGCCGATGCCCTCAGGGCTGCCGAACAAGGAAAAGCAGCGCATCCGTCAGCTCTATGCCGAGGGCAAGATCGGCAAGGACGAACTGCTGGAAGCAGAGAGCAAGTCCTACCACAGCCCGGGTACCTGCACCTTCTATGGCACCGCCAACAGCAACCAGTTGCTGGTTGAGGTGATGGGCCTGCATCTGCCGGGTTCGGCCTTTGTGAATCCGAATACGCCACTGCGGGACCGTCTCACTCAGGCGGCAACGGAGCAGGTGATCAAATTGTCGAAGCCCCACGGCGGTGAGCTTGGTCTGGGCGACATGGTGGACGAGAAGAGCATCGTGAATGCCCTGGTTGCGTTGCTGGTGACCGGCGGTTCGACCAACCACACCATTCACTGGATTGCCATTGCCCGGGCAGCCGGCATCATCATTGACTGGAACGACTACGCCGAGCTGTCTTCCGTGGTGCCGTCCATGACCCGTATCTACCCGAACGGCCAGGAAGATGTGAATGCCTTCCACGAGGCTGGCGGTACCCCGTTCCTGATCCGTGAACTGCTCAACGCAGGCTACCTGCACAATGATGTCGAGACAGTCATGGGGCATGGCCTGGAGCGTTATACCCAGGGCCCGGAACTGGACAACGACAAGCTGGTCTGGAAGCCGGCCCCGGAAAAGAGCCTGCGTCCGGATGTTCTGAGCACAGCCTCTGAGCCCTTTGCGCCCGACGGTGGCATGCGGTCCTGGATGGCAACCTGGGTCGCGGTGTGATCAAGGTTTCCGCAGTGGCCGATGAGCATCAGATCGTGGAAGCGCCGGCGGTGGTGTTCAACGATCAGAACGAGCTGAAGGCAGCTTTTGATGCCGGTGATCTCGATAAGGACTGTGTGGTTGTGGTGCGGTTCCAGGGCCCGAAGGCCAATGGCATGCCGGAGCTGCACAAGCTCACACCGTATCTGGGTGTGCTGCAGGACCGGGGTTTCAAGGTGGCGCTGGTCACCGATGGTCGTATGTCCGGTGCCTCCGGCAAAGTGCCGGCCGCCATTCATGTCTATCCGGAAGCTCTTGACGGAGGCCCGCTGGCGCGGGTCAAGTCGGGCGACCGGATCTGTGTTGATGCCAAGGCGGGTTCACTGCGCATCGACATTGATGACGAGGAATTGGCCAAACGTGAGTCTTTCAAAGCAGACCTGAGTGCGTATCATCACGCTACGGCCGGGAGATGTTTGGCTGGATGCGTCGTGCAGCCAGCAACCCGGAGCAAGGTGCTAGCTTTTTCTGGAATCACGAGGCATGACAGACACACAGTATTCACTGGTCGGAGACATCGGCGGCACCAACGCCCGCTTCGCCCTGGTGAAGCAGGGCGACGTTCGCCCGCAGGCTATTGAGGTGCTTCGCTGCGGTGACTACGACAACATCGACAGCGCAGTGACGGACTACCTGGCCAGGGTCGGGGTGAGCGAAGTGAGTGAGGCTTGCTTTGCAGTTGCCTCACCGGTGCGAGACACCCAGATCCGGATGACCAACAACCATTGGCGCTTTGATACCGAAGAGGTTCGGGCGCAATTTGGCTGGCGGGCGTTCAAGGTTATCAATGACTTTACCGCCATGGCGCTGGGAGTACCCCATGTGCCGGAAGAGCACCTGGTGCGGGTGTGTGGCGGGCCGGGTGATTCCCGCCGTGCCCGACTCGTGATCGGGCCAGGTACCGGGCTGGGCGTCTCCGGACTGGTGCCTTTGCAGCACGGTTGGGTGCCCCTGATGACCGAGGGCGGGCATGTGGATTTTGCCCCCACGGATGACACCGAGATGGCCATCCTGCGGATTCTGAAAGCCCGGTTCGGGCGGGTGTCGGTCGAGCGAATTCTCTGTGGTCAGGGGTTGCTGAATCTCTATCAGGCCCACGCTGAGATTCAGGGCGTGGCCGCGCCACTCGATGCCCCGGAAAAGATCACCGCGGCGGCCCTGGAACAGGTCGATTCCCTGGCCCGGCACACCCTACGTCACTTCTGTGAAATCCTGGGGCGAGTTGCGGGGAACGGCGTACTGACGGTCGGGGGCACGGGCGGCGTTTACCTGTGCGGCGGCATTTTGCCCCGTTTCCTCGACTTCTTTCTGGAAAGCCCGTTCCAGAAAGGCTTTGAGGACAAAGGCCGGATGAGACCCCTGTTGGAGTACACGCCGGTGTTTGTCGTGACCGAGCCCTACACCGGTTTGCTGGGTGCCGCCGAGGCGCTGGCCAACCCCGAGGTGTAACCGGTGATCGGCGCTGGCTCTTAACTGGGTCTTTACTGGCTCTTATAAAGGGTGCGGGCTATCACAGGTAATGCACCAGTTGGTCCTGGTCGAACCGGTACTGGCGGTTATAAATGCCGTTGTCGGCGCGTTTACCCGCCGCCAGTACATGGTGACCAGGCCTTTCCGGTGAATCTTCAGTAGCGACTTCACTCGGCACTCGTCAAAGCCTTCCATCGGACAGGAATCGTAGCCGTGGGCACGCAGGGCCAGCATCAGGTTCTGCGCGGCCAGCGCGGTCGATTTGGTTGCCCAGACTTTCATATCACTGGTCGAGGATGGGCCGCGGGGAACTGGGCGGAGCATGCCCAGTGCCATTCCGGCGGCTTTCTTGGTCAGGCCAAAGACACCCAGCGGGCCCTGGTTGTAATGAATGGGTGCAACGGTGCGGTAGTACTTCTCGACAATGGGCGGCAGTGACGCTTCCGGCCATTCGTCCAGGGCCTGGCGCGCGTGTTTGCGCCAGGTGTCGGGGCGGGCGACGATGGCAATCAGCGCAGGTGCGGTTTTGGCTGCGTTCTGCCCCAGGCAGGCCGTTGCCAGCTTGGCCCTCAGGTCTGCCGATTCCACAACGAAAAATTCCCACGGCTGCAAATTGCTGGAGTTTGGCGCCAAGGTTGCCAGTTCCAGGCATTCACTCAGGACATCCCTCGGGATCGGGTCAGGCTTGAAGCGGCGGATAGAGCGTCGGCTGCGGACCACCTTTCGAAATTCCTCAACATCGATGTCTGGCAGGGCGCTGGCCTTGGAGGTCATCGGGTTTTCTCCTATACACTGAAGAGCCTATAGTCAGGCGAAATCCGTTCGTACGCAATGATCAGGAGGTTGCTTTGCAAAAGCCTGCGGAGTTGAGCGAGTTATCTTTTGCAGAGTTAGTGGCGCGAGTGCGGGCGTGTACCTTGTGTGCCGAGTTCCTGCCCCTGGGCCCAAGGCCGGTGATTCAGCTGTCCGAGTCGTCACGCATCTTGGTAGTGGGGCAGGCGCCCGGGCGGCGTGTCCATGAAACGGGCTTGCCGTTCAACGATCCCAGTGGTGACCGGCTGCGGGAGTGGATGGGGGTGACCCGGGATACGTTTTACGACGAACAGAAACTGGCGATTCTACCCATGGGCTTCTGCTATCCGGGCACCGGCAAATCCGGCGATTTACCGCCACGGCCGGAATGCGCGCCAGCCTGGCGTTCGGAGCTTCTCAGGCGGTTGCCGAACATTGGTCTGACCCTGGTCATTGGTCAGTACGCTCAGGCCTGGCATCTTGGGGGGAAGTCCCGCTCAGTTACTGAGCAGGTTCGTCACTGGCAGGACCACTGGCCGGCCGTGGTTCCCATGCCGCACCCCAGTCCTCGTAACAACCTGTGGCTGCGCCGAAACCCCTGGTTCGAGCAGGACGTGATACCGGCCGTGCAACAGAGAGTGGCCCAGTTGCTAAGGGAGTAACAGCCACAAAAAAGCTCCGGGCGGAGGTTCATCCGGCCGGAGCGATGTGTTCGATTGAGGCTCAGGCGTGTTGATGCACCGGGCCGCTGCCGTTGTCGCCGGTGGCGTGCTCCATCAGGAACTGATCCAGCGCCCGAACATTTTCCTCGTTCGCATACAGCCCCTGCTTGGTTCGCCGCCAGAGGATATCCTCGGAGGTATGGGCCATTCCTCAGCCACCAGGTACTCCACTTCGGCCTGATAAAGCGTGCCGGCAAAGTGCACACCCAGGTCTGCCATGCTGCTGCGTCCTTTCAGGATTTCGTAGGAGCTGGTGCCGTAGGTGCGGACATACCGGCTGATCACGGCCTTATCCAACCACGGGAAATCGGCAGTCATTTTGATTTCCAGACTGTCGTGGTTAACGAAATCACCGCCCGGCAGGGGCGCGGTCTTGGTCCAGCGCCCGCTGGCATTCGGGAAGAACTGGCACAGCTTGTCGGTGGCTGCTTCTGCCAGTTTCCGGTAGGTGGTGATCTTGCCACCGAACACCGAAATCAGGGGCGCCTTGCCGTTCTCGGCACTGACCTCAAATGAGTAGTCCCGGGAAGCCTTCTGGGCATTCTCCTGCTCGTCGTCCATCAAAGGGCGCACGCCAGAGTACGACCAGACCACATCCTCGGCGGTCAGCTGACGCTTGAAGTGGGAGTTGACGATGTCGAGCAGGTACTCGGTCTCCTCCGGAGAAATCTTGGCCTTCTTGGGGTCGCCCTCATAATCCACATCCGTGGTGCCGACCAGAGAGAATTCGTCCTCATAGGGGATCACAAAAACGATGCGCTCATCTTCGTTCTGGAGGATGTAGGCCTCGGTGCCCTTGTTCATTCTGGGAATGACAATGTGACTGCCTTTCACCATGCGAATCATCTTGGGTGCCGGCATCGACAGGGTCTCGCCAAACAAGCTGCTGACCCAGGGGCCGGAGGCGTTGACGATCATCTTCGCGGTGACGGTTTCATCTGAGTTTGCCGCCGTGTTCCGGAGTGTCACCTTCCAGTTGTCTGAGCCCCGTTCAGCTTTCACGCACTTGGTGCGGGTCAGGATGCGGGCGCCGGACTGTTCGGCCTTTTTGGCGGTCAGGATAACCAGTCGAGCATCATCCACCCAGCCATCCGAGTATTCAAAGCCCTTGGTGATTTCCGGCTTGAGCGGGTCAGAGCTGTCGAACTTGATCGATCGCGAGCCCGGCAGCAGTTCTCGTTTGGCCAGGTGGTCATACAGGAACAGACCGGTACGAATCATCCAGGCTGGACGCAGGTGAGGGCGGTGGGGCAGCCGAAAGCGCATGGGCCACATGATGTGGGGCGAGTTGCGCAGCAATGACTCGCGTTCGGCAAGCGCTTCCCGCACCAGGCGGAATTCGTAGTGCTCCAGATAGCGCAGGCCGCCGTGAATCAGCTTGCTGCTGCTGGAGGAGGTTGCCGATGCAAGATCGTTCATTTCACACAGCAGTACTTTCAGGCCCCGGCCCGCTGCGTCCATTGCGATACCGGTGCCGTTGACTCCGCCGCCGACGACGACAACGTCATAGTGTTCGTGCTCGTTAGCCATTGCTGCCCATCTCCTGCCTGAGCCAAAAAGTCCGATCCAGAAAAATCGGTTTTTCTGCACACTTTTCGACCAAAAATAACAATACGATCATTATGCGAAAGCGGAACATATTCGTAAAGGAAAATAGAGAAAAAAAACGAAAAAATTTGGGCGCTCGCTCAGGTTGATTCTGAGCGTTATTCGGGCGAGTAGCGCGCTCTAAACGATGTGCAGTTCAACGTTGTGTTCAGCCAGGGACTGGCTGATTTCGGCGGGTGGCTGCTTATCAGTGAATACATGGTCGGCCTGGGTGATGTTGCCCAGACGCACCATGGCGTTGCGGCCAAATTTGGTGTGGTCGGCCGCCAGCAAAACCTGATTGGAGTTGGCGATGATGGCCTGGGCTACGCGCACTTCGCGGTAATCGAAATCTAGCAGTGAACCGTCGCTGTGGATACCGCTGATGCCAATAATGCCGAAATCCATCTTGAACTGGTTGATGAAGTCCCGGGTGGCCTCGCCCACGATGCCACCGTCGCGATTACGAACTTCACCACCGGCGATGATCACGTGAAAATCCTCTTTCGCGGCGAGGATAGAGGCAACGTGCAGGTTGTTGGTGACTATCTGTAGGTTTTTCCGCTCCAGCAGGGCCTTGGCTATGGTTTCGGTCGTGGTGCCGATATTGATGAACATGGAGGAGTTGTCCGGGATCATCTTGACCATGGCGGCCGCGATGCGTTCTTTAGCCTCGAGGTCCATGATCTTTCGAGCCTGGTACGCGGTATTAGTGGTACTGGAGTCGATACCGGCACCGCCGTGATGACGGCGCAACTTGTTCTGTTCGGCAAGCTCATTCAAGTCCCGGCGGATGGTCTGGGGCGTCACGTTGAATTGATCAACGAGTTGCTCGGTAGTGACGAACCCGTTCTGTTGGATCAGCTCCATGATCAAATCCTGCCGGCGCCGCTGTGCCATGCCAATTACCTCCGCGAGATCTTTTGTTCTGATGCGAAATAGTGAGCGTCTGAAAACATTCTCGAAGTTTAGTTCTTAAGGCCAGTTTGTGCAGCCTTTTTAATAGGTTGTCTCGATTCGGCCGAATCCAGCAGGTCGAACCTCTTGGCATTTATGTTCAAAAAGGTAAAAATTCGAAAAAAATAGAACGTCACAAGACAAAACCTAATAAATAGAACCCGGACCACGAGCAGCCAATGACCCAATACCTTCTCTCCATCGATCAGGGCACCACCAGTTCTCGCGCTATCCTGTTTGGTCTTGATGGCACGATCCACGCCACCCGGCAGCAAGAGTTTCCCCAGCAGTTTCCTGCTAGCGGCTGGGTTGAGCATGATCCGGAAGCGATCTGGACATCGGTCAGAGCCACTTGCGATCAGGTTATGTCCGAGGCCTGTGGTGTCGAAGATCAGGTGGTGGCGGTCGGCATTACCAACCAACGCGAAACCACGGTTGTTTGGGACCGGCAAACCGGAGAGCCGGTCTATAACGCCATTGTCTGGCAGGATCGCCGAACCGCGGCCTACTGCGAATCCCTGAAGCAGGAAGGGCTGGAGTCGCTGGTTGCCGGAAAAACCGGCTTGCTGATCGATCCTTATTTTTCTGCAACCAAGATTCGCTGGATTCTGGACAATGTAGACGGTGTCCGGGAGCGGGCTGAGCGGGGCGAGCTGGCCTTTGGCACCATCGACAGTTTTCTGCTCTGGCGACTGACCGGCGGGCAATCCCACCGTACCGATGCGACGAATGCCAGCCGTACCCTGCTGTTCGATATCCATCGGCAATGCTGGGACGACGAGCTCTTGGCCCTGTTCGGAATTCCAGCCTCCCTGCTGCCGGAGGTGATGGATTCTTCCGACGACTTTGGTGAGATCAGCGAGGGCGGGGCCCTCAATGGTTCAGCGGTGCTGGGGATCGCCGGGGATCAGCAGGCCGCGCTCTTTGGCCAGACTTGCTTTGATGTCGGTATGGCCAAGAGCACCTACGGCACCGGTTGCTTTCTGATGCTGAACACCGGTGACAAGGCGCTGGCATCAGAGCACCGCCTGCTGAGCACGGTGGCGTACCGGCTCAATGGCAAGCCAACTTACGCCCTGGAGGGCAGCATCTTCGTGGCCGGCGCTGCGATTCAGTGGCTTCGAGATGGCCTCAAATTGATCGGGGATGCTGGTGAAACCGAACCGCTGGCCGAGCAGACCCCACTGGATCATGGCGTTTACCTGGTTCCCGCGTTTACCGGCCTGGGCGCTCCATACTGGGACCCGAATGCGCGGGGTGCGATCTTCGGTCTCACCCGCGACACCGGAATCAAGGAAATTGTTACCGCGGGACTGCAATCCGTGTGCTATCAGACCAAGGATCTGCAGAAGGCGATGGAGCACGATGGCATCCGTCCCATTAACCTGCGGGTCGACGGTGGCATGGTGGCCAACAACTGGGTGCTGCAGTTTCTTGCCAACATTCTGGGCGCTCGGGTTGACCGGCCATCGGTGGTTGAAACAACCGCGTTGGGGGCTGCCTACCTGGCGGGGCTCAAGGCTGGAGTTTATGGCTCGCTGGAGGAATTGACCGGGCTATGGCGCTGCGATCGTCGTTTTGAACCGGTGATGACCAAGGAACACCGGGATCGACTGTACCAGGGTTGGGCCGAGGCCATCGGCCGGCTCTGAGTCAGCGGATCCCCAGTTCGCGCAATCTCTTGTAAAGGGTGTTGCGGCTGATGGACAGCTGTCGTGCGGTCTCCGACACGTTGCCCGTGCACTCCCGGTAGACCTGCAGGGTTTGGGTGAGTGGGTCGGGGCTAGGCTCCTGCTCCTGCTCCTGATCTCGCTCTTGGTTCGAGCCATTCTGGCTGGCCGGGGCTACATGGTCGGGCCGGTTCTGCCGGGTGGGTGAGGCCGCGTCGTATTCAGCCAGGAAATCCTCCGGCAGGTGCCAGATATCCACTTCTTCGCCATCGGCAATAGCGATGGCAACGCGCAGCACATTGACTAACTGACGAATGTTGCCCGGCCAGGGATGGTTTTCCAGCGCTGACAGCACCTGAGGGGGCAATTCTTCGCGCTGGCCCGGGTCCCGGTGCTGGCGGTAAATATCCTGAATCAGCTCACGTTTGTCGGTGCGTTGGCGCAGGGGCGGCAGCTGCACCGACAAGCCGTTAATTCGGTAAAACAAATCTGCCCGGAATTGGCCGGTCTCTATCCGGGAGGACAGGGGCCGATTGGTCGCTGTGATCAGCAGGATGTCCACGGGCACACTCTCGGTGGACCCAACCGGGGTGACGACCCGCTCCTGCAGCACCCGAAGCAAGCGGGATTGTGCCGCCAATGGCATTTCGCCGATTTCATCCAGGAACAGGATGCCCTTGTGGGCTTTCCGGATTAAGCCCAGGGAGCCCTGTGCCCGCGCGCCGGTAAAGGCACCCGATTCATAACCGAACAGCTCTGACTCCACCAGCTCCGGCGGGATGGCCGCGCAATTGACTGCCACTAATGGTTCATTACAGCGCGGACTGGCCCGGTGCAGGGCTTTCACCATAACCTCCTTGCCCACCCCTGTTTCGCCGGTAATTAGAACCGGTACTCCACGTTGGAGCACTTTTAGCGATTGATCGGCACAGCGCCGCACCGAGTTGTCACCGTACTCAAGACTGGAGAGATCCTGAGGTGGCGCTATGTCGCGGTTACCCGGATCCGCCTGTGAGTTGTGGTTGCCGGCAGCGGCTGTTGTGGTGGTGGCCGCGTTGGTGGGTGCGGATGGGCGCTTTAGCCGGGCGCTCAGGCGCACTTTGCCCTTGGTGACAAGCTGAATGGCGGTGTGTTCCGGGTGGCCCAGGATGTGCTGGCGAGAACTGGTGAACAGTTCGTCGAGGTAACGCTGCACCGTGCTGGTGGCCAGCAGCTGGTCGGCGCGCTGGTTGCTGGCCACGATCTTGCCCGCACTGTCGCAAATCAGGATGCCGGACCAGGGGCTGTCGAAATTGTCAGCGGTGGTATTCAGCGTGATCTGGACGTGGCTGGTTTCGAACTGCCGAATGATCAAACGATTTTCCACCGACTGGGACAGCAGACGCACCATGCCCAGGGTGTGGGCCTGGGGCAGGTAGGCGTCGCTGAACACGCTGAGCACGCCCGCGAGCTGTTTCTCAGTGTCGAAAATGGGCGCGGCCGAACCAATCAAGCTGCGGAACTGTTTGAGAAAATGTTCATTGCGCTGGACTTGCACTGGTAGTTGGTTGGCAATCGCGGTGCCAATGGCGTTGGTGCCACACAGGGATTCCTGCCAGTTGGCGCCGCGCTGGAGCCATGGCCGGAGGCGGGCGTCGGTGACGCGTTCGTCCCCCCAGCTTTTAAGGATGGTGCCGTCCGGGTCGGCCATCAGGATCAGGCAGCGGCTACTGGACAGAACATTCCGGTAATAGGGCACCACTTCGGCAGCCGTGCTGGCCATCAGTTCGTGGTGCTTCAGCTCGACTTGCTTTAGATAGGCCGGATCGGCGGTTCGGGCTGCCGGTTTGTCGTCGTGGCTGAGCCCCCAGGCCTGGCAGCGGTTCCAGGAGTCGGTTACGAGCTGTCGTTCTTCTGAGCGTTCGTTTTTTCGCATAACCCTGATCCGGTGGTCGCCTTGGCTTTTGTTGTTGGTCGAGTGCGTCGTAACTGTTCAGATCGGCGGCACGAATTGTTCAATCATGTGTTCAATTGACCGTTTCGTCAATGTTCAAGCTGAACAAATCAGTGTTAAACGAACATTCGAACATCACCCGAAAAATTTCTGAAGTCCTAAAAAAATGATTTAAAAACATGGTTATAAGTGTTTCCACTTACAATCTGAAAAAAACTGGTACATGGATTGCGTTGGCGTTTTGCATTTGTAGTGTTCGGAGTCCGCCAACACACTCCGCTTAGCGTTCGTAAAAGAACAAAAAGGAAGGTCTATGTCCTTAGTACTGGAGAATCTCTCCCATGAGGTCGATGGTGTCGATTTCATCCGGGATGCCAACCTCACCTTTGAGGCGGGTTCTTTCAATGTTCTGCTTGGTCGTACCCTGGCTGGAAAAACGTCTCTGATGCGGCTGATGGCTGGTCTGGATAAGCCAACCAGCGGCCGCCTGATCTATAACGGCACCGACGTAACCGGCCAGTCAGTCCAGAGCCGCAACATTTCGATGATCTATCAGCAGTTCATCAACTACCCGAACCTCACGGTCTACGAAAACATTGCCTCACCGCTGCGCCTGGCCAAGACGCCCGAGAGCGAGATCGATCGTCGGGTTAAGGAAACCGCCTCGATGCTGCAGATCGAGCCGTTGCTGAAGCGTCACCCCCTGGAGTTGTCCGGTGGCCAGCAGCAGCGCACGGCCATGGCCCGTGCCCTGGTCAAGGATTCGACCCTGGTGCTGTTTGATGAGCCCCTGGTAAACCTGGACTACAAACTGCGAGAAGAGCTGCGGGCGGAACTGCGTCATCTCTTCCGGGAGCGCCAGTGCATTGCCGTGTACGCAACTACGGAAGCCAATGAAGCACTCGCCCTGGGTGGCACGACTACCTTGTTGCACGAAGGGAAAGTGGTGCAGAGCGGGCCGGTGATGGATGTATACCGGGCACCGGTCAATACGCTGGCAGCCCAGTTGTTCAGCGAGCCGCCAATGAACATGATTCGGGGCCGGGTGTCGGCCACCGAAGTCACCTTTGACGAATACTCCCATCACGCCCTGACACAGGGGCTGTCAAAGCTGACGCCGGGCGATTACTGGTTCGGTATTCGCCCAAGTCACATCGGTCTGGTGCCGACCAGCGATGATGATCTGGAGATGTCTATGGAGGTGGAGTTGAGCGAAATCAGTGGCTCGGAAACCTTCATGCACGTTGAGAACAGTCATTTTGAAATGGTACTGCAGCTGATGGGCGTTCATTCCTACCACACCGGTGCGCCGGTCAAGGTTTACCTGCCGATCAATAAGCTGTTCGTGTTCGACAGCAACGAACAGCTGGTGCACACCCCGTCCCAGATTTCAGGAGGAGCTGCCTGATGGCTGAAATTCAATTGAAATCGCTGGCGCACAGCTACAGTGCCACGCCAACCGGAGCGGAAGACTACGCCATTCGCCAACTCGACCATGTCTGGGAGAAGGGCGGTGCCTACGCACTGTTGGGCCCCTCGGGCTGTGGCAAGAGCACCATGCTCAACATCATTTCCGGACTGCTGGCGCCCTCCGAGGGTGATGTACTGTTTGACGGCCGCCGGGTGAACGAATTGTCGCCCAGGGAACGCAACATCGCCCAGGTGTTCCAGTTTCCGGTGATCTACGACTCGATGACGGTATTCGACAACCTGGCGTTCCCGCTCAAGAACAACAAGGTGCCCACCTCTCAGATCAAGGCCCGTCCATGAGATCGCGGAAGTGCTGGAAATCGGGGACAAGCTCTACAAAAAGGCGAAGAACCTGACTGCCGATGAAAAGCAGAAGGTTTCCATGGGGCGTGGCCTGGTGCGTGAGGACGTCTCTGCGATCCTGTTTGACGAGCCGCTGACGGTGATCGATCCACAGCTGAAGTGGAAGTTGCGACGCAAGCTCAAGCAGATCCACGAAAAGTTCGACATCACTATGGTGTACGTCACCCACGACCAGCTCGAGGCATCCACCTTTGCTGACAAGATCGCGGTGATGTACGGCGGTCAGATTGTTCAGTTCGGTACGCCAACGGAGCTGTTCGAGCGGCCCAACCACACCTTTGTGGGTTTCTTTATCGGCAGTCCGGGGATGAACCTGATCCCCGTTGAACGGCGCCCGGATGGGGTGATGTTCAACGGTGTGTTCGTGCCGCTCGAGGCGTGGCAGAACAGCCTGCTGCAACGGGTGAAGAGCGATAACCTGAAAATTGGTATTCGCCCGGAATTTATCGAAATTTCGGAAAGCCCGTCGGATGACTCCCTGGAGGCTGCGGTTCTGGACGTGGAGGATCTTGGCACCTACAAGATTGTCACCGTTGAAGTGGGTGGCAAGAAGCTAAAAGTGCGCCAGAGCGAAGATTTCCATAGCGACGTGGGCGCCAGTGTTTACCTCCTTTTCCCGAAACAGTGCTGATGCTGTACGTGGATGAGTTTCTGATCAAGGAGCAGCAGTGATGGTCAAAATACCCAATAACCGTGCCTGGTGGCTGGTGCTGCCGGTCTTCCTTCTGGTCGCCTTCTCGGCGTTGGTACCGTTGATGACGGTCGTGAACTATTCGGTTCAGGATATCTTCGGACCTGGCCAGGCTTACTACGTGGGCACCGAATGGTTCAAAGAGGTACTGACCAATGAGCGGTTGCAGGATTCATTGCTGCGACAGTTCCTGTTTTCCGGTGCCGTGCTGATGATTCAGATTCCCCTGGGTATCGGTATTGCCCTGATGATGCCGAAATCCGGCATGAAAGCATCGCTGGTGCTGATTCTGCTGGCCATTCCGCTGCTGATCCCCTGGAACGTAGTGGGCACCATCTGGCAGATCTTCGGTCGTGCTGACATCGGCCTGTTCGGCTGGGCACTTAATTCCATGGGCTTTGATTACAACTACACCGGCGACACCGTCGATGCCTGGTTTACCGTGCTGTTGATGGATGTGTGGCACTGGACGCCGCTGGTGGCCCTGTTGTGCTACTCGGGCTTGCGGGCGATTCCGGAGGCGTTTTATCAGGCAGCGGAGATTGATCGCGCGTCCAAGTGGGCGGTGTTCCGTTACATCCAATTGCCACGCCTGAAAAACGTGCTGATCATCGCGGTGCTGCTGCGTTTTATGGACAGCTTCATGATCTACACCGAACCCTTCGTTCTGACCGGTGGCGGCCCTGGAAGCTCAACCACATTCCTCAGCCAGACCTTGACGACCATGGCCATCGGTCAGTTTGATCTTGGCCGGGCGGCTGCGTTCTCGTTGATCTACTTCCTGATCGTATTGCTGATTTCCTGGTTGTTCTTTACCGCCATCACTCACGCCGACAAAGAAAAATAAGGAGGGCGCGATGAAACAGACACGTTCCAAAAACATCGGGATCACGATCTACATCGTGCTGCTACTGACGCCGATCTACTGGTTGCTGAACATGTCGTTCAAGACCAACCAGGAGATTCTGAGCGGGTTGACCCTGTGGCCGGAGAATTTCACCTTCGCCAACTACGCGACCATCTTTACCGACCCGAGTTGGTACAACGGTTACCTGAACTCCATGCTGTACGTCTCGATCAACGTGGTGATCACGCTGTTGGTGGCGCTTCCGGCCGCCTACGCATTCAGCCGCTACAAGTTCGTCGGCGACAAGCATCTGTTTTTCTGGTTGCTGAGTAATCGCATGGCACCACCCGCGGTTTTCCTGCTGCCATTCTTCCAGCTGTATTCGTCCATCGGCCTTTTCGATACCCACATTGCGGTTGCTCTGGCGCACTGCCTGTTCAACGTGCCGCTTGCGGTCTGGATCCTGGAGGGCTTTATGTCCGGGGTGCCGCGCGAGTACGACGAAATGGCCTACATTGATGGTTACAGTTTCCCCAAATTCTTCGTGAAGATCTTTCTGCCGATGATTCGTTCCGGCATTGGGGTGACCGCGTTTTTCGCCTTTATGTTCTCTTGGGTCGAGTTACTACTGGCGCGAACGCTGACATCGGTGGATGCCCAGCCCATTGCTGCCATCATGACCCGAACGGTAGGGGCGAGCGGGATCGACTGGGGGGTTCTGGCGGCGGCCGGTGTGCTGACCATCATCCCCGGCATTCTGGTGATCTGGTTCGTGCGTAACCATGTTGCCACTGGCTTCGCTCTTGGACGCGTTTAAAGGAGAACAGACATGCTTGCGTGGATGAACTGGACTCCGTCCGTTGCCATTTTTTTCGCCGTCATTGCAGCCATCCTGGCGGTGATGACCGTTTACGAAATCGTTTCACCCTGTACCGAGCGAAAGGGCTTTCTGCCCATCGCCACAACTCGAGGTGACCGCCTGTTCATTGGCTTGCTGTCGGCCGCGTATATCCACCTGACCTTTCTCGCGGTCAGTGATATCACGCTACTGGTTGCGCTGGCGGTGTCGGTGCTTTGGCTGCTGGTGCTGTTGCGCTGGGGTTAGCCGGAGCTGAAAAGACTGGGCGTCCGGTTGTAAAGATTTCGCAAACGAACTAATTTCTGGATCATGGTCGGAATCGATCAGTTTTCGGTTTCGACATGAAAGAATAGCGCCCTATGAGCGCTATGACTCTGGAAGCGGGGCAGGGGCTGTTCCGCTCCATTCAATAAGGACGAACGAGGTCGGATATGTTTAAGAACAATAAATATCCCCGAACCATGCTTCTCGGCGCCGCTATCGGTGCTGCGGCGCTTGGTTTGAGCCTGCAGCTAGTGCCAATGAGAATCTGGACGCGGCCGAAAAGTGGGTGAACAACTCCTTCAAGCGATCAACGCTGACCAAAGAGCAGCAGATGCAGGAGATGAAATGGTTCATTGAGGCCGCGAAGGAATTCCGTGGCATGGACATCAACGTTGTCTCGGAAACCATCGCTACCCACGAGTACGAATCTAACGTTCTGGCCAAGGCCTTCTCTGAAATCACTGGCATCAACCTGACGCATACGCTGATTCAGGAAGGTGACGTGATCGAAAAGCTGCAGACGCAAATGCAGTCTGGCCGCAATATCTACGACGGCTGGGTAAACGACTCGGACCTGATCGGCACTCACTTCCGATACGGAAAGGTGATGCCGGTTGAGGACATCATGAATGGCGAAGGCAAGGACCTGACCCTGCCGACCCTGGATCTCGAGGATTTCATCGGTCTTGAATTCACCACCGGTCCTGACGGCAAGCTTTACCAGCTGCCAGACCAGCAGTTTGCCAACCTGTATTGGTTCCGTGCCGACTGGTTCGAGCGTGAAGACCTGAAGAAACAGTTCCAGGACATTTACGGTTATGAGCTGGGTGTACCGGTTAACTGGTCCGCCTACGAAGACATCGCTGAGTTTTTCTCAGTCCACGTCAAAGAGATCGACGGCGAGAAAGTCTACGGTCACATGGACTACGGCAAGAAAGACCCGTCACTGGGCTGGCGTTTCACTGATGCCTGGTTCTCCATGGCCGGTGCCGGTGACAAGGGGCTGCCTAACGGTCTGCCCGTTGATGAGTGGGGTATCCGGGTTGACGAGTGTCATCCGGTAGGGTCGAGTGTCAGTCGCGGTGGTGCTACTAATGGCCCGGCTGCCGTCTTTGCCACCACCAAGTACGTCGATTGGCTGCGTGAGTTTGCGCCGCCCGAAGCTCAGGGCATGACTTTCTCTGAAGCCGGCCCGGTTCCGGCACAGGGTGGCGTTGCCCAGCAGATTTTCTGGTACACCGCGTTCACGGCCAGCATGATCGAAGACGGCCTGCCGGTGGTCAACGAAGATGGCACGCCTAAGTGGCGGATGGCTCCGTCTCCTCGTGGGCCCTACTGGGAAGAGGGCATGAAGCTGGGTTATCAGGACGTGGGTTCCTGGACCTTCATGAAGTCCACCCCGGAAAAGCGTCGTCTGGCCGCGTGGCTGTACGCGCAGTTTACCGTGTCCAAGACCGTGTCACTGGAAAAGACTATCGCTGGCCTGACGCCTATTCGTGAGTCTGACATCGAGTCTGAGGCGATGACTGAAATGGCGCCCAAGCTTGGTGGCTTGGTTGAGTTCTACCGCAGCCCGGCTCGGGTACAGTGGTCACCAACCGGTACCAACGTGCCTGATTATCCTAAGCTGGCGCAGCTGTGGTGGCAGTATATCGCCCAGGCTGCAAGCGGTGAGGCAACTCCCCAGAAAGCACTGGACGGACTGGCGCAGGCTCAGGATCGCGTTATGGAGCGCCTGGAGCGTGCCAGCGTAATGCCGAACTGTGGTCCGAAGCTGAACGAGGAGCGCGATCCGCAGTACTGGCTGGATCAGCCGGGCTCACCGAAGGCCAAGCTGGCCAACGAGAAGCCTCAGGGCAAGACCGTTGCCTACGATGAGCTGCTGAAGACCTGGAAGAAGCCCGCTAAACGCGGTATTTCTTACCAAAAAAAGCCCGGTTCACTATAAAGTGAGCCGGGCTTTTTTGTTTTTAGGCCACGCGATGGCCGCGGACCGCCTCCAGCAGTGCAAACCAGAGCGACCTAGGCAACACGCTCTGGGCGCCGGCCTGGGCTGCCTGAATGCGAGACTCGCGCATGGAGCCCAGCACCGGAATTGGCGAACCTGGAAGTTGCCGCAACCAGGCAATGGCCAGGCCGGTTTCACACAGGCCGGTTTCCTCTTTCGCTGCTTCCAGCAGTTCCTGTGGCAGGGCATCGGCCAGTGCGCCGCCGCCCAGCGGTGACCACGCCAGCCAGCGCAGTTCATCCTTCAGGTGCGCCTCCATGGTGCCGTCGAACAACGCCTCTGTATGGCTCAGCGACAGCTCGCTCTGGTTGCACACCAGCGGCAGTTTGCAGTTGTGCTGGAGCCAGCGCCATTGCTCCGGCAGGAAGTTGGACACACCGATTTGCCGGATTTTGCCCGCCTCGACCGCTCTTTCCAGCGCCGCCATGGCGGAATCTGCCTGCATCAGCGGATCCGGCCGGTGAATCAGGAAAGTATCGATTTGCTCCACCTGCAGACGCGTCAGGGCGCGATCGATGGCGTTGGCAATGTAGCCAGCCTCTGCGCGATAGTGCTTGGTCTTCCAGCGACTTTCGTCCTGATGCCCATGAACGATCCCGGTCTTGGTGATGATCCGCACTTTCTGGCGCAGGCTCGGATCGGCGGCCAGTGCCTCGCCGAAAATCCGCTCACACTCGGTATCGCCATAAATGTCAGCGTGGTCGAACACGTTCAGGCCCTGGTCCAGCCGCGCGTTGATCCAGTTGGCCAGGTTAGCGGGGTTGGTCAGCTCGGTGTGATCATGCAGCCGCATCATGCCGAGGATCAGTGGCGTATGGGCCAGGTAATCGGTTGAGTCTGTCATCAGTGCTATTTCCTTGCGAAGGCGACGATAATTCGGTCGTGCCCGTGAGTTCTTGAGAAGGTGTAGGGTTGCTGGCTAATCAGCTTGTGAGCACCGGCGCCAACGGCAGGGTGGCGGTCCCTGAATTGTCCCAGGGCCTGCCAGTGACCCAGGATGTTTGCTGTCTCTGGCTGCTCAAGGTCGGCCCAGTTCATGTCCGACCGGGTACCCTGGTGCGGGTCCGAGCCCGTTGCTCCGAAAGGGCGTCCGGTCTCGTCGCCGTAGAAAATCTGTACCGCGCCGGGCGTCAGCAACAGAGCCGCGGCAGCCCGTTTCTGCAATACCGGATCATCGCCTGCAATGCGGCTGAACAAGTTGGTATCGTGGGATGAGATGTAGCTCATCACGTTGAATGGAGTCTCGCCATGCATTCTGCTGGCGTAGTCCTGATAGACCGCTTCCATGGCGGGCAGGCACTTGGCGCCGGCACTGGCCTCTTCTTGCAGGTCGAAGTTAATCACGGCATCGAAGCCAGCGTCAAAGTAGCCGCTGCGGCGAACTGAATGCGGAAACACTTCGGCCACCATCCAGAACTCCTCGGCGGGCAGGGCGGCATCCGGGTTTTGCGCACGGTAATCGTTCAGCGCCTGCTGGGCCTGTTGCTTGAGTTCGTTCCAGGCTTCAGGTTCAACATGCTTGGCCGTGTCGACCCGGAACCCGTCTACGCCAAAGTCCCGAACCCAGCTGGTCAGCCAGGAAACGAGGTAGTCACGCACGGTAGCGTCAGTCAGGGCTTCAGCCCGGGATGACGATTTGTTTTGGAGGAATAACGGCAGGTCCACGGTCTGGTCGGATTCGGTTTTGAAATCGGGCAGGAACGCGAGGGAGCCGCGCTGGGCGTCAATCGAGGCGTTCGGCGGGGTGTCATAGTCGGCGATACCGGCTCTGACCCAGTCCTTACCCCACCAGTGGCGCCAATCGCTGTGGTCGTAATCGATGAAGGCATGGTAGGCGTGGTTGTTCTCCCAGGACTCAGGCTGCCATTGGCCCCATTGGTCGGGCAAATGCTTCTCGAAGCCGTCATACAGTGAGCCGAAACCGAACGTTTGCATGTCCTGCAGGGTGCTGTAGCCGGGGTGGTTCATCACCACGTCCACGACCACGCGGATGTCCCGCTTGTGGGCCTCGTTGACCAGCGTGCGAAATTCTTCGGGTGCCGAAGTTGGCGTCGGGCACGGTGAAATCGAGGGCGTAGTAACCGTGGTAGCCATAGTGGCGAAAATCGCCCCGGTCGCCGCCGCCTACCCAGCCGTGCACCTGCTCGAAGGGCGGGGTGATCCACACGGCATTCACCCCTAGCTGACTGAGGTAGTCCAGTTTCTGGGTCAGACCGGCGAAATCGCCGCCGTGGAAGGTGCCAATTTCGTCTTTGCCGTCGCGCTGGCGGCCGTAATTCAGATCGTTGTCCGTGCGGCCATTGGCGAAACGGTCTGTTACCGCGAAATAGACCGTGGCACCTGCCCATTTGAACTGGCCAATGCTATCTTCTGCCGGCTCCAGCAAGACCAGGCCTTCAGCACCATCTGCCGGCTTCAGGGTGACCTGACCATCCTGGACCCTGGCCATACGGCCGCTGTAAAAGTCGCGAACCTGCTCGCCTTCGGCAAAGGTGTTGCCGACCGGGATACTGATCTCGCTGGTGCTGGCCTCGCAGAACATGTCAGTCGGGACTGCGCCTGGCGGGCCTGCCATGGCAGCGGAGTGGGGTCGCTGCGAGTTGTCGGTCGCACAGCCGGTGATCAGCAGCGCAGCGGCCATGCCGGTCGAGAAAGACAGTGGGGAGACGCAGGGTTTCATGGTGTCAGCTCCGGTTGGGATTATGGTTCTTGTGCATGACATGAAAGCAGAGTCGGAACCGGGGTGGTAGACGGAGATCTCTACGCCTTTCTACTCCCCCGCGCTACGCCTCGGGGAATGAAATAAGGGGGGATGCTTATTTAGCTCGGTTGCAACAAAGTGCAAAGACTCGCAAAAGAGCATTTTGCGTTCATCCCGGCTCACCAACACCTCGCGAACGGCCGGACAACAAGAATAAGGCAAGAACAGACAGAGGAAACACCTGATGAATCGTCGACTCTTTATTCGCAGTACCCTCGCCGCATCTATCGTCGCCGCCACGGTTGGGCTTTCCGCGCCTGCCCATGCAGAAATCGAATCGGGCAAGCTGTTGGTGTGGATCAATGGTGACAAAGGCTACGATGGCCTGCAGGAAGTGGGTGACTGGTTCACCAAGGAAACCGGCATTCCGGTTGAGGTTGCCCACCCTGACAATGCAACCGACAAATTCCAGCAGTCCGCCGCTACCGGCAATGGTCCCGACATCTTTATCTGGGCCCATGACCGTTTTGGTGAGTGGGCTCAGAGCGGCATCATTTCGGAGATCAAGCCTTCCAGCAAGGTGGTTGATGCCAACTACGGTTTCACCTGGGATGCCGTCACCGTCGACGGTAAGAAGTACGGCTATCCCATGGCTGTTGAATCGATTGGTCTGATCTACAACAAAGACCTGCTGCCGGAGCCACCAAACGCCTTCGAGGACATTCCCGAGGTGCACAAGAAACTGGCGGCAAACGGCAAGAAAGCCATTCTTTGGGACTACAACAACACCTACTTCACCTGGCCCATGCTGGCAGCGGCTGGCGGCTACATTTTCGCCGAGGCGGATGACGGCTCCGTGAATGTGAAGGACACCGGGTGAACACCGAAGGCGCGGTCAAGGGCGCACAGGCGCTGACCACGTTGATCGAGGAGGGCGTTATGCCCCGTGGCGCCGATTACAGCGCTATGGAGTCGAGCTTCAACAAAGGCGAGACTGCGATGATGATCAACGGTCCCTGGGCCTGGGGCAACCTGGAGAAGAGTGGCATCAACTTTGGTGTAACTACGCTGCCCACCGTTGACGGTGAGCCCAGCAAACCGATGGTCGGCGTTATGGCGGCGACACTGAACTCAGCCAGTCCCAACAAGGACCTGGCCGTTGAATTCCTGGAGAACTACGCGCTGTCTGTCAAAGGCCTGAAAATGGTGAATGACGACGTACCGCTCGGCGCTGTAGCCAACAAGGAATTCATGGACGAGCTGTCGTCAAACCCGAACATCAAGCGACGTTCGAGAATGCTCAGCTGGGCGATCCCATGCCTAACGTTCCCGCCATGGGAGCCTTCTGGTCATCCATGGGGCCGGCTCTGCAGAACATCACCTCTGGCCGACAGCCTGTCGAAGACGCCTTGAACGCGGCGGCCCAGCGCATCACCCGGTAATACCGGTGGGCCGTTCGGGCAGCAGGGACCGCTGCCCGTAACCGCACGAGTACACCCATGGACGACAATCTGCCACCGCCTCCCTGAAGCGGTGGCAACCTACGGGCTGACTACAATGATAACGGAAACCCTGTCCTCTCCCGGAATCGAAAGCAGATACTTCATGTTTCGAGCATTTTTGAAGTGGAGCGCCCTTGCCGCCTTGGTTGGCATGTCGCTCTACCTGATCCTGGCCTTGTACGCCCAGCGCGAGTTCGTATTCGCCATGCTGTTCCTGGTGCTTACAGCCTCTGCGGTGATGGTGTTCTTCAACCGCAAACTGTACGCGCACCGGTATATCTTTCCGGCGATCGCCGGCATGGGCCTGTTCGTAATCTTCCCGCTGATGTACACCATTGGCATTGGTTTCACCAACTACAGTGCCAGTAACCTGCTGAGTTTCGGGCAAGTGCAGGAAAACCTGCTGAGCCGGACCTACCAGTCAGAAGCGGTGCGCTACGACTACGAGCTCTACAAGACCAATGCCGGTTACATCGTTCACCTGAAGGGCAAGCACCAGAATCTGACCTCGGCACCCATGGAGCTGGAGGCCGGCGAAACTACGGCGCCGGTACTGCCGCTGTCGGGCCAGCCCCGAGGCGAGGCTCTGGGCATTCGCGACATTATTCAGTTGCGCGAGTTGTTGTCGCAGGTGACGCTGATCACCGAAGACGGACGTGAACTCAGTCAGGCCAGCTTGCGCTCCTTCGCGGCGATTCATCCGCAGTTCAGTCAGCACGACAATGGCAGCCTGACCGACAATCAAACCGGAACAACCTATTTTCCCGATCACGAGACCGGCTTTTACCGCAGCGCCGATGGCGAGACCCTGTCGCCAGGCTGGACCGTCAATATCGGTTGGGACAATTACCTGAAGGTAGTCAGCGATCCGACCATCCGTGGTCCTTTTTTCCAGATCTTTGTCTGGACCCTGTCCTTTGCCGTAGCCACCGTGATCTTCACACTGGCGCTGGGCTTGTTGCTGGCTAACCTGCTGCAGTGGGACCAGATCCGGGGCAAAGGCTTCTACCGCACCATGCTGATCCTGCCGTACGCGGTACCGGCGTTCATTTCGATCCTGGTGTTCAAGGGTCTGTTCAACCAGAACTTCGGTGAAATCAACCTGGTGCTGGAAGGCCTGTTCGGGCTGCGTCCGGACTGGTTTAGTGATCCGGCGCTGGCGCGAACCATGATCCTGATAGTGAATACCTGGCTCGGCTACCCCTACATGATGTTGTTGTGCATGGGGCTGTTGCAGGCCATCCCCAGGGATCTTTACGAAGCCTCCGCGATGGACGGCGCCGGGCCGGTCAGTAATCTGTTCAACATCACATTGCCGTTGATCATCAAGCCGTTGATGCCGCTGCTGATTGCCAGTTTTGCATTCAACTTCAATAACTTTGTCCTGATCGCACTGCTGACCGGTGGTGCACCCGATATCATCGGTGCGAGCACGCCGGCCGGAACAACGGATCTGCTGGTGAGCTACACCTACCGGATTGCGTTCCAGGACTCCGGACAGAACTTTGGTCTGGCTGCCGCTATTGCCACTGCCATCTTCCTGGTTGTGGGCGCGCTGTCGCTGATCAATCTCAAACTGTCCAAGATCAAGGTATAGGAGCTTCCCATGGCGATGGTTCAACCCCAATCAACCAAATACCGCGTGCTGGCTTCTCATCTTGGCATGCTGGCTTTCATCGCAATCGTGCTGTTTCCGCTGCTGATGGTTATTTCCATTTCCTTCCGCAGTGGTAACTTCGCCTCAGGCAGCTTGCTGCCGCAGAACCCTTCCCTGGAGCACTGGTACCTGGCGCTTGGCCTGCCTTACACCGGGGAAGACGGAGTCACCACCCAGCCGCCGTTCCCGGTGCTGCTGTGGCTCTGGAATTCCATCAAGGTGGCGGTGGCGTCATCGGTGCTGATCCTGGCGCTCTCGACTACCAGTGCCTACGCCTTTGCGCGCATGCGCTTCGCCGGCAAGGGGGCGGTGCTGAAGTCGATGCTGATTTTCCAGATGTTCCCGCCGGTGTTGTCGCTGGTTGCGCTGTACGCCCTGTTTGATCAGATTGGCAATCACGTCAGCTGGCTTGGCCTGAACACCCACGGTGCCGTGATTGTTGCCTCCCTGGGTGGTATGGCACTGCACATCTGGACCATCAAGGGCTATTTCGACTCCATCGACCGGTCCCTGGAAGAGGCTGCCATTGTTGATGGTGCCACCACCTGGCAGGCGTTCCGGTATATCCTGCTGCCGCTGTCGGTGCCCATCCTGGTGGTGGTGTTCATCCTGGCGTTCATCATGACCATCATGGAATACCCGATGGCCTCGGTGCTGCTGGTGGATACCGATAAGCTGACACTGGCCGTGGGTGCGCAACAGTACCTCTACGAACAGAATTACCTCTGGGGCGATTTCGCAGCCGCTGCCGTGCTGTCTGGCCTGCCCATCACCCTGATCTTCCTGTACTGCCAGAAGTGGATTGTGGGCGGCCTAACCGCCGGCGGGGTGAAGGGCTAGGCTTTACCTTTACGCGACAACAGCGTCTTCCAGCGTACTTTTTCGCGACCCGGTCAGATTAATCCCCCCACTGACCGGGATTTTTTTGTTCTTCCGTGTGCTTGTCACCATTTTTTGGCCGAACCGGACAGGTTTTGGGGATCTAAGCCTTCGGTTTTGGCTGGCCCTATGTTTCCCAAAACAAAAGCGAACATTCGCAGCACCCCAAATTTCGGATTCCTCCCGAATTGCACAAGAAATGTCTCTGCATTCACCCCATTCCAGAGGTGGCGGCGATTCAACTTTGCCAAGCGGCGGTTAGAAGGCAAACCACTCAACGATGAACGAATAGAACTTCAACAGATTCTGTTTCAAGCTTTGTCAAAGTGGTGACTGTGAACACATTTACCATGTTTAATTCCGATCCCCCATGGGGCGGTGGTATCCTCTGTTTTCGTTGAAATCCAACCACAGACTCGACCCATTAGATTGATGATTTCGGCCATCCACCAGAGAAAGCTGCTTCCGACGCTCGTCATGCTGTTTGCATTGGCGGGCCTTTCATTGTCGGTGATTGGCGAGTCGTTCTCTCACGGTGTGGCTGAGTTAGCGGGCGATTGGGAATCCCAGTCTGACGCTAATCCAGGCAGTCATGGTGGCCATGGACACCCCCACGATTTTGACGAGGAGCCAGAGACATCATCACTGCATCATGATGCTGGCAACCACACCCACGAGACCGTGGACCAGCTCAGAATTCCATTTTTTTCCCAAAGCCTGACCGTTCTCCGGCAGCCCGTGCCCTTTGCCGGAGGTTCTCCCCGCAGTTTGCGCTATCGGCTTGAACGCCCTCCAAAAGTCTCCCTTTCCACTTGATTCTTGCCGCTTTCGCGGCCCGAGAAAACAAATTCGATTGGAGTCTTTATGTTGTCAAGCTTGCTTGGCGGTTGTCGTGGTGTGTCCTCAACCGGCACCGGCAGTCGTCTGTTCTGGATATTTCTGACCCTGGGCTTACTGGGTGTGAGCTCCGATGCGCTCGCCCATGCCGTCGCTCAGGGCGACAAGGGATACATCCAGGAAATTACCGGGATAAACCTCATTGCGTTCATCTATCTGGGGGCCAAGCACATGGTCACCGGCTATGACCACCTGCTGTTCCTGCTGGGTGTCATTTTCTTCCTGTATCGCATGCAGCACATCGCGATCTACGTGAGCCTGTTTGCCCTGGGGCATTCCACCACGATGCTGCTGGGGGTTTACTTCAACGTGGGCATCAACAGCTACATCATTGATGCGATTATCGGTCTGTCCATCGTCTACAAGGCACTGGACAACATAGGTGCCTATCAGCGGTGGTTTGGGTTCCAGCCCAACACCAAGGCCGCCACGTTGATTTTCGGGTTCTTCCATGGTTTCGGCCTGTCCACCAAGATCATCGAATACGACATCTCGCCGGACGGCCTGATTCCGAACCTCCTTGCCTTCAACGTGGGCGTGGAAATCGGACAGTTGATCGCCCTGGCCATGATCCTGATTGCCATAAGCTTCTGGCGAAAAACCGACGGATTTTTCCGCCATGCCTACACCGCTAACGTGGCCATGATGAGTGCAGGTTTTCTGCTCTTTGGCTATCAGCTCACCGGTTACTTTGTCGCCTGATTCTGGAGATTCCCCATGTACAACAACGATATACCCAACCGTGAAGAACTGCCCAGCACCGCCAAGCTGGTTCGATCAACCATTGTTGCCGCTGTTGTGGCGCTGGCTCTGCTGGTAACCGTGGTCATGCCCGCCGAATACGCCCTGGACCCAACCGGCGCAGGTCGGCTTTTGGGCCTGACAGAAATGGGCGAGATCAAAGAACAGCTCGCCGAAGAAGCGGCTGCTGACCAGGCTGCCCAAATGGTTGCGGTGCAATCCTCGGTCGATCAGAAGGCCCCGGAAGTGAAAGAACCTGTCGTGGCGCAAGTCGTAGAGGAACCTGCCCCGTCACCTGAGGCAGAGGCTGCACCTGCCAAACCAGAGCCTGCACCTGAACCAGAAATTGCGGAACCGCAGTGGCAGGATGAAGTGCGTGTGGTCCTCACACCAGGAGAAGGCACCGAATACAAACTCACCATGGAGGAAGGTGCCGTAGCCCGGTTCTCCTGGGTGGCTGAGGGCGGCCCGATCAACTTTGATACCCATGGCAATGGAAGCGGCCAGTCCATTTCCTATGAAAAAGGCCGGGGCGTGCCGGAAGACGAGGGTGAGCTGGAAGCAGCCTTCACCGGCGACCATGGCTGGTTCTTCAGGAACCGGAACGATAACGACATCACGCTGGTCTTGCGCACCGGAGGAGACTACGGGCAGTTGAAGAAGGTGTTGTGATTTAAACTCTGATAAATGTACCGACATCCGGCCTCATGCGTCCACGGGGCCGGTTTTTTCAGCTAAGTATTGCTTAGCGATTCATTCGTCGAGGGAACTTCGAGGCTTGTACCGTGCGCAATGGAATGCCAGGACAATGGTTGGGCATGGGCGAGGATGAATGTCCGCTTTGCGACCAGGTTGGCCAGCAGAGAACAATCTTCTGAACCATACTTAAAGGCCCTTACCCTCCGAAGAGGGCCACGTCATGACACTTCCTATCAGCAAAGCTCCCTGGAACAAGGGGAAGCTCGTTGGCCAAAAGCTACCACTCAAACTCGAACAAATATGGGCTATCCGTATTCGGTTAGAGATCGCAAAGAACATCCGCGAGCTGGCGATGTTCAACATGGCGATTGATTGCAAACTCCGGTCTTGCGATATGGTTAAGCTTTTGGTTCGAGATATTTCCAGAAACGGAGAGGTTCTGGATCGGGCGCAAGTCATCCAGCAGAAAACCAGTCAGCCTGTTCAGTTTGAGATAACCAAAAAGACTCGCGAATCGGTCGAAGCGTGGATCGAACTTCGCGGACTATCTGGAATGGATTATTTATGGCCGAGCCGGATGAGGAAGTTTGATCACATCACTACTCATCAATATGCCCGTATCGTCAAGAAGTGGACAACCAGCATTGGACTCGATCCTTCAGTCTATGCCACTCACTCAATGAGACGCAGCAAAGCAACACTGATCTACAAAAAGACCAAAAACCTTCGAGCGGTCCAGTTGTTACTCGGCCATACAAATATGTCCAGTACAGTGCGATACCTTGGTGTCGAGGTGGAGGATGCTCTGGAGATAGCCGAGAGTATTGAGATCTAAGTTGCGTAACTTGTGTCCTTGGTCCTGTGGATGCCGCAGAAGCTGCCAGCTCCAGTCGATGATCACCCTCGGGTTGCGATCAGGCTCCTCCAGTTGCTAAACAAAAGCGAACATTCGATTTTATCTTAATAATTCGATAGAAACGCGTAAACCGCTACAGGACTTAGTCGAAAAGCTGATTTTACCTTCATAGCGAGTCACTATATCTCGAACGATAGCAAGGCCGAGACCGTGCCCAGGTGTTTGCTCATCTAGCCGCAGACCCCTTTGGCCCAAACTGGCTAAATCCTTGTGATTAACCCCTGGGCCATCATCAGCAACAACTATTCGCTTGAAGCCGCTGCCTTGTTCCACAGAGAGCTCTACGCATCTCGAAGACCATTTGCCAGCATTGTCCAGTAAGTTGCCCAATACTTCATTAAGATCATGTTCTTCTATCGGCCATCGGCTGTCTTCAGGCAGAGAACTCGATAGTTCAAACGACTTTTCCGGATATAAACGACCGAGCATCCACAAAAGATCCCGTGCCTGTTTTATGGGGTAGGCGCTTTTCCCAATCTGGGGCCCTGCAAAACGGCTTCGACGCATTTCAGCCTCTAATTGCCTATCGATATCGCGTAGTCGCTCCACCATCTGGTGCCTAAGAGTAGTGTCGAGGGGACGTGTGTCGTCTTCCAGTATCTGCCGGACGGCTGCGATGGGGGTTTTGACGCTATGAGACAGGTTTGCGAGAGCGTCCCTGGAGCGCTCCAGTCGCTGATCTAAGGAGTCCAGCAACTGATTTAGTTGAAGAACCAGCGGGTGGAACTCCTCTGGCGACTGAACGTTGATTCGGGAGATCTCTCCGTCCTGGAGTCTTTTTAATGCGGCTTTGAGTGTGACAACCGGTCGCATGGACATCGTGATACCGAACCAGAGCACGGCGACCAAGAGCATAATCAACAGAACTGATACTACGGCGGTCCAGGCATGAAGTGCAGCTTGGCTGCGTTTCAGCGCACCCAGATCTTCAGAAACGATTACGACGATGGGTGTTTCACCGACCTGAAAAGACTTTCGGTAGGCGAGGATGTCTAAGGGAGTATCAGTGGTTTCGGCATCTTCTACGCGAACGGTTCCGTCTTCTTCGTTTTCAATCAGAGGCGTTAACAAGGGCTCCCAAGTATCGGGTGAAATGATGGTCTGTTCGGGTGTATGTATGGCAAAGGCATGATGAAAAACATCCTGGAAATAATCGCCCGTCTGGAGAGTGTCAACTTCACCATTCGCGTCGCGAATCTGGTGTTCAAGGAAAGCGACTTCATCTTTCAGTCGGCTTTCAACGAACTCCCGGGACATTCGGTCGAGTAGCAAACCATGGACCAACCACGCTACCCCCATTAGACCAATTCCGGCGGGCAGTAACAGCGCAAGCAAGGTTCCTTTTACGGACGCAGGCTTTTTAAGGAATCGCATTAAAAATGTACCCCTGGCCGCGTCGTGTTGAGATGGTTTCGCTGCCCACTAGCTTCCTTAACCTCCGAATATACGCCTCAATGACGTTTTCACTCGGGCTATCATTCAAGTTGTAAAGCTGTTCCATTAGTTGTTCTTTGGAAAAGACGTGGCCAGGGCGGCTCATCAAACAACGTAGCAGCCGGAATTCGGTGCCGGTAAGTGTATGTTCCACGCCGTCGTCCATCTTGAGGCTTTGGCGGTTTTCGTCCAGTTCAAAGCGGCCGGCTTTAACCTGAGCATGGACCCTTCCTTCACTTCGACGCACGAGTGCGTTGAGGCGTGCGATTAGCTCTTCTGTCTGAAAAGGTTTTGCCAGGTAATCGTCTGCCCCGGCTTTCAAGCCGTTAACCTTATCCTGCCAATCGCCTCTCGCGGTCAGAATCAAGACCGGACAGCTGACGTGATTCGTTCGCCACTTTCTCAATACGTCCAGCCCGTTGCCATCAGGTAGACCCAGGTCCAGAACAACAGCACGGTAATCCTCTTGCTCACCCAGAACGACGGCTTCTCGGGCACTGGGAGTTGTATCAACGCTGAAACCTGCTTTTCCCAACTGCCTGACCAGACCCTCAGCAAGCAAGCGGTCATCTTCGACGAGCAGTAAACGCATGAGTTTTTCCTTCTCTGTATGGTCCGCGGTCGAAAGTGTGACTGATTAACCTGAATTCAGCCTGAACGGAAAATAGTTCGAGTTTTTCAGAAAGAATTCAGGTTAGTGAGAGAAGGTAACAACCGATTCTGGACATTGCTCAAGATTGGGGCTCAATCCAGCAGTGTTTTCGCGAGTTTTATTTTACAGAGGATAAAAAGATGAATGCATCAAAACTATTCGTAGCGGGTATGGCGCTTTCAATGTCGGCAACAGCGTTTGCGGCTGGCGCCCATGATGGTGGCCACGGGCACGGCGCTACAAGCGGTGAACCTGGCAAAGCGTCGGAGGCCAGCCGAACCATAACTGTCGAGATGTACGACAACTACTACGAACCCGAAGAAATCAGTGTAAAGCCGGGTGAAACCCCTCGGTAGCCGCTGTGTCAGTGGCTTGTCCCTCAGAAGTGGTGCGCATTTTACAGGCGTCAGGAAAACTGTCAACGCGCTTTGGGAAGAAAATTCCAAAACTACGGGTTTCCACGCATGAGGCAGGTTAACAAGCGCACAACTTGAGCAGTATTCAACCAATATCAGCCCTTTTTAAGAGGGACCAGACTGGACCAGCCTGACCAATAGCTCGCACCCCTAACAGAATCGCCAATAACAGACCGTACATCACCATTTCACCCAGATCACTTCTTGCTTGCCATAGGAAATGGACCCAGGCAACACCCACAGCCAGATAAATCAACTTGTGCAAACGCTTCCAATAAGGACCCAACCTGCGCATCGCACTCACAGGCGACGTTACAGCCAGCGGCACAAGACACAGAAATGCCACCGCGCCGGCAATGATGTAAGGCCGCTTGGTAAAGGTGGCCCACAAATCCGACCAACCAAGAATGAATTGCAGAAAAGCCAGAACATGGAGCACCGCATAGAAGAAGGCAAACAGACCGAGCATGCGCCGGACCCGTAGCCAACCGCCCCAACCGGTCCAGCGCCGGAGCGGAGTCATCGCCAAAGTTGCTAACAGCAGCTGGAAGGCGGCAAGGCCAAGCGCCTCGGTAATGATCTGGCCGGGATCCGGTCCCACGGCTCCACTGACATATCCCCAACCAACAACATAAGAGGCAAAGATGCCAGCACCGCCACCAGCCAGCGGAACCCTAGCAGCACCCCCGCACTTCGGCGCCACTCAATACCGAGCATTCCCGGCATTAATAGAACTTCCGCAAGTCCATGCCCTTATAGAGGCCAGCGACCTGCTCACCATAACCATTGAACTTTTCAGTCTCGATCCAGTTTGGTGACAACAACCCCGATGGCAGTCGACGCTCGCGCTTCTGACTCCAGCGCGGGTGGTCGACCTCAGGATTCACATTGGCGTAGAAGCCATACTCACTGGGAGCAATTCGCTCCCACGTGGTCTTCGGCCGCGTTTCCTGAAAACGAATCCTGACAATGGACTTGATACTCTTGAACCCGTATTTCCAGGGCAATACCAATCGAATCGGCGCACCATTTTGTTTAGGTAGAGCCTTGCCATAGAGGCCGACAGCCAGAAACGCCAATTCGTTCATGGCCTCATCCATTCGCAACCCTTCCCGATACGGCCAATCGATGGTGCTGAATATCGACTGCTGTCCTCGCATCTGCTCCGGGTCCTCCAGGGTTTCAAAATAGACATACTTGGCTTTGGACGTCGGCTCCAGCCGCTTCACTACATCGGCAAGCGGTACCCCGACCCAGGGAATCACCATGGACCAGGCTTCTACGCACCGTAACCGGTATACCCGCTCCTCATAGTCATGGGGCCGAAGCAGGTCTTCGAGGGCATAGGTACCCGGCTTGCCACACTCGCCATCCACAATCACGGACCAGGGATCAACCGACATGGACTCGGCATACTTGGCCGGGTCGTCCTTTCCGGTCCCGAACTCATAGAAGTTGTTGTAGCGGATAACGTCTTTGAACGGAGTTTTTTCTTCCCCGGTGGAGAACTGGGGCGCACGAGTGAAATCGAGCGGCTCGCCCTGAACCGGGGCCGCCGCTGCAGACAGTAACCCGGGCATAGCGAGGCCCGCAGCGCCAGCGGCAACACCGGACATGAATCGGCGACGGTTCAGATAGATGTGTTCGGGGGTAACGTGGCGGTGGGACAGTGCCCAGGAGGGGCGACTCTTAATCAACATCGAAACTCTCCGCTCAAGTCGCCCGGGCATCGGGCGCTGGTAAGGTTGACCGGAGGTTCCGCATTTAATTCCCGGGCCACAGAAGCCCGGGACTCATTACCTTACGCAGACTCCTCCGCACCACGCTTGGGTTTGCCTCTGAACAGCGCCCGCACCGGACCTGACAGGGCATACAACAAGAACCCGGTAAATAGTACGGTCGCTGGATCAAGCGCGATCACGACAAAGATCAGAACCACGAGCAGGATTGCCGCAAATGGCACCCGTCCACGCATATCGAGATCTTTGAAGCTGCGGTACAGGATGTTGCTGACCATCATCACGCCGGTACCACCTACCACAATAATTGTCAGCAGCGTCAGCCAGGAAGACGGTTCGAATTCGTGGAAACACCACACCAGACCAGCCACACAGGCGGCCGCGGCGGGGCTCGCCAGGCCGACAAAGAACTTCTTGTCGACGGAGCCAATCTGGGTGTTGAAGCGTGCCAAGCGAAGGGCAGCACCGGCCACATAGATAAAGGTTATTGCCCAGCCTACTTTCCCCAGACCATTAAGGGACCAGAAAAACGCCACCAAACCGGGTGCCACACCAAATGCCACCATGTCGGCCAAAGAGTCATACTCTTCACCAAACTTGCTTTGGGTATTGGTCATGCGGGCGACGCGGCCATCGAGACCGTCGAGAATCATGGACACGAAAATCGCGATAGCCGCGTTATCGAACATGCCATTGGCCGCAGACACGATGGCGTAAAAACCCGAAAACAGGGACGCTGTCGTGAGTGCATTCGGCAGAAGGTAGATGCCCTTGCGGCGAACCGGGGCTCCCTCTACCAGCTCCTCTTCAACCACTTCACCGGCTTCCACTTCATACTCGGAAACCTGTTCGTGCTTTTGCTCCGACGACACGTGCTGGGCGTCGGTTTCGGCATTCTTTCTTTCGTCAGTCATTCCCATTACTCCGGAAAGCGTTTGGGCGGAGTATATACGAAAAACGCGGCCACCCGGGCCGCGCTTCTCAAGAACTAGTCAGAAACCCGATCAGTTCTTGTCTTTATCCACGATCTTGTTCGCAGAGATCCACGGCATCATGCCACGGAGCTTCTCACCCACGGTTTCAATCTCGTGCGCCGCGTTCTGGCGACGACGCGCAGTCATGGACGGGTAGTTGAGAGCGCCTTCAGAGATGAACATCTTGCGTACTCACCACTCTGAATACGCTTCAGCGCGTTGCGCATAGCTTCGCGAGACTGCTCGTTGATGACTTCCGGGCCAGTCACGTACTCACCATACTCCGCGTTGTTGGAGATGGAGTAGTTCATGTTGGCGATGCCGCCTTCGTACATCAGGTCAACAATCAGCTTCAGCTCATGCAGGCACTCGAAGTACGCCATTTCCGGCGCGTAGCCCGCTTCGGTCAGGGTCTCGAAACCGGCCTTGACCAGTTCAACGGCACCACCACACAGCACGGCCTGCTCACCGAACAGATCGGTTTCAGTTTCGTCCTTGAAGGTGGTTTCAATGATACCGGTACGACCGCCGCCGATGCCGCTGGCGTAGGACAGGGCAACGTTCTTGGCGGTGCCAGAAGCGTCCTGGAAGATGGCGATCAGGTCAGGAATACCACCACCGTTGGCGAACTCGGTGCGCACGGTGTGGCCCGGAGCCTTCGGAGCAACCATGATGACATCCAGGTCTTTACGCGGGACGATCTGGTTGTAGTGGATGGCAAAACCGTGAGCGAAGGCCAGTGTGGCGCCCTGCTTCAGGTTCGGCTCGATTTCGGCCTTGTAAAGCTCGGACTGGAACTCGTCCGGAGTCAGGACCATGACCACGTCAGCGGCAGCAACGGCGGAAGGCACGTCGCTGGTCTTCAGCCATAGGCTTCAGCCTTGGCAATGGAAGACGAACCCGGACGCAAGCCAACGGTAACGTCAACGCCGGACTCTTTCAGGTTGCACGCGTGAGCGTGGCCCTGGGAGCCGAAACCGATGACGGCAACTTTCTTGCCCTGGATGATGGAAAGATCGCAATCCTTATCGTAGTAAACCTGCATGACAAAACCTCTGTTATTTGTAATGGCCCTATCAGGCCATGATGTTCAATTCGTATCAATAGCCGTTACAGGCTGAGAACCTTTTCGCCGCGGGCAATGCCGGAGACACCGGTACGCACCACTTCGAGGACACCGGAGGTGCCAACCGCCTGGATAAATCCGTCGAGCTTCTCGCTGTCGCCCGCCAGCTGAACGGTATAAACCGAACTGGTGACGTCAACAATCTGGCCCCGGAAGATGTCCACGGTACGCTTGATCTCAGCCCGCTGGGAACCGGTGGCCTTCAGCTTGACCAACATCAGTTCGCGCTCGATGTGGGAGCCTTCAGTCAGGTCCACCAGCTTGACCACTTCAATCAGTTTGTTGAGCTGCTTGGTGATCTGCTCGATGACCTTGTCCGACCCGGTAGTGGTCACGGTCAGACGGGACAGGGTCTCGTCTTCGGTGGGCGCCACAGTCAGCGTTTCGATGTTGTAGTTCCGCTGGGAGAACAGGCCAACAACGCGGGACAATGCACCCGGTTCGTTTTCAAGCAAAACAGAATGATTCGACGCATGATTACACCCTCTCCGTTTTGCTGAGCCACATGTCCTTCATAGAACCGCGGGCTACTTGCATCGGATAGACGTGCTCAAAGCGATCAACGTAGATGTCGACAAACACCAGCTCGTCTTTCATCGCCAACACTTCTTTCAGCTTGGTTTCCAGATCGGCCTTCTTGTCGATCACCATGCCCTTATGGCCATACGCCTCTGCCAGCTTGGTAAAGTCCGGCAGCGACTCCATGTAGGACTGCGAGTGACGGGACTCGTAGTTCATGTCCTGCCACTGCTTGACCATGCCCAGGGCCTGGTTGTTGAGGTTGATGATCTTCACCGGAAGGTTGTACTGCTTACAGGTGGACAGCTCCTGAATATTCATCTGGATACTGCCTTCACCGGTGATGCACAGCACTTCATCGTCCGGGTGCGTCAGCTTGACGCCCATCGCCGCAGGCAAACCGAAGCCCATGGTGCCCAAGCCACCGGAGTTGATCCAGCGATTGGGTTTGTCGAACTTGTAGTACTGGGCCGCAAACATCTGGTGCTGCCCCACATCGGAGGTCACGAAGGCTTCACCGTTGGTGAGCCTGCACAGCATCTCGATGACTTCCTGGGGCTTGATCACATCGTCGCTGGTTTCGTAACGCATGCCGTGGAAGGCGCGCCACTCGTCGATCTGCTTCCACCAGGCAGCGATCGCATCCGCGTCCGGCTTTTCCTTACTTTCTTTCACCAGCGCCTGCATTTCTTTCAGCACCGCATCAACCGGCCCCACGATGGGAACGTCAGCATCCACAGTCTTGGAGATGGACGCCGGATCGATATCGATGTGAATGATGCGGGCGCCCGGACAGAACTTCTCGGTGGCGTTGGTGACCCGGTCATCAAACCGCGCCCCGACACAGAGAATCAGATCCGAGTGGTGCATCGCCATGTTGGCTTCGTAAGTGCCGTGCATGCCCAGCCAGCCAAGGTGCTGCTTGTCGCTGGCCGGATAACAGCCGATACCCATGAGCGTGTTGGTGATCGGGTAACCAAGAGTGCGAACCAGTTCGGTCAGCTGCTCAGAGGCCTTACCCAGAATAACACCGCCACCGGCATAAATGATCGGACGGCGGGCCGCCAGCATCATGTCGACCGCTTTCTTGATCTGACCGGCGTGGCCGCGAATGGCCGGGTTGTAGGAGCGCAGCTTGACCTTTTTGGGGTACGAATACTCGTAACGCTCGTTCGGCGTGGTCATATCCTTGGGGATATCAACCACAACCGGGCCGGGGCGGCCTGTGGCGGCAATGTAATAGGCCTTGCGGATCACCTCGGGAATGTCTTCCGGGTGACGAACGCTGAGGTTGTGTTTAACCACCGGGCGGGAAACACCGATCATGTCGGTTTCCTGGAAGGCATCCTCGCCAATCAGTGTGGACGCAACCTGACCGCACAGCACCACCATGGGGATGGAATCCATGAAGGCGGTGGCAATGCCAGTAATGGTGTTGGTGGCTCCAGGACCCGAGGTCACCAGTACGGTACCTGGTTTTCCGGTCGCACGGGCGTAGCCGTCGGCCATATGGACCGCAGCCTGCTCATGCCTGACCAGAATATGTTTGACCTTGTCCTGCCTGAACAGCGCGTCATATATATGAAGGGCTGCACCACCCGGATAGCCGTAAACGTATTCGATCCCTTCATCTTGCAAGGAACGAATGAGCATGTCGGCGCCAGACAATAACTCCACGATTTTCTACCCTCTTCCTACGAGTGAATGAGCCGGGGTACACCCGGTTGCCTGGATTCACGGTTTCCCTGCTTCTTGTGAAAGCGGAACCGGCTGCTCCTCCACACCTTAATAAGAGGTTGTCTCATGGCCAGCCGCCCTCCTGAGGGTTGCGGAGAACGGCCAATCAACGGGTTGCAAGTAAGCAACAACCATCCCGCGACGACGGCGCGGTGCGTTCAGTGTGGTGATTAACGGGGGTTACTCGCTCGGGATTGCCTGCCGTATTGACCCCAGTCCTCAGGCAATCGGTAATTCTGACAGCGGGAAACTCCCTGTCAATAGCCGTCACGCCTTTATTGCCCCTCCATCGCACCCTGATCGCACCCCAAAAAAGACGCCGGGCGACATTGTCTTGCGGAGTTTTGAACCAAATGGAAGAAAAATGCTGACACCGGTGGCATGATGTCCTTGAATACGTACTAGCACCGAGATGAATCCGGGCACACAGATTTTGATCTGCACCGGGTGCAGTAAACCTATGATGAGTGGACTCATGAATAAAAATATCCTGACGCTGAGCTTGTTACTGGCCGTATTACCAAGTGTCTCGATGGGCGCTTCCGTGTACAAATGGACTGACGAGAACGGAGTGACTCACTTTGGTGACCGCCAGCCGAACGGCGCGCAAGCGGAAAAGGTAAATGTACGGTCGGGAAGCGCCTCGCCGTCTTCGACCAACCGCCCAAGCCCGACGGAACGGGTCAATGCACTGGAAGAACAGGAGCAGGAAGCTGCGGAGCAACGACGTCAGTCGGCTGCCGAGGAGGCTCGACAGAAGCAGCGCGAAGCCAATTGTTCCACTGCACAAGCCAATCTTGACGTAATGGCTCGAAATGCCCGTATCCGGATTGAGGAAGACGGCGAACAACGGTACTTAACGCCGGAAGAAATCGCACAGAAACGTACTCAGTTTGAAGAGATCGTCACCGAGAGCTGCGGGCCTGAAGAAGGCTAAGAGACTGCTGACATCAGAAAAACGGGGACCGGATCAACGTCGATCCGGTCCCTACTCTGCTTAGGCCTTCGCAAACACCAGCTCGTGATCCTGAACCGTGGCCAGGATTGTATCCCCGGGCACGAAATCTCCGCGCAAAAGTTTCTGTGCCAGCGGATTCTCGATCATCCGCTGGATGGCACGTTTCAGGGGCCGCGCGCCGTAGACCGGATCGTAGCCAACCTCCGCCAGCAACTCCATGGCGGCGTCGTCCAGCGCCAACTTCATCTCCTGATCCTTCAGACGCTTGCCAAGAGCTCGATCTGAATCTTGGCAATGCCCTGGATCTGGTTCTCCGCCAGCGGATGGAACACCACCACCTCATCGACCCGGTTAATGAACTCGGGGCGGAAATGGGTGCCCACCACCTCCATCACGGCCGCCTTCATGGCCTCGTAATTTTCTTCACCCGCTTTCTGCTGAATGATGTCCGAACCCAGGTTTGAAGTCATCACGATAACCGTGTTCCGGAAATCAACCGTACGGCCCTGACCGTCGGTCAGCCGGCCATCCTCCAACACCTGCAACAGGATGTTGAAGACATCCGGGTGGGCCTTCTCAACCTCATCCAGCAGCAGGACCGAATAGGGCCTACGGCGGACGGCTTCGGTCAAATAGCCACCTTCCTCATAGCCGACATACCCCGGAGGGGCACCGATCAGCCGGGCCACCGAGTGCTTCTCCATGAACTCCGACATGTCGATGCGGACCATCGCTTCCTCGGTATCGAACAGGAACGACGCCAGCGACTTGCACAACTCGGTCTTACCGACACCGGTGGGCCCCAAAAACAGGAACGAACCGTTCGGGCGATTGGGATCGGACAGTCCAGCCCGGGAACGGCGCACGGCGTTGGACACTGCTTCCACTGCCTCGTCCTGGCCAATGACGCGATCGTGCAGCGCCTCTTCCATGCGCATCAGCTTGTCGCGCTCGCCTTCCAGCATCTTCGACACCGGAATGCCGGTCCACTTGGAGACAATCTCCGCGATCTCCTCGTCGGTTACCCGGTTACGGAGCAGTTTCATCTCCATCATCTCAGCCTGGCTAGCCATATCGAGCTGACGCTCTAACTCCGGAATCTGGCCATACTGAAGCTCCGACATCTTGCCCAGATCGCCGGCCCGGCGGGCGTTTTCAAGATCAATGCGGGCCTGTTCCAGCCGACTCTTGATCTTCTGGGAGCCGTGCAAGGCCGCCTTCTCGGTGTTCCAGACTTCTTCCAGATCGGCGTATTCGCGCTCGACACCGGTAATGACACCGGACAATTCTTCCAGCCGCTTCTTGGAGGCTGAGTCGGTTTCCTTTTTCAGCGCTTCCCGCTCGATCTTGAGCTGGATCAGCCGGCGCTCGAGGCGGTCGAGGGCTTCGGGCTTGGAGTCCATCTCCATGCGAATCTGGCTCGCAGCCTCATCCACCAGATCAATGGCCTTGTCCGGCAACTGCCGATCAGCAATGTACCGATGCGACAGCTTGGCCGCAGCAATGATGGCACCGTCAGTCACCTCGACCCCGTGGTGCACCTCATAGCGCTCTTTCAGTCCCCGCAGGATGGCAATGGTGTCTTCCTCGCTGGGCTCACTGACCAACACCTTCTGGAACCGGCGTTCAAGCGCGGCATCCTTCTCGATATTCTCGCGGTATTCATCCAGGGTGGTGGCACCGACACAGTGCAACTCGCCGCGGGCCAACGCCGGTTTCAGCATATTGCCGGCGTCCATGGAGCCTTCCGCCTTGCCGGCACCAACCATGGTGTGAATCTCATCGATGAACAGGATGATCTGCCCTTCTTGCTTGGACAGTTCATTCAGAACCGCCTTCAGGCGCTCCTCGAACTCACCCCGGAACTTGGCACCGGCGATCAGGGCGCCCATATCGAGAGACAGCACTTTTTTATCTTTCAGGCCGTCGGGCACTTCGCCATTGACGATGCGCTGGGCCAGACCTTCAACAATAGCGGTCTTACCCACACCAGGCTCACCGATTAGCACCGGGTTGTTCTTGCGCCGGCGCTGCAACACCTGAATCGTGCGACGAATCTCGTCGTCCCGACCAATCACCGGGTCCAGCTTGCCTTCCTCGGCACGTTCGGTCAGATCAATGGTGTACTTGGACAGTGCCTGCCGGTTCTCCTCAGCGCCTGCGTCGTTCACCGCTTCGCCGCCGCGGGCCTCATCAATGGCCTTCTCCAGGGCCGCCTTGTCGACGCCCTGCTCGCGCAGCACCCGCCCCAGCGTGCCGCGGTCTTCCAGGGCCGCCAGCAGCATCAGTTCGCTGGAAATGAACTGGTCCTTGCGCTTCTGGGCAAGCTTGTCGGCAATGTTGAACAGGCGCCCCATGTCGTTGGACATGGAGACGTCGCCGGCCGAGCCCTGAACTTCCGGCAGATGCTCAAGCTCACGGGCAATGGCCTGGCGAATACGCCCGGGCTCTGCCCCGGCCTGCTTCAGCAAAGGCTGTATGGCACTGCCGTCCTGATCCAGAAGCGCCTGCATCAGGTGAACTGGCTCAATAAAGTTGTGATCCTTGCCCACCGCAAGCGATTGAGCATCCGCGAGGGCGGTCTGCAACCGGCTGGTCAGCTTATCGATTCTCATAGGTTCTTTTCCCCGATTCGTAGGTCCGGGATGTCGGCCGAGCTCTGGGCTGGACCAACTTCCGCACTGCTTTGAGTTTAATGTAGGGGCAAGCGTGGGGACTTCAAGCGGCCGGGGCACGAAGCCATCAAGAAGTTGACCGGGGTCATCCAACCCCGGCAACGGGTTTTCAGGGCTCGAGCCAGACCAGGGTTGCCATACGACCAGTCTGGCCGTCTCGGCGGTAGGAGTAGAAACGCTGGGGATCAGAGACGGTGCATAGATTACCGCCGTAAACGGCAGTGACACCGGCCTTTTCAAGCCGCTGCCGGGCCAGGCAATAAATATCTGCCACGAAATGCCCGGAGCGGGCACCGGATGTCGAAAAAGCCTCGGCGGCTCTATCGTCGGCTGCCATGAACGCGTCCCGGACTTCTGGTCCCACTTCGAAGTGCGCGGGACCAATGGCCGGACCCAGCCAGGCAATGATTTCGGTTGATGGAGCGGTGAAGCTAGTCACCACCTGTTCCAAAATTCCGGCACATAGACCACGCCATCCGGCATGGGCAGCCGCCACCTGCGTACCGGCTCGGTCACAGAGCAGCACGGGCAGGCAGTCGGCGGTCAGGATGGCGCACACCTGCCCGGCCTGAGCCGTGATGGAGGCATCCGCCTCCGGAATGCCATCAACCGGCAAGGCCACAATCTCAGTGCCATGCACCTGCGACAGCCAGCCAAAGGCGCCCTGCTCAAGCGCCAATTCGCTGGCCAGCCGACCTCGATTCACGGTGACGTGTTGCGGATCATCCTGCACATGACTGCCAAGTTCAGCGAGTGCCACGGAGGCTGGCTGACACCGCCGAGCCGGGTGGTACTGGCCGCCCGAACCCGATCAGGCGCAGGCCAGTCCGGCCGGATCAGGTCCAGCTCAGAAGTCATGGTTTTCCAGGTCTTTGACATGCTTTCGAAGCGCCGCCATCAGTTCCACCATATCCTCGGGCACAGGTACCTCCCAGGACATAGTCTCTCCAGTTTCCGGGTGCTCAAGGGTGAGCTGACGGGCATGCAAGGCTTGCCGGTTAAAGGCGGCCAGAGCCTCCCGGAGCTCTTCGGTGGTGCCTTTGGGCAAGCGCAGCCGGCCGCCGTACATCGGGTCGCCCACCAGGGGATGCTTCACATGAGCCATGTGAACCCGAATCTGATGGGTACGGCCGCTCTCGAGCTTGCAACGAATGTGCGTGTGCGCGGCAAACCGCTCAACCAACCGATAGTGCGTCACTGCCGACTTGCCGCTGGGAACCACCGCCATTTTCTTGCGCTCACGGGGGTGACGGCTAATCGGTGCGTCCACCGTTGCCCCGCCGGTCAAGGTGCCAACGACCACGGCATCGTATTCCCGGCCCATGGTCCGAGTCTGCAACTGATCTACCAGGGAGGTGTGGGCAACCAGACTGCGCGCCGCCACCATGACCCCCGACGTGTCTTTGTCCAGACGGTGCACGATACCGGCCCGGGGCAGGTTCTCCACTTCCGGTGCGTAGTTAAGCAGCGCATTCACCAGAGTGCCATCGGCGTGGCCCGCGGCCGGGTGCACCACCAGGCCAGCCGGCTTGTTGATCACCAGCAGATGCTCGTCTTCATAGACGATATCCAGCGTGATCTCCTCGGCCTGCCAGCTCACTTGGCTTCGGGCTCGGCATCCAGCTCCAGGCGGTCATCAAGCATGACCTTGTCCCGAGGCCTGCGCTTCTCACCATTAACGGTCAGCGCGCCACTCTTGATCCAGTTTTGCAGCCGCGAACGGGAATGCTCGGGCATCAGGTCAGCCGCAGCCTGATCCAGACGCCGGTCACTCAGTTCTGGTGGCACCACAAAACTGGCGGTAATTCGATTATCAGATGACATTAAGCCCCCGGGGCCGGTGTGTGTTACGTTTCACAAAGAATTTTTCGAACATTTTTTCAAAGAAAGAGGCACAGTCTGCACATGCGGCTTCTTCCCCGCTACAATGGCGGCTCTTTTGAACTTATCGACATTATACGGGAATCCGGCATGAGATCAGTTGTCCGTTTACTGCTACTGGCCACTCTGATGGTTTTGGTCAGTGCCTGCGCCTCCAACAAGCAGGAAGAAGTACTGCCGGAAGAGACCTATTACGAGAATGCCCGCGAGGCTATGAACTCGGGCAATTTCAACGAAGCCGAGGAAAATCTCGACGCACTGGAAACCTATTATCCGTTCGGGCGCTATGCCGAGCAGGCTCAGCTGGACCTGATTTACGCCCGCTTCCAGAATCTTGACCTGGAAGGTGCCCGAGCCGCGGCCGACCGCTTCCTCCGCCTGAACCCGCAGAGCGAGCACGCCGATTATGCGTTGTTCATGCGCGGGCTGGCATCTTACAACCTCGACCTTGGCCTGGCGGCCCGCTATTTCCCGGTCGACGTCTCCGCGCGGGATCCCGGTGAACAAACCCAGGCCTTTCGGGATTTTTCCGAACTGCTGAACCGTTATCCGGACAGTGAGTACGTGGCCGATGCCCGCCAGCGAATGATTGCCATCCGGAACAGAATGGCGGCGCTGGAACTTCACGCGGCACGTTATTACATCAAGCGGGAGGCTTACATCGCTGCGAATAACCGGGCGCGCTACGTGGTTGAGAACTACCCGACGTCACCGGTGGTCGAAGAGGCGTTGATCATTATGGCAGAGACTTTCCGCTTCCTGGATCTGAAGAAAGGTGCGAGGGATGCCATTGCCCTGCTGAAAACCAACTTCCCCGACAGCGAGGCGCTCAACGAAGACGGTGAGCTCGTGGCTGACGTTCTGAAACGGGAGGACCGGTCACTGACCAGCGCTATCACCTTCGGCCTGATGGGCGACGAGTAACCTCGCCGCCCGACCCTTGCGTCACTTGCCGCTTTTCCATCCATTGGTGATGGGATAGCGGCGATCCTTGCCAAAGCCCCGCTCAGTAATCCGCACGCCAATCGGCGCCTGCCGACGCTTGTACTCGTTGATATCCACTAGCCGGATCACCCGGTCCACGTCGGCACGCTCAAACCCTTCGGCCACAATGGCATCGGCGCTGAAATCCCGTTCGACATAAAGATTCAGGATCTGATCCAGCACATCGTAGCCCGGCAGGCTGTCTTCATCTTTCTGGTCCGGCGCCAGTTCCGCCGATGGCGGACGGGTAATGACCCGCTCCGGAATCACCGGTGACACGGTGTTGCGATAGGTCGCCAACCGGAACACCAGGGTCTTGGGTACGTCCTTCAGAACGTCGAAGCCGCCAGCCATGTCCCCATAAAGCGTGGAATACCCGACTGCCATCTCACTCTTGTTACCAGTGGTCAGTACCAGTGAGCCAAACTTGTTGGACAGCGACATCAGCAAAACGCCCCGCAGGCGCGCCTGCAGATTTTCCTCGGTGGTGTCCGGACTGGTGCCCTCAAACGGTCCGGCCAACCCGGCCATAAACGCGTCGTACATGGGTTCAATGGAGAACACGTCATACTGGACCCCGAGCGCCACCGCCTCGGCTTCGGCATCTTCCAGGCTCATGCTGGAGGTGTAACGGAACGGCATCATCACCGCCCGGACCCGATCCTTACCCAGGGCATCAACAGCCACGGCCAGTGTTACCGCGGAATCAATACCGCCAGACAGTCCGAGCACCACCGAGCGAAAACCATTCTTGTTGACGTAATCCCGGACACCGGTCACCAGTGCACTGTAGACATTGGCTCCAGAGAAGGCTCGGCCGGCAGCGGCTGGGACACTGGCTGGCAGTGGTGCTCACACAAGAAATCGACCGGGAACAGGCCGTTGCTGAATTGGGGCGCTTCGCAGCTGATCTGGCCGGAGTGGTCGAACACCATGGAGCCACCATCGAACACCAGCTCATCCTGGCCACCAACGAGATTGACGTACACGATGCTGACCTGATTCTCCCGGGACTTACGCTCCAACAGAGCTTTGCGGCGCGCCTGCTTATCGATGTCGTAGGGCGATGCGTTGAGGTTCAGGATCAGTTTGGCACCGGCGGCGGCTGCCTCTTCCACCGGGCCATCCTTCCAGATGTCCTCACAGACCGTGATGCCCACCGGGACGCCACGAATATCCAGGGTGACCACATCGCGGCCTTCGGCGAAGTAGCGCTTCTCATCGAACACCTGATAATTAGGCGGAAAGCGCTTGAAATAGCGACCGGTCATCGCGCCGGCATCAATCACCACTGCGGCGTTGTATAATAGCGCGCCCTCCCGCAACGGGGCTCCAATGACAATGGCCGGCGCCAGATTCTCCTTCTGCAGGCGCTCCAGAGCCTCAAACACCCTCACTTCCAGGCTTGGCCGGAGCAGCAGATCCTCCGGTGGATACCCGGTTAAACACAGTTCGGGAAACACCACCACATCCGCCTCGTGCTCAGTGGCAGCACGCTGAGTGGCCTCGATGATCAGGTCCGTATTGCCAGGGATGTCGCCCACCAGAAAATCCAGCTGCGCCATAACCACCCGGAGTTTCTTTGGGGAAAGTTGAGGGGAAGATACACTCCCGGAAACGGACATAAATCGGCTCCTGTAACTCATTGCCACGAAAAGGCTATTATAACCCCGCAAGCGCGAGGATTTCTTCCGACCACCAGCGGATTCCGGTAAATCATGACAGCAACACAACAACAAAAAGCTGAGCTCGGCCCCGTTTCCCCGTCCGATCAGCAACAGCAGAAGCTGTTTCGCATCTACAACCATTACCGCCTGGTCGTCAGCCTTATCCTACTGGGGCTGCTATTTGTTGAGCCCGTGAACCTGGACTCCAGTTTCCGTCTGTTGGACTACTACCAGGCTGGAGTAGCCGGCTATTTTGGCCTGAATGCTTTCGTCGCCCTGCTTATCCTGGCGGGGTTCCTGCCCAGTCGCCGCCACATTACGCTTTCGATCCTGCTCGATGTTTTGATCATGCACTGGCTGCTGCTAACCAGCACCGGCATCACCAACGGCCTGGCCAACCTGGTGATCGTATCTGTGGCTGCGGGCAACATCCTGACACCCAGCCGAATGGGTTTTTTCTATGCCGCGCTGGCGGCCATCTGCTCGCTCGGCATTTCCGGGTGGGCGGTGCTGGCGCTGGACGAGCACGCGGATGACATTGTTCGAGCCGGCTCGCTAGGCATTCTCTATTTCGCAGCGGCTTTTGTGCTGCAATCAATCTCCAAGCGCATGCGCAGCAGTGAAGCACTTGCCAGTAGCCGCGCCCAGAGCCTTGCGGAACTTGAACGGATCAACCAACAGATCATCCAGCGCATGCGCACAGGCATCTTGTTGCTCGACCGATCCGGCCAGATCCGGCTGGCAAACGCGGCGGCTGAGGAACTGCTGTTTGGTGAGCCCTCCGCTGACAGGACGGAACAGACGGAGGGGACACGCATGCTCCCCCAAGCGCTAAAACTAGGCCTTGAGTCCTGGCTTAGGGACCCGACCCGCCGCATCGAGCCATTCCGGCCGTTCCAGACCTCCCCCATTCTGCAGGTCAACTTCACCCAGCTCGACCAGGAACGAGGCGATCAGATCCTCGTATTCATCGAAGACATGAGCAAGATCACCCAGCAGGCCCAGCAAATGAAGCTGGCCTCCCTGGGGCGCCTGACTGCAGGTATCGCCCACGAAATCCGCAACCCATTGGGCGCGATCAGCCACGCTGCGCAGTTGATGGAGGAATCGCCGCATCTGGATCAGGGCGACCTGCAGATGCTGGACATCATCCGGCGCCACTCGCGACGCGTGAACGGTATTGTGGAAAATGTTCTGGACCTGTCACGCCGACGGACCGCCAATGCCGATTTAATTGACGTTTCCGACTGGCTGAAAGAGTTTAAAGAGGATTACCTGCAAACCCAGGAAGAATCAGCCGGCTCAATTATTGATCTGAGCCTTGCCCCCAACATACCCCCTGCCCGTTTCGACAAGAGCCAGATCGAGCAGGTGATGGTTAATCTGTGCGACAACGGCCTGCGCTACAGCCAGCAGCAAACCGGCCAGCGCCGTATCGAAATTCGCGGAGGCGCAACCGTGGACGGTGAACGAGCTTACCTGGATGTGCGGGACACCGGCCCGGGCATCTCGCAAGAACACCAGGGATCGGTTTTTGAGCCGTTCTTTACCACCGACAAAAGCGGCACCGGCCTCGGTCTTTATCTGGCCCGGGAACTGTGCGAGGCTAATCAGGCCCACCTGTCTTTGGTGGACGACAATCAGCCCGGCTGCTGTTTTCGCATCACTTTTGCGCACCCCGGGCGGCTGATTTAATACGGCGCCTGCGGATATTGCGCGCCTGCACAATAACAGGGAAACGACACACGACGATGACCACTCACACCGCGCTGATTGTTGACGACGAACCAGACATTCGGGATCTGCTGGAAATCACCCTGACCCGCATGGGTATCAAGGCACAGACCGCTTCGGACCTGACCAGTGCCCGAAAACTGCTGGACGAACAAAGCTTTCACCTGTGCCTCACGGACATGAACCTTCCTGACGGCAATGGCATCGAACTGGTGCAGTGGATCCAGCAACACGCGCCCGCCACCCCAGTTGCCGTGATCACCGCCTACGGCAATATGGATACGGCCATTCAGTCCCTGAAAGCCGGGGCATTCGACTTCGTATCCAAGCCGGTGGAACTACCCCGCCTGCGGGAATTGGTAAACAGCGCCCTGCGATTGTCGCAGCCCAAACCCGAACAGGACGACGCCGCCGATGAGCCCGGATTGCTGCTGGGCAACTCACCCCAGATCAAGAAACTGCGCAACCAGACCCGCAAGTTGGCCCGAAGCCAAGCACCTGTATTCATCAGCGGCGAATCAGGCAGCGGTAAGGAACTGGTCGCCCGGATGATTCACCTGCAGGGGCCACGGCGTGAGGGTCCTTTCATTGCGGTGAACTGTGGTGCGATTCCGTCGGAGCTGATGGAAAGTGAGTTTTTTGGGCATAAGAAGGGTAGTTTTACTGGTGCCATCGAAAATAAGGACGGTCTGTTCCGCTCCGCTAACGGAGGTACTCTATTCCTGGACGAAGTCGCAGATCTCCCCCTAGCGATGCAGGTAAAATTGCTACGCGCTATCCAGGAAAAAGCAGTAAGGCCTGTGGGTGATACCAAAGAGGTGGCAGTGGATATTCGGGTGCTGAGTGCCACCCACAAAAATCTGCCCGATCTGGTCCAGGAGGGAAGCTTCCGCCAGGATCTGTATTACCGAATCAACGTCATCGAACTTGCTGTGCCGCCGCTGCGGGACCGAAGTGATGACATTACCTTGCTTGCGGACCACATCCTTGAGCGAATTGCGGGCGAATATGAGTGCAATCCGGCCAGCCTGACCAAGGCTGCACTGCAACACCTCCAGAGCTACGATTTCCCAGGCAACGTGCGGGAACTTGAGAACATTCTGGAGCGGGCATTCACTTTGTGTGATGACGATGCGATAGATGCGGACGATCTTCATCTCGGCAATGGGACCCCGTCATCTGCGTCATCCCTTAATGGCGATACCGGATCAGTAGGCGACAGCAGCATCTCGGTGCCGGAAGGCGAGATTGACCTGGAAGGCTATCTCGAAACGATCGAGCGACAGACCATTGAAAAAGCTCTGGAGGCTACCCGTTGGAACAAGACAGCGGCGGCCAAGCGCCTGGGGATAAGCTTTCGGGCGTTGAGATATCGGTTGAAGAAGCTCGGAATGGAGTAATGCTTCACAAAACGAGGAGCTCACCGGTTTTTATCGGCTTATCTGAGTAAACTCTCTGTGCCGCCTGGCAAGACGCCGGGTTCAAGTCAATCAGTTACAAGGAACGTAACTATGCACGCGCCCAAGAGAGGGGCTGGGTATACTTTGCCCGAGCTCGTCATTACCGTCTCGATTCTGGCCATTGCTGCCAGCTTTGCCACTCAGAGTTGGAGCTCTTTTGTAAGCAGTTCACGGCATCGGGCGATACTCGAAAATTACCACACGCTTTTTGCATTCGCTCGCTGGACCGCGGCCAGCAAGAGGACCATTGTCACTGCGTGCCCTCTCTCCCCAGCTCGTCGATGTGTAGATGATTGGGAACGGCCCATTTCGGTATTTATCGATGAGAATAAAGACGGAACACCCGACAACGACGTCGTGTTGCGTCGGGTGCAGGTTGACCTGACGTCGTTCACTCTTCACTCACGAACCGCAGGGCGTGGTTACTTCCGATTCAACGAAAAAGGCATGAGTGAAGGCTCCATGGGCAGCCTGGTATTGTGCCCGGACAATACCTCCCAAGGTACAATGACCTATATGCCAGTCAATATTGCTGGGCGGTTTCGGGTCGAATATGATCATGACCATGACGGGAAGATTCGCTTACCCTGGGGGGCGAAAATCAGCTGTTGAAGGAGCCGGCGCCGGCCGGCTTCTTCAACGTTCTTACTGATTCCAGGTGTCCTCACTCGCTTCGAAACCATCGTCGTCGCTGTCCCAACGCCGGACTCCCGTGGAATCCAGCTCAAGCCTGCCATCACCCGTCTGAATACCTTTTGGAGTAGCTCGCAACGTATAAGTCATGGCGTCCGCTGCCTCGATGGTCAAGTCATAATATTTCGGGTTGCTTTCCAAAGGTGCCTCGTCAGCGAAGATGGCAGGAGGACCTGTATCGCTCCCGCCATCGGCCGCACCCTCGTAACTGTTGTTGGAGGCATAGTAGCGTTCCATCGCAGCCGCCATCTCCATCAACACCCCCTGGGCATCGACCTGCGAGTTCGTTCCGCGTACTCCTGATAGCTTGGATAGGCAATGGCCGCAACGATGCCGATAATTGCGACAACAATCAGCAACTCAATGAGCGTAAAACCTCCTTCCTTTCTTGGGTAACCCATCCCCGCTTAATCCTCATACCAGTAGGTTTCAACCACGCCACTGATCGCATCAATCGCCTGACACTCTGTACCAACACACACCACGTTCGTGTCGTCTACCCGCATCCGTTGGGGCGTAGGAGGCAAGCCACCGGTCCGCAACTTAACGTACCGGTCTGGCTTGGTAAGCTCGCTAGCTTCTCCCACTCCGTCATAGTTACGGACGGCACGCCCATCAAGAACGGACAGGTGATAGAGCCGTGAAGTCCCGGTTGGGGGTAGGCACGGGTCGGAGCTGACTTTCGGCTCATAAGTAGTCACAAAGACCTCGTTATTGATGGTGGTGCTGGATGCCAGAACCTTTTCGCCGTCATTTTCCAAACGAATGTACCAACTGCTGGCCCGCCAATGCCTGTGCCGCGGCGTCACGCTCCGTAGCATTGCCCTGCTGAATCAGATTATCAGTAGCGTCGTACAGGTTAGACTCAGTGATTGTCTGGTACAGAACTGTCTCTTCGTTTGGATCGGACGGATCGAGTGGCGCCGAGCTGACGGCGGCAATTTTCAGCATGTATATACGATCATCAATCTCTTTATTCAGCGGGCTAGCTTGATAACCAGACCCGATGACCAGACCCAGATAGCGAGCCCCGCCGATCTTGATACCAAACAGATCTGGAGCATGGTAAAAACGCCGGTTGTTGGCTGTACCGTCCCCAGCCAAGTTGGCTATGCGGCCGGCGGTGGCAAAATCCTGCAACCGATTCGTATTATTGAAATCAAATCGCAGAATCTGCCCTCCATATCGCCTACGTACACCTGGTCGGCAAGGCCATCGCCATTGACGTCAAGAACCTTGGGCGATGCAGGGATGCTGTATTTCATGTCAGCAAGTTCGAGATCCGCGCCGCTTCCTGCAGGTCCAGCCCACCAGAGGCGATTGCCTGTCTCAGCGTCGACAACATACAACGCTCGACCCGAGGAGTCTTCCGTCCGCACATCGACGGAGTCCTGATTGGTGTCATATCCGCCACTGAAAATGAGTACCTCATACAGCTTGCCGTTGATATCCACCTTGGTCTTCACGGGCTTTGACCAGGTTTGAGCCAACTCCTCAAAATCCGAGTTTGCGACGCCACCGGTGATTTTCCAGAGCAATTTCGGGGAAGTTCTGTCGGTCACATCCAGCGCATAATAGCTTTTGCCTCCACGACGCATTCCGCCGTAGATTCTTGCAAAATCGTCGTTAGAAGACCCAATCACACCATCTCGGTCGGCATCCTTTACCCAAGTCACCAGGGAACCGTCCATGCCATACACTTTGCTGGACTGATCCGTGCTATTCATCATGGTCGGCTGGTTTTTCAACAATTCTCGAGGAATGAAGGAAAAGTGAGACGCCCCGTTCGCACCATCTACGCCATGAATGTAGCCTTGGTTATCACCGTAGAAAATCGAAATATCCTGAGGCGTCGAGGTCGCATCATAGATGATAAGCTGCGGTACTGAATGCAAGGGATCCGCAAGGAATTTGCGCGCGTCGGTGGTTTCCGAATCGCCATCCTTATCTTTGACATCCACACCCCGCGTCCAGTTGATGATTTCCGCGAGCTCGGCCGAACTCATGGCGCTGTTGCCGAAGTCCGCTCCGGTCAAATTATTATTGTTGGTGACCAAAGCGTTACTGGAATGTGACAAATCACTGCGGTTTGAACTTAGGTTAGAAAATACTTTCCTGTTGGAGGTTGCCTCAGGCAATTGGGAGGCAGCACCACCTTCCCTAACGTTAGGCCCATCGGCGGCCGGGCTCCACCAACTCCTCGCGGTCTCTTTGAAGAAGCCGGTCGCCTCGTCAATTGCGGCGTTGTCATTCACGTCAACAATGACCGCTTTCGCTTCCCCAGTCGTGTCATCTTTTTGAATGGTTAATTTGTACCGCTTAAGATTGCCATCCCAGATTGCTCCTTTGTCGGACTGGAACAGAGCGTAATAGAGCATATTCAGGTGGTTGAGACGGTCAAAGGTGTTGACCGCGATACCGGGAGCAACGTAGGTAGTTGATCGTGCCCTTACGTCGTCCAGCACTTTTTGCAACGCCGTAGTCAGCTCGGAGGCGTTATCGGCGAGCAGGTACTGGCCGCCACCTTTTCTGGCAGTATCTGATAGCAGGGTTTGATCCGTCTTGAAGCCCACGGTGTAAGTGGAGACTTTCTGTTGTCCAGGGAATTGGTCGCTCGGGTCCTTGGCAGACGGAATCATGTCTTCCGTGAACATATGGTCGGCAATCTCGTCCAGACAGTTTCCTGAACAGGAGCCGACCACGCCTTCAATGGTTTCTTCATGATTGGTATCGGAGGTCGGCACGCCATCCGTCAAGACCACGGCGTAATTGGGCTGGCACGAGAATTTTATCGGGCTGATGAAGCTGCCGTTTGCCGCTACGCCATCAACCGTTTTCGGATTGCTGTCTGCATCATTTTCATCCGTACTGCGAATGAACACGTCTTCACCCTGGTAATACCGCATCGCCTGGAAAAGGCTTTCTGACAGCGGCGTATTCCCGCCAGCGGTCAAGGCGTCGACCTTGCTCGTAATCGTGTTTCTCTGGTCCTCGATCGGCCCTACGGGCGTCTTAAAATAGGCGCCCTCATTACCGCCAAAAACCATCAGCCCACGTTAACGTCACTGAGGCTGGAGACCAGATCCTTGGTCGCCTGTTTCATAACGCTAAGACGGGTTTTGCCATCCACGTCATTGGTCCCCATGCTTCCAGAGGCATCAAGGATCAGCATCACATTGGGGGTAACCGTACCTTCACGATCGGTGAAGAAGATCTCAGTATCGTCCGCCACGCTGCCATGCCCGCCATGGAAAAGTAGGCAGCGGAGCACACGCCAGTTACAACTCGACTCAAATGTTTCATTGGTCATTCCCCCTATTTGGCAATGCCCAGAAAATAATCTGTTCGACCATGCCCGACTGCAGATTCACCACAACGGTTCCGGCCTGGCCGTTAAAACTGTTCGGTGACTCCGGAGCATCCGGTCTCCCCGACTGCGAGACGCGCAGATTTCGAGACGGTAGGTAGCTCTCCTGCGCGCATCGCTCGCAATTCGCCACTCGCACCTGAACGACCTCGCCCGACGCATTGGTGACCAACTCCACCTGACCCGCTTCAGCGGCCAGCACGTCACCATCGAGCATCGAGCGCGATTCCTGAGCATGGGCCATACCGCCGGCCATGAAGACCAGTACGCCGGCCAACACAACACCAAGTACACCTATCACGTTCATCGTTTTCTCCCTTCGACCGAACCGGTCAATAGTATTCGATCCCTTTGAACACACGCGCTGCTGCACCCGTGTTCGCCATTTCGGACTCGCCAATCAATTCGTAGCGATAGCCCTTCAATGCGCTAGAACCTTCATCAGCGTTCATGGAACTACCACTGGTGATAATGATTTCCCCGAGATAACGCACCTGGTAATTGCCTGTGATGCCATTGCCAGAATCCAGCGTGTGGGCGACCTTCGAACTTTCCTCAGAGGCCGACTGCATGGATTCACGCAGCAAGTCGAGATTATTGGCGAACAGCTCATTGGTCAGAGCCCCGACAGTACTCTCGGCCGCCTGGAACGCACGGTTGGAATTCTGGGAGTTGACGGCCATGCGCTCTTGCATCACTGAGGTATTCATGCCTGCCACACCAATGAGCGTGAGGACCAGTAGAATGATCAAGCTCACGATCAGGGCTGCACCACGCTGATCGCTGAGCGGTTGGTTGTTAGGTAACAATTTCATCAGTTATCTGCCCTCAATCACGATTCCGAAGCATGACCGTCGACACGAAGGAGCGTCGCAATCGCTGGTCCTCGGGATGGGTGACCGCACCGGCTGCTGCTCCCGTTGTGGCCTCAATGGTCTCCCCCGGCAGTGCGTAATCAGCCGTATCGGCATTGTTTCGCACCTGATCGGTGTCGCTGATCAACATACCAACCCGAATAGCCACCACGTTGGCCATGTTGCCGACATTGTCGGCGGTGGCGTAGCGCATGTTGCCAGTGGGCAGCAATTCGCCGTATTCAATTTGGAGGCTATCCACGCCCTCCACGATTTCATCGATCTGAAACGAGGGTGTTGCGCTGTTCAGGAGGTTGTTCGTACCCCGGTATAGCGCTCGTATGTCGTTACCCTGGGCATCATTTCTTCCTGTATCTGCGACGAAATACACGTTGGCGGAAAAGCGCATGATTCGGGCGTCATCGGTGTACTCCTGACTCACACGGTTCGAGGAGTTTACGTTGTTGGCATGCGCCCATGTGCCAGAAGACGGATTGCTCGAGATCCGAAATAAGTCGGCCGCCTCGCAATCGGATATCAGCACGATGTCATTCTGAGAGAACAGATCAATGTCCGGGCCTGCAACCTGAAGATTGGCATTGGTTGGAGTCACATTACCGGTTACCTCCACCTCCACGGACTCGCCACGTTGCACCGCCAGTACATCGCTGCCGATCAGCGCCCGGGATTCGATCGGGGTGCCGTCGAATTCGGTGCCATCGGCCATGCTCCGTCGTCAACCTCCCAACCACGCAGGGTCGAGGCGAAAAAATCCGACGTCGGCGGGTTATTGGCAATTACGTTCATGGTTACATCATCGGGATCGGCACAACCCTGAAAGCCCACCATTCGCATATCCCGGGCCATGATGTCGGTCGCGATGCGTCCGGACTCCTGGATTCTCGCCAGAGATGTGCCCAAACGAGACGACTGATTTGAATCCATATACACCGTAAAAATACCCAGAATCAGGTGGAACTGAGCGCCAACGCGATTAACAGTTCAACCAGAGACAAACCCTGCTGGTTAGATTCCGGGGCCAAGTGTTTCCGGCAGTAGACAAGCATCATCGTTCCGGGCCTCATAAGGTAAAGCGGACAGAGTAGGCATTATCCCCGGCGATCTGTTCGCCGGCATCGCCACCTCGGCTGGCTTCCTGCCACTGCACCGTGATGGTGTACACGTTGGAGGCTGCATCAAAGCCGATCGTGCCCACGCCTCCTGGCACCATGGTCATATCCGTCCCTACACTCTGAATCTGACGCGTCCACTCAGCCAGATCGAGCGTGACCTGATCACTCGGAGTGCAGCCAGTGTTAGCACCGGCGCAAGCCGGGAGTGCTGTCGAAGCACCCGCGGTGGTGAAATCAGGGTAATTCGTGGCCTGATCCGCGTTGGCTCGCATCCTGTCCGCCATGTCGTACGCCAGAATACTGGCTTGCGTACGCAGGTACGCACCTTGGTTGTTGCGCATGCCTTCGAATAGCAACCCCGCCAACCCCAGCAAGCCGATGGCCAGGATGAATAAGGTCACCAGTATCTCGATGAGGGTGAACCCCTTCTGGATACGCACCCGCGCTCGATTACGCAGGCGCTGGATATGAGCAATTCGTGACTGATTCATTACCGTGCGCCTCTTACGGGCATGAAATATCGTTGCCATCATGGTCGTTCAGGACCCCCGCCGTGCCACCAGTATCCCTCGCCAACCGGGTTTGACCGGACACGTTTACTGAAACAGCGCGCGCCTGAGCGGCGCCTCTCTCGTCGCAAATGACGAATGTCCCCGAGGCATTTCCCGCTGCCGAGGGAATCGGAAAGCCGTTGCTGGCAAACTGAACCCAGTTGCCGCCGTCACTGCTGAGATCTACGATTCTCAATGTGTTTCCGCCGGTTAAAGCACTACCGACCTTCAACAGCTGGTCACCATCTGCCGCCTCCAGCGAACGATCACCATCAATGTCGCGAAAAACAATCCAACCGTTCTCCCACGCGGCATTACCGGAACAACTGGCGTTGTCAGTTGAACCACAAACTGTCACAACACCGGCACGCAACTTCGATGCTTCACTTCGGGCGTAACTGATGAGGCTAGAGGTCTCATTAGTTTGAGCGTCAAACGATTGTTAAGAACCGTTTCACGAAAGGATGGAACCGCAAACGATGCGGCAATGGCCAGAATGATTATGGTGATAATCAGTTCTATGAGTGTAAAACCCGCGGAGCGTGAGACCCGAGACATAAATCTTCCCTATTTCTGATCGATTACAGATTAGCCGGGAGCACTGTCGGTCGCCAAGGGTTTGCGATAAACGGAGGAGTTCTATGGACGAGCGGTTAGAGGCGTCAATTCACTGAGATTCAGATCACAAGTGATGCAATTGATCGAACAAAGAGACAGGGCCAGCCAACTATTTGGTCGCGAGCAGGCCCTGAAGCAAGGGGCACGTCGCAAGCTCAGGAAACCTCGACGACATCAATACGCAGCTCCTTAGGCATAGAAAACACAATATTTTCCTCACGCCCTTCGACTTCTTGCGGAACGTTACCGCCAAGCTCGCGCAAACGCTCTATCACCTCATTTACCAGAACCTCAGGCGCAGACGCCCCAGCCGTAACACCTACCGCAGTCTTGCCATCCAGCCACTCCGGCTCAATCTGTGCCGCCTCATCAATGAGGTAAGCCGGTGTACCCATACGCTCCGCCAGCTCGCGCAGGCGGTTGGAGTTGGAGCTGTTCGGAGAACCGACCACCAGCATGAGATCACAATCACCCGCCAGCTGCTTTACCGCATCCTGTCGGTTCTGGGTGGCGTAGCAGATGTCGTCCTTGCGTGGGCCTTCAATTTGCGGGAATTTCGCCCGCAAGGAGTCGATCACCCGAGCGGTGTCATCCATGGACAATGTCGTCTGGGTAACGTAGGAAAGACGGCTGGCGTCTTTTACCTTCAGCTTGGCGACATCCGCCTCGTCTTCCACCAGATAGATATCACCGCCGTTGCTGTGATCGTACTGGCCCATGGTGCCTTCCACCTCGGGGTGGCCGTGGTGTCCGATCAGGATGCACTCGCGGCCATCCCGGCTGTAGCGCATGACTTCCATATGCACCTTGGTCACCAATGGACAGGTCGCATCGAAGACTTTCAGGCCACGGCGGGCGGCTTCACTTTGAACAGCCTGGGATACCCCATGCGCACTAAAGATCACCAGCTTGTCGTCAGGCACCTCGTCCAGCTCGTCCACGAAGACGGCGCCGCGATTACGCAGGTTATCCACCACGAATTTGTTGTGGACCACTTCGTGGCGCACATAAATGGGTGCTCCGAACACATCGAGGGCACGATTGACGATTTCGATGGCGCGGTCCACGCCGGCGCAAAAGCCACGTGGGTTGGCGAGTCGGATCTGCATGCTGGGTTCCCGCTGGTAAAAAATGAGCCGTGTCGACGTCAGTGCGTCAGTGCGTCGGTTTCGCCGGTTCGACGTCGATGATTTCCACTTCAAAGGTCAGTGTACGCCCCGCCAACGGATGGTTGAAGTCCACTTCGACTTCGTCTCCCTCGACACGGCTCACAACCCCCGGCAGCTCGCTCTGGCGAGCATCCGCGAAGGAAATCATAACGCCAGGCTCAAGCACCATGTCGGCGCTGAATTCGTGGCGCTTAAAGGTTTGCAAGTTGTTCGGGTTGTGCTGGCCAAAGGCCTTCTCGGGCGGCACTTCGTAACTGGCGCGCTCCCCGGCCTTCATCCCCATCAAGTAAGCTTCGAAATTTTCCGGCAGGTTGTCATCGCCGATTTCCAGCGTGGCCGGCTCTTTTTCGAAGGTGGAATCAATTACTTCCCCGTCCGTGAACTTCAGGGCAAAGTGCAGTTTGACGCGGGTTCCCTTGTCTACGGGCAATTCTTTCATGAGCGTGAGTCACTCCTGTCGGCATCGCCGCCAGAGTTGGCAGGCGAGCGGAACGTATCGATGATCATCATGCAGCACCGACGGTAATCGCCGTGTCTGCCAGGTTGAAGGCGGGGAAGTGCCAGTCCTGCCAGTAGAAATGCAGGAAATCGACAACGTAGCCATGAACCACACGGTCATAGACATTGCCGAGGGCGCCGCCAAGAATCAGTACGATGGCAATGGCGGTCCAGGTTTCATGGTGCTGGAGTTTTCTCAACCAGACCACCAGCACGCAGCTCACCACCAGCGCCAAGGCTACAAAGAACCAGCGCTGCCAGCCGGCAGCCTGCGCCAGGAAGCTGAAGGCCGCGCCGGTGTTGTGCAGCAATGTGAGATTGAACATCGGCACAACCGGCACCGGATCGCCATAGGTCAGCATCGCGGTGGCCAGAGCTTTGGTGCCCAGATCAAGGGCAATCACCAGCACCGCCAGCCACAGCCATTTCATTTTTGAACCGGTTTCCGCTTCCGCCATCACAGAGTCCATCAGGCGAACGCGCGGGCTTCGCCTGGCCCTTCCAGGTTGGTCACACAGCGACCACAGAGATCGGTGTATTGGGTATTGGAACCGACGTCTTCCCGGTGGTGCCAGCAGCGCTCACACTTGGCGTGCGCAGCCGGTGTTACCGCCACCCGCAGCCCCTCGTAGGCTGTCAGCTCGGCTTCGCCGGCTTCTGAAGCGGGCTTCACGGTGGCCTCGGAAGTAATCAGGACAAAACGCAGTTCTTCGCCAAGGTGCTTCAGATTAGCGGCCAGATCGCCTTCGCAGAACAGAGTCACTTCCGCGCTCAACGAGCCCTTGATTTCACCGCGGGCTCGGGCGTCTTCCAGGCACTTATTGACCGCCTCTTTCACGCTGAAGATCTCACGCCAGTAGTCCCGGCCCAGCTCAGCGGTTTCCGGCAGTTCGGTCAGACCGTCGTACCAGGTCTCATAGAACACCGTGTCGCCACGCTTACCCGGCAGGTGCTGCCAGATTTCGTCGGCGGTGAAGCTCAGGATCGGCGCAATCCAACGCACCAGCGCCTCGGCTACGTGATAAAGCGCGGTCTGGCAGGAGCGTCGTGCCAGGCTGTCTGCCGGTGTGGTGTACTGACGGTCCTTGATGATGTCCAGATAGAAACCACCCAGGGTCGACTCGCAGAAGTTGTAAACCTTCTGGTAGATGCGCAGGAACGCGTAGTTCTGGTAATCCTCTTGCAGCTCCTCCTGGAGCCGCAGAGCGCGATCCACCATCCAGCGGTCGAGCGCAATCATGTCTTCCGGCGCAACAGTGTGCTGCTCAGGATCGAAGCCACTGAGGTTGCTGAGCAGGAAGCGTGAGGTGTTGCGAATCCGGCGATAGCCATCGGCCGTCTGGCGCAGGATATCCTTGGACACCGTCATCTCACCGCTGTAATCAGTCGCAGCGACCCAGAGCCGCAGGATATCGGCACCCAGTTCGTTCATGACTTCCTGGGGCGCGATTACGTTACCCAGCGACTTGGACATCTTGTGCCCCTTGCCGTCCACGGTAAACCCGTGGGTCAGCACCTGGCGATACGGCGCCTCGCCGTTCATGGCGATGGAGGTTTTCAGGGACGACTGGAACCAGCCCCGATGCTGATCCGAACCTTCGAGATAGATGTCCGCCGGGAATTGGCCCAGCTCGTCCCGAACCCGCAGGACGGATTCGTGGGTAACCCCGGAATCGAACCAGACGTCCAGCGTGTCAGTGACCTTATCGTACTGGTCAGCGTCGCCACCCAGGAGAGACTTGGTTTCGATGTCGTACCAGGCATCGATGCCATCCACTTCGATATGCTTGGCCACCTTCTCGATCAGCGCCTGGGTATCCGGGTGCAGCTCCTGGGTCTCCTTATGGATAAACAGGGTGATCGGCACGCCCCAGGTACGCTGGCGCGAGATACACCAGTCCGGGGATTGCTGGAACATGGCTTCAATACGGTTCTGGCCCCAGGACGGCACCCAGCGCACGCCTTTAATAGCCTCAAGCGCATCGGCCCGAAGGTTCTGCTTATCCATGCTGATAAACCACTGCGGCGTGGCGCGGTAGATCAGCGGTGTCTTGGTACGCCAGCAATGCGGGTAGCTGTGCCGGAACTTCTCGGAGCGCACCAGCTTGCCTTCGCGCGTCAGGGCAGCGCAAACCGGCTCATCGGCTTTATAGACGTGCACGCCCGCCAGTTCGCCAGCGGCACTGGTGTAGGTACCGTCGGCCTGAACCAGGTTGATGGTGCCGATGTTGTAGGCCTTGCCCACTTCAAAGTCTTCCATACCGTGGTCGGGTGCGGTGTGCACCGCACCGGTACCGGCTTCGGTAGATACATGGTCACCCAGGATGACCGGCACCTGCTTGTCGTAGAACGGATGCTGCAGCGCCAGGTGCTCGAGTTCGGAACCGGTACAGGTGCCCAGCACCTCGTACTGCCCGACTTCCCAGCGACTCATCACGCCCTCAACCATATCGGCGGACATAATCAGACGCTCCTGTCCCTGGCCAAGATCAGCCTGGACCAGGGCGTACTGAAGCTCGGCGTTGAGCGACACGGCCTGGTTGGCGGGAATGGTCCAGGGCGTGGTGGTCCAGATCACGACAGAGACATCACCCTCACCGCTGTCTGTTCCAAACGGCGCCAGAGCCTTGCCTTGATCCACGGCGGTGAATCGCACATCGATCTGGGTGGACGTCTTGTCCTGGTACTCGACCTCGGCCTCTGCCAGTGCGGACTGACCCACCACACTCCAGTAGACCGGCTTGAAACCGCGTACCAGATGCCCCTTGGCAACAATCTTACCGAGGGCACGGACAATGCCAGCTTCCACCTTGGGATCCATGGTCAGGTAGGGCTTGTCCCACTCCCCCATAACACCCAGGCGAATGAAATCGGCCTTCTGCCCTTCAATCTGTTTGGCGGCGTAGTCGCGACAGGCCTGGCGGAAGGTTTTGTAATCCACTTTCACGCCGGCCTTGCCGATTTCCTGCTCGACCTTATGTTCGATCGGCAGGCCATGGCAGTCCCAGCCCGGCACATAGGGAGCGTCATAACCCATGAAGCCCTGGGACTTCACGATCATGTCTTTCAGAATCTTGTTGACCGCATGACCAATGTGAATGCTGCCGTTGGCGTAGGGAGGGCCGTCATGAAGAACGAACTTTTCCCGCCCTTCGCGCTGCTTGCGCAGGTTGCCGTAGACATCCAGATCCTGCCAGCGTTTGAGCATTTCCGGCTCGCGCTTGGCCAGGTTGCCGCGCATGGGAAAGGCGGTTTCCGGCAGATTCAGGGTATGCTTATAGTCGCTCATGGTCTGTGTGCGTGCTCTTTTGGTCAGTTTGGGTCAGTAATCACTAATGTGTGGGCCGAAGCCACCGGTTTTCAATGCGCGGTACGACAGGATCCGTTCCTGGACAGCCATTCCCGGGCATCCTCAAAGTCGTTGGCGATCTGCTCTTTAAGCGCGTCCACGGAGCCGAATTTGATCTCCTCGCGCAGGGCCTCACGAAACACAACGTCGATTTGGCGACCGTAGAGTGTGCCAGCAAAGTCAAACAGGTGCACTTCCAGCGCCGGCTGTTTGCCATCCACCGTTGGCCTCAGGCCGATATTGGCAACGCCATCGTAGGTCGAACCGTCATCAAGCGTCGTGCTGACGACGTAAACGCCCTTCAGGGGTGCCATGCGCTTGAGCAGAATATTGGCTGTTGGCGCCCCGATTTCGCGTCCCAGTTGACGCCCGTATACCACGCGACCGGTGATCCGGTAGGCATGGCCCAGAAGCGCTTCCGCTTCGGCCAGTCGGTTCAGGCCCAGCCGGTCGCGAATCCGTGTACTGCTCACCCGCTCCCCGTCAATGGTCACCGTGAGGGTATTCTCCACCGTAAACCCCTGGCTCTCGCCGGCCTCCCGCAGCAGCATGAAATCACCGGTGCGGTCACAGCCGAAGCGGAAGTCATCGCCCACCACCAGATGGCGCACGCCCAGGCCATTGACCAGAACGGCGTCAATGAATTCCTGGCTGGTCAAACGGCGGAATCGGCTGTTGAAATGCAGGCACAGCACGTAATCAATACCCGCCGCTGTCAGGGCCTCAAATTTCTGCCGGAACGACATCAGTCTTGGAGGCGCCTCCTTGCCCTGAAAAAACTCTCTCGGCTGAGGCTCAAAAACCATGACCACCGACGGCAGACCCAGGCTGGCCGCTTTCTCTTTGACCTGTTCCAGGATGGTCCGGTGCCCGATGTGCACCCCGTCGAAATTTCCAATGGTCGCGACACAGCCACCAGCAAGAGGAGAATCCTCCGCCGGGACAGCAGAGTCAGGTTGGTCAGGCCTCGGATCAGACGCATGCAATGCGAACCTTCAATTACCAGCTGGCTTTCAGCTCCCCGCATCATCCAGGGCAAACACGCGTGGTTTTGCCGGACCGGGGATCACTGGTGAGAAAACGCGCGATTATACCTTACCTCTGGCGGAAATGTCTTACCCTCACCCCGGTCAGCGCCAGCACCAGGAAGTAAACCGCAACACCAACGCCCACCAGCACCGCCATATCAGAAGCTCGCTGGAAGCCACCGGCCGCCAGCCACTCGCTTACGGGCGCCTTGAGCCAGAAAATGCTCGCCGCGAGCGCCAGGTTCGCACTGACAATCTGGAGCAGGAAACGCCCCCACCCGGGCTGCTGCGCCAGGCACCCTGATTGCGCAACCCGCGCCAGAGAAGATAGCCATTGAGCCAGGCCGACAGGGAGGTCGCCAGCGCAAGGCCGGCATGGGCCAGCGGGATGACCAGCATGAGATTGAAGGCCATATTGGCAACCATGGCGATCACGCCGATCTTGACCGGTGTTTTGGTGTCCTGCCGGGCAAAGAACCCCGGCGCCAGAACCTTGATCAGCATGAACGCAAGCAGGCCGGCGGAATAGGCACGCAGACTCTGGGCCGACATCAACACGTCGCGATCAGTCACTTCGCCGTAATGGAACAGGGTTGCAATGAGGGGCTCCGCCAACAGTGCCAGCGCTACCGCAGCCGGCAGACCGATCAGCAGGACGGCACGCACGGCCCAGTCGAGGGTGGCCGCAAACTGATCCGCGGACTCCGCCGCGTGTTTACGGGACAGGCTGGGCAGGATGACGGTGGCAATGGCGATGCCGAACACGCCCAGAGGCAGCTCCGACAGGCGGTCCGAGTAGTACAGCCAGGACACACTGCCGGTCTGGAGAAACGATGCCAGCACGGTATCCAGCAGCAGGTTGATCTGACTCACCGATACCCCGAACAGCGCCGGCGCCATCAAACGGAGAATACGGCCAACCCCCTCGTGCCGGTAATCAACCCGGGGACGCGGCAACAGACCCAGGCGCATCAGGAACGGCAGCTGAAAGAAAAGCTGCAGGGCACCGGCGATGAACACACCCCAGGCCAGCGCCATAACCGGCTCGGCCATTAGCGGCGTCAGGTAAATGGCGGCGCCAATCATCGCCAGATTGAGCAAAACCGGGGTAAAGGCGGGCACGGCAAACCGGTCGTAGCTGTTCAGTATGCCCCCGGCAAACGCCGTCAATGAGATCAGCAGCAGATACGGAAAGGTGATGCGCAGCATGTCGCTGGCCAGGGCGAACTTGACCTCTTCCTCCAGGAAACCGGGCGCAAAGACCGCGGTCAGCACCGGAGCGCCCAGCATGGCCACGAGGGTGACCGCCAACAGAATCAGCCCCAGCGAACCCGCCACCGCGTCAACCAGTCGCTTGACCTCCGACACCGGCTGATGCTCGCGGTAGGAGGACAGCACCGGCACAAATGCCTGGGAAAAGGCACCTTCAGCAAACAGGCGGCGGAGGAAATTGGGGATCTTGAACGCCACAAAGAAAGCGTCGGCACCGGCGCCCGCACCGAAATAACGGGCTATGACCATGTCCCGAACCAGGCCCAGCACCCGGGACAGCATGGTCATGGCACCAACAAGCCCGGAGGAACGTAACAGTCCCGGGGCCTTTGGCAGGCTTTTTTGCTCGGTCTTGGTTTCGGGTTCCGATGACATGCAGGTACTGATCTGGCGTTAGACGGCGATACGGCAAGGCGTCTCGGAAACTACTAGCTCAGCCCGGACACCCTCACCCAATGAGCCGCGAGTTTAGCACAGGCCTCTCGTGCCGGGGGATGACCGGGTGATGAAATGACCAATGGTCTTGACATTTCAGGGTTTCAGCGGCATAGTTCCGCGTCATTTATTTCGACGCGCTGGTTTTGGCGCGCCCGCGATGTAACGAATCATTCAGCAACGAATTTTAGATTTTCAGGAGTTTTACGGTGGCAAATACCCCGCAAGCCAAAAAGCGCGCACGTCAGAACGAGAAGAACCGCAAGCACAACGCAAGCCTGCGTTCTATGGCTCGTACTTACATGAAAAAAATCCAGACCAAGATTGAGTCCGGCAACTACGAAGAAGCACAGGCTGCTTTCAAGCAGGCCCAGCCGATTCTGGACAGCATGGTCAACAAAGGCATCTTTGCTAAAAGCAAAGTCGCTCGTCATAAGAGCCGCCTGAGCGCCAAGATCAAGTCTCTGAAGAGCGCGTAAGCGGCATTCTCTTCAGAAACAAAAAAACCGGCCAACTGGCCGGTTTTTTTGTGTCTGCACTTTTTATATCTACACTTTTTATATCTACACTTTTTATATCTACACTTCGGATCTACACGAGAACCAGATTATCCCGATGAATCATCTCGTCACCTGAAACATACCCCAACACCTCGGCAATCCGATCACTGGAGCGCCCGGCGATCGCCCTGGCCTCATCCGCATCGTAATTGACCAGGCCACGGGCAACCTCTTTGCCCGACGAATCGACGCAAGACACCATCTCGCCCCGACGAAACTGACCAACAACCTCCCTGACCCCAACCGGCAGCAGACTTCGACCACCCAGACAGACAACCTTGACCGCACCATCGTCCAGACTCAGCTTGCCGCGAGTTTGCAGATGACTCGCCAGCCACTGCTTGCGCGCAGCGACCCTTCCCTGCTCTGGCAGCAGCAGCGTGCCTACCACGTCCCCCTGACGCAGACGGGTAATCACACCTTCGATCCGCCCACCAACGATAACCGTAAAGGCACCGGAGCGGGCCGCCAGTCGGGCAGCACGAACCTTTGTCAGCATACCACCGCGCCCGAGCGCACCGGCGCCACCGCCAGCCATGGCATCAAGCGCCGGATCACCGGCCTTGCTCTCGGCTACCAGCGAGGCATCAGCGTGCTTGCGCGGGTCTTTATCGAACAAGCCTAGCTGATCGGTCAGGATAATCAGGCCGTCGGCCTCAATCAGGTTGGCAACCAGGGCACCGAGGGTATCGTTGTCGCCAAACCGGATCTCGTCGGTGACCACCGTGTCGTTTTCATTCACGATTGGCACCACGCCAAGGTCCAGAAGCGCTCGCAAGGTGCCGCGACCGTTCAGGTAGCGCTTGCGATCCGAGAGGTCATCGTGGGTCAGCAAAATCTGTGCAGCATGCAAACCATGGCGCCGGAACTGAGCTTCCCAGGTTTGCACCAGCCCATCTGCCCCACCGCGGCGGCAGCCTGGAGCTCATGCAGGTGCTGCGGCCGCGCTTTCCAACCCAGCCGGCTCATGCCCTCGGCCACGGAACCGGAGGACACGATCACGACTTCCACACCCTCTTCAATCAAACCGGCAATCTGATCGACCCACAGGCCCAACGAGGCCACATCCAGGCCTTTACCGTCGTTGGTCAGCAGGCACTGCCGATTTTGATGACCAGGCGCTTGGCCCGACGCAGATGGGTGCGCTCACTCATGATCCGTGCGACTCTCTTCGTTTACTCGGGGGCGTAGACCACTTCGACGTCGTAATCATCGTCATCGAAGTCGTCGTCATCGTCGTCGTCCTGACGGGCCGCACGACGCGCCTGGCGCTCCGCTTCGATCCGAACACGGGCCTCCTCGTCCATCCGGCGCTGGCGAGCAGCTTCGCGCTCGGCCACCTCAGGATTCTGAGTTTCTTCCTCGGCCTGCTGCTCAATCCAGCGCATCACGGCCTGGATCAACGGCTTGGTACCTTCACCACTGAGCGCGGAGATCCAGAACACCGGCCCCTTCCAGCCCAGCTCGTCGACGATAGCCTGACAGTGGGCATCGCGATCTTCCTCGGCGACCATATCCACCTTGTTCAGCACCAGCCAGCGCTCACGCTCAGCCAGAGTTTCACTGAACTTCTCCAACTCATGCTCGATCGCACGCACCGCGTCGACCGGTGAGGAGCCGTCATAGGGAGCCACATCCACCAGATGCAAGAGCAAACGGGTGCGAACCAGGTGCTTGAGGAAACGGATGCCAAGGCCAGCACCCTCCGCCGCACCTTCAATCAAGCCGGGAATATCGGCGATCACAAAACTCTGATGCGCCTGCACACTGACCACACCAAGATTGGGTACCAGCGTGGTAAACGGATAGTCGGCCACTTTCGGCCGCGCCGCCGAGACCGAACGGATAAACGTGGACTTGCCTGCATTGGGCATACCGAGAAGACCAACGTCCGCCAGCACTTTCAGCTCAAGACGGAGATTTCGCAGCTCACCCTCGGAACCCTTGGTGGTCTGTCGGGGCGCCCGGTTCACCGAGGACTTGAAACGAGTATTGCCAAGGCCATGAAAGCCGGCCTGAGCCACTTTCAAACGCTCGCCGGCGCGGGTCAGATCACCCAACACCTCATGGGTATCCATATCCACCACGGTGGTTCCCACCGGCACCGGCAACACCAGGTCTTCGCCCTTGTTGCCTGTGCAATTACGACCCGAACCAGGCTGGCCATTCTGAGCCTTGTGCTTACGCTGGAACCGATAGTCGATCAGCGTATTCAACGCACTTTCCGCTTCCAGATACACGGAGCCACCGTCACCACCGTCGCCGCCGTCGGGACCGCCCTTTGGCACGTATTTCTCGCGCCGAAAACTGAGGCAACCATGTCCGCCTTTTCCAGCTTCAACGATGATGGTGGCTTCGTCTACGAATTTCATTGATAAACCCTTTGCGCTTCGCGCATAAACTAAAAAGCCCCGCAGCCTCTAGGAAGCTTTGCGGGGCTCCTGGCAACTCTGATATCTGATGATATCAGGGCCACCTAAGGTTCGACAGAACCGGATCGCCGCTGCTTACGCAGCAGGAACGATGCTCACGAACTTACGGCTCTGCGGGCCTTTGACCTCGAACTTCACCTGACCTTCCGCTTTCGCGAATAGGGTGTGGTCCTTGCCAATGCCTACATTGTTACCAGCGTGGAAACGGGTTCCGCGCTGACGAACGATGATGCTGCCTGCAGATACATTTTCGCCGCCATAACGCTTCACACCAAGTCGTTTCGACTCGGAATCGCGACCGTTACGGGTACTACCTGCTGCTTTTTTGTGAGCCATTACCAGCCTCCTTCTCTAAGGGGTAATTCGAGAGCCTCAGCCCTTGATACCCGTGATCTTGACTTCAGTAAACCACTGACGGTGGCCCTGACGCTTCATGGAATGCTTCCGACGACGGAACTTGATGATCTGAACCTTGTCGTGACGACCGTGGCTGACCACTTCCGCAGTCACTTTGGCGCCATCTACAACCGGCGCACCTACCTGAACCTTGTCGCCGTCGGAAACCAGCAGAACGCGATCGAACTCAACGTTGCCACCAGTTTCAACTTCCAGCTTTTCCAGCTTCAGTGTTTCGCCTTCTTTTACACGGTGCTGTTTACCACCGCTAACAATAACTGCGTACATTAACCTTCTCCGCGATTGACCCATCCCTGCTCTTATCCACCTGGTTCTAAGGGAAGCTCTTTGGCAACCCTATAGCAGGGAGCGCAGGTTGGGATGAGTTGGGCGCGTGATTGTACGAAAAGGTGCCGCGCAATACAAGCCAAGTTGACACTGTAGGCAGCAATACCTAGCATTGCCGCGACCTGCCCGAAATATCACTGGCCGCTTTCATCAAACAGTAGCCATCCAATAGAAACAAGGGATCAACAAGCCGCATGACAGCCCAGCGCATTTACGACACCGTGGCCGACGACTTCAGCCGCGTCAACGACCTGATCATCCAGCGGCTGTCATCAGACGTTCCCTTGGTGGAAAAGATTGCCCAATACATTATTGAGAGCGGAGGCAAGCGCCTGCGGCCCCTGCTGGTGCTGCTTTCCAGCCAGGCCGCCGGCTACAGCGGCAGTAATCACCTGAAACTGGCCGCGGTGATCGAGTTCCTGCACACCGCCACCCTGCTCCATGACGACGTGGTCGATACCTCGGACATGCGCCGGGGCCGGAGCACCGCCAATGCCCGCTGGGGCAACGCACCCAGCGTTCTGGTAGGGGATTTCCTCTACGCACGGGCGTTCGAGATGATGGTGGAGCTGGAAAGCCTGCCAATCATGAACGTACTCTCACACGCCACCGCGGTCATTGCCGAGGGCGAAGTGATGCAGCTAATGAACGTCAAAAACCCGGATCTCACCGAAGAGCAGTACATGAAGGTCATTCACAACAAGACCGCCATGCTGTTTGAAGCCGCGTCCCACTCCGGCGCCCTGCTGGCCGGCGCCAGCCAACAGCAGGAGAAGGCGCTTCAGGACTACGGTAAACACCTGGGCCTGGCGTTCCAGCTGGTAGACGACGTTTTGGATTACCGCGGCGATGCTGAAACCATGGGCAAGAACGTTGGCGACGACCTGGCAGAAGGCAAGGCCACGCTGCCACTGATTCACGCCATGGCCAATGGCAGTGACGAAGAGCGACAGCTCATCCGTCAGGCCATCCGCAAAGGTGGTCTGGACGACCTGTCCCAGATTGTTGCCATTGTCGAGAGCTCTGGCGCCCTGGAATACACTATGGCGCGAGCCCGGGCTGAAGCAGCGCAGGCCGCCGAATGCCTGTCCGGACTTGCCGACTCCAGCCACAAGACCGCACTCACCCTACTTACTGAAGTAGCCGTGGCCCGGGTTAGCTAAGCGCTTCCCGGCCATGGGGAGCGTCCAGCTCAACCTGGGGCCCGACCGGAACTACCTGAGTCGGGTTAATGGTGCACTGGCTAACGTAGTAATGACGCTTAATCTGCTCCAGATCCACGGTCTCAGCCACACCGGGCACCTGATACAGATCCCGCACGTAAGCTGACAAGGCCGGGAAATCGGCAATCCGCTGGCGATTGCATTTGAAGTGACTGAAGTAAACCGTGTCAAACCGGATCAAGGTCGTGAACAAACGCCAGTCGGCCTCAGTCAGTTGATGACCTACCAGATAGCGCTGGGTCGACAACCGGTCCTCCAGCCAATCCAGCGACTGGAACAGATCAGCATAAGCCTCTTCGTATTTATCCTGCGCCGTCGCAAAGCCTGCCTTGTACACCCCATTATTAACGGTGTGATAAACCCGCTCATTGACGGCTTCAATGTCTGAATGAAGCTCAGCCGGGTAAAAATCCAGCTCCGCTTTGACCCCATCCAGCCGTCGAAAGCAGAATTCAGCATTCTGATGATGTCCGCCGACTCATTACTGACAATGGTCTGCTGGTGGGTATCCCAAAGCACCGGCACCGTCACCCGGCCAGAATAGGTGGGTGCAGCCCGGGTGTAGAGCTGATGCATAAACTGACTGTTGTACAGGTGATCCCGGTGCTTCTCATCATCGGGTCGGAACTCCCAACCGTTCTCCACCATATCAGGATGGACGACAGACACGGCAATGTGCGGCTCCAGCCCCTTGAGCTTGCGAAAAATCAGGGTCCGGTGCGCCCAGGGACAGGCCATGGAGACATACAGATGGTAACGACCGGACTCGGCCTGAAAGCCACCCTCACCCTGAGGCCCCGGTGCTCCGTCTGCAGTGACCCAGTTACGGAAGCGCGCGGCTTCCCGCTCGAATTTGCCTCCAGTCTTATCGGTGTCGTACCACCTGTCGTGCCATTTGCCGTCCACAAGAAGACCCATCTATACACTCCCGTTAAAATTTCTGATCGTGACCGTCCGTCTACAATTTATTGCCAACGGGGTCATCCACATTTAACGGGAAGAATAACGAGTACCCTGCTACCCTCTCAAACAAGCATTTCTGGCCAACAACTTCAGATATTTCGAACATGCACACAGCCATCACCATCGACGCCCTTAAAGTTCTCGACGCCATTGACCGCAAAGGCAGTTTTGCCGGCGCCGCCAATGAACTGTTCCGGGTGCCCTCGGCCATCAGCTACACCGTGCAAAAGCTGGAAGAAGACCTCAACGTTGCCATTTTCGACCGCAGCGGGCACCGTGCCAGCCTAACACCGGCTGGCCGTTACCTGCTCGACGAAGGCCGCACGCTTCTGGAGGCGGCGGAGAATCTTGCCCATACCACCAAACAGGTCGCTCAAGGCTGGGAAACGCGCCTGCGTATCGGCTTCAACTCGCTGCTGCCGGCAACGTGCCTGTTTCCGGCGGTTCGGGAATTCTACGCGCTGGGCGTGCCGGTTGATGTGCAGATTGTCGAAGAGGTATTTGCTGGCTCCTGGGATGCCCTGCAGGACCGCCGCGTTGACCTGATTCTCGGCGCCGACCAATCCAGCAAACCCGCTGGCAATTTCACCACCCAAGCCCTGGGCACCATACCCTTCGTGTTTGCAGTCGCCCCTGACCATCCGTTGGCGAAAACCAGCGAGGCCCTGACTGAGGACGATATCACCGAATACCCGGCGGCGGTGGCAGCCGATACCTCGCGCTCGCTCCCACCCGGTCATGCCGGCATTTTCCGGCGCCAACGCACACTCACGGTTGCCAACATCGACCAGAAGATCGCTGTCCAGGAATCCGGCCTTGGGGTCGGATGGCTGCCACTACCCCGGATTCGTGAGCAACTCAAGCGAGGAAGCCTCATCACCAAGGAGGTGCACGAGCCCAGGCCCCCAATCATGCTGCATGTAGCCCGGCATGCGGACGATCAGGGCAAGGCGCTGATGTGGTTCTGGGATCGGCTAACCACCGATGCTTCTATCAAGGAATGGCTCGCCAACTGAACCGGTGCACGATAACGTGGCCGTGGTAGAGCCAGGTTTTTGGCGGCAGAGCCAACGGGACAAACCCGCTGTTCGCGTATACTGAGCGAACTTTAGCGCCAAGGGAGTTTATTGATGCGGCAGTTGTCGGAACTGGATGCCTCGTTCCTGTACCTGGAATCAGAAACCACGCCCATGCACATTGGGGGCATCTATCTGTTCGACGCCAGCGAGCAGAAAACGCCCCTGGCGTTCAGCACTTTTGTCGCTTACCTCCGAAGCCGTCTGCATGTGGTCCCGGTCTTTCGCCAGCGTTTGAAGGAGATCCCCATTCGCCTGGGCCGTCCCTACTGGATTGACGATCCCGATTTCAGCATCGAGCGCCACCTGGCCTACGTCAGCCTAGGGGAACATGGCCGAAGGGATACTTTGGAGACTCTGGCGTCGAAGATCCTGGAAGAGCCGCTGAAACGGGACCGACCACTATGGCACATCACCTTTGTGGACGGCTTCCGGCTGAACGATGATGATCCCGACAGTCATGGCTTTGCCCTCATTGTGCGGCTGCACCATGCGGCCATCGACGCGTTTAGCGGCGAGGACATCCTGAGTAATCTGCTGGAATACACCCCAGAACCGCGTCCGATCCATGCTCCGCGTCCCTGGCAACCGCGCCCTGCGCCGTCGGAAGAACGCGTTATGCTCCAGGCCGGCGCCAACATCCTGAGAACACCAGTGCAATTTACCGCCCTGGCGGTCAATGCCGCCCAGGCCACCGCACGAGGCCTGATCCAGAAGCAATTGCGCAAGCTGCCCATGCCCTTTCCGCTGTTCTCCGCGCCGCACAGCCCGTTTAACCGGCAAATCACGGCCAATCGGCAAATCGTCTCTGCCAATGTCGACCTGGCGCGGCTCAAGGCGATCAAAGCCACACTGGGGGACGTCACGCTCAATGATGTGGTTTTGGGGCTGTGTGCCGAAACCCTTCGCCGGTACAGCGTTGATCACAAGGCCGACACCCGGAAATCGCTAATCGCCATGACCCCCATTTCGGTGCGCTCCAACAGCCTGCGCAGGGCTACCGGCAACCAGATGTCGGCGATGCTGCTGGATTTGTCCACCTGTGAGCCGGACCCGGCCTTGCGGATACGCCGCATTCACTGGAATGCGGTCGCCTCGGAACCCTACCGGGAAGCCATTGCCGCCGATCGACTGACCGAACTACTGCCCTCGACCATGCTGGCATTGTCTGCCCGGCTGTACTCGGAACTGCAGATTGCGCAACGCTACCAGCCGGCATTCAATCTCCCGATCACCAATGTTCCGGGCCCCCAGGTTCCGCTGTACCTGCAGGGCGCAAGACTGGTCCAGCAATACAACACCGCACCACTGTTCGACAGCATGGGACTGGTGATCGTCGCGGTCAGCTACCAGGGCAGTCTCACATTGAACTTTACCTTGTGCCCCGATGTGGTCGCCGATGGTGCCTCCCTGGCCGGCTATGTTGAGGAAAGCCTGGACGCTATCGAGACTGCAGCGAACTCACTAGAACCGGAGGAAGACTCGGAGGAAGGCTATGCGTCGTCACACCAAACCTTGACTGACGATGTGCTGACCGCGCTGGAAGGGGTTTTGAAAAAAGCGCTGCACCGATTTCGCACCTAAAGGACTACCGACCCACCCAAGGGCAGGCCGGCGTCTTGCTATGGCCGTTATTCAAAGGCCCAGCGCAGGAAAGCTTTCTTCTCGTCTTCGGTGGCTGTTGCCCAAACCGCCTTGAGTCTCTCTAGCGCATTCTCATCGGCTGAATCGACCGCACGGCTTGCAGGGATAGGCGTGCGGTCAGAGGTTGGCTCAGGCGCCCAGACCTGAGAGGTCGCTACCGCCTGACCGTCTTCGTTGACGACTGTGGCCATGAACGTCTCCGCCATTTGCTCGGCCTCGGCGCGGGATTCCGGCTCAGGAAAACTAAAGCGATACACTTCGTCCTGCTTGGCGTTGAAACGGACAACTTGAGGTTCACTCAGGTACACGTGCACCTTTGATTCGCCATTCTCAACCACACCGGACTTGGCCCAGATAGTCTTATGAGTGAACACCACTTCGTTCTCACCGGGCAATAGGGCGTAGTCCAGCGCCAGATCGTCCATCAGGAAGCTGCTCATATTGCGGTCGTTTACCTGGGTAACTTTAATGTCGCCGGGGGCTTTCAACGTAGAAGCCTGGCTTGCTTCTTCCGGCTCCCCTTCCCAGGTCTCTACCCGCGTCATAGAGGATGAACAGCCGGCCAGCGCGACCACCAGAACACTCGCCACCAGTGAACGCGAAACCCGCCTGATTGAACGACCAAGCGTCGGCTGAGACGATGAAGCTTGCGTAATACCCATGAAATCTCCTTGAAGTGAACGGTAAAGGCCCTGAGGTTAGCACCCGATTGATGGCATTTTGACGAGTGCGCCCAGCCAGGGCAAGCCATCTCGCCTAATCAACCGCGCCGGAACCGGCCGCGATTTTGCCGATCCTAATAGCCACCGACACCGTGGAATTGTAAAAAAGTGTTGAATTCCGGCGGAATTGGATTAATTTTATACAGATTGGCCAAAGAAACGCTGCGAACGATGCAGGTCGGTCGGCAGCGGGCACAGGAGACGTTATGGATACCCAAATCAGATCGGGAGAAGCCGGGCCCGTTCCCTTTAGAAGTAGCCGGTTCTTCTGCGTCGGCAGCAAATGGTACTTCACCACTCGGGAAGGGTTTGACAGTGGACCTTTCGCATCCAGGGAGCGTGCCGAAACCGGGCTGCGCCGATTTCTGCACGTCGTAAGACTGCTACCAGAGGAGCAACAGCTGCACTGATCGGCCCATCAGGCAAACGCCGGCTCAAGCAATGAACGGCAACAACCATCGATCAATGGCGAGCATGGACAGCATCGCCATCAACCCTGCCACCACGTCATCCACCATGATCCCCAGCCCTCCCGGCAGACGATCGTCCAGCCAGTTAATCGGCCATGGCTTCAGGACATCAAACAGCCTGAACAGGGTAAATGCCAGTAAAACCCCGACTATCTGCTCCGGGAACAGGCCCAGGGCGATCCACATGCCCACGAACTCGTCCCAGACTATGCCACCGTGATCATGAACCTTCAGGTCCCGCGCAGTTTTGCCGCACAGCCAGATACCCACCAGAAAGGCCACCAGAACAATACCCCAGTAAACCGGCCCCGGCAGCCACGCGAAGGTGTACCACAAGGGAATAGCAGCCAGACTGCCCCAGGTTCCGGGCGCCCTCGCCGCCGCCCCACTACCAAAACCAAACGCCAGGAGGTGCACCGGATTCTTCAAAAAGCCCGGCGGCAACAACGCCTGCGGCAAATCCGGTTCGGGAAAATCGTCCTGACTCATGCCTTGCTCCTGAAATGGTCGAAACCTGCACCCGGTCTGTCGGACAGGCTGGGGCTATCCTTGATGTGCAGCCCGGCATCCCGATTCACGGTGCCGATAACAGTCATCTGATCGCGAATTACGTCCGAAGCGCCCTGCCAGAGCGCCTCGGGAATGGTAACGCAGAGTTCGTAATCGTCTCCGGCATTTAAAGCGTAGTCTACCGCGTGTGCACCCTTCAGCCTGGAGAGCGCAGGCGACAGCGGGATCAAGGCCGGATCGATGGTGGCACCAGCCTTCGAGGCTTCCAGAATGTGCCCCAGATCGGCCATCAAACCATCGGATATATCAATGGCTGAAGTTGCTAGCCCGATTAACGACTCACCGAGTTCCAGGCGCGGGTGCGGATGATGGTAACGCTCAAGCAGCTGAGCCATGTCATCGGTGGGTTGCGCTTCCTGAAGGTAGTCCAGAGCCGCGCCCGCGTCGCCCAATGTGCCAGACACGCAAATCAAATCCCCTGCTCGGGTTCCGGAACGTTTCAAGCCACGACCTTCTGCCACAGTTCCATGAACCTGCACACTCAATGACAATGGCCCGCGAGTGGTATCGCCACCTGCCAGCGCCAACCGAAACGTTTGGCTGGCATCGGCGAGTCCACGAGCAAAGCCTGTAAGCCAGTGATCGTCTGCTTCCGGCAGCGTTAGGGCCAGGGTAAAGCAGGCCGGCTCAGCGCCCATCGCGGCCAGGTCACTGGCAGCTGCGGCGAGGACACGCCAACCAAGGTATTCGGGAGGATAGGATTCGGGAAAGTGGATGCCCTCCACCATGGTATCGATGGAGAACACCAGATCACGACCGGGGGGAATGCGCTGAATCGCACAGTCATCTCCGGGCCCCAGCACCAGTGCACCGTTGGACCCGGAGCGAGCTAGAGGCAGGAAATGCTTTTGGATCAGCTCAAACTCGCCCATGCCCTAGCGGGGACGTGTCTCTGCCAGACGCAAGCGACGGCTGAGCTTGTCCAGAACACTGTTGACGAACTTATGGCCTTCCGTACCACCGAAGCGCTTTGCCATTTCAATGCCTTCGTTGATCACCACCTTGTACGGCACGTCCAGGCGATGCTTCAACTCATAGGCGCCGAGGCGAACGATGGCCAGTTCAATGGCATCCACTTCATGCAGCGGGCGATCCAGGTACGGCTCAAGCACCTGGTCGAGATCGGCCTGCTCCCGGTGCACGCCCCGCAACAGGTCGCGAAAATACAGCAGATCCACCTTGGCCATGTCGTTATCAACCATGAACTCGGCCTCAATGTCCGAAATCGAGCTCTTGCTGAAGTGGCGCTGGTACAGTCCCTGCAGAGCCAGGGCCCGGGCGCGGCGACGATCGCCGGCTTTGGGCTGGCCGCTCGGGGCTGGCTGTGGGGTGTTATCGTCAATTGCGCTCATTACTCACCCAGCTTCTTGAACAGGCTGACCATTTCCAGCGCGGTAATGGCGGCTTCCGCGCCCTTGTTACCGGCTTTGGTGCCTGAACGTTCGATAGCCTGTTCGATAGAATCCACGGTTAGCACACCAAAGGTAACCGGTACGTCGGTTTCCAGGCTGACTGCGCCCAGACCACTGGAGGCTTCACCGGCGACATACTCGAAATGAGGCGTACCACCACGAATCACAGCGCCCAGAGCAATGATTGCGTCGTAGTTGGAGGCCTCGGCAACGCGTTTTACCGCCAGCGGCATCTCGTACGCGCCCGGTACACGGATAATGGTAATGTCATCGTCTGAAATGCCGTGGCGGCGCAGGGTATCTACTGCGCCGTCCACCAGGCTTTCAACTACGAAGCCGTTAAACCGGCCGACGACCAGCGCGTACCGTCCGCTGCACTGGGTAAAATCACCTTCAATTACTTTGATATCTGCCATGCATGGCTCCTTCACGGGTCACGACGCGTTGGTCATGACCGGGTTAATCAATTAGGGGTATAGGGAACGTATTCAACCACTTCCAGATCGAATCCGGAGATGGCGGAGAACTTGATCGGCGGACTCAACAGGCGCATTTTACCAACGCCGATGTCCCGCAGAATCTGGGATCCGGTACCCACGGTGAAATACACACCGGAACTGCCCTTGCCAGCGGAGCCTTGCCCTTCATCAAAGAACTCGTGGATACGGTCTTCCAGGTTGTAGCTGTCCTCAGCACTGTTCAGTAACACCACGACGCCCCGGCCCTCGGCTGCCACTTTCTCCAGAGCGTGGTGCAACGGCCAGCTGCGGGAATCCTTGCGGCGGGCGCCGAGCAGATCGCGCAGGGTGTCGGTAATGTGCACACGCACATGCACCGGCTCTTCAGCGCGGATATCACCCATGACCATAGCCAGGTGGGTGGCACCCTGGATATTGTCACGGTAGGTGCGCAGGTTGAACTTGCCGTACTCGGTGTCCAGCGTGTTCTCTTCCACGCACTCAATGGTGCGCTCATTCATGGTGCGGTAGTGGATCAGATCGGCAATGGTGCCAATCTTCAGATCGTGCTCCTCGGCAAACCGCTCAAGGTCTTCCCGACGAGCCATGGAGCCATCGTCGTTCATGATCTCGCAGATCACGCCCGCCGGCTCCGATCCGGCCAATGCAGCCAGGTCGCAGGACGCCTCGGTGTGCCCGGCGCGGCTGAGTACGCCACCGGGATCGGCCATCAGCGGGAAGATGTGACCCGGCTGGACCAGATCCGACGCTTTGGCATCCCTGGCCACTGCGGCCTGAACTGTGCGCGCGCGGTCGGCAGCGGAAATACCGGTGGTCACACCCTCTTTTGCTTCAATCGACAGCGTGAACTTGGTGCCAAAACCAGAGGCATTCTGATGCACCATCAGCGGCAGGCCCAGCTGTTCACAGCGATCCCGGGTCATAGGCATACAGATCAGGCCTCGGCCGAAACGGGCCATGAAATTGATGGCTTCGGCGGAGCAGTGTTCAGCCGCCATCACCAGATCGCCTTCGTTTTCGCGATCCTCATCATCCATCAGGATGACCATCTTGCCCTGACGGATATCTTCGATGATTTCTTCAATGCTGTTCAGTGCCATACAGTTTTGCACCCTTGCGGTTTGCCGGCAGCCTCGGGTTGCCGGGACACCTTGAATTTAATGATTACTGGCGCGCCAGGATCAGTCGCTGATCCTCACCCACCTGACGTCGATCAAGCACTTTCCACTGCACTTTGTCTGCCATGGACTCCAGTGGCAGATGCGCAGTCGGACGCCCGGTGCTGCCCAGAAACACCGGCGCCTGGTAGAGCCAGAGTTCGTCAACCAGGCCTTCATTAATGAAGGTGCCCGCGAGTGTTGGCCCGGCTTCCACCAGCAGTTCGTTGATGCCCAGCTCACCCAGGGAGTCCAGCAACTCCGCCACGTCGATGCCGTTATCTTTCCAGGCAACTCCGTTAATGCTTATCCCCAGGGCCGCCAGATCCTGCGCTGGCGCGGTCGCCAGGGTCGACGACGCACAGAACACCTGCACGTTGCCGCCCTTCAGGATGGTCGCCGAGGCCGGGGTACGGGCGTCCCGATCCGCAATGACCCGCAGCGGCTGCCGGGATGGCTCGGTGGCATCGCCAATATCTCCCAGCTCTTCCCGGCGGACGGTGAGCGATGGATCGTCTGCCAGCACCGTGCCAACACCGGTAACGATGGCGTCACTCATAGCGCGCAGACGCTGGACATCCTGACGCGCCTCGGCGCCGGTAATCCACTGGCTTTCACCCGATGCCATCGCGGTTCGACCATCCAGACTGGCCGCCATCTTCAAGCGCACCCAGGGGCGGCCGGTGTTCATGCGCTTCATGAAGCCCGGATTCAGGCGTGCCGCCTCTTCCGCCAGCACACCTTCAGTGACCTGAACACCCGCATCACGCAGCAGTTCCAGGCCGCGCCCGGATACCGACGGATTGGGATCTTTGGTTGCCGCAAACACATGCGCCACACCCGCATCAATCAGAGCCCGCGCGCACGGCGGTGTACGGCCAAAGTGGCTGCACGGCTCGAGCGTGACATAGGCCGTTGCTCCGCGGGCAGACGGACCGGCCTGACTTAGCGCCCGAATCTCGGCGTGCGCCTCACCGGCGCGTTCGTGCCAGCCTTCACCCAGAATTTCATCGCCCCGGGCAATAACGCAGCCCACCCGCGGGTTTGGGTGCGTTGAATAGCGGCCGCGCCAGGCAAGCTGAACCGCCCGCGCCATCATGGTCCGGTCACGGACGTCGATCATACGTTTCCTTTCGAGGATTGGTTGTCGGCCAGCGCCTTGGCCACATCTACCGCATTCTCGCCATTGGTCGCCGACAACCGTTCGATCTCTTCCTTAAATTCATTGATGTCCTGGAAGCTGCGATAAACCGACGCAAACCGCACGTAAGCAACCTTGTCCAGCTGCCGGAGTTCGGTCATCACTTCCTCACCCAACTGCATCGACTTGACCTCTCGCTCACCGGTAGCGCGAAGCCGGTACTTGATGCGATTCAATGCCGCATCAATCTGTTCGATACTCACTGGCCGTTTTTCCAGTGCCTTCATGATGCCGGACCGCAGCTTTTCCTCATCGAAAGGCTGACGAATCCCGTCCTGCTTGACCACGCGGGGCATGACCAGTTCAGCACTTTCGAAGGTGGTAAAACGTTCGTGGCAGGACAAGCACTCCCTGCGGCGACGCACCTGATCGCCCTCGGCCACCAGGCGCGAGTCGATCACCTTGGTATCTGCTTCACCACAAAAGGGACAATGCATAATCAAAGACTCCGGAAAGGAGCCGGCTCCGATCGCGTTAATACGCGGACGGAGCCGGCGGGTCTTGCCTGTAGTTTAGCCGTAGACCGGGAAACGGGCACACAGAGCAGCAACCTGCTCGCGTACGCGGTCGTTTACGGCGTCGTCTTCGAGGTTATCGAGGATGTCACAAATCCAGCCGGCCAGATCCCGGGACTCGGACTCACCGAATCCACGGGTGGTGATTGCCGGAGTGCCGATACGCAGACCGGAAGTGACGAACGGTGAACGCGGGTCGTTGGGAACCGCGTTCTTGTTGACGGTGATGTGAGCACGGCCCAGGGCGGCGTCCGCGTCTTTACCGGTGATGTCCTGCTTGATCAGGCTGACCAGGAACAGGTGGTTCTTGGTGCCACCGGAAACCACGTCGTATCCGCGCTCAACAAACACCTGGGCCATGGCGCTGGCGTTCTTGACCACTTGCTTCTGGTAGCTCTTGAACTCGTCGCTCATGGCTTCTTTGAAGCAGATCGCCTTGGCAGCAATTACGTGCATCAGCGGGCCGCCCTGGCCGCCCGGGAAGACTGCGGAATTCAGCTTCTTCTGCAGATCAGCGTCGTCGCAAGCCAGGATCAGGCCGCCACGAGGACCACGCAGGGTCTTGTGGGTGGTGGTGGCAACGACATGGGCGTGCGGCACCGGGTCCGGGTATACGCCTGCGGCGACCAGGCCAGCCACGTGCGCCATGTCGACAAACAGGTAAGCACCCACTTTATCGGCAATGGCACGGAAACGGGCAAAATCCAGCTCCTGGGAGTAAGCGGAGAAGCCGGCAATGATCATCTTCGGCTTATGCTCTACGGCCAGCGCTTCCACTTCGTCGTAATCGATCAGGCCGGTCTCCGGGTTGAGACCATACTGGACAGCGTTATAGATCTTGCCGGAAAAGTTGACGCTGGCACCGTGGGTCAGATGGCCACCGTGGGCCAGGCTCATGCCCAGAACGGTATCGCCCGGCTTCAGCAACGCCATGAACACCGCAGAGTTGGCCTGGGAGCCGGAGTGCGGCTGTACGTTGGCGTAAGCGGCACCGAACAGCTCTTTGGCGCGCTCGATGGCCAGATCTTCGGCGATGTCGACGAACTCACAACCACCGTAATAACGCTTGCCCGGGTAGCCTTCCGCGTACTTGTTAGTCAGCAGACTGCCTTGGGCCTCCATCACTCGGGGGCTGGTGTAGTTTTCGGATGCAATCAGCTCAATGTGAGCTTCCTGACGCTTCTCTTCCGCCTGCATGGCGTTCCAGAGTTCGTCATCAAAGCCGGCTATTTTCATTTCACGATTAAACATGGATGCGCTGCCCCTGTGTGCTTGACTGGCCCGGAGAGCTTTGGAATTCTCCGCAGGCTCCCTGAAAAATTGGGCCGCTATTCTATCTTACAAATGGGTAAAAAATCATCTTTTATGGGCCTCACAGGCCCTCCGCAGAAACCGGCACGCCGCAATCTGCGATTTTCCCTCAATTGCTATCGTTTTCCGGTTTCGCTACCTTACGTGGCTTATCTGCGAGTTCCTTTTATTTACCTCCGATTACTACAGAGGACCTACCCTGTTATGGCCCAATACGTATACTCCATGAACCGCGTGGGCAAAGTGGTCCCGCCCAAGCGCGAAATCCTCAAAGACATTTCCCTGAGCTTCTTCCCTGGCGCCAAGATCGGCGTGCTCGGTTTGAACGGCGCCGGCAAGTCCACCCTCCTGCGGATTATGGCGGGCGTAGACCAGGATTACATCGGCGAAGCCAGACCCCAGCCCGGCATTCAGGTTGGTTACCTGCCTCAGGAACCCGAGCTGGATGACGAGAAGACCGTTAAGGAAATCGTCGACGAATCGGTTTCCGGAGTGCACGACGCCCTGGCCGAACTGGACAAGGTTTACGCCGCCTACGCTGAACCGGATGCCGATTTCGATGCCCTGGCCAAGAAGCAGGGTGAGCTGGAAGCCTACATCCAGGCCACCGACGGCCACGATATTGAGCGCAAAATGGAAGTAGCAGCTGACGCTTTGCGCCTGCCGGCGTGGGATCAGAAGGTAAAGCTGCTCTCTGGCGGTGAACGCCGCCGTGTCGCGCTTTGCCGCCTGCTGCTGTCCGGCCCGGACATGCTGCTGCTGGACGAGCCCACCAACACCTGGACGCCGAGTCGGTAGCCTGGCTTGAACGCTTCCTGCATGACTACGAAGGCACCGTGGTTGCCATCACCCACGATCGTTACTTCCTGGACAACGTTGCCGGCTGGATCCTGGAACTGGACCGTGGTCAGGGCATTCCGTTTGAAGGCAACTACAGTCAGTGGCTGGAAAACAAGGAAAAGCGCCTGGAGATGGAGTCCAAGCAGGAAGCTTCGCACCAGAAAGCGGTCAAGCAGGAACTGGAATGGGTTCGCAGCAATGCCAAGGGCCGCCAGTCCAAGAGCAAAGCCCGTCTGGCCCGCTTTGAGGAGATGAGTTCCCAGGAATTCCAGAAGCGTAACGAAACCAACGAGCTGTACATCCCGCCCGGTCCACGCCTGGGCAACAAGGTGATCGAAGTAGACGGCATCAGCAAGTCCTTCGATGATCGCCTGCTGTACGAAAACGTGTCCTTCAGCGTACCGCCGGGCGCCATTGTTGGCATCATCGGCGGTAACGGGGCCGGTAAATCCACTTTGTTCAAGATGATCGGCGGCTACGACAAGCCCGATGCCGGAGACATCGTAGTGGGTGAAACCGTGGAACTGGCTTACGTCGACCAGATGCGCGACCTGGACGGCAGCAAGACTGTGTGGGAAGAGCTCTCCGATGGTAACGACATCATCAAGGTGGGCAACTACGAAACACCATCCCGCGCTTACGTTGGCCGTTTCAACTTCAAGGGCAGCGACCAGCAGAAGCGCGTTGCCGACTTGTCCGGTGGTGAGCGTAACCGACTGCATCTGGCCAAGCTGCTTAAACAGGGCGGCAACGTGCTGATGCTGGACGAACCGACCAACGACCTTGACGTGGAAACCTGCGTGCGCTGGAAGAGGCACTGCTGAATTTCCCGGGCGCGGCACTGGTGATCTCGCACGACCGCTGGTTCCTTGACCGTGTTGCCACCCACATCCTGGCCTTCGAGGACGACGGCGAAGTGGTGTACTTCGAGGGTAACTTCAGCGAATACGATGAGGACCACAAGAAGCGCAAGGGCGACTCAGCATGGTGCCCCAGCGTATGAAATACAAGAAGCTGGCCTGATGGCAAAGACGAAGACCGCTTACGTCTGCACCGAGTGCGGTGCAGACTATTCCAAATGGCAGGGCCAGTGCACGGCCTGCCAGGCCTGGAACACCGTCAGTGAGGTTCGCGGAGTTAGCGCCAGCAAAAGTGGCGCACGCGGTGCTCGCTTCGAAGGGTTCGCCGGCAGCCTGTCGGAAATCCAGAGCCTCGACGATGTCAGCCTGGCCGAGCAACCCCGGATCAGCACCGGCATGCAGGAGTTCGACCGCGTGCTCGGAGGCGGGCTGGTTGAGGGCTCGGCGGTACTGATGGGCGGCCACCCTGGCGCCGGTAAGAGTACCCTGCTGCTGCAGGCGGTCTGCCATCTCGCGGCCAGTGTTTCAGCACTGTATGTGACCGGTGAGGAATCCCTGCAACAGGTTGCCATGCGTGCCAAACGCCTGGGATTGCCCACCAAAGACCTGAAGATGCTCTCTGAGACCAGCGTTGAGCGGCTCATGCAGGTCGCGGAATCCGAGAAGCCCAGGATTCTGGTGGTCGACAGTATTCAGGTTATGCATATGGCGGACATCGAGTCCGCGCCGGGCTCGGTATCCCAAGTCCGAGAAAGTGCCGCCTATCTGACCCGGTTTGCCAAGCAGACCGGCACCATCCTGTTTCTGGTTGGTCACGTGACCAAGGACGGCAGCCTTGCTGGCCCAAAAGTCCTTGAGCACATGATCGACTGCTCGATCCTGCTGGAAGGCTCCAGCGACAGCCGTTACCGCACCCTGCGCGGCATCAAGAACCGTTTCGGTGCAGTTAATGAGCTGGGCGTCTTCGCGATGCTGGAGCAGGGCCTCAAGGAAGTTAAGAATCCCAGTGCCATTTTCCTTAACCGAGGTGAAGAAGCTGCACCTGGTAGCGTGGTGATGGTGGTCTGGGAAGGCACTCGCCCGATGCTGGTGGAAATCCAGGCTCTGGTCGATATGGCTCAGGGCGGCTATCCGCGCCGGGTCGCGGTCGGCCTGGACCAGAATCGCCTGGCGATGCTGCTGGCAGTACTGCATCGCCACGGCGGTATGCATGTGTCGGATCAGGATGTCTTCGTGAATGTGGTTGGCGGTGTCAAGGTGGCTGAGACCAGTGCCGACTTGGCGCTGTTGGCAGCCATCGTATCGTCTTTCCGAGACCGCGCCCTGCCCCAGGATCTGGTGATCTTCGGGGAGGTGGGGCTATCTGGTGAGATTCGGCCAGTACCCAGCGGCCAGGAGCGGATTTACGAGGCTGCCAAGCACGGCTTTACGCGGGCATTGGTGCCGAAGGCCAATGCACCTCGCAAGGACATTGAGGGCATGAAGGTTATTCCGGTTACCAAGCTCAGTGATGCTTTGTCTGCGCTGGAAGACCTTTAGACTTTTGAGTTAACGGACCGGGCGGCTTCTCTATTTCCAAAAACCGCTACGAGCACATCCATGTGCGCTTGTTTCCGGCCATCCTTGGCCTACAACATTTTTGGAAATAGAGAAGCCACCCGTTCCTGCCCAGCTCGAAAGGGCCCTCAACTTTTCCTTCCGGATTAATCAATTAGATGGGCGAACTCTCGCTCAAGTAATGCCTGATCGCCCAGATTGAGCTCAACAAGACGCTTGAGGTGGGCGGCGCTATCCAAATCAATGTACTGGCATTTAAATCCAAGCCGGTGAGCCTCGACATGTCGCAACTCCACCGCCATCACGATGGCCGCCTCATGATCGTTCAGGTGAATGGTCACCTCGCACGGCTGCCTTAATGGCACATCCCATCCTTCCGGCCGCTTAACCAGAACGCCTTTCAGGCAGATATCCAAAACTTCAGTTGGCCAGACGCTATCAAGACAATGCAGCTCGCACGGGGCATCGAACTCAATGCGGTGAAATCGACGTTTTTCCGGGACTTGGATGGCCAAGTGGTGGCTCCTGTGTGTCGGTCTTGTTTTATCTGACTATAGACCGGACGAGGAGCCACATCCACTCAGTGCCGAGAGGGTTTATATATCACTGATGTTGGGCAAAGGCCGTTGTGGGGCCGTTGCCAAAAATGTTGGAGGCCAGGGATGGCCGGAAACAAGCCCACATGGATGTGCTCGAAGCGGTTTTTGGAAACGGCCCCACAACGGCCTTACCGCTTCAGTTGCAGGCTAGGTTAAGAAACCCCGAACTCAGCGATGATATTCAGGCTCAACTCGACAACCGCTTCAATGAACGCCCAGGCATTCTCGGATCCACATCCGGGGTGATGCCATGGCCAAGGTTGAAAACGTGGCCAGTGCCGGTACCAAAGCGACGCAGGATATCCGCCACTTCCTCACGGATACGAGCGGGTGGCGCATAGAGCATGGCTGGGTCCATATTGCCCTGCAGTGTTACCCGATCACCGATACGGGCGCGGGCGTTGCCAATGTCCGTGGTCCAGTCCAGGCCAACGGCATCGGCCCCGGTATCAGCTATGGATTCGAGCCACTGGCCGCCATTTTTGGTAAACAGGATCACCGGGATATGACGCCCTTCTTGCTCGCGAATCAGGCCGTCGACGATTTTCCGCATGTACCGCAACGAGAATTCCTCGTACGCCCAACTGCTGAGCACGCTCCCCAGGTATCAAAGATTTGTACTACCTGCGCACCGGCGCGAATTTGACCGTTCAGGTAATCAATAACTGAGTTCGCCAAATGATCCAGCAGGCGGTGCATCACCTCAGGCTGACCGTACATCAGCTTCTTCGCCTCCCGGAAATCCTTGGAGGAACTGCCCTCGATCATGTAGGTGGCCAGTGTCCACGGACTGCCTGAGAAGCCAATCAGCGGCACACTGCCATTGAGCGCGCCACGGATCGTGGAGACGGCGTTCATGACATAGTCCAGATCCACTTCCGCCTTCAGCGTGGGCAGTGCAGCCACATCCGCCTCGGAGCGAATGGTGTGCTTGAATTTCGGCCCTTCACCGGTCTCGAAGTAAAGCCCCAGACCGAGTGCATCGGGGATGGTGAGGATGTCTGAGAACAGAATCGCTGCGTCGAGCGGGAAACGCTCCAGCGGTTGCAGGGTTACCTCACAGGCAAGCGGCGTGTTCTTGCACAGACTGAGAAAGTCGCCGGCCTTGGCACGGGTAGCCCGATACTCCGGCAGGTAGCGCCCGGCCTGGCGCATCATCCATACGGGGGTGCGGTCAACTGGCTGGCGCATGAGGGCGCGCAGGAAGCGATCATTTTTCAGCTCGGTCATAGATTATCCAGCATTCTCAGTCTGTAAATGGTCGTATCGAATGGGGAGCAATGATACCCAGTTCGCCACAATAAAAAAGGGCGGCATACCCTTAGTACGCCGCCCTTCCGATCGGGATCAAGCCGACACTCAGATATCCAGGTAATCCATGATACCTTCAGCCGCCTGACGGCCTTCCCAGATAGCCGTTACGACCAGATCAGAACCCCGGACCATATCGCCCCCGGCAAAGATCTTTTCGTTGCTGGTCTGGAAAGCAAAGTCGGACTGCTCGGGCGCCGAAACGCGACCGGAGTCGTCAGTGTCTACCTTCAGCTCATCAAACCAGTCCGCCGGGCTCGGCCGGAAACCAAAGGCCACCAGCACTGCGTCCGCAGGGATCACTTCCTCGCTGCCAGGGACCACTTCCGGGCGACGACGTCCGTTCTCATCGGGCTCGCCCAACTGCGTGGACACAACCTTCACACCTTCAACCTGATCTTCACCAATGATGGCAATCGGCTGACGGTTGAACAGGAATTTCACACCCTCTTCCTTCGCGTTTGCCACCTCACGACGGGAGCCCGGCATGTTGGCCTCGTCCCGACGATAGGCACAGGTCACGCTCTCTGCCTGCTGGCGAATGGAGGTACGGTTACAGTCCATCGCGGTGTCACCACCACCCAGAACCACAACACGCTTGCCCTTCATATCGATGAATTCAGAGGCGTCCTTCTCAAAGCCAAGGCGGCGATTAACGTTTGAAACCAGGAACGGCAGCGCATCGTAAACGCCCGGCAGGTTTTCTCCGGGGAAGCCGCCTTTCATGTAGGTGTAGGTACCCATGCCCATGAACACGGCATCGTAATCATCGATGATGTCCTGCAGCATGACGTCCTTGCCCACTTCGGTGGACAGACGGAACTCAACACCCATTTCCTCAAACACCTGGCGGCGACGAGTCATGACTGACTTTTCCAGCTTGAACTCGGGGATCCCGAAGGTCAGCAAGCCGCCGATTTCCGGATAGATGTCAAACACCACCGGTTTAACGCCATTGCGCACCAGCACATCGGCACAACCCAGCCCTGCAGGGCCAGCACCAATCACCGCAACTTTCTTATCAGTCCACTTGACCGCCGACATATCCGGCTTCCAGCCCAGGGCAAAAGCGGTGTCGGTAATGTACTTCTCAACCGAACCGATGGTAACCGCGCCGTAACCATCATTCAGGGTGCAGGCGCCCTCGCACAAACGGTCCTGCGGGCAAACCCGGCCACACACTTCCGGCAAAGAGTTGGTGTGGTGACACAACTCCACCGCGCGCATGATGTTGCCTTCGGACACCAGCTTCAGCCAGTTCGGAATGTAGTTGTGAACCGGGCACTTCCACTCGCAGTAAGGGTTGCCACACTCCAGGCAACGATGCGCCTGGTTGGAAGCATTGTCTGCGGTGAACGGGTGGTAAATTTCGCCAAATTCTTTCTTACGCTTTTTGGCCGGTACCTTCTTCGGGTCAATCCGCCCTACTTCGACAAACTGGAAGTCGTTACTCAGTCTTTCTTTCATCATGGTGCTCTCATCAGCTCAATTTCGACTGGGGCGCCGGCGACGGCAACCCCATAACCCTGTTTGACCCGGTCGGTTTACTCCGGACGTGCCCGGGTGCTGGCCAGCAGGCTGCGGAGGTTGGCAGCCTTGGGTTTAACCAGCCAGAAACGGCCGATGTAGTCGTCGAAATTCTCAAGAATGTGCTCAGCCCACGCACTGCCGGTTTCCGAGATGTGCTCCCGGATTACGCCGCGCAGGTGGTTGCGATAGGACTCCATGTCTTCGCTCGAAATCCGCTGAATTTCAACAAGCTCATGGTTGTACTTGTCCACAAAGGTGTTGTTCTGGTCCATCACATAGGCAAAGCCGCCCGTCATGCCGGCGCCAAAGTTATGGCCTGTAGCGCCCAACACAGTGACCAGACCGCCGGTCATGTATTCACAACAGTGGTCGCCAGCACCTTCTACCACGGCGTGGGCACCGGAGTTCCGGACCGCAAAACGCTCACCGGCGGTACCAGCGGCAAACAGCTTGCCTCCGGTCGCGCCGTACAGGCAGGTGTTGCCCACGATGGAGGTTTCCTGGGTCTTGAAGGTGCTGCCCCGGGGTGGCTTTACTACCAGCTTGCCACCAGTCATACCCTTACCCACATAGTCGTTGGCGTCACCTTCCAGGATCAGGTTCAGGCCGCCGACGTTCCAGACACCAAAACTCTGGCCGGCAGTACCGGTCAGGTCCAGCGTAATGGGCGCATCAACCATGCCCTGGTTACCGTGCTGACCGGCGATTTCACCGGACAAGCGAGCACCGATGGATCGATCGCAGTTGGTCACCCGGTAGGACCACGCACCGCCGGACTTGTTGGCAATGGACGAGGCAATATCCTGGACCATCTGCTCAGCCAGGGTACCCTGATCGAACGGGTGGTTGCGCTCAACCTGACAGGTTTGCGGCTTGTCCGCTGGAATGTGGTCGTTGGACAGCAAACGGGAAAGATCCAGCTTCTTCTGGCGCTCGGTGTTACCCGGCAGACGCTCCAGCAGATCAACCCGACCAACCAGCTCTTCCAGACTGCGAACACCCAGCTTGGCCAGCCATTCACGAGTTTCTTCAGCAACAAAGCGGAAGAAGTTCATGGCCATTTCCACGGTGCCCTTGAAGTGCTCCTCGCGCAGATGCTCGTTCTGGGTGGCGACACCGGTCGCGCAGTTGTTCAGGTGGCAGATCCGCAGATACTTACACCCCAAAGCAACCATCGGCGTGGTGCCGAAGCCGAAGCTTTCCGCACCGAGAATGGCACCTTTCACAACGTCCAGACCGGTCTTGATGCCACCATCGGTCTGCAGACGAATTTTGCCGCGCAGATCGTTGGCACGCAGGGCCTGCTGAGTCTCGGTCAGACCAAGCTCCCATGGTGACCCGGCATAGCGGATAGAAGTCAAAGGACTGGCCGCGGTGCCGCCATCGTAACCAGACACGGTAATCAGGTCGGCATAAGCCTTGGCCACACCGGCTGCGATGGTACCGACACCCGGCTCAGAGACCAGCTTGACCGACACCAGCGCCTGCGGATTGACCTGCTTGAGATCGAAAATCAGCTGGGCCAGATCCTCGATAGAGTAAATATCGTGGTGCGGCGGCGGTGAAATCAGGGTCACGCCCGGCACCGAGTAGCGCAGACGGGCGATCAGGTCATTGACCTTGCCACCGGGCAGCTGTCCGCCCTCACCGGGCTTGGCACCCTGGGCCACCTTGATCTGCATGACATCGGCACTGCGCAGGTATTCCGCGGTGACACCGAAGCGACCGGACGCAACCTGCTTGATTTTCGAGCGTTTATTGGTGCCGTATCGTGCGGGATCCTCACCACCCTCACCGGAATTGGAGCGACCACCCAGGGTGTTCATGCAACGGCCAGCGCTTCGTGCGCCTCGGGCGACAAGGCACCCAGTGACATAGCCGCTGAATCGAAACGCGGGAAGATATTATCAACCGGCTCGACTTCAGACAGATCGATGGCCTGAATATCCTTACGGAAGCCCAGCAGATCCCGAAGCGTCGACACCGGGCGCTCGTTGACCAGGCCGGCGTATTCCTTGTAGTGGCCGTAATCGCCACTGATAACCGCTTCCTGGAGCTTACCTACCACATCCGGATTGAATGCATGGTATTCCTGGCCGTGCACGTACTTCAGCAAACCGCCCTGGGAAATCGGCTTACGCGGCTTCCAGGCGATTCCTGCCAGTTGCTCCTGATCCTGTTGGAAATCAAAGAAACCTGCGCCCTGAATCCGACTGGGCACGCCCTTGAAGCACAGATCAACCACGTCATCCGCCAGACCGATGGCCTCGAACAGCTGAGCGCCCCGGTAGGAGGTCATGGTTGAAATGCCCATCTTCGAGAGGATTTTCAGCAGGCCCTTGTTGATGCCCTTCCGGTAGTTGTTCTTGGCCTCGATCGGGTCCATCAAGACTTCACCGGTACGAATCAGGTCGTTCAGCACCTGGTAAGCCAGGTACGGATAGACCGCGGTCGCGCCGAAGCCGAACAATACGGCAAAGTGGTGCGGGTCACGGGCCCAGCCGGTTTCTACCAGGATGTTGGAATCACAACGCAGACCTTTGGCGACGAGATGGTGGTGTACGGCGCCGGTGGCCATCAGGGCGCTGACTGGCAGCTCCCCTTCTTTCAGGTCTTTGTCGGACAGAACCAGGATTACCTTGCCATCGCGGACTGCCTGCTCGGCTTCATCGCACACCTGACGGATCGCATGCTCCAGGCCCTGTTCAGGGCGGTAGCTCATGGAGATCCGGGCAACTTCGAAACCAGGGCGATCGTTATTGGTAATCTTGAGGAACTTCGCTGGTGACAGCACCGGCGTGGTCAGGATAATCCGGTCGGCGTGTTCAGCGGATTCCTCGAACACGTTCCGCTCGGCGCCAATGCAGGTTTCCAGTGACATAACGATGGACTCGCGCAGCGGGTCGATCGCCGGGTTGGTGACCTGAGCGAACTTCTGGCGGAAGTAATCGGCAACATGACGCACCTTGCTGGACAGCACCGCCATCGGCGTATCGTCACCCATGGAGCCCACGGCTTCCTGAGCGTTTTCGGCCAATGGCCGCAGAACCTGATCGCGCTCCTCGAACGACACCATGAACATCTTCTGGTGCACCAGAAGTTCATCGGCGTCCATCAGTTTAAATTCGGGCGTGTCCTGATTCAGGGTGGTTTCTACTCGCAAGGCCTTCTCACGCAACCAGCGCTTGTAGGGCTGGGCGGACTTCAGACGCTGATCGATATCCTTGGTGTGCAGAACTTCACCAGACTCGGTATCGATTGCGAGCATTTGACCCGGGCCGACTCGGCCCTTGGCCACAACATCGTCGGGCTGGTAGTCATAGGTGCCGATTTCGGAGGCCAGGGTGATGAAATCATCCTTGGTGATAACCCAGCGTGCCGGACGCAGCCCGTTCCGGTCCAGCATGCAGACCGCATATCGGCCATCGGACATAACCAGGCCGGCGGGGCCGTCCCACGGTTCCATGTGCATGGAGTTGTATTCGTAAAAGGCACGAAGCTCGGAATCCATGCTATCAACGTTCTGCCACGCGGGCGGGATCATCATCCGCACGGCCCTGAACAGGTCGACACCACCGGCCAAGAGCACCTCGAGCATGTTATCCATGCTGGAGGAGTCAGAACCGGTCAGGTTGACCAGAGGCTGCAGCGTCTGGAGATCCGGCAGGTCCGGCGAGCTGAATTTGGCAGCGCGGGCGATGGCCCAGTTACGGTTGCCATCAATGGTGTTGATCTCGCCATTGTGGGCCAGGTAACGGAAAGGCTGTGCCAGCGGCCAACGCGGCATGGTGTTGGTGGAAAAACGCTGGTGGAAGACGCAAATGGCGGTTTCCAGATCAGGATCGCCCAGATCCTTGTAAAAATTCGCCAGGTCCGCCGGCATCATCAGGCCCTTGTAGGCCAACGTCCGGTGCGAGAGGCTGCAGATATAGAACTCGGAATCGTCGACCATGTCGCGCTCGGCGTGACGACGGCCGACGAACAGGCTGATGGCAAATTCTTTCTCTGCCTTGCCGCCCGGAACCACAAACACCTGTTCAATGCGCGGCAGGCAATCTAGCGCCATGGGGCCGAGACAGCTGTCATCAACCGGCACCTCACGCCAACCCATGATTTCCAGACCCTGCTCGGTCAGGCGCTTTTCAATAGCGGCCCGGCCGGCAACGGCCTTGGCTTCGTCAGGGTTCAGGAATACCTGGCCAACGGCAAACAAATCGCCGGGCTCTTTACCGAAGGCGGCCTTGGCGGCTTTTTTCAGGAAGGTGTCCGGGCTCTGGATCAATAGGCCACAACCATCGCCGGTTTTTCCGTCTGCAGCGATACCACCTCGGTGGGTCATGCAGGTCAGCGACTCGATGGCAGTTTGCAACAACTTGTGGCTAGTCTCGCCTTTCATGTGGGCAATCAGACCGAAGCCGCAGTTGTCCCTGAATTCATCGGGATGATACAAACCTGTCATCATAAGCGTTCTCTCGAGTAGAAATGCTTTTCAATCAAAGGGTTAATCAGCGCACAGCCGAACAACCACCCTTCGACACTGAAAATGGGGCTGATCATTTTACACACGTAGAAATACGTACTCAAATGAGAGCGGGATTATTTTGGGGAACAGTGGCCGGCTTTCCCAACCCAGGGGCCCTTTAAAACACCCGTAGGCGCAACGCCCAGGCGTTGCTACAGCCCGTCAGTCGTCCTGACCCAAGGCGACCGTTTCCGCAGTGATTCTGGAAGGCTTGCTACCGCTTCTTTCGCCGCAGCTTTAGTCGCGTATTCACCATAGAATACCATAAACCACGACTCACCCTGCCGTTCGCCCTTTGTATAGACAGCATCACCTAGCTGAGGATACTGCTGCAGGACGTTAAGAGCGGTTTGCTCAAGGTTCCCGGCCACCAGCTGTATCGTCCATACGGAACGCGCCTTCAGCGCACGCAGATCAACAAAGCGCTCCGGATTTTTCGCGGAAAATTCTGGCTCTGGCTCTGGCTCTGGCTCTGGCTCTGGCTCTGGACGAGTGTCCGCAATGACGCCCGGCGATGGAACGCTTTCTTCGGGATCTGGCGTTTCCGGACCGATCGTGATGCTTTTTCGCACCGTCTCTGGCTTGTCAGCCCGTGATTCGTTGCTGGCAACAGAATCCTCATACTGATCGGAAACAAACCACCACGACCCGCCAAGCAGCGCCAACGCAAGCGCAGGCCAAGCCAACTTGCTTAACGAGGGCAACGACGGCCCACCGGTCCGGGACGCCGCCGATACCATATCGAGCCAAACTCCAGGTGTAACCCGTTTCAGCCGGCCAAAACTACCCTGGCTCAGTGCGTGAATACGAGACACCTTTGAGGCGCTCAGCAGGTCACTGACTTTGCCACCTGCGATCTGAACTCGCGGCTCAAGGTACGAAAAAACTTCTTCCCGAGTCAGGGGGCGCAAGTGGATTTGGTGAACATTGGCCGAAACCGGATCAAGCCCAGGTGGCCAATAAGATCATCACTACCTGTAAACACGGGTACTGCGGCGGCCCCGCGTTCGGCTGCCAGAAAGCCGGCCAGCAGCAACCGTAATAATTCGGTGGGCGCCCGATCAGCATCATCAATGAGCAGCACCATGCGCTGCCCTTTCTTGGCCTTGGCCTCAGACCAGCGGAAAAAGCTGTAAACGGCGTCCCGGGGGCCCTGATCGGCGTGGAAAGATGAAGCGCCAGCTCCTTGAGTGCACCGGCAAGCGCCCTGGATCCGGTCAAAGCCGCAGTTGGAATCCTATGGAATTCAAGGCGAGCCGACTCACTTCGCACCAGCTCGGTCAGCAAGCGGGTCTTGCCTGACCCGGGAGCCCCGGTAAGCAGCAGCGCCATGTCACCAAAGCCACAAAGGTGGCGTAGCGTTTCCAATGCATGATGACGCATTGCATCAGGGAAAAAAGGTGTTTCCAGCTCCAGAGGATTGGTCCGGAATCCGTAACGCTCTTGTAGACGAGGGAAAAGTCCTCCGCCATCCGCACTGTTCAGTTGATCTTCGGTCACACCCGTCCCTGCTGCCTTTTAACCCAGTTCTGCGTTCGCCAACGGTCAGCCACAATGACAGTATTTGGCAAGTGTTGCGGCCAGGTTCTCGACCGTAGCGTCTTCCGTAACAATGGCCTCACCAAGATTTGCCAGAAGCACCAGGCGTAAGCGACCATCAACGTTTTTCTTATCCACGGCCATCAGGTTTCTGAAATCATCTGGCGTCATGCCTTTTGGCGGCGCCTCTGGCAAGCCCGCGCGCTTGATCAAAGTTACCGCACGCTCAAACTGCTCGCCACTGATCATGCCCTCACGCGCCGACAGATCGGCTGCCATGATCATACCGGTGCCAACCGCCTCGCCGTGGAGCCAGTTACCATAGCCTGCGAAAGTCTCAATGGCATGGCCAAAGGTGTGGCCAAGATTCAAGATCGCCCGCAAACCACCCTCGCGCTCATCTTTGGCGACCACTTCAGCCTTGCAGGCGCAGGATCGCAGAATTGCTTCAGCAACCGCGGTCGCATCAAGTGCTACCAGGCGGTCTACATTCGCCTCAAGCCAGTCGAGAAACTGAATGTCCCGAATCAGCCATACTTGATCACTTCGGCCAGCCCAGCCGCCACTTCCCTGGGCGGCAGTGAGCTGAGGGTGTCGGTATCGATCAGCACAATCTCGGGCTGATGAAAGGCCCCCACCATGTTCTTGCCGAGTGGATGATTGATGCCGGTCTTACCACCCACGGAGGAATCAACCTGGGACAGCAGAGTCGTTGGGATCTGGATGAACGGAACGCCGCGCTGATAGCAGGCAGCAGCAAAGCCGGTCATATCTCCCACCACGCCACCGCCCAACGCAACCAGAGTGGTTTTCCGGGAATGACGATTCTGCAGCAAGTGGTCGAAAATCTGATTGAGAGTCTGCCAATCCTTGTATTTCTCACCATCGGCCAGAACCACAGTATCGACTGATTTCCCTGGAAAGCAGCTTTTTGCCCGATCAAGGTATAGAGGCGCTACCGTCTCATTGGTCACGATGAGGACCTGGGACCCTTGCACGTATTCTGAAAGATTGCGACTTCCCAGAAGACCCTGTCCAATCAGAATCGGGTAGCTTCGCTCACCCAGTTCCACGGTCAATTCACGGACTGCGTCAGACATGGTTTCGACCCTCCTTGCGTACCTGCCGCTTGTGCCGAGGCGTCCTCGGATTCATTCGATTCACCAGTTGACGGACCACCAGCCTGGGACTTTTTCGGTCCGTGTACATCGTGATGTCAGCCAACTGGGAGTAAAGCGGATCCCTGATTGAAAATAATTTGCGGAGTACCGCTTCTGGATCATCATTCTGAAGCAGAGGCCGGTTTCGATCTTTCCGGGTCCGCTCAACCTGTTGCTCGATTGATGTCTTCAGATAAACAACAACGGCATCTTGCTTCAAGAACGGGCGGTTCTCGGGCCGCATGACGGCACCTCCACCGGTCGCCAATACCGTGTCGGGCAACAGGGACAACTCTTCCAGCATGGCCGTCTCGCGCAACCGGAAACCGTCTTCACCCTCCACATCGAATATCCAGGGGATATTCGCGCCGCAGCGTTCCTCGATGATGCGATCGGAGTCCAGGAATCGATAGCCAAGCTCTTTGGCGAGCATTCGGCCAATCGTACTCTTTCCGGCCCCCATAGGGCCCACCAGGACAACGCGTTTGGGCAAAGACATAACTTCCGCTCGATTGTGTTCAGGCGGGTGAGAATATCACAGCGGTTCTGATTCCATAAATTTCCCGCGCGATTGCGGGATATTCAGACACAAAAAAGCCGCCGGTCTTAACCGGCGGCTTTTTATCTGAGCCCGACGTTTAGCGGATCAGATCGTTCTTCAGGATCTTGGGCGTGATGAAGATCAGCAGCTCACTGCGCTCATCCACATGCTCAGTCCGCTTGAACAGACGACCGAGGTACGGGATATCACCCAGGAACGGTGTCTTGGTGGTTTGGGTGGCCACCTCCGACTGGAAGATACCGCCCAACACCACGGTTTCGCCGTTGCCAACCAGCACCTGAGTCGTAACTTCATTGGTGTTGATTGACGGAATGCCTGCAGTTACCTCACCGCGGGAGTCCTGGTTCACCACCAGATCCATGATGATCTTGTCATCAGGCGTGATCTGCGGAGTTACCTCCAGCGACAACACCGCTTCCTTGAAGGACACAGAGGTGGCACCGCTTGAGGACGCTTCCTGGTAAGGAATCTCTTCACCAGATTTGATCGACGCTGTCTGGCGATCCGCAGTCACAACTCGCGGCTGCGATACAACTTCCGCCTGTCCGTCGCTTTCGAGAGCGGACAGTTCCAGGTCGACCAGGAAGTCGTCACTACCCCAACCCAGCGCGAATGAGGAGGCACCCTCACCCGTTACCCCCAGATCCACTGCCAGAGCGCCCGGGAAAGTGATTGTGTTGTTGGTGCCACCGGCGGCCTGACGGGCCTCTTCGACCGCGCCCTGAGAACCACCAACTGAGAAAACGTTATCGCCACTCACATTGTAGGCCGCACCGCCCCAGCGAATACCAAGGTTTTCGGCAACGTTGGTCTGAGCACGAACGATCCTGGCTTCGATAGATACCTGGCGAACTGGAACGTCCCAGGTAGTAACGAGTCGGCGGATTTCTTCCAGCTTCTCTGTGGTTTCCCGCACGCTGATAGTATTCGTCCGAACATCCGAAGAGACGAAACCACGGTCGGAAATCAGCTCTTTATCCGCCTCAATCAAAGCGACTACATCTGCAGCCTTGGCATAATTCACCTGGATGATATCCAGACGAACCGGAGCAAGTTCTGCAATCTGTTTGGTAGTTTCCAGCTCCAGCTTCTCACGCGCGGCGATCTCATCCGCAGGCGCTACCAAGAGTACGTTACCAATTTGGCGCTTGTCGAGACCTTTAGTTTTCAGGATCAGATCCAATGCCTGGTCCCAAGGGACATTTTGGAGCCGCAGGGTAATGCTTCCGCCCACAGTATCGCTGGCGACCAGGTTCAGTCCGGTGAAATCTGCAATTAACTGAAGAACAGAGCGAACTTCAATATCCTGGAAGTTAAGGGACAGCTTCTCACCCGTGTACGGGAATTTCTCCTCACGACGGGATTCCGCTTCCTCCTCTGTCAGCTTTTCAACACTGACCGTGAATTCGCTACCAGACTGATACGCGATGTAGTCGTAATTACCTTCCGGCCGGATTTCGACGACGGCGTTGCCATCTTGGACAAACGTATCGATGCGATTAACCGGCGTCGCAAAATCCGTCACATCCAGACGCCGACGGAGATTTTCTGGCACGGAAAGGCCTGACATGGTCAGCCGAATCTTTCCACCCAATTCGGACAAATCCACCGCAGCACTCTCGCTGCCCAGATCGACCACTACCCGACCTTCTCCGTTTTTGCCGCGACGGAAATCAACTCCGGCAAGAGCATCTGCACGAGATGATGAGGAAGTTGCTTGCGGCGCAGAGCCAGTTGACGCCGTCGACGAAACGTCAGCTGCATCGCCCCCAAGAGTCATCACCAGGGAGTTCCCACTTTTGACCGTGTCATAGGGAACCAGTTCGACCAGATTAAAGATCAGGCGCGTCCGGTCCTTGGTTTCAACGACTGTCATGCTCTGAGCATTGCCTGAGCCCAGCGGGATACTGCGACTACCGAGCCCATTGGTGGTATCGCGCAAGTCCACAGCAATTCGAGCCGGCCGCTCAATTGTGTATCCCGTCGGTTCGGGAGGCTCGCCATCGAAGGCAAGCTTAACCTCCAGTCGGTCTCCTGATAGCGATGAGAATGACACGTCTTCCAGCGTGACCGCATTGGCCAGGCCGGATAACAACCCAAAAGCAATCACGCCGACGTATACATTGAGTTTTTTAAACATCGCTAGCCTCGACCCTAAACTTTTTTGTTCGTGCATGGTTCTTTCATTTTTCATCAGCCGCTCCTTAGCCCTCTTCCTCTTCAAGGGTCAGAGAGCGCGGACGCTCTACCCAACCACCCCGGCCATTCGGAACGATCTCAATCAACTCGATCCGGGTTTCATTCACGCCAATTACGCGCCCGTAATTTTGCCCCATGTAATTACCGGTGCGAACTCGATGAATTCCCCCAACCGTATCTTGAATTAAAGCAAAAAGATTGCCCGATGCACCTTGGAGCGTGCCGACCATGTCCAATTGCTTGAGATCAAAATTCTCGAGGACCTCTTTCGGGCGGTCCAAATTAGGCTCGACATTGCTCACCGGTTGCTCATCGACCATGGTTAACTGAACATCTACGGGCGGCTCAAACGGCGCCCTCCGATCCGCCGCCGAATAACTGAACGCCTCGTACGCTTTGAACTCTGGGAGCGGTTCCACATGCCCCCGCGGCTTCGCTCGCGTGTCGGCCATGAATTTGTCGAGATCCGAGAAACCACTGCCTTGGGAGCATGCCGTCAACAGGGACACAAGACACACACCCAGCCAGGCCTTTCCCGCATGCTTTGCTGCCATGCTCATTCTCCAGCCCGGTAGCGGTAAGTACGGGCGACAACTTGCATATCGAGCTGCTCTCCGTCTCCGCCTGTTGGTTTGATGGTTAAGTCGTGCAGGGTCACAATTCGCGGCAGGCTAGCCACGCTACTCACAAATGTCGCCAACTCGTGGTAGGAACCGGAGACCCGAATATTGATTGGTAGCTCGGAGTAAAAATCGCGCTTTTGTTCAGACTGCAATTTCACTTCCTGCAATGACAAGCCGCTTCCAAGTGCCGTATTGGTAATATCTTCCAGAAGTCCCGGAACTTCCGTTTCACTGGGAAGTTGGCGAACGAGAGCGCCGAAGGTCTCCTCCATTTCCGCCATCTGGGCTTTAAAGACCTCCAGATTAGCGACCTGGTAGGCCTTCTGTTCGTATTTCTGACGCAAATCCGTCTCGGTTCTCTCAACCTGCTCTAAGCGTACGTACTGATCTTTTATAAAGAACCAGTAACCGCCACCCACAATCAGTCCAACAATGATTAGAACCACAATGGCCTTAATCGGCGCAGGCCAGATTCCTGCGTTATTGACATCAAGATCATTGATATCGAATTCGTTCAGGCTTTTTAGTGAGTCCGCGAGGCTCATTTCTTATCCTCCGCTTCGGGCTCGGGTGTTTTTTGCTGCACCGATAGATTGAACTGACTGTATCCGGCGCGGCGGCTATCTGCCGCAGACACGTTCGACAGATTTGGATCAGCAAACCAAAGAGATTCTTCGAACTGACGCATTAACGTGGAGATGCGACTATTCGATTCAGCCATACCTACGATGCTGACGCGGTCGCCGGCTCTCTTGAGATCGGTATAGTAAAGCCCGTCCGGCAAGGTGCGCACCAGCTCATCGAAGACTCGAACAATCACCGGCCGCTTACCTTGCAAATCCTGAATCACTTGCATGCGCGCCAAAAGCTCATCTCGCTTTTGCTTGAGACTCTCAATTTCGCGGATCTGTTGATCAAGCTTCTTGGTAGCGGTTTCAATGTAGGCATTTCGCGACTGCTGATAGGCAATCCGATTGTCCATGTCCGATTTCCAAAGGAACGCTAGGCCACCTGCAACAATTGCAGCGCCCAGAATCATCACCACGAACTGCTTCTGCTTTTCTGCCCGGAGCTCTTCGCGCCAGGGCCTGAGGTTAATCTTTGCCATCAGTCGAAGCTCCTCATTGCCAGGCCGCAGGCAATCATCAGCGAGGGAGCATCGTTACTCAGCGCAGACGCATTCACCCGGGACCTACTGCCATATCGGCAAACGGGTTGGCGACCAAAGTCGGCGTTCCTGTTTTTTCCTCGACCATTTCTGTCAGCCCCTGTATCGAGGCAGTACCACCTGCCAGAACCACATAGTCGACTGCGTTGTATTGCTCGCGCCAAAGAAGAACTGCAAGGCCCGCGCTACTTGCTGAACCACGCTTCGCGGAATGGCATCAACACTTCAGACTCATAGTCGTCGGGCAAACCGCCCTGCTTCTTGGCGAGGCCTGCCTCTTCAAGCGACAATCCATAGCGACGCTGAATTTCTTCGGTGAGCTGCTTGCCACCGAAGATCTGTTCGCGGGTGTACACGGTCTTGCCATCGGCGAGAACGCTGAGCGTGGTCATAGTGGCACCGACGTCGACTATTGCCACTACCAGCTCTTCACCCTGGGAATCAAGCTGCGGCTCGATCAGCGAGTAGGCTCGCTCAAGAGAGTAGGCTTCGACATCAACAATCTTTGCGGACAGCGAGGCAATCTCAAGCGCGTCCTCACGTATGTCGACGTTTTCCTTTCTGCACGCAGCCAGAAGGACATCAACCTGATCGGGATTGTTTTCCGAAGCGCCCTGGACCTCAAAATCGATGGCAACTTCATCCAGCGGGTATGGAATGTACTGATCGGCCTCGAGGGCGATCTGGTCTTCCATCTCAAACTCGTTGAGGCCGCCATCCATCTGGATAAGCTTAGTGATCACCGCAGAGCCTGAGACGGCCACGGCAACCTGTTTCACACCCGTGCGCGATTTCGAGGCGACGCGCTTGAGCACTTCGCCTACTGCCTCAACGTCCGTGATATTTTTTTCGACAACGGCGTTAGCCGGCAAAGGCTCCACCGCGTAGCTTTCGACCTTTATGCGGCCGCCCTGCTTTGACAGCTCCAGAAGTTTGACCGAACTGGAGCTGACGTCCACGCCCAGCACTGCACTGGATTTCTTTCCGAACAATCCGAACACGCGCTCACCCTATACCTGGTTAGATGCACCCGGTTAAGTTACTTATGTGTTTTTTATTTAAGAGAATTTCTTCAGTATTCCGTCTACAATGCCATTTCTTCTTAGTTGAGAAGCATTGCGGCGGTGAAGCGACTCATCCTTCCTAAAGCAATTTCTCAAATGATAGACCTATATCCAACAGTTGTCAGAAAAAAATGTCTCATTTGTTGCGCACATCTCGCCTTTTCGCATGGTTATTTCTCACCGGACTGAGTGTCGCCATAATCGTTACCTCAGGCTTTTATCTGTACCTTCGCCCTGGCCTTCCCCCGGTTGAACAACTGCTCGACATCAAGTTGCAGACGCCGCTGCGAATTTACAGCCAAGACAGCAGATTAATAGCAGAATTCGGTGAAAAGAGAAGGGCACCGATCACAATCGAACAGATCCCAACAATTCAGTTACAAGCGTTTTTGGCGGCTGAGGACTCAAGGTTTTACGAGCATGCCGGGGTCGACATCAAAGGCCTGGCGCGGGCTGCGATCGAACTGGTCTCCACTGGCTCCATCCAGTCTGGCGGCAGCACCATCACAATGCAGGTTGCAAAAAATTACTTTTTGTCACGGGACCGGACCTTTATCCGGAAGTTCAACGAGATACTTCTGGCTCTTCAGATTGAGCGCGAACTGGACAAAAACCGCATCCTCGAGCTCTACCTGAACAAAATCTATCTCGCAATCGAGCTTACGGAATCGCTGCAGCGGCACAGGTTTACTACAACAAGCCGATCAAAGAACTCTCTCTTGCCCAAATGGCCATGCTTGCCGGCCTGCCGAAGGCACCTTCGTCGTTTAACCCCTTGGCCAACCCGGATCGTGCCAAGATCCGGCGAAACTGGATCATTGGACGCATGCGGGACCTGGGCTACATCACTCCAGATGCGTATGACCTCGCCATCTCTGCTCCATTAACAGCGAACTACAACGCTACAGACACCGAAGTCGACGCAGACTACGTGGCGGAAATGGCGCGCTCGGAAATCGTTCGACGGTTTGGAGATAATGCTTACACAGACGGTTATACAGTTACCCTGACGGTCGACAGCCGTAAGCAGCAAACGGCCACAGACGCCCTACGCAAAGGCCTGGAAGCTTACGACCGCCGGCACGGATTCCGAGGCCCCATTGGCCAAATCGATGAAGATACACTGAAGGAGAGCACCCCGGCGGAGCTGATTCTCAACTATCCGCAAGTGGCCGAACTCCTCCCCGCGCTAGTCACGGATATCAGCGACGAACAGGCAAACGTCCAGGTCCATGTCCGGAATATCGGTGAAGCCATCATGCCGTTTGAGACCATGACCTGGGCTCGCCGCTACAAAACTGAAGACCTGCGCGGCCCAGAGCCCGAGAAACCGACAGACGTGCTATCAGTCGGTGACGTCGTGTACGTACGGGCCAACTCACAAGCCGGGGATCTCAGCGACTCAACGACGCAGCCGGGCGTTGCCCTGGCGCAAGTGCCACGGGCAGAAGGCGCGCTCATCTCTCTGGACGCCGATACTGGCGCGGTTCAGGCACTGGCCGGTGGTTACAGCTTCCGGCAGAGTAAATACAACCGCGCAATTCAGGCGAAGCGACAGCCAGGCTCAACCTTCAAACCGTTCCTCTACTTAACGGCACTTGAGAATGGTCTGACTCCGGCCACTATCTACAACGACGCCCCCATCGTGTTTGATGACTCGGAACTGGAGACAGCCTGGCGCCCGCAGAATTCTTCTGGCCAGTTCTACGGGCCGACTCGCTTGCGCGAAGCGCTCTACCGGTCCCGCAACATCGTCTCGATCCGACTGCTTCGGGACGTCGGCATCCAGACCACCCTTGACTATCTGAAACAACTGAAAATTCCGGTCGACAACATGCCGGACAACCTTTCGCTCTCGCTGGGCAGCGGACAACTCACGCCCATGGAGCTGGCCCGTGGACTTGCAGTGATCGCCAACGGTGGCTACGACGTTCAACCCTATTTGATCGAACAGATTCAGGACGTCAATGGCGAGACGATTTACGAAGCGCCGAAAACCGTTCTTTGCGATCGGGACTGCGAATCGCAAATGACTGGCAACGGTAGCAAGAATGGGACTGACGAACCGACCTCGCTTGCCGATACCAGCGAGGAACCAGAGGTCAGAGTCATGCCGAGACTGGCTGATGAGCGCTCGGTGTACATCCTGCACTCCATGATGCAGGACGTAATCCGCCGGGGAACGGGCCGTCGAGCCCAGGCGCTCGGACGCAACGACATTGCGGGCAAGACCGGCACTACTAACGAACAGAAAGACACCTGGTTTGCCGGCTTTAACCACGACATTGCCACTACCACCTGGGTCGGCTTTGACCAGCCCGCCCCATTAGGGCGAAGAGAGTTCGGCGCCAGCACCGCACTACCGATTTGGGTCGACTATATGCAAGTGGCGCTGGAGAATGCACCTTCAGCCACAATGCCTCGCCCCAACGGCATCGTAAACGTGCGCATCAACCCCGAGACTGGCAAGCGAGCCAGACCGGGCGAAGAAGGTGTCTTTGAAGTGTTCAAGGAAGAGGATGCGCCCGCACCGCTTTCACCCCAGGATGAGAACGAGCGTAACGGCAGCGCGGACGATTACTCGCGGCAAATCTTCTGACCCTGGCTTAGCGCCAGCGTCAGCACCAGCAATATGCGGACACAAAAAAACCGGCGGGATCACCGCCGGTTTTTTTATTTCTGAACGAACGTTAGATAATGTCGTCCATGGACTTCAGCGGGTAGTGCGCAGGGTACGGGTTGCGCGCAACGCCGGAATCAACCGCCGCACGAGCTACCGCCGCTGGAACTACCTCAAGCAGACGCACATCCATCGGCTTAGGAATGATGTACTCCTTGCCGAATTCGAAGTTGGCTACGCCGTAGGCTTCGCAGATTTCCTGTGGCACTGGCTCCTTGGCCAGCTCACGAATGGCGTTGACAGCAGCTACCTTCATCTCTTCATTGATGGCAGTGGCTCGAACGTCCAGCGCACCGCGGAAGATGAACGGGAAACCCAGTACGTTATTTACCTGGTTCGGGTAGTCGGAGCGACCGGTTGCCATGATCAGATCATCACGGGTGGCCAATGCGACTTCCGGCTGATCTCCGGATCCGGGTTTGAACAGGCAAACACGATAGGGTTAGGCGCCATCTTCTTCAGCTGATCTGCTGTCAGCAGATCCGGACCTGAAAGCCCAAGGAATACGTCTGCGCCGTCGATCGCGTCATCCAGCGTACGCCGGTCAGTATCATTGGCAAACATTGCCTTGTACTGGTTCAGATCATCACGACCAGAGTGGATCACACCCTTACGGTCGAGCATGAAGATGTTCTCAGAGCGAATACCGCAGCTGATCAGCAGCTTCATGCATGCGATTGCGGCCGCACCGGCACCGAGGCACACCACTTTCGCTTCGTCGATTTTCTTACCCTGCAACTCAAGGGCGTTGATCATGCCAGCTGCAGTTACGATGGCCGTGCCGTGCTGGTCATCGTGGAAGATGGGCACGTTGCACTTTTCGATCAGTGCACGCTCAACCTCAAAGCACTCGGGCGCCTTGATGTCTTCCAGGTTGATGCCACCGAAAGTATCCGCGATACGCTCAACGGTTTCGATGAATGCCTGCGGGCTCTCGGAATTGACTTCAATGTCGAAAACGTCAATACCGGCAAAGCGCTTGAACAGTACGCCTTTGCCTTCCATTACCGGCTTGCTTGCCAGAGGTCCCAGGTTACCCAGGCCAAGAATCGCGGAACCGTCGGAGATGACAGCCACCAGGTTTCCCTTGGCGGTGTACTTGTATGCGTTCTCCGGGTCCTTTGCGATCTCGCGGACCGGTTCGGCAACCCCGGGGCTGTACGCCAGAGAGAGATCGCGGGAGGTTTTGGTTGGCTTGGTGATTTCAACACTCAGCTTACCAGGCCGCGGCTTGGCGTGATATTCAAGGGCTGCTTCTTTCAGATCTTGAGACATTGCCACTGTTCCGTTTGTCACGTTTAAAGGTAATGAACCGCAAAGCACTGCTCAGCGGAGCGCGCCATTATGGCTCGACCATCCCCAAACGACAAGTGCTATCCGACCACTTATCGATCAGTCAATAGTGCTAATTGCGTATGTACATAGATACGACGCAGTTTTTGGCAGGCACAAAAAAAGCGCCCGAAAGGCGCCTTTTTTTGCGTTGCAAGAAAGATCAGTCTTTCTTGCCACCGGCGATACGGCCGCCGAAACGCTTCTGGAACCGATCAATACGACCGCCGGTATCCATAACCTTCTGCTTCCCGGTGTAGAACGGGTGGCACTGGGAGCAAACATCCAGCTGCAGGTCGTGTCCGATGGTGGAACGGGTCTTAACAACATTACCGCAGGAACAGGTTGCGGTGATATCTTCGTACTTGGGGTGGATACCTTCTCTCATGGCGAACCTCGTTAGGTTATGCCGCTACCCGATCGCGGGACTCTGTGAGCCCGGGCGCCAGGCACCGCATATTTGAATCAATTAAGAAGACGGGGCACAATCAGGCCCTGTCTAAAACAGACCGCGAATCTTACTTGTAATTCCGCCATCAGGCAAGCATGCAGGGATGCCCTACCCTCCTGAATCCGCTGTTCTGGACGATGAGCCGGACAATTAAGGATAAGCACATACCGTGACCCCCGACCTGCTCTGGAGCAATCTGTGTCGTCTATCGTTCGAATCGCCCTGAACCGACCACTGAGACGGCTCTTTGATTACCGTATTCCGGAGGGGCTGTCACTGGCCCCAGGGCAGAGAGTGCGGATCCCATTTGGTCGGCAACAGGCCACCGGCCTGGTTGTCGACACCAATGTACAACCCCCTGAGGGCATCACGATCAAACCGGTCAGTGCGGCAGCGGAAGACTGGCCGGCGCTGCCACCTGAAACGTTCAGGCTGCTCAGCTGGGCCAGCGACTATTACCAACACCCACTGGGCGAATGTCTGTTCACGGCACTGCCGACAGCGCTGAGGCGAGGACGACCCGCCAAGGAAAAACCAATAGTGAGGTGGATCGCAACCGGCTCACCCGACACGCTACCCTCCAATGCCCGCAAACAGAAAGCGCTGCTGGCATGGCTCTCAGAGAAACCTGACGGGGTTCCGGAAAAAGAGATCACCCAGGCGGGCTACACCCGCGCCCAGATCAAGGCACTTGCGGACAAGCAGTTAATAGCGGTGGTTAGTCAAGACACCGGGGACCGAACAACCACATCCCCGGAAGCCCATCGGCGAACGCCACAGCTTTCGCCCGCTCAGCAAGAGGCTGCCAGCCAGCTAGCAAGCCCTAGCGATGGCTTTGGCGCGTCTCTCTTGTATGGCATTACCGGAAGCGGAAAAACCGAGCTCTACCTTCATTATTTAAAGACCAACCTCGAGGCAGAGCAACAGGCTCTAGTGCTGGTGCCGGAAATTAATCTGACCCCACAGACCGTGGCCCGCTTCAGGCACTATTTCGGTGATCGCATTGTGGTCTGGCATTCGGCACTGAACGACGGCGAACGACTCTCCACCTGGCTGAAAATCCGCAACGGCGAGCCCGTCATCCTGATTGGCACCCGCTCAGCAGTACTACTGCCCTTTACCAAGCTGAAAGCCATCATTGTCGATGAAGAACACGACAGCTCCTATAAACAGGGAGAAGGGTTCCGCTACTCCGCCAGAGACATAGCGGTGTATCGGGCCCACCTGAACGCCTGCCCGGTCATACTCGGCTCAGCGACCCCGTCCCTGGAGTCCTATCACAACGCCCAACAGCAAAAGTACCAGCTGATTCGCCTGGAGGAGCGCGCAGGCAACGCCCTGCCCCCGACCATCAGCCTTCTGGATATTCGTAGCCGCCCCCTGGAAGGAGGTATGTCCCAGCCTGCGCTTGAGGCCATCAGGCAAACCATTGATAGCGGTCAGCAAGCACTGGTTTTCGTGAATCGACGAGGATTTGCGCCGGTCATGATGTGCTTTGACTGCGGCCACATGGTCGAGTGCCCCCGATGTGACACCCGCCTGACCTATCACCGCCGCGATCGCGCCATGCGCTGCCACCACTGCGATTATCAGGCAGCCGCCACTGAGCACTGCCCCAAATGTGAGAGCGATGCTTTCAAGCCCGTCGGCCAGGGTACCGAGAGGACCGAAGACGTTCTTTCGGCCACCTTCCCAGACACCCCCATCGTGCGAGTCGACCGGGACAGCACGCAACGCAAGGGCAGCATCCAGAAGATCCTCGACACCGTGAATACCGGCAAACCGTGTGTTCTGGTCGGCACACAGATGCTCGCCAAGGGCCATGACTTTCCCGGCGTCACTCTGGTGGTGGTGGTTAACGCCGACGGCGGCCTGTTCAGCGTCGACTTCCGGGCACCGGAACAACTGCTCCAGACATTACTGCAAGTGAGTGGTAGGGCCGGACGAGGCAAGGTACCGGGCAAGGTATTAGTACAAACCTGCCACAGTGATCACCCCCTGCTACAAACCCTCTGCAAAGGCCGGTACCTGGACATGGCCGACCAACTGCTCGCCGAGCGCGAAACGGGCCAATTCCCTCCGTTCCGGGCGATGGCCATTTTCCGGGCCGAAGCCGACACCATGGAACAGGGCCTGCAACTACTGGACTCTATTAAGCCACTAGCCCAGGCACCGGGTATCGACGTCTGGGGCCCGCTTCCGGCACTAATCGCCCGCCGCGCCGACCGACACCGCTCTCAGCTCATTCTGAACGCCGATAATAGAAAGCGACTGAACGCCCTGCTGAAAGACATCTGCAACCAACTGGACCAACGCAAGCTCCAGGGCAATGTGAAGTGGATGATTGATGTTGATCCGCAGGAAACCGGCTAGAGCGCTCTTTGCTTGAGACGCCGGTTTCCGCGATAATACTCGGCTCCTATTTTCAGCGGGCTCTCTGCCCTAACGCCAATTCTCCAGTAAACCGAGTCATTCGACAGCATGAAAGAGACCGTTTCCGATCTGCTCCAGTCCGCGCTGGCCGCCCTGCAATCCGAGGGCACTCTGCCTGCAGACCAGGCCTTCACGCCGCAAGTAGGCAACACCAAGGACAAGTCGCACGGGGATTACGCCTGCAACATTGCCCTGGTCGCTTCAAAGGCGGCGGGCTGTCCGCCCCGGAAGCTGGCTGAAGCACTGATTGAAAAGCTGCCGGAAAGTGATGCGGTCCAAAAGGTGGAGATTGCCGGCCCAGGTTTTATCAACTTCTTCATGAGCACTGCCAGTGCGTTCGAGGTGGTGAACACCATCCTCGAGCAATCCACGCAGTTTGGCCGCAACCAGACGGGCCAGGGCGAGAAAGTGCAAGTGGAGTTTGTTTCTGCCAACCCCACTGGGCCACTGCACGTAGGCCACGGTCGCGGTGCGGCGATCGGCGACTGCCTGTGCCGCCTGCTCGAAGCCAATGGATACCAGGTAACCCGCGAGTTCTATTACAACGATGCCGGCGCCCAGATCAACAATCTGGCGCTGTCAGTGCAGTCCCGGGTAAAAGGCCTGACGCCTGACGATGACAGCTGGCCCGCCGACGGCTATCGCGGCGCCTACATCGTCGACGTCGCCAACGCCTATCTGGCCGGCGAAACAGTCACCGCGGACGACCGTGAAGTCACCGCCAAGGCCGACCCTGAGGACCAGGATGCGATTCGAGAATTCGCCGTCGCCTATCTGCGCCGGGAGCAGGATCTCGACCTGAAAGCCTTTGGCGTACACTTTGACGTGTATTTCCTGGAATCCTCGCTGTACGAGGAAGGCAAGGTGGAGTCCGCGGTAAACCGCCTGCGGGAAAACGGCTACACCTATGAGCATGATGGTGCCATGTGGCTGAAGACCACCGAATTTGGCGATGACAAAGATCGGGTCATGCGCAAGAAGGACGGTGGCTACACCTACTTTCTGCCGGATGTGGCTTACCACCTCGACAAGTGGCAGCGTGGATTCTCTACGGTCATCAATGAACAGGGCGCAGACCACCACTCTACCGTGACCCGGGTACGCGCCGGATTGCAGGCGCTGGACGCCGGTATTCCGCAAGGCTGGCCAGATTATGTTCTGCATCAGATGGTGATGGTGACCCGCTCCGGCCAGGAAGTGAAAATCTCCAAACGTGCCGGCAGCTATGTCACGGTGAGGGACCTGATCGATGAAGTGGGCCGGGATGCCACCCGGTTCTTCCTTGCGGCACGACGAGTTGATTCCCAGTTGACCTTCGATATCGATCTGGCACGCTCGCAGACCAATGAAAACCCGGTGTATTACATTCAGTATGCCCACGCCCGAATCTGCAGTGTCCTGCGGAAACTGTCGGAAGAAGGCATTCAAAGGGGGCTCAACGAGTGTGTTGGCGACCTGTCCTTGCTGACCCTCGACGAGGAAAAGGACCTGGCCAACCAACTGGCCAAATACCCGGAACTGATTGCGAATTCGGCAGCCCAACGGGAACCGCACCACCTGACGCATTACTTGCGGGAGCTAGCTGGCCAGTTCCACACCTACTACAACGCCCACAAGGTGCTGATTGAGGATACCGCCGTTCGCGATGCCCGCGTCAGCCTCTACCTCGCCGTCCGCCAGGTGATTGCCAACGGGCTCGACCTGCTGGGCGTCAGCGCTCCGGAAGAAATGTAAGCAACCACCATGGCCCGAGATTACGCGCGAAAGAACCGGTCAACTGCTGCTTCAGCAACGCCGCGGAAAAAGTCGGCGAAGCCTACGCCAAAACGAAGCAGCCGGCCAAAGTCGACCGCACCCGCACGCTCACAGCACGGCGGACTCTCGGTTAAGTGGATTTTCTCTCTGGCCGCGGTAGGCGGGTTCATCGGCTTTATCGTGTATCTCAATTCCCTGCCTACAAGCGGGCCGCAACCATCGGCAGAGGCGCCGGCAACGGAAACCACCGAGACCCAGCGCCAGGCCGAAACCGCAAAGGCGAAAGAGAAGGAAAAGAAGCCCGGCTTTCGCTTCTATGAAATGCTGCCAGAATCGGAGGTGGTGCCCCCCAAGGTGGAGGAATACACCCCCGGCCCGGCGAAGCAGGATTTCAACTATCTGGTGCAGTCCGGCTCCTTCCGCCAAAAGGGCGACGCCGAACGCCAGCGCGCTCAGATTGCCTTTCAGGGCCTGCGAGCAGCGTGCAGCGTATTGATCTGGATAGCGGCTCAGTCTGGTATCGGGTCAACGTAGGCCCGTTTAGCTCACGCAGCCAGATGAACTCGGCGATCGACAAGCTGGTCTCTATCAACATCCAGCCCCTGATCAGGAAAATTCCCAAAGAAGGCTGATTTCCGCAGCTTCCGGGCAGCACTGCCCAAAACACGCTGTGAATACGTCCCTGTACGCTCGGCTCCGCCATCCATGGCTCCGCACGGTTTTGGGCAGTGCTGCCCGAAACCTGCAACATGTCCTCGGCGCTACAACGCCTACTCCCACTTGAATTCTCTCCCCAAGCCTCCATAACTGCTCAATACCGATTTCAATCAGGCAATTGGAGCCCAAATGACTACGATACTTTCGGTTCGGCGCGATGACGAAGTCGCCATGGGTGGCGACGGCCAGGTTTCCCTGGGCAACACCGTGATGAAAGGCAACGCTCGTAAGGTTCGCCGGCTTTATAACGGTAAAGTCGTTGCCGGATTCGCGGGTGGTACCGCCGATGCCTTTACCCTGTTTGAGCGCTTCGAAGCCCAACTGGAAAAACACCAGGGCAACCTGACCCGGGCAGCCGTGGAACTGGCGAAAGATTGGCGAACGGACCGCGCCCTGCGCAAGCTGGAAGCCCTGCTTGCGGTGGCGGACAAGACGGCATCACTGATCATTACCGGTAACGGCGATGTAATCGAGCCAGAGCAAGGTTTGATTGCCATTGGTTCCGGTGGCCCATTCGCCCAGGCGTCAGCGCGGGCACTGCTTGAGAACACTGACCTGTCGGCGCACGAAGTAGTCGAAAAGGGCCTGGATATTGCCGCTGACATCTGTATTTACACGAATCACAATCGCACCCTCGAAGTGCTGTCCACCAACGACTGATCCGGAGCGACCATGTCTGCAATGACACCCCGTGAGATCGTTCACGAGCTGAATAAACACATCGTGGGCCAGGACGAAGCCAAGCGGTCAGTGGCGATCGCCCTGAGAAACCGCTGGCGTCGGATGCAGCTCGATAGCAGCCTGCGCGATGAAATCACCCCGAAGAATATCCTGATGATCGGTCCGACCGGTGTCGGTAAAACCGAAATCGCCCGCCGGCTGGCGAAGCTGGCGGATGCGCCGTTCCTGAAGGTGGAAGCCACCAAGTTTACCGAGGTTGGTTACGTCGGCCGGGACGTGGAGTCCATTATTCGGGACCTGGCCGACATGGCGATCAAGATGCTGCGTGAGCAGGAAATGAAGCGCCATGACAACCGCGCCCTGGATGCCGCCGAAGACCGCATCCTCGACGCCCTGCTTCCGCCCGCCCGGGATTTCAAAGAAGACAGCCAGCGGCCGGACGACTCGTCCACCCGTCAACTGTTTCGCAAGAAGCTGCGCGAAGGCGAGCTGGACGACAAGGAAATTGAAATCGACCTGAGCAGCAGCAATGCCGGCGTTGAGATCATGGCGCCTCCGGGCATGGAGGAAATGACCAACCAGCTGCAGAGCATGTTCTCTAACCTGTCATCCGACAAGCGCAAGACCCGGAAGATGAAGGTCGCCGATGCGCTGAAGCGGGTGAAGGATGAGGAAGCGGCCAAACTGGTCAATGAAGAAGAGATCAAGCAGAAGGCCATTCAGGCGGTCGAACAGAACGGCATTGTTTTTGTCGACGAAATCGACAAGGTAGCCAAGCGCTCGGAGAACACGTCATCTGACGTCTCCCGTGAGGGTGTCCAGCGAGACCTGCTGCCCCTGATCGAAGGCAGTACAGTGAGCACCAAGTACGGCTCGATCCGCACCGACCACATCCTGTTTATCGCTTCCGGCGCCTTCCATCTGTCGAAGCCGTCCGACCTGATTCCTGAGCTTCAGGGCCGGCTGCCGATCCGGGTAGAGCTTCAGGCGCTCACGCCAGAGGATTTCAAACGCATCCTCACAGAGCCTGACGCATCGCTGGTGCAGCAGTACGTAGCTTGATGGCAACCGAAGGGGTGCAGCTGAGCTTCGCCGATGACGCCATTGCCCGCATTGCGGAAGTGGCCTACAAGGTGAACGAAACCACGGAAAACATCGGTGCGCGCAGACTGCACACGGTGCTTGAGCGGTTGCTGGAAAGTCTGTCATACGACGCTGGTGACAAGGTCACCGACGGCTTCGAAGTGACCGCAGAGTATGTGGATGAAAAACTTGGCGAGCTGTCTGAAGACGAGGACCTGAGCCGGTACATCCTGTAATTGCCCAGTTCAGTGGGGCACGGCGATTCGTGTCCCACTTTCACTTTGACCTACCCTATTGAGCTCGACTGAACAGCTGAGTGACGTTTTCCAAGCCAGAGGCCAGCTTGCCCTTCTCTGCCTGTTTTTTCCTGCCCTTGGCCACATACAGTGGCAGCATCTCACCATACAGACTGGTACTGATCGTGCGCTGCTCGTCTTCCAGGCGATCCCGACGTAGTTTGATACCGTACTTGGCCAGCCTTGGCTCCAATTCATCCGCGCGGTTAAGCAGGTCACGTCGGGTCATCTGGTAGGCGTGCTCACACACCATGCGGCGCGACTGGAAACTGAATACGTTGGAGAAAAACAGTTTGGCGTCGTCCCGGGTCGGCTCGAACAGCAGGATGTCTTTATCCGGATAATCACGATTGTACTGGGCGATACCTGACTGCATCCGGGAATAGACCATGGTCCGGAACATCTGGGACAACATGTGGGGCATTCCAGAGCGTGTCAGCTCGCCCGGCTTCATGGTGCCAGCGCGAACCGCAGCACTGGCATCAATCGGCACCTGAGGATTCACAGCAAACACCAGATCGGCACCGTCCTCGAACGCCACCGACGCGTGCAGACCTTTGCGCAACGTGCCATCCACGTAGTAACGGCCATCAATATCCACCGGCACATAGAGTCCCGGTGACGCCGTGCTCGCCTGGATGGCCTTGGAAATAGGCACATGATCAAAGCCCGGTGCACCGAAACAGACCGCCTCAGTACTCTCGACATCGGCTGCGACGATATAGAGGCTGCGCTTGAGTTGGCGGAAATCGTTAGTCCGGCCAAGCATGGTGAAGGCGCGCTTGAGATACTCGTGCAAGCCTCGTTGTCGAAAAGACCAGCCGGCGCGGCCTGAGCAAGAATGGTCAGCGCCTCCAACAAGCTCTGATCGTAGGGGTTGTTAACGAAACGCTGAACCGCGGTGGACATAAGGCCGGGAACGGACAGCAATCGCCGGCCAATCTCCCGGAAAGCCGGCCGATAGAAAACCTCGGGATGGAATGGGTGCACCTCGGCTTCATTGCGAACGAAAATCCGGCACAATTGCGCCGTGGTCATCTGATTGGCCAGATTGGCGGCCACGAACGAGCCACTGTTCACCCCGACATAGACGTCGATATCATTAAAATCCAGACCATCCAGGGCCTCGTCCAGCGCTCGCAGCGCACCGATTTCATAGATGCCGCCCAGCGGCCCGCCACCACCAAGCGCCAGGCCTATGCGGGGAGCAGATTGAAGATCGGTTGGATCAGTCATCGTGTTTCCTTTTTCGGTTGGCGTGACGGGAAATGGTTTCCGCACGCTCGCATACCCTCCAACCTAACAGCAGGTTTTAGAGTACACACCCTATAATCGCTCAAAATGCGATAACAGGTCAGGAAAGGGCCTTTTCAGCAAAGGCCACAGTGTTCGACTTTCCCGGACGAAGGTACCGACCGAAACCGGCATTGCGCAACGCCAGATCCACGCAACTCTTGATAACGTGAGGAGAATCCAGCAACAGGACGTCTTCTAGCAGTTGCATTGCCCACTCCCGGCTAACGCTACGAATCACCGACTTCACCTTGGGCAGGCTGGCCGCGTTCATGGACAGGGAGTCGTAGCCCATGGCCATCAGCAGTAGCGCACCACCCGGATCCCCGGCCAATTCGCCGCATATACCTACCGGTTTGCCCACAACATGGGCGTCCTGGGCAATCCGCACCAGCGCCTGCAGCACGGCCGGGTGATAGGAATGATAGAGCTGGGCCACCCGAGGATTGTTCCGGTCAACCGCCAGCAAATACTGGGTCAAGTCATTTGAGCCCACGGACAGGAAATCCACCCGGTCCGCCAGCTCACGGATCTGGTAGACCGCAGCGGGTATTTCCACCATCACGCCCACTTTCGGCATGTGGATGTCGTAGCCCTCTTCACGGACCTCGTGGTACACCCGGTAAATCAGGTGCAACGACTCCTCAACCTCGGAAATATTGCTGATCATGGGCAGCATGATCTGCAGGTTGTTCAGCCCCTCACTGGCCTTGAGCATGGCCCGAACCTGCACCAGAAAAATCTCCGGATGATCGAGCGTAACGCGGATGCCGCGCCAACCCAGGAACGGGTTTTCTTCCTGAATCGGGAAATAGGTCAGCGACTTGTCGCCCCCGATGTCCAGGGTCCGCATGGTGACCGGGTTCGGGGCAAACGCCTCCAACTGTTCACGATAGTACTCTCGCTGTTCCTGTTCGGACGGAAAGCGGTCCTTGATCATGAATGGCACTTCGGTGCGGTACAGACCGATGCCTTCCGCGCCGTGCGACAGTGACCGGACTACATCGGTCATCAGCCGGTATTCACCAGCAGTGACACGCGATGATTGTCAGTGGTCTCGCACGGCTTGTCCCGAAGGACCTCAAGACCGCGAATCAGCTCATCTTCTTCGTCGTAGATGGCCTGATAAAAGGCCCGCAAGTCGTCCGACGGCGAGGCGAAGATCTGGCCCTCGAAGCCGTCGACAATCAGCTCCTTGCCGTCCAGCTGATTGACCGGGATATCCACCAGCCCCATAACGGTGGGTACGCCCATGGCGCGGGCCAGGATTGCAACGTGTGAGTTACTGGAGCCCTTAACAGACACCAACCCCACCAGCTGACCCTTGGGCACTTCCCCGAGCATAGCCGGCGTCAGCTCCTCGCTGACGAGCACAGTCCGCTCCGGATACTCAAGATGCAACTGCTCGCCCTCCTGCAGATGCGAGAGCAGCCGGCGGCCCAGATCGCGAACGTCAACGGCTCGCTCCTGCAGATAGTGATCGTCCATCATTTCAAAATGACGAACGTACTGCTGAACCACCTGTTTCAGGGCACCCTGGGCCCAAACCCCAGCGCGGATATTGTTGGCAACCTCGCCCGGCAGGGCCTCATCACCGAGCATTCGGAGATAGACATCAAACAGCGCCTGCTCTTCCGGCCGCAATTGCGACGCCAGCCGATTAGCGACCCGCTCGATGTCCTCCCGTACCGCCTTCACAGCAGCACGGAACAGCTCAAGCTCCTGATCGATATCGTCGGTTGGTTTCTCTGGCACCACATCCAGATCGGCGGACGGATAGACCACCACACCTGCGCCGATGGCAACGCCGGGGGCGCCCGGCACACCGTTGAAACTGACATCCCGGGCCTCTTCGCCGGTCAGCGACAGGCCACTGATGGCCCCGGTGGCCTCGCTGTGGGCGATAACCCCGGCCAGTTGCGCTGATACGGTGACCAGGAAGGCTTCTTCGCCTTCGTCAAAGCAGCGGGAACTCTCACGCTGCTGAACGACCAGGACGCCCAGCACCCGGCGATGGTGAATGATGGGAACACCCAGAAATGACCGGAATCGTTCTTCGCCGGTCTCAGGGAAATAGCGGTAGCGGGGATGCGACGGTGCGTCTTCCAGGTTGATTGGCTCCTCACGGGAGCCAACAAGCCCGACCAGACCTTCGGAATAACCAAGGCTGACCTTACCGACAGCCTTGCGATAGAGGCCTTCGGTGGCCATCAGAATGTAGCGGTTGGTAGCGGGATCCAGCAGATAAACGGAACAGACCTCTGTTCCCATGGCCTTTTGCACCCGCGAGACAATCACATCCAGCGCCTCCTGCAGATCGCGGGCGCTGTTTACCTCTTGTACAAGACTTCGCAGTATGCTCAGCATGGCGGGGTCAATCCGTCATTTCTGGTGTTCCTTTGCGTTCCGGTTCTGCTCATGCCTGCGCCACTGCTCCATGTTATAGAACAGCCGAGGCGCGAGCTCCCGCAACGCACGTCGATACACTTCCCGTTTAAACGAAACTACCTGACCCAACGGATACCAGTAGCTGACCCACTGCCAGCCGTCGAACTCCGGTGAATCGGTGCCATCCACGCACACCTGCGCATCCGGCGATAACATCCTCAGCAGGAACCATTTCTGTTTTTGGCCCACACAAACGGGGTGCGAGTTGTGGCGTACCATCCTCCTCGGAAGCCGGTACCTAAGCCAGCCACGGGTACAGCTGATGATTTCGACATCGCTTGCTCCGAGACCGATTTCCTCTCCCAGCTCCCGGTACAGTGCCGCCTCCGGTGATTCATCATGATTGATGCCACCTTGGGGAAACTGCCAGGAGTCCTGCCCTATTCGCCGTGCCCAGAGAACTTCTCCCCGGTGGTTGGCCAGAATGATTCCGACGTTGGGTCTGAAACCGTCTGAATCGATCACGGCACAGTCCTCTCAAAAGTCGGCGGACCGGTTCAAAAATTGACCGGTCAGAATTGTCCAAGTTGCTCTCATTCTTGCAGAAACCCAAGGGTACGGCAAACGAAGCCGCATTCCGCCGGTCGTGCTAGACTAGCCGGCCTGAGGCAGGCCACGCAATCACCGGAGGTAACAGCTTGACGCTCGCAATTTTTGATCTGGACAACACACTTCTTGCTGGTGACAGCGACCACGCCTGGGGAGAATTCCTGGTTGAAGAAGGCATTGTGGATGCGGAAGAGTATCGCAAGGCAAATGACCGGTTTTATCAGGAATACCTGAACGGCGAGCTAGATATCCTTCACTACCTGGGTTTTGCACTGCAGCCGCTGGCCAATCACAACCTGGATCAGTTACTGACCTGGCGTGATTCCTTTATGGACAAAAAGGTCCGGCCGATGATGCAGCGAAAGGCGGCCGAGCTGCTGGACAGCCATCGGGCACAGGGCCACACCCTGATGATCATCACCGCCACCAACCGGTTCGTGACCGAACCGATTGCCGAGGTACTGGGTATTGAGCACCTGATCGCAACCGAGCCGGAGTTGGTCAACGGTCGCTACACCGGCGAAGTTGCCGGCGTGCCCAGTTTTCAGGATGGCAAGGTTACTCGCCTGCAGGATTGGCTTTCCGCCTACGGGCATGACCTTGACGGAGCCTGGTTCTACAGCGACTCCCACAACGACGCCCCCCTGCTTCGGGAAGTCCAACACCCGGTCGCCGTCGATCCGGACCCAACGCTTGAAGCGCTGGCCCGGGAAAACGGCTGGCAGATCCTGTCTCTCAGGGACTGACGCGGACAGAGCCCCCACCCCTAAAGAGCTGGGACAGCCTATGCAATCAGAAGAATCCGGTTAAAGACCGGACAAAGCTGGACTTGATGTAGTCAGTCTCCGGAATACCCGGAATCACCGGGTGGTCCGGCGCCTGATGCCCCTGCTCCAGCAGCTGCACAAATCGGTCAATCTTCCGGCCGCTGCTGCGAATGATATCGGTTAGCCGATCCTGGGACAGGTGCATGGAGCAGGACGCCGATACCAGGAGGCCATCCCGCTCGAGCAGGCGCAGGCCCAGTTGGTTCAGCCGGGCATACGCCTGCTCACCCGCCTTCTGGTCACGACGTCGGGGAATCAGTGCGGGCGGATCCAGTACCACGATGTCGAATTTTTCCTTCTCGTCGCACAACGCTTTCAGCGCCTCAAAGGCATCGCCTTCAAGAGTCTCCACGTTATCAAGACCGTTCAGGCGAGCATTGTGATGCACCGACTCAATAGCCGAGGACGAACTGTCGACGCAGGTAACCTGGGTAGCGCCGGCGCAGGCGGCCTGAATGCCCCAACCGCCCACGTAGCTGAACACATCCAGCACCCGCTTCCCGGGAGCGTAAGACTGCAACCGCTGGCGATTCATCCGGTGATCGTAGAACCAACCTGTTTTTTGGCCGCCTTCAAGCGGCACTTCGAAGCGTACGCCGTTTTCTTCCACCTTTAACAGAGACACCTCAGGTCCATGGGCCTGTTCAACGTAGGTCTCAAGCCCCTCGACTTTCCGCATCTTGCCATCGTTCTTCAGGATGATCGCGGTGGGGTGAGCCAGGCGCTGCACTGCACGCACGATGGCGTCTTTCAGCAATTCCATGCCAGCGGTGGAGATCTGCACCACGACGGTATCGTCGAAGCGATCAATCACCAGCCCGGACAGGCCATCGCTGTCACCGAACACCCAACGGTAAAACGGCCGGTCAAAGAGCTTTTCCCGCAGCGACAGAGCCGTTTCCAGGCGATCGGTCAGGCGCTTGGGTGTCATGCCGTGACTGGCATCCCGACTAATCAAACGACCGCAGATCAGCGCATGGGGATTAACGAATATCGTTCCCAGCGGCTTATCGTTGGCGGCCCGCAGCTCCGCCTGGGAGCCTGCTTCAAACTCCGTCAGCGGCGAACGCCGGGTATCCACTTCGTTGCTGTACACCCACAGGTGGCCCGCCCGGAGCCTGCGCTCGGCGCCTTTTCGTAAATACAACACTGGAAACTTCATAACGGGCACCTGGTCGTGAAAAAAATGGGGCGGGAATTATACATGACGGGGTGAATCAGACACCCCGCAAAAAACATGCGCTTATGGCCTGACATCTAACTTCAGATCAGCCTTCGGCAGCCACGTGCTCGGCATAGGCAGTTGCGTCCATGAGGCCGTCGAGTTCACCCTGGTCCACCAGCTTGACCTTGAACAGCCAGCCATCACCGTAAGGGTCTTCGTTGACCTTTTCCGGCTCATCCTCAAGGGCCTCGTTCACTACAATGACTTCACCTGTAACCGGGCTGAACACATCCGATGCTGACTTGACCGATTCCGCCACGCCGGCCTCTTCGCCGCCGTTGACCGTCACGCCAAGATCGGGCACACCAATGTAAACCACATCACCCAGTTGCTCCTGGGCAAAGTCGGTGATGCCCACGGTTGCGGTGCCATCGTCAGACACACGCACCCACTGGTGAGTTTCGATGTATTTCAAATCTGTAGGTATGTCACTCATGATCGGATTCCTGATTGCGTTTTTTCGCGCAGTTTACCGCAAGTACCTAACGCCAGCTAACCTCCCGGGCCATCGTCATGAAGGAATTCAGGTAGTCCACCCCCAGATCCCGCTCACGAAGGCCTAAAAAGATCTGTTTAGCGATGCCATGTTCACCGAGGCGCACCGGCGTGACCGGGATTTTATCGCGGTATTCCAACACCAGCCAACGCGGCAGCGCCGCAACTCCGCGCCCGGTGGCGACCATCTGTAGCATGATATCGGTGGTTTCGATGGTTTTGTGGCGGGCAGGCCGAACATGAGCTGGCAACAAAAACTGGCTGTAAACGTCGAGCCGCTCAATCTCCACCGGATAGGTGATAAGCGTTTCACCGGCGAGATCCTTCGGCGTCGCCCATTGCTCGCCCGCCAGCGGATGGCCATCAGCTACCACCAGCACCTGCTCATAATCGAAAACCGGCTGGAACACGAGGCCCGGACGATGCAGTGGATCCGGGGTCACCAACATATCGATGTCATGGCCGTAAAGGGCACCAATCCCGCCGAACTGGAATTTCTGTTTCACATCCACATCAACGTCAGGCCATTGCTCTAGGTAGGGGCCAACCACCTTCAGCAACCATTGGTAGCAGGATGGCACTCCATCCCGACCCGCAGGCTACCCCTCTGGCCCTTGGCAAACTGGTCGACCAGCCTCTCGGCGTGTTCAAACTGCGGCAACAGCCGATTCGCCAGTGCAAGTAAATACTCACCCGATTGAGTCAACCGAAGCTGCCGCCCCTCCCGAACCCACAGGGCCGTACCCAACTGTTGCTCCAGCTTGCGAATGGCGTGACTGAGCGCCGACTGAGTCAGATTCAGCGTCTCGGCGGCGGCGGTCAGCGATCCGTAACGGTCGACGGCACTGAGAATCTCCAAATGGTTTCGGTCCAGCACCTCAACACCTCTAATGCGTGAATTATTTTCATGGATGTCTGAAATAATACCATTATTTTTCATTGCCAAGGCAGTTTAGGCTAGCTCCTTTCTATCCCAACCAAACAGACACAGGGAGATCATCAGCCATGGTGACCACGCACAATCTCGGCTTTCCCCGCATAGGCAAGCAACGCGAACTGAAGTTTGCGCAGGAAGCGTTCTGGCGTGGCCAGATTACCGAAACTGAATTGACCGAGACTGGCGCCCGACTGCGAAAGGAAAACTGGCACGCGCAGAGTCAGTTCGATCTGGTGCCCGTTGGTGACTTCTCGCTTTACGATCAGGTTCTGGATATGAGCTTTACCCTGGACCACCTACCTGAACGAGCCCGAAACGGAGGCGGAACCGCCCTCGATCAGTATTTCCGGGTCGCCCGGGGACGCGCGACCCACGACGATTCATGTCAGTCGATCCACGCCGGCGCCATGACCAAATGGTTCGACACCAACTACCACTACATCGTGCCCGAATTCGACGCGAGCACCGCATTTGCTCTCAATCCCGAGCGCCTGCAGGCACAGATCACCGAAGCGAAAAACCAGGGCGTCACGCCGAAACCGGTGATCATCGGCCCATCACCTATCTCTGGCTGGGCAGAGCAAAGGACGACACCAATCCGCTGGATCTGCTCGACCGCCTGCTACCGGTCTACGCTGAGCTGCTGGAGCACCTTGCGGATCAAGGCATCGATTGGGTTCAGGTGGATGAACCGATACTGGTCACCGAACTGGACCTGGCCTGGCGTCATGCCTTCAACCTGGCCTACCACCACCTGAAAACGACAGCGCCAAAACTGCTGCTAACCACCTACTTCGGCGACCTGCGGGAAAACCTCCAACTCGCCTGCGACTTGCCGGTGGCAGGCCTGCATCTGGACGCCATCAGCGCGCCCCAGGAGGTCAGCCGGATTGCAGACTGGTTGGCGCCGCACAAGGTCTTGTCAGTGGGCGTCGTCAATGGTCGCAACATCTGGCGCACCGACCTGAGCAAAACACTGGACTGGCTGGAGCCCCTTTACGAAAAGCTGGGTGAGCAGTTGTGGCTGGCGCCCTCCTGCTCACTGCTGCATGTTCCTGTCGACCTGGAGAGCGAGCAGCAACTGGACCCTGAGGTCAAAGGCTGGCTCGCGTTCGCTGTGCAAAAACTTGAAGAACTGACCACACTGGCCCGCGCCTGAATCTGGGCCGTGATGCCGTGAAGGACGTCTTGGCGACAAACGCAGCGGCGGCCCGGAGCCGACAGAGCTCTGTCCGCGCCAACCCTGCAGCAGCCACCCAGGCCCTACAGAATCTGGACCGCTCAGCCGGCTGCCGAACGTCGGCCTATCTCGCCAGACTTGAGATCCAGCGCCGACAGCTGTCCCTGCCTGCTTACCCAACCACCACCATTGGCTCGTTTCCCCAAACTCAGGAAATCCGCAAGGTCCGCCAGCAATTTCGTAAGGGAGCAGTGCCCGAGGAGGACTACACAGCGCGGATTCGCGACGAAATCGCTGACTGCATCCGCAGGCAGGAGGAGCTTGGGCTTGATGTTCTGGTTCATGGCGAAGCGGAACGCAACGACATGGTGGAGTACTTCGGCGAGCATCTCGACGGCTATGCCTTCAGCCAGTTTGGCTGGGTCCAGTCCTACGGGTCCCGATGCGTGAAGCCGCCCATCCTGTTTGGCAATATCACCCGCCCCCGAGCCATCACGGTGGAATGGAGCCGCTACGCTCAGTCACTCACAAACAAACCGGTAAAAGGCATGCTCACCGGCCCAGTCACGATTCTGAACTGGTCCTTTGTCCGCGATGACCAGCCCCGCAAGGACACGGCCCTGCAACTGGCCCTGGCGATACGGGAAGAAGTTCTTGATCTGGAAGCGGCCGGCCTGAAGATCATCCAGATTGACGAAGCCGCGCTCCGCGAGGGACTGCCGTTGCGCCAGTCAGATTGGGCAGGCTACCTGGATTGGGCCATCGATGCCTTCAGGCTCGCGGCGAATGGCGTTAAGGATGAGACCCAAGTGCACACGCACATGTGCTACTCCGAGTTTAACGACATCCTGGGCGCCATCACCCGGATGGACGCCGATGTGATCACCATTGAAACATCCCGATCGGACATGGCTCTTCTGGAAGCCTTCAAGGAAAAGTCCTACCCGAACGACATAGGGCCGGGCGTTTACGACATCCACTCTCCCAACATCCCGGAGCCACAGGACATCGTGGCCCTGATCGGCAAGGCTGCAGAGCGGATTCCCGCCGAGCGATTGTGGGTTAACCCGGACTGTGGGTTGAAAACGCGAGGCTGGGGGGAAGTCGTCCCGGCGCTGGAAAACATGGTTCGAGCTGCAAAAGCGCTCCGGCTTGAGCATTCCGCTCAATAGCCCGAACTGTTCTGGTCCAGCTCGAACTCGAAATCATTCGCCCGGCCCACCTCGGAGCTGAACTCGCCACTGGTCATCAATTCGAGCCAGCGGTAGCCGGGCGCCAATGGCTCCACGGAAAAATCGCTGGAGCCGGACGTGAACTGGATACAGGTGGATGGCGTGGCCATCAGATGCACGCCATTTCTATTCAGCTCTTGCTCCTGATGGATGTGCCCCCACAGCACGATTTTCACCTGCGGGAACCGATCCACGATCTGCCAAAAGTCCTCCCGGTTGCGCAAACCAATAGGCTGCATCCAGTCGCAGCCAACATCCACCGGATGATGGTGCAGCGTGATCAACGCAGGCAGTTCCGGATGTTCGGCCAGAGAGGACTCAAGAAAGTCCAGCTCAGATTGAGGCAGCTGGCCGTAAACCCGTCCCGGCACTGCGGAATCCAGCAACAGACATTGCCAGCCACCCTGAATGATTTGCCGACGATGAGCCTCATATTCTGACGCAACTCTCCGCATTACTCCGGATTCATCGTGATTGCCGGCCAGCCAGGCCGAACCGCAAGAGAACACCTTCAGACGGTCGCCAAAGACCCGGTAGCTTCTTCGGTGCCGTCCTGGGCAAGGTCCCCGGTTGCCAGGATGAGATCCGGCTGACCATGGCTTTTCACCGCCTGGGCAATAACGGCATCAAGGCTGTCCCGGTATTCACCCCGAGAAGCTCGCCATTGGCATCGGCCATCAGGTGCGGATCCGTCAACTGCAGTACCCGGAATGGCCGGTTCCTATCTTTTGTAGTCATACGCCTTTGTAGTGATACGCCCTTGGTCAAGTCAGTGCCCAGTTCAAACTCCCGGACAAGTGTACGACGGCTGCTTGCGGATTAGCTTCTCATGAATGCCACGGGGATCACATTCTGACCAGGCCCCGATGACAAAATGCCCTTTTTGACAACTGTGACACACCCACTTGCAGGTATTCGGGCGCTTACAGGCCATGTCGGGCCGGAGATCCGGATCAATCGACGCCTTCGCCAGCGGACCAGGCTGCGTGCTCCATCGGCAGGTGACCAAAGCGCAGGCAAAAGTCCAGCCAGTCCGCAAGGAAGCCGTTAACCTGGGCTTTTTCATCAGGGTGGTGCATAAAGCGGTTGGGATAGTCGTTGACCGGTGCGATCTGGCGATCGCGATAGCAACTGATCACCTCAGCCATGGCGGCATCGTGATAGACACGCGCGGTCATCTGCGGGTTATTGAGCCAGCGTCCGGAATTGTGGATCTGTTCCAGCAGGAGGGTTTCCGTGTACTTGGCGGTCTGCAGGACCTTGATCTGGACCCGACCCAGGTAGACATTTTCACGATGGAGCTCGAACTCGCACACCGGCTTGCCGTCCACCTCGAGCTGGCGCAAACGGCGCAAGCGCTGGTAGTTGCCATCACACAGGGCACCAAGCTGCCGCAGGTCCGGCACATAGCGCTTTGGTTGCATGCTCCACTCAGTCATTAGCTGGCCTCTTTCCGAAGTCTTGAACGATTCAGTTCAAGCCACTGCAAGGCAATAATAGCTGCTGCGTTGTTGATCCTGCCATCGTGGATCATGGCAATGGCAGCCTCAGCACTGACCACATGGGCCCGGATATCTTCATGCTCATGCTCGACACCATAAAGGCCTCCGGCTGCCTCGGTGCTGATCAGACCACAAAACAGATGGATCAGCTCGGTAGTGCCACCGGGCGACACCATGTAATCACAGATCTTGGTCAGCTTACCAAAGGATAGCCCGGCTTCTTCCTGACCTTCCCGCTGGGCCACATCTTCGGGTGTTTCGCCGTCTTCGTTCATCCCGGCCACCAGTTCCAACAACCAGGGTGATTGATTGCGGCCAAGGCCCCCAGGCGGAACTGCTCTAGCAGCACCACTTCATCCCGGACCGGATCGTAGGGCAGAACGCAGGTGGCATCGCCACGAATGAACAGCTCGCGGGTAAAAACAGGCATATCCCGGCCATCGAAGCGCGCGTGCGTCAGCCAAAGCTTGTCCATACGGAAAAAGCCCTGGAAAACCGTTTCACGTTTCTCGATGGTGACGTCGCTGGCGTTGAACTGAAATGGTTCGGTCATTGTTCACCCTGTTTCGGCAATGACTTCGAACGATAGCCTTTGGCTGTTCTCGATTGCAAGGGGATTGGCGCTCGGCGCACCAATCTCCAATCCCCTCACCCCCAATCAAATCAGACCTTGTCGTACAGCTTGCTGCCGGACTCGACAAATTCCCGAGACTTCTCCTGCATGCCAACGTCCACCGCAGCCACCTCATCCAGGCCATGCTCCTTGGCATAATCCCTGACCTCCTGGGATATCTGCATGGAACAGAACTTGGGGCCACACATGGAGCAGAAATGAGCAACCTTGGCGGAATCCTTGGGCAGGGTTTCATCGTGGTAGGCGCGGGCAGTGTCCGGGTCGAGGCCCAGGTTGAACTGGTCTTCCCAGCGGAATTCGAACCGGGCCTTGGACAGCGCATTGTCGCGCACCTGGGCGCGGGTGGCCTTTGGCCAGGTCAGCCGCGTGTGCCGCGATCTTGTAGGTGATGATGCCGGTTTTGACGTCGTCTTTGTTGGGCAGCCCCAGGTGCTCCTTAGGGGTGACGTAACAGAGCATGGCGCAGCGTACCAGCCGATCATCGCGGCACCAATGCCGGACGTGATGTGATCGTACCCCGGTGCGATGTCGGTGATCAGCGGGCCCAGCGTGTAGAAGGGGGCCTCGCCGCAGCATTCCAACTGCTTGTCCATATTCTCTTTGACCAGGTGCATGGCACATGCCCGGGCCCTTCGATCATCACCTGCACATCGTGCTTCCAGGCAATCTTGGTCAGCTCTCCCAGGGTCTCCAGCTCGCCAAACTGGGCTGCATCGTTGGCATCGGCAATTGATCCCGGGCGCAAGCCATCGCCCAGGCTGAAGGACACATCGTACGCTTTCATTATTTCGCAGATGTCTTCGAAGTGTTCGTACAGAAAGCTTTCCCGGTGGTGAGCCAGGCACCACTTCGCCATGATTGAGCCACCCCGGGACACAATGCCGGTGGTCCGGGCCGCGGTCAGCGGCACGTGGTGCAACCGGACACCCGCATGGATGGTGAAGTAGTCCACGCCCTGCTCTGCCTGCTCGATCAGGGTGTCCCTGAAAATTTCCCAGGTCAGGTCCTCGGCCACGCCACCGACCTTCTCAAGGGCCTGATAGATGGGAACGGTTCCGATGGGCACCGGCGAATTGCGCACGATCCACTCGCGGGTTTCGTGGATGTTCTTGCCGGTGGAAAGGTCCATGATGGTGTCGGCACCCCAACGGATGCCCCAGGTCAGTTTTTCCACCTCTTCCTCGATCGAGGAGCTGACCGCGGAATTACCGATATTGCGTTAATCTTCACCAGGAAATTGCGGCCAATGATCATCGGCTCCGATTCCGGGTGATTGATGTTGGCGGGAATGATGGCGCGGCCACGTGCTACTTCGTCGCGGACGAATTCCGGTGTAATTTCCTCTGGCAGGTTGGCACCGAACGACTGCCCCGGATGCTGATCCTTCAACAGGCCACGCTCCCGGGCCTCCTGCAACTTCTGGTTTTCCCGGATGGCGATGTACTCCATCTCCGGCGTGATGATGCCTTTGCGGGCATAATGCATCTGGCTGACATTGCAGCCGGGCTTGGCCCGCAGGGGTTTGCGCTCATCCATAAACCGAAGCGGATCCAGCCGGGGGTCGTTCATGCGGCGCCGGGTGAATTCCGAGCTGTAGCCGGACAGCGGTTCCACGTCGTTACGCTCTGCGATCCAGCTTGCGCGAATCGGCGCCAGGCCTTTGCGCAGGTCAATCGTGGCCTCGGGATCGGTGTACGGCCCAGAGGTGTCGTAGACCATCACCGCTTCGTTCTTTTCCCCACCCATTTCGGTCGGGGTGTCGGCCAGTGAAATCTCGCGCATGGGCACCCGAAGATCGGGGCGGCTGCCTGATACGTAAACTTTGCGGGAATTGGGTAGCGGCTTGACCGCCGCGGAATCCACCTGGGCGGAATCGCTGAGGTAAGAAGGTAGCTCTGTCATCGTTTGCTCCCGGAACTTTTATTGGACGTCGGGTCGCGTATGACGGAGCTGAGCACGGTCTCGCCTTATGTAAGCGGAGACACGTTGAGCCAATCAGCTATGTGGTCTTAATTCCTACGCCGGTATTATCCGGATCAGGTCGCGGGTTCTGCGTTGCAATCTCAGCCGTCTGCCCATATTTAGTTTAGGCAGACCAGCACCCCGTCAAGACGCGAATCTGTTTTGTGTGACACCGCAAATGAGTGCCGTTTGCAAGTGTAGAGCTGTGACTGATTATTGTCCATAATGGCGCACCAACGCCTTATCAACGGTCTGATTCTGCACAACTTGCACAGTGCGGCGGCCAATTGAACAGTGCAGCGGCCAAGTCAGCGTTTGCGAGTAGGACGCTCACGTCCACAGGTATTCAGGAGAAACAATGAAGAAACGTCTGCTTTCCGGACTTGTTGGCCTCATGGTGGCTCAGCCCGCCCTTTCTATCGACTTGATGGAAACCTATGAGAAAGCCCTGTCCTACGATTCCGGCATTGCCGCTGCCCAGGCCAGCTTCGAAGCCCAGCAGGCCGCCAGCGATGTAACTCGCAGCGTACTGCTGCCCCAGGTCGGCGCATTTGGCGAGGCCAATTACATCGATGTGGAAGGCCCCAACCAGGACAACAGCTACCGCGAATTTGCCTACGGGGTTCAGCTCACCCAGCCCCTGTTCCGGGCCGACGCCTGGTTCGATTACGACGCCAGCAAGTTTCAGACGGAATCTGCGCGCGCCGACTACAACCTGGCTCAACAGCAGCTGATATTGGATGTGGCGACCGCATACTTCAACGTGCTCCGCGCCAGAGACACCGTGATCACGACCCGCGCGGCCGAAGCCGCAATCCAGCGTCAGTATGAGCAGGCCCAAGAACGCTTTGACGTTGGCCTGATTGCTATTACCGAGGTCTACGAGGCACGCGCCACTTACGATGACACTCGCAGCCAGCGCATTGTCGCGGAAAACCAGCTCAACATTGCCCAGGAGCAGGTAGCTCGACTGACCGGTGAGTTCCCGGAAGAGATTGAAAATCTGCGGCAGAATTTCCCACTGGGTCGTCCGGAACCGATGGATCCTTCAGCCTGGGAAGCTACAGCACTCGACCAGAACTGGTCTGTCCAATCGGCCCTGTACGATTTGAATGTCAGTGAGGCCAATCTCAAGTCTGCAAAGGCTGGCCACTCTCCTACCCTGGACCTGACCGCCTCTTACGGAAAGACCAAGACTGATGGCCTGGAAGACCCCAGCGCTTTCAGGCGCAAAGGGACGGCACCACCACCCAGGGCGTGATTGGCGTGACTCTGAACGTGCCACTGTACACCGGTGGTGGTACGCAGGCCGGCGTTCGCCAGCGGCGATCCTTGGTCACCGTGGCCGAGCAGTCACTGAAAACCGTTCGTCGTGACGTACGGGTGAGCACGCGCAGCCTGTTTTTGACCGTAAACAACAACATCGAGACCGCCTCAGCCCTTGAGCAGACCATTGTCTCCCGCCGCAGCGCCCTGGACGCCACCCGGGCCGGGTACGAGGTTGGCACACGAAACATCGTTGAGGTTCTGGATGCCGAGCGGGCCTATTACGTGGCACTCCGGGACTACGCCAACTCTCGCTACGACTACGTAATCAACACCCTGCAGCTCAAGCAGGCTGCCGGCACGCTGAGCCCTCAGGATCTGGTTGCACTGAACAACTGGCTGAGTGAGTCGGCGCCGGGCATTGAAGCGCTGGCCAACGAAGACAAGGTTCTGGACAACCCGGCTCAGTAAAACGTGAGGCGGGCTCGACAACCCCGGGCTCGCCTTAAATCCGCTCTACGATCCCGTCGACAACCTTGTCCAGCGCTCCCCGGTTCTTGTTGACGACCGCCAGCGCCCGGTCACCAAGGGTTTGGCGTTCATTGTCGTCACTGATCAGTTGGACAAGGTGGGACGACAACTCATCGGCGTCGGCCACCAGTTTTACACCGGAATCGTCCAGCAGTCGCTGGTAGATGGTCTCGAAGTTAAACACGTGCGGCCCAGAAAAAACGGGAATTCCCCAGGCCGCCGGCTCCAGCGGGTTATGGCCGCCGCGCTCGATCAACGACCCTCCCACAAACGCCATGTCACTGGCGCCGTAGAGCATCATCAACTCGCCCATGGTATCGGCCAGATAAACATCCGCCGACGCTACGCCGTTACCGGTTGAACGGCGTGCCAGCGTCAGACCGGCTTTTTCAACTTTGTCGGCTACCGACTCAAAGCGCTCGGGATGGCGCGGTACAATAATGAGCAGAGTGCGCGGATGGACGGCAAGCACCTTCCGATGCGCTTCCAACAACTGGGCATCTTCGCCTCATGCGTGCTACCGGCGATCCATACTGCCGGCCTGGAGAGGGACTGCCGTAGCTCTGCCGATGCGCTGCGAACCTCTTCGGTGATATCCACGTCGAACTTAACGCTTCCGGTGACGGCAACTTTCGAGCTTGCAACGCCGATGCGGCAGAAGCGCTCGGCATCTTTTTCAGCCTGGGCGGCCACCCAGCTGATGCTGCGCATGATCGGAGTAGCGAGACTCTTGATGCGCTCATAGCCCTGGGCTGAGCGCTCGGACAGCCGGGCATTGATCAGGAACACCGGCACCTCAAGCGTTCGGCATTGGCGGATCATGTTGGGCCAGATTTCGGTTTCCATGATAACCAGAATCCGGGGTTGCGCCCGCTTCAGAAACCGTCGGATGGAGCCAGGCGTATCATAGGGCGCGTAGGCGTAGTGCACCTGGTCACCGAACATTTTTTGGGCCTGGGCCAGGCCAGTGTCGGTCATTGCGGTCATCAGGATGATGATACTGGGGTCGCGGGCCAACAGGCGGCGAACCATGGGGCCGGCTGCAATGGTTTCACCCACAGATACCGCATGCACCCAGACCACAGCGCCCTCATAGCGAGGCACTATGCCAAGCCGTTGGTACCAGTTTCGACGAAGCTCCGGAGCCCGACGACCGTTCCACCATAGACGTAACAAAATGAAAGGCAAAAGTAACCGTATCAACTGGGAATAGATAAATTGCAGCACACAGGACTCCGGATAAAACAGTAAGGTATCATAGCCGAAAACCCATTGATTTACTTCTGATTGATGCTGGCATTCGCCCGCGATGGCGGCCGGTTTCACGGACAGGCAGGGTCATTATTCCCGTGAAGAAGAAACACCGAAAAGTCCCGAGAAATACCGAATACTCCGCCTACCGCCACCCCCGGTGGTGGCCAACCTGGATCGGCATTGGCCTGATGTGGTTGCTGGCGCAGCTACCGATTCGGGTTCAATGGTTGCTCGGAAAAATCGCCGGACTGCTGGCGTGGCGCCTGGCAGGCAGCCGCCGCCACATCACCGAAATTAACATTGGCCTGTGTTTTCCAGAACTTAGCTCTGCACAGCAAGCTGCTCTCGTTCGCAAGTCGTTCATTGCCAATGGTATTGGCCTGATGGAGCTGGGCCTGGCCTGGTTCCGAGATCCCGCTAAGCTAACCTCCATTACCACCGTTCATGGGCTCGAACATTTTGAGCAGGCCCTCGCTCGCGGCAAGGGTGTTCTTTTGCTTGGCGGCCACTACAGCACTTTGGATCTCGGAGGCAGCCTGGTCACCGAGTACATCAATGCCGATGTCATGCAGCGGGATCACAACAATCCCCTGATGAATGCGGTGATGACGCGGGCACGGGAGCGCCGGTACGGCAAGGTCCTCGGTGCCAGGGATTTGCGCGGTCTGTTCAGAAGCCTGAAAAACAATCGCGCGGTCTGGTACGCCACCGATCAGGATTACGGCCGCAAGGACATTGTCTTTGCCCCGTTCTTCGACATCCCTGCAGGCACCATAACGGCCACATCCCGCATTGCCGAGCGCAGCGGCTGTGCCGTCGTGCCTTTTAGCCACGTCCGCCGTGAAGGCCAGCCCGGATACGATATCTACTTTCATCCGGCTCTTGAGAACTTTCCCAGCGGCGATGATCTACAGGATGCCACGCTCGTTAACCGCACCATTGAACGGGAAATTCGCCGGGCGCCGGAGCAGTATCTGTGGATGCACCGCCGCTTCAAGACTCGCCCGAACGTCGGCGACCCAGGCTTTTATGGACGCCACTAACCAGCACGCCTACGGAGGCCGGTTATTATGACTGGAGCCCATGACCAATCCCACTGACCGTAACAACGGCACGCCTGTGGTCTGGCTGCTGACCGACAACAAAGCGGGCCACCGGAGTCAGCTAAAGGGGCTAGGCAATCGCCTTCGCGTGCTCACCGGCGCCAGCCTACACTGGATTGATGCCAGCGAAGTTTCGGTACCCGTATGGCGCGCTCTGCTGGGCATCGCCCCCACCTTGATGCCGAATTGCCATCGCCGAACCTGATTGTCGCGGCAGGAACGGGCACCCACCGGCTGTTGCTGTCCCTGCGCAGAGTCGGCCGCGCCAAGACGCTAACCCTCATGAAACCCGGCTTCCCCCTTAGCTGGGTCGACGGCGTGATCACCCCGGCCCACGATGCCATCCACAGCAAACACGTTCTGCTCACCGAGGGCGCACTTAATTCGATCACGCCTCTGGCCCGCATCACCGACAAACCAGAGGCCCTGATACTCATCGGTGGCCCGTCGCCGCATTTTGAGTGGGACAATGACGTGCTGCTCGGACAGATCAATAATCTGATCGGGCAATACCCGGCATGGCGCTGGACCATCGGCGGCTCCCGCCGAACTCCGGAGGAACTGCTGGCCCGACTGGTAGAGCTGCAAGGCCCCAAAATTTCCATTGTTCACCCGAAGGACACTTACCAGGACTGGCTTTCGCACCAGCTGGCCGCATCCAGAGCCGCCTGGGTCACCCCGGACAGCATGTCCATGGTGTGTGAGGCGGCAACGGCGGGGGTGCCAACCGGTATTTTCGAGCTCGCCGCTCGCCCTGCCAGCCGCGTCGCCCAAGGTATTGGCCACCTGGTAGAAAACGGACGAATCGCCCGCTGGACCGATCACGTTGCCGTCATGGCCGAGAAGACCGTTCCAACGACCACACTTTGGGAGTCCGATCGGGCGGCACGCTGGGTCATTGACCGGCACTTGCCCACCTTTAGAGCAAACCCACCGGCGAACAAAAGGACAAACGGATGAGAATTCTCCAGGCCCTGCCCGCGTTATACAGCGGAGGGGTGGAACGAGGCACTGTGAATTTGCGTCTGATCTGGTCAAGCGTGGCCATGAATCCTACGTGGTCTCCAAGGGTGGCCCAATGGCCGAGCAGCTGCGCGGCCAGGGTTCGCACCACATCTTCATGCCCATCCACCGAAAATCACCCGCATCGTTCGGACAGATCCTGCCTATGCGCAAGCTCTTGCGGGAGCTGAAACCGGACATCGTTCATGTCCGGTCGCGCATGCCCGCCTGGATCATCCGACTGGCGCTCAGAGGCATCCCCGCCAGCGAGCGGCCGGCGGTAGTAGCCACGTTTCACGGCATGTACTCGGTCACCCCCTACAGCGCCATCATGACCCGCGCTGACCACCTGATTGCGGTCTCGAGCTGTGTTCGAGATTACGTACTGGACAATTACCCGGTTCCCGAACACAAACTCACGGTCATCCAGCGTGGGGTCGACCTCAGCGCCTTTCGCCAGCGCGAGCTCAGCACACAATGGCGGCAGCGATGGTTTCGACAGTACCCGCAGCTGGCCGGCAAGAAAATCATCATGATGCCGGGCCGGATTTCGCGCTGGAAAGGTCAACTGGACTTCCTGGCGATGATGGCGGAACTGATCCGCCAGCGCCCGGACTGCCACGGCATCGTGGTGGGCGGCGCCGAACCGGGTAAAGAACCGTTCCTGGAAGAGCTGGAAAAAGAACGAGCCCGCCTGAACCTGACCGATCATGTCAGCTTCCTGGGCCAGCGCAATGACATGACCACGCTGTACCTGCTGGCAGATGTGGTCTGCCACATGAGCACCAAACCGGAACCCTTCGGGCGCACGGTTACCGAAGCACTCGCCTCGGGCACACCGGTGGCTGCTTACAATCGGGGCGGAGCGGCCGAGACACTGCAGGCGTGTTTTCGAGACGGACTGGTAACACCGGACGATACCGAAGAATTCGCCAGGGCGGTCGTTAGGCTATTGGATTCGGGGCCAGCCACTATTGAAATCCCCTACCGATTTCAGCTCCAGGCGCAAACCGAGGCCACGCTTCAGGTCTACGAATCCGTACTGGCAGAGCGCGAACCCCAGCCATGAACCGCTCGCGGCCACTGACGATTGCGCTTCTGTTTGCAACGCCGGGCACCGGCTGGGGCGGAATGGAAAAGCATACGTTTGATCTCGCCCTCGAGCTGAACCGACGCGGCCACAGCGTGCACGTCATGGCACACCGGAGTTATCAGAACCGGTTTCCAGCCAAGGTGCATTTTCATCCGCTACCGGTTGAATGCAGCCGTCTGAACCCAAGGCTTCGCTTTGCCCTGCGGCAATGCCTTCGCCGGATCAAACCCGATGTCCTGCATGCCCACGGCAACAAAGCGGCCCAACTTGCCGGACAAGCGCCACCGGGCCTCGCGCCGCTGCGCGTTGGCACCGTGCATGGTATCAAGAAAAGCCATAGGGCTTTCCTGCGTCAGGACGCGGTGATCGCGGTCAGCCCCCGGGTTTTCGAAAATCTGGAACACGACAACAAACACCTGATTTACAACGGTATCACTCCTGAAGACGTTTCAGAGCGCGCGCCCTGCCCCGATGACGACCGCGCTTCCACCACCGACGACGCGACCCCAACTAGATGCATAGCCGTTGGCCGGCTGGAGCCGGTGAAGGGGTTCCACACACTGATCGAAGCCTGGGCACAGCTGACACAGCCGGCACAATTGACGATTTATGGCGAAGGCACTGAACGGCCTCGCTTGAACGCCTGATCGACACCCTGAATCTGAACAACGACGTCACTCTGCCCGGCTATTGCGAAGATTTACGGTCTGTCTATCGGCACGCAGAACTGGCCATCATCAGTTCCGAGCGGGAAGGATTCTCCTATGTCCTGATCGAGGCCCTTGCGGCAGGTTGCCCGGTGGTCTCGACTCCGGTGGCTGGACCGGTGGAGCTGCTGCCAAAAACTGCATTGAGCCAGGACGGCCTCGCCGAGGGCCTTCGGGCGGTCATCGACCAGGCCCTGTCCGACCTGACGCATACACGACAGGCGCAAGTGCCAGCTATGCAGCGAGTCAAAACAGCCTTTACCATCGAGGCCATGGTGGACAACATTGAAAGGCTTTATCGGGAGGCCATGACGTGATCGACCTGTCCGACCAGACACCATTTGCTTCCGGCTCCAACCGCCATTGCTACCGGCACCCGATTTATCCCGACCGCTGCCTGAAAGTTATTCGTCCCGACAATATCGAGGTCCGCTACCAACGGCAGCCGGCACTGAAAAAGCTGTTGGGGAAAAAGCGGTTGAACGACAACCTTCAGGAGCTCGAGGCCCACGAACAAACTGTCATTCAGCACCTTCTGAAGCAAGGTCAGGAAGACCTGGTCTGGGCCCACCTGCCCCGTTTTTATGGCCAGACGGCCACGGCACAGGGCCCTGCCAATGAAAGCGAATTTCTAACAAATCCTGAGGGCGGCGCTGCAGAAACTTTCGAGCATTATCTGACCCGTGCTGGCTTTGACGGAACAGCCCAGGCCTTGGTCGAGGAATTCACCGACTGGCTGCAACGCACAGGAATCCTGACCCGCAACCTGCTGCCACACAATCTGGTGCTTGGCGTGCGAAACGAAAAGCTCAGGCTGTTTCTGGTGGATGGCCTCGGTGCCCCGCTAATACCGAGCCTCCTATCGACCAGCCGGAATTGGCGGCTACACTACATTGATCGGCGCATTCGCCGGTTCTACAAACGCATCGAGTGGGAAATCGGAGATAGAGAGGAGCCGTGGGAGCTTTCACAAAAACTCTAGGCCTTCACGGTGCCAATTTCAGCCCCTTCAGTCACCTTGGCCGGCGGGTTTTCTCCCGTCTGCAAGGGCGCGGCCACTGGCTCTGTCAGGCCCATATGATAATATGCCCACCCCTTACACAGATTTTTTCGGGCATCTCAACCTCAAGCTTGGAGTGAACCTATGATTCATCCGGTCATCATGCTGGCGGCACCGGCTCGCGGCTCTGGCCCCTGTCACGACAGTTGAACCCCAAGCAGTTTCTGAAACTGACCGATAGCCCGCTGTCCATGCTGCAGTCAACGGTAGCTCGGCTTGAGGGATTAAAAGCAGAAAAACCTCTGCTCATCTGCAATGAAGAACACCGTTTTCTTGCTGCTGAGCAAATGCGGCAGTCCGGCCAGGACGATGTCCAGATTATTCTTGAGCCCTGCGGGCGCAACACGGCGCCAGCCATCGCTCTGGCGGCTATCCAGTTGTGCGAGAGTGCTGGTAGCGACAACCCGCTGATGCTGGTACTGGCAGCGGATCATCTGATCCAGAACACCGAAGCTTTCCAGCAGGGCGTTGCCAGGGCCATCCCTCTAGCGGAGCAAGGCAAGCTGGTCACCTTCGGTATCGTACCCAGCCATCCGGAAACCGGTTATGGCTACATTCATCGGGGGGCTGAACTCGCCACCGAGTGCTACTCGGTCGACAAATTCGTCGAAAAACCGGACCTGGATACGGCGAATGCCTACCTCGACTCCGGCGACTACCTCTGGAACAGCGGCATGTTCCTGTTCTCCGCCCGCGACTACCTAAAGGAGCTGGAAACGCACCGGCCGGACATCCTGTCTGCCTGCAAGGCGGCCATCGCCGACGCCAGCGAAGACCTGCACTTTACCCGGGTTAATGCCGACCTGTTTGCCCAGTGCCCGGCTGAGTCGGTGGACTACGCGGTTATGGAGAAGACCGACAAAGCAGCCGTGGTTGCCCTCGACGCGGGTTGGAGTGACATTGGCTCCTGGTCAGCACTCTGGGATGTCAGCTCAAAGGACGAAGCCGGCAACAGCCTGACCGGCGACGTGATTGCACGGGACACCGAGAATACCCTGGTGCGCGCCGACAGCCGTCTGGTCGCAACGGTCGGTGTCGATAACCTGGTGATCATCGAAACGAAGGACGCACTCCTTGTGGCTCACAAGGACAAAGTTCAGGACGTGAAAAGCGTGGTCGAGCAGATCCGCAACGATGGTCGCCATGAGCACATGAACCATCGCGAGGTCTACCGTCCCTGGGGCGTCTACGACTCAATTGATAACGGCACCCGCTATCAGGTTAAACGCATTACCGTTAAGCCCGGAGCCAAGCTGTCGGTGCAGATGCACCACCACCGGGCTGAGCACTGGATTGTGGTCAGCGGCACCGCCCGGGTGACCAATGGCGAAAAAACCTATCTTGTCACTGAAAACCAGTCCACCTTCATTCCAGTTGGCCAGGTTCATTCCCTGGAGAACCCGGGGGTGATAGACCTGGAGCTGATTGAGGTGCAGTCGGGCTCCTACCTAGGTGAAGATGACATAGTCCGGTTCGAAGATCGGTACGGCCGCAATTAATCATGGCGTTATCGAAAGCTACATTCCTGATTTTTGCGCTCAAGCTGGCCGGCAAGCTGTCCCTGCGATGCGCCCAATTGATTGGCCGCCTACTCGGTACTCTGGGCTGGGTTCTCAATAGCCGGTCGCGCAAAGTGACGGAAACCAACATTCGCATCTGCTTTCCGGACATGCCCGAAGAACAGCGCCGGGATCTATCCCGCTCAAGCCTTCGGCACACCGGCCAAACCCTGATGGAAATTCCACTGATGTGGGAATGGCCGGTGCAGGATTGTCTCGAATTGATTCGGGAAGTCGAGGGTGAGCATTTGGTCCACGAGGCTATTGCCAAGGGCAAGGGCCTCGTGTTGCTGGCGCCCCATCTTGGCAATTGGGAGCTGACTGGTCTGTATTTTTCCTCACACCACAAAATGGCGGCGCTCTACAGCCCGCCCCACATTCGTGAGTTCGAGGATTACATGATTCGGGTCCGCGGACGCCTTGGTTCGGAATTAGTGCGGGGTGACCGGCGCGGGCTCGCCCGCCTGATTACCCTATTGCGGGAAGGGGGTGTGGCAGGAATCCTGCCTGATCAGAGCCCTCGCGCGAAAGGCGTGGCCCACGCGCCATTTTTCGGCCTCAACGTGCGAACGATGACCCTGGTGTCCAAACTCATTCAGAAGTCTGGGGCTACTCCGCTGATGGGCTTCTGTGAGCGTTTGAAAGACGGCAAGGGTTTTCGGCTGGTGATTCGCGAATGCGAACCAGACCTCGATGCCACTGACCCTATCGTTGCGACCACTGCGATGAACCTGTCCATTGAAAACTGTGTGCGTGAAATTCCCGAGCAGTACCAATGGGAGTACAAGCGTTTCCGCCACCTCACACCGGGAACCCCTAACCCCTACAATCCGAAAAAACTGTGCCGCTAAACCTACCGGATGGTAAGAAGTCCTGACAGGCAACAAGCACCTCGCGCGTGTATACTAGGCCCCAAATTTTCATGCGAACCGTCACGGGCCCAACAACGTTATGACACCACAATCCATCGGCGTGGTTATTACCACCTACAACTCCCCCTTGTGGCTTGGCAAGGTTCTGAGCGGGTATGAAAACCAGACTTGGAAAGACTTTCGGGTCATCGTGGCCGATGACGGTTCCACGGAACAAACCCGGGAGCTGATTGAAAGTTTCCGGGAACGCGGCATCCTTGCCATCGACCATGTCTGGCATGAGGACGACGGTTTCCGAAAGTGCCAAATTCTGAACAAGGCCATTCAGGAAACCAGCTGTGACTATCTGATCTTCACCGATGGCGACTGCATTCCCGAGCCGCGCTTTATCGAGACCCACCGCGCCCTGGCAGAGCCCGGACATTTCCTTTCAGGTGGGTACATCAAACTCACCATGCCGGTGTCGGAAAAAATCTCTGATGACGACATTCGCTCCGGCGTGATCTTCACTCCAGAATGGCTCGTCGAACATGGCCAGCCAAAAAACCACAAGCTCTGGAAGCTGTCACCCTCCCCGCTGGTTAAAAAACTGATGAACGCCGTGACGCCTGCAGCGTCCAGCTGGAACGGCATGAACAGCTCTACCTGGACCAAAGATCTGATCGCGGTTAACGGCTTCAATGAAGACATGCAGTACGGGGGGCTTGACCGGGAGCTGGGCGAGCGCCTGTGGAACTACGGCCACAAATCCAAGCAGATCCGCTACAGCACCGTGTGCCTGCACCTGGACCACGCCCGGGGTTATTCAAAGCCTGAGATTTGGGCGAAGAATCGAGCAATTCGGAAAGCGGTCAAAGACAACCGCACCTTTTGGGCGGTCAACGGAATCGACAAGAAGCCCACAGCATGAGAACCCTCGTTGTCATTCACAGCCTCAAAATGGGAGGCATGGAGCGCGTTGCGGTCAACCTGGCAGACGCTTTCGCCGAAGAGGGGCATGAGAGCCATTTGCTTTCCTGTCGAAATCGGCCCAATGACTTAAAGCCGTCCCATGACTCGGTAACGCTGCATCATTTCGATCAGGCACAAGCTCTCCTGAAGTCGGTGGTTGGCATTCCCGTGTTCCTGCTTTCACGGCTTTTGCTGGGTGTTGTCCTACCTAAATCCCACTTTATGTGGGTGGGCTGGCTGAGTGGCTGGCTGCTGAAGCGCAAAATTAAAAAGATGGAGCATCGTTATGGTCGCTTCGACCGGATAGTTTTCCGCGGCTTGGGCACCTTCAAGTACTTCTGGTCGCTGCGCGACGACCGCTGCGTGTATGTCTTGGAGAACGTCATTCACTACGACCGCCCCTTATGGCAGAAAAAGTTGGAGTGGAAGCTGGTTTTCGACCAACGCCACCTTGCCTGCGTATCATCAGGTGTTGCCGAGTCAGCCCACGAGGCCTTTACTAAAGGCAACATCCAGCCCAAGAGCCTGCGGGTGATTACTAACCCCTGCCCCGTTGAGCAAATTCGGGAACTTGCAGAGCAAGACGACCCGGATATTCCAGCCGAACCCTACATCGTGAACGTAGCGCGACTGGTTCCTCAGAAAGGCCACGCACTCCTTTTGGAAGCCTTTGCCAAAGCCCAACTTCCTCAAAAATTGGTGATCGTCGGTCAAGGTCCGCTGCGCCAAGAACTGGAACAGCATGCCGAAGCGCTCGGTATCGCTGACCGTGTCATCTTCGCCGGTCAGCGATCCAACCCCTACCCGTGGATGAAAAACGCCGAACTTTTCGTACTTGCCTCGGAATACGAGGGGCTGGGCATTGTGCTGACCGAGGCGTTGGCGTGCGGCACCCCTATCATGTCGGTTGATAGCCGCGGCGGTGTTAGGGATGTATTTCGTGGCAAACTGGAATTATTCCTGACAGAGCCAACCATAGACGGGCTTGCCGAGGGATTATCGTCCGTGGTCGGGCGACTGCCAGTAACAGTGAAAGAAGAATGGCTGGCACCGTTCCAGAGCCAGGTAGTGGTTGCTGCTTTTCTTGCGACACCGGAAGCGACAACTTCTTCATGATGATTTAAGGCGCCAAGCCACATGAGCATTACGGAAAAATCCAGATTTGAGCAGATCCGCAGGAACTGGAACAGTCGGATTCGGGCCTGGAAAACTGATAGGCAAAATCAAAAACGATATGGAGAGGACGCTCCACGTTTCGCGGAACAACTCTGGGTTCCGACAGACCGCATTCAAAGAGCGTTAAAGATAGGAAGCTCTAAACAGAGTGGCGCCGTCATTGCGAGTTGGCCAGAGAAAGGTTACTCGATGGTCAGCGACCTACCCTCTTTAAGGGCCTGCTTAGCGCACTGGCGTGATGGGGTAAGCTGGGAAGACTCTGGCATAATTGATCTGATGATGGCGCAGATTCGCCGCAACGGTAAGGTTGATCGCCTACGCACCCATGAGGAGGTGAAAACCCGTTACCAAGAACTGGACGAGCTTTTTCGCGAGGTTAAACGCGCCGGAATGCTCAGTAGTCGTCAGGACTTTATCCCGGGCAATTTCCGAGAAGAAGGCGGCATACTTGTTCACATCGGACCCGATGGTGAGCCAGTCTTTGGCAAGAAAGGTCACCATCGGCTGGCCATGGCAATAGCTCTCGAGTTCAGTGTGATTCCGGTACAGCTAGGCGCAACTTACAGGCCAGCCATTGGGCATTTGTTGAACTATCGGCAACGGACGCACCACTGAACATCGGGTCATTCAGCGGCCACATCACCTCTTCCTTGGTTTATGTGGTCAGCCAGTTGATGCAGACAAAGACCCATACTTTCACCACTGAGCAACTCGCTGACTTTTTCGTCAGAAATCGTTACCGCCTCGGTATATCCGGCAGAAGACTCAATCACCGTTTTAACTGAAAGACTTTGCCGCGCCAGCTTAATTTCATTTGCCAAATCGATTCCACCATAGGCCGATCGTACAAATCAACCACTCCAGGGTATGACCGGTACGCAGCATCCCCCATCACAATAACAGGCGTTCCCCGGCACAGCGCCTCAAACCCGACCGTACCGGTCAGAGTAACAACGGCCTCGGACTCGTCAATAAGATCAAATGACGCCATTCGCTCGTCGACCAAAGCTACTCCCCGCATACTGGCCAGAATACGATAAAAGTCCGGATGCCTGAACGACCTTTTGCTTTTCAGCATGAACATTGACGGATGCTCTTTCACCACAAGCTCAGTGGCCTCGGGCAGTGCGTCACGCAATGCTTTGACAGCGTTGATCTGCGGCGCGTATCGCCCCCCTTCAGGAATCGACGTCCGTTCCGGCTGAAAGTGAAGGAACACCGTGACAAACGGCGACTCCGGGAGCGACTCACTGCAAATCGACTCAAAGCCGCCCGCAGCCTCCTTGAGCGAAAATTGGTCAACAATTTAGAGATTTCGCGATCAACGTTTGAGATCGAATCCCGATTCTTAGGTTCCCGTCCCTCAAATGCTCTACGCAAGGATTTTTTTAATCGGGCACCCCGATCTTTGCGGGTTTTTCCAGACTTCTGATTCTTCATGTAGTCGGGCTCTGCGTCTACGTAGTCTTTCTGTTTTCGAGCAATGTAACGACGGACGTCTTCCGACGGAGCATGGCTAGCAGAAGGCCGATCGCCAGTTCTTTGGGGAAAATAATCGACAGTACGGCATCCTAGCGACGCGTCAGGCCTTATTTCCTTTACATAAGCGCGCCATGGCAATTCGCTCTGGCCCACGGCGTATACTTTTTTGCCCTGGCTAGCGGCTACCAAAAAGGTTAACCAGGCCTCAATGTCATGAGGTGTTGAGCTAAACACCAAGTAGTCCGCCTCAGAGGCCAACACCAGATCCGTAGCCCGCAATACCATTTCTTGCAAATGAGGCAGGTAGTTAAAACAGTTCCGGAAAGGATCGGTTTTCTGGCCGCCATTGAAATAACGCAAACGCTCCAGAATGTAGAACGTGTGGCCATTGTTAAGAGCCAGGTCGAGCACTGGCTCAATTTCCCTGTAGGTCGCACTTCCGACTCGCTCAGCAAAAGGCGCTTTTATGTACTCGGTCGAAAAAAACTGGAACTCCGCGTCCGGATCTATCGACAGATCTGTCCGCTCACGGGAGATCACCACAGGAAACGCGTGCGTGAGGGCGCGCGAGATACGCGGTGCGTTCTCGTGGTTCGTGATAAAAAAAAGCCCTCTCGATGACATAACCGACCTTTAATTAGTGCTCATTTTGGAATTTGCCCCGGAATCGCCTACAAGCTCACTATGCCAACCTGTTCCAGGAAACGGGTGTATTGCAAGGGATGTCCTCGGCCGCACGCCTGCCAATCACCGATTTCAAATGTTTCGGAGCCAATCCGAACCCCGGACGGACACTTCTAACGGCGGATTCCTGTATGAGCTCACCAGCTTTCACATCTTCAACGAAATAAAGCGATCGACGGAACTGCGCGTTACCCTGTTCACTGGACTTTCGACCATAGTTGACCTGACCAAGGCAAGACCAAGCCGTCTTACTATTGCGGCACAATTCGGCGAGTCCGTCAGGCTCCAAAGAAAAGCTGTCATCCGGTCCGCCACCGGCGCGGTCCAGTGTAAAGTGCTTTTCGATCAACGACGCGCCCAACACCACACTGGCAATTGCCGTGGTGTTGTCCAGCGTATGATCGGACAGTCCCGTCACCACGCCGAATCGCTCCATCATGTCCGTTATGGTTCTGAGATTGTAGTCCTCTGCCGGAGCAGGGTAGCCACTGACACAATGTAGAACCGCCAGTTCCTGACAGCCTGCCCTTCTGGCAGCATCAATGGCTTCCTGAATTTCTTCGGCATCCGCCATTCCGGTAGATATAATCATCGGTTTGCCGGTTTTAGCCACGTATTCGATAAGCGGAAGGTCAACGGCTTCAAAAGAGGCGATTTTGTAGGCTGGGGCACCCAGCTCTTCCAGCAGATCAACAGCGGTCGTGTCGAACGGTGAGCTGAAAATCGTTATTCCCAATGACCTCGCATGCTCAAATAGGGGCTTATGCCACTCCCATGGCATGTGCGCTTCTTCGTAGAGCTCGTAAAGCGTGCGCCCATCCCACAGCCCACCATGAATCTGAAAATCAGGTCCTGAAGAATTCAGTGTAATGGTGTCAGGACGGTACGTTTGCAGCTTTACGGCATCAGCGCCGGCTTTCTGAGCTTCTTCTATGATTTTCAAGGCAGTTTCTAGGCTTCCGTTATGGTTCGCCGAGAGTTCCGCGATGATATAGGGCGGGTCCTCCCTAGATATTTTACGCCCGTCAATCGACATGACCTTAAGAGACATGGTTCCCCCTTTGTGAAAACGCTTGCCATTCAGACTTTAACAGCCCAAAACAGACAATATCGTGATAGCGGTCTCCGTCGAAGTGCTGCTCTCTGAGCCGCCCCTCTTGGGTGAAACCGAGGCGCTGATGAAATCGTATCGACCGTTCATTGAAGGACAGTACCTCACCGCACAATTTGTGCAGCCGAAGCGAATCAAAACTGAATCTCAATACGGCAGCACCCAAGGACCTGCCCGTTCCAACAGGTGCCTCCGGTGCGAGATAGAACCCCCAATCCGCAACGCCTTTCGAACGTTTGCAACTAATGTTCACAAACCCCAAGGGCGTCTGATCCGATTGATAGATCAATAAATGGGCGCCGCCTGTGCTCAGTGTACGCTCGAACCAAGCACAGTGTTCTGTCCATTCTAACTGGTGAGTGGTGTACATAAACCGCCTGATCTGAGGGTCATTGCGCCAACGGAACACCGTCTCTAGATCAGCCGCGGTCATCGGGCGAAGTGTATTCTCGCTCATGGTGCAAACTCTGCCAGCGCATCTGCCAGCCGGGGAGCGCCCGCTCCGTCACACAGAGCCGAAGAGGCCGATGCAAGATCGTATCGACGCGACCGGACCTCCGCCAACAACTGACATAAATCGGACACTGATTGCTCAGGTGTTCCGCCCACGAGTGCCGCTCCCGCCTCAGCGAGGGCGGCAGCTCCCGAACGCTGGTTATCGGCCAGCACAACAAGAATCGATGGAAGGCCCAAGCAACAACGCTCCCAGGAAGTTCCACCGGCCGCACCCAGTGCGACATCTGCGCTTGCCATCAACTCTGCCATGTTATCAACACCTACGAGTACGTGGGTTTTCCAGGGCATAGACTCTGCACGCTCCTTCACACCCTGTATCCATGGCGCGTATCGCCCCATGACGACAGAGATGCGACTGTTTTCTGAAAGGCTGCAAGCTTTCAGGGCGAGCAGCAAATCGCCCGTCACATTGTCTTTGTCGACTCCGCCGAGGTTAATGAGAAGGTGTTCGCCCTCCCGGTAACGTGCACGGCTTTTAGCTCTCTCTTCCCTGAACTCCGGGCGCAGCAAGGCGTACGCGGGCCCTGTGAGAACACGGCAACGCTCAGGAACCAAGCCGTCATAGTCGCCCGCTTTGCGTCCCAAATTCTGATCCAACAACAAATCGCAAACGTGCTCCCGGTCTGCCAAATCATCGACCACCATCAGGCGACCATAAAATCCGGCAAGAGCCGTCTCCCAGCGCCAATCAATGCCATAGTGATCTACCACCAACCAGTCTGGGCGCAGCAGGCCGAGTACACTGGCCGTATCGGCTGCGTCCTGCTCGGCTCCGCCTAGCAACCAATGACCGTGGGCAAGGCCGATATTGCCGTCGGCCATGCCGGCCCGGCTCGGGCTTGAGCTATCATCAACCTGTTCAGCGAGACGATGCACCCGATAGCCACGCGCCTCGACCAGGTCAATCATATCCCCCGACTGCTGACGAATCACGAAGTGGCATTCAGCCTCTCTATTGGTGAGCTCATCAGCCAAGGTCAGGCACCGCATCACATGACCCGAACCGATCTCCTGGGATGCATCGACCCGAAAAACAACCCTCATTGCAGAGTTCCACTCTCAGCATGTTGCAGTGCCTTGAACATCCACTCTGCGCGAACCCAGTCTTCCGGAGTATCAATGTCCTGCACCCGATGACGAGGCAGCACAATGGGGCATGATTGCGAGGAGAACAGAGGGCGCGACTCCAGCCAGGCATCCGGTCGCCCCCAATAAAACTGACCTGCATCGTGCCAGGCTTCTTCAAGGTCCTGAGAGCGAGTCTGAAAGTGCTCAGGCCAGAACATATTGACGCGGCCTTTGGGCGTCATTTTCAAAGCGCGCTGGATGGGGAAAGCAAAACTCGTCACTGTGAATGCAAAATCACAATCAGCGGATTTGTTGAGGGTATTCTGCCCACGGGCAATATCCTCGGGACGCACAAAGGGCGCAGTCGCATATAGGCAGCAGACACTTTCGAGCGGATCATCCTGAGAGAGCTCGCGGATGGCATGGGCTACCACTGGCATGGTACCCGCATGGTCGTCGGCGAGTTCTGCGGGCCGCATGAAGGGAACCTCTGCCCCCCAGGCCCTGGCGACAGATGCGATTTCCTCGTCGTCAGTAGAGACAACGATCCGATCAAAACAGCCACTGTCGATGGCTGCCTTTATGGTCCACGCAATCATAGGTTGCCCGCAGAAGGGTTTGATATTCTTGCGGGGAATTCGTTTGCTACCTCCGCGCGCCGGTATTACCGCGAGATTCATACGCCAAGAGCCTCTGCCAGTGCTGCAACCACTTCTCTTTGATCGTCAGCTGACATTCCCGGAAACAGCGGGAGACTGATTGCTTCAGAGTAGTAATTTTCAGCGTTCGGGTACTGGCCTTCTTGAAATCCGAACTGGGCATAAAAAGGTTGTGTGTGAACCGGTATGTAATGCACATTCACACCGATGCCTTTTGCCCTCAGGGACTCAAACACCTCTCGCCGGGTTCGGTTAATATCGTCTAACCGAAGCCTGATGACGTAAAGGTGGCGACCGGAATAACCGTCCGGATGCTGGACCGGAGTTTTAACAGGCAGATTGGCCAGCAGCCGATCGTACTCGTCCGCCAACTCGTGGCGACGGCTGACATACTTATCCAACCGCGTCATTTGGCTCGCACCCAACGCAGCTTGGAGATCTGTCATCCGATAGTTATAGCCAAGTCCCGTTTGTTGGTAGTACCAGGGCCCGTCAGATTCACGAGACATCAGCGCAGGATCACGGGTAATACCATGACTGCGAAGCTGATCCATCTGCCGGGCCAAATCGCTGTTCTGCGTAAGAGCCAGCCCGCCCTCAGCAGTCGTTACAATCTTCACCGGATGAAAGCTGAAGACTGTAATGTCGCTATACCTGCCGTTACCAATGAACTCACCGCGATATTTACCGCCAATGGCGTGAGATGCGTCTTCAATAACCGCAAATCCGTACCGCTTTGACAGTGAGTGTATTGCAGCCATATCACAAGGCTGCCCACACAGATGAACCGCAACCACAACTTTGGGCAGGCGGTTTTGTTGCTCAGCAACTGCCAATTTCTTCTCAAGCGCCTTCGGGCACAGGTTGTAGGAAACAGGATCAATGTCGACAAAGTCGATATTGGCGCCGCAGTAAAGTCCGCAATTGGCTGAGGCTACGAACGTGACAGGCGATGTCCAGAGCCAGTCCCCCGCCTTCAGACCAAGCGCAAGACAGGCGATATGAAGCGCAGAGGTTGCGCTATTCACAGCAATGGCATGCTTCGCGCCCACATGGCTTGCAACCGCCTGCTCAAACCTCGGCACCGCCGGCCCCTGAGTCAGAAAATCAGACTTCAAGACCTCAACAACGGCATCAATATCGGATTGCCTTATGTCCTGTTTCCCATATGGAATCATGATCAGATCTTTCCTATCTCGCTGTAGTGCTGATCAATCCATTGCTGCAGCTGGTCGCCTGTCATCCATTCGTTGTTGCTCTCACTGGAATACACGAAACCTTCAGCAACCTTTTTACCGTCCTTGATTCGGTTGGCATCCTTATCCCAACTATTAATTGCGGGCAGAATCTTGAAATGCTCCGGGTACTCGTAGGTGTAATACGCATCTTCAGCACCAATCATCTGCTCGTGGAGCTTTTCTCCCGGGCGAATGCCAACCTCTTCCTGCTTTGCATCAGGCGCGACGACTCGCGCCAGATCGGTCACTTTCATGGATGGAATTTTCTTCACATAGATCTCACCGCCTTCCATGTCCTCGAAGGCATGCCAAACCAGCTCTACCCCTTGCTCGAGAGAAATCATGAAACGAGTCATTCGGTTGTCGGTGATCGGCAAGACGCCCTTGTCCTTGATCGACATGAAAAATGGAATCACGGATCCTCGCGAACCCATCACATTGCCGTAGCGAACCACTGAAAACCGCGTCTCGTGGCCACCAGAGTAGGAGTTTCCAGCAACGAAGAGCTTGTCTGACGCCAGCTTGGTGGCACCGTACAGGTTGATCGGGCTGCTGGCCTTGTCAGTGGACAATGCCACAACGCCTTTGACGCCTTTATCAATCGCCGCATCAATAAGGTTCATTGCACCATGTATGTTGGTTTTTACGCACTCGAATGGATTGTACTCAGCAGTTGGAACAATCTTCGTAGCTGCCGCATGGACGACGTAATCGACACCATCAAGTGCCCGGTAAAGTCGATCGCGGTCTCTCACATCGCCAATGAAGAATCGAAGACGATCATCACCTTGAAACAGCTTCGCCATTTCCCATTGCTTCATTTCATCCCTGGAGAATACGATGATTTTCTTCGGCTCATACTTCTCCAACGTCATCGGGATGAACTTATGACCAAAGGAGCCGGTTCCGCCGGTAACCAGGATTGTTTTGCCTTTCAACATGGTGGGTATCCAGATCTATGTCGGTGTAAAACTATTATCGGGTGTGTGTCCAGCGCAATAACTCGAGTTTATCAAAGGCGGACAAATCATTCTGGCGTAGTATGCCCGCGCCATTTATTACCAGTCTCGTCAGCCAACCTTTGTCGCGTTGCCTGGACAAGCTTGGCCGGATCCGTTTCTGTCATCTCATTGTATTTCGATTTGGTCCCGGCAAAAAATTCACAGGAGTAGACTGGGCCGTCGCCCGTATAAGCCACCCCGGAATGATGCAAAGGCAAGAAAAAGTGGCTCGGCAGAATCGTCGCATCCCTGGAGGATGAGGAGAAAAACGCATCTGTGAATGGTACCGGACCGGTCGTTTGCCAGACTTTGCGTTTTTTATAACGAAGCTTTTTCCAGACAAATCGGCGCCTGATGTCAGGGATATCGTTTATATTATTCACAACTGTGCGAATGATCTCATGATTTGGAACGGAGCCAACGTATCCATTCGCAATAAGGCCGGGACGGCAGTGCTCGTTCTCCCAGAGCGCAAACAGATTACAATTGAAAATCCACTCTGGAAGTCTGCTCAGGCACACCGAATCCGCGTCTAACGCAAACCCTCCCTCGGTCAGAAGGATCTCCCATCGCATCAGATCTGCGACGCCTGCAAGGCCCCGATCCATGGTCGCAATCCGATCCATATGTTTCTTATTAACCCAGCTTCCTTCTTTCCAGTCGTCATTTCCCCAGACTTTCACCTCGAAGTCCGGATGCTGGTGGCGCCAAGTATCAATGTGAGCTTCCGGCCGCGCCGACTCATCACCGACCAGACAAAATGTAGTTTTCGGGGAATAACACTCATAAGAGAAGACCTGAGTTCGATACGCCTGCAGAGGGGAAGATACGCCGAATACGAGATGGCATCTCATCGGAGGAGACCATCGCTCCATAAAATGCCTGGCTTGAGAGCAGCAAAACAATTGGAATCCAAAAACAGAACCAGTTGAAATGGAACGTTGATAACGGCTCACCACCATCGAACATGAGCGCAACAACACCTACGATGACCGGTAGTAAGATGTATAGCTCCTCAACTCTTCTTTGGCCCGAAAAAACCCGTGCAAGAACACCAGGCACCCACAAGGCCAACCAAAGAATCAGCCCCAGAAAACCTAAGGCATAAGTGACTGAGAGTGCCATGTTGTGAGGATGGCGAAAATTTCTCATCACCCCCACTACACTGTCATAGACTTCCACTGGCCGCACAGTATTGGTTATACCGTGCCCAAAGAATGGAGCATTGCCAATTTCGTCAATCGTCGCCAGCCAGATAGACGGACGCCAGGAAAGTCCTCGACTAAGAATAAAATCTGGGAAAAAGATCAAGATGAGCAGGCCAGCAAAAACCGCCAACCCCAGAAGCATGTACCAGATTCGATTTCGATAGAGCACAGCGCAGGCTGCAATGGCAACAACAATAGCAACCTGCCCCGTGCGCCTTTCCAGTGCGATGATCATGGTTACTAGTACAAGGAGCGACAAATATCCAAGCCCTCGGAGCCAGAGATTGCGGTCAGGCTGTTCCAACAGCAATCCCAACAATAACGCAGCCTGAGGGACGACCAGAAGCGTAGCCAGCACGGCATTAACAGGTTTGACTCCATACAACGCCAATTCCTGCTGATTGACCCCATAGAGAACGGTCGCCCATGGCGCCTCCATAACCCCGTACACCACGATCAGGTGCCACGCCGCAACTACAGCGGTACACATACAGGCAATTAAAAGGGCGCGCCTGAGTACGAAGGTGTTATCAGTGAGCCTCAGGTACGAAAAGAGAACAAACAACGCCAAGAGCTGAGTAGCCGCTCTAAAAGTCTTTGAACTATCAGGGTTCTCTGCCCAGAGCATTGAACTCAGCGCGAGCGCTAGATAAGCAAACAGTGGCGAGGCAGCTAGCAGAAAACCTCCGCCTACCAAACCTCGCCGGATCATAAGAGGTATCAGGACAAATATTGTTGGCAGGGTGATCAAGCCGTCAAACAGGTTCAGACCGGCACCCGTCGATCTTTGCCACAAGTGGGATGAAAAAACGACCGACAAACTAAGACATGCCCAACAAAGCAAGATCCAGCTTCTAGCCTGGTGTGACAAATGCAAATCCGTTCCCTTAAATCTAAGTTGGTGACGCTGATGCCCGCAGGCCAATGGTTGCCTGTAACCTTCAGGGCAAAACCTTTAAACGCAGAATTGTACACTTCTTTTCAATCTCAAGCCGTACAGAGCCTGAATCTGAAACTATCATCAGATAGAATCACGATCTTATACATCACTACTGACGTCGCATGACCCAACTTACCATCATTATTCCGACTCATAATCGTCCCGAAAAGCTAAGCGACGCTGTTCGGTCAGCGTTGAGTCAGACTATCGAGGACTTGGAAGTAATTATTGTCGATGATGGAAGCACACCGCCAGCAGCGATCGAGAATCACGACCCGCGAGTCTCACTCCATCGACACGAAGCACCCAAGGGCGTGTCAGCGGCAAGAAACAAGGGCCTCGCCATCGCCAAAAGCTCATATGTGGCATTTCTCGACGATGACGACACACTGCAGCCGGACTACGCTGCCAAAATGCTGGAGTTCATGCGCTGCCATAGCAATGAGATAGATTTCGCATGGCCGATACTGAATGTTTTGAACACCTGCAATGGAAAACGCTCCCAAGCCCAGACTCAGCCGTGCCTGATCAAAAGGCCTCAAAAGGGAACTGAAAAGTCCTTTGTTGCAACAACATACGTTCGGACGACAGGCATGATGTTTTTGACTCAATCCATACGGCAAAACGATGGCTTCGATCAGAGCCTTGCTGTTTCAGAGGATCGAGAGCTTATTTTCAGAATGCTGGATAATGGTTGCGGTTGTGGCTTACTCAACGCACCTCTCGTCAACTTCTTTGTCCATCCAAGCCCGAGATTGAGCACGAACGACAATCTGGCCAAACAGGCCAGATGCGACGCAATGATTGCCAAAAGACACGGACACTTTATTGAGAAGCACCCATCGCTCGCGTCCCGATACCTGAACCTTCTTGCGCGCCGACAGAAAAAGGCAGGGCTCTGGTCAGAATACAGAGCAACGCTGCTAGCTCTTATTAAAATCAAGCCTTTTGATGTGCGTGCGCTTAAGCGGCTATTCCTGCTGATCCTTGCGCGCCGTTAAGCCTAATCAAATTGTCGGGGCGCAATGTTTCGGCTAGCCCTTTTATCTTCCAACTGAGAACGCCACGCGGCAACACTAGACCAATACAAAGCGTCATCAATAGGATTCAAAGATGACTTGGACATCTCTTGCTTATACGCTGCAAGCAGCCGCTCCCTCATCGACCTATCGGGGAGCCGCGCGGCTATATTGCCAAGGTTAGATGCCGCTCTTTTCCCTGGCAGACACGAACGGAAGACCCGGATATCATCTTCGTCCACCATCGCCATAGAGCCCTCCGGACTGACCAAAAAGTTAGTCAGATTACCATCAGGCTGTTCAATTCCTCGCGCGTGAATATCGGCCACGGCACGCCCTAACTTTTCAATCACTATCAGCTGTTTCGATTTTGAGGATTCAGAATTGAGAACCTCTCGCAAGGACCGGTACCCGGCCAGATACGATGTACTAAACCCAAAGCACCGTAACGACGCGACCCAGCCAGCGTAGACAATGGCGGGCACTGGCCCGCCGGCCCGCCGGATTTTTCTCCCGCGACGAACTGCCCGCAGCCAATGGATAAGACCGAAAAGAGGCTTTCGATAACATTTGATCGCCACTTCCTGACCGTCAACGAATGCCCGATAGGTAATTCGGGTTCGTCGCGTATTGGAATGCAGCTCTTCTTCGAGTTCGACATTAACCATTAGTGATCCGGCTTTCGTTAGATCAGGAACTTTTTTTCTGATAAGCGCGCAAAAGGGAGGCCCAACAAGTAGCTCGCTTCTCTGAATCAAGCCGGGAACAACGCTTTTCCACAGACCGGTAAAGCCGATCGAGATTCTTCCGCTTCCATTCAGCATCTGCGCTATTCTCAACGCCAGCCCTTAATCGGCAGCGATCAAAATCAATCAGGTAAATTCGACCTCTTGATACCAGGATGTTGTCGCAGTTGAGGTCAACATGGTCCAGGCCTTCGTCGTGGAATCGACGGATCAAGGCCCCAACCTCAGCCCAGAGAGTGGCTTCTTCCAGGCACTCGGACTCCGCAAATGTGACCGCCCCAGGAATACGCTTGACGAGAATCGCCGCCCGATACCAGAGCGCTCTGTACTTCCAAGTAATAGCTGCAACAGGTTCGGGCACGGGCAGAGAAAGCTCTCTAAGCTTCCGGAGCAAATTGAATTCCGCCGTCGATCGAGTTCGGTCAAACCCTGTGAAAAAATAGGTTTTCTCGGCTAAGGAAGCTACTAAGCCGCCTCGGCGATAGTGACGAAGCACGAGCTCAGAAGTATCTGACTCAATAAACCAGGCACCACCTCGACCACCGGCGGAGACAGGAGCCGCACTTCTTCCCCAGAAGTCCGGTGAAAACCACGACGCCGTAACCTGCTCGTAGCCCGGCGAGACAATGAGCTGCATAGCTCCTGCACCAAAACGCTTTTCGGTAAGCCGTGTCACGAAATTCTTATCCCCACTCCTGAGCAGCGCCCCCAGGTAAAGACGTTAGTAGCCTTGTAGGCTAGAATGGCGCTCAGTTTACCAACGTGCTGTTAACGGCTCTACACCCCATACCCAAAAGTTTGGAATGCCTCCTTCATCGATGATCGCCTCACCTATGACCTCCATCTGCATCCTCCGCCTTTCCGCCATAGGCGACGTCACCCACGTCATTCCGGTTGTCCTGAGCCTTCAGGAGCAGCTGCCGGGCGTGAAAATCACCTGGGTGATTGGCAAGATCGAGGCGAAGCTGATTGGCGATCTTCCGGGCGTTGAGTTTATTGTCTTCGACAAGAAAGCCGGCCGTCAGGGCTACGCTGATCTGCGCAAACAGATGAAAGGCCGCAGCTTTGACGCTCTGCTGCACATGCAGGTGGCACTGCGGGCCAACCTCGCCGCAGCCTGCATCCCGGCCAAGGTGAAAGTCGGCTACGACCAGGCCCGCAGTAAAGACCTGCACAGCCTGTTCATCAACAAGCGGATTGCGCCTGCGCCACAGCAACACGTTCGCGACTGCCTCGCCAGCTTCCTGGAGCCGCTCGGACTTTTACCCGCAGCGCCGCAATGGAACATCCCGCTCAGCGAGGGTGACCACGAGTTCGCCCGCCAGCAGCTGGCAGCCGATCGGCAAAATCTTATGATCAGCCCGTGCGCCAGCCACACCTTGCGAAACTGGCCCGCGGAACGCTATGCACAACTGGCGGATCACGCCATCCGTGAGCATGGCATGAAAGTGATCCTTGTCGGCAGCCCGGCGCCGTTCGAGGCGGAGTACTGCGACGCCATTGAAGCCGCAATGAAGGAAAAGGCCCACAACATCTGTGGCAAGGATACGCTGAAGCAGCTAACGGCCCTGATGACCCACGCCGATCTGGTGGTAGCGCCAGACACCGGCCCGGCCCACATAGCGAGTGCCGTGGGTACTGATGTCCTCGGCATCTACGCCGCCAGCAACCCCTACCGTTCAGGCCCTTACAACTCACTGGAGTGGTGTGTAAACCGCTATCCGGAAGCGCTGGAACAGTTCACCGGCAAAACCGTGGATCAGTCTCGATGGGGCGCTAAAGCGGAGTTTGAAGGCGCGATGGAACTGGTGACAGTACAGGATGCCACCGACATGCTGGACAAGTGGATTCAGAGCCGGCGTGCAGCAGAACCAAAAACGGCGTCGGACCTGAGCTGATCCAACGCCGTTTTCGATGTCCGCTTTACACCGGATGAATCCGGATCTCAGTGACTAAAGAGTCACTTGCGAGCGGTGTAATCCTGATAGGATTTTTCTTCCACGAAGCGTGAGCCCAGGGCCAGGTTCACGTCTTTCTTGATCGCTGCACGCTTGTCGTTGGTTACATAGACCGCTCGGGCGAGCTCAATGAAGCGGTCGCCAAAATCCTGCGCAGCTTCCTGATCCCGGATATCGTCTTCAATCACCCACAGTTCCTCGTTCACAGCCTTGAGCTGCTTCCTCAGGTCGGCGATTGCGCTCTGATCGGTAACGGCTTCGTCCCAGGTGGCACTGAGCTCGTCCAGCTCCAAACGTACGTTCTTGAGCTTGGCCTCGTCCTTGATGCGCTCGGACTTGATTTCGAGGATGGTGATTTTGTCGAGAACCTCGCCGAAGGAGACGGGGACTTTAATGACGTCTGCCATGTGCTGTTCCTGAAAATAGAGTGAATTTAAACAACAAAGCCGCCTGACTGCAGCAACACAGGAGGCGGCCTGGATAATCCTTCGCTGATCAGACCTTAACGTGGGTCAGCCAGCTACTGCGGTTCTCAAGCTTGCCCTTCACGGCATCGAAGTACATGGCCTGCAGCTTTTCGGTGACCGGACCACGCTTGCCGGCACCAATGGAACGGCCATCCAGTTCGCGGATCGGCAGAACTTCAGCGGCGGTGCCTGTGAAGAAGGCTTCATCGGCGATGTACACTTCATCACGGGTGATGCGACGCTCTTTCACCGGAATGTTCAGCTCGCTGGCGAAATCCAGGATGGTCTGTCGGGTAATACCTTCCAGACAGGAGGTGAGCTCAGGCGTATGCAGCACGCCGTCGCGAAGAATGAAGATGTTCTCACCCGAACCTTCCGCCACATAACCTTCGTTATCCAGCAGCAACGCTTCCTCACAACCACTGGCAATGGCTTCATTCAGCGCCAGCATGGAGTTGATGTAGTTGCCGTTCGCCTTCGCCTTGCACATGGTGATATTGACGTGGTGACGGGTGTAGGACGACGTCCGCACCTTGATGCCCACTTCCTTGGCTTCCGGCGACATGTAGGAGGGCCAGCTCCAGGCCGCGACCATCACATGAACCTTAAGGTTATCGGCGCGCAGGCCCATGCCTTCGGAGCCCAGGAACACCATGGGACGCAGGTAGGCTTCGTCCAGGTTGTTTTCACGTACGGCTGCGCACTGCGCTTCGTTCAGTTCTTCCTTGCTGAACGGCATCTTCATGTTGAGGATGTGAGCGGAGCGGAACAGCCGATCAGTGTGCTCTTTCAGACGAAAAATAGCCGGACCGTTGGCGGTGTTGTAGGCTCGCACGCCCTCAAAACAGCCCAGACCATAATGCAGGGTGTGGGTAAGCACGTGAGTTTTGGCTTCCCGCCAGGGAACCATTTCACCATCCAGCCAGATGTGGCCATCGCGATCAGCCATCGACATTCTTCGTTGCTCCTAAAAAAGCGGTTTTCGGGGATTGGGCATTCTAGCAGGAAACTTCGCAGGAAGAAAACTTAGCAAGCTAACCAATCATGATATCCTGCCAAAGCCTCCGAACGTAGTCACGCTCCCCCGGGAAGTTACCCGCCTCCACCTCACTGTTCAGGTTCTGCAGTGCTCGCCGATGAATGGTCGACCGCAAGGCGATAAAGACATCGCGCAGCTTCTCAGTATCCGCTACCGACATCACCCCAACCTGCCCCAATGCCTCCATCTGGCGAATGTTGTCCGACCACTGGGTCAGCTCCGGGTGGTCGGCGCAATTGGCCAGCATCAGGTACTGCACCAGAAACTCGATATCGACGATGCCGCCGGTGTCGTGCTTGATATGGAAGACGTCTTGCTGACGGGACTCCGGCGTGCCCAGGCTGGTGCGCATTTTCTCCCGCATATCGACCACTTCCTGCCGGAGCTTTTCCCGGTTCCGAGACTGGCACAGGATATCGTGTCGAATCGATTCGAACGCCTCCAGTGTCTCCCGGCAGCCCGCCACCCCGCGGGCGCGAGCCAGGGCCTGATGCTCCCAGGTCCAGGCTTCGCTACGCTGGTACTTTTCAAACGCGTGCAACGTGCTGACCAGGAGGCCCGAATTGCCCGAGGGCCGCAATCGCATATCGACCTCATACAGCAGGCCCGAAGGCGTCTGGGTGTTCAGGATATGGACAATGCGCTGCCCTAACCGGGTGTAAAAAACCGCGTTATCAATCGATTTCTCACCATCGGTTGCGAGCTCGGGATCGGCGCCATGAACAAACACCAGATCAAGGTCCGAGGTGTAGCCGAGCTCAATGCCACCGAGCTTGCCGTACCCGATGATCGCAAAGTCGGTCTCACACACTGAGCCATCGGCGCGTTTCGGGTATCCGTGTCGGCTCACCAGATTGGAGAAAGCCACATTCACCACGTGGTCCAGCACCACTTCCGCCAGCCAGGTCAGATAATCACTGACCTTCATCAGCGGCAGCGTGCCTTTCAGCTCCGATGCGGCCAGCCGTAAGAGATGCGCCTTTTTAAAGTGGCGCAGGGACTCCATCTGCTCTTCCAGATCCTCAAACGGAATCCTCAGCATCTGTTGCCGCAAATCATCCTGCAACTCGGCTTTGGCCGGCGGGTGATACAGGCTTTCAGCATTCAGCAACTCGTCCAGCAACAACGGGGTTTCTGCCAGCTGTTGGGCGATCCAGGGACTTTCGCTACAGAGACTGACCAGTTGCGTACAGGCACCGGGATTTTCCAGCAGCAGCACCATGTAAGCGGTTCGCCGAAGGATGGCTTCCACCAACTGCAGCACGCGGGACAGGGTTTCGGAAGGGTTGTCGACCTGGGTCAAAGCGTCGAGCAACATCGGCATGAACTGGTTCAGACGTCTGCGGCCCTGGGTCTGAAGAGTCTGAACCGTCCGGTTCTCCCGCAACTCCCGCAGCAGCGTATAGCTGCCAGGCGCGTCTTCGTAGCCGTGGTCGGCCAGCCAGCGGACGGAGGCCTCCTCATCCAGCTCCGCCAGCCAAAGCTCCTGCCAGCCTTCTTCCAGAGCGCCAGCCCCCTCTTCATCGTCGTCCTCAGTCGCAATGATGTTGGCAAAATGGGTCGCAACCCGCTGGCGGTGGGCTTCCAATGCCGACTCACAGCTCTGCCAATCGTCAAAGCCCATAATCAGTGCGACCCGCGCTTTGTTCAGGTCATCCTCGGGCAACAACTGGGTCTGCTTGTCGGCCATCCCTTGCAGCGCATGCTCCAGGTTACGCAGGAAGACGTATGCCTCTTTCAATTCCTTAACGACGTTTGGCGGTAGCAGCTCAAGTTCCTCAAGCTCCTTGAGAATGACAAGCAATTCGCGCTGCTGGAGCTCCCGATCGCGGCCACCGCGAATCAGCTGGAACGCCTGGACCACAAATTCAATTTCCCGAATGCCACCACTACCGAGCTTAATGTTGTTTTCCAGCCCCTTGCGACGAACCTCGCGGCCGATCATCGCTTTCATGCTTCGCAACGATTCGAACGCACTGAAGTCAATGTACTTGCGGTACACGAAGGGGCGCAGAGTCTCCATCAGCACTTTGCCCGCAGCCTGGTCACCGGCGACCACACGGGCCTTCACCATGGCGTAACGCTCCCAGTCCCTGCCCTGATCCTGGTAATAAGCTTCCAGTGCGGCAAAGCTCAGGGCCAGCGCGCCACTTTGGCCATAGGGACGGAGCCGCATATCCACACGGAAGACAAAACCATCGGCGGTGATCTGGTCCAGCGCCTGAATCAGGCGCTGGCCAAGGCGGATAAAGAACGTCTGGTTATCGACGGAGCGGCGGCCGCCCCGGGTTTCACCTTTATCGGGAAAGGCAAAAATCAGGTCAATATCCGAAGACACATTCAACTCGCGACCGCCGAGCTTACCCATGCCCAGCACCACCATTCTCTGGGGTGCATCCTCGCCGGTGACCGGGTCGGGTCCATAGGGCGTGCCAGACTGCTCGCAGGCATCCTGATAAAGCCAGTGCAACGCACCCTCAATGCAGGTATCGGCAAAGGCACTGGTTGCCGCAACGGTTTCAGCCAGGTCAGCCCAGCGCAGCAGGTCGCGCCAGATAATCCGGAACTGAACCTCGCGGCGGAACTGGCGCAGAGCCGAGTGCAGGGACGACTCGTCATTCACCGGGCCCAGGTAATCCTGCCAGCGCTGTGTCAGAAACTCGGGAGTTGTCGGCTCTGTCAGTGGATGGGCTTGCACCATGATCTGGACATGCTCGGGATACCGCTCCAGCACCTGACGCACGAAAACACTTCGCGCCACGGCCCCGGCTATGGTTTCTTCCGACTGTCCGGCCTTGGAGGTCAGCCAGCCAGGCACGCCTTCAGGGAACACCGAATCCCAGCACGAGGCAACGTCGTCAGCTAAGGGTGTCGGAAGGGAGCTCCACGGCTCAGACATAATGCAAACCCCTGTCTCTCTGTTATATTTCCGGTACTGTATAACGAACTCACCCGCGACTAAACAGGCCTGACTCCCGGAATGCTGAGAAACCGACGCCCACTGAACCCGGAGCACGAGCAAACACATCTTCCGATGGGTGGGCTGATCCGCAAACGGGTAAAACGGCTTTTCCTAATTCTGGCGGGCCTGCTAAGTACCCAAGTCCTGATAATGTGGAATGTCGAAGATCTCAGCCTCTTCGAATCCATATGGATCACCATGACCACCGTATCAACGGTTGGCTATGGCGACTTCGCACCGAAAACAACCTTAGGGCGCTTAAGCACCATCCTGATCATGTTTGTCGGCGCCATCACTTTGCTGACTCTCATTGTCAGTGACTTTATCGAGTACCGGTTCTACCGCCGGGAACGCATTCTGACCGGACGCTGGATCTATAAAATGAAAGGCCACATCATTGTTATAAATACCCCGAAACACGGGGGCGAGCAGTACTTCATGCGTTTTGCTTCCCAAATTCGCTCGATACCCGAGTACGAAACTATCCCAATCATGCTTCTGACCAGGCAGTTTCCACAAGGACTGCCTACTGAGCTTGCCGATATGGGCCTCATTCACTACCACGGCTCTGGTTTCGAACCGGAGGCGCTGAAGGCAGTGCACGCGGGCAGTGCTCGGCACATCGTAGTGCTGGCCTCAGACGAGACGGATTTGCAGTCAGACAGCCTGACGTTCGACATTGCCCACCGGCTCAGCGAACAGAACCTGGCCTGCAATACCACACTGGAATGCGTGGAAGACGGTAATCGGGGGCGCTTCAAGGCTCTGGGCATTCGCACGATAATACGGCCGGTGCGAACCTACCCGGAAATCATGGTGCGCTCGGTGGTGGCGCCGGGGTCAGAAAAGGTTCTGGAGGACATGTTCAACTATGAGCACGACCACCCGCACCGTTACGATCTGAAGCTGGACGACCTGAATTGGGCCGACATCGTCAGCGCGCTGATACGCCATGACATCGGAACCGCGCTGGCCTACATCGATAACGACAATGAAATTATCTGTCACCCCTCAACCCATGACGAAATTGAGGGGAGCGGCCTGATCGTACTGGTAAAATCGACAGACACACCAGGCGTGGAAGTAGTTCAGGAAGCCCTGGACCGGTACCGGGATTTCCTGGCTCGGTGGCATGAAAGCAATGGCAAAGCAGACGACCGCAAGGCCGACATGCCGTAGTTTTTCGCCTTATTCACTCGCGATGGCCAGCTGCAATTGTCCGAGCACTGGCTCGCGAGCAAGATCGGCAATGCGCGCGCCTCGTTGAAGTGCGGTTTCAACCATCTGCAGCGATTCGCTCACGCCTTCCTTTGCCGCCCTGGCCCTGACTTCGGTCAGATTCCAGCGACTTATCGGACATGGCTGACCGACTAGACACGACTGGCTCAGCCCATGCAGGAAATCGCTCACCGACAGGACTTCATTGTCGGGCGGCCCTGGAAAGTCTGGTTCGTGTAGTCCAGCCAGGTAATAGCCCTGCTCCGCTTTACTCACCAGATTAAGAAAGACCGGAACCTGCTCGGCCAGCTTTTTGGCCCAGACGAGCAACGCCGCCGAATCGCCAGCCTTGAGTTCCAACTCCAGCTCATTCAGGGGTAACTGTCGCGTGCCACTCACAATCTGACCACGATCAATCGCGACTTCGATGCTGGTCTTCCCGTCCAGAATCATTACAACCTGGCGTTCGAAGTTGGTTTCGAATACCGGCCGAAGGTCGGCAATGTTAACGCGATCAGCCAAAGGCGTATCGGCCAGCAGAACCAGATTAAGGTCTGTCGAAGGCAACGGCCACTCCCACTCCTCGCGCCGATGGCTCCGCCGACAAAATCACCCTGGGTTTTCAGCGTCTGGATATAACGATCGCCAGCCTGGCGCACTCGCAGTGCTGCCCTCTGCCCATTGAGGGCAGCATCCCGCGTGTCGTAGTAAATATTTACCAGGGTCTTCACCGGCCCAAGACTAGCCTCCTGCTGACTCCGCAGCCAGGCCAAAGCCCGCTCTAAAGCCTCATCTGTCAGCGTCAGTTTGATCTCCAGCTCTTCTGCCATATCTGCGCTCCCGGTCGTTTCGATCATTTCAGAATACATAAAAAAACCGGCGACCCGAAAGGTCGCCGGTTTTCGACTAAATCTGAACTAGCTGGTTAGCTGATCAGAAGTAGTAAACAGCACCAACAGCTGTACGAGTTTTCTGATCGGCACCCACGGCGTACTCATTGTCATTGTCAGCAGAGTAGAAGAAGCTCTCGACATAGACGTACATGTGATCAGAGACGTTGTGCAGCGCCTGCAGGGCGATCACATCTTCTTTGTCACCGTTGGACGCACCCGGCGCATCGTCCTCAACCACTTGGTAGGCGGCAGAGAACTGATTAGCTCCCATGCTGTAAACACCAATTACACCAAACTCCTTGCTTACGTCTTTGCGAGTCTGATACTCACCGGTAACGCTTACATTGTCCATGGAGTATGTCGCGCGCACACCATAGGTGTTCTCATTGTTGTCATCCAGCTCAGCGGGATCAACAACCTCTCCATCAAATCCGTCTTTGGAGTAGCCGGTATTACCATCATTGGAGTCCATGGCAACCGCCAGTTCGAAAGCATCTACAGCGTAGGTGGCTGCCAACTGGTAAGGATAGGACTTGCTCTCAGCATCAGTCTCACCGTTGATCTGGACAGCAGCTCCCAATGTCAAACCGCCGAAGGATGGAGTCTTATACTGGATCAGGTCGCCTTCGCCCGTGGTGTAGCTACCGTCCAGGCCCGTTCCGATCTCGTGAAAGTTAGCGATCTTTGCAATTGAACTCTCGTACAGAGAGTCGTCCGAACCGACCCACAGCTGACCAAAGCCGTCGCCCATCACGCCGACGTAGGCTTCATCTAAGGAATCGATACCTGAGCTGGAAGCTTTGTTATTTGCGTTGATGCCTTCAAGCTCCAACTTAAGGAAACCGGTCAGGCCAGGCATGATTTCATGATCATGCTTCACACCCAAGGTGGTTCCATTGTCGAAATGGTCGAGACCAGAGCCACTGCCGTCGATGTCTGTGTAGTCAACGGCGTACTGGATGTTACCGTAAACCTGCGGCATGGAATCCATCTTGGCTGCCAGCTCAGAAGCGGACATGTTGCCGTCTGCTGCGAAGGCTGCGCCAGAGAAGGTCGCGGCTGCAATAGCGGATGCGATGAGCGTTTTTTTCATTTTGCGTCTTCCTTTTTGAGTTAACTCAGGTTTTAGCGACGGGTTTTTGTCCCGATTTTGTAAGGCACTACCAGTCTTCGCTGGATAGGCCCGATTCTGTATTACCCCTATGTCAGTTTCATGACACCCAGGATAACTTTTCTTCTAGTTATTAAGATCCGCCTCCCAGCAGATCTTTTCAGCTCAGTCACTTACAGGTCTTTGTTAAAGCCCTGCATGATGAACCTGTTTTAATACAAGCCATCTGTTTTTGCAAACTTTTAGCGTTGCATTTTTAGCTCGTTTTGCACCAGAAAGGCAAGTGTTTATGCGATCCAGCACTCAGAAGCCATCTGACGTTCTTTTTACAATATTGGGGCCAAACTTATTTTAACCCTTTAAAATCAGAATCTTAAAAATTACAAATCTGTTACTTAACCTCTGACCTCATGATGAGGCGCTGTTAGACGCACCAATCAAATACACCAGAGGCTGGCTCGCCTCATCATGGAGCAGAGCGCGATTCTTACCAAAACCTTGCTCATCCCTTAACCTCCAGCATGAAGGTTACCGGGCCGTCATTAACAAGCCGCACTTTCATATCCGCACCGAACCTACCCTCGGCTACGCGCTCGCTGCCAAGCTCAGCCTGTGCAGTCGCTATAAACGTGCGATAGAGCGTTTCTGCCAAATCAGGAGCAGCCGCACTGGAGAAACCGGGGCGTGTGCCCGAGGCCGTGTCGGCAGCAAGGGTAAATTGGGGGACAACAAGAAGCTCGCCACCGGTATCCAGCAGACTCCGGTTCATGCGGCCCTGGTCATCAGGAAACACTCGATAGGTAAGTATCTTTTGGCACAGCTCCCTGGCCTGTGCATCCGCATCGCCACGTTCAACGCCTAACAACAGAAGCAGGCCCGCCCTGATGGCACCAACCTGTTGATTGCTCACGACGACACTGGCTTCCGATACTCGCTGGATAAGCTTTCATGCACTTCTCTAGGAATTGTTAAGCGGGAGAATGTCGAATGGCTACTGAGTCTATCGGCAGGATTAACGAACCGCAACCATCAAAAAGTACGACTAGCTCGCACTTTCTCCAGATTTGGCGACGACCTCTTCAACCCCCCGGATCAGGGCATCAACTATTGCGGGTTCAGAGGCAGAATGCCCGGCGTCCCGGATAATCCGAAGATCTGCTCCGGGCCAGGCCTTGCTTAACGCGAGCGCGTTATCCAGCGGGCAGACCATGTCGTAGCGGCCATGGACGATAATGCCCGGAATATCCGCCAGCGTGTGCGCCTCCCGCACGATCTGATCTGGCTCAAGGAAGGCCTTGTTCATGAAGTAATGACACTCGATGCGTGCAAGGGCGATGGCAACGTGCGGATGCCCAAAATGCTCCACCACCCTCGGATTAGGATGCAATGTAGCGCAGCGCCCTTCCCAGACGGACCAGGCCTTGGCTGCCTGAATTTGTTCCAATTCGTTAGCGCTGGTTAGTCTTTTGTAATAGGCCGCGACCATGTCGCCCCGTTCTTCGACGGGTATCTGGGTTTCAAAATCCTGCCAGTAGTCCGGAAACACCCGGCTGGCGCCATCCTGATAAAACCATTGAATATCGCGAGGACGGCACAGGAAGATGCCCCGCAGCACCAGCCCGAGGACTCGCTCCGGATGAGTCTGCGCATACACCAGGCTGAGGGTAGAACCCCAACTACCGCCGAACAGCAGCCACTTATCGACACCCAAAAAAGAGCGCACCGTTTCCATATCCTCGATGAGCTTGTCCGTGCTATTACCCTCAAGCTCAGCCAAAGGTGAGGAGCGCCCTGCCCCGCGCTGATCCATCAGGATTATGCGGAACCGCTCGGCATCGAAGAAGCGCCGGTGAAAGTCCTCGCAACCACCACCGGGCCCACCGTGTACCACCAGCACGGGGATGCCCTCCGGGTTCCCGCTCTCTTCCACATACAGTTCATGGGGTGGGTCCACCGCAATGCGGTGCTGGGCATTGGGCTTGATGTCGGGATAGAGGGTGAGCATGACGCGATCCGGCAAAGGTTTAACCGGAGTTTAGCTGATATGAACAAAAAGGGGCGGATCAAACCTGATCCGCCCCTTTGAAATTCCTACTGGAATTTACTTCTTCTTGGCGCGCTTGCGCTCGTTCTCCGTCAACAACTTCTTACGCAGGCGGATGGACTTGGGCGTCACCTCTACCAGCTCGTCGTCATCGATGAACTCGAGCGCCTGCTCAAGAGTGAACTTGATCGGCGGCACCAGGCCAATAACCTCGTCCTTGCCCGAAGCACGCATGTTGTCGAGCTTCTTGCCTTTGGTCGGGTTCATGACCATGTCGTTGTCACGGCTGTGAATGCCGCACAACTGACCTTCGTAGATTTCCTGGCCTGGATCCAGGAACAGCTTGCCGCGACTCTGCAGGGTTTCCAGCGAGTAAGTCAGCGCTGTACCTGTTGCCATGGACACCAGAACACCGTTTTGGCGGCTGGTGACGTCACCGACCTTGATCGGGCCGTAATGGCTGAAGGTGGACGTCAGGATACCGGTACCTGAAGTCATGGTCAGGAAGGTGTTACGGAAGCCAATCAGGCCACGGGCCGGGATGGTGTAATCAAGACGCATGCGCCCTTTTCCGTCCGGAACCATGTTGGTCAGGTCGCCCTTACGCAGACCCATCTGCTCCATGACAGGACCCTGGTGCTGCTCTTCAATGTCGACGATGACATTTTCGTACGGCTCCTGCTTCACGCCGTCAATTTCGCGAATGACTACTTCCGGGCGGCCAACCGCCAGCTCGAAGTTCTCACGACGCATGTTCTCGATCAGAACCGACAGGTGCAGCTCGCCACGACCGGACACTTTGAATTTGTCGGCAGACTCGCCTTCCTCCACACGCAGGGCTACGTTGTGCAGCAACTCTTTTTCCAGACGCTCTTTAATGTTGCGGCTGGTCACGTACTTGCCCTCTTTACCTGCGAAGGGCGAGTCGTTGACCTGGAAGGTCATGGAAACAGTCGGCTCGTCGACGGTCAGTGCCGGCAGCGCTTCAACCTGGGACTGATCACACAGGGTATCGGAGATAAACAGCTCATCCATACCGCTGACGCAAACAATGTCGCCCGCTTGGGCTTCATCAACTTCAACCCGCTGCAGACCGGAGTGACCCATGATCTTGAGGATACGACCGTTGCGCTTCTTGCCGTCGGCGCCAATGGCGGTTACCGGAGAGTTGGTCTTGATCTTACCCCGCGCGATGCGGCCGATACCGATCACGCCCAGGAAGCTGTTGTAGTCCAGCTGGGAGATCTGCATCTGGAACGGGCCGTCCATATCAACGTTCGGCGCGGGCACGTGGTCGACGATGGCCTGGAATACAGCATCCATGTTGTCGTCGAGGTTTTCGTGATCCATACCGGCGATGCCGTTCAGGGCGCTGGCGTAAACAATCGGGAAGTCCAACTGTTCATCGGTGGCACCGAGGGCGTCAAACAGATCGAATACCTGATCCACTACCCAATCCGGACGCGCACCCGGACGGTCGATCTTGTTCACGATAACAATAGGACGCAGGCCGGCTGCGAATGCTTTCTGAGTTACAAAGCGGGTTTGCGGCATCGGGCCATCGATAGAATCGACCACCAGCAACACGCAATCCACCATGCTCATCACCCGCTCCACTTCGCCGCCAAAATCGGCGTGGCCCGGGGTGTCGACGATGTTGATATCGTACTCATTCCATTTCAGGGCCGTGTTCTTGGCCAGAATGGTGATACCACGCTCTTTCTCCTGGTCGTTGGAATCCATAACGCGCTCGTTTTCGAGCTCTTTACGATCCAACGTGCCGGATTGGCGCAGCAGTTTGTCAACGAGGGTCGTCTTACCATGGTCGACGTGCGCGATGATGGCGATATTACGAAGCTTTTCAATCACAACTATAATCCTGCGGCATGCTTTCTTTGACCTGAGAGGGTCTTAAGGAGGTAAAACCTCTCACATGCCGTCTCAAATCCGTAAAGTGAACCCATTGTCCGATACCGGGCGGCATCGGCGCGTCCCAGCCAGCTAAAAAGGTCCGGGAGCAAATGAGGCGGCGGGCAGTATATCGAAAAGTCCACACTGATTATATGCAGATAAACGACTATATCTGCGCCGAGCGGCTGCACCACAAGTGATCACGGCCGGCTAATTACGCACCACACTGGTGCGCTTACCGGTTGAGCTTGCGCCAGAACAAAGCCCTACCATACCCATAAAAGCGCTGCAGGCCGCACCACTGTGCGCTTCTGGCGCACGCCCCAAAAATTGGCAAGCGCCTTGCTTTACCCAAGTCAGCCGAAATTTGCAGGTAAGTGGCTGGGGCTTTTGCTAAGCTGCAATGCCTGAATAAAAGATCGGATATCAGTCACACTGAACGATCCGGCAAAACGAACACGTATTTGCCCGCCAACGCGGGATAACTAACGGAGCATGCACAATGTCCAAGACAATTGATCTGATCAAAGAACACGAAGTGAAGTGGGTAGACATGCGCTTCACCGACAGCCGTGGTAAAGAGCAGCACGTGACCCTGCCTGCCTCAGAGGTAGACGAGGACTTCTTCGCAGACGGCAAGATGTTCGACGGCTCTTCAATCTCTGGTTGGAAAGGCATCAACGAATCCGACATGATTCTGATGCCAGACGATTCCAGCTCCGTCCTGGACCCGTTCACCGAAGAAACCACTCTCAACATCACCTGCGACATCGTTGAGCCTTCAACCATGCAAGGTTATGAGCGCGACCCGCGTTCTGTTGCCCGTCGTGCTGAAGAGTACCTGAAGTCTACCGGCATCGCCGATGGCGCCCTTTTTGGCCCGGAGCCGGAGTTCTTCGTATTTGACTCGGTCAAGTGGGAAGTAGACATGAAAGGTGCTGGCTACTCCATCCACTCCGAAGAAGCCGCTTGGGTTTCTGGCGAAGATTTCGACCGCAACAACATCGGTCACCGCCCGGGTGTTAAAGGCGGTTACTTCCCGGTTCCTCCGGTCGACAGCTGCATGACCTGCGTGGCGCTATGTGTGCCGCCATGGAGTCCATGGGTCTGGAAATCGAAGTACACCACCACGAAGTGGGTACAGCTGGCCAGTGTGAAATTGGTGTTGGCGCCAACACCCTGACCAAGAAAGCCGACGAAGTACAGATCCTGAAGTACTGCGTACACAACGTTGCCCACGCCTACGGCAAAACCGCCACCTTCATGCCGAAGCCGGTAGTGGGTGATAACGGTTCAGGCATGCACGTTCACATGTCCCTGAGCAAAGACGGCAAGAACCTGTTTGCCGGCGACAGCTACGCGGGCCTGAGCGAAGCGGCTCTGTACTACATCGGTGGTGTTATCAAGCACGCCAAGGCCATCAACGCCTTCACCAACAGCTCCACCAACTCTTACAAGCGTCTGGTTCCGGGCTTCGAAGCTCCGGTTATGCTGGCCTACTCTGCCCGTAACCGCTCTGCTTCTATCCGTATCCCGTACGTGAACAGCCCGAAAGCACGTCGCATCGAAGTACGCTTCCCGGACGCCTCTGCCAACCCGTACCTGGCCTTCGCGGCCTGATGATGGCTGGCCTCGACGGCATCCAGAACAAGATCCACCCTGGCGATGCATGGACAAGGATCTGTACGACCTGCCGAAGGAAGAAGCACTGAACATTCCGGTTGTTGCCGAAACTCTGGCAGAAGCACTGGATTGCCTGGAAGCAGACCACGAGTTCTTGACCCGTGGCGGCGTCTTCACTGAAGACATGATCCAGGGCTACGTGGACCTGAAGCGCGGCGAAGTAGAGCGCCTGAACATGACCACTCACCCGGTCGAGTTCGAGCTGTACTACTCTTGCTAAGCAGTCTGCTCTGCTAGAACAAACCGGCCCCTCCGGTTTGTGACGAAGCCCCGCCCAGTGCGGGGCTTTTTTATGGCCTAATTAAAAGTGTCTGCCGTCCTTAACGATATGTAACTAACAACCTGCCTCAAGGGCGTTGAAATGACGTCGGGGGCCGCAGATAATCGAATAAAACATCAACACAGGTGTGCTTATGAAACCAAGGACCGGACTATTCGCCGCAGCCCTGATCCTGCTAACCGGCCCTGCGGTCGCAGAGGTTTACCGGAATGTGGATGCCCAAGGCAATGTCACCTTCTCCGACGAACCGACGAAGGGCTCCAAGGCCGTGGAGGTCAAGCCCGTCACCACCGTGACTCTACCGAAGCCGCAAAATGTGCGCGAAACCGACAAGCTGCGTGAAGAAGTCAAACGCGAAGGTTCGGTGTACGACAGCGTTGGCTTCGCCTACCCCGAAAACAATCAGGCCTTTCACAGCGGCAGCGGCGATATCCAGTTTGAAGTCCGCAGCACTCCGGGCCTTCAGGCCGGCCATAAGTACGAGGTCACCCTGGACGGACAACCGGTAGGCCAGAGCACTTCAGGCTCTGTAAGCGTCCGCAATGTGTTTCGTGGCACTCACGATGCCCGCGTACACATCGTTGATGAAAACGGTGTTCAGGTGAAAACCGGCCCGGCCATCAGTTTTACTGTTCATCGCCCGTCCGTCGCCAACTAAGCTCTCGCACTATTTTGGTGCGCTCGCACCACAAACACGCCATACTCTGACCAGCAACAGGGCGCAACTGCCGGGCTGGTCACCTACTTCCCTCGACTGACGCACCAGCGTACGGCACAGCTCGGCGCTGTTTGACGCACATGCCCGCAGTTTGCCCACTCTTTTTGCCCTGACCTTCAAAGTGGTTCGCTTCTTGCAGAATCGCAAAGATAGGAAGGTCATCACACTCACAATGTCGAACCAACGGGATTGATACATGGCATTGCCCACGGCCACCACAAATGGCGACAAGCGCATCCTGGACAGCCTGACCACAGCAGTCCTGGTTCTGGAGGAAGGCCTGAAGATCAGTTACTTCAATCCGGCCGCAGAAAGCCTGTTCGAAACCAGCATGACCCGGAGCCAGGGTCAGATGTTCGATGACATTCTGATTGATTCCGAAGACGCCCTGAAAACCCTCCATGCTGCCGCTGAAAATGGCCAATCCTACACCCGCCGCGAGGCCGAATTCGTGCTGGCCAGCGGCTCACGATTGACGGTGGACTACTCGGTAACCCCCACCAACCTGGACCCGGTTGAACTGCTGGTCGAAATTCAGCCCCGGGACAGATTGCTCAGAATCAGCCGGGAAGAGGACATTATCTCGCAGCAGGAAACCACCCGGATTCTGGTGCGCGGCATGGCCCACGAGATCAAAAACCCGCTGGGCGGCATCCGCGGTGCAGCACAACTGCTCGACCGCGAACTCAATGACGACGGCCAGCGCGAATACACTCAAGTCATCATCGACGAGGCCGATCGCCTGCGTAGTCTGGTCGACCGCATGCTTGGCCCGAACAAGGCCCTCAAGCTGGCTGAAACCAACGTGCATGAGGTGCTGGAACGGGTTGGCACATTGCTGGAAGCTGAAAGCAAAGGTCGCCTTTTATTCCGCCGGGACTACGACCCAAGCATTCCAGAATTCCCAGGCGACAAGGAACAACTGATTCAGGCGTTCCTGAACATCGCCCGCAATGCTATGGAGGCGGCCTTTGAGAACCAGACCGGTCACCGGGATGAAGCACCGCCCACTATCACATTCCGAACCCGGGCCCTGCGCCAGTTCACCATCGGTAACCGGCGCCATCGTTTGGTCTGCCGGGTCGACGTGATCGATAACGGGCCGGGCATTCCGCCGGATCTACTGCAAAACATCTTCTACCCAATGATCAGTGGCCGAGCTAGTGGCACCGGCCTGGGGCTATCCATCACCCAAAGCATCATTGGGCAACATCGCGGTCTGGTCGAGTGCGAAAGCGAGCCCGGCCGAACCGACTTCATCATTTTCCTGCCTTTGGAGGAAACCCCATGAGCCAACCGGCAAACGTCTGGATCATAGACGACGATCGCAGTATTCGCTGGGTGCTGGAGCGCGCCCTTAACCAGGCCGGTTTGCAGCCCCGGGTTTTCGAGAGTGGCGAGAGCATCATGATGCGTCTCGAACACGAACAACCAGACGCCATCATCAGCGATATCCGGATGCCCGGCGTTGATGGCATTACCCTGTTGTCCCAGATTGTTGAGGCTCATCCCGATCTGCCGGTGATCATCATGACCGCGCATTCGGACCTTGAGAGCGCAGTGACCAGTTACCAAACCGGCGCCTTCGAGTACCTGCCCAAGCCGTTCGATGTGGATGACGCCGTTGCGCTGGCCAAACGGGCCGTAGCCCACAGCCATGAGAAAAAAGCCAGTGCCGAGCCGCTTGCCGAAAGCGCCCAGCGCAATACCGAGATCATCGGCGAAGCCCCTGCTATGCAGGAGGTCTTTCGCGCCATTGGCCGGCTGTCACACTCCAACATCACGGTGCTGATCAACGGTGAGAGCGGCACCGGTAAAGAGCTGGTTGCCCAGGCGCTGCACAATCACAGCCCGCGCGCCAAGCATCCGTTTATTGCCCTGAACATGGCCGCCATCCCGAAAGACCTGATTGAATCCGAACTGTTCGGGCATGAGAAAGGCGCATTCACCGGCGCCGGCGCGGCACGTCAGGGACGGTTTGAGCAGTCCAACGGTGGCACCCTGTTCCTGGATGAAATTGGCGACATGCCCGCCGACACCCAGACCCGTCTGTTGCGGGTACTCGCCGACGGCGAGTTCTACCGGGTCGGCGGCACCACCCCAATCAAAGTGGATGTGCGCATCATCGCCGCCACGCACCAGGATCTGGAGAGGCTGGTTCAGGCCGGTTCCTTCCGGGAGGATCTGTTTCACCGATTGAATGTTATCCGGGTGCATCTACCAAGTTGGCAGAACGGCGTGAAGACATTCCCCGGTTGATGCAGCACTTCCTGAAGCGGGCAGCCAAGGAACTGGCGGTAGAGTCGAAAATCCTCCGCCCAGACGCGGAGGAATACCTCACCACCCTGCCCTGGCCCGGCAACGTCCGCCAGCTGGAAAACACCTGTCGCTGGCTGACAGTAATGGCCAGTGGCCGCGAGATCCACATCGATGACCTGCCACCAGAACTGCTGCACCAGGCGGAAACACCCTCCGTGGGCACCACCTGGCAGGAAGGCCTGCGCAACTGGGCCGAACAGGAACTGAAGCGGGGCAAGAAAGGTATTCTCGACAATGCGATACCCGAATTCGAGAAGATCATGATTGAAACCGCCCTGAAGCACACCGGCGGCCGACGCCGGGATGCCTCCGTGCTACTGGGCTGGGGCCGCAACACCCTGACGCGGAAGATCAATGAGTTGGGGCTGGACCACCCCGAAGGAGATGACGATTGAGCCACCGGGCTCGTTTTTCAGGGGCAGTCTGAGAGGGCTGCCCCTTTTTTTGTGGCCTGCTGGCCGGCTGGACGCCTAAGCGCAGGGCCGGCGCTAACGCTCTTGCCAGTAGATCACGCGATCGTGGCCGCGATAAACGCCGAATGTGGCGAGTGCAGATGGGTTTTCGAGGCCACCATCGCCATCAAAATCGCCCTTTAGCCAGCTAGGCACGCCGAAGGTTACGCTAACGTCGCCTGTGTTTCCCTGCCCAGGAGCGGTGAGTTTGAGTTCGCTGCCAGACGGCGGCACCCCGGACGCCAGAGTGTCAGCCTTTGAGTCGACCGAGGTGCTGCCACCGGACAGCCCCGAGTCATCCAGCACCACGTCTGCCCCGGTATTGTAGGCCCAACAACTATCTGCCGCGTTGAGCGCGAAAGCGGCTCCTGTATAGTACTCGGCATTGAACGGCACTGTGAGACCGGAAATTTCCGGCCCATAAGCGTTTTCAAGGTTCAATCGGCCGTATCGAACATCAAATCCGAAAGAAGGCCTGACGTTAACCGGTGTCTGAGGCGCTGCGGACACCATGTCAGAATCCATCAGGGCGCTCAGCGCAATGGAGTAGTCGGGGGTAAACGGGGCTACTCTCGAATCCACAGCCTTGTCAAAACTCAGGGTATCTGAGGCGGAAAAAACGTACTGCACTCTTCCAGCGCCGAGGTTCGATAACGCCATCCCGGAGAGCGTCGCGGTAACCGGGAACGGATCGCCCTGTGCATCAATGGCCGAGCTGTCAGAGGCGGCGGGCGCTCTGATGAGATCAAGCTCATCCAGTTTCATGAAGCCACCCCTGGTATAGTTTTGCGCTACGCCACCGGAGACCGTGCGCGCTTCCGCGATAATGATTGGCGCAAAACCGCTTTCCCAACTCAGGTCCTGGCCGGTGTAGGCAAAATCAGCAGCACCCGCTGTGCAGAAAGGCTCAACGATGCCCTGCTCCGAGACCGTGATGTCGAACCTAGCCGGAATAAATCGACCAACGTAGTCAAGCCGCGTGCCGATTACATCCTCTGTTCCAAGATAACCAGACCCCGCGGCCAGACGCGGCGTCAGCGCGAAAATGCCAACCTCGGGCCAACTGAATTCACCGCAAGCGGAACCCGCCGCGGCCGCGCTTCCGTCACAGGCCTCTCCAAAGGCACCAAAAGAGCCCTTAACGAACGGGGCATCGCCGCCAGCAGGAGCCACCAACGACGATTCAAGGCGAACCGATTCGGGCGTGGCTTCCTGGCCAAAGTTAGGCGTCTGGTCGCCGTTTGCATTGAGTGCGGAAACGGTAACCTCAAAGGCCTCTCCAGCCGCGGTAAACACGCCGCCATTGGCATCAGTCGCCCCCGGATTACCGGGAACATCAAGCAGAAAACGATCGGGGCGCACTACAAATTCGGTTGTGCCTGCCATTACCAGACCCTCATCGCCGTTGGCGGAACTGCCCTCGTATCGGGCATTCAGGGATAGCCGCCCAACATCCGGATAGGACAGATCAAACGTTGCAATGCCATTTGCGTTGAACTGAAGTTCAATACCGGTGCCGGGGCTGGTTTGAGAAATCGAGTCAGAATCCACACTGACCGACGTACTTCCCGTCGCGGGGTCAGAGTAGCCAGACCAGAAGCCGACCTCGCGAGTTTCATTCGAAAACCCGGGCACGCACTGCTGACTGTCGTCGTCCTTGCGCACCGCTGCAATGGTACTGGCTGTAGTGACGGCGGCAATGTGATCGGGCACGTTAATGACAAAGCCGGTGTCAAAAAAGTCCATCTCACAGGTTTCAGTTCCGCCATTGAAGCAACGCGTCAGCTCCTGGGCCGATGGGTTCACCGCGTTAGCGTCGAGACTGATGGTGGATGGCTGAGTAACGCTGAGATCGACATCCGTTCTGCCGGTGAAGGTGACCGGGTTTGGCGTCCAGCCATCAAAAGGAGACGTTAACTCCACCTCCACGGGCTCCCCAAACAATTCCGAACAATCCTCATTGGCGCAGGCCGAGACGGTTATTTGCGACGATGAACAGGTCAACCCTTCCCCTGGGTGGGAAAGCCTGATGTGGTTGGGACCAAAACCTGAACAGGGGAAGGCACGGCTCATTTCCGCCATAATCTCGGCCTCAGTTAGCGCGACGCCATAAATCCTGAACTCGTCGATGCGCCCCTGCCAACGATCGCCTTTTGCGCCTTCACCAATATCGAGACGCTCTATACTGGCAAGCGCGCCGGTCCCTCCACTGCCCCGAGTTCCAGAGGTCTCAACTTCTGCTCCGTCCACGTAGACTTTGATCTCACCTTGGGTTGTCCAGGTCATGGCGACATGTTGCCACTGGTCTTGAACCATAACGTCAGAGACGGTTTCAACCTGGAGGCATTCGTCAGTGGCGTCGCACTCGTCGGTGAAGACACTGGCTTTGATGACGTTGTTGCCGTCGCCATACAATCCGTCCGTGTCGTAGCGCAGTCCCAAGCGGTTGTCTTGACCGCTTGGGTCGTCAGTGAAAAAGACCCCTCGATCGTTTCCAGCGAGCTCGTCCGTGTTGTAAACCCAGGCCATCACGGTGATGGCCTCCAATCCATTCAGATAATCGCCGGCGTTTGTGTCGGTAACAAGATCATCTACGCCATCGAAGTCACCGTAGCGGCAGGTCCCGGGGTTACCAGCAATTGCCGGATCTTCAATGCGGGTAATAAGCCCCCCTCCAGAAGTGGCATTATTACCATTAACGCTGGTATCTATTATTTCCCCAGAACTCCCGTCGAGGGACGTCTGCTCCAACCGATATTCCACAAGCGGTCCGGGCGAGCACTTCACGACATCTGACCAGCTCGTTCCCACGGCGACCTGACCTATCTGAAAGGCATCATCGCCAGAAAAATTGGTTGCGCGCACGCCAATCCTGGAAACTCTCTCAACTGGTTGTTCGTTGAGCTGCGTTGGGCAGACACGGTGGTAGGTGGGCTTGGGCCACATGCAGGGTTAACCCAGAGCTTGGCGTTACTGAAGTAATCTTCCGTGCCTTGGTGTACTGAGCAACCAGCAGATAGGTCTCACCCACCTCGATGTCCGTTGCATAGTCGGCGGTCTGGTCGAGGCGAACGAAAAAGTCGTTTACCCCACCGCTACCTTCGTTGACTTTCAGACCGAACTGAGGAGACGCGCCAAACCCGGAGTTTTCAACCCAAAATCCGACGAAATCATTATTCGTTGGATCACCATTGAAGCGAACCAACATACTCAAAAACACCGAATCGCCGCTGAACGTCCCGTCGAGCGGGCGTGTAACCACCTCGTTACCGTTGCCGGCTATCTCGAGCGAGGTCGCTGAGCGTATTCTGCGGTCTTCCGAATCGACGAATTCGAGGGGGGAGTCGCTGGTATCCACTACAACCTGTCCGTCCTGACCGGTCCAGGGGCCGCCCCAGTTTGAGCCGCCGTCGTTACCGTCGATCGACCCCGGAGAGTAAGATTCAAAATTGTCAAACGCAGGCAGAGTCGCTGGCTGTTCGATCTCGCATAGTTGATCAAAAAGACGGGGATCCAGCGTCTCTGGAACATAGTTCACGTCCGCTTTGTTTTTTTGATCTAATCCATCGTCATCCTCGATAGCGACGATGCCATTGATCTGAACATCGTTTTTCAGCTCTTGCTCGCCTGCAGAGTAAACAACTCCGGTAAAAACGGCCCCTTTTTTGAACTCAACTTTTCCGTCAACTAGCAACAGCAGCTCACCGCGCCGGTCAGAAGAGGCCGGCGTATTGATAATGGAAGAATTGCCGAAACTCACATCACCATCAACAAATATCCGCACTGCCGCTCCCGGCGAGACCGACAACTCGTAACCCTGTGACAACTCCTCTTTTTTGAAATAGTAGTCACCACCGGATAACTCGGCTCCCGAATCTGGCCAGTCATCAGGATCAGGCCAGTCGTCAGAGTCGTAGGTTAAACGCCTATCTTCCGGCAAATCCTCGTTGATTCCGTCGTTTGCCTGAAATACGTCGGTGCACTGTGCGGCTATAGCGTCCAGGTTGAAAAAGACCGCGAATAAAAAAAAACCAATTTTTGCGAAGCTTTGCTTTACCATCATCGCACCCTGACCTCGACAATTCGCTGAGCACTATCAAGCCCGGCACCGCACTGACCCACGCTTTCTATCGAATACACCGTATTACCACCTCCACCTATCGCCGCCGATACTGACTCGCAGCCCAGCGCTGCAGAACAGTTCGAGAGCGCGCCGGCGCCGAAAGTGAAGGGGCTTGAAATGGCACTGCAGCTGTCCGCTTCAAGAACCTTACGTACCGCAATCTGCGCACCCGACTCCGCCGCGTAGAAGGCACGCTGGGACTGTATCTGCAAGCTGACGGACTCACCGCTGGACTGCTGCAATTGAGCCACTCCGATCACGATCAGCGCCAGTACGGTGATGATAAATATCGCCACCGGCAGGCCTGCACCGCGCTGCTTAGAAGCAAGATGTTCAGGGCACATTGCGTATCTGGACCTCCTGGCTGACCGCCGTCGTCTCACCCGATGCGGTGTCCTCCAGAACAAACGAGAAAGACACTACCGCCCCGCGCTGAAGTGTTGGTGGTGTTACTTCGAACGTCAGTGATCCCGGCTGGAGCGTGGCCGTCAGAACCTCCTGGTCGCTTCCCGGCACCGGTGGCCCCGCGGTTATTGACGAGTTTATGCCATAGCTGCTGAACCGATAGAGCCATTGCCCTGACTGGCAAAAGGTGACCGGATCGTCGACAACATAAAATCTTTTTTCAGGAGACTTCTCAGCAAATCGATGGGTGGCGCCGCCGTCGAAGGTCACCGTCACAGGCGATGAGCCGCGGGCATGGTGGCCGGCGGTGATATCGGCCCAGGACTGCTGGTGTCGTACACGCTTTTGCCATAGCCATAAACCACGACCCGCCCACTGGCCGAGCGGCTGGAAGGCAGTGGTACGGCCTCAAATGAATTCGGTGACGCGCCCGATGGGAGGTTTAGGTAGTTAGACGCCGCCGTGATCGGCATCCACTCTAGGCAAGCCCCATTGGCCCTGACCGAGGTCGGCAGGGCTTCTCGAAGCTGCCGGCTGATCTGTTCGCTGATCACTGCACCCGCCAGCGAGCGTTGCTGGCGGGAGCTGACATCAATGGCCCCCTGCGTTGAGAGCGCGACAAACTGAACCGAAATCGTGGCGACGATGGCCAACAGCACGATGACGATGACCAGCTCCACCAGCGTAAAGCCCGTTGAGCGACGCATCAGAAATTCGCCCTGTAAGCGGAGAACACAAAGTCACCACCGCCAGGAATGGTGATGGTCAGGTCAATGCGCTTGGCTTGGGACGAGGGTAAATCGACCCCGGCGTCACCGCCGGCACACTGGACATCCACGGTCACTGTGAACCCCGAATAACCGTCGATGGGGCCAAGTGCGCTGCGCGGCGCTTCGGCATCGATTTCGTTGTAGTCATCGACGTCGTCGTAGGTGCTGCGATCCTCGCTGCCCTCCGGGCCGATATTGCAACCCCCCGTATATCGGGGTTGCCCACCCTGCGGCGTGGCGTCATCGTATTTCTTGGTGATGATCTCATCCATGTACAGCTGGGCCAGCTCCACGGCGCGAGTCTGATTCAATGGGTCGGCGCTGCGGCCGGAAATCAGCGCAAAGGCGCCCACAACGCCGGCAATCGCCACACTGATGATGACGATGGTGATCACCAGCTCAACGAGGGTGGCACCGCGGTGGGCCGGCAGAATCACTGACAGCTCCCGCTATAGACCGCACCCAGAGAACTGAGACAGGTGTTGAAGGTGCTGTCGCCGGAAAAGGTGAAGTCCAGATTGCTGCCTGAGATAGGTGCGCCCTGGCTGTCAAAAGAAACGGTGAGTGGGAGGGTTGCACTGGCGACGCTCAAGGACGTGCCGGCGCGGTCAAGCTCGAATACCCTTGGGACAGCTGTACCAGGACCGACCGTGAAACGAAAGGCATCGCCGCCTTGTTCAATTTGGAGGGTGTTGGCCGGATTGCCCGCCAGCGCTGCCTGTTGGGCTAGCAGCGTGGCGGAGGCGAGTTGTTGAGTGGCCAGGAGCGGAGAGAAGGCAGAGCGGTTGGCGAAAAGGCCAATCCCCAGAGCGGAGACTACTCCGGCAATGATGATCACTGCGACCAGCTCAACCAGAGTGAAGCCTTCCGACTTTGACATGCCCCCAGTCACCAATCTCCCGACTCCTTATGCCCGCTCCGCTACCAGAGCCCGCGCCTGCATCACATTACACAATGCTCGAGACGAAACCGAGTACCTCTTCCTGTTGCGCCCTACTCAGCATCCACTTGTATCTGTAACAACACTTGATGAAGTCGCATCATTTGTGGCGGGATCATTATCGGGATCGGGGTTACCGGCCGTGTATTCGACCTGGCAGTTTGAGCCTGAGAACCCTTTGGCAATCAGAGTCATCGTAGTCCCCGCACCAGCAGCAGCTCCACTGTATTCATAATCACCACCAGTAGCAGTTGATAGTGTGGCATCAACCTGAGCGGCCAGGAGAATTCCGTCCGTATCTGCCGTTGGATATCCACCGACCATTGCTATCGATTGGCCTTCCAAAACTACCGGAGTGCTTCCACTGGCGCCGTCCGCCAACTGCCGCGCATGCGCGATTCCCGAGGCGGACTTCAATGCACCGCCAAGCGCCTGGATTGAGGCAGCGCGCGCCTCATTTCCAAAGTCCGCAAACCGCGGCAAAGCAAACGCCGCCAGAATCCCCAAAATCACAATTACCATCACCAGCTCGATGAGGGTAAAACCTTTCTCTTTCTTTGTTTGAATTGCGGCCATCGCTTTCATGGTACTGCTCCGTTTGTCGTGTTGAGTGCGTTAAATCAGTTTATGGTTGTTGTGATTTCGCCAGTATCGGCGTCGTAATTAATGGTGCTGAGCTGTCCGTCTGGCTGGTAAGTGAACTCACAGTCACTTCCTTGACCGGCATCCGGGTCCGTCGACAAGCTCACAACATAGTCTGCGGGTGTTGCTGTGGCGACTGTCGGCGCGTTGGACTGCAATACGCCGACCCAAACCTGCTGGCACCGCGCCTCAGTCATCGTTGGGTTGTTAGGGTCACCGCTATCATCGGTCGCGGTTGGCCAGCCATCCCCACTGACATCGACATTACCCGCGCCGAAGCCCTGCACGTTAGTTGCCGCCACAGTGAGACCATTTGATACCCACTGCGTCTTGGTTAACGCCACGCCGGCGGCGAGCGCGCCTGCCGTGGCTCGGATACTGGACTGGTGCGCCTGTTCCGACAACTGTGCAAAACGAGGCAATGCAAACGCAGCCAGAATTGCGAGTATGGCGATCACGACCACCAGCTCGATAAGCGTGAACCCGCTGTGTTCATTAATTGATTGTGCCTGCATCCAAATGCTCCATCGCACTGCTTTCTATAAATCAGCGTTGCGCTTGCAACACTGGCTCACCGGTGTCTGGGTTAACCATCTCAAGTAACAAGCCGCCGGCTCGTCTGCCAGAGTTCCTGCTGGCATCGTTTGGAACGCCAACGTGCTCAACCGTGACACGCCAAGCTGCCGGAGCAACTGGACCAAACTGTCGACCTGCTAGGGTTATCGGCCGATTCGGTCGATAAATCAACCACCCTTTAGGGTGATTTATTGTTTCTTTTTGTACACTTACCCAAAAACACCAGTGCCCAACAGGTGGGTAGCTACCGTCACAACCCCCTTGATAGCGGCGCCACTCCTGCTTTAGCCACTCGAACGGATTGCCACCAACACGAGCATAAAAGCCCTGCGGTCGCTCAAGCATTGCCTCTGCGCTCTTGATCAGAACCGCTGCCCTGAGCTGGCTCAGTTCACTATCAACGGCAACCTGTTCCACGCTGCCAGCCCTGCGATCCAGGGCTCCAAGTACCCACCACCACAACAGCGCCATGATGATCAGGGCAACCAAAAACCGGAACCATAGGCGATTGGCCTGATCAGTAGCAGCGTCGGAGGCGCTCACTATTCCTAGCCCCGCCCCATGGCGGCGGCTCCCAAGTCCCAGATCGGCAGGAACACGCCCAGTGCGAGAATCAGCACCAACACACCCATGGCCACGATAAGGATCGGCTCAATAGATTCCGCCAGCCGTTTGAGGCCGTAATCCACGTCTTCGTCGTAGAAATCGGCAACATTGTTGAGCATGTCATCCACGGAACCAGTTTCTTCTCCCACGGCAATCATCTGTAGGATCAGGGGCGTGAACATGCCACTTTGACGAGCGGTACGCAACAGGCTTTCGCCGCGCTCGATGCCTAATCGCATGTCTTTGATGTGCTTGGATATCCAGGCATTGTCTGTGGCATCTGCCACCACAGTCAAAGCGGTGGTTACCGGCATGCCCGCCGCCAGCATGGAGGCAAAGTTGCGAGCGAACCGGCTCAACGTTATTAGCTCCAACAACGGACCAATGACTGGCATTCGCAATTTATACCTGTCCCAGGTCAACTCGCCCTGCTCCGTGCGCTTCCACTGGCGCAACAGAAGGCCACCCGCGGCGACCGCAAACAGCATCACGTACCAATAACCAATCAGGAAATTCGAGGTGCCTACCAGTACCTGCGTCAGGAATGGCAAGTCCGCGCCCAGCTTATTGAACACCGCAGCGAATTTTGGGATGACCAGAAAGTTCACCACCATCAGCGCGGCCAGCAAGGCAACCACCACAAATGTGGGGTAACGCAGAGCCTGCTTGAGCCGGCGTTTTGTGTCTCGCTCCAGCTCCAGGATCTCCGACAGCCGCTTGAAGGCGTCGTCCAACATACCGGTGTTTTCACCTACGTGGATCATGGAGATGAACAACTCCGAAAACACGTCCGGGTGCGCCTGCATGGCAGTCGCCATGGTGGTGCCGCCTTCCAGCCTGGAGGTAACATCCTCCAGCACTTCCGCCAGCACCGGTGACCGGGTGGTATCGGCCAACCCACGCATAGTGCGAATCAGCGGTATGCCGGCTTTGGTAAGAGCGTACATCTGGCGGCAAAAAACGATGAGCTCATCCAGCGTGACCTTCTGCCGGAACAGCGGCATCTTGTTCAGCCGATCGATCAAGGACGCTTGCTCGTGCTGCTCGCGAATGGTGAGCGGGGTAATGCCCCGACGCACCAATTCCGAAGCTACCGCATCCGCACTGGCCGCCACCAGCGACCCCTGCTGCAGAGTTCCGCGATCATCCTTGCCCCGGTACCTGAACTGCATCAGACGATGCTCCCCTCAGGCTCACCCAGGAGTGGCACTTCGGCAGTGTCTTCAAAGTCGCTTTCCGAGGTTGCGGCCACACGGGCTACCTCTTCCAGGGTGGTTACCCCTTGCAAGGCATAATCCATGGCGCAATGGCCAAGCGGGCGGTAAAGCTCGCCCTGGCGAGCCGCTCGAGTGAATCCGGAAACGTCCTGGCGACGCAAGGCGTCAAGCATGGATTCGTTCATTTCAAGCAGCTCGTAGACACCGACACGGCCTTTGTAGCCGGTATTACTGCACTGATAGCAGCCTCGCCCATGAACAAAACCGGCCTCCCGATCCAGAGGGTCGAGATCAAAGCTGTCCAGCCAGATCTGTTCCTGATCGGTGGGCTCATAGGTTTCGGAACAGTTCTCACAGATCCGCCGCACCAGGCGCTGGGCAACCACACCCAGCAGTGAGCTGGCTACCAGGAAGGGTTGTGCGCCCATATCAATCAGGCGCATGGCGCTGCTGATGGAGTCGTTGGTGTGCAGGGTTGAGAGTACAAGGTGACCGGTCATGGCGGCGCGGAGCCCGATATCCACGGTTTCCTGGTCACGCATCTCGCCCACCAGAATGACATCGGGATCCTGACGCAGCGCAGAACGCAAAACGCCGGCAAATTCCAGTCCGATTTTCGGGTTCACCTGAACCTGGGTGATTCGCGGCAATCGGTATTCCACAGGGTCTTCTGCAGTGATGATTTTCACTTCCGGTCGGTTCAGCTCACTCAGCGCGCCGTAAAGTGTGGTGGTCTTACCGCTACCGGTCGGCCCGGTGACCAGAATCATGCCGTGAGGCTTGTGGATCATGCGGCGGAACCGTTCCATTAGCTCCGCCGGCATGCCTGTGGCATCCAGGTTCAACATGCCCTGGCTCTGATCCAGCAGTCGCATCACCACCGATTCGCCATACTGGACCGGCATGGTGGAGATCCGCACGTCGATACTTCGTCCTTTCACACGAATATTGAATCGGCCATCCTGGGGCAGTCGCTTTTCCGAAATGTTCAGCCCTGCCATCAGTTTCAGACGCAGGACCAGCGCGGCGTTGACGCGCTTTTCCTTCATCACCTGCTCCTGAAGGACGCCATCGACCCGCTGACGGATCCGGACCACGGTTTCATCGGGCTCGATATGAATATCGGAACTGCGGGCCTGCACCGCATCTTCGAACAACGTTTGCAGCAGCTTGACCACTGGCGCTTCGGTGCTTTCGGACTCGGCGGACAAGTCGGCCAGGTCAAAGGCATCATCGCCTAGCTCGTCTTCCAATTCTTCCGCCAGCGAGGCAATTTCCTCGGTACGACGGTAAACCAGATCAATGGTGCTGAGCAGTTCACTCTCCCGCACCACCGCCTGCCTGATTGGCTGCTTGAGAATTCGAACCAGCTCGTCGTAAGCGAAAATGTCGAGGGGGTCGGCCATGCCAACCAGCAGGTCGCCACTCTGCTCCGCCAGCACAATACTGCGGAAACGTCGGGCCATCGCTTCCGGCAGTTTTTTCACCAGCTCATTATCGAACTGGTAGTGCCGCAGCTGAACAAAGGGAACCTCAAGCTGCCGGGACAGGATGTTGAGCAGGTTATCTTCATCCACGTAGCCCAGATCAATCAGGGTACGGCCTAGCTTGCGCCCGGTGTTCTTCTGTTCCCGCAGAGCGGTCATCAGCTGTTGTTCAGTGATGACATCATTCTGGACCAGCAGGTCACCTATGCGGATTTTTTTCTTGTGCTCCGTCATCTCTATCCTGCCTGCAAAAGTGTCATACGGTTACGAACATAGTCCGCCAGCGACGGCGACAAACCGGGCAGCTGGGCCGCCTGTGTGTAAGCCTTCAAGGCGCCAGCAGCCTGCCCCCCTGCTTCCAGGGCTATGGCAAGGCCGACCCACCAGGCTGGCTGGCTGTCGTCTACGGCAATCAACGCTGACCAGTGCCGTGCCGCTTCAACGTTCTGGCCGGCTTGCTGCGTCAGGGTGGCTAGCGTAATCCGGTACTCAATGTTGTCAGCCACCGGCGGAACATCCTGGGACAAGGTAGTCACGGCTTCATTCAACCGGCCCATCGACAGCAATGCCCGGGCTCTTAGCAAACGTAACTCAGGGAAGCCCTGGCTTCCTCGCCGGAGACCCAAGGCAGCGCCCGCCCTGGAGAATCCTGCACCAACATGGCCCGAGCGTAGACGCCCCGACTCACCGGTGCCACTTGATCAGAGGCCACGTCCGTTAGTCTCTGTTCAGCCGCTCTCGATTCACCCGCTCGCAGCAGCCGGGCAATTTCCCGGCTCACCCGCAGATCGATGGTCTCCGCGGTCTCGCGAACCTGTTTGACCGCCGGCGCCTGAGCCCCTGCAGATTCGAGCTCGGGCTCCGGCGTCGGTTCAGCCGGCTGGGAGGCTATCTTTGCAGGTTCCTCAGGCTGGCGTTTTGCCTCAGCTTTATTGGATGGCGCGCGTGGCTGTGGCGCTGGTTGCGTTAATATCGGCGCAGTGTCGGTAATCTCAGGCTCGGCTTGTGGCTCTGGGGAGACAGCTTCGGGCTCTGGGCGGGTGGCTTCTGACGCCGGCGCCGTGTCAGATACTGGGCTATCATCTGAATTCGCTGCCAGCATCGCTTCGGTTCAGGCGTTTGCGCGAGTTCGGATTCGGGTTCTGCTTTCGGCGCAGGGTCGCTCACTTGCTTCGACACTACTGGGGTTTCTGCGGGCATCGGTTCATCCGCAGTCTCGTTTTGCGCATTTTCGGTGCGCTCTGTGACCTGACTTTGGGTAACCGGTGCACGGAAGAAATAGCCATACACAGCGACGACCACAAGAATGACCAGCAGTAACGCCATAACCGGAACCAACCAGCGATGAGCCGCGGGCTGACGATTTACCTGACCGGTGTAGGCAGTCGAAACATCCGGGCGGCCCTGACGCTGTTCGGCGGCTCGCAGAGCATCATTGAGCAGACTCATAGCCACCTCGCCAACAAGCCGGGATACCGGACGCTTTCCGTGTCGCGAATCGCCCGGGCCACGTGCCGACGATTCACCTGCCGATCACCCACGCCCCAGGCGGACAGCATGGCCTTATGCGCCAGTATGTTCACCAACCTGGGAATGCCTCCAGACGATCGGGTAATCAGACGCAACGCCGCAGCTGAGAACAGGTCACCGCCGTTATAGCCAGCCAGAGACACGCGGTGGCGCAGGTACTGGGCCACCGACTGTCGATCCAGCGGGGCTAGCCGGTAATGGAAAGTAATGCGCTGGCGCAACTGGCGCAGGCTGTCTTTCTGCAGCAGGGCGTCCAGCTCCGGTTGCCCGAACAGAACGATTTGCAGCAGCCGTACGCTCTCGGTCTCAAGGTTGGTCAGCAACCGAAGGGCCTCAATGGTGGCCTCCGGCATTGCCTGGGCTTCGTCTATGACAAGCACCACCTGTTTCTGCCCCATCGCCAGGCCAATAAGCTTTTCGTTCAGGGCTTTCAGGATCTGATGAGTGTTGGCACAGGCCGAGACATCAACCCCCAATTCCTCAGCGACCGCTTCGTACAGGGTGTCGGGATCCAGGTGCGGGTTCGGGATGTAAGCGGTATGCGCTTTCTGTTCCAGCTCATTCAGCAGCAATCGGCACAGCAGGGTTTTGCCGGTGCCGACTTCGCCGGTGATCTTGATAAAGCCTTCGCGCTCACTCAACGCCACCAACAGCAACTCCAACGCATCACTATGGCTGGGCGCCCGCAAAAAATAACGGGTGTTGGGCGTCAATGCGAACGGTGCTTCCTGCAGTCCGAAATGGGCTTCGTACATGCTAGCGACGGGCTTTCTCCGGTTCCGGGGTAACAGATTTCGACGATTGCAGCAGCTCGCGGAGCACATTCATGCGCTCACGGCTGGCCGCAATGTCCGCGGTAACTCGAGCAGGTTCTGAGACCACCGGGCGCAACAGGATAACCAGTTCGCTTTTTTGGGATTTGAACCGGCGCTGCTTGAACAGCTCACCCACTACCGGGATGTCGCTGAAGAACGGCACCGCCGAGTTGGTGTCTTCACTGCTGTTCTGGATCAGGCCGCCGATGACCACAATCTGGCCGCTTTCAGCGCGGATCACACTGTCAGTTTCCCGCACGGTGCTGATCGCCAGCGGCAGGGTGACATCGCGCTCACCAATGGTGATGACTTTGTTCTGGTCGTCCACTTCGGTCACCGAGGGGTGAACGTGCAGGGTGATGCTGCCGGATTCGGAAATCTGCGGCGTGACATCCAGGGAAATTCCGGAGAAGAATGGCGTCAGCTCTACCGAAGTGGAGGTACTGTCGGCGCCTGTCACGGCAGAATTGTCATCATCAAAGTCGATATCAGTGACGAAGAACTCGTCAGTGCCGACCTTGATCACTGCCTTCTGGTTATTGACCGTAGAAATCCTCGGGCTGGAGAGAATCTGCACATTACCCTGCTCACCCAGCAACTCGATGAGTGCGGTGAAGTCTCCGGCGCGAACGCTTGCCGAGAACAGGCCGCCAATGTCGGAGGTCCGGATCACCTGCCCGCTCAACGCCTGGGCCGTAAAATCTTCGGGCAGGCCGTCGGAGTCAGTAACGCTGGAAGCGCTTTGCAGATCAGACCAGTTGATGCCCTGCTGGTAGCCTTCGTTGAGAATGATCTCGAGGATTTTCGCCTCAAGCACCACTTGGCGCTGCATGATCAGTTCAGTGCGGCGAAGGTATTCTTCCACCAGACGCAAATCGTCGGCACCGGCACGAACCATCACCAGGCCGGCTCCGGGATTAACGATCACCTGGCTATCGTCGGCACGACCGATGATCATGCTCAAGGCCTGATCAATGTCGGACCAGAAGTCCGATTCCGTTGCCGTAGAGATGGTGGTGCCCACCAGGTTTCGAGTCTCGCTACCGCGGTTATCGTCCACACCGTTGGAGGAATTTCCGTTGTTGCTCTGGGTTCCGCTCACCTGACCGGAACTAACCCGGGTTTCCGAGCCACCTTTGCGTTTGAAGTGCAGGTAGTCGATCGGGAACATCCGGGTCTGAACCCGGTCGCCATTCACTTTGTACAACCGACCACTGCGCTGGATATCCAGACCGTAGAGGTCGGCAGCAATGTCCATAACATCGGGTACCGTCACATCCCGCAGTCGCAGATCAATGACTGCTTCGACCCCCGGATAAACCACCACGTTGTAGCGGGTGCCATCCACCAGGGATTCGAAGAAACTGCCTGCGGGAATGCCGCTGGCATTCACATCAAACCGTTCGTCCAGGTCCTGGCCCTGAGACAAAGGAGGCAACAGAGCCGCACTGACCTCGGCAGGCAGAGCTGCGGACTTATTGTCAGCAACATCGGCGGCTACCGACTGCCGCTCGGCCTCAGCCAAACTGCGTTCAATGTCATCAGCCACATCGGTCGACGTCGCATTGGATGTACGCATGAGCGGATTGTTACTGCACGCCGTCAGGGTCGCTGCGATCAGCAGGACAGCCATTGGTCTCATCGAAGTCATGATTTTCCGTTCATTGGTCATTGGGTTCTGCGTACCTGCGGTAGCTTGTCGAGATACAGCGTGCGAACGCGCCCGCGGTCGATAACCTCAACCCGGTCCCGATGGATTCTGCGCACACGGATGCCATCGAAGGACTGGCCCTCGGCACGGGGCTCGCCATTAATAACAGCAACCCGACGCTCCGCGCCTACCAGAATAGACTGCAGGGCAAGGTCGGCCAGGGGCGCGGCTTTTGCCGGTGCGTCATTAAAGCCAGGGGGCCGGGTTGGATCCTGGAGTGCAGAGGCCGGCGCCGCCAATCCAAAGCCGCATCCTAACAGCATCAGGGCGAACCAGAGCCGACTGCCCGTGTTCGATCGAATCATGTCACACCCCCAACCAGGCTGGTTCAAGACTGAGCGTCCGAACCCGGATAATAGCCTCACCCGCTGGCCAGTTTTCCGCATCGTATTCGAACACCACCCAACCAAGCCGGTTATCGAGGCCCTCGAGACGCTTGAGATACGCCAGCACGTCCAGATAGCTGCCCAGAATGCTGAGCTCCACATCATGAGCATACAGCAGCGGGCCACCTTGCTTTTCCTGTTCGGCAGCTGTCGTCTTGGCATCTGCCCCTTCAGCCCCTGGGCCGTACACCGGCGTCGGCGTCTTTAATTCAAATGTCTGGAGTTCCAGCGACGCCTGCGCCGCCAGCATGTCTTTGAGCAGGGACACCATCGCCCTGGGCGCAATCAGCTTGCCGGTGGCATCGGCAATCTGGCGATCCAGCCGCTCCAGTCGTTTCTGCCGTGCGTCCAGTTGATCTCTCAACGTCTCGGACGGGTCGGAAGCCAGCTGATTGGTCAGGCCCTGCTGCTGCGCCAACAGGCTGTCCCTGTTGGCCGACAGTGTGCCGAGCCGGGATTCGAGCCGGTCCTGCTGATTCATGGCCGGGGTAATGGCCAGCTCCCAGCCGATAAACAACATCAACACCAGCAGGGTAACGGTGATCAGTGCCCGTTCCCGTATCGGCCGCTCATTAAACAGGTCGGCACCGGATTGCAAAGAATCGCGCCAGGAAGTTGCCATCAGTTGTTCTCCCCTGCCCGTTCCGTGGCCACATGGAATTCAATCCAGCGGCCCTCTTCGGGCCGCGTCAGCCGAAAGGCACCAAATGTCTGCCCGGTAAAGACCGGCTCGTTTCCAAGATTCTCAAGGTAGGTTGGCACCAGCGCACCTGAACGCGCTCGACCCTCGATAGTCACCAGCGACGGCTGGGCATCGAGCCGGATGCCGGTCAACCAGACATCCTTCGGGATTTGCCGGGCCAGCGCCGCCATTTGGGGAGAGAATCGTCCGCCATCATTCAGGATCAGGCCCTCCACTCTCTCGAGCAGTTTTTGACGACGGGCCAGAGTTTCAGTAACTCGATCCAGCGCGTCCTGGATTTCTGGTGCGGGTTGCCGGGCACTGACACGCTCTGACAGTTCGACCACATTCTGCTCCAGAGTCTGGGTCTGCGATTCCAGTGCGCTTACCCGCGCTTCAAGCTCGCTGTTCTGGTAGCGGACAAACGCTGAAGCAACTCCAAGCGCAACCACCAAAACGGCCACCAGAGCTGCCAGTGCGCCGGCCTGCAGGGTTTCCTTCCGGGGCCTTAGCTCCTGGGTGTACAAATTCACTTGCTGGGTCATGGCAGCTCCCCCGATTGCTTCGATAGGCTGGCACTCCAGGCAGGGAGACAGCGGCTATCAACCGGCCGTTCGACCCCCAACGCCGCCCAATCGAGCATCTCTACACCGGCCGCAACATAAGAGGACACCATGGACGCCAGAGGCAGCGCACTGTCGCGAGCCACCAACCTGATCATCGCCGGCGGCACCTGCCCCAACTGACTTTCGTAATAATCCAGGGATCGCTGCATTTCCAGTGCCAGCGACTGCACCGCGTTTTCCTGGCGGCCGGCGTCGCGCAGATCTTCTGCGGCGACATCCAGACGACGGGACAAGTACAGGGTGTCTTCGCGGCACACCACCATCTGGCCATAACTCTCCCGCAGATGGACCAGTGCTGCGCCGCGCTGATTGTTATCCAACCGACTGACCAGGTTACGTAGCGCCAGCTCGGCAATATCCACGCATTCCAGCTGCAGGCCAGAGCCATTCACCAGAGCAACCAGTTCGCTGACCAGGGACTTTCGCGCGGCAACCACATTGACCAATTCGCCGCGGCCGCGGGAGGCATCTTCGGGGAAAGAAAAAACATCGGAGACTGCATCGGTGGGACTAAAATCCAGCAGGTCTTTCAGCTTCCATCGCAGGGCGTCGCTCAACTCGGATTCGTCGATACCATCCGGGCGTTCCATCTGGAACACCTGATACTGGTCCAGCGGCAACACCAGGGTAGTGATCGCGCCGGTCCAACCGCGCTTACCAACGAGATCCTGTAACACCTGCGCACGCTTGGCCGGCCGACAATCTTCGAAACCAAATCCTGGAATGGTGGTACCGGAGCTTCCGCCCAGGCTATGCCGTCAGGTCGAATTTCAAGCCCGACGCGCAGGTGACCATTAGAGCCACTGAATTTATCGGTGATCTTCTTAAGAATGGAGCGTTTTGTCATGAAGGTCTTTCAGGTAGATGCTGGGCCATTCGCCGACCCTAATTTATTATTTTTTAGAGCGTAATAGCACTGCTTGTTACATTAAATGACATCATAAATTAGAAACTGGACCTAACTCCACGTTTATAGGCTAATTTCACCTGCTTTTGCCCCGCTTTAACAAAAAGGCCCCCGAAAACGGAGGCCTCTACAACCCTTCCTAGAAGGGGATGTCATCATCAAAGTCGTCCACCGGCTCAGGCATGCTTCCCTGAGAAGGCTGGTTATAACCACCCGACTGCTGCTGTGGCGGCGGGTTGTTGTTCTGCTGCGGCGCCGGTGCGTTGTAATTGGACTGCTGAGGACGCCCCGCGGGTGCACCCTGATTCATGCCGCCTTCACCGCGGCTGTCCAGCATCTGCATCTGGCCGTTGATATCGACCACTACTTCGGTGGTGTAGACGTCCTGGCCTTCTTTGTTCGTCCACTTCCGGGTTTGCAGCTTGCCTTCGATGTAGACCTTGGAACCCTTGCGCAGGTACTGCCCCGCCACTTCGGCCACTTTTCCGAACAGCACAATACGGTGCCACTCGGTTTTTGGCACCATTTGTCCGGTCTGACGATCCTTGTAGCTCTCGTCAGTGGCAAGGTTCAGGTTGACCACCGCATTGCCGTTCGGGGTATAACGGGTATCGGGATCCTGACCAAGGTTCCCGATAAGAATGACTTTGTTTACGCCTCGTGCCATGTTCCGCTCCTGACTCTGTTTTCAGGGACGACCCGCGCTCCCTGCGGGTCTCCAAATTTCAAGATTTGCTACCGTGCCGAACAAAGGAAAAGTCCGCCAGTAACGCTTCATCAAAGTGCCGCCGATCCACCTTAAGATAGGCAGTTGCAGCACCCTCAACAATGACCACATCCTGGACACCGGGAAGCCGGCGCAAGCTGTCGTCGATTTCGTCATACTGACCAGCTATAGCCTGCTGCAACTGTAACACGAAACTGGAGGTGTATCCCGGCGATGGCATGGTCAGGGCAACCAGGAACCAGATCCCCAGAACCGCGACCATAAACCAGAGCACGCCGGTGAGCCCGAACTGCTCCAGCAGCACGCCACCCAGCGCCCCACCCAGAAAGGCGCCCATAAACTGGGAGGTGGAATAGACCCCCATCGCAGTGCCCTTGCTGGCCGCTGGCGCCTCCTTGCTGATCAGCGACGGCAAACTTGCCTCCAGCAGGTTGAATGCCATGAAGAAGAAAAACAGCAAGCCCCACGCCGCCAACAATCCCACCGCGACACTGGCCAGGCCCGCGGTCGCCAGCATCAGCAGAGCGATGGCACCGCAAAGCACCGGCTTCATCTTGCGCTTCTTTTCACCAATGATGATGAACGGCACCATGGCGAAGAATGACGTCACCATGACACTGAGGTAAAACCACCAGTGAGAGCGACTGGCCAGCCCCAGGCTGTCCTGGAGGATAGAGGGAAACGCAAGGAACAGAGCTGTCAGCACCAGGTGAAGCGCGAATATCCCAAAATCCAGACGCAGCAGACGGCGATCCGACAGTACCTTGCCCAGCATCTCACGGGCCGGGTGGGTATCGGCACTGATTCGATGCTGATGCGGCGTTGGCACCACCCGATGGACTACCACCAGGGCGATAGCCGCGAGTGCAGCGGTGACATAGAAAATGCCAGACAGCCCCCAGACCGAACCGATCAACGGCCCCATTACGAGCGACACCGAAAACGACAGACCAATCGAAATCCCGACCGTCGCCATCGCCTTCGTTCGCTCTTCTTCCCGGGTAAGGTCACTCAGCAGCGCCATCAGCACACTGGCAATCGCTCCGGCGCCTTGAAGAATCCGACCAGCGATCACAACGTATATGGAGTCGGTGGAGGCAGCCAGTAGACTGCCGGCGGCGAATAGAACCAGCCCGATGTAGATCATTCGCTTGCGGCCAACCCGATCGGACAGCATGCCGAAGGGAATCTGCAGCAGTGCCTGGCTCAGGCCATAGGCGCCAATGGCAAAACCCAGCAGCGCCGGGGTGGCGCCATCCAGATCATTACCCAGCAACATGAACACAGGCATGACCATAAACAGGCCGAGCATCCGCATTGCATAGACAGACGCCAGGGCTGAAACCGATCGTTTTTCCAGCGCGTTCATTGAAGCACTACCTCAGCTGGGGTTGAGAAGCAGATGGGCGCAAAAGCGGCAGGCCTTCGCAGGCGGCGCATTGTATCAGAAGGCAGCCGATCACGGCACAGCCACCCGGGCGGCCAAACGTCGGGTTTCTTCGCCGCAGCCACTCGAACGCGGTATAATTTTCGTTTTTATTTGAGCGAGGTACTATGGACCACATCCAGATCAAAGGGGCACGCACCCACAACCTGAAGAATATCGACCTCGATATGCCTCGGGATAAACTGATTGTGGTCACCGGCCTGTCCGGCTCCGGCAAATCGTCCCTGGCCTTCGATACCCTTTACGCCGAGGGTCAGCGCCGGTACGTGGAATCCCTGTCGACCTACGCACGCCAATTTCTGTCAATGATGGAAAAGCCCGACGTCGACCACATCGAGGGCCTGTCGCCGGCGATTTCCATTGAACAGAAATCGACATCGCACAACCCCCGCTCAACCGTCGGTACCATCACCGAAATCTACGATTATCTCCGACTGCTGTTTGCCCGCGCCGGCGAACCCCGCTGCCCGGACCATGACCAGCCATTGGAAGCCCAGACCATCAGCCAGATGGTGGACCAGGTGCTGGCCATGCCGGAAGACAGCAAGCTGATGATCCTGGCCCCGGTGATTCGAGATCGCAAAGGCGAACACCAGCAGGTCATCGATACCATGAAGAGCCAGGGTTTTATCCGCCTGCGGGTCGACGGCACCGTTTACGATATCGACGACGTTCCGGCCCTGGACAAGAAGCGCAAACACCAGATCGACGTTGTGGTTGATCGGTTCAAGGTCAAACCCGGCCTGGAACAGCGGTTGGCAGAAAGTTTCGAGACCACCCTGGAACTGGCCGATGGCATTGCACTGGTGGCGCCCATGACTGGCGAAGGTGAAGAGCACACCTTTTCGGCGCGGTACGCGTGTACGCAGTGCGGCTACTCCCTCAGCGAACTCGAACCACGGATCTTTTCATTCAATAATCCTGCCGGCGCCTGCCCTACCTGCGACGGCCTGGGCGTGAAGCAGTTCTTTGATCCGGAAAAGATCATCCAACACCCCGAAGCCACTCTGGCCGCCGGTGCCATCAAGGGCTGGGATCGCCGGGCCGTTTACTACTTCCAGATGCTCGGCAGTGTTGCCGACCATTACGGCATGGACCTGGAAACGCCCTGGATCGACCTGCCCACAGAGTTCCAGGAAGTTCTGCTGAACGGCTCTGGCGCAGAGGACATCCCTTTTCGGTACGTGAACTCCCGTGGCCACATCATGGAGAAGGCGCACCCGTTTGAAGGCATTCTGCCCAACCTCGAGCGCCGTTACCGGGAAACCGAATCCCAGAGCATGCGAGAAGAGCTGGCCCGCAACCTGAGCACCCAGCCCTGTAAGGCCTGCCATGGCTCACGGCTGCGTCGCAGTGCCCGCCACGTGTTTATCGAAAAACGGAACCTGCCCGAGGTAACCCGGCTGCCGGTTGGCGAGGCCCATCGTTACTTTGAGCATCTGGCCCTGCCCGGCCGCAAGGGTGAGATCGCAGAAAAGATCCTGAAAGAAGTGCGCCAGCGCCTCCAGTTCCTGGTCAATGTTGGCCTGGAATACCTGACCCTGGAGCGCAGTGCCGATACCCTCTCGGGCGGCGAGGCCCAGCGCATCCGTCTGGCCAGCCAGATTGGTGCCGGCCTGGTCGGTGTCATGTACATTCTCGACGAACCGTCCATCGGTCTGCATCAGCGCGACAATGATCGCCTGCTCGCCACGCTGACCCATCTGCGGGATCTCGGCAACACGGTGATCGTGGTCGAGCACGACGAAGATGCCATTCGGGCAGCCGATCACGTCATTGATATCGGCCCCGGCGCCGGCATCCACGGCGGCAAAATCATCGCCCAGGGCACGCCCCAACAGATTATCGACCATCCCGACTCGCTGACCGGGCAATACCTGAATGGTACCCGTGAGATTGCGGTGCCCAAGACCCGAAACAAAGGCAACGGCAAATCGCTGACCTTGACCGGTGCCACAGGCAACAACCTGCAGGATGTCACCCTGAACCTGCCCCTGGGCATCATGACCTGCGTCACCGGTGTCTCCGGCTCTGGCAAGTCGACCCTGATCAACAGCACCCTGTATCCGGTCTCGGCTGCCAAGTTGAACAAGGCCACCAGCCTAAGCCACGCCCCTTACCGATCACTCAAGGGCCTGGACCACCTGGACAAGGTCATTGATATTGACCAGAGCCCGATAGGCCGCACACCGCGCTCCAACCCGGCCACCTACACCGGACTGTTCACCCCCATTCGCGAACTGTTCGCCGGTACCCAGGAGGCTCGTTCACGGGGCTATAAGCCTGGGCGCTTCTCGTTCAACGTCAAAGGGGGACGGTGTGAGGCCTGCCAGGGCGACGGTGTCATCAAGGTTGAGATGCACTTCCTGCCCGATGTGTATGTGTCCTGCGATGTCTGCAAAGGAAAGCGCTATAACCGGGAAACCCTGGAAGTCCGGTACAAGGGCAAAAACATCCACGAAGTCCTGGACATGACGGTCGAGGAAGGCCGGGAGTTTTTCGATGCGGTGCCATTTCTCGCCCGCAAACTCCAGACCCTGATGGATGTCGGCCTCTCGTACATTCGCCTGGGCCAGAGCGCCGTCACCCTCTCCGGCGGGGAAGCCCAGCGCGTCAAGCTCGCGAAAGAGCTGTCCAAACGAGACACTGGCCAGACCCTGTACATTCTGGACGAACCTACTACCGGCCTGCACTTCTATGACATTCAGCAATTGCTGCACGTCCTCGAACGCCTGCGCGACCACGGCAACACCATCGTGGTGATCGAGCACAACCTGGACGTCATCAAGACGGCTGACTGGATTATTGACCTGGGGCCAGAGGGCGGCTCAGGCGGCGGGCAGATCATTGCCGAAGGGACACCGGAAGACGTCGCGGACAACACTGCCTCGCACACCGGCAAGTACCTCAAATCGATGCTGAGTAAGTAACCGGCGGGCGGGTAACCCCCGCCCATCCTTCAGACACAAAAAAACCGGGAACCTTTCGGAACCCGGTTTTTTATTGGCCGAAGCCGAGGAACTTACTCCTCGCCTTCGTCCACTTCTTCCGCTTCGATATCCAGCGGACGACCGACCAGCTCAACAAATGCCATCGGGGCATTGTCACCAGCACGGAAACCGCACTTCAGGATACGAAGGTAACCACCCGGACGCTCGTTGTAACGAGGGCCAAGCTCATCAAACAGCTTGGCAACCGCTGCATCGTCACGCAGGCGAGAAAACGCCAGACGACGATTCGCGACCGAATCATTCTTAGAGAGCGTGATCAAAGGCTCAGCTACTCGACGAAGCTCTTTCGCTTTCGGCAGCGTTGTTTTGATCAGCTCGTGTTCAACCAGTGACGCAGTCATGTTACGGAACATGGCCTTGCGATGCGCACTGGTCCTGCTGAACTTACGACCACTCTTACGATGACGCATTGCTCTTATTCCTTACCTTAAACTAATCGGCGATTAACCGCCCAACACCCGGTCGTCGCCACGAAGGCTAGCCGGCGGCCAGTTATCAAGACGCATGCCCAAAGACAGACCACGAGACGCCAAAACGTCCTTGATCTCGGTCAGCGACTTTTTACCAAGGTTAGGCGTCTTCAACAGCTCAACTTCAGTGCGCTGGATCAGATCGCCGATGTAGTAAATATTCTCAGCCTTCAAGCAGTTAGCTGAACGCACTGTCAATTCCAGATCATCAACCGGGCGCAACAGGATCGGATCGATTTCTTCCTCTTCCTCTACGCGCTCTGGCTCTTTCTCATGATCGAAATCAACAAACACCGCCAATTGCTGCTGGAGGATGGTCGCGGCCCGGCGAATTGCTTCTTCCGGATCAATCGTCCCATTGGTCTCCAGATCAATCACCAGCTTGTCCAGGTCAGTCCGCTGCTCTACCCGTGCACTTTCCACGGAGTAAGCCACACGACGAACCGGGCTGAAAGTTGCATCCAGCTGCAGGCGTCCAATGGCGCGAGTTTCGTCCTCGTCGAGACCACGCTGGTCTGCCGGCTCATAGCCGCGACCGCGGTTAACACGGAGACGCATGTTCACTTCACCATTTTCGCTCAGGTGACAGATCACGTGCTCCGGGTTGGCGATCTCAACATCATGGTCGAGCTTGATATCACCGGCGGTGACAACGCCCGGGCCTTTTTTGCTGAGCGTTAGCTCGGCATCGTCCCGGCCGTTCATTTTCACGGCGACGCCCTTGAGATTCAGAAGAATCTCGATGACGTCTTCCTGGACACCCTCAATGGCGCTGTACTCGTGCAAGACGCCATCGATCTGCGCTTCAGTTACAGCGCAGCCCGGCATCGAGGACAAGAGAATACGGCGCAGCGCGCTGCCCAAAGTGTGCCCAAAGCCTCTTTCCAGAGGCTCGAGCGTCACTTTGGCACGCGTGGCGCTGGATTCTTTCACGTCAATGGTACGAGGTGTCAATAACTCATGTACTGAACGCTGCATAGACGCCCCTATCTGCTATCGTTGCTAACTGGGCTTTACTTAGAGTAAAGCTCGACGATGAGGTTCTCGTTGATGTCGGCCGGCAATTCAGTACGCTCAGGCACTGCCTTGTAAACGCCGGACATCTTGTTGGCGTCGACCTCTACCCAGCTCACCGGTGCACGACTTGCAGACAGATCCAGCGCGCCTTTTACGCGAAGCTGATTCTTAGCCTTTTCGCGCACGCTCACAACATCACCCGGCTTGACTGGTAGGAAGCAATGTTCACTACCTTGTCGTTCACCAGGATCGCTTTGTGAGAAACGAGCTGACGGGATTCAGCACGGTAGAACCAAAGCCCATGCGGTATACAACGTTATCCAGACGACCTTCCAGCAGCTGCAGCAGGTTTTCACCAGTTGCACCTTTGCCTCGGGCTGCCTCTTTGTAGTAGTTACGGAACTGCTTCTCAAGCACGCCGTAGATACGACGAACTTTCTGTTTTTCACGAAGCTGAACGCCGTACTCGGACAGACGACCGCGACGCGCGCCGTGCATACCCGGCGGAGTCTCGATGTTGCACTTGGAATCGAGCGCGCGAACACCGCTCTTTAGAAAAAGATCTGTCCCTTCACGACGAGACAGCTTGCACTTCGGGCCTATATAACGAGCCATATTTCACTGTCTCCTGTGTTAGACGCGGCGCTTTTTGGGCGGACGACAGCCGTTATGGGGAATCGGCGTCACATCTGTGATGTTGGTGATCTTGTAGCCGCACGCGTTCAGCGCACGAACTGCAGATTCACGTCCGGGCCCAGGACCCTTAACCTCTACGTCCAGGTTTTTTAGGCCGTATTCAGCAGCCGCGTTACCGGCTCTTTCAGCTGCTACCTGCGCAGCAAAAGGTGTACTCTTGCGTGACCCACGGAAACCGGAACCACCAGAGGTAGCCCAGGACAGGACGTTGCCCTGACGGTCAGAAATGGTCACGATAGTGTTGTTGAAGGACGCGTGAATGTGCGCGACGCCATCAACAACCGTCTTTTTCACCTTTTTACGGGTACGTGTACCTGGCTTTGCCATGTTTGCCTACCTGTTACTTACGAATAGGTTTGCGTGGACCTTTACGGGTGCGAGCGTTGGTCTTGGTGCGCTGGCCACGGACCGGAAGGCCATGACGATGACGCAGACCACGGTGACATCCGAGATCCTTCAAACGCTTGATGTTCATCTGTACTTCACGACGCAGATCGCCTTCGACAGACACCTTGCCCACTTCGGTACGAAGTGATTCAAGCTGCTCGTCGCTAAGGTCTTTGACCTTGACGTCCGGCTTAACGCCGGTTGCATCGCAAAGCTTCTGGGCTGTTGTCTTGCCAACACCAAAGATGTATGTCAGCGAGATAACAGCATGTTTGTTATCGGGTATATTGACACCGGCTATACGTGCCATCCAAATTACTCCGCGTTCAAAGCTTTGCTGTGTGAATTTTCCGCCACAAAAAGGGCGCGAAATAATAGCGCCTGACTCCTGTCGAAGTCAAGCGCCAGTATTCCGAACCCCTTTGCGTTATCAGGTTTTGTCCCGAAGGATTAACCCTGACGCTGCTTGTGGCGAGGCTCCGAGCAAATGACTCGTACTGAGCCATTGCGACGAATTACTTTGCAGTTACGGCAAATTTTCTTTACCGAAGCGCGTACTTTCATTGTCGACTCCAGTTTTCAAGGGGAACAGCTTAGCCGTTCCGACCATAGCCCTTGAGATTGGACTTCTTCATCAGCGATTCATACTGATGAGACATCAGGTGTGACTGTACCTGCGCCATGAAATCCATCACCACGACTACCACAATCAGCAGTGAGGTGCCGCCCAGATAGAACGGTACATTCCCGGCCACCATCAGAAACTGTGGGAACAGGGACACTGCTGCAATGTACATTGCACCGAACAGCGTTAGGCGAGTCAGCACACCATCAATGTACTTGGCTGTCTGATCGCCCGGACGGATGCCCGGAATAAACGCTCCAGAGCGCTTGAGGTTATCCGCAACTTCTTTCGGATTGTACATCAACGCTGTATAGAAGAAGCAGAAGAACACAACTGCTGCTGCGAACAGGATGATATACAACGGCTGGCTGGGCGCCAATGCCTGGGAAACATCGCTGAGCCATTCCATGCCCTCGCCTTGACCAAACCACTGCCCGATCGACGCCGGGAACAACAGAATGGATGAAGCAAAGATCGGCGGAATAACACCGGCCATGTTCACCTTAAGTGGCAGATGGCTGGATTGCTGTGCGAACACACGGCGACCCTGCTGACGCTTGGCGTAGTTGATGGTCAGACGACGCTGACCACGCTCCATGAACACCACGAAGCCGATGACGGCTACCGCGAGAACACCAATTCCCAGTACCACCAGGAGACTCATCTCGCCATTTCTGGCTTGCTCGAGAGTCTGACCAATGGCGCCAGGCAAGCCGGCCACAATACCCGCGAAAATCAGCAGGGAAATCCCGTTGCCAACGCCGCGTTCAGTGATCTGCTCACCCAGCCACATCATGAAGACTGCACCGCTCACGAAGGAAACAACTGCCACGAAGTGGAAGCTGAAGCTGTCGTTAAAGGTCACGCCTTGTGATGCCAGACCGACAGAAATACCAGCGCCCTGAACCAGGGCGAGGATAACCGTACCATACCGCGTGTATTGACTGATCTTGCGACGACCAGCCTCGCCTTCTTTTTTCAGCTGCTCAAGCTGCGGGCTAACCGCAGTCATGAGCTGCATGATAATCGAAGCCGAAATATACGGCATGATACCGAGAGCGAAGATACTCATGCGCTCAAGCGCACCACCAGAAAACATGTTGAACATGCTCAGGATCGTGCCCTGATTCTGTTCAAACAGTGCCGCCAAACGGTCGGGGTTGATCCCCGGCACCGGAATATGGGCACCGATCCGGTACACCAACAATGCCAGGAAGACAAACCAGAGCCGCGATCGCAGCTCTGCCAGTCCTTTACCCGCGCCCGCAGGCAATGATGCTGTCTTGGCCATTTAGTCCTCGACTCGCCTTAGTCTTCGACTTTACCACCCGCGGCGGCAATTGCCTCGCGTGCGCCTTTGGTTACCCGAAGGCCCTTAACGGTTACTGCACGGCTCAGTTCGCCGGACAGGATAACCTTGGCTTCGCGAATCTCTTCGCGAATGATATCCGCCTTTTTAAGAGCTTCCAGATCCACCACATCACCTTCGACCTTCGCCAGTTCATTCAGGCGAATTTCGGCAACGTAGCGCTGCTGACGAGAGGTAAAACCAAACTTCGGCAGACGACGAGCCAGAGGCTGCTGACCACCCTCGAAACCAGGAGCTACGCTGCCACCTGAACGGGCCTTCAGACCCTTGTGACCACGACCACCGGTTTTACCGAGACCGCTACCGATACCACGACCAACTCGCTTAGGAGCCTGACGTGAACCGGGTTCCGGACTAAGTTCGTTCAGACGCATCTTAGTTCTCCTCAACCCGAACCAGGTAATCTACCCGGTTGATCATGCCGCGGATGGAAGGTGTATCTTCCACTTCCACGGTGTGACCGATTTTACGAAGACCCAGGCCCTTCACACATGCTTTGTGCTTGGGCTGGCAGCCGATTGGGCTGCGGGTCAGAGTTACTTTGATCGTTTTTGCGTTCGCCATGACTTCAACCCAGAATCTCTTCCACGGTCTTACCGCGCTTGGCTGCGATATCTTCAGGCGCTTGCGTTGCCTGGAGACCCTTGATGGTGGAACGTACCACGTTGACCGGGTTGGTAGACCCGTAACACTTGGACAGTACGTTCTGAACACCTGCCACTTCCAGTACAGCGCGCATCGCGCCGCCGGCGATGATGCCGGTACCTTCGGAAGCCGGCTGCATGTAGACCTTGGAGCCGCCATGCTGTGCCTTCACCGCGTACTGCAGAGTAGTACCGTCCAGCGGGACATCAACCATGTTTTTACGCGCAGCTTCCATAGCCTTCTGGATAGCGACCGGCACTTCACGTGCCTTGCCACGACCAAAACCAACGCGACCTTTACCATCACCCACTACAGTCAGTGCGGTGAAGGCGAAAATACGGCCACCTTTTACTACTTTGGCGACACGATTGACCTGAACCAGCTTTTCCTGGAGCTCAGGCGCCTTCTGTTCGTTAACGCTCATCTTCTCCACCTCTTAGAATTGCAAGCCAGCTTCACGGGCTGCGTCGGCCAGAGCCTGAATACGGCCGTGATAACGGTAACCGGAGCGGTCAAAAGCGACCTGCTCAACACCTGCTGCCTTGGCACGCTCAGCGATCAGCTGACCGACCTTCTTGGCAGCGTCCACGTTACCGGTTGCACCCTGGCGCAGTTCCTTATCCAACGTGGAGGCAGAAGCCAGCACTTTGCTGCCATCTGCAGTCGTAACCTGGGCGTACATGTGACGCGGTGTGCGATGAACGCACAGGCGATTGGTACCCAGTTCACGAATCTTCATGCGCACTTTGCGTGCGCGACGCAATCTTTCGTTATTCGCGCTCATAGTCCCGCCTTATTTCTTCTTGGCTTCTTTGCGTCTGACCTGCTCATCCGCATAACGAACACCCTTACCCTTATAAGGCTCGGGCGGACGGAACGCGCGGACATCAGCAGCGACCTGGCCAACCTGTTGCTTGTCGATACCGCGGATAACTACTTCCGTATTGGACGGAGTTTCTGCGGTAATCCCCTCGGGCAGCTCATATTCAACCGGGTGTGAAAAACCCAGTGTCAGATTGAGCTTCTTACCTTGCGCCTGGGCACGGTAACCTACGCCCGTCAGCTGGAGCTTGCGCTCAAAGCCTGTGGATACACCAGTCACCATGTTGTTGACCAGTGCACGAGTAGTACCAGCAAGAGCGCGGGACTGTTTAGCACCATCACGGGCAACAAAGCGCAGTACGTTTTCGTCCTGCGTTACTTCGACCGCTTGGTGAATGGTGATTTCAAGTGCTCCCTTGGAGCCCTTAACACTAATTTCCTGTCCGTTCAGCTTAACCTCAACACCGGAAGGCAGCACGACAGGATTATTGGCAACCCTGGACATGTGTATCTCCTAGAATACGGTGCAGATGACTTCGCCACCCACGCCAGCAGCTCGTGCGGCGCGGTCTGTCATAACGCCCTTGGACGTTGAGACAATCGCGACTCCCAAACCACCGGATACCTTCGGTAGTTCCCCAGCGCCGTTGTACTGGCGCAGACTCGGACGGCTGACCCGCTTGATCTCTTCAATAACCGGCTTGCCGCCGAAGTATTTCAGAGTGATCGTCAGCTCGGGCTTCGCGTCGGCTGAAACGGAAAAGTCTTCCACGTAACCTTCGTCCTTAAGGACCTGGGCTACGGAAATCTTCATCTTTGAAGACGGCATCGTAACATCTGTCTTAGACGCCATCTGTGCATTACGAATACGAGTAAACATATCCGCAAGCGTGTCTTGCATACTCATTGGTATGAGGCTCCTGATCTTTTTAGTTGTGCAGCGGCGTGCCGCACCGCTTACCAACAGGCACCTGACCGAAGTCAGGGTGCCTATCTTACCAGCTTGCCTTAGTCAGGCCCGGAACGTCACCGCGCATGCCGTATTCACGAAGTTTAATCCGTGAAAGCTCGAACTTGCGGAGAACGCCGTGGGGACGACCAGTCACCTGGCAACGATTCCGAAGACGCGAGGGGCTTGCATCGCGAGGAAGCTGTTGCAGCTTCATCTGTGCGTCCCAACGGTCATCATCGCTGGTATTCGGGTTCTTGATAATCGCCTTGAGCTCAGCACGCTTCGCTGCAAACTTCGCAACGGTTTGTTCGCGCTTCAGCTCACGGTTTTTCATGGAAACCTTAGCCATTACACTCGTTCCTTTATTTCTTGAACGGAAAGCCGAAGGCTTTCAGCAGTTCACGACCTTCATCGTCGGTACCGGCAGTAGTGGTAATGGTGATGTCCAGACCACGGATCTTGTCGACTTTGTCGTACTCGATCTCAGGGAAAATGATCTGCTCACGCACACCCATGCTGTAGTTACCACGACCGTCGAACGACTTGGGATTCAGACCACGGAAGTCACGAATGCGGGGTACCGCAATGTGAACCAGGCGATCAAAGAAGTCCCACATACGCTCACCGCGCAGAGTAACCTTGCAACCGATCGGCCAACCTTCACGGATTTTGAAACCCGCAACGGATTTACGTGCCTTGGTAACAACAACCTTTTGACCTGCCAGGCGCTCTAGATCCGCCACGGCATTCTCAATCAGCTTCTTGTCACCAACCGCTTCGCCGACACCCATGTTAAGGGTGATCTTTTCGATACGCGGCACCTGCATGATGTTCTTGTAGCTGAACTCTTTCTGCAGGGCGGGTACCACTTCCTTACTGTACTGCTCTTTCATGTTAAGCATCGTAACCACCACCGCTTACTGGTTATCGACAGCTTCGTTCGTGGACTTGAAGATCCGCACTTTAGCGCCGTCTTCCTTGGTCTGGAAGCCAACACGATCGGCTTTGCCGGTCTGCGGATTAAAAATAGCCACGTTGGAAGCCTGGATAGGTGCTTCTTTTTCGACGATGCCACCTGGGGTGCCCAGCATCGGGTTAGGTTTGGTGTGCTTCTTGATCATGTTGATCCCAGAAACAAGCACTCGACCATCGTCCTGAACTTTCAGGACTTTACCACGTTTGCCTTTATCTTTCCCCGTGGTGACGATTACTTCGTCATCTCGTTTGATCTTTTTCATAACCGGCCTCTGGTCCTTTAAAGTACTTCGGGTGCCAGTGAAATAATTTTCATGAACTTCTCATTACGCAGCTCACGGGTAACCGGTCCGAAGATACGGGTACCAATAGGAGCGTCCTGAGGGTTCAGAAGTACCGCCGCGTTTCCGTCGAAACGGATCAGCGAACCGTCGGGACGGCGAACACCCTTACGAGTGCGCACCACCACAGCCTTCAGGACCTGGCCTTTCTTCACTTTACCGCGGGGGATGGCTTCCTTAACGGTTACCTTGATGATATCCCCTACGCTGGCATAACGCCGATGTGAACCGCCCAGGACCTTAATGCACATCACCTGACGCGCACCGCTGTTATCCGCGACTTCAAGCATTGTTTGAGTCTGAATCATGGTTGTTCTCCGGCGTTACACCTTGGATGCACGTTCGGTGACTGCCACCAGGGCCCAGCTCTTGGTCTTAGAGACCGGACGGGTTTCCTGGATGGTCACAGTGTCACCGACGTTACACTGATTACTCTCATCGTGAGCGTGAATCTTGGTTGAGCGCTTCATGTACTTACCGTACAGAGGGTGCTTCACCTGACGCTCGACCAGAACGACGATGGACTTCTCCATCTTGTTGCTCACGACCTTGCCGCTCAGAGTTCTGGCAGTTTGGGTAGCTTCAGTCATGTCACTGTCCTGCCTTTTCATTCAATACTGTTTTCACGCGAGCAATCTCACGTTTCACCTTGCCGAGAAGGTGAGACTGATTCAGCTGACCTGTCGCCTTACGCATGCGCAGGTTGAACTGCTCCTTCAGGAGGTCGATCAGCTCTTTGTTCAGCTCCTCGACTGACTTTTCACGCAGCTCTGTTGCTTTCATCACATCACCGTCCTCGTTACAAAGGTGGTCTGTACCGGCAGTTTGGCCGCAGCGAGAGTGAAGGCATCACGAGCGATTTCCTCAGATACACCTTCCATCTCGTAGAGCATGCGGCCTGGCTGAATTTCAGCGACCCAATACTCGACAGAACCCTTACCTTTACCCATTCGTACTTCCAGCGGCTTACCAGTGATCGGCTTGTCCGGGAACACCCGGATCCAGATCTTCCCGCCACGCTTAATGCGACGAGTCATGGTACGACGCGCTGCCTCAATCTGGCGCGCAGTTATACGCCCACGACTGGTAGCTTTCAATCCGTATTCACCGAAGCTCACCTTGTTAGCGCGGTGAGCAAGACCGGTGTTACGGCCTTTCATTACCTTGCGAAATTTGGTGCGTTTTGGTTGCAGCATAAGAGTGCCCCTTTACTTAGAACCTTTCTTCCCAGAGGCTTTCTTGTCAGCACGGACCTGCTCCATACCACCAAGAATCTCACCTTTGAAGATCCATACCTTGACGCCGATTACGCCGTAAGTGGTATGCGCTTCGTAGGTTGCGTAATCAATATCTGCACGCAGTGTGTGCAGAGGTACACGACCTTCGCGATACCACTCGGAACGCGCAATTTCAGCACCCCCGAGACGACCGCCTACCTGAATCTTGATACCCTTGGCGCCTTGACGCATGGCGTTCTGTACCGCGCGCTTCATAGCACGACGGAACATCACACGACGCTCCAGCTGACCGGCAACGTTTTGCGCTACCAGGCGGGCATCCAGGTCCGGCTTGCGGACTTCTTCGATGTTGATGTGCACAGGCACACCCATCATGTCGCTGACTTCGCGACGCAGACGATCAACATCTTCACCCTTCTTACCGATAACAATACCGGGACGGGCAGTATGGATCGTGATACGGGCGTTCTGAGCAGGGCGCTCGATCACAATCTTGCTGACAGACGCCTTAACCAGACGCTTGTCGAGGAATTCACGAACCTGAATGTCATTCAGCAGGTTTTGTGAGTATTCCTTTTTGTCGGCATACCAGACTGAGTTGTGCTCTTTGATCACACCCAGGCGAATGCCGGTTGGATTTACTTTATGACCCATCTGAGCATCTCCTACTTGTCGGCGACCTTGACGGTGATATGGCAGGTGCGCTTGAAAATCCGGTCAGCGCGCCCCTTGGCTCGAGCTTTAATTCGCTTGAGCGTCGGACCCTCATCCACCATTACGGTGGAAACCCGCAGTTCGTCAACGTCCAGACCTTCGTTGTGCTCAGCGTTAGCGATGGCAGACTCAAGAGCTTTCTTGAGTACAACCGCCGCCTTCTTTGGGCTGAAAGTCAGAATGTTCAGGGCATCCTCAACCGCCTTGCCGCGTACTTGGTCAGCGACAAGACGTGCTTTCTGAGCTGAGAGGTTAGCGCCCTTATACTTGGCTGCTACTTCCATTTCTATTCCCTCACAATCAGCGTTTAGCTTTCTTGTCGGCCGCATGACCACGATAAGTACGCGTTGCCGCGAACTCACCCAGCTTATGTCCAACCATATCTTCGGTGACATAAACCGGCACGTGCTGCTTGCCGTTGTGGACTGCAATGGTCAGGCCTACCATCTCCGGAAATACTGTCGACCGGCGCGACCAGGTCTTGATCGGTCGCTTGTCGTTAGCTTCCAGAGCTGCCTCGACCTTCTTCAACAGATGCAGGTCTATAAAAGGACCTTTCTTTAAAGAACGTGGCACAGCAATTACCTCTATGTAGTCGTTTACTTGGCCGAACGACGACGTACTATCATTTTATCAGTACGCTTGTTCTTACGAGTCTTATGCCCTTTGGTCGGAACACCCCACGGAGTAACCGGGTGACGTCCGCCAGAGGTACGCCCTTCACCACCACCATGTGGGTGGTCAACTGGGTTCATAGCAACACCACGTACTGTTGGGCGTTTGCCGCGCCAACGTGATGCACCCGCTTTACCAAGCTGCTTGAGACTGTGCTCGCTGTTGGATACTTCACCCAACGTTGCGCGGCAATCTACAAGCACCTTTCGCATTTCACCTGAGCGCAGGCGGATGGTGGCATATGCACCTTCACGCGCTACCAGCTGTACGGATGCGCCCGCAGAGCGAGCCAGCTGAGCACCTTTGCCAGGCTTGAGTTCAACGCAGTGGATTACAGAACCGACCGGAATATTCCGGAGCGGCAACGTGCTACCCACTTTAATCGGCGCGTCGATACCGGAGCGCACAGGATCACCGATCTGCATACCTTTGGGAGCGATAATGTAACGACGCTCGCCATCGGCGTACTTGACCAGTGCAATGTGCGCAGAGCGGTTAGGATCGTATTCCAGGCGCTCAATGACCGCTGGGATACCATCTTTGGTCCGCTTAAAATCAATTACACGGTAGTGCTTCTTGTGACCACCACCAGTGTGACGTGTGGTAATGCGACCCGCATTATTACGTCCACCCGTCTTATTCTTTCTTTCTACCAACGGCTCGTAAGGGCGCCTGTGTGCAGATCCGGGTTGTAAAGCTTTACAACGTGACGGCGTCCGGCAGATGTTGGTTTGGTTTTGACGATCGGCATATTACGACCCCTTTACCTTATTCCACATCCAGAAAATCGATGTCCTGACCTTCAGCCAGCTTTACGTAAGCCTTACGAATGTCATTACGCTTGCCGAACCCGCGGATAGTGCGCTTGAGCTTACCCTTACGGTTCAGAACCTGAACACCTTCGACGGTGACGTTGAACAGTTGCTCAACGGCTTTCTTGATCTCGGGCTTGGTTGCGTCCGGGGCTACCCGAAACACTACCTGGCCGTGCTCGGCCACCAGAGAAGCTTTCTCAGATACGTGCGGTCCAAGCAGGACCTTGTAAATACGCTCCTGATTCATCCCAGCATCTCCTCGATCTTCTTCAGAGCAGGCACAGTGATCACGACGCTGTCGTGAGCAACCAGGCTAACCGGATCAAGACCTGCGATATCACGAACATCAACGTGCGGGATGTTGCGTGAAGCAAGGTGCAGGTTCTGCTCAACGCTTTCAGACAGGATCAGCGCATTGCTTACACCGAGATCCTTCAGCTTAGCGGTGAACGCCTTGGTCTTCGGGCTGTCGACATTCAACTCGTCAACAACTACCAGACGCTCTTGGCGAACCAGCTCAGAAAAAATAGAACGCATTGCTGCGCGGTACATCTTCCGGTTTACCTTCTGCTCAAAACCGCGAGGCTTGGCTGCAAAGGTAACACCACCGGCGCGCCAGATTGGGCTGCGGATAGTACCAGCACGGGCACGACCAGTGCCCTTCTGACGCCATGGCTTCTTACCACCACCGCTGACTTCAGAACGCGTCTTTTGAGCCTTGGTACCTTGGCGGCCAGCTGCCATGTAAGCAGTAACAACCTGGTGCACCAGCGACTCGTTAAAATCTTTGGCAAATGCAGCGTCGGAAACAGAAATTCCCTTGCCGCTACCTGTAATAGTCAATTCCATCGCACCGCTCCTCAGGCTTTAACTGCAGGCTTGATGACAACGTCGCCGCCAGTAGCACCGGGTACGGCACCACTCACCAGCAGCAGGTTGCGCTCGGCGTCGACACGGACAATTTTCAGGTTCTGCACAGTTACCTGCGCGTTACCCATCTGGCCCGCCATCTTCTTGCCTTTGAATACCTTACCCGGAGTCTGGTTCTGACCAATGGAGCCCGGAGCACGGTGAGAGAGGGAGTTACCGTGGGTAGCGTCTTGCATGGAGAAATTCCAACGCTTTACGCCGCCCTGAAAACCCTTACCTTTGGACCGACCGATGGCGTCAACCACCTGACCGTCTTCAAAGATTGAAGCTGTGATCTCGCCGCCGGCGGCCAGGTCTTCACCCTCGCCTTCAGCCAGACGGAATTCCCACATACCACGACCGGCTTCAACGCCCGCCTTAGCATAGTGACCAGCTTCACTCTTGGTTACACGTGAGGAACGACGGGCGCCTACAGTGACCTGAACGGCACGGTAACCATCGCTTTCAAGAGTTTTAAGTTGGGTAATCCGGTTAGGTTCAACCTCGATTACCGTTACGGGCAGTGCCTGCCCATCTTCCGTAAAAATACGGGTCATACCGGCCTTACGACCGACAACACCAATTGCCATGTTTCACCTCTTAAGTGTACGGGGCTCGCACCCTCTATGGCCTTATGACAGTTACACAGACTAATACCTGGCGGTATTAGCCGAGGCTGATCTGAACGTCTACACCTGCTGCCAGGTCCAACTTCATCAAAGCATCTACTGTCTTTTCCGTCGGCTCAACGATGTCGAGCAAACGCTTATGCGTACGAATTTCATACTGGTCGCGCGCGTCTTTGTTGACGTGCGGAGAAACCAGAATGGTGTACTTTTCCTTCCGCGTCGGCAGAGGGATAGGTCCACGCACCTGAGCGCCGGTCCGCTTCGCGGTATCGACGATCTCCTGTGTGGACTGGTCGATCAGGCGATAATCAAACGCCTTCAACCGGATTCGAATTTTTTGGCTTTGCATGATGCACCAAACTCCACTCGTAGCAGCTACTTGTTAGCCGACCTTCAAAAAAAGGAGCCGCATTGTATGCATAATACCCAACCCTGTCAACAGGCATCCTGTTTGACCGGGTCGGGCACAAGCATCGCGACTGAAACAGAAAAAGGGGCTGAATAATTCAGCCCCTTTTTCCTGATCACACGAGTGTCCGTGCCCTGCCTGGCTCGACGGCCGCGACTACGTGACCCCGGACGATGTCCGGGCCATGGCCTTTGATGTGCTCAGGCACCGGATTCTGCTGACCTTCGAAGCCGAGGCCGAGGGCATGACCGCCGACGCGGTTATCGAACGCCTGATTGAGCGAGTACCGGTCACCTCCTGATGATCTCCACCGATGCGACAGACTGACACCGCCACCATGCTGACTCCGACGCTCTAACCCACATCAGTCTGCCGGACCTGATCCGCCTGCAGGCGGATGCCCGTGCGTTGAAGCTGCCGTCGGCCCGCCCGGTGAAAACCCGCCAGGCCGGTTTGCAGCAGTCACCACAGCGGGGCCGGGGCATGGCTTTCGCGGAGGTCCGCCAGTACCAGCCCGGTGACGACATCCGCAGCATCGACTGGCGCGTGACCGCACGGCGGCAAGCGCCCCACACCAAGCTGTATGAGGAAGAACGGGAACGCCCGGTGCTGCTGCTCTGTGATCTGGGCCCGACCCTGTTCTTTGCCAGTACCGGCGCCTACAAACAGGTGCGGTCGGCGCAGGTTGCCAGCCTGCTGGCTTGGCTGGCGCTCTGGCTGGTGACCAGGTGGGCGGCATTGTCTTCAACCAGCGCTCGTTGAGGGTGCTGCGCCCGGCCCGGCGCAAGAAATCGGTGCTGCGCCTGCTGGATACCCTGGCTGAACATCAGCAACAGCCGGGTGCCCAACCCGAAACCACATCCGAAGCCTCCGCCGCCAATGGCCTCGACCAGGCGCTCGCCGAAGCCCGGCGGGTAGCTCACACCGGCAGTCGCATTTTCGTGATCAGCGATTTCCTCGGCATTACTGAAGACACCCCAACCCTGCTTGGTGCCCTGGCCCGTCACAATTCTGTCAGTGCCATCCGCATCGTGGACCCCCTTGAGCGCGAGCTGCCCAGTAGCGGGCGCTTTGCAGTTGCCGGTCCCGAAGGCCCGGTCTGGTTTGATGCCGCAAATGCCCGTTTCCAACAAGCCTGGCAACGCAAGGTGGATGCCCATGAGGCTCGCCTGGAACATTGTTTCCGCACCTCGGGCGTGGCCTCCGCCATGGTTTCGACCGGCGAAGAACCTGCGGTGGCAATGAAAGCCCTGCTGGGGCCGGGAGGCCGGATCGGATGAACCCGCAAGATCCGCTAAGCCAACTAAAAGACATTCACCTGCCGGCAACGGGCGGCTTCTGGCCACCGGCACCGGGCTGGTGGTTACTGGCCCTGCTTGTATTACTGGCGCTTGCCGGACTGGTCTGGCTCTTACATCGCCGTCGTCGTCGTAACCGCTGGCTACGCCTGGCCAAGGCCGAACTGTCTGGCCTGGAGCATCAGGCCAGTCCGGAACCCCAGTGGTTTGCCCAGTTGAACAGCCTGCTGAAACGCGCGGCGCGCCAGCGGTATCCGGACAAACACCCAGAATCCCTGAGTGGCGAGGCCTGGGTAGCGTTTTTACTGGCGACGGCACCCAAGGATCGCATTGCTTCACGGCCTATCGTTGAAGCCATTGTGCACAGCAGCTGGCAACCCAAGGCCAGCGCCGACCCCCGACAGGCCATGGAGTTTGCCCGCTCCTGGCTGGGAGGTCAGGCATGGTGAGTCTGGCTTATCCCTGGCTGATGCTTTTGGTGCTGGTACCGCTGCTGTTGCAATGGCGGCGGCCCGCGGGACATGCCGTGGACGCACCCATGCTGCCGGTTGGTCACTGGTTGTCTGACCTGCCCGGCGTCAGCGTCATGGCAGCGCCACTCCTTTATGGCAGAAATCCCTGTTGTTCGTGATCTGGTGTCTGTTGGTGGTGGCGCTGGCGCGACCACAGCATGTTGGCGAGCAGGTACAACTACCGGTATCCGGTCGCGACCTGATGCTGGTGGTGGACATCTCCCCGAGTATGGACGAACAGGACATGGTCATTCAGGGCCGCAGCATAAATCGGCTGCAGGCGGTAAAAGTGGTGCTGGATGATTTCATTAGCCAGCGCAAAGGTGATCGCCTCGGGCTCATCCTGTTTGGCACTCAACCCTACGTGCAGGTGCCTCTGACCTTTGACCTGGCCACCGTGAAGACCTGATGCGGGAATCGGGCCTGGGTATGGCCGGCCGTGCCACCGCCATCGGCGACGCGGTGGGCTTATCGATCAAGCGGCTGCGGGAACGGCCACAGGACCAGCGAGTGGTTATCCTGCTTACCGACGGTGCCAACACCGCCGGTGAAATCACCCCGGACAAAGCCACCGAGATTGCCAAGCCGCCAGTGTCCGCCTCTACACCATCGGTATCGGCGCCGAATCCATGGTTCAGCGCGGCTTTCTGGGCTCGCGGCGGGTGAATCCATCGCGGGATCTGGACGAGGCGCTCTTGACCCGCATGGCCGAGCAGACGGGCGGCCGCTACTTCCGGGCCCGCAGCCTGCCGGAACTGGAACTGATTTACGAAAGCATCAACCAGCTCGAGCCAATTGAACTGGAGGGCAAGCTCTACCGACCGGTCACCGAACTCTTTGCCTGGCCGGCGGGCCTGGCAGCATTGCTATGGCTGGTCCTGCTACTGCTCCGCCACGGCTCTTCGCTGGTGAAGTTTGGCCAGCCGACAGTGAGGAGGGAAACCGATGGCTGATTTCCATTTTCTCCGTCCGTTCTGGCTGCTGCTGATACTGAGCCTGCCCATCCTGGTGTTCACCCTCCGGCACCTGCGTCTTGGCGACAGCGGCTGGGCCCGGATCATTCCTGAACGACTGTTGACGCCCGTTATCCGCCACGACGGCAGCTCCGGCAAACAGCAGCGATCGCCGATGCTACCGGTGTCCCTGGCGGTGATCGCCCTGTCCATTGCCCTTGCCGGTCCCGCCTGGCGCGAGGCACCCACGCCGCTAAAACAGCCCGGAGATAGCCTGGTTATCGTGCTGGACCTGTCGCTGTCGATGCTCGCCACCGACCTTGAACCAAATCGGCTGACCCTGGCCAAACGCAAGATCCGCGATATTCTGGACGCCCGTGAGGGCAGCCTGAACGGCCTGATCGTGTTCGCCGCCGACGCCCACGTGGTTGCACCGCTGACCGACGACGGCAAAACCATCGAAGGCATGCTGGATGTCCTGGAACCGGTGATCATGCCGGCCCCGGGCAACAGGGCCGATCTTGCCATTGCCCGCGCCCGCGATCTGCTGCAACAGGGTGCGCCGGGCCAGGGCCGGATCCTGCTGATCACCGACGATGTGCCCAAACGCTACCACGCCGCCATTTCGCAAACCCTGGAAGGCACCGACCTGTCCCTGGATACCCTGGTGGTGGGCACCGAACAAGGTGGCCCTATTCCCCTGGCCAAGCGCGGTTTTATCCGCGAAAACGGCGATATCGTCATCACCCGCGCCAACTCCGAATCCCTGGCCAGTCTGGCCCAGCAGAACGGGGGCGCAAGCGAGCGACTCACCCTGGATGAAGGCGATATCCAGGCCCTGAAGCTGGAACCCACAGAGAGCGACGATTGGCAGGAAACCGACTCTGGCCTGACGGTGAACCGCTGGAGGATGACGGCTACTGGCTGCTCTGGCTGGTGCTACCGCTATTATTGCTAGGCTGGCGCCGTGGCGCCTTTACCGTCCTTGCCCTCACCGTGCTGCCACTCACACCTCAGCCGGCCCAGGCCATGGACTGGGGAGAACTCTGGCAACGGGAAGACCAGCGGGCGCCGAAGCTGATCCGTGAGAACCCGGCCGACGCCGCCAGCCGCCTGGACGATCCGGAATGGCGCGGCAGTGCGCTGTACCGTTCGGAGCAGTTCGAACAGGCCGCAGAGGCCTTTTCCGCCGCCGAGGGCGCACGAGCAGACTACAACCGGGGCAATGCCCTGGCCCGGGCCGGCCAGTTGGAACAGGCGCTGGCCGCCTACGATCAGGCCCTTGAACAAGACCCTGGCATGACAGACGCCCGCGAGAACCGGGAACTGGTCAGACAGCTACTCGATCAACAGCAACAGCAGGACCAGCAACAAGGCCAGGACCAGTCACAGCAATCGCAACAGCAACAGAATGGTGATTCGCAAAACGGCTCGTCCGATCAGTCCCCCGGCGATCAAGGCCAGGAGCAACCCCAGGAATCCGGCCAATCCGAGAACAGCCAGGACCCGGGCCAGCCGTCGGAGCCATCATCCAATAACGGCTCCAACGAGACCGACAGCAATGCCAGCGACTCCCAGGACAACACTGGGCCCGAACAACAGCAGCAGGCGCAATCCGGTGACGGCACCGACGGCAGCGGGCAAGTTGAAGCACCGGCCCAGATTTCCGAGCAGCCCCTGTCCCAGGGCCAGGAACAATGGCTGCGACGGGTTCCGGATAATCCCGGCGGCCTGCTGAAGCGGAAATTCCTGCAGCAGTATCAGGAACGCCAGACACCATCCGATGAGGCGATACACCATGGTAAACCGGCTAGTGATCTCTGCCATTCGCGTATTGGTTCTGATGGCGATGGCCACCTTTCTCCACGCCGGGGAACTCAAGGTCGAACCAGACCGCACTCGGCTTTATGAAGGCGAAGTGCTGACCCTGACCGTGACCGGGTCGATGAAACTGGACATCAACCTGAGCAATCTCTTCAATCTGGACCTGTCCAACCTGCCCTCGCCCGACATCGAAAAGGTGGAACCGGCGTTCGAGATACTGGGCAAGAACCAGCGCTACAGCATTCGCACCGTGAACAATGACATGGTGGGTGAGATCACCTGGACCTATCAGCTGGCGCCCCAGCGCAGCGGCAAGCTGACCATTCCGTCACTCAGCTTCAAGGACTCGACCTCGAAACCGGTCAACATCCAGGTGGTGAGCGGAAGCCCACCGGACCAGAAAGCGGCCGCCAGCCGGGACAGCTTCATCGAGTTATCGGCCGACAAGGCGGAGGTCTATGTGCAGGAACAACTGACCATGACCATCCGCCTGTTCTTCAGCGGCAACCTGGTGCGCGGCGAATTGTCGGAGCCGGACCACCCGGATGCCATCATCGAGCCCCTGGGCAAACAGCGGGAATACTCCCGCTACCGCGATGGTGTCCGTTACCGGGTGGTGGAACGCCGCTATGCACTGTTTCCGCAACAACCGGGCGAACTGACCCTGCCTCCGATCGAATTTGAAGGACAGGCCCGCGATGCCAGCGGCAAACTGATTTTCCTGCGCGACAGCGAGCAACTCTATCCTGTTCCGGTGAACGATGTCCCCGCCAGCTACACCGGTGATACCTGGCTGCCCGCCAGCGCCCTGACATTGGAAGAGAGCGGCCTGCCCGAATCCCTGCAGGTGGAAACCGGCGAAAACCTGACCCGCAACATCACCCTGCGGGCGGCAGGCCTGCCGGCCGAAGCTTTGCCTCCGCTGCCGGAACTTGCTCCGGAAGGCCTGCGCAGTTACCCCGAGGCACCGGAACGGAAAACCGACATCACACCGGCCGGGCTCGCCTCGAGCCTGAGCCAGACCCGTGCCCTGGTGCCGGTACAATCCGGCCCGCTGACCCTGCCCGAAATGCGGATCACCTGGTGGGATACCACCACCGACAGCGAGCAGGTTGCCATCATTCCGGCCAAGACCTTGCAGGTGGGCGGTGCCTCAGCGCAAACGGCATCACAAGCCACGCCTTCCAGCACCGATAACGACACAGGCGCCTCTGGCACTTCTGAGCCAGAACTTCGGACGGTGACGCATCTGGCTGGCAATGGCTGAGCCTGGTACTGGCTGCACTCTGGCTGGCCACTCTGGTGTTGTGGTGGCGAGCCCGAACCGCGGGTAATCGGTTCGAGTCAGCGCCGGCTGAACCGGACCATCGGGAAAACAAGCTGTTCGAGCAACTGATCCAAGCCGCCCGCAAGGGATCGGCCTCCACCCCGGCGCTGCTGGTGCAGTGGGCGAACCAGCGCTTTGCCGGACAGAACTTCAAGACCGCGTCGGAGGTGTTGGCGGGGTTGAATAATGCCACCCTGAGCGCCGAACTGCGGCGCCTGCAGGCTCGCCTGTTCGCACCGGGCGCTGATACTGCAGAGAATTGGGACGGCCGTGCCCTGGCGAAAGCGCTGCAACAGGTGCGTGAGCAGCGCAAGTCGGAAGAGCCCCTGGGTTCCGAGCTGCCGCCACTGTATCCCGACAGCCTGTCGGCGTAGGTGTGGCGAAGCCGGTTCTGATTATCCGGGGCTCCTTTTCAATAAGACTCTCTCGAGAGACTTTCCGTTACTGAGTGAGCTGCTGGTCGATCACCAACTCGACCGGCTCGCCCTCCTCTTCACTAACCGCGGCCGGCACTTCCAGGCTTCCCTGCCAGTCTCCGGGCTGGGCGATGGCGTTGCCTGAGCGGCTCAGGCGGGCCGTCACCATGACCGCCTCGGCGCTGGAGATTTTCGCCTCCGGCGACATCGACTTGCTGTCATCCAGGCGCACCTCAGCCGGCAGGGCGTCTGCGGTCAGTCGGGTAATCGCCAGGGGCGGGCCACCGGCACCACCTTGACCACGGGCGAACACAAACAGCACGGTGTCCTCCGGAACCTGATCCCGAAACGCCTCGGACAAGCTCACCCGGACAGTCACACCCGGGCCCTCGGCTCCGCAGTCTCGAAAGTGGGTGGCGTTTCACCCAGACGACCGTAGGCTTCCTGAATACCACCCTGAATCGAAGCCAGTTGAGGATGATCCGGCGCCACCGCGACAATGCGCTCCCAGTACTTGATCGCTTCCCGGTAGTTTTCCTGGCTGAAGGCGTGAATGCCAGCAGGCCCAGGCGTTCACCTCGTCGGGATTCAGTTCGCGGGCCGCCTCAATGGCCGCCCTCACCTCAGCGGTCATAGCGCCCCGACTGTCAAAGAACTGGGCCTGTGCAGCCAGACCCAGCGCGACGGCGCGGGCGTTTTCATTGGGCGCGTATTCCGAAAGACGGCGGAAGGCCGAGGCCGCAGCCGGATACTGCTCCAGACGCATGTAGCTCTGTCCCAGCATGGCCCAGCCATCGGGATTGTCGGGGCTGGCCTCGAGCTTTTCCCGGAGCTGTTCTGCCAGTTCAGCCATCTGGTTCTGGCGGGCGCTGTCAGTCTGCCCCATGGCCTGCATAGTGATGAGCTGTTCTACGTCATCCATGGCGCCCCACTCCTGGTAAAGATAATAGGTCGCAGCAGGCACCAGCAGAATGGCCATCAAACCCACGGCAATGGCGCTTTTGCGGCCGCTCAGGGCGGGCCCCATCACCGTCTCATCCGGGACGTCGTCGAGCATGGCGCCGGCGAGCTCCTCTTTCAGCTGCCGGTAGTTGTCGTCGTCCAGTATCCCGGCCTCGTATTCGGCATCCAGTTCCTTCATCCGGCTGCGATAGGCCATCAGGTTCTGGTTTCTGAAGTCAGCTCGCTCTCTCGCCGCTGAGCTGTGAAAAAGCACCGGATACAACACAAACGCAAGGGCCAGGATGATGAGTACCGTTGCGGCAATCCAGAAGGTTTCAGTCATGGAGATATCGTCACAGGTTCAGTCATGAGTGCAGCGCAGAGAAAAGAATCAGGCCCGATTGTCCTGATCGTCCTCTGCAAGAATCCTAGCCACGCGGGCTTTCTCTTCAGCCGTCAGTTCCGGTGTCTCGTCAGTCTGGCGCCGGGAGCGCACAATGACACCGATCACCACCAGCAGACCGCCGAGTACGGCAATGGCCGGGGTTGCCCACAGCAGAATGGTACGTTTTTCGACCTGGGGCCGGTACAGAATGAATTCGCCAAAGCGATCTACCAGAGCATCGACGATTTGATCATTACTCTCGCCCGCGCGCATTCGGCGATAAACCTCGGCGCGCATGTCCTTGGAGATGGGCGAGTTGGAGTCGGCAATGTTCTGGTTCTGACACTTCGGGCAACGCAGTTCATCAATCAGATCCTGGAAGCGCTGCTCTTGCTGTGTGGTCTCAAAGTTATAGACATCGGTCACCTGCGCGCTGGCCATGGGGGCCAGCAACAGCAGCACGGCAACGAGGGCAAAGCGGGACATCAGCCATTCTCCCGGATATCGTTGATCACCGGCAGCAGGGTCTCCTGCCAGACCTTCTCATTAACCACGCCAACATGGCGATAGCGCACCACACCCTGCTCATCAATGACGAAGGTCTCCGGCGCACCATAGACGCCCAGATCAAAACCCAGGGTACCCCGGGATCGTAGATTGATGTGCTGTAGGGATTGCCGAGACGGTCCAGCCAGACCAGGGCATCATCCCGGTTGTCCTTGTAGTTCAGACCAACGATGGACACGCCCTCGTCCTCGGCCAACCACATCAGGTCGTCGTGCTCGTCACGACAGGCCGGACACCAGGTGCCCCACACGTTCAGCAACTGCACCTTGCCCTTGAACAGGGTTTCGTTGAGCTGAGTCTCCGGAGTATTCAGATCCTTCAGACTGAACGCCGGAACAGGCTTGCCGATCAGCGCCGATTCCAGTTTGGTGGGATCTTTGCCGATGCCAGCGAACAGCACCACGCCCAACACCACGGCAATCAGCAGCGGCAAAAACAGTAAAAAACGCTTCATGACACTGCTCCTGCGGATTCAGTCGCGGTGCCAGGGCGGGCACCTGTCGTTGCTTTCTGGGCCGAGCGTTCACGCACCCGGTAGCGTCGATCGGAAATGGCCAGGAAGCCACCGGCTGCCATGAAAATGGCGCCTAACCAAAGCCAGCGCACCAGCGGCTTGTACTGCAACCGAATAGCCCAGGCGTTGTCCGAAATCCGCTCGCCGACAGCTACAAAGATGTCGCGGAACAGACCGGCGTCGATATCCGCCTCGGTCATCACGCTCATACCCACAGAGTACTGACGCTTCTCCGGGTGCAGGTCGGCGATCTTCTCACCGTCCACCAGCACATCAAAGCTGCCGTACTGGGCGGTAAAGTTGGCACCCCGGCGCTCACCGATATCCCGGAATACAAACTGGTAATCGCCCACAGTGGCCACATCACCCGGCACCATACGAACATCTCGCTCGATGCCATAATTGGACACAACAGTGGCACCGGCCATGACGATGGCCAGGCCCAAATGACCCAACACCATCCCGTAGTAGCTGCGCGACTGGCGTTTCAGGCCATGCAGGCGCCCTTTGCGTGACGCGGACTTTTCCCAGAGGTCCCAGAAGGTCGCCACGGCGACCCACATGGCGGTGAAAATTCCGGCAAAAGCCCAAGGCGTAAAGCTCCGTAACCAACCAGTACCGCAGCAGTAGCCACCAGGCTGATCGCCAGCGGCCACAACAGCTTGCGACCAAGCCAGCCGCCATCGGTTTTCTTCCAGCGGGAGAAGATACCCGCGCCCATCAGCAGGCCGGTTGCGACCGCCAGGGGGCTGAAGGTGATGTTGAAGAACGGCTCGCCGATAGACAGCTTGCCCATCTCCAGGTAATCGAGCACCAGCGGATACAGGGTGCCAATAGCCACCAGCAGCGTGGCGGAAACCAACATCACGTTGTTCAGCAGCAGGAAGATTTCCCGGGACATTGATCCGTACCTGGCACGAACATGCACCACCGGTGCCCGGAATGCGTAAAGCGTCAGGCTGGCAATGACGGTCACCGCCAGCAGTGCCAGCAGGAACACACCACGCTCGGGATCAGAAGCGAAGGCATGCACCGAGGTCAGCACACCGGAACGCACCAGGAAGGTTCCAAGCAAGCTGAGCGCAAAGGTGACAATGGCCAGCAGAACGGTCCAGCTCTTGAAGACACCGCGTTTTTCAGTCACCGCCAGGGAATGCATCAGTGCGGTACCGGACAACCAGGGTAGCAGCGAAGCATTCTCGACCGGATCCCAGAACCACCAGCCACCCCAGCCCAATTCGTAGTAGGCCCACCAACTACCCAGCGCAATTCCGAGTGACAAAAATGACCAGGCCACGGTCGTCCATGGCCTTGTCCAGCGAGCCCAGGCAGCATCCAAACGACCATTGATCAGTGCGGCAATGGCAAACGCGAAGGCGACAGCAAAACCAACGTACCCCATGTAGAGCATCGGTGGGTGTACGATCAGGCCGAAATCCTGCAGCAGCGGATTCAGGTCAGCACCGTCTGCAGGCACATTGGGCAGCAGGCGATCAAAAGGGTTGGAGGTAATCAGAGTGAACAGCATGAAACCCACGGTGACCATGCCGAGGACCGAAAGCACCTGGGCCACCACCACCGAGGGCAACCGGCGGCTAAACACCGCCACCGCCAATGTCCAGCCCGCCAGCATTAGAATCCACAACAGCAGCGAGCCCTCGTGGCCGCCCCAGACCGCACTGAATTTATAGTACCAAGGCAACAGACTGTTACTGTTATTAGCCACGTAGGCCACTGAGAAGTCGTCTGTGAGAAAGGCGTGGGTGAGCACCGCGAACGCCAGGGCGACAAAAACAAACATACCGGTCGCGAGCGGGCGACCGAACCCCTGCAGGTTATCCCGTCCGGCAATCGATCCCACCAGGGGAACTACCGAGAGGAGCACTGCCAACAGCAGCGAAAGAATTAGTGCGAGCTGTCCGAGTTCCGGATACATCAAAGCCCTCTGGCCACATGGCCGTTTGTAGTTTAATAATCAATACGTGGATGACGTCCCGGTGCCCTCACCGTTCTCACCCCGCGCCTTGGCGGATTTCGCCAACGCCTCCGCCACCTCAGGTGGCATGTAATTCTCATCGTGTTTCGCCAGTACCTGATCGGCGACAAAGCGACCTTCGCCGTTCAGCTTACCCATGGCAACCACGCCCTGCCCTTCGGCAAACAGGTCCGGCAGAATGCAACATAAACCACCGGCACCGAGGCACTGAAATCGGTTACCCGGAACTCCACCTCAAGGCTCTCCGGATCACGCACCACCGAGCCTTCCTCGACCATGCCACCGGCGCGGATGCGGACATCCACCGGTGCTTCTCCGGCGGAGATCTGACTCGGGTCATAGAACAGATTGATGTTCTGGCGCAACGCATAAGTGGTCAAACCGACCGCCAGTGCAATACCTGCCATCAGAAACAGAACGATGGTCAGTCGTTTTTTACGGATAGGATGCATTCAGTATCTGCCATTCAGTCTTGGGAAACTTTTACCCGGGTAAACGTCGCCGGTGTCGGTTGCGCCGAGCCACGTCCGCTGTCGTCTGCGGTTTCGTGCACCCGGCGGCAGGATTTCAGCACCGCCTGGTGTCGACGCCATGACCAGACCATCATCGCCGCCACGAGCAGGAAAAAGACGCCATAACAGGCCCAAACATAAGGACCGTGGCCTTCCATTGCGATGAACGCGGTAAACGAGTCGAATGCCATTTAACCAGCCCTCCGCGACAGTACATGTTCTTTGACCCAACGCGTGCGCTGCTCACGAACCAGGATTTCTGTCTGCATGCGCAGGCAGGCAAGCCAGCCGAACAGCAGGTACAGGCCCAGGACCGACAGCAACAGAGGCACCCACATTTCCGCCGGCATGGACGGTTTTTCGGTCAGCTTGAACGTCGCAGGCTGGTGCAGGGTATTCCACCATTCCACGGAGTATTTGATGATAGGGATATTTACCACCCCGACCAATACCAGTACCGCGACCGCCCGAGCCGCCGATTTTTCATCATTGATGGCCCGATCCAGGGCGATTGCTCCGCCATAAAGAAACAGCAGGATCAGCATTGAGGTAAGCCGGGCATCCCAAATCCACCAGGTACCCCAGGTCGGCTTGCCCCAAACCGCACCCGTGAACAGGGCCAGAAAGGTCAGCACCAGGCCAACCGGAGCAACCGCTTTGACGAAGACATCGGCCAGCTTCATCCGCCAGACCAGCGTCACCACCGCGGCCGACGCCATCATGATATACACCGACTGCGCCAGAAACGCTGAGGGTACGTGAATGAAGATGATCCGGTAACTGTTGCCCTGGAGGTAATCCTTGGGTGCAAAGGCCAGGCCCCAGACCAGGCCCACGGCCAGCAAGGCCAGTGCGCCCGCCAGCAACCACGGCATCAATCGGGATGCGATCCCGAAGAACCATTTGGGCGAACCCAGTTTATGAAAAATCTGCCACATCAGACGGATACCCTAAACATCATCAATTATTCCTAGCTGTTCGACAGGCTGATTTTCAGCGCTGCCGCGGCTGCAAATGGTGCCAGTGTTATCGCCAGGACCAGAAACGCCCCCATCAGGCACGTATGCCCCGACCGGAGCGCCCTCCGTTGCTGCGGCCACTGTGCCGGTGCCAAAGATCAGCACCGGAATGTACAGTGGGATGATCAGCAGAGACAAGAGCACACCGGCTGAGCGCAGGCCCAGGGTCAGTGCCGCGCCAATGGAGCCGATCAGGCTCAGCACCGGTGTTCCGATCAGCAGCGTTAGACACAAAACCGCGATGGAGTTCCCGTCCAGGTGCACCATCACCCCCAGTATCGGCGCCAACAGCACCAGAGGCAGGCCGGTCAGCACCCAATGCGCCAGGGTTTTCGCCAGCACCAGCAGGAACAGTGGCTGCGGCTGAAGCACCAGTTGCTCAAGAGTGCCATCATCAAAATCATGGCGAAACAGGTGGTCCAGCGACAGCAGTACGGACAACAGTGCTGCCACCACAGAATGCCCGCACCCGCCTCGCGCAGAAATGACACTTCCGGGCTTACCCCGAGGGGGAACAGGGTCACCACCATGACAAAAAACAACAGGGGATTGAGCAGATCCTGGCGCTGACGGAAGGCCACTTTCATATCCCGGCTGAAGACCGCCTCATGGCAGCAACAGTGCTTACGGCAGATTCCTGGGGTTTGATCAGTGGACGGGTTTCAGCATTCATTGCGGCGCCACCTCACCCAGTTTGATGCTGCGCATGCCGGGCAACTGCAAGTCATGGTGTGTGGTCACCACCACGGCCCCGCCCTCGGCGGCACGTTGCTGCAGCAATGCCTCAATGGCGCTGACGCCCTTGGCGTCGATGGCGGTAAACACTTCATCAAGCAGCCACAGGGGTTCGTCGGCGATCAGCAAGCGGGCCAGGGCGACACGGCGCTGCTGGCCAGCGGACAGGCGGCGGCAGGGAACATCGTGAAAGCCATCCAGTCCGGTTCCGGACAGCGCCTGGCGCAGAACCGAATCGGCGACCGGGCGGCGGGCGGCCACCAGGGCGCGCAGGTTCTCCATCGGAGACAGCAGCGCCTTGATGCCCGGGCGGTGCCCAAGGTACAGCACATTGCGCAGAAATTCCTCGCGATGCCAGCTGCGGGACTTACCGCACCACAATAGCTCGCCGGACCAGGCATCGTTGAGGCCAGCAAGGATTCTCAGCAAGGTGGTTTTGCCGGTTCCGTTTGCCCCCTCGACACGGGTAACCGTACCGGGCAGTATGGAAAATGAAAGGTCACGGAACAGCATCCGCTCATCTCGTTCACACTGCAGATTGGTAGCCTGTAGGATCGGCTCAGACATCAGGGCCCCGTAACCAGGACGATGCGCGCACACGCGGCATCGGATGCATTCAACACGGACAAGGCGGGTGCAGAGATTTTTTTCACGGCAAGACCCGCCGGCGCGGCGTATTATAACGAAACCCCGGGCGGATTACTCTTGCCCAATACCAAATCGCCCGACACCAAACCAATTGCGATGAAACTACCGACTGGCCCACAGCCGCCCCAGCCTACCGTGCCCTCTTCTAGCCCGCAGCCCTCAAGCACGGCTGAGAGCCAGAAGGCCGTCGCCGATCTACCGGTTTCCGCCCGTCAGCAACTCGATGCGCTGCAGCTGGCCAACCGGCAAACCACATTGGCCAGAGTCGCCGAAGTGATCAATCGCCAGGCTGGGGAACGATCGGAACTGTTGCTCGATGTGCGCGGCAAATCCCTGACGGTGGACGCAGCCATTGGCAAAACCTCGCTGGAGCCAGGCGACTGGGTAAAGATCATGCGGGCCGGCAACGAACTTCAACTGATGGGCAAGCTGGCTCCAGCCCAGGCCACCGTGGTCGCCAGGGCGCTGGCCCAACACCTGCCCTGGCAACAAAACCTGGAGAGCGGCCTGAGCCGGATGCTGGCCAGCCTGAACCAGGGCCTGAAACCGGACCCGAGCCCTGGGCAGTTGCCATCTGCTCGTGTGACGCAACCGCTACCGGAAGCTGCCCGCCAGAGCATTCAGCAGGTGCTGGCGAATCTGCCCACGGCCACTAGCCTGAAGCCAGGCAGCGGAGGCCAGGAGCAGCCACTGCAGCAGGTTAAACAGTGGATCGCCGAGAGTGGTGTGTTTGCCGAGTCCCGGCTGGCCCAGACCCCCTCGGCCGCACTGCCCGACCTGAAACTGGCCATCGGCCGGGTGATTACCGCCCTGCTAGCCCAACAGGGCCAGGGTCCGGAACAGTTCACCCGCATTACCCCGCTGGCCAGCCCCGAGCTGGTTCAGGCACCGCTGCAATTCCCCCAGGCCATGACGCCCTCGCCTGCGTCGGCTTCCAGCGAACCCACCACCGTGGGCCAGATGCTGCGGCTGTTGGCCGGCATGCTCAACCGGATTACCGTTAACCAGTTGCACAGCCAGGTATTGGCGGCCCGGGGCGCCGGCGACGCGCCGGCGCCACTGAGCACGGTGTTGCTGGAACTGCCCTGGGTCACCCCCCAGAACGAGCCCAAAGTGGCGCAGCTGCGCATCGACCAGCACCCGGACGAACGCAGTGACAAACGGGACTCCAAAAAAGCCGCGACCAGCGAGTGGCGACTGGCACTGGCCATGGACCTGGACGATGCCGGCCCCCTGCACTTTGACGTGGCGTTGCGTCAGCAATCGGTCAGTGCCAGGGTCTGGGCGGAAAAACAAAGCACTCTGCGCCAGGTGAACGAGGAACTACCCTTGTTACGGCAGAGCCTGACCGACCTCGGCCTGGAGGTGACCGACCTGGAATGCCGGCGCGGCAGCCCCGAAGGCTCGGTCACCCGGCTTGAGCACAGATTGGTGGATACCCGAGCATGAGTGAACGTTCGTCACACCAGCCCACTCACGCGGCTGTGGCATTGAAATACGATGGTGAGCAGGCGCCCACGATTGCGGCTACCGGAACCGAGGAACTGGCACAGGAGATTGTCAGAATAGCGCGGGAGCACGGCGTGCCCCTGTACGAAAATGCAGAATTGGCCAGCATCCTGGCCCGGCTCTCGCTGAATGAGGAGATTCCGGAGAGCCTGTATCGGGTGATTGCCGAAATTCTGGCGTTTGCCTTCCACATCCGCGGCCGCACGCCCGAAGACGCCGGCCGTAAAGACGATCCCGCCGCCACTTAACCGGCGACCGGACTTCCGTCCATTCGACGCTTACGCCGCCTGCCGCTTCTTCAGAGCTGAGACCAGCTCCGCTTCCGGGCGTGAGATACCACAGGTGTTCATCAGGTCCTCAATGTCGGCCCCCAGGTCCACCAGGCGCGAGGCCTCGTCGTAGGAGATGCGCAGGGGGTCGTTCTGGCGCATTTCATCGAGCGTCGTGCGAAGTTCGTGCAACTGGCGCTCACAGCCCACCAGCCGTTGGCCGATGCCCACACTGCCACTCGTGGTGGCATGCAACTCTCGGCCCAGGGTATCGCAGCGGTTTTTGAGTGACGCTTTCAGTTGCCGGATCTGGCGACCATGGACGAAGCCCTGGATGACCAACAACGCACCAACACCAGCGGTCATAGCCCAAGGCAGGTAGGAAGGAATTTCTGCAAACATGACGGACGTCTCCCGTGATTTAACTCGAAAGGCGTCCATCTTTGGCACTGTGGACCCGAAGGCCCTCTTTTACAGCGCGGAGATTTCCGCCCATTCGTTCTCTGACAGCATTTTGTCGAACTCAACCAGGATGATCAGTTCACCATCCTTGTTGCACACGCCCTGGATAAACTTGGCACTTTCCTCGTTACCCACGTTCGGTGCAGTCTCAATCTCGCTGGACTTCAGGTAGACCACTTCAGCCACCGAATCCACCAGGATTCCCATGACCTGATTGGCCGATTCCATCACCACTATCCGCGTTGCGTCGGTCACTTCTGCATCCGCCAGACCAAATCGGCGACGGGTGTCGATGACCGTGACCACGTTACCCCGCAGATTGATGATGCCGAGCACGTAATCGGGCGCACCGGGAACCGGGGCAATCTCCGTGTACCTCAGCACCTCCTGAATCTGCATGACGTCCAGACCGTAGGTCTCGTCATCCAATCGGAAGGTCACGTACTGCAGTACCTGATCGTCCTGGACCTGATTGTGTTGTCCGCTCGGGGATGCCATAGCACTGTATCTCCTCTGTGGCTGCCCGGCGGGCAACCTGTTCGTCAAAAAGTCATCATCAGTGCCCAATACTATAGTTAAGGGCACAAACCGTGCCAGCGTGGCACGGTTTCAATCGGTAACCGACGTTTTCGTCAGCTCAGATCCAGATGTTGTTCGCGTTCGGCCCGCACCAATAGGTCGGCCATGGTGCGCACATCAATGAGCGCACACATATGATCAATCACAGTTCCGGCCAACCAGGGCCGCTTGCTGCGCGCGCTTCGCCAGCGCACTTCGTCGGGTCGAAGGGTGAACGATTGGGCTACGTCGTCGCAGGCCAGGCCCCACTCGCTGTTATCCAGACGAATGACAAACCGATAGTTGTCCCGGGCATTCTCCGGAACCCGTCCGGCCATGATCCATTCCGCCGTGTCCACCACCCTCAGGTTGTGATCACGGTCCGGGCGCATACCCATGTACCAGCGCGGACTGCCCGGAATCGGCCGGATCTCGCTGTCGTCCTCAACCTTATGAATGGCGCCCAACAAAATCAGTGGCACCGCTAGCTGAAGTCCGGCAACGGTAAAAATCAGACACTCGAAGGGCGCCTCTGACCAATCGGGCCGGGCCAGCGGCGCCTGCTCCGCCGGCTTTGGCTCCGGTGCATGACGGACTTCCACCTCGGGCTCAGCCATTACAGGCTCCGGAGGTGCGGGCCGCTCTGGCTCTGGCTCTGGCTCTGGCTCTGGCTCTGGCTCTGGCTCTGGAACCGGTGCTGCCACCGGCTGCTCGATCGGCTGGGCTTTCACCTTTTTCTCCGGCGCCGGCACCTCGACACTGACTTCTTCGCGCAGCGCCGAATCCGTCGCCGTGTGCAGCAGATCGTCCAGGTAATTGGCGATGGCGCTGGCCGGGTCCGCCAGCTTTGTCATTTTTTCGTCAGCCATGCTGACGCTCCTTGACCGATCCTGTCCGCGTCAAAAGATCGTCAAGCAGTTTGGTGTAGGCCCGAACACCGTGGGTGGTGGCATCCACGGCCGAAGGGACTATGCCAGCCTGACTGGCGTCCCGAAATTTGGTGTCGACCGGTATTGCAAAGCGCCACAGCGTGTCCGGGTAGGTTTTCCGCAACAGGTTCAGACTCTTCACCGATGCCTGGGTGCGGCGATCGTAGAGAGTCGGAACAATGGTGTAGGTCAGTTCGTTCTTCTGGGACCGCATGATCATCTTCAAGGTATGCAGCATACGCTCCAGACCCTTGATGGCGAGAAACTCGGTCTGTACCGGAATGACCAAATGCTGGGCAGCCGCCAGGGCATTGACCATCAGCACGCCGAGCGAGGGGGTGTTGTCGAGAATGACATAGTCAAAATCGTCCCACAGCTGGGCCAGGGCCCGGGAGATAATCAGCCCCATGCCTTCAACACCCACCATCCGACGCTCCAGCGTCGCCAGCGCGGTACTTGCGGGCAGCAGCGACAGGCCACGGCAGCTGGTTTCGGTGATGAGCTGGGCCGACAGACCCTCGGGCACCTTGCCCTGATGCTGGAACAGATCAAACACGCTGTGCGCAATGGTATCGGGATCGTAACCAAACCAGCTCGTCAGAGACCCGTGCGGATCCAGATCCACCACCAGCACCCGCTTGCCGCGCTCGGCCAGCATGCCGCCCAACGCCACCACGGATGTGGTTTTGCCAACACCACCTTTCTGATTGGCTACTGCCCAGATTCGCACGTATGTTTCTCCAAAGAAAACGCCATGGCAGCGGCGACGAACGCTGCTGCATTCCGGTTTATCGGCCACTTGCCCGGCAACTTGAACACCGATGACGCATTGCAAACAGGCTGCGGCGGCAATCGGTTGCCGGGAAAGAATACTGCCATGAGTAAATACAGGAACCGTGCCAACGCTGCCATACGCAAGTGCCGCCGATCCGCGCTGTCAGCGCATGGCACCACGGACATTGGCATCACGGGAAATCAACAGGACGACCCGGCGATTACGACGACGGCCCTCGTCGGTGTCGTTGCGAGCAACCGGCTGGAACCGACCGTAACCGACGGCGGCCAATCGTTCGGGCTCAATGCCCTCCATCGACAACATGCGCACCACCGCCGCGGCCCGAGCTGCGGACAGCTCCCAGTTGGAGGGAAAACGCTGGCTGCTGATGGGCCGGTCATCGGTGAACCCTTCGACCTTTACCGCGTTATCACGATTGCGCAGCACCGTGGCGATTTTCTCGATCACGGCGAAGGCATCGTAGTGCGGCTCGGCATCGCCGCTTCCAAACAGCAAGCTATTGGGAAGGTTCAGTTCCAGCCAGCGATCACTGGATTCCAGGGTGATAACCCCCTGGCCGATCAACTCTTCAAATTCCAGGGCTAGCTGATCGGCCATGGCACTGAGTGCCCTGCTGCGCACCTCGGCCTCACGCTCGGGGTTCCGGGGCGCTTCGGAGACGGGCGGTGGAATGACGGCATCGCTGACCAACGGCTGGGGCTGATCGCCCACCTCGATGGGCTGGAAGGAACGCTGAGGCGCATTGAACACCCCGGTCAAGGTTTCCGAAAGCACCTTGTACTTACCCTGGTTCACCGAGGACACCGAATACATCACCACAAAAAACGCGAACAGCAGGGTTATGAAATCCGCATAGGAAATCAGCCACCGCTCCTTGTTGTGAAGATCTTGCTGGGACTGCCTACGACGTCGCATACGATGCCCCGACCATGACTACTGCAGGAAGCCCCGCAGTCGCATTTCAATGGATTTGGGGTTTTCCCCCTCGGCGATGGCAATAATGCCGTCGATCATCATGTCCTGGTATCGGGTTCGCTCCCGGACAATGCCGCGAAGCTTGTTGGCAACCGGGAAGAACAAGAGGTTCGCCAGCGCCACCCCGTAAATGGTGGCAACAAAGGCGGTGGCGATACCGCTACCCAGGGATTGTGGGTCTTCGAGATTGGTCATCACCTGAATCAGGCCCATGACCGCGCCGATAATTCCGATGGTCGGTGAATACCCACCCATGGCTTCGAAGACCTGGGCGGACTCCAGATCACGCTGTTCCCGGGATTCCAGATCCACTTCCATGATGCCGCGAATGGTCTCGGTTTCTGCGCCGTCCACCAGCAGCTGCAGGCCCTTGCGGGCAAACAGTTCGGGCTCCCGCTCGGCCAGGCCTTCCAGCCCGAGCAGGCCCTGTTTGCGGGCCTTTACACTCCAATCAATGACTTTGCCGATGCCGTCTTCCATGCTGATGAACGGCGGCACCAGCACCCAGCGCACCTGCTGAAAGGCCCGCTTCAGAATCGGCCAGGAGGTTTGCAGAATAGTTGCTGCCAGAGTTCCGCCCACCACGATCAGGCTGCCGGGGCATTGAACAGCGAACTGAGCGCCCCACCCTCAAGCAGATTGCCGCCCAGGATGGCGGCAAACGCCAGTACTATGCCGAGGAGACTCAGAATATCCATCAGGAAACGCCTTCCACCAGCCGAGGCCCGATTTCGTCGAGTGCCAGAATTTCATCGCTGAGTCCGGCTTTCGCCACCGCCATGGGCATGCCATAGATGACCGAGGATTTTTCATCCTGGGACCAGACGTCGGAGCCGCTCTGCTTCATCATCCGGCAGCCATCCTTGCCGTCCGCACCCATGCCAGTGAGGATTACTCCCAGAGTCTTACCGGGGAAACTGCGTGCCAGTGAGCCAAAGGTAACGTCGACACAGGGTTTGTAGTTCAGGCGTTCATCGCCAGGCAGGATACGAACCCGACCCTGGCCACCACGGTTTTCAATCATCATCTGCTTGCCACCGGGTGCCAGCAACGCCAGGCCCGGCTTGAGCATGTCGCCGTCTTCGGCCTGGCGAACTTCAATCTTGCACAACTTATTGAGGCGCTCGGCAAAGGCCGGGGTAAAGCTGGCGGGCATGTGCTGAATCAGCACAATCGGTGCCGGGAAGGATGCCGGCAAAGCCGTCAAAACACGCTGCAGGGCCACCGGGCCGCCGGTGGAAGTCCCAATTCCAACAGCGGTGTAGTGCTTGGCGGGCCCGCGCCGATAGGAACGCCGGCTGACTTCCGCCTCGACGGCAGCCTCTGGTGGTCGCTGAGCAGGTGCTGGGCGGGGTGCTGGAGATGACGGTGTACGAGTGCGCGCAGCGGTGTTGTTTCGAGCGGCTTGATCCGTGGACTTGGTGACCGGGACTGAGTTCGGACGGACGCCAGGTTGGCTACGGGCAACGTCGAGAATGCGATCGATCAGAATACGCTGGAGCTGACCGCCGTCACGGGCGATTTCCTCGAAATTCTTCGGCAGGAAATCCACCGCCCCGGCTTCCAGCGCGTCCAGGGTTACCCTGGCGCCTTCGTAGGTGAGCGACGAGAACATGAGCACCGGTGTCGGGTGCTTTTTCATGATTTCCCGGACTGCGAGATGCCATCCATGACCGGCATTTCGTAATCCATGGTGATGACATCCGGCCGCAATTTCGCCGCCAGCTCGACACCCTCGCGGCCATTGGTGGCCGCGCCTACTACCTTGATCTGGCCGGAGCCTGTCAGAATTTCCGTCAGCCGTTTGCGAAAGAAACCTGAATCATCCACGACCAGGACAGCAACTGTCATCCATTTCTCCTAACGAAGTCCGCTTCCACGTCTGAGCCGGACCGGCGTCAACTGTAGTGTTGCAGCAGGCTGGGAACGTCAATAATCAGGGCAATACGGCCATCACCAGTGATGGTGGCTCCCGCCATACCCGGGGTACCCTGAAGCGCCCTGCCCAGCGGCTTGATGACCACTTCTTCCTGGCCCACCAGCTGATCCACCACAAAGCCCACCTGCTTGGTTCCCATGGCAACGATGACCACATGGGCGTTGGTCGGCTCTTCCTGACCTTGGCCCTTACCCACCAACCAGCGCTTGATATGGAACAGCGGGAACACCTTGTCCCGTACGACAATGCATTCGCGCCCGTCGACGATGTTGGTCTTGGTTAGATCCAGGTGGAAGATTTCCACCACATTGACCAGCGGCAGCGCGAACGACTGGTCGCCGAGCATGATCATCAGGGTCGGCATGATCGCGAGGGTCAGCGGTACCTTGATGATGATCCGGGAGCCCTTACCCAATTCCGAGACAATGCTGATCTGGCCGTTGAGCTGACCAATCTTGGTCTTGACTACGTCCATGCCAACGCCGCGCCCGGAGACATCCGAAATCTGCTCCTTGGTGGAAAAACCGGCGGAGAAGATCAGGTTGAAACATTCGTTATCGGTCAGGCGATCGGCGGCATCCTGTTCGTAGATGCCTTTCTCGACAGCCTTGCGACGCAGCACATCGGGGTCCATACCAGCACCATCATCCTCGATGGCCAGCAGGATATGGTCACCCTCCTGCTCAGCGGACAGGGTAACGGTACCCTGGCGCGGCTTGCCGGCTTTTTCCCGAACGTCGGGCGCTTCAATACCGTGGTCCACAGAGTTTCGTACCAGGTGGACCAGCGGATCGGACAATGCTTCCACCAGGTTTTTGTCGAGATCAGTGTCTTCCCCGTGCATCACGAGGTTCACTTCTTTTTTCAGGCTGCGAGCCAGGTCCCGAACCACCCGCGGGAACCGGCCAAATACTTTCTTGATCGGCTGCATGCGGGTTTGCATGACCGCCGCCTGCAGATCGGTCGTGACCACATCGAGATTGGAGACGGCTTTGTGCATGTGCTCGTCTTCACTGGACGCACCCAGGCGCTGCAAACGGTTACGCACCAGAACCAGCTCGCCCACCATGTTCATGATGTCGTCCAGGCGCTTGGTGTCTACGCGCACGGTGGTCTCTGCGACCGGGGACGCATCTCGAGCTGGCGCAGGGGCTGCGGAAGCCGCTGGCTTGGACTCAGGTTTCTTCGGTTCACTCTTCGGAGCAGCCGGCTTTGCCTTGGCGGGTTCCTCGGCTGGCTTTTCCGTCTCACCGGTGCCCGCAGCAGTCGGCGCGCCACCTTTGCCATGCAGCTCGTCCAGCAGCTTTTCGAACTCATCGTCAGTGATCAGATCGTCACCCGCAGCAGCTGATTCGCTGGTGCTGGCCGCAGCATTGGTATCAGCTGCCGGCGCGGGCTCATCCGCGGCAACGGCACCGGCAAACTGGCCTTTGCCATGGAGCTGGTCCAACAGGGCTTCAAATTCATCGTCGGTGATGTCGTCATCGCCAGATCCACCGCCCGCAGCCGGCTCGGCCTGAACCGGATCAGCAGCCGTCGCTGGAGAATCCGGAGCGGCACTGCCGTCCTGCAGCGCATCCAGCAACTGCTCAAATTCTTCATCGGTAATATCGCCCCCATCTTCCGCCGATTGCGGCGCGCCAGTCGGTGCGTCTTCACGGGACGGCGCTTCACCAGCGGGCTCAGCGAAAGCGTCGAGGGAGGCAATGAGCTCGTCAGGGGCGGGGGTCAATGACTCACCGTTTCTAACCTGATCGAACATCGCGTTGACATGGTCGAGGGTTTCCAGCACCACGTCCATGAGTTCGGAATCCACCTTGCGCTTGTGGTTGCGCAGGATGTCGAAAACGTTCTCAGCCGAGTGGCAGCAGTTGACCAGCGCCTCAAGCTGCAGAAAGCCGGCACCACCCTTTACCGTGTGAAAACCACGGAATATGGCGTTGAGCAGATCACTGTCATCAGGATTTCGCTCAAGATCTACCAACTGCTCTGACAGTTTTTCGAGAATCTCACCGGCTTCCACCAGGAAGTCCTGGAGAATCTCATCATCGGCATCAAACGCCATGGGTAACCCTCATTAGTTCAGAAACCGAGACTGGACAGCAGATCATCAACGTCGTCCTGCCCCGACACTACATCTTCACGCTCTTCGGCCTTGATCTGCGGCCCTACACCCTGCTCTGCCGTAACCTCAGTTTCATCAATCTTGTGCACGGTGCCAGTCAGCTGGTCGACATGGCTGGCCATCACCACGAGGCTTAGCATCTGTTCTTCGACTTCTTTCACCAGCGCAGTGACCTTCTGAATCACCTGGCCGGTCAGGTCCTGAAAATCCTGGGCCAGCAGGATTTCAGACAAGCTGTTATACATGCTGTCAGCGTCGGCGGTCAGGCTGACGAAGAAACGGTCAATCCGGCCGTACAGCTCGCGGAATTCCGCTGGCTGCATTTCACGCCTGCGCAGGCGCTGCCACTCGTCCCGGAGTTCCGTCGCTTCATTGCGGACGGCGTTTGCCACCGGCATGGTCTCTTCAACCAGATCCATGGTGCGATTGGCAGCCTGGCTGGTCATCTGAACGACGTATTCCAGGCGATCGGAGGCGTCGGTCATCTTCGACAGCGCTTCCTGCTGCTCCGCACTGCGCGGATCTATCTGGAAATTCCGAATTGCCTCGTGAAGACTCCGGGTGAGGCGTCCAACCTCACGGTACAGGCTTTGATCCCTGACCTCGCTCAGCTCGTTAATCACCGTCATTGCTTGAGCAAAATCGCCGGCCTGCACACTCTTGGCCAACTCCTCACTCTGACGCTGGAGCTTTTCAGTCACCTCCGGATCGAGGTTCCGATGGTTCGTATTGCTATCGCTCATGAGAGCCATCCGACCTCTGGTTACTGAATACGTTCGAAGATTTTCTCAATCTTTTCTTTAAGCACCGCGGCCGTAAATGGCTTGACCACATAGCCGTTCACACCAGCCTGGGCGGCAGCGACAATCTGGTCGCGTTTCGCTTCCGCGGTCACCATCAGCACCGGCAGGGTCTTCAGGCTTTCGTCCGCGCGCACGGCTTTCAGCAGGTCAAAACCAGACATGCCCGGCATGTTCCAGTCCGTTACCAGGAAGTCGTACTTGCCGCTTTTCAGCATCGGCAGTGCAGAATTGCCGTCGTCGGCTTCATCGGTGTTGCTGAACCCAAGATCACGCAGCAGGTTCTTGATGATCCGTCGCATCGTGGAAAAATCATCCACGATCAGGATTTTCATGTTCTTGTCCAAAGGGACCTCCAGTTAGTCACACCCGGAATTCGTTTGACCCTTGAGCTCGAAACCTAACGGGCCGTCTTTTTAAACCACGTATTGTCTGATCTTTGATGACCATGTAAAGCGCTGGTTACCAAAAACTACACAGCGCCATGAACCGGACACACGTTATTTGTCATTGCTCGCTGGCGTCCCGCTGCCAGTCGGACAGCCGACCGCGCAATCGCAGTGCGGCCTGGCTGTGAATCTGACTGACCCTGCTTTCGCTTACCCCGAGCACGGCGCCGATCTCTTTCAGGTTCAGCTCTTCCTGGTAATACAGGCTCAGAACCAGCTTCTCGCGCTCCGGTAACTCCTCAATGGCGTGTGCCAGGTTGCGTCGAAACGAGTCGGAAGCGAGGCCATCCAGTGGATTATCACTGGTCTCTGCTTCTTCTATCGGCAGCTCTCCCGATTCATTGAGCTCATCAAGGCTAAAAAGTCGTCCGCTGTTCGCGTCCGATAGCGAGGCGTGATATTCCGACAGCTCCATTCCCAGCTCTTCAGCAACTTCCAGGTCCTGCGCTTCCCGGCCTTCGCGGTCTTCCACGGCCTTGATCGCTTGAGAGATACGGCGGGCATTGCGGTGAACGGATCGGGGCACCCAGTCGCCCTTGCGGATTTCATCCACCATGGCGCCGCGGATGCGGATACCGGCATAGGTTTCGAAGGTAGCGCCTTTTGCGGAACTATAGCGTTGGGCAGCCTCAAGCAGGCCAATCATGCCGGCTTGTATAAGGTCTTCCAACTGCACCGAGGCCGGTAGTCGGGCCATCAGGTGCAGCGCTATTTTCTTGACCAGCGGGGCCTGCTCTTCAATGAGACGGGCCTGACCCGAAGCGCCGGCCTGCTGGTAGATTCCCAGGTTATTCGTCAATGTCGTGCATCCGGTGTTGTTTTGACTGGATCAGATTCAGACTTCGACGAGCCGCTCCACAAAAAACTCGAGATGTCCCCGAGGGGAAGAAGGTAACGGCCAGCTGTCTACTTTGTCCGCCAGGGCCTTGATTGCCAGCGAGGCCTTGGCGCGGGGGTATACGTCCAGCACGGCGCGCTGGCGCTGCACCGCCTTCTTGACGGCCTCGTCGTAAGGCACCATGCCCACGTACTGCAGCGCAACATCAAGGAAACGTTCAGTGACCCGGGTCAGTTTATCGAACAGGTGACGCCCTTCCTGTTCATTGCGCACCTGGTTAGCCAGGATGCGAAAACGGTTTGTGCCGTACTCCCGGTTCATCAGCTTGATGAGAGCATAAGCATCCGTAATAGAGGTAGGTTCGTCGCATACCACGAACAGCAGCTCCTGGGAGGCGCGGAGGAAGCTGACGACTGACTCGGAAATACCGGCAGCGGTATCAACGATCAACACGTCAATCTGATCACTCAGTTCACTGAAGGCGTTGATCAGGCCCGCGTGTTCCATGGGGCTCAGATGGGTCATACGCTGGGTGCCGGATGAGGCCGGGACGATCTTGATGCCACCGGGGCCGTTGACCAGTACGTCCTTCAGGTCACATTCGCCTGAAAGCACATCCGAGATATTGCGATTGGAGGTAATACCGAGCAGCACGTCGATGTTGGCCAAACCCAGGTCGGCATCGAGGATCACCACGCGACGGCCTTTCTGTGCAAGGGCGATACCGAGGTTGACCGACACGTTACTCTTGCCGACCCCGCCCTTTCCACCAGATACCGCAATCACCTGTACCGGATTTGCTCTGCTCATGTTGAATCTTGTCTCTCGCCAGTTTCGTCGAAGCTCGTCTTACCAAACAGCGCCCGCTTTGCACGCCGGATACTCCATCATCCGATACAGGTGTCACAATACTCAAGCCCCTTCAGCCACCGATTGCTCTTGCTGGATGCTTTTTAACCGCTCCACACCCAACCGAACCAGCGGAACGGCCTCTGCGTGATGCAGGTCTTCGGGGATTTTTTGGCCATCCGTGTAATAGGCCACCGGCAACCCGGTTTCCATGACAAACCCCAGCGACTCGCCCAGGGTAAGGGCTTCGTCAATTTTGGTCATCACGCAGCCCGCAAGATTTGCCATCTTATAGCAATGCCAAACGGATTTCATGATGCGCGGCTGACTGGTGGCGGACACCACCAGATGAGTCCGGATGTTGTGATGACTTTGCGCCAACTCCGATAACTGCTCTTCATAGCCTTTGTCTGAACTGGTCAGGCCCGCGGTATCAATCAGAACCATGTGGCGGTCGGACAATTCATCGAGGATGGAATCCAGCGAGTGGCTTTCGTCAACGACCCGCACCGGCACATTGAGAATGCGCCCAAACACGAACAGCTGCTCGTGGGCGGCCACGCGGTAACGATCGGTGGTCACCAGCGCCAGCGAATCGGCGCCGTGACGAAGCACGTAGCGCGCTGCCAGCTTACCGATCGTGGTGGTCTTCCCGGAGCCGGTGGGACCTACCAGAGCATAGGCGCCTCCTTCGTCCAGCCATTCCTCACGGGCCGTGCGCACTCCGGTGGCGAGCATCTTCAGGGACTGCTTCCAGCCCTCATCGAGCCGGCCGCCTTTATGCCGGCGTGACAGAGACGCCGCCAGATCGCTGCTCAACCCGAACTCCTGCAACCGTTCCGCCAGTCGCTGCTGCACAGCGTTACTGGCAGGTTTGGCAGGCTCAGCCGCCCGCCCATGCATCAAATCCCGCAAGGAGCTGATCTCGGCTCGCATCTGCGCCAATTCATCTGAATAGCCGGAAGTGCCGCCGGTTGTCCGGGCAATCGGCTCTTCGGCATCGGCCATGACCGCGTCGCTCAGCTCTGCGAACGATGCGCCGGCATAGCCGGCGCCCGCCTGAGCCCGTTTCTCGCGGACGTCACGAATACGATCCCGAGACCGGCCCAATTCGTCTTCCAGGCGACGATGCTGGTCGGCCTGCATTTCCGCCAGCCGCGATCCGTTGGTGGCGGTTTCGGCCTGCTCGCCCAGACGCTGGCGCGCCATATTCTCGTCGTAGTCCAGCGCCGTCACGATTTCGACGCCGCCATCGACACGGCGATTGGAAAGAATCACGGCATCCGGGCCCATCTGTTCACTGACCTGCTTCAGCGCCTCTGCCATGCTCTGAGCAAAAAACCGTTTTACTTTCATGCTGCCTCATCCTCCACCGGCACCGCCGCCTGGGCGTTGTCCGTACTGGGGTCCGTGGGCTTACTGGCCAACGGACGCCACGATAGTGATCTGTTTGTTATCCGGAATTTCCTGGTACGAGAGCACGTGCAAACGCTCGACTCCGTAACTCGCAAACCGCGCCAGAACCGGCCGAAGCGGCCCGGAGACCAGCAGGATGGCGGGTTTCCCAAGCATTTCCTGTCGCTGCACACTTTCCTGAAGGGAGCGCTGCAGTTTTTCCACCATGTTCGGCTCGAGAACCAACCCAATGTCATCCTGACCGCCGGATTGTTGACTCTGTTGAACAGACTTCAGCAATAACTGTTCCAGATCTGGATCCAGGGTGATAACCGGTATCTCGGCCTCGTTGCCGCAGATGCTCTGAACGATCATGCGGCGCAGGGATTGGCGGGCTGCCGTGGTCAGTAATTTCGGTCCTGACTCTTCGGATGCACGTTAACCACGGCCTCGGCAATGGAACGCATATCCCGGATTGGCACTTCTTCTTTCAGCAGGTTCTGCAGCACTTTCAGCAACAGACTGATGGATACCGTGGTCGGCACCAGTTCCTCAGCCAGCTTGGGTGACACCTTCTCAAGCTGATCCAGCCACTTCTGAACTTCCTCGTGACCCAGCAGTTCATGGGCGTGCTTCTGCAGCACCTGGTTGAGATGGGTTGCCACGACAGTGCTGGCATCTACCACGGTGTAACCCAAAGTCTGGGCCTGGTCTTTCTTGTCCGGCTCGATCCAGCTGGCGTCCAGGCCAAAGGCGGGATCCTTGCCTCAATGCCTTCGATCTTGCCGAACACCTGGCCCGGATCGATGGCCAGCTCCCGCTCAGGGTGAATTTCAGCCTCGGCGATGGTGACGCCCATCAGGGTGATTCGATAAACGTTGGGCATGAGGTCCAGGTTGTCGCGAATATGGACCGATGGCATCAGGAAGCCCAGATCCTGGGACAGCTTCTTGCGCACGCCCTTGATCCGGCTCAGCAGCTGACCACCCTGGGATTTATCGACCAGGGGAATCAGCCGGTAGCCAACCTCAAGACCCACGATGTCGACGGTGGCCACATCGTCCCAACCCAGTTCCTTGGTCTCACTTGGCGCTGGCAACTCTCGGCCATGATCGCCATCGCCGCCCGGAGGCAAGTCGGTACCTGCCGGCCGGGGCATGCCACCGGAACCACCACGCACCGGGAAGGCTCCGTCTTCCTCGACGGTTTGGCGATCATGTTTCCAGATATACCAGGCCGCGCCGGCGGCAAGACTGCCGAGACCCAGAAAGGCAACGTGGGGCATACCCGGAATCAGGCCCAGGATAATCAGGATTCCAGCGGCAATGGCCAGGGCCTTGGGCGCACTGAACATCTGGCTCAGGATTTGCCCACCCATGTCCTGGCTGGAGGTTACCCGGGTCACCATGATGGCGGCGGAGGTAGAGAGCAGCAGCGACGGAATCTGGGCGACCAGGCCATCACCGATGGTCAGCAGGGCGTAACGCTCCACTGCCAGCCCGAAGGTCAGATCGTGTTGCAGCATACCGATGGCAACACCACCGATGATGTTGATGGCCAGGATCAGCAGGCCGGCAACCGCATCGCCTTTCACGAACTTGGAAGCACCGTCCATGGAACCATAGAAGTCGGCTTCCTGAGCAATTTCAGAGCGGCGATGCTTGGCTTCGTCCTGATTGATCAGCCGGCGTTCAGGTCGGCATCGATCGCCATCTGCTTGCCGGGCATGGCGTCCAGGGTAAAGCGGGCGCTGACTTCCGAGACCCGGCCGGCACCTTTGGTCACCACCAGGAAGTTGATGATCATCAGGATGGCAAACACCACCAGACCAACCGCGTAGTTGCCGCCGATCAGCACTTCACCGAAGGACTCGATAACCTTACCGGCAGCGTCGCCACCTTCGTGCCCTTCTAACAATACGATCCGGGTTGACGCCACGTTCAGGGCCAGCCGCAACAGTGTCGCCACCAGCAGTACGGTCGGGAACGACGCAAACTCCATCGGACGCATGGCGTAGACACACACCAGCAGGATGACGATGGACAGGGTGATGTTGAAGGTAAAGAAGACGTCCAGCAGGAAGGCCGGCATGGGCAGGATCATCATGCCCAGCAGCCCCATCAGCATGACCGGGACACCGAGATTTCCCCGCGTCAGGGATTTGACGTTATGAAGGACTAAAGCTCTGTCCATGCCGGATACTTCTCCGATTGGCTGTGCGTGACCGCGTGCTCAGGGTCGAAAACCTGACGCAAAGGCGTCGTTTCAGACTGGTGTGGCAAGATCCGTACCACTCCTTACTCAATTTCCATGAGCTTTCCGAGACTGTCGCCTGACGTACCCGTCCAGATGCGGTATCCTTGCGCCATTTGAACGCGCTGCAAATCCATTTAAGACAAACCAGACTCACAGGTGACCCATGCCAATTCACGAGGTTAAACATCCCCTGATCCAGCACAAACTCGGCCTTATGCGCCGGTCGGATATCAGCACCAAGAATTTCCGTGAGCTGGCACAAGAAGTTGGCGCCCTGCTGACTTACGAAGCGACCAAGGATTTCAACCTGCAGGACAAGACCATCGAAGGCTGGGCCGGCCCGGTCAATGTGCAGCAAATCCACGGTAAGAAAATCACCATCGTTCCCATCCTGCGTGCCGGCCTCGGCATGCTGGACGGTGTTCTGAGCCTGATCCCGGTTGCCCGGGTGAGCGTAGTCGGCCAGATCCGCAACGAAGAAACCCTGGAAGCCAGCACCTACCTGGAAAAGCTGGTGGGCGAACTGGACCAGCGTATGGCCCTGATCGTGGATCCGATGCTCGCCACCGGTGGCTCAATGATTTCGACCATCGACCTGCTGAAGAAAGCCGGCAGCACCGAAATCCGCGCCCTGATCCTGGTTGCGGCGCCTGAGGGCGTTGAGAAGGTACTGGAAGCGCACCCGGACGTATCCATCTACACCGCATCTGTAGATGAGCGCCTGAACGAAAAAGGCTACATCCTGCCTGGTCTGGGCGATGCCGGTGACAAGATCTTCGGCACCAAGCAGAAGGACGTCTGAGCATGCAGGAACACACTAACGAACCAGTCTGGAAACAGGCGCTAGCCGGTTCCCAGATGTTGCTGGTGGCCTTTGGCGCCCTGGTGCTGATGCCACTGATCACAGGGCTGGACCCGAACGTCGCCCTGTTCACCGCCGGCATGGGCACCATCGTCTTTCATATTGTCACTGGCGGCCAGATCCCGATCTTCCTGGCGTCGTCCTTTGCCTTCATCGCGCCAGTTATTGCCTCCAAGGGCCGCTTCGGCATGGAAGAGACCCTCGGCGGCCTTATGGCAGCCGGTATTCTGTACATCTTCCTGAGTGGCCTGGTTCGCCTGCGCGGCACCGGCTTTGTACGCGCTTTGCTGCCGCCCGTGGTCATCGGCCCGGTCATCATGACCATCGGCCTGGGTCTGGCACCGGTTGCCGTACACATGGCCTCCGGCCGAACCGGCGACGGTTCCAGCCAGCTGATCCCTTACGACACCGCTATCTGGATCGCGATGATTTCCCTGGCCGTGACCATCATTATGTCGGTCTGGGCGAAGGGCATCTTCCGCCTGATCCCGATCATGTTTGGTGTCATCACCGGCTACGTGCTGTCCGCTTTTGCTGGCATCGTCGACACCACGCCCATCCAGGAAGCACCTTGGTTGGCGGTACCGAACTTCGTTGCGCCTGAGTTCAGCTGGGGCGCCATCCTGTTCATGATTCCGGTGGCTATCGCCCCGGCGATCGAGCACATCGGCGATGTTCTGGCCATTGGCAACGTCACTCGCAAGAACTTCCTGGAAAAGCCGGGCCTGCACCGCACGCTCCTGGGCGACGGCCTGGCCACCAGCGCTGCAGCCGCTCTGGGTGGACCACCCAACACCACCTACTCGGAAGTTACCGGTGCGGTCATGCTGACCAAGAACTTCAACCCGCGGGTTATGTGGTGGGCCGCCGTGGTTGCCATCGTGCTGGCGTTCGTTGGCAAGTTTGGCGCCGCCCTGCAAACCATTCCGGTTCCGGTCATGGGCGGCATCCTGTGCCTGCTGTTCGGCTCCATCGCGGTGGTGGGTCTGAATACCCTGATTCGCCACCAGGTGGATCTGTCCCAGTCACGTAACCTGGTGATCGTGGGCGTGACCCTGGTGTTCGGTATTGGCGGCATGGTGCTGGGCCACCTCGAAGGCATTGCCCTTTGCGCGGTCGCAGCCATTGTCCTGAACCTGATCCTGCCCGGCAGCCGCGAGGCTTGGGGCAAAGCGGTGTATGAGCAGCAAGCCGACTAATAGCTCCGGCATCAGTTTCACCGCACTTTATACCGGTGCCGTCTGGCACCGGCATGGTCTCTCCGACGATATCCTCGCCACTGAACAGGGCCGCTGGCTCTACCACCTGATGACCCCGTTCGAATCCGCCAGCAAGGCGGTTATCGGCGGCAATATCCGAACCTTCCTGCTGCAACGCCATTTGATCATGGACCAGCTGATTGATCAGGCGATTCACGACACCGGCACAACCCAGGTTCTGGAAATAGCCTGCGGTATGTCTCCCAGAGGCCTCCGCATGCGGCAACGATATCCTCTATTACATATGGTTGAAGCCGACCTTCCCGACATGGCCGGTCGCAAGGCCATGCGTCTTCTGGCAGCGGGACGCCTGGGCGAGCATCATCAGGTAACACCCATCGATATCCTGGCCGACCATGGCGAATACCAGATCGAAAAAGTCATTGATCGCGTGTTCGACAACACCAAGCCGGTGATCATCGTCACCGAGGGCCTGACCAGCTACTTCTCACTGGATGTCATCAGCGACTTCTGGAGCCGCCTGGCAAAGGTCATGGCGGATCGCCCCGGTTCGCTGTATCTGACCGAAAGCTACTACCGCCCCGCGCACCCCCTGCTGAACGGCGCCCTCAAGGCACTCGGCGCCCTGCTCGGCACCGCCACTCGCAGTCAGGTATCGTTTCACTTCCAAACTGACGACGAAGCCCGGCGCCATTTCCTGTCCTGTGGTTTCGACTCAGCCACCGTCCACGATCCACGGGTTTGGTACGGCAAACTGCCGATACCCGAGAGCCGGGGGGAGCCTATGGTTCGGGTTGTTGCCTGTAGCTCCGGAGCAGAACCGTCGCACTGATACCCTAGCCTGATAGCAGGGCAGTATGGCGTTTGTGGGCCGCCCTCCCAAAAACCGCTACGAGCACGTCCATGTGCACTTGTTTCCGGCCATCCTTGGCCTCCAACATTTTTGCGAGGGCGGCCCACAAACACCTTTCAGCACCACTGATATCGCTAAAAAGACCGATCAATTCACCAGCGGGAGTCTTGCTGATATAACGCAGTGAGTCTGACGTGGAGGTGCGGGAAGGCATTCCAAAACTGTGCGGAGCCATGGATGGCGGAGCTCAAGCGTCACATGGACGTGCTTGAGCGGGTTTTGGAAAGCCTTCCCGCACGTCCACTGGCACCAACTTTGAAGGCTAGGCGCTCAAGAGTTAGACATCACGCCGCAAATCCGAAGGAATCGGGAACTCAGGCATACCAGGTTTCTCCCCACGCCCCTTGCGGAACTGTCGGAGCTGGAATACGTAGGCCAATACCTGGGCGATGGCCATGTAGAGACCGTCGGGGATCTCGTCGCCAATGTCGGCGTTGTGGTAGGTCGCCCGGGTGAGCGGAGGCGTACGCAGCACTTCTACCTTGTGTTCGCGTGCGATCTCCATGATCTTGAAGGCCACCTCGTCGGCACCCTTGGCAACCACTATCGGCGCCGCCATGGTTTTCTGATCGTACTTCAGCGCCACCGCATAGTGAGTCGGGTTTGTGATCACCACGTCGGCGGTCGGTACGTCCTGCATCATGCGGCGCTGGGCCATCTCGCGCTGGAGCTGGCGGATCTTGCCTTTGACTTCCGGCTTGCCCTCGGTGTCCTTGTACTCGTCCTTCACCTCCTGCTTGGTCATCCGCAGTTTTTTCTGGTGGTCGTAAATCTGGAACGGTACGTCGATCAACGAAATTATGATGGTGGCGCAGGACAACAGGAAGAAACTCCAACCCAGCGTCCACAAAACGTGCTCCATAGCCGGTACCGCTGGTTCCTCAGCAATGCTGAGCAGATCTTCGGTTCTGAGGTTCAGGATGAGAACGGCCACCGACATCACCAGTCCAACCTTGGCGATGGCCTTTACCAGCTCGATCAAAGAACGGGCAGAGAACATGCGGCCCAGACCCTTGATGGGATCCATCCGATTCAGCTTGGGCGCAATCGCCTTGCCACTGAACAGCAGGCCGCCGATACCGATGGAGCCGAGGATCGCGGCAATCAGCAAGACCACCAGAATCGGTGATAACGCCCAGGCAGCTTCTTTCGCGGAGGCAATGAGCTGAACACTCATGTGACGGGTATCGAAGATCGCCGAGCGCTCCAGCACAAAACTGTCGCGCATGATGGCTTCCAGGCTGGCACCCAAGCTGGCACCGAACATCAGCAGGCCGCCAGCGCCCGCCATCAGCACAGCCATGGTGGCCAGCTCACGGGAACGGGCGGTCTGGCCCTCGTCCTTGGCTTTTTCAAGCCTTCGGGGCGTGGCCTCTTCCGTTTTTTCCTGACTGTTGTCGTTCTCTTCGGCCATGGCTCAGCGTCTTCGGAAGCTAAAGGAGAAAGGCCTTTACGGCCGCCCCTGCAACTGCCTCATGAATTCAAAGGTCTCCCGCGTGTACTGATCGAAGTGCGGCAGAAAGTTGGCGTGCAGTACCCAGATGGAAAATAATCCAAAAATCAGGCCAATCGGGAAACCCAGTGCGAAGATGTTCATCTGAGGTGCGGCGCGGGTCATCACGCCAAAGGAGATGCTGACGATGAGCACGGCGGTTACCGCCGGCAGCGCCAGCAGCATGGCGGAGGCGAACATCCAGCTGATGCGATGGGCCAGATCCCAGACGCCACCCTGCCCCAGGCCTTCCAGGCCGATGGGCAAGGTTCGGAAGCTTTCAATGAATACTTCGAAGACGGCCAGGTGACCGTTCATAGCCAGAAACAGCAGCGTGATAGTAATAGTGTAAATCTGCGACAGCACGGGAACATTAACGCCGTTGGCCGGGTCCACCATGGACGCAAAACCAAGGCCCATCTGCATAGCGATCATCTGGCCGGCAACGACAAATAACTGCCACAGGGCCGTTAAGGCGAAGCCCAGGCCGACTCCGATCAGGATCTGCTGCAGCGTGATCACCACAGCATCAGCACTGAGCGCTTCAACCTGGGGGACTGGCGGGATCAGCGGAACAATCAGGATGGTCATCAGCAGCGCCAGGCCCAGACGAACCCGGGCGGGCACCAACTGGGTGCCGAAGATGGGAATCACCATCAGGAAACTGGCCAGCCGGAACAACGGCCACAGGTGCTGGCCTACCCACTGCCCCAGCAGATCTGCACTGAATTCCGCTGGTATCATCCGTCAGCCAATCAGGTAGGGAATGCTGGAGATCAGCCGGTTGGCGTGGTCCAGCAACTTGGTCAGCATCCAGGGCCCGGCCACGATGATGACGATCAGGGTTACCAGCAGCCGCGGCAGGAAACTGAGGGTCTGTTCGTTGATCTGGGTTGCGGCCTGGAAGGTACTTACCACCAGACCGATCAGCAAGCCCGGCACGATAATGACCGACGCCAGCAGCACGATCATCCACAGCGCCTCACGAAGAATATCGATAACGGTTTCCGGAGTCATTGCGCCCCCTATATTCCGTAACTGGCGGCGAGCGTGCCCATGATCAGGGCCCAGCCATCCACCAGCACAAACAGCATGATCTTGAACGGCAGCGAGATGATGATCGGTGACAGCATCATCATACCCATAGCCATCAGGACACTGGCGACCACCATGTCGATGATCAGGAACGGGATAAACAGGATAAACCCGATCTGGAATGCGGTCTTCAGCTCACTGGTGACAAAGGCCGGCATGAGTACCCAGAACGACACGTCGTCGGGGGTCTGATACTGCTCATCGGCCATCCGCATGAACAACGCCAGATCGCTTTCCCGGGTCTGCTCCAGCATGAACTTCTTAAACGGGACGCTGGCCAGTTCCACCGCCTCCAGCGAAGTGACTTCTTCCTGCAGGTAGGGTTGCAAGCCGACTCGGTTGGCCTCTTCCAGTACCGGCTTCATGATGAAGATACTCAGGAACAGCGCCAGCCCGAGCAGAATCTGGTTGGAGGGCGTTGCCTGCAGGCCAAGGGCCTGGCGCAGGATGGCGAACACCACGATGATCCGGGTGAAAGACGTCATCATCATCAGCATCGCCGGCAGGAAGGTCAGCGCCGTCATGAGCGCCAATATCTGCAGCGTTACCGAGTATTCCTGAACGCCCTCACCTTCACCAGGCTCAACCGTAAAGGCCGGAATGCCGGGAATACCGCCGGACTCCTGGGCCACAGACAAAGGCGCCCAGATAACGCCGAGCAAAAGCACCAGTACCGGAGCAAACCGTTTGAGAAGCAAAGCAGGCATGGAGTCAGTCTTTCCTTGCGGGCGAAGTCCAGGATTTACCAATCATGCCCTGAAGCCGGCGGGCGAACTCACCGGAAGGCGGATTGCTGGCATCAACCACCGGCTCATCAAACACATGCAGCGTGCGGATGGCAGAGGGTGTGATGCCCAACAGGATCTGCTGGCCACCCACTTCAACCAGGGCCAGGCGTTCGCGGGCGCCGAGGGCCATGACCGACACCACCTTGATGGCGTTGTTGTTCATCCGGTCATGCCATTCATCCGCCGGATAATCCAGGCGCAGCCGTAGATAAGCGCGATCACCGCGATCAAACCGAGGCCCAGGCTCACCATCGTACCCATGGTATCCGGGGCGCGGGTCGGCATTTCCTGGGCCGCTTTTCCGGCCTCTTCTGCCCACAGTGGACTCGCCAGCGTGAGCGCAGTCAGACCGACCAGCTTAGACCACATGTTATTTCTGCAACCGCTTGATGCGTTCGCCCGGACTGATGACGTCAGTCAGGCGAATACCGAATTTTTCGTTCACCATGACCACCTCACCGTGGGCAATCAGGGTACCGTTCACCAGCACGTCCAGCGGTTCGCCCGCCAGCCGGTCCAGCTCAATCACCGAGCCCTGGTTGAGTTGCAGCAGGTTGCGAATCGGAATCTGGGTGTTGCCGACTTCCATGGAGATGGTTACCGGAATGTCCAGAATCACGTCCATGTCCGGGGCTGGCCCATTGCCCTGGGAAGACTGGCTCACGTGATCAAACTCTTCCATCGGCGCGGCCTGCACATCTTCGTCCTTTCCAGTTTCGCCAGCTTCAGCCATGGCCGCCGCCCACTCGTCCTCGCCAGAATCAGCGTCGTCACCGGACTCTTCCATGGCCGCTTCCCACTCCGCGGCCAGCTTTTCGTCTTCGCTGAGCTGCTGCTCGCCTTTGCTGTCGTCAGCCATTGCGTCCCACCTTCAGTTGTTTCTTGACCTTGGGCAGCGATGCCCTCTCTTGAATTCGAAGGGCCAGCTTGCCGTCCCTCGTGCCCATAGTGGCCTTGTAAATCGGAATACCGTTTGCGGTCACCGTCAGATGGTCGGGGATCTCCACCGGGATAATGTCGCCCGCCTTCATCTTGGCAATGTCCCGCAGTGAAATCCGGCGCCGGCACACGGTAGTGTTCACCGGCACGTTCACATCCTGGATGTCTTCCTGCAGGGCGTTAACCCAACGTTCGTCCACATCGTCGATGTCACTTTGCACACCGGCATCGAGCACATCACGAATGGGTTCGATCATGGAATACGGCAGCGCGAAATGCAGCTCACCACCACCCCCGTCCAGTTCGATGTGGAAGGTGCTCACCACTACCACTTCGCTGGGGCTGACGATGTTGGCCATGGCCGGATTCACTTCTGAACTGAGGTACTCGAAATCGACTTTCAGGACCGCCTGCCAGGCCTCTTTCATGTCGGTGAAGACCTGATCCAGCACCATCTGCACAATTCGGGTTTCGGTCGGGGTAAATTCCCGGCCTTCAATCTTGGCGTGCCGGCCCTCACCACCAAAGAAGTTGTCGACCAGCTTGAACACCAGTTTGGCATCGAGGACGAACAGTCCGGCGCCACGCAGCGGACGAACCTTGACCAGGTTGAGACTGGTGGGCACGTACAGGGTATGAATGTACTCACCAAACTTCATGATCTGCACGCCACCGGTTGAAACATCCGCGTTGCGGCGCATGAGATTAAACAGGCTGATCCGGGTATAACGGGCGAAACGCTCGTTGATCATCTCCAGTGTCGGCATCCGGCCACGGACGATGCGATCCTGGCTGGCAAGGTCGTAGGACTTTACGCCGGTATCGTCGGTCTCTTCATAGGTATCGATATCCCCATCGTCCACACCATGGAGAAGGGCATCGATTTCATCCTGTGACAACAAGTCCTGCATACGTAGTCCTGCCCCTGAGATGCCTTACCCGCTCGGGGTCCTATTGCACCACAAAATTTCTGAACAATACCCGCTTGATGGCGGGCTCGCCTTCCTGTTCCAGCACCTGGTTAACCGTTGTCGACATTCGTTCGGCCAGGCCCTGACGCCCTTCCGGCGTCTGTAAATCCTCAAACTTACTGCTGCCCAGAACCGTCACCAACTGGCTCCGGATCAACGGCATGTGCAATTCCGCTGCGGCCAGGGCCTGCGGGTCCGTTGCCTCCAGGGCCAGGTACACCTGGGCGTATCGCTGGCGGCCCCCGCCGGCCTGCACTGTGGTCACCACAGCCTTTTTCAGCTCAACGTAAGTGCTGGGTATGAACGTTTCTTCTGCGGTTTCTTCGGTGGCTTCGCCTCATCGCTGGCCATGCCCGGCAGACTGCCGCCGAGGAACCAGAGCGTGCCCACGATTGACAGCGCTATTGCCAGGACAACAATGATCACCAACATGATGATCATTTTCAGTTTGCCTTTCTGGGCCGGTTCCGCTGCAGGTTCGTTATTTTCAGCCATAGTCTTCGCTTTGCCAGAAATCCGTCGGACGGAGGGTTTTTCCGCGACTTTTATGAATCCGATGCAAAGGGTGGGCCAGAAAACCCACTCCTCCCGTCAAGAACAGCAGTTTAGCGTTGCGCGGGAGGATGGGCAAAACAGATTGGAGAGAAATCTCGAAAGTCGGAATCACTTACAGTACAGGGCAGAGAACGAACCCCAGCTGTCAGGCGAAGACGTCAACTTCGCCCTTCCAGCTCAGGTCCAGACTTCCGGCCTGAATGTCGGCCTCATCGGCGTCGGCCAACAGGGAATCACCCGAGTTGCCACCCTTGCCACTGCCCTGCTCCTCGCCCGAGGACTGTTCACCGCTGCGCTGCTGCGGCGAATCGGAGACGTCGAACCGAGCCAGGTTCAGGCCCTGTTCTCCCAACATGTCACGGAGTCGGTGAGACTGCTGTTCCAGCTGCTCCCGGACAATCGGATTGGCTGAGTGCACGGTGATGTTGGCCTGCTCGTTCTGCACCCGAACTTTTACTTCCATCGGCCCCAGGTCCGCCGGTGTCAGGTGGATTTCAGCCACTGACATATTTCTGGCGGTCAACCAACTGAGCTTGCCCACCAGTTTGTCGCCCCAGTCGGCCTGGCCAACCGGCGTATCAATGGAGGTGGCATAGCTTTTCAACGGCACGGCAGCCTCGGCAGGCACCTTGGCCGCAGAGGCATTCGCAATTTGCTGGCTTGCTACTTCCAGACTGGACTGAAAACGACCAGAGGCAATCAGGCTAGCAGGATCAGCAGGCCGGCTGGTTTCTGAGCCAACGGTAGCGGCCAACGCTTCTGTCAGCTGCAACCCGGCGGTCAGTCCAGGGGAACTCTGTCCTGCCTGACCGATCTGTCCCGGTTTACCTCCCGAACCCGCGTTCAGGCACCGGCGACAGGCATCAGTGTGGGCAGCGGCTCAGTGGTACCACTCACCCCAGCCGCCTTGCCGCTGACCGCCATGCCCGCCATTCCTGACGCCGGGGCCAGCAAGGCCTGGAGTTCGGCAAACGTCGGAGGGACAACAGTTTCTTCCAGACCTTCAACGGCCTCACCCGCCGCCTTACCGGATTCTTTACCAACCTCAACCTTACCGGTGGAGCCAGTAGCAGGTTCGTCCGGAGCGCTGTTATCGGCGCTAACCTTGTCGGCATTGTCTGCTTTCTTGCTGTCGGCCGCCGCCTGCTGCTCAGCCGGCTTCGCAGATCGATCATTGTCGGCCTTGCGGGCATCGTTTGCAGCCTGCTCTGATCGCCGATCGGATTCCTGACGGTCCAGGCGTTTTTGTTCTGCGCGGGATATCGATTCGTAACGGCTTTCGCCATCCGGCTCCCTGGCGGAACCGGAATTCGAGGAGTTAACGTCAGTTTTCATCCCTGGTGCGGGAGTCTGGGGAAGAACCATCTGGGGCATGGCAACCTCTTGCCGCTTTCGTCTCTGAGACACCCAAACCTTGCCGGCTTAGCGCTGGTTTGGGGGCTGTTTCCTTGAGATCTGCAAAAGCGATGCCAAACAAACAATCGCTTCTCAGCGAACCATGAACTTCTCGAGCAGTTCGGTCACAGTGCGAAATTCCGCCTCAATGGCTTCAATGATGGCTGGCAAGTCAGCCAATTGCTGCTCTTTTCCGGCGCTTTCGGCTGCCCGGCACAACTCGCCCAATTGCGGCGCGCCAATGTTGATGCAGCTGCCTTTGAAGCTGTGGGCCGTGTGCGCCAATGCCTCAGCGTCCTGCTCACTGGCCGCCTGTTTCAAGCTGGCGATTCGCTCACGGGAATCGTACAAGAACGTGCGCATCAGTACGTCAAATTCATCCTCCATGACATCCTGAAGCTCAGCCAGTGCCTCGTCGTCAAGGTGCGGTTTTTCAGTCATACCTACTCCCTGTTCGTAAACCGGTCACAGCCGGTGTGATGACGCCGGATTCGATGAGTTACCGGCAGCCTCCCAATCAAAAATGATCTCAACCTGATTTCCCTGCTGGTGAAACGTGACGGATTCAGCCAGCCGCTTCAATAATAAAAGACCGCGACCGGCGTAGCGCCCTGCCTTTCCGGGCCTCAGGTCTGATTCAAGGATGGAATGGTTGTGGAAATCGAAGCCCGAGCCACTGTCTTCACAGACAATGCGCAGCCGCCCGCCGGATGGTGTCATGGAGTGGCTGAGACTGAACCGGATAAAATGCCCCTCAACCCGGCTCAACCGGCGGCGACGCTCTTCGTAGTACTGGTCGAAGCCATCGGCCGACTGTTTCCAGTGCGATGGCAGCTCCAATACACCGTGTTCCAGTGCATTGCTGTAGAGCTCTGCCAGCAAAGTGTAGATCTCGCCGCTCTTGCGCCTCAAGCCTGGCACTTCCATGCAGATATGCAGCAGCAACGGCAAGGGGCTGAAATCCCCGAGGGTGCGTTCACGGATTTCATACTCGCAATGCCACTCCATTGGCCCGGGCAGCGGTGACGGCTCAGTCCGATCCTGAATAATGGAGATGCCAACCTCGTCGACCATCTCGACACTGCACATGGTCAGATCGTCAGTGTCGGCAGCGCTCGCGGAAAAATTCTGCACGGCCTCCAGTACGGCGTCAAATGGATGCTGATTCACCGTCCGTGATTCCAGCGCCCACTGAATGCCCGAGTCCCCAAACAACCGGCCCTCAGTGTTGCGGGACTCCAGAAAGCCATCGGTCAGCATCAATAAGCGGTCGCCTGGCTCAGTGGGCAGGATGTCCATGCTGTCGTCAAATCGGTCTGAAGAAAGAATGCCGAGCGGCAAATGCCGGGAAGGCACAAGCTCAAGGGCGCCGTTGGCCCGCACCAGCCAACCATCAGGCAGACCACCATTCCACACCTGCAGTTGGTTATGCTTGAAATCGGCCTCGATCATGCCGCCGCAGCAGAACATGCCCGGCGGCAGGATCTGTTTGAGCTTTTGATTAAATTCCCGCAGCACATCTGCACCCTTGAATCCCTTGGTGACCATGCCATAGAAAATCTCTGCCAAGGGCATGGCACCGATGGCCGCGGGCAAGCCATGACCGGTAAAGTCGCCGATAAAGACCAGCATGCCCCCGGCCGGAAACGGTGCCGCAAACAAGACATCGCCGTTGAACAGGGCCAACGGTGAGGCGTGGTGACGAATATTGAAGGCGTCCAGGCAACCGGTGTGAGCCACGTTATCGAAGACCCTTTTCGCGATCTCCTGCTCCTGCAACAACTGCTCGTTGCGCTCCCGGATCAGATCCCGCTGACTGGACAGGGCCCGGTGCATCAACCGCATGCGATTGAATGCATTGATCTTGGCCTCAAGGATAACCCGGTTGTAGGGCTTGCTCAGGAAGTCATCACCACCGGCATCCAGGCACTTGGCCAGCTCCTCAGCCTCGGACAGTGACGTCAGGAAAATCAGCGGAACCATCCGTTCGCCCGCCAGAATCTTTATCTGCCGGGCCGCCTCCATGCCGTCCATGACTGGCATCAGGGCATCCAGCAACACGATATCGGGATCGCAGTCCTGGAACAGCTGAACCGCTTCCTGGCCATTCTTCGCCTCGAAAACAACATGCCCCAACCGGCGCACCAGCGCGGTCAAAATAAGGCGGTCAGTTTCGCTGTCATCGGCAATCAGGATGGTGAGCGGTTTGGGTTCCGCAATGGATTCTTCCACGATGGACTCCGGGCAGTGCGCATGAATCAGCGGATGGCGAACAACTGCTCGAAATTGGAGATGGACAGGATCCGACGGACGTCGTTATTGCAGTTTTCGATGGAAATGCTTGCGCCATCCCCGCCGGCGTAATCCCGGAGCAGGAGCAACATACCAAGCGCGGAACTATCCAGATAGGTGGTATCCGACAAATCAACGATGTAGTAGCGAATACTTTCATCACCGTGCTCGTAAGCATCACGGAAGGCCTGATGGGTGCTGAAGTCGAATCGACCCACAATACTTATGATCAGAGTCTGGCTGTCTTCACCACGACGTGTCTGAATCGGCATTCCCGAACCTCCGAAGGGTTTCTTTGTAGCTTGAACGACCCGGTTCCGGGCGAATCTTCTTGGGGTAAGGATAGCCCAACACGACTAAATTGCACTGGTCAGAATCCAACGTTTTACAACCTTTATCGCGCCGGCGAACAAAGGCCCGACCCGCCGCTTCATCGGCCAGTTTCTGTTCACTCAGGTCCTGCTCACGCTGCTCCTGCTGGCGACAGGTCTCGATGTACTTCTCCATTCCCCGCTTGCGCTCGTAGGCTTGCTGCCATTCGGCCCGCCGGGCGTCGAAGACTTTCTCGGCCTGGTCGAGCTGTTTCTGCTGCTGAACAATGACCTGATCGAGCTGGGCGATAAAAGCCTGCCAGGACTGCAGGCGGCGCACGTCAACGACACCCTGCTGGCTGTTACGAATCTGATCCCGATATTCCTGTTGGTACTGGTTCAGGTTATTGACCTGCTCCCGCTGCTGCTCTGCCAGTTTGCGAGCCTCACCCATGCGCTCGAGCGCCTCTTGCTCCTTGCGCTCCTCCAGGGTTAACACGACTTCCAGGCGCCGGGAACGAAGCATCAGCCTCTAGCCCCAGAGCCGCCGGGCGGGGAATTCACCGCCGCCGATTTGATGCGATCAGGTGACCGCCGCTCCGGCACCACCGCAAGCAACTGCTCAATGCTGTCTTTCAGCGGAGCACTCTCATTCAGCCCTTGCTGAAGAAACTGGCGCATATTGGCGATGTGGGCGATAGCAAAATCCGTTTCCGGATCCGAGCCCTTGACGTAGGCGCCAACACTGATCAGATCCCGGGCCTGCTGATAGCGGGAATAAACCTGTTTGAACCGTTGGGCGCGGGCAAAGTGTTCGGTTTCGGTGACCTGAGGCATAACCCGGCTGATGGAAGCCTCGACATCAATGGCCGGATAGTGACCCTCTTCCGCCAGGCGGCGCGACAACACAATGTGGCCATCGAGGATCGCCCGGGCGGCATCGGCAATGGGATCCTGCTGATCATCCCCCTCGGTCAGCACGGTGTAGAACGCGGTGATCGAACCACCACCGGGCCGGCCATTACCGGTACGCTCAACCAGCTGGGGTAATTTGGCGAAGACAGAGGGCGGATAGCCCTTGGTTGCCGGCGGCTCGCCGACAGCCAGGGCGATTTCACGCTGGGCCTGGGCGTAGCGAGTGAGTGAATCCATCAACAACAACACCCGCTTGCCCTGATCCCGGTAATACTCGGCGATTCGTGTGGTCAGCATGGCTGCACGCAAGCGCATGAGCGGGGAATCGTCGGCAGGCGACGCCACCACCACGGATCGGGACAGGCCTTCGTCACCCAGGATGTCCTCGATGAATTCCTTGACCTCCCGGCCCCGCTCACCGATCAGGCCCACCACGGTAATATCGGCATCGGTAAACCGGGTCATCATACCCAGCAGCATACTTTTACCCACACCACTGCCGGCAAACAGCCCCAGGCGCTGGCCCTGGCCAACGGTCAGCAGGGAGTTGATGGCACGAATACCGACATCCATGGATTGCCGCACCGGCGCACGGTTCAGTGGGTTGATGATATCGCCGGTCAGCGCTACCCGGGCTTCAGCCTGCAACGGCCCTTTGCCATCCAGCGGCTCGCCACTGCCGTCCACCACACGCCCGAGCATCTGCGGACCTACGGGAACGCGACTGGCAGCCGACACCGGCACCACCCGGGCACCCGGCTTGAGGCCATCAATGGCGGTGAGTGGCATCAGATAAACCCGGTCGTCCTCGAAGCCCACCACTTCCGCTTCAATGGTGCCGGCGCCTTGACTCTCAATGACACACCGATCGCCCACCACCATGGGGCAACCAACACACTCCAGGGTCAGTCCGACCATGCGGGTAAGCCGGCCGGACAACTCCGGAGTTGGTTCGTCACCCAGAAAATCCTGGAACTTATTGAGCCGATCAGCCAGACGTGAGGTCATCGCCTGCGTCCTTGTCGTCGTTCGACTCATCCTGCGGCTCGTCCTGCGGAGAGGGGACTTGCGGAGAGAGGTCTTGCGGTTCGGGAGTGCTCAGCACGTCGCGCTGAAAATCGGTGAGATCGCCCATCAGGGCATCCAACTCTTCCACGTCGCCAGCCTCGCCATCGTCGGCTTGCTGCGCCAGCATGCTCTGGACGGCGCGCTGAAAACGCTTCTCAACGGTGAAATCCACCAGGCTGTGGCGGGTTTGGACGGTGCAGCCACCGGGCAAAATGGTGTCGTCGGCAACGACCGAGGCGGTCGAATCCAGCCGCGCGGTCACTTCGCGCACAAAGGTTTCGTCGTCAGGGTGGATATGAATGCGTAGGTTTTCAGCGGTTGATGGCAACGCCGCCAGGGCCTTCCGTACCACACTCTGAATCTGGGACGAATCCAGGGACAACTCCCGGAATACCACCGCCCGTGCCAGGACCGTGGTGAGATTCACCAGCGCGGTTTCCACCTCGTCTTCGTGGCGGCGAATTGGCAGCAGCAGTTCGCTCATGAGATGTTCAAGGCGATCGAGCTTGGTGTCGATTTCCTTGCGGGTTTCTTCATAGCCCTGTTTTTCGCCCTGCTCCCAGCCTTCGGCGACGCCAGTCTGAAGCCCTTCCTCGTGGCCCTCAGCCTTACCCTCGGCCAGTCCGGCCTGGTATCCCGCTTCCCGGCCCTCGTTGTAGCCGTCCTCGCGCGCCGCCTTGCGGATCTCCCCGAGGTCGGCGGCGGTCAAAGGTTTGACGTCACGCTCCTCTTCCCGGGCAATTTCATTGCCACGGGCATCCAGCAGGGGCAACTCCCAGCGTTCGTACGCGGTCAGCTGCTCCTTCGGTATGCGGTTGAGATCCTTGGAGGAATCTTTCATCACATCATTTCTTCGCCGGCACCGCCGAGTGAGATTTCACCCGCTTCAGCCATCCGTCGGGCCACGGTGATGATGTCTTTCTGTGCTCCCTCAACCTCGCTGACCTTAACCGGGCCCTTGGCCTCCAGGTCATCCTGCAGCAGCTCGGCAGCGCGCTTGGACATGTTCTTGAAGATCTTTTCCTGAACCGCATCGTCGGCGCCCTTGAGCGCGACCACCAGCACTTCGGAAGACACTTCCCGCAGCAGCGCCTGGATACCGCGATCGTCGATATCCTTGAGGTTGTCGAAGACAAACATCAGGTCCTCGATGGTCGACGCCAGATCCGGGTCCATGTCCTTGATGGAATCCATCAGGTTGCCTTCGATGCTGCGATCCATGAAGTTCATGATGTCGGCCGCACGCTTGATACCGCCAATCCGACTGGTCTGCGCGGCGGAGCCACCGGAGAACTGTTTCTCCAGAATGTCATTCAACTCCTGCAGGGCCTGGGGCTGGATACTTTCCAGGGAGGCCACCCGCATCATCACATCGAGCCGGACCTTGTCGTCCAGGGTGGCGAGAATTTCGGCGGCCTGATCCGGGTCCAGATAGGAGATAACGATGGCCTGAATCTGAGGGTGCTCGTAACGAATGATGTCACCCACGGCACGGGGTTCCATCCACTTGAGGGTGTCCAGACCGGTGGTGTTGCCCCCGATCAGAATTCTATCAATCAGGCTGGCAGCTTTATCGTCGCCCAGGGCCTGGGTCAGCATGGCACGGATGTAATCGTCATTGCCCACGCCGAGACCGGTCTGGCCGCCCACGGCGTCAACGAACTGGTTCAGCACAAAGGTAACGTCGTCTTTACTGACATCCTTCATCTGGGCCATGGCCACACCCACACGCTGGACCTCTTTCGGGCCCATGTGCTTCAGCACCTGTGCTGCATCGGCCTCGCCCAGGGACATCAGCAGGATAGCGGCCTGCTCGACCCGCGAGATTTTGCGCTGCGGCTTCTGGGGGGCGCCGGCTCCTGGCTGGTTATCTTGATCAGTCATCAACGTTCACCCACTGGCGCATGACCTGGGCAACCCGGGCGGGGTCTTCTGCTATCAGGCCTTTCAAAGAATTCAGTTGCCTATCATAGCTGTCAGTGGCGCCGGGCAAAAGCAGATCGTCCTGGCCCGACATAGCCTGGCGCAATTCCTGGCCGCCTTCGATGCTGTCCAGGTCGCCGTAGCCACGATCGCTGTCGGAACCACTGCGCTCACGCTGACCGCTACCGGACAAGCTCTTCAGGGTCGGGCGCAGCAAACCCAGCACCAGGACCAGGATAACCAGGCCGGCCAGCACCTGCTTCATCAAGTCCCAGAACCAGGGCTGCTCCCAGAATCCCGGGGCCTCGAATTCAATGGATTCTTCCGGCGCAAAGGCGGTGTTCATTACCGTAACACTGTCACCACGGGCCGCAGAATAGCCGACCGCATCCCGCACCAACATGCTCAGGCGTTGCAGCTCCTGCTCAGGCCAGGGCTGGAAACTGACTTCACCGGTTTGCGGATCCACCACCTTCATGTCGTCCACGGCCAGCGCGACGGTCACCCGCTTGATACGCCCCAACTCCTGACGCACGTAGCTGACGGTACGGTCCATTTCATAGTTGCGCGTTGCTTCGCGCCGGACATCCATGGGCTTTGCCGGAGCAGCTTCTTCACCGTCGCCGGCGGCGGCTTGCTCAGGCACAGTGGCGTCGGCCGGAGGCTGATTGGACAGCGCACCCGGAATACCCAATGGCCCTGCTCCGGACACCCTCTGCTCGGTCATTTCCCGCTCACTGCGGACCGCCTGCTGTTCGGGGTTAAACAACTCTTCCGCCTGCTCCACCGAGGAGAAATCCAGATCCGCGGAAACTTCGGCCCGATACCGGCCTTCACCCACGATGGGTGAAATCAGCGATGTCACTCGCCGGCTCAGTCGTTCTTCGACCTTCGAGGTGTACTCGTACTGATCCTGCATGCGGTCGGTTTCGCCGCCGCCTTCCTGGCCCGTGAGCAGGCTGCCATTCTGGTCCACGACCGTAACGTTGCCTTTTTTCATCATCGGGATGCTGCCGGCTACCAGGTTCACCACCGCATTGATCTGCTCCTGCTCCGGACGACGACCGGCAAACACCTCGAGGAATACAGAGGCGGATGGCTCGCGGGCGTCCCGGACAAACACCGAACGCTCAGGAATGGCCAGGTGCACCCGGGCACTGCGAACGCCGCGCATGGCACTGATGGTACGGGCCAGTTCACCCTCCAGGCCGCGCCGATAACTGATTGTTTCCATGAACTGCGAGGTGCCCAGACCGCGATCCTGATCCAGCAGCTCGTAGCCCATGGTTTGCTGATCCGTGACACCCTCGGCGGCCAGCTTGAGGCGTGCACTGTAGACCTGATCGGACGGAACCAGCAGCGCACCGCTTCTGGGATCCATCTTGTAGTCGATACCGTTACTTTCGAGGATGGTGGTGACGTCTTGGGGGTTGTACGAGGACAGGTCACCCACTACCGGCTGGTAATTCGGCTCCTGCGCCCACAACACTACGGCAACGCCCAGCGCCACACTGGCCGCCAGGCCGACCATAAGGCCAATCTGACGCAGAAGGTTCAGACGATTAAAGCCCAGGAACATATCGCTGCCGCTCTCAGGGCCATCGGATGCCTGGGATGCCGGAACATTGGAAGACGTGGTTTGTGCAGGAACGCTGGCCATTGCTCTGCTCCGTTATCAGATCGGCATGTTCATGATGTCTTCGTAAGCGCGAACCACCCGGTTACGAACCTGGGTCAGTGCTTCGAAGGAGACAGAGGATTTCTGGGCCGCAATCATCACTTGGGTGATGTCCACATTGGGATCGCCCATATCATAGGCGGTCCGGAGTTCGCCGGTGGTCTGCTGCAGTTCATTCACATTATTCACCGCCTTGCCCAGCATATCGCTGAAGGTCGATGTTTCCTGTGTTTCCTGAACCTGGCGCGGGCCGTCAATTCGACCTCGCACCGACTGATCCTGCTGGATTTGCTGATTCTGCATCATCTGGGAACGCAGTGAGCGAATGTCTGACAGGACGCTATTGATGTCGGCACGCTGGACCATAACTCTCTCCCAATTCCGCCGCTAGCCATGGCGGAGTTACTCATGGAATTATATTAATGTAATAAAAGCAATCGGCGGGCCAACTAAACTTTAACGATATATATCAGAAAGTTAATTAGTAATTCAGGGAGCGGCGATCAGCGTGCGACGGAGTTTTGACAGCGCTGAAGCGATTACAGGAGGCGCCTGTAGGAAGCGCCCGGAGCGACATTAAGGTCCATAAAAAAGGGCACTCATATGAGTGCCCAATGAAGGAGTCTTTAACAGAGGTCAGGCCGTGGCCAGTTCGGTATCCAGATCGATACCTGCATCGCGCATTTGAGCAAGCTTGTAACGAAGGGTCCGCGGGCTGATGCCGAGCTGCTCCGCTGCGCGATTTCGACGCCCACGCTCCTGCTTGAGTGTCTGAATAATGATACGGAACTCCTGTTGGCGCAGATCACTGCCCAAGGAGCTGGCCGCCGAGGGCTCATCGGCACCGAGTGCCGGCAGTTCATCGTCCGCCGACTGACCACGCAGGTAGCCCTCCGATGCGCCGGCCTGTTCAACACCTTCTTCAGGTGCTGGCCTTGCTGCAACCGGTGCGGGCGAGACGGGCCGACCAGTGATGCCGAGCTCCAGGCACAGATCACCGGTATGAATAACATTGCCCTGCTGCAGAACCAGCGCCCGCTGAATCGCGTTATCCAGTTCCCGCACGTTGCCGGGCCAGGGATGACCCATCAACGCGTTTTTTGCATCGGCAGCGAAGGTGATGCCAGTCAGCTTCATCTTGCTACAGTGCTTTTTCAGCAGCGACGTGGCCAACGGCATGATGTCCAACGGACGTTCGCGCAAGGGCTGCCAGTGCATCGGGAACACGGTCAGCCGGTAGTAAAGATCTTCCCGGAATTTGCCTTCGCGAACGTAATCGCCAAGATCGCGGTTGGTGGTCGCAACCACCCGGACATCCAGGGTGATAGTCTTACGACCACCGACGCGCTCTACCTCTCGCTCCTGCAGCACCCGCAGCAACTTGGATTGCAGCCCCAGGTCCATTTCCGAAATTTCATCCAGCAGAATCGTACCGCCATTGGCCTGCTCAAATTTACCCGGCGAGGCTGCCACCGCGCCGGTGAACGCGCCTTTCTCGTGACCGAACAGGATCGCTTCCAGCATGTTCTCGGGAATGGCCGCACAATTGATGGCAACAAACGGCTGTTCAGCCCGGGGAGACTGCTGGTGAATAAAGCGGGCCAGCACCTCCTTGCCGGTGCCACTTTCGCCCGAGATCATCACCGTCGAATCACTGCCGGCCACCTTGGTAGCCAGCTGGAACATGCGTTTGCTGATCGGGTCTTCGGCCACAGGCGCATCCGAGGACTTCTGACGCACGCCGCCGGCGATTTTGCTCACCGCCTGCACCAGAACCTGAGGCTCAAACGGCTTGACCAGATAATCGATGGCACCAGCCTGCATGGCGGAGACCGCGTGACTGATCTGACCGTAGGCGGTAATCAGCATCATCGGCAGGCCCGGGTACAATCGCTGCACTTCGGCCAGAAGTTCATGGCCAGACAACCCCGGCATGTTGACGTCGCTGACCACCATGTCCACCGGCGCTTCTGCCAGGCGGGCCAGCGCCTCTTGGGCATTGGCTGCCTCGCGCACCCGGAACTTGGACAGCTCCAATGTGGTCACCAACGCCTCACGCAGGTCATGGTCATCCTCAACGATCAGAATCTGGGCCTTGGCCATGGTTGCCTCCGATTAAAAGTTATTCTTCAGTTGCGGCAGGCGCAAGGTGGCAACCGCGCCACCCTGCCCCAGCGCTTCAATATGGAACTGGCCCTGATGGGCCTTTACCACAGCCTGGACAACCGCCAGGCCGAGACCGGTACCGTGGGACTTGGTGGTGTAGAACGCTTCCAGTAAACGCCCAGCCTCCGCGGACGGGAATCCCGGGCCATTGTCGACCACCCGGATGACCAGCTCACTGCCCTCGGCCACCACCTGCACGGCAACCGCAGTGGCGCCGGCTTCCAGGCTGTTATTGACCAGGTTGGTGCAAGCTCCGACCAGCGCATCGCGGTTACACATCAACCGGCAATCGCCAGAAACCTCGTCCACAATCGATACCGTGGTTCCTGCATTCAGTTTCAGACCCTCTACCGCAGAGTCCAGCGCCGATACCAAGGTCTCAGCGGACAACTCCTCCGCCAGCCGGGTCTCACCACGGGCGAAAATCAGCATGTCGCGCACCTGCTGTTCCAGGTGCGTGAGACGGGACATCAAGCGGGACGCGCAGCGCTGGCGCATCTCTTCATCAAGATCTTCCTGGCTCAGATGGCCGCCATATAAAATGGCTGCTGACAGAGGAGTACGGATCTGGTGCGCCAGCGAAGCCACCATCTTGCCCATGGCAGACAAGCGCTGGGCATGAGAAAGCTGCGACTGGAGCTGGCGGGTTTCTGTCAGGTCCGTCAGCAGGATCAGCTGACCGGGTTGGTTTTCCATGGTCCGGATTTCAATGCTCACCCGGCGACCGTCTTTCAGGGAAACTTCGTGGCCATCGTCCCGACGCGGTGCGAAACACCGACGGATAACATCTACCCAACGCTCGCCGTCGAGAGGCTCCCCCAACAGCGAAATGGCCGCTGGGTTGGTCTGGGTCACAACACCCTGACTGTCCAGTACCACCACGCCCGCAGGTAGTGCCTTCAGCAGTGTCGACAGGCGGTCAGCAAGTTGCTCTTTTTCTTCCAGTTCCTGCTGGCGCTGCATGGTTTCCTGGGACAGCTCACCGGATAGCTGATTCACCCGGGATTCGAGGGTACGGTAGGAATCGGTAATCTGCCGGGACATGCGGTTGAACAGCTCCAACGCCGAATCTACCGCCTCGTCGTCCTGCTCCGGGAACAGGGCCGTGACCTTATCGTTGACGTCTGCCGCTGCATTCGCCCCGGCCTTCTGTGCCTCGGACTGGATAACAAAATGTGCCTGACTCATACCTTCGCCCCCTGACCGGCCCAACCGTTAGGCCGCACCATTCGGATTATTCGTTTGCAGGGATAGTAAGCCAGCACCGTGCCAACTCAGTTTTTTCGTTAATTATCAGTAAGAAAGGAAATCCAAAAGACAGACCGTGACGGTTTTACGTCGGCCAGAAACGCGAACGGCGCCATCGGTTACAAACCTTTGACGCCGCAATTCAGGAGGGCCCCGGGGCTTTCTGTCGCCAGAAAGTGCCCCAACTCATACTCAGGATTCTTCCGGCTCTTCTTCTCTGAGCCCGTACTTTCGAACCTTCTCCACCAGAGTGGTTCGCCGGATCCGGAGCTTCTCGGCCGCCCGGGCGACCACACCACCAGCCTCATCCAGAGCCTGCTGGATCAGCTGCTTTTCCAGATTCGACAGGTAATCCTTCAGATCGATGCCATTGACCGGCAGCAGCGCTGGTGCATCCAGCCCCACCAGGCCCGGAATTGCCGATGGCATTCCGGTGTCTTCCACCGGGCGGTTCTCGTCGTAGTCGTCCACGTACCGGAACTTCTTTGGCAGCTCCTGGACGCCAATCACCCCGTACGGATGCATGATGGCCAGCCGCTCCACCAGGTTCGCGAGTTCCCGCACATTGCCCGGCCAATTGTGGCGACACAGGCTCATGATCGCCGCTGAATTCATCCGCAACGAGCCACGCTTTTCCTTTTCCATGCGCGCGATCAGCTCGTTGATCAGCAGCGGGATGTCTTCCACCCGCTCACGCAGTGCCGGCATTTCGATGGGGAAGACGTTCAGGCGGTAATACAGATCTTCACGGAAGTCGCCGGACTCGATCATGTCTTCCAGATGCTTGTGGGTCGCCGCAATGATCCGCACATCCGCAGACAAGGTCCGGTTGCTGCCAACCCGCTCAAAGGTCCGTTCCTGAAGCACACGCAGAATCTTGACCTGCATGTTCAACGGCATGTCACCGATTTCGTCCAGGAACAACGTGCCACCCTCTGCCATTTCAAAGCGCCCTACCCGTGCCGTAATAGCACCCGTAAACGCCCCTTTTTCATGGCCGAACAGCTCGCTCTCCAGCAACTCCGCCGGAATAGCGCCACAGTTCACCGGCACAAACGGTTTGTCGCGGCGTGCCGAGTGATAATGCAGATTGCGGGCGACCACTTCCTTGCCGGTACCGGACTCACCGGTAATCAGCACGCTGACGTCCTTATCGGCGACCTGCTCCATCAGCTGGCGCACCTGGTGGACCTTGCGAGATGTGCCGACCAAACTCCGGAACAGCTGCAGGCCCCGTTGCTGGCCACGCTCTCGGGAACGGCTGAACTGGTCGCGATAGATTTGGGCCCGATACAGCGAATCAACAAATTTGGTGTAATTAAGCGGCCATTCCATCCGCGCGATCACCCGGGCGGTGTCTTCGGTGGACAAACCTTTGAGCGGAGGATCACCAACCAGCAGAAGTGGAACACCCTGGGTGCCCGCACAGATGGAGGCAATGGTATCGACAACGTTGTCGTCCTCGCCATTGATGACGGCAACTCCAATGTCATTAAGGCTCTCGGCATCAGCAGACTTCAGAAGCTCGAACGCGCCAGCGCCGTCAACGACCTGCTCTTCGCCAATAAACTCAAGAATTGTGACCATGTCCCTGCGTCTAGCATCATCGTCACTCAGCACGAGCACCTTGTTATTTTTGGACATTCACCAAGATCTCTTGAAGGATTTGAGCGGTATTTAAGACTCTACAGGTCTCAGAGTCAATTTTATGACGCTATTTTGGACGATTGGAAGAAACGTTTTGATACATCTTCGCAGCATTGCGATTTTGGTTTACACCTTTCAATGCATCCTGCGCTTCTTGCCGGGCCCGAACGGCGCCCTGATCCATCGCCTCGACCAGCTGCTGCATCTCCTCCAGCCGGGTCCGCACCTCATCCGCGCTCAATTCCTGAGCTTCCAGCGCCGCCATCAAGGGCTCGGCCGCAGGCTGAACCTGGCGATTCAGTTTCACGAGCCGATCCCAGTCCTGGTCGCTCAGCGCACGTCCGAGGTCTGCCATCAGCTGGTCAAAACGATCCAGGTGTTCCCGGGGATCAGCCATACTGCTTTCTCCTGTAGATGCACGTGAGGACGGATCTACGCCGCTCACAAACAAAAAATTAGATGTCAGTACGCGGCAAAAGCTGTGAAAGAGCCGCCGCAAATACCAAGATTAGCGCAATATGCCGGAAAACCGTCGTTCAAACACCTAATCCAAAACCGTATCGAGTGCAGACCTTACCTATATCCCATGGTAATTCAGAACACAGTGCCACCGAAACAGCTTACTCAGTTGCCTCCCAGAGGCCCAGTTACTGTCTTACATATCTGGGGGGAAGAAGTTTCCAGCCAAAAATGTTAAGCTGGCTGACTGACTAAACGGGTTGTATGAACCGCATCGGAATCGCAGGTAACGCATGGCCTCACAATGGCATTCACTGGTGTCGCAGAAACTGGTACTGGCGCGGGTTCTGTTGAGCCAGGCGACTTCCGGCGCCCCGCAATCGGATTACGAGGCGGCGCAGGCCCTTGGCCGTGAAGCGGTGAAACAGGGCTCCATTGAGCTGCTTTTGCGTGCTCGCGGACTTTTGCTGGTGATGACCGCTCGTCTTTACCAGCACCGCACGGAAGAACCAGCAACGCTTGATGAGCTGGCGGCGTTGATCGGAGATGAGACCAGTGAGGTCTCGCAGTTGAAGCAACTGGCAGGTCAGGCCAACAGTTGGTGGAACCATCTCGATCAACTGGCAGCATCCCAGGCTCGGCCACCGGTCACCCGCAAGTCAGTGTCTGCGGAGAACATCATTGCGGTGTCTGCCGATACCGGGCCCGACCGTTCCATCGACGCCCTGCACCAGACGCTGAACGACATGAAAATTTTTGCCGATGCCCTGGAAGAACAGCACAGCGAGTGGTAACCAACCGCTGGCACCCCAGGCCTCACTAATTGAAAGGTTTAACGAATGTCACCGTCATTTTTTGAAATTGTACAACTAAGCAACGGCGACTATGCACTGCGCCGCATTGACGACGATAGCGCACCGCTTGTGAAGATCTCTTTTTCCGATGAAGCACGGGAAATGATGGAAGACCGGGATATGAACGTGGCCAAGGCGATGATCGCCGCTGGCATTGAAGCAGTTGGCAACGTCGCCCACGACATTGACTGGGAAGACGATGAACTTGAGGCAGCCGAGCCCCAACCTTCCTACACCCTGCACTGAGACTTCTTTTAAGGCGCGGCCTCAGCGCTGCCGAAGGACCACACCATGACTGTTACCGGTCGCTGACGCCCTTTGCAGGGCCTCGAACGCTGGCTTTGCAAGCTTTCGGCTCCACAGCACCACCGCGTGGCAGGTTCCGGCACTCAGTGCCCGCTCGGCCAACTCTTGCGCTGAGTGGTCAGCGGTGGATCTCAGGACCAGCAACTCGCCGGTTACAATACCGTGCATGGTTTGCCACTTGCTCACCAACGCCTGCGGCGGATCGATCCAGGCTAACCAACGGCGCTCCTGATTGAGCTGGGTCAACATCGGCAGCAAGAGCTGGAAATTTTCAACCTGCCCTTCCGGCAGAATGATCTCGGTAACGTTGCCAGTCACCGCAGGCTCGGCTTTCTCGGTCCGGCGACGGGCGCGTATCACAGAACGTCGCTCAGCGGCCGCAGAGGCGGGACCGCACGAGACAGGGCACCGTGCTGATAAGCCATATTCTGATTGAAGCTCAATTGTTCCATGATTCACCCGCTTTCCGACTCTCTGTGGCAATCTGACAGGATCAGTGCAGATCCGACTTACGGATCACACCCACTCCCAACCCTTCGATAAACAGCTGCTGCTCGGTAAGATCCACCTCAATAGGCGCAAACTCATCGTTTTCCGCAATCAGGTAGACCTTCGACCCTTCCTTACGGAAGCGTTTGACCGTGACCTCTTCTTCACCCACTCGGGCCACTACTACCTGACCGTTGTGGACGTCCTGAGTGCGGTGTACCGCCAGCAAATCGCCGTCGAGGATACCGATATCCTTCATACTCATGCCCCGCACTCGCAGCAGGTAATCCGCTGACGGTGAGAAGAAATTAGGCTGGAGCGTGACGTGATCTTCAATGTGCTCCTGGGCAAGGATTGGACTACCCGCAGCCACCTGACCAATAACCGGCAAACCCAGATCTTCCTCTGCTTCCGGCAACCGGATACCGCGACTGGCACCGGGAACCATTTCAATGGCTCCCTTACGGGCCAGGGCACGCAAATGCTCTTCGGCGGCGTTTGCGGAGCGAAACCCAAGCTCCGCGGCAATTTCCGCACGGGTCGGCGGATAACCCGTTTCGTCCAGATAGCGGCGGATAATATCCAGCACCTGAGATTGCCTTGCTGTCAGCTTCATTGAGCTACTCCATTGCACGTCCATTACATGGATCCCGGAACCGGCGACCTTTTGCCAGCCCTGTTTTTATATACAGTAAAATGACTATATACAGTGTTTTATCCAGTGTAAAGGCCGACATCGGATTTTCTATCGCGTGCGTAACCCTTAACGTAATGGCGAGTGTGGTATGGTGAATCCACCAAAACTACCGTGCTAGGGAGTGCTATGACTCAATCCAGTGACTGCAAGATGCCAGACATCATGAACACCGAAGGTGGCGACGAACGCCGCGTCGGGATTGAGATCGAATTGTCGGGGCTCGGCTACGAGGCGCTGGTAAAACTGGTGGCGCGCTGCCTGAACGCTGAACCCAAGCTTGATTCCCGCTATGTGACCAAGCTGGCAACAGACTTGGGTGACTTCACCATTGAGCTGGATTCCGACCCGATCAAGGATCTGGATCTGGCCGATGAGCGCCTGCCTGATTCCATCCGCGAACTGGGCGGCCAGGCCATGGAAGTAATCGACGCCGCCGCTGAGCGCATCGTGCCACTTGAGATCATCAGCCCACCGGTGCCGTTTTCCCACGTGACCCGGGTGGAAGCGCTGATGGAGACACTGCGCGAGAAGGTGCACTGGGTAGTCGGGAAGCCATCTATTACGCCTTCGGCCTGCAGCTGAACCCGGAGCTTCCGGACCTGCAGCCGGGTACGTTGGTGCGTTATTTTCAGGCGTTCGCGGTGCTTTACGACTGGCTAAAATCCCGCCACCAGCTGGATATCAGCCGGAAGTTCACCACCTACATTGAACCCTGGAGCAGCAAGTACGTCGACCTATTAATGAAGGACGAGTACAACCCGGACCAGGCGCAGCTGATGCGCGATTATCTGGATTCCAATCCGACCCGGAACCGGCACTTGATCTGTTGCCGCTGTTCGCCCACCTGGACGATGAGTTGCTCAGTGAGTACGTGGTCGATCCGCGAATCAAGAGCCGCCCCACCCTGCACTACCGGCTGCCCGACTGCGACATAGATAACCCTTCTTGGCACTTTTCCAGTGTCTGGAACGACTGGGTGATCCTGGAACAGATCGCCGGCAATGCCTCGCAACTGGCCGAGCTTCGGGCGCTCTACCGGGAGAGCGGCAAGATCAACCTGCACAACCTGACACACAGCTGGCTAGAGACCACTACCGAGTGGCTAGAAAGCAGAGGTTATGTCTGAGCGCAAGGAAATGGACAGGGAAATTCCAGGACTCACCATTGGCATCAGCGGCCCGGCCCGGAAAGGAACCGCCCAGCGCCTGATCAGCCTGGGTTTGCGAATGCAGGGTGCTCGCACCCATTACATTCGCCCCGGTTCCAACACCAACGTACCGCTGCTAGATGGCCTGGTTCTGTCCGGCGGTACCCACGTGCATCCGGAGCGCTATGGCCAGCAGCCACAGGTAACTGCCCACTACGACCTGAAGCGTGACGCCACCGACCGGCGGCTATTGGAAGAGGCCGAGCGCATAGGGATTCCGGTGCTGGGTATCTGTCGCGGCGCCCAGTTTATCAATGTATTCCACGGTGGCTCCCTATGCCAGAACGTCACCCCGTTGCGGGTAAATACGCGGCATCGACCACTGCTGTTGCCGATGCAAACGGTGCGTCTGGTGACCCCTAGCCGGCTTGGGCGCCTGATGCAGTCCTCGGTGATCGGCGCCAATCGCATCCACAGTCAGGCCATCAAACGGCTAGGCGAAAATCTCCGGGTGGTCGCCCTCGACAACGATCATTTTGTGCAAGCCATTGAAAACACCCACCACCAGTGGCTGATGGGTGTGCAGTGGCATCCAGAATATCTGCTTTACCACAGCGGCCATCGTCGAATTTTTCAGGAGTTCGTCCAGGCCGCCCTGAACTTCAAGCTGAGTCGCCTGGAACCGGAAACCGAAGAGTCCGGGCTCGAATTGCGTTCACAGGAAGGATAATCGATGAACCCAAAGACCTGCCTACGACTGCTCTGCACCCCACTGGCCTTTCTACCGGTCTTTTTACCCGCGCTTGCCCTAGCCGGCGAAGTGTCACTTAAAGGAGAAGGCAGCGTACGCTATCAGCCCGACAGCGCCCGACTGCAATTTACCGCCAGTGCTGAACATGAACTACCGCAGCAGGCCACCGAACAGGTCGCCACACTCATGAGTCAGTGGCGCGAGGCCATCGACGAATACCAGGCCCGGCTTCAGGACTATTCCGACGCGAACGTGAATCTATACAGTCGAACCCTGCCCTCCCGGGACCGCGATGAAGAGCCCCGGACCCGTGCCGTGGCCTCACAAACGGTATCGTTCCAGATCAACGATCTTGCCCTGCTCAACCCCTTGCTTGAGCAGGCCCAGTCCATCGGCTTGACCTATCACCTGGGGCCGAACCAGTTTTTCCACTCCGACGAAGACGGGCTGGAACGCCAGGCCCTGGCCAATGCCATCGCCGATGCCCGTTCGCGCTGCGACTTTGTGGCCGAACAGTTGCAACAGAGCTGCGGCGAGGTGGTTTCGATCAATGTGGATGGCGGTTTCCGACCCATGCCCATGATGATGGCAGAGGCCAAGGGTAGCGCCGACACTGTGACCAACGTGGGTATCCGGGAGGTCACCGCTGCAGTCAATGCTACCTTCAAGCTGAACTGACTTCAGAAATCCCGGGTGTAGAAGATATCCAGGGAAGCGGCCAGGCCACTGGCCGCTTCCAGATAGAAATAACGGCCCAGATCATAACGCAGGGCCACGGTGGTGATCGGCTCGAACACACCGACCCCGTAACGGACACTGAGCTCCTCGGTCAGGTAGCCACTGGCCACCACTGAGGTCTGTTCGCCGCTGCCCTCCGCCTCAAGTGTCAGCCGATCAATACCAAACTCTTCCCCGAGCTTTCCGGTCACTTTATTTGCCTGGGTCAGCCCCAGGGAAATGGCAGCACCACTCATCTGACCTTCATCACCCCGACTCTCCGGTGCGCGTCCGAGAATGATGTAGGACAGAGCGTCGGTCTGGGGCATATCCGGCGTCGAAAAAACCTCGGTAGTGGGCGACTGCACCGGTCCGCTCAATCGAATACCCGCCACCACCGTGTCCACGGTGCGCACTGCTTCGATGTTCAGATAAGGCTGGGTCAAATTGCCGACGAACAGGATGCGGGCGGTACGCAGCTCCAGTTCCTGGCCAAACTTCTCGTACGTGCCGTTGACCAGCCTCAGGGTGCCCCGGGTGTCCAGGTTATTGCCAATCCGCAGCGTGCCCTCAAGATCGCCAGTTACGCCAAAGGCATCAAAGGTAACCTGATCTTCACCGACAACTACGGTGACATCCATATCCAGATTCTTGATCGTCGGCTCTTCCCGCTCCACCCCGACGATCACCTCGTCCTCGGAGACGGTAACCGCCTGCTCCGGCAGCCCCCTGATTTCAATGCTGCCGCGGGGCACGCCCACTTTACCGGCAACCCGAAGTTCGCCGCGCTGGAAGCCAATGGTGAGATCGGGCGCCAGTTCAACCTGGGCATAGGGCTCGAGGCTGAACGGAATCCGCTCACCCGAAATCCGCACCTGCCCTTCCGGAGCATCCGCCCAGTCCACCGATCCTTCCAGGATGATCTCACTGCGGTCATTACTGCGAACTTTGCCACTGATGTCCGCCGAGTATCCGTTCAATGCCAGACCGATCGCCACGTCCTCAAGCGGAATTGGCAAGGTCGGGTCAACGACACGCCCATTGGTCAGGTCCAGCTGGCCGTTCACGGCCGGCTTCATCAGCGGTCCGGACAAAGAGCCCTGGCCATCAATCCGGCCGGACACCTCTTCCAGACCGGCAAAAATACCAGCCAGGGAAATATCCAGTCCGGTTAGGCTGTACTGTCCCTCCAACTCACGCTTCGCCGATCTGGGATCGACCGCTACCTGTACTGACAACTCCCCCAGTTTCGGCCCGGCCAGCTGAACGTCGAGATCAGCCCGGTCTGGTTTCAGCTTTAAAACGGTAACAAAACGATCGTAACTGAGAGGCTCCCACGCCTCTTCCACCTGAATCTCGAACTCCCCACTGCCTGCATCGATCCTGATCTGACCGGTTGGGCCACTGTCAGGCAGGGTGACGTCAATTTCGCCATTCAGGCGACCTTGCCAGCGCAGACGCTCTGGCAGCAGGGGATCGAGGGCCGTAGCGGGGAAGTTGTTAATCCGATAGGCCAGGTCTGGCGTCGGCAGAAGGGTCTGATCCTCGGCGCAAACGGTACTTTGCTGCCAACGCCAGCAGTGCTGGCCCACCGTAAGCTCACCCTTTCCTGTCGCCGTGTAGGCCAGGGCTGCCGGAGTTTGCAGAGTCCAGCGTTGATCGTGGTCCGGAATTTCGATCAGCCCCTCGGCGAGCTCACCCTGCCAGGCGGTCCAGGTGTCACCGTCAAAACCACCCCTGAACAGCACGCGAACCGACGCGTCAGCATGCTCAAGCAGGGCTTCCAATCGATGCTCGTCACGAGTTCCTAAGACGGCAATATCCAGCGACTCGAGAGTCTGCCCCGAGGCCGCGACTTCTTTCGCCCGAATAGACGTTTTGATCCGGAGACCGGGCTTCACCGCGGCATCGACGTCCAGATTGGCGACGGTCACAGTGTCTTGCCAGGCCAGCTTTTTCGCGCTGGCAGTCAAGGTTCCGGTGGGGTCGTCAGGCGTACCGGAAACATTCAGCTCCGCATTCAGCTGGCCCGCCAGGCCCTCCAGAAGGTGACCTGGAGCCGGCAACGCCAGGTTGAACTGACCACGCAGCTGATCGCCCCAGGCCCCGGAACCCGCCAGTTCGTTCTCCCCAACCGACACCTGAAGCCCAAAGACCTCCCAGTTCCCGGAAGAGGTATCCAGGGTGCCGCTGGCACTTGCCGGTTGGTCCTGCCATTGCCCACCCAGATCCCAGCGAGCCTCGACCAGCGGAATGGCACCTTCCCGAATCTGGCCTTCAGTCTCGATATCCCCGCTTAGGCTCGCGGTGAGTGCCGGGAGCCAATAACCGGGGTTGAAATCGTCAAGTTTCAGCGCCGCCTGCCAGGACACAGGGCCAGCAAACGCCACCCTGCCCTTGCCGGACAGAGAGCCCGCCTCCGTTTCTACCCGGAGGTCGTTCAACGTGACCTTTTCCAGGTCTCCGTCCACTTCCGAGGACAGTGTTGCCTTGCCTTGAGGTCCCTCTACATCCGCCTCGACACTGGCCTGATATTGGCTTTTTGACCAGCTCACAGAGCCATCCACCCGATTCAGCGCAACAGCGGGTTTCTCGATATCCGGCAACAACGAGTACCAGGGGAAACGGTCAAGTGCCAGATCAGCACTGGCCTCCAGTCCGTCCCGCCAGCTGACCTGTCCGCGCACGCTCGCCTGTCCTTCCCCTTCCGAAGTGCGGGTAGATAGCACCAGATTCACGCCGGTGGCGGATTCGGTGTCGACTTTGCCTGACAGAGAAAGCGCGATCGGCCTTCACTGCCCGGCAAGGTTGCCTCACCTCGGGTCTGGAATCCTGAAGCCAGACTGCCATCGGCCGTCACAAACCAATTTTTCAACACCAGGGTATCGGGCACCGAATCCATGGCCCTGAACTGTTTTGACGTGATGCGGAGGCGGACCGGCAGGCTTGTATCCAGCGGTGCAACCTCACCTTCCAGCGCGGCATCCAGATAGCCACTGCTCTGCCCGGAGACCCTGAGATCCCTTACACTGCCGGTCAGATTCAAGTCGACCAACCAGCGATCACCGGACGGCGGCGGCAGGGTCGCTTGCACATGGAGGTCCACAGGCCAATCACGACGGGTTGTCACCCGGCCGGAGGCTGTCACCTGATAATCACCGAGTTGGTAGAGCCCGCGCTCCAACTGCCAGTCGGCACCTGAACCGCCAGCCGATAACTCCAGTCGATCCCAAACCCGGCTGCCATTCAGGCTGAAAAGGCCCAGGTTAACGTCGCCTACGCGGACACCAACCGGCAATTCGAACCCCGGCAGGTCTACTCCTTGGTGGGTTCTTCAGTCTTGGACGAGGGCTGAACCTGAACGTCCAGACGCTGGGCCCGGAGGGTATCGAGGCAAATCTGGGCTTGCAGCAAGCAGGAGGGGGACCAGTCAATCAGCGCCGACTCCACTTCCACATTCACACCAAAACCCTGCCAGACCACCTCGGACGCCTGCCATTGACCCAGCAATGAGCCGCGGCCGTCTGTCACCTCCAAGCCAGGGAGCTGGTCAATTACCCACGCGGTGCCAGCTTCAGATCTCAGTGCCAGCAAGATCGCCACCATCAGCACCACGGGCAACAGAATCAAAACGGCCAGGGCCACCAGCAGCCAGAACCAGCCGGATCGGCGAGCCTTATCCTGAGTGTTGGTGTCCTGACCCTCTTGGTCGGGGCCAACCGGCTTGCGCTGTTCGGTCATAATTCAGGCCCCATGGAAAAGTGGATACGCCAGCCACCGCCAAATTCCGGATTCAAGCCTTTCGCCACATCCAGGCGCAGCGGCCCCACGGGACTGATCCAACGCAGACCAATGCCGGCACCGGTAGCCAGGGGATCGAACAGATCATTGACAGCGTTACCGTGATCCACGAACAGCGCCGCTCGCCATTGGTCGGCAAACTGATACTGATATTCGACACTGCCCACCAGCAGGAAACGACCACCGACCGGAACCCCGTTTTCGTTTTCAGGCGACAGGGTTTCATAACCATAGCCGCGCACGCTCTGGTCGCCACCGGCGAAGAAACGGAGCGACGGCGGTACATCTTCGAAACTGTTGGTGGCAACGCCCCCGGCCTGAAGGCGCCCCAGGAACCGGTGATTATCAAAGATGGTATACAGCCCCTTGGCCAGCGCGCTGGCATGCAGCACATCCACAGTCGACAACACCGCCTGATGGGCGCCTGTGACATCAAACTGCAGGCGGTAACCCTTGGACGGGTCCAGTGCCGTATCGGCGTAACGCTTGGAATAGCCCGCTCCGGGTAAAAACAGGCTACTGGTGCCGGACTCCTCATCGCCAATGTTGTAGCGCTCACCTTCCAGCGCACCGACAGCACCTGAAGCCAGCCGTTGTCCAGCTCATGCTGCCATTGCTGGCCAAACGTCAGCAGTTCCGACTCAACATTCTCGATATCTTCCCGCTGATATCCGGCAGTCAGCCGGATCAGATCGGTCATGGGGGGCTCCAGCGGCAGTTCGTACCAGGCACTCACGTTCTGACGCGGCACGGACAGCTCGGTGTCTGCACCACGCTTGTGACCCATGGGGTTGATCCAATGCTCGCGCCAGTTGGCCCGGAACCGGGGCCCGACGTCGGTCGAGAAGCCCACACCTACACCGACCGATCGCGGCGGGCGCTGGGTCAAAGTTACAGACACGGGAATCACGCCATCCACGGCCTGGCTTGGCACGGCATCAATATCGACCCCTGAGAAATACCCGCTGCTGGAGAGATCCCGGTTCAGCTCGGCAATCTTGTCAGTGTGATAGGGAGTGCCGGGCTCGAAGGTAACGAAATCATGGAGCAGATCGAACTCGAAATAATGGCCCTCGGTAAAGGTGACCTCGCCCAGCTGGTATCGCTCACCACTTTCGTACACCAGAGTTACCTCAGCGGTGCGATCTTCGGGATTTACCGTCAGGCGTTTTTCAACAAAGCTGCCATCGAAATAACCCCGTTGACGGGCACGAGTCTGGATGGTGTCGCGCAGGTTATTGTACTCGCCGTGATTGAGGACATCGCCCTCGGCAGGCTGCTTGGGCAGGTTGTCGGTAAACTGGCCGTCACTCGAGGCTGCACCGCGGATTTCCACTGTACGCGACATCACCCGTACGGGTTCACCCGGCCGGATGGTCAGGATCAGTCGGGCGCCGTCATCGGAATCGCCCTCCTCCACGCGCCAGGTGATCTGAGGCTCGTAGTAACCCAGTGCCCGCAGGGCCTTGCTCGCCTGGTCGACCGCCGTCGACGCATACCGCCGCAGATTCGTAGCGTTACGTCCCTCAACCTCGCCGATAAAGGCTTCAGCGTTGGTTTTGAGTGCCGGAAAGTCGCCCTCGACTTTGACCTCGACCTGTTGAGCCCAACCGGACAGTGGCAACCACAGGATCAAAAGTGCTAGGAGCCGGCGCCGGCCTGTTGTCACAACATGGTTTCTAGAAAGCATCCGGCGGTTTCAGCGTTGGAATCGTGAGCGAAGGTTCATTCAAGCCTGCGAGTTTAACGACAGGTGGTCAAGTTAATCCGCCCCTGGTCGTCGTCAGAGCCGAAATACGCTAATCTGTCAGGAGCTTATAACGTCCTGACAGGTAACTGGAAGTCCTGAATGCTGCGCATCAACCGAGAGAATCTCAAGTCCAGCCACCAACTGATCTGGTTTATCGTCGACTTCCTCATGCTGGGGCTGCTGATCATAAACCTGGCCTTCATTATCTGGGACTCCATCTACAACTTTGTGGCGGTGCAGGATCTGCTCAAGCAATACGCTCCTGGCCTGCAAAGCCTTTATCACCCGATCCACGATCGCTTCATCTTCTACGACATGATTTTCGTGTCGATTTTCCTGAGCGAATTCTTCCTTCGCTGGGGCTACGCGGTGAAGGCCAAAGTTTATGACCGCTGGTACTTCTATCCGTTCATTCACTGGTACGACCTGGTGGGCTGTATCCCGGTCGGCAGTCTGCGCTTCCTGCGGATCCTGCGCGTCATCTCGATCATCTACCGCCTGCATCAATACAAGATCATTGATGTCACCAACACCAAGCTCTACCGCTTCGTAAACTTCTACTACGAGGCCTTCATGGAGGAGCTGTCCGACCGCATCGTTCTGAAGGTGCTCAGCGGCGTTCAACAGGAAGTCAAACGGGGCTCGCCGCTGTTCGACAAAATCCAGCAGGACATTCTGTACCCGCGCCGGGACATGCTGACAGACTGGATCTCCAGCCGTGTCGCCGAAGCCGCCCAAGAAGGCTATGTACCTAATCGGGGTGCCTTGCGAAGCTACCTTGAGGATCGGGTCGACAGCGCCCTGAAGCAAAACCTTGAGCTATCGCGCCTGAAGTTCCTGCCGGTGGTCGGCCCGACCATCCAGGAAACTCTTGAAGAGGCGGTTGGCGATATCGTTGCCAACGTTATTCATCAGATTCTTGAGGATCTTGCCTCAGCCTCCAACCATGCCTTCATTGAAGACATCGTCAACGTCTTCCTGCCCAGCCCGGATCAGGTTGAATCGGACGAAACCGAGAACGAGGCCCTGATCAACCTGATCGTCGAAATCATCGATGCGGTCAAAGCCCAGGTTAGAGTGAAATATTGGCGCGAGGACCTGCCATGAGTTCGATGCATTACTTACCCGCACATAAGCTGCTGACTGAACTGGAAGCCGGGCGCATTACCAGTGAGAGCCTGACCAAGGCGTTGCTCGAACGCATTCACCAGCAAAACAGCAGCATCAACGCCGTAGTGACTCTGGACGAGGAACGGGCGCTGAGCCGGGCCCGGGAATCAGATCAACAGCGGGCAGCCGGTCAGGCCACCGGGCCATTGCATGGTCTGCCGATGACCCTTAAGGACACCTGGGAAGTGGCTGGCATGACCGCCACCGCCGGGGCATCGGCGCTGCAAACCCACGTGCCGGAAAAGCACGCCGACATTGCCCAACGTCTGGAAGCGGCCGGGGCCATTATCATCGCAAAGACAAACGTGCCGATCTACGCCACCGATTTGCAAAGCTACAACAAGCTCTTTGGCGTAACCAACAACCCCTACAATACCGACCACACCCCCGGTGGCTCGTCCGGCGGTGCCGCCGCTGCCCTGGCCAGCGGCATGACACCGCTGGAAGTGGGCAGTGACCTGGCTGGCTCTATTCGTACACCGGCGCATTTCTGCGGGGTGTTCGGCCATAAACCGACCCGGGATCTGGTTTCGCTGCGAGGCCATATCCCCGGCCCGCCCGGGACCCAGTCGCGACCGGATCTGGCCGTGGGCGGCCCCATGGCACGCTGCAGCCAGGACCTGGAGCTACTGCTGAACGTTATTGCGGGCCCCCGCCCGGCTGACGCCCGCAGTTGGGCGCTGGCAATGGAGCCCGCTAAATTGGAAACACTGTCACAGGCCAGGGTTGGGCTCTGGCTGGACGACCCCCTGTGCCCAATTGAGACTGAACTCAGTGCCGGCTACCGGGACCTGGCGGGCAAACTCGAAGGCCTGGGAGCCTGGTGGCAGAGCCGAACCATCGCCTACTCAATCTCGAACACTTACTGCCCGCCTACTTCAATTTGTTGGGCAGTTTGCTCGCCACTTCACTGAAACCCTCACAGCGCCGCCAAATGAAATGGATTGCCCGCCTGGAGCCCTGGCTAAAGTTCTTTGGCCCGGTCACTCCGTTTATTGGCGAATACGCCCGTGGCGTGAATCAGGCTGCGCATCAGTGGGCCACCTGGAACGAACTTCGCGAGAAAATGCGGGTCGAGATCGAATCCCTGTTCGAGGAATTCGACGTGCTGCTTACGCCGATTACCCCCACTACGGCGATCCGGCACGATCACAGCCAGCCGGTGTTCAAGCGTAGAATCATGGTGGCGGGGCAACCCCGGGCGTACATGGATCAGTTTTGCTGGATTGCCCTGGCCACTCTGCTCGGCCTGCCGGCCACGTCGGTGCCTGTGGGAGTTTCCGCGGACGGCTTGCCCTACAACATCCAGATCATCGGCGGTCCGGGCCAGGATCTGACAACTCTAAGATTCGCCTCTTTATTGGAGAATTCGGGTTTGTCAGCGTTTACCCCTCCTCGACAAAGCAAGTAGCCAGGCTACAGTAATGCACACAAGGCTCGGAAAAATTTACAGAAATTCAATGCATTTTCCGGGATGATGAACTACAAATAAGCAAAAGTTCTAAAACGCGACGCTTTTACATGGATGCAACGTACCGACCTCTAGTCCGCACCCGCGGCATTCGATGGCTGTTGTTCAGCGCCTTACTGACACTCGCTCAGGCGGCGTTCGCGACACCCAAAATAGTGCTTAATGAAAGTGTCGAATTCACCAATCTTGATTCCGCCTACCTTAATCAGATTTTTGCCATGCAAATCAGAAAGTGGCCCAGCGGCCAGGCCATTCAAGTTTTTATCCTGCCCAGCACCAGCAGTCTGCACCGAAAATTCGTGATTGATCGCCTGAAAATACAGGCGCATCAACTTGATCGGATCTGGAACCGGATGCTGTTCACCGGCACAGGCAAGGCGCCAACCGTGTCGATTCCGAGGATGCAATGTTGCAAATGATCCAGACAACGCCAGGGGCAGTCGGATACGTCTCTAAGGAGTACCCAGCAGACGGAGTACGGGTGTTGGTAGGAGACCAGCCATGAATAAGCTACTACAGGGCCTTTTTGCTCTCTCTTTTGTAACAAGCCCTCAGGTGTTGGCCATCGAGCTTGGCAAATCCTCTCAAATCCATGGATTCGTGAATCAAGCCTATCTATACAGCCCCGACAATCCCTACGCGGGAACAGACGCGAACGACGGTTCTTTGAAATTTCGTGAAATCGGCATCAACGGCTTCACCGAATTTTCACCCGATTTTCGGCTGGCGGGCCAAGTGCTCAGCCGGCGACAGGATCAGGCCGACGACGGCGATATAAGGGTCGACTTCTTGCTGGCCGATTACCTGCTCTTCAGCGACCAAAGCGCATCGCTAGGTGTTCGTGCCGGCCGGGTAAAGAACAACATCGGCTTCTACAACGCGATCCGCGATATTCCATCGGCACGGCCCGGCTACAACGTGCCCGACTCTATCTATTTCGACGCGTTCCGAGACACCCTGCTATCCATCGATGGCGTGAATCTTTATGGTTCCGCCCTGTTCAGTGACAACCTTTTGACCTGGGAACTCTCCGTCGGCCAGCGAAATGTTGATAGCGAGGACTTCGAATATTTTGCCTTCGGACAACCTCTACCCCAGGGTGAGGCCGATGACGTTCCACTCAAGATATTGAATGTAAACCTCGTGCCGTCCTTCCAGCGAGATTTACGCCTGGGCCTAAGCCTGGTGGATCTGGAAATCGAGCTTGAAGACACCTTGTCTGTAGCCGAAGCTCAGGCAGCTCTTATGAGCAACCCAAGTGATTTCTTCACCAACCCCCTAAACTACGTCACAGGCGCGAAGATCGAGGGTCTGCTTGCCATCCTCTCGGCTCAGTACAGTTTTGAAAACTGGATTGTCACCGCAGAGTATCTGAACCTCGACAGCGACTTTAGCGCGCAATTTGCCGGCATTGATAGCTCACAAAGCTCAACGACAGAAGGTTACTACTTGCAGCTTGAATGGCTGGCATCAGCGCAAACTTCCTGGTTCACGCGCTACGAAGAGCTATACCTGAACAATGATGATCGATCCGGTGAGGGGTCCGCTACGGCAAATAATCCATATCGTGGATTCGGCAAAGGTTGGACCGTCGGAGGCAAATGGCAATTCACGAACAATTGGTCAATGGTTGGCCAGGCTAGCTTCAATGAGGGTACCGCCTGGCTGCCAAGCTACAAAGGGATCGAAGATGAAGATATTGATAAATACTGGAACTACTACGTGCTATCGCTGAATTATCAATTCTGATTCGCCGGTTACTCAATTATGTACTTGAGTCTCAAATGGAAAGCCGTTGTCTTTCTCAGCCTTGTTCTGATCTCCCTGACCGGAGTCTGGGTCGGCCAGCACATTTACAAAACCATCAGCACCTACGATAAACGCCTTGAAGACCTTCAAGTCCGACAGCAATCCATTCTGAACCAATTGCTAGAAGACAATTTCCTTCGCTTGTCACAACTGTCCCAGCTCATCGCAGAAATGCCGGAAATCCAGCGCGCAGAGAAATCGGGAACCAATGATGCGCTCCAGCAATACCTGGAGAGCGAATGGATAAAGCTCAACATCAACACGGGCATTGATTACATCGGCCTCTATTCGATCGACGGAGAAGTCATTGGCTCCGCCTTTAGTCACCTGCTTTTCCAGCATCAAAAACAGCTACGCAGCGCCATCTCTCAAGCCATGGCAACCAATGGAACCCAAGCACCCCGGTCTTTCCTTTTCTGTGGTTTTGGCTGTTCGCAGTTTGTAATCGAACCCTTTGTCCTTAGCAACGGCTCCGAAGCTCTGATCCTGACCGGTCAAAACATTTCCGACATCATCCAGCGCTATCAACAGGTTTCCAATAATGATCTGGCGGTGCTGCTGCCATCACGGCCTGAATCCGCTAACTCAGGAGAAGCGAACCGGTCGCTGGAGTCCTGGAATCGGCGTTTGTGGGCAGCCAGTCAGTTCCAGCAAACCCTTACTCAACTTCGCGCTATCCAGCAAGAAACGCCGTTTCAAGCCCTTGATGACAACGATTCATCAGAATTTGAAGATCAAAAACTACTGCTAAACCGATTACGACTGACCCAATACCGAGCCTACGGACAACAACCTGAATTTCTCGCGATCAGCGATGAGACCCAGCAGCACGATAACCTCGTCAACTCGGTAAAAATTAGCATTCTCATTGGCGCCCTGGCCTTGGTGGTGTCAGAACTCATTCTGATACTGATCATGCTCAACCCATTGCGTCGCCTTTTTTCAGTGGTTGAGGCTCTGAACCTGCTCCCCAAACACCAATACAGGGAAGCCAACGCAAAGATTAATCACGGAGCGGTCTACCTGCAGGACGAATTGTCGTTGCTCGAAAAAAGCACAAAGTTTGTCACTCGTGAACTGGAGGCCCTCCACATTGAGGTGGAGAACAAAAACGAATCCCTGCAAGAACAAATTGCAGTTATCACCCGCTCACGCGCGTTCCTGGAGCGGCTGATCGACAGCTCCCATCTATTTATCGCAACCCAGAGGCTGGACGGCACGATACTCACCAGTAATGTCCGGTTTGCGAAGGAATTTAAGCGCCCGGTTAAGAATTTCACCGAGCTTTTTACTTCCCGTGAGAGCCAGGAAGTATTCCAGCAACGAGTGGATCTTCTGTTAAGCAAACAATGCGAGGTCATTCAGGTAGACGCAGAATTCGCCAATGACCAGGGATTTCCAATCTACCTCGATTGGACATGCTCTATCGTCGAAGACGAAAAAGGCCAACAAGTAATCCTGGCCATCGGCATCGACCTCACCCAGCGAAAACGAGACGAAGAAGCTCTGGAGTGGCTGGCCAATAACGATCCTTTAACCGGTATCGGTAACCGCCGCGGTTTTCAGCATGACCTTCAGAAGGTGTTGGACACTCAGCGTTCTGGCGCATTGGTGTTCATTGACATTAATCGCTTCAAACAGATTAACGACCTCTACGGCCACACCGTGGGCGACAATGTACTTATAAAGATTGCCGAGTCACTGAGCGGCAGTGTCCGGTCGAGCGATTCGATCAGCCGTTTGGCCGGTGACGAATTTACCGTGGTGCTGCCCGGGATTGAGCAGAGCCAACTCGAGAAACTGCTACAGAAGCTAGCGGACCAGCTGAGCGGACAACTTCGTCTACCGGGAGAGGAGCGCTTTGTTGAATACAGCGTCAGTGTCGGTGCGGCGCTAATTCCCTCCCACGGTGACACCGAACAGGAGCTGATCGTTCATGCCGATATGGCCATGTATCAGGCTAAGAAAAAAGGCGGTGGTCAATGGCAGATTTTCGATCCAGCCAGCAGCGATCTCGCCAACTTACGTCGAGACCACGACCTCACCTCATTGCTGAAGTTGGCGCTCAAACGTAACGACCTGTTTGAACTTAACTTCCAGCCCATTTTTGCGATCAAAAATGAGACCGTGAGCCATTACGAAGTATTACTCAGACTGAAAGACACCGCGGGCAACGCAGTGTACCCCAGTGACTTCATTCCAGCCGCCGAGCGCATGGCTGATCCGTCTCGTTGACGAGTGGGTTATGGACAAGGCTCTTCAAAAACTTGCTGCTACCTGGGAGACCGGGCGCCGGCTGAGTTTCTCTATCAATGTGTCTGCCCCGACGCTTCAATCCAGCGGTTTTCCGGACATTCTGATCGGATTAGTGCGCAAATACCGAGTGGATCCCGGACATGTCATAGTGGAACTTACTGAAACCGCATATATCGAGAACTTCCAGATGGTGCTCTCTAATTTGGAGCGCATCAGCAACGCGGGGTTATTGGTTGCTCTCGACGACTTTGGAGTTGGCTTTTCATCGTTCAGCTATCTGAAAAAGCTGCCACTGAGCTACGTGAAGCTGGACGGCTCTTACATTCTGGATCTGGAGAATAACCCGGACAATCAGGTGTTCGTTGAAAGCCTGAACAAGATGGTCAATGCCTTCGGCATGCGAACGATTGCAGAGTTTGTCGAAGATGAGGTAACGCTGAGAAAACTAGAAGAACTGGGCGTTGAATATGCTCAAGGCTACTATATCGGTAAGCCTTCACCCAAGCTTTTGGAAATGGTATCAGGGACCGTTTCTATTGCCGGAACCAGTTAACGGCTGCCATAGTTTTCCCTCTTTCAGCGAGTCGGTGACACATCAGTCCGCAACGGACTGATCCAAGTTATAGCCTTGCAAGTAGTCGCTATACCTTCACCCTTTTGTTAACGCCCCCTCGCCATAGGATCGAGTTCCACTTTCCGAAAGGCAACACCCTTCCAAAACTCTGTAGATACCGGGGACGAGACGCCCCTGCAAGCCTATGTCCGTTAACACCATTGACGATACCTGATGTCTGGCTGGCCAAAGCCCAAAGGTCAGGCCTGTGGTCTAGTGACGGAGATATAAACAAAATGCCAAGTGAACAAGAACAAAACTGAGGTAGCCATGAACTTATCCCCCATCTTAAAAAAGTCAGCACTTGCTATGGCACTTGCCTTACCTTAGTCGGCTGCGGGTCTGACGACGGCTCGTCGAATTCAGGGCCTAATAGCAACGAGATCGCGGAGAATTCTCCACCAGACAACACCCCAGGGCCCAAGCAGGAGGAACTCGTTGGTGAAGGCACCATTCGTGTGATATCCAACCGCGCTGACCTGGTTAGCGGTGGCGATGCCCTGGTTGAGGTAGTGTCTCCCGATCTCGAAAAGGCGAAAATTTTTCTGAACGGGCGGGATATCAGCAACGCTATGGTGAAGATTAATGATGCCACCCTGCGCGGGCTAATCAAAGGCCTGGAGCTGGGAGAGAACGAACTGAAGGTTACTCTTGGTAAAGGCGGAGTGCTGCGGGAAATCGTCACCAATCATCCCAAAGGCGGCCCGGTATTCTCTGGCCCACAGGTTCAGCCATGGACCTGCACCAACGAGAAAGCGGTAGACGACAAATGTAACCAGCCGGCGAAGTTCGAGTTCAAGTACGTTCCAAAGTCGCAGTTTGATCTGTTTGCGGAAAGCTTTGATCCCGAGTCGCCAGGTTTACCTGGGGCCTTTTTGCCCTACGATCCCGGAAACCCACCCCCTTCTGAAGACATCGCACAAGTCACCACTGACGAGGGCGTCACCGTTCCGTTCATCGTACGGATCGAAACAGGAGTAATGAATCGTGATCGCTATCAGATTATGTCGCTATTCCAACCGGGTCAGCAGTGGAACGCACTGTCTCCTCAGGAGCAGTGGAACAGCAAGATTCTGATTCATCATGGTGGCAATGTGGGGGTTAGTTACGGCATGGGCCAACCGCCCAATGGGGATATTTCGGGCACTGCGCCGGAGGGAGCAGAACCTCTGCTCGGAGACAGCATTTCCGTCGCCCTCGCCCGAGGCTTTGTAACCCTGTCCACCGCACAGGCAAATCTCGGCCACAACGTCAATCTGGTGACCGCAGCCGAATCGCTGGTTATGGCCAAGGAGCACATCGTTGAGCAATACGGCCTTGTACGCTACACCATTGGAACCGGTTGTTCCGGCGGCTCGATTGCTCAACAGCACATTGCTAACGCTTATCCGGGCATTTATCAGGGGCTTATTGTTCAGTGCTCTTACCCTGATGTATGGACCACCGCCACTCAGTTTGCCGATTACAATCTGTTGAACGAATATCTGGGCAATCAGGTGGCCCAAGACCCAGCGGACTTGGTTACCTTTGTTGAAAGCCTACTCCAAGACCCCGTACTGGCCGTTCAATGGCCAGCGTTTTACGGGCATCTACCCGTCAATCCGATTGTGTCCGACCTGGCGTTCTTCCCCTCTGCCTCTCCAGATCAGGAGAATTGCCCAGGGCTTGCAAGAAAAACCGAAGTGTATGATCCGGAGACCCGCCAGATGGCCTAAGGTGCGGACTGATAGATTACATGGTCAATCAGTTTGGCACGCGGACTCCGGAAGTGTGGTCACCCAACGAGCAACTGTTATCCAAGGGTTTCGCAGGAATTCCACTGGACAATACCGGGGTACAGTATGGCCTCAAGGCGTTGCATGACGGTGTTATCACTGGGGCTCAGTTCTTGGCAGTCAACCGCAACATAGGCGGCCTGGATGTCGACATCAACTATCAGCCAGAGCGAATCAATGCTGATCCAGAGGCCCTTGAAAATGCGTACCGCACCGGTGCGATCAATACTGCGGAAAACCTTGCCAACGTGCCGATTATCGACCTGCGCGGGCCGGACCCAGGGATAGCCCATGATGCGTTCCATTCTTGGCAGATGCGTGCCCGCTTGCAAGAAACCCAGGGCCATGCCCGTAACCACGTAATCTGGTATGGCGCCTTCCCACTGGCCGGGGACACCGTCTTCACGACGGAGCCTTGCTGGTGATGGATCAATGGCTGGCGGGCATGGAGGCCGATGATTCACAGAACTCGGTATCAGCTAAGGTACTCGACAACAAACCAGTTACGGCAAGAGATCGTTGCCTTTCCCTATCTGCACCGTTCTCTGCCGAGGGCCCCAAGGCACCGTATACCGGCAACCTGCTTTACCCGGAACCCCGGCTCAATGGTCTGGATTCGGGTCAGATTCCAAACTTGCCGGCTGAGCTTGGGCAAATACTGGACGTTGCCACCGGGCAAGTTTGTGGATTGGAACTCGGGGCGCTGGGACTACCAGAGGTTATCATTGATCCACTTCAGCCGATTACCGATGAGGTGATTAAAGCACAGGCACTCATCGTTCAGACCCGCTTCGGAACTCCACGCACGGTTGCCGGGGATTCAATCACCACGCTTACCAACAAATGTCAGCTGAAACCAGTAGATCCGACCGACTACCCTGCCAACATCCTAGGCACAACATCTACGCCGGAAGAATTCGCGCAGCAAGTAGCTGACGTCTTCCCTGAAGGCGTATGTGACTACAGTAAACCGCCAATTGGTACAGTGCCGACGCTGACTTGGCTGCAATACGGTGATGAACGCAAAGTGAAAACCGGTGGCGAGCCTTTAACTACCAGAACCGGAATGGTTCTAGGCTGGGCTTCACCAGCGTTCGAGGTGGAATTAAACCCTAGAACCAGTCTTTGATCGGACGTCAAAGGGGGTAGAGTTCTCTGCCCCTTTTTAGTCAACCCTCTAATACCCTTCATTCATTTTGTCAGAACGAATGAAGGGGCCAGCAAAAAATTGAAGATCGTGGATGTGGCTATAGAGGAGGGCCTGAACAGGAACACTGTGCCCCTGCTCTATAAAGAAACAGCTGCAACGCGTAGACCTTTATGCAATCAACAAGCTATGCAGCTTGCTTGAATGTGAGTTGGGCGATCTTCTCGAATTCCAGATAGAGTAATAAACTGAATCGCCTGGGAGTAAAGACAGAATCCAGGGACGGATCAGTAAAATCAGGAGGGCAATTCTGCTATTTGGACAAACTCATAATGTTCTGTAGCAAAAAGTGACCGACGGTCATTTTGTACTTAACAGCAAATCGAGGCGTCCTAAGCTTTGGCACATATACGTCACAGAAACTTTCTGCTATCCCGAACGCAAAAAAGGCAGACCAGTAAGTTACTGATCTGCCTTTCTCTTATATGGTAGCGGGGGCTGGATTCGAACCAACGACCTTCGGGTTATGAGCCCGACGAGCTACCAGACTGCTCCACCCCGCATCAAAACTGGTTGTCTTTCGGGTTATCCCCGATCAACGTGGCGCGCATATTAAGGGGTGGAGCATCGTCTGTCAAAGCCAATTTCGCTTTTCTCGAAATTTAGCGCTCCAGAATCGCGGTAACGCCCTGGCCACCGGCGGCACAGATCGAGATCAGGCCACGGCCACTGCCCTTTTGCTCCAGCAGTTTTGCCAGGGTTGCCACGATGCGACCACCGGTGGCGGCAAACGGATGCCCGGCCGCCAGACTGCTACCCTTCACATTCAGCTTGCTGCGGTCGATGCTGCCCAGCGGCTGGTCCAGCCCCAGGCGGGTCTTACAGAATTCCGGATCTTCCCAGGCCTTAAGTGTCGACAGTACCTGTGACGCAAAAGCTTCGTGAATCTCGAAATAGTCAAAGTCCTGCAGACTCAGACCCGCCTTCTCAAGCATGCGCGGCACGGCGTAAGCCGGGGCCATCAGCAGGCCTTCTTTCTTGTCGACAAAGTCCACCGCGGCCACTTCCGAGAACGTCAGCCACGCCTTAACCTCAAGATTGTTGGCTTTTGCCCACTCCTCACTGGCTAACAGCACGCAAGAGGCGCCGTCGGTCAGCGCGGTGCTGTTGGCCGCTGTCATGGTGCCTTGCTCATGATCGAAACAGGGCTTCAGCGACGACAGTTTCTCCAGCGTGGTATCCGGCCGAAGGATGTTGTCACGCTCCAGTCCTGCTAACGGCGTCATCAGGTCGCTAAAGAATCCATCCTCATAGGCTTGCCCCAGTTTCTGGTGGCTTTCCAGCGCCAACTGATCCTGGTCCTCCCGGGCAATGTTCCACTCATGGGCAGTGACCTGGGCATGATCACCCATGGACATACCGGTGCGAGGCTCTCCATTTTCAGGCACCTCCGGCACCAGGTGTCCGGGCCGGAAACGACCGAGAATCTTGAGGCGCTGGCCCAGGGTCTTGGCTCGATTCAGGTCCAACAGGATTTCACGCAGCCCCTCACCGACGCCAATAGGGGCATCGGAGGTGGTGTCGGTGCCACCAGCAATACCGCATTCGATCTGACCAAGGGCAATCTTGTTGGCCACCAGGATGGCTGCTTCAAGCCCGGTACCGCAGGCCTGTTGAATATCGTACGCCGGCGTTTCCGGGGCCAGGCCAGAACTTAATGCGGCTTCCCGGGTCAAATTGAAATCCCGGGAATGCTTGATCACCGCGCCGGCTACCACTTCACCCAGACGTTGACCTTGCAGACCATAACGATCCACAAGCCCGCGCAGCGCGGACGTCAACAACTCCTGGTTTCCGATCTTGCTGTAAGCGGTGTTCGACTTGGCGAACGGAACCCTGTTGCCACCAATGATCGCGACACGACGCACACCACTGGGCTGTGCCGCTGGCTTTTTTGAGCGCGTCGGCGCCTTTGACTGGGTGGTTTTCGATGCCTGTGCCATGATGATGTCCTTTCAGAAAATGGTTAACTGGCGAGCAGTCTAACCTGACAGGCCAGCCGCTCATTGGCATGCCTGACAATGAGCCGACGGCATTGAGTCAATACAAAAACTGACCGATTCTTTACCCTGTAGGTCGACCCGCTCTCTTTATGCATTCGAGATGCACTATAGCAACCACAAGGAAGATTCTATGTCTGACCTGTACCTGAAATTTGTAAACACTCCGGTTGGCAAAACCGCTGCGCAGTCGCTGGGTTTGCCCGCGCCCATCCCCCTGAACCGCCTGAGACGTCCGGACCAGCCATTTATCGAGGGTGACGTCCTGGTGGGTGCGGGTAACGGCGCCAAAGCCATTGCCACCCTGGGCGGCATTCTGAACGCAAGTGCCGCTACCGTGCACCATGCCAGCGGCATCGATTCCCTCGTTGACTCCGCCAAGGCGGGCAACAAAGCCAAGGCTCTGGAGCTTGACGCAGACGACAAGCCAACTTTTTCCGGCCTGGTATTTGATGCCACCGGCCTGAAGACTCCGGATGACCTCAGGGCCCTCTACGACTTCTTCCATCCGACCATCAAAAAGCTCGGCCGTAATGCCCGGGTCGTGGTGGTTGGCCAGAATCCATCGACCTGCCGCAAAGCACCGCAGGCAGCAGCACAACAGGCGCTGGAAGGGTTTGTTCGCAGTGTTGGCAAGGAAATCGGCAAGAAGGGCTCCACCGCCAACCTGGTGTGGATGGCGCCGGGCGCTGAGAAACAGCTGGACTCCACCCTGCGCTTTTTCCTGTCGCCCCGTTCGGCCTATGTATCGGGCCAAGTGGTGCGTATTGGCAAAAGCACCGCAGCACCTACCACCAACCCGGTCGCTCCCCTCACTGGCAAGGTCGCCCTGGTTACCGGTGCATCCCGCGGCATTGGCGCTGCCATCGCTGGAACCCTGGCCCGCGACGGCGCCACGGTGATCGGCCTGGACATCCCACCGGCCATGGCCGAGCTGGAGAAAGTGACCGATGCTATCAACGGCAAGGCGCTGGCGTGCGACATTACCGACAAGGCAGCCCCCAAGCTGATTGCCGACTTTGTTCAGCAACACTTCGACGGCATCGACCTGGTTATCCATAACGCCGGTATTACCCGGGACAAGACTCTCGGTAATATGCCTGAGCACTTCTGGGACATGACCATTGCGGTAAATCTGAGTGCCGAAGAACTGATTGATGAGGAATTGATGCACCGCGAACTGATGCGGGAGAATGGGCGGATAGTATGCATTTCATCCATCAGCGGCATTGCCGGCAACTTTGGCCAGACCAACTACTCCACTGCCAAGAGTGGCGTTATCGGCTATGTCGAGGCCCTGGCAAAGCAACTGAAAAATGGTGTGACCATTAACGCCATCGCGCCGGGCTTCATCGAAACCCAGATGACGGCAGCCATGCCGATAACGATTCGCGAAGCCGGGCGCCGAATGAACAGCCTGTCTCAAGGTGGCCTGCCCATTGACGTGGCCGAGGCCATCGCGTGGTATTGCAGCCCTGGGTCTAACGGGGTAAACGGCAACGTAGTGCGGGTGTGTGGCCAATCGCTGATTGGCAAATAGGCAATAAAAAAGGCAGGCCCTGAGGCCTGCCTTTTTCGAATTCTGGTGGGTGGTACTGGGATCGAACCAGTGACCCTCGCCTTGTAAGGGCGATGCTCTCCCAGCTGAGCTAACCACCCGGGAAAAGAAAAAATGGCGGAGCGGACGGGACTCGAACCCGCGACCCCCGGCGTGACAGGCCGGTATTCTAACCAACTGAACTACCGCTCCGCATCGATTCGGACCTGAGCCCTGAATCTGCAACCGGATGGGGTGACCCGGTGCTGCGCGTCGAAAATGGTGGGTGGTACTGGGATCGAACCAGTGACCCTCGCCTTGTAAGGGCGATGCTCTCCCAGCTGAGCTAACCACCCAACTTTCGACTTACTTCCATGCCCTGTAAGGGACATTCACTTGCAACGCTGAGCGTTGTTTGTTGATTCAGAGTTTCTGTCTCAACCAAGTGAGACGCGCATTTTAAGCATTTCGCTGGCGGTGTCAAACGTTTTACCTAAAAAACTTATAAAAACTTCCAAGCCATTCAAAACCGGACACTTTTCGATCAATTCCTAGGGCTTGCCTGGCTTGGTCCGTCGCTTCCGGGCTGGTGCCCGCCCCTGCCCTGCCTGCTGGGCTTTCTCCTGCAGCGAAAGCTCGCTGACCCTGGAGCGTCGACCCTCCGGCACCGAGCGATTCGCCAGCGAGCAGTTGAGCTCATCCAGACGCCGCTGAACCTCTTTCCAGCTGCTGACCAAAGGCGGCATTATGTCTTCGGCCAGCTTTTCGAATCTACTTTAACGAATCCTTGAATGACATGGCGATGACGTTCCGGTTCTGACATGACAGTGGTTACAACCGCCCTCAGTGTAGTAACGGGATGCCAATCCGACAATTTCGCAATCAGCTATTTACCAATCGATTAAAAGATCCACCAGCCACCGCGAGACTCTGCCTCGGCTTTACGTTCACGCTCCAGCTCCAACTGCGCGTAGTCTTGTTCAAGCTGCAGGATTTTACGGTCGGCCTCTAACGGCACTGTGGGGCCGCCACCAAACGGCCAGAACCAGGATGCTGATTGGTATTGCCCCTCCTTTTTTAACCGCTCGATTTCCAGTTCGCGTTCTTCCTCAAGCAGGACCATGCGGCGCTCGTAGTCCATGTCCTCGTTGATCTCGACAATGGAGGTGGCGGCATGATTGGGCGCGAGAAGATCGCTGTTGAGGAAGCGGGTGCTGACTATCTGATCCGCCTGCATGGCGTAGGAACGGGTGACCAGCTGAAGATCGCCCTGAGCCAGTGGGTGCTCCGGATCAAGAACCGGGTGAGGTTGCTCGGGCTCGGTCAGCTCGTTATAACGCAGATAATAGATGCGCCCCGGCTCGGTGGTTAAGGTGGCATCGGCGATCAGACTTAAACTGAAAGAATTTAATCCCTCCAGCCCCAGCAGCGGTCGTCGCATGGCAATGTGGCGCTCACCCGGGCTCACCTCCAGCCAGGTGTAGCTGTCATTTCGGATATTGAAGTAGTGCTTGTCGTCAATATAGACGCTGGGCGATTCAATCTCTTCAGCGGCCCACTGGGAATGGGTTCGGTAGAAGTACACCAGGGCATTCTTTCGGTCCCACTGGTCATTGGGGATATGCACAAAATCGGGACCGGACACGGGATGCAGGAAGCCTCCCACACTCTTGCCAATGGACTGATAGATCGTGCAGCCGGAGCCGAGCAGCAAGGCGGCCATCAGCACTACCCGGCTCGCCAGGAAAGGCAGCCGGACAGCGGGGGGCGTAGGGCTTTTCATGGTTGTTCACTCTTCACTTGTCCGCGAGTTGCCTGATGATAACAACTGCTCGCCGACAGAAATGAGAGCTACCGCAAAGGGATGACTACAAACCGTTACACACCGGCCTTCGCTAGCTCGCGCCACCCGCTTTAAAAAGACCGGTTACTGCGCGGCCATCCGGGACCGCAATTCGTTAACCTCTTCTGAAAGCCGAACCAGGCGTGATGTGAGCTGGGATCGGGACGCATCCACCGCATCGATGGTGCGCTTCAGACTGGCCACCTCGTTCTTGAGGGACTGGACACTACCGGCCCCGGCGAGTCGACCCGATTCCTTTTCGAGCGCCGCAATCCGGCCTTCCATACCCTGTATACCCAGTTTCTGCTCCTGCTCGAACCGACGGATGCGATTTTCGACCACTTGATCCACGTCCGCCATCTGCTGACTAAGAGAAGTGAGCTGCTCCGTTGCCTGCCGGTTGGCATCTTGCAGGGCCACAATGGAGGTCTTCACCTGCTCTTCCATAGCAGCAATGTCTGCCGCCAGCGAGGACCGAACCTTGTCGACCGAAACCTTCACGGCCGCCAGGGCCTCGACGTCTTCAGCCTGGGTGCTCTCCAGATCCTTCAATCGAGATTGGTGTTCGTTCAGACGTTCCTTGTTGCGCTCATTGGCCACCACCCACAGCTTACGAATTTCACTGTTGGCGGTTTTCAGGGCCTTGTCATTGGCAGCGATCTGCTCGGCCAACGAGGTCCCACGCTCCTGCAGATTTTCGCCGGTTTCCGTCAGTTCGCCTTCGAACCGGGCCAGCGCCAACTTGCTTTGCCGGGCCCAGTAGTCGGCTTCCTCAACCTGGCTTTCCAGGGCCACAATCCTCTGATTCTGGGCATACCAACCGGCAACGGCCAGACCCGCAAGGCCAATGATCAGAAGCCAGAGCAAGGACACACTGCCGCGGCCCTTGCCATTTCCGTCTCCCCCGCCAGGCACCTTTCGCGCTTTACCACTTCCGCTCTTCGCTTTTCTGGCTTCGGGTTCACGGCTGTCAGCAGCACCAAACGGTGCCTCGGCTCGCAGTTCATCGTCGTCTGGACGGATGGGTTCCATTACTTCTCCTGGCTATGGACGGACTGAATCTTAACAGCGGATAATACATGCAGTTATAGAAGGGGTGAAATGGCGTTGCTGTCGCGGCCGAAACCCTGACGGGGCTTTGTTGCATGGCCCGTAGCCAAAACATACAATGGCCGGCTTTCCAATTATCACAGGACAGTTGCTTATGCAGCCGCTTGTTGGACTCATTATGGGTTCCAAATCCGACTGGCCCACCATGGAACACGCCGCCAAGATGCTTGAAAAGCTGGGCGTCGATTACGAAACCAAAGTGGTGTCAGCGCATCGTACCCCAGACCTGCTGTTTGATTATGCAAAAACCGCAGCCGAGCGTGGCCTGAAGGTGATCATTGCAGGCGCCGGCGGCGCCGCTCACCTGCCCGGCATGATTGCCTCGCAGACGTCACTGCCAGTATTGGGTGTTCCGGTGCAGTCCAAGGCGCTAAACGGTCTCGATTCACTGCTGTCCATTGTTCAGATGCCTGGTGGTATCGCCGTGGGTACACTGGCAATCGGCAACGCTGGCGCCACCAATGCCGGCCTGCTGGCGGCTCAGATTGTTGGCACCAGCGACGCAAACGTGCGCCAGGCCGTCGATGAGTTCAGAAGCACCCAGACCCAGACCATTCTGGACAATCCGGACCCGCGAGAGCAGTAACTTCCAAGCTAAGCCCTACTGAGCGGGTTGCAACACGTGCACTTCAACCCGCACACACCGACGATTCAGCAGCCAGAAACCGGCAGGAGAATACAGATGAGAATTGGTGTTTTAGGCGCAGGCCAACTGGGACGTATGCTAGCCTTGGCCGGCTATCCACTGGCCAAGACCTTTGTTTTCTACGACATGTCTGGCAGCCCCAGCGCCGGACTCGGCGAAGTGATTATTGACCGAGAAGGCCAGTACCAGGACGATTTCCTGTCCCGGGTTGATCGCGTGACATACGAATTTGAACACCTGCCGGTCGACGTTGCCGAAAAACTGGCGAAAGAAAAGCCGGTTCACCCCTGCCCAAGGGCGCTGCAGGTTTGCCAGAATCGCGAGCTGGAGAAGACCCTGTTTGGCGAGCTCGGCATACCAACCCCGGACTGGAAAATTGCGGACAGCGCCGAATCACTGAAAGCGGCTGCCGAAGAGTTGGGCTGCCCGGTTGTGGCCAAATCCAACACCGAAGGTTATGACGGCAAAGGTCAGGCGGTTCTGCGCAGCCCCGACGACGCCGAACAAGCCTGGGCGGACATCGGACACCCGCGCCTGATCGTCGAAAAATTTGTCGATTTCAAGCGCGAAGTGTCGATCATCGCGGTACGGGCAGAAGACGGCGACCTGGCCTTCTACCCGATGGCTGAAAACAGCCACCACGAGGGCATTCTGCGCTACTCCATCGCGCCAGCGCCGGACCTTCAGGCCTCCATTCAGGACGATGCCGAGCGGTATATCCGCGCCCTGTTGAACGAATTGAACTATGTCGGCGTATTGACCCTCGAGCTGTTTGAAACCGAAGATGGGCTGGTTGCCAACGAGATGGCACCACGAGTGCACAACTCCGGGCACTGGACCATCGAAGGCGCCATGACCAGCCAGTTCGAAAACCATATCCGGGCGGTGAGTGGTCATCATCTGGGCAGCGTTGAAGCGCGGGGCCTGAGCTGCATGATCAACATCATTGGCGAACATGGCGAGACGGAACGCATTCTCGAGCTGCCGTACGCCCACTTGCACCTGTACAACAAAGGCGAACGTGCCGGGCGCAAGCTGGGCCACGTGAATGTTCTGGCAGACAGTTACGAAGAGCTGGTCTGGCGCGTGCGCAACTGCGCCCAGTTCCTGCCCGGCAGCCCGGAGTTTAAAAGCTCTTTAACACCAAGGGGTTGATATACATTAGATCGACCTTATATTGACGAGTTGTACACTCACATAACAGAGAGACAGGGAGAACGACCTCATGGCATTTGAACTTCCCGCACTACCTTACGAAAAGAACGCTCTGGAACCGCACATCTCTCAGGAAACCCTTGAGTACCATTACGGCAAGCACCACAACACTTACGTAACCAAGCTGAACGGCCTGGTTGAAGGTACGGACAACGCCAACAAGTCGCTCGAGGACATCATCAAGAGCGCCAGCGGTCCGTTGTTCAACAACGCCGCGCAGGTCTGGAACCACACTTTCTACTGGAACTGCCTGAGCCCGAACGGCGGTGGTGAGCCCACTGGTGCAGCCAAGGACGCCATCGAGAAAGCCTTCGGTTCCTTCGATGCCTTCAAGAAAGAGTTCAACGACAAGGCCGCCAATAACTTCGGTTCTGGCTGGACCTGGCTGGTGAAGAAGGCAGACGGCAGCGTTGCCATCGCCAACACCAGCAACGCCGAAACTCCGCTGACCGGCGCCGACAAGCCGGTACTGACGGTAGACGTTTGGGAGCACGCGTACTACATCGATTACCGCAACTCCCGTCCGAACTACCTGGAAGCGTTCTGGAACCTGGTGAACTGGGATTTCGTGAACGAAAACCTGGCCTGATTACCTGGCCAGGTTGGCCAAAAGGCCGCAGCCATAGGCTGTACAAGCTCAAACGCCCGCCTTGTGCGGGCGTTTGTGTGTCTGGATGACCCAAAGCCTTACAAATTGATACACCCTCGTCCTGCATTATCTGAAAAAATCGCCGATACTCAGACAGGTTAAGCGAGTGGGACAGCCTCCTCGGCGAAACGTGGACCAGTCGTCGCGAAAACAGCGATTCATGTGCGACCATGAATCTTTGATAAACACGATTACAGACAGACCTGAATGAAAAACTCCTTCAAGGTTGAGCATCGCCTGGGCTACCGCATCTTCGGGCGCATTCTCGCTATAGCTTATCAGTGGTGTCATTATCAGCACCGTGCAGGTGATCCTGGACGCCGGGCGTGTTTCCAGGGACCTTGATAGCCAGGCTGCGCAGACCATCTCCATGGTCAGGGACGCGGCTACCCAGGCAGTTTTCAGTATTGATTCAGAGCTGGCCCAGCAAGTGGTGGATGGCCTCTTCGCCATGGATGCCGTGCACCTGGCCGCCATTGTCCATCCCGATGACGAGGCTCTTGGCACCCGCAACCGCCCTTTACACCAAACATCATTCCGACCGATGACCGATCCGATCTTTGATGCCGACCGAACCTACCGGGTCCCCCTGGTTCGTGATGAAGCACCGGAAACGGTCTATGGCTATCTCGAAGTTCATTACGACACCGTTCCCGCTGCCAGAACCTGGCTCAATCGGGCAACCGTCACCTTTGCCTCCGGGGTCGCGACCGCACTTATACTCGGCGTGGTACTTTATCTTGTTTTCCACCTCCTCCTGACCCGGCCCCTACTCCGCATAGTGCACTCTGTGAAAGCAGTGGACCCGGAACACCCGGACGACCGCCTGGTGACTATCCCGGCCGGACACGATCGGGATGAACTGGGACTGTGGGTGAACGCCACCAATAATCTACTGGTCGCCATCGCCGACACCCAGAAACGTCATCGCGAGGCCGAGGATCGGGTCAGCCGCCTGTCCCGCTACGATCAGCTGACGGGCCTGCCCAGCCGCGACACCTTTATGGAATTGCTCGCCCGGGACATCCAGGAAGCGGAGTCCCGCAAAGGCATTTTGTCGCTGATGGTGTGCGGTATTGACGACTTCAAATCCGTGAACGAGCAGTGTGGCTTCCGCAGCGGTGACCTGATTCTGCAGACCGTCGCTGACCGCCTCACAGGCCAGCTCGGCAGCTCCCGTTTCACCATTGCGCGCTTGGGTAGTGACCAGTTCGTGATCGTCGAGAAAAACCTGCGAGATGGTTTTCAGGCGGCTGACACTGCCGAACGGATTCTTGCCTGCATCGGCCGCCCGATGATGGTTGAGCACCAGCACGTGGCGATGACGGCTACCGTTGGTGTGGCCCTGTTCCCGGCTGACGCCGATAAGGCCGACCGCCTGCTGCAGAGTGCCGAGCAAACCATGACCCTGGCCAAGCAGAGCGGCAACGATCACTTCCAGTTCTACGTTGCCAGCATTGATCAGGAAATTCGTGATCGCCGGCAGATGGAGAAGGACCTGTCCCAGGCCCTGGCCAACGAAGAATTTCACCTGGTCTATCAACCAGATCAGCCTTGAGAGCCGCCGTGTTATCGGCGCCGAAGCGCTGATCCGCTGGGAACACCCGTTGCGTGGCCTGGTGCCACCGGACGACTTCATTCCTATTGCCGAAGCCAACGGGATCATTGTTGAAATTGGCCAATGGGTTCTGGACCAGGCCTGCGCCCAGGCCGCACATTGGGCCGACCAGGGCACGCCACTGCGCATTGCCGTCAACCTGTCTGCCGTGCAGCTGCGCCAGGCTGGCATTGTCGGCGATATTCTGGACACGCTGCACCGGCACGATATCCCCGCTGGCCGACTTGAGCTGGAAGTCACCGAAACCAGCTTTATGACCAACCTGTCGGATGCCGTCGCCAAACTGCATCGCTTGAACAAGGCCGGCATCCATATAGCCGTTGACGATTTTGGTACCGGTTACTCATCGCTGACTTACCTTAAACAGATGCCGGTCCAGCACCTGAAGATCGACAAACAGTTCATTCGCGATTTGCTGGTGAACGAGGACGACACCCGAATTGCCAACACCATCATTGATCTGGGCAAGAGCCTGAATCTCTCGGTGGTAGCTGAGGGTGTGGAAACTGCCGAGCAGGAATACTATCTGACTCAGCGCGGCTGCAAGCTCGCGCAGGGTTATTTCTTCAGTAAGCCACTGCTGCCCGATGACTTCGAACGGTTCGTAGAACACTTTCATGAGCAGCTGGTCGAGAACAACGTTTAACCAATTGAATCCCCCGAGGAGCTAACATGGGAACAACTGTTATTGGCCTGATTGTTATCGCCGTCGTAGTCATCTACCTGGTGTTTATTTACAACCGACTGGTGTCCCTGAGAAACCAGTTCAAGAACGGTTTCGCCCAGATCGACGTGCAGCTTCAACGTCGACACGACCTGATCCCTAACCTGGTTGAGGCCGCCAAGGCCTACCTGACCCATGAGCAGACCACCCTTACCCAGGTCATGGAAGCTCGTAACAACGCTGTCAGCGCCCAGAAAGACGCGGCCCGCGATCCCGGCGACGGCACCAAGATCCAGCGCCTGGGCAGTGCAGAGAATCTGCTGAACAAAGCCCTGGCGAACTTCTATGCGGTGGCCGAGGATTACCCGGAGCTGAAGGCCAACGAAACCATCCAGCAATTGATGGAAGAGCTATCCAGCACCGAGAACCGCGTCGCCTTCGCGCGCCAGGCCTACAACGATGGCGTTATGAGCTACAACATTTTCCGCGAACAGTTCCCCAACAACATTCTCGCCGGCATGTGTGCGTTCAAAGAGACCGCCCAACTCGAACTTGAAACACCTGAGGCCCGCCAGGCACCAAAAGTCGCTTTCTGACGCCCTGACCCATGGCTCATCCCGGTTTCTTCCAGCGCCAGGCCAGTGCCCGGCGCAACACCAGCGTGCTGGTCCTGCTGTTCCTGACGGCGGTGGTATTGATCATGCTGGCCGTTTCCCTGGTCGGCTACTTCGTCACTCGCAGTGAGTCCTCCGGCCTCGCCTTTCTCGATTGGCTGCTGTCCCGCCATGGCCTCCTCACTGCTGCAACGGTGGTCACCCTGATCGGCGTGACTTCGCTTATTCGCTGGGTGGATCTGGCCGGCGGCGGTGAGCGGGTTGCCAAGATGGTGGGTGCCCGCCCCATTGATCCTGACACCCAAGACCGAGACGAGCGACGGCTCCGGAATGTGGTCGAGGAAATGGCCATCGCCAGTGGCGTACCGGTACCCGAGCTATACGTGATGGATCAGGAAACCGGTATTAATGCCTTTGTGGCCGGCTACACGCCGGGCGAAGCCGTTATGGTGGTCACTCATGGCACCCTGACTCAACTTAACCGCGATGAACTCCAGGGCGTGGTCGGCCACGAATTCAGCCATATCTTCAACGGTGATATGCGCCTGAACGTTCGCCTGATTGCCCTGCTGGCCGGGATTCTGATGATTGGCCAGATTGGCGGTTTCCTGATGCGGATGTCGTTCTACAGCCGCCACAGGTCTGTGCGCTCGTCGGGCGATAATCGAGGCCAGGCCGCCATTGGTGTAATTGGCATCGCGCTGCTGATCATTGGCTACGTTGGCGTTTTCTTTGGCCGACTGATTCAGGCGGCAGTGTCCAGGCAACGGGAATTACTGGCCGATGCCTCCTCAGTGCAATTTACCCGCAACCCCGAGGGCATAGCGGGGGCCCTGTTCAAGATCGGCCTGAAAGGCGGCTACCTGGACACCACCAGCCACGCCAGCGACATGAACCACATGTGCTTCGGGGAAAGTGCGCGGATGAAGTTCGCCTCCCTGCTGGCCTCACACCCGCCCATCGATGAGCGCATCAACCAGATTCAGCCGGGCATGCTGGCCCGTCTCCGCAGCCGGCTTAGGGATAGCCAGCCCGGAGCTGACCTGCGCGCCGCTACCAGCTCTCAAGGCCCGGCCCAGGCCACCGGCTTTGCCGGCCTGGGGGCAGAGGTGGTGGCACCGCTGCGACGCACCAGTACCTCGCCCCTGGCCTCTAGCAATGCGGCTCCCCCTTCTTCAGCAGCCGGCAAGCTGTCAGAACGGGTTGGCACCGTATCGCCCCAGGGCGAGGCTTTCGCCACTCGCTTGTTGGCCCGGCTACCCGCTACGTTTCGCAGCCTGCTGTATACCCGCGCCGGCGCTATCCAGCTCTGCTATGGGTTGGTGATTGCTGAAGTATCGCGGGAGGAGCAACATCGGCTGTTGGCCATGATTCCCGACCACCCGGTGCTGGGCGGCCAGCAGGATCTTCTGGACAAGCTGATTCCCGCCCTGAAATCGATCGGCGAGGAGGTGCGATTCCCCGCCCTTGAACTGGCCATGCCGGCCTTGCGGAAACTGGACCCGGAGGAACGGGAAGGTTTGATCACCAACGTCCAGAAGCTGGTTGCGGCAGACAACCGTATGTCGCTGTTCGAGCTGGCCCTGACCAGCTTCTTGTCACGCCACCTGGGCGCAGCGCCGGTCAGGTAATGCCGGTTCGGTACCGGAAATACCGTCCGGTAATGCCGGCAATTCAGAGGCTGCTGAGTCTGTTTGCCCGCGCTGGAACGAAGAGCGCCTCGGATGCCGAGTCGTTATACCGGGAGGCAATGGCAGGGTTTGATAATACCAAGAGGCAGAACACGAAGGGGCAGGATCAAGCGGTTCTTGAGAAGGTAACCATGCGCCAGTTACGGGAGGCGCTGACCACACTGAACGGGCTCTCGCCTTTGCTCAAGCCCGCTATTATTGATGCCTGTGGGCACTGCATTACCCACGATGGCCGTGTCGATGTGCGTGAATACGAACTGATGAGACTGGTGGCCGACCAGATCGACTGCCCGATGCCACCACTCACGGCTTAGGGATTGATTGTTTCACCCATCTCCTGGCGCTTGCGGCCATCGAACAGCACTTCAATATCCGGGCTGGCGTCTACCGGCGGCAGATCCAGCTTCTTCCGGATATCCAGATTCACTTCCCACAGCTCCTGGAACTTGTCGTCGGTGACGGCTACAGCTTCAGTCTTGCCCAGCATGATGGTTGGGCGCAGGAATACCAGCAGGTTACGCTTGACCCGTCGCTCGGACTCGGACGAGAAGAGGCGACCAATGAACGGAATGTCACCCAGAAGGGGCACCTTGCTCTTGTTGATCTGGTAGTCATCACGGATCAGGCCGCCCAGAACGATAGTCTCACCGTCGTCCGCCAGCACGGTGGTCTTGATCTCCCGCTTGTTGGTCACGATGTCAGAGGCGTTCTCAATGCTGTCCGCAACGTTTTCCGTGGTTTGCTCAACCACCAGCCGCACCAGTCCGTCGGCACTGATGGTGGGGGTCACCTTGAGGGTCAGGCCAATGTCACGGCGCTCGATAGTGGTAAACGGGTTCGTGGTGCCGTCGCCAGTCACAGTCGACTCACCGGTTCGGAACGGCACGTTCTGACCCACGATAATCTCTGACTCCTGGTTATCCAGGGTAATGATACTTGGCGTGGACAACAGGTTAGCGGCTGCAGACGTCGACAGGGCCTGCAACAGAATACCCCAGGTAATACCATCCCTATCGCGCTGGCCAGCGCCAATGGTGACACCACCCGCAGCCGGACCAATGATCGAATCAGAGGCCAAGGCACCGATTACTTCGCTGAGGCTTCGGCCAACGTTGCTGAAATTGGTTCCAACGACCGGCGTCGACTCACCAGACTCATCGCCCACGGCAAACTGAACACCGAGGTCCTGACCAAGGTCGTCACTGATTTCAACGATGGCTGCTTCAATCAGCACCTGGGCCCGGCGCACGTCCAGATGCGCAACGATCTGCTCGGCTTCCTGCATCAGTGAAGGCTCACCCCGAACCACCAGAGCGTTCAGACCCTCATCAGCAAACACCGCGAAATTGCTGCCCGGCTTAGTGCCGCCAGATCCGCCACTGCCGCCCCCGGAACCTTCTTTAGCCAGCTCACCCATTACGCCTTTCAGGATTTCGGTCAGTTTCTTGGCATCGGCGTGTTTCAGGCGGAGCACCTTGGTGGTGCCGCCAGAGGCGGAAGGCTGATCGAGCTGACGGATCAGTCCGCGCATCTTGTCACGGAAATTCTGGTCGCCGCGCAGGATCAGGCGGTTGCTGCGTTCATCGGCGGTCACGCTGTACTTACGTGCGGCATTCTCACCACCGGCACGACCCAACTCATCCGGCGCCAGCTCCTGCAACAGGGTGACCATATCGCCAACCCAGGCTTCATCCAGCTGAATCACTTCCACTTCGTACTTGGACGGGCTGTCGAGTTCACGAACGATCTGTTCGATGCGCTGGATGTTGGAGGAATGATCACTGACGATCAGGGCATTGGCCGCGGCGACACCGGCAAGGTGCCCGTACTTGGCCACCAGCGGACGCAGGATCGGCACCAGCTCGAGAGCGTTGGCATTATCGATCTGAATCACTCTGGTAATAAGCTGCTCGGAGGGAATCTCTTCAAACCGGGACATGGATTCAGCCGACTGCTTGGCGTCCACCTGCTGCACCACCTTGATCACTTCCTCACCGGGAATGGCGGTAAAGCCGTGGACATTCAACACCGCCAGGAACAGATCGTAGATCTCGTCCTTGTTCATCGGGGCGCTGGACAGGACCGTTACCTTGCCTTTGACCCGGGGGTCCACCACAAAACTGTATCCGGTGATGTCTGCCACCTGGGTGACGAAGGCCCGGATATCGGCATCCTTCAGGTTCAGTCGCCAGGTTTCTTCCTGCCCGTGGGCCACGGACATGAGAGGCAGAAGAATAAGCAGGGCAAACGCCCGCAGAATATTGGTCTTGTGGTTATACATGTGGCGATTTCGTCCTGTATCAATGAACCCGGTCAGCGCCACTGCTCGGGTATGGCATAACTGATGGTGAGGATGGACCCGTCACGCTCGATTTCTATATCCACCTGAGCCTGGCCACGCCAGCTCTCAAGCAGGGATTTGTCCTGTTCTATGTCGCCCAGACGCTGGCCATTAATGGCGGTGATCACATCGCCGGCCTGAAGGTTAACGGCATTGAGCATGGCATTGGAACCGTTGTAAACATATCCAGCCGCTCCACTATCATCCACCGGGCTCAGACCATAGGCATTAAGCGCTGCCACGCCCTGGCTGTCCAACTGTGACCGGGCACTCTCCAGAAAGGCATCCGGTGACGATTCTGCCGGCTGCCCCGTGGCCTCTGCAACCAGCCCACCCGATTCGGATTCCTCGAAGGTCAGTGACTCGTAGCGACCGCCGCGGCGAATCAGGATGCGGCTCGGCTCCACTTCGGCCAGCTCAGCATTGCCCGGCAGCATGTCGCCGACCCGGAAGTACGACGTTTCTCCATTGCTTCCTGCAACTATAGCACCGGAGTCTTCTGGGCGCTGTCCTACAAGCACGCCCTCAAGCCGCAGCCGCAGGCCGGTCTCGGGCGCTGATCGCTTGACCACCTCGGCCACGCCCGCCTGCTTTGGCGGCCGGCCGAAAAATTCAAAGCTGGCCATGGGGAACGACAAGCCCGAGCCGTCTGTGCCAGTGCCACCAGCTGCCACGGGCGCGACCGGCACCGGCCTGTCGTCCCAGGCCGCGAGCCAGGTCACCTTGGCCAGCGCTATTCCGAGGTAGATCACCAGGCTACCAGCAGCAGGTTGGCCAGGATTCTGGAAATTTTACTTTGGGTCTGTGCGCTCATCGCAGGCATATCAGCGTGCTCCTGGCAGCAATGGCTGCCGGACCCGGAACACCACATCGCCGGGGCTCGCGGAATCCGACCAGGGCTGCCCCGCCAGATCCACCATGCGTTTATAGACGCGAAGCTCCATCATGCCGTTCCACAAGATTTGCGCATCGGCCGCCGGGCCATCACCGCCCTGCTCCGCCACCGTCAAGGCAACGCCGCCCTGGGTGGTATCAAGCTCGGCCTGCATGGGCGGGAACCGGGCCTGCCCGGTCCGATTACCCATTGGCCAGGAAACCTGGCCACCAGCCCAGCGGCCAAGGCCTTCAGCCAGGGTAACGCGGTTATCTTCCCACACCAGATTCAGCCGATCGATGGAAACATTGCCCTCGATCATGGCGCCACCAGCGCGACGAATGAGGTCTTTAAACTCGCTGACCACCACCTGGCCATTGGCATTGATTTCGGCCCGCTGGGGCCAGGCGACGGTGATATCACCTTCAATTTCAGATTGGGATGAGGCAATAGAGAGATCGACAGGAAGTGACAGTTCAGTCAGGGAGGGCCAGCCGAGCTGCCAGTCCACGCGCAGTGGGTAACCCGCCACCATCAACCCGGCAGCCCCGTCCCAAACGCGCCCGGATACCTGCCGGACCTCCACCTGCTGGGGAAGAGAAACCTGGCCGGAGACCTGCTGCCATACCCATCCTGCCGGCACCCAAACCAATAAGGCCACCGCGTACACCACCAATGCCAGCAAGCTCAACAGAACCAGCTTGCCGGGGCGGAGAAAAGATTTGGATTCAGCGTTGCTCATTCGGGTACACACAGACAATTGACCGGTAGCCGAGTCTAGCAAAGGCCTGAGGCAAGTTCATGAGAAAAAAACAAAAACCCCGCGCCAGTGCGAACTGACGCGGGGTTTTTAGGTAGATCGGGCCACGTCCGGATCGCTCCGAACGTGACTGGGATCAGGCCGGCATTACATCATGCCGCCCATGCCTCCCATTCCGCCCATTCCACCCATGTCCGGCATACCACCGCCGGCGCCTTCTTCCTGCGGCTCGTCTGCAACCATCGCCTCAGTGGTGATGATCAGAGACGCAACAGAAGCGGCTGCCTGCAGTGCCGAACGGGTTACCTTGGCGGGATCCAGGATACCCATTTCCAGCATGTCGCCGTACTGCTCGGTAGAGGCGTTGTAGCCGAATGAGCCTTCGCCTTCACGAACCTTGGCAACAACTACGGAGGACTCGCCACCGGCGTTGTATACGATCTGACGCAGCGGAGCTTCCATAGCGCGACGCAGGATGTTCACGCCAGCTTTCTGCTCTTCGTTGATCGCATCCACGGCATCCAGTGCTGCGATAGCACGGATCAGGGTAACGCCACCGCCGGCAACAATGCCTTCTTCAACCGCAGCGCGGGTGGAGTGCAGCGCGTCTTCAACGCGGGCCTTCTTCTCTTTCATTTCTACTTCAGAGCCTGCGCCTACCTTGATGACGGCAACACCGCCAGCCAGCTTGGCAACACGCTCTTGCAGCTTCTCTTTGTCGTAATCAGAGGAGCTGTCTTCGATCTGCTTGCGGATCTGCTCAACGCGAGCTTCGATATCGGCCTGCGCACCCACACCGCCGATGATGGTGGTGTTTTCCTTGGTGATGTTGACACGCTTGGCGGTGCCCAGATCATCCAGGGTGGTGTTTTCCAGGCTCAGACCCACTTCTTCAGAGATCACAGTACCGCCGGTCAGAATGGCGATGTCCTGCAGCATCTCTTTGCGACGATCACCAAAGCCAGGCGCCTTAACTGCAGCGACTTTAACGATGCCACGCATGTTGTTCACTACCAGGGTAGCCAGCGCTTCGCCTTCGATATCTTCGGCGATGATCATCAGCGGCTTGCCAGCCTTGGCAACAGATTCCAGCACCGGCAGCAGTTCGCGGATGTTGGAGATCTTCTTGTCGACCAGCAGGATGTACGGGTCATCCAGCTCGGCGGACATGTTGTCCTGGTTGTTGATGAAATACGGAGACAGGAAGCCGCGATCGAACTGCATACCTTCGACTACGTCCAGCTCGTCTTCCAGGCCACGGCCTTCCTCAACGGTAATGACGCCTTCTTTACCTACGCGCTCCATGGCGTCGGCAATCAGCTTACCGATGGTCTCGTCGCCGTTGGCGGAGATAGTGCCTACCTGGGCGATGTTGCGGCTGTCGTCGCATGGCTTGGCCATGTCACGGATTGCCTTGACCGCTTCGGTAGTGGCTTTGTCGATACCGCGCTTCAGATCCATCGGGTTCATGCCGGCAGTCACTGCCTTCACGCCCTCGTTAACAATGGCCTGGGCCAGAACGGTTGCGGTGGTAGTACCGTCACCGGCGGTGTCGTTGGCCTGGGAAGCAACTTCCTTGACCATCTGGGCGCCCATGTTCTCGAACTTGTCGTGCAGCTCGATTTCTTTCGCTACTGACACACCGTCTTTGGTGATGGTCGGCGCACCGAAAGATTTTTCCAGAACCACGTTGCGGCCTTTCGGGCCGAGGGTCACTTTTACTGCGTCTGCCAGTACGTTGACGCCTGCGACCATGCGCTTGCGAGCGCTATCACCGAATTTAACGTCTTTTGCTGCCATGTCTTCTATTCCTGTTCGTTAAACCGAAGTTACTGAATAAATCGGATTAATGAGGGTTCGTGCGAGTCGCCTCAGCGATCACTCAAGCACGCCGTAAATGTCGTTTTCGCTCATGATGAGCAGCTCTTCGCCGTCGACCTTTACGGTGTTACCGGCATACTGGCCGAAGACCACGGTGTCACCCACCTTTACCGCCAGCGCGCGCGTTTCACCGTTATCCAGGATGCGACCGTTGCCTACGGCAACGACTTCGCCCTGGGAAGGCTTCTCTTTGGCGTTACCCGGCAGCACGATGCCACCTGCAGTTTTCTCTTCTTCTTCCTTACGGCGCACGACAACACGATCGTGTAGCGGACGAATTTTCATTGCTCGGCTTCTCCAATAGTCAGATTAATGTGGCAATGACATTTGCTGTTAAAAAGGTCGGACTTGCAAAGCGTCATCCGGCCAAATTGCCCGGCTGCCTAACTTGCTGTTTTCCAGCCGTTATCAGCCCGCAGCGAACTTGTGCAACTTATGTGGGGTTTGCGTAGGGGTTTTCAACACCCCTGACTCAAAAATTTTCACTTTTTTTCGATGCGATCATGATCGGTTTCGGTCTGATCCTGATACTCGCCTTCGATGATGTTGCCCTCGCTGTCCCGATCAAACGGACGCTGCCGGCCAAAGGGGTTTTCACCGGCTCCACCGAAGGGATCCTGACCAAACGGACCTGTGCCCCCACCGGCTCGAAAATGAAAGCCCCGGCTCTGGCCGGAAACCACCATGCGCTTCAGGGCCTGGGACGCCAGCCAATGACGAGAGCCCGGAAGCAGGCACAAAAAGCCGATGGTGTCGGTGATGAAACCAGGAGTAAGCAGCAGTGCGCCGCCGACCGCCAGGATCAGCCCTTCGGCGACTTCTTTCGCGGGCAACTCACCGCTGTTCAGGCGCTGATTGGCCTTCAGCAACGTGGCCAGGCCCTGCTGCCGCAATAACCAGGCACCAATGACTGCGGTCAACAACACCAGCCCGATAGTATTCAGCACGCCGATGATGCCGCCCACCTTGATGAGCACCGCCATTTCGGCCACTGGCATAACGATAAATAGAAAAAGGAACACGGACATCAGAACCTCAGGGTCTGAAGTGGGTTTGATAAGGTCTGGTATACTCCGCGCACTCAGTACACGCAACACTATCTGCTTTGTTGATTAGGGCGAAACATGAAACTTCAAGATTCTGTGATTGCAATTACCGGCGGCGGCCAGGGGCTTGGCCGTGCCATGGCCGAGTATCTGGCCGCCAAAGGTGCGCGACTGGCGCTGATTGATTTGATGCCGGAGAAACTGGCCGAAGCGGCCGAGGCCTGCAAGCTGGCTGGCAGCGATGCCAAGACTTACGTCTGCAACGTGGCAAAAGAAGAGGATGTGGAGCAGACGTTTGAGGCCATCGTTCGGGATTTCGGCCAGCTGAATGGCCTGGTGAACAATGCCGGCATTCTGCGGGACGGCCTGATGGTCAAGGGTGAGGACGACCAGATTGTAAAACGGATGGAGTTGTCCCAGTGGCAGGCGGTGATTGATGTAAACCTGACCGGGGTTTTCCTGTGTGGCCGGGAAGCGTCTACCCAGATGATCAAGAATGGCGATCAGGGTGTGATCATTAATATTGCTTCGATCTCCCGGGCTGGCAACATGGGTCAGAGTAACTATTCCGCGGCGAAGGCTGGGGTGTCTGCCCTGGTGCCGGTGTGGGCGAAGGAGCTGGCGCGTTATGACATTCGGTGCATGGGGATTGCGCCGGGCTTTATTGAGACGGAGATGACGGCGTCGATGAAGCCGGAGGCGTTGGAGAAGATGACGGCCGGGATTCCGTTGAAGCGGATGGGCAAGCCGGAGGAGATTGCTTCGGCGGCGGCGTTTATTTTTGAGAACGATTATATGTCGGGGCGGATGATTGAGGTGGATGGGGCGCTTCGGCTTTAGGCTTCGGGCTTTGTGCTTTGGCCTCCTAGCTTGTTGGGTTTGGGGGCTGGCCAGGGGGTGGGTGTCTTTTCTTTTGGAAAACGAACTCGCTTCGCTCAGACATCTTTTTTCCGGCAGAAAAGACACCCCACCCCCTGACTTACGAACCATTTCGATAGGCTTACTGAAAAAGAGAAAAAACTAGGGGCGCCACTGATAGCGTCCCATGTGTACCTTTCCGTTTTTAACTTCTACTCCCTCATGCTCTAGCAGCTTCTTTTGCGTAGCAAACGTTTCGGTGCCTTCTGGGAAGCTATTTGGCCGTTGCTGCGGATTACTCGGTACCAGGGAACGGTGTGGCCGGCCGGGAGTTTGCCCAGGGCTCGGCCGATGTAGCGGGCTTGGCGGCCTAGTCCAGCCATGCTGGCGACTTGCCCGTAGCTGGCGACTTTTCCCTCTGGAATTGACAGGACTACCTGCCAGATTTTTTGGTCTTTTGTGGCTTCCACTGCTCAGGACTCCCGAAGCGCGGGTTCTGATCCGGGCTCAATTTCTTCCTTCTTTCTTGGGGCCAACGCGTCGAGTCTTTTGCCTTGGCGCATCATGAAGATGGCCAACAGGATGGCGGGTACGCCCATGACCCCGGCAACCAGGAAGAACTGGGCGTAGCCGAAATCGGCCACGACGATGCCGGAGAAGCCGCCGAGAAATTTACCCGGCAGCGTCATCAATGAGCTGAACAAGGCATATTGGGTGGCGGTAAACGAGGCACTGGTCATGCTGCTGAGCCAGGCAATGAGGGCGACGTTGGCGATGCCTCCGCTGAGGTTATCGGCACTGACCACCACCGCCAGAGTGACGATGTCGGGCGGGTACTGGGCCAGCAGAACGAACAGCAAGTTGGTTGCGGCGGTCATGATGGCGCCCAGCAGCAGGATTTTCCGCACGCCGTAACGGACCACCATCACACCACCCGCCAGAGCCGGCGATGGTCATGAAGAAGCCAAAGATCTTGGTGACGTCTGCCACCTGGGTTTTGCTGAAGCCCATGAAGTCCAGATAGAAGGGGTTGGCCATCACGCCCATGGCGATGTCGGAAATGCGGTAGACCGCCACCATCACCAGGATTAGCACGGCAAGCTCCCGGTAACGCCGGAAGAAATCCACGAAGGGGCCGGCGACTGCAGCGTAGAACCAGCCAACGGCGCGTGCCACGCGGGGATTGAGATGAGCGCGCTTGGCAGCTTCCTGTTCGATTTTGTGGGCGATGTCCTGAGCCGCAGCGAAATGATTGACGGTGGGTTCGCGCACGATCAGCACCGTGAGCATGCCCACTCCCACCAACGCGGCCATCACTTCGTAAGAAACCTGCCAGGACCAGAACTCGGCCAGGTAAAGCGCACCCGCACCGGCCACCAGCAACGCCAGGCGATAGCCGAAGATGTAGGTGGCTGCCAACGCGGCCTGCAGTCGCTCTTCGGCGATTTCTATGCGGTAGGCATCGATGGCCACGTCCTGGGTCGCGGAGGAAAAGGCCACCAGCAGCCCACACAGGGCCATCATTTCCGGCGCCGCAGTGGCGTCCACCTGGGCCATCAGGTACAGCCCGGTGGCGATGCCCGTCTGGGCCAGGATTATCCAGCTGCGCCGCTTGCCCAGCAGGCGGTCGAGTAGCGGCAGTTTCAGCCGGTCCACCACCGGTGCCCAGAACACCTTGATGGAATAAGTAATCCCCAGCCAGCTGAAGAAGCCAATGGTTGCGGTTTCCACGCCCACGTCGGCAAGCCGGGCATTCAGGGTGGAAAACACCAGCAGGAACGGCAGCCCCGCCGAGAATCCGAGAAACAGCAGGGCAATAACCTGCCATCGCGTGTAGGTGTACAGCGCTTCCCGGATCAGGGCGCGGCGGTCGCTGGAGAAGATGGTAAAACCTCCCGCTCAGTCGCGAAAGTTGTTGAATTGCAGCGGGATGTCGAGCTCTGCCTCACGCAGCATCGCCATCGCAGCCTGCAGGTCGTCCCGCTTCTTGCCGGTCACACGGACTTTGTCACCCTGGATGCTGGCCTGCACTTTTAGCTTGGCGTCCTTGATCATCTTCACGATCTTTTTCGCCATTTCGGTCTCGATGCCCTGCTTCAGCAACAGGTGCTGCTTCACCAGCTTGCCAGCTTTGCTTTCGCCGTCTTCGCTGATAGCGCGGCCATCGATGTTGCGCTTGGCAAAGGCCATCCGCAGCATGTCCATCAGTTGTTCCAGCTGGAACTCCTGCTCGGCACTGATGGTCAGGCCCTTGTCGTCCTGTTCGATGTCAGCTTCAACGTTCTTGAAGTCCCAGCGATTGCCCAGCTCGCGCTTGGCCTGGTCCACCGCGTTGGTCACTTCGTGCAGATCAATCTCAGAAACTATGTCAAAAGAAGGCATGGTCGTTATTCTCCAGCGGCCACTGAGGGTATACTGTGGCCTAAATTTATTCCCGAATGTTCAAGGTGCCAAAGCATAACAAGACCCACGCCGGACCGCACCCGGCAAAGGTTGCCGCATCTGACAATGGACTGATGAGAAGTCGATACCAATGCCAAACCTGGACCTCCCGATCCTCGTCGTCGACGACGCCAAATTCAGCAGCATGGTGGTTGGCCGAACGCTGCGAAAGGCCGGATATCGCGACGTGCGCATCGTCAATAATGCCTCCGCCGCACTGGAGCTGATGGAGCAACGGCCAGTCAGCGTGCTGATTGCCGACTGGCTGATGCCCGAGATGGACGGCTTGCAGCTCACCGACCAGGTGCGGCAACAGGATGAGCAGAATAACCACTACACCTATGTGATTCTGCTGACCGCCCGGGAGAGCATCGAAGCCCTGTCGGAAGCCTTCGACCGGGGCGTGGACGACTTCATCTACAAGTCCGACATGACCAAGCAACTGATCCCGCGGATCTTCGCGGCGGATCGCATGGCGGATCGGCAGAACACCCTGCTCAGGGCCAACGCCCTGCTGGTGGAGAACAACCGCGAGCTGGAAGCCACCAACATCATTGATCTGGAAACCGGCCTTGGCAACAGCCGCTACGGTCGTGACCGTCTGGCAAAAGTGCTGCGCCATGCCGAATCCCGCGGTGGCGCCTGCGCTTATGTACTGTGCGGCATTCGCAACTGGCAGGAGCTCAAACGCAAGCATTCCCCCGCGGTGATGAGCGAACTGGCAGTGGGCATCGCCCGGCGTCTAACCACCCTGGTGCGCCCTATCGATTCCCTGTGCCGGGTTGGCGATAACCAGTACGCCCTGATTGCCCATTTCCCGAACAGCGATCACTGCACCACCGCGGCGTTTCGGCGAGTGTTTGATGGCATCAACCACAAGGCCCTGAAAACCACCGCCGGTTATATCTCGGTAGAAGCGGGCATGGTGCTGTGCAAGGCCGATGCCGAGCACGGCACGCCTTCGGTGCAGGACGTGGAGCGCACCGCCGTTCAAGGCCTGGTGGACGCCTATGAAACCCGTCGATTCACCGAAACGGCGCCGGAGATGGCAACCGAGGCGTGAAACGCAGTTGATCGGTTTTCGAACACTCCGTAACAGTGCGACACACATAACCCACAGACACTAAGAAGCGAAAGCCCTATTCTGGGATTGTGGATTTAAGCAGTATCCCCCATGGCGGAGGGGCCGTGTAGTACCTCCGCCGCCATATGGGCCAGGTTACTGACAGAGATCCACCGGATTAACGAATTTTTCAGGCACTTTCGTTCTTTCCTTATCTTTAGGCCAGCTTATCAGCTGGCCTTTTTGTTTTTAGCCCCACTGCCCTGCTCCCACTGCTGCTGCACCAGGTTGTTACCGCGAAAGCTTCTTACCACCGAAGTTCTAACGGCACAGATCCGTTATACTCACACCAACAATAAGCAACAAATACTCCAAGACACTGTGTTGTAGCCATGAAATCCCTCGGAACCACATCCGTTGCCGCACTTCGCCAGTATGTTCGCGCCGCCGAATCTGCCGGCGTCGATACTGCTCCACTGTTCAGCAAAGCCGGGCTAGATGCCGCCATCCTGGACAGCAACGACGGCCGCATCGACGGCGAGCAATTCGAGGCATTCATCGAGCAACTGGTGGATCAGACCGGCAATCCGATTCTCGGGTTGGAGACCGGCGATTTCGTTCAACCCGGCTCCTACAGCGTGCTGGGTTACATCACCATGAGCTGCGCCACCCTGGGTGAAGCCGTGGCCCGCATCGCGCCTTACGAAAAACTCGTGGGCGATATGGGCACCACCCGCCTCGCCATGGCCGGCGACAACATCAAGCTGCTGTGGCACTGCAATTACGACAATCCCGCCGTGCGGCCCCACCTGGTGGATAACGTATTCTCATCCTGGGTGAATTACGCCCGCTGGCTGGCCGATGACGAGGCCGCCGCGCCCAGCCTGGTGAAACTGAAACGGCCATCGCCGCGCAAAGAACTCGAGCAAGCGTACCGGTCACGCTGGAACTGCCCCGTGCACTTCTCTGCCGATGAAGACAGCCTGACCTTTCGCAAGGAACTGCTGAACACGCGGCTGCGCCAACCCGACCCGATGCTGCGCAAAACCCTGGAGGCACACGCTCTCACCCAGCTGGCATCGCTCGAAACCAGCTCCGACACTGAGAGCGATCTGGCCTCACAGGTAAAGGGCAGCATTCGGCAGCAGCTGATGCAGGGAGTCACAAGGCAGGATGTGGTGGCGGACCAGCTCGGCATGAACAGCCGGACCCTGCAACGCAGGCTGAGCCAGGAAGGCGTGTCGTATCAGAAATTACTGGATGAGGTTCGGCAGACCATGGCCGAGGACTATCTACTCAACAGCGAGTTGGCGATTCCGGATATTGCGTTACGGCTGGGATTCAGTGAAACCACATCGTTTCACCGGAAATTCAAGGCAATGAAAGGAAAGACGCCCGGAGAGTTCCGGGCGTCCAAAGGCTAACTAAAGGCGAAAGTCAGAGCTTACGGCCTTTTCCTGCCGCAATGCGCAGACGCAGCGCATTAAGCTTGATAAAGCCTTCCGCATCTTTTTGATCGTACGCACCCTGATCTTCTTCGAAGGTGGCAATCTTCTCGTCGAACAGCGAGTCATCCGACTTCCGGCCAACAACCTCAACATTGCCCTTGTAGAGCTTGAGGCGAACGGTGCCGTTCACGTAGGTCTGGGTCTGGTCGATCAGCGCCTGCAGCGCTTCACGTTCCGGAGACCACCAGTAACCGTTGTAAATCACCTCGGCGTAGCGCGGCATGATGCTGTCTTTCAAGTGGGCCACTTCGCGGTCCAGCGTGATCGACTCAATGGCGCGGTGGGCGCGCAGCATGATGGTACCGCCCGGTGTTTCGTAACAGCCACGGGACTTCATGCCCACGTATCGGTTCTCAACGATGTCCAGACGACCAATGCCGTTGTCACCCGCCATCTTGTTCAGGGTTTCCAGCACTACGTGAGGCTTCAGGTCCTGGCCGTCGATGGCGACGATATCGCCCTTGCTGTAAGTCAGCTCAACGTAAGTCGGCTTATCCGGAGCGGCTTCCGGAGACACGCTCCAGCGCCACATGTCTTCCTCGGCCTCAGCCCAGGGATCTTCCAGGTTCATGCCTTCGTAGGAGATGTGCAGCAGGTTGGCATCCATGGAGTAAGGGGACTTGCCCTTCTTCTTCTCCACCGGAATGTTACGCTCATCGCAGTAAGCCAGCAGCTTCTCGCGGGAGTTCAGATCCCACTCGCGCCAGGGTGCAATTACCTTTACGCCAGGCTTCAGTGCGTAGGCTCCCAGCTCGAAGCGAACCTGATCGTTACCCTTGCCGGTCGCACCGTGAGAGATGGCATCGGCGCCGGTCTCGTTGGCGATTTCAATCAAACGGCGAGAGATCAATGGACGGGCGATGGAAGTACCCAGCAGGTACTCCCCTTCGTAGATGGTGTTCGCGCGGAACATCGGGAACACGTAATCGCGCACAAACTCTTCGCGCAGGTCCTCGATGTAGATTTCCTTCACTCCCAGCGCTTCGGCTTTCGCCCGCGCCGGCTCCACTTCCTCACCCTGGCCGATGTCGGCGGTGAAGGTCACCACCTCACAGTTATAAGTGTCCTGCAACCACCGAACGATGACGGAAGTATCCAGCCACCGGAATAGGCCAGCACCACCTTCTTAATATCAGACATGCCCTTGCTCCAGACTGAACAGTATGGATGTATCGAAAATAAGGCGCATATTGTACGGGAGAGCGGGGGGAATGGCTATTGGGCTGGGGTATTACGCTGCCCAATAGCCGCGGATAGCATGACAATCAAGTCATCGGTTTAGACAGCCTGTTGTCGACCAACAGCTTCTTCACGGATTCCATCCCAGCCTTCTTTAATCGCTCGGAGCAGATCAGCAACCTCATCAAGCTTGGCAGCATCATTCTTTGCATTGGCCTCGAACAGCGTCCGCTCCATGTAGTCATAGAGACCTTCCAGCCGAACAGCCAGATCGCCGCCCTTCTCAAAGTCCAGGAAGCTGCGCAAGCCGCCGATAATCTCAATCGCCTTGGATATCAGCTTGCCCTTGCCTTCGTAATCCTTCGCCTGCATCCGCGCCTTTGCCATGTTGATGCGCTCAAGAGCACCGTTGTATAAAAGCTGGATCAGCTTGTGTGGATCTGCATCGGTGATGCTGGTTTGAGCGTTTACGCGCTGATATGCCTGTAAACCGTTCATATAAGACCTCTTCATTCGCTAACCGGCGAACGCCGATCAGTTGTTCCGGTTGTTTTGGGGTGCAAGCGCCGAAAGCTGCTGCGTCAAGTAATCGCCAGTACTGTTCAATTGGGAAATCAGGGAATCCGCGGCGGAGAATTGACTTACCAATCTTTCCCGATAAGACTCAATCCGATCTTCAAGGCGAATTCGTTCTTCCTCAATTCGTTCCAGATCTCGATTAAGGCTCTCTGTCTTGGTATCAAGAATCCCATCAGCGCCCACGATATCGGTAACCAGATTAACCGCCTGTTCACCAATACCCTCAATATAATTTACCCGACCAAGATCTCCATCGGTATACCCAGCGACCTGAAGCTGCATGCCTTGCGCACCGCCAGCACCAGTTACCGCAAGAGTGCGGCCATCACCTGATGCTTCCTGACCATTTACCGTGCCAGCCACATCTTTGCCAAGAGTGCCGGTTTTCACAGAAAGACCAAGCGCCGCGCCATTCTCTACCGACATAACGCTTACGTTTGATCGGCTTCCAAAAGCACCAGAGGTGAACTGAAGAACACCATTGGCGTCCAGGCCAACCCGGACAGACTGGCCAGCTGCGCTCAGAGCGGCATTACTGTCAAGCTGGCTTTGGATCTCGGCCACCAGATCTTGGGCCGAGCTATAGGTTTGCTGGGTCAGCTGGATAGAAAAATTGGTGGACCCATCGACAGTGAATTCAATCTCGTCGTTGCTGGCGTCAATTACAACGCCATCCGCCAAGGCTGTGTCACCAAGCACTCCACCCTGCGTTGCAGCTTGAGTGATATCGATAGCGTAGTTGCCACGCGTAGTACCTATACCGGATGACAGAAACTCAACATTGGCATTGGTGGTGCGCCCCTGCTCTGCAAAGAGCGCCGTTACATCATCGGGATTGTTCCGCAACTGCTCTTCAAACTTCGCACGATCGAAGGTCAACCCACCAGTTTCAAAGTTCGTCGTTATACCGGCATCGGCAAGAGTCCGGACACTGGCGTTCTCCAGGCCTGGCACAACACGCCCCAGTACGTTTCGCAACTGGGACTGAACCGACCGAATTGCGGTATCTCCAGAAAGAATCCCACCCTGACCTGTCTCAGCGTTAAATCCCGACAGGCCATTGATAGTAGACTGCAAGGCATTGAACTTCTCTACAAACGCGCCAACCCGATCAGCAACTGCGCCGAAGTCCTGTTCAACCTTGATGGTAGAAGATACACCCTCAGCTTTCGCCTCAAAACTCAATCCATCAATCACATCAGCAAACGAGTTAGTCGAGCGGCTGATTTCAATACCATTGATTTTCACCCTTGCATCCTGCGCCGCCACTGTCTCCTGCATATTCTGGGTGTTCTCGTTAAACACAAACTGAGAAAGACCTGCCCCATCATCGCTAACGCCATCGTCGTCAGTTACAGAAATCGAAACCGCATTCGCTTCACCTGTAGATTCTGAGGAAAGCACCAGCCGAAAACCGTTGCCGGTGTCAATCACACCGGCGGAAACGCCAATGCCCGCTCCGTTGATCTCGTCTGCCAATCCCTGCAAGGTATTGTTAGAACCATCAATTGTCAGCGAGGCTGTGTTATCTCCAGATGAGATGGTTAGCGTGCCAGTACCAACGGAAGTGCTGTCGCGGTCTGCGAAGGGGTCCGAGGCCAGGGATTGGGACTGTGCAAGGCTCAAAACCTCGACATTATAGGTGCCACGGCCGGCTTTGGAGCTATCAACGGTGACAGCGACGTCTTCATTGGATGACGAAGCCGAAAACGCCTTGAGATTATCAGGTGCGCTGAGCTGGCGCATCGGAAGACGGAGTTCAGTGATGGCGCTTTTCAGGGTGCCGTAGGCTGAAATCAGCGTTTCAGCCCGCTGAGCACGGCTATCCAGACGATTTTCAGTAGGCGCCCGTTCCGCTCTCACCAGCTGATCGACCAGATCGGAGTTCAAGACTCCAGAACCAATACCCAATGAAGAAATACTTGCCATAACCGTGCCTCCTAGAGGGGGCGAACCTCTTTGTTGATCAGTTTATCGGCAGGCGGCGGCAAAACTTTGCCTATTCCTACGACCAATTTGTAACAACAAGTAACCAAAATCCGTTCTGCGCACCTCCTTCAAACGCAGAACACCGCCGGCCCCTCTCGGGAGCGGCGGTGCTGAAATACCGTTGCCGTGCATTCGCGTTAAAGCGGCAAGCTTTTACACCTTGATGTTAAACAACGTCAGCGGTTCATCTTGCTGCAATTTTTCTGCCAACCTCATTGCCACTTCGTCCGGAATCTGGCGAATAACCTCCTGGGTACTTTGATCAACCACCTTAACAATGGTCTGCCCCATCTCATTATCCACCTCAAACTGAAGATCACGCTGCACATTCTGCACGAAATCATTCAGCTGGCTCACGGCATCATTCAACTCATCCCGCTGCTCTTCCGACCTGGCCTGAAGCTTCTCAGCTTTGGACGCCTCGGTCGTTGCCTGCGGGCTCTGAACCGCTAAGCCCTTCGAACTTGAAGCAGCAAAGTCAGGGGCTTTTTTACCCTCGGCCTGAGATGACGAAATTGCCTTAGCCGGAGCCTGGGCGCCAGAGCGAACTAGCTTGAGATCCGGGTTATTCAGGTTAACGTCATTCATAGCTTTACCTCGCTATCCCAAAACGGCGGGAAACCGGAACCCGAAGGTCCCGGCTATTACCGTTAAGCCCTTACTGCAGCAGAGACAATACCTGCTGAGGACGGGCGTTCGCCTGGGCAAGGACGGAGATACCGGCCTGCTGCAGCACCTGAGCCTTGGACAGCTTGGCTGTCTCGGCCGCGAAGTCAGCATCCAGAATCCGGCTCTGAGCGGCGCTCAGGTTGGTACTGGTGGACTCCAGGTTGGAGATGGTGCTCTCGAAGCGGCTCTGCACTGCACCAAACTTCGCACGCTGCGAGTTGACAGTATTCAATGCCGCATCGACTGTCTTGAGTGCCTGGGTAGCGCTCTCAAAAGAGGTGATATCGAGCTCAGAAACTTTGTTCAAAGTCGAACCGGTATTACTAAACGCGTTGGAATTTGTGACCTCAGTTGCAAAGGAACGGTCAGAATCGAGCTGAATATAACCGCTTGTAACCACGTCTTCAGCAGTCGTATCTGCAGCCAGTGCTTGAGGACCGGTTACTGCAGTTAGCTCACCGTCAGCATTTCGCGCCTGCTTCTCAACGGTCACAGCGCCGGCATTTGCGACAGCTGTGTCACCAACCGTTATGTCCGCACCCGTCGTATTACTCAGGACAACCGAAGAGCCATCTTCCGAAACCTGCGCCGTTATACCTGTTTTCGAGGACTGATCATTGATTGCGGAGACTGCGGCAGACAACGAGTCTTGTCCGGTATTCGCATCAAGAGTAAACGACACAGTCTGCGCAGTGGTATTTTCGCCAGTGACATTCAGCGTGTAGCTGCCCGCCGCGCCAAACTCCAAGTCGACCTCTGTTCGGGCCGTGGCAGTTACGCCTGTGCTGTCAGTCTTGGAATTGATATCGCTTGCAATATCATTCGCTTGAGCGTTACCCGCGATGCTGACCGTTTCTGAACCAAGGTATCCGTTGATAGCCACAGAACCAGAGCTGACACCATTAACAGCTGCCCCACCCGATGCTGCCGCGCCCGCTGCAGCGCCATTAGCCAGTACCTGGTTGTTTCCATAGCTATCTGCTTGCAGATTGGATGTAGTGGTTGTAATCGTCTCATTGGCATTCGCACCGACCTGGAAGGTCGCCGAACCAAACGAACCATCCAATAACTTTTGGCCGTTGAAGTTAGTGGTCGTCGCGATTCGATCAAGCTCAGATACCAGCTGGTTGACTTCATCTTGAAGCGCTTGACGATCTGAAGATGAGTTTGAAGCGTTTGCGGATTGAACCGCAAGCTCCCGCACACGCTGCAGAATGTTACCAGTTTCCCCAAGGGCACCCTCAGCTGTCTGTGCAAGCGAAATGCCGTCATTCGCGTTTCGGGTTGCCTGGTTCAGGCCACGGATTTGAGCTTCAAAACGGTTGGAGATTGCAAGACCGGCGGCGTCATCCTTGGCTGAATTGATGCGCAGGCCAGAGGACAAACGCTCCAGCGCCTGGTTGGACTGCTCTTGGGAGCGATTCAGCTGATTCTGAGCGGACAGTGATGCAACGTTCGTGTTAATACCGAGAGCCATAGTGCTTCCCCTTCGACTGGTGTCGTTTTCTCTTGATATGGTCAGGCGCCCGGTGCAAATAAGGAACGCCAACCTGTTATCACACTTAACGGCACTCCACCGGCTCTCTTTAGATTTTTTTTTGCCTCTTTCGTAACAAAATGTAAGAGATCAGAATTTCGTCCAAGCATCCAACCATTTCTGAAGGTTCTGACCCTCGAGCATCCAGTCCCGCCGCACCACTTTTCGAAGCTCTTCACCTGCTCTCGCCGCTTCATCAAGGTCACTCAAATGCATGCGGATGGCATCCAACCAATCCTTGTAGCGATTTTTCACCCGAGTCACCGGCAGGTCATGCTCTCGGTATGGCTCGACATCGCTGCAGACAACAGGAAAACCACAGGCTCCGTACTCAAGCAGCCGGAGATTACTTTTACAGCGATTAAAAAAGTTGTCCTCAAGGGGCGCAATTGCGAGATCCAGATTCAGAGAAGCAAGTTTTTGGGGGTACAGCGCGATATCGACTCCCTCATGTACCTCTTTGACATATGGCCGCAGCTTGTCAGGGCACATTCCAAAGAACACCCAGTCAACCTCATCGGCAAGATCACTAACGACAGCTTCCACTAGTTCCAGATCACCCGTATGCCCCATACCGCCAGCCCACCCAACTCTAGGCTTTACAGATTCACGCTTTGACGCAGACAAATCCTTCCACCAGTCCACCGGAAGACGGTTCTCCACTACACGGATATCTGGGTGTAATCCCTCGAACGCTTCTGCCAGAGGATGGGTAGACACTATAAAGCGGTCGACATGCTTCAGAGACCGCCTCAATGACTTGAGAACATCTTTGGGCATATGTTTACGATAAGCGCTCTTCAACGGCAGATTCGGCAAGTAGTCATCCAACTCATACACCACCGGCTTATTGAGAAAACGACGGGCGTGTTGCATATTTTCAACAGCGCCATCAGTAAGCTGGCGTTGATATACGAAAGAATCTGCATCTAACCGAGCCATTTCAGGGACCGTTAGAAATTCCGCTGCAATCATCCCACCCGAGACGCCCTGCGCCTTCATACTCTCAAGAGGTTGTATTATGCGATAGTGCCCGCAACCCCACTGATCTGCGGGGTGAACGAGAACCGTGGGTAAATTAAGCAATTTTTGCGGCTGCCAATTCAACTCAACTCGATGCTCCACCTCAAACCCACGGGCACGCAACGAGAGGTTACGGTTAAAGGCAGGATCATCCCCCATGGATGGCAACCAACGTTCATACATAGCCTCTTTCTCCGCTCTCCCGTCAGCGCTTTTTTCATCATCAACAGCATTGTTGAATGGGTCAGAATTTTCCTTAGCAACCTGCATCACAATAGAACGGGGTGTCCAAACAGTTAAATAACCAGCTTGAGCAACTCTTAGGCAAAGGTCGACGTGGTTATAAGAAACCGCAAAGACTTCTTCATCCAGACCACCAACCTGTTCATAAACGGACTTTCGGATCAGCATGCAAGAGCCAGACACCGCCGAACAATTCTGGTCAACGATCAGACGGTTCATATAACCAAGGTCATCTAGCGCTTCCCCTGAGTAGACACCCTCTGCAGGACCTCGCATGCCCAAAACAATGCCGGAATGCTCAATCTTGCCATCAACGGTTAGAACTTTTGCGCCCACGACGCCAACCTCCGGCCGCTGCGCGTGATTCATCAGCTCATCAAGCCACTCTGGGCGTATAATACCGAGACCACTATCAAGCAAGAGGGCATAGTCCCCCTTTGCCATTTGGATCCCGTAGTTTTTGTTTGCCGAAACATTTACAGACTGAGAACAGCGCAGCACCCGAATATTGGGCACGGCCATCTCCTCAAGCCCTCTAAGCCACGTTAATGTCTCAGTCGTTTCGCTACAGTAATCCAAAATCAACAATTCGTAATTCTGATAAGCCGTTTTCTCGAGAATGGACTCTACGCAAGTCCGCAATAAAGAGAGCTCATCTCTAGTGGAGATGATAATTGACACCAACGGGCAGGTCGTATGACCGTACTGGACTTTTAAAGTACCCGCGGTTTGCGCCTCTGCGATCAGAGCGTTCTCGTATCCTCTTCTCTGCAAATGCCGTTTTACGGCTTCGCTGTATGGGGCAAGAGATTCACGCTCTCGATGAGATTGCACCGAAAAAAACGGTTGGTCGACGCGACCGATCGAGCCAATACCATTCTCTTCCACAATCTTTAGTATCCATTCAAACTCAAGAACATCCCCCACGCCTTCGTCGACGCCTCCGGCTGAGATTAGATGCTTTCGCCTAAAGATCCAATGTCTCGACATTTCTGAGGGAAAACTCAAAAACATATCCAAATTAAATGCGGGACGAAAAAAACCACTACTTATTTGGTTTCTATTTTCAATTAATTCGTCACCAAAAACCGCAGATATTTGATCCGGCGCATGAGCTAACTCGGCCAGCAGTGTCAAAATTTCGAGACCAAGTATTTTCGCCGGCGTTTTCAATACCACTACCCAGTCAGACTCTATCTCGTTAGAAATCAGATGATTTAACGTTGCGGGCACATCGCTCTGAGAACATCTCGATATACTGAAATGTTGCAAATGGTCTAATGAGTATTTAGCTGATTCTGGAACGATTAACTTGCAGGTTAACGATGACTCCAGGCCTTTGATTGACGCAAAAGACTCCATCGAACTGTTTAACTCATCCACCCCTTGATTGGGAGCGATGAATATGACGCACAAAGAATTATCGTTAGTTACGTCAACCAATTTCCTCTCGACTGTGCGCGAGTAACTTCTGGATCGATACCACTGTTCCAAGCCAGCGCTTTTTTCAGATCTCGCATTAATTCTCTTTAACAGTTCGCTTTCTGAAATAATCGACACGCAATCACCAAATTAATCAAATTTCAAATTCAAAGTGGTAGCAAGAGAATCACTCTCAGAATACTCAAATATTTTGTAACCAAGACCCTCAAGCATATCGTACAACATTTTTTTTCGCTCTCTAGGAAGATGCATGTGCTCAAAGTTTATGACGCTAGGCTTAAAAACTTCCAAATTGCAACAACCCAGTACATCGTCATCCATACCTTCAGCGTCAACCTGTAAAACATCAAACGACTGCCAAGATAAATCAGATAACACTGACACCAAATCCTTACTAGGAACCTTAATTTCTCTTATCGCCTCATCCAAATTTATTTCTGATGGAAGGTTACCCTTTAGATGCTTCCTAACATGTTCGATATCAGAAGAAACGAAACCTGAAGGCACGCGATACGACGGCGCATCTTTGAGATACTTTCTATCAAAAACGTCATAATACTTTTCATCAAGACTGTACAAAGAAAGCGTTCCAGGCGCACCAATGGCGCAATTAAATATAGAGGCATCAGGATGCAAACGATAATTTTCTTTGATAACGTCGATCAAGTTTTCTTGCGGCTCTACCAAGACAATTTTACTATTATTTTTAAATTGCATAATGATATCGTACAGCGGATCGTTTATCACCCCATCACAAACACCGACTTGAACAATCTTTAATTCTTTAGAGCTTAAAAGCGACTTTAAAACTTGTCGAAAGAGGTCTTGAGGAATCGACGAACTGCCATTACTTAAGCTATTCAATCTAGCAACCTCTTGCCTCAAATAACCAAGCTCATTCTCTAGTTTCGCAAGCTTACTAACAGGTGCTGAAAAGATCGCCTCATGGGCAGTATTCTTTTTGGTTTTATTATAATTTCTTTTCGTTTCAACCGGCCACCGATGGAAGTCAGACTCGTGGTTATCAATATCCAGACCAGTAAAACTCAACCCTGATTGCATAAGTACACAATTGAAGGATAACTGGTCTCGCCTCGAATATCTTAGAACATGGTCCCACCAATGAGCCATAAGGGCTTTGACGCTCTTGGTATGGCGGCGCGCAATAATCGCTGTCCAAAAAGGTCTCTCACTCAAAACATCAGGATGGCTCTGCGCGTAGTGGAAAAGCTGCTCATAGACTCTCGAAACATCGTCATAGCCAGCCGCGTTAACTGCATCGAATTCGGCAGCCACCGATTCTCGAAAACTGTGCATAGGCAACGCAATATCTTCATCCATCAACAATGCATCAACGAATGCGTCAGGCGCTACTTTCAAAAATACAGTATTATCTAACCATAGCGACTCATCATAATCTTCTAAAAGTAGCGGCCCCATTATTTTAAAATATCGAGCACTTCGCACCTCATCGTTGGGGAATCTCGGCTCAACCTTTACAACCCTCCAACCAGAGCAAGCAACATTATCCGAATCCGTGAAACAGATTAAATCGGTATCCTCATCCACGCTGTAGTCGGGAGCTGAAAAGCTCTCATAGTTTCCGATTAAAGCCGTGTAAATCGCGCGACGCTTGACTCTCTCTGTCACAACTCAGACCCTCGTCAATGAATAATTTAGGAGTAGAACTTGCGGCTTTTACCGCTCTGCATAACTTTTCAAATTCGGCACAAAAAGTCGCGCGGAAGGCTTCGCTGATTAGCGCCACCTGATTGCAAAGCACTGACAACAAAATCAGCCACAAAGATACCAGAATTCTAAGGCGAGCGTGCGGAGGAAGGAAAGCTCGGAACTGAACCATTCGCCTAGGCGACGCTACCAATGAGCAACACTCAAAACCGGCAATTGCTTTCCTCCCCGCAGTGTCAAAGCCCCTCTATTCGTCTCCCCCCAAATAAAGAAACAGTAAAAATATAATTAAAACATTATTTTACAGGAACAATATTAAACTGGCACGAGTTTCGCTTATAGCTCGTCAAACGGCAATTCAACGTATTCCGCCGGCGAGGGCAGCTCCTTTTGGGGAGCTCAAGCTCACGTTTCCGGCACCTTTGAGCAGGGAGAAGAGAAATGCCTCAGATCATCAACACGAACATTGCTTCACTGAACGCCCAGCGCAACCTGAATGCGTCACAGCGTGAAGCCGACACAACCCTTCAACGCCTATCGTCTGGCCTGCGGATCAATTCCGCAAAAGATGACGCGGCAGGCCTCGCTATCGCCGAACGCTTCACCTCTCAGATAAAGGGTCTTGATCAGGCTGTTCGCAACTCGAACGATGGTGTGTCTCTAGCTCAGGTAGCCGAGGGGGCTCTAGGTGAGTCAGGCAACATTGTCCAAAGGATGCGAGAACTGGCGGTTCAAGCGGCAAATGCCACTAACTCTGCATCTGACCGCAAGGCGCTGCAAGCAGAAGTGAACCAGCTCAAGCAGGAATTGGAACGAGTGGCCACTACAACGGAATTCAACGGCCTAAAATTATTGGATGGGACCTTTCAGGCGCAGAAATTCCAAGCAGGCGCCAACGAAAATCAGACCATATCTGTTTCAATTACTGGCACACGGATTGATTCGCTCGCTAACAATACTATTGAGACCGTCGCAAGCGGCAGCGCGACGGGGTCGATAGCAGTCGCTTCCGGTGGTGCTGCTCCAGCACTGAACGGTATTCAGCCGCAAGACATTACTATTTCCAGTTCACTGGATGAACAAACCGTGAATATTACGGCGTCGGGCGCAACAGCAGAATCTATCGCCGCTGAGATTAACAAGGCTGCAGAAACAACGGGGGTCACTGCAAGTGCCCGCACCTCGGTTGAGCTTTCTAACCTCACTGCCAGCGGCACGGTCACTATGACCCTCTCAACTGGGGATGGCAACGAAGCGACCATTTCCGCCCAAGTGTCAGATACGAGCGACCTTGAACCACTGGCAAGAGAAATAAACGCCAGTAGCGGTAGAACCGGTATCACAGCGGAGGTTGATGGTGGCACCCTCACACTTATCCAGGAGAGCGGGAAAGATATAGTTGTCGAAGGCTTCACAAGCAACGGCACCGGCACCCCCACGATAGATCTCGCAGGCTCATCGCAGGACACAGAAACACTGACTACCGATGGCACTGACAGCGCTCGCATAGCCGGAGAAATCAACTTTGACTCAGCCTCGAGTTTCGCCGCTTCTTCCACAGTTGCGGGCTCTGCTGGGGGCATATTTGCGACCACCGACACCTTTGGCTCTTCTCCCGAAAAACTAGCAGATGTCGATATCACGACCTTTGAAAATGCCAGCAGTGCAATTAGAGTCCTCGACTCTGCGATCGCGACTATTAACAGCATCCGAGCAGATTTGGGCGCGGTACAGAATCGCCTTGAATCAACCATTGCAAACTTGAGCACCACCTCAGAAAATCTAACAGCAGCAAGATCTCGCATTCAGGATGCCGACTTTGCGGCAGAATCTGCTAACTTAGCCCGTACTCAGGTTCTCCAGCAGGCCGGCTTGTCAGTTCTGGCCCAGGCCAATGCCCGACCGCAGCAAGTGTTGCAGCTACTGCAGGGCTAAAAGCACCAGCAGAACCAAAAACGGCCGGGCATACAACCCGGCCGTTTTACTTTGAGACCTACACCAAACCGACGCCAACCCTCACCATTGACAAGCTGCGCACCCCCAAGGTGAACCGCCTCGCTGAGCCTCCAAGCCCAAAATTCTGTAAATCTGGCACACCTTTCGCAACACCCCTCTCAAAGCACGGCAAACCGTCAAAAACTGCAGACCTTTGCCGCCCCAGAATGCGGCTATTATCACGAGGTGTCCCATGCAATCACAGCATCACGTTCAGAACCCTGGCTCCGATCAGGCGCAGGCGGCCCGCCTCCTGTTGCAGGCAAACCTGGCCTATGGCGAATCCAACAACAGTGAGCTGAGCCTCATTCAGCGCCTCCGGGCCAGACAGGAATGCCGTGATTACCTGGCAGGGGCATTGCAACTGGAGCCAGCGAACCCGGGCGCCCTCGGCCTGCTTGGACGGGTGGAGATGGACGATGGTGAGCTTCAGAAGGCTCAGGACTTGTTCAATGCCAGCCTGATTGCCCAACCCGGCCAAGCCCAGCAGCACGCCAACCTGGGTTACTGGGCTCTGAAATCTGAACGCCCGGCTCTGGCCAAGCAGCACTTCCTGGAAGCTCTGGATTGCGACCGGCAATCCGCCGCCGCTTTCTGCGGAGTGGCGCATGCCAAGCGCTTGCAGGGCCAGTTCGATGTGGCTTACCTGCACTATCGCAAGCTGCTGGAAATGGGCAAGGATTGGGATTCGGTCTACAGCGGCATGTTGAGCTGTGCGCAGCATCTTCAGGTGGACCGCGCTGACGGCGAGCTGGCGCGGGACGCCATTGCCTTGCTAAGCCGCGATGGACTGCCCCATCAGGAATTGGGCCGATTCGTTGCTGCCATCGTGCATCAGCAATACGATCTGGATAACCCCAATGCCGAGATCTTCCTGGATGCCGCCAGCGAAGACGAACTGTTGATTCTTGGCCTGCAAAAGACACTGATGCCGAACCCGGCAGTTGAGAATCTGGTGGTCATGCTGCGTCGCGCCATTATTGCGGAAGTGGCACAAACGGTGGAGCTGCGTGATGAATTGCAGCAGCTGGCCTTAGCCATTGGCCAGTATGCCGACCGCACCGGTTACGCCCTGGCCGCCGACGATGACGAAGAACGCCTGATTGCCACCATCAACGAGAGTATCCAGGCCCAGCTTACGATGGGCGAGCCGCAAGACGGAATGGTCGGTTCCCTGATCATCAGCGCCATGTACGGTGCGCTGTTTCACCAGCGTTTTGCTGTTCAGCTCGGGCAGTGGAGCCTGACCGATTGGCCGCTGGCGCTGCAGCCGGTCATGGGCGCCAGCTATTACGACCGTGCCAATGAAGAGGCAATCAAACAAAACTTCGATGAAAAGTCCGCCGAACTCTGCATGGATAAGGTGGATGTTCCTCAAGCCTGGCCGGCCTGGTCTCAACTTGCCTTCCGGGCCGAGAGCAGCCTGAAGAATGTCATGGCGTCGGAGCTGGGCATTGCTACTGACAACCTGCCCGACACCCTTCGCATTCTGGTGTGTGGCGCCCAGTCCGGCCAGCGCGCCATGGAACTGGCACGTTACCTCAGTGATGTCGAGGTGATTGCGGTGGACGAATCCCTGGCAAATGTCGCCAAAGGCACTCGGATGGCCAGTGACATGGGCATCGAGAATATTGTGTTCTGGCCATGGTCCATTGCCCAGCGCTTTGTTGCCGATGGTCATCAGGTGCATTGGATTGAGGTTGGGCGCCTGCCCTCACCGGCCATGACTGAAGTGTCTCTGGCCTCACTGGTGAACGACGCCAGCTCAGCCGGTGCGGTGGTGCATATGCACACTGCCATTGGTGAGCAGACTGCCGGCGACCGGCACATTCGCAACCTGATTGCCGAGCACAAGCTGCCGGAAAGCCGTACGGTGCTACGTCAGTTACGCCGCATGGTGCTCGCCAACCCTTTGGACGCTAACTGGAAGGAACTGACCCAGGAGGATGATTTCTTCAGCCTGGGCGGCTGTCGCGATCGATGGTTCCGGCCGCAGGATGGCACCCAGCTGAAGCAACTGATGGCGATGGTCAGCAATGAAGTGGACTGGAAACTGGTAAAAGCGCGGGATGCCGATGGCCACAGCCTGGCAACCCAACCGGTGCAGCGGCAGATTCAAGCCGAGGCTTTGGGTAGCGAAGTCCAGAGCCTGGTCGGCCAGGGGCTGAGCGTTTACTTCAGCAAACGCCGGTAAGGCTCCCTTAACTAGACGCTCACACGTACGGCATCAACGATTCGCCGTACAAGTGCAGGTCCTCAAGCACGTGCCGTCGTTCCGGGGTAAGATCCGGATCGGCGGCCAGCCGTTGAAGCTCATGCGCAAAAGCCTCAAGAGACCGCCAGCCCTTCTTCGGATGCATCAGCCGTTGGGAACGGAACTCTTCCCAACGCTCCATTTCCTCCCCCAGTAATGAACCCGGGTAATTCCGGGCTCGATAGCGAAACAGCAATTCCGTCAGCCGCTCATCGGCAAACTGCACGTCCTGCTCGCCCAGGGTTTCCACCGGCTGCTCCAGCACCCAGTTCAGCTTCTCCCGATCGGCCTTGCCGATAAAGCCACCGGCGTAGAGTTGTTCATCCGGGTCGGTCAGATCGCTTTCGTGGGCCTGGTCGAAGGCCTGCGCAATTCGCGCCGGCAAATCGGATGCCTGCTTAAGCAATGCAAGGTTGGCCCGCAGAGTATCGCCGTCGAGTTCTAGCTCGCCCAAGCGTTCCTTAGTTAGGCTCTTCAGCATGGTGCCGGGTGCCAGTACCGGGCACTTGTTCAGCTGCACGCCCTTGAGCGGAAACCGGCTAACGCCCTCGCCCAAATCCGCCCGGGAAGTAAATACCCGCTCACGAATCTGCTCAGGCGTGGCGTTGATCAGCTCCGAGGGATCCTCACGAAGATCATAAACAATGACCAGATTTTTATTGGTCGGGTGCTCCGCCACCGGCGCCACCATCGCACAACAACCACGAGAGGCTGGGTACTTGGCGGAGATGTGAAACACCGGTTTCATAGTGCCAGTATCCAGCATCGCCCGCGCCGAATGCTTGTCCTTGTTGTTCAGCACAAAATCGAACAGTTTGGGCTGTTTCTCTTTGATCAGCTTGGCGACGGCGATGGTTGCCTCAACATCCGACATGGCATCGTGCGCACTTTCATGGGCAATGCCATTGGCAGCGGTTAGTTCTTCCAGGCGAAAGCTCGGGCTGCCATCTTCCTTTTTCGGCCAGTTGATGCCCTCGGGGCGCAGGGCGTAGGTCAGCCGAACCATGTCGATGATGTCCCACCGGGAATTGCCGTTCTGCCATTCGCGGGCGTAAGGGTCCCGGAGGTTTCGGTACAGGGTATGGCGGGTGACTTCATCATCAAAGCGCAGGCTGTTGTACCCCACCACGCAGGTGCCGGGCTGGCTGAAAGCTTCATTGATCTGAGCGATGAACTCAGCCTCGGGGTAGCCATCCTGCAAGGCTTTCTGCGGCGTGATGCCGGTAATCAGGCAGGCTTCCGGGGATGGCAGGTAGTCGTCCGCTGGCTTGCAGTAGATGACCAGCGGATCCTCAATGATGTTGAGATTTTCATCCGTTCTGACTCCGGCAAACTGCGAGGGACGGTCATGGACCGGGTCTACGCCAAAGGTTTCGTAGTCGTGCCAGTAGAACGAGCGAATCAAGGGAAAACTCCTGCCGGTGATGGGTCAATTGGGCAGGAGTTTAGCATTTAAAACAGCTGAGTCCCCATATCGGTCTGGTGAGTCTGCAGTCTGGACAAGCCCGAAGCCGGTCAGTTGGCTCATGTCGACTGTCATACTGGTGGGTAGATTGATGAAGACGCCTTTTCCGGCATTGATGACATTGGCGCCGTCCGGGCTCTGCCATTTAACCCCCGCGTCGTCCCGCTGAAAACCGATAAAGAAATCATCGGTAAAACCCGTGACTGTGCCACCGGCCCCGTCATCTTGCGCCGTGCCCACAAACAACGACTGCACTTTGCTCAGGGACGCACACTCACTGCAGGTTGCCGGGTTTGCGCTATCGGCAATGCCAATCTGTGTCCCACGATAATTGGTCGCCTGATTACTGGCGTCGAACAGGGCCGCATCGTGAACAACGCCCGCCGAGTCACGCAATTTAAGGCCGATATTCCCGCTCAGACTGGTGGTCAATGAGGACACAGACCCACGAGCCTGACCGAAACCCATCCGGAAGCCCGCCAAGCCACTGGCGTCCTCCGCCAGCTCAATAAACGGTTGCGTGGCTTCAAACGGCACAGTCTCGCCTTGGGTGTAGTTCTGACCGTTGTACTGCACACCGTCCTGACGAGCAATATGGCCCAACGCCAGGTGGGTGGCGGCAAAGTCGGAGCCGCCATCTATTTCACCCACTTTGACATCGTCAATGTTTACCCGGGTTTCCACGTCTACGCCCAGCGTCATACGGGTGAAGTCATGAGCGCCATCGGCAAGATTCTCGACCTGCATAAATGCCTGCCCGGTAACCTCGCCCATGGTTTGGTCAGAAATAGGTTTCAGCTCAGCCTGGGTAACCGGCACAACCCCCAGGCAAAGCATGACCAAACCAGCGCATCCATAGGCATGATGCTTCATAACGTGTGCCTCTGATTAATATTCAAGAGTCAGTTTCGACGCTCACTCTGCGGTTGCGCCTTTGTTCATTAGTAGCGAGGCTCAACCGGCGGCTGGTTTTGCTGATTGCTTTCTTGTAGGCCGCGAATGCACTATAGCTGAGGCGAGTTCGCCAATAGAGTGAGCTTCATCACAATCACCGGGTACTGACCGGCATGGCAAGAATCAAGTATGACCGGCTTCACAAAACATTACGCAGCTGTAGCAAATGTGTACACAACGTAACGGCCTGATATACTCGTTCAAATTTTCACTGGCGCTATGACAACCTCCATGACCACCCGCATCCTCGTCTGCGACGATTCCGCGCTCGCCAGAAAACAAATGGCCCGCGCGCTCCCTGAAGGCTTCGGTGCCGACATCGTATTCGCCAGCAACGGGAAAGAAGCCCTCGAGCTTTTGCGTAATCATCAGGCGGATCTGATGTTCCTCGACCTCAACATGCCTGAAATGGACGGCTATGAGGTGTTGGAGCATGTCCGCAAGGAAGACCTCCCGGTACTGACCATTGTGGTCTCCGGTGACATTCAGCCGGAAGCCCGCGAGCGAGTGCGCAAGCTGGGCGCCATTGATTTCATCAAAAAACCGACGGAATCCAGCCTGATTCTGAGCTTGCTCAAAGACTACGGTTTCTACAGCCCGAGTGAGCTGGAAGACACGGCTCTCAACGACAGTGCACTGAAATCCGAGTCATCCAGTACTAGAGTCAGCGACATCTCGGTGTCCCTGAACGATTACCTGCAGGAAATTTCCAACGTTGCCATGGGCCGCTCATCGGACCTGCTGGCGCGCCTGCTCAAAGTGTTCGTCAAGCAACCCATCCCCAAAGTGGCCTTTATCGCCAACTCTGAACTGCACATGGCGATATCGGCGGCCCAACACAGCGATACCTATTCGGCCGTTTGCCAGGGCTTCACCGGTGCCGGCATCGCGGGCGAAGCGCTGCTGTTGTTTGCCGATGCCAGTTTCAAGGAAATGGCCGAGATGCTTCATTACGAAGAGCTCGACGGCGAAGCGGTGAATGTCGAAGTATTGATGGACATGTCCAGCATCCTTTTCGGCGCCTTCCTCAAAGGCATTGGAGATCAACTGGACCTGAGACTAGGACTCGGCCACCCAACGGTTCTGGGCCAGCATCGACAGATCTCCGAACTCCTTGAACATCACAGCACCCGGGATGAACGCCTACTGTGCATCGAAATCAGCTATGCCCTGGAGGATCAGGATATCCAATGCGATGTGCTTATATTGCTTACCGAAGATTCCGTACCCTTCCTCGAACAACGCCTCGAATACCTGGTGGACTGATCAATGGCCTTTAATGAAACAGAAGCCAACTCGTTTCACTGGCTGGCAGATATGCTCGAGTCCGTTGAAGTCGGGCTTGTGGTGCTGGACCTCGATTTCCGGGTGCAGGCCTGGAACGGGTTCATGGAAAATCACAGCGGCATCACCGCCAGCAAAATCCGCGACAAGGTCATCTTCGATGTCTTCCCGGACATTCCTCAGGCTTGGCTGGCTCGGAAAGTCGATGCCGTTGCGCTACTGAACACCAAGGCATTTACCTCCTGGGAACAGCGCCCTTACCTGTTCAAGTTCCGAAATACCCGCCCGATTACTGGCACCGAAGAGTTCATGTTCCAGAATCTCACCATCAGCCGCTATCCGGGACAACAGGCAAGGTTGAGAAGGTATGCCTGATGGTGTACGACGTCACCGACATCGCCAGCAGCAAGCGAGCTCTAGAGCGCGCAAACGAACAGCTGGCCAAACTCAGCATGACCGACCGCCTCACCGGGCTGCTCAATCGGGGCACCTGGGAAAACCTGGTGGATGCGGAGTACGAACGTTTCCGACGCTATGGCCAGGCCACCTCCCTGGTGATGTTCGACATTGATCACTTCAAAAAGGTGAACGACAGCTATGGCCACCTGGCGGGCGATGAGGTCATCAAACACACGGCGGCGATCACTAAAGGTAATTTGCGGCAATCGGATACGTCAGGCCGCTACGGCGGTGAAGAATTCGGGATTATCCTACCCGAGACCGACGCCGAAGGCGCTCGCATTATTTGTGAGAGAATTCGTGAAAACATCGCACAGAGCGTGGTTGAAACCAGCGTAGCGCCGATTCAATACACCATCAGCATGGGCATTGCCCAATTAACCAAAGCGCCCGAGAATTATATGCAATGGATGCAATTAGCCGATGAAGCGTTGTATGCGGCCAAAGAAGGTGGGAGAAATCAGGTGATGATATCCGGCAATTGAAGGGACATAGAAAGTGAAGAGACATTAAAAAGCCCGGCATTAGCCGGGCTTTTTAACAAACTGACAAACTAAACTTAGTTTTCCTGCCAGCCCTGAACCGCTTCTTTACCGTACTTTTTACGCCACTCATTAAGCGTTTTGTGGTTGCCACCACGGGTTTTAACCACTTCACCGGTATGCGGGTTCTTATAAGTCTTCATGGGCCGCTTGGCGCGACCACCAGCAGCCGCCTCACCCTTTGCACCGCCAACAGACGGATCAATGGCAGACAAGATCTGCAGGACATCTTTCGGTGATTTGTCATATTCCTTCATCAAGTCACGAACCTTGTTTTCGAACTCCAGTTCACCTTTCAGAGCCTGGTCTTCTTCAAGCTTTTCCAGCTCTGCGGCAAGCTTTTCCATAAGCTGCTTTTTCTGGTAGTAATCGTTGATCTTTGCCATGGAAATAAAACCTTAATCAAAAAATGGTTTTAAAATACTTCGGAGTTGACTATAAGTCGTAAAATATAATAAGTAATTTAACGCAATTTGGCAAAGTTTATTGTCATATCTTAATTAAAAAGCCGATCTTATTGATCGGCTTTTTATCGAATATTCGAACCAACGCGCTGAATCTACAATCGCAAATCAGCCTCGCCGAGCGGTAATACACCCTTCAAATCAAACAACACTCCATCTTCTTTTAAATAAGAGCGCAACTCCTTCGAGGACTTCAGAGCGTATTCGCGATGTGGGACCGCCAATAACAATGCGTCATAATCACCATTTTTCGGTGATTCAAGAAGCGTCACACCATACTCGTGCTCTGCTTCAGCAGATTCAGCCCAGCAATCTGTGATGTCGACAATGCACCCGAACTCTTGCAGCTCTCTTACCACGTCGATAACTCGGGTATTGCGTAGATCGGGGCAATTTTCTTTGAAGGCAAAGCCCATGATTAATACACGTGAATTGAACACTGTATGACCAGCTTTGATCATTGCCTTTACTAACTCAGATGCAGCGTATGGCCCCATACTATCGTTGACACGACGGCCCGCGAGAATAATCTCTGGGTGATAGCCAATCGACTGCGCCTTATGAGTCAAATAATAGGGATCAACGCCAATACAATGGCCACCGACGAGCCCAGGCTTGAACGGAAGAAAATTCCATTTGGTTCCAGCGGCCGCCAAGACTTCGTGTGTATCGATTTTTAGTCTGGAGAAAATCATCGATAATTCATTAATAAGGGCTATGTTCAGGTCTCGCTGCGTGTTTTCGATAACTTTTGCAGCCTCAGCCACTTTTATTGAGCTGGCTTTATGAGTACCGGCCTTAATGATATCGGCATACAACTGATCAATCTCTTCAGCAATCTCATAGGTTGAGCCTGAGGTTACTTTCTTGATGGTGGTGACTCGGTGCTCCTTATCACCAGGATTGATTCGCTCTGGGCTATAGCCTGCAAAGAAATCCTTGTTAAACGCAAGAGCGGAGATTTTTTCCAATACCGGCACGCACACTTCTTCCGTTGCGCCGGGGTATACCGTGGATTCGTAAATCACGATATCGCCCTGTTTGAGAACCTGCCCAACGGTTTCACTGGCCTTTACCAGCGGCGCTAAATCCGGTGTCTTGAATTCATCAATGGGCGTTGGCACCGTGACAATATAAATTTGGCAATCTCGAATACCTTCAAGATTATCGGTAAATGATAAACCCGATGCGGCAGCCAGCTCTTCCCGGGAGACTTCGCGGGTATAATCCACACCCACTTTGAGCTCCGCAATCCGCTTGGTATTAATATCGAACCCAACAATTTCGCGCTTTTCCCCAAAAGCCGCGGCCAGTGGCAGACCAACGTAACCGAGACCAATGACTGCAATTTTCTTCATGTAGCGTCCTTTTCAGGCATAAATTCGAGCATAGCCACTCTATCCAGATGGAATAATTATGTCTCCGTCGAAACGGCATTGAAAACACCTTTCAATGCCTCCTTTGCGTCCTCGTCGCCATAGACAACGCGAATTTCTCCGAGAGGCAGAGAAATGCCCGACACAAACCGAATTAAATCGCTCTTCCCCACATGCTGAATAGCCCCCAACCTGATTAACCCGGGCCCGTATTTCGTAGTGTTCACAATCCAGTTCCACCCTGCCACCGGCGCACATGCCGGCCCCAAAAGGGAACGAATCGACCCCAACACCCACTCAATCAGCCAACAGTCCCGGGCAAAACCAGTCTCTAGGGCACCCTCCAGAATTTCCGGCAGCATCATAGCGAAAGGCTAGGAACAGGTAATCGGCCTCTCAAAACCCGCGGCCTTCGTCTTGGCTCGGGAACAGGCGGCAGTCAATCAGAGTGCCTGCGGAGTTTGATGTCGTGAAGTTAAGGGCAGTCCCCTTTTCATACTCGGAACGAGAGTTAGCTCATTGCAGGAGCCCGCCTCTCCTGTAATGGCCGCTGTGGTGCAAAAGATCAGTCATCACCAACATCCCTGTTGAATAACGAAAACGGAGGCAATCAAGCCCTGTCACTAAATCACGTGACCAGGTTATATCCTAGGCCAAGGGCAACCGACAGACCTTATCCGCATCCCTTGCCTCGCCAACCAGCTCCTGATTGCCGTTGCACCAAACCAGATCCGCCACACCCCCATTATGAGCAAATCCTGTGGGCGCCGTTTTCAGAATTAGGATGACATCCTCGCAGTCAAATTCATGGCTTGCCCGCATCAACCGGTTCAGTGTTTGCTCCACCTCATCCCACGCCATTGATACTTCTCTGGCCATCATGATCCGTGGATGAGCAGTACCCTGCGGGTTATTACCAATTAACAACTCCTCATACAGCTTTTCACCCGGACGCAGCCCGGAGAAAATAATTTCGATATCCCCATCCGGTCGATCGTCTGTTTTCTCCATCAACCCCATCAAGTGAATCATCTTGCGGGCCAAGTCAGCAATTTTTACGGGCTCGCCCATATTCAGAACAAACACTTCACCGCCCTGCCCCATACTGCCAGCCTGAAGAACCAACTGACTGGCCTCAGGGATGGTCATGAAGTACCGGATAATATCCGGATGAGTGACCGTAACCGGCCCGCCGTCGCGGATCTGATCCCGGAACAACGGAACAACAGAGCCGGAAGAGCCAAGCACATTACCAAAGCGCACCATGGAAAAGATGGTATCTGACTGCCGCTGGGCCAGTCCCTGCAGTACAAGCTCAGCCAGGCGCTTACTGGCACCCATCACATTGGTGGGGCGAACCGCCTTATCGGTGGATATCAGCACGAACCTCTGGACACCTGCCGAAATGGCCGCCTCGGCCACGTGGAAAGTGCCAAAGACATTGTTCTGAACGCCTTCAATCACATTATGTTCAACCAGTGGCACATGTTTGTAGGCGGCAGCGTGGTATACGGTCTCAACGCCAAAAGCTCTCATAACCACCTCGCAACGCCTACGGTGCACTACACTCCCCAGCAGCGGATGGAGCTCCACACTCAGATCCGCAACGCGATTGATCGCCTGCAATTCCCGCTCAATGGCGTACAGGGAATACTCGGATTGCTCGAACAACACCAACACCTTAGGCCGGTGCCGGATAATCTGCCGGCATAATTCCGAGCCAATAGAGCCGCCGGCACCCGTTACCATTACCGTTTTCTGATACAGACTTTCCGCTACTACGGCGTTGTCGGGCTGAACTGGGTCGCGACCCAGAAGATCCTCCAACTCCAGATCGCGAATATCATTGATGCGAGCCTGGCCGGCAACAAGCTCAGATACAGAAGGAACGGTCTGGACCGGGATAGACAGTGGCTCCAATTGCTTTAGAAGCTTCTTGCGATCAACCTGTGAATTGGAATCGAGTGCCAGCAGAATTCGGCGCACACCGTACTTGCTCATATTTTTGGCGATCAGCTCGATACTGACTACCGGCAGGCCATCCACCATCGATTTGTGGTTAGCGCGGTTAAACGTGACAAACACTACAGGGCGGTACTCGGTACCCTGGCGTAAGCTGACGCCAGGGCCATACCCGTTTCACCCGCACCTACAATAGCAACCGCCTCTTTCGCTCGTTGCTTGGGGTGGTTAACCATCATACGAACGCCGAGGCGAGTACCACTAACAAAAACAAAAGCCAGCGCACCGTATATGATTGGGACAGATCGCGGAATAAACACTTGCATAAGGTAGCCCAGCACAATCATGCAAAGCGCCGATGCTATTACCCCGTACACAACTGTCAGAAAGGCTTTGTCACTAAGATAGCGGATTACAGCCCGATACAACCCCAACTTGATGAAAACACAAATAGTCAAAACTACAGTGACAACACAAACCAGCAATTGATCAAACGTCGGCAACCAGGCTTGCTGCTCTAACCGAAGAGCAAAGGCACCCCAAAATGCAAAAGACAGGAAAAACACGTCAGAAATGACAGAGATTATGCGCTTATATACCTAGGCAAGCCGAGAAACTTCTTGATCATATTAGTTATTCACCCGATCACCAGCGCCCTTCCCACAAACCGTCATGAAGATGCAATAGAAATAGTGTCTCAGGGACATTCCGGCAAGCATCTTAGCATCTGTTTCTGCTAACAGTCGTGGTGTAGACATATCGATATCTTTAATTTGTGCCAATCCAGTTATTCCGGGTCTTGCCGCCAGAACGCCGCGACGGTAACGCTCCTCTATGAGTTCTGTCTGACTGAACAAGCAAGGGCGAGGGCCGACCAAACTCATCTCACCTTTAAGAACGTTCCAGAGCTGGGGAAGCTCGTCCAGCTTGGTTCGACGTAAAAAGCGGCCCAGAGGAGTAATGGCTGAGGCATCTGCCAGATGACTAGCGACGGATGCAGTATCTGGTTTCATAGTACGGAATTTCAACAACGTGAAGGGTTTTCGATTGCGGCCTACTCGTTTCTGTCGGAATAGGGGGGCACCCGTGTCAAAAACGCCAATGAGTAAAATTAACAACAAAACCGGGAATCCCAGAGTCAGGCCAAGAATAGCAAAAAGAACATCACAAAAACGAATCACTCGTACCCCCCATTCCCGACACATTCCTCCAATCCCTGTTGCAACGAGACTGGCGGTTCCCAGTCCAAAACGTTTACCGTGTCGGTAATATCCAACTGCAAGTTACCCAAAAGGCGGAGACCATGATCTTTTTTACCAAGCAGAGTCACCCCCCATAACAACAACTTTGGCGGAACAGCCAAAAGCCGCGGTCTGACTTCCATCGCGTATGCCAACTTTCTCAACAGTTCAGGCGTAGAAACATCCTCGTTGTCCGAAACAAGAAAAGCCTGATTCACTTCCCCCGGATGATCAATGCAACGAACAATCAAGCCCACGAGATTCGGGAGGCTTACCAGTGATCGACTGTTCTCAATGGCTCCGAACGGCAGCGGAATTCCCTTTGCTAAGATATTAATCAAGCTCGCAAAATTACCTTTTACCCCCGGACCATAGATTAAGGGGGGCCGGACCACAACGATGTCCATCCCAGTTTCCCTGCCGATCTCTCGCAACCCCTGCTCGGCCTGCCACTTAGAAACCGCGTAATCATCTCTGGGGTTCGCTGGCGTAGAAGCCGAAAAGGGCCTGCCAGGCAAAGACTCCTCTCCATGGATTTTCACGGAACTTAAAAATATAAACCGATGAACACCATTAGAAGCAGCTTGTCGCGCAAGGGCCAGGGTCCCATCAACATTGACTTTAGTCAGAAGAGATTTCTGTTCATCTCCTAGCTGCCCCCCTCCATAGGTAACGGCAGCTGTATGGACAACGGTACCGGCACTTCCCAGCGCAGCACGCCAATCCGTGTGCGCATCGATATGTCCGACCCCGAAAATATTATCTTTAACACTTCCAACTGACGAAGCATCTCGTATGGCCCCGATACATTTCTTCCCTGGGAGCCCCTGCAGTTGGTTCATAACTGCTGAACCAACAAATCCATTAGCCCCTGTCACCAGCACAGTTGTTTTTTTAATCACTTACACAACTCCCGGTATATTGCCAAATGCTGCCCAACGATTTTCTCGGTTGAAAATTCTTTCTCCGCAAGGGCTCTTCCCGACTCACCCATACTCCTACGCAGCGTGGGGTTCTCTGCCAATTCCTGAATAGCATCAGCCAGAGCAACTGAGTCCTTCACAGGAACAAGGATACCCGTCTTCCCAGGTTCTAACGCATCTCGGCAGCCAGGAACGTCCGTAGTAACAAGCGCCCGGCCGCAGGCAGCCCCCTCAAGAAGCGATTTCGACAAGCCTTCCCGATACGAGGGCAGACACACGATGTGAGCCTGAGCATACTGCTCCGAAATTTCTTCCCTGTATCCCAGAAACTCAACGCCAGTTGTCTTTTTCCAGTGCTCAAGGTCGGCTGCGGTTACGGAAGAGCTATTATGTGGATCCACATCACCCAATACACGAAAGGTTACTGCGACACCCCGTCGGGCAAGAACCTTTGAAGCCTCCACAAACTCATATATCCCCTTATCTTTTAACAATCTTGCAGCCATCACAACGATCGGCGTCCCCTCGGCTCTACCTTAAACTCGCATTTATCAAGGTCCACACCCGCACCGCGAATTAGTCGCGCCTGGTTGTTCTTCATAGCTCTGGTCGACTCCAAAACCCTGCGGTCATCATTGTTCTGGAAAATGACTCGAAGGTTTGGGTGCCGAAAGCCAAGCTGATACATAGTAAGCACAACCTTTCGACGAATACTCCCAAGCATCGAGTCTGCAAGAAAGACTGTCCCCAACCCGGAAACGGCCGCTACCACAGAGGGAACCTTTTCCAGCCTCCCGGCTATGGAGCCATAAATCACAGGCTTGATCGTTACCAAGTGGACAATGTCCGGCTTCAAACTCTTAAAGAGCCGTTTGATTTCCAGAAAGGTTTTCATCTCTGCCCACAATTGCTGACCACCTCTATTGAGCGGCAATAAATGATGATAAAAACCATGGTCGACTATGGCATTCACCTGCTGCCCCGGCCCCGTTGCAATATGAACATCGTACCCCTGCTCCCTCGCCGCGAGAGCAATCGCTAGACGGTGGGATATAAAAAACGCGGGACAGTTCACTACGAACAAGAGTATCGATTTTTGGGGGTTACTAGTTCCATAGACGTCCAGATAGCCAGATACCATTTTATCTAATGAAAACTTTCCTGCCTGACTACTTGCTGCCATCGATATCTCAGGCGGGCCCGACTTTTCACACTTAGTGATTGCATCGTTAATGGCATTTACCCAGGCAGAGACAGATCGATACTCAGGAACAAGCGTCACAGCTTCGCTTTCTGGCCCTACGACTTCTCTTAAACCGTCAACATCAGAAACAACAACCGGAAGGCCCGTCGACATTCCCTCTGCAGCAACCAAACCAAACCCCTCCCACTGAGAAGGGATCAGCTGCAGATCCGCACGGCAGAGGTAACCCTCCACATCATCCGACCACCCCGGCAGCAACACACTATCAGAAAGCCCACGGCTGTTGATCAAATTCTCGAGTTTGGTGCGCGCGGGCCCCTCTCCCGCAATCACATACTCTTCAATCCGATCACGTAATTGCGACACTGCCTCAATAGCCACAGTAAAATTTTTCTTTTCTGTTAGAGAACCAACGGAAACCACAGAGATTTTTCTGCCATTTATTGGAGTCCGCACATTGATCTCATTGAGTTGAGCACCATTAGGAACGGTAATTAGCTGCCCACCGGACAAACCCTGACCAATCCAACTCGACAGTGATTTATGTACACCATCACTAATGCAGATTACTCTCTCGTATCTGGAATATAGGAAACGGTCGATCAGCCTAAAGCCTGGAATTTCTCGACGTCGGTTATAAGTGTTGTGCTCAGTGTAAAATAGTCTGACCCGAATAAAGAGCGTCGCCAGAACGACGTATATGAAGGGCCACGTCAGGTGGGCATGCACAATGAGGTCCGGATGCTGCTTTCGTAGCCGAGAGATTGCTGACCTCAGCTTGAAGATATTGGAAACAGATCGAACTCCAGAATCTAGGGAGACTTCGTTTGCCTTGAGACTGCCCCCATTGTCATTGAAAAAAACAATTGCCGACTCTACTCCCCGAGTTTGATTGCGTTGGTTGAGCTCACGTACAAGAACCTCCGCTCCACCGCCTGATGGCGTGGTTATTACATGCAAAATCATAGTAAAGCACCTTCCCAGGACTGACTCGCAAAACCAAGCAATGGCTGGCCAAGCCCAATGTATATTTGAATCAGAGAATACATAAGAAACAAGCCAATAAAGGCGTACCGATAATACCCTCGAGTTGAGAAACCGGCGATCAGCACTATTGGCAAAACACTTTCAAAAACACGGCCGGACAATGGGAAAGTAAAATACATCCCAAGATAAACGAGCACGAACAGCGCAGCGAAAGAGTGCTTGGCATACCACTCACGTGACTGAAAACAAAAAATTGCGAACACCAGACTCCAAAATAAAAATGCACTGCCGGAGACGTTCAAATCGAAACCGGAGTATCGTAATGCATGCCGTGAGCCAAACAGGTCTGCAACAAAGAAAATCAGAAATACAGAGAAAACGGATATTGCAAAAAATACTGTTGCTTTCAGATCAAACTTCATTCTTGCCCATGACGAGAACCAGAAAACCACCAGAAAGCACCCGACGATGAAAAAGGAGGCATGAATAAAAGGAGTCAAACCAATCATGAACCACTTTTTCGACCTACCCAGATAGAGCCAGGCGTAGGTGAATATGGCGACGGCGTATCCCTGTCTCAGCTGGACAACATGGTTTTTCAGAATCTGAGGCAAGAGAAGTGCAATCAATAACAAGAAAATAAGCTTACGATTGAAACCCAGCATCGAATAAGCAAACAGAAAAGCAAAACTGAATATCAGAAGGGAAAGAACTGACTCAGGCCCCATAAACAGAGATAGCACATAGTTGGCAAGAAGGAATACGGGTTCATTAACAAGAAATGCCAAAATCCCTGCATCAAAATAGCGAGCCATCGCTGAACCGGCGTCGGCGGCATAAACCAGATAATTTTCTCGGTCTTTGAAGGCAGCGATTGGCAGTACAAACGCCAAAATATATGCATAAAAAAACGACAATACCACCGCAAGGCGGCTGGCATCTAGTTTGTGGCTAGTGTCCATACCTTACTGCAATTTAGCCCGAACTCTCGCGACGAATTCCGCAACGAAAGCGGCCATTATCCCCAAAACAACACCTGCCACTAAAAATCCCACGAGTATCTGCCATGCGGGACGCCCATCTGGCTTCAGACTGCGGCGCGCTGTTGTTAAGACCTCTGCAGGTCGCAACCCATCAAGCTTGAGCTTGATTTCATTTCTCACCTGCACGATAGCCGCTAGCGACTGTTCGTTCTCCAGGCCCGAAATCCTTTGTATCAGTTCATCTGATGAGTTTAACTGCTGTTGAAAACTCTCCTTTTGGTCCGAAAGATACTTTTGCTGCTCTTTAAGTAACCGGTCAAGGAGGTTCTCATGTAACTCCCGAACCAAGCTTTCGTCCTCAAGAGTAGCTAGAGATTCAAATTCGATCATAGTGGACCCAGATGTGCGATCAAAGGTCGGCTTTCCCACGAGACGTTTACCCTCTTTTTGATAAAGACTTTCCATGTCCGGTAGCCAAAATGTTTCAAGTTTTGAAACCAAGTATTGAGTAGATTGAGCCGGCGTTGCGCCATTTTGTTGAGCCACCAGGAAGAGGCTACGATACTGATATTGATCGGGAGCTATCAGAAAATAGAGAATCCCGGCAAACACTGTTAATAGCAGGACAGAAATCGCCACCATACGGCGGACAACTAAGATTGCCGCTAAATCAACAAGCCCGATTTCTTCAGGCTTTTCCATCTTCTGATTCGAATACTGCGTCATAATTGTCTGCCAGCGGTTACTAATTGTCTCAAGGCGTCTTCCAAGCCTTCTACTTGTTCATTTACACTAAACCTATTGATCTGCGCACGTGCTACTTCCATCGCCTCATAAAAAGGTGCAGGGTTTTGCAGAACACAGCGGAGGGCCTCTGACCAAGCGTCCTCGTCCCCCGGCTCCAAAGTCAGAACTTTTTGAAATGCGACAGCTTCAGGCAGCCCGCCAATATCCGAAACCAGGGCAATTTTACCGGCAGCTAATGCTTCAACCGCAACTCTTCCGAAGGGTTCCGGCCACAATGAGGGAACAAGAACAATATCTGCGTTGTCCTCAAACTCTTTACGGACATCACACCACCCGACCAGTGTCAGGTTGTTCTTTGCTTGCTCTCCATGGACATTCGCACCCGGACATCCAACCATCCGAAAGTTCAAATCCGGGAAACGCTCTGCCAACCTTTCAACGAGCGCTGTCCCCTTTTTGGTGCTGGTACCCACCATCGATACCGTTTTCAGGGACCGACCTTCATCCATCGGAACCAACTCATAATCGACGGGCGGATAAACAATCTTCGACATAACTGTGGCCGGAATATAGCTGTTACAAATACTGGCCATATAGTCACTGTTCGGAAGAACAAGGTCCACCTTCGCGACCGACTTCGGCCCAAAACAACCTAGTAAAATGCTCTTAAAAATGCGCTTAAACATTGCGGGGAGTGTTTCTCGATTATCAAGATTCTCATACGCCCTCACCAAGAGGGCCACAGGCACGCCCGCAGAACTCTTGAGCGAGAGTGCAACTCCCAACGCTTCTGTAGAGGTGATAATCACATCAGGTTTAACAACCGCCAAAGCTATCTTGTGAACCTTGCGCCGAAACTGAAGTCGCGATTTCACATATAAAAAAACGGAGTTTGCAGGTTCACTGAGTTCGACAATGTCCACGCCATTTTCTGTACAATTACCGCAACCGCCTGCGTTCGTAGTAACAACCACTACCTCATGCCCATTTTCCACCAATCCTTGAAAGAGAAGACGGTTTGATATTTCCCCACCACCGACATTCCCAGAGTAGCTTGCAGTTCGGTAGCTAGGCATCACCGCCAAAACTTTCACAATTGGCACCTCTTTTAGAGCATTCTGGATAAATGGGATTGTCGAAGAATCTGACTACGAGCAGACAGGAAAAACGGGCAGTTTACTTCAAAAATTGGTGACACAAAACCTGACAGATGATTCGTATTATCCCACGAGATCCCTTAAAACAGATTTAATGCCATTGCTTTGCCGATAATCACCTTTCACTAGCATATAAAAAACCGTTAAAAACCTTGACACAAACCATTGCTCGCGAACCGCAACACGCCGTTCTTCTCTTTCAATTCTGGTTTCAGTCGATTTTCTGAACTCCACGAATTTTGAGTGATATTTAGCAGGTGCTCTTTGTTGGGTCTCCGTCAGATGCCTAAGAAAGACCTTTTGTTGGTCAATACTTGCCCGCGCTTTTTCAGGCGCATCTTTTTTGAACGTAGTCTGAACGGCATGTAAAAAAGCCAGTGACCGAGTCACTTTGTATGTTCTGTTAGCTATAAACTGCGACTCGTTAGATTCGTGCCGACGATAGTATTGGAGTGGTTTGGGGTCTACCAACTTTGCATTCAGGCCACCCGACAGACCGACCAGCCAATCATCATGCCCCCTCACTGCTTTGGGAATCGGTAGACAGAAATCCAGCAGCTCCCTGCGCACACACGCGCAACAGCCCATTACGAAGCGTTCCAGAGGTATACCCGCCGAACGGATCTGACCGAGCTTGGTAAGCCCAACTTCATTAAGGTCCGAGTCCGTGAGTACCGCGTCATTCATCATGACCAGTGCATCAGAATGTGACTCGGCCAGCTCTATCATGTGCTGAATTTTGTCGGGGAACCATACATCATCTTGGTCACTAAGAAACACCAGATCGCCTGTCGTTTTCATTAATGCCGCATTAAAGTTGCCGCAATAGCCCAGATTTCTTTTGTTACGATGAAACTCTACCTTAAAGGGAGCTGTTTTGGCGAACTCACTGACCAGAGCTTCAGTTTGGTCCGTGGAACAGTCGTCGGTGATAATTAACTCATCCGGTAACCGGGTCTGGTCTACAAAGCTTTCGAGTTGCTCTTTGATGTATTGGGCACCATTGTAGGTGGCGAGAGCAACAGAGATTTTCATTGCTTTTTTCAAAGCTCACTCGTTTTATTCAGTTCGTCGAAAAAATATCGTTCAGTAGTCAATACAAAACGATCCACAGACTCTAATTCAACAATCCTTTTTTCCGCGAGAGTTTCAAGAAGTTTTTCCCGGCTCTCGACAGCCCAAGACACATTATCCCATCCATAGGCAATGCCATATCGGTTTTCCACGTCAGGATACCATTCTTCAAGCGAGACGCCTGTCTGAGGCACAACTATCGGAATACACCCGCACATTGCAGCATAGCGACTGTACATCGTATAAAGGTCATAACAAATGAAATACTTGCACTCATTAAATATTATAGACAGCTCTTCGTGAGTCATGCCGTCCACATTTATGGCACCGGGCTCATGATAATCCAATGCTCTATCCCTACCCTTCCTGATCATATAACACTGGCCAGCGCGACCGCTTTCATTGTTAATTCTATAGATGTCTGACTTCAACTCCGACACAATCAAGTGGTGTCCCTCATTTGGATTCAAATCCCAGTCATTAAAGATAGAGTCGTAGAAAAAAAATATTTCTTTATTTCCAAAATCTTTGTTTCCATTAATCACCCCGGGCTTATTTAACAGCCATCGGACGACAAATTTTGCACCTAAGGGATTCCCTGCCGTTATTTCGGGATAAATAACAATCGCGCCTTTCAGGTCGCTTTTTTTAGAAATTTTTAAATTATAAGGAGATTTAATACTACGTTTTTTAGTATAATTAATCAACAATAACTTAAACCATCTAAATAACTTGACCCAGCCTCGCAACGATCGTAAGTCCCGCCGCGTAGGTTTTGGTGCTGGCCATATTGATACATTGTGTCCTGAATCGCGCAGCATGCTCGCTAACTTGTGGAGCACTATAATTCCGCCGCTGCTATCTCGGTATACTGGTGTCCAAATAACAAATTTCAAATAGCCAACCTCAAGTGTTTTCTTACCTTTACTATAATATACCTAGCCGGCGCTTCTTGATCTCACTGATCAGCACACTCAGGCCTTCTCCTCGTAACAGGAGTGTTGCGACGATGTAAATCCCAATTCCAAAAACTCCACCACCCGCTAACTCAAGAAACTCAACATTTCCCTGTTGTCCGACTAAAAACCACGCCCCCGCTCCGGCAACAACACCAGAGATAAGGGGTTTTATGACATCTTTTATTTGATCAAATAAAGAATATCCGACCAAACGCGCGGAAAAATAGGTATTAGGAATCAGCGACAGGAACGAACCAACTACCATGCTCGCAACAATACCGAGGACCCCAAAAGGTATTGCGAGAAACAATAAAGCAAGATTTACTGCTTTTTTTACTAACCCCACCTTCAAAACCAAATCCGAACGGCCTTTTACGTTGAGTAAATTAACGTTCAGAGCATGCACAGGGTAAAGTGCACCTACGACACACAACAGTTGTAAATAAGGGACTGCGCCCACCCACCGCTCATCAAGAAAGATTGTAAACAGTGGAGTTGCAAGCCCGGCCAACAGAGCCATTACCGGCGCAATCAGGAACATCATTATCTGCATAATTTGCCTAAACTTTCGCCTAAGACTACCGTTATCCGTCTGCAAAGTGGACAAAGCAGGAAAAGTTGCTTGCTGAACGGCGTTAGTTAGTTGTTGCGAAACCAGATTGCTGATTTTTGTTGCGAGGAAAAATAGCCCCGTAATTTCCGCGCTAAATAAGCGTCCAATGACCGCAACATAGGAGTTTTGATACAAGATCTCGAGCAGTCCTTCCATCAGCAGATTTCTACCAAAACGGAATAGCCTTGAAAAAGACTCGCGACTGAACTCCAAGGCCGGGCGCCACTTACTGACTAACCAGAGCACAAGTGCGGATATCAACGCAGAACTGAGTACTTGCACCACCAAACTCCAAACGCCCCAACCATAGAAAGCAGCTGAAATAGCGAGGAAGCCAGAAAACACCACACCTAAGGTGTTGGCCTTCATCTGGGATTTGAAGTCCATCCGACGACTGAGTACGGCTGTTTGAACCACTTTAGCGGCGTTAATGAATACGACCAGCCCCATCACCTGAATGATTGTAGACAGCTCTGCCTGGCTGTAGAAGTCTGCGATGAAGGGAGCGGCCGCAAACAGGACAGCATAGGCCAGCCCGCTGAGCAAAAGATTGCTGAAAAACACCGTATTGAGATCTGAATCGGTCACGGTTTCGCTTCGGATGAGCGCTATACCAAGGCCGGAATTCACAAACACATTCGCCAACTCAAACACCACCGTTGCCATTGCAATGAGACCAAAGGCCTCAGGTGCCAGCAGGCGAGCCAGAAACAACATGAAAATTGTGCTGGCCCCACGTGTCATAAACAGACTCACCAGGTTCCAGAGCACCCCCACTCCGATCTTCCGGTTTATCGCGCTCATACGTTAAAGCCTGTTACAACGAGAATATCAGCTAACCTAATCTTTATTATGTCTATTCCGACAACACTCACGACTTATTGGCGGTCGCACTTTTCCCAGGTTCCCGAATCTATCGATTTAACCATTGCCTCAAGCCACTGAAGCCCATTCAGTGCCAAATCAGGCCCAAAAACCTCTGACGACTCAAATGTTCCTTTGGACTGGTAATCAAGCAGAGCTTCATGAATATCTGCATATAGGTTCGCAAGCGCCTCGTTAAAACCGGCGGGGTGTCCGGCTTTAAAACGTGTGTAACGCGGCGCATCGGCCACTTTCACAGAAGACGCCCGATCTACGATCTCCCTGGATCCGTTGCTATAAGAGACCAACAGCTCCTCTGGGTTAGTTTGAATCCACTCAACGGAAGCCTCGTCACCATAAAGCCTTAACTTTAGCCCGTTTCGACTACCTAGGGCGGCCTTGCTGAACCAGGCATTTCCTGTCATGCGGTTAGAATACCGTGTCATACACGATGCATTATCAACAACATTGAACCAACCGTGACTCGACTGGTCAGCCACCACTTCCAGCGGTCGTGCACGAGTCAAATAATAAATCAGCTCGTGTAAGTGAACGGCCAAATCCAAATGCAGAGTAGGGATTTCGCCATCCTGCGTTCTCCAATATTGCGGTGTAGCCTTATCTCCATCTTTGTTACGACGCAGGAACCCCTCCTGGGGCATTTCCACCTGAAAATGCTGGACTGTGCCTAAAGTTCCATCTTGGATGAACCTCCTCATCTCTCTTACCATCGGATAACCTGAATAGTTATATATTACAGCTAGAAAGCTGTTATTTTCCTCGGCTATCGCTTTTATTTTCGAGGCTTCTTCGGATGTCAGACAGAGTGCTTTCTCTGAGATAACTGGCATGCCCTCACGCAGACAATCTAGAATCATCCCATAGTGAAGCGGCGTTGGTGTCAGAATGACGACAGCGTCGATAACATCTTTTTCATGCGATAAGAAATCCGACAGGCTGCGGTAAACGCGTTTTTTTTCTATTCCGTATACTTCGGCTGCCTGAAAGTTTTTTTCCTCTTCCAAGCTTAAAACTCCAGCATCTAGCGACCACAAATTGTCCATTCTTGATGCTACAAAATGAGCATACCCTACGGCCGAATCCAGTCCACCACCAACAAATCCAAGCTTCAATGTTTTTCTACGACTCATTACTCCCTCCTGGAAAGTTTAACTGGTACAGACTTCTGGAAATTAGATGCTCATACAATTGTAGCTGCTCTTCCTTTGAATGAGATTCAATAAACATAACACCCAGCCTAATACAGTCATTCGGTTTTGCGGCTTCTCCAGACGTGACTAAAGGTACAAAAAGAATGACGTTCGTAGCTCGTTCAAACTGAAGCCCCCAAAAGGTTTGTCCTGGCTTCGACGTAACCGTGTGTCGGATTATATTCCTCTTTATCTCAGGGCGCGGTGCAGCTTTAACTTTCTCCCCAATAAAGGGCGCTATATAAGAATCCGAATATTCATAACCTGTTGCATATTCAATCAATAATGCGTAAATATCTCCCGGACAGCGCCGTGTCATTTCAATAACCCAATATTTATCCCCATCGCTTAAAAATTGAAGATGCACCAGGCCATCGGAGATGCCAAGCTCTTCGGCTATTTTACAAACATCAGACTCCAAAGATAGTTGCAGCGATTCTGCGAGATCATTTGTAACTTGGCTGGTATCCACCGTAAACGGGTTGGCACTGCCATCCTCCTGAACAAAAAATCCTGCTACAACCCTGCCTGCCTGAAAAAAACAGGAATAACTGTAAAGCTGCCCGCTTATGTACTCCTCTATCAGTGCGGTTTTTGATTTTGAAACTTTGTACGCCGCATCAATAGCGGTACCCAATTGCTGAGCATCCGGGTATCTCAGGACTTGGATACCTTGACCGCTGAAAGAATCCACTGGCTTGACTATTACAGATGGATAATTCACTGCCTCATCCTGAAGAAGCAGCTTTGGCACCGGAATTGACAACCTTCGGGTTAACTCTTTAAACGCATCTTTTGAATTTATTTTGTGAGTATTTTCGACGGTATCAATACCCAGAAATTTCCCGTCGCCAACCTTTGCACACATTGTATATGAAAGGTCAGTGCATCCAGGAACCAGGAAATCAATATTCCTTTCCTCGATAAACTTTGAAAGGACACTCGCATCTGAATAATCCAGTTGGCAGTAATTTTCTGCCATTTTAGCCAGTGTTTCTTCTGGATTTTTGCCTACAACCCAAACGTCATGCCCTTTTTTTATGAGCGCCTGATATAAGGGGACCGCAGCACGATTCGTATCAACTAGCAGCGTCGTTGGCATAAATTACCCCTTAACTTCGTCGAATCCATTAATTGTGCTTATTATTTTCGACAAATCTTTATCTTTAATGGAAGAATAGATGGGTAAACATATGATCTTTTTTGAAATCATTCTTGAGTTTGGGACTCCACCGCTCGCCGTGCTTATAAAGTCGACTTCATCCAAAGACGGATAGAAATATCGTCTGGCGCCAACGTTAATATCTCCCAAACCTTTCACTACAGACAAAGTTTTATCTTCTGAACCCAGCACCATGGGAACGTAAGCATAATTTTGAGTAGCATTACTATTCCATTGCTGGAATTGGCATTTTGAAGTGAGATTATCTTTATAGAATTCCCACACATGCTGACGTGCGGACATATTATCTGCAATTTCATCCAACACACACAGCCCCATCGCCGCCTGCATCTCATTCATCTTGGCGTTGATTCCCAACTCCTCGATGGTTTCCGGCCCGGTGATTCCGAAGTTAATCATTTTTTTCGCGCGCTCCAGATCTTCCTTACGCTTGAACACGATGGCCCCACCCTCTCCGGTGTGGAAAAGTTTGGTCGCGTGGAAGCTGAGAGTCGCAGCATCGCCGTGTTTGAGCAGGCTTTCGCCTTTATATTTTACACCAAAGGCGTGGGAGGCATCGTAAATGACTTTCAGATCATACCTCTGAGCAATGGTATCAATGGCCTCAACTTCGCAGGCATTGCCAAATACGTGAACAGGAACGATAGCCCGAGTTCTATCAGTTATTGCCTTGCCGATCCGATCAGGGTCCAGACACCAGCTTTTCGGATCAATATCCACAAAAACGGGTTGTATTCCATCCCATTTTAAAGAGCTGGCCGTTGCAATGAAACTGAAGGGCGTAGTTATTGCCTCCGGGTGCTGGTCCGACCGCGAATCGCTAACACCAAGAGCGCGGTAAGCGATTTGAAGTGCAAGAGTGCCATTCGCTACCAACAGCAGATTATCCACCTCCAGATACTCTTCAAGGCGGCGCGTGAGCTCCTGCACGAGCTGACCGTTGTTGGTCAGCCACTGCCGTTCGTATATACCATCAAGGTACTGATCGAGCTTCTCTCTGCTGGGAAGGAACGGTTTGGTGACGGGTATCATTCAGTAATGCTCTCTTAACTCTTCCCGAGCCTGAGTAAAAGTTTGTCCCTGACGGTCTTTTGCAGACAATAAAAGGCCTTCGGTGTTCTCTATTCCCCAATCTATATTCAGTACCGGATCATCCCAGCGGATTGTACGTTCCTGGTCAGGTGCATAGAAGTCAGTGCACTTGTACTGGAAATCCGCGGTTTCACTGGTTACAAGAAAACCGTGTGCGAATCCTGGTGGCACCCAAAGCATGCGTTTGTTTTCTTCCGAAAGGTACTCCCCTACCCAATGGCCAAAAGTGGATGATTTCGGGCGAACATCTACTGCTATATCGAGAACTTCGCCACAGGTTACTCGCACCAGCTTGCCCTGAGGCTGTTCGATTTGGTAATGCAGACCCCGGAGAGTGTTTTTGACGGACCGGCTATGGTTATCCTGCTTAAAAGCGGCATTAATCCCCGCATCTCGAAAGGCTTTTTCGTTCCAGGTTTCCATAAAAAAACCGCGCTCATCTCCAAAAATCGAAGGTTCGATTATCACTACGTCTGGAATCCTAGTTTCGATGATTTTCATGTAGATCACTTATTTGACTGTTTTCGCAAGTTTTTTCAGGTAGGTGCCGTAGCTGTTCTTTTCAAGGCTTTCTGCCTCTGACAGCAGTTTCTCTTTACCAATAAAGCCCATTCTGAAGGCTACTTCTTCCAGGCAAGCGATTTTGAGGCCCTGGCGTTTTTCCAGTGTTTCGATAAAGCTCGCAGCGTCATGCAGAGAGTCAAAAGTGCCTGTGTCTAGCCAGGCAAAGCCCCGACCTAACAGCTCCACACACAGATCACCCCGTTCAAGGTATGCCTGGTTGATGCTGGTAATTTCCAGTTCGCCCCGCTCAGAGGGCTTTACCTGTTTAGCAATGCCCACTACATCGTTATCGTAGAAGTAAAGGCCGGTAACCGCATAGTCAGATTTCGGGCTCTTGGGCTTTTCTTCAATGGACACAGCCCGCTGATGCTCGTCAAACTCCACCACGCCAAAGCGCTCCGGATCTGTGACCTGATAACCAAACACAGTGGCTCCCTTGTCACGCTTGGAAGCTGTTTGCAGCATTTTACTGAGACCCTGGCCATAGTAAATGTTGTCGCCCAAAACAAGGCAAACACTATCATTGGCAATAAAATCTTCGCCAATGATGAAGCCTGCGCGAGGCCATCGGGGCTGGGTTGGGTAGCGTAGCTCAAGTCCACACCCCATTGATTGCCATCACCCAGAAGCCGTTTAAATCCATCCTGGTCTTCCGGTGTTGTAATGACAAGAATTTCCCGAATTCCCGCCAGCATAAGAACGGACAAGGGATAATAAATCATGGGCTTGTCATACACGGGCAGCAACTGCTTGGAGATGCCCCTCGTGATCGGGTAAAGACGGGTGCCGGAACCGCCGGCCAAGATGATGCCTTTCATCGCTTCTCCAGATATTCGCCCAAGGTGAGTACCAGCTGGTTTTGCCAATCCGGGAGCCGAATGCTCAAAGCCTGTTCGAGTCTGGTTACATCGAGCCTTGAGTTAAGTGGCCTTTCTGCAGGGGTTGGGTAGTCACTGGTTGGGATTGGATAGACATTCTCGGAACTGAGAGTTAATTCTTCCCCTGTTACGGTAGCCAGTTCAAAGATTTCTTTGGCGAATCCGTGCCAGCTGGTCGCTCCTCTAGCGGTCAAGTTGTAAAGACCTGTTTTCAGTTGACTACGGATAGCCAACGCGGTGACGTTGGCTATCAGTCTCGCGGGTGTCGGGGTACCGACCTGGTCCGCTACTACGTTGAGCTCGCTTTTGTTTTTGGCAAGACGCAGCATCGTTTTCATGAAATTGTTACCACGGGCGCTGTAGACCCAACTGGTGCGGAAGATGAGGTAATCCGACTCACTTTGCTCTATCGCCTGATCACCCTGGAGTTTGGTTGCTCCATAGTGACTAAGTGGGCCAGTAGCTGATTTCCTGCAAAGGGGCTTTACCACTGCCAGGGTAGACGTAGTCGCTGCTGTAGTGGGCCAGCCGGGCGTTGTTGGAAGCAGCGTATTCCGCCAGCTGCGTCGGAAGACCGGCGTTGAGACGCTCGGCCGCATCTCGATGCACTTCCGCTGCATCTACGGCTGTCCAGGCGGCGGCGTTTACGATCAAGTCTGGTTTATTGGCGCCCAGGAAGTTGGTGACAGCATGCTCGTCCAACAGGTCCAAGGTTTCCTGCCGGGGGCAATGATAGTGCCATGGGAGAAAGAGTACGATGGAGTTCGAAGCCGACTTGGCCGGTTTTGCCCAGCAATAAAATGTTCATGCGCCTGAACCCAACCGCTCCCTTTGATAACTACCATCCTGCACACGACGGCACCAGTCCAGATTATTCAAATACCACTCAACCGTTTTTCGAATACCGGTTTCAAACGTTTCTTCCGGCGCCCACCCCAATTCACGCTCAATCTTGCCTGCGTCAATAGCGTAACGCAGATCATGGCCAGGGCGGTCTGCCACATGCATAATCAACGCCCTGTAGCTTTCGTTCTGCGGCCGCAGCTCCTGAAGAATGTCGCAAATAGTCTGAACCACCTCAATGTTCTGCCTCTCATTGTGGCCACCGATATTGTAAGTTTCTCCAATCACGCCTTCAGTGAGCACCTTGTAAAGTGCTCGGGCGTGATCGTCGACATACAGCCAGTCACGGACTTGATTTCCCTTGCCGTAAACAGGGAGAGGTTTACCTTCGAGGGCGTTAAGAATCATTAACGGAATCAACTTTCCGGAAATGATAGGGACCATAGTTGTTGGAACAATTCGTCACCAGCACCGGCAGACCATATGTGCGATACCAAGCCCGCACCAAGTGGTCAGAACTCGCTTTACTGGCAGAATAAGGTGAACTGGGGGCGTAGGGTGTTTGCTCTGTGAACAGCGCTTCCGGCCCTTCCAGATCACCATACACTTCATCGGTGGAAATGTGATGGAAACGGAAAGCAGCCTTGCGTTCCCCGGTGAGCCCATTCCAATACTGCCTGGCAACCTCCAATAAGGTATAAGTACCAACAATGTTGGTTTCGACGAACGCGGCTGGGCCGTCAATGGAACGATCTACATGACTTTCTGCCGCCAGGTGCATAACCACATCAGGTTTGTGCTCTTCAAAAACACGTTCCAGCTCAGCACGATCACAGATATCCACTTGCTCAAAGCCGTATTGATCATTACCACTCACTCCAGCCAGACTCTCGAGATTGCCTGCATAGGTGAGTTTATCGAGATTGATCACACTGTCGCCCGTGTTGCCAATGACGTGCCGTACAACAGCAGAGCCAATAAAACCGGCGCCACCGGTTACGAGTAGCTTCATATCAAATCACATCCAAACAGCACTTGAAACATTCACACATTAGGAGCGACGCACAGCTGGATCAGCTACGGCCAGCTTTTGACCCAACCCGGCGAAACAGAACCAGCAACCGCCAAATGTGACTCAGAGACCAGTTATAAGTCAGAAAAACACAGAGAAACAGCGAAAACATAATAACTTCAGGTACCTGCTTAACCTCTCCGGCTAAGCCACCCCGCCAGACAGATTGCCAGAAAAGTTATGATCAAGAGTGCCTGCCTGTCAGTAAGCCCGGCTCTGAGAAAGATATGATGGAGGTGGTCCCGATCTGGCATCATGACCGATTGACTTGCGGGCACGACGTACCATGATAGCTACCATATCCATCAACGGAATCGCAACCAGCCACAGTGCCGTAACCGGCCGGAACGCACTGCGCTCCAAATCAGTGCCTTGAACCAACAACCAGACCACCGCAAAACCGACAAACATCGACCCAGCATCGCCCATGAAAATCTTCCTCTTAAACGGAAAGATTCGAAGATTCGCCATGAGGTACGGAGCGAGGCCGAACGCGAGCGCCAGGCAAAACGTCAGCTCTAACGGGAAGCGGCCCGATGCTGAAAAGAGCCAGCACAATGACAACAAGGCAACGAGGGACAAGCTACCTGTCAGCCCATCAATCCCGTCAACCATATTGAATGCATTGGTAGCCGCAATGATTGCCGCGATGGTAACAATGGGCCCCAGCGGCCCGAGTTCAATAACGCCAAAACCTAGCAGGTTGCCAAACGAATCTAGAGAAATGCCAGAGCCGTAGGCCAACGCCGCGCCCAGTGCTATTTGGGAACCCAAACGAAAATTGGCGGGCAAATCACACGCATCGTCCACCGCTCCCATCAGCACCAGCAGTGCAGCGCAAGCCAGAAACAGGCCGTAGCCGTCGGAGAGAGGCATTTCCAAAAGCCACGTCACGCACAGCCCTAAAAATGCACTGAGGCCGCCCACAAGTGGTACAGCCCCACTGTGGATCTTTCGATGGTCCGGACGATCCATCAAATCGACGTGAACCGCAAGCGGTTTGAGCAACAGCAAAAAAAAGAGCGCAAGAAAACCCGAGAGAAGACCCGTTACACTAGCCGCGTCCATGGACATGCCTTTTGAAAAATGAATCAGAACGAAAAACCGAAACCAAATTGGATTAAAGACCACCAAGGTTTCAGTTAGGAGACGTAATATACACGAGCTACGCAGTTGATTTAACCAGACCAAAAGACTTGACTATATTAACCAGAAAGAACCGGGTAACTGCAGGCCCAAATTGCCCAAAGCCTACAAAGCCCATAGACGACTTTCGCAGTTACGTACTGGCATTTAAAAACCGCGCGCAGATTAACTTAACTTCACTCTTTGTGACCAGTAACCGATTGTGACCCGCCTCGACGAAGAGGCCGTAGGGCAAGCGAGAGAATTGCGCTCCACTTAGGCGCCCGGAATTTTTGATCAGTCGCTTTTAAAAAGGTCGCGGGTATAAACCTTCTCTTCCACATCCGCCAGGTTCTCACTGCGGCGGTTTGCGATGATGACATCAGCCTCTTGCTTGAAGGCATCGAGGTCAGTAATGACACGGGAATTGAAAAAGTCATCTTCGTGCAGCTCCGGCTCATACACAATCACTTCAATGCCCTTGGCTTTAATGCGCTTCATGATCCCCTGAATGGCCGAGGCACGGAAGTTGTCAGAGCCGGATTTCATTACTAGGCGATACACACCCACCACGTTTGGTTTGCGGCTAAGAATGTCGTCGGCGATGAAGTCTTTGCGAGTGCGGTTGGCATCCACAATCGCTTTAATCAGGTTATTGGGCACGTCTTCGTAGTTCGCCAGCAGCTGCTTGGTGTCTTTGGGCAGGCAGTAGCCGCCGTAGCCGAACGACGGGTTGTTGTAGTGGTCGCCGATGCGCGGATCCAAGCCCACGCCATCGATTATCTGGCGGCTGTTCAGGCCGTGCTCGAAGCGTATGTATCCAGCTCGTTAAAATAGGCCACACGCATGGCCAGGTAAGTATTGGAAAACAGTTTGATAGCCTCCGCTTCGGTACTGTCGGTGAACAGCACCGGAGCGTCTTTTTTTACGGCCCCCTGCTTCAACAAGTGAGCGAACACTTCCGCGCGCTCCGAACGCTCGCCGACAATAATGCGCGAGGGATGGAGGTTGTCGTGCAACGCACTCCCTTCACGCAGAAATTCTGGTGAGAAAATAATATTGCTGGTATCGAACCGCTCGCAAACGTCTCTGGTGTAGCCTACCGGCACCGTGGATTTGATTACCATCACCGAGCTCGGGTTGACGGCCACCACATCCTGAACCACCGACTCCACCGTTTTGGTGTTGAAGTAATTTGTCTGCGGGTCGTAATCCGTAGGCGTCGCTATGATTACGTAATCCGCGCCTTTAAACGCCTGCTCTTTATGCAGAGTAGCGGTAAAGTTCAGTTTCTTGTTGACCAAGAAGTCTTCAATTTCTAAGTCTAGAATCGGGCTTATGCGGTCGTTAAGTAGCTCAACCTTTCTTGGATCAATATCAAGAGCCACAACTTCGTTGTGTTGGGCCAACAACATGGCGTTGGAAAGGCCTACATATCCTGTACCGGCGATCGCGATCTTCATGGGATTTATCTTCACTTTGGTTCATGAATCTTCACCCCCCAATTCCTTCCCGGGGTGGGGGGCGAGCTAAGAGGTCCGACATATCAGAGAAAGGAGGGAGCTATTGTCTGAACACTTCACGCTCCACTAACCTACAGGGCCATGCCTCCAGCTGATTAGTGTCGGTAGCCAGGTGCAACAAAATTAAAGGGAACGCATTAGATGACCCGTCCCTGCTGGAATAAACTCCAGCTTTTGGGTTTAAGCTAGCAGCAAAGAACTGGGCATGTGCAAGGTAGAGCGGTACGAGCAAAACGCGGCTTATGCCTAGCTCAGCCCCCCTCATCAGCTGATCAAGCGTTGGAGAAAGCTCATCGCTGTAAAGCATCGCGATATGTTGCGCTCTGTTAGAATAGATCGCGCAGTTGGAAAGCACCTTACGCTGCTCCATCATTCCGATCCTAGCAGCATGCAGCATCACGCCAGGCAAGCTAAATGCCTTGCCCCGATTTCTTTCACCTATTCCACAGTGACACTTTTCGCTAAATTCCTTGGCTTATCCACGTCCGTGCCTTTCACCAATGCAACATGGTAGGCAAGTAACTGAAGAGCTACTACGTGGAGGAGTGGAGAAAGGACACCATAGTGTTCAGGCATTTTCAGTACTTGAACACCCTCCTCCGCTCTGACCTGGCTGTCACCATCAGCAAACACGTAAAGCTGTCCACCGCGGGCTCGAACTTCGTCCATATTGGACTTAAGCTTTTCGAGTAGATCGTCATTGGGGGCAACCACCACCGGCATGTCCTCGTCAACCAGTGCGAGTGGGCCATGTTTCAACTCTCCCGCTGGATAAGCCTCGGCATGGATATAGGAAACCTTCTTCAACTTCAGGGCACCCTCCAGAGCGATGGGGAAATAATGCCCACGTCCCAGGAACAGAGCGTGCCGGCGAGCTGCGAATTGCTGGGCAAGGCCCTTGATCTCAGGCTCCCGGGCAAGCACTTTTTCCACCGCAACAGGCAAATGGCGCAGTTCTGCCAAATAGTCCTCTTCGGACGTAGGCGGCAGCTGGTTTCGGGACCGAGCAAGCAACAAAGTTAACAGGAAAAGGGTCGCCAACCGGGTGGTAAACGCTTTGGTAGACGCTACACCGATTTCCGGGCCAGCGCGGGTGATGAACCGCAAGGCGGCTTCCCGAACGATGGCCGACTCCGGCACATTGCAGATGGCCAAAGTATGACGGTGCCCTTGGGCTTTTGCGTGTTGCAACGCCGCGATGGTATCCGCCGTTTCCCTGAATGGGAGATAGCCACTACCAACTGCTGAGGCCGAAAGACGGATTTTCGGTAACGGTACTCGCTGGCAATCTCCAAATTGCAAGGCAAGCCCACAATACTCTCAATCCAGTAACGGGCCACCATTCCAGCGTAACTCGACGTGCCGCAAGCCAGAATTAAAACGGAGTCGACCTCCGCACACACCCCGGCAGCATCAGCACCAAATACACCCGCCTGGAGTTTGCTCGTCCCGGCAACCATCTCAAGCGTATTACCCAGTGCCTGAGGCTGCTCGAAAACCTCCTCCTGCATATAGTGGCTGAACTCACCCAACCGAACCGCATCGGCACTGAGCGATGAAGTAATTACCTCACGTACTGCCGCTTCGCCAGCACCATCCACCAACGCCATTCCACTCCTGTTCAAACGGGCAACATCGCCATTTTCCAGATACATCATCCGGCGGGTGACTGACAGCAGTGCGGAGGCATCCGAGGCGGCGTAATGTCCGTCCTCTCCCAGCCCCACGATCAGCGGTGAACGTTCCCTGGCCACAATCAGGCTTTCGGGCTCGTCTTCAGACACCACCGCCAAGGCATGAGCGCCTTTGATGTAGCCCACGGCGCACCGCACAGAAGAGAAAAGGTCACCCTCTGCCGACTCTATCCGCCGGCCCGCCCGACAGGCCTCGATAAGGTCAGCGATGGTTTCGGTATCGGTATCAGACGTAAAGCAATAGCCTAGACCCTCCAGTTGTTCTCGCAAAGCCTGGTGGTTTTCGATGATGCCGTTGTGCACTACCGCAAGCCCTCCGGACACGTGTGGATGGGCGTCCCCCTCTGCTGGCACACCGTGCGTTGCCCAACGAGTGTGGGCAATTGCCCACCTGACCGGAAAGTCCCCCGTCGAGCACTCTTGACTCCAGCTCAGCCACCCTGCCCATGGAACGGGCCCGGTGAAGGGGCCCATTCAGGAGAGCTACACCGGCAGAGTCATAGCCCCTGTATTCCAAGGTTTTAAGGCCATTTATCAGAAAAGAGCAACTTCGAAGTGGCTTACAGCAGCAACTATTCCCCAGATAAAAAAAAAGACAATCCTTGTTAATATCCTTGGTTAAATCCCGCTCGCAGGATTTTTATGTTTCATGAATGCATAAGGGAAAAGCCTTCCACACCGAATGGAAGACGCCCGGAAACGTTCTCGGACAAATGACACTCGCCTAGAGCCGGAGATCCGCCTCGCCAAGCGGCAGTACACTTTTTAGGTCAAATAGCACCCCATCAGCGCTCAGAAGCTGGCGCAGGTCCGCAGTGCTCATGGCAGCATACTCCCGGTGAGGCACAGCCAACACGACGGCCTCGTACTGCTGGGGAATAAGCTCCTCCACCAAGAAAATGTCGTATTCCTGCTGGGCTTCCGCGTTATCGGCCCAGCAGTCCGTTACATCAACCTGGCACCCGAAGTCCTGCAATTCCCTGACTACATCAATAACCCGAGTGTTGCGGAGATCCGGGCAATTCTCCTTAAACGTCAGCCCCATCACTAGCACCCGCGCATTCGCTACGGCGTGGCCGGCCTTGATCATGTGTTTTACCAACTCGGAAGCCACATAAGGTCCCATGCCGTCATTGACCCGCCGGCCCGCCAAAATAATCTCAGGATGGTAACCAATGGCTTCGGACTTGTGGGTCAAATAATAGGGATCGACACCAATACAGTGCCCGCCCACCAGGCCCGGTTTGAACGGCAGAAAATTCCACTTGGTTCCCGCAGCGGCCAGTACCTCATGGGTGTCAATCCCAAGACGCGCAAAAATCATAGCCAGCTCGTTCATCAGAGCAATGTTCAGGTCTCGCTGGGTGTTCTCAATAACCTTGGCAGCCTCCGCAACCTTGATTGAACTGGCCTTGTGCGTACCCGCGGTAATAATATCCGCATACAGGGCATCCACTTCGTCAGCCACCTCCGGGGTCGAGCCGGAAGTCACCTTTACGATGGTGGTCACCCTGTGCTCTTTATCCCCCGGATTAATGCGTTCCGGGCTGTAACCGGCGTAGAAATCCTGGTTAAAAGACAGGCCAGACACCCGTTCTAGTACCGGCACACAGACCTCTTCAGTGGCGCCCGGGTACACAGTGGATTCATAAATAACAATGTCCCCTACCTTGAGCACTTTACCCACTGTCTCACTCGCCCGAACCAATGGGGTCAGATCCGGCGTGTTAAACTCATCAATGGGCGTAGGCACCGTGACAATAAACACCGAGCAATCCGCCAGCTCTCCCAGACTGTCTGTAAACGACAAGCGGCTGGCCGCAGCCAACTCCCGCAACGTTAACTCCCGGGTCGTGTCGATGCCTTCCCGCAGATCGCTTATCCGTTTGGAATTGATGTCAAAACCTATCACCGATCGCTTTTCACCAAAGGCAACTGCTAGAGGAAGGCCTACATACCCAAGTCCGATTACTGCTATTTTTTTCATAGAAAGAGTGCCTTACGAAATTAAGAGATAGTACTCAAAAGACTTGACTTTAAATAGTTTCAAAGGATGAAGAATAAAAATTGCAGAAGCTCTTTAGCCCCAATAATGTCTAAAATTCTCGGACAAGCCTGATCATCACCGTAAGGGTTATGCGCCCTACTCATCCGCATGTAGGTGTCAACGTCGTTGAACAAAATACTTACCTTTTCGCAAATTCGCTCAACGTTCGTTCCAACTAACTCTACAGTGCCTGCCTCAATGGCTTCGGGCCGTTCAGGGGTTTCACGCATAACCAGAACAGGTTTCACGAGTGATGGAGCCTCCTCCTGAATTCCCCCGGAGCCCGTCAGAATCAGATAAGCGCGATTCATCAGTTAAACAAACGGCAAGTAGTCCAACGGCTGGTCGTAAACAGGTAAAAGCTGTTTCGAAATCCCCATGGTAATTGGGTGCAGCCTCGTGCCAGAACCTCCAGCCAGAACAATCCCTTTGAATCTACTAAATTCGACCCCTCGCATTCCAATCAGATGGTTTAAACAGAATCGCCCACCCGAATCAACTGATACTCTCCAGATAAAACCCTTTTCCACCATTCACGATTACGGAGATGCCACTGGAGCGTTTTGCGCAAACCAGTTGAAAACGTTTCCTGTGGTTTCCAGCCTCGTTCCTCCTCAATCTTGCTGGCATCAATGGCATACCGAAGGTCATGGCCGAGCCGGTCACTTACAAAGGAAATAAGGTCTCGGTATGCAAAAACACCTTCAGGCATATCAGGTGCCAACTCTTCCAGCAGATCGCAAACACCCTGAACCACGTCAATGTTCCGTTTTTCATTAAGACCGCCGATATTATAGGTTTCGCCAACCTGACCGTTCGTCAAAACCTTGACCAAGGCCCTCGCGTGATCTTCAACATACAACCAATCACAAATCTGGCTCACATCTCCATAAACGGGCAGCGGCTTCTCACTCAAAGCATTCAGAATCGAGTGAGGAATTAACTTCTCGGGAAAATGATAAGAGCCGTAGTTGTTCGAGCAGTTGGTGAAAAAAGTTGGAAAGTTATAGGTCCTGAACCAAGCTCTCACGAGATGATCAGAATTCGCCTTAGAGGCTGAATATGGTGAGCTAGGCGCATATCGAGTAGCCTCTGTGAAGAGACCTCCTTCGCTTTCTAGCTCTCCATAAACTTCATCCGTAGAAATATGGTGAAATCGAAAACTTCGACGCAAGTCCTCCGACAGGCAGCTCCAATAGCGACGTGCGGCGTCCAGTAATTGATAGGTACCAACAATGTTACTCTCAATGAAGGAACCAGAACCATCGATTGATCGATCCACGTGGCTTTCAGCAGTCGAATGCATTACGTGCATCGGCTGAAGCTTTTCGAAAACGTTATCTAAAGCGGGACCACTGCAAATATCTTCACAAACAAACGAATAACGAGGTGAACTTGAAACAGAAGCCAGAGGGTCTAGATTTCCGGAATACGCCAATTTATCAGCATTACAAACCGAAGCGACGGTCTCATCGATAAGATAGCGAACCACTGCAGAGCCTATGAAGCCCGCTCCTCCTGTAACCAAAATCTTAACAAAATAGACTCCGACGAATTAATAGAAGCTTGAAAAAAGAAACCACGGAATTTTAAACTCGACCTGAATTTTTAATTAGATATCTAAACATGCTGCGCAAATGCCAAAAAAAATGTTTCGACAAGATTCTACGACTATCTCGTTTGGCCATGTGAATCGCATGAGCTTCCGGGACATAAAGCACCCCCGGCTCTCCAAACGACTTCGCTCTGCAACAAATATCTATGTCCTCACAGTACATAAAGTAGCCTGTATCAAAACCAGCGAGGGCATTATAAAGTTCAAAACTGAACAAAAGAAATGAGCCAGCTGCCCAGTCCACAAAGGCGGGCTCGGTAATTGCAGACTTTTCAATAATGGTCGGGTTACTTTTACAAAGGTAAGACTTCAAAAAATCGAAAAAACGGGGGAATCTTCGAATCGAATTATCATAAGTACTGAAGCTATCATCCAGAAACAAATTGCAAGTACCAAGACGAGCACCTTTATCCGCCATTCTCCCGCCAACGGACCAAATATCGTCAATAGTAATAATGACGTCAGGGTTCAAAACCAAAAAGAGATCATTACCGCCAACCCTGAAATTATTCCGAAAATATTTGTAGTTCAGATTATTATTCTCACCAAACCCTAAGGCAGTATAGTTTCGTGCGTAGACTATATTAGACGAACGACAAAAATCTTCTAGGCATTTCTCACCTACATTGTCCCGAATTATCACCTCGACAGAATTACTTTCTGAGAGCTTGGAAGCCACAGCTAATTTATCAATTAACTTTCCGTGACCATGCGAAACCATTGAAATGAATACTCTCAAAGCACGACCCTAATAAATATCAAATTAAAATTATTCCGACTATCGGAATAATCATAAAAAACGCTCACACCAAGCAGCTAAGCGCCTTAATTCTCTTAAAACCACCATTTTCTTAATTCAACAATCACTTCACATGATATATTTAAGAAGAAACAAAAAACGCAATTCAGTGACACACCTTTAAAACCGAATTTAACACAAAAGCATAAATCAAAGGCGCCACTGTAAGCCAATTAAAAAATTGCACTATATTCGATACAATGAAAGATTAATCAAAACAGTAACACTAAGAACAGCATTGAAAATCAGAATCTTATGCCTGCAAACCACAAAACTCGAAACATAAAACAAAAAAGGAACCAAGAATATATAATATTTAGCATTAGCATAATCGGGAAGGACAAACACAAAGCAGCCTATAATAGCAATCGCCGCAAGGGCATCCACACATGCCGACCTAAACTGTGAATTTTCGCAATTCATTCCATTATCATACCTGCGACTCCGATCGGAAATGCAGACCATTATCCGCCGAAAGACTATAATAAGACCTAAAAATGAAATGACATAGGCCGGTATAGCCTTGACGCCAGAGGGTGTCATAAAAACTCCCGTCATAAAAGTAATAATGGGCCTTAGTATAACTGGATATTTCCCCCGAATTTCTTCTCCAATTGAACTAGCTTTTGCGCTAATCGAAGACGCCTTTTGTCCCACCAAGGCCACACTTTCAAAGTGACTGAGTAGTGTGTAGCCGACAAACAAAGAAAAACCGAACATCAATAGAATGAGAATCGCAACACCTCTTAAACCAACTACCCTGTCAACCACTTGAAAAAAGATAGCCGTGAGAATAAAGACCAAGACAACTATCCCGTTGCCCAAGTCTAACGAAAAGATACCAATTAGCAGAAAACAAACAAAAAATTTCGACCTCCAAGCAAGAAAGATGAGGAGTGAAAGAACAAGAACAAGCTGCTCCTCAGCAAGCACACCAATATAAAAAATCAATCCAGGAAACAGAAGGCTCAATGAGAGTACGTCTGCCCTTCGGCCCCAGTCTTCAGAATCAGCTGCCCATCCCAAGAGACGGAAAAACTTATAAAAAAACCGTCGAAAAACCAAAACAAAAATAAGAGGCAAGCAAATAAAAAGAGTAATAGAGAACCTTATGAGAGCTTGACCAAATGGCTCAACACATTCTTTATCACCCGTATACGACCAAAAGGATAGAACATCGGAATTTATTTTACAGCCTTTAATTAAATACAAAGCATCAAACGCAGGCGCAAGAAGATAATAAGGAGAAAACTGACTATGCGCTGCATTCAAAAGCTTTTCAGCTCGGTAGAAAAAATCAGGCTCATCGCCAAAAGGAAGCACAAATCTAAACAATAAAAGAAAACCAATAAATACTAGTAGTATTTGGGAGCCAGACCTAGAAATTTTTGGTATGCGTTTTTTTAGAATAAGCAAGGTCGAATCTCGGGGAGCTAAAGCAGGAATTTGAAAACTGGAGCCATCAAGCGATAATCAGAAACAATCGCGTATGATTTACACTTAAAACTGCCGCCCAAAAAACTGAGCATTACCGACGACAGCGTCACAAGACGCGTTAAGATACCAATAATAAAATTGGTCATGGAATCTTAAAGCTCTGGAATTACGTTGAATGGTGTATCAAACACTTGACTTGGAGAACTTGTGAATCAAAGCTATATTTATCTTCCATCAAAGGAATCTTATTAGGACACGCGTGATACGACTTAACTATTTTTTTTGCAATACTACTTGCTGAATCTTCAAGATCTATATTGATTCCGAAGCCAGTGTCTTCTATTATTTTTTTTGTCACATCTACATTGGCGGAATTAATCACTTTAGTACCGGATTGAATGTACTCCAAGAACTTCACGGGAAAACAGACCTTTTTGCTCAATCCGCCTGAAATTAGACAGAAGCCGTAGTCAAACCTTATGGGTTGCTCTCTAAAATTATGAGACCGTATGAGAACGTTATTTCCCAAATCGACAAATAGAGATTCTGCCCGAGTCAAATCCGTAGTTAAAACAGTCAGGTATATGGCGTCCCAATTCGACCGAGCTCTAGACAAATTTCTTTGACTAACTGCGGAGAGTGCCATTTAACCAACGACCCAACGTATACCAACTCTAATTTACTGGATTTACTTTTATCTTCAATAATAGAATTAACTGGGGCGCAATTAGGAATCACAACCATTTTAGACCCTGCGCCCCGTAAAACGTTCAAATAGTAATCTTTTTGGGAGTCAGTGACACAGATAACGACATTAGAGATTAGGAGAAGATATTTTTCTAATACCCACAGTGGCTTGATCAAATACTGGGAGCGAACCTTACCTGAATCGATTAACTCCTCGAAAAAAAGGCCTCTTGTATCGAATATTACTTTCTTTCCGAAGATTTTGGCAATAAATCCGAAAAACAAAATTGTAGGGTAAGACCTAAAAAATACAATGTCAGAGGCTCTCACCAGTGAGATAAATTTTCCATAAGCGCCAAGCATTGATCTCAACGCAGAAAATGAAAACTTTCCATAGGAACGACGGATAAAGTACTCATAATTTACACCTGCACTATCAACCTCGGGAGCGCTCGCTACTCCATCTGAAGCCGAAAGGATCGTAACATTGAAGCCCTCATTTCTGAGGCTACGACCAACATCGACAAACATAGCCTTACACACCGGCGTTTTCTCTATATTTTCATGCGTAACAAAAGCAACATTCTTCAATTGATAATTTTCTCTTTAAAGTATCAGTTAATGGTCAGCCGAGGAAAAGCGATACGCAACACATCTGTAAAATATTATAAGCGCTTTATTCTTTGGTAACCAGAAGTGACTCCGCCAGGTATATCTCTGTTAGATGTCAATTTCACAACAGTTTACTATAAAATACTCAAGGCCAATTCAGCCAAAAGACACCATCAGTTTTAGTTCAACACGGGATTTCTAATAGGTTAAGTCCTGAGTTCAAGTAATAAGTACAGCACCACCTGTCTTGAGGGCGCCTGAGTATTCGCTCCAGAATACCTCTGCCGGTGTGCGATATTCCAGTCGTCTTCTGGGCCGGTTGTTCAGTTCATCAACCGTTTGGTTGAGAGCGGACTGATTCAGCTTCGAGAAGCCCGTGCCTTTGGGGTAGTACTGGCGTATCAACCCGTTAGTATTCTCACTGGTCCCACCCTGTCCTGAGCAATATGGATCGCAGAAGTAGGTTGCCATACGAAGTGCCTCCACCATTCGCTGGCGCTCTGCCAGGGCCGTAATGCCGGACTGCTTGTGTTCGTGAAGGACTGTATCGCCTTCCCAATGACCGATGGTGAGTCAGGTCTAGACCTCCGCCGGGCGCTGTTCAATACTGGTGCGGTTTGGCATTTTACCCAGCCCTGCCTGATTGGCTTTCTCGCGTTGATCACGGCGGGACCTGGGCTGACGGCAAAACGCCCAAAGATCGCCACCAGAACTCCCGTCTCTGTGAATCAGCTCGTAAATCCATTGCCGACTGACTCGGATTCCGCTGCCCATTCGAGACACCACACCGACAATCTGATCCGGACTCCAGTGTTTGCGAATCAGACCGCTGACCTAGTGAATGAGTGACGATGCCCGCTTGTGAGCCTTATAGGCTAATGTGCGTCGCTGTTCACTATGTCACTGTGCCTGATCGGCGTCATATCCCCTGGCACCGCTATTGCGCTTTATCTCTCTGCTGATCGTCATGTAGTGACATCTCAGCGTCTCCGCAACCTGTCGTTGACTTCGCCCTACCGTCAGCAGGGCTGAGATCTGGTATTGTTGTGCCTGGGTCAGTTGTCGGTATCCCATTTGCGCTTCACTTTGGTCGGTAAAGCGAATGAGGGTACCGGCAACGGCCGTCTTTCCTCCACCTGGTTACGACCAAGTGCGGCGCTTATTATCTAAACTCAGGGTTAAAGCAGTCTTTGAAGGTGTTTATCCGTCTGATCAAACGTATTTAGAAAATCTCATCGGGCGTTCACTAAACCGAGTACTTCACTCAGAGTTGAGGACTCACCGTTTCAACCCACAAGATCCCTTAAAAAAGCTTTAAATCCGCCATAAGTAGCGTATTCACCCCTCTTCAAAAGTCGAATCACAGATACTGTTCTAGGAACTATGCTTCTTTGACGTATTTCTACGCGTTTCTCCATCCAGTTAGAGCGCATCGCAACAGCTTTCCGGAGTCTACACAACTTAGTGGTAAATTCACGGGGCGCGTTTTTCTTTATATTATCAATTCCTTTCGAAAATATTTTAAGTTGCTCAATTTTTCTTTGTTCGATTAAAGCGACTTCCGGATCAAAAATCTTTTTTGCTGAATGAAAGAAAGCACCTATTCTAGAAACCCGCGTTATGCTATTCGCAGCAAACTGGGATTCATTGGCTTCATGGCGGCGATAGTACTGAAGAACCCTTCTTTCCACTAATTTTGCGTCTAATCCTTCAGCAATCTCCACTAACCAATTGTCATGCGCCCTAAAACCCATTGGGATAGGCATGCATATATCTAAAAGCTCACGTCTAACTGCGCAGCAGCACCCCATCACAAAATCTTCCATTCGAAAGCCTGCGGACTGAATTTGTCCGATCTTAGTCAGGCCAACCTCGTTTAAGTGGCCGTCCGTGAGCGCCGCATCGTTCATCAAAACTAACGCATTTGGATTCTGCTCTGCAATACCCTGCATGTATTCAATTTTATTCGGAAACCAAGCATCATCTTGGTCGCTAAGGAATACAAGCTCTCCCGTGGTTTTCATGAGGCTGCATTGAAATTGCCACAGTAACCGAGTTTTCTTTCATTACGATGAAATTCCACAGCGAACGGAGCCGATTTGGCAAACTCCTTAACAATTTCCTCTGTTGTATCGCTCGAACAGTCGTCAGTGATGATTAGCTCATCCGGTAGACGAGTTTGAGCCAGAAAGCTTTGGAGTTGCTCATATAAAAATTGGCCACCGTTGTATGTGGCCATTGCTATCGAACTTTCATAATAATACGCGTTAATCAAACATAGAAAAAAATCACAAAATCGCTATCAAGTTCACAGACTCTATCAAGGTAAGCAAAAAAATAGATAGACGTTCAAAAATAACGAAGGATACCGTCGGTGCTTTGCAATACTTAAACGTTATCGGGTTTCCCAACAAATAAACGATTAACTTGGCGGTCAAAGTCTATTTCTTGGTCCTTTATAGCTGACCGATAATCATTGAACTTATCATGATTTCTTTCAAAATCGAAAAAACATTCATCAATTTTTGAAATTATTCGAGATATATTTTTAGTGGAGTCCGTGAATTTAAATTCTGAAGGAACTGGAACATCATCATAGTAGCACGCAGAACCTCTTTTACTAACGATGACACAACACCCCAAAAAGGCTGCTTCACGTGGTATTCTGTCCTTTCCCGGGTGAAAACCGAAATCAATATAGACCTTAGCCGATCTCAAGAGATCTACAACTTGTTCCCTGCTCATATTTTCTATAGCAACAAACTCGATATGAGGTGCCGCATCTACTAACTTTCTAGTGAAATTTACACCCTTTTTAGGATTATATGCGACAATATTTTTCTTATCATTTAAACTTGAACCCTCACTCAAAAATGAATGATGCAAATAATCGGACAAATAATCGGATTTATTTATTCCTTTTTCTTTTAGAAAATCCATCGCATATCTCGACTGAGCCAGATGAGAGTCTGCATTTTTTACATTTTCGTTAAAAAACAGATATTTTTGAGAACCCATTTTTTTAAGAAAAAACCGATTTATCTTTCCCTTCAAGCCAGGTAGGTTTCTAAAATAATTATCTACGCTGAGCCACCATATTACTTTCTTAACCCTCTGATATCTCTCTAAAATTTTAGTTTCGACCTCAGGCACAATTAACAAATTATCCGACTCATCTGGGACGCTTCGAACAAAATCAATTCCGTATTGTCTATAATTTTCGTGAACTGGTTCCGGATGGTCACTTGGCGTATAAAACATATATACTCTCTTTCCGGCTTTCCGCAACTTGGATGCTAGCTGATGTAAAAGTTCTGGCCCTCCGGTTGCGGCATTAGCCGGAGCAACTACATAAAAAACCGTATCACTCTTAATTAGCTCTAACATTTTTCCTCCTGCCAAAACTTCAAGTATAGAAACATAAAAATCGTAACCATAGATTCAACTATTAATAACGTAACAGAAGTACCTATATCCTCATAAACTGGCACCAAGATTAAACTTAACATTACCCCAACTAATGCGGCTATAATCAGAATACGCGTAAATGCCTTTTTATAACCTAAATTGAGCATAATTTGGACGCCATATATATTGCTCATAGTTACGATGAAAGGCAAAAATGCCATTATTTTCAGCAGCGCTACGGACTGCTGATATTGCTCCCCAAGCAGTAGATTTACAATAATTTCTGCCATCGAAAATAGAGCTAAGGACATTATTAGCATCGCGCCGCCGGCCAACTTAGCGAAATTATGCGCAAAGAAGAGTCCTTCCTGTCTATCAGACTGTATTTTTTTGCTAATCAATGGAAAAATCGCCTGTGAAAATGGCTTATAAATACCCTTTACCGCTTGTATAATTTTGTCTGCCGCGGAAAAATAACCAACTATAATATTGTTAGTAAAAATACCCAATATGAAAGTTGTCGAAATTGTATATAAGCTTATTGATATGCTAGATATAAAAACATGCCACCCGTCAATTAACTGAAATCGGATTTCTCTCCAAGATTGGGGAGCAAAGCTTATCCCAAATTCTCTTCTCGCTACGTGCAAAGACCAAACTCCCGCAACTATAAAGCCTAACGATGTCAATGTCGGCACAAAGAGAATATCGTCTTTATTACGAACAAATAAAAATATAAAAACTGTAAAGAATGCCTTTGCTGCAATATTGACATAAGCAATGTATTTCATCCGCTCCATTCCCTGAAATAGCCAAACAGGAAAGAGCACTTGACCTAGCACCACCCCAAACGTTAAAAGATAAAGCTCCCAGTGGTCGGAAAATTTTTCAAAGGTGCGAATTAGAATAAGCAAAAATACAAAACTTAAAAGCATTAGGAATGCTTTTATTTGCATCACCGCGTTAAAAATCTGATTTATTTTCACTTGGTTGTTTCGATGAATGGATATCAGACGGGTAGCTGAAAGATTAAAGCCGTAATCGGTGATTATCGAGAAATAACCGATCGTGGCGGTAGCAAAGGCAACAAGTCCGAAATATTCAGGCCCAAGCACTCGTACCAAGTAGGGGATAGTCAACAACGGCAGGAGGTAATTTGCTCCCTGCAATATACCTAACGAAAAGATATTCGATGTCAATGTTCTTTTTTCGGTTGTATTAGCCAGTTTGTCTTTAAAAGCGCGGAACATTTATAATGGATTCACAAAAAAAACTGGGATGGGTTTATTTTTGTTCACGCAGTCTAGAGTTTTTCGGCTTGCATCTAGAGCCTCCGCAATGGTGACATCCATATCAAGATAACGGTATGTTCCTAGCCTCCCCATAAAGCTTACATTTTTTTCTTTTTTAGCTTTTCCGATGTAGGCATTCAGCATCGTTTTTTCATTAACAAGGCGGATAGGGTAGTAGGGGATGTCACCCTCCTCGCACTTCCTACTATATTCTTTGAAAATAACTGTGCGTTCTTGCTCTTCCCATGGCGAAAAATGCTTGTGCTCACTTATTCGGGTATAAGGAACTTTTTCATCTGCATAATTCATAACAGCACAACCTTGGTAATCTCCTTCATGGTCTTCCCTAACAAAATCTAAAGTGCGGTACCCTAATCTCCCGGCATTATAATTAAACCAAGCATCGATTGGGCCGGTGTAAAAAACGTGGTCAACAGATACTTTATTTTCGGAACTAAACGGTGTATTAAGATGCAATGTTATATTTGCGTGATCTAATAGCCTTTCTACAATTGGAGTATAACCATTTTTTGGCATCCCTTGGTACTTGTGATTAAAATAATTGTCGTCGTAATTAAAACGTACTGGTAAACGTTTTAGTATGCTGGCCGGTAACTCTTTTGGGCTTCTACCCCATTGTTTGAGCGTGTAGCCCTTAAAAAAAGCTTCGTACAAGTCTTTACCTACAAACTTCATAGCCTGTTCTTCGAAGGTTTGAGGCTCATCAATCTCGCCATCTGCTAGTGATTTTATGAAATCGTTCGCTTCCTTCGGACTTAAAGTCTTACCAAAATACTGGTTTATTGTGAGTAGGTTGATGGGCAAGGAATAAACATTACCTTGCGATGTTGTTTTAACGCGATTCACATATGGCATAAAGTCAGTGAATTGATTCACATAATTCCAGACTTCTTCATTGTCTGTATGAAAGATATGCGGGCCGTATTTGTGGAGTAGAATGCCTGTTTTTTCATCTCGCTCTGAGTAACAATTTCCGGCAACATGTGGCCGTATTTCATAAACGGTGACGTTGTGCCCGGCCTTCGCGAGTTCATTTGCTAATACTGCGCCGGTGAATCCAGCGCCTACAATGGCAAAATGCATCACTTTCTCCCTTTGGTTTTCGGAAGTAAATTTTATATGCTTACTTATTTAGGTTTTTGAAATTTACGATAATGCTAGTTGGGTATATCTTAAAAGGAAAACTAAGGGTTTCCCACCGTTCTTAGTTCAGCACCAGCTTGTCGGAGGCTTTGGCCCCGCCTGTCCTTATTAGAGAGCAACACTTCGGATTCTTTGGCGCTCCAATGAATACCTATTTCGGGATCATTCCAAATAATAGAGCGCTCATATTCTGGTGCATAAAAATCTGTACATTTGTACTGGAAATCTGCCGTTTCACTAATTACAAGAAATCCATGAGCAAATCCTGGAGGAACCCAAAGCATGCGCTTATTCTCCTCAGAAAGATGTTCTCCGACCCATTGTCCAAAATTGGCTGAACCCGGGCGGAGATCGACGGCCACATCAAACACCTCTCCCCGGGTTACTCGCACCAACTTCCCTTGGGGTTGTCTGATCTGGTAGTGCAAGCCACGCAAAGTATTTTTTACAGAGCGGCTGTGGTTATCCTGAACGAAGGTGGCTTCTATTCCGATCTTACGAAAGGTGTGTTCGTTCCAGGTTTCCATAAAGAAACCCCGTTCGTCGCCAAAAACTTTGGGCTCAATAAGTTTGACGTCTGGAATGCTGGTTTCAATAATTTTCATAAAGGCCGCTCATTTGGTTTTGACTAGCTTCTTCAAGTACTCGCCATAACTGTTCTTTTTGAGGTTTTCAGTCTCTGCTAACAGCTGCTGCTCGCCAATAAAACCCATGCGATAGGCGATTTCTTCCAAGCAGGCAATTTTCAACCCCTGACGCTTTTCTAAGGTCTCGATAAAACTGGCGGCGTTATGGAGGGAGTCAAAGGTGCCGGTATCCAACCAAGCAAATCCTCGACCGAGAAGCTGTACGTTCAAATCGCCTCTGTCCAGATAAGCTTGGTTGACGCTGGTGATTTCGAGCTCGCCACGCTCAGAAGGCTGCACCTGCTTGGCGATCCCTACTACGTCATTGTCGTAGAAATAGAGGCCCGTGACTGCGTAATCAGATTTTGGATTGGCGGGTTTCTCTTCGATAGAGATGGCGCGCTGATCGTCATCAAACTCGACCACCCCGAAACGTTCGGGGTCCGTGACCTGATAACCGAAGACAGTTGCACCTCTTTCTCGTGATGCGGCGGCTTGAAGCAACTTGCTGAGGCCCTGACCGTAATAGATGTTATCGCCCAGCACCAAGCAGACGCTGTCTTTCCCAATGAAGTCTTCACCAACAATAAAGGCCTGGGCCAGACCGTCTGGGCTGGGTTGTGAAGCGTAGGTGAGATTAATGCCCCATTGGCTACCGTCATCTAGGAGGCGCTTGAAGCATCCTGATCTTCCGGTGTAGTTATGACGAGGATGTCCCGTATCCCGGCCAGCATGAGGACGGACAAGGGATAATAGATCATTGGTTTGTCGTACACCGGGAGGAGTTGCTTGGAGATGCCTCTCGTGATTGGGTACAAACGTGTGCCGGAGCCGCCGGCCAGTATGATTCCTTTCATTTAATCCTCCAGATATTCATGCAATGTCAATTCCAGTTGGCTTTGCCAGTCTGGTAGCCGGATACTCAGGGCTTGTTCCGCTTTAGTTGTGTCCAGTCGCGAGTTCAGCGGCCTTTTAGCGGGCGTCGGGTAGTCGCTGGTGGGGATGGCGTTCGTTTTGACTTTCTCCCCTGCCAGCCGAAATATTTCCTGTGCGAAACCTTCCCAGCTTGTTTCACCGCGAGGAGCAAGGTGGTATAGCCCCTTTGCCAACTGACCGTAAACGGCCAAAGTGGTCACCTGAGCAATCAACCTTGCTGGAGTCGGCGCGCCAATCTGGTCCGACACTATGTTGAGATCGGTTTTACTTTGCGCCAGGCGCAACATGGTTTTCATGAAATTATTGCCACGGGCACTGTAGACCCAGCTAGTGCGGAAGATGAGATAATCCACGCCGCTTTGTTCGATGGCCTGGTCACCCTTGAGTTTGGTTTTGCCGTAATAACTCAGGGGGTCAGTAGGACTGGTTTCCTGCCACGGGGTTTCACCACTGCCTGGGTAGACGTAATCGCTGCTGTAATGAACCAGGCGTACGTTGTTGGCGGCTGCGTATTCAGCTAACTGTTTGGGCAGCCCCGTGTTAAGGCGCTCGGCTTCAGTGCGCTTATCTTCCGCTGCGTCTACGACTGTCCAAGCGGCGGCATTTACAATCAGGTCTGGGTTTGCATTGGCGAGGAAGTTGGTTACGGCCCGTTCGTCCATCAGGTTTAACTCTTCCCTACCCGGGGCGTTGATGGTGCCAAGGGGGGAGAGGGTGCGGTGGAGTTCGAAACCGACTTGGCCAGTTTTTCCTAACAACAGAATATTCATGTGCTAGCACCCAGTCGTTGGCGTTGGTAACTGCCATCTTGAACACGTTTGCACCAATCGAGGTTGTCTAGATACCACTGGACAGTTTTTCGAATACCTGTTTCGAAGGTTTCTTCCGGGGTCCAGCCGAGTTCTTCCTCAATTTTGCTAGCGTCTATGGCATAACGCAGATCGTGACCTGGACGATCGGTGACGTGAGTAATAAGGTCACGATACAAATTGGCAGAGGGCACTAATTTCTGTAGCCAATCGCAAATGAGCTGCACCACTTCGATATTCTGCTTCTCATTGTGGCCACCGATGTTGTAGGTTTCCCCTACCACACCTTTCTTTACGACTCTATAAAGAGCTCGTGCGTGGTCCTCGACGAAAAGCCAGTCGCGAACCTGCGTCCCTTCTCCGTAGATCGGAAGCGGCTTGCCTTCAAGAGCATTAAGAATCACCAGGGGAATGAGCTTCTCCGGGAAATGATAAGGACCGTAATTATTGGAGCAGTTAGTGACCAGCACAGGCAGGCCATAGGTCCGGTGCCATGCTCTCACCAAGTGATCAGAGCTGGCTTTACTGGCGCTGTAGGGGCTGCTCGGTGCATAAGAGGTTGATTCGGTGAACAGTTCTTCTGTTCCCTCCAGATCGCCATACACTTCATCGGTTGAGATGTGATGAAACCGGAAGTTGTTTTTCTTGGCTTGGTCCAATTGCGCCCAATACTTCTTTGTCGCTTCCAGAAGCGTGTAGGTACCGACGATGTTGGTTTCGATGAATGCAGCGGGCCCATCAATAGAACGATCCACATGGCTTTCGGCTGCCAGGTGCATAATGGCGTCCGGCTGGTACTGGGCCAAGACGCGATCGACCTCAGCGCGGTTGCAGATGTCGACCTGCTCAAAGCTGTACCGATCACTCCCACTTACTTCGGCGAGACTCTCAAGGTTGCCTGCGTAGGTAAGCTTATCGAGGTTGACCACTTCATCGGCCGTATCATTAATGATGTGTCGGATGACGGCAGAGCCTATAAAGCCGGCTCCACCTGTTACCAATAGTTTCATTTGGGTGCCTGACGAGGTTGCATCAGAGTGAAGCGCGACCGCTCCTACTGACTTGTTGTCTAAATTTGGAAAATGGCATTCTTAAGCTGGAAACTGGCTTTTGATCGCTATCAGTGAGAATGTTTGGAAAGCACTTTGCCAAAGCTGGAAATGAGCCTAATGGGTTTCCAGAGCTGGAAACAAGCTTTGTACGGCAATTCCTTCTACTTTGCGGAAACAGGCTTTCCAATGACGGAAATCCTAAAACTTAACCATTTGATCTTTCAAGAATTTCCAAAACCGATAAGGGTCGCTTATCGGTTCTCTATTGCTGTCCGTCACTTTATTCAAGCGGGCCCAAGCGTTACGCGTGTCCGCTTGGGCTGCAGCCCAAGTTCGAGCAATTAACTCGCTCTAAACTCGTTTTAGTGCTCTTCAGTGTCCGGCTCTTTTTCCGATCGAATGAATGCTCGTACGAATACGAAAAAGACCCCAAGCATGCCACCAAGCATCGTGGCCACGATGACAATAAGAGCTCGTTTGGGTTCGCTTTTTTCCTGAGGGACGATGGCTGGGTCTACGGTTTTAAAGACGTACTCGTCTCGAGCATTTGCCAGCATCACCGTGCGAGTTTCGCTTTCTATGAGCTGATAGAACACCTGCTGCATACCGGAGATGTTAGTTTCACTCAGTTTGTCTTCAAGGTACGCAATGCGCGCTTCAGCTTCTTCGACATCTTGCTGACGCATGTGTTCGTTGATGTCGTGCACCAATTTTTCAGCCCAACCTTTTGCCGTTACGGGCGATTGGCTTTTAACACTGAGGGTGACCATGCCAGTTTCGTCATTACTGGACAGGCTGAGGTGGCTTTCTTTGAATTCTTTTACCATGTCCCAGCTGGTAGCTTGAGGCTTTTTGCTTCTTCATCTTTAAGCCATTCGCCGCTGTCGGGGTTGTAGAGCTCACGGTCGATGACCCACGTTTGTTTCTCCCCATCCCAGGCTTCGGTAGCCATGAGGGGTATGATCAGTTCGTGGCGGTCGATGAAATCACTGAGAAACGCGTAGGATTGCAGCACCGCTTTGGCCATCACCGTCTGGTTGTCGCCGCCACCGCCAAGATTGATGCCCGCCAGGCTTGCCAAGCCGCCGAGCTGACCACTAATGCCGCTCACGCCCCCTTCGTCCTGGGTGGGAGCGAGAAGAACACTGGCCTGATAGATGTTGGGTTTATTGAGTGCGTAGAACACGCCCGCCAGTGCGAATAGGATTGTGGTGGCTACCACAATCCACTTTCCCCTCCACAGGGTCGCAAAAAGCTCCCGCAGATCGATTTCGTCGTCAGGGTATGCCTGAACTCCAGGCGTTTGCGGTGTCCGCTCATATTGGCTCATCACAGGTTCCCCACTGCGGCTGCGCCCAGAGCCATCTGGTAAACAATCTGGCTGACGTTGGTCCAGAGCTCCAGCTGATTCAGACGATCCACATCGATTGGCATAATAACCGTGTCACCTGGCTCCAATTTCTGGCTCCGGCCGCCAAACCACCGGCTCTCTTCCGGCAGCATTACTGAGCCGTCTGCTTTTACAACATACACTCGGCTCTCATCGGCCTGGCGAGTGGGCCCGCCGGAGCGCTCGAGATAGTCATCTACGGTTAAGCTGGCTTGATGCAGATGGCTGGTAGGGAATTGCACCTCGCCAAAGACCGTAACGGATTGGGGAATGGTTGGTACGGTAAGGGAGTCGCCGTCCTGTAGGCGGATGGCCTGATAGTCTCCATCATTTAATACTGCTTCAAGATCCACCACCATGCGACCGACCGGCCGGCTACGCTGGACGTCACCAAGCAGGTCTTCAACTTGCTGTACCCGGTCAGCGCTTTGACCGCCTACCCCATCGCCTTCCAACTGCACGCCAAGTAAGTCGCCTTGCAGGCGTTCTTCGGCTTCCCGTAACCGCTGGGCTTCCAGCTGTCGTAGTTTCGCCCGGGTAAACACAGCGCCTCTAGGGAAAGCGTTGTCAGTCAGGCCGCCGGCGCGCTCAATAACCTGCTTTAGGGTTTCGCCATCGCGGAAGGTGTATTGGCCGGGGTAACGGACCTCGCCTTCCAGCTCAATGGTGCTGGTTTTCGCGAAATCCGGTATGGATTTGATCAGGATTCTGTCTCGGCTCTGGAGCGTGAGGTTGCCATTACCGGCCATCGCATCTTCCAGGTTTACGTTGAGGATATTCGTTTTTCCAATGCCGTTTTCATCCGCGGTATAGCGGGCGACTTCGGCGTGATAGAGAGAGGCCGAGTCTTTCAGGCCACCCGCCACAAAAATCGCATCTGAAAGCTGGCGCGAGGCCGGCAGGGGATATTCACCGGGATACCTTACAGGGCCAGTGATGCGAACGGTTTTTTGTGGGGAAGACGGGGTAGCCTGGCTCTTCAGCCGCTTGAGCACAGGGGTGAACAGGCTTGCCCTTGTGTAGTTTCGGCCTTCTTCGCCACCTTGCACTTTTCCCGCATCAGAGAAGAATAACAGCTGGTCTTTCTCATGCAGCGGGATATCGAATTCGCTGCCGGGGTTTTGTACCGCTTTTCTCAGGCGCAGGTTCAGTACGGAGACTCTGTCTGTCGCTTTGTCCGTGCGCACGATGGCTGCGTAGCGCTTGTCTGCAACGGGGGTAAGGTCTGCGTTCAGGTTTTTGATCACTGAACTTACCCGCATACCTGGCATCCAGGCAAAACGACCAGGTCGGGTTGCTGCCCCACTGATCTCGACATACTGCCCTGTGATGTCAGAGATAGAGGGAATAGAAACCGTGTCACCCGCTTGAATTCGCGCGTTTTTGCCTTTTCGGGCGGTGTAATCGGCCTCGGTGATAATGCGCAGGAAATCGTCGTTGGTGCGCTCTATGTTAATTCGTTGGGGGTAGGCCTGGGGCGTAAGGCCGCCAGCCATTTGAACCAGGTCTGCCAGAGTTTCTTCATTGCTCAGTTCATAAAGCGCTGGGCGGTATACCTCGCCCTTTATGCCTACGCGATTGCCGACCGGCGGAATGAAGATTACATCGCCCGGCTGCAAACGAGTGTCGTCGGAGCTATCGCCCTTGAGCAGTAGGTCGTAAAGATCCAGTGTGCCAACCAGCTTTCCGTTACGCTTGTGCTGGAGGTTTCGCAGGGAGCCGTTTAACTTGATGCCACCGGAAACATACAGGGCGTTGGTAATGGTTGAGAGAGAGCTGACTGAGTAAGAGCCGGGGTTGCGGGCTTCACCGAGAACGAACACCCGCATGCTGCGCAGCTCGCCCAGAGAGACACTGACCTGAACGCCAATGTATTGCTCGGAGACCTTTGTGGTGATCTGCTGCTTGGCTTCATCAAAACTCAGCCCCGCCACGCTCATGGGGCCGGACTGGGGGAAGCTGATGGTGCCATCACGGCTGATGGGCAGCTCCAGATTCTGGTTTTCTTTGCCCCAGAGTTGAATTCTCAATACGTCGCCTGGGCCCAGGGTGTATTCGGAAGGGATCGGAATTTCAGTTACCGGAGCAAAGGTGGTTGGGCTGCCCCTGAAAAGGTCGTAGCCATACGGCTTGAGGCCGCCGTTTTTGGCCGCGGTTTTCTGTTCCTGCTGCTTTTCTTCCTGAGCTTGCCCCTTCTCTTCCTCTGGCATCCTAGATACAGGCTCTACTACCTGCACTTCCCGAGGGCGCCGACTCTGCTGACCGGCGGAACTGAGGCTATCGAGATCAATACCATATTGGCTGGCCAGAGCTTCTTGCTGGCTTTTTGGTAGGGATTTAAATTGCTCAATCTGGGCGGGTGTAATGGATTGAGAATGAGCAGCGAAAGCTGGCAACAACAAAAGCGCCAGGATCAGTTTTTGTTTCAGATTCACGGGTTTCAGGTCCGGTTGATTTTGCAGAGTTTCAGAATCGGTAACGCCAGGAGCGGAGAGCGCCCATCGGTCTTTCTCGCCCCCAACCAATTGCACTTTTTTATCGGTAACGCTGGCTTTGAGATTCAACCAACCATTCATTACCTCGGTACCATAGCTGGTTTCAAGCACAGCAATGTCTTGGGCGTTGGTTGGTAGGTAAGCAAATACGTCGGGATCAGTAACCCTCGCACCGGGCACTCCATCCTTGTTCAAGCGAGCGGCGGTAAGGTTAAGCCCGACATTGCTGCCATCAGGGAGGAAGTTGAACACACCGAACGTTAGGGCTTCCGCGTCTCCATCTACGCTGGCTCCCATGCTACGGCCATAGTAGTGATAGCCAGTTTGATACCGAAAGTGGTCATACGTGATGTTGGGCATTGGGTCGCCCAGTACATCATCGGCCAGGGTATTGGCGTATTCCAGGAACCACTGCTGTTCGTGGGTAAACAGCGAGCTTGTCCAATCGGCACCGAAAAGCCAGGATTTTCGGGCCGGGAAGGCGCCAGCTTCGTCCTCCCCCATCATTTGGGTATATATGCCCATGCTTTGATCGCCCACAGCAAAGCCGTAGCGAATATCAACGCTTCCGAGCTGATTGCCGGGATCATTTTCCGCGCCATCTTGGGAATTATCCCGCCCAATCAGAATATCCCACACGGTGGAGGCATTTTCCGGCCGTCCCTCACCGCCAAACATGAGGATCCTGGACAACCCAACATCCAGACCGGCGATCGGCCGAAATCCAAAACGCATTCCGATTAGCTTTGTATCGGGCACCACGCGGTCGCTTTCGAGCTGACCTGCAAACACGCTGAATTGCCACGGCCCGATCCAATCAAGCCACTCGGATTGCGGAGCGGTTGTTTCATTCCGGTTAAGCCACACCGAAGGCAATGGCCGGGCATTGTTCGACAGAATAAGACTATGCTGCCAGCCCGGTCCCCACCAGCGATCAATGGCCCCCGCACCCAGAACCCAATTGTTCACAGTAGCGGCCAGATAACTACCATCAAACCTGAGTTTCTCGTCGTCTTCTGGGTTAGCTGCAACAGAGGGGTTTACGCCGATGGCCCAATAGTTACCCTGCCATTGAAGATCCAGGCTCAATACTCCTGGCTGTTCAGCCTGTTCACCAAAACTTGTCAGAAAGGCTGGCTCAGTGCTTCCTGATAGAGCCATTTCAGCGCGGAAACCGGGCTGGGCGACTTGTTCCATCTCAAATCGCAAATAGGCGTAGCTTCAGTTACCGATCGATCTTGCGCCAGTGAAGAACGGTCGACCCCGCTGTTTATATCCGCCCATGATACCGGCCAAGTGGTTGCGACTCTGTCGAAGTGGCTCTATCTGCCAGTTTTTGCAGAGCGTACCTTGCACGGACATCCCCGGGCTCAATCCAGGGTGAGGCCATCGCTGAAAAACTGTTCAGGCACGCTACCGCCCCACCGACCAGGGTCCAGTGTTTTAAGGTCATAGTTTTCTGGTTGTCTGAGTTACGTCAGGGGACTGGCAACAGGAAGGGAAGCTCTGCCCCCCAACTAATGCCTGTCGGTAGATGAATGTACTGCTTCAGGAGCGGGGAGATTCTACGGTATCAGGCATGACAAACCAATGACCAAACGGCCAACACACGGGTTTTGCGGTGGTACGGAGGTAAAGAGTTGTAAAAGGATTCGAATTGCAACTATTACTACGAGAACAAAAAACTGGGGCCAGATGAAACGCTCACCTGGCCCCGAAGTTAGCCGACCGGTTTGGCAAGGCCGCCTATTTCATGCCCAGCGTCTGATCCAGCTTGCAGCCCATGATGGAGCAACTGTGGTCCACGCGCACTTCATCACCAATGCGAACACGGGAAATCGTTTCCTCGTCTACAACTACAAACGCACCACTTTGTACGAGGGGCGTTGCAATCTTGCCCTCGCCTATCGGATAGCGATCCCCTTCTTCGGTGACATTAATGATGCGCACACCTTTGCCCTCTTTTGCGCCAATCGCTTTGGTCAGAGTGGTTTTCAGGATGTATTTGCCTTCAGCGGTTTCAAAGCCATGCAGAACGTAGCCGGTGGGAGCTAAAAAAGCCTTGAGCTCTTCCTGAATTTCATACACGGCGTCTTCCGCTGCCCGGCGAACAAGACTGGGACCACCCTTGCTGCAGTTGGAATTGCGAGCATCTTCGGACGCTGAGGTACTGCCCGTTCCTCGCAGAGACTTCACCCGCTTCAGTTCCGGTACAGTGTAAACATCCACCGACAGGCCAACACGGCTTGCATAATTGCAGCTCGCCGGGGTTACGTGGGTTTTACCGTCATCGTCAGTCCAGCGGCTGGCTTCCTTAAACTCGGCGCCAAAGCTGGCGCCCGTCACGGTTGTGCGCACAGCATAATCTGCTACCGGGGCACCCTGGTAAGCACCCGCGCCACCCATCTCTGCACGAATGACTTCGTCTTTCAGCTTGGCAGCGAGATTACGGTCAACCAGTTCCGCTCCAGCTTCATTAATATAGCCGTCCAGTGCAAACTGGATGGAGCTGCCGGCCTCGGATTCCTTGGCAACCTTTGCGTTGGAGGTGTCTACCTCAAAGATGACCACTTTGCTGGTGACAGCGCCGCCTGGTGATGGATTAGTTACCGAAAGCGGTAGCTGGACTCGGTTATCCAGGTCTCTCGGATTCACTTCAACCGTGGCACAACCGCCGAGACTCAGACTGGCCACAACACCCAGCCATAGGGACTTTTTGATCATCTAGATTTCTCCTTTTGGTTTTAACAAGACTCGTGACGACTCAACATCACGTCCCTTTGTGCATGTTTAGAGCACGCCATACGCCTCGCCCTTTCACCTCGTCGGCAATTTGGCGGTTTGCGGTTTTCCGCGCCGACTCGTGATCCGACAGTGAGCTTGCGGCTGCCTGGTAGCGGGCCGAGGAAATTTCACTGCCCCGGCTGTCTTCCAGGGCCACAACGGTATGCAGCTGGACGTGGTATTCGTCGAATATTTCCCGCTTGGTCGGGGCGCCGGAGATGACGATTCGACCGTCATAGTGAGCCCCGGACCGCCCTGCCTCGGCGTGCAGCCCGAGTTCAAGCAGCATAGTAAGGACGCGCTCTCCGATCTCGGGGGTGTACCTGTCCCAGGACACAGCCAGCGTCAGGTTTTGCTGCAGCCGCTCACGCTCAGCCAGCAGCTCTTGGTAACGGGCAACCCGATGCTCTCGGAGGCTACTGTTCTGGCTTGCAGATTGCGCCAGGAAGGCTTTGTCAAGGGCTTCGGCGATGAGGGATTTCGCCAGTACCAGCCGATACAGGCGCTTCAGAGTTGAGCTGTTGTCGCTGTCAGAAAGCCGGGCCTCAATGTCGTTATCCAAACGATCCAGGTCGTTCAGGATGGAGGTCACCAACGCCTGTCGCTTCATTGACAGCAAAAGGAATAGCCTGTTGCCTACTTGAGCACTGTTTTCGGTTTGGTACTCGGAAAGGGCCAAGGCCTCAGTGGTGGTTCGCACTGTGTTGCGGGTGCTAGACACTTCCTGGCCATTTGCCAACCGGGTTTCCGTGAGCACATCCGAGGTCACCCGGGTTTCAAGCTTTCCGGCAATCACCGCCAGGGCATCGTCTCGAGCAGTGCGCAGCGCTGCGCCTTCACCCACCCCATACAGGGAGACAGCATTATCTGCCGGCGGATTGAGCACCCACTCTGGCAGCTGACCCACACCCTTAGCGGCGCACCCGGCCAGGAACAGGATCGGGAGAAACAATGCCACCTGAAAAACGACTTGCCACTGACGATCAGCCATTGCTCAAGGCCTCTGTGTAATTGCCCAGGCGAGCATTCACCTTCTGCAGGTAGTTGATCGTTTCCTCATAGGGCAGGTTTTGGAGCAGGTGTTCGTAAACTTGGCTTGAGGTCATTTTGTTGGCAATAGCGATGGCCGGGCGCAACCGCATCTTTTCACCGGTGAGCGCCAACGAAACATTGCCCGGCCCAGTATTGTAGGCTGCGATTGCGCAATAGAGCCGCGAAACCGGGTTTTCTATGCCTTTGAAATAGCGGTAGTACAAAATGTTAAAATAGGCAGCCCCCACCCGAATGTTGTTATCGGCGTTGTAGAGGTAAGACGGCGCAAGCAGCCTGGGCTTTCCGAACAGTTTTTCGGTGGCATCCTGGCCCGCGCTGGCGGGCACAATTTGCATCAACCCAAACGCTGGAATCGACGATTTCGCCATGGGGTTGAAGGCTGATTCGGTTTCGATGATGGCCAGAAGCAGTTCAGCGGACAGTCCAAATTCGCTGTTTTCTTTGTTCACAGCCGCAATGAATGGCCTTGCGCGAGCAGGCAACTGCTCATGCTGCGCCGGTTCAATCACACGGGTACTCCAGACATCTACATTTGGTTCGGGCTGGACACTTGGCTCCGCCTGAACTGACTTTGCAACTGCCAGGCGTTCGGACGGAATTTTTTCCGCTGGCCGTTTTTTCATTTCGACGGGCGCGGACGCTTTTGAGGCGGGCGCTTGGCTGGCGTAGGCTTTGGTTTCGGCACTTCCATCGTCTTATCTGGCTCTCCCGAGGTCAGCGGAAATACCCAGCTGACAACCGCCTGGCCATTCTGACTATTGGCGACTTTTTCGCCTGCCGAGAGCATTGCCTCGACGGCACTGGTCCATCGTGATTCAGCCACTCGCCCTTCACCGAACAGATAGGCCGGCAACACGGGGCTAGCATCATCCAGAGTCGCTGTTTCCAGGTGCTTAAACTGCCCAAGACTTTTCTCTTCAACTTCGCTGGCAACTTCATCTTGCTCAAAGGCGTCCCGACGGGTCATAGCCATCAATGCCTGCAGCATCTGACGCGCATTGTTTTTGGTGAACCCAACGGTCCCAAGCTGGTTCTCGGGTGTGGACCAGACAATCTTTTGACGCTCAAAGTCCACTACCCGTTTTATCCGATAGTCGTCTTCGTAATGCACCCACCGCGTTTTTGAGGATTGCTCGGGATCGGCCCACACATCTGAAATGCGCTTCTCGTACCGCGCGGTCACCTGATCATGGAGTTTGGCGAACTGCTGGAACTCCTCCTGAACTTGTGCCTTGTAGCTTGTGAAGCCTTCCCGACGGTTTTTCTTGAAATCCTCAAACCCTGAGCTCCCAGTGTAATGGTTGCTGCCCGCCTCCGTAGTGCTCAGGTTCTGAGCGGAGACCAAACCCGGCCAAGCCAACACGATCACCGATAATGCAAAACGAAGACGACTCATTCGTTAACCTCCCAGAGCGTCGTCCAGTTCCTCGGCGGCTCGCTTAGCCCGAAACTCCTGGTACAGCAGCGCTTCGTTGTCTGGCGACATTTGGCGATTGGAGCGATCAATAATTTGCTCGAAAATCTTGCGATTCTGCTCCGGAGCCATTACGACCATGCTGCAGAACCGAGTGGTTTCACCCGTACCCGGAATGTAATCAACGCGCTCCAAAATCGCGCCGTTTAGCATCTGATCCGTAACTTGCTTGGAAACGCTGGAGAAGGTCGAACCGGAAGCCGACTCAGCGCCGTTTTCCGTTTGATCCTGGTAGGTTTTTTCCATGGCTTGAACGCTTACTTGAATTTGCTGCGCCAGGGTGGCTCGGGCAAGAGCTGTGGACTTGGATTTGAGAATGCTCATGCTTGCGTTTGCCGGCACACACTCAGTCGCGGCCATGGCGCCCTCAGGAACCAGCTTGCCCGGGGTTATGACCCACGCAGGCAAACCGCTGGTGGAGCTTTGTTGTTCGGAAGGGGCATTGCCGGCACAACCGGCCAGCAATCCGGCCGTGAAGGCCGCCGTCATAAGTTTTAGGGTTATTCGAGTCATTTCGCACTCCTCGCGATTTTGGTGTTGTTACTGGTAAGCGGACAGGTAATGCCCAAGATCTGTCGGGCTAAGGATGGAATTTCGGATATCAGTAAGGCTAAGGCGGCCCCAGCCGAAGAGGTTCGGGCGCACTTCAGCACGAACCTGGTTTCGGTTGTTCTCTGTGGCTTCGCCCGTCAGCACACTTTTGTAGAGCGCGCTTAAACCGGCAGTCTCCATGCCCGAGCCATAGTTCACCCAGCCTGCATATGCCTTTTGATTAAGGGAGCCGCCGCCAAGGTTAACCAGTTCGAGGTATAAGGCGCTGTTTTTGGTCCAGTCCACAAGGAAAGCCCCTGGCATGCCCTTCATCTCCGCGAAGGTGAACTCGCCAAGCGGTCCACCCCAGCCCTCGAATACCTGCGGAGCAAACCCATCTTGCAGGCTGATCACGGTAAAGGCGGTTACTTCCCCTGATTGAACCAAGAGGGTAAGCAGATACTTTTTGTGGAAATAGTATTCGGCGCTTTGGCCTGCCCCGAGATCTTTGGTTACCTGAGGCATACCGAAGATCTCACGAGCGTAGCCTCGATCAATTCCAGCGCGAAGATAGGAGAGATCTTCGTATTCGGGCAGATTGGTGAACCTGGAGACGACTCTGTCTACGCTGTCCTCAACAATCATCACCGCTTCAGAGAAGTTTCCGAGGGCGATCACAGGCAACGATAGTGCTGCCACCCAGGTCACCATTTTTTGGCGAAAGCAGCTTTGGGAGTGTCGGGACCCCGCTCCCCTGCATCGCTCATCGTCAGTGCCCCTTCAGCTCATCAACGGCCTTGGAGACTCTCTCGGAGGCAGTATCCTTGGCATTATCAAGCTCCTCAGCGACGCGCTCGGAAGCATCATCGGCCAGATCGCGAGCACTCTGAACGAGGTCTTTGCTTTGGTCAGCAATATCGTCAATAGCGGATTCGGGGCTTTCGGAACACGCGGAGAGCAGGAGCAGAAACGCAATAGGGTAAAAACGGCAGTAAGACACGGCGACTCCTTGCTATAACTAACGTCCATGAAAATTTCGGAGCCAATAGTTACAGCATGGTCATGTCGCCGCAATAGTTACAATGTAAAACTTAGTAAACTATGAGATTTTATCTATCTGATTTTATAGCAGAAACGGGAACTGACACGGACTGCTGCTTCTGCATAAAGTTAATCAGCACAATTGCGCGCGTCTCCCCGTCATAGGCATGAAAGATGGCGCTGATTCCCTCAAACGGCCCTTCATGCAGCTGTACGGTCTTGCCGGGCTTGATACCGCCCCGCTCTGCAACCGACTCAAGGCTGTCTTTGATGTGCTGGATGACCTCGCCACTGATCGGAGCCGGCTTACCCGCGAAGCTCACAACTCTCTGGATGCCGCGGGTGGAGCGAAGCTTTGCCCACAGAGGATCGGTTTGCTCCAGGTTCACGAAAAGATAACCGGGAAACAGCGGCTCAAGCTTTTTAGTCCGCTTGCCGGCCTTAATGTTCTCTACGATGATGTTCGGGTAGAAACAGGCAATGCCCTGATTCTGAAGATGTGTCAGAGCGCGATTGCCCTGAGCGGGTTTGTGCTGCAGTGCGTACCATGTCATAGGCGAGGACTATACCAGTTTCCTGCTGCAATGAAATATGGGTTTAATACATCTTTCTTGCCGTATTTCAGTGGCCTGCCGTCGACAGTTCGAACCTTTCCACCGGCCGCGACCAGCACGGCCTGAGCCGCGCCCGTGTCCCACTCGCAAGTTGGTCCCATACGCGGGTAAATGTCGGCATGGCCCTCGGCAATGCGGCAGAACTTCAGCGAACTGCCGGCCTGCACCAACTCGTGCTCGCCGAGTTGATCGATAAACGTCCTGGTCTCAGGATTGAGGTGATTCTTGCTGGCCACCACGCGCTTTACATCCTTGGCTGCGCCACCTGAACTCTGTGAACTTTGCCCGTGCGATCACGCTTGTAGGCTCCCTCTCCTACCAAACCCCAAAAAGCCTCTTTCAGGGCCGGCGCAATGACCACTCCCATGATTGGTTCACCATCCTCAATCAGGGCAATGTTGACCGTGAATTCTCCAGTGCGCTGGGTAAAATCTCTCGTGCCATCAATCGGGTCGACCAGCCAGAATCTGCGCCAGTGCTTTCGCTCCTCCCAGGCGTTGTCTTTGCCCTCCTCCGAAAGCACGGGAATGTCGCGATTAATAATGCGCAGACCGCGAACGATGATGTCATGAGCCGCCGTGTCTGCTGCTGTGATGGGCGAATCGTCAGCCTTGTAGCTCACCTTGAAGTCTGACTGATAGATGTGCATGACTTTCTCGCTGGCCTGGTCAGCAATTTTGATGACGTCCGAAAGCATGGAGCTGTATTGCATGCAACTGGATTCCTGCGTCAGGTCAATTCGGGATCAATTTTCGGTCAAATGAGCTTTTCATCTGCCGCCAATTTTCTAAGCTCATAGTATCATCGATTGAAAAAAAGGATCCCATCGTGAAGCTTCGTTTCCTTGGTGGCACAGGAACGGTGACCGGTTCCCGCTATTTGCTCTCGGACGACAAGCACCGATTACTCGTGGACTGTGGCATGTACCAGGGCGTAAAAACCCTGCGCCGACGGAATTGGGCCCCGTTTCCCGTAGATCCGCATACCATCGACTCCGTAGTGCTAACGCACGCCCACATTGATCACTCCGGCTATCTTCCGGCCTTGGTGAAGAACGGCTTTAAAGGCACAATTTACTGCACCAAAGGCACCCATGAACTGTGCAAGGTTCTGCTGCCCGACGCTGGCTTTCTCCAAGAAGAAGACGCCAAGTATGCGTTCCGTAAAAAGTTCTCGAAACACGCGAAACCCGAACCTCTCTTTACCGAAAAAGACGCCTGGGAGGCTCTCAAGCATTTTCAGTCGCTGCACTACCATGAAACGTTTGAGCCGGTAAAAGGATTCCATGTCACGTTTACTCCTGCGGGACACATCCTAGGGTCATCCTGCGTTCATGTTCACCACAAGGCTGCCGATAGAACGGTCGTATTCAGCGGCGATGTGGGCAGGCAAAACGACATCATCATGCGGCCGCCAGAGCCAATTCAGAAGGCCGACGTACTGGTGTGTGAGTCTACCTACGGTGATCGGCTGCACAGTGAGGTTGACCCGGAAACCGAGCTGGCCACCATCATCAAACGGACTGCTGGCCGGGGCGGAATAGTTTTAATTCCAGCGTTTGCGGTAGGCCGCGCTCAGATGCTGCTTTACGTGATTCACAAGATCATGGGCGAAGGCCGCATTCCCAAGTTGCCTGTGTACCTCAACAGCCCGATGGCAATTAAGGCCACGGAGATCTTTTGCCGGCACCACAAGGAACATAAGCTCACCGCAGAACAATGTGGAACGATTGATGAAAACACCACGTTTGTTCGGAAGGTAGAGGAATCTATCGAGCTGGATGCCGCACGTTATCCCTGCGTGATTATTTCAGCCAGCGGCATGGCCAGTGGTGGGCGGGTGCTACACCACCTTAAAACACTTCTTCCCAATGAAAGAAACAGCGTCGTGTTTGCTGGCTTCCAGGCACCGGGAACGCGCGGGGATGCGCTCGTCAATGGCGCGGAATCTGTGAAGATTCATGCAAATACTGGCCAGTTAAAGCCGAGATCCACAATCTGGATTCGCTCTCAGCCCACGGGGATTACAACGAGATTCTGGATTGGCTGAGGCAGGGTTCACTCGAGCCGGCTAAGGTCTACGTCACTCACGGAGAGATGCTCGCAAGTGACGTAATGCGTAAAAGGCTTCGGGATAATTTTGGCTGGGAAACTAAGGTGCCGGAGTTGTTTGAGGAGGTGGAAATTTAGATCAAACTTCGCTGCATCCTTTGGGCATATAATCGGCCTGCCAGAGAGAGGCAGCGCTCGGATCCACTAGGCACTGCCATTCACCCATAAGCGATCGCTGAAGTCTGATTATGACGCCTTTAATCTTTGGATGCGCCTCGCCGCCAATGGTCACTTCGATGTGACCAGAACCGTCAATATTTGCCACTGCTATATCTACAGAAAAGCTTCCCGTGGTTAACTTCGAAGGCTCATAGCCAAGATCTGCGTTAGTAACCGTATCAGAGCGATGGACCTGGTTTTCGAATGCAGACCTATACCCCCCCACCTCCCCAACCACCCGATTTATTTGAGTTTTCATGACATATTTCCCATAAAATGGGATCGCAGTAACAGCCAGAATTCCGATAATTGCCACCACTATCATCAGCTCTATAAGCGTGAATCCTGCCTCTGGATCTTTAGTCAAAATCATTGCATCATCTGCCCGAAAAAATGTTGCCGAAGAAATACTAAAGCAGCACAAATCGCGCCAAAAACTTTACTGACTAATCTGTTCTCAACTTCCTTCTGTTATCCTCAGCAACAGAGGCGATATCCCTGCCCCAAACGGAAAGCCCCCTATCTGCACACTCAGCCAGCTGCCCCAGGCGCGTCGAATCAACACCCTCAACCCAAACCGCCTTTTCTATTATGATAGGCGCCGATCTGGGATACCGCTGAACCATCATCTCAACCATATCGCATGCCTCTTCCCACTGACTGTCTAAAATCAGCAAGGTCGATCTTCGCATCGCTACAAGGTCAAAAGGACGCCACTCCAGCATGCGCTCGACCTCTCTCAATTGAAGATTAAAGTTCATCATTTCAGGATCAAACTTTCGGTATCTGACAAGCGTTGCGTATTGACCTAGAAAGCGGTCGTTACCCAAAACAGCCAATGTTCGATAATCCTCTTCGTCTGGATTATCCTCACTCTGGATGGACAGGATCTTATGGCTTGGTTTGCCAAATTACCCGCCATACCAGAAAAAGAAATTAAAACCACTAATGAAAGCGCAGGCATCAGCTTCTTCGACGAAAGGCTCAGTGTGCGAACACGATAAAGCGGAGTGATGACCGCAATCAATACAAACAAAAACCACGGGTACCACAATGGAAATTCCACCATGCTATGCACAAAAATAAGCACTGAAATACCAAATAAAAAAACAAATTCTTTTCTTCCCTTTATAGAAAATAATTTTTTTGAAATTAAGAAGTTGCAACCAAAACAAATACAAGCCCGATCAGGCCAAGCTCTACAAAAATCATTGAATAGAGATTGTGAGAGTGAAGCCACGTTGATTGTTCCTTGAAATATTCCGTATGTATAACAGGAGCTTCGAAAGAGAAGAAGCCATACCTCCCAACTCCCTCTCCGAACATAATATGCGAAATTTTTCGGCTCTTAAGATGATTGTAAATCTTCAAGCTCTCACTTATACGCGGCGAATCAACCACTTCTCTCTCAAGCAGAGACACCCGGTCATAAGAATCTGTTTGAGAAGCCGCAGCGTTTTTATAATCAATAAGGGAATTAGAGATGATCGGTGTAATAACCATGGAGATCATTACCAAAGCTGCACCGATAAGGAGACTGTGCCCTTGCTTTCTCTGATTCTCAGTTCCCAAGCGAAACATGAATCCCCCCAGTAGTAGTGCTAAACATATATACGGGTAGTTAAGCCGAGATGCAGCCAAAGCCAAAGGCACACTAAACACAACAAACAACATCAGTTGCTTTTTTTTGGATAGACCCGAACCAGCTAAAAACGCCGTAGCGACAACCCCAAACCAAAGCGTCGTCGTGGTGAGATTTGGCTGGCGCCAAGCTCCCCTCAACCTTGAACCATCGGCGAATTCCAAACCCAGAAAACGCTGGACAATTCCGTAATACAAGAGTAACGAAATGATTGCGAAAGCAAGAACTCCATACAAAGCCGCCTTGGACAGCTCCAAGCAATAATCCTCTCGGCCCCCTGGGACACTCATTGATGAAACCGCTATGCTCCAACCCACAGAAACCGCGAGAATCAAACCAGACCAATAAATTGTGCTGTTCCCAATTCCTCCACCCCAGAGCAAAGAAAGCCCGCCAATGGCGCAAAGAATCAATGGGTATAAAATAAAGTTCGAAAAATCTAACTTTCCATCTTTTCCTCTTAAGAAGATTACTGAAACGAAAACGAGGCACCCAAGAAAAAGTGTAAATCCATCTGAGAACACCGAATTCAGTGGCCAGATATGAAAAAATGTCAATGAAGGGAGCAGAAACAATAACAGTAAACTATAACGGGTCAACGACTTCATATGGTTACTCACTATCCTCATTACCGACAAACCTTCCATGAATCCAGAAGCGTGGAGCCAATCCTATATGATTTATCTCCATATATTTAACAGCATCTTGCTTCGATGAATGCCACCAAGTATATGAAGGATATATAATAAAAATAGATAGCCAAAAAAGTAATAACGAAAGGTAATTTACGAGCCTGCCACGGCCAACCGCACAGCTACATTGTTTATTGGCATCAAGGCAAAACGCGAAATATATAGCTAAAACAGGAAAACCTACGATTTGCGAAACAGGGCTCGTAAAAACACCTGAAACACATGCGTGAACAAGCGCAGACAAAACTGAAAACTGCACACCTAGCTGCAAACCGGAGTCATTATGAGACAGGACATTTTCCTTTCTCCAAGCTCGAAAACTGAACCTGAAGAAAATAGCGACAACAGTAACGACGAAAAGCCAACCGTATTCTGAAGCCCAAGTGAAATATAAGCTGTGGGGGGTAGCATAGTAGGCATCAACTGGGATTCGGTAGCTATAGGCCAATGAGCCGACTCCGAAAGGAAAGTTCTCAAAACTCAACGATAGCGCGTATTCCCATAATTGACCGCGGCCCGAGCCCCCGGTTCTGAATATCTGATAATAACCAATCTGCTCAAATAAAGCTTTTGGAATGGCGATTACAAATATAAAATATAGGACAACCCCGGAAATGAAACTATAGACCCAAAACTTCCCTATATCCCAAAATTTTCGACGATAAAGTGCTAGCATAAAAAGAAAGGCCAAGCCTTGTGCCAGCATGCTGCCTCGGGCGGCAGAGCCAAGTAGGACCATGAACCAGAGACCAAGAACTACCCCCCCCCAAATCATAGCGACTCTTCTGCGGGATGCCAGCCGACTTTGCATAAGAAACAAACAACTACAGCACAGTGGAATTATCCAGGTTGCGATATGAGACCACATTCTAATGTTGTAAAAGCCGAAAGGAAGAAAATCGGTAACCTTCCCTCCTCCCTGCTGATACCAAAAAAGCAAACCCATGACTATCGTCAAGATATAAAGAGAAGCAAAACAAAATGCTACAACAACCAAAATACGGCTTTTTAATAGTATGGATGCAAAACTTCGATTCCTCGAAACCAATCCAGCAAAGAGCAAACTAACAAGCCAGTATTGAGCTTCAAAGATTGAATACACATATGGGGGTGATAAAGGAAAAAAATATGAACCAACGCCGGCCGTCACTAACATGGACACGACGACGACTTTGGGCACTTCACTACTGATGCAGAGGAACACCAGAATAACCGCAGGCAGAATTAACAAAAGCGACCAACGGACACCATCATAACCACTAAAAACTGGAGAGACGCTGTTAAACAAGCCAGGAAGAAAAAAAGCGACAAAAAAAAGAAGGAAGGCAAGGCCTTCCTTCTTTCTACTTCACACTCAAGCACTTCTTGATCTTAGTTGGACAGGGCACAACCAGTCGGAACGAACGAATCATCCCAACCACCAGTGCCTGGCGCGACGCGGCAAGTCCAAGTGCCACCGGTAGTGCGGGCAATTTCAATAGTTGCGCCAACAACCGCAGTGCTGGCTTCGTTGCCCATTACACCAGTGATTGTGCCTGCGCCAGTCGCGCCATCAAACGATACTGAAGGCTCGTTGTTGGTAAGCAAAGTAGACGACGTAAATCCGACAGAGTCAGCGTCGGTCAAAGAGGCTCCCTGACCACGCATCAAGCTTTCTTCTGCAGAAGTTTTGAGTGCAGAAAGCTCACCGTAAGCACGGTTCATCTGAGTCCGCGCAATGTAGTCCTGATACTGCGGAATCGCGATTGCAGCCAAGATGCCAATGATCGCAACTACGATCATCAGTTCGATGAGTGTAAAACCTTTCTGAGCATGATTAATTTGAATATTTTTCATTATCGACCTCATTGTTTGTCGTTGATCAACTCTAACCAGTCAGGGCTCAATGGAATCGTGCCCTATACCGCTGTTTTGAGCCTACGGAGTGCTAAGCATTGCGCGTGCCAACATCCAAAAAAACTGGAAAACTCTTAAAACGCCTTTGTTTTCAAGAGCAAATATTACTTACGAGGATCACGTAACGCATCCTAAACATTGCACTCTGCGTGTCCGGCAACGTCAGGTGGTGACTTTTTTTGTCACCTTCAAGGCTGCATTGCTTAAAAAGTCCGGAAAAACGGGGCGACAAAAGACGTTTAACTATGAGCGGGAATGTTGCGCCTTTCCAAAAGCCCGTCTGCCATCTAAACTCTCTCCAATTAACAAAATTTCAATTTCAGTAACTTAGGCTGCGCTCCTTACTTAATTTATGTCTACCAATCAAAGTAATATCACGCTTACCGGACTTGCAAGACGCTTCGTCGATGACGGACTTCTTGACGAGGCAGCTGCAAAGGATGCCTTCCTGCAAGCATCGCAGAATCGAATCCCGCTGATCACTTACCTCACCCAAAACAACCTGGCGGACAGCTCCAAACTAGCGTTTTCTGCTGCTATGGAGTTCGGAGTTTCGGTACTGGACTTAGATTCCTTTTTGCCTGAGATGATGCCGGAGAAAGCTGTCGACGAGAAGCTGATCCGGAAGCACAATGCCTTGCCTCTATACAAGCGTGGCAACCGACTATTCATAGCCGTGTCCGACCCCACCAACATTCAGGCGCTGGACGAGATCAAGTTCAACACCGGCTTAAGTACCGATGCGGTTCTGGTCGACGATGCCAAACTTCGTGGAGCCATCGACAAATATCTTGAATCGCAAGACACCACTATGGGCGATCTTGACGATGCAGACCTCGAAGGCGTCGAGACTGAAGGCGGCGAGCAGGAGGACGATGGCGCAGTCTCTGCGACCGAAGTTGACGACGCTCCGATCGTTAAATATGTCAACAAAATGCTGCTCGATGCCATACGTGGTGGCGCTTCCGATGTTCACTTCGAGCCGTACGAGAAAACCTACCGGGTACGGTATCGCACTGACGGCATTCTCAAGGAGGTATCCCGCCCTTCCATCAAGCTGGCTCCGAAAATTTCAGCACGCGTGAAGATCATGGCGCAGCTGGATATTTCTGAGCGCCGAGTACCGCAGGATGGCCGCATCAAGATGAAACTATCCAAAACCAAGGCCATCGATTTCCGGGTCAACACCCTCCCCACCCTCTGGGGCGAAAAAATTGTGCTGCGTATCCTCGACCCAAGCCAAGCCAAATTGGGCATTGATGTTCTGGGTTATGAAGAAGACCAGAAAGAGATGTACATGACTGCCCTTGAGCAACCACAGGGTATGATTCTGGTGACGGGGCCAACCGGCTCAGGCAAGACCGTTTCTCTTTATACCGGCCTCAACATACTGAACACTCATGAACGAAACATTTCTACCGCCGAGGACCCTGCGGAAATTAACCTTGAGGGCATTAACCAGGTTAACGTGAATACACGGGTCGGACTTGGTTTTGCTGAAGCCCTGCGGGCGTTTCTGCGGCAAGACCCGGATGTCATCATGGTCGGTGAGATCCGAGATCTTGAAACCGCGAACATTGCTATCAAGGCAGCCCAAACGGGGCACCTGGTTCTTTCAACCCTTCACACCAACAGCGCGGCTGAAACGCTAACGCGGATGATGAACATGGGTGTGCCGTCGTTCAATATTGCGACATCGGTAAGCCTGATCATTGCCCAACGCCTGGGTCGACGACTATGTAGCTGCAAGCAGGCGTCAGACATTCCCAAAGATGTGCTTTTGAAAGAAGGGTTCACACAAGAACAAATTGATACAGCTTCACGTTGTTCCGCCCGAACGGCTGTGATAAATGCAATGGTGGATACAAAGGCCGCGTCGGTATATACGAGGTGGTCAAGATCACCGACGAGCTGGCGAACATGATTATGGAAGAGGCCAGCTCCATTAAAATCGCACAGCAGGCTCAGGCCGAAGGCTTCAGAAACTTGCGTCAATCGGCACTTTTGAAAGTAATTGAGGGTGTAACGAGCCTTGAAGAAGCCAACCGGGTCACGAAGGATTAAGCATGGCAGAGAAAGCGCAAAAGCTGGAATCGTATGTTTGGGAAGGCAAAGACCGTAAAGGCAACAAATCCAAGGGTGAGCTTACCGGCTCTAACCTTGCCCTGGTGAAGGCGCAGCTTCGCAAACAAGGCATCATTCCCGACAAAGTTAAAAAGAAACCAAAACCTCTGTTTGGTGGAGGGAGCAAAAAGATTACGCCTTTTGACATTGCGATGCTGACCCGTCAGCTGGCTACAATGATGAAAGCGGGCGTGCCGCTGGTCCAAAGCTTTGACATAGTTGCAGATGGACTTGAAAACAAAGGGCTTCAAGAACTAGTAATGAGCATTAGGAACGACATTTCTTCAGGCACGAGTTTTGCCGGGGCTCTCCGAAAACACCCGAAGCACTTCGATGACTTGTACTGTAACCTCGTTGATTCTGGCGAAAAAGCTGGTGCTCTAGAGCAGATGCTTGACCGCATAGCGACGTATCTTGAAAAAACAGAACTGTTAAAAAAGAAAGTCAAAAAAGCAATGACTTATCCCATCGCTGTCGTCGTGGTTGCGATTATCGTCACTGCAATCCTGCTCATTAAAGTTGTGCCCCAATTTGAAAGCCTGTTCCAGGGTTTCGGCGCTGAACTTCCAGTGTTTACGCAATTTGTGGTCAAACTCTCGGAATGGATGCAGAGCTGGTGGTTTGTAGTTTTACTTGGAATCGTTGGCACAATATTCGTATTCAAGGAAGCCATTCGTCGGTCGCCAAAATTTTCTGACTTCGTTGATAAATATGTTTTGAAGCTTCCCGTAGTTGGCGAAATCCTTGACAAATCTGCGGTGGCAAAATTCGGCCGGGTTTTATCAACAACCTTTGCAGCCGGCGTCCCCCTTGTTGACGCTCTGGATTCAGTCGCAGGCGCTACAGGCAACGCCGTATACCGGGATGCTATCGACCGCATCAAGAACGATGTCTCGAGCGGCACGCAGCTTCAAGCCTCGATGCGTGAACAGGATATTTTTCCAGTGATGGCGGTGCAACTCACCGCCATTGGTGAAGAGTCCGGTAACCTTGATGAAATGCTGCAGAAGGTTGCAGAACACTACGAGGCCGTCGTTGATGACATGGTCGACAATCTGACCGCCCTGATGGAACCCATGATCATGTCCGTTTTAGGTGTTCTTGTAGCGGCCTCATTGTTGCCATGTACCTCCCAATCTTCCAGATGGGTCAGGTTGTAGGTTAATCACCCCTAGCTACCATGCCGGGCTACCCATCGTATCCCGGCCTTTCTCGTTTTAATGGACACCCAATGCTCACACTAGACACATTCCTGGCGACACCCTGGCTACTGTTCCTGTCCGTCACCCTGCTATCCCTCTGCATCGGCAGCTTTCTCAACGTGGTCATCCTGCGCCTGCCGAAGATGATGCATCAGGACTGGCGCTGCCAGTGCGAAGAATTCCTGGAGCTGCCTGAAACCCAGAGAAAGCCGGAAGAGCGGATCACCCTGTCCAAACCGGCATCGACCTGCCCTTCCTGTGGCCACACCATTCGGGCCTGGGAGAACATTCCGGTGATCAGCTACCTGGTTCTTGGCGGCAAGTGCGCCTCCTGCAAGACCGGCATTTCCCCCCGCTATCCGATCATTGAAGCGATCACTGCCCTGCTCTCCATTGCCACCGTCGCAATCCTTGGCCCAACCGAGGCCGCGCTTTGGTCGTTGTTGCTGGTGTGGTCCCTGGTGGCTTTGACGGTGATCGACTTCGACACCCAACTGCTACCGGACAGCATTACCCTGCCCCTCCTCTGGCTCGGCCTGGTGCTGAATTACTTTGACTTGCTGACCGACTTCACCAGCGCGTTCTGGGGCGCAGTCTGGGGCTACTTGTCCCTATGGTCGGTGTACTGGCTGTTCAAACTGGTCACTGGCAAGGAAGGTATGGGCCATGGTGACTTCAAACTACTGGCCGCACTAGGCGCGTGGCTGGGCTGGCAGCTGCTGCCAGCAGTGATTCTGCTGTCTTCGGTGGTTGGCGCAGTGGTTGGCATCAGCCTGATGATTCTCAAAAAGCATGGCCGCGAGGTGCCAATCCCGTTTGGCCCCTACCTTGCGGCTGCGGGCCTGCTGTGCCTCTGGTTTGGAACCGAGATCCAACGCTTCTGGTTTGGCTTTTTAGGTGTGTAACTGATGGCGATTGTAGGCCTTACCGGCGGTATCGGCTCCGGCAAATCTACCGTTGTGCGCATGTTCGGGGATCTCGGCGTCCACTGGGTCGACGCAGATGATGTTGCCCGCGAAGTGGTCGAGCCAGGCACGCCCGCACTCAAAGCCATTGCCGAGCATTTTGGCACGGACATCTTGGATGCCGCCGGTGCCCTTGACCGCGCACAGCTTCGGACCATTGTGTTTGAAAAACCGGGAGAGCGGGAGTGGCTGGAAGCCCTGCTACATCCAGTCATCCGGGAAGAGCTGATTCGCCAGCTGAAGCCGGAGCATTACTCACTGCCTTACGTGCTCTTGGTCACGCCCCTGCTGTTCGAAACCGATCAGCACCAACTTGTGGATTACGCCCTGGTGGTGGATGTTCCCGTAGATGTTCAAATCGAGCGTACCGTGGCAAGGGACGCCAACTCACGGGAACAAGTCGAGCGCATTATTGCGGCACAGATGTCGAGAGATCAGCGCTGCGGGAAGGCTGACGCTATAATTGATAACAACCGCCCACACGTTGACGTGGAGCGTCAGGTTCATGAATTGCATAAAAAGATGTTGGTGGACTTTGCCTGACCGCGATTCTCGTTCCCTGCTGACAGGCATCACCGCCGCATGCTTTTTGTTGTCCCAAGGACCCGCTAAAGCAGCTGAACCTGTCTTCCGGGTTCAGGAACGGCCGGTGCCCGATGTTCTGGCGCCCGGCTCTTTACCTGAGTCCTTCTATACGTTTTCCCCCGAGGAGTATTGGGACGAGCCAAGGGATTCCTACTGGTTCGAATTCAGCAACTGGGTGTTGCTGCAGGGACGGACGCATAATCCCAGAATTGAACGTCTAGGCCAGTGGGCCGATCGCACCTTGTCAGGCAGTCAGCACGACCTCCCCAACAACGCCAGTTACCTTCGCGTCGGATTTGCCACTGAATCAGAGTACGGCGATCCGTTTCAATTCGAGCCGGAGGCCCGATTCCGTCTCGATGTTCCCACAACCCGCCGCAAACTTCGCTTGGTTATTGAGAGTGAGAGCGAAGAGCTGATCCCGCTGGAAGAGCGGCAGCGAGACCGTCAATTAACGGAAACCGATCGTACCGACACCGACACTACCGGTGCCCTGCGTTATCTGACCCAGATCGGCGATGCCATCAACCTGTCCAATGACGTGGGTGCGCGCCTGAGATTTCCGCCCGACGCATTCTGGCGAGCCACGGCCAAGAAGAAATGGCGGCTGGACGATGACTGGCTGATGAGTGTGCAGCAACGCTTCTATTACTACCACAGTGATGGCTGGGGCGAGCGCACCTGGCTTGGCTTTGGTCGCTCGGTCGGTAATGGCTGGTATTTTCAGTCTTCATCGGAACTGGAGTGGGTGCACAGGAATCGGAAATTCGTGGCGGCCCAGATCTTTAGTGTCGATAAGCGACTGAACAACCGCTCAACCCTGACACCCCGACTGGGGGTTCTGGGGGAAAGCCAGCCGTCCTGGCGCCCTACCACAGCCTTTGCGGACTTGACCTGGCGGTACCGCTTGCACAGTGACTGGGTTTACGCGGAAGTAATTCCTGCGCTGGAATTTCCGCGGGAAGAGAGTTTCAAGGACCGGGCATCGGTGCTTTTCAGGATAGAATTGTATTTTTCCGGCAGCCTTGAACGCCCTTACCTGGATTAACTATGCCAAGACACCCGTCCCGTCCCGCGCAGGACGCCCTGACACTTACGCCAATCGCTCTCACCCGGTCGTGTTTTCGCGACAAGTTCGGCGTGCCTCGGCAACCAGGACTGACCCGATACGCCCATGCGGAACTTGTCATCGAACCACCTTACGATCGTGAGGATGCGTTTCGGGGTTTGGAATCGGCTACCCATCTCTGGCTCACCTTTCAGTTCCACGAAGCGGTTCGCGCCGAGTGGCGGCCAGTGGTTCGGCCACCTCGTCTTGGCGGTAACCGCAAGGTAGGTGTGTTTGCCAGCCGGTCGCCATTCAGGCCCAACAGCCTGGGGCTCTCGGTGGTCAGGAACCGGGGGCTCAGCCGCAGAGACGGCCGACTGATCCTGAACATCAGCGATCACGACCTGATCGACGGCACCCCTATTCTCGACATCAAACCCTACCTGCCATTTTCCGACGCCGTGCCCGAGGCCTCACTGGATGGGCCGACAGCCCGCCCACTGAGCGGCTGCCGGTCTCGTTCCTGCCAGAGGCAGAACAACAACTCCAGGCCCTCCCGCCTGAGGATTACCCGGACCTGCAAAACCTGATCAAAGACGTGGTCAGTTACGACCCACGGCCCTCGTTCCGCCGAGGCCGGCAGGAAGAGCGTATTTACGGGGCGCACCTTTACGATTTGAACGTTCGCTTTCGCTTCGTGAACCTTGATTCACAGGAACGTGTCGAAGTCCTAACTGTCTGTTAAACTCCGGCAGGTGAGTTAGTCGTCGACACAGGGAACTCGTGCATTGCCTTCAAACCGGTTTTTAAAACGCCTGGGAATCAGGCCGCTCGCGGCCCGGTTACTTGCGTATGTGTTGCTGTTCAGCCTGATGTTTTCACTGGTTGCGACCGGTATCCAGATGATCGGCGAATTTGAACGCCGGAAGGAAGACCTGCAAAGCACCCAGGCCCGTGCTGCCGAATTGGTGTCGGGCAGTATGAGTAACAACATCTGGTTGATGAATTACAGCGAGGTTGCCAACAGCTCGATGATATGAAAGCCGTCAATGCTATCCAGCACGCCCGGGTCATTACCACGACCGGTGACGAGTTCACCACCGGCACCTTTCCCGAAGGCCGGGTCATCTCCCAGACCTTTCCTCTGATTTTCGACCGGTCCACGTTTCGCAGCCCCGAAGATGTTGGCAAGCTCACCCTCACTTCGTCGGTGGAGCGCATCTACGACGACCTCAGGGATCGGGCGTTGCTGAACCTGCTGTTTCAGTCCATTGTGGTCATGCTGGGCACCTTTGGGTTGCTGATCATTGTTCGCCTGACGCTTTCGCGGCACCTTGAGGCCATGGCCGACTACGCCGCCAGACTCAATCTGGATGCTTTGGTTGATCCGCTAAAGCTCAAACGCTCCCCACCCAAAACGCCGGATGAGCTGACCGAACTGGAGCAGGCGCTGAACAAGATGCGACTCCAGATCCTCGAAGACACCCAGTCCCTGCGCCAGACTACGATCCAATCCCAGGGCGAACGGGATCAAGCGGTAAGAGCCAATCACGCCAAGAACCAGTTTCTCGCCAACGTCAGCCACGAACTCCGCATCCCCCTGCAATCAGTGCTCGGCTATGCCAACCTGCTCACCGACACCCCCCTGGACCAGGAACAGAGCGAATACGTTGCCACCCTGCTGAACGCATCCGAAGGCTTGTCAGCCATTATCAATGATCTGCTTGATATTTCAGCAATGGAAGCGGGCAAACTGGTACTGGACGATATTCCATTTGATCTGCGGGAAACCCTGAACGATCTGGTGCACATGCTTGGGCCCAGGGCACGAGAAAAAGGCCTGGCGCTCGAGCTGCGTATTGATGAGAACCTGCCCTGGGTTCTGAAGGGCGACCCGGTTCGGGTTCGCCAAATTCTTCTCAACCTGACCTCCAATGCCATCAAATTCACCGATTCCGGCCACGTGTTGATCAGCATTGAAGTGCTCGGCCGGCGCGACGGCGAGCTCAGGCTTCGCCTTGCGGTTGAAGACACCGGCGTTGGCATCAATCCCCAAGATATTCCCCTGGTGTGTGAACCCTACGTTCAGCTTGAACAACGCTTTCAGCGACAGCTGCCCGGTGCCGGCCTTGGCCTGACCATTTGCCGACAGCTGGTCAATCTGATGGAGGGTTCACTGGATCTGGAGAGTCGTCCTGGCGAAGGCTCCACCTTCTGGATCGAGCTCAAACTTCCGGTAGCACCGGAAAGCTCAACCCGGGTCAGGCCAGATGACCGGATGGTTAAAAACCGCCGCATCCTGGTGGTGGACTCTTACGAGCTTTCCCGCAAGATTACTCTGGAAATGCTCTCCCGGCATGACGTTCACATTGAGGCTGTAAAATCTGCCGGCGAGGCACTGACTTCCCTTCGCCAGGCCTTTGACAGCCAGCAGCCGTTTGACGCCATTGTTCTGGATGGCTTTGTTCCGGACATGGACAGCGACCTCCTGTGCCGGCAGATTCGCGGCAACCCATTGTGGGCCGACATGCGCCTGCTGATGCTGTCATCTAACCCCCAGCGCGGCGATGCGGAACACTTCCGCCAAGCCGGCGCCGACGCGTTCCTGAGCAAGTCGCTGCGCGAGTCCTGCCTGATGCCTATTCTGAATCAGCTCTTCGCAGACGCGGCAAAAAAGGAACGGCGATTCCTGACCCGGTTCTCGCTGCAGGCCGTCACCGATTCATCCCGCCGTCGGGAACTGCCCTGTGGACGGATGAAAGTGCTGCTGGTTGAAGACAATCCAGTCAACCGCACTCTCACCCGCAGGCTGCTGGAAAAACTGGGCTGTGATGTGATGACGGCCAACGATGGCGAAGCAGCCGCCAGTCTGTGGCAGGTCAATCCGTTCGATCTGATCTTCATGGATTGTGTGATGCCCCGGGTTGACGGATTTGAAGCCACACGGCGACTGCGGCAGTGGGAAGCCACAAACCAGCGTGATCGCACCCCTGTGGTGGCGCTCACAGCCAGTGCCATGGAAGAAGATGAGGAAAAATGCCGACGCGCCGGCATGGATTCGTTCGTAGCCAAGCCTGTCAATATTGAAATGTTGAGGGCAGTACTGGAACAATACTGTAAGGCGTCCGCAGTCTCCTGAGCAGATTGCTGGCAACAGTTACAGTTATACGAGCGTCAAAGGCAACCATGAACGTTGAATGCCCCACCTGCAAAAAAACCGTGGAATGGACCGAATCCAATCCGTTCCGCCCGTTCTGTTCGGAGCGCTGCAAGCTCATCGACCTCGGCGCCTGGGCCAATGAAGAGTACCGGGTTCCCGCCGAGAACGTCTCGCCGGACGATCTCGACCAGGGTGGCGAAGAAACCCGTCACTGAATAGTCTATCAAGCGCCAGATTAAACGCGGCTTACCACCTTTTAAGTTGAGTGCCCGGGGTCGGCCCGTTACCATACCCCAACTTTTTTAATCACTTACGAAAGGTGCATGCATGAAAGCGTCCCGTATTTCCCTGATGGTTCTGTCTCTCGCTGCAGCTCCGGCGTTTGCCGGCGATGTCGACCTGAGTCTCACTAACGACTCAGTCAAAGGCCAGGTAAACTTCCTGGGCAGCAACGACGAACTGCAACTGGGAACAGGCTACACCTACCGTGAAGGTGGTTTGGACATCCTGAACCTGGATTTTCACGCTCAGGGCCGTACCGCAATCGGCAACCTGCCGACCACTGCCGGTATCGGCATGCGTGCCATCGGTTGGGATGCCGATGAGCTGGACGGCGGCGCCGTTGCACTGGGTGGCTTCGCAACCCTGAACGTCCCCAAAGTACCCGGCCTGTCATTCACCGGCGGCCTGCACTACGCACCGAGCATCCTGGCCTTTGGTGACTCCGACGACCTGACCAGCCTGGAACTTCGGGTCAGCTATCGGGTGATCCGCAACGCCGAGGTTTTTGCCGGCTATCGCTACCTGAACACCGATCTTGACCGTCCGCTGCGTGGCGACGTCAATCTGGATGAAGGCGTTATGGCAGGCATGAAGATCTTCTTCTGATCTTCCGATCTGACCCAGCATCAGGGTCACGAAAATGAAAAAGGCGCCCACTTGGGCGCCTTTTTTCGTGCCATCTCACGCTTTGTCAGTTTCCCCACTGATAGACTGAACGCCTGAATTTTCGGTGGGGATAGTCAGGTATGCGACTGAAATCGCGGCTCGCTTTTTACGCAGCATTTACCGCTCTTATGGGCTGCAGCGGTGGCGACGATGCCATACGTGATGTAAGGGGCAACCCCAATGATTTTTCCGGCGGACAAAATCCTGTCAACGATTTCAGTTCCGCCAGCACTGGTGATTCCAGTAACAGTAGCGGTCTAGCCGCCAACGAAGTCCGGATTACCATGGAAGTCCCCGGCGGAGTGGCACCGGACGCCGAACTCACCAGGCGAAATTTAAGAATTGTTCAGCCTGATCGGGTGCAGGTGTACACCACCAACACGTCACTCCAGAACCTGGGGGCAGTTCCGGTGTCCATACGCACCGATGACAACGGCTTTAGCGTTATTGGCTTTGACGAGGGGCAGCCCCTGCGCCCCGATATCATCATTGAGGCCAGTTACAACAACACTGTGATGCGAGCCCTGGCAGCCGACGCCGACCGCGATGTGAAGATCAATCCTTTTTCCGAATACCTGGTTCGCAACACCCTCGCCGAATACAGCGAAAGCCAGCTACAAGGCATTCTGGACTGTGTAGCAGACGCCGGTGGTCAGCTTTGCCTGAATAAATACGTGTGGTCGACCCTTGCTGACCAGGTGCACGATTTCGAAATCGATATCTCATCCGACGCAGACCTGAATCTCGCTCTTACGACACTCTCTGATCGTGGTGATTTTTCCAACTACGTTGCGGCCATGGCTGACTATGCCCTGCTCGATGAAACTTCCTCTGGCAAGATCAGCGCCACCTCGGCAGATTACAATGCGGTGTTTTTTGGCGTTGAGTTGGGCCAGACGTCCCTCGAGAGCTCACTGACAAACTCCGGCCAATGGGGTGTTCGCCTTGCTAAAGAAGAACGGCTAGAGGACATCAACGGCGTCGGCTACGTCTATCCGGCACTTACACTGACCAGTTTCGATGCCTTCAACATAAAGGTGACATCGCTCGCCAGCGACATCCCCTACGAGCGTGAAGCGCTCATTCATCAGGCTGGCAACAACTTCTTCCTGCGCGGCTCAGATCAATGGTCACTCAACACCCACGCTTCATCTCCCGGTGCCGCCACACTACTGGACGATTCCCGACTTTTGGCAGGTCGAGCGCTTTACCAGAGCATCACAGGGCGAGGCACGTCCAAAACTCTCGGTTGGACCCGCAACCCCTATTACCTTGATGCCTACACGTCTCCCCCGGTGTCCGAGACCGTCGGCCCGGACCGGGTTATCAGCGGCTACTTCAGCGCCGGTAAAGCCATCGAACTCGAAGAAGCCGGCGAAGAACTAAAACGCAAAGAGACCGTTGAAGATCACTACCTGTCGGTATTGGAGATTGACCTGTTACGGGAGCTGGACTTCAAACTGGACACGCTCAATGGCAGGGAGCTCAACGTCGTGTACCTTGCTCTGCAGTTCACTGAAGGAGAAAGGGGCGAGGGCTCCGTGCCGGTCGCCTTTGAATCCGGCCTGGGCACCTGGAACATTGCAGTGGACGGCGCAGCGGAGGATGGCCGGGCTACCGCAACCATCACCCAAAACCAAACTATCCAACAGATCCAAAGAGGCTCCGGCGGCGGCGTGTCCTCAAGCGCTGATGTTCTGCTCACGCCTTGGACCCTGAGCTCCCGCACCGCCCGGCTCAGTGATTGTGACCAAAACATTGGCCGACTGAACCTGGACGAAGACGATGCCTCAGGATCTTTTCAGCAGCCGGACATCGGTGTCGGCGCCAGCAATCCCGACGGTGATCTGCTGGCGTTCAACCTGAACGGAAGCCCTGGAGGAGACGGCCTGCTCATCGCAGCCGCCCAAACCGGCTCGCCCGCACCGGCCAGCGGCCGCTTCAGACTGCAAGGTGTTCGCCTTGGGCTGGAGAACGACCGTAACACCCTGGCCCACTTCGAGAATTCAATTCTCACCATTACGTCAGGCAGCACAGCTACTCTGACACCTCGCACTTTAAACGTTTCCCACTCGGTGAGCGATGAAACGGTCTCTGCGCCGGAGCTCCAGGAATCTGCCGACATTGCCCTCACCTACTCCGACCTGAGCGATGGTCAGGTGCTGTTTACCAGTTCCAGTTCCAATGCCAACCTCAACCTGGACGGTTTCTTCACCGACGACCAAACTCAGTTCTACCTGCGCCTCAGGGCTACTCAGGCGGGTGAAGAACAAATAGGTCTGGTGCTGGCAACGCGAATTCCAGAGCCCTCATGAGCCGAAAAGCCCTGTTCCTGAAGGCGCTGACCCGACTGGCAGACGGCAGCGTATAACCTGTTATAATCGTTGGCATATCGTTCGTGACGAGAGGTTTTATGTCTGCCGCCAAACGTGGTCTGTTGCTCTTTCTCCCGCTAATTGCATTTGCCGTGGGGGTGGTTTCTATGTGCCCCCTGCCAACATGGACGACGGGCATTCAGGCTCGGAGCTGCCGCTGACATCCCTGCCGGCACTACCAAAATGGGCGCATCAGGGCCTGCCCGACTTCACCAGCTACAGTGACACCACAGAGAAAAAAGCCGCCTTTTTCTCGTATCTATACCCGCGTATTTTGCTGGCCAATTCCCGGATTCTGATCGAACGGGATTACCTGCAAAGTCTGGCCCAGAAACCTGAACTGTCTGAAGATGAACTGCAGTGGCTGAATGGTCACGCTGATCGGCTGCGAATCGACGCCGAGCCAGGCAGCAAGGAACAGTTTGCGCTGCTGCGTAAACGTCTGGACGTCATTCCACCATCCCTGATTCTCGCCCAGGCCGCCAATGAGTCTGCCTGGGGCACATCCCGCTTTGCCACCAAGGGCTACAACCTGTTCGGCCAGTGGTGCTTCTCAAAAGGTTGTGGACTGGTCCCGCGGAGTCGGGAGGAAGGGGCGAACCACGAAGTGGCAAAGTTCTCCTCACCCTTCCGTTCGGTACGGGCATACATCCAGAACCTGAACCGGCACCCGACGTATCAGGAGCTCCGGGATATTCGGCTTCAGGACCGTCGAGGCAACGATCCCCTCTCCGGCCCTGAACTGGCTGGTGGGTTACTCGGGTACTCCGAACGTGGTCAGGACTACGTTGAAGAAATCCGGGCGATGATCCATTACAACAACCTGTCCTACTACGATGATGATTTTCGGGAGGTGATCCGCGACATGACCCCGGATCGCCTTCAGCAGCTGGCCACGGCGACACCGGAAGCTACACTCCTGCCCGGCCAGAAAACGGCTGGCACGGAGCCGAGTGACGGCTGAGTTCACTAACAAAAACCTAACTCCAGAGACATTCCGGAATGCTTCACTTTTTGCCTGCGCCGCTGAAAGGAACCCTGGCGGCACTACTCATCCTGAGCAACACCCTGGTGCTCTTTCCAGTTCTGCTGCTGTTCGCGATCGGCAAGCTGGTTTTACCCGTCGTACCTGTAAGAAAGTCCTGCACGGTTGTGCTGAACCGGATTGCCTGGATCTGGATCGGATTTAATAACTTGCTGATGGACACGCTGCATCAGGTGAAGTGGGATGTGCGGGGCGTGGAAAAGCTCAGCCCTGAACACTGGTATTTTGTCACCTGCAACCATCAAAGCTGGGCGGACATCCCGGCCATTCAGTACGTATTGAACAGCCGTATCCCGTTACTGAAGTTTTTTCTCAAAAAGGAACTGATCTGGGTGCCGTTTTTGGGGGTTGCCTGGTGGGCGCTGGATTTTCCGTTCATGCATCGCCATACCAAAGAGCAGATTGCCAAACGGCCGGAACTTAAAGGCAAGGACGTCGCAGCAACCCAGGCCGCCTGTGAAAAGTTCCGCCACACGCCGGTAACGGTGTTCAATTTCATGGAAGGTACTCGATTTACCCTTGAAAAACACCAGCACCAGGGCTCACCGTACAAGCATCTTCTGAAACCACGTGCAGGAGGCACCGCCTTCGTCCTGCAGGCTATGGGTGAGATCATTCACACCATGCTGGACGTCACGATCGTCTATCCGGATGGCAAGGCAGGCTTCTGGGACTATCTATGCGGACGCATCCGTCACATCGTTATCGATGTGCGCACACGGGAAATCCCGCCTCGCTTTCTGGGCATGGATTACGAGAACGACCGCGAAATGCGCAAAGATTTTCAGCGATGGATCAGTGAGCTCTGGGCCGACAAGGATGCCCGTATCGAAGCCTTGAAACCCGGCTAGGCAGAGTTAAAGCAGCCCCAGCTCCCTTGCCCGGACAATAGCCTGAGTACGCGACCTCACTGCCAGCTTGGCGTTAATTCTGCGCGCGTGGGTTTTGACCGTGTGCAGCGAAATATGAAGCTTGTCAGCAATTTCCTGGTTCGACAGCCCTTTCGCAATCAGCTCCAGAACACCCTGCTCCCGATCACTGATTGGCTCCGCCAGTGCCTCAGCGGACTCCGTTTCAGGCTGAATGCGGTACAAGCGACCCAGGGAGTCCTTAAACGGCCCATTCGCGATCTGGGCGAACCCTTTTGTCATCAGGTCCCGAAGTTCATTCTGGAGCTCCGCAAACGGACTGATGAAGTGCTCCCGCGATGCTTCGGCGACCACCGAAGCCAGGATCTTTTGCGCTGCGCTAAGCCCCTTCTCTTCCTGGGCGAGCACTGCCTCCAGCAATCGAATGTGCAATTCCACTCCCCACGGAATCACCGCCTCATAACGCTCCCGAATGCCCGTCAGGGTTTCGCGGGCACGTACGCTGTCGCCGCGTGCCAGAGCCACCCGGACGTCCATGCAGTCCAATAGCCCAGGCATCATCGGGAAAAGTTCCGGCACACAGCCCGCCTGACGATAAGGCTCCAGCTTGGCGACCGCCTGAGCGGCACTATCCACCTGATTCTGGGCCAACCAGCAACTGGCCTTGAGTGCTTCCAGCACGGGAACAAACAGGGTTTCATCCACCTGCCAGGCGTGCATGGTGCGTTCGGCACGACCGATCCAGACGAACGCATCATTCAGCCGGCCTGCCGCTCGACACATCAGAACGCGAACAGACATTGCCAACAGCAACCCAAGGTCACGGGTACGCTCGGCATGACGACCGCACGTGACCAGCAAACGGTCAGCCTCTGTGTCTCGACCCTGATGCCACAACACCAGCACCAGATTCAGCTGCAGCCGGGTTTCACCGATCTTGGCCGGCCTTGCCAGTTCGTGCATCGCGGTATCCAGCCCGGTACGCAATAGCTGCTCCGCATGCTTTAACGCCCCCTTACCCAGCTCAATTCTGGCATGGGCGTATACCGCCAGCGCCTCCGAGCCCGCATCGCCCGCTTCCCGAGCAAGACGTGCTGCGGCGCGATTGGCATCTCTCGCCTCCGTGAAGCGGCCACAGGCACACAATGCGCTTGATCTCACCATCTGGGTAACCAGCTGCCCCTGAGTGGACAAATCACCTGCACTCAGGGCCTGGTCAGCCATTTCCAAAGCCGGTACTACCTTGCCTTCTCCCCGGAGGATAAACGCTCTCAGCGCGCAGATGCGTGCCGCATGCTCCTGAGCATCAGACGCGTCGAGCCCATCAATCAGGGATCTGGCCTGACGAAACTGTCCGCCTATGGCATGAACCCAACCATAAACAATTCTGAGTCGGGCACTGCGCTCCAGAAGCTGATTCGGCAGGCTCTTTCGTAACCGCAACAGGGAGGCAGTGTCCTGCCCGAGCAGTAAAGCTTCTGACCCCTCTGAGGCGATCGCCACTACCGCCTCCGAATCACCAGCCAGTAAAGCGTATTTCAAAGCTTCCGGGAACTGTTCCCGCTCTTCAAACCACTGGCTGGCATAACTCATGCGGTCTACGTGCCCGGCCATAACCGGTGCTTTCAGCCATTCCTGCAGCAGAGGATTCATTCTGTACCAGCGTCCTCGACCGGGCATGGCCTTTAACGGCAAACCATGCTCCATAGCCTGGGACGGCACAAAACCTATTTCGGGCATCACCGGAGCCAATGCAAGGAAGAACTCATCAGAACACAGCTCAAGCTCCGCCATGACACGAACAGAACGTCGTTGCGCAGAGGTGAGATTACCCAGAACCGATTCTTTCAGAAAACACTCTACGCTATTGGTTTCCTGCACTGGCTTGAGCTCACTATGGCGGCCCAGCTCCCGCCGGTAAAGGGCGAGCGGCGTCGGCCAGCCTTCGGTCATGTCATACAGATTGTCGATGGCCACACTGGTGAGCTGGTTTGATTCCAGCAACTGGCCGTAGAACTCGAACGTTTCGGATCGGCTGAACTCCAGGGTCTCACTGGCCAGACGACTGAAACGGTTTTCAAGCTCAAGACCGTGGGTTTCAAATGGCAACGCGCGCCGTGAAAGCAGCACCATCGACAAACAGGCCGGAAGATCGGACATCAGCTGTTGCAGCAACGCAACCACAGCGGGGTTACCAAGGTTTTGAACATTGTCGAGAATGAGTGTCCGTGAAGGCGATTCTGGCTGCCGCTCCAGTGTGACCAGCATCATCGCCAGCGCATCTGAAAACGTTGCCCCACCCTTCAGGCTACTCTCGGAGGCCTCCGGCAAGTCGAGTGCAATAGCAATAAGCGTCAGAAATCGGGAAGGCGAATTATCCTGCTCACTCAGCGCTACCCAGCGAAATCTGTCCGGGTGAACGTCGGCAGCATGCAGGCCCGCCGTCACGGCATGAGATTTACCGTAGCCGCAGGGCGCTTCAACAAACAGCACCCCCCGGGGAATGAGCGCTTCGCCAATCAGCTGGTCCAGGGCCGGCCGCGCCAATGCATCGACCGGCAACAGCGGGATCTGAAGCCTTTGCCTCAACAGGTCCCGAACCAGTTCACCTCGCTGCAGATTACTGTTAGCTGACTGAAATTCGTCGTTGGCTGCACAGCCATCATTGAAAGGTTTCACGCACTGCCCCGCTGCAAACCGGCCAATTGGAATGGCAATCTTTGACCGGAAAATGGATCTCTGCATTGAACTTCGATTGGCGACCGACTCCGAGTACGCCTTTAGTATGACTGGAAGGTTAAACCAATTCGGGGGCGAGCTGCAAAATTTTGACGTGAAAGGGTTTTCCGAGGAGACAGGTTCTTTGGCGGCAATCTCGCAGGGCTGCATTTGCATGCCACAAACAAAAACGGCGGGCCCAAGGCCCGCCGTTTTCCGCTTCTTATCTTTACCTTATCGAGTACCCGCCCGACGAAGTGCCGCCGGCGTGTAATCCCTAGACTGACGCTCAGCGCCAAACTCGTAAGGATCTTCTTCCTCGTTGGTCAGACCCAGCGCCAAGTAACGACCAGAGAGCAGATCGTAAAGGGTCTCAATGGCGTACCAGGGCACATCATGGTCGTAGAACTGCATGGCGTGAGCCTCAGCCACTCGCCACAGCTCACCGCGGCCATCGTAGTGATCGATAATCGATGCCTGCCAAGTGTCTTCATCGAAGTAGAAGTCACGCTGCGCGTAGATGTGGCGTTCGCCATCCTTCAGGGTAGCGCGCACATGCCAAACACGATGCAACTCATAACGAGTCAGATCCTGATTGATGTGGCCAGCCTTGACGATCTCATCATAGGTCAGGCTTGGGTCCACCAACTCGTAGGAATTGTACGGGATGTACATTTCCTTCTTACCCACTAGCTCCCAATTGTAGCGGTCAGGCGCACCGTTATACATGTCGAAGTTATCGGTGGTTCGCTGGCCATCGGCAGCTGTACCTGGTCCGTCGTACGAAACTTGAGGCGCGCGACGCACACGGCGCTGACCCGCATTGTATAGCCATGCGCGACGTGGCTCAGCAACCTGGTCGATAGTCTCATGCACCAGCAATACGTTACCGGCCAAACGAGCCGGTGCTGTGATCGCCTGCTTGAAGTAGAACAGAACGTTGGGGTCTTCGCCTGGCTCAAAATCTTTGAGCGCCGTACGCCAGGTGAACTCGTCCTGGAACTTAACCACAGAGTAGGCGCCACCTGCGGTCGGCGTTACCTGACCCACATTCCGAGCAACAGATCCGCCACGATAACGGGTGATGTGATTCCAGATCACTTCAAGCCCATTCTGAGGAATGGGGAACGGAGTGGCTTCGGTATAATTACCGAGACCGTTACCGCCTTTGATCAGCTCAACCTTGGTCGCGTTAGCAATCGTTTGCTGCTCAACGTCATCCGGATAGGTTGCAGTGCGATGAGTTTCATAGACCGGCAGAAAATAGTCATCGTAACGCTTGATCATCGCAATCTGGCCTGCGGACAGGTTGTCTGCGTACTGATCTACGTTGCTCTGATCAATGACGAACTTGGGCTCCTCACCTTCAAAGGGATCTACGTAACGGCCGTCGCCTTTGTAGCCTGCCGGTGGCGTACTCAATCCGCCATCCCAGGCGGGAATGGCGCCGCCGTTGCCGGCTTTCTCTGCACCAATCGGCGTCAGGGAATTGCCCAGCTTGGCTGCCTCTTCGGCAGAAACTGCTCCATAGGCCTGGCCCGCAAAAATGCTTGCAGCCAATACGCCTGTGGCCAGAAGTTTCTTGTTCATTTTCATTTAAAGTACCTCGTTAACCGAATTCTTGCCGGTATCAGAATGAGTAAGACACACTCACTGTTGCGAAATCACGGTCAGTCAATTCGTTGTACGGCTTGCCGTCAAAGAAGTTGGTGTAACCGATATTACCGGTAATTTTGTTCTGGTAGACAGCCTCAAGTGAGAGACCTACCGCTTTACTGCCTTCGCTGAAAGCACCGCCTGGTTGTGGGCTGTAACCCTCAACATCATGCGACCACGCCAGCTGCGGACGCAAATTTATGCCTGCAAACACGTTCGGGTAATCCCAAACGAAGCGTGCACGGTAACCCCAAGAGAAGTCCGTGGTAAAGCCGTCATTGGTGCAGTAGTTAGTATTGATGTTAAGTGCTGCGCCGGTTGATCCAGAACCGTCACAGGCGCCACCCGGCAACGTACCAATGCCGAAGTTACCAGAACGTCCAAAACGACCTTCGTCATTGTCAGGCAGATCGTGGATATAAGTGGCACCAAACTCGGTGATCAACGACAGGCGGCTAGCGCCCATTACCTGATCGAAGAATTTAATGAGCGTAAACTGTGCCTGTGAAACCTTGAAGCGGTCGTAACCGTCCACTTTCTGGCCACTCAAATCCGCACCGCCAGCTTCGGCTTCACGAGCGTCCTGCAACAGACTCGCATTTTCGCCGGTCTCAGGGTTCTGCAATTGCAGACCGCCATAGATCAGCTCAAACGCACTCCACTGCAACGGCAGGTTCGGACGGAAGCTGTACTCCGCGCCCAACGACCAACCGCCGGGAGTTGTGGTGTTAATACTGATGCCGTACAGGTCAATATTTTCCGGATACTCAATAAAGTAGGACGGAAAGGTTACACCATTGCTCGGGTCATTAACCTGACCACTAACATACGGCAAGCGACTGTTATACTTGATGTAGTAAAAGCCCAGTTCCGAATCGTTCAGTGCCGGCACATACCAGCGCATGGCAACACCAAACTGATCCCGGGAATCGGCTTCTTCGTCACCCAGTCGCGGAGCAACGAGCCCTTGGGCCAAAGCCTGGGAATCAGACAACTGCCCCGCCAGCAGTACCGGACCACAGCCATCTGCCGCAAAATCGTTAGTGGAGAAGAAAGTGCCGCAATCGTCCGGCTTGACCGGTTCCCAATCCGCCTGGACAAAGGTTTCCAGGGTGATGTTTTCGGTAACACCTGCAGAAGCGTAGAACATCTCAACCGGAAGCAGAGCATCTTTCAGTTCAGCGCCCGGCGCCCGGAAGGCAGGTACGTCAACCGGGTTGATAACGTTGATTCCGCCCTGGATAAAGGTGCTTTCACCCCAGCTTAGTACCTGGCGACCATAACGTAGGCTCACAGGAGTGTCGCCAAAGTACCAGTCAGAGAACACGTAGGCATCGAGGAGTTCCGCGCCGGAAGCGTTGTCTTTGGCTTCGTCGTTCAACTCTCGACGCTGGCCGACCGGGTCTTCCGCACGCTGTTCGTCTTTGAGCTCAAAGTCATAGTAGTAGCGACCCCGAACCAGACCACCAACGCGAGTCAGCACATCACTGTCGACGTCATAGTTCAGGAACAGTTCACTGTTACCCTTTACAACCTTGGAGTAAGTATCGCCTTTCTCGAAATTCAGGTTGCCATCGTCAAAATTGTTGGAGGACGACCCTTCATTGGCTCTAGGTTGACCTGGCGCATACTCGGGCCCCAGGTTACCAGGCGCAATCAGGCGCTTGTCCTGATCCGCCAACCGCCAACCGACACCCGCGGAAAGCGTAGTGTTGAACTGGGCTTCGACATCCCCTACGTAGAATGAATAGGCTGCGGCTTGACCGGACACGCCGGCCGCAACTGCTACGGCTAGCGGCAATTTTGTCCAACGCTGCCATTGTTGTGTTTTTCTTGTCATTGGAAGGCTACTCCATTGTTGTTCTGAGTCGCTGCTCTGATTATTGGTATTCACGATGTATAGGAGGCTTCATGCACAGTGCTCGTGATGTTGGCACTATAGCTAACGCTGTCCAGCGCTTTGATCAGTCAAAAGTATGATTTTGCCTTCATACCCCATTTACCAGCGGGTTTACTCGCACCGCTTCACTATAGACAACAAATCTGGATGCAACCACTTTGGTTTGGCGGGGTTTTCTTGGGGAAACAGGAAGGAGATTCGGGCCCATCCCTGGGCCCTAGAGCAGGAGTTTAAAGCAATTCAATAGCCATGGCCGTGGCCTCACCACCGCCGATGCAAAGAGCCGCAATACCCTTTTTCTTGCCATAACGCTGCAGCGCGTACATCAGGGTAACGAGAAGGCGAGAACCAGTAGAGCCTACAGGGTGCCCCTGGGCACAAGCGCCGCCATGTACATTTACCTTTTCCGGATCGAGACCCAGCTCGCGGATAGGCATCATGGCGACCATGGCAAAGGCCTCGTTGATCTCAAACAGGTCGACCTCTTCTTTACTCCAGCCAGTTTTGCCGAGCAGAGTCTCGATGGCACCTACCGGTGCACAGGTGAATTCCGCAGGATGCTGAGACTGGGTGCTGTGGCCCACAATTCTTGCCAGCGGCTTCAAGCCACGCTTTTCCGCTTCTGATTCCCGCATCAGCACCAGGCCGAAGCGCCGTCAGAGATAGACGATGCGTTCGCTGCAGTCACGGTGCCGTCTTTGCTGAACGCCGGACGCAGGCTTGGAATCTTGTCGATGTTGGCGTTGAACGGCTGCTCATCGTCTTCAACAACGGTGTCGCCTTTACGGGACTTGACCGTCACCGGAACGATTTCGTCCTTCAACAGACCCTCGGTGATTGCACGCTGCGCGCGCTTGAGCGAGTTGATGGCATAGTCATCCATCTCTTCACGGGTGTATCCCTTCTTGTCCGCCATTTCCTGGGCGAAAGCGCCCATCAGGCGACCTGTTTCCGCATCTTCCAGGCCATCCAGGAACATGTGATCCTGCGCTGTGTCGCCAGGCCCCATGCGATAGCCTTTCCGCGCAGTGGGGAGAATGTAGGGCGCGTTGGACATGCTTTCCATGCCACCGGCGACCATGATGTCGTTGCTACCCGCCTTGATCAGGTCGTGGGCAAACATCGCCGCTTTCATACCGGAACCGCAAAGCTTGTTGATGGTGGTGGCACCGGTGTTGTCTGGCAGACCAGCCTTGCGCATGGCCTGGCGAGCAGGGCCCTGCTTGAGTCCGGCAGGCAGCACATTGCCCATGATCACTTCCTGGACATCAGCCGGCTGCAGGCCAGCACGTTTTACCGCCTCGGCAATGGTGAGAGCGCCAAGGTCCGGCGCGCTGACGGCGGACAGGCTGCCCTGAAAACCACCCATTGGGGTACGAACCCCACTGACAATCACTACGTTATCGTTGCTCATAGATCAATCTCTCTGTTATTGGCAGCAAAGTCATCGCTCTGCCCTTCTTAATGATTCAGTTCTACTGAATTCTTATGGGATTATTTATGGCTTGTGCGGTGCTTCCAGATACTCATGCGATTGCATTTCCAGCAGTCGTGATTCGGTTCTTTCAAACTCGAAACTGAGCCGGCCACCCGAGTAAAGCTCGGTTATAGGAGCCGCAGCGGACATGATCACCTTCACGTTGCGATCGTAAAACTCGTCCACCATGTTGATGAACCGACGCGCCTGATCATCATTCTCGCGCCCCAGGACAGGGACATTACTGATAATGATCGCGTGAAATTGCCGAGCCAGCTCTATGTAGTCGTTCTGACTACGGGGGCCGTCACACACATCCACGAAATCAAACCAGACTACGTCATCAGCATGAGCCTGGGCCGGAATCTTCCGCCCATTTATCTCCATGGTCTTGCTGTGCTTGCCGGCCTCCACCGCCAACGCGTCGAAACTCGCCCGCAGGCTGACATCAGCGTCGTCATCCAGCGGCGAATGAAACAGCTCCGCTTGCTCCAGAGTCCTGAGACGGTAATCGATACCACCATCGACGTTTACAACCTGGGTATGCTTTTTCACCAGGGCGATCGCAGGCAGGAAACGCGCCCGCTGCAGGCCATCCTTATACAGTCCATCGGGAACAATATTGGAGGTGCACACCAGAGTCACGCCACGGCTGAACAGGCCATCCATCAGGGTGGCGAGGATCATGGCGTCACCAATGTCGGAAACAAAGAACTCGTCGAAACAGATCACACGGGCTTCGTCAGCAAACTTCTTGGACACCAGCTCCAGTGGGTTTTTCTCGCCCTTAAGAGACTTCAGCTCGGTATGAACCCGCTGCATGAAACGGTGAAAGTGAACCCGCATTTTGCGATCAAAAGGCAGGGATTCGTAGAAGGTATCCATCAGGTAAGTCTTACCGCGACCAACGCCGCCCCAGAAGTACAGCCCGGTAACCGGTTCTTCCTTGCCCTTCTTCAGTTTTCGACGCAGCTTGGTCAACGCCTTATTACGATCACTTTCGGCATCGACCAGTTTGTCGTACAGTGACTGCAGACGGCTGACAGCATCTTCCTGAGCGGCGTCCTTCTGAAAATCCGCGCGTTCGAGATCCTTCTGGTAACGCTCCCAAGGAGTCAAGTTCACATTGGCATCGAAGGACTTGGAGTCTGTCATTTAGCTGTTCCCGGAGATCTGTCGTGAAATTTGGGGCGGCGTATTGTCGCGCATTTCGTCATTATTCGCCACGTTGGGCGCTTGCATAGCAATACGACGATTGGCGCAGGATAGAATCATGGGCTGATCACGCTTCGGGCGTTATACTCGATTATCGTGCGAGGCTAATTTCCAGGTAAAAGGACGACACAGCATATGACAAACCTGATTCTGGCAGCGATTGCCGCATTGATTGTAGGCATCGTCATCGGGGTAGTTGTTGGCCGCTCCGGGCAGGGAACCACGCTGCGACAGCGTCGGGCAGAGCAACAAATTGAAGAACTGAGAAGCGAATACACCCGCTATCAGGCCCAGGTGAATGAGCACTTCATGGAGTCCTCCCACCTTCTGCGCCGCTTTAACGACGCCTATCGCGACGTAAACCAGCACATGGCTCGCGGAGCCAACCGGCTGTGTAACGATGAAGAGTGGATGGAAGAACTGGCGCAGGAAACCTCGCGGAAGCGATTGGAGGAAGTCAGCGACGACGGCGTCGAGCCGCCGCGAGACTACGCTCCCAAGACCGACCCCGATGCTTCAGGAACACTGGCAGAAGGTTTCGGCCTCCCCAAGAAAGAGAAGGCCTGAGCCCTTACACCGGGTTGTCGCAGTCGATAAAGCGATGCGTCAGCCCGAATTCTTTTGCCAGCGCCTCGCCCAACGCCCGAACCCCATATCGCTCAGTAGCGTGATGGCCCGCAGCATAATAGTAAATGCCACATTCACGCGCCGTGTGAGTCGTCGGCTCTGAGATTTCCCCACTGATAAAGGCATCCAGACCGGCATCCAGCGCGGTACCAATAAAGCCCTGTGCAGCGCCAGTACACCAACCTACCCGACTGATCTGGGATTTACCCTCTCCAACCAGAAGCGGCTCCCGGTGAAGGTGCTCAGCAATGTGACGACCAAACTGCTCCGGCGTCATAGGCTCAGATAGCTCACCTTCCCACACCAGACCACCGAGCGGCCTGGGATTCTCGATACCCAGAACACTCGCTAGCTGCCGGTTGTTGCCATACTCCGGGTGATCATCCAGAGGCAGGTGATAAGCAGCCAGATTGATATCCCTCTGAAGCAGGGTTTTCAGCCGCTCACGCTTCATGCCACGAATGCGCTGGTCTTCGCCTTTCCAGAAATAGCCGTGATGTACCAGAATCATGTCCGCATCGGCTTCTATAGCTGCATCAATCAGCGCCTGCGAAGCAGTAACGCCGGTAACTAAAGTGCGTACCTCTTCTTTACCTTCAACCTGGAGACCATTCGGACAATAGTCCTGAAAGTTCTCCGGTTGTAGCCATTCGGCGATTGTTTGGACGATAGTATTGCGATTGGCCATGAAGCTCTCCAAGTGCAATTTCTGGCTGGTGAGTGGTCGGCAGGCGGGGAGGACGTTCCGGGAACCGCTACGAGCACATCCATGTGCGCTTGACTCCGGCCATCCATGGCCTCCGACATTCCCGGAACCTCCTCCCCGCCTGCCTCCGCCGATCTATGCAGTTTACAGCGACTTGAGCCCTTTGATCAGAGCATCATTCTGCTCCGGAGTACCAATGGTAATCCGGAGGAATTGCTCGATCCGCGGTTTATTGAAGTGACGAACAATGATGCCCTGCTCTCTCAGCCCCTGAGCAAGTGATTCGCCGGACTTAGCTTTGTGGCGAGCCAGCACGAAGTTTGCCTTGGACGGCAGCACTTCAAAATCCAGCTCGGCAAGTGCTTTCGTTAGACGCTCACGCTCACTGATGACACCGTCGCAGCATTTCTGGAACCAGGCCTCGTCTTCATAGGCAGCCTGAGCGCCGGCCAAAGCCAACCGATCCAGAGGATAGCTGTTGAAGCTGTTCTTGACCCGATTCAATGCTTCGATCAGGTCCGGGTTACCCACCGCAAAACCTACCCGCAGACCAGCAAGGGAGCGGGCTTTGGACAAAGTCTGGGAGACCAGCAGGTTTGGATAGTCATCCACCAAGGTGATGGCACTCTCGCCGCCAAAGTCGATGTAAGCCTCGTCCACGACAACGACCCGGTCCGGGTTAGCTCGCAAGATTTCTTCCACGTGCTCCAGACCGAGATATCGACCCGTAGGCGCATTGGGATTGGGGAAAATCACCCCGCCGTTGGCCTGCTTGTAGTCTTCGGGGTTGATCTCGAAGCTATCGGTCAGAGGGACTTTGATGCCCTCGATGTCGTACAGACCGCAATAGACCGGGTAAAAACTGTAGGTGATATCCGGAAACAGAATCGGCTCACCGTGCTGAAACAGACCATAGAAGATGTGCGCCAGGACTTCGTCGGATCCATTACCCAGAAAGATCTGCTCCGGCTTCAGGGAGTGATAGTTGGCAATGGTCTGGCGCAGACTTTCGCCTTCCGGGTCCGGATACAGGCGAAGATTATCATTCAGCTCCGCCTTGATCGCTTCAACGACCTTGGGTGATGGACCAAAGGGGTTTTCATTGGTATTTAGTTTGACCAGGTTGGCCATTTTCGGCTGTTCGCCTGGCACATACGGGACCAGGTCATTAACCAGAGGGCTCCAGAACTTACTCATACTGAGATGAACTCCGTGCGGTCGCTGCGCAGGAGGGCCCTGCGCGCGAACATAGATGTGTCAGTCTTCCTCGATGCGATACTCGGCGGAACGCGCGTGAGCGGTCAGGCCCTCACCGCGTGCCAGCACTGAGGCCACCCGCCCCATGCGATCGGCTCCAGAGGCACTGAAACCAATGAGGGAGGAGCGCTTCTGGAAATCGTAGACACCCAGAGGTGACGAGAACCGGGCAGTCCCGCTGGTGGGCAGCACGTGGTTCGGTCCCGCGCAGTAGTCGCCAAGCGCTTCAGCGGTGTAACGCCCCATGAAAATAGCGCCGGCATGACGAATCTCTTCACACAACGCCTCGGGGTCTTCCACCGACAACTCCAGGTGCTCCGGAGCAATTCGATTGGAAACTTCCGCTGCCTGACTAAGATCAGCTACCTCAATCATTGCCGCCCGGGAGCTCATAGAAGCCTCGATGATTTCGGCACGCTCCATGGTGGGCAGCAACTTGTTGATACTGGCTTCAACCGCGTCCAGGAACTTCGCGTCCGGGCTGATCAGAATCGATTGCGCTTGCTCATCGTGCTCAGCCTGCGAAAACAGGTCCATGGCGATCCAGTCAGGGTCCGTCTTGCCATCGCAGATCACCAGAATCTCAGACGGACCGGCGATCATATCGATACCGACGGTGCCGAATACCTCACGCTTGGCAGTAGCCACAAAGATATTCCCAGGCCCAACAATCTTATCGACAGATGGGACCGTTTCAGTGCCATACGCCAGAGCACCAACAGCCTGAGCACCACCGAGCGTAAATACCCGATCGACACCCGCGATCGCCGCGGCCGCCAACACCATGTCGTTAACAACGCCATCGGGGGTCGGCACAACCATAATCACTTCGCCGACACCGGCCACCTTCGCAGGAATGGCATTCATCAGTACCGATGACGGGTACGCGGCCTTGCCGCCCGGCACATACAGGCCAGCACGATCCAGCGGTGTAACCTTCTGGCCCAACACCGTGCCGTCCTCTTCTTCGTACTGCCAAGACTGCTGATTCTGCCGCTCATGGTAAGAACGAACCCGCTGCGCCGCTTGCTCCAGAGCAACCCGCTGATCTTCAGGAATTGCCTTGAGTGCCTTCTGCAGCCGGTCCTGACCAATCTCAAGCTCAGCAACACTGCCGGCCTTCAGGCGATCAAACTTCTCGGTGAACTCGAGCACCGCAGCGTCGCCGAGGGTTTTCACCTGATGCAGGATATGACGTACCGATTCATTCACCTGATGATCAACGCTGTCTTCCCAGGCCAACAGCTTGGCCAGTGAACTGTCGAAGTCACTTTGGGAGGCATTTAATCGTGTGATGCTGATATCGGTCATCTATCAAATCCTATCTGGAATTAACATCGTGGAACTGCGGAAGCCCTGCTCAGGCTAGGGGAAGTGGTCGGGCGAGGCTTCCCAAAACTGTGCGGAGCCAAGGATGGCGGAGCTCAAGCGCCACATGGACGTGCTTGAGCGGGTTTTGGGGAGCCTCGCCCGGCCGCTTCTTACTCCGCGACTCGACGTTTATCTACGGCCGCGGACATCTTTTCGATTATGGGGTTAATCTTTTCGTGTTTCATCTTCATGGACGCCCGGTTGACCACCAAGCGGCTGCTGATGTGCTCAATCAGCTCCCGAGCCTCCAGACCATTGGCCTTCAGAGTGTTGCCAGTATCCACGATATCGACAATCTCATCCGCCAGCCCGAGAATCGGCGCCAGTTCCATAGCACCATACAACTTGATGATGTCCGCCTGCCGACCCTGGGCCGAATAGTAGCTGCGGGCCAGATTCACGAACTTGGTCGCGACCTTGATCCGGCCACTCGGTGGCGTTTGGTCTTTGGGGCCCGCAGTCATCAGCCGGCACCGGGAAATATTCAGATCCAGCGGCTCATACAAACCCTCACCACCATGCTCCATCAACACATCCTTGCCGGTAACGCCAAGATCAGCGCCGCCGTACTGAACGTAAGTCGGTACGTCCGTGGCCCGGATGATAAGTACCCGTACGCTGGGATCCGTTGTCGGGAAAACCAGCTTGCGGGATTTCTTGATGTCGTCGACCAGCTCAATGCCGGCTTCCGCCAGCAGTGGCAGCGTCTCTTCGAGGATGCGCCCCTTCGACAATGCGATGGTGATGGAATCTGTCATGCGTCCTTCCGGTTTCCCGTTTGTTTCCGTCACGCCGGCAAGCGGCGGATGCTGGCGCCCAGCAGCTGAAGTTTTTCTTCGATGCACTCGTAACCACGGTCGATGTGATAAATACGATCGACGATGGTATCGCCATCAGCTACCAGGCCAGCAATCACGAGGCTGGCGGAAGCTCGCAGATCGGTCGCCATTACCGGTGCACCAGCGAGGTGCTCAACACCTTTGATGATGGCGGCATTGCCTTCAAGCGTGATGTCAGCACCCATGCGGATCAGTTCCTGCAGGTGCATGAAGCGGTTCTCGAACACCGTCTCGACGATGGTGCCGCTACCTTCAGCTATCACATTCATGGCCGCAAACTGGGCCTGCATGTCCGTGGGAAACGCCGGGTAAGGCGCGGTTCGAATACTCACGGCCTTGGGTCGGTTACCCTTCATGTCCAGCTCAATCCAGTCAGGACCGGTGCTGATGTGGGCGCCTGCCTCGTTCAGCTTAAGCAGAACCGACTCGAGCAGATCTTCCCGCGTGTCTTTAAGCTTGACCCGGCCACCGGTTGCAGCAGCTGCCACCAGATAGGTTCCGGTTTCAACCCGGTCCGGCAGAACGTCGTAATGACAGCCGTGCAGGCGCTTCACACCGTGAATCTCGATAGTAGCCGTACCATGGCCCCTGATATCGGCACCCATGGCAATCAGGCATTCCGCCAGGTCCACCACTTCCGGCTCACGCGCCGCGTTTTCCAGAATGGTTTTGCCGTCCGCCAACGCCGCAGCCATCATCAGGTTTTCCGTACCGGTTACGGTGACGGTATCCATGAAAATGTGCGCGCCCTTGAGGCGACCGTTGGTCTTGGCCTTGATGTAGCCATTCTCAACCTTGATCTCAGCACCCATCTGCTCCAGGCCCTGGATGTGCAGGTTCACCGGCCGGCTACCAATGGCACAACCACCCGGCAGGGATACTTCGGCTTCACCGAAGTGCGCCACCAGAGGCCCCAGTACCAGGATCGATGCCCGCATGGTCTTCACCAGCTCATAGGGCGCATGGAAATGCTTGATGGTATTGGCGTGCACTTCCACGCTCATTTTCTCATCAATCATCAGTTCCACACCCATGCGGCCGAGCAGCTCGATCATGGTGGTAACGTCGTGCAGGTGCGGCAGATTACCAACGGTTACCGGCTCGTCCGCCAGCAGCGTGGCCGCAAGAATTGGCAGAGCCGCGTTCTTGGCGCCGGAAATGCGTATTTCACCGTCGAGGGGCTTGCGCCCCCGGATCAGAAGTTTATCCACAGTCAATATCCTGTCTTGTCGGGGCCTATCAGCCTGGCGCTCAGCCCATTCAGCCGGCGTAAATGCTTTCGGATGCAGCGCGTGAATCGTTCCATCCATAACCTGTTGGAACAGCGCCTTGTTAATCAGCTGCTGCCGCTTGATCGTTGGCAAGCCTTCAAACACATCACCAACCACAACAACCATGTAATGGGTACCGTCGACCTGTACCTCAACTTCGCAGCCGGGCAATGCGTCTTTGACCAACGCGGCGACTTCGGTGGCATCCATAAAAAAACCTCGAGCATTAGAAAATCAGGGGCGAGATTGTAACCAATTACAGAGGCTGGGTCAGCTTTACCATTGGGTAACGAAGATACCGCCAACCTCAACTGGTGGTAGAGCAAAATTATTTGCGAGAAAATCCGGGCAGTTGGTCATCGAGATGGCTTAGAGCTGCCAACGACAGCAGACGCTCGCTCACGCCTTGATAGGTCAGAGACACACCCTGGCTGGCCGCCAGCCGCTGCCAGCAAAGGAGCATCGACAACACAACACTGTGCGCCGTCTCAAGCCCCTCAAGATCCACCGTCAGATTAACGGCGGCAGCGCGAATAACCGCCTCCCCCTCTGACCTCAGCGCCACGACGGACTCTGCATCCACTTCGCCGGTCACTACCAGGATGTCGCTCGTCCTCTCGACACGGGGCTCCTTTGAGGCCACGACAGCGGTCACGACTTGTCGACTTCCTTGTCCAGGTTCAGGGATTTAACCGCATCACCCCAACCATCAATAACGACTTGAATCTGGCCGCGGTGCTCTTCCATCTCTTGGGCAAAGCGGTCACGAAAGGCAAGACCAATGTTCACGCCTTCGACGATCACATTCTCCATCATCCACTGGCCATCGCCGTTCTTGTACATGGAGTAGGTCACCGGGTAACGGGTACCTGATGCACTGATCACCTCCATCTGAACCGAAGCGCGGCCGGCATCCTGAGGGTTGATGGTCGCCTCCTTGACCACAATTTCGAATTTATCAGCTTCAACAAGGGCCTTGGCGTAACTATCAAACAAGCTGCGTTTGAACTTTAAAACAAATTCATCACGCTGCTCGGGAGTAGTCTGACGTGCATACCGGCCCATCACACGGGCAGCGATACGGCGAAAATCAACAAAGTCCTGCAACGACTCATCCATGCTGGCGTAAAACGCTTCGGGATCTTCGTCGTACAGGCCGCGCTCGGCATTCAGTTTTTCAACCAGGCTCTGGGTATTCTGATCTACATAAGCCTTGAGGTCCTCAGCGGCTCCGGCATGAGCAGAACCCACCGCGAAGGCGGCCAGTACAAACAGCAAAAACAATCGTTGTTTCACCACAAACATTCCAATCTCCTATGAAAGCCAGTTCCCTGCGTTCCTGTTCATCAGCCCGCCATCAGCCCGTCACCGGCCGGAAGCAAAATTACTGATCAGCCGTTCCAGATTCATGGCCGACTGGGTGGAGTAGAAGGTGTCGCCGTCTGCCAACGATTCCATCTCTCCCCCCACGGATATATCAATGTACTGTTCACCGAGCAGGCCCGATGTACGTATTACTGCCGAACTGTCTGATGGGATGGTGTCTATATCAGCGCTGATCGCCATCTCCACTTTTGCCTGAAACGTTTTTTTATCAAGGCTGATAGACTCGATAGTGCCAACCGTAACCCCGGCCATTGAAACCCGCCCTCTGGGTGCCAGCCCACCGGTATCATTGAAGTTGGCATACACCGTATACGTACCTTCGGCCGATTTGGGCGTCAGGCCACTGACTTGCAGAGCGAGAAACAGCAGCGCCGCCAGTCCAGCAACCATAAACACTCCGACAATGACTTCCGTTGTTCTCTGGGTTATCACCGCTCCACCTACCTTTCTGTCAGTCGTAAGTTCAAAAGTCGCCAAACATCACGGCGGTCAACACAAAATCCAGCGCCAGTACTGCCAGCGACGAATACACCACCGTTTTCGTCGTCGCCGAACTGATACCTGCGGAAGTCGGTACACAGTCGTAACCCTGGTAGACCGCGATCCAGGTGCAGACGAAGCCGAATACCACGCTTTTGATCACGCCGTTGAGCACGTCATCCACGAAGTCCACAGATGACTGCATATTACCCCAGAACGAACCCTCAAAAACGCCGAGCCAATCGACACCTACGAGCATTCCGCCCCATATTCCCACCGCCGAAAAGATAATGGCCAGCACTGGCATGGCAATGAAACCGGCCCAGAGCCTCGGCGCAATGACCCGTCGCAAAGGGTCGACCCCCATCATCTCCATGCTCGACAATTGTTCTGTCGCTTTCATCAGACCGATTTCGGCGGTTAGAGCAGACCCGGCGCGCCCCGCAAAAAGCAGTGCTGTCACCACCGGCCCCAGCTCACGCACCAGCGTCAGCGCGATCATCTGGCCAATGGCCGCTTCAGAGCCGTAGTCACTGAGAATGGTGTAGCCCTGCAACCCCAACACCATGCCAATGAACAGGCCGGACACGATAATGATCGCCAGCGAAAGAACACCCACGGCGTATAGCTGCTTTACCAGCAGCGGAAACCCAATGCTCGGCCTCGGGACACCGACCACAACGCCCGCCAGAAACTGCCCTGAACGACCGAGTGCCGACAAGGTGGTCAGCCCCCAACGGCCCAACGCCACAATTCGATCGATCAAGAAGCCTCCCCGGAGAGTCCATAATCAGCGTCCGCGGGACCGGCAGGATAATGGAACGGCACCGGACCATCAGGTTGCCCGCGCAGGAACTGCTGAATTTGCTCGGACGGATGAGCCCGAATTTCGTCCGGCGTGCCCTCACCGATCACCTTGCCATCAGCGATGATGCAAGCGTGATGGCAGATACTGAGGGATTCCGGCACATCGTGGGACACCAGCACACTGGTCAGACCCATGGAACTGTTGAGATCCCGAATCAGCTTTACCAATACGCCCATGGTGATCGGATCCTGGCCGGCGAAAGGCTCGTCGTACATGATCAGGTCTGGATCCAGGGCAATACTGCGGGCCAGCGCAACTCGCCGGGTCATCCCGCCGGACAACTCTGATGGCATTAATGACCGAGCGCCGCGCAGGCCCACCGCTTCCAGCTTCATTAGCACGATATCGTGAATCATGTCCTCAGGCAGCGAGGTGTGCACTCGCAGAGGAAACGCCACGTTCTCGTATACATTGAGATCGGTAAACAGGGCTCCGCTCTGGAACAACATGCCGATATTTTCCCGCAGCTTGTACAGCGCGCCGCGCTTCAGGTTCGGCACGTCGTGGCCATCAAGAATGACGCTGCCGGAATCGGGTCGCAGCTGGCCACCTATCAGCCGCAACACCGTGGTCTTTCCGGTGCCACTCGGCCCCATGATGGCGGTGATTTTACCACGGGGTATATCCAGGGTTACGCCATCCAGAACTCGACGCCTGAACGGGAAAATACAACGTCTCTCAATGATATGTATGCGGGACTGTCCATAACCCTACCCTTTGTACGCAACCCCACCTTGTGAAAGTGCGGTTAAAAAGTGCGGCTACATTATGCCAAGGAAGCTTGAAGCTCAATCGGTCAAAGCCGAAAAAACATGAACACTTTGATCAGTTTCCCTGAACTTTCGGTAACGCACCCGGTAACCCACGGCGTCTCTGATTGAAAATGATATACTCCGCTGTAACTTCAGCGGCATTGCCCCAAAACCAGACACCGTGCGATGCATTGATAACCATGTTCACCCAAGCAAACCAGGCCCTTATCCCGATGACTGAACAGAGCTCAAAGGACTTTCGCACTTCCGCGCTTCAAGCCATCCGTATCGAACGCGATGCCATTGATGCTCTGGAAGGACGCATTGATCACCACTTTATCAAGGCGTGCGAGGTAATCATGGCCTGCAAAGGCCGGGTTGTGGTCACCGGCATGGGCAAATCCGGGCACATTGGTAACAAGATTGCGGCAACCCTGGCGAGCACCGGCACCCCGTCGTTTTTCGTCCATCCCGGCGAAGCCAGCCACGGTGACCTCGGCATGATTACCAGTCAGGACGTAGTCATTGCCATATCCAACAGCGGCAACACCAGCGAAGTGGTTACCATTCTGCCGCTGATCAAACGTATGGACGCCCCGCTGATCAGCATGACCGGCAACCCGGATTCGGTATTGGCCCGGGAAGCGGTGGCCAACCTGGATGTGAGCGTTGAAACCGAAGCCTGCCCGCTGGGCCTGGCACCCACCTCAAGCACCACGGCCACGCTGGTTATGGGAGACGCTCTCGCGGTTGCCCTGCTGGAAGCGCGCGGCTTCAGTAAGGAAGATTTTGCATTCTCTCACCCCGGTGGCACGCTCGGGCGCCGGCTCCTGCTAAGGGTTTCCGACATCATGCACACCGGCGAGCGCATTCCTAAAGTCCCTGAAGGCACCACCCTCAGCGGCGCCCTGCTGGAAATATCCCGTAAGGGACTGGGCATGACCACGGTACTGGATGCTTCAGGCAAGCTAACCGGCGTGTTTACCGACGGCGATCTGCGTCGCACGCTCGATAAGAACGTCGACGTACACACCACCGCAATCGAAGACGTCATGACCCCCAACGGCAAAACCATTCAGGCCGACCACCTGGCGGCGGAAGCCTGAACATTATGGAAGAAATGAAAATTAACGCCCTGCCGGTGACCGACCAGAGCGGCAGCTTGGTGGGCGCGATCAACATGCACGACCTGCTTCGGGCAGGAGTTATCTGATGTCAGACCCGATCAGCCCGCTAACCGCGAACTGGCCGCAGGAACTCCTGACCAAAGCCGCCGGGATCCGCCTGATTGCGTTTGACGTCGACGGCATCATGAGCGACGGCAGACTCTATTTCAGCGCCCATGGCGACGAGCTCAAAGCCTTCAACATCCTCGACGGCCTGGGCATGAAACAGCTGATGGCGGCGGGCATTGATGTCGCCGTGATCACCGGCCGAAAGTCGCCCCTCACCGAAAAGCGGATGCGGGATCTGGGCATTCCCCACCTGATGCAGGGGCGCGAGGATAAACGGATCGCGCTGCAGGAACTGCTCAGCACCATGAACCTGCCAGCCGAGGCAATCGCTACATGGGCGACGACCTGCCAGACCTGCCAGCCATCCGTTTTGCTGGCCTTGGGCTGACGGTGCCCAACGGCTATTGGCTGGTACGTGAACACGCCGACTATTGCACCCAGGCCGCCGGTGGCAGCGGCGCCGTGCGTGAAGTGAGTGATCTGTTGCTGACTGCTCAGGGCAAGCTTGGCGCTACCCTGGCGAGCTATCTGGAGCCCGACACATGAGCAGCAGCTCTCAGGACCAGCGCAAAAATGGAAATGGAAACGGCAACGACGAGATCAAAAGTGGCCTGATCGCGATGCTCACGCTGTCAGACCGCCCATGGTTGCGCACCCTGGCTCTCGGCGGCACGATCGCCGCGACACTGTTCCTGTTATGGCGTAGCGACGAACCCACCCGAATTCAGGACGATGCGGCGGAACTTCGGGGCAAGGCCGAACCCGACGGCTTTGTCATCAATGGCCAGTACACCGCCTATGACGAAAATGGCGACCTGAAGATTCAGTTCACCAGCCCCCGAATCGAGCAGTTCGAAGAAGGCAATATTGCCACCATGAAAGCCCCCCGCGCCAAACTTTTCGGCCAACCAGAAACAGAACCCTGGATCGTTGAGTCGGAGAATGGCAGCCTGCTGCAGAACGAGGGGCTGCTTTATCTGACCGACAACGTGCGGGTCATCCGGACCATTGGTGAACGCGAGGCCACGATGACAACCACTAGCCTGACTCTGGATAACGATCAGGGCATCGTGTACACCGATGCACCGGTTACCATCACCGATCAAATTGGCGTCACCCGGGCAACAGGTATGAAAGCCTGGATTGACGACCGAACCCTCGAACTAAAATCTCAGGTGGAAGGACGCTATGAAACTGGTCAATAACCGAGCTCTAACGCTGCTGGCTGTCACGCTGGCGCTGACGATCAGCGGGCCTGCCACCGCGTTCAACCTGGACTCTGACGCCCCGATCACTGTGAGCGCCGACAACGCCCGACTGGACGACTCCAAGGGTATCGCCACCTATACCGGAGACGTCCAACTGGAGCAGGGCAAGACCCGGCTCAACGCAGAGCGCGTGGTGCTTTATCGAGATGCCAACGGCCTGAGTCGCATTGAGGCCTCCGGCCTGCCCGCTCGCTATCAGCAGCCAACCCGGGACGGCGAGGGTGAGACCGATGCCCGCGCCCTAAACATCACCTGGTCCGCCAGCGATGACCAACTGACCTTTGAAAGGGAGGCCATCATTGAGCAGAATGGCAACCTGTTCCGGGGCGACATCATTCATTATGATACCGTCCGCCGAGTCGTAACCGCGCAAGGCGGTGACAGCAATACCGGTAGCGGCCGCGTCGAAATGGTCATCCAGCCACGCAGTACCAAGAGCAAACAGGGATCCGATGGCAGTTCTCAGAGCCAGTAACCTGGCAAAAAGCTACAAACACAAGAAGGTGGTGATTGACGTTTCGCTGGAGATCCGCAGCGGCGAAATCGTGGGCCTTCTGGGCCCTAACGGTGCCGGTAAGACCACCTGCTTCTACATGATTGTCGGGCTGGTACCTGCGGATCATGGCCGCATTACCATCGACAGCCAGGACATCACACCGCTGCCGATGCACGGCCGAGCCCGCAAAGGCATCGGCTACCTGCCTCAGGAAGCCTCGGTGTTTCGCAAACTGACCGTTCGTGACAACATCATGGCCATTCTGGAAACCCGCAAGAGCTTGAGCCGCACCGAACGGGTAAACAAGCTGGAAGAGCTTCTGGAAGAGTTTCACATCACCCACATTCGCGACAGCGTGGGTATGGCCCTGTCCGGCGGTGAACGCCGCCGGGTCGAGATCGCCCGCGCCTTGGCCATGGAGCCTGCGTTTATCCTGCTGGACGAACCCTTTGCCGGGGTCGACCCGATCTCAGTGAGCGATATCAAGCACATCATCCGCCACCTCCGGGACAAGGGCATCGGCGTGCTGATCACTGACCACAACGTGCGGGAAACCCTGGACATCTGTGAGACTGCTACATTGTCTCCGGTGGTCACATTATTGCGTCCGGCAATTCTGAAACCATCCTGGCCAACCAGCAGGTGAAAGAGGTTTACCTGGGCAATGAATTCAGACTGTAACGCCAAGCATCCGATTGTGTTGGTGACTTTGAGCAAGTAAACTCGGCAAAGAACTTGCTAGGCTCTTTTTAGATATCGGCAAGTGACGGCCACATAACGACTTTTTATTGAACAGACCGCAACGCAGAGTGCTGACGAGTGACGGATCCTGAACCATGGTTATGAAAGCCTCCTTACAGTTAAAGCTGGGTCAGAGTCTGACCATGACACCCCAGCTGCAACAGGCGATCCGGCTACTGCAGCTATCTACCCTGGATCTTCAGCAGGAAATTCAGCAGGCGCTGGAATCTAATCCCATGCTGGAAACCTCCGAGGACGACGAGCAGGCGGACACGTCGGACACCCCCGCGGCAGACGACAGCTCTGATCACGACGAGCCAGCCAACGAAACAGCCTCGGAACCGGCACCCGAGACCACCCCGGACTGGGACGAGTCTGAAAACGGGCCCGACTGGTCATCGGAGAATGAGATTCCGGATACCATTCCCGACGATCTTCCTGTTGATACCGCCTGGGACGATATCTACCAGTCAGCGCCGGCGACCTCCGCGCGCAATGACGACGAGAACGATCACGATTTCGAGACCCGGAACTCACCCACGGAAACCCTCCAGGACCACCTTGAGTGGCAGCTGAACCTGACTCCGTTGAGCGAACGGGACCAGGCCATTGCCCATGCCCTGATGGATGCCGTGGACGAACGGGGTTACCTGACCAGCACTCCGGAGGACATCCACGCTGGGCTGCAAGAGGATGCGGATGAAGACCCGGTTGAACTGGACGAGGTTGAAGCGGTGCTGCACCGCCTGCAGCATTTCGATCCCCCCGGCGTATTTGCCCGTGACCTGCAGGAATGCCTGCTGATCCAGCTGAACCAGTTGCCGCCGGAAACACCCTGGCTGTCCCAGGCCCGCCTGGTGATTACCCACTACATCAATCTGTTGGGTAACCGCGACTACGCGCAACTACTGCGGCGCAGCCGGCTCAAAGAAGATCAATTGCGGGAGGTTCTGGCCCTCATCACCGGCTTGAACCCACGGCCCGGAGACGTGATCGATCGCGCCGAGCCCGATTATGTGATTCCGGATGTCATCGTTCGCAAACACAACGGCCGGTGGCGGGTTGAGTTAAATCCTGAAATCGCACCGCGCATCCGCGTCAATGCAGGCTATGCTTCTCTTATAAGGCGTGCAGACAGCAGTGCCGATAACACCTACCTGCGCGATCAACTGCAGGAAGCCAAATGGTTTATCAAGAGCCTGCAGAGCCGTAACGAAACCCTGCTCAAGGTGGCTACCCGAATAGTTGAACACCAGCAGGGCTTTCTGGATCACGCGAAGAAGCCATGAAACCCTTGATCCTGTCGGATATTGCGCAGGCGGTGGAGATGCACGAGTCGACCATTTCCCGGGTCACGACACAAAAATACATGCACACGCCCCGGGGCATCTTTGAGCTGAAGTACTTTTTCTCGAGTCATGTCAGTACGGATGAAGGCGGGGAATGTTCATCGACCGCCATCCGTGCAATGATCAAGAAACTGATCGCGGCGGAAACGCCGAAAAAGCCGTTGAGCGACAGCAAAATTGCGGCCATGCTAGGGGACCAAGGAATCAAGGTGGCGCGGCGGACGGTAGCCAAATACCGGGAGGCCATGCATATTCCACCTTCGAATGAGCGAAAAAGACTGGTTTAGGAGAGCCCTGCCTCACGGGGGCTCCCCCAGACCAAACTTTGGCGGCGCAGTGCGCGCCAGCCTCAGCCCGGCCCGTCTGGACCGGCACGATGACAACAGGAGACGCCTATGCAACTCAACATTTCAGGCCACCACGTAGAACTGACTCCCGCACTGAAGGATTACGTCTCGGAAAAATTTGAGAAACTTGAACGCCACTTTGACCACATCAGTAATTGCCAGGTCACTTTGCAAGTGGAGAAAGTTCGTCAAATGGCGGAAGCGACGTTGCACGTGGTTGGTGGTGATATACACGCAAAGGCAGAAAACGAGGACATGTATGCGGCCATCGACGGGCTGATTGACAAACTGGACCGCCAGATCCTCAAGCACAAGGAAAAGAATGTAGACCGGATGCACGGCAACGGCGCTCGTTAGACGCCAGCTACCGTGCATGTCATCTCATCGCGCTGCGGCAAGGTTAACCTGCCGCAGCCTTTTTTTTACGGAATTGCAGTCGATTCATGAGCGACACATCCTTAACCATCGAAAACATTCTTGCGCCAGAGCTGACCCAGTGCCGGGTCCCCGCTTCCAGTAAAAAGCGGGTGCTGGAATTCATTGCCGAACAGATTCACCAGCATAACGGCACTCTCAGCGAGACTCAGATTTTCAATAATCTGATCGGGCGGGAGCGTCTGGGCAGCACCGGCATTGGTCAGGGCATTGCCATCCCCCACTGCCGTCTGGAAGGGCTCGATCATGTGGTGGGCGTTTTGCTGACGCTGGAAGAGAGCATTGAGTTTGACGCCATCGACAACCAACCAGTCGATCTGGTGTTTGCCCTGGTCGTTCCCAAAGAGGCCACCAGCGAACACTTGGAACTGCTGAGCCAGTTGGCGGAAAAGTTCAATGAACGCGCGTTCTGCGATCGGCTTCGCCAGTGCGAAGATGCCGCCACACTTTACAAGCGCATGACGGCAGCGACCGAGTAAGTCAAATTCTGGAGACGGTATTGGAGAATGTGAGCGTATGAAATTGATTATCGTAAGTGGCAGGTCCGGCTCTGGTAAGAGTACGGCACTTCACGTCCTTGAGGACCTCGGTTACTACTGCATCGATAATCTGCCCATTGGCCTCCTGTTCCCGCTCACCCGGGAGGCGACCAACAAAACCTCGCCCGGGCGCCTCAGCAAGATGGCGGTCAGCATCGACGCCCGCAACCTCTCTGCCGAATTGGCCAACTTTGAAGACATCTACCGCCAGCTTCAGAACACCGGCGTCACCGTCGAGGTCATTTTTCTCGATGCCGACGAACAGTCACTGCTCCAGCGTTTCCATGCCACCCGGCGCAAGCACCCCCTGAGCGATGACAAGACCTCGCTTCGCGAGGCCATCACCAATGAGAAGAAACTGCTGGAGCCTCTGTCAAAGCTGTCCGACCTTTACGTGAACACCACTGGCATGTCCATGTACGAGTTGCGGGACATGGTGAAGCAGCGGGTGGTTGGCCGGAAAGACCAGGAATTGGCGTTGCTGTTTCAGTCGTTCGGGTTCAAGCATGGTGTGCCGCTGGATTCCGACTACGTCTTTGACGTTCGCTGCTTACCCAATCCTTACTGGGACACCAGCTTGCGCAAATTCGTCGGCACTGACCAGCCGGTGATCGACTTTCTGGAGAAAGAACCGGCCAGCCGCAAGATGATTGATGACCTGATCGCCTTTCTGGAATCCTGGCTGCCTTCTTTCGCCGACAGCAACCGTAGCTACATGACCATTTCCATCGGGTGCACCGGCGGCCAGCACCGTTCGGTGTACGTCAGCGAACAACTCAGCGCGCACTTCCGTAACAGCTACACCAATGTTCAGGTCCGGCACACCGAACTACCGCATCTGCAAACCCGCGGAGAGATCTGAGCCCATCATGATTCGTCGCCCCATTACCATCATTAACAAACTGGGACTGCATGCCCGGGCAACCGCCAAGCTGGTTGCCACGGCCTCAGAGTTCGAGAGCAGCGTACGAATCAATGGCAAGGGCCGGGATGTGGACGCCAAGAACATCATGCAGGTGATGATGCTGGCGGCCAGCCAAGCACCGACGTGGAACTGGTTGCCGATGGGCCGGATGAAGAGGCCGCCATCGAAGCACTGACGGCGTTGATCAACGACTATTTTGGCGAGGGCGAATAGGCTTCCGTTGCCTCACCCTTCCCTCTTCCGTTTTGCGTTGTTCTCTGCGGGATTCACCTACAACTCTTTCTGACCTGTGCGCCCTAACTCCGCTATAATACAGGCGTTTTCTGACTGTGGGTGATCCATGACCGATATTCTGGAAAAAAGCCAGGCCCGCCAAAGGCTCCGCTCCCTGAGCGAGGCCCTGGATAGTGGTGCCCTGAAACAGGTTGCCCGGATCCTGAATGGCGGCCTTAGCCCCAGTGATATCGCCCACCTGCTGGAATCATCCCCTCCCCGCCAGCGCGCCCTGCTCTGGAATCTGGTTGATAAGCAGCTGGAAGGGGAAGTCCTCCAGTATCTCAGCGACGATATTCGTGGCTACTTCCTGAGCCAGCTGAACGCCCAGGAACTGGCGGATATTATCGAGGATTTCGAGTCAGACGATCTCGCTGACTTGCTCCAGCAACTGCCAGATACAGTGATCCAGGAAGTCCTGGACACCATGGACGAGCAGGACCGCCAGCGCGTCGAGGAAGTGCTTTCCTACCCGGAAGACACGGCCGGCGGCCTGATGAACACCGACACCATTACGGTGCGTCCGGACATCAGTATCGACGTTGTGCTGCGCTACCTGCGCCGACACCGCACACTGCCGCCCATGACCGACAGCCTGATTGTGGTCAGCCGACGGGATGAGTTTATCGGCATGTTGCCGATCACCAAGATGCTGGTCTCCAACCCGGCATCCACGGTGCGGGAAGTGATGGATACCGACATCGAACCCATCCCCGTCACCCTGTCCGACACCAAGGTAGCCACTCTGTTCGAGCGCTACGACCTGATCTCGGCACCAGTGGTGAACGAAGACGGCAGATTGCTGGGTCGGATCACCATCGATGACGTGGTCGATGTTATTCGTGAAGACGCCGATCACTCGCTGATGAGCATGGCGGGTCTGGATGAAGACGAAGACACCTTTGCACCGGTCTGGAAAACCACGCGCCGTCGGGCAGTATGGCTTGGCATTAACCTGATTACCGCTTTCATTGCCTCCGGGGTTATTGGCCTGTTTGAAGAAACCATCACCAAGGTGGTGGCACTGGCCGTTCTGATGCCTATTGTGGCGAGCATGGGCGGCATCGCCGGTAGTCAGACCCTGACCCTGGTGATTCGAGGCATGGCCGTGGGCCAGATAAGCGGCGCCAATGTGGGCTGGCTGCTGAACCGGGAATTCATGTCTGGTGCCCTCAATGGTGTATTCTGGGCACTGGTCGTTGCGACGGCAGCCGCTGCCTGGTTCCAGGACATACTGATTGGCGCCATCATAGCAGCGGCATTGATCATCAACCTGGTGGCTGCGGCACTGGTGGGGACGGTGTTACCCCTGTTCCTGAAATCGCGCAACATTGACCCGGCGTTAGCAGGCAGCGTTATTCTGACAACGGTTACCGATGTAGTCGGCTTTATGTCCTTCCTTGGCCTGGCCACGATATTTTACGCGTAACCGACGCACTACCGAACATCAATGGATTTACCATGACTCAGCACGACCAGTACGACGACGAAGACGAATTTGGCAAGAGCAAATCTCAGCTCAAACGGGAAATGCATGCCCTGCAGGATCTCGGTAAGCGCATGCTTGATCTGAGCAATGACCAACTCGATACCCTACCGATCAGCGAGACCCTTCGGTCCGCGATTGAAGAATCCCGTCGCATTCGTCAGAACGAAGCCAAGCGCCGTCACTTGCAGTACGTTGGCAAGATCATTCGCCAGGAAGACGATCCCGATGCCTGAAGCGAGCCATTGATGCGTTTGATGCGGGCAGTGAAGAGCACACCCGGCGTCACCATCTGGCCGAGCGCTGGCGTGATCGAATGATCACCGAAGGCGACTCCGTGGTGGGCGAATTCTTTAATTACTGCCCGAGCGCCGACATGCAGCATTTGCGCAACCTGGCGCGAAATGCCCGAAAAGACGTCGAAAAACAGAAAAATACCGGGCAGGCGCGAAAACTGTTCCGCTACCTCCGTGAATGCATCGACGACGCCGAAGCAACTAACTGAGTTGCTGCCGCCGGCTCTAGAGCCGGCGGTGCTCCCATACCGGCATCCGCTTTCGCAGCTCCACCAGCTGATCGCCATCCAGGTCTGCCACCACAACTCCCGGTCCTTCAGCCAACTCAGACACCACCTTGCCCCAAGGATCGCAGATCAGGGAATGGCCGTAAGTTCTGCGCCGCTCGCTGTTTTGTCCGCCCTGGCCCGGCGCCACAACCGCCACCTGATTTTCAATGGCACGGGCGCGGATTAGCGCATGCCAGTGAGCCTCACCGGTCTGCCAGGTGAAGGCGCTCGGCAGGCAAACCCAGTCCACGCCCTCGGCACGCAGGGCCCGAAACAGCTCTGGAAACCGCAGATCGTAGCAGATTGCCAGTCCCAGCTTGCCGGCCGGGGTGTCAACCGTTGCCAGCTGCTCGCCTGGCTCAAAGGTATCCGATTCCCGGTATTGGCCGTGAGCGTCTTCCACCATGCATCGAACAGGTGAATCTTGTCGTAACGAGCGACCTCCTGCCCTTGCGCGTCGAAGACCAGACAACTGGCCCGCACCCGGTCACTGATGGCTGTACCATCCGGCCGTTCCGCCAGGGGCAAGGAGCCGCCGACGATCCACAACCCCAGGGTTCTCGCCTGCTCCGCCAGGAACGCCCGGATCACAGGCTGGTCACTGGCCTCGGTGCGGCCGCACTCGAGCATCTGATGGGTCGCCAGAACGGCAAAGTTTTCCGGCAGCACCGCCACCGTCACGCCCTGATCGGCAGCCTCCTTCAGCAATCTGCGAGCTTCCTGCAAATTGGCGTCAATGTCGTGGGTGCTCACCATCTGGATGGCAGCCACCCGGCCGGAAACGATTGCGGTCATAGTCAGCTCCTGTCATTCGCCATTGTCGAATACTCGCCGGAGATCCACCTTCGGGTCGTCCCAGGTGCCGGTCACTCCGTAAGACGCGCTGGTAAGTTTGCTTAAAGGATCGCCCAGAATCTTGTCCAAAACAAACAAAGCCCCACCTATGGGAGCGCCGGCCCCCATCAGCAAAGCTGCCAACGGCAGGTTCTGGGTCAGCGGCAGGACTACCACCAGACGCATATCAAGGGTTTCGGTCGCGATGTCGGTTGATCCGCTGAGCTTGAAGGCGCCGGAAGGCCCCACCACTTGGAGCTCGGGATCCATGTTAACGCGCCCGTCCACCAGCTGGGCCCGACCGGAAATCGCATCGAAGGCCACACCACGCTCATAGAGGTCAGAAAAGTCCAGCTGCAACCGGCGCCAGAGGGTATCGGCATTCAACAAATTGAAGACCCGGAAAACCTGGGCCGTGTTGTTCTGCTCGAGAATGATGCCCTCGTCCAACCGGAGGCTGACCGACCCGTTCATATCGGTGAGAGAAATCTCATCCGGCCGGCCCGGCCAGTCCAGATCGAGTTCAATGTTGGTGCTTTCGTTGGTTAGCGGAATCTCGGTTCCAAACAGGCTGTTCAGATCTGCCACCTTGCCGCCAGTGACCGAACCGGCAAACCGGCTGGTCTCTCGGTCATCGATGATACTCCAACTCATATCCCCGACCAGGGTCAATGATTTAAGCCGACCCTCAATGCTCTCCACCGCCAGTCGGTAAGGTGCGGGGCGCAGCTTGAATGACCAGGCCCCCAGGGTTTCATCGTTCAGTTGCAGATCGGCAATCGAAACGTTCACATCGGGCCACTCGCCCATATCAAGATCTCGAAACGCCTGCAGCTGCTCCTCGAAAGTCAGCAGCTCCGGCTTCTCCTGCTCGGCGGAATCATCTCGAGTCAGCCGCACCCGCTCGAAGTCAGCCATCACGGTGCTGCCGTCATCGGGCACCGCTATACGGCCCAGGGCCCGCTCGGATTTAGCGGTCACTACCCAGCGGTCGCCCAGGTCCAGAGCTTCAATCTCAATGTCGTCGAGGGTATGGCGCCCCAGATAGAGATGCCCGAGATTGACCTCCAGCCCCGTGGGCTTCCAAAGCACATCAAACGAGGCCCGGTTTTCCCAGGTGCCGGAGACCGCAAGGCCACCGGGTGCCTGCGGATTGATAGTCGCCTCAAGGGGCGCTGACTCGTCGGCCGATTTCGCCAGCGGCTGCGGCCAGGCAACCTCGACACCCTGCAGGTCTGACCGCACCCAGATCTTGGAGCTGGCATCCGCGCTGACCTCCAGGCCGGCCGCATAGTCCACGGTTCCGGTAAGCCCCAACGTGCGTCCCGGCGCCACCCCGGCCGCTGCAAGCAACTCGGCCACCGGGTATTGCCCGGTCTGTCGAATCGAAAGCGCCTCGCCGGAAGCACTACTGGACAGGCGTATACGCACCGGTGCGTCCAGGAATCGAGCGGTCAGCGGACCGCCAGAGATACCCTCGGCAGATTGGTACACCAACTCGCCACTGACCTCTTCCCAGGCCAGGCCTGCCGGCGGGTAAGAGACGGTTGCCTTATCGGCGCTCACGCGGGCGTCCACCGAAACCTCCCCCTCGGCACCTAGCGGTAGCGAGATGCCCAGGCCCAGCCGATACTGGCCGTCGAATTCAAGGCGCTGGGCCTCTGTGCCCGCCATTTCGCCCAATGGACTGTTGTCCATCCAGAACCTGACCGCCTCGCCGGGCACATCAGCGGCTGCATCGACAACCACAACCGTGCCTTGCTCATCGGGCACCACCGTCACTTTACTGGAATCCAGGTTCAAGCCGCCGGTTTGCGCCCGCTCCAGGGTCACCCGGGTATCGAGACCATTGACCACCACCTGGCCACGGGCATCTGTCACTTCCGGCCAGCGCGGGTCATAGCGGACGCTGGCGTTCTCAAAATTAAACTCCATGGAAGATACGAATGAACCCGGTGGTGCGTCCGAGCCGATCTGGCCATGGCCATAATAAACCCCGGAAGTAACATCAGCCGAGTGATCGAGGTTGTCAGCCAATCGTACAGCTCGGTACTCACCACCTTGCTCGGAATAAGGTCTTCTAACGCGTTTTCATCGGCCCCTTCCAATCCTACCTTGAGGCCCAGATTGTCCTCGCCAGCGCGATTCAGTTTCAGGTCGAACGCGCCGGTAAGCCCCGGGCCGTCGAGCTGGCGCATGCGAATGCTGTCGGAGAATACCCGGGTAATGCCATCCTTCAGCTGCCAAGCCACCAGCCCGTCCAGCTGTGAAAAGGCCCACCCGTTTTCGTACAGCTGAGGGAAGGACAAACGCACCGGCGCATCGGCAGTGTCCATCTGGACATAACCGGCGTTACGGGCAACGTACAGCATTCCAGATAGCCCGCTTACACCCGGAGCCCCCCGGTAAGCTTCAACACTCAGGTCACGCAGCTGTCCGGTGAGTTCGAAGGTGTTGTCGTCGCCGAGCTCCGGCAACCACAGGGACACCCGGTCCAGATAACCTCTGGGCCGGTAATTCTCAAGGGCGTCGGCACCCCGTTCTGGCAAGATGGGTAGGCGGGAAAGCAGTCGTCTAGTAGGCCCCAGCGGTAATGCATCGGCAATGACAGTGACTCCACCCTCTTCCGGCATCAGGCGAAGACTGAACGGTGACACCTGGTTACCGTTCCAGGTCCACTCTAACTGCTTGAGATGCCATTCCCCGGTGCCACCAGGTTGTTTGACGGCACCTTCCCTCTGGCTGGAACCTGCATCAAGCGCCCCCGCCGCAGAACGGCGCCAACCGAATCGGGCCCGGATATTTTCAATCGGGGCCAGGGATTCCTGACCGACACCAAGCTGCAGATAAGGTGTCCGCACCGTTCCGGTAACCTGCAGCAGCTCACCATCGCGGAATGTCAGCCAGGCCTCACCGCCTAGATCAAAACCCTCTACCCGAATGGACCGCCATTGGTAGTCGTCGATCAGGCCATCAAACAGCCGACCGGAATTCACATCCAGATAAAGCTGACCGGTGAAATCACCCCGGAAGAAGTGCTTACCAACCAGACTGAAACTGGCCAACTGTTCGGTGGTTCCAGACTTGATGGCTCGTCCGGAGGCCCGAAATAGGCCCTTTCGGTACACCAGGTCCAGCTGGGGCACATCAACAGTGCGCACATTGCCCTGATTGTCGCGGATGCCCAGACTTAACCGGGTGATTTTGACGTAGGGCTCAGACAGCCACTTGCCGGCCAGATCGAGCCAATCTTTCAGACGGTGGTTCACGGGCTCGGGCAGCTCGGCGCCACGCACCTCCACCTCCCCCGACTCGGACTGATTCAGCGCAAGCTCAACGCCATCCACTTCGAAGTCTTCAAAAACCACCCGCATGCGAAGCAGCGACGACAGGAAGTCGAAGCGCACCTGAAGGTGATCAACCCGGGCTACGGTGACGTCGGAGTCCCGGTTGGCAATACTGATATTGCGGGCGGTAAAAGAGGGATCGAGCCAGAACCAGCGCGAGGACAGACTGCCGATAGCCACATCGTGACCGATGCGTGCGGAGAGCGCTTCGGCCAGATCGTCGGCGAAGGCATCGACATTGCGGGTGAGTTGGCGCCCTACGCCTGCGTATAACGCAAAGACCAGAAGCACCACTAGCAGGAACCACCACACCAGGCTGGAGAGCTTGGCGGCAACTTTGACCGGCGGGCTCTCTGCCATGTGCTCCGGCCAGGGCGGCTCGCGGTCGTCGTGGGACATTAGCGAGCCCTATACGCCATGTTGGCAGGCTGACATCGAATCAGAGCAGAACCACATCGTACTGCTCCTGGCTGTAGAACGGCTCTACCTGGAATCGGATGGTCTTGCTGATGAAGGTTTCAAGATCGGCGACATTGTCGGATTCCTCATCCAGCAATCGATCAACCACACTCTGGGACGCCATCACCAGATAGTTTTCCGCCTCATAGGCCCGGTTGACCCGCAAGATTTCACGGAAAATCTCGTAGCATACGGTTTCACTGGTTTTCAGGAAGCCGCGACCATCACAGATTGGGCAAGGTTCACACAGCACCTGACCGAGGCTTTCGGTGGTGCGCTTGCGGGTCATTTCCACCAGTCCCAGTTCGGAAACACCGGTGATCTTGGTCTTGGCGTGGTCCCGCTCGAGCATCTTTTCCAGCATCCGGTGCACCTGGCGCTGATGCTCGGTATCTTCCATGTCGATAAAATCGATGATGATGATGCCGCCGAGATTGCGCAGCCGCACCTGACGGCTGATCGCCCGCGCCGCTTCCAGGTTCGTCTTGAAGATAGTCTCTTCCAGGTTCCGATGCCCAACGAATCCACCGGTATTGATATCGATGGTGGTCATGGCTTCGGTCTGATCGATGATTACGTAACCGCCCGACTTGAGCTGCACCTTGCGACTCAGGGCCTTCTGGATCTCGTCCTCCACCGAATAAAGGTCAAAGATCGGACGCTCCCCCGGGTAGTACTCCACCTTGTCCGCAAATTCGGTGACAAACTCTTCCACGAACTCCATCACGCGCTGGTGGCTTTCGCGGCTGTCGATGCGCACTTTTTCTGTTTGGGGGCGGATCAGATCCCGAATGGTTCGGATAAACAGGGGCAGATCCTGATACACCACCGCCGGCGCCTGCACTTTTGAAATGCGCTCATGAATCGACTGGCTAAGGCGATGCAGGTAGGTCATGTCGCCGATCAGCTCATCCGAGGACGCGGCTTCGGCTGCGGTGCGGATGATGTAGCCACCATCCACTTCGGTCTCTTCTTCAGCTGCACCTTCCACCAGCCCCTTCAGACGAGCACGCTCGGTGTCGTCCTCGATGCGCTGGGAGATACCCACGTGGCTGACACCCGGCATGAATACGAGATAGCGCGATGGAATCGACAGTTGAGTGGTCAGGCGTGCGCCTTTGGTTCCGATCGGATCCTTGGTGACCTGTACCACCAGAGACTGACCTTCACGGAGCAGTGTGCGGATGTCGGGCACGGTCTTGGGGCCATCGTTGGAATCGTCTGGTCCGGACTGGGAGATCACATCCGAGGCGTGGATAAAAGCCGCCCGCTCCAGGCCGATATCAACAAACGCCGCTTCCATGCCCGGGAGGACTCTGACCACCTTGCCCTTGTAAATATTGCCGACGATGCCCTTACGGCTGGTGCGCTCAATATAGGCTTCCTGCAACATACCGTTCTCAACCAGCGCTACGCGGGTTTCGACGGGGGTCACGTTGATCAGAATCTCTTCACTCATGTACGGTTCTCCAGACTGTTTGGCCAGTTTTCCCAGACCGGATGACCGGCATCCGCCAACAAGGCGGCGGTTTCCTGCAAAGGCAAACCCACTACAGCACTGTAACTGCCCCGCAGGTCACTGACAAAAATACCACCAAGGCCCTGAATTCCATAGCTTCCCGCCTTGTCCATGGGTTCGCCGCTGGCAACATAGGCTTTCACCTCCGCCCGTGACAGCTTGCGGAACTGCACGTCGGTGACCACTACCCGGCACTCGCACTGCTCCCCCTGGGCCAACGCCACCGCAGTCATCACCTGGTGGCTGGCGTCGGACAACCGCATAAGGGTAGCAACGGCCTCCTCCTCATCCGCCGGCTTGCCAAGGATGACGCCATCCAGCACCACCGAGGTATCCGAGCCCAGCACCATAGCACCCGGCGAGGACGCGGCGACCGCCAGGGCCTTGTCGCGGGCCAGTCGCTTCACGTAGCGCTCAGCGGTTTCATTCGGAAGAGGGGTTTCGTCAACGTCAGCTGGCTGCACCGAAAAAGTGACGCCAATTTGTCGTAACAGCTCGGATCGTCTGGGGGAAGCCGACGCGAGAATGATGGTGGACATGCTTATCCCAACTTACGGTTGATGTTATCAAGAAGTACACAGAATACCGGCCACGCAAGCGCGCTGGTCAGGGCCGGCCACAGGTAGCTGAATCCGGCATCGTCGGCGCCGAGCATCTGATTGATAAAATGCACGAGCATCTGATTGATACCCAACAGCAGGAACACCATCAGGCACTGCTGCGGCATCGGTACATCCGAAGACGCTGATGTATCGTTAACACCAGAAACGCGATCAGCCCCATGGCCAGCGCGTTGACACCCAGCGGCGTTGCCTCAAGCACATCCAGCAGCAATCCCAGAATCCAGGCCAGGAAAATGCCGAACTGAGCCGGAGCCCGGAACGTCCAATAGAACACCACCAACCCAAGCCACTCTGGACGGAACTCGAACCAGCCAACCGGAAAAAGCGAAATACTCAGAACCAGCGCCACTGCGACCGACAGGGCAAATACCGGATAACTGATTACGGACAGCATCAGCCTTCCCCCTCTTCGGACATTTCGGCGCCGGCCTCGGACTCGACAGCAGTATCGACGTTTTCAGACTCAACCTCAGCGGTTGCCGGCGGAAACACCACCAACACCAGACGACTCTGATTCAGCTGGGCCCGCGGGACCGCCTCAATAGACACAAACGGCTCGCCGGGTTCCTTATTGATCAGGCTGACCTCAGCCACCGGGTAACCTCGGGGAAAACGCCCACCCAGACCGGAACTGACCAGCAGATCCCCTTCGCGAATATCGGCGGTATCGGGCACATGAACCAGGTCCAGGGTTGAGGTGTCACCGGTCCCGAGCAAGATGGCCCGCAAACCATTGCGCACCACTTCAACGGGCACCGCGTGGCTGCTATCTGACACCAACAGCACCCGGGAGGTAATCTGACTGGTCTGCACAACCTGCCCCATCAGCCTTCGGCGTCCAGCACCGCCTGGCCAGTCCGCAAGCCGTCACTGCGGCCTTTGTTGATGATCACTTCGTGGGAGAACGGATCAGGAGAAACGCCGACAACCTCGCCAACGATCACTCGATCATCGAGCACCTCGGAGGAATTCATCAGTCGACGGAGTTCGTTGTTTTCGGACGCCAGCGCAGCGTATTTCAGCGCCCTGCGCTCGAGGATGAGCAGGCGAGCCTTGAGGTCTTCGTTTTCCTGCTGCAGATCTTCTTTGTTTTCAAACAGGCCGGCGAACCAATCACCAAACTCGGAGGGAGCATTGCCCAGCCAGTAAACGGGAGCGAGCCCGGTGGCGATGGTACTGCGGACGGAGGAGAGCTTATCAAAACGGGCATCGGCAACCACAAGGGCTGCCGACAGAACAATAATAAGAAAGAGTCTAAAGCCCGGAACCGGTCCCTGGACGAAGATGGTTTTAATGGCAAATCCTCCCTACGGCTTATCCCTCCTGGGAGAACATTCCAATACCACCCCGGTCAATAACCTCCAGCGCCTTGCCGCCGCCACGGGCGACACAGGTAAGCGGATCTTCAGCGATGATAACCGGCAGGCCGGTTTCTTCGCTGATCAGCTTATCCAGGCCACGCAGCAGTGCACCACCGCCCGTCAGCACGATACCGCGCTCGGCGATGTCAGAGGCCAGCTCGGGCGGAGACTGTTCCAGCGCGCTTTTAACGGTCTGGACGATCTGCGCCAGCGATTCCTGCAGCGCATCCAGAATTTCTTCGCTGTTGAGGGTGAAGGCCCGCGGCACACCCTCGGCCAGGTTGCGGCCACGCACGTCGATCTCGCGAATTTCGAGACCTTCGTAGGCACAGCCAATTTCGTGTTTGATGCGCTCTGCGGTGGAGTCACCAATCAGGCTACCGTAGTTGCGACGGACATAGGTCACGATGGCTTCGTCAAACTTGTCACCGCCGACCCGAACCGACTCGGCGTAAACAATACCGTTGAGCGAGATGATGGCAATTTCTGTCGTGCCGCCGCCGATATCAACGATCATCGAGCCGCTGGCTTCCTCGACCGGCAGGCCGGCACCAATGGCAGCTGCCATCGGCTCTTCGATCAGGAACACTTCACGCGCACCAGCGCCCAGCGCTGATTCCCGGATGGCCTTGCGCTCAACCTGGGTCGACTTGCTCGGCACACACACCAGTACCCGCGGGCTCGGTGTGATAAAGCTGTTTTCGTGCACCTTGTGAATAAAGTGCTGCAACATTTTCTCGGTAACCACGAAGTCGGCGATCACACCATCCTTCATAGGGCGGATGGCGGTAATGTTGCCCGGCGTCCGGCCCAGCATGCGCTTGGCTTCGGCACCAACGGCGGCCACCATCTTCTGGGAGTTGTTCGTGCGAATAGCCACAACCGACGGCTCATTCAGCACAATGCCGCGCTCACGCACATAAATAAGGGTGTTGGCGGTGCCCAGGTCGATGGACAGGTCGCTGGAGAATAAGCCTCGGAGTCTTTTGATCAACATTCGTGTAGTTTCAACCTGAGAGTTGCAGTCGCAAAAAAGATGCGGCAACTTTAGCAGTGAGCACCCCTGCAGGCAAGGTGAGAACGGGCCTCAAGCCTTACGATTCACACATTTACCCGGTGGATTGGGGCCTCCCGCCTTTGTTCGAATCTGTTACCATACTCACTTTATTTTTGGCTTTGGGGACGGGCCGCTCGAAGATTCCCTTTCAAATCACCCTATGAGCCCCTTTTTGTGCGCTTGTAGCGGGCCAGAGCCGCCCTCACCAAGAATCTTTTGTTAACGAGTTTTCATTTACCTGGGAGACAACGCGTGACCATTTCCCGTGAGGACATTGAAAAAGTTGCTGTGCTCGCCCGCATTCGCGTGGACGACGAGCAAGTCTCAGCGCTTGAGAACGATCTGGGCAACATTCTGGATCTGGTTGACCAGCTTAGCGCGGCAGACACCGACGCGGTTGAGCCCCTGGCCCACCCACTGGACGCCGTTCAGCGCCTGCGCCCGGACGAAGTAACCGAGACCAATCAGCGGGAGGCCTTCCAGGCCATCGCCCCGGCCACCGAGAACGGCCTTTATCTCGTGCCTCGTGTCATCGAGTGATCTGACGACCAGCGAATTCAGGAATCATCATGCATAACAAATCCGTAGCCGAGCTTTCCCGCGAACTGGAAAGCGGCAAGGTATCAAGCGTGGAGCTGGCACAGCAGTTCCTCGACCGAATCAAGCAGCAAGACGGTCAATTCAACAGCTTCATAAGCGTGACCGAAAACCAGGCACTGGCCGATGCCAAGGCCGCCGACGAACAACGGGCCGCCGGCAACGCCACACCCTGGACTGGCATCCCGTTCGCCCACAAGGATATTTTCTGCACCAACGGCGTGCGGACCACTTGCGGCTCCCGGATGCTGGAGAATTTTGTACCACCGTATAACGCCACCGTTACCGAGAACTTCCGAAAGGCGGGCGCCGTGTGTCTGGGCAAGACCAACATGGACGAGTTCGCCATGGGGTCATCCAACGAATCCAGCCACTTCGGCCCGGTCACCAACCCCTGGGGCCTGAGCAAAGGTGAAAAGCGGGTTCCCGGCGGTTCTTCCGGCGGTTCGGCAGCGGCCGTTGCTGCGCGCCTGGTGCCGGCAGCCACTGCCACCGACACCGGCGGCTCAATTCGCCAGCCGGCCGCATTGTGCGGCATCACCGGCCTGAAGCCGACTTACGGACGCGTATCCCGGTACGGCATGATCGCCTTCGCTTCCAGCCTGGATCAGGGCGGCACCATGGCGCGCACGGCCGAAGACAACGCCCTGATGCTGAATATCATGGCGGGCTTTGACCCGAAAGACTCCACTTCCGTAGACCGGGCCGTGCCCGACTACACCGCCACCCTGAACGAACCTTTGAAAGGCCTCCGTATCGGCTTGCCGAAGGAGTACTTCTCAGACCAGCTCAGCCCGGCAATGGAAGAACAGGTCCGTGCCGCGGTCAAGGAATACGAGAAGCTGGGCGCGACGGTTAAAGAGGTGTCCCTGCCCAACGCCAAACTGGCGATTGCCGCTTACTACGTGATCGCCCCGGCTGAGGCTTCGGCCAACCTGTCGCGCTTCGACGGGGTCCGCTACGGCTACCGCTGTGAAGATCCGAAAGACCTGATGGATCTGTACACCCGCACTAGGGCCGAAGGCTTTGGCACTGAGGTTAAGCGTCGAATCCTCGTTGGCACCTACGCGTTGTCGGCCGGCTACTTCGATGCTTATTACCTCAAGGCCCAGAAGGTACGCCGACTGATCCAGCAGGATTTCATCAACGCCTTCAAGGAAGTGGACGTGCTAATGAGCCCGACCACCCCCTCCCCGGCTTTCGCCCAGGGCGAGAAAACCAGCGATCCGGTGACCATGTACCTGGAAGATATCTTCACGATCGCCGTGAACCTGGCGGGCGTACCGGCGATGTCAGTACCGGCCGGTTTCGTCGATGGACTTCCGGTTGGCCTGCAGATCATTGGCAACTACTTTGACGAGGCGCGACTTCTGAACGCCGCCCATCAATTCCAGCAGGTGACCGACTGGCACCAGCGTGAACCGCAATAAGCCCGAGATAGGAGAGTTACGCCATGCAATGGGACATTGTGATCGGGCTGGAAATTCACGTTCAGCTCGCGACCCAGACCAAGATTTTTTCCGGCTCCAGCACCGCTTACGGGGCTGAGCCCAACACCCAGGCCAACGCGGTCGACCTGGCGATGCCGGGCACCCTGCCCGTGCCCAACGAGCAAGCCTTCCGCTACGCTGTCATGTTCGGCCTGGCGGTAAACGCCGAGATCGAACGCCGCTCGGTGTTTGAGCGCAAGAACTACTTCTACCCGGACCTGCCCAAGGGTTACCAGACCACTCAGCTGGAACGCCCCATCGTCGGCCCCGGCCATGTAGATATCGATCTGGCCAACGGCGAGACCAAGCGGGTCCGTATCCACCACGCCCACCTGGAAGAAGATGCCGGCAAGTCCCTGCACGAAGACTTCCATGGCATGACCGGCGTGGACCTGAACCGGGCCGGCACGCCTCTGATTGAAGTGGTCACCGAGCCAGACATGAACAACGCCGAAGAAGCCGTGGCGTTCGCGAAAAAGCTGCACAGCCTGGTTACCTCGCTGGGCATTTGCGACGGTGATATGTCCCAGGGCTCCATGCGCTTTGACGTGAACATTTCCCTGAAGCCGAAAGGCTCGGACACACTGGGCACCCGTACGGAAACCAAGAACCTGAACTCGTTCCGGTTCATGGAGCAGGCCATCGCCCACGAAGTCGAGCGGCAGATGGACATCCTGGAAGACGGCGGCGTGATCGTGCAGGAAACGCGCCTGTACAACGGCGACCGGGACGAATCCCGCTCCATGCGCACCAAGGAGGAAGCCAACGACTACCGTTACTTCCCCTGCCCGGACCTGCTTCCGGTCGAGATCGACGATGCCTTTATCGAGCACGCGCGCAGCCGCCTGCCAGAATTGCCAGACGCCCGCAAAGCCCGCTTTAAGGAACAGTACGGCCTGAACGATTACGATGCCGGCCTGCTGAGCGGCGATGCAAAGCTGTCCGCATTCTTCGAGGAAGCGGTCAGCCACGGCAAAGACGCCAAGCTCACAGCCAACTGGATTCAGGGCGAGTTTTCCGCACGCCTGAACGCAGAGGAAAAGACCGTGGCCGAATCGCCCATCACCGGTGCGCAACTCGGCGACCTCATTGTCCGGATTGCCGACAACACCGTATCTTCCTCCGGCGCGAAGAAGGTGTTTGAAATTCTCTGGAGTGGCGAGAGCGACAACGTGGACGCCATCATCGACGCCCAGGGCCTGAAGCAGGTTTCCGACACCGGCGAATTGGAAAAGATGGTCGACGAGATTCTTGCCGGCATGCCGGATCAAGTCGCTCAGTACCAGAACGAGGACGATCCGAAGAAGCGCAAGAAGATGCTCGGTGGCTTCATGGGGCCGCTGATGAAGGCCTCAAAAGGACAGGGAAACCCCAAGCTGTTCAATGAGATCCTGGTGAAAAAGCTCGGAGGCTGAAGACTTTCGCTATGGTCCGGGGCAGATCGCCGCGATCTTCCTCGGACCAAATCTCCCTCGCCCGCCGCGCATGTTTTGATGACCCGCTCAAAAACCGCAACAAATCTGCCACAAACAACGACACGCTTCTTGCTGACCACAAAGTAAACAATTAAACTTTTCCAAGTTTAAGTGTTTTTTCTGGAAGGGATTTTTGGGAAAAGCAGCCGATCTGGAAACCCGTTACATCGGACTAGTGACCATGAAACCAGCTGCCATAAAAACAAATCTACGCAACCAACAGCGTGTTGATGTCTCGACCGAAATCACCGTTGAAAGACCCGATGGCTGTTGCCTGACCTGCTCCGTTGCCAACCTTTCGCGCACAGGCGTCATGATTTCCTGCAATCAGGAAGCCGTAAAATCTTTGATTCCTGATCAGCAAAACCCTGCCCCTGGCAACTGGATCTCTGTAAAGACTCGGTTTTCCGTGCCAGTGATTACCAAACAGCCCGTCTCGATTATTGCTGAAGGCCATATTGTGCATATGCGCAGGATCGCCAGGAACGAATTCCAGCTTGGCATCCAATTCTCCGACTTTGAAAACAACGGCTTTGAATACGTGGATCAGTACGTCGCCAAGCTGTTGGCTGACTCCTGCAACAAGGCCTGACACCAGGCCCTGCAGCGGAGCTCTCACGCCCAGAACATCATCCTTGCCGCTATATTATTATAACCCCAAACTCTAGTTGGGACGCTTCTTATACCCTCGCCCGTTCTGGTATCATTTCAGGTCAAATTTGCACAGCCAACAGGGTCCGCATCGCGGCATCGGAATACCATGACCACATACAACCTCACGCACCTGAAACAGCTGGAAGCGGAAAGCATCCACATCATCCGGGAAGTGGCAGCCGAGTTCGACAACCCGGTCATGCTCTACTCCATCGGCAAGGATTCTGCCGTGATGCTGCATCTTGCCCGCAAAGCGTTCTACCCCGGCAAGCCTCCGTTCCCGCTGATGCACGTGGACACCACGTGGAAGTTCAAGGACATGATCGATTTCCGCGACCGCAAGGTGAAGGAATACGGCCTGGACCTGATCGTTCACAAGAATGAAGACGGCATCAAGCAGGGTATTGGTCCGTTCACCCATGGCAGTGCCAAGCATACCGATGTAATGAAGACCCAGGCGCTGAAGCAGGCGCTGGACAAGTACAAGTTTGATGCTGCGTTCGGTGGTGCACGCCGGGACGAGGAAAAATCCCGGGCCAAGGAACGCGTCTATTCGTTCCGGGACGAGTACCACCGCTGGGATCCGAAAAACCAGCGCCCGGAACTCTGGAACATCTACAACGGCAAGATCAACAAGGGCGAAAGCATTCGCGTGTTCCCGCTGTCCAACTGGACGGAGCTGGACATCTGGCAGTACATCTACCTTGAGAACATCGAGATCGTTCCGCTGTACTATTCCGCCAAGCGCCTGTGGTTGAGCGCGACGGCACCCTGATCATGGTGGATGACGATCGCATGCCACTGAAAGAAGGCGAGAAGCCGATGATGAAATCGGTCCGCTTCCGAACTCTGGGCTGCTACCCGCTAACCGGCGCCATCGAGTCCGAGGCAGACACCCTGCCGGAGATTATTCAGGAGATGCTGCTGGCCACCAGCTCAGAACGTCAGGGCCGGGTCATTGACCACGATTCAGCCGGCTCCATGGAACAGAAAAAGCGGGAAGGGTATTTCTAAGATGGCACACCAGTCTGATCTGATTGCAGAAGATATTCAGGCCTACCTGAAGCAACATGAAAACAAGGAACTGCTGCGCCTACTGACCTGCGGCAGTGTTGACGATGGTAAGAGCACCCTCATCGGCCGCCTGCTCCACGACACCAAGATGATCTACGAAGATCATATGGCGAGCCTGAAAACCGACAGCGCCAAGATGGGCACCACCGGCGAAAAGCTGGACCTGGCCCTGCTGGTAGACGGCCTGCAGGCGGAGCGTGAACAGGGCATCACCATTGATGTGGCCTACCGCTTCTTCTCTACTGACAAGCGCAAGTTCATTATTGCCGACACGCCGGGCCATGAGCAGTACACCCGCAACATGGCCACAGGTGCATCTACGGCGCAGCTGGCCATCCTGATGATCGATGCCCGCCAAGGCGTTCTGACCCAGACCCGTCGCCATTCGTTTATTGCGTCACTCCAGGGCATCCGACACATCGTTGTCGCCATCAACAAGATGGACCTGGTGGATTACAGCGAAGAGCGCTTCAACGAAATCAAGGATGAGTACCTGGCGTTTGCCGCCAAGCTCGGCCTGAAAGACATTCGCTTTGTGCCGATTTCCGCTCTGGAAGGCGACAACGTCGTCAACAAGAGTGAGAACACGCCCTGGTTTACCGGCCAGCCGCTGATGGAAATCCTGGAGACCGTCGAGGTTGCACGGGACAAGAATCTTGAGCACTTCAGGTTCCCGGTTCAGTACGTGACCCGCCCCAACCTGAACTTCCGTGGTTTCTGCGGCACGATTGCCTCCGGCGTTATTCGCCCGGGCGACAAGGTGATGGCGCTGCCGTCTCGCAAGACCAGCACCGTAAAAGACATTGTCACCTTCGATGGCAACCTCGAAGAAGCCTACATTGATCAGGCTGTCACCCTGACCCTGGCTGACGAAATCGACATCAGCCGTGGCGACATGCTGGTCAAGCCGGAAGACGAGCCGGAAGTGGGCAACCGCTTCAATGCCAACATCGTCTGGATGACGGATACCCCACTGGAAACCGGTCGGCTTTACGACATCAAGCTGGGCCCCACCTTTACTTCAGGCACAGTAAAGAAGATTCATCACCAGACCGACGTCAACACGCTTGAGCAACAAGCCAATCCGGCCAGCCTCCAGCTGAATGAAATCGGCCTGTGTGAGCTGACCCTCAACCAGCCCATCGCGTTCGATGCTTACCAACGCAACCACGCCACAGGCAGCTTCATCGTGATCGACCGACTCACCAACGTCACCATTGGTGCCGGTATGGTTGCCGGCCTGGCCGACGGCGTTGAGTCACTGGATCCGGTCAGCATTGAGGAGCGTGAGCGTCGCCTTGCCCAGAAGCCGGCGATCATCGGATGCAGTGGCAAACAGGCGCCAGCACTGGCACTGGCCGTAGAGCGTGCGCTCTTCGATCAGGGCAAGACCGCGGTCGTGGTTACCGAAGACAACGCAGGTGACGCCGATGATCGTCGCCGGACGTCCCAGCTACTGTCCGCCCACGGCCTGATCGCCGTTGCGGTCAACCTCGGTTCCGATGTAGCCTCTGCCTCCGTTTCCGCTGACAGCGACAAGGAAATTCCTGCCGCTGTTGGCCAACTGGTTCAACAGTTGATCCGGAGCAAGCGAATCTGACCCCCGGGTAGCACACAAGCCCCGCAGGCCAGAGTCGCCTCCGGGGCTTTTTTATTGCACGCGCAGCATGAGAATACCAGCATGGCTATCAGACACCTTCGCACCGCTTTTGCCAGTCAATACCAGCCCGGGCAACCCGCCCGCCTGCAGGCCGGAGAGGCATTTGCAGAGCCCGGCGGCGACTACGAGTCCCTGCACAAACAGATGAAACGGCTGTTCAACAGCAAGCCGGGCAAGAAGTATGGCCGCTTCTCGGACGAGATTGGCGAATGCCCATTCAGCAGCTGGCTGAAAGATTACCTTGAGGACAAACAGAGCTTCGGCTCCATGACCGACCGGCTATTTGGCCAATGGCAGGAATTGCTGAACGGTTGCCAGGAGGAATTCCAGGGCCATCTGATGATCGTGCACGAAGCACTGGCAGACTCAGAGGTGGTCTACCTGCTGATTCTGGAGAGCGACAGCGCCCTGCGTTTCGACGGCAACCAGACTTTAGACGCCACCGACGTGCTAAGCCTGTCACGCCTGAATCTCGCCGTGCGGATCGAGCTGGACGACTGGCGCAGCGACAACAGCGCCGAAAATTACCTGACGCTGGTACACGGGCGCGGCACCGGTGAACCCGGCGAGTTGTTTATCCGCCTGGCAGGCTTTACTAACCAGGTGGATGTTGAGAAAGAGACCGTGACCTTCCTGGACGCAGTCGAGGCGTTCGCGAAGTCGTCCGAGCCGGAAAAAGCCGGCGAGGTTCGCAGCAAGGCGTATGAGTTCTGCAAGGAACAGCACGCACTGGGCGAGCCGGTCGAAATCGAGGCGCTTTCTGGCTATCTCGACGAGAGCGAACCACAGCGGTTCAAGGAGTTTGCCTCCAAGACCACCGAACTCCCGGAAAGCGGCGTTCTTCACCCGGACCACCGCAAGGTGAAAAAGCTGGTTCGCATCGCCGGCTCTGGCGGCGGCATGAGCGTCTCTTTCTCCTCGGACCTCGTCAACCAGGCTGTGTACTACGACCGCGACCAGGATGCTCTGACCATTACCCGGCTACCGAAAGCGCTTCGGGAGCAGTTGCAGCGGTATTTGGAGACTCGAGAGGAGTAAGGCGCTGCAAGGCTGACTCCCTACCAACCGCTCAGGGGAACACCGTTCCGTCTTAGGTATTCCCCGTGCTCTTTTCGGTAGCCTTCCAACAACGCGCTATAGTTGCCCGAGTCACCCTCCAACTCATTAGCCTGCAATCGCGCCAACTCTACCTCATTGCCGATTTGGCCTTTCATCCAAATAACGATCTCGCCGCCAGGCGCCAATCCGAGGACCAAGAAGTTTCTCGGTCGAAACTGCGGTCCCTGAGAGCTTTTGGTCCAAGCGGGTTGAGACATGAGCTGCTCCCATTCCGGCTCAACCATTATTAGCCGCTGATAGTATTTTTTTTCCGCGAGGGAGAACCATTGAATCCCAATGTAATCGGGAAAATACTCCATCGACCTGTAATTCCTGTCGGTCCAAATCTACCGCGCCAACAGCAGCTCAAAGTCCCTGCGGGATGTGACCAGTGCCCAACTCCACTCCGTTCAAACTCAATATGCTCTACCCAAACGTCATAGTGCTTTGGGCTTGCAATCTGAAAATACCAATCGGGTGATTTAGGCGTTACGGAGTGAACGCAGCCAGAAAGGCACACCAAAACCACTACGAACACGAACTTCATTGGTCATCCCTTTACGCTATTGTAAAAAACGGCCCGACTTTTGGAGCCTGTGGATCTCAACGGATGAAACAACTGAAATGGAAAATCGTGCTTCACCTTGAGACTAAACAAAAGAAAGTCCATCGCATTAAAATGGTCAGAATGGTGGACGTATCTCTGTTTTAGCAACATGAGGTCACCGGTTTCCAAGTGCAGTTCGTTTTCTCCTGAGGTCACTTGGTCAGCAAAACTGGCGTGGATAGGTTTCAGATCCACTGGCAATGCGTACTCATCCGTTGTCGGAATTTCGCTTATCGGAACACCTGCTTGACTGGACAGGAGATGCATCAGTCGAAAACTAACCAGGGAATACTCGCCGCGCACCGTCCGTCTCATCCGCAGGGACCACTCAATCCGACCATCAGGCACCGGGTGTCCCTGCGCTTTTCTTCTACAAAAAGCTTGGGAGACTCTCCTCCACCCAGAGAAAGGCTGTGCTCTCCCAGCCAACCCTCATCAGTCTTCTGCCGCAAAATTTCCTGGATGCTGTCCCACTCAAGAGTCTGGTAGGGCCACTCCGTGTCGGAGCCCGTGACATCAACAGTTGGATAGAGCAAGAGCGTTTCTTCCTGCACCTGCGGATAACCACCCCCGATGTCGGAGTGGGCTCCAGGCAATGAGATCTCTCGGAAATTGCCGGGCAGGCTTTTGTCCGCACTCCGTACGCTACTCAATGAAAAGTTCACACGCCTTTCATCTTTTGCTACCAAATGAACAAGGCCATTAACAGCAGTGGGATCCACATCCAGATTGACCGGGTAGTTTCTACCGTTTCCTGCGGACGCGTCGAGCAACAAGGGATTCACGACCCCGGCCACGGTGTCGAACAGCCCCATGAATTCAATCGAAACGTCGCTTGGCCACGAAACCTGTTTGGCCTGGAAGAGCCTACCCAGCACTCCATCTTTAGCTTTCACTATTTCCTTGGCCGCATATCTCGAAGCTGCGGCGCCGCGACTAAATCCGAAGATATCAATGGTGAGCTGCTTTATAGGAGCCCCAGATACGAGCTCGTATATCCTGTCCGTTAATCTCGAGAAGGCCTTCTTCACCTGCTCAGCGATACCTGTTTCGCCGAGACCAGTCACCACACCCCACCTTGAATCGTTTGCTCCGTCTAAAGTTCCAACCCCGCCCTGATACACCTTGAGGCTACGCTCGATGGCATCAACGCCCTCTCTGCTTTCTTCCTTGTATAGATCAAAGAGCTTGATCACATTAGTTGAGTCACCGGCGTAGCTCTCTCCCATCACCAGCCTCAACATATCGCGACATGCTTCGAGCGCAGCAGGTCCCTTTAGCATCGCACTGGCGCACTCGCTCTCCAGCTTGCGCTTAAAAATTTCTACGTTGTGAACGTTATTGAGAGTCCCATCCAGAAAGATACCGACTAATGTGCAAGGGCTTTTCGCTTGAGGCCTCAGGCAGGCGCTCTCCCATTACCAAGGGAGCAATGCTCGCAGCAGCCCCAAGCGGCAGAACCAGCTTACTTTCCGCTGGATTTTGCTTGCTCCCTGATGGGAGAGTTCCACCAGAAGCACCCTGGCCGTAGTCGCCGCCGGCGCCTCGCCAATCTGCGATCAGGGAATGTGGCGTCAACCCGGCTTTGTTGAGGCGATCAACTCCGGACGGAAGCCCTACTATCGCGTCGCCAAAATTGCCCGACTTCCATGAACCTTCGGCAGAGGAGAACGAATCCCCTCGCCACACCGCTAGCGGCGCTATTGGCCCTCTTGAGTCATCAGGATCAAAAACCAACAACAGATCACCGCGCTCGAGACCGCTCATGAGCACGGACTGAGTCACCTGTGTTCCGGAGTATGCGGTAAACCCTGGGATGTCGTTGGGGTCAAAGCGAAGGGACTTACTGCTGCCCTGGCCGACTAGCCGGGCGACAAAACGAACCGCCAAATCCGGCGATTCCGCAAACGGAAGGTCATTCGGTTCCAAACGACCGATGGGTTTGATTTGCATGACAATCCTTGTCAATCGAGGCTCTCAGCGGACTATCCGTGTCCGCGCGTCAGGGCTTGTGTAGCCCTGACTTCTGGCATCAAAGGTAATAAATTCTGCCACAGCAGAAAAACGATCAGGTCTCGTTTTACTCCGCATGTTCCAAATGCGGATGCCGAAGCTTGCGAATCTCTTTCATCCAACCAACCCCATCAATCAACTCCCCTGTATCCGGATCGATTGGCGGGTATGGCAGCTTGCGGTCGTCACAGTAGCGCTTCACCGTCGGTTGGCACCAACAGAACAGCAGGCGCTCGTATTCATCGTCCGGCAACCGGCGGTAGTCGAAAAGCCCGGCAGCTTTTCGCTGGCGCTGGGCCTCGGCAAGGATAATGGCGCAGGCGGCAGAAACGTTGAGGGATTCCACCATCCCCATCATGGGAATCACGATATGTTCGTCGGCCTGGTCGGCGGCGCCGGAGCTGACCCCGTCCACTTCGTTTCCGAGGATCAACGTACAGGGCACGGTGAAGTCCACCTCTCGATAATCCACCGCCCGGTCAGACAGCTGGGCGGCATAGAGCTTGTGACCCTGCCCCTTCAGGTCGGTAATGGCGGCATTCATAGTGCGGTGGGTGTGCGTTGTTACCCAGTTGTAGCTGCCACCGGCGGTCTTGCGGAAGGCGCGAAAGCCTTCCCGTGGCCAGACCACATGCATATTGGCCAGACCAAAGGCATCGCAGGAGCGAAGAATGGCAGACAGGTTGCGGGGTTTGTGCACCTGATCGGTCAGCACGCGCAGGTCGGGCTGACGGGTATTCAGGGTTTGTTTGATACGGGCGAGACGTTCAGGAGTCATTTGAAATAAGGTTCGACAACTTCGGAAGACAAAAATAATACCACACGAATCTAGCAACAAGCCGAGACAATGGTGGTTGAAGAATGAGCACCCCGTTATAATGCTTAGTTCCTTTTTGTTCGCGCCTGTTTTTCTGTCGACCACAAGCCCCGGCGCGCCATCCACCAGAATACGTTGAGACCCATGGCCAAGAAGCTGTACATCAAAACCCACGGCTGCCAGATGAACGAATATGATTCATCACGAATGGCGGACCTTCTGCGTACCGGCGAAACCGTCGAAATGACCGACACGCCCGAGAACGCCGATATCCTGCTGCTGAACACCTGCTCTATCCGTGAGAAGGCCCAGGAGAAAGTGTTCCACCAGCTCGGCCGCTGGAAAGCCCTCAAGAACAGCAACCCGGATCTCATTATCGGCGTCGGCGGCTGTGTCGCCAGTCAGGAAGGCCAGGCCATCATTGACCGGGCACCATACGTAGATATGGTATTCGGCCCGCAAACCCTGCACCGCCTGCCGGACATGATCACGGAAGTGCGTGCAAAAGGTAATGGCGTAGGCGTCGTCGACGTCAGCTTCCCGGAGATAGAAAAGTTCGACAACCTCCCGGAGCCGGGTGCCGATGGCCCCTCCGCTTTTGTTTCCATCATGGAGGGCTGCAGCAAATACTGCACCTTCTGCGTGGTGCCCTACACCCGGGGCGAAGAAGTCAGCCGCCCCGCCGACGACGTGATCGCCGAAGTGGCACACCTGGCCTCCCAGGGCGTTCGTGAAGTTAACCTGCTGGGCCAGAACGTGAACGCCTATCGGGGCGAGACCCACGATGGCGACACCATGGACCTGGCGGAGCTGATCACCCTGATTGCCACCATCGATGGCATCGACCGCATCCGTTACACCACCTCGCATCCGGTCGAGTTCACCGACGCAATGATTGATGTCTACGAGCAGGTCCCGGAACTGGTGAGCCACCTTCACCTGCCGGTGCAAAGCGGCTCTGACCGGGTGCTGGCAGCCATGAAACGCGGCCATACTGCTCTGGAGTACAAGTCCAAGCTGCGCCGCCTGCGCAAGATCCGCCCGGACATCAGCTTCTCTTCCGATTTCATCATTGGTTTCCCGGGTGAGACTGACAAGGACTTCGAGGACACCATGAAGCTGATCAACGACATCGGCTTTGATGTGTCCTTCAGCTTCATCTACAGCGCCCGTCCGGGCACGCCGGCATCCGATCTGCCGGATGACACCCCAATGGACGTCAAGAAGGAGCGCCTGAGCATCCTACAGCAGCGGATCAACCAGCAGGCCATGGACATTAGCCGCAAGATGGTTGGCACTACTCAGCGCATTCTGGTGACTGGTCTATCCAAGAAAGACCCAGGCGAGTTTGCCGGTCGTACTGAAAACAACCGCATCGTGAACTTCCGGCACGATAACCCGGAGGTGGTTGGTCACTTTGTTGATGTTGAGATTGTCGAGGCCTACCCCAACTCCCTTCGCGGCGTCCCCGCGAACGCGGAACTTTACTAAATCCGGGGTCAGGCACACCAGCCGAGACACGAATGCTTAAAAAGCCCCGTTCGCGGGGCTTCCACTGCACATGGAGCCTAATTGAACACCAACGATTCCAGACAATTCGACCTGCACCCGGTGGATCAACGCCGGCTGGCCTCGCTCTGCGGCCAGTTTGATGAGAATCTCAAGCACATCGAGCGCCGGCTACAGGTGAAAGTCGGCCGGCGCGGCCACCACTTTCGAGTTGAGGGTGAGACCGACCACGTCGCTGCCGCGGTTGAGGTCATCCGCCACTTGTATCGGGAAACCGAGGCCACCGACGACATTTCACCAGATACCGTTCACCTCTTCATCCGTGAAACAGGCTACGAGCGCCTGCCAGAAGATGTGCCCTACGACGGCGCCGTAACGGTCATCAAGACTCCAAAGCTCCAGGCCAAGCCGCGCGGTGCAAACCAGCAGAAGTACGTGCACAGCATCCGCAGCCACGACATCAACTTTGGTATTGGCCCGGCAGGCACCGGCAAGACCTGGCTCGCCGTTGCCTGTGCTGTTGAGGCACTGAAAGACGAACAGGTGAAGCGGATTCTGCTGGTGCGCCCCGCCGTGGAAGCCGGTGAAAAACTGGGATTCCTGCCAGGCGACCTGGCCCAGAAAGTCGATCCGTACCTGCGCCCGCTGTACGACGCGCTCTACGAAATGCTGGGCTTCGACCAGGTGACCCGGCTGATTGAAAAAAGCGTGATCGAAATTGCGCCGCTGGCGTTCATGCGCGGCCGCACCTTGAACAATTCTTTCATCATTCTCGATGAGAGCCAGAACACCACACGGGAACAGATGAAGATGTTCCTGACCCGCATCGGTTTCGGCTCAACAGCGGTGATCACCGGTGACACCACCCAGGTGGATCTGCCGCGCGGCCAGAATTCGGGCCTGATTCACGCCGCCGGCGTGCTCGGCAAGGTATCCGGCATTGGCTTTACCCGCTTCGAAGCGAAGGATGTGGTCCGTCACCCACTGGTTCAGCGCATTGTGGAGGCCTACGATTCGTTCGATGACGGAGGCGGAAGCCAGTCGTGAGCGAGCTGACGGTCGATATTCAGAACGTTTTTGAGGGCAGCAGCGTGCCCGCCGACACCCAGTTTCAGACCTGGGCGCAAAACGCCTGGCTGGGTGAGCATCCATCTGAAGTGACAGTTCGTATCGTCGACACGCTGGAGAGCCAATCCCTGAACAACGAGTTCCGCGGCAAGGACAAGCCGACCAATGTGTTGTCCTTCCCATTTGAAGCGCCAGCCGGTATAACGGTGCCATTGGCGGGAGATCTCGTCATTTGCGCACCGGTTGTCGAACGCGAGGCCGCCGAGCAAGACAAGACGCCGACAGCCCACTGGGCGCACATGGTTGTTCACGGTATGCTGCATCTTCAGGGCTACGATCACGTGGATGATGAAGATGCCGAGGCCATGGAAGCCCTTGAGATTCGGTTGCTTGGGCAACTTGGATTTGGCAACCCTTACGAAGCAGAGGAAACGGAACAGGACTCATGAACGACGATCAGTCGAGTCGCAGTCAGGGCGGAAAGTCCTGGCTGGAACGTATATCACAGGCCTTTGCCAGCGGGCCTGAGTCCGTTGAGGACGTGCTGGAAATCCTCCGGGACGCTGAGTCCCAAAGCATCATCGATGCCGACGCGATGAGCATCATTGAAGGTGCCATGCAGGTGATCGATATGCGCGTGGATGAAATCATGATCCCGCGCTCCCAGATGGTCACCGTCAAAGCTTCGCAAGAACAAAGAGTTCCTCGGCGAAATCATTTCTTCTGCTCACAGCCGTTTTCCCGTCATTGGTGACAGCCAGGACGACGTCATCGGTGTTCTGCTCGCCAAGGACCTGCTGCCGCTGGCGCTGGACAACGAGCTGAACTGGTCGAAAATTCGCGAGATCCTGCGCCCACCGACCTTTGTTCCGGAAAGCAAGCGTTTGAACCAGCTGCTGAAAGAGTTCAAGGAGAACCGCAACCACATGGCCATTGTGGTGGACGAGTACGGTGGAACGGCCGGACTGATCACCATTGAAGACGTGCTTGAGCAGATCGTCGGCGAAATCGAAGACGAACACGATTTTGACGAGGAAACGCACATCAAGGCCCGCGGTGACGGTACCTACGCGGTCAAAGCGGTCACTCCTGTCGATGATTTCAACGAGTTCTTTGAAACAGAGCTGGATGAGGAAGAGTTCGACACCATCGGCGGTCTTGTACTCAAGGAGTTTGGACATCTGCCCAGACGCGGTGAAACGGTTGCATTCGGTGGCTTGCGCTTTACTATTGCCAACGCCGATAACCGAGTCATCCGTCTGCTGCAGGTAACCCGAAGTGAGCAGTGAAGCTACCGAAATCCAGGGCCTGAGTACCCCGCTCTCCGCCAGTCGCTGGCTGGGCATCGTCACGCTTGTTGCGGCCGGTGCTCTCCAGACCCTGACCTTCTCACCGTTCGAATTCTGGTGGCTGGGCCCGGTTTCGGTTCTGCTGATTCTGTTGGTCACGGTGCCCCTGGCAGCTGACAAGCTGTTCAAGGCCGGCTGGTTCACCGGCCTTGGCTTGTTCGGCAGTGGCGCCAGCTGGGTCTATATCAGCATCAGCCAGTACGGCAACACCTCCATTCCCGTTTCCGTCCTGCTCACCGTCATATTCGTCGCCGGCCTGGCCCTGTTCCATGGTCTGGCCTTCTGGTTCTGGGGCAAGCTTGCCAAGGACAGTCAGGTACGCCGGCTGATCCTGTTCCCGGCCATCTGGATTCTGGGTGACTGGCTCCGGGGTTGGCTGCTCACCGGTTTCCCGTGGCTGTATCTCGGTACCGCGCACACCGATGGCCCATTGGCGGGACTGGCGCCCGTGGTCGGTGTCCATGGCCTGACTCTCTGGATTACGGTTACCGGCGCGGCGCTCTACGCGGCCTGGTGGCTGGTGACACACCTGCGACACGTGGCTGCGGCGGTCACGCTGCTGTGCGCACTCATACCCTGGGTCGTAGCCCCGGCGATCAACCAGGTAGCCTGGACCGAAGTCGACTCTGAGCCGACCAGCTTTGTGGCCATGCAGGGCAATATCCCCCAGCAGATCAAATGGGATCCGGATTTCCTGAAAGACCAGATCGTGACCTATCTGGGATGACGGAGCCGCACTGGAACGCCGATCTGATCCTGTGGCCGGAAACCGCCATCCCGATTCCACAGGACAAGGCCGGCAAGATCATTGAGCACATCGATGAAGAGCTCGGCGACAACAGCACCCTGATCACCGGCATCCCCTGGTACGGCTTCAGCGACCGTATCGAAGACTTCACGTTCCACAACAGCATCATGGCCATCGGCAACGGCGAAGGGATTTACCACAAGCAGAAACTGGTGCCTTTCGGCGAGTACGTCCCCCTCCAGGGACTGTTGCGCGGATTGATCGGGTTCTTTGATCTGCCCATGAGCAGCTTTAGCCGAGGCCCGGACTATCAGGGCCCGCTCCAGGCAAATGGCATGCGAATCATGCCGTTCATTTGTTACGAGGTGGCCTATCCGGACTTTGTTGCTTTTAACAGTCGCAACGCGGATCTGCTGCTGACCATCAGCAACGACGGCTGGTTCGGCGATTCCATTGGTCCGCTTCAGCACCTGCAGATCGCCCGCATGCGGGCACTGGAAACCGGTCGTTACATGCTGCGCGGCACCAACAACGGCGTCACCGCGATCATCGATAACCGGGGCCAGATCACCGAGACCATTCCCCAGTTTGAAAAGGCTACCCTGCAGGGTGAGGTGTACACGGCAACAGGCAGCACCCCCTACATGCAGACCGGCTCCTGGCCGGTACTGACTCTGGCAGTGATCCTGGTGGTGTTCGTGCGAGAGCGGATTATTCCTCCCGTCTCGGCCAGCGGCTCGTAACCCGCTCGTAGTAGTGGGAGCCGCAGGCGTCGCAGGGTTCCAGATGACTGGTGGCGGTCAGGCAGCGCATGTGGCTGCAGTTCAGGCAGCGGAACATGCCGGCGGTCGCCACTTCGCCGGAGATGTAATGGCCGGCATCGTCATTTTCCAGCTTTTGGTTCAGCTCCAGGGTATCCACCCGGGTCCGGTCGGCCACAGATAGCAACCGGTCGGCTAACTGGTGTTCCAGTAACGAGATATCCAGCTGCAGCCATTCGGTCAGCCCCTCACCGGTTTCGTCCACGAAGTGCATCAAGTGGGCTAAATCGCGCTGGAGGTAAGCGCCCAGAAGATCCGCCTCCTCCCGGGTCATTTCCTCCAGCTCGTACTCGAACTGGATCGCATTCTTGATCTCTTCCTCCAACGTTTCGATCGATGTTTCCTGCGCCAGCTTCAACCGGCCCTGTACCCGCTCGAGCATCCGATCGTATACCTCAAGTGCCTTACCGGAAAGATGGCTTCGTTCTGGTTCAGTCATATTGGCTCTCCCTTCAATATTGTTCAGTCTGGCACAGGATCCGAAATTTGGCAGACTACCTGTCAGGCCCTCTGTGCGTTAGAATGTCCGGCCGCTCCGAACATCATTTTGATACAGGGTAACTTTGGTAATGGCAGCAATGGACGAGCAATACAATCCACGCAATGTAGAACAGAATGCCCGCACCTTCTGGGAGGAGAACAAGACCTTCGAAGTGAAGGAAGAACCGGGCAAACCCAAGTACTACTGCCTGTCCATGTTCCCTTACCCCAGCGGCAAGCTGCACATGGGCCACGTTCGCAACTACACCATTGGCGACGTGATTTCCCGCTACCAGCGTATGCAGGGCAAAAATGTCATGCAGCCCATGGGTTGGGACGCCTTCGGTCTGCCGGCCGAAAACGCCGCCATTGCCAACAAGACCGCGCCCGCAAAATGGACGCATTCCAACATCGATTACATGAAGAACCAGCTCAAGCAACTGGGCTTCGGTTACGACTGGAACCGGGAGTTGGCCACCTGCAAGCCCGATTACTATCGCTGGGAACAGTGGTTCTTTGCCCGCCTGTACGAGAAAGGCCTGGTGTACAAGAAGATGTCCACCGTTAACTGGGACCCGGTCGATCAGACTGTCCTAGCCAATGAGCAGGTGGTCGATGGACGCGGCTGGCGTTCCGGCGCCCTGGTGGAACAGAAAAAGATCCCCCAGTGGTTCATCCGCATTACCGATTACGCCGAGGAATTGCTGAACGATCTGGACCAGCTGGAAGACTGGCCGGAACAGGTCAAGACCATGCAGCGCAACTGGATCGGCAAATCCGTGGGTACCGAACTGACCTTCCCGCTGAAAGACGGCGACGACGGCCTGACGGTCTACACCACTCGCCCGGACACCCTGATGGGCGTTAGCTACATGGCCGTGGCTGCCGAGCATCCGCTGGCCAAGGCAGCCGCAGAGCGCCACCGCGATGTCGCCGAGTTTGTTGATGAATGCCGGAACAGCAAGGTGGCCGAAGCCGAACTGGCCACCATGGAAAAGAAAGGCATTGATACGGGCTTCAAGGCCATTCATCCGCTGACCCAGGAAGAGATCCCGGTCTGGATCGCCAACTTCGTGCTGACCGATTACGGCACCGGCGCCTGATGGCCGTGCCCGGTCACGATGAGCGCGACCACGAGTTTGCCCTCAAGTACCGCCTGCCGATCAAACAGGTGATCGCAGCCAAAGATGGCCGCGAGCTCGATGTCCAGGAAGAGGCCTTCACCGAGAAAGGCACCCTGGTTTCGTCCGGCAAGTACAGCGGCCTGACCAGTGACGAAGCCTTTGACGAGATTGCTGATCATCTGGAAGCACAGGGCATTGGCAAGCGCACGGTCAACTATCGTCTGCGGGATTGGGGCGTATCTCGCCAGCGCTATTGGGGCGCACCCATCCCCATGATGACCCTGGAAGACGGCACCGAGCGTCCGGTCCCCGACGACCAGCTACCGGTGCGCCTGCCAGAAGACGTTGAGATGGATGGTGTTCAGTCACCGATCAAGGCCGACCCCGAGTGGGCCAAGACCAGCTTTGAAGGCCAGCCGGCCACCCTGGAAACAGATACCTTCGATACCTTCATGGAGTCGTCGTGGTATTACGCCCGGTTCTGCAGCCCCAACTACGACAAGGGCATGCTGGATCCGGCAGCAGCCAACTACTGGCTGCCTGTTGACCAGTACATTGGCGGCATCGAGCACGCCATCCTGCACCTCCTGTACGCCCGCTTCTTCCACAAGATGCTGCGCGACGTTGGCCTGGTGAACAGCTCCGAGCCGTTCAACCGCCTGCTGTGTCAGGGCATGGTGCTGGCAGAAACTTACTTCCGTACCGACGACACCGGCAAAACCACCTGGATCGCGCCTGCCGATGTCACCGTGGAGCGTGACAGCAAGGGCCAGGTCATCCGGGCCATCCATAAGCAAGATGGCGCACCGGTAGAAATCGGTGGTGTCACCAAGATGTCCAAGTCCAAGAACAACGGCATTGACCCCCAGGCCATCATTGATGAGCACGGCGCCGATACCGTTCGCCTGTTCATGATGTTTGCCGCGCCGCCAGAGCAGTCTCTGGAGTGGTCTGACAGCGGCGTTGAAGGGGCCCACCGGTTCCTCAAGCGCCTGTGGCGGATGGTGAATGAACACACCGCTGAAGGCCCTTCACCGACACTGAACGCGGCCGAACTGAACGACGCCCAGAAAGACCTGCGTCGTAAGACCCACGAAACCATTGCCAAGGTCAGTGACGACGTGAGCCGCCGCCTGACGTTCAATACCGCTATTGCCGCCGTCATGGAGCTCCTCAATGAGGCCGGCAAGCTTTCGGACAGCGAACCACAGAGCCGTGCCGTACGCCAGGAAGCCCTGAACACCGCGGTACTGGTGCTGTCACCGATTGTTCCCCATATCTGCCACTCACTGTGGCATTCGCTGGGGCACGAAGAGCCGGTGGTCGATGCCAAGTGGCCGGTGGCCGACAAGGATGCCATGGTTCGTAGCCAGATCCAGGTTGTGCTGCAGGTCAATGGCAAGGTCCGTGCAAAACAGGACGTCCCTGCCGACATTGGTAAGGCCGATCTGGAAAAACTTGCGCTGGAAAACGAGAACGTCATGCGGTTTACCGAGGGCGCCACGATACGCAAGGTCATCGTGGTTCCAGGCAAACTGGTGAACGTGGTGGCCAACTGATATGTCACGTCGCCCGGCGCCCTTTTCGGCCCTGCCCGCAGTCATAACGGCTTTTGTGATGACCACGATAGCCGGCTGCGGCTTCCAGTTGCGCGGTGCGCCGCCGGTATCGGCGGCACTGCAGCCCCTGAAGGTTGATTGCGCGCGCGGCGTGCCAGAGTTGCTGTGCGAGTCCGTGCGCGATCAGTTGGAGTTGGGCGAAGTGAGGCTTACCGAAGCTGGCGACGCCGCCTACGTCATGAAACTCAGTGACTTCCAGCAGGACCGCCGGGCCTCGGCAATCACGGTTCAGGCTTCCGCCGCCGAATACACCCTGCGCAACTCGGTTAGCCTGGAGTTGATCAGCACTGATCAGGTGCCAATCATTGCCGACACCCGCCTGTCCTCCAGCGAAAGTTACCGCTATGACGAAACCAACGTGCTTGCCAAGCAGCGTGAGGAAGAAGAACTGCAGACCCAGCTCAGCAGCCGCCTGGCCCAGCAGATCCTTTTCCGGTTGGCACCACTGACCCAGGCCCGCATCGACAGCATCCGGGACCAACACCAATCGGACTCCGGTGATCAGCCGGATAACGACGCGCCAGCACCATGAAAACGCAACCGGGCCAGCTTCCTCAACTGCTGAAAAAAGGCCTGTCGCCGGTCTACCTCATCTCCGGCGATGAACCCTTGCTGGTGCAGGAATGCTGTGACCAGGTGCGCAAGGCAGCGCTGGATGCCGGATTTGTCGACCGACTGACCTTCCACGCCGACAATCAGCTGGACTGGAACGCCGTGGCCGACGAATTCAGCGCCATGTCGCTGTTTGCCGAGCGCCGGCGCATCGAAATCCATCTGCCTACCGGCAAGCTGGGGGATGGACGGGCAGTACTTGAACGGGTGCTGCAGGAGCCCCCGGAAGACATCATCCTCTTGCTGATCAGTGCCCGCCTGGATGCCGCGGAAACGCGCAGAAAATGGTACAAGGAACTGCAGAACAAAGGCGTTCATGTGCCGATCTGGCCAGTGGACGCGGACAAATTCCTCGGGTGGCTGCAGCAACGCGCCTCAAGCCGGGGCCTGAGCCTGACCCGAGGCGCCCTGGCCATCCTGGGAGAGCGTCTTGAGGGCAACCTGCTTGCCGCCAGCCAGGAACTTGATCGCCTGTCGCTGCTCAGTGGCACAGACACCATCGACGAAGAAACCGTAGAGCAAGCCGTTCAGGACAGCTCCCGGTTCAATGGTTTTGAGCTGGTGACGGAACTGCTCGCCGGCCGCGCACCCCACGCTGGAAAAATGATAGGCGTGCTGCAGCAGGAGGGAGAAAACCCTCTCGGGCTGCTTTCGGTGCTTACCCGCGACCTGAACCTGATCCTTGAACTCAGGGGCGCAGCCAGCCAGGGTGAAAACCCCAGCGCCTTTCTGAAAAAACGGGGCGTGTTTCAGCCCCAGCGCGCCCGGGTTATTGAACAGGCCTCGCGGCGTCTTTCTCGCCCCCAACTGCATCAGGCCATCGAGGTCTGCAGCCAGATTGATCGTGCCGCCAAAGGCTTCGACAGTCTGACACCATGGCATTATCTACGGGATCTTTCGCTGCTGCTGTCAGCTCGATTCTGACCTGGATCAAGCCCTCTCCACTCCCATGCCTGCTCTCTGTCACGCCCCTTGACAGAAAAACACTGGTCGGCGCATCTTAAACAGAGCCCGCAATCAGAGGAGGCATTTGAGATGAACCTGCAAGAAGAGCTGAAAAAACTCTCGGAAAAGATAAAACAGTATCGCGATGAAGCCCGTGTCCAGATGCACCTGGCCAAGGAAGACGTCAAGGATGAATGGGACGATCTCGAGCAAGAGTGGGAACGATTCCGTAACCGATTGGAGGAGGTGCTGCACGATAGCGAAGATGCATCCAAGGAAGCTCGACAGACAGCTCAGAAACTAGGGGAAGACCTGAAGAGCGGATACCAGAACATTCGCAATAAGCTGAAGTGAAGTGTTAACTGGTTAACAAAACGCCACAAATAGCAAACAAAGAGCCGCATTCAGCTCTCGTCGCTGTGCCATACTTCACAGTATAAGTGGTCAAAGCGTCATATTTTTGACCAGCCGGGCAAAGGAGGCCCAACCAGTACAGACGCTTACAGACTCTGCGAGGCATCACAGGCGTATGAAACACTTCTCTCTGACTCTCGTCACCTTGTCACTATTGCTGTCGGCCAGCCTGGTAATCGGCCAAAATACCCGTTTTAGCGATCCCGACACCGTCATCAAGAACGAGTTCTGGGGCAACCTTTACGCTGAGGGTGGTAACTCCTTTTTCTGCGACACTGCCTTTACCAGCAAGGGCTTCTTACTGAAAGACGGGTACGTATATCCGTTAGCGGACATTCGCAGTGCACTCGACTGCGGCACCTCCCGCGCATGCGAAAAAGACAACCGGTATCGACAGATCGCCTCAGACCTGCACAACATGGTTCCGGTTAAATCCCGGATTGAAATGCAGCGTCGTAATGTTCGGTACGAAGACCTGGGAGCGACGGTGAAGCCCAGCGACTGTGGCATTCGCGAAAGCGCCGGGTTCTTCGAACCGCCCAAGCGGGTCAAAGGTGACGTCGCACGCACGGTCGCCTATATGGTGGACACCTATGAACTACCCTGGATTGGCGCGACCCCGGTATTCCAGGACTGGAGCCGCAATGATCCACCGGACGACACCGAGTTGACCCGTCACCGCCGGGTCAGCGAAATTCAGGGCAATAAAAACCCTTTCGTGACCAATCCTGAGCTCATCGAGCAACTCTGAGCCAGTCGCCGGGTTAGCAAAGACAAGCACTGACACAAAAAGCAGGCCGTATGGCCTGCTTTTTTATTGCGCTATCTACAACCGCTGCAGATCAGAACTCTTCAGCAGTCAACGCCATCATCGAATCGCTTCCACTGCGAATGCCTTCGGCCAGCGAAACGGTCTTCGGCAGCAGGCGATCGAAATAGAAGCGTGCGGTTTTCAGCTTGCCGGTGTAGAAACCGGAGCTATCACCCTCAGCCTTCGGCGCGGCCGCTTTTACTATCTTCGCCCACATGTAACCCAATGCCGTCAGACCGAACAGATCAAGATAATCCACAGACGCCGCACCGACAGCATCGGGATTATCACCGGCCTGCTGGATCACGTGTTCGGTGACGTCGGACAAACGCTCGAAGGCGGCAGCCAGAGGCTCAAGGAACGGACGCAGGTTCTGGTCAGCGCTGTTCTCCTCGATGAACGCGGCCACGTCCTGGGCAAACAGCTCATACAGCTTGCCCTGACTGCCAACCACTTTACGACCCATCAGATCCAGCGCCTGAATGCCATTGGTGCCTTCATAAATCTGGGTGATGCGGCAATCCCGAACCAGTTGTTCCTGGCCCCACTCACGGATGAAACCATGGCCGCCAAACACCTGCTGGCCCATGATACAGGCATCCAGACCACGGTCGGTCAGGAAGGCCTTGGCTACCGGAGTCAGCAACGCAACCATGCCTTCAGCGTGCTTGCGACGCTCTTCCTCAGCAGGATCCGCGTACTTGGAGATATCCAGCCACTGGGCAACGTAGGTGGAGAATGCCCGTCCACCTTCGACGTAGCCTTTCATGGTCAGCAGCATGCGGCGAACGTCCGGATGCACCAGAATCGGGTCGGCAGCCTTTTCAGGCTGCTGGGCACCGGTAGGTGCGCGGCTCTGAATGCGGTCCAATGCGTATTCCCGGGCACTCTGCAGAGAGGCTTCGGCGGCACCGATACCCTGAATACCAACACCCAGGCGCTCGTAGTTCATCATGGTGAACATGGCCGCCAGACCCTTGTTCTCCTCGCCGACCAACCAGCCCTTTGCGCCGTCGAAGTTCATCACGCAGGTGGCAGACCCCTTGATGCCCATCTTCTTCTCGAGGGAGCCACAGCTGAAGCTGTTGCGCTCACCCACGGAACCGTCGTCGTTCACCATGAACTTTGGCACCAGGAACAGGGAAATACCCTTCGGCCCCTTGGGCGCATCCGGCAACTTGGCGAGCACCAGGTGAATGATGTTCTCGGCCATGTCGTGCTCGCCCCAGGTAATGAAAATCTTGGTACCTGTGACGTTGAAGGAGCCATCGCTGTTCGGCTCGGCTTGGTGCGAATAATGCCCAGATCGGTACCGGCGTGGGGCTCGGTCAGGTCCATGGCGCCGGACCAGACACCGGAGTACATATTCGGCAGGTACTTTTCCTTCAATTCCTGGCTACCGTGAGCATCCAGCGCCAGACACGCGCCGGCAGTCAGCATCGGGGCCAGGCCAAAGGCCATGTTCGCACCCTGCATCATTTCCTCAAACTGGGCGACCAGTGTTTTCGGCATGCCCATGCCACCGAAGTCCGGGTTACCACCCAGCCCGTTCCAGCCACCTTCCACAATGGTCTGGTAGGCTTCCTTGAAGCCCTCCGGCGCAGTGACTTCGCCGTCATTCCACTTGCTGCCCTGCTCATCACCCTCACGGTTCAGGGGCGCCAGCACACCGCTCGTGATCTTGCCGGCCTCTTCCAGAATCGCGTCCGCGGTATCCGGGTCGACGTTTTCTGCAACCTTGGGCAGGGACGCCCACAGAGCGGGTGCATCGAAAACTTCGTTCAAAACAAAACGCATGTCACGTAGAGGTGCCTGGTAATCAGCCATCTATAACTCTCCAAAATCAGTCAGTCTGTTCAGGCGCTGCCAGCTGTTTGACTGGGCCCGGCACGCCTGTCTGGGCGGTATGTCCGCTCCAAATTCGTTTTTATGAGCGCCCATTCTACCTTAAAAGCGAACCTCAACTCATGAAAAAGCCCGCGTCCGTGGAGCGCGGGCTTTTTTGTCCTGTTGGACTGTCCTTCGGTGCCCGCGCCTTACAGAGCGAAGGCTTCCTCAGGCATGTCCATCAGGCTGTCGGCGCCAGCCAGCATGCTTTCTGCGTGAGCCTTGGAACGCGGCAGCATACGCTTGAAGTAGAAGCGTGCGGTCTGCACCTTGGCGTTGTAGAACATCTCTTCAGAGGTTCCATCTGCCATGGTGTCCAATGCCACCTTGGCCATGCGGGCCCACAGGTAGGCAAACACGGCGTAACCGGAATACATCAGGTAGTCCACAGACGCGGCACCTACTTCTTCACGGTTCTTCATGGCGGTCATGCCAACCTTCATGGTCAGGTCGCCCCACTCCTTGTTGATGGCCGCCAGCGGCTCAACGAATTCCTTCAGCTGCTCGTTGTCCGCGTTTTCTTTGCAGAATACATGCACCTGCTTGGTGAAGCCCTTAAGGGACTCGCCTTGAGTCATCAGAACCTTACGGCCCAGCAGATCCAGCGCCTGAATGCCGGTGGTGCCTTCGTAGATCATGCCGATACGGGCATCACGGACGTTCTGTTCCATGCCCCACTCGGAGATAAAGCCGTGTCCACCGAACACCTGCATGCCCAGGTTGGCGGATTCGTAGCCGATTTCGGTCAGGAAGGCCTTGGCGATCGGTGTCAGGAAGCCCAGGGCTTCGTCAGCGGCCTTACGCTCTTCTTCTGTTTTGCCGCTCTGAACGACATCAGCCTGCTGTGCAGTCAGGTAGATCAAGGCACGAGCGCCTTCGGCAACGGCTTTCTGAGTCAGCAGCATGCGGCGCACGTCCGGGTGCACGATGATCGGATCGGCAATGCCTTCCGGATTCTTCGGGCCGCTCAGGGAGCGCATAGCCAGGCGATCCTTGGCATAGGCCAGGGAGCCTGGAAGCCCAGCTCGGCAGCACCCAGACCCTGGAGAGCAGTACCGATACGGGCGGTGTTCATGAAGGTAAACATGCAGTTCAGGCCACGGTTCTCAGGGCCGATCAACCAGCCTTTGGCGCCGTCAAAATTCATCACGCAGGTAGCGTTACCATGGATACCCATCTTGTGCTCGATGGAGCCACAGGAAACGGCATTGCGCTCACCGGAAGAACCGTCTTCGTTCGGCAGGTTCTTGGGCACGATGAACAGGGAAATACCCTTGGTGCCTTCCGGAGCGCCCGGCAGGCGCGCCAGAACGATGTGAACAATGTTCTCAGCCATGTCGTGCTCGCCGGCAGAGATAAAGATCTTGGTGCCGGTGATGGCATAGGTGCCATCGGCATTCGGCTCGGCCTTGGTGCGCAGAGTACCCAGATCGGAACCACAGTGCGGCTCGGTCAGACACATGGTGCCAGTCCACTCGCCGCTAATCAGCTTGGTCAGGTAGGTCTGTTTCTGCTCTTCGGTACCGTGCTCTTCAATGGTGTTGGTCGCACCGTGGCTTAGGCCCGGGTACATACCGAAAGACCAGTTGGCGGTACCCACCATTTCGCTGATCACAATGCCCAGGGAACTCGGCAGGCCCTGGCCACCGTAGTTGGGATCGGCAGTCATAGACGGCCAGCCGCCTTCCACATACTGCTGGTAAGCTTCCTTGAAGCCGGTCGGCGTCTTCACACCGTCTTCGCTCCAGGTGCAGCCCTCTTGATCACCGACCTGGTTCAGCGGAGACAGAACCTGCTCACAGAGCTTGGCACCTTCTCCGATAATGGCGTCCACCATATCCGGAGTGGCGTCTTCTGCGCCTTCCAGATTGGCGTAGTGCTTCTCGCTGTCCAGCAGCTCGGTCATTACGAATTTGATGTCACGCAGGGGCGCTTTGTAGTCAGGCATGGAATCCACCTCGGTTTTCGGGCTTCGCTGAATCACAATGACAGCTTTTAGCCTCGGTTTTTTCTCAAACACCGCAACGCACCGCGCTGCAGCCTTAATTAAACAGTTGTTTGAAACATACGTTTAGAGGCACAGAATTGTCAAGAGTCGATCTAAAAATTTGTGTTGTGATCTGTGACCGGAAAGCACGCTACAGGCGTGGTCACGAAGAAATACAAGAGGTTGCAGCCAAGGGCCCAACGCGACTGGAATTAAAAGAAGTCAAGAATGAAGAGAGGACTGCCCGTCAGGCAGCAACGGGACGAAAGGCTGAACGCGGCTGTTCAGCGGCATCGGTCATCGCCGAGACAGTTTGGTAGGTTCCGTTCGCCTGTTGAGCGGTGCGAGATTGTGGATCGTCGTCACTGCCCTGCTCCGGCTTGGGCTGAGCGTCTTCGGCTCCTTCCTGTCCGGACATCACCTCAGACTGAGCTTTCAGCATCACCTGCATGGCTTCTGCAGCGACAGCCCGGTCCTGGCCGGAGGGCTCCGCCGGCGCCATGGCCGCGGCCCGCACTACCCGCATTTTTTCAATGGTTGCCTGGGGATCGCCCGGAACCGGAGACACATCAATCGGCACCTCCCCGCCCACAGCGTACTGGGCACCGTCAGGGCCGCGCTGGAAGGTATAGGAGATGGCACCCGCGTACTGACCGCCCACCGCCTGGTGCGCCGCTTCATGGGCACGCACTTCACGATCACGGGCTTTAAGTTCGGTAAGCTGCTTGAGTTCTCCCGGGCTTAGCCCCTGCTCAGACGCCGCAGAGACGCCGCGAGCGCGGGCCTTCGGCTGGTCGTCAGCAGAACCGCCATCCGCTCGGCGCGCTTCTGCTTCAGTCCGAGGCGAAGTTTGGCCGGTGACCGACGGGGAAAAGACTGGGAGATTTGGGGATATTGCGTTCAAGACCGGTACTCACGCCATCATATTCAGGCCATGATATCCAAGAGGGTACCGAGCGTTTCGTCGGCAGTCTTTACGACCTGGGCCGAGGCCTCGACGCTGCGCTCATACAATTTCAGGTCAATGATGGGCTCGACCAGACTACCGGCACCTTCGGCAGTCCCTTGGGGACCATCGACACCACCACGAGCAATTTTCCGGGCCGCATTGTCCATACCGACCATGCCGTCCTGGATGCCCTGAATACCGATTGCAAGTGTATTACTGATCATCGCTACAGCTTCCACTGACCAATTATTGACTCAAGTTAGCCACATTCCTGGTCAATTTTCAATCAAATATTTGAGATCAAGATGGGATGCCAGGGCCACGGGATCCGGCTCTGCCAGCCAGGGCAGCTCACCCAGACACGGCGCGGCCATGTGCGAGCGCAGGTAATCCAGCGTCTCCCGCTCGCAACTCATTGTTTCCGCTTCTGCCCGATTGGCCACCCAGCCAGCCACGAAAAGACCATCCGCCCGAATTGCCTCGGCAGTCAGCAGAGCATGATTTATACAGCCGAGTTTCAGACTAACCACCAGAATCACTGGCGTACCCAGCTCGCGCGGCAAAGACGAATAGGTTTCCCGCTCATTAAGCGGTACCCGCCAGCCACCCGCACCCTCGATCAGCATCAGTCGGCCGGACGAAGCTGGAGCCCGCGGCAGAATCCGATCAAACGCTGTGCCGTTACGGTTTTTCCAGCCTGAGCCGCCGCCACGTGTGGTGCAATCGCCGGCTTCAGCGCCACTGGATTGATCACCTCATAGGCCAGCGATTCCGTCATGGCGTTCTGCAGGGCCAGGGCATCCTCATTGCGCAAGCCTTCCGGCGTCTCGTCACAGCCGGAAGCAATCGGCTTCATCGCCAGGGTGCGCAGACCAGCGGCCCGGGCCGCCTCGAGAATCGCCGCCGATACCATGGTCTTGCCCACGCCCGTGTCCGTGCCGGTAACGAAAAAGGTCTTCTTGGCCATAACTTATGAAATTCCGAGATTTATTAATGAGGGAGGGTAAACAGAAATCAGGATGCCCGCCAATACACCCACGCCGCTTCATAACTGGCGACGACGGTGCCATCGGATTGTTTGGGATAATTACGGCACATAGTACGGACACGACTGGGCGCGGTCAGGGTCTTGCGCCGATCTTCACTCTTGAAACCGGCACCCAGCAGGCGCAACTCAGCGGCAAGCGCCATCGGCGACGCATAGGGTAATGCTATGGTCCGGGTGTCCACACGGGCATCCGGCAACAAGGCTTCAACCCGTTGCCGCAAGGCAACTTCAGACTCAAACCGATTGATGTGCTGCTGGCCCGGATCAGCCATAGCCCAGGCCTGCTTGAACTCTGAAAGAGTACCTTCCAGCAGCGTAGACAGCACCAACCGCCCGCCCGGCCTCAGCACCCGCTGGCACTCGGCGAATACAGTGCGCGGATCATCACACCACTGCACCATCAGGTTGCTGAACACCACATCGAAGCTATCGGACGGGAACGGCAGAGACTCTGCGTCAGCGACCAGCCACTCAATCGCCGGGCCAGACTGCTCACTGGCCTGCCCGATCATCCCGGGGGATAAATCCACACCGGTTACCTGGCACGGCCACCTCTGCTCGATCTTGCGGGTGAACCAACCGGTGCCACAACCAAGATCCAGGATTCGCCGCGGCCGCAGACCGTCCCCCGAAAGTTTCAACGCATCCAGCATTTCCTCGCCCATGATCCGCTGCAACCGGGAAGCGCCGTCGTATGTTTTACTGGCACCACCGAACTGACTGGCAATCAGAGACTTGTCTGCAATCGAAGAAGCCACCAGTCCCGGCTTCTGCTCCGAGCCGGAGACCTGGGCAGCCAAGCGCTCACACCGCCACCCCGGGGCTGGACAACAAATGGCGGCAGCTGGACAGCGCCCGCAATAAGCGGTTCAGGTCCGCCTCACTGTGGGCGGCGCTGAAAGTCACACGAAGGCGAGCTTCACCTTCTGGCACTGTCGGCGGCCGAATGGCGGTCACCAGCAACCCCTGCTGTTCCAGAGCCTTGCTCAATTCGAGGGCGGTCCAGTTATCGCCAACCATAATGGGCTGAATCGGGGTTTCCGAAGGCATCAGCTGATAGCCCATGGCCGTTGCTTGCTGCCGAAAAGCCGCGATCAATTTCTCGAGATGCCGACGGCGGTCGTCGTCATGCTCAATCAGATCAATACTGGCACAGGTCGCGGCGGCAATGGCCGGCGGCATGGCCGTGGTATAGATATAGGTTCGGGCCTTCTGAACCAGATAATCCATCAACACCGAAGATCCCGCGACGAACGCACCGCTGGTGCCCACGGCTTTCCCCAGGGTGCCGATGAGCACCGGCACATCCTCCTCGGACAGCCCCTGTGCGGCAATGCTGCCGCGCCCCTGAGGACCGAGCACACCGATGCCATGAGCATCATCGACCACCAGCAAGGCATCATGCGCCCGACACACCCGCGCCAGCTCTTTCAATGGGGCAACATCCCCATCCATGCTGAACACGCCGTCGGTCACCACCAGCTTGTGACCGGAAGTCTGGGCCAGCATCGTTTCAAGCGCCGCGACATCGCCGTGAGCGTAGCGCCGGATCTTGGCCCGGCTGAGGATGCAGCCATCGATAATGGAAGCGTGATTGAGCCGGTCGGAAAAAATGGTATCACCGCGCCCCGCCAGGGCTGAGATCACGCCCATGTTGGCCATGTAGCCGGTAGAAAAGAACAGCGCCGAACTGCGGCCGGTGAACTCGGCAAGCCGCTGCTCCAGTCGATGATGGGCATCGTGGTGGCCACAAATCAGGTGCGACGCGGCACCACCGAGCCCGGTCTCGGGCAACGCATCACGGAGGGCATCAATATTGGCCGGGTGGTTGGCCAGGCCGAGGTAATCATTACTGCAGAATGACAGCAGGGGCTTGCCGTCAGAGGTTAATACCGGCTGCTGGGGGCCTGAGATCTGGCGACGGGTTCGGTAGAGCCCGGCCTGTTTTCGCTGTTCGAGTTCTAGAGCAAAGTCCCGCACGGCAACACCTGACGTTTAGCTCAAGGGTATGGGCGACAAGCGGGTACTGCTCCCCGGGATTGTTGAGGGCCAGGGATGGCCCGAATCAAGCGCACAGGGAGGTGCTTGTAGCGTATCCCGGGGAGCAGTACCCGCTTGTCGCTTCCCCAGGACTGATCAATTTATGGCAGGGCGTTACGCAGATTCCCGCGTGGCGTCATAGAACATGTGGCGCGTAGCTCATACTCCACCGCCTCGGTGATCGCCTCTTCCTCCTGCTCCTCGGAAGCGCACTGCTCCCGCTGCTCCGGACGGATACCCAGGCGACGGAACAGTTCCATGTCCGCGTCCGCTTCCGGGTTGGCGGTGGTCAGCAGCTTCTCGCCGTAGAAAATGGAGTTTGCACCGGCCATGAAACACAGCGCCTGCATCTGCTCGTTCATATTCTCCCGTCCAGCGGACAGGCGAACATGGGAAGCCGGCATCATGATGCGGGCCACCGCGATGATGCGAACAAACTCGAACGGGTCCAGGTCTTCCACGTTTTCCATGGGGGTACCCTTCACCTTCACCAGCATATTCACTGGCACACTCTCGGGGTGCTGAGGCAGGTTCGCCAACTGAAGCAGCAGGCCAACCCGGTCGTCTTCGTCTTCGCCCATGCCCAGAATGCCGCCACAACAGACCTTCATGCCCGCCTTGCGAACGTTATCCAGCGTGTCCAGACGATCCTTATAGGTCCGGGTAGTAATGATGTGGCTGTAAAACTTCTCGGAGGTGTCCAGATTGTGGTTGTAGTAATCCAATCCGGCATCCGCCAGTTCTTTCGCCTGACTCTCTTTCAGCATGCCCAGGGTCATGCAGGTCTCCAGACCCAGAGACTTCACCTGCTTAACCATATCGAGGACATAGGGCATGTCCTTTTTGGACGGCTGCGCCAGGCTGCGCCCATGCAGAAACGAGAAGCGCCCTTGCCTTTCGCGGCCTTCGCTTCAGCAACAACCTTCTCGATTTCGAGCAACTTTTCCTTCTCAAGCCCAGTATTGTAGTGACCGCTTTGCGGGCAGTACTTGCAATCCTCCGGGCAGGCACCGGTCTTGATCGACAGCAAAGTGCTGACCTGGACTTCGTTAGGATCAAAGTGTTCGCGGTGCACACTCTGGGCACGGAACAGAAGATCGTTGAACGGAAGCTCGAACAGGTCGCGTGCTTCTTGCAGCGTCCAGTCGTGACGGATTGCCGTGGAGGGTGCTGTAGCGATCATGGGTAAGTCCTGTTAACCTTTTCCGGTCTCTGGGTTTACGGATGAAACAGATGATAAAGGGCCTGAACTGGCTGTCAACCTTAATGGAACTAAAGGTTAACAGTGAAAAAGCGGCAGGCGTGTGCGTGGCTTGCCTGCACCCCAATGCAATCAATGGCTTATGTGATGCCTGCCAGCATGACCTTCCGGTTAACCATTGGTCGTGTAAGGCCTGCGCACTGCCACTGCCATGGGCCGCCAATAACCACCTGTGCGGGCAGTGCCTGACCGATCCCCCACCGTTTTCCCGTGCTGTTATTCCCTGGCGCTACCAGTTTCCGGTCGACAGCATTATTGGCCGCTACAAGTACAACCGCCAGCGCAAATTCGCCCGCCCCCTGATCGCCGGGCTCGGACAACAACTGGAAACTCAGCTTGCCGCCGGCCACCTGCCCCGCCCCGATCTGTTGATACCCGCGCCTATGCATCCGCAACGCCGACGCAGTCGCGGCTTTAATCAGGCGCAGGAGATTGCAGAGGAACTTGGCAGCAGGCTCGGGGTACCGGTTGCCAGCGGCCTGGTCCGCCGAACACGGAAGGCGCGCAGCCAACGGGAACTGAACCGGGACGAGCGACTGAAAAACCTGCAGGGTCTCTTTCAGCTTCAGGGCAAGGTGCCAATGAAGGTCGCCATCGTGGACGATGTGGTGACCACGGGCGCAACGGCTCGAACACTGGCAGGGTTACTGGCGCAGCACGGCGCCCGGGACATTCAGATATGGGCGCTCGCCAGAACGCCGGGCTAGGTCAGCTTGGCAGCCACCAAGTCTGCGATAGCCAGACACGAGGTCAGGCCCGGGGATTCAATTCCGAACAGATTCACCACGCCACCTACACCGTGCTGCTCCGGACCTTCAATCCTGAAATCCGCAAAGCCACCGTCCGGTCCGGCCAGCTTGGGGCGAATACCGGCATAGGCCGGCTGCAAACGGGTTTCGTCGAGGCTAGGCCACCAGGCCTTGATACCGCGAACGAAAGGCTCCAGACGGGACAGGCTGACACTGTAATCCTCGGTATCAACCCACTCCACATCCGGGCCGAAACGGGCCTGGCCTGCCAAATCCAGGGTCAAATGAATACCCAGGCCTCCGGGTTCCGGTACCGGATAAATCAGGCTGTTGAAGGGCGGCCGCCCGCTATAACTGAAGTACACGCCACGAGCCAACCACTGGCGTGGTTTCTGATCTTCGGGCAAACCTTGCCAACGCCCGGCCAGCCCCGGTGCCCCCAAGCCTGCAGCGTTAACCACGTTTTGCGCCTCAAGGGTACAGGTGCATCCCCCGCCACAGTCAGGCGGTGGCGACCCTGCTCGGAAGCCACCGCTTCCACCGGCGCCCGCAACACTAACTGTCCGCCGGCACGCTCCAGATCACCCAACAGGGACAACATCAGGGCGTGACTGTCGACAATACCCGTCTCCGGCGACCACAGCCCGGACACCGCCGTGAGTTCCGGACAGCGCGCGGCCAGCTCCGCGCCGCTCACAGGTTCCAGACTGACACCGTTCCTGGCCGCTCCTTGCCGAATATCGTCCAGCTTCGCCGCTTGCTGCTCAGACGTTGCAACAATCCACTTACCACATTTGCGATGCCCGACCGCCTGGCGCTCACAATACTCATACAATTGCCGACGACCCTCGACACAGAGCCGCGCCTTCAGGCTGTTCTCCGGATAATAAATACCGGCGTGAATTACCTCGCTGTTGCGGGACGACACGCCTTCGCCGAAATGACTTCCTGATTCGAGCACAATCACCTCGTGCCCTTTTTGAGCCAACGCCCGGGCAACCGCAAGGCCGACCACACCGGCACCAATCACCACCGTTTGCGCTTCGAGACACTCCTGCGACACCTGACACTTCTCCCGGGTTCAGTCCATTATTCGGGCAAGCATAACCGATTGCGCCCTGGTCGCCGAAACGCTCCCCTAAACAGTTGCCGAAATTGGCGCCCGCAGACCAGTCACTGTGCTTACGCAGGAAGCCATACAGGTTATACTGAGGCACAGGACAAAGCGGATGGAGCCCGGCGAATATGTCTGACAGGAAGCAGTTTGTTGTGGTGATGTTGGTGGCTGCTCTTTTTGTAGGGTGGCTGGGTTGGCGCGGGTTCGAGATCATCAGCCTGAACGACCTGCTAAAAAGCGATGACCGGGTCGCCAGTTACCCTTATCAACACCGGGTACTGCGAATCGAAGGCGATACCGCCATCATGAGTTCGCTACACTCCCATACCACCTCGACACAGCGAGCGCTGACTGCGGTGTTTCCAGCTATGCGCAACCTGAATGACAGCCACCGCGACTGGCGCAAAGCCGAGCGTGAACTCGCTAATATCCAGGCCCGGGCAGGTAACGTCATCCTGGGCGCTTCCGGAATCAGCCGGGTGCGCTGGGAACTGGACGAAAACTGGTACCACTTGCAGGCAATGAAATCCAACTACGACACAGGTCTCTGACATTTACCTATGATCCATGACTCCGCAACGGCCACATCAGCCCATCCTTACGATGCGCTGAAACCCGATACCATCCTGGACGCCATGGAAGAGGCCGGATTCGCAGTCAGTGGACGACTGTTTGCCCTTAACAGCTACGAGAACCGGGTTTACCAGGTCGGTCTCGACGAAGGCGCCCCGGTGATCGCCAAGTTCTACCGGCCCGGCCGCTGGACCGAAGCGGCCATCCGGGAAGAGCACGCCATTACCCTGGAATTCCTGGAAGCAGACATTCCAGTCGTCGCACCGCTGGTTATGCCCTCGGGAGACACTCTCGGCCAGCATGGCGAATTCCTGTTTGCGGTGTTTCCTCAGCGAGGCGGCCAGGCACCGGACGTCAGCGTAACGGACACCCTGTACCGACTCGGTCAATGGCTGGGCCAGATGCACAACGTCGGCGCGCGCCAGCCGTTCAAGCACCGCCCTGAAATTTCGCTGATCGACGGCATTGAGCGTCACAACCAGCTGCTGCTCGACGGCGGCTGGATTCCCGATGACCTGCGCCCGGCTTGGGACAGCCTGATTCCCGACCTGATCCGTGCCTGCGGTGCCCGGATCGACGAAGCCGGTCCGGTCGATACACTGCGGCTGCACGGCGACTGCCACGCCGGCAACATCCTGTGTCGGGAAGAACAAATGCTGTTTGTCGACCTTGATGACTGCCGCACCGGGCCTGCCATCCAGGACATGTGGTTATTGCTGAACGGCGAGGATACCGAGCGCGGCGCCCAGCTGGGTGAATTGCTCGAAGGCTATGAGATGTTCCGGGACTTCAATCGCCGTGAGCGCCACTTGATCGAGCCCCTGCGCTGCTACCGCCAGATCAGCCACTGCGCCTGGCTGGCCAAACGCTGGGATGACCCGGCGTTCCCCCGCTTCTTCCCCTGGTTTGGCCAACCCAGATTCTGGTCAGACCAAGTGCTGTCACTCAGGGAACAACTCGCGGCCCTGCAATCGCCGTCGATTTCACTTCCCGGCCAGTACTGAACCTTTCATTTACACCACAGACATGAGGTTGGCATGAGCCAGAACGAGGCCCGTTACACCGTTCGCAGTTTAATCCTCACCGCGGTCGTCGCCGTGATCGCCACGGTGCTGGTGCTGGAGAGTAGCGGCCGGATTGACCATTCCGACAATAAAGACCACGTACCAGTGGGTGATTTCCAGGCCATCAACATCAAACCGGAAGAGCCGTTCCGGATGTCGCCGAAGGCTCGGAACTGCACGCCGTGTGTGAAAACGGTTTCCTGGCCATCGCCGCCGATGTCGATCCGTCGTTCCGGGGCATACTTGTTGACTACAAGAACCGCGGCGTACGGTGCAGCCGGCCAGCGCCCACCGCCGCGCCAGTGCCAGACACCGAAAAGGCTCCTGTTACTCAAGACAACGCCGGTGCCGAGCAGGGCAAGGTGAACGACGATGAGTAAACCAGGCCAGCCACCGAAGCAGGAAACAGACCGGCTGTTTGCCACCGAACGTCGGCCGGAGGATTTCCGGTTCGACGCCTCCGTCGCCCGGGTCTTCCCCGATATGATTCGGCGCTCAGTACCCGGCTACACCACCATCATCCCGATGATCGAGGTGATCACCGAGCAGTACGTTCAGGCGGGCTCCCACTGCTACGACCTGGGCTGCTCGCTGGGCGCCTCGACCCTGGCCATGCGCCACGGCATTCCTCATGCGGACTGCACCCTGGTCGGGGTCGACAACTCCGAGGCGATGATCGAGCGCTGTGAGCATTATATTGCGCTTGATGACAGTGAGTTGCCGGTAACACTAAGGTGCGAGGACATTCTCGAGACCGAGCTCAGCGATGCCTCGGTCACGACGCTCAACTTCACCCTGCAGTTTGTTCCACCGGACCAACGCACCGACCTGCTGACACGGATCGCCCAAGCGACCCGGCCCGGCGGAGTGCTGATTCTGTCCGAGAAGATCGGCTTCGATTCCGACCAGGAACAGGACATCCAGACCCGCCTGCACCATGAATTCAAACGCGCGAACGGCTACTCCGATCTGGAGATCAGCCAGAAACGTTCGGCCATTGAGCAGGTGCTAATTCCTGAGACCCAGGCCGCCCACAAAAAACGGCTACTGGCCGCCGGCTTCGATCGAGTGCTGGTCTGGTACCAGTGCTTTAATTTTGTGTCCATGCTCGCGATCAAGAGCCACTGACACCCATCGACACCATTTCATTCAGAGACCCATGGCGACTTTTGACTGGCAGACACACTTCGGACCCTTATTAACCGAGTTGGCGCAAGACGGCCACGACCGATGGGCCGATCGACTCCGCTCGCAACTTACCCAGCGCTTTGATGACAACCCACACGGCGACCTCGAGCGCTGGCTGGGCGCCTTGAACGGGCTGCCGACTTTGTCGAACGTCGACGCCAGCCTGACCGATTCCGCCATCACCCTGCGCACCGACGATCCTCTGAGCGAGGCGCAGAACCAGCAGCTGGAGTCTGCGCTGCGGGGCCTGATGCCCTGGCGAAAGGGCCCGTTCGACTTCTTCGGCACCTACATCGACACCGAATGGCGTTCAGACTGGAAGTGGGACCGGGTGCAGCCGTATCTGTCAGATCTGGAAGGCCGGAGCATCCTGGACGTAGGCTGTGGATCCGGTTATCACTGCTGGCGCATGCTCGGCGAGGGCGCCCGGAGAGTCATCGGGATAGATCCGGGGCTGCTGTTCATGTTCCAGTTCCTGAGCGTCAAACGCTACCTGGGCGAGGTGCCCGTGGATCTCCTACCGGTCCGCATGGAAGACCTGCCTGAAAACCTGGCTGCGTTCGACACCACCTTTTCCATGGGTGTGCTTTACCATCGCCGATCTCCGCTCGACCATCTGCTGGAACTAAAGGGCACCCTTCGGCGCGGTGGCGAGCTGGTGCTGGAAACCCTCGTGGTGGAAGGGCCCGAGGGCCACAGCCTGATGCCCGCAGACCGCTACGGGCAAATGCGCAACGTCTGGTTCCTGCCCAGTTGCGATACCCTGTTGCGCTGGCTCGACCGAACCGGCTACCGCAATGCCCGCGTGGTGGATGTCACAGACACCACCACCGACGAGCAACGCAGTACCGACTGGATGCGCTTCAACTCGCTACAGGATTTCCTCGACCCGAACGACCCGTCCAAAACCATCGAGGCTATCCCGGTCCACGTCGGGCCACGATTATTGCCGAAAAGCCCTAGACGCGGACAGCCGAGCCCGGATAAAGACAGGCACAAAAAAGCCGCCAGACAGTTTCCTGTGTGGCGGCTTTTTTTATTCTTGCAGATTACTCACCAAACGGATGACGCAAGACGATGGTTTCGATCCGATCTGGACCGGTCGAAATAATATCGATCGGCGCCTCAATCTGCTCCTCGAGGAAGCGGATATAGGCTTTGGCATTCTCGGGCAGTTGCTCAACGCTGGTCAGCCCAACAGTGCTCTCGCTCCAGCCCGGCAGTTCCGCGTAGACCGGCTCGATGTCGGCGTAGGTACCGCAGCCGATCGGCGGACGGGTAATTTCGCCCTTCGGAGTCTTGTAGCCGACACACACCTTCACGGTTTCCATACCGTCCAGAACGTCCAGCTTGGTCAGGCAGATACCCGACACACTGTTGATCTGAATAGCGTGACGCAGGGCGACCGCATCGAACCAGCCACAACGGCGCGAACGGCCGGTGGTGGTGCCAATTTCATTGCCCTTAACAGCCAGGTGATGCCCCATGTCGCAAAACAGCTCGGTCGGGAACGGACCAGAACCAACGCGAGTGGTGTAGGCTTTGGTGATCCCCAGCACATAGTCGAGGAACAACGGGCCAACACCGGAACCGGTAGCGGTGCCGCCGGCCGTAGTGTTTGAGGAGGTTACGTACGGATAGGTACCGAGGTCGATGTCCAGCAGTGAACCCTGGGCGCCTTCGAACAGGATGTGCTCACCACGCTTGCGGAAATCGTGCAGCATGTCGGTAACGTCCGCCGCCATCGGAAGGATTTCCTCACCCATTTCCATGAGCTCGGCCAGGGCCGCATCGATATCCTCGGCCTCTTCCTTGAAGTACTCGGTCAGTACGAAGTTGTGGTAAGACATGATCTCCCGCAACTTGGCCTCAAAATCCTCAGGATTGAACAGGTCACCCAGACGAACACCGCGACGGGACACTTTGTCTTCGTACGCAGGCCCGATACCACGACCAGTGGTGCCGATCTTGTCGTTGCCACGGGCTCGCTCGCGGGCCTGGTCAATACGGACGTGGGTACGCAGGATAATCGGGCAAGCCAGACTGATGCGCAGGCGGTCGCGCACGGCAACGCCATTGGCTTCCAGCTCACGGACTTCTTTCAACAGTGCTTCCGGTGACAGAACCACGCCGTTACCGATCAGGCAATAAACGTGTTGACGCAGAATACCGGATGGAATCAGGTGCAGGGCCGTCTTTTTGCCGTCGATCACCAGTGTATGACCGGCGTTATGGCCACCCTGGAAGCGGACGACGGCCGCAACCTTGTCGGTCAGCAGATCAACGATTTTACCCTTGCCTTCGTCACCCCATTGGGTGCCCAGCACAACAACGTTTTTACCCATGATTCTCTCTCAATACGGCTGCCCCGAGGGACAGGCGTTTCGCAAATTAACCTGTAATAAATTCACCAAGGCCCCGAGGGCCTCAGTCCAGCTTTTCAACGACCCACTGGCCGCCCTGTTTGACCAGTTTCCGGTCGCAGCCTCTGGCGGCCGGGTTTGCATTGGCATCTTCCGGCAGTGCCCGGATCACCGTCTCCGTCAACCGCAGCCCGGAAATCACACTTTCCAGGCTGGGTCCTCGTCAGCGGGCGCCCAAACTGCTCCACTTCGATTCTGAACCCGCTCTCCAAGAGCCACGAGAGCACGGATATCAAGGCTGAATCCGGTTGCCGGACGGGCACGACCAAAATCGCTGCCAATGGCGTCGTAGCGGCCGCCCTTGGCGACGGCATCACCGTGGCCCGGTACGTAGGCGGCAAACACCAGCCCGGTATGATAGTTGTATCCACGCAGTTCGCAGAAATCGAAGCCTACGCTCACTTCGGGGTAATCCCGCGCCAGCATGTCGCAGACCCGGCCCAGCTTATCCAGGGCCGAATCCAGATCATCGGATGCGCCTTTCAGAATTCTACGAGCCTGGTCCAGCGCCTCGGGACCACCACTGACCCGGGCCAGCTCACGCAAGCGAGCACCCGGCGTTCCGGCCGGACAATCGCCCAGAAGCTGGTCCAGCTCGGGGACCGATTTGCGCGCCATGGCGTCAAAGATGGCGGCCTCGGTATCCCGGTTAAAATCAGCCTCGCCAATCAGACTCTGGTAAATGGACACGTGCGCCAGATCCAGGTGGATACGCGGCAGGCCCGACACCCGAAGGGCCTCAAGCATCAGGCTGATCACTTCAAGATCAGCCGACTCAGATTCACTGCCGAACAGCTCGCAGCCGGCCTGAATCGGAGTCCGGCCGGTCAGCATGTGCTTCGGGCGGGTATGCAGGACATGACCCGCGTAGCACAGGCGAGTAATGCCTTCCTGCCCCAGCGTGTGAGCGTCGATACGGGCAGCCTGCGGCGTCATATCCGCGCGTACACCCATCATCCGGCCAGTCAACTGATCGGTCAGCTTGAAAGTCTGGAGTTCCAGATCATGCCCGGTACCGGTAAACAGCGACTCGAGATATTCAATCAGCGGAGGGATTACAAGCTGGTAGCCCCAGCGTTGGCAGGTATCCATTACATCCCGGCGCAGGGATTCGATCCGTCCGGCCAGCGGCGGCAGAATATCCTCTACCCCGTCCGGCAGTAACCAGCGATCAGATACTGTCATGAGATTACGTTGTCCGTCAGACCCGCTCCGACACAAAAGGCCGGTGGGATTACACAGGATTTAGGGCGAATTCCTCGGCAGGAAAAAACCGGGAACAAAACCGCCAGAATTTTACACGGTTGGCCGACACAAAAAAACCGGAATACCGAGGTATTCCGGTTTTTCGAACTCAGGGTGCCCGACTTCAGCGGCCGCCCTGAGGGTCCTTGAGGAACCTCATGAAGTCACTGTCGGAATCAATGACCATGATGTCGTCCTTACTGGAGAAGGTATTCTGGTACGCCTGGAGACTACGATAGAAACTGTAGAACTCAGCATTCGCACCATAGGCATCGGCGTAGATCGCCGCCGCCTGACCATCACCCTCACCTCGGGTTTCTTCTGATTCAGCAAAGGCTTCGGCCAGTGTGACCGTACGCTGACGATCAGCATCGGCACGGATACCTTCAGCCAACTCACGACCGCGAGAGCGGAATTCCTGAGCCAGTTTTTCACGCTCGGTCGCCATCCGACGATAAACGTTTTCACTGACCTGACCCGGGAATTCGATCGCCTTCACCCGTACGTCGAGGACTTCGATACCAAATTCCTTTACCGACGTCTCATTTACCCGGTCACGCAGAGCGTGCATGAGTTCGTCCCGCTGACCAGACACCACTTCGTGCATGGTGCGGATACCGAACTCGTCCCGCAGGCCGTTGTCCACGCGGGACAACAGCAGAGACTGGGCACGGTACTCGTCGCCACCGGTGGCACGGTAGAACTGGTCGACGTTCAGAATCTTCCATGCGATGTAAGAATCCACATCCAGCGGCTTCTTCTCGATGGTCAGATACTGGCGCGACGGCAGATCCATGGTCAGTACCCGGATATCAAACTCCCGGACCTGATCAATCACCGGCACCTTGAAATGGATACCCGCCTGGATGTCCGTTTCAACCAGTTCGCCGAATCGCAGCATTACACCCCGATGGGTTTCCGGAATGATGTAAACACTGGACAGCACCAGCAGGACAACAATGAGGGCGCCTGCAAGACCCACTACACCTTTAGGTCCCATGATTATCTGCTCCTCCGAACATTAGTATCCTGTCTGGTACGCAGTTCCTTGATGACCTGGTCGGTCAGGTCCTGGATATCCATCTGGCTGCTACCGCTTCCTGAGGACTGTCCACCGCTGCGTGGCAGCGAGCCCTGAGTCAGCCGATCCAGCGGCAGGTACATCATGTTGCCACTGCTCTCGGTGTCCACCAGGATCTTGCTGCTATTGGACAGTACGGTTTCAACTGCCTGCAGGTACAAGCGGTCACGAGTTACCGTGGGCGCCTGCTGGTATACCGCCAGAAGCTCGAGGAAGCGTGCGGTTTCACCGCGAGCTCGCTCAATCACTTCCTGCTTGTAGGCGTTGGCTTCTTCGATCATGCGCTGAGCCTGACCACGAGCCTCCGGAACCACCTTGTTACGATAGGTTTCGGCTTCTTCTTTGACACGCTGCTCGTCTTCCCGAGCACGCTGGACCTCACGGAAGGCGTCCTGAACAGCCGGTGGTGGCTGAGTGCTCTCAACGTTGACACGGACAATTTCCAGACCGGTGCCGTATTCACCCAGGAAGCGCTGCAAACGCTGCTCAACCCGTACGGCCAGTTCTGCCCGGCCTTCGGTCAGTACGTCGTCCAGTGAAGAGCTACCCACTTCGTGACGCAGCGCACTGTCGGTCGCAAAGGCAAGCGCCTGGTTCGAATCCCGAACGTTAAGCACATAGGCCTGAGCATCCGCTACCCGATACTGGACCTGCAGATCAACGGTGACCAGGTTTTCGTCCTGGGTCAGCATCTGGCCGCTGGATTCAGCGGTACGGACGTTAGTGACGCGAACTTTGGTAACGTCGTCGATCAACGGAACCTTAAAGCGCAGACCCGGATTCTCGGTACGGTTGTACTCACCGAATCGCAGAACTACGGCACGCTCTTGCTCGTCCACTGTGTAAAAAGACTGGAAGACCACGTAACCGACAACCAAAATGCCGGCCAATGCGATAATGGCGCCAAAGCCACCAGCGCCGCCGCCTGAACTGCCACCGCTTCCGCCGGACTTCTTACCTTTACCGCCCAGCATACGATTCAGTTTATCGAGACCCTTTTTCAGCGCCTCGTCGAGGTCTGGCGGCCCCTGATCATCGCCGCGCCGACCACCGTTACCCCAGGGGTCGTTGTCGTTGCGGTTTCCACCCGGTTCGTTCCAGGCCATAGTGCTCTCCGTTCCTGACTTGTAGAATGGCTGCAAATACTAGGGATTTATCGTCGTCCCGGCAATAGCATACCCGGTTTCAGGCATGACCATCGTCAAGGCGAACCGATTCTTCGTTCATTCCGGCACGGCTCAGTAACTGCAGCCAGTCCCGGTTCTGCAATCGCACCTCAAGCACAGCATCACCGCTCTCTCGATGCGTTTCACTCAATACGGACCCAGCTTCATGCAGCAGCGCCCGTAACTTGCCGTCGGTTGGCCCGAGCAGCACAAAATGATGCACGACGTCTTCGGCCAGACGCTCAACGATGGCATCGTACAAGCCGTCCAGGCCTTCTCCGGTCACCGCGGATACCCACGCCCGCACCGGAACTCCATCCTCGTTCCGCTCAACGCGAGGGATGAAATTTTCAAGCATATCAATCTTGTTGAACACCTGAAGCACCGGAATCTCGTCGGCGCCGATCTCTGCCAGAACCTCTTCCACCTGCTCGATGTTCTCATCGCGCCGGCTGTCGTAACAGTCGATGATGTGCAGCAGCAGAGAGGCTTCCGTGGTTTCTTCCAGCGTGGCCCGAAACGCCTCAACCAGCTTGTGCGGCAAATGGCGGATAAAGCCAACGGTGTCCGCCATCACTACGGCGCCAATGTCCGGCAGCTCCAGCCGGCGCAACGTCGGATCCAGGGTTGCGAACAACTGGTCAGCAGCATATACGCTGGATGTTGTGATTCGGTTGAACAGGGTCGACTTACCGGCGTTGGTATAGCCAACCAGGGAAACCGTCGGAATATCAGCGCGGGTTCGAGCGCGACGGCCCTGATTACGCTGTCGGCGAACCTTTTCCAGCCGCTTGTGGATCGACTTGATCCGCTCGCGCAGCAGGCGGCGGTCAGTTTCCAGCTGGGTCTCACCCGGCCCTCTAAGCCCGATACCACCTTTCTGGCGCTCAAGGTGGGTCCAGCCCCGCACCAGCCGGGTCGACATGTGCTCTAGCTGGGCCAGCTCAACCTGGAGCTTGCCTTCGTGGGTTCGGGCCCGCTGGGCAAAGATATCCAGAATAACGCCGGTACGGTCCAGTACCCGACACTTAAGGTCCCGCTCAATATTGCGCTCCTGACTTGGGCTCAGAGCGTGATTGAAGAGCACGACGTCGGCGCCGTTGGCACTGATGGCGTCACGAATTTCTTCCAGCTTACCCTCACCGACGAATAGGCGGGGGCTGGGCTGTTTACGCGAGCCATTAATCGTGGCAACGGGCTCAACGCCAGCGAGGTAACCAGTTCCCGAAATTCACCGGGATCTTCGGAATCTTCATAGGAGGTGAAATCGATGTGGACGAGAATCGCCCGCTCACCAACATCCGGACGCTCAAACAAGTAGTGTCAACTCCGAAACGGTAGAATGGCTTACTTCAAAAAAACAAACACCCGCGCCCTTCCAAACCCTTGGGTTTTTCAGTAACGCGGGTGATACCTCCGGCAAACCAGGCAAATCAGTCTTCCAACTCACCTTCACCGGCCGGGTTCTGCTGCGGAATGCGAACATTGCGGGCAGGTACCACAGTAGAGATAGCGTGCTTGTAGACCATCTGGCTGACAGTGTTTTTCAGCAGAATCACGAACTGGTCGAATGATTCAATCTGGCCCTGCAGCTTGATGCCGTTAACCAGAAAGATTGAAACCGGGATGCGTTCTTTACGCAAGGCATTAAGGTAAGGGTCTTGTAACGAGTGCCCTTTTGACATGTGTGTTCTCCTGTTTTTAGTAAATGCAGATCGTCAAATTTCAGAGTTAAATGTGGTGCGAAGTATGATTTTTTTCAAGGCAGCCCCAGCGATATCTTTTTCCTCGCTATCAAGCCAGTCCACATCAGACCATTTCCGCAACCAGGTTAACTGTCGTTTCGCCAATTGGCGCGTCGCAGCGACTCCCTTGCTGACAAAGGCATCGTACTCGTCATCACCGGACAAATAGGCCCAGGCCTGACGGTAACCGACACAGCGCATGGAAGGGAGATCAGGGTGTAAATCACCCCGGTTCATCAGCGCACGCACTTCATCGAGGAAACCGGCATCCAGCATGCTCAAAAAGCGCTGCTGGATCCTCTCGTGAAGCGTCCGCCGCTCGGACGGCGCCACGGCAAGCTGAGCTACAGTATACGGAAGGGAACCCCCTTCGTCTGCCTGCCATTGGGTGAAATAGGTGTAATCCTCACTGCATCGCCTTGCTTTTGGGGCGAACTTCCACTCTCTGCCTTCCAGAATGACGAGATCGGCTTCCCGGTCAGCCGGATCACCTCGAGCGCCCGCAATAAACGCTGACGATTATTGGGGTGAATCAGCCCGGCGGCGACAGCATCCTGCGCCTGCAACTCCTGATGCAGCGCCTGCCAGCCCCGCTGCTCGGCCTCCTGCTCCAGTGCACGCCGCAACTCGGGGCTGGCAGCCGGCAGCCCGGACATGCCATGGATCAGTGCCTTGAAGTACATCATGGTGCCGCCGACCAGCAATGGAATCCGGCCCGCCGCGGTAATTCTGGCCATTTCGGCCAGCGCATCGGTCCGGAAATCTGCGGCCGAGTAGGTGTCGGAAGGATCGCAAATATCGATTAGCCGGTGTGGGGCTTGCGCCAGTTCGTCAGCGGAAGGCTTGGCGGTACCAATATCCATGCCCCGGTAGATCATCGCCGAGTCGACACTGATGATGTCGCAGGGCAGGCGCTTGCACAGCTCAATGGCCAGATCGGTCTTACCCGACGCCGTCGGCCCCATCAGGAAAATGGCCGGCGGCTTTTGCGCGGCGTCAGTCGTTGGCACAGTCATGGCCGATCAGCGCCCCCGCAGGAACAACTTGTCCAGCTCCGACAGAGTGACCAGGGTCCAGGTCGGGCGACCATGGTTGCATTGGCCGCTGCGCTCCGTGGCTTCCATGTCTCGCAGGAGTGAGTTCATTTCCGGAATCGTCAGTTGGCGATTGGCCCGCACCGAACCATGGCACGCCATGGTTCCCAGCAGCTCGTGGGTGACTGCTTCAACCCGATCGCTCTGGCCATGCTCGATCAGGTCAGCCAGGACATCCCGAACCAACTGTTCGCTATCGGCCCCACGCAGAAGCGCCGGAACCTGACGGACCGCCAGAGTCTCGGGGCCAATACGCTCGATCTGCAAGCCCAGCTGGCGCAAATCATCGCCATGGGTTTCAGTCAACGCGGCCTCTTTCTGACTCACCGCCATAGACAGTGGCACCAACAGGGGCTGACTCTTGAGATCCTGTTCCGCAAGGGCACGCTTCATGCGCTCGTAGGTGATGCGCTCATGGGCCGCGTGCATGTCCACAACAATCATGCCAGCGCGCCCTTGCGCCAGAATGTAGATGCCGTGCAGCTGGGCTATGGCATAACCCAGTGGCGGCTCTTCATCGCCGTTCATGGGTGGCGTTGGCATCGCCTCCGCCCCGGCACTTGGCGCCGCCGGGGTGCCCGCCTCGACACCACCACCGGCGTTCAGCGAACTGTAAAACGCCATCTGATCGCTGGCATGCCATTCCTGCTGGGGCTGGGAATTCGAGTGCGGGTGCCCCTGAGGTGCCCGGAATACGGATAGCCCTGGCCACCGCCCTGCGGCATGCCCTGCCCTTCGGTAGCCGCTGTGTCAGTGGCTTGTCCCTCAGAAGAGATGCGCATTCTACAGACCTGCTCCGAGCTGTCAACGGCGATTCTGAAAAAAACTTAAAATCGCCGTAAATCGATCACGCAGTGATCACTACCCGCGCAATCTTCTTCTTTCCGGCCTGCACCACACAGTCATCACCCTCTTTAAAGAGGCGATCACCCTCAAATTGCTCGCCATCAACAAAGACCGCACCACGCCCGAGAACATCCCGGGCCGCCGCACCGTTCTTCACCAGACCCGCCAGGCGCAGTACCGAAGCCATCGGAATTTCCGACTGCCCGTCCAGCGACACTTCTACTGTAGGTACGTTATCGGGAATCGCACCAAGCGCCACCCGGTTACCAGCAGACTTGTGCGCAGACTCGGCCGCCTCTTTGTCATGGAAACGGGTAATAATCTCTTCCGCCAGCAACTTCTTATAGTCCTGGGGATTGGCGCCACCTTCTACTGCCTTGCGGAACTCATCGACTTCCGCCAACGGCCGGAAGCTCAGCAGTTCAAAGTAACGCCACAGCAGATCGTCCGGCATGGACAACAGCTTGGTGTACATCTCACCAGGGGAATCATTCACACCCACATAGTTGCCCAACGACTTGGACATCTTCTGGACACCATCCAACCCTTCAAGGATTGGCATAGTGAGAATGGCCTGAGGCGTCTGGCCGTAGGCTTTCTGCAGAATCCGCCCCATCAACAGGTTGAACTTCTGGTCGGTACCACCCAACTCAACGTCAGCTTCCATGGCCACCGAGTCGTAACCCTGTACCAAGGGGTAAAGGAACTCATGGATCGCAATGGACTGCTCGGCACGGTAGCGCTTGGTGAAATCATCACGCTCCAACATCCGCGCCACCGTATATTGGCCCGCCAGCTTGATCATGTCCGCCGCACCCATCTTGCTCATCCATTCGGAGTTGAACATGACTCGGGTCTTGGCCGGATCAAGAATCTTGAACACCTGCTCTTTATAGCTGACGGCGTTCTGGGCAACCTGCTCTTCTGTTAAAGGGGGACGCGTTGCACTTTTACCGGTAGGGTCGCCGATCATCCCGGTGAAATCCCCAATCAGGAACATCACCTCATGACCGAGATCCTGGAATTGCCTTAGCTTGTTAATAAGGACGGTGTGCCCAAGATGCAGATCCGGGGCGGTGGGGTCGAAACCCGCCTTGATTCGAAGCGGGCGACCTTCCTTTAATTTCTCGATCAGCCCTTCTTCCGGAATAAGCTCGTCAACGCCGCGCTTGATTACGGCCAACGCCTCATCAATAGATGCCATGAACAACACGTCCCCAGTTTTTACCTAGATGGATTCTGACAGTTACAGACCTCTACAAAAGAAATCTGTGAGTTACCTGCACTCCTGCTACAGTAGATTTGCCTAGTTTTTGAGCAACTCTGGCTGGGCAGGGCGGCGTATTATAGCAATGCCACCCGAAGAAATCCGGAGGATGGAGCAGTAACCGTAATGTTCCACGCTGTCCCGCATGCATTTTATACGGTAATCTGTTTGTCTATACTTGAACAACAGCTTTAATTAGGTAGTTCAACCTACCGGAATACCGATTAAAACGGGTGCGATACGTGCTGAATATGTTTCCCAAAACACACCTTACCATTGCCGCCGCTGCCACCGTTGTAGTGACTGCTGCCATTTTAATGAGCCCAAGCTCCCCGGTTGAAGCCAAGCGAATGTCCTATGCGCTGGATCTGGAGCAGGGCACGGTGTCTGATAATGGCACCGTGGAAGCGTCTGCGCCCGAAGCGCCGGCCGAGGCAGTGGTTGAAGAACAGGCTCCAGTGGCGGATACCGAGCAACAGGCCAACGAACAACAGGCCAAGGTGACCGAACCGGCCCCTGTCGCAGAGCCCGCGCTCGACTGGCAGACCTACAAGATCAAATCCGGCGACACACTGTCTTCCTTATTCAAGAAAGCCGGCTTTAACGATGGCATCATGCTCTCTGTTATTCACGGCGAAGGCGAAGCTGACAAACTTCAGCGCCTGTACGCTGGCGAGACCATCCGGTTTGCCATCGACGAAGCCGGCGATCTGGCGGCCGTTGAACTGCAACGCAGCCTGCTGGAATCCCTGAAAATCGAAAAAGGGGAAGATGGCTTTGCCGGCCAGACCGTTATGCGGGAACCGGAGGCACGCCCGGCCTTTGCATCCGGCACCATCGATGGCTCCCTTTACCTGTCCGCTCGCGAAGCCGGTCTGAACGACCGCCTGACCATGGAACTGGCTGGCATTTTCGGCTGGGAAATCGACTTCGTTTACGATGTCCGCAAGGGCGATCGATTCGAAGTGGTTTACGAAGAGCTGTATCTCGACGGCAAGAAATTCGACACCGGCCGCATCCTGTCGGCGCGGTTTGTGAACCGTGGCGAAGACAACACCGCCCTGCTCTACACCGACAGCAACGGTGACAGCGACTACTACGCCCCGAACGGCAAGAGCATGCGCAAGGCGTTCCTGAGAACTCCGATCAACGCCCGGGTGTCCTCTGCCTTTAACCTGCAGCGCCGTCACCCGGTACTGGATGTCGTCCGGCCCCATGAAGGCACCGACTACGGCGCGCCAACAGGCACACCGATCAAGGCTGCAGGCGCTGGCCGAGTGCGCTTCTCCGGCTGGAAGGGAGGCTACGGCCGCACCGTTATTCTGCAGCACGGCGACAACATCACTACCCTGTACGCACACATGAGTCGCCTGGGCAAAGGCATCAAGAAAGGCGCGCGGGTGAAACAGGGTGAAACCATCGGCTACGTTGGCTCGTCCGGCATGGTCACGGGTCCGCACCTGCACTATGAATTCCGCCTGAATGGCTCCCCGCGCAACTCCCGCACGGTCAAGCTGCCGGATGCCAAGCCGGTGCCTGCCTCAGAAATGGCGCGGTTCAAGCGCTATACCGAACAGCGGCTGGCGCAGTTCAATGGCTTTCGCGAGAACTTTCAGCAACTTGCTCTAGCATCGGACGAATAACAGGCATGGATGCCTGGATCGGACTCATGTCCGGCACCAGCATGGACGGCATTGACGCCGTGCTGGTGTCGTTCAACGGTCACTCAGTAGAAGTACACGCCTCCCAGACCCTGAATTACCCGGACGATCTTCGACACCGGCTTTTGGCTGTCAGCCAGAACCAGGGCACGCCCGATGAGATTGGCGAACTGGACACCCTGACCGGCGCCCTCTTTGCCGACGCCGCCTGCCAGGTCATTGAAGCCTCCGAGGTATCGCCCACATCCATTCGTGCCATCGGCAGCCACGGCCAGACCATCCGGCACCAGCCGACCGGCTCGGCACCGTTTTCCATCCAGATTGGCAACCCGTCAGTGATCGCAGAGCGGACCGGCATCACCACCGTGGCTGATTTCCGGCGCCGGGATATGGCCGCGGGCGGCCAGGGCGCGCCCCTGGTACCGGCGTTTCACAAGGCATTTTTCAATTCCGGCACCGAGGACCGGTGCATTCTCAACCTGGGCGGCATTGCCAATATCACCTGGATACCCGCGGACGACGGCAATCCAGTGACCGGGTTCGATACCGGCCCTGCCAACGCACTCATGGATGCCTGGTGTCTGAACCAGACCGGCTTGCCTTACGACGCCGACGGCCACTGGGCCGAAGAAGGCACCGTAAATCAGGCCTTGCTGCACGACATGCTGTCAGACGCGTATTTCTCCCGCCCGGCTCCCAAGAGCACCGGCAAGGAACGGTTTAACCTGGAGTGGGTAAAAACCCTGGTTCGCCGACACCCCGATCTGCCGGCTGAAGATGTGCAGCGAACCCTGCTGCAACTCACAGTCACCAGCATCGTTCAGCAGCTGCCGGAAGTTCCGGCCCTACGGGTGTACGCCTGCGGCGGTGGTACCCGGAACCCGGTGCTGATGCGGGAACTGGAACAGGCATTGAGCCCGGCGCCTCTGGCCATTACCAGTGATCTGGGACTTAACCCCCAATGGGTGGAGCCGGTCGCCTTTGCGTGGCTGGCGCAACAGTCACTAGCGGGGCAGCCCGGCAATCTGGCGGAAGTGACTGGCGCGCGGGGCCCAAGAATCCTCGGTGCAATTCATCATGCCTGACATTCTGGCTTTGCTGATGCCAGAAACAAAAAAGGAGAGCCAGTGGCTCTCCTTTTTTAATGCGTGTCTTACCTGCCTGCCGTCGTCAGATCGAGAACGAGCTACCACAACCACAGGTAGAGCTGGCGTTCGGGTTCTGAACACAAACTGTGAGCCCTGGAGTCCTTCCTGGTACTCAATGGTGGCGCCCACCAAGTATTGATAACTCATCGGGTCGACCAGCAGGCTGGCACCATCCCTTTCTACCACGGTGTCCTCTTCGTCCTGACTGTCGTCGAACGAAAACCCATACTGGAAGCCCGAGCAACCACCACCGGTGACAAACACACGAAGCTTGAGATTGGGGTTCTCTTCTTCCTCAATCAGCTCCCGCACCTTGGCAACAGCGCTGTCACTGAAGAACAGCGGGGCGGCCATTTGTTGCTGGACTACACTCAAGTTTGCCTCCGGATTACGTGGTTACGACTCAGGCGATTATGGTATTCCTGAGTAAAACAATCAACTATTCGGACTTTCCACCATCGGCGGTGTCAGTCGCCAATTCTCCAGTCGCGATAGGTTCGGGCTGACTGCCGGATTTGGACCGGCCCTGGTCGTTGGTCAGCAGGCCCGTTGGCTCGCGCTGATGCACCAGGTTACCGTTAACCGAGGCCCCCATCGCCATTTCGATCAGGTTGTAATAGACGTTGCCATTGATCGAGGCTTTTTCCGCCAGCTCAAGATGAGCGGAGGCGTAGACATCACCGTGAACGGTGCCGTTAATGATGACGTGCGGCGCCACGATGTCACCAGAGACCTCACCAATTTCCGAGATCCTCAGGACGGCATCGCTGCCCTCCTCGGCAATGACTTTGCCATGGACGTGGCCATCCACATGCAAACCGCCAGAAAACTGCACGTCGCCATCTACCGGGTGCGGGACGAGATCAGGGTGTCAAAATGGCCTGAGGCGCGGCGCGGTTTCTGTTTTTTATTTCCAAACATGTTACTTCTCCGTTAGGTCATCCCAGTCGAATGTTCGTTCGGCCTGTGAGGATTTTCGCCCCTCAGCCTGAGCCACCACCTGGATTTCGATCGGTTCGAATCCGTCTGGCAGCGCCAGCACACCTTCCACATCCTGAAAATAGCGGAAGCGGAATTTTACACCAAGGTCTTCAATATCCTGAGACAGGTCGCGCAAGGCGATGACTTCTTTCTCTTCGTCACGCAGGCCGATGACGTTAACCGCCACCACGCCTGAAATATAGCTTTTATTATTACCCACCTGGGTCAGCACCAGCTTGAAGTCGTAGGCGCCGGGCTGCCGGTCGGGGGCCAGCGTAAAGCTGTCCACCTGAAGCCCCTTGCTGGTTTCTGAAGGGGCCATGATGTTTTTATAGAAGGTCAGATCCGATTTCAGTGATGCAATCCGGGTTTCCAGCTTAACAATGCTTGTCCGGGCCTGCTTCATTGCCTGGCCGTCGATGGCCCGGCCTCGCTCAAGATTAATGACCTGCTGGCGCGCCTCAGTGTACTTGGTTCGAAGCGAGTCCAGCTCTTCTTCCAGCACCTGCATGGTCGCTTCAGCGCTGGAGGAACGAAAGCCACCCTGGGACAGCCCGGTGGCGTACCCGGCAATAGCCGCGATGATGGAAAACGCCAGTAGTATGGCGGTGCGCCGCAGCCGGTAACCTGGCCGGTGGCGAATCACCACATACTCGTGCTCGGGCTTTTGATCCTGGATCACCACCGCTCCCTATGGCAGAAGTGCCGGGGCTTCCAGCCCAAGCGTTTCTTTCAGGCCAAACATGATGTTCATGTTCTGAACCGCCTGTCCGGCTGCGCCCTTCACCAGGTTATCAATCACCGAGGAGACGATAACGATATTGCTCTGCTCCTGCCGGTGCAGCGCCATGCGGCACTGATTGGCACCCCGGACACTGCGTGTTTCCGGGTGACTGCCAAACGGCATGACATCAACAAACGGCTCGTCCTTGAAGCGCGCTTCGAACAGGTTCTGCAGCCGATCGAAATCCGCCGGATTCTTCAGCTCGGCGTAGAGCGTGGCCTCAATACCACGGATCATCGGGATCAGGTGCGGAACAAAGGTGACGCCAACGTCGGTTCCGGCCGCACCTGCCAGCCCCTGCCTGATTTCCGGCAGATGACGGTGGCCCGAGGCGCCGTACGCCTTGAAGCTCTCCCCCACTTCGCCGTGTAGCATGCCGATCTTGCCTTGCCGGCCGGCGCCGCTGGCACCGGACTTGGCGTCGGCGATCAGGCGGGCCGGATCAACCAATTCGTTCTCCAGCAGCGGCAGGAAGCCAAGTTGTACGGCTGTCGGGTAACAACCCGGATTGGCAACCAGCTGCGCTTCGCGAATGGCACCACGGGCCACCTCCGGCAAACCGTAAACGGCCTTGTCCGCCCACTCCGCGCTCTCGTGGGGCATGCCGTACCAGTTGGCCCAGACATCGAGATCTTTCAGACGGAAGTCGGCCGACAGATCAACCACCCGCACACCCGCTGCCATCAGCTCAGGCACCATGCGCATGCACACACCATGGGGCGTGGCAAAAAACACCAGGTCACAAGCTTTGAGCACGTCGGCTTCCGGCTCGGAAAAGGCCAGGTCGTAATGCCCGCGTAAATTCGGGTACATGTCGGCAACAGGCATACCTGCCTCCGACCGGGAAGTGATGCAATTTACGGTAACTTCCGGATGAACTGCCAAAATTCTCAGCAATTCGACACCGGTATATCCGGTGCCACCAACGATGCCTACTTTTATCACCTTATTCTCCAGCGTCTCCAGTGACGTCATCTCGGGGATGGGAGGATTGACCCCGTAGTCTACCATGATAAACCAAGGACTTATTGCAGCTGTCAGGGCGACCGTTACAATGTTGTCCAAAAGGCGCTGTTACCCCATCGCACCTAACCGGAACTCCGGCGTTCATGCAAAAACTCTGGCATCAGATTACCGAGCAACTCATCCCGCTTTTCCGACGCCGGCTATCCGGTGTTGATGCCCTGCCGCAGCTGGCTGTGCTTGGCCTGTTATCAGGACTGATCACCGGCGGTGTCATCCTGGTGTTTCGATTAGCCATCGAATGGCCCCTGGAACACTTCCTGCCCGGCGATGGCTCAGAATCCTTTGAAGAACTGGACCTGCTGACCCGGGGACTGCTGCCGCTCACCGGCGCCCTGATCCTGGGTTTCATGCTCCACCGACTGGCGACCCAGGACCGCAAGGTCGGGATTGTGCACGTCATGGAACGCCTGAATTATCACCAGGGCTACATCCCCTTCCGCAGCGCCGTGGTCCAGTTTGTGGCCGGCGTGGCCACCGTGGTGACTGGCCAATCGGCGGGCCGTGAAGGCCCCGCCGTGCACCTGGGTGCCGCTTTCTCCAGCCTGATGGGCCAGTGGATGCGCCTGCCCAACAACAGCATCCGCACCCTGGTGGCCTGCGGCTGCGCCGCAGCAATCTCGGCGTCATTCAACACCCCCATTTCCGGTGTCATCTTCGCCATGGAAGTGGTGATGATGGAGTACACCATCGCCGGCTTTACGCCGATCATCCTGCAGCGGTGAGTGCTGCCATTGTCACCCAGGCCGTCTACGGCTCGGAACCGGCCTTTAACGTACCGGCCCTGACCATGAACTCGCTGCTGGAAATCCCCTGGGTTCTGGTAATCGCGATCATCATCGGCATTGCCGCAGCGATCTTTATTCATGTGGTAGAAGTGATGGGGCGCCACCAGAACCGTCCGGTTATGCTCAGGATCGCCCTGGCCGGTTTGCTGATGGTGCCGTTCGCCATCCTGATGCCGGAAACCATGGGTATCGGCTACGACACAGTGAACGAGACCATCAACGGCCAGCTTGGTTTCTGGCTGCTGCTGGGCATTGGCGTGTCCAAGCTGCTGATCACTTCACTCAGCATCGGCCTGGGCATGCCCAGCGGGGTTATTGGTCCCACCCTGTTCATGGGCGCTACCCTGGGCGGCGCCATGGGCTTGGTCGGCGCCCAGATCCTGCCGGAGCAGGCATCATCGGTTGGCCTTTACGCCATGCTGGGCATGGGCGCGATGATGGGCGCTGTGCTGCAGGCGCCGTTGGCGGCGCTGATGGCACTGATGGAGTTGACCCGCAACCCCAACATCATTCTGCCCGGCATGCTGATCATTACCACCTCCAGCCTGGTCACCAGCGAGGCCTTCGGGAAAAAATCGCTGTTCCTGACCATCCTGAAGAGCCAGGGCCTGAGCTATCAGAATTCACCAATTACCCAGGCCCTGAGGCGGGTTTCCGTGGGCGCCATCATGGACCGGAGCATTCTCCGCACTGAACGCCACCTGACGGTCGAAGAAGCCCATCGGGTCCTGAAATCGGAACCGAAATGGTTGATTGTCGAAGGCAGTAACGGGCCCACGGCCCTTCTGCCCGCGGTGGATCTGGCCCGATACCTGGAGGACACGGAACGGCCCAAGGCTGAAGATGAATCCGGGGAGCCGGAAGCCGTGGACCTGATGAACATCCCGGCCAACCGCCGTGACGTGGCGCCGGTGCAGTATCAGGCCACGCTGGAAGAGGCCCTGAACGAATTCGATACAACCAATGCGGAGGCTCTTTACGTACAAAGGCATGTCGCACCGATGATCCAGCGGGTTTACGGCGTGGTGCTGAAATCCGATATCGAAAGCCATTACCAATACCGACGGAGCTGATACATGCTGTGGGTGAAAGCCTTCCACATAATCTCAATGGTGTGCTGGTTCGCCGGCATTTTTTATCTGCCCAGGCTGTTCGTGTATCACGCTGCCTGCGAGGACGAGCCCGGCCGCGAACGCTTCAAGATCATGGAGCGCAAACTGTATCGGGGCATCACTACGCCCTCGATGGTTGCCACGCTAATCTTTGGCTTCTGGCTGATCGGCTACAATCCGTCCGGGTATGCCAGCCAGGGCTGGCTGCACGCCAAACTGGTGCTGGTCGCGCTGCTGGTCGTATATCATTTTTACTGCGGCCATCTGGTCAAGGTGTTCCGTGACGACCGCAACACCCGCAGCCACGTGTTTTACCGCTGGTTTAACGAATTGCCGGTGTTTGTTCTGCTGGCCGTTGTTATTCTGGCCGTTGTCAGACCTTTCTAGGTTTAAAAGACTCTTCTAAGGAGCCAAGTCATCAAACGTTATACCCGACCTCAGGTTTTGATCCTGTCCGGCCTGGACCCCTCGGGCGGTGCCGGCATCCAGGCTGATATTCAGGCCGTGACCTCGCTAGGTTGTCACCCACTGCCGGTGCTGACCTGCCTGACGGTGCAGGACACCACCAACGTGTACGGCGCCGAAGCCGTTGATGCGGAGCTGGTCCGGAAGCAACTGAAGTGTGTGGCCGACGACGCCCCTATTCATGCCATTAAAACTGGCGCACTCGGCAATGCCGCCATTGTCGATGTACTGGTGGAGTTTCTGGCCCAGCACCCGGGCATTCCAGTGATTACCGATCCGGTGATCAAGGCTGCCGGTGGCGGCGACCTTGCCGATGACGAACTGATTGCCGCAATGAAACAGCGCCTGTTCCCCATGGCCGAAATGATCACCCCGAATGGCATCGAACTGAGCATGCTGGGTGACCACGGTGATCCGGCTCAGGCGGCCCAGAACCTGCTCGACGCCGGTTGCAAATCAGTATTGGCGACCGGTGGCCACGGCACCGGGCCGCACATCGTCAACACCCTGTTCAACCACGCCCCTGACCCGATGACCTGGGAAATCGAGCGCGTGGGTGGTGAATATCATGGCACCGGATGCACGCTCGCCGCCGCCATTGCCGCCGGCCGGGCCAGTGGCCTGTCGCCTCGGGCGGCCATCTCCCAGGCCCAGAACTACGTTAACCGCGCCATCCTGCACGCCCTTGATGTGGGCAAAGGCCAGCCAGTCCCCGATCGGGGCATTGCGTGGGAACGATGAGCAATATTCTCCAGCCCGGGCTTTACGCCATTACCGACAGCAAGCTGACACCCCCGGAATCCCTGATTGCCTCGGTGGACGCGGCTCTGCGTGGTGGCGCTGTTTTGATACAATATCGCGAAAAGTCAGCGCCCATGCCGGACCGACTCCGCCAGGCCCAGGACCTTCAGGCGATATGCTCGAATGCCGGTGTGCCGCTGTTGATCAACGATGACGTGGAACTGGCCCGACGCATTGGCGCCGCCGGTGTTCACCTCGGCCAGACCGACGGCTCTCATCGCCAGGCCCGGGAGGTACTAGGGGAAGACGCGATCATCGGCATCACTTGTCACGCTGATCTGGAGCTGGCGCAAAAGGCCTGCGACGCCGGCGCCAGCTACCTGGCGTTTGGCCGCTTCTACCATTCGGGCACCAAGCCCAATGCGCCGGCGGCCAGCCCGTCGGTACTGACAAGCGCCAGGCGGTTTCAGCGCCCACTAACGGCGATCGGCGGCATCACCGTGGACAACGGTACCCCGCTGATTCTGGCGGGCACGGACATGCTGGCGGTGGTCGGCGGCGTTTTCGGCGGCAGCCCGGCAGACATCGAACAGCGCGCCCGGGCCTTTACCCGCCTGTTCCAGGAACATCATCCACTTTTTTCAATCTCCAGATAACAGGACCCAGCCCATGACACACTCCGAAACTCTGTTCGAAGAAGCCCAGAAATACATTCCCGGCGGTGTGAACTCCCCGGTCCGGGCTTTTCGCGGCGTGGGTGGCACTCCGGTGTTCTTCAAGCACGCCGAAGGCGCTTACCTGTACGACGAGGACGACCGCCGCTATATCGATTACATCGGCTCCTGGGGCCCGATGATCCTCGGTCACTCACATCCTCGGATCAAAGAGGCCCTGCACGCCAGATCGATCTGGGCATTGGCTACGGCGCACCCACCTCGCTCGAAACCGACATGGCCAAGAAGGTCTGTGAACTGGTGCCATCCATTGATCTGGTGCGCATGGTCAACTCCGGTACCGAAGCGACCATGAGTGCGGTACGACTGGCCCGCGGTTACACCGGCCGGGATAAGATCGTTAAGTTCGAAGGCTGCTACCACGGCCACGTGGATTCCCTGCTGGTAAAGGCTGGCTCTGGCGCCCTGACCCTGGGCGTACCCAATTCCCCGGGCATCCCCGCCAGCCTGGCGGAACACACCCTGACCCTGACTTTCAACGACATCGACAGCGTGCGCGAGACGTTCGCCAAGATGGGTGACGAGATTGCCGCCATCATCGTTGAACCGGTTGCCGGCAACATGAACTGCATCCCACCGGTACCGGGCTTTCTGGAAGGCCTGCGGGAAGTCTGCAACGAACACGGCACGGTACTGATCTTTGACGAGGTGATGACTGGCTTCCGGGTTTCCCGTGGTGGCGCCCAGGAATATTACGGCGTAACACCGGATCTGACCGCGCTGGGCAAGGTCATCGGCGGCGGCTTGCCCGTCGGCGCCTTTGGTGGCAAGCGCGAAATCATGGAACACATCTCCCCGCTGGGGCCGGTGTACCAGGCCGGCACCCTCAGCGGTAACCCGCTGGCCATGCGTGCAGGCCTGACCACGCTGAATGCGATCTCCGAACCGGGCTTCCACGACCGGCTGACCGAGAAGACCAACGCCGTACGCGATGGTTTCAAGGCCGCTGCCGACGCCGCCGGTATTCCCCTTGCCGTGCAGAGTGCAGGCGGCATGTTTGGTTTCTTCTTCACCAGCGAAGCATCGGTAACCCGCTTTGATCAGGTCATGGGTTGCGATGTCGAGCGCTTCAAGAAGTTCTTCCAGGGCATGCTCAAAGAGGGCGTTTACCTGGCGCCGTCGGCGTTTGAGGCCGGCTTCACCACCGCCGCGCTCTCAGATGCCGATATCGAGCACACGATAAACGCGGCGCACAAGGTCATGGCTACGCTCTAACCCGGCATGCGTTAACTGCAACATCCGCACCGGCCCGCATGACCGTCGCTTCTGACGTGTCATCGCGGGCCATGGTTGTGACCGGTGTCACAACCCGCCCCAGAACTCCCCGCTATCTCGCCCTGTCGCATTGACTTACACACCAAACTGATCAAATTATGCTCAGATCTCGCAAGAGATGCTCTGACGGTAACGACTCAACAATCACAACAACGTAGTCAGCGCACGGATGCACGCAAGTACCTAGCCCGTCGGGGCAGTTTGAATAACAAACACAACATCAAACTGTAGGAACGACAATGAAATCCTGGATCAAAGTGATGGCTTTGGCCTGCGCTGTGGCGTGGTCAGCTCCCGCCGCCGCCTGGTGGTGGAACTCAACTCCCTCAAACTATACCGACACCCGGTATCCGATTGTTCTCGTCCATGGCATGTTCGGTTTCGACTCCATTGCCGGTGTCGACTACTGGTACGGCGTGGCTGAAGATCTGCGCAAATACGGCGCCGACGTTTACACCACGCAAGTCCCGGCGCTGGACAGCACCATTGCCCGCGGTGAAGCGCTATTGCCTCAGGTGCAGGCCATTGCCGCGGTGTATGGCAAGGTCAATCTGGTGGGGCACAGCCACGGCGGCCCAACCGCCCGCTACATTGCGCGGGTACGGCCAGACCTGGTGGCCTCGGTAACGTCCGTCGGCTCACCCCACAAAGGATCGCCGGTGGCGGACCTGATTTACGGTTCTCCGGCGGAGAGTCTGGCAGCATCACTGGGTAATGCCCTGGGTGGGCTGATTGACCTGATCTCCGGTGGCGGCTACAGCCAGGATCTGCGCTCCAGCCTGTATTCCCTGACCTCTGAAGGCAGCGCGGAATTCAACCGCTTTGCCCCGGCGGGCATGCCCACCACGTCCTGTGGCGAAGGCGCCCATTCTGCCAATGGCATTCGTTTCTACTCCTGGGGCGGGACTGGCGTGCTGACCAACGTACTGGATCCGTCCGATGCCCTTTTGGGCACCACCAGCCTGGCGTTTGGCTTCAGCCAGAATGACGGTCTGGTTGGCCGCTGCAGCAACCACTTCGGCAAGGTGATTCGCGACAACTACTTTATGAACCATCTGGATGAGGTGAATCAGGCCCTGGGCCTGCACAGCCTGTTTGAGACCGACCCGAAAACGGTCTTCAAACAGCACGCCAACCGCTTGAAAAACGTCGGTCTTTAAGCCCACTAAAGAACTCGCCGGGTCGTCTCCCGACCCGGCATGCCAATCTGTCCTGACTGTTACGCTTGCGTAACACTCCTACCTATCTCTTCAACATGTCGCTAAAGTAAAAAGAAGAATCGGCACTCATTTCTTGTCGATGTTTTTTTTGGACGGATTGAGGAGTTTGGTATGTATCGGTCACTTAGGCTTATTGGTATTTCAGCTTTGGCTGCCGGCGTTGCTGCCTGCGGTGGCGGTGGGAGCAGCAGTGATTCAGGCGAAACGGGCACGGTATCCTTTGGGGTCACCGACGCACCGGCGACGGAATTCAGCAATGTGACAGTTGCCTTCACAGAAATCCGACTCAAGCCGGAAAACGGCGATTGGATCAGCTTTCCCCTGGATGGCTTTGAAGACCAGAACTTGCTGGAACTGCAAGGTGGCGTCAGCGCTCCACTGATCACCGATGAGGAAGTGCCGGCGGGAAACTACACCGAACTGCGACTGATCGTCGACACACAGAACTCGTTCGTCAAACTCGAATCCGACGCAGACAGCACTTACACATTGGCAGTGCCGTCTGGGGAGCGGAGTGGCCTCAAGCTCAAGGGCGACTTCATCGTGGCCGCAGACACCTCTACCGACTTTACGGTGGATTTCGATGTGCATAAATCCATTGTGGACCCTCAAGGCGAGTCACTGGCCAATTATCTGCTGAAGCCTAGCATGCGACTGGTAAACAACCTTGAGGTGGGCAAGATCACAGGATTGGTGGACCATGCCACAATCAACTCCACAAGCTCTTGTGATTACGAAGCTCCGCCTACATTTTTGTCGGTGCTGATGTCGAGCCTAGCGACCTGAACGTGAACAATGACGCAGGCAACCCACTGCTCGTCATTCCAGTGAGCTTGGATGACGAAACCAGCCTTTATACCTACACCGCCGGTTTTCTGACTGAAGGGGAATACACCGTCAGCTACAGCTGTCAGACAGACGACAATGAGACAGATGAAGCAATCGAATTCTTTGGCGACCAGAACGTAACGGTAACTGCCGGAGAAACGGCGCAGGCCGAAACCATTCCGTTGACCCCCTGAGTATGGACAGTTCGCTTGGCACAAAAAAACCCCGCTCTTAAGCGGGGTTTTTCTTATTTGCACTTTCGAGACTCACAGATTAGCGGCACGCGCCTCAGCCTGATCCGCCCCCGCCACATTGCCCCGGGCCCGGCGAATATCCGCCAGCAACAACCAGCCCGAACGCTGCAGGCGTGCATCGCTGCCCGCCAGGGACAACCCCTTCAAGGTGAACTGCTCCGCCGTACCCAGCTGATTGCTGGCAACGTAGGCTTCCGAGAGTTTGAAATACACCTCGGCCGAGCGCGGTGCGATGCGCTGGGCCCGTTCCAGCCGGGCGATGGCCGCCGGGGCATCGCCCTGGGCCAGCAGGTTATCTGCTTCCCGGATCAGGCTGATGGCCGCCGGTGACAGGCTGTCGCCGGCATCCCGATAGCTGGGCGAACTGCTGCGCGGGGCCGGCTCGACCGGTTCAGACACTTCCGGCTGCTCGCTCTTGCGCCAAACCCGCGGCTCGTCCTCTTTGCTGCTGGCTTTGGGTGGCTCCGGCGCCTCGGCCCTGCTGCCGCCAGCCGGCACATAGATGGATTCTCCCGGTGCGGACGCGCAGCCCGCCAGGCCCAGGAACGCCGCCGCCGTGGCGGAATAAATCAGAAAACGCGTATTCATCGGAACAGTCCCTCAAACCAGCCTTTAATTTGCCGCTGCAGGTTACCAGAACAGGACACCGTCTGGGTGGGTTCGCTGCCGGAAATCAGCGGCACCAGCCGTGCACCGTTGCAATGTTCCTTGGTGAGCGCCTGGCGCTCGGCGTTCACCCACTGGTACTGGACGCCATCCGGTACCACCGGCGAGAAGCTGTGCTGTGGCACCTGGGCCATGAACCGGGACCAGACCGGCAGTGCGCCACTGGCGCCGGTGAGCGACGTCGGGCCGTTATCGTCCCGGCCGACCCAGGACACCGCCAGCAAATCCCCACTGAAGCCGGCAAACCAGGAATCCCGGCCGTCGTCGGTGGTGCCGGTTTTGCCCGCCAGCGTCAGTTCCTCGGGCACCGTGTAATAGGCGGACTTGCCGGTACCTTCCTGCATGGTTTCCTGCATGGCGTATTGCACCAGATGCACGGCGGCCGGATCGGCAACCTGGTCCACTTCCAGGCTGTAGCGGGACAGCGCTTCCCCGCCAGCATCGGTCACTTCGCGAATGGTGCGCAGCGGCGTGTTGAAGCCGGACGTCGCCAGGCCCTGGTACATCTGCGCCACGGTGACCGGGTTCATGGTTATCGAGCCCAGCAGCATGGACGGGTACTCGGAGATCGAGGACGTTACGCCGAACGCCTGCAGTGTGTCCTTGACCACATCCACCCCGATATCCAATCCGACCCGCACCGCAGGCAAATTGTAGGAGTGCGACAGGGCCTCGTGCAGGGGCACCTCCCCGCGCTCGGTCTTATCATAGTTTTTCGGCTGCCAACGGCGGCCGTCGTCAAATTCCAAGGTGAAGGATTTGTCCAGCACCGGGGTAATCAAGGTGTACCGCTCGGGCTGCTCCAGGGCAGCCAGATAGATGAACGGCTTGATCAGGGAGCCAATGGGACGATTGGCATCCAGCGCCCGATTGAAGCCGGCGTATTGCGGATCGCGACCTCCCACCAAGGCCAGCACCTCACCGCTGTCTTTTGCGGTGACCACCATGGCGGCCTCCAGCGCCTCGCCGGTCTCGCCACTGGCCAGCCGGCCCAGGGTGTCGGTCACCGCATACTCGGCCGCGTTCTGAATGGCCGGGTTCAGGGTGGTGAAGATTCGCAGGCCTTCGCTGCGCAGATCCTCTTCCCGATAATCCCGGGCCAGGTGCCGGCGAACCAGATCGATATAAGCCGGGTACCGGTTCTCCGAGTATGACGGACGGGCACTGACGCCAAGAGGCTTGCCCCTGGCCTTTGCGGCCCGTACCGAATCGATCAGGCCAGCCTCTTCCATCTCTGACAGCACCAGGTTGCGGCGCGCGGTTGCACGCTCCGGGTGCCGGCGAGGGTTGTAGTAACTGGGCCCCTTAACCATGCCCACCAGCAGGGCGATCTGATGCTCCTGCAGGTCACGCAGGGATTCCCCGAAATAGAACTGACTGGCCAGGCCAAAGCCATTGATGCTGCGCGTTCCCGCCTGCCCCAGGTACACCTCGTTCAGGTAGGTCTCAAGGATGTCGCCTTTCTCGTAGTGCAGCTCCAGCAGCAGCGACATCAGGCTTCGTTGCCCTTGCGCACCAGAGTCTGGTCCCGGGTCAGGAAGAAGTTTTTGACCAGCTGCTGGGTCAGGGTGCTGCCGCCCTGGACAATCTCGCCCGCGCGAATGTTGGCGAGCATCGCCCGGGCAATGGACAGCGGCGCGATCCCGGCGTGATCAAAAAAGTTACGATCCTCGACCGCCATCAGGGTGGTCGGCAGCAGGGCCGGCACCTCCTCCAGCTGCACCAGAATCCGGTCTTCCTTGTGGGATGGGTAGATACCACCGATCTGTGCCGGCTCCAGCCGGACGATGGGTGAAGCCTCGCCGCTCAGCACTGAGAACTTCTCGACCCGATCCCGGTAGACGGTGAGTGCCAGCCGGCGCCGGGGCTCTTCTCCATCCGGGAACTGGAAGCCGCGGGTGCTGATGACAAAACGCCCGCCGCTGCGCTGATAGGTACCGGCCCGCGAACCATCGCCCTTACGGAACCCAGACAACTCCAGCTCCCGCTCCAGGGCGCTGGCGCTGATGCTGGCGCCGTCATAAAGTTCCAGAGGGCGGGCATAGACCCGGGACGGCACTTCAAAGCGGCGGCCCTCGAAACGCGAGGTTATGACCGCATCGAGGTAGACCGTCCACCCCGCCAGCAGGACCAGGCCGATGGCACTGGCCCGAAAGACAAATCGCCAGAACCACGGGCGGCGACCGTTTCTTGATGATTTACGGGGTGTTTTTCTATTGCGCTTGGAGGAAGGGGTCGATTTTTTCATGGGCCGATTATACCGAAGGCGATCGCTCCAAAGGCAGGCCAACTGTGTGTTATTTCTGTAATCCGCCCGTTATAGTAGGGCCAGAGAATTCAATAGGTTCAGGGCTCTCTCAACACACTCTCAAAGCGCTTTCAAAGCGCTGTCCGGAGCGGGATCCAGAGCACTATCCATAGCATTTTAGGAGCACACTGTGAGCGAGACTTCCCCAGGCACGCTGGTTCAGGCAATGCAAAATCCCGACCTGTACCCGCACCCGGTTCATGAATTTCACGTCATCGAAACTCACATTTCCCAGGTCATCCTGACCGGTGAGTTCGCCTACAAGATCAAGAAACCCATGGATTTCGGCTTCCTGGACTTCTCGACACTGGCCCGCCGCAAGCATTTTTGCGAAGAAGAGCTGCGCCTGAACCGCCGTCTGGCCGAGCCCCTGTACCTGGAAGTTCTGCCCATCACCGGCAGCCCCGAACAGCCTGTACTGGGTGGCTCCGGCGAAGCCTTCGAATACGTGATCAAAATGCGTCAGTTCAGCCAAGATCAGCTGTTTGATCGCCTGCAGGAACAGGGTGAGCTGGCACCCGAGGCCCTGACTGATCTGGCCCGGCAGGTTGCAGGCTTCCACGAACAGTTGCCGCCGGTGCCTGATGACAAGCCGCTAGGGACGCCGGAAGCTGTGTACGCGGCCATGCAGGAGAACTTCGACCAGATCCGGCCGATGATTGACGATAAAGCCCTGCTGGCCCAGCTCGACAACCTCGAGGCCTGGACCGAAACCACCTTTGAGCGCCACCGTGAGCTGATCGCCGAGCGCCGTGCCAAGGGACTGGTGCGGGAATGCCACGGCGACCTGCACCTAGCCAACATCACCAGCTATGACGGCAAGGTCACGGTCTTCGACTGCATCGAGTTCAATGAGCCATTCCGCTGGATCGATGTCATCAACGATCTCGCGTTCCTGCTCATGGATCTTGAATCCCGGCAGGAAGAGGCGCTGGCGAACCTGGTCCTGAACACCTACCTGGAGTATCGGGACGATTTCGAAGCCCTGCCCCTGCTGCCGCTGTACAAGGCCTACCGGGCCATGGTTCGCGCGAAGATCGCCCTGTTCACCCTGGGCAATCCCGCCCTCAGCGACGATGAGAAGGCGAGCCTGCATCAGCGTTACCGCGACTATGCCCAGCTGGCGGAAGACTACAGCATTATCCCCAACCCTTACCTGCTGGCCTCAACCGGCCTGTCAGCCAGTGGCAAATCCTTTGTCTGCTCGGCGATGGCGGGTGACCTCGGCTGATCCGGCTGCGTTCCGACGTTGAGCGCAAACGCATGCATGGGCTCGCGCCGCTGGAGAGCAGCAAGTCACCCACCGGCGGCAACCTCTACACTGAGGAAGCCAACGAGCAAACCTACCAGCGACTGGCGACATTGGCCGGTCAGCTGCTGGCGGCAGGCATGCCGGTAGTGGTGGATGCGGCGTGTCTGAAGGAGCGTGAGCGTTCGCTGTTTGCCGACGTCGCCGAGCACCTAGCGGTGCCTTTCGCGCTGCTGCACTGCGATGCACCCGAGGAATTGCGCCGGGAATGGATTCGGAATCGTAGCGGAGATGCCTCGGAAGCCACTGAAGAGCTGCTGGACGAGCAGCAGACCTGGTACGAGCCTTAACGCCGGAAGAGCGCAGCCATACCATTCATTTGCAGACGGAACAGGAACATGTGGCCGAGGCGGTCGCCGACCGGATCCGCCAGCATTTCGGCCTACCCCCGCGCTGATACGCACCCAGAACCGGGAGGAACACCTTGGCGACAACGGCACCAGACAGTGGCCAGTGGCAAACCGTTTGCCTGCAGGATGAGCTCCAGGCGGGACAACCCCTGGAGTTTCGCATTCAGCAGCAAGCCGCGGAACCGGGAGCCATGCCGCTTACCGGCTTCCTGTTATTGCACGATGGCCAACCCCAGGCCTACGTTAATCAATGCCCGCACCTGGGCATTGAATTGAACTGGATGCCCGGCAAGTTCATGGATGCCGACAATCTGTTCATTCAGTGCTCCACCCACGGCGCCCTTTTTAAACCGGGCACCGGCGAGTGCATCGCGGGCCCCTGCCAGGGCGACGCCCTGGCCGCTCTCGATCTTCGGATCGAGGGCGGTACCATTCAGATCAGACTTCCAGAATAACCGGCACTGATTCGGTCAGCGTCATCTTTCCGGAAGGATCGCCGCTATCGGTGGCCAGGCCGGCTCGGTAGGCAATCACCTCAACCCCGGCATCACAGGCTTCCCGCAGTAACCGCCCATAGGTCGGATCAATGTGATCGGCTGGGCGCACGGTCTGAATGCCGGTGTGGTTCACCACAAAGAACAACACCGCCCGGTCTCCCCGGGCCACCTGGGCCATCAGCTCCCGCAGGTGTTTCTGACCTCGAGTAGTGACCGCATCGGGGAAGAAGCCCTGATCAGTTTCCGCCAGGGTGACGTTTTTCACCTCCACCCAGGCGTCTGGCTGATGGTCGTGACCGGTCAGCAGGAGATCGATACGACTCTTTTCGTCGCCGTACTTCACTTCCGCCCGGCAGCCAGCGTAGCCCGCCAATTCCACCGCCACACCACTCTCGACTGCGGCTCGGGCCTGGGCGTTTGGACGCGCGGTGTTAATGCAGGCCAGCCTGCCCGGCGAGGTCTCCACCAGCTCCCAGGTATAGGGCAGTTTGCGCTTGGGATTGTCGCTTCGGCTCAGCCAAACCCGGGCATCCTCGGCTGGCAGCCCAGCATGGAACCGGTGTTCGGACAGTGGGCGGTTACCTCGCTTCCGTCCGGCAGGCGCACGTCCGCCAGGAAGCGTTTATACCGGCGAATCAGGCGCCCCTCGACCAGGGGTTCGGGAAAGTTCATGTGGTCTCCATTCAAAAGTCGGTATCACAAGGCTGGCACCCCCGTGACTTATCTGCTATTTTCCGCAAATTCCCGTTTCAGGACGAATGCTTCATCCAGGGTTAAACCGCTCAGCCACGGGGGCTCAAGCGGTGGGAAGCAAAGCGTTCTTGTGAAGTACAAACAAGAGGCCGGGTTCAATGGCAAACACTGCAGAACAACCACGCGAACGTTTTACTAACTTCACCCCTTACGAAATGAAGAAGGGTGAAGAGTACATGAGTGCTGAAATGCTGGAGCACTTCAAAAATCTGCTGCTGCAATGGAAACAGGAGCTGATGGAAGAAGTGGACCGCACCATGCACCACATGCAAGAAGACGCCGCAAATTACGCCGATCCCAGTGATCGCGCAACCCAGGAAGAGGAATTCAGCCTGGAACTGCGGACCCGTGATCGCGAGCGTAAATTGATCAAGAAAATCGACAAGACCATTGATCGCATCGACAAAGACGATTACGGCTTCTGCGATCAGTGCGGTGTCGAAATCGGCATCCGTCGCCTGGAAGCACGGCCGACAGCGACCCTGTGCATTGACTGCAAAACCCTCGCTGAAATTCGCGAGCGCCAGACTGGCATCTGAGTCAGCTTACCCGCAGCAGCCGGCCGTGCTTTTCAAAAGCCGCCGGCTGACTGACCCATCATGACCATAGCTCGTTACCGGGGCCGATTCGCGCCCTCACCCACAGGCCCTTTGCATTTTGGCTCTCTGGTCGCGGCCCTTGCCAGTTACCTGGAGGCCCGCAGCCACAACGGCCAATGGCTGGTTCGTATCGAAGATCTGGACCCACTCCGGGAGCCCGCCGAAGCCACCGGCCAGATCCTGAACAGCCTTGAAGCCCACGGCTTGTTTTCCGACGAGCCCGTACGTTTCCAGTCCCGCCGCCACGAGGCCTATCAGGCAGCCATCGATCTGTTGATGACCACCGGCGATGCCTATCGGTGCGTGTGCTCCCGCAAGGAGCTCCAACAACACAGCGGCCGCCACCCCCATGGCTGCCGGGATCGGCAGGCTGGCCCCACCGATCGCCCATCGGCGGTTCGCTTTGCGCTTACCGATGAGCACAATCACTGGCAGGACCTCCTTTTAGGCCCCCAGAGCCAAACCGTCAGCGCCGAACTGGACGACCCGGTCATACTGCGAAAGGAAGGCTTTTACGCCTACCAGTTAGCCGTGGTAGTGGACGACATTGACCAAGGCATTACCGATGTGGTCCGGGGCTCGGACCTGCTCGACATGACCGCCCAGCAAACCCAGATTTACCGGGCATTGGGCACCACCCCGCCCCGCTGGCTGCATGTGCCGGTCATCGTCAACGAACAGGGCCAGAAGCTCAGCAAGCAGACCCACGCCCCGGCGCTGAACGACGACAAGCCTGCCGACAATCTGATCCAGGCCCTGGTGGCATTGGGCCAGATGCCACCGGCGTCACTCGCCGGTGCCCCGGTCGACAGCATCCTGGACTGGGGCACCAGCCACTGGCGGCGCGAGGCCATCCACCTGACATCCGGGTGAACCCCGTGGTATAAAGCGGTTCACAAACCTCAGCGCGGATAGCATGCCTGATGTATATCTACCGTCTGGTCTTCCTGTTGGTTTTGGCCATCTACATCTTCTCTCCCAATATCCTCGATTGGTGGACCTCGCCGGGTAACGCCTGGTATAGCCCCTATTTGATCTGGGCCGGCATTATTGCCATCGGTTTCTGGCTGGAATGGCGACGGGATCCCAATGAGTTTTAGCGCCGCAAGCCTACTCGCTGCCAGCCTGCTCTACCTGGTGATCCTGTTTGCTATCGCCTGGGTAACCGAGAAGGGCACCCTGCTCCGGCATTGGGTCAGACATCCGCTGGTCTACACCCTGAGCCTGGGCGTCTACGCCGGTATCTGGGCGGTTTATGCCGCCGTTGGCGTGGCGGCGGATTCCGGTTACGGCTTTCTTGCCTATTACCTCGGCATCAGTGGTGCCTTCCTGCTGGCGCCGGTGCTGCTGAACCCGGTATTGCGTATCGGCCGCGCCTACCAGCTCACCTCGCTGGCCGACCTCTTCGCTTATCGATATCGCAGCCAGTGGGCCGGCACCCTGGTCACCCTGTGCTCCGGCGGCGCCATCCTGGCCCTGCTCAGCATGCAGATTCAGGCGGTTACCACCTCAGCCAGCATTCTTGCTCCGGACACCTCGCCCCGGGCCATTAGCGTGATGTTCAGTATCACGGTGGTACTGTTTGCCATGCTGTTTGGTGCCCGACGTGACCAGAAGTCCGACAATCATCAGGGCCTGGTCCTGGCCATCGCCTTCGACTCCCTGGTCAAGCTGGTGGCCATGCTGGTATTGGGCGGGGTTATCCTGTTTGGCGTCTTCGGCGGCATGGACGGCCTCGAAGGCTGGCTGCTCAGCAACAGCTCGCCGGCCACCACCATGACCCTGAGCGTGGACGATGGCAGCTGGCGAGCGCTGATGCTGATGTCGTTTGCCGGGGCCCTGGTACTGCCGCACATGTACCACATGACATTCAGCGAGAACCCGTCACCCAAGGCGCTGGCCAAAGCCAGCTGGGGGCTGCCGCTGTACCTGCTGTTAATCGGCCTACCGGTTCCGCTGATTCTGTGGGGTGGCCAGGCGCTGGCGGTAACCACGGGCCCGAGCTTCTACGCCATCGGCGTAGCCCAGAGCCTCGACAGCCCGGGACTAACCCTGATGATGTACATCGCCGGGTTGTCGGCCGCCAGCGGCCTGATGATCGTCAGCACCCTGGCCCTGGCCGGGATGGTGCTCAACCACGTGGTGTTGCCGCTAAAAACCCCTCGGGACCAGGGCGATATCTACCGCTGGCTGCAGGGCATCAAGCGCATGCTGATCGCCGGCATTATTTTCCTGGCCCTGCTGTTCCATGAAACCCTGGGCAAGAACCTGGATTTGTCCATTCTGGGGATTATTTCCCTGTCCGGTGTTCTGCAGCTGCTGCCCGGCGCCCTTGGAGTGATCTACTGGCCCGAAGGCAATCGCCGGGGCCTGATCGCCGGTCTGTTGGTCGGGCTTGCCATCTGGATCGTCACCCTGGTGCTGCCCTTTGCGCACACCGCAAATCTACTCGCCCTGTTTGATGCGCCGCTGGTGCCGGACTACAGCAACTGGCACATCTTTACCTTCATCAGTCTGACCGCCAATGTCGCGGTATTCGCGCTGATATCCATGGTCAGCACCAGCAGCAACGAAGAAAACAGCGCGGCCCAGGCCTGCTCGCTGGGCGCCCTCTCCCGCCCCCAACGTCGGGAGCTGCTGGCCGCGTCCTCCACCGAATTCGCCAAACAACTGGCCGAACCTCTGGGCCGGGGCGTGGCCAAACGGGAAGTTGAACGCGCACTGGCGCAACTGAAACTGCCGAAGCTGGAGTACCGCCCTTACCAGCTGCGGCGACTGCGGGATCAGATTGAGGTCAACCTGTCTGGCCTGCTTGGGCCATCAGTTGCCCGGGACATGGTAAAACGGCACCTGGGCTTCAAACCCATGACACGGGGCGGCACCGGCCAGGACATCCGTTATGTCGAGCGAGCACTCGGGGAATACCAGAACCAGCTGACCGGGCTTGCCGGCGAGCTGGACAATCTGCGCCGCCATTACCGTCAGACTCTGCAGAATCTGCCGATCCCGGCCTGTTCGGTGGGCGAGGACGGCGAAATACTGATGTGGAACCACACCATGGAAAGCCTGACCGGCATCACCGCCGACGATGTTGTCGGCGCACGCCTGATGGCCCTGCCCGAGCATTGGCACATTCTGCTGGACGACTTCCATAATGGCGACGAACTGCATCGCTACAAACATCGGCTGGACCTGCGTGGCAAACCCCACTGGCTGAACCTGCACAAGGCAGCCCTGAGCGGGCCGGATCATACCGAGGGCGGCAGCATCATCCTGGTGGAAGACCAGACCGAGACCCGGCAGCTGGAAGACGAGCTGATGCACAGCGAGCGACTGGCCTCGGTGGGCCGGCTAGCCGCCGGAGTTGCCCATGAGATCGGCAACCCGGTGACTGGCATCTCCTCACTGGCGCAGAATCTGCGCCTGGAAACAGACAACCCGGACATCCTCGATACCGCCGACCAGATTCAGCAGCAAACCCGGCGGATTTCCACCATCCTGCAATCACTGATGAATTTCGCCCGCACCGGCAACCGTGCTCATGCGAACCGCTATGAGCCGGTGACCATTCACCGGTGCGTGGATGAGTCCATAAATCTGCTGTCGCTGAGCGACAAGGGCATGGGGGTGCACTTTGTAAACGACTGCCCGCCAAATCTTCAGGTGCTCGGCGATGAACAACGCCTCGTACAAGTATTTATTAACCTGCTAGCCAATGCCCGGGATGCCTCACCCACGGGCGGCTCGGTCCGGGTCAGTGGAAACGGCGATGGCTACTCCGCTATCATCGAGGTCGTCGATGAGGCTCCGGCATACCGGCCGATCAGCTTGATCACGTGTTCGAACCCTTCTATACCACCAAAGCCCCGAACAAAGGCACCGGCCTGGGCCTGTCATTGGTGTACAGTATCGTGGAAGAACATTACGGCAACATCCAGGTGGACAGTCCGGCTAACCCGGACACTGGCACCGGCACCTGTGTACGCTTGAGGCTACCCGCCTACGAGCCGGAAACCGGCACCACCACCGTCAGCCAGAACGAAAGGTCATGAAACCTCTATGCCTCGCATTCTGATCGTAGAAGATGAAGACATTATTCGCTCAGCAGTGCGCAAACTGCTCCAGCATGCTGGATACACGGTGTCCGACGCCGCATCGGTGGAGGAAGCCGAGCAGAATTTCGAGCCGGAACAGTTTGATCTGATCATCTCTGATCTTCGACTACCGGGTGCCCCCGGCACCGAACTGATCAACCGGGCTCCGAACACTCCGGTACTGATCATGACCAGCTATGCCAGCCTGCGCTCTGCAGTCGATTCCATGAAGATGGGCGCGGTCGAATACATCGCCAAGCCTTTCGATCATGACGAAATGCTCGCTGCGGTTGAGAAAATCCTGGCCCGGAAGATGCCAGGTACGACCACCGGCGACCTGCAGGGAGGATCAGACGCCAGCCCGGAGGACAGCGATCCGGCCAACATCATGTTTGGCCACTGCGAACCCATGCAGCGCGTCTTCACGCTGATTCGCAAAGTCGCACCGACCGAAACCACGGTGCTGATCCAGGGTGAATCGGGTACCGGTAAGGAATTGGCGGCACGGGCCCTGCACCTGCTCAGCCCCCGCGCCTCCAAGCCACTGATCTCAGTGAACTGCGCCGCGATTCCGGAAAGCCTGATTGAGTCGGAGCTGTTCGGCCATGAGAAGGGCGCCTTCACCGGCGCGGTTTCGGCACGGACCGGCCTGATCGAGGCCGCCGACGGCGGCAGTCTATTCCTGGACGAAATTGGGGAACTGCCGGCAGAAGCCCAGGCCCGCCTTCTGCGGGTGCTGCAGGAAAGCGAAATTCGCAAGGTCGGCTCCACCCAGAGCCGGACCGTGAATGTTCGGATGATTGCCGCGACCCACCGTAATCTGAAAGCCATGACCCGCACCGGCGAATTCCGTGAGGATCTGTATTACCGTCTCAACGTCATGCAGATCCGTATTCCGCCGCTGCGCGAGCGCCAGGCCGACATACTCGGCCTGGCCCGACGCTTTCTGAAACGTCAGGGCGAGAAGATGGGCAAGCCCCTGCTCAACCTGAGCCCGGAAGCCATGCGGGCGCTGGAACGGCATCGCTGGCCGGGCAACGTGCGCGAGCTTGAGAACGCCATTGAACGCGCGACCATCCTTTGTGACGGTGACGTGATTTCACCGGGACTGCTCGACCTGGACAGTGAAGCTGGCGACGAATACATCCCGGAAACACTCGTCGAGGGCAACAACGAGCAAACCCGCGCCACCGATGTCGATTCCTCCAACGACCTGTCGCTGGAAGACTACTTCCAGCACTTTGTCCTGGAAAACCAGGATCGCATGAGCGAAACCGAGTTGGCCCAGAAACTGGGTATCAGTCGAAAGTCCCTGTGGGAGCGTCGCCAGCGCCTGGGCATTCCGCGCAAGAAAAGTTCAGGCAATTAATAAAATGAATCCAGGCTCCATTGTTACCACCTGTTCCTCCCGGTAACACTCGCCACAGAATTAATGAGATCTCAGTAACACTTTCACTGTGTACGGGGTAACACTTACAATCGAAAAAATCGTAACACACTGTTAATAAAGAATTTATAAAACTTGGCACACGGACTGCAACCTATTAGGGCGCACGACAACAAAAACAATCGTGACAACGCAGCGCCAAAACAAAAACAAAAAGCTGTAGAAGAGCGTTCAGTAATAAAAACAAATACAGAACGTGAGCGAACTGAGTGTTTTGGGTACTTTGCTTTTTAGTGGTCCCTCGGCACGTGTGAGTTGTAGTAGATGTAGAGAAGAATCGTCCTCCAGGCGACACTGCACCTGCCCGAATCTCATCCGATGTCTCTGACCGCTCTGTGTGTTCAAAGCTTTCCGTTTGCACCGCTGACCCCCGAAATTGGGGACATGCAGTGGGGTAGAAAAATTAAGAAGAATCCCGGTAACAACAAAAACAATGCAGATCGTCAACGCTTTCAGGGCGGATTCGTGAAAACGGATCCGCCTTTTGATTATCTGGACCAACCACCTTTCAGTGCCTCATTCCCAGTCAAACGTGGGCAAAACCTGCACAAACCGTTAAACTCTCGGTTTTTGCTCTTCGCAACCACGGATTTAAATGCCTAAACGACTCGTCGAAAAACTCCGTTCCTTTATTCCCGGCACCGGGAAAAAGAAGCTCCGCCCGTACCAGCGTCGGGAAATTCCGCGCGACCAGCACAATGTGTCCCGCTCGGCCATCAGCGAACCTGCCAAGAAGGTTCTCAACCGGCTAAACAAAGCCGGCTTCGAGGCTTACCTCGTTGGCGGCGGCGTGCGCGACATACTGCTCGGCGGCGTACCAAAAGACTTCGACATCGCGACCAACGCGACGCCTGAAGAGGTGCACGAGCTGTTCCGTAACTCCCGGCTGATTGGCCGCCGCTTCCGCATCGTGCACGTGGTGTTTGGCCGCGAGGTCATTGAGGTGACCACGTTCCGGGGCAACGCCAGCGAAGCCGAGGACGACGCGCCGGACGACGATCGCAAAACCTCCGAGCACGGCCTGCTGTTGCGTGACAACGTCTACGGCAGCCAGGAAGAAGACGCCCTGCGCCGGGATTTCACGGTTAATGCTCTTTACTACTGCATCCGCGACTTCACCGTGATCGATTTCGCCGATGGCGTCGAGGATCTGCGCAACCGACAGCTCCGGCTGATTGGCGATCCGGAAACCCGGTACCGGAAGATCCGGTGCGCATGCTGCGAGCCATCCGCTTTGCCGCCAAGCTTGATTTTGACATTGAGCCGGACACTGAGGCCCCGATCAGGGAGCTCGCGCCCCTGCTCACACATATTCCGCCCGCTCGCCTGTTCGAGGAAGTGCTCAAACTGTTCTCGGCCGGCCAGGGCGAAGCGACCTACGATCTGTTGAGCCGCTATAACCTGCTGGCGCCACTGTTCCCCGAGACCGTTCGGGCGATCAATAACGGCGAATCGGATGAACTTATCCGTCAGGCCCTGCGCAATACTGATGCCCGCATCGCCCAAGGCAAGTCGGTGACACCTTACTTCCTGTTTGCCGCCATGCTCTGGCCGGCACTGCAGGCGGAATGGACCCGACGCCAAGACAACGGCGACCCGGTTCAACCGGCCCTGCACGGCGCCATCGGCAAGGTCATTGGCCGCCAGGTTCAGGCCACGTCCATTCCCAAGCGTTTCTCCGGTCCGATGAAAGAGATCTGGGAAATGCAGATGCGCCTGCCCCGTCGTCAGGGCAAGCGCGCCTTTGCCGCCATGAGCCATCCCAGATTCCGGGCTGCCTATGACTTCCTGCTGGTGCGCGAAGCGGCGGGCGAAATCGAACCCGGCCTCGGCCAATGGTGGACCGATTTCCAGAAAACCGATGAGCGCGGCCAGGAGCGCATGCTGACTGAACTGGGCAGCGATGGTCCCAAAAAGCGCAAGCGTCGGCGCAAGCCACCCACCAAGCGCCCCGCCGAGTAATGACCACGGACGCCTTTATTGGCCTCGGCAGCAACCTTGAGAACCCGGCAGCACAGCTGGCTCAGGCAGTTGCCGCCCTGGCCGGCCTGCCGGATTCGGTACTGGTGGCGCAGTCGCCCTTTTACGCCAGCCGCCCGGTTGGCCCGCAGGATCAGCCGGACTTCGTCAATGGCGCGGTCTGGCTACGCACCACCCTGCGCCCCCACGAGCTGCTTGACCACCTGCAGACCATTGAACAGCGTCATGGCCGTGAGCGACTCAGGCACTGGGGCCCGAGAACACTGGACCTGGACCTGCTGGTTTTTGGCAACCAGACTCTGGCTGACGAGCGCCTGACCGTACCCCACAAAGAACTACCGAACCGGGATTTTGTCCTTCAGCCCCTGCTGGACCTGGAGCCTGCCCTGACCCTGCCCGATGGCCGCACCATCAAGGATCTCCGCCAGCATTGCCCGGACAACGAGCTGCGCAAGCTGCCGCCAATAGCGCGGGAGCTTCGCTCCGTCCTGACCTGCGTCCGCCCCGCTCAACGGGGCCCGTGCTACTATTGCCTCAAACATAGCCCCGGATTACCCTTAGCACTGAACGCCGGCAGACCCCGGCCCGGTCTTGGCCCATCCACCCACAAGGCAAGGATTTTATGGCTGTTACCATCAATACTTCGGGAATACAAACAAAAGGGCGAAGCCTTTTCCGTCCTGACCTCTTACGATGCCACCTTTGCCCAGGTGGTCAGTGAAGCGGGTGTCGATGTCATCCTGATCGGAGACTCCCTGGGCATGGTATTGCAGGGCCACGACAGCACCCTGCCGGTCACCATGGACCAGATGGTTTATCACACCAGCTGCGTAGCCAAGGGTAATGCCGGTGCCTTGATCATGGCCGACATGCCGTTCATGACTTATGGCACCGTAGATGCAGCCCTGGAAAATGCTGCCGAACTTATGCGTGCCGGTGCCCACCTGGTCAAGCTCGAAGGCACCGATTGGATGAAAGACACCATCCATGCCCTGAGCGAGCGCGGCGTACCCGTGTGTGCGCACCTGGGCCTTACTCCCCAGTTCGTCAACAAGTTTGGTGGCTACAAGGTTCAGGGCCGCAACGAGAAGGCAGCGGAAATGATGATTGAGCACGCCTGCGAACTGGAAGCGGCCGGCGCCGACCTGATTCTGCTTGAGTGCGTACCCGCGCCCCTGGCCGCCCGCATCACCCAGGCCGTCAAGGCGCCAGTCATCGGCATTGGCGCCGGCGCCGATACCGACGGCCAGGTGCTGGTCCTGCACGATATGCTAGGCGTTACCACAGGGCGCAAGCCCCGATTTGTGAAGAACTTCCTGGCCGAGGCCAATTCCGTTCAGGAGGCCATTGAGGCCTACGTGAGCGCCGTGCGCGCACGAACTTTCCCCGCCGAGGAGCATACGTTCAAGGCATGAGAACCGTACATTCCCTGAAAGAACTTCGCACCATCCTCCGCGGCTATCGACGCCAGGGCAAAACCATTGGCCTGGTGCCGACGATGGGCAACCTCCACGAGGGCCACATATCCCTTGTGCGCAAAGCCGCGGAAGCGGCGGATGTGGTGGTCACCAGCATTTTCGTAAACCCGATGCAGTTTGGGGCCGGCGAAGATCTGGACACCTACCCGCGCACACTGACTGAAGATCAGGAGCAACTGGAAGCCGCCGGCAACACCCTCGTGTTCGCCCCCGGTGTGGAGGAAGTCTATCCCGAAGGGCTGGCCATGCAGACCCAGGTGGTGGTTCCGGAAGTCAGCGACGGTCATTGTGGCGCCAGCCGCCCCGGTCATTTCGAGGGCGTGGCGACGGTAGTCACCATGCTCCTGAACATGGTTCAGCCGGACGTCGCGGTGTTTGGCGAAAAAGATTTCCAACAGCTGGCGGTGATCCGGAAACTGGTCCGCGACCTTATGCTGCCGGTGGAAGTCGTGGGCGCGCCCACCATCCGGGAAGACGACGGCCTGGCCAAAAGCTCCCGAAACGGTTACCTGACAGCGAGCGAACGCAAAATCGCCCCGGTGGTATACCAGACCCTGCAAACTACTGCCCGTGAATTGACCGGAGGCCGCTCAGACTTCCAGACCCTGGAGGAAGAAGCTCGCAACCGCCTCGCCGAGGCCGGCCTGCGACCGGACTATTTCAACATCGTTAATAGCCAAACCCTGAAACCGGCCAGCACCGAAGACACCGATATTACCCTGCTGGTGGCAGCCTTCCTGGGCACCACCCGTCTGATCGACAACCTGTCAATGAGTCGCTGAGCCAACACCAAGCAAATTACGGAAAAGGATATTCTAATGCCTGAACGCGCGGCCCAACTGACCTCCTCCCCGGAGTGGCAGGCGCTGGAGCAGCACCGGCTGCAAATGCAGTCGGTGCCAATGAAGCAGCTGTTTGCCGAGGACCCGGAGCGGGCCAGTCGCTACTTCATCAAGGGCGCAGGAATATCCCTGGATTTTTCCAAGAACCGCATCACCGACGAAACCCTGAGCGCCCTGCTGGCGCTGGCCGAACGCTCTGATCTGCCGGCACGCCGGGACGCACTATTGCGCGGCGAGCCGGTCAACCGCACCGAACAACGGCCAGCCCTGCACACGGCCCTGAGACACCCCGGCAATGCCTCTATCTTGGTGGACGGGGTCGATGTAGTGGCCGAGGTCCAGCACACCCTGGCGCGGATGGAAGAAGTAGTCACCAACGTTCTGGATCAATCCCGGACCGGGTTCAGCGGCAAGGCCTTCACCGATGTGGTCAGCATTGGCATTGGCGGTTCCTATCTCGGGCCAAAGCTGGTCAATGAAGCCCTGCAGCCCTACTGGCAGGGCGGCATGCGCTGCCACTTTGTCGCCAACATCGACGGCACCGATATCCTGGAAGTGCTCCGGCAGGTGAACCCGGAAACCACCCTGTTCCTGATCCAGTCGAAATCATTCCGAACCCAGGAAACCCTGGAGAACAGCACCGTGGCGCGGCAATGGCTGGTGGATTATTGCGGAGATGACTCGGCAGTAGCCAAGCACTTCCTGGCGGTTACCGCCAACGTACCGGGCGCGGAAAACTTCGGCATCCAGGCCGATCAGGTGTTCCCGATGTGGGATTGGGTTGGCGGGCGCTACTCGCTGTGGTCCGCCATTGGCCTACCGGTGGCACTGACTATCGGCATGGACAACTTCCGGCGCCTGCTGGCCGGCGCCCATGCCATGGACAGCCACTTCCAGAATGCGCCACTGGCGCAGAATCTGCCCGTGGTCATGGGCTTGCTGGGTGTCTGGTACAACAACTTCTGGAACGCTCACACCCACGCCATCCTGCCGTATGACCAATACCTGCGCAGCCTTCCGGATCATCTCCAGCAACTGGACATGGAAAGCAATGGCAAGAGTGTGACCGAAACCGGAGAACCGCTGGCCTGCGAGTCGGGACCGATCATCTGGGGTGGCACAGGCTCCAATGGCCAGCACGCCTACCACCAGTTGATCCATCAAGGCACCCGGCTGATTCCGGCCGACTTCATCATTCCGCTGAAAACCCACAACCCGGTGGCCACGCACCACGCTGATCTGTTTGCCAACTGCCTGAGCCAAAGCCAGGCGATGATGGCGGGCAAATCACTGGCAGAGGCGCGAGCCGAACTGGCAGCAGAAGGACATTCGGAAGCGGAAATAGAGCAGTTGGCGCCTCATAAGGTGATTCCCGGCAACAAACCCAGCAACACCCTGGTGCTTGAGCAGGTCACTCCTGAGAGCGTGGGTGCACTGATTGCCCTGTACGAGCATCGAACCTTTGTTCAGGGGGTCATCTGGGGCGTGGATTCGTTCGATCAATGGGGCGTAGAGCTGGGCAAACAGCTGGGCAAGGGTATCCTGCCCCGCCTGCTCGGGAAGGAACCTCAGGGCTCAGGCAGCGACAGTTCAACCGACCACCTGATCGAGCTGTTCCGGTCAGTCGGCGATTACTGAAATCTGACGGCCCTGCCAGGTAAAGTCCACCGGCCAGAGTTTCTGATCGGACCGGTAGTTCCGCCACAATTCCCGATAGCTTTGCCCCGTCACCGGATGCAGGGCCTCGGGCGCAATATCCGCTAGCGGCTGCAGAACGAAGGCGTTCTTCAAGATTTCGCCGCGAGGCAACTCAACCCCATCGACTACCCCCACCCGATCGCCATAGGTCAGGATATCCAGGTCCAGCGTTCGGGCACTGAACTTGGGCACATCACGACGGCGGCCATTGTCGGCCTCCAGCTGCTTGAAGCGACGGGACAATTCACCCACCGGTAGCGCAGTCTCTACCCCGACCACCAGATTCAGAAACGGTGAGCCCTTGAAGCCAACTGCTTCGCTGTCATAGACCGGTGAAATCTCAAGGTCGCCAAACCAGCTCGCCAGCGCGTCCAGAGCCGCGGCAACGTAATGCTCCCGGTCTACGTTGCTGCCAATACTGATGTACACCCGGACCTGGTCGGTCATTAACGCGTTCCCCTTTCTATTCGAACTCCCACCGCTTGCGCCGCCGGCACCGCTCCGGGTTTTCTCAGTGTCAGCGCCAGCCAGGTAATTCCGAACTGCCGCTGCAGTTGCGCCGCGAGCTGCTCAGCACCGTGCTCCAGCAACTTGGCTGAAGCGCTTGCAGGCACGATGTGACCAGCTCGCTGACCGCGGCATAATCCAGGGCATCCCCGACATCATCCGAGGCCCCCGGAACCCGATTATCCCAAGCCATTTCCAGGTCGACCAGCAGGCGCTGGTCGACCTTCCGTTCCCAATCGTAGACACCGACAACGGTCTCAACTACCAGACCTTCAATGAGGACACTGTCTGCCAAGGGGGCTCCCGGAGTATTCCACTCTTTGCTGATTGAATAACACACAACCAACGGATACTGTGATAACGCTGGCCTGTTTTACAGGGTCGGCATTTTCGCACACTACACCCTGAGACGTCTCCGCCTTCGAGCCGACACCATGACCCTCTCCTCCACGCTCGCCACCACACTGTCCAGCGACCCGGTTGTCACGGTTCTGCTCTGCTTTGCCGCCTACCTGGCCGGCTCGGTGCTGTTTGCGCTGCCGGTGTGCCGACTGTGGAAGCTGCCCGATCCACGGGCACAGGGTTCTGGCAACCCTGGCGCCACCAATGTTTACCGCACCGGCGGCTGGGCGCCTGCCCTGATGACACTGGCACTGGATGCAGCCAAAGGCTGGCTCCCCGTCTGGCTGGCCCACAACCTGGGGCTATCAGTGATGGCGCAGGCCATGGTGGCGCTGTGTGCCGTTACCGGCCACATGATCCCCGTGTTCTACCGATTCAAGGGTGGCAAAGGCGTGGCGACCGCACTGGGCGCAGGCCTGGCCCTGGCGCCGATAACCACCTCGCTGATGGCGGCCATCTGGCTACTGGTGATCTGGCGCTGTCGCATCTCGGCGCTGGCGTCGCTGATCGCCATCGTCTCCGGCCCGATCATCAGCGCGCTGATCGAACCCGACACCCTGGCCTTGTTCGGCTACTGGCGCTGCTGATCGTGGTTCGGCACCGGAATAACCTGATCCGGCTGGCTCAGGGCCGGGAAGCCGGCCTTTAAAGCGTCAATCGTCCGCCAGCACAAGGCCTGGGCTAATCCACCAGACCGGTGGAACGCGGCTCGGTAATGGCCGGCAGGGTATTCATCGGCCAGCGCGGCACCGCAACAATCCTCTCGCCATCCTGCTGCCCTGCCCGTAAGCGCTGGGCGCCGGCATAGGCAATCATGGCGCCATTATCGGTGCAGAATTCCGGCCGGGCGTAGAACACCCCAGCCTTCAGCTTGGCGGTCATGGCTTCCAGGGCGGCGCGCAAGCGCTTGTTGGCGCTGACACCACCGGCAATCACCAGACGCTTGCAGCCGGTCTGCTCCAGGGCACGCCGACACTTGATGGTCAGGGTCTCAACCACAGCGGTTTCGAACGCCAGGGCGATGTCGGCGCGGGTCTGATCATCAAGACCGCCCGCATCCCGGGCAGCACTGACGGTATTCAGGGTAAAGGTCTTCAGGCCACTGAAACTGAAATCCAGGCCGGGGCGGTCGGTCATCGGGCGGGGGAATCGATAGCGGCCCGGCGTTCCCTTCTCAGCCAGCGCGGCAACCCGCGGCCCACCCGGGTAATCCAGCCCGAGCATCTTGGCGGCTTTATCGAAGGCCTCACCGGCGGCGTCATCCACGGACTCACCCAGCATTTCGTAGGCACCAATACCATCTACCCGCACCAACTGGGTGTGACCACCGGATACCAGCAGGGCGACAAACGGAAAGGCGGGCGGATTGTCCTCCAGCATGGGCGCCAGCAGGTGGCCCTCCATGTGATGCACGCCCAGAACCGGCACGCCCAGGGCGAAGCAAGGGAATGGGCAACCGAGCCGCCGACCATCAACGCGCCGACCAGGCCCGGTCCGGCGGTGTAGGCAATGCCTTCCAGGTCAGCACGAACCTTGCCGGCCTGAGCCAACACCTGATCGCACAACGGCAGCAGCTTGCGCACATGGTCCCGCGATGCCAGCTCCGGCACCACGCCGCCATAGTCCGCGTGCATATCGATCTGACTGAACAGGGCGTGCGCAAGCAGCCCCTGTTCGCTGTCGAACAGGGCCACGCCGGTTTCATCACAGGAGGTTTCAATACCGAGAATCAGCATAATATCCGGGCCACGTTAATAGGCATGTGTGGAAAACGCCGCATTTTAGCAGAAACCCGAAACGCCCTGTCAGATTCATCTGAACAATCATTGACCTTGCCATAACCCAGGCGCTATCATTGCCGCCCTAAAATATGCACTGGTCGAGTTTTAGCCAATCTGACCAGGGATCGAACCGGTCTGGCACTGCCAGGCGGATTACATTGAAACCGAATCTATCAGGTAGGTGATTTCCGAATGCCAGCTGTTAAAGTGAAAGAGAATGAACCGTTTGACGTAGCACTGCGTCGCTTCAAGCGTTCCTGCGAAAAAGCGGGTGTACTTTCTGAAGTACGTCGTCGCGAGCACTACGAGAAGCCGACCGCTGTTCGTAAGCGCAAAGCAGCCGCTGCCGTTAAGCGTCATCTCAAGAAGCTTCAGCGGGAACAGCGCAAGTTCGAGCGTCTGTACTAAGTTATATCGACGCCGCTTGACTGCAAAGCACTGATTGCCTGTTCAGCCGCAGGCTGCACAGAGCGACTTCAAAAATGCCGCCGAGGCCTGGCTTCGGCGGCATTTTTGGCTATGGCTGAACCCGACACAAGTCCCGGTTGATCTGGAGTCTCCATGAGTGGACTGATCCCTCAACGTTTTGTTGAAGACCTGCTTGATCGTCTCGATCTGGCAGAGCTGATCGGTTCTCGCATCACTCTCAAGAAAGCCGGCGCGAACTACAAGGCGTGCTGCCCGTTTCACGATGAAAAGACGCCGTCCTTCAACGTGCGTCCGGACAAGGGCTTTTACCACTGCTTCGGCTGTGGCGCCCATGGCGATGCCATCAGCTTCATTCGCGAATTCGAGGGCATAGGCTTCACCGAAGCCGTTGAAGAACTGGCCAAGCGGGCCGGCCTGGAAGTGCCTTACGACAAGGCCGCCAAGCAGGAAATTCAGCAGGCCCGAACGCTGACCGACGCGCTCGATTTTGCCAGCCGGTTCTATCAGTCCGCACTGACCAGCCAGCAAGGCGCCTACGCCCGGGATTACCTGCAACAGCGGGGCCTGGACGACGCCATCGTGCAGCAGTACCAGATTGGTTACGCGCCTTCGGCCGGGACGGCCCTGTTCGACGCCGCCAGCAAGGACCTGAAAGGCCCGTTGGTGGAAACCGGCACGGTCTCCGACAAGTATGGGCGGCCCCGGGATTTGTTCCGCAATCGGGTCATGTTCCCGATCCGTAACAGCCGGGGCAAAACCATTGCCTTTGGTGGTCGGACCCTGGGTGACGACAAGGCCAAGTACATCAACTCCCCGGAGTCTGATGTCTTTCACAAAAGCCGGGAAATATACGGCCTGTTCGAAGCCAAGCAGGCAGTAAGGCAGCTGGACAAGCTGCTGGTTGTTGAAGGGTATATGGATGTCATTGCCCTGGCCCAGCACGGCATTCACTACGCCGTCGCAACGCTGGGCACGGCAACCAACCAGGACAGCTTGACTGCCCTGCTCCGGCAAGTGCGGCACATCGTGTTCTGTTTCGACGGCGACCAAGCCGGCTTCAGGGCCGCTGACCGCGCCATGGACAACGCGCTTGAGCTGATGGCCGACGGCATGCACCTGCAATTCCTGATGCTGCCCCAGGGCGAGGATCCGGACACGTTGGTGCGCAAAGAAGGCCAAGATGCGTTCCAGGCACGGATTGACGGTGCCACGCCGCTGTCCCGCTACCTGTTCGACCGACAGAGTGAGGGCCTGAACCTGCAGCTTCCGGAACATCGAGGCGAGTTGAGGGCCCGGGTAGAGCCGCTGCTGAACAAGATGCCGAAGAGCACCCTGCGGGATGCCATGTGGCACGAAATGCTGCGACTGTGTGGCGGACGCAATCAGTGGCAAAACCGGCCGAAGAATCCGGGCGGAAACTGGAAAGACGGCCGCCGGGATCGGGTCACTGAAGAGCGCATTGATGTGAAGCTCAGCAAAGACAGCATCTTGTGCCTGGCACTGCTGGAAGCTCCGGAAATGGCCACCGAAGTGGTCGAACTGTCGCGGAGCTCGCGCCAGTTCACCCAGGCCCGCAACTTCGCCAGCTGGATTCTCGATCGGGAAGTTCGCGATCGGAAAGCACTGGTGCGCTGCCTGGCTCTTGATGGTCAGGCCCGGGACCGCTTCTTCCATCTATTTGATGGCATTGAGCACATTCCCGCCAGGAGAGCACTCTCGAGGCGGCACGGGAACTACTGAGCCCGAACGAAGAATCATCGCGACAACAGCGGCTTGCGGCTCTGTTGCGCAACTTCTCGAACCTCACAGCCGAGGAACGGACAGAATTACGAACCCTGAGTAGTGGCACTCAGGAGTAACAGGACTTGAAACTAGACGCATTGATCACCATCTAACCATTCGGTGGCAGTGCGACCGAGCGACAGCTATAATGGCTGTTTCACTTTTTTCCTTCTCAAAGCGAGTTCACAGGGTGTCTATGTCAGGCAATTCGCAAAAATCACGTTTAAAAGACCTCATTGCACGAGGCAAGGAACAAGGTTACCTGACTTACGCCGAGGTAAACGATCACCTCCCGGAAGACATTGCCGACCCGGATCAGGTCGAAGACATCATTCGCATGATCAACGACATGGGGATTCAGGTAACCGAAGAAACACCGGATGCCGATACCCTGCTGATGACCGAAGGCGACTCCACTGCGGACGAAGCCGCTGCAGCCGAAGCCGCAGCCGCACTCGCCGCGGTTGAAACCGATGCCGGTCGCACCACCGATCCGGTGCGCATGTACATGCGTGAGATGGGTACCGTAGAACTGCTGACCCGTGAAGGCGAAATTGTTATCGCCAAGCGCATCGAGGAAGGCATTCGTGACGTCATGGCTGCCGTTGCCCACTTCCCGGGCACCGCTGGCACCGTGATTCAGGCGTACAACCGCATTATCGAGAACGAAGGCCGCATCAGCGACATCGTCACCGGTTTCCTGGATCCGGACGACGCCGAGCCATTCATGGGCGAGGAAACTCCGGCCGCCAGCACTGACACCTCCAGTTCTTCATCCGACGATGACGATGATGACGAGGAAGAAACCGAAAGCGGCCCGGATCCCGAAGAGACCCGGCTGCGTTTCGAACTGCTGACTGAGAAACTGGAAGCAGCCGACAAGGCACTGGCCAAGCACGGTCGTGGTGACAAGAAAACCCAGGAAGCACTGAACGAACTGGGCCAGGTGTTTGCCCCGTTCAAGCTGGCCAACAAGGCCTTCGACGAGCTGGTCAACGTGGTCCGTTCCACTAACGTGCTGGTGCGCGAGAACGAGCGCGCCATCATGCAGATCTGTGTTCGTGACTGCAAAATGCCACGCAAGGACTTCATCAAGTCCTTCCCGGGCAACGAGACCAATCTGGACTGGGCCGAAAAGATTGGCCGGAGCAAGAAGCCGTACGCTGCGCCCATGTCAGAGCGCATTGAGAGATCGTTCGCCTGCAGAAGCGCATCCAGAACGTTCAGACCGAAGTGGATCTGGACGTGGCTGACGTCAAGGAAATCAACCGTCGCGTTTCCATCGGTGAAGCCAAGGCCCGCCGTGCCAAGAAGGAAATGGTTGAAGCCAACCTGCGACTGGTTATCTCCATCGCCAAGAAGTACACCAACCGCGGCCTGCAGTTCCTGGATCTGATTCAGGAGGGCAATATCGGCCTGATGAAGGCCGTAGACAAGTTCGAATACCGTCGTGGTTACAAGTTTTCGACCTATGCCACCTGGTGGATTCGTCAGGCCATCACCCGCTCTATCGCGGACCAGGCCCGCACCATCCGTATTCCGGTGCACATGATCGAGACCATCAACAAACTCAACCGGATCTCCCGCCAGATGCTGCAGGAGATGGGCCGCGAGCCTACGCCGGAAGAGCTGGGTGAGCGCATGGAAATGCCGGAAGACAAGATCCGTAAGGTCCTGAAGATCGCCAAAGAACCGATCTCCATGGAAACCCCGATCGGTGATGATGAAGACAGCCATCTGGGCGACTTCATTGAGGACATCCAGGCACTGTCTCCGGTGGATTCAGCGACCGCCGAAGGTCTGCGTGAAGCCACCCGTTCGGTACTGGCCGGCCTGACCGCGCGTGAGTCCAAGGTACTGCGTATGCGTTTCGGTATTGAAATGAATACCGACCACACCCTGGAAGAAGTCGGCAAACAGTTCGACGTCACCCGGGAACGCATTCGTCAGATCGAAGCCAAGGCTCTGCGCAAACTGCGTCATCCGTCCCGCTCCGATCACCTGCGTGGCTTTATCGACGATCAGGGCAATCCTCAGGGATAAGGCCCACAACAGTAGCGGGCGCCTCACCTCACCGGTATAATGGCGCCCGCTCTGTTTCCCTTCCCGGAAACACCTTTCAAAACAGCAAGTAGTCTACGGGCCTATAGCTCAGTTGGTTAGAGCAGGGGACTCATAATCCTTGGTCGCTGGTTCGAGTCCAGCTGGGCCCACCATCCTCTTCTTGACACTCACTTCTTTTGCCTTACTTGGCTGGTTTACGCCTCGGCGCTTTGATGACGCTCTAATGCGAAAATGCCCCGGAATAACCGAGGCATTTGTTCACTCCATGAAAGGTCACGCCTTTTTCAGTCGACGCCTGCACCCTAGTGCCGCCAAGCCAAGCCCCAAAAGCGCCAGCGAGCCGGCTCGGGCACTTCAAAGGTTCCACCGATAGGGGCAATGTGACTGATCTCATACTCGTCACTCGGCAAGTTGAACCCTGCCGCAATTAACGCAGTGTCGATGACCGCCCAATCCAGACTGGAAGTATTTTGGAACAGCCCGTACCACTGAGCATTCTTGATAAAGAAGTACTCTGTCGGGCTCGACAGTTCGAAAGCGATCACCGAAGAACTGCCATCCACTTTGACGAATGATTGGTCTTCAACCTTGTCACTTTCCGTGTAGGTCGTCGTGCTCCCTAACACATTATTGATCCAGCAAAGCTCTGTGCTTGGGCTGTTTCCATTGCCGCAAGGACCAAGCGCATTCAGATCATTTGTCTGACCCAATAGCGAATCCGCACTTCCGACATCTGTCAGACCTACCATGTAGGCATGCACCGGAGCAATCCAAGCAAAGGTTAGCGCGATTACTGTTGATCTTGTTAATACATTCATCCTCGTACCCCCCAAAGGGACTATCAAGGCCAATTACCTCCCTGCATCCATTGCAGGCCCTGGACGCGAACCATCGTCAAGACCGCTATAAAAACTTGCCGTGTACCTATACGCGCTAACGAATCAAAGGCATAACACAGGCCAAAAAAGCACTAACAGTGCCACTTCAAAGGGATAAACATCAGCCCCAAAAAAATTTTCAATTCCAGTGTAAAAATTCTCGACACAGTATGTCGGACTTTCATGACCTGAGACGCCAATCTGATCACCGACACTAAAAGTAACAACACCAACCTCTGCATTTTCTGAATTTTAGTCCGACAATCCATCAAAACTGATCATAAAAACACAAGCCTGTGTCAAAAAAGCCAACGCCCTCATCAGACAAGCCCCATAAACTAGACCTGAGAATAAAAAGGAATATCCGTGTTCCATGTAAGTTCACGGCTTGAGCATAAAAACAACGAAATAATGGAGTGTATCAATGTCTTTCACCTCCCGATTTTCAGTACGGGCGATGTCTTTGGCGGTTGCGACGGTGTCCACTGGCTTTTCCCTGTCTGCTGCTGCCAGCATGGGTAATCTCGGCACTACCTACGGTGTCATGCCGGTCGACGTTGCGACGGCGCAATCCCTTTCCATGTTCAATGATCAGGTCTCAGCCACTTACTACAACCCGGCGTACCTCACCAAGGACAGCAGGGGTGAACTGACCACCGGCATCCTGCACGCCGAGCAGGAGCTGCGGTCGGCCAACCCGAATGCCAACAGCGACGTCCTGTCGAACTCGCCCAGTCAGCACGTGCTGATTGGCATGAAGACCAACCTTGGCTCACTGACCCGCTCCAAGCATCCGATCTACCTCGGTTTCATTGCCGGGGTCGAGAAGTACGGCAAGGAGATGCTGGCCTTCCGCTCGGAAACCACTGAAAGCGGACAGTTCCTGCAGTATGGCAAGGAGCCTCTGTTCCTGAACATTGGTGGCGCCACGCCCATCTGGCGGGGCATCTCCGCTGGCGCTTCGGTCCGGATTACTCTGGAGGCGGCAGCCAATCTGGAAGCGGTCTCTACCCTGGGCGGTGAAACCAGCCGGGAACGTCTGGGCGTTAATGCGGAGCCGTCCCTGAAAACCATCCTCGGCACCAGCATGGACCTGGGAAGCACCTTCTGCCCCGACTCCGAGTGTTTCCTGGATGGCTGGGAGACCGCACTCACCTACCGCACCAAGTCGGCGGCTTCCACCGCCGTCGACTCCAACATCATCGTGACCCAGACTATTCCAGACCCAGGCCTTAGCCTGGCGGTCTCCACAATCGATTCGTTCCAGCCGGAAACCATCGGCATCGGGGCCCAATACCGCACCGAAAACTGGCGGGTCGGCGGATCCATAGAGCAACAAAACTGGTCCGAACTGGAAAATGAATTCGCCTCCGACACCATCAAGGATCAGGAGTCCCAATCGCCGGGCGACCGAATCCAATTTGACGACATCCTCATCCCCCGTCTTGGGGCGGAATACCAGCTGGACAAGAACTTCGCAGTGCGAGCCGGCGTTGCCTATGAGGAATCGCCCCTCAAGACTACCCGTAATCCCGAGATCAACTACCTGGATACCGACAAGATCGTCATCGGCCTTGGCTTAAGCGCCACCTATGATCGCACCCGGTTGCTCGCCTACCCGGTTCGACTTGATGTTGGCTATCAGTATCAGCAGCTTCAGGAGCGGGACTTCACCCTGGTGGATTACGACGGCAACGAGACCGACGTGACCGCCGACGGAGATGTTCATGTCATTAGCGGCTCCATCACCCTGAAGTTCTGAGTGCCTGACATTTGCAGCCTCTGAATTCCTGAGCATCCAAGCTTTGAGGAGAAGTTCTGCCATGAAATACAACAAGACCCTGGCACTGATACCTGCGCTTCTGCTTGCTGCCTGCGGCGGCGACGAACAGAGTGTGACCAAGACAACACCTGGCTCGGTAGTCTACTCCTACCCGGCCGATGGCCAGTCCGGCATCAGCCCGGCCGCTGACATTGTGGTCCGGTTTTCCCACGCTATTACCGATACCGACGCGGACCTTAAGGACAAAATTCGGGTCACCGACGGCACCACCCGGTGGATTTCTCAGTCACCAAGGTGGATGGCGGACACAGTCTGAAACTGACGCCGGTAACGGCCCTGAGTACCGGAACCGATTACTCGGTGACATTCCAGGATCCGCTTCTGGCTGAGGAAGCCAGAACCATCAGCACACCCAACGCCCATGGCGCTGAAGGCATTCAATTTTCTACCCGTGGCGGTTTTACCGGAATCGCCAGCCTGGACAACAGCGCCAGCGATTTTGCGGTAGCGGAAATGGTTCCGGCTCCGGACAGCCAATTCCAGCCGGTGAATTTCTCCACCTTCCGCCTGACATTAACCCACCCGGTGCATCCGAATTGGCAAGCCATGGGCGGCCAGATCCGCCTGGAAGATTCATCCGGTGAGCCCGTGCCCGCCACTGTGCTGGTAGATGGCCGCCGTATCACCGTCGACCCCTGCACCGTCGAAGCCCAGGAACTCTGCGGCACCAAGGACGATGCCCTTACCGCCGGCCAAAACTACACGCTCCGGATTCAGGGCCTGCCAAGCCACACCACCGGCGGGACCCTGGATTTCAGCAAGCAGTTTACCGCCCGCGAAACCGGCCCGACCGTGGTGCTGTTCCAGGAGGTGATTGACTCCGGCATGCTCGCTGGCACCGGTGAATCCGGTGCCCGCAAGTCGCGGCTCAATGGCCAGATTATCAATGGGGTCACTCTGAATTCAGTCCTGCAGGGCGTAGCCGGACCGTCCCAGCAAACGGGCGGACTGTTCGCCGAACTGGCCTACGCGCCATCCTTCGACGCCGATGAACCCCTGCCCCTGCGTGTGCCGAAAGGCAGCGTGCTCACCAGCAGCAGCCTGGATGTAAAGATCAATGGCAGTGTGCCGGTGATCAACCCCAAAACCGGTCAGATGCAAACCACCGGCGATATCAAGGTGACCATGCTTTCTGACGCCACCGGTTACCTGAGCCCGAATCCGTACACCGACGATCTCAATGCGCCACGGCACGTTAAGCTGTTTATGGATGTCTCCATGAACACCGAGGAAGCACAGCCGAACGCCTCCCTGTCCCAGGATCTCCTCGGGGTTGAGCTGAGCGGCATCGCCATTGTGCAGGATGGGGTCCTGACTATTGATGCCATCGGTGTGGTCGAGCCGGAGCTTCTGGGGCAGGAATACACCGATTCCACCATCGCCTTCCGGATTGAGGCGGCTACCGATGCTGATTCCGCCCTGGATGCCGAAGAACTGTATGAACCCGACAGTACGAGCCCGCAGCTGGTCAGCTGGATGCCAGGCCCGACGGATGCCATTCCTGCCACCCGACAGTCGATGCAGCGACCCGGCGACCCGGTGATCCTGAATTTTGACGAACCGCTTGATGCTAGCACGATTTCCACGGGCATCACCCTGATTGAGGGCGGCACACCGTTGGCCACTGACCAACTCGAAACCAAACTGGACGGTACCGCTGTGGTGATCAACCCCAAGGGTGGGCTCAAGCACGGGCTCGACTACAGCGTTCAGATCGGTTCCGGTCTGACCGACCTCGCTGGCAATAGTGCCACATCCCAGACCCTCGCGTTCCGCCTGCCGGACCTGGGTGACAGCTCGGTGTTCACGGTGTCTCCCATCGCCCTGACCACCTACCCGGGTTACCCCTGTGTCACTACCGGTGTCGATCTGAGTGCAGGAAACCATGGCCAGTGTGTGGACGACGCACCCAATGGTCCCCGCGGGGATACCCTGCCAGTCACCAGCCTGCCGGCTGACCGGCCCATTGTCGTGGTCTTCTCCCAGTCGATGGATCTCGGCTCGATCCGGGCCGGTGAAACCTTCCAGGTCGAACAAGTGGCCACCAACGGCAGCAGCCTGGGCGCCGTCAGCGGGCGGCTGGAGAAGAACAACCAGCGCATTCGCTTTTACCCCGACCAGCCCTGGGAATCTGGAGCTTTCTACCGCTATACCCTGGCGTCGTCCACCACCAGAAATGACTGCGCCAACGCGGTCTGTTCAGAATCCGGATACCCGCTGCAAACGGATCTTCTGGTCGATCCCGGTGACGAACGCGATGAGCCGTCGAACGTCGACATCGGTGGTCCCGACCTGGCTATCTACTTTGAAGGGGCAGACCCCGTTCAAACGGTCTTCACCCCACTGCGTAATCTGCCCATCCGCGACGTGAACTCGAACTACGTCGTCGACTGCCCCACCCGGGTGACACCGCCTGTCTTGAGCCGTTCGAGCATGAGAGCGATGGCAGCGGTGGATACAAACCCTCTGCCAATGCGGCGGCACTTGCGGTACAAAATAAGACCGCAACGGTTCTGGGCGCGGACGCCGGCGCCAGTGTCGGCTGCAACGACGATGACGAATGCCCGGAAGCCAAGTTCATCTACCAGACCTATGGTTTGAACACCGAAGTGACCGGCCCGGCAGTAGATGAAGATACTGGCAAACAGGGTGTCGGTGTTTTGCTGTACCCCACCATGCTGGCCACCACCTCGGCGACGGTGGTTCTCGATGGCCTTGGTGACCAGGTTACCGGCCCTCAAGTCCTGCGGATGCGGTACACCAAAGACGATCCGAACTGCGAGGAAAACTGTGCCCGAAGTGGCCTCATTCCGGGCATCATTATCGAGGGTGACGACGGCCGACCGGTGTTCAAAACCACCGCCGAACTGACCCTGGATGCGCCGAACCTGCAAGTGCCGCTGGAAGGGTTATTACAACACAACCTGTACGCCTACCCGTTCACGCTGGAGCTGGCCGGTCCGATCACCTTCTTCGATGACGGGCGCATGCAGATCGAGCAGCGCAATACCAACGTGCCCGATATCGACGTGCTGGTGACCACCGAGGACGCCATCTCCAAGGCCGTTATCGATGTCACCTCCTGCATCGGTGGCCTCCTGACCGGCAATACCGCAGCTTGCGGTGCGCTTTTCGACCAGACCACGGCATCCACGGGAGCCGTTCAAATCCCGCTGCAGATCCCCGAACAAGGCGTCTATCTCAACTTTATCTCCAACCCGGTAAAGGAAATTCCTGCCCAGCAGTAACTTCAGGCCTTTACCCTTTCAGGCCAGCCTTAGCGGCTGGCCTTTTTTGTTACCGACCCTGGCCGGGCGGCTTTTCCCATCCCCGGGCTTTCCTGCTAATCTCGATTCAACCCGAAGCACTGCAACAATAAGATCCCGCCAAGAGAGAGGGCTCCATGGATAACGGTACCCATTACCGCACTTGCCACCTGTGCGAGGCCATGTGCGGCGTCGCCATTGAAGTGACTAACGGACAGATCAGCTCGATTAAGGGCGACGAAGACGACCCGTTGAGTCAGGGCTACATCTGCCCCAAGGCGGTCGCCCTGCAGGACCTGCACAATGACCCCGACCGGTTGCGCAAGCCGGTACGCCGCACGGATACCGGCTGGCAGGAAATGGAGTGGGACGAGGCCTTCGACCTGGTGGCGCACAAGCTGCATCAGACCCGCACCGAATTTGGCCGGAACAGCATCGGCGTCTACCTCGGCAACCCCAACGTGCACAATCACGGCTCCCTGGTCGCCACCCTGCCGTTTCTGCGCGCCATCGGCAGCCAGAATCGATTCTCGGCCACCTCCAACGATCAGTTACCCCACATGCTGGCGAGCTGGAGATGTTCGGGCATCAAATCCTGTTCCCGATTCCGGATATCGACCACACCGACCTGTTGATCTGCGTGGGCGCCAACCCCATGGCCTCCAATGGCAGCCTGATGACGGTCCCGGACTTCCGGGGGCGGATCAAGCGGCTTCATGAGCGCAGCGGCCGGCTTATCGTGATCGACCCACGACGCACCGAAACTGCCAAATTGGCCGACGAATTCCATTTTATCCGGCCTGGCAGTGACGCCTTGTTGCTGATGGCCATGGTGAACACCCTGTTTGCTGAAGACCTGGTCGAGCTGGGGCCGGCTCAACATCTGGCCAAAGACGCTGACCTTTTACGCCTGGCGGCATTGGCGTTCACCCCGGAAGCGGTCAGCGACCACACTGGCATCTCCGCCGAAGCCATCCGCCAGCTCACCCGCCAGCTTGCCAATACCCCAAAGGCCGCTCTGTACAGCCGGATGGGCACCAGCACCCAGCGCTTTGGTGGTCTGGCGACCTGGCTCACCTACTGCCTGAACATCCTCACCGGCAAGCTCGACACACCAGGCGCCCTGCTGTTTACCCAGCCCGCCATTGACCTGGTGACCCTGGGCGCCCTGGCCGGGCAAAGCGGTCATTTCGGCACCCGCCACAGCCGGGTAAAGGGCCTGCCGGAGTTTGGCGGTGAGTACCCGGCCAGCACCATGGCCGATGAAATGCTAACCCCCGGCGAGGGCCAGGTCCGCGCGTTCGTAACCGTGGCCGGCAACCCGGTGCTGTCCAGCCCCAACGGCACCCGCCTGGAAAAAGCCTTTTCCGGGCTCGATTTCATGGTGTCGGTGGATTACTACCTGAACGAAACCACGCGCCATGCCGATGTTATCCTGCCACCGACCGCAGCCCTGGAACGCAGCCACTACGATCTGATTTTCAGCATGTTCGCAGTACGGAACGTCGCAAAATACAGCGAGCCCCTGTTTGACGCTGGCCCGGACAGCCGCCACGACTGGCAGATTCTGCTGGAACTGGCGCACCGGCTCGAAAAACACAGGAACGGCGGCCGCCTGCCCCTGCGCTCGGAACTGGGCTGGCGCACCTTCAAGCAGATCGGTCCAGATCCGATTCTGGACCTGCTGCTCCGGTCCGGGCCCTATGGCACCGATGGTGGCCGTGTCCGCGGCCTGGTACAGCCAGCGGTGGACCTGATTCTCGACATATTGCCCGAGCGCCATCCCGTGCGTGCGCTCACCAAACTCAGCCCTTTGAACCGAAACTGGCAGGCGCTGCCAAAGGGCTTGTCGCTGGCAGCACTGCGTGAGATTCCCAATGGTGTAGACCTGGGCCCGCTGCAACCGTCCCTGCCCGACCGCCTGTTTACCCGCGACGGCATGATTCATCTTGCACCACGGCGCTACCTTGACGATGTTGAGCGCCTATACCGGTTCATGCAGGAACCGGTCAACACCGAGTTGCTGCTCATCGGGCGCCGCCACGTGCGCAGCAATAACTCCTGGATGCATAACAGTCAGCGTCTGGTTAAAGGCAAGGACCGCTGTACACTGATGATTAACCCAAAGGACGCCAGCCGGCTGGGCCTGCAGGCGGGCAACTCTGCAAAGATCACCACGGACACCGGTGCCATCGTACTTCCGGTGGAAATTACCGAAGATCTGATGCCCGGAGTGGTCTCGATTCCTCACGGTTGGGGCCACGATCGAGTTGGCACCGGGCAAACAGTAGCAACTGAGCACGCCGGGGCCAGCATCAACGACGTACTCAGTGATGAGCAGATTGATCCGCTGGTGGGCACCTCCGTATTGAATGGGCAGGTCGTAACTGTCAAAGTCTGGCGGCCTGATCGCCAACGTAAACAAGCCTGACCCGGACGAGGAGACGAGAATGCCCCAGTGGCTGCAGTGGACCCTGATTATTGTCGGCGTAATTGCCATCGCCTTGCTGCTGGCATTTATCCGACGCCAGACTAATACCCTTTCTGAAAGCCGCCGTCGCCAGGAAAAGGCCGATGCGTTCAATCAGAAGCGACGCGAGGACATGATCTCGAGTATTCAGGTGATTGCCATGGCCGTGGAATCGGACCAGGTTGAGTATTCCGAGGCGTGTCTCCGACTTAAGGGCCTGCTTGATCACGTGGCGCCAGAACTGCTGGAGCAGCCGCCGTTTTCGGTGTTCCAGGACGTGCACGAGAAGCTGAAACACATGCCGACGCACCAGGCCCGGCAGGACACCGATACCCGCTTTGTGGAAAAGATGGACAAAGAGCGGTTTGAGGTGGAAAAGGCTCATGCGGAAGAGATCAAGCGAGCCGCGACCGCCATTCGCCACCACCCCTTCGACGCCAGCTGAACGCCAGGTCGATGCCCGAGCCGCACTCACCGGATTTTGTAAATTTTTGTAAAACACAAACTGAATGCGGCCGGTTGTTTCGTTATCGAATCAACCGGTTAAGCGCCTCGAAAACTGTGACGCTCGTCTCAATTTCCCCAAATCACCACCGATGACTTTTCTTTTCGGCTGCTTTGACTAAATTGAAAACAAGAGCGCTGCCTTAATCTGCGACGGCAACGGCTCTTTGTTGTTTTCTCCTGATAAGTTTGGACGACACTGCAACAAGCGGGTGAGCTTGCCGGCCTTAGGGCCGGCTCTTTTTTGGCGGGAAAAAGGGAAGGCAGTAACTCAGGGACTCATCATCCCGGCCATGGCCATGATGCTGTCCTTACTGCTGACCAGCTCATCAAATTGTGCCTCGACCGCATCCCGATCCAATCCCAATTCGTCATAGAACGATTGCGGCACCACTTCACCCGCGCCCAGCGCGACACCGCGAGCGGTCAGCAGCTGACGTCCGAGCCAGAGCAACTTGGCATAGACCTGACATTCGCCATCGTAGGCCGGGTTCTTCTGGAAGCGGATGGCCAGGGTGACCTCATCGGGCATGCCCCAATTCTCCATCAGCTGGGCCGCAATCTGTTCCCGGGTAATGCCCAGTAGGTATTGCTCGGTCACTGACGAATCAATGTCCGGGTTTACCTCCAGCGAGCGACACACCAGCGTGAAGTGAGGCGGAAACACATGGGCCAGCACCAGATGACCAAAGTTGTGCAGCAACCCGGCCAGATAGGCCAGACCAAAATACGGTCGCTGCCCTCTCGGCATCATGCTGGCGAGCACCCCGGCTGACTGGGCCTGCCAGATCGCCTGCTGCCAGTAATCCACGTAGCCTTCCGGGTGATCCTGGGGTTGTTTCAGCGCGCGCCCCAGAGACAGTCCCATGGCCAGGTTCATCACCAGGTCGAAGCCCAATACCCGGGACACCGCATCATGGACTGAACGAACCTGCCCTGCGGCTGCGTAAAACGAGGACGAGGCCCAGCTAACCACTTGCGCCGCCAGACTGGGATCGCTTTCAACGATGTCCACCAGGTCGCCCATGACTGCATTCGGGTTCACCCGCAGATGAATAATGCGCTGCGCGGTCTCCGGCAACGGCGGCAGCTCAAGGGTGTCTTCCAGGCGCTGTTGGATGCGTACGCTGGTAAACTTCTTTAGTGCGGTGTGCAGCTGTTCCCGGTCCCGCTCGCTGTCATCAAGATTAACCTCGATGGATTGCGGGTCTGTGGTGAAACTCCAGCGCTCGGCTTTACTGGTTAACGCCCGAAAGTCGGCACCGGGCATGACCATCGCGAGATCGTGCTCTTCTAACTCCAGGGCAACAGCGGACATGTCGTCAACCCGGCTGTCGACTATGGTCGGCCAACCGGTGAGAGATGGCAGGGCCGGCAGTTCCTTCAAACCAGCCCGCTCACGGACTCGAACCTGTTCGCGGCGCTTCATCAGCCGGAAATCGCGACCCAGACGCTTGTTAAGTGCTTCCAGATCGATCAGATCGTGTTTCCGGCAAATCACCTGGAGGTTACCGTCCGTGTCGCTCAGCAAAGCCATGCGCAGGAGTTCTTCTCCGTTCGCCTGGCTTGCGTTGCGCAGCGACACTCCCGAAGCGGAAGCCCCAAGTGCCTGCTGGACTGCGACAGGTAGTTCCATAGTGTTTGCTCCCGGTTGTTGCTAAAGGCCGACACGCGGCCCTTTCCTTGAAAAGTCTGAGTCAGTATAGGGCAAGGCGCGCGGTCACACGTCGCCGTAGCGTATTTTTTCGCCCAGCCACCGTCGGATCAGGCGTCGACCCGCTGCCGGTCGCCCATCAAGGCCGGCGCCATTTCCCGCACCGGCTCAATCCAGCCCTTATCCCGTTCAAAGTCCGCCAGCCGGAACTGCATCATGCCGGTCTGTCTGGTACCCAACACCTCGCCCGGGCCGCGGATCTCGAGATCCTTTTCGGCAATGACGAAACCGTCCTGACTGTCCCGCAGCGCCTGCAATCTCGCTTTACCATTATTGGACAGGGGTGGGTGGTACATCAAAACACAAAAACTGGCCTGCTCACCTCGCCCTACTCGCCCCCGTAACTGATGCAGCTGTGCCAGGCCAAGGCGTTCCGGGTTTTCAATAATGATCAGAGAGGCGTTCGGAACATCGACGCCAACCTCAATAACCGTGGTCGCCACCAGCAGATCCAGCTCGCCATTCTTGAACTGTTCCATCACCGCGGCTTTTTCCACCGCTTTCAGGCGACCATGGACCAGCCCCACCTTGAGATCTGGCAGCCGCTCCGTCAACTCCTGCGCGGTCACTTCCGCGGCCTGGCATTGCAAGGCCTCAGATTCCTCAATCAGGGTGCATACCCAATAGGCCTGGCGTCCCTCGTTGCAGGCACTGCGAACACGACCGATAACGTCTTCCCGACGACTATCGGGGATAACGATGGTCTCGATGGGCTTGCGCCCGGGCGGCAGCTCGTCGATCACCGACGTATCCAGATCAGCGTAGGCACTCATGGCCAGGGTTCTGGGAATGGGGGTCGCGGTCATGATCAGCTGGTGTGGCGCAAGCGAGCCACCTACACCTTTCTCCCGCAACGCCAGGCGCTGATGCACGCCGAATCGGTGTTGCTCATCAACAATGACCAATGCCAGACGATCAAAAACCACGTCGTTCTGGAACAGAGCGTGGGTGCCGATCACCACCGCAGCCGACCCCGACTGGACTGCGTCCAACGCCTGCTGTCTCGCCTTGCCTTTTACCTTGCCAGACAGCCACGCCAGCTCGATACCCAGTGGCTCAAGCCAGCCACGGAAGTTCTGATAATGCTGTTCAGCAAGGATTTCAGTCGGCGCCATCAGCGCCACCTGGGCACCCGCGGCAATCGCCTGCAGCGCCGCCAGCGCCGCCACCACGGTTTTACCGGAACCGACATCGCCCTGGACCAGTCGCAACATCGGCAGCGGCTGGCTCAAATCCTGACGAATGTCGGTCATCACGTGGCGCTGGGCCCCGGTCAACTGAAAGGGTAAGGAGTCGAGAAATTGATCGGGTAAATCGCCGGTGGGCAACAGCGGCAGCGCTTCCCGGGCCTGAATCTGTTCCCGCACCTGCAGCAGGCTGAGCTGATGCGCGAGCAACTCTTCCATCACCAGCCGCTGCTGGGCCGGATGCCGGCCTTCCATCAACAGATGCACCGGCGCGTCGGCTGGAGGCGAATGCACCAGCTGAACCGCATCGCTGATACCTGGCAACTGATAATCCGCCAGCAATGATGACGGCAACCAGTCCCGAATCGGATAACGCTGCAGATAACCCAGCGCCTGCTGACACAGTGCCCGCACTCGCGGCTGCTGAATGCCTTCGGTAAGGGGATAGACCGGCGTCAGCGTGGCCTGGCCTTCCGCCGGCATCGGCGGTGGATCAACCTGGTATTCAGGGTGGTAGAACTCGTAACCGGCACGGCCCGGGCGGACTTCACCGAAGCAGCGTACCCGGGCGCCCGGGGTCAGCTGGTTTTTCTGGGCGGCGTTAAAGTGGAAAAACCGCATTACCAGAAAGCCGCTGTTGTCCTTGAGGGTAACCTGCAGACTGCGGCGACGCCCCATCACCAGGTCGGCCTTCATGACCTCACCTTCCACCACGGCCACGTCGCCAATTCTGAGATTGCCCATGGCCACCACCCGGGTGCGGTCCTCGTACCGGTGCGGCAGATGGAACAGCAGGTCCTGAAGCGAGGCTATACCCAGCTTACCCAGCTTTTCGGCCAGGGCGCTGCCTACGCCCTTGAGCTGGGTAACCGAGATGTCATCCAGCGACGTCATGCAGGACTCAGGCGCTCTCGGCCACGGCCGGGGTATCCGTCTTGGCTTTTTCGATGACCCGGCACTGGCTGGCCGCCAGCGACAGAATGTCGATGGCCTTGGGCCGCGGGAAAGTCACCCGCCAGGCCAGAGCAACCGTGCGGAAGGGTACCGGCGGGGCAAAACGCCGCACCGCCAGGATGTCTTCGTGGTATTGCATGGCCGTCGCCGCCGACAGTGGCAGTACCGTGATCCCAAGCCCCGACGCCACCATGTGACGAATGGTTTCCAGCGAACTGCCCTCAGTCACCAGCGCCGGAGAGTCGACATCAACACGGCGGGTTACGGCCTCAACCAGGGGCGGACAGGATTCCAGCACCTGATCCCGGAAACAGTGACCCGGCCCAAGCAACAGCAACTGCTCCTTGGCCAGCTCTTCAGCGGTCAGCTCATCCTTCTCGGCCAGCGGGTGCCCGGCCGGCAGCAGCACCACGAAGGGCTCGTCGTAAAGTGGCAGGGTCAGCACTTCCGGTTCTTCGAACGGCAACGCTATGATAATGGCGTCCAGCTCGGACTGGCGCAGCTTCTGCCGCAGCGTGGCCGTGTAGTTCTCTTCAATGTACAAGGGCATCTGCGGTGCCGCGCGCCGCAATTCCGGCAGGAGATGAGGGAACAGGTAGGGACCGATGGTGTAGATAGCCCCGACTTTCAGCGCGGAATTCAGCTGATTTTTTCCGTCCTGGGCCATGTCCTTGATCACCCCGACCTGGTCCAGCACCCGCTGCGCCTGCTCAATGATCCGCTGCCCGGTTTCGGTGACCCGGATACTGCTTTTACTCCGCTCGAACAGCGGAATACCCAGCTCGTCTTCGAGCTTCTTAACGGCCACACTGAGTGTCGGCTGGCTGACATGGCAGCGCTCGGCCGCACGGCCAAAATGCCTTTCGCGGGCAAGCGTAACGACGTATCGTAACTCGGTGAGAGTCATGGTGAGCTCCGGTCAGGTGGATACGGGGCAATGGTTCACGAATTTATGGGTTCAAGCATAAGGATTGAGATTGTCTATGGCAATGACTGAACGCACCAACACGCCCCGGATTCTGGTGGCCGGCTGTGGCAAACTCGGGGGCGCCATTGCCAGCCTGCTCAGCGACTCGGCAACCGTGTTCGGATTGCGCCGAAATCCGGCTCAGGTTCCGGCTGGTATCCAGGGTGTAAAAGCCGACCTGATGGCACCGGAGTCCCTCGAAAAAGCGGTGCCGGAAAACCTCGACCTTATCGTCTATTGTCTGACTCCCGCCAGTTACGACGAACAGGGCTATCAGGATGCCTACGTCAATGGGCTTTCAAACCTGCTGGATGTAGTCAAGGGCCAGCCACTGGCACGCCTTGTCTTCATCAGCAGCACCAGCGTCTACTCCCAGGATGATGACAGCTGGTTAGACGAAACCAGCCCGGCACAGCCCGGTCGCTTCAGCGGTGAACAGATTCTGGCGGGTGAGCGCACGGCCCTGGACAGCGGACACCCGGCAACTATCGTGCGGTTCAGCGGCATCTACGGTCCCACCCGGCAAAGGTTTCTGGACGAGGTTATAGCCGGGCGAATGGCGCCCAAAAAACCCGCGCCGTTCACCAACCGCATCCATGAAGACGACGCCGCCCGAGTGATTCAACATCTGGCCCTCAAGGCACTGGCCGGCGAGCCATTGGAAGCGCTCTATGTCGCCAGCGACAGCGAACCAGTGCGATTAGACGAGGTGGTTGAGTGGGTACAGGCACACATCGAGTGTGCGTCACCGGTGGAGGACGCCCGCACTGGTGGACGCGCGGGCAGCAAGCGGTGCCGCAACCAGCGCCTGCTGGAGAGCGGTTTCGAGTTCCGGTTCCCGGACTTCCGGGCCGGCTACCGAGCCATGATCGCCGGGCGATAACCAATCGATAGCCGGGCAACAGCCACAAAAAAAGGCGGCCGAAGCCGCCTTTTTCTCACTGATTCCGAGGCTAGGCCCAGGGCTTCAGGTCAGTACCATTACCGCTTCCATCTCAACCGGCACGCCTTTGGGCAGCGCTGAAACACCAACGGCAGCGCGGGCCGGATACGGCTCTTCAAAGTAGGTCGCCATGATCTCATTGACGGTGGCAAAGTTCTCGAGGTCCGTCATGTAGATGTTGAGCTTGACGATGTCCTTCAGCTCGCCGCCGGCCGCTTCACAGACCGCCTTGAGATTTTCGAACACTTGGCGGGTCTTGGCGGCAAAATCCCCGGCAACCACTTCCATGGTTTCTGGCACCAGCGGAATCTGACCAGACAGGTAGACCGTGTCACCGGCTTTTACTGCCTGCGAGTAGGTACCAATCGCCTGCGGGGCGTTTTCAGTCTGGATAACGGATTTGTTGGTCATGGCTTGGGTATTCCTCTCTTCCAAAACGCCAATCGTCACCTCTGGGCGCGGCTGCTGTCAACCAGACGTTGGGAGAGATGGCTTTCGCCATACCGGGCAGATCAGTGACGGACCCGCCCGATGTGGGTCACCGCCCGGATGTTCTTCACCCGCCGCATCACCCGTGCCAGGTGCCGGCGTCCGTTTACATGCAGCACCAGGCTGACGATGCTGAACTTGGCATTCTGCTCTTCCACGTTGATACGCTCGACGTTGCCATCGGCCATCGCGATGGCATTGGCGACCTCCGCGATCACACCGCGTTGGCGCTCCAGCTCAACCCTGAGTTCAACCGAGAACTCATCAGCGATGTCTTTGGCCCACTTGAGATGGGTCAGGCGGGCCCTGCCTCATCGTCTTCCGGCAAGCGGGAGCAGGTGTCGGAGTGAATCACCATGCCTTTGCCGGAATCCATCATGCCCACCACCGGATCACCCGGAATGGGTTTGCAGCAACTGGCAAAGCGCACCAGCAGGCCTTCCGTACCACGAATGGTAACCGGGCTGTGCTCGCCGCTGCCGTGCACTTCTTCCGCCACCTCGGCAATGGGGGGCGAATCGGCGCCGGTCACCAACTGCCGCGCTACCAGGTAGGCCATGCGATTGCCCAGGCCAATATCAGCAATCAGGTCGTCCAGGCTGTTGACCTGGTTGTGATTGACCACGGCCTGAACCTGCACATCGGCGATGTCCGCCAGACGGGTACCAAAGCCTTTCAGGGATTTCTTCAGCAAGGTCTTGCCCAGCTCCAGCGATTCCGCCCGCTTCTGATGCTTGAGCACATGGCGAATGCTGCTACGCGCCTTACCGGTTACCACGAAGCTGAGCCAGGCCGGGTTCGGCCGGGCGCCCGGCGCTGTGATCACTTCCACCGTCTGCCCACTCTGCAGCGGCTGACTCAGGGAACTCAGATTCCGGTTGATCCGGCACGCCACGGTAGCGTTACCGATATCGGTGTGGATGGCGTAGGCAAAGTCCACCGGCGTGGCACCGCTGGGCAGTTCCATGATCTTGCCCTTGGGAGTGAAGACATAGATCTCGTCCGGGAACAGATCGACCTTCACGTGCTCGATAAACTCCAGGGAGTCATCGGCGCGCTCGCGCATCTCCATCAGCCCTTCACCCAACGATCCACCCGGGCCTGGTTGGCGTTGGATACGCTGCTCGGATCGCTCTTGTACATCCAATGGGCGGCGATGCCGTTGTTGGCAATGTGCTCCATCTCCTCAGTACGGATCTGGATCTCGATGTTCACGTGCATGCCAAACAAGGTGGTGTGAATGGACTGGTAGCCGTTGGCCTTGGGCATGGCGATGTAATCTTTGAAACGACCCGGCAGCGGCTTGTACAGGCTGTGCACCGCACCCAGGATGCGGTAACAGTCATCCTCGGTGTCGGTAATGATCCGGAACGCGTACACGTCCATGATTTCATGGAAGGATTTCTGTTTGAACTTCATCTTGTTATAGATGCTGTTCAGGTGTTTCTCGCGCCCCAGGATGCGCCCGGGCAAGCCACGTTCTTCCAGCTTTTCCTGCAGCTTGCCGCGAATCTCTTCAATGATCTCGCGATGGCTGCCCCGCAGCTTGTCCACCGCCTTGGAGATGTACTTGGAGCGCATGGGATAAAGCGAGGAAAAGCCCAGGTCTTCCAGCTCGGTACAGATGGAATGCATACCCAGGCGGTTGGCGATGGGGGCGTAGATATCCAGGGTTTCGGTGGCGATGCGCTGACGTTTCTCGTAGGGCATGGGGCCCAGGGTGCGCATGTTGTGCAGGCGGTCGGCGAGTTTTACCAGGATAACCCGGATGTCCCGCGCCATGGCAAGGGTCATCTTCTGAAAGTTTTCCGCCTGGGCTTCAGCCCGGGACCGGAATTCGATCTGGGTCAGCTTGCTGACACCGTCGACCAGCTCGGCCACGTCATCGCCAAACTGCTCGGCCAGGGCATCCTTGGGAATGCCGGTGTCTTCAATGACGTCGTGGAGCATGGCCGCCATCAGGCTCTGATGGTCCAGCCTCAGGTCGGCCAGGATGTGGCAACGGCCAATGGGTGGGTGATGTAGCGATCACCGCTTTTGCGCATCTGCCCTTCGTGGGCCTGTTCGGCATAATAGTAGGCACGTCGCACCTGATTGATGCGATTGGTATCCAGATAGGTACTGAGCTCTTTCGCCAGACCCTCAACCGTAGCCTCTGCCGACACCGCGCCTCCGTATACTTATGAAATCCAGGGACAAAAAAACGAATGCACGCATCCGGGTCCTTCCTGATCCTGCCAACAACGTCCGTTCTATAGCTACACTATAAAGCGCCGAGGCAGATTTCAATGCTTCCGAGGCGCGGATACGTATTTGTACCCGTACCTGAGGTCACTCGTCGTCGTCTTCCTGCAACAACTCACGACCTACTTTACCTTCAGCAATCTCGCGCAGGGCGATAACTGTCGGCTTGTCGTTCTCTTCAGCCACCGCCGGTTCCGCACCTTTGGTCGCAAGCTGACGGGCACGCTTGGTAGCCAGCATCACCAGCTGGAAGCGGTTATCAACGTTTTCCAGACAATCTTCAACGGTAACTCGTGCCATAACTTCCCCGAAAATAAAATGACTGATCTAGCAGACCGCGTAGTTTACTGCGCCCGGCTCAATTTGTATACAGCAACAAGCACCACAAACTACTGCGACAACTGGGTCAGCAGTTCGCTGTGGCGATCCTGCTGCACCCCGATCCGCACCCTCTGACTGCGGACAATGGCCAGCAGATCCGCCAGCGCCACATCAAAGTCATCATTCACCACCAGGAAATCGAATTCCAGAGCGTGCTGACACTCTTCCCTGGCCTCGCCCAGGCGACGCTCCACCACGTCCGGCGCGTCGGTACCACGTCCGGTCAGACGCTCCCGGAGAGTTGCCGCCGACGGCGGTACAATGAAAATACTGACGCACTCGGGCATCAGCCGGCGCACCTGTTCCGCGCCCTGCCAGTCGATTTCCAGGATAACGTCTTGGCCACCGGCCAGGGTTTCGCGCACCCAGATGTGAGAGGTGCCGTAATAATTGCCGAACACGTCGGCATGCTCCAGGAACTCACCCCGTGCGATCATCGCCTCGAATTCGTCGCGACTCACGAAGTGATAGTTCACGCCATCCTGCTCGCCTTCGCGCATCGGCCGGGTCGTATGGGAAATCGATACACCCAGTTTATTGTCGTTGCCGAGCATGGCGGCCACCAGACTGGTCTTGCCAGCACCGGAAGGCGCCGAAATTACGTACAGCGTACCCTGTTCAACTGTCGGGCTCATGAACAAACAACTCCAACCTGCATGTATTCGATAGCCCCACCGGATCCCCAGCGGCGCCTGGAAAACGCCGGATTATACGGTTTTCGGGCGGCCTCCGCACGTCACTCCAGGTTCTGCACCTGTTCGCGCATCTGCTCGATCAGCACTTTCAGATCCACCGCCGAGCGGGTCACCCGGGCATCAATACTCTTGCTGCTGAGGGTGTTGGCTTCGCGGTTCAGCTCCTGCATCAGAAAATCCAGCCGACGACCAATGGCATCGTCACCCTTGAGGGTATCGGTGACCTCGCCAATGTGGGCGTCCAGGCGATCCAGTTCCTCCGCCACATCACTCTTCTGGGCCAGCATCACCATTTCCTGGGCCACCCGCTCAGGCTCCAACTCAACCCCGGCCTTCTCGAACCGGCTGCGCAGGTTTTCTTCCTGAGCTGCCAGCAAGTCCGGCATCAGCTCACGCACCTCGGTGACCAACCGGGTCATGGTGGTCAGGCGTTCATCGAACAGCGGCCGCAACCGCTCGCCTTCGCGCTCACGCACAGACACCAGCTCGCGCACTGTGTCTTCAAACAGAGCCTTGGCGGCGTCCCGGGCCGGACCGTAATCCTGCTCAGTTACCGACAGCACACCCGGCCAGCGCAGGATATCGAGGGCGCTGATGTGTGCCGGGTTGTCCAGAATCCGATTGACGTGATTGGCAGCCTCATTGACCGCCTTCGCCATGTCGTCGTTAATCTCAAAACTCTGTGACGCCTTATCCGCCGACTGCAGGCGCATGGACACGTCGACTTTGCCACGCTTCAGCTGCTTGCGAAGCTCCTCCCGGAACGGATTTTCCAACTCTCGAAACGCCTCGGGCAAGCGGAACGAAGGCTCCAGGTAGCGATGATTGACCGTGCGGATTTCACACGTCAGCGTACCCCAGTCTCCCTGAACATCCTTGCGGGCAAACGCGGTCATACTTCGAATCATGGCAACTCCGGTCATGGTGAACGACAGTGAATCGAGTTTAACAGGCTCTGAGCGCCCTCGGCGAGCCTGACCGCTCCGAAGCCAAACCGGCTTGACCGACGTGTTATACTGCCCGCCCTTTCGAAAACCCAACCGGGATCAGACCGGACATCAACCACAGATTTCAGGAATGACTATGCGACCAAGTGGCAGAACGCCCGAGCAACCCAGAGACGTTCGAATCACCCGGAATTACACCCGTCACGCCGAAGGTTCGGTACTGGTGGAATTTGGTGACACCAAGGTGATCTGCACCGCCTCTGTCGAAAACAAAGTACCGCCATTTCTCCGTGGCGAAGGCAAAGGCTGGATCACCGCCGAATACGGCATGCTGCCGCGCTCAACCGGTAGCCGCATGGGCCGTGAAGCCGCACGCGGCAAACAGGGCGGACGCACCGTCGAAATCCAGCGCCTGATCGGCCGCTCCCTACGTGCTGCCGTTGACCTGAGCGCACTGGGCGAGCACAGCATCACTATCGACTGCGACGTTATCCAGGCCGATGGCGGCACCCGCACCGCAGCCATTACAGGCGGCTGTGTAGCCCTGGTGGATGCCCTCAACCATCTGGTGGCAGAAAAGCGCCTGAAGAAATCACCGCTTAAACAGATGGTCGCGGCCTTCTCCGTGGGCGTTTACAAAGGCACGCCGGTAGTTGATCTGGACTACCCGGAAGATTCCGAAGCCGAAACCGACATGAACGTGATCATGACTGACCAGGGTGGGTTTATTGAGATCCAGGCACTGCCGAAGGTGCGCCGTTCGTGAAAGACGAACTGGACAGCATGCTGGACCTGGCGAAGACCGGCATTGAGCAGCTGTTCGAGATCCAGAAAGCAGCACTGGAAGGCTGAATAAGGCTTTAAAAGGAAGGCTCGCACAACATCTGGGCGCTGGCAGTGATGCCGCGCCCCAGAATGTTGGAGGCCATGGATGGCCGGAAACAAGCGTACAGGGATGTACTTGCAGCGGTTCTGGGGCGCGGCATCACTGCCGGCGCTTCCCCAGAAACCTAAAAACCAATTTCGATGTCGTAATCCATGATCACCGGCGCGTGATCAGAGAACCGGGTTGAGCCATCAATCCAGCCATCCAGGATGGTATTGCGAATGCCCGGGGTCAGCAGGTGATAGTCCACCCGGATACCCGCATTGCGACGGGCACCCTCAGCCTGCTCAGGCCACCAGGTGAACTGGTTGCTCTGTTTGTTTATCTCCCGGAACGCATCAATACAGCCCATCTCATCAAACAGACGATCCAGCCATGCCCGCTCATGGGGCAGGAAACCCGAGAAGTCGTGCTTGTGGTACAGCGGACTGGCATCGGTGACATGATGAGCGGTTTGGAGGTTGGCACAGAGGACGAACTGACGGCGCTTGCGCAGAGTCTTTTGCATGTGAAGGCCAAAGCCTTCCAGGAACTCATCCTTGTGATCCAGCACCGTGAGATCATCCTCACCAATGAGTTCTTCTTCACGCCCCAGGGCACACGGCGCCAGCACACAGCCTACCGACACCTTGTCAAAGTCGGCCTGAATAAAGCGACCTTCGCGATCAGCCTGCTCGTTGGCAAACCCGTACATGATGGCCTTCGGGAAATGGCGGGTGTAGATGCCAACACCGCCATCCTCGTTCTTCTCGCCATCAATAAAGTAGGCCTGATACCCCTCTGGAATGAGGTTGTAGTCCTCAATCTCATAGGCACGCATGCGGTGATCCTGAACGCAGATAACGTCAGCATCCTGATCCGCCAGCCAGTCAAATAAACCTTTGTCAACGGCCTGGGCAAGCCCGTTAACGCTGATAGATACTACGCGCATACGTGTTCCCTGATTCGGTTTGTGTGTATGATACCGTTTTCACACGTTAAATAAAGATCCACACCCGCCAGAAGCCTTGCCATGCACGACTATCAGCAAAATTTCATCGAATTTGCCATCCGCCGGAATGTACTTCGTTTTGGCGAATTTACGCTCAAATCCGGCCGCACAAGTCCGTACTTTTTCAATGCGGGGCTGTTCAACACCGGCGACGATCTACTTCAATTAAGCAAAGCTTATGCCGCCGCGATAGAACGCAGTGGGCTAAAGTATGACATCATCTTCGGGCCTGCCTATAAGGGCATTCCGTTGGCTACCGTGACGGCCATGGCACTGGCTACAGACGGTAACAGCAAACCTTTTGCCTTCAACCGCAAAGAAAAGAAAGATCATGGCGAAGGCGGCAACATTGTCGGCGCCCCATTGCAGGGCAAGGTCCTCATCGTCGATGATGTTATTACCGCAGGCACTGCCATTCGCGAATCCATGGATCTGATTCGCAGTGCCGGTGCTGAACCGGCAGGTGTACTGATTGCACTGGATCGCCAGGAAAAAGGCAACGGTGAGCTCTCCGCGATCCAGGAAGTGGAGCAGGAATTCGGCATCCCGGTGATCAGCATTATCCGCCTGGAACAGGTTCTGGATTACCTGAAGGCCAACCCGGAGTTTGCCGGCCACGCCGAAAAGGTCGCCAGTTACAGGGATCGCTACGGAGTCTGATCGATGGCCAGACGCTCTATTCCTTCCAGATTCTCAGCAGTGAAAATCACTGCCTCTGCTGCTTTGGCGTTCAGCCTGGTCGCCACCGCGGAAGCTGGCATGTACCGCTACACTGACGAGAACGGGCGGATGGTCATCAGCAACACCATTCCCCAGGAAGCGACCAAACGAGGCTACGAGATACTCAGCAACAACGGCCGGGTAGTTGAAACCGTTCCCCCTGCTCCGACCGAAGAAGAAATAGCAGCCCGCGAAGCGGAAAAGCAGCGCCAGAAAGAACTGGCGATTCAACAGGAACAAGACCGGCAGCTTCTGAAACGCTACAGCCACCCGGACCAGGCCGTTCGCGCCATGCACCGGAAAATCCGCGAACTGGAAGGCCTGATTCAACTCAAGCGCGGCAACATCTCCGTCATTTCCAATCAGCTTGACAGCGAGCAAAGACGAGCAGCGAACATCGAGCGTTCCGGCGGCGCCATCCCCGAGGCCATGCTGGAAAAAATCCGGCGCCTGGAATCTCAGATCCGCGATCTCGAACGGGAAATCAGTATCCAGAGCCAGGAAATTGATGAGCTCCGGGCCGACTTCGAGGCCGATATCAAGCGCCTTGAACAGGTAACTGGCGAACCTCGAACTCTCTCCCTGGACACGTCCAGCGAGCAATAAAGCCAAGCCGTGCAGGGCATTCAAGCAAGTCCAGACACAAAAAAGGCGGTGGTTTTCAAAACCACCGCCTTTTTTAGTTGCGACCACCAACTACCGGTGGTCGCTACAACGTCTTAGGCAGACGCAGTTGTCTTCTTGGCAGCAGTGCTCTTACGCGCAGTGGTCTTGCGTGCAGCCGGCTTCTTGTCGGTTGCAGCAGCTTTGGCGCTTTGAGCAACGCTGGTTACTTCGTCAGCGGTTTCAGAAACAGCGTCTTGCGCTTCTTTCTCAAGCTTGGCAACCAGGTCGGCTGCGAAGTTGCCGAAACGGCTGTTCAGGCTGCGCAGTTGCTCGAACAGGCTGTCGCTGTAGCCGTTGTAACGGGTGCGCAGGCTCTTGACGCTGTATTCACGCGCTTCGGACTCCAGCTTCTCGGCGTAATCAAACGGCTTGGAGGCCAGCTTCTTCTGCTGCTCTTCCGCGGCGTTGATGCCCTTCTCAACGATTTCCTGAATCTGTTCCTGATAGGATTTGAGTTTACCCATGTCTAAATCTCCTGAGGTTTGCCAAAACATTTTTGGTCCAGCGGCTAAGCGTTAAGCGCCCGCCTTCTCTGATCAACGACTGCCAATTTACGGAGAAAAATTAGAATGTTCATACTAAAACCGAACATGGGTGGGGTCGCAGTTCTACCTACCAGCGGAACAGCACCCAGCTGGGCACGAGCATTTCGGATTCTGTTTCCTGAATCCAGCCACCGCCGTCTGAGGGCACCAGGTAATACTCAGAACCGACCTCCGGCACCACCTTTATTTCCATGAGCTGACCGTTTACCCGGTACTCATAGAACACCTCATTCTCGCCGGGACGGATAACAATCTGAGGCCCTTCGCTGGTCGGCTGGTAGTCTGAAATCACCACCGGTTCATCGGGTGTCTGCACCAGAGTGTCATCTAGCGAGCCGTTTTCCTGGGCGGTGACAACACCGGACGAACAGGCAAGGAGCAATGCCACCGGGCAGGCGATTCGTTTCATTTTCGTGATACCCTTTTGCGAATTGAATTCATTACAGAGTTGCACAAGCCAACCAACGCTTCAATCAGATTCCGGACCCCTGTAGACATGACTGAGCAAAAGACCCCACCCGTGGTTCTTGTGGACGGTTCGTCCTACCTTTTCCGCGCCTATCACGCACTGCCCCCGCTAATGACCAGCAAGAACCAACCAACCGGCGCGATCAAAGGGGTAATCAGCATGCTCCGGCGCCTGGAGCAGGATTTTCCCGGCTCAAAAATGGTGGTGGTGTTTGATGCCAAGGGCAAAACCTTCCGGCACGAGATGTACGACGAGTACAAGGCCAACCGCCCACCCATGCCGGACGACCTGGCCTGCCAGATAGCCCCCATCCACGAGATTGTCCAGGCCATGGGGCTGCCCCTGCTGATTGTCTCCGGCGTGGAAGCGGACGACGTTATTGGCACCCTGGCTCACGAGGCCACCAGCAAGGGTATCGAGGTGGTAGTCTCCACCGGCGACAAGGACATGGCGCAACTGGTCAGCGACCATGTCACGCTGATCAACACCATGACCGAAACCCGGATGGACCGGGACGGTGTGGTGGAAAAATTCGGCGTCATCCCCGAGCAGATTATCGACTACCTGGCCCTGGTCGGCGACAAGGTCGACAACATTCCCGGGGTGAACAAGTGCGGCCCGAAAACCGCGGTGAAATGGTTGCAGAGCTATCAGAACATCGACAACCTGATGGCGCACGCGGATGAGATCAAAGGCAAGATCGGCGAATACCTGCGGGACGCCACCGAGACCCTGCCCCTGAGCCGCGAGCTGGCGACGATCAAGACCGATGTGGATCTGGAGTTCGGCCTGGAAGACCTGAAACTGCGTGAGCAGAAAGACGATGAGCTCCGGGAACTGTTCCAGGAATATGAATTCCGCACCTGGGTTGCCGAACTGGAATCCGGCAGCGACTCGGCGGGCGAAGCCGAGGCCCCGAAAGCCGAAAAACCCGCCGTGGAAAAACGCTACAGCATCATCACCGACCAGGCTGAACTGGATACCTGGCTGCAGCGCCTGAAGGAATCAGATCTGTTTGCCTTCGACACCGAGACCACCAGCCTGCGTTACAGTGAGGCCGAAGTGGTTGGCGTGTCGTTCGCCGTCGAACCCGGCGAAGCCGCCTACCTGCCCCTGGGCCACGACTACATGGGCGCCCCGGACCAGCTCGACCGGGACACCGTGCTGGCGCAGCTGAAACCCCTGCTGGAAGACCCGAACCAGGCCAAGGTCGGTCAGAACCTGAAATACGACAAGAACGTGCTGGCCAATCACGGCATCACCCTGGAAGCATTGCCGAAGACACCATGCTGGAGTCGTACGTGCTCAACTCGGTGTCCAGTCGTCACGACATGGACACCCTGGCCCGACAGTACCTCGACGAAAGCACCACCACCTTCGAATCGATCGCCGGCAAAGGCGCCAAACAGCTCACCTTTAACCAGATCGAACTGGACAAGGCCGGGCCCTACGCGGCGGAAGACGCCGACATCACCCTGCGCCTGCATCAGGTGCTGATGCCGCAGCTGGAAAAGACCGGCAAGCTGGCCTCGGTGTACCGGGACATTGATCTGCCCCTGGTGCCCGTGCTCTCCCGCATGGAGCAGCGCGGCACCCTGATCAATGCCAGCACCCTGAGAAAGCACAGCCAGGAGCTGGCCGAACGTATGGCCGAACTGGAGCAGGAAGCCCACGAGGTCGCCGGTGAAAACTTTAACCTGGGTTCCCCCAAGCAGCTGCAGGCCATTTTCTACGAGAAGATGGGCCTGCCGGTAATCAAGAAAACGCCAAAAGGCGCTCCCTCGACCGCAGAGCCGGTGCTGCAGGAGCTGGCCCACGAGCATGAACTGCCGCGGCTGATCCTGGAGCACCGCAGCCTGAGCAAGCTCAAGTCAACCTATACCGACACACTGCCAGAGCTGATCAGCCACCGCACCGGACGGGTCCACACCTCCTATCACCAGGCGGTAACCGCAACCGGCCGGCTGTCGTCATCCGAGCCTAACCTGCAGAACATCCCCATCCGCAGCGAACAGGGTCGCCGGATCCGCCAGGCCTTCGTGGCACCGGAGGGTTACAAGCTGTTGGCGGCCGACTATTCCCAGATCGAGCTGCGGATCATGGCGCATCTGTCCGGTGACAAAGGTCTGCTGACCGCGTTCGAGAAAGGTGAGGATATCCACAAGGCAACCGCGCAGAGGTGTTTGGAGTCGCGCTGAATGAGGTCTCCGGCGACCAGCGGCGCAGCGCCAAGGCGATTAACTTTGGCCTGATCTACGGCATGTCCGCCTTTGGCCTGGCCCGCCAGCTTGATGTTGAACGCAAGGTCGCCCAGGCGTACATCGACAAGTACTTTGAGCGCTACCCGGGCGTGCTTACCTACATGGACAACATCCGCAAGCAGGCTCACGACGACGGCTTTGTAGAAACCTTGTACGGACGCCGGCTCTACCTGCCGGAGATCAACGCCCGCAACAAGCAGCTGCAGCAGGCCGCCGAGCGCACCGCGATCAATGCCCCCATGCAGGGTACCGCCGCCGATATCATTAAACGGGCCATGATCGAGGTGGAAGCCTGGCTGCTACGGGAGCACGCCGACGACGCCCGCATGACCATGCAGGTGCACGACGAACTGATCCTGGAAGTGAAGGAATCGGCCCTGGACGCGGTTAGGGATGGCCTGGTGCAGCGGATGTCTGCCGCCGCCAGCTGGATGTGCCACTGCTGGTAGAAGCCGGCGTCGGTGACAACTGGGACGAAGCCCACTAACAACGAAGACCTCCTAGCCTTACCCTGGTACCGGTCCCGCCGGTGCCAGGGACATCCGCCAAAACGGTGCAGGTGCTGTCATTTTGCACTGAAACAACGCGCATTTTTTAACCAACTCACTCATGCTCCACCTCCGCCCTACCCCTAACGCCCTGACTTCCCAGTAACCTCCACGCCTATCATTGGAAGCGGCACGATATTCGCAGCATCAGTCGGGTCGGCATGGCCCAATCCCGAGGGACCAGGCCTTGCCATGTTGTGACACCCCCATTCCGAGGCCGTAACCATGACATCTCTGGCATCTGAACGAAGCTGGCTGCTGGACCCAGGCCTGCTGAAGCTGGTACATCAGTGTCGTCGACTGATCCGTTCCGAATTCGGCGTAAAGCTGCATCTCACGGAAGAGCATCTGGAACAACAACTGGCTGAGTACGCGAGCAAAACTCGCTCCAGCCACCTGACCAACACTTGGAAAACCCTGCAGGAACAGGTTCCGCACTTGTGTGTGAAAACGGAAAGCGAGAAGGCATCAGCGACACCGAAACGGATGTATCGGGGCCAGGAGATTGCTGAAGACAGTCGACCGACGGCAACGGTAAGGGATTCGGAGGGAGAAGACCCGCCACGGAAGAAGAAAGTCATCTACCGTGGCCAGGTGGTTGGCTGATCATTTGCTGGGGATTACAAGAAGCTACTGATCAGCCGGTGACGGTTTAAAACGCCTTGCTTACCTGAACTGATGCGCTCCAGGCGCTGAGTTCATAGGTGCCCTGGTAATTGGCAGTTGATGACGGCTCAGTCGGGTTCTGGTGGGTGTATTCGCGATCATTGACCTCGGCATCGTCCTCGAAAATCAGGGTGCCGACCGCCGCGTCTACGGTCCAACCGTTGCGAATATCCTGCCACTGGGCACCAAGGGTTAGCCAGTGCCGGTCCTCAGAAGGAATCCGGGCCGTGACATACTCATCCACCGGCGACTCGTCCCAGGCATAGCCAGCCTTAAAGGCCCATTCCGGGCTGGCCTGCCAGATTCCACCCAGATTGAACTGCCAGGTATTGTTCCAGCGCTCGGTGATGTGGGTGATGTAGCGCCTGGCTCCGATGACCGGGTAATTTCGCCGTTCGCTTCCCGGCTGATGATGTCCAGTTCTTCGAATCGGCTCCAACGCGCGTAGGTGGCGCCCGCTAAAACGGTGACTTCATCGGTCAAACGATGCCGGGCACCGAAAGTGATGCTCTCTGGAATCGCCAGCGGCACGGTAACTTTCTCATTCAGAGTCGTAGTCCGGGCGTAGGTCGGGGGCACCGGCACGTCGCTGATCTCCGCGTCTCCCTCTAACTCCAGCTCGGTTCCTGTCTGGGCGGTCAGGCCAAACTGGGTACGCTCCGAAAGTTCATACAAAAAACCAACCCTGAAAGTCACCCCGACATCGTCGCCTTCAATATCGGCATAGGCTCAGGCAAGACCACGGCCGCCGCACCGGCATCATCGCTGAGGTCCTGGTACCGACTCAGCCGACCCTCGGCGTACATGATATTGAGCCCCGCCCCCATGGACAGGCCCTGGCCGTTGCTGACCGATATCGAGGGCGTGAACGCAATGGCGGTCAGCTCAGTTTTATCAGCAAAGAACCGGCCGGCGAAATCGTTGTCATAATCGGCGGCTAGCCCGTAGGGCGCGTGAATGCCAAAGCCAACGTCGACGCTGTCGTTCAGCTCATGGGTCAGATAGAAATTCGGCAGCACCGCAGGATCAGCGATGTCACCGCCATCAGTGGCCGGCTGGACAGGTACGGAAGGGTCTTTTCGGGTAACGGAAATGCTGTCCCGCTTGGCCTCGGCATCGATATCCAGCACAGCCGCACCAAACGACATATTAGTGCCAGACAACTGGCTCATGCCGGCGGGGTTGAACAGGACGGTGGTGGCGTTCTCAGGATTGGCGGCCACGCCAGCATTGGCCACACCCATGGCGCTGGCGCTTTGTTCATTCAGGGAAAAGCCACCAGCTAGTGCGGTGGCTGGCGCCGCAATGGCCGCCAGCGAGGTAAAACGGATAGCCCGGGCAAGCAGCTGGGATCTCATGTGCTGGTATCTCCTTATAAATTTCGCGCGGAGTATACGCAGCACAGCTATCTGGCCTCAAATGCCAAGACTACTCATTCAAGATACTAATAATTAACGACTTTCCTCTAATCGTCCTGAATCGACAACTTATCAACGCTGGATGACAGCTGATCCGCACCCTGGGCATCCGCCCCGAGCTTGATCATCAGGCGCAGATCGTTGGCAGAATCGGCATGGCCGAGGGCATCCTCGTAAGTGATCGAGCCTTCGGCGTAAAGCTTGTACAGGGCCTGGTCGAAAGTCTGCATGCCGGTTTCGTTCGATTTGGCCATCAGCTCCTTGAGCTTGTGCACCTCGCCTTTGCGAATCATGTCGGCAACCAACGGCGAGTTGATCAGTACCTCGATAACCGCCTTCCGGCCCTTGCCATCCGGCGTGGGCACCAGCTGCTGGGCCACGATGGCCTTCAGGTTCAGGGACAGATCCATCCAGATCTGGTTGTGTTGTTCCGGTGGGAAGAACTGGATGATCCGGTCCAGCGCCTGGTTGGCGTTGTTGGCGTGCAGGGTGGCCAGGCACAGGTGCCCGGTTTCAGCGAACTGCACCGAGTATTCCATGGTCTGGCGGGTTCGCACCTCACCAATCAGGATAACGTCAGGTGCCTGACGCAGGGTGTTCTTCAGGGCCACCTCAAAGCTCTCGGTGTCGATACCCACCTCGCGCTGGGTAACGATACAGCCCTGGTGCTGGTGCACGAATTCAATCGGATCTTCGATGGAAATGATGTGGCCACGGCTGTTGCGGTTGCGGTGTCCGAGCATCGCCGCCAGCGACGTCGACTTACCGGTACCGGTAGCGCCGACAAACATGATTAGCCCGCGCTTGGTCATCGCCAGCTCTTTGATCACCTCAGGCAATGCCAGGTCATCAATCTGGGGAATCTTGACCTCAATGCGACGCAGCACCATGCCGCACAGGTTACGCTGGAAGAAGGCACTGACCCGGAAACGGCCAATTCCCCGGGCACTGATGGCGAAGTTGCACTCGTGGCTTTCCTCGAATTCCGCCCGCTGCTTGTCGTTCATCGAACCGTAAACGAACTCCCGGGTCTGTTCCGGCGTCAGGGCATTCTTGGTCACCGGCAGCACTTTCCCGTTCACCTTCATGCTGGGCGGAACGCCCGCGGTGATGAACAGGTCCGAACCGCCCTTTTCGACCATCAGACGAAGCAACTTCTCAAATTCCATACGAGCACCTGTGGTGTTTCTTGATTCTTGTTAGTCGCAGATCAGAAATTGTCTGGCATCTTGGCCTTGGCTCGGGCCGCCTCGCGAGAGATCAGCCCTTTCTGAAGCAGCCGCTCCAGGCACTGGTCCAGGGTCTGCATGCCCAGGGAAGCACCGGTTTGAATCGATGAGTACATCTGGGCGATTTTGTCTTCGCGGATCAGGTTCCGGATGGCGGAGGTGCCGATCATGATTTCGTGGGCGGCGATCCGGCCACCACCCATTTTCTTCATCAGGGTCTGGGAGATAACCGCTTGCAGGGACTCGGACAGCATCGAGCGGACCATGGACTTCTCTTCGGCAGGGAACACGTCAACAACCCGGTCGATGGTCTTGGCCGCTGAAGTGGTGTGTAGGGTACCGAAAACCAGGTGGCCGGTTTCCGCCGCCGTCAGCGCCAAACGGATGGTTTCAAGGTCTCGCAGCTCGCCTACCAGGATGATGTCCGGGTCTTCCCGCAGCGCCGAGCGCAGAGCTTCATTGAAGCCCAGGGTGTCCCGATGCACTTCACGCTGGTTGACCAGGCACTTCTTGGATTCGTGTACGAATTCGATCGGGTCCTCGATGGTGAGGACGTGCTCATAGCGGGTGTCGTTGATGTAGTCCATCATGCTGCCAGGGTGGTGGACTTACCGGAACCCGTTGGCCCGGTGACCAGTACCAGTCCACGCGGCACCGAGGAGATGTCCTTGAAGGTCTGCCCCATGCCCAGGTCTTCCATGGTCAGAACCTTGGAAGGGATGGTCCGGAACACGGCACCGGCGCCCCGGTTCTGGTTGAAGGCGTTGACACGGAATCGGGCGACCCCGGGAACTTCGAAGGAGAAGTCGGTTTCAAGGAATTCCTCGTAGTCCTTTCGCTGCTTGTCGTTCATGATGTCGTAAATCAGCCCGTGCACCTCTTTGTGCTCCATGGGCGGAAGGTTGATACGACGTACATCACCATCAACGCGAATCATTGGTGGCAGGCCAGCTGAGAGGTGCAAGTCCGACGCACCCTGTTTGGCCGAGAAGGCAAGCAGTTCAGTAATATCCATAGGAATCCTCGGAAGGCTTTTTCTTTTATCCCGGTAGCGTCGGTCCGGCGGATTTCCCGGCGCGGTTCACTTGGCATTTCAGTGACCTGCGGGTAACGTGTCACCGTACAGGTGGCACACCGAACGTGGCGATTTCACACTATGAGCAGCATAGCAGACAACATCGGGAGCGTAACCCGACGCATACAAAAAGCAACATTGAAAGCGGGCCGGGAGCCCGGCTCTGTGCGCCTGTTGGCAGTCAGCAAGACCCGAACTGCGGATGACCTGCGCGCGGCAGTGGCCGCCGGACAGACCGCATTCGGAGAAAACTACCTGCAGGAAGCACTCGACAAGATCGACGCACTGGCCGATATCGCCGGGATCGACTGGCACTTCATCGGGCCGATCCAGTCCAACAAGACCCGACAAATCGCAACCGCCTTCTCCTGGGTCCACAGCGTCGACCGCCTCAAGATCGCGCGGCGCCTGAACGAACAACGGGCCGCCGAATTGCCGCCATTGAATATCTGCCTCCAGATCAACGTTAATGAAGAAGACAGCAAGACCGGTTGTACGCTGGAAGAGCTGCCTGACCTGGTGCAGGCCATCGGCGAGTTAACGAATCTGTCGCTGCGCGGCTTGATGGCCATCCCCGATCCGGATCAGCCCGAGGCAGAGCTTCGGCTCAGTTTTCGCCGGCTAACCCGGGCCTTGCACGATCTGAAGGCGCAATACCCGGACGCAGGGCCGCTGGACACGCTGTCCATGGGCATGTCCGGTGACCTGGAAGTTGCCATTGCCGAGGGCGCCACCTGGGTGCGCGTGGGCACCGATGTGTTTGGCCCCCGCCCTGCGAAGAGCTGAAACTAGCGGATCCTGTTATGATCAGGCCGGACGTTTAACCGATCAACCGTTGGAGTGAACCTTGAGCACATCACCAACCATTTCATTCATTGGCGCGGGCAACATGGCCAGCGCCATCATTGGCGGTATGCTGGACAGCGGCTACAAAGCTGGAAACATCTGGGTCAGCGCACCGGATGATGGCCACCTGCAGTCCATCCGCAAGAAGTTCGGCGTAAGCGTCACCACCGACAACCGCTACTGCGCTCAACAAGCCGACATGGTCGTTCTGGCGGTCAAGCCCCAGGTCATGGCCGACGTCTGCCGCGACATCGCACCGGTAGTTCAGAACACCCGACCGCTGATGGTCTCTATCGCCGCAGGCCTGACCGCCGAAACCCTGGATGAGTGGCTGGCCGGTGGCCTTCCGCTGGTCCGGGTGATGCCCAATACACCGTCACTGGTGGGCAAAGGCGCCGCCGGCCTGTTTGCCAACGCCCAGGTGAAGGATGCCCAGAAGAAGATGGTCGAGTCGGTCTTCGAAAGCATCGGCTCCGCGCTCTGGGTTGAGGACGAGAACCTGCTGCACGCAGTGACCGCACTGTCCGGCAGTGGCCCGGCCTATTTTTTCCTGATGCTTGAAGCTCTGGAAGACGTCGCCGTCGATGCCGGCATTGAGGCAGTCACGGCCCGGGAACTGGCCATTCAGACCATGGCCGGGGCAGCGGAAATGGCTGCACGCAGCGAGCACGACCCCGGTCAGCTCAAGCGCAACGTCATGTCTCCCGGTGGCACCACCGAGCAGGCCATCAACACCTTTGAAGAAGGTGGGCTGCGCGATCTGGTCCGCAAGGCGTACGGCGCGGCGTTCAAACGCTCGGAAGAAATGGCCAGCGAACTGGCAGGCAAACAGTAACCGATAACGGAGACACGGCTTCATGCTGGCAGACATCCTGATTACGATCCTGCTCATTGCATCCACCTTTTACATGACCATCGTGCTGCTGCGGTTTCTGCTGCAGCTGGCCCGAGCGGACTTCTACAACCCGATTTCCCAATTCGTGGTCAAGGCCACGAACCCGCCACTGAAGCCGCTGCGCCGCTTCATTCCGGGCTGGGGCGGCATTGACGGTGCATCACTGGTACTGGCCATCGCCATTCAGGCAATTACCTTCCTGCTGATCCTGATCGCACTGAACGGCGGCATTCCATCGTTTAACCCCATCACCCTGATGGTGTGGGCGGTGCTGAACGTGCTCGACCTGATCGTGAAAATCTATTTCTGGTCGGTGATCGCGGTAGTAGTGGTGAGCTGGATAGCACCCGGAAGCGGGCATCCGGCGATTCAATTGGTCGCCCAGATCACCGAACCGGTGATGCGCCCGGTGCGTAATATCATGCCCTCCATGGGTGGCCTGGATCTGTCACCGATCATCGTCTTCCTGATTCTGAACGTGATTTCAGTGGTCATCGAGCACATGAAGATGGCTGCGGGGCTCGGCTCTATCGGCCTCGGTTTGTAAACTGCATCTCAAAAATACATTTCGTTACAGTTCTCGACGAAATCGATTAATCCGAAGCTGCAAGATCATCCCTATGATTTTGCAGCTTTTTTATTGCAAGTCCTGCCGATATAGACGACAGTCTACTTAGACCCCGGCTCCAAAGCTGCAGGGAACAGGATACTATTACCAGTAATTAATCCGCCCTCCAGAGCATCGTGCCCCAAGCACCCGGCAGTCGCGCAGAAGGCTCGGTAGTAGCGCAGAAGGAAAGACAATGACTCAGCAGGGAACTCTGTCACAGCAGGTAGAGGCATACCACAACTGGAAAAAAGAGCTAATCCGACAGATTGGCCGCTACCGGTTATGGCTGCAGGACAACAATCTGTTTTCGGACGACGTAAGCACCCGAATACGTCACGGACTCGAATTGCTGGTTGAAGACGAACTGACCATTGCCTTTGTGGGCGAGTACTCCCGGGGCAAAACCGAACTGATCAACGCCCTGTTCTTTTCCGAGTATGGCCAGCGCATGCTGCCGTCACAGGCCGGACGCACCACCATGTGCCCGACCGAGCTGTTCTTCGATCGCAGCGCCAACCAGAACTACCTCCTGCTGTTACCGATAGAAACCCGCACCGGCGAGCTGTCCCTGCAGCAGCTGCGCAAGCAGCCTGAGCGTTGGGTCAAGCACGAGCTCGACGAACGCGACCCCGAAGTCATGCGCGAGGTGCTGGCGGAGGTGGCGCGGGTCAAGAGCGTACGGCCAGAAGAAGCCCGTCGCCTGGGCTTCGACGATGACATGCTGGAGCATGACCGCAATAATCCGGGCCAGGTGCTGGTACCCGCCTGGCGCAACGCACAGATCAGCATTCGCCATCCACTTTTCGAGCGCGGCTTGCGCATTCTCGACACACCGGGGCTCAATGCCCTGGGCTCTGAGCCTGAGCTGACCATTAGCATGCTGCCTCGGGCCCACGCTGTCATTTTTGTCCTGAGTGCCGACACCGGCGTGACCGCCAGCGACCTGACCATCTGGAAAGAGCACATCGACACCGAGCACGCCGACCACCGGGCCGGACGCTTTGCGGTACTGAACAAAATCGACGTACTCTGGGACGACCTGCAGGGTGAGAAGCACACCCAGGACGCCATTGAGCGGGTGCGCGAATATACCGCCGACCATTTGGGCATCCGCCAGCACGATGTCATCCCACTGTCCGCCAAGCAGGGCCTGGTCAGCCGGGTCCGCCAGGATGAGGCACTGTTTGAACGATCCAACATCGGGCAGCTGGAGCAACTGATCATCCAGCGCATCCTGATGCACAAGGAGCAGTTGATTACCCAGAGTCTGATCAATGATCTGCTGGGCATGCTGCAAAACAGTCAGGCCGCAATGCAAACCCGACTGGATTCACTGCAGGAAGAACTGGCGGCCTGCTCCGGCACCACCATGGACAAGGCGGCACTGGCCCGACTCGCCGACCGGGCCCAGAAAGACTACGACTTCTACTACAAGAAGCTGATCACCCTTCGCTCCAGCCGGCGGCTGATGGACTCCCAGGGGGGCATGCTGAAACAGCTGGTAGCCGAGAAGCGTTTTGAAGATCACGCCGAGCGGATTCGTCAGTCCATGTCGAAAAGCTGGACCACGGCTGGCATGAATCGGGCCATGGACCAGTTCTTTGAGTTGCTCGAAGGTGATCTGACCAACCTGATGAGCGAGGGGCGTCTGGCGGAGAAAATGGTCGGCGCCATCTACCGGCGCTACAACGAGGACACCAGGGCCCGTCACCTGGAGCCCATTCCGCTGCGGGCAGGGCGGCATGTCATTGCCGTACGGGAACTGCGCAAGAAAGCACGACGGTTTCGGATCAGTCCCAAGAACCTGCTGACCGAACAGTCCTTGCTGGTCCGCCGCTTCTTCAATGTCATTGTGGGTGAAGCCCGCACCCTGAATGCCCGCGTCCGCACCGACGTTGATCGCTGGCCTCGGGAGGCACTGCTACCGATCATGCAATACTCCATGGAACAGAAGCAGCTACTGGAGCATCAGATCCGACGCCTGCGGGACATGGTGCGCAGTGACCGCGATGGCCGTGCCGAGCGGGAACGTCTGCACAACACCATTTCCGACCTCACCCGGCAGCTGGAATTGGCTGACGCCATGCAACGCCAGATCCGCAAACCGGCCCCGACCCTGATCCAGCAAAAAGTCGTCAACATCTCCGGGGCATTCTAAGCCCCGTCACACGCACTCGCCATCGGTTGCAGCCATGACGGCCCGGCTTTAAACTGCTGGGCCGGTAATGGCTTTGTCATTGCTGTTCCAGATACTTACAGACCGAACCAGGAACCTGTCGCGCCAATGCCCGATTCCCTGCCTGCGGATTCTGTCGGAGTTGTTGCCCCGCAGACTCTTCATTTCGACACGCCCATCGAGCTGGCCTGTGGCCAGGCCCTGAACAGCTACGACCTGGTGATTGAAACCTACGGTCAGCTGAACGCCGATGCCAGCAACGCCGTGCTTATCTGTCACGCCCTGAGCGGTCATCACCACGCCGCCGGCTACCACAGTACAGACGAGCGCAAGCCCGGCTGGTGGGATAGCTGCATCGGCCCCGGCAAGCCCATCGACACTAATCGCTTTTTCGTGGTGAGCCTGAACAACCTGGGCGGCTGCCACGGCAGCACAGGGCCCAATAGCACCAATCCGGCCACCGGCAAGCCCTACGGCCCGGATTTCCCCGTTATTACCGTCGGCGACTGGGTGAAGAGCCAGGCCCTGCTGGCGGATAGGCTGGGCATTCAATGCTGGGCCGCGGTGGTGGGCGGATCGCTCGGAGGCATGCAGGCGCTGCAATGGAGCCTGGATTATCCGGAGCGACTGAAGCATTCGGTGGTGATCGCCTCCACGCCCCGACTGACGGCCCAGAACATCGCCTTCAACGAAGTGGCCAGGCAGGCCATTACCTCGGACCGGGAATTCCATGACGGCCGCTACTACGATTTCGACGTGGTACCCCGGCGCGGCCTGATGCTGGCACGCATGGTCGGCCACATCACCTACCTGTCCGATGCCTCCATGGGCGAGAAGTTTGGTCGCGAGCTACGGGACCAGGCCTACAAATTCGGCTACGACGCCGAATTTCAGGTGGAAAGTTATCTGCGTTACCAGGCGAGCGGTTTTCCGAATCCTTCGACGCCAACACCTATTTGCTGATGACCAAGGCGCTGGATTATTTCGACCCCGCCTACGATTATGGCGGCGACCTGGCCCGGGCGCTGGCTGAGGCCCGGTGTGAATTCCTGGTGCTGTCGTTCAGTACCGACTGGCGCTTCACCCCGGCCCGATCGGAGGAGTTGGTCAACGCCATGATTGCGGCCCGGCGAAAAGTCAGCTATTCCGAGATAGACGCACCCTGGGGCCATGACGCATTTCTGATCCCGACGCCCCGCTACACCGACGTTTTCACCGCCTACATGGACCGCGTAGCCAGGGAGGTGGGCCAATGAGACCGGATCTAGAAATCATCCAGCAATGGATCCAACCCGGCCATCACGTGCTGGACCTGGGTTGTGGTGACGGCACCCTGCTCGACTACCTGCAACGGGAGCGTGGTGCCAGTGGCTTTGGCCTGGAGATCAACCCCGAGCACATCACCACATGTATGAGCCGCGGGGTGCCAGTCATCGAGCAAAACCTCGACACCCAGGGCCTGGGTAACTTCGACGATGGCAGTTTCGATACCGTGCTCATGACCCAGGCATTGCAGGCGGTTCGCCGCCCGGACCGGGTGCTGGACGAAATGTTGCGGGTCGGCCGCGATGGCATCGTCACCTTTCCCAACTTTGCCCATTGGCGCTTGCGTTGGGGATTGGCGTTGAGCGGTCGTATGCCCGAATCCGAAGCTCTACCGTATAAATGGTACAACACCCCCAACATCCGGTTGTGCACCTTCAAGGATTTTGAAGCTCTATGCCGCCAGAAGGGCATTCGCATCAAAAGCCGACGGGTGGTCGACGGCCAGCACCAGAATAGCTGGCTGGCCCGGTTGTGGCCCAACCTGCTTGGGGAAATTGCCATCTATCGCATTACACGGGAGAACGAACAATGAGACTCGCAAAGCGTCTTTACCTGTATGCCCTGTCCACTCTGGTGGCGCTGACGTTTGCCATGCAGGTACACGCCGCCGGCAATCAGGATTTCGGTGACATCCAGGTGCACTGGAGCGTCCTGCCCAGCACCTTCCTTTCCCCGGAAGTGGCCAAGGCTAACAATCTGCAGCGCAGCAAGGGCATAGGAATCATCAACATTGCGATCATGAAGGAAAACGACGACGGAACCATGTCGCCGATGGGCGGACAGGTTGAGGGCAAGGTTTCCAACGACATCCAGCAGGTGCGGTTCCTGGCGTTTCGAAGGGTGCAGGAAGGCGACGCGGTGTACTTCATCGCCGAGTACCAGTATAGCTCCGGGGAACTGATGACGTTTAATGTCACGGCGCGCCCTACCGGCGAACAGCGAGACCTGCCGGTCCGGTTTGCCCACACACTGTTCAGTGACTGAGTACGCCATGACTGACAAAATCGTGATTGCCAGCAACAACAAGGGCAAGATCGCAGAACTGACCGATCTGCTCGGCCCCCTGGGCATGACACCAGTGGCCCAGGGTGAGCTGGGTGTCGGTGAAGCCGAAGAACCGGCCGTGACCTTTGTGGAAAACGCCATCCTCAAGGCCCGGCACGCCTCACGGATAACGGGCCTTCCAGCACTGGCCGACGACAGCGGGTTGGCGGTGGACTGCCTGAATGGGCAACCGGGTGTGCGTTCGGCCCGCTACGCCGGCGATAATGCCAGCGACCAGGACAACGTCGACGCGCTGTTGGCTGCCATGGCTTCGGTACCCGAGGGCCAGCGTGGCGCCCAGTTCCACTGCGTATTGGTGTTTTTGCGGCACGCTGACGACCCCACGCCGGTGGTCTGTCACGGCCGGTGGCCCGGGGCCATCCTGTCCGCTCCCGCCGGTGACGGTGGCTTCGGGTACGACCCGGTGTTCTGGGTCGGCGAGCATCAGTGCAGTGCCGCCGAACTGACCCGTGCTGAAAAGAGCCGCATCAGTCACCGGGGTCGCGCCCTGGCGCAACTGACGCAACAGCTGAAGGCGGGAGCGTGACTCTGTGACCGCCCCTGCGCCGGTGGCGGTCGCGCCACCGCTGAGTCTGTACCTGCACATGCCCTGGTGCGTGCGCAAATGCCCCTACTGTGATTTCAATTCCCACGCAGTCAAGCACGAAATCCCGGAAGCGGCGTACCTGAAGGCCCTGCTGGAGGATCTGGACCAGGACCTTGGCTTCGCCTCCGGCCGGGAAATCCAGACCATATTTATCGGTGGTGGTACGCCCTCGCTGATGACCGGTGAGTTCTACCACACTCTGTTCCGGGAACTGCGCGCTCGGCTGAACCTGGCGCCAGATGCCGAAATCACCCTCGAGGCCAATCCGGGCACCCTGGAGGAAGGCCGCTTTGAGGCCTTCCGAAGCGCCGGCATCAATCGCCTGTCCATTGGCGTGCAAAGCTTCAATGGCGCCCACCTGCAGGCACTGGGCCGGATCCACGATAGCCATGCTGCGCACCGGGCCATCGACGCGGCGCGCCAGGCCGGCTTCGACAACTTCAACGTCGACCTGATGCACGGATTGCCGGACCAGACCCCGGCCGACGCCATTGCCGATCTCCAGGCCGCACTCAGTCACAACCCGGCACACCTGTCCTGGTATCAGCTGACGCTGGAACCAAACACCGAGTTCTACAGTCGCCCGCCCCGGTTGCCCGACGATGACCGGCTGTGGGAAATCTACCGTCGGGGTGGCGATTTCCTGCGCCAACAGGGATTCCGAGATTACGAGGTATCGGCCTGGAGCCGCCCGGGACAGGCATCGCGCCACAACCTGAACTACTGGACCTTTGGTGACTATTTGGCACTGGGAGCCGGTGCCCACGGCAAAATCAGCCTCGCCGACGGCAGTATCCGACGCTACTGGAAAACCCGGCAACCGGAAGCCTACCTGAACCGGATCGGCAGCCGGACGGCGGGCACAGAGACCATTGAAGTCGAGGACTTGCCGCTGGAGTTCCTGATGAACGCACTGCGGCTGACGGAAGGGGTGGAGGAAACACTGTTTACCGAGCGTACGGGTTTACCCCTGTCCTCAGTTGCGGTAAAACTTGAACAGTTGCGTGACGAAAAACTGCTGGAGCGGCATCGCCTACAGGCCAGTGACCTGGGCCAGCGATACCTGAACAGCTTGTTGGAGCGATTTCTGTAATGGACTGGATGAAAGAACTCGCAGCGCTACCCAAGACTCTGCGGGCAACGCTGATCGCCGCTCTGGTGCTGCTTGTAGCCCTGATTCTGGTCAACCAGCCACTGCAGACCGGCTCGGCGCCCCAGGGTATTGTCAGCTTCCAGATGGCAGGAACCGCGGATCAGGCCCATGCCATTCTCCGCAGCTGGCGCTCTGGCGGTGAACTGTGGGCCCATATATCGTTGTGGCTCGACTTCCTATTCATCCCCGCCTACGTGCTGGCTCTGATCCAGCTGACTCGGCACTTCACCCGGGATCGTCCGGGAGTCCGCGAGCGCATGGTGGCGCGCTGGATCCGTGCCCTGTTCGTGGCGGCCGGCCTCAGTGACATCACCGAGAACATACTGCTTCTGAACAACTTCAATCCGCCAACCGACGTTGTTAGCCTGTCCGCCACTATCTGCGCTCTGATCAAGTACACCGGGCTGACCCTGGGCATTGCCGGCCTGGTCATTGTTCGGGCATCACGCCGTCACCCGCTCGCTCACGGCTGACGGCGATCCACTGCCCGCGCTATCTATCGGCTTCCCGAATCAGTTAGTGCGGTGAAACAGTAGATCCAGACGCCGTGGCCGAGTCGTTCACCACGCTTTTCGAACTTGGTGATGGGCCGATCGTCCGGACGCGGTGAGAAGGCACCGTTGTCCTGGGTGTTGGCAAACCCTTCTGATTCGCTCATCACTTCCATCATGTGCTCGGAGTAGTTCTCCCAATCCGTCGCCAGGTGAAGAATACCGCCCACCCGCAACTTGTGCCGGATGCGCTGCACAAACTCGTGCTGGATCAGGCGACGCTTGTGATGCTTCTTCTTGTGCCAGGGATCGGGGAAAAACACCATCACCCGATCCAGACAGGCGTCCGGAAGGCACAGGTCGATGACGTCGTTGGCGTCGATGCTGTAAACCCGGACATTCTCCAGACCACGATCTTCCACTTCCTTGAGCAAGGCGCCAACACCTGGCAGGTGCACTTCGACACCAATGAAATCCTGCTCCGGCGCGGCTTCGGCCATATCCGCCAGCGACCCGCCCATGCCAAAACCGATCTCCAGGTTCAGCATGGCTTCGCGGCCGAACACTTCCCGTGGGTCAATCATACCGTCCTCGCGAGTCAGGCCGTACTTCGGCCAGCTGCGTTCATAGGCTTTCTTCTGGCCCTCGGTCATCCGGCCTTGGCGCAGCACAAAGCTGCGAATGCCTCGACGGGTGGTTACCGGCGACTCGGGAGCTGCTTCCTTCGGCTCATGCGGGTCTTTCTGGTCGGTCATCTGAAGTCCTCAACCGCAGGCTGCGGGTCTGATTAAACGGAATTTTGGCGACAGTTTACCAGAGTCCCGGTGGTCAGGGGATCAGGGGTCACGACGACACCAGGGCATTTTGTCCGTGTTGGCGGTCAAGCTGGCGATAGCCAGCGCCTCAACCAGGTGGCTGTGTGCCAGATCACTGACCCCGTCCAGATCCGCGAGGGTGCGGGCGACCCTCAATATCCGGTGCAGGGCCCGCGCAGACAGCCCCAGCTTTTCCAAGGCACCGGTGAGCAAGCGCTCGCCGTCGGCATCCAGGCGACAGGCCTCTTGCAAGGCGCGGCCGCTCAAAGTCGAGTTCAGTTGTTTGCGCTTTGCCTGTTGCTCACGCGCCTGTGCAACCCGACTCCGGACCACGGCACTGGATTCGCCACCCTCCGCATGCCCCATCAAGATGTCACCACTCTGAACCGGCACCTCCACATGCAAGTCGAACCGGTCCAGCAACGGCCCGGAAATCTTCGACCGGTAGCGCAGCACCTGTTGCGGGGTGCACTGGCATTCGATGGTCGGATGACCACTGAAGCCACAGGGGCACGGGTTCATGGCGCCCACCACCTGAAACCGGGCCGGGAACCGCACCTGGCGAGCCGCCCGGCTGATCGCGATTTCCCCGGTTTCCATGGGTTCCCGCAGCACCTCCAAGACCCGGCGCTCAAACTCCGGTAACTCGTCCAGAAACAATACGCCCCGATGCGCCAGGGAGATTTCACCAGGCGCGGGCTGCTGCCGCCACCGACCATGGCAATTGCCGAGGCGGTGTGATGAGGCGCTCTAAATGGCGGGCTGTGCCAGTCGTTTGTGGCCAGGGCCAGACCGGCAACCGAATGAACACTGGCAACTTCCATCGCGGCGTCATCCTCCAGATCCGGCAGAATGCCCGGCAGGCGGCTGGCCAGCATACTTTTGCCGGTGCCCGGCGGACCGAAAAACAGCAGGTTGTGATTGCCGGCCGCGGCCACCTCCAGCGCTCGCCGTGGCACGGCCTGGCCACAGACATCGGCCAGGTCCGGGAGTTCGCGACCGGACTCCAATGCCGGTGTGCGAGCCACCCTGGCCACCGGTACCAGCCGCGCGCGGGCCGCCAGATGTTCAACTACCGCCAACAGGTGCCCGGCCGCCAGGACCTCGCCTTGACTGGCCAGGGCCGCTTCTGCGGCATTGGCCTGGGGCACCAAAAGCGCCCGGCCATCAGCCGGGCCGCCAGCACCGATGGCAAGACACCATTCAGCGGACGAAGCGCTCCGTCCAGGGACAACTCTCCCACGAATTCGTGGGGCGTCAGGCTATCGGCGGGAATCTGACCCGAGGCGGCGAGAATGCCGAGGGCAATGGGCAGGTCGAAGCGACCACCCTCTTTCGGTAGATCAGCAGGAGCCAGGTTTATAGTGATACGGCGGGCGGGGAATTCGAAACCGGCATTCAGCAAGGCGCTACGAACGCGCTCACGACTCTCCCGGACGCCGGTTTCAGGCAGCCCGACGATTGAGAGTGCAGGCAAGCCACCGGAGAGATGGACTTCAACGGTTACCGCAGGCGCGGCAACCCCCACGCTGGCGCGTGAATGGACAATGGCAAGCATGACAACCTTCCCTGGTTAACATTAATACAACCGGCCCGAACTCCTTTCGGGCCGTTGCCGGGTTATTGCTCTTGCAGCTTTTGCTCGAGAGCGGCAACCCGGTGTTCCAGTGCGTCGACCTTTTCACGGGTCTTCATCAACACCGCCTGCTGGGCGTCGAATTCTTCACGGGTTACCAGTTCCAGCCGGGACAGCACCGACATCACTGTCGCCCGGGCCTGGGTTTCGAAATCCTCACGGGCAGCTCGCGCCATATCCGGAACGAATTGACCAAACTGGCCCTGCAATTGGGCGAAAATATCCTGCGGACCTTTCACGCATCACCTCTACTGATTGGATTATGGCCGGTTTTACGATCAGACACGGCGCCTGTACCGGTACGCGGGAGTGTATCACACCGCGCCCCCTGCCATACTGTAGCCGGTCGACAGTATAATGACTGGCGCTGCCCCGTTGAGTCGCTCTAATTTGGCCCATTACGGGGCGCAACGCCCGATTTTGGTGCACAGTTTTGCGCCAATCTGGGACAGTCGTTCGCTAGGCGACTGTTTTAAAAGATTTTTTTTGCGTTGGCACACCCGATGCTAAAGCTCTCGTACGCAATCCGCACAATTGGTGTGCGAGGTGGCAGCATTCCGAACCCAGCCGCTGGCCCAGAAGCCTTTGAAGTTGGGACGGCTTTACCAAGGAGAAAGCAATGAAACTTGTGACAGCGATCATCAAGCCTTTCAAGTTGGATGATGTCCGTGAGGCACTATCCGAGATTGGCGTGCAAGGCGTAACCGTCACTGAAGTCAAAGGCTTCGGTCGACAGAAAGGCCACACCGAACTTTACCGTGGCGCAGAGTACGTAGTGGATTTCCTACCCAAAGTTAAGGTGGAAGTTGCCATTGGCGACAACCTGCTTGACCAGGTTATTGAGTCCATCACCAAGGCAGCCAACACCGGCAAGATCGGTGACGGCAAGATCTTCGTGACTGAACTGGAGCAAGCCATCCGGATCCGGACTGGCGAAACCGGCGAAGAAGCGGTCTGATCCAGATCTAAGAAAAAAGACTTAGCCAGCGCAAAAAAACTTATAACCTGAAAAGCCTCGTGCGGAGGGCTTCAAATGGAAAGCAATCTTTTTCACCTGCAGTACGCAATGGATACCTTTTATTTCCTGGTGTGCGGCGCATTAGTAATGTGGATGGCCGCGGGCTTCGCCATGCTGGAAGCCGGCCTGGTACGCTCCAAGAACACCACGGAAATTCTGACCAAGAACGTGGCACTGTTTGCCATCTCTTGCATCATGTACCTGGTGTGCGGTTACGCCATCATGTACGGCGGTAACATCTTCCTGTCCGGCATCGCGACGTAGATACCGCAGCCGTTCTGGGCGACTTCGCCGGCCGTGAAGACGGCTTCGAGGGTGGCTCCATCTACTCCGGCGCTTCTGACTTCTTCTTCCAGGTGGTGTTCGTCGCTACCGCCATGTCCATCGTCTCCGGTGCCGTGGCTGAGCGGATGAAGCTCTGGGCCTTCCTGATCTTCGCGGTTGTCATGACCGGCTTCATCTACCCGATGGAAGGTGCATGGACCTGGGGCGGCGCGTCTGTCTTCGGCATGTACTCCCTGGGCGACCTTGGCTTCAGCGACTTTGCCGGCTCCGGTATCGTTCACATGGCTGGTGCGGCCGCGGCTCTGGCGGGTGTCATCCTGCTGGGTGCCCGTAAAGGCAAGTACGGTGCAAACGGCGAAATCCGTGCCTTCCCGGGTGCCAACCTGCCGCTGGCTACTCTCGGCACCTTCATCCTGTGGATGGGCTGGTTCGGCTTCAACGGCGGTTCGGTACTGAAGCTGGGCGATATTGCCAGCGCCAACTCCGTCGCCATGGTGTTCCTGAACACCAACACCGCCGCTGCCGGTGGCGCAGTTGCCGCCCTGATCACCGCTCGCCTGATGTTCGGCAAGGCCGACCTGACCATGCTGTTGAACGGTGCCCTGGCTGGCCTGGTGGTGATCACTGCTGAGCCTTCCACTCCGAGTGCCCTGACCGCTACCCTGTTCGGTGCCTTCGGCGGTGTGCTTGTAGTACTGAGCATCGTCACCATGGACAAGCTGCGTATCGACGATCCGGTCGGTGCCATCTCGGTCCACGGTGTCTGCGGTCTGCTGGGTCTGCTGCTGGTTCCGGTCACCAACGGTGGCGCAAGCTTCAGCGGCCAGATCATCGGCGCAATCACCATCTTCGCCTGGGTCTTCGTTGCCAGCCTGGTAGTCTGGGGCATCCTGAAAGCGTGATGGGCCTGCGGGTCAGCGAAGAAGACGAGTACGAAGGTGTGGATCTGTCCGAGTGTGGCATGGAAGCCTATCCGGAATTCGTGAGCGCCAAGTAAAAAGCGTTTACTGGATCCCAACAAAAAAGGCGCCCTCCGGGGCGCCTTTTTTCATGGTCAGACTTCAATGCGCTGGCTGGGTCAAATACGACTGGTACTCAGCCTTCTGCAAATACAAACGCAATTCCAGCACAGCCTCTAGCTCAGACTCAAAAGGCCCCTCTATTGAACTCTCGGGTTTCAAAGAAATACTCACCGTTTACCGAACTCAAGCGCTCTGACCGGAACCAGTTTTTCTCAGACTCCCCTTGTCGCACCGCCATGATTCCCTCTCCTGACGTGGTTCCCTATCTCCGATCGTTTCTCACTGCTTCATCAGTCTAGTCAATCCAACCGGCGCCGTAGAGATCGTCTTGATCAAAGCAACGGGCTGCTCATAGCCCGGAGGAATGACAGCCTCTGAAACAGGTCTCGTTTGAATACAGATTCAGGTGCGGACGACGAATCAGCCCTCGCCCGGGATAACATGATCCTCCAGTTCATCCACCATGAACTGAGGCATCGCAAGGGCACCATGGTGAGTGCCTGGATTGTAGTAACGAGTAACAAACGGACGGTTCTCGGCATCTTCTTCACGGAAATAGCGTACCGGCTTGTCCTTGCCCGCCATAGTGCAGCTCCACCAACCCGTGGGGTAAACCGGTTGCGGAAATGGCAGGGTCTGGACGTGATCAAATCCGGCCTTGCGCATGTCCTCGTGGATCGACTTGATGATGGTGCCGGTGTGCAGCAGCGGAGACTCGCTTTGCTGCACGATCAAACCGCCTTCGCGCAGCGCCAGCATGGCATCGCGATAGAAATCCAGGGCGAACAGGCCTTCGGCCGGACCGACCGGATCGGTGCTGTCGATGATGATCAAATCGAGCTATTGGCTCAATGTCGCGAATCCACTGGATGCCATCGCCGAAGAAGAAATTGGCCCGGGGATCGCCGTTGGATTCACACAGCTCCGGGAAGTACTTTTCCGAAACCCGGGTGACCCGCTCATCAATCTCCACCTGCCAGGCCTCTTCCACACCCGGGTGCTTGAGCACTTCTTTCAGGGTGCCACAGTCGCCACCACCGATGATGACCACCTTACGCGGGTCTTTGTGGGTGAACAGAGCCGGGTGGGTCATCATCTCGTGGTACAGGAAGTTGTCGCGGCTGGTCAGCATCACGCAACCATCCAGCACCATCAGGTTGCCGAAGGTTTCGGTTTCATAGATTTCCAGCTTCTGAAACGGCGTCTGTTCCTCATGCACCTTCTTTTTCACCTGCAGGGAAAACGCCGTCCCATGATCCTGGAATATTTCCGTAAACCAACCTTCGTTCAATGCCGTCATCGTACTTCTCCTGCTGTGGTCCATGAGCCGGGTTAAAGGGCGTATTGTAGGCATGCCACCCCGGTAGCTAAAGCTTTAATCGCCGAACTTGTCGTGTAGTTTCCACACCCGGTTCTTTTAGCCGGCGAGCGGAATCCATACAATGGCGACCATACAGTCGGCCGCGTCTGCCCCTATCTCGCCGGCCCCGGTTTTCTGACAGGATAGCAAGCATGAGCGAATCCAGCGGCACCACTGCCCACAAGGTCTACAACATTGCCCATTGGAGCGATGGCTACATCGGTGTGAATGAGCAGGGCCAGGTGCTGATCCGGCCGGATCGGGGCCACAGTCCGGCCCGCATCAACCTGCCAGACCTGACTCAGTCCCTGCTACAGTCCGGAATCCAGCTGCCGGTGCTCATCCGCTTCACCGACATCCTGCACGATCGGGTCAACAAACTGTGCGGCGCCTTCAACAAGGTGGCCGGCGACCAGAGCTATCAAGGCCAGTACACTGCGGTCTATCCGATCAAGGTCAACCAACAGCGCCGGGTGGTGGAAGAGCTTTTGTCGGCCGAACCCGCCGCCAGCCAGGGCCAGATCGGCCTGGAGGCTGGCAGCAAGCCCGAGCTGATGGCCGTCCTGGCCATGTCCCGGCAGCCCGGCTCGGTCATTGTCTGCAATGGCTACAAGGACCGGGAATACATCCGCCTGGCACTGATCGGCCAGAAATTGGGCCACCGGGTATTTATCGTGGTGGAAAAACAGTCAGAACTGCCGCTGATTCTGGACGAGGCGCGGGATCTGGGCGTGTCACCACTGATCGGTGTGCGCGCCCGCCTGGCCACCATTGGCAAGGGCAACTGGCAGAATACCGGCGGCGAGAAATCCAAGTTCGGGCTGTCCGCCAGCCAGGTTCTGGATGTGGTCAACACCCTGCGCCAGGCCGGTGCCCTGGACACCCTGCAGCTGCTGCACTTTCACCTGGCTCACAGATTGCCAACATCCGCGACATCCAGACCGGCCTGCGGGAATGCGCACGCTTCTACAGCGAGTTGCGCCAACTGGGCGCGCCTATCGACACCGTGGATATTGGCGGCGGCCTGGGCGTGGACTACGAGGCACCCGTTCCCGCAGCAGCTGCTCAATGAACTACAGCGTGCACGAGTACGCCTACAACGTGATTCATGTTCTGCAGACCGAATGCGACCGCTACGGCATCCCGCACCCGCACCTGATCAGCGAATCCGGCCGGGCCCTGACCGCGCACCACTCAGTGCTGGTCACCAACGTGATTGACCGGGAAGTACCCCAGGACCGCACCCCCGAGCAGCCGTTACCAGAGGCACCGGGACCGCTTCATGATCTATGGCGGGACCTGCTCAGCCTGGAGGATTCCGACACGCCGCGTTCGCTGGCCGAAATCTACCACGACGTGCTCCACGCCATGGCCGACGTCCATGGTCAGTTCGCCCACGGTGTGCTGTCGCTACCAGAACGGGCCGACGCCGAAACCCTATATACGCGCTGCTGCCGGCTGCTGCGCAACCAGCTGAATTCGGCTAATCGGGCGCACCGGGAGATCATTGACGAACTGAATGAGAAACTGGCCGAAAAACTGTTTGTGAACTTCTCCCTGTTCCAGTCGCTGCCGGATGTTTGGGGTATCGACCAGATCTTCCCGGTGATGCCCATCAACGGTCTGAATCGGCCAATGACTCGCCGGGCGGTAATCCAGGACATCACCTGCGATTCCGATGGCCGTATTGATCAGTACGTGGACGGCCAGGGTACTGAAACCACCCTGCCACTGCCGGAAGAAAACCCGAGCGAGCCGCTGTTGATGGGTTTCTTCATGACCGGGGCTTACCAGGAAATTCTCGGCGACATGCACAATCTGTTCGGTGACACCCACTCGGTAGACGTCCAGCTGAATCCGGAAGGCGGCTTCAGCATTGGCCAGCCAATCACCGGGGATACGGTTTCCAAGGTGCTGCGCTACGTTAACTTCGAGCCCGAGGACCTGCTCAAAACTTACCAGCAGAAATTCGACGCCAGTGATCTGCCCGACTCCCAGCGGCTGCAATTGCTGGCGGAGCTGACCGCAGGCCTGGAAGGCTACACCTACCTGGAAGAATGAATCTGGCGCTTCTGCGGAGGCGCCAAATGCCCACCTCAGCCATCAATCTTTTTTGTATCTGCACTGATCCAGAGTCAGATCCGGCCCGTAAATTCCATGACTGACAAACCTGGGACGAGTGCATAGAATGATGGCTAGAACAAGTTCAAATCATGTAACTGTCAAGGAGCGTCCAGTGAGCACACTGGAGCAAAAGCCGGCCAGCTCTGAAGGAAGGAAAGATCCTTGGAGCCAGCTGCTGCAGAAAGTGGGCAAGGATCAAGATCGTGCGGCTTACCACGCACTCTTCGAGCACTTTGGTCCGCAGATTAAGTATTACGCCATGGCGAACGGACTGGCGAGCCACGCGGAAGAGCTGGTTCAGGAAGTCTTTGTCTCCATCTGGCGTCGCTCGTGTCTCTATGACTGGCGCAAGGCCGCAGCGTCGACGTGGATCTTCACCATCGCCCGGAACCAGCGCATTGACATGCTGCGCAAGATGCAGCGCACCAGTGCGGAAATGCCGGTCGAAACCGAGGATCTCTGGCAAATCCCTGGCGACAATGAGAACGAGCCGGTCACATCTTTGCATCGTCTAATGTCAGAGCGGCGCATTCGGGAGTCGCTGACGCATTTACCCGAAGAACAGACTACCGTGATTGCCAAGGTATACATGGAACACAAGTCGCACCAGATGGTCGCGAATGAGTTGAACATTCCCCTTGGCACAGTGAAAAGCCGGGTCCGCCTGGCATTGAACAAATTGAAAGTGATTTTGCAGGATCAAAACGTATGACACGTCATCATCCCGACAGTCTGAGCTTGATGGAATACAGCGCAGGCAATCTGAGCGAGCCACATGCCTTATGCATTAGGCTGCATCTGGACGAATGTCCGCATTGCCGCAGTCGTGTCGATACGCTCGACAGTCTGGGTGCGGTGATGATGGAGCAACAGCCGAAGGTAACTGTCTCCGAAAACATGTTCGACAATATTCTTTCGGCGATCGACAGTGAGCCGGTCAGAGCATCAGACTTTGCACCAGCCCCTCGCATGGGTGTGCTGCAGAAGCTCTTGGGCGACGACATCAACAGATTGCCGTGGAAGCGGCAGTTGGGCGATGTCAGCGTGCTGGACATTACCGATCGCTTCCCTGGCCAGTCCGAACAGGTTGTACTTCAGAAACTGGCCGCAGGCGGCAAGGCTCCGGCCCATACCCATCGGGGCGAAGAAACGACAATCGTCTTGCAGGGCGCGTTTGCCGACCAGAAAGGCGTATTCAATCAGTGGGACTTTGTTGTGCTGAATGATCAGGACGAACATAAGCCGGTTGCCGTCGGCTGTGAAGATTGCATCACGCTTTCGGTATTGAGTGCACCGGTAAAACTGACCGGCACCTTTACCCGGATGCTAAACCCGTTCATTCGCTGAGCGGGCTAAGGCTGATAAAAAGGGCGATCATTGATCGCCCTTTTTTGTGGCCGTTACCACCTACCAGGGCAGTTCCGAACCATCCCAACTGAGGAAGCGGCCGTTGTCATCACTGGTCACGTCGCCAATAACCTTGAGGAGATTCTCCGCAGTCTGTGCTGGCGTGTGTACCTTCAATTGCGCCAGCGACTGACGGAACGGCTCACTGAGCGCCGATTCCGTGGTGCCCGGGTGCAGCGCCACACAGGCTACCGGCCTACAACGCGAGGTAATTCCACTGACAGTCCGCGTACCAGCATATTCAGGGCCGCCTTGGAGCTGCGATAGGCGTACCAGCCACCCAGCGGTTGTCGGTAATGGAACCGACTTTCGCCGAAATAGCCGCGATCCGTTTCAGCTCCTTGTGCCTGAGCCAGGGAATCAGCGCCTGCACCAGCATGCCAAATCCGGTGACATTGACTGCAAAAGCCTGGTTCATGGCATCGGCAGACAAGTCCTCCAGGCGTTTCTCCGGGAATACCGTGTCTGAGTGCAGCAAACCCGCCGCGTAGATCAGGGTGTCAATGCCCTCCCGGGCCGGAAAGACTAACTCCAGGGCATCGGTCACCGACGCCAGAGAACTGCTGTCACCTGCATCCCAGGGCACCAACGTGACCCGATCGGAGCTGCGCAACGTTTCGGGCGCCCGATCCGGGTCTCGGCACAGACCCACCACCCGGCTGTCCGGGTACTCGGCCAGAATGGCCTCTGCCAACGCGGCGCCGATGGCTCCCGACGCTCCGGCTATCAGCACTCGTTTCATTGTGATTCTCCCACTGGTGTAAACACTTCAACGCCCCGGCTGTTCCTTAAGCCGCGCGCTCAAATTCTGCAGGAAATACGAACAGTTTGATGGCTGGACTGCTGGCGCCTGTGAACCGAGATATTAAAACGGGCGTATGAATCAACTGTTCCGATCAAATACAACCCGACACCACAAGATCACGCGCCACCGGCTCGGGGTCTCAAGATAAAGAAGCACATTGAGGAGAGTACTCCATGCAATACCAGGCTCCCGCGAACGATCTTCGCTTTCTGTTGTTTGATGTATTGGGTGCAGACCGGCTCCACGAGCTGGAAAAATACGCTGACGCCACTCCCGACCTGATTTCTGCGGTTATTGACGAAGCCGGTAAGCTGGCGGCGGAAGTGATTCAGCCCACCAACCAGATTGGCGATCGCGAAGGCTGCAGCTACGACCCCGAGACCCATGCGGTGACCACGCCCGCAGGATTCAAGGAAGCCTATAAGAAATTTGTCGAAGGTGGCTGGACTGCCCTGGACGCACCGCTGGAATTCGGTGGTCAGGGACTTCCGCACACTCTAAAATTTGTCGTCGATGAGATGGTGTGCTCCACCAACCTCTCGCTGGGCATGTACCCGGGCCTAACCCACGGTGCCATCAGTGCCCTGCACGCCCACGGCTCTGAAGAACTGAAAAAGGTTTACCTGGAGAAACTCATCTCCGGCCAGTGGACCGGCACCATGTGCCTGACCGAGCCCCAGTGCGGTACTGACCTGGGCCTGATCCGCTCCCGCGCGACACCGAACGACGACGGCAGCTATGCCATCGAAGGCACCAAGATCTGGATCACCGGTGGTGAGCACGACCTGGTAGACAACATTGTCCACCTGGTACTGGCCAAGTTGCCCGGTGCGCCCGACACCACCAAGGGCATCTCCCTGTTCGTGGTACCCAAGGTCCTGCCGGACACCGGCGAACGTAACCCGGCGTTCTGTGGCGGCCTGGAACACAAGATGGGCATCAAGGGTTCCGCCACCTGCGTGATGAATTTTGAAGGCGCCAAAGGCTGGCTGGTGGGCGAGCCCAACGACGGCATGCGTGCCATGTTCACCATGATGAACGAAGCCCGCCTGATGGTTGGCATGCAGGGTCTGGGCCTGGCCGAAATGGCTTACCAGGAGAGCCTGGGCTTTGCCCGCGAGCGTCTGCAGAGCCGTTCCCTGAGTGGCCCCAAGAACCCGGACGGTCCGGCCGACCCGATCATCGTGCATCCCGACGTGCGTCGTATGCTGATGCGCCAGAAAGTGTTGAACGAAGGCATGCGTGCCCTGGCCCTGTTTACCGGGCACCACCTGGATCTGTCAGTGGCCCACACCGATGAAGCCGTGCGTGAATCGTCAGACGATCTGGTGCAGCTGCTGACGCCGGTGGTCAAGGCCTTCCTGACCGATGAGGGTTTCAACAATGCCAACACTGGTCTGCAGGTACTGGGCGGTTCCGGTTTCACCACCGACTGGCCGCTGGAGCAGCTGGTTCGTGATGGCCGCATCGCCCGGATCTACGAGGGTACCAACGGCATTCAGGCCATGGACCTGGTCGGCCGCAAGCTGAGCCTGAAGGGCGGACAACTGGTCCGTAGCCTGTTTGGTGTGCTCACCGGTTACCTCAAGGACAACCCGGATGCGCCCCATCGTGAAGAACTGAAAGATGCCATCAAGTGTCTTGAGGAAGCCACCATGTGGTTGGCAAGCAATGCCCCGAGCGATCCGGAACAGGCCGCTCCGCCGCCACCCCGTATCTGCGCCTGATGGCCCTGACGGTGATTGGCTATCTCTGGTCGCGCATGGCCGGTGTTGCCGGTCAGCAATTGGAGGCCGATGGCGCCAACAAGCCACTGTTGGAGAGCAAGCAGGTGTCTGCCCGCTTCTACTTTGAGAAACTTCTGCCGGAAATCCACTGGCTGCTGGGCGACATCAAGACTGGCAAAGACAGCCTGATGGCGTTCAACGACGACCACTGGGCCGCTTAAGGTCAGAACCGGTCAGGGCCAAACGGCCCTGACCTTCCCTCACTCTTTCAACACCCTGCAACACCCGGCATCGTCCGAGCACTGCAACACCTGCGGTTTGACCCGGCTCTGGGTTACAATTGCGCTCTTTGATTCTGTCCGGTCCCACACCGGACCCGACCGGAGGCCGCATGAACGCCGACGATTATGCCTTTCGCTTTGGTGGTATTGAACGACTCTATGGGCGCCGCGCCCTGGAAGCCTTTCGATCCACCCACATTGCCATTGTCGGACTGGGGGGCGTGGGCTCCTGGGCCGCCGAATCGCTCGCCCGTAGTGGCATCGGCACCATCACCCTGATCGACATGGACGACATTTGCGTGTCCAACACCAATCGCCAGCTTCATGCCCTGGAGCAGCAGTACGGTCGTACCAAGACCGATGCCATGGCGGACCGCCTGCGGGCAATCAATCCACAGGCTGATATCCGGGTGCATTTCGGCTTCCTGACCACCAAGAACGTCGCTGAACTGATCACCCCGGAGATGACCGGCGTGGTCGATGCTATCGACAGCGTCAAAGCCAAGGCCGCGCTGATCGCTCACTGCCAGCGCCGCAAGCTTCCTTTAGTCTGCGCTGGTGGTGCCGGTGGTCAGCTGGACCCGACCCAGATCCAGGTCGCGGATTTGAGCAAGACCACCCAAGATCCGCTGCTGGCCAAGGTGCGAAACCTGTTACGCCGGGAGTACGGTTTCTCGCGCAATCCAAAACGCCGTTTTGGTATTGAAGCCGTATACTCGCTGGAGCAACTGACATATCCTGCCGGAGACGGCGAAGTGTGCTTGCAGAAACCGGCAACCGATGGCCCGGTGCGACTAGATTGCGCTTCCGGTTTCGGCGCGGCAAGCCCGGTCACCGCCAGTTTTGGCTTCTTTGCGGCGTCCCGGCTGCTGAACCGGATCGCCAGACGCGCCAACCAATAACCCTAAGGATTTGCCCTCATTATGCCCATTAGCACGGTCCTGCTGCTTGCCAGCATCGGCGTTCTCTCCTTGTTCTGCCAATGGCTGGCCTGGCGGGTCAGGATGCCGGCAATCCTGTTTCTGCTCGCCGGCGGCCTGGCGGCCGGTCCGTTCTTCGGCTTCCTGGTACCAGAAGCGGTATTCGGTGAGCTGCTGTTCCCGGTCATTTCCCTGGCGGTCGCCATTATCCTGTTCGAAGGCAGCCTGACCCTGCGCCTGGCCGAAATTCGCGGCCACGGCAAAATGGTGCGCAACCTGATTCCGGTTGGCTCCATCGTCACCTGTATCATCGGCACCTTGTCAGTACGCTGGCTGCTGGATGTGTCATGGCCGGTGGCACTGCTGTTCGGCGCCATTTCCATCGTTACCGGCCCCACGGTCATCGCACCGCTGCTGCGCTCGGTCCGGCCGAAATCCAACCTGGCCAACATCCTGCGCTGGGAAGGCATCATCATCGATCCGGTCGGTGCCCTGCTGGCGGTCCTGGTGTTTGAGGGCATTGTGTCCTGGGGCCAGGGCAATGTCTTTGGTCACTCACTCTACATCTTCGGCAAGACCCTGATGGTGGGCTTCTTGATTGGCGCTGTGGCCGGTTACCTGAATGGTCTGGCACTGCGCAAGCACCTGATCCCGCAGTACCTGCACAACGCCGGCACCCTCACCTTCATGCTCGGCGTTTACGCCCTGTCCAACGAAATCGCGCACGAGTCCGGCCTGTTGACGGTCACCGTAATGGGTATCTGGATGGCCAACATGAAGCAGGTACCGATCGATAGCATTCTTGAATTCAAGGAGTCGCTCAGCGTTCTGCTGATTTCTGCCCTGTTTATCATTCTGGCTGCCCGCGTGGAGTTCAGCGCCATTGCCGAACTGGGCTGGGGTCTGGCCGTGGTACTGGCGATTCTGATGCTGGTAGCCCGGCCGCTAAGCATCTTCCTGTCGGCCATTGGCACCAAGCTGAACTGGCGGGAGAAACTGTTCCTGAGTTGGATTGCCCCGCGAGGCATTGTGGCGGCTGCGGTCTCGGCACTGTTTGCGTTCCAGCTACAGAAGCTGGGCTATGAGAGTGCCGGCACCCTGGTGCCGCTAGTGTTCATGCTGATCATTGCCACTGTGACACTGCAAAGCCTGACCGCTCGCCCGGTGGCAAAAATGCTGAAAGTGAACGAGCCGGCGGAGTACGGGTTCCTGTTGCTTGGCGCAAATCCGGTTGCCCGGATGATTGGCATGGCGCTGAAAAAATCTGAGGTCCCGGTCACCCTGGCGGACACCAACTGGGAGAACGTGCGCCAGGCCCGTATGGAAAATCTGCAAACCTATTTCGGCAACCCGGTGTCGGAGCATGCCTCCACTCACCTGGACCTGACCGGTATCGGCAACCTGCTGGTGATTTCGCCCTACAAGCACATGAACTCCCTGGCCACCTACCACTTCCTAGACTGGTTCGGGAAGCAGAGCGTGTTCAGTCTCGCGGAAGGCGATCAGGATCAGAAAGCGCGTCACCAGACCGCCGAGAAAATCCAGATGACCCGGGGTCTGTTCGGAGGCGTAAGCTACGCCAAGCTGGCCAGTCTGGCGAGCCAGGACTACACCGTGCGCACCACCCAGCTCAGCGACGAGTTCAGTTACGATGATTTCCTGAACAAGTTCCAGCGCCAGGCCCTGGTACTGTTCGTATTTGACAGCAAGGGCCACGTCATGCCGGTGATGGATATGGAGACGCTGAAACCTGAGAAAGACTGGATGCTGATCAGCCTGGTTCCCCCTCAGGCTCGGAAAGAACGCAGGGAGCGGGACGGACAGACAGACAACGGTGAAGACACGAGCAAGAGCTCAGACTCGGAAAAAGCGGGTAACCAAGGGGCGTAAACCACGCCCCTCAGCGGCAGTCCAGCACCAGCTTGCCACGCACGTGACCGCCTTCGAGCAGTTCATGGGCGTGGACAACCTGATCAAGGGGAAAGACCTGATCCAGGTGTACCCGGACATCGCCATCCTCGATCAGCTCGGCAATTTCATCCAGGTGGAAGACATCGGGACGCACGGTCATACCATGGGCACGCAAACCCATGTTCTCGGCGGCGCTGATGATCTCATCGGCGGTCACCGTCGGGATGGTCACCAGCACACCATGCTCACCCAGAGTATGCAGCGAGCGCTTGCCTTCCTCACCGCCCACCAGATCAAGCACAACATCAAGCCCGTAGCACTCTTCAGCTACATCGGTGGTGCGGTAATCAATGACTTCGTGCACACCCAGCTCGGCCAGGAAATCCCGGTTCGAGGCGGACGCGGTGGCCACCACATGGGCACCGCGCTCGAGCGCAAACTGAACAGCAAAATGCCCGACCCCACCGGCACCGGCGTGAATCAGGATTTTCTGCCCGGACTCCAGCTTGGCAACCTCGAACAGCGCCTGCCAGGCGGTCAGTGCTGCCAGCGGTAAGGCCCCCGCAGCCAGCAGATCCAATTCCTCCGGCACTATGGCAAACTCATCAGCCCCGGCCACCGCGTAATTCGCGTAACCACCACCGCCCTCTGGAAAGCCGATCATGCCCATCACCCGATCACCAGGCGCCAGTGTCGTCACGTCGTCGGCAACGGCGACTACTTCGCCGGCGACGTCGTAACCCGGGGTCCAGGGCAGACTGTTTTCAATCTGCCGGGCGGCGAAACCTAGCCCTTTCCGGGTTTTCCAGTCGATGGGGTTGAGACCGGCGCCATGGACGCGCACCAGCACCTGGCCCGCGCCGGGTTGTGGGATGTCCGACGTTTTCACCTGCAGGACATCGCGTTCGCCAAACCGGTCATAGCTGATATGACGCATGGTGGTTTCGGTGTTCGACTCTTCAGGATTTACCATGACGGTCTCCGGACAACGGCGGTAACGGAAAGCAGAGGTTTTTTTCAGACTAGCAGAAGATGTCACCTAAGGTGATTCATTTGACGGCCACACCGGCGCCGCCGTCGACTGCGGCGGCCGCCAGGATCTCGGCGAATTCCCGGGGCGCTCGGCTCGGGCGCTGGGATTTCATATCGACGCAGGCATGGGTGGAAACCGCCCGCACCAGGGTCTTGCCGTCAGCCGGACGGACCAGCTGGAACTGGCGAGACGAGCGGAATCGGCCATCATAGCCGGTCAACCAGGTGCCCAGAATCAGCCGGTCACCAGCGTTGGCCGATGCCAGGTAGTCGATCTCGGTGCGGGTGATGGCCATCGCCTTGCCCGTCGCCTCATGCAATTCCCAGGTCATACCCAGACTTTCGATGTGGGCCCAGCTAACATCTTCCAGCCAGCGCACGTAGACCACGTTATTGGCGTGTCCCAGGCGATCGGTGTCGTCGTCGCGCACGGTAATTTCAAGCGTAAACGGATCAGGCAGATCCCACTGAGGGGCACTGGCATCGGTCATACTTCGTCGTCTCCAAGACCGGGAATGGCCTGCAACGGTAGCCGCCCTATGCGATCGTTGTGAAGTGAACCAAAGTATAGGTAACCGCCATGGGGGTTGACCGAGGTGATCTCCTGTAAATGTGTACCCCGAGTGTCATGGAGACTGGTGATCACCTCGCCGTCCCGATCGAAGGCCACCACCAGGCCATACTCCCGCGGCGTGGGCTTCAGGCGGTCCGGCAGCTTCGCCACCAGATCCTTGAGCCAGGGGTTGCGGTGCAGGGTATCCACCCGGGTGTCTCGAAGCGAGGGAAAGGCCACCCAGTAACGCCCCTGTGCGTCCACTGCCAGGTTATCGGGGAAACCCGGAAGGTTGTCGGCAAACACCTCGGCCTGGCCGGCCTTTGGGCCGTGAATCCAGTAGCGCAGGGTACGGTACTTCCAGGTTTCGTTGACCAGCACAAAACTGCCGTCCGGCGAGACCGAAACCCCATTGGCAAAGTGCAGGTTGCCCAGCAGCACCTCAGCCTTGCCGGTCCGCGGCGAATACCTCAGCAAGCGGCCATGGGGGCGCATTTCCAGCAAGTCGAGCCGGTAATCCGGTTGCTGGAAACGGGAACTGGCGTCGGTAAAGTAGATGCGGCCATCGGGACCGATATCGACGTCATCGGTGAACCGGAACGGGGTGCCCTCGGCTTCCCGTGCCAACACGGTGATGGTCTTGTCCGGTGCAATCGACAACAGGCCTTTCCAGGCGTCGGCCACAATCAGATTGCCGGCGTCGTCGAATACCAGGCCCAGGGGGCGACCTTCGGTCTTGAGCCAGGTTTCCACCCGGCCATCGGGGAACAGCCGGACAATACGGCCATCCTCGGTGCCGGCGTAGACAGTACCATCGTCACTGACGGTGGTATCTTCCGGGCCATACACTTGCCCGCGAGCCAGCAGGTCCGCCAGCCGGAGACGCTCATTCGGGGCCAGGGGGCCGGTCAGCGGCGGCGGCGAGGGCGGTTGCCAGGCCTTGCTGTCAATGGGTGATGGTGTCAGTAGAAAACCGCCCAGCAACACGAACAGGACCAGCGCTCCCACCATCAACCATTTCATAGATCATGCCCGCCTGTTCGTGTATTCAAACCCGTTTCCGCGATGGCTTAACCTTAGCAGACCGCCGCCACCCGAGAAAAATGCGAACTCCGGGGAAGAAAATAACCTACTGATCCTCGGCCAGGAACCGGCGACTCAGGGCAGCAAAGGTATCGGCCTTCTCGGCGTGCAGCCAGTGCCCGGTATCCTCGATAACGCGCAGTTCCGCAGCGGGAAACAGACGCTCGATCTGCTCCCGGTGCTTGTCCTGGATGTAAGCGGATTCGGCACCTTCAGGAACAGCACCGGTCCCTCATAGGGTCCGTCGCCTTCTGGAGCCATGGCGAGATTGCCATAACAGGCATCGATGACCGGCAAGTTCAGGCGCCAGCGGAAGACGGCGCCGCCCTCTTCCTGCTCCTCACGCGGTACCCGTTCAAGATTCTTCAGCAGGAATTGGCGGATGGAAGGCACATCAACAAACTCGGAAAGAAACTTGTCGGCATCCTGGCGAGTACGCGCATTCTGCAGGTCGAGGCTTTTAAGCCCCTCCAGGATGGCATCGTGGCGCGGCTTGTAGCTAACCGGCGCAATGTCCGCGACCACGATTTTCTCGACCCGGTCCGGCGCCTGCAAAGCCACCTGCATGGCAACCTTGCCGCCCATGGAATGGCCAAGAATGCGGGCCTTGTCGATGCCCTGCCGGTCCAGATAGGCAATCACATCCTCGGCCATGGCGGGGTAGTCCATGGTGTCGCTGTGGGGTGAATTGCCGTGATTACGCTGATCCAGCGCGTGGACTTGCCATTCATCCTGCAACCGGCGGGCAATGCCACCGAGATTCTCCAGCGACCCGAACAGGCCATGCAACAGGATCAGCGGCGCACCTTCGCCGGTAATACGGTGGTTCAGCTCGACACTCATGGGCAGATGATCTCCGGTTTAGCGGGTGGTTTCTGACCGGTTACATTACCACCGCCAGTGCAGTGAGCAAATTCTGCCTGACCGTGACCGTCCTTCTGGAACCAAAGCACAGGCACAAAAAAGCCGGACCAAGGCCCGGCTTTTTCAGTCATCGGCGTTACACCGGAAGACTCAGCAATAGAAGATGCTGTTCAAGTACTCGGCGAGCGCCATAACGTTCGACCGTTCAATCTCATTGTGCGGTACAAAAATTTCCTGTTCCATATAACTCCTCCTGAAAACACCGTTCCATTGCATCAACCTGATGACTTAATGCTATCGTTGTTGCCATGACAAACCGTTGACAGGCGGTTTCATTCGCTTGACATTTTGTATCAACCCCGGATGAAAGTTTGTTAACCATCGGGAATACGCCTTGATCTCTGCTGCGCCAGAAAACAACCACACGCCCCTGGTGGCCGCCTCCAGTACGTTAGCCCTGGTGCATTACCTCCAGAGCCAGGGCCTGCTGGAGCCGGCCCGGGTGCAACAGATCATCGGCATGGATTTGCAGGCGCTGGCCGATCCGGATTTGCGGATACCGGCAACGGCTCACTACCGCCTGTGGGATTACGCCGAGGAGGTAACCGGCGATCCGGCCGTGGGTCTGCACGCCGGCCGGGTGGTCGATCCGGAGCGCATGGGACTGGTGGGCCACGTGTTCTTTAACTGCGACACTTTGGGTGAGGCAGTGACCCAGTATGTCCGCCTGCACCGGTTGATCAACGAATCGGTGATCCTGAGTTTTGAGCAGACCGGCGAAGAAGCCATACTGACCTGGCAACCGGATGCCCCCAACCACTACTCCCGGCAGGACATGGACCGAACCCTGGCAGCGGCACTGAGCCGAACCCGGCACTTCATCCATCCGGAGATTCAGGCCGAATGGGTCGAGATCGCACATCCGAGCCCCAGTTACGCCGGCGAATATGAAACCCTGCTGGGTGGTCCGGTGACGTTTGACTGCGCCTCTACCCGACTGGCCTTCGACAGCCGCCATCTCAGTCATGGCATCCCCCGCCGCAATCCCTACGTATATTCCGCGGTCCTGAAGCAGGTGAACTCGGTGTTGGCACGGCTACAGCCGAGACGCTCATTCGGCCGCAAAATCCGACGGCTGATTTCCAAGCAAATGGCCACGGAGAGGATTGATGCCGACAGCCTGGCGCGGCAGTGCCACATGAGTCGCCAGACCCTGTATCGAAAATTGAAGCGGGAGGGGCTCAGCTTCCACGATCTGGTGGAGCAAGTTCGCAAGGACAAGGCTCTGCGCTATGTCGCTGCAGATCACTACGCCCTGGGTGAGATCGCCTTCCTGCTGGGATTTTCGGAACTCAGCGCCTTTAGCCGCGCGTTCAAACGCTGGACCGGCACGGCGCCGGCCCAGTACCGCGCCAAACAGCTGGCCCGCACCCACCCGACATCCGGGGCCTTGGCCCCTTCGGACGCGCATAAGTGATTATGGAAAATATCTCTCTGGTGGCAGTGGCGGTTGGCCTGCTTTACCTGGCTGCACTGGCCTGTATCTACCGGATTCTGCTGACCTATCGCACCGCCCAGGGCGCCATCGCCTGGATCATCGGCCTGCTCGGTTTGCCCTACGTGGCGGTGCCGCTGTTTGCACTGTTCGGGCGCTATCGCTTTGGAGGTTACGTCCGGGCCAGGCGCATGGGGAACCGGGGCCTGACCAACCTGCTGAACCGATTTGAACGCCAGACGACTTCCATCGCAGCGCCGGCCGACCAGTACTTTACCGATGAACTCCAGGTGCTGTGCAAACTGGGCCGCCAGCCCTTTACCGAAGGCAATCGCTGCACCTTGCTGCGAGACGGCGAAGCGACCTTTGAGGCCTTGTTCGAGGCCATGGAGAACGCCACCCGCTATATTCTGATGGAGTTCTACATTGTCCGTTCGGACCGGGTTGGCCGCCGCATAAAGTCGATCCTGGAGCGCAAGCTGGCCCAGGGCGTGGAGGTCTGCTTCCTGTATGACAACATCGGCAGCGTCGGGTTATCGAAAACCTACCTGAAACAGCTGACTGCCGCCGGTGCCCGGGTCGCCGCCTTTGGCGCTGGCAACGTCCGCCGACGCCGATTCCAGATCAACTTCCGCAACCATCGCAAGCTGCTGGTCTGCGATGGCACCATCGGCTTTGTCGGCGGCATCAATCTGGGCGACGAATACTTGGGCACGGCCATGGACCAGGAACCCTGGCGGGATACCCATTGCCGGATCGAGGGCCCGGCGGTGACCGGCCTGCAGCTGACCTGGCTGGAGGACTGGAATTGGGCCAGTGACGAGTGCCCGGATCTGGACTGGGCGCCGCAGAACAACACCGCCGGTGAGGATCGGGTACTGATGCTGCCAACCGGACCGGCGGATGACTGGGAAACCTGCACCCTGTTCTTCCTGAACTGTATCAACAATGCCCGCAGTCGCCTGTGGATCTGTTCGCCCTACTTCGTGCCCGACTTCCAGATCATGAACGCGTTGCAGCTGGCCGCCCTTCGTGGTGTCGATGTGCGCATCATGATTCCGGAGAAATCCGACAGCAAGCTCATTGGCCTGGCGGCATACTCGTACCTGGTTCAGGCCTGTAAAAGCGGGGTTGGCATCTACCGCTATCAGCCGGGCTTCATGCATCAAAAGGTGATTCTGGTGGATGACCGGTACGCCGCGGTGGGCACGGCCAACCTGGACAACCGGTCAATGCGACTGAACTTCGAAATCACTGCCGTAACCACCGCGCCGCATTTCATCAACAGCGTCGAGTCCATGCTCGAGGACGACCTGGACAACTGCAGGCTGATGACCGAGCACGACTACAAGGACAGGTCCATCCTGTTCCGGTTGACCTGCCGTGCCATCCGACTGCTCGCGCCACTGCTATGATCCCGGCTGCAAGCAAGGTACTGGTTTCTTGAGGCCCGACTATGCGACTATTCTCGGACCTATCAGCCCGTATGCAGTAGCGACACCACACCATGAACGCGTTCCGACCCAGAGAAACCCTGACCGAACAGGTCGCCCGCCACATTGAGAACCAGATTGCCTTCGGCCAGCTACGTTCTGGCGAACGCATTTACGAAGGTGTCATGGCCAAAGATATGGAGGTCAGCCACGGCTCCATCCGCGAGGGCCTGCTGTTGCTGGAGAAACGTCACCTGGTGCGGAACGTGCCGCGCAAGGGCGCCTTCGTGACCACCCTGGACGAGTATTTTGTCCGCAGCCTGTACGAGACCCTCGAACTCTACCTGACCCACACCGGCCGAAAATTGGTCCGGCAGTGGCAGCCGGCCGACATGGAACGGCTCGAGTCGCTCTATGCTCGAATGAAGTCCTGCTTTGAAACCAGCGACCTGATGGCGTTTCTCGAGCTGGGTATCGAGTACACCAAGGCCTCCCTGGTGTACGCGGACAACTACTTTATCGTGGCCGCCATCGACGATCTCTGGCCCTCGGCCAAGCGTTGCGCTTTCGTAGCCTTCCAGCGCGGTGGCAGCCATGTCTTCGAGGACAACCTGGCGCACATGCAGGAATCCATCCAGGCGATCAAAGACCGGGATGAGGAGCGCCTGACGACGATCCTGCACCGCTACGCCATGCAGCAATGCCAGCAGGTGCTGGACGCCATCGCCGTGAACGAGAAGCAGGACGCCTAGCCGGCGATCAGTAGAACAGCTGGGTGAATGAAAAACCGATGTTCAGGTAGGCGGCCCAGTCGTCCCGGTTGTTGTAGGCGGTGGCAAACTGCACAGGCCCCAGAAAGGTATCCACGCCGGCAAACAGGCTGTAGGAACGCACCGTGTTACTCCAGCTGGCCTGATCAAACGATTCCCAGGCGTTACCCGCCTCAAAACCGGCACCGGCAAACCAGGGCACCCACGGCCCGCCAAATGCCTGACTCGCATAGAGTGCACCCAGCAGGGCGTTATCACCGGTAATCTCGCCCGGCGCGTACGCTGACAGCCGGCGGAACCCACCCAGGCGCACCGCGTTCTCGATGCCGGGTTCACCGGCGGTTACCGCCTCGGCAAACAGCAAGCCTGTCATATTGAAGCCTTTCCAGCTGTCGGTGCCCAGCAGCATGCCGGTGACCGAATCAAACTGTCGGTCTGAGCCCAGCCCCTCGCGCTCCACCCGACCCCGAATACCGGCGAAAGCGCCGTGGCGGGGGAAGAAGGTGTCGTCCAGGGAATCATGCACCAGTTGCAGGCTGAGACCGCCCGATGCACGGTATCATCGCGTACAATCGGCTGGCCGATCTGTTCATCCACGGTGGCAAAGCCACGGACGTAGGTCAGGCGGATTTCTGCGTTACCGCCCAATTCCATACCCAGGGCCAGGTCCAGATCCCGGTAAGTGACATCCACTTCGCTGACCGGGCGGGTACCACCGTCATAGATACCCAGCGTGTCACGACTGTATTCGCCACCAAGCACCAGGAAACGTTGGTAGCCATAATCCAGTGGCTGATACCACTGGGTCCGCACCCAGGGATCGGTGCCGAGCTGAACCCCGGTCTGCCATTCTGCACCCAGGTCATTAAGCTCGGTCATTCTCAGGCCGGTGGCGATATTGAAGCGGGTTTCACCATCGAAGTTGTCCTCGTATCCAAGGCCAAACGACAGGTAATTCGGCCCCCAGCTTTTCTCCTTCACCCGCACAGTCAACACGGTGCCATCGGGACTCGGTTCCAGGGCGTAGGACACCGTTTCGTAGTAGCCCAGACCATAAATACGCTTGAGATCCGCCTCCAATGCTTCCACGTCGAGGGGCTCACCAGCCTTTTGTTGAATTCGCTCGCGCAGGAATTCAGGGGCCAGCCCCCCGCCCTGCTCGATTCGGATATTGGCAATCGGCCCGGCCTGGTAGGGTGTAAATGCCACCTGCTCCTTGTAATCGGCCCACTCGCTGGGCGGCACCATCAAAGGCCTCAACTCCACAGCCTTGTCCCTGGCAGCGGTAGCACCAAGTTCGAACAGCATCGGCGCGTTGTAGAAATCTGCCGAACTGACGCCCACAAGGTCGGGCCGGATGATGATGTCCTGATCGCTCAGCAGGTCCAGCTGCTGTTCGGTATTACGGCGGGTCATGATGGTGGTCAGCTGTCCCACCACAGAGAAGGCCTCGTTCAGTTTTTCCGCATCCAGCAGCGGGTCGGTGATATCGACGGCAATGATCACGTCTGCGCCCATGTCCCGGGCGACGCTGACCGGCAGGTTATTAGCCACGCCACCGTCCACCAGCAGCCGGCCATTGCGGTTAACAGGAGCGTATACACCGGGGATGCTCATGCTGGCGCGGACAGCCTCGGCCAGATTGCCATCGCCCATCACCACTTGTTCGCCGGATTCCAGATCGGTGGCCACCGCCCGGAAGGGGATGGCCAAACGATCGAAGTCCTCCACCAGCGCGGCGTTGCGGGTCAGTTCATTGAGAATGAAACCCAGGTTCTGGCCCGCGATGATGCCGCCCCCGACATACAGGCCATCGACCCGGACCCCAATCCCTGGAGTAACCGGCAGTCGCACCTCATCCTGTTTCCGGCGTATTGGCTTGTAGACCCGGCCAGGATCGTCCTGGAAGCTGGACAACCAGTCCATCTCAATGAACCGACGTTCGATGTCCTCCACCGGCATCCCTGATGCATAAAGCGCGCCCACTGCAGAGCCGGCACTGGTGCCCACCACCAGGTCCACGGGAATGTTCATTTCCTCCAGCACTCGCAGCACCCCGACATGGGCCATGCCTTTTGCGCCGCCACCACTCAGTACCAGCCCAACCGTTGGCCGCTCCGCCGCATACAGGGACGTAGCCATCACGGCGATGACCAGCACCACAATCCGCAAACCAAGCTTCATTGCCAGCAGTACTCTCGAATCAGGCACCGTGGTGGCTTGTCGGATGCGTCTTCGTCGACCAATGACAGGTGTGACACATCCGGCACCACCGGCGGTGGCACCTCACGCTCCACACCCAGATCGGTGCCGGCGGGCGCCAGTGTCCAGTCTTCAATGTGCTGGAACATCGGCGGCTCCACCTCGGTATGCTCCATCAACGTGACACCAACCGGGTCCAGGCTCAGGCCTGAGCCGGACAGAATGTCGTCCACCTTCTCACCGGCCACCGGCAAGCGTTCCCCGGGTTCTGGGTCAGGCACCTTGCCGGTGGTCGCTGCCGGAGCTGACGGCGGCGTTTCAGTACCCGCCGGCTTGGCAGCACTCGATGCCACGGGCTCCGGAGTACCGGTGGGGGCCGGACGTGATGGTTCCGGCGCGCCGGCCATCGGCTGAACATAGGCAATCATGCCGTGCTTCTTCAGCACCGCACGGTACTTCTCAGCCTGAACTTCTTCCAGCTTGTTGCGAATAACCACCGGCTGGCCACTGAACATCCGCTCCACCTGCTCGACACTGGCCTTGAACAAGTTGCGCGCATTGGCTCGAGCAGTCTCCGAATCGGTGCCGGGAGCGCATTCTCCTTTAAAGACGAGCTGAAACATGCGAATTCCTCTTATATGACTGTCTTATTCACAGAATAGTTGATAGCTTAGCCGCCGGCTGCCGCCAGGCCGTCGTTCGAACCGCAACAAACGCAAAAAGTTGAAAAATTCATGCCCTTCATTACGCAAAGTGCCAGCCACTCTGCAATAATCACCTGTAACGAAAGTTTACACTCGGTAACACGAATGCCTGATTGCCACGGGGAGCACCCGTCATGAAAACCACTTTTTTTGCCACTGCCATGGCCACCACACTACTAGCAGCCACCGGCGCCGCCCATGGCGAGAACCTCGATATCCTGATGAGCCAGGTTTTTCCCCAGGACCAGGCGACGTACATTGGCTACGAGAGCGTTGAGCGTGAAGACATCCCCACCTCTGCGACCGTCGAACGCAAATACCTGATTGTCGACTTTCGTTTTGAGGCCGCGCAGCCGCCAGTAGAGCAGCTTCAGGCCAGCGTACACAAGGTATGCATGACCCTGCTGAAAGACCACGACCTGATTCGCCAGCTCTCCAATTCCGGTTACGACATGGTCGCCGTCGCCTTCGACCGCCGCTCCCAGTTCGACTGCCTGTAAGGCACCCCGACTATCGCTTGCGACCAAGCAGTTTCGGGAACGACTCCAGAGCACTGTTCACCGCGTCCAGGTTAAACGCCTCCACGTCCGCCAGCAGCTTCTCACCGTAATGGGTCACCGATTTCGAGCGGAACCGCTGACCCCAGGCCATCAACCGCCGGGCGAAATCCTTCATCTTCTCCGGATCCCCGCTTTCGCGGATGGTTTGCCACTCGTCTCCGAAATCCGACGCCAGCTGTTCCCGCAACCAGCCACGCTCCTGAATACTCAGGGTCTGGGCCAGCAGGCGCTCGGCTTCCTTGGGTTCGCCCTCGTCCTCGGCCTCTTTTCCGGTTGCCTCCACTCTGGGTAGGACCACGGTAAACACAGAACCTTCACCGGGCTCACTCTCAAGCTCCAATTCACCGCCCATCATGCGCGCCAGTTTCCGGCTGATTGCCAGCCCCAGGCCCGTACCGCCATAACGCCGAGTGTTCTGGCCTTCCTGCTGCTCAAAAGCGTCGAATATGCGGTCGCGCTGATCCGCGGGAATCCCAATGCCGGTATCCCGGACCGTAACGACCAGCCGGTAGAACTTACGAACCTCACCGCTGCCTACGTCCGACTCGCTGGTTTTCTCGGACTTCAGCCGCGTCGCCGTGGCCCGAACCGTGACACCACCCTCGTGGGTAAACTTGATGGCATTGCCCACCAGGTTGAACAGCACCTGCCGCAACCGGGTTTCATCGAGCATCATCGCGGCCGGCATGTTTGAATCGACACTGACCTCCAACGAAATACCCTGCTCCATGGCGCGCAGATCGAAGATGTGTCGCACATCGCCCAACAATCTCCGCATCGAAACCGCCGAATAGTCCAATCGCAGCTTGCCGGCCTCGATTCGGGACAGATCGAGAATGTCGTTGATCAGCATCAACAGGCTTCGACTGCCCGCCCGGATTGCTTCCAGATAGGTGCGCTGCTGGGGATCGGTAACGGTATTGTTGAGCAGATCGCTGTAGCCAATGACAGCGTTCATCGGAGTCCGGATCTCGTGGGACATGTTGGCCAGGAACTCACTCTTGGCCAGACTCGCGGTTTCCGCTTCCCGGGCCAGGCGCTCGGCTTCCAGCTTGGCCGCCCGCAGTTCATCTTCGCTACGGCGCAGGGCGTTTTCGGAACGAATCCGCTCATCCACTTCCCGGGACAGCTTGCGGTTCCAGTACAGGAAGATCAGCACCACCAGCACGGCTATCAGCACTACCCGTCGCACCACCGTGTAGTCGGTCTCCTGCTCGATATCGAGGTGGATCCAGCGGTTGTAGATAGCCTCCGTTTCCGACGCGTCGAGGCTGTTCAGGGCCTGATTCAGAATCCGGTGCAACTCGGGGTTGTCCTTGCTGACCGCCAGCCGCAGGTCGTACTCGTAGGGCGTGATGCTGGTGATTCGCAGATTCGACAGCCCGAGCCGGGCTACGGTGTAACTGACAGCCGGAATGTGGGTGACCATTACCTCCAGATCGCCGTTGGACAACGCCAGCAAGCCTTCCTCAACCGTTTCCACCGGATAGATATCGAGGTTTGGATGGTTTATCAGCAGGTAATCATGGGCAGCATGGCGATTGACCACCCCCACACGCTCATCGCGCAGTTCGCGTAACTCGCCAATGAAGCGGCCGTCGTCCCGAATGGCCAGGGCAATGGGCACGGTCAGGTAGGCGCGGGTAAACAGGTACTCACTTTCGGTACGCGGGGTTCGTGACAGCCCCGGCAGAATATCGATATCGCCGGCTTGCAGCTGCCGCTCGGCGACGCCACGATCGGACACCACCGAGCGATTGAACCTGGCGTTCAGCTCGGTCTCCAGCCTAGTCACCAGATCCGGCACCAGTCCGGTTGGCCGGTCATCCTGGGCATACTCAAACGGTGGCCAGTCCGACCGGAAGGCCACCCGCAAATTGGGATGCCGCTTGAGCCACTCCTGATCCGAGGCCGACAACTCGAGGCCACTGCGTTCCAGCGCCGGCACATCGGCCTGCAGCCAGGCCTGGCGGATAACCCGGTGTTCGCTGTGACTGATGGCTGCCACCGCCTGATTCAGCACGTGGAACAAACGGTCGTCGTCCACGTCCACCTGCAACACCACATCAACCGAGCCTCTTCCAGCAACGCCGCCAGTCCGATACCACTGATCATCGCCGACTGCAGATAATCCGACACCACCGGCACCGGTCCGAGAAAGGCATCGGCCTGCCCCGACAACACGCGACTGACGGCATCACCAATGCTGTCGACCGGAACCGGGGTGAAGCTCTCGACCGGGTCGAGCATCGGATACTGGCTGAGGTCGCCATCAATGATCGCTATGCGGCCGCCTTCAAGATCCGAGAGGCTGCGAATAGCAACGTCGCCGGCACTGACAAACAGACCGTAAGTCAGGCTCATCAGGGGTTCGCTGTAACGCTTGCCGGGAGTCACCTGGGCGTCGGGCAGGCGAGTTGTCAGAATCGCGTCGGTGACCGGCTCTGGCGCTTCGCTGTCCCGGGCCAGGGTTACCGGCTCAATGGGCACGTTCAGCTTACCCGAGAGCCGGGCCAGGTAATCGATGTAGGTACCGGCAAGGGTGCCGTCGCCGGTGTCGAAGATCAGCGGAACCTGACCGACGTGCACGCCAATCCGGAAACTTTCCTGCTCGCCAAGCCAGGTCAATTCCTCATTGCCCAGGACCGGCGCTGGCGACGGCTGGGGCGGATCGGCACGCAATGGGGATTGAAACAGCACAAGAAGGCAGCATAGTAAGAAAGGTGGGATCGCCTTCACTGGATATCCTTAGGGGTTCCGCTACATTTCAGGGAACAATACCTGCAAACGACTGTGATTTCATTCTGGCAAACGCCGATCAGGAGAAACCAACCCATGGACACCAGCAAGCACACGCTCAGTACCCTTTTCGAACAACTCGGCCTGGCGGCTGATGAAAAGAGCATTGAGGACTTCGTGACCAAGTACTCGCCGCTGCCCGGGGAGATTGCGCTTCAGGATGCGCCCTTCTGGTCTGAAAGCCAGTCACACTTTCTGGAAGAAGGGCTGGAAGAGGACAGCGACTGGGCCGAAGTGATCGACGAACTGGATGCCCGCATGCGCCACTAACCGGCGTCTTCGCCTTCGATATTGATGCAATTCCGACCGGCGTCCTTGGCCAGATAGAGGGCCCGGTCGGCGCGTTCAAATACCGCCTCTTCCGAGTCACCCCGCTTGAACGCTGCCAAACCCGCCGAGAAAGTCACCGTTACCGGCTCGCCGCTGAAGTGAAACGGCAACTTGCTGATCCGCTGCCGTAACTTTTCCATCGCCACCAGAGCCGCATCCGGTCCCGTCTCCGGGAACAAGAGTACGAACTCCTCGCCGCCATATCGGGCGACATAGTCGGTGGTGCGCAAGCCGGCTTTCAGTTCCCGGGAAATCAACTGCAAGACCCGGTCACCAGCTTGTGGCCATAGCCATCATTGATACGTTTGAACAGGTCAATGTCTAACAAGCCGATGGTCAGCTCGCTCCGGTACCGTTGCCAGCGGTTGAACTCAAACGACAGTCGCTCCTGCCAGGCTTCCCGGTTTGGCAGCTGGGTCAGAAGATCGGTCATGGCCCGCTCGCGTTCGCGCCGAACCTCGGATTGCAGCTGCTCGGAATGGGCCTCCATCACGGCGATTTTTTCCTGCATCGCCCGCAACTGATCCGACATGACTTTCTCGCGATCGGTTTCCTTGTCCCGGAACCGACCGACCGCATCGCCAATGGACGACAGGTGCTGGCTCACAGAGGCCTTCAGCTGGTTCAGATCTTCGCTATCGCGAACATCAGCGCCGATACGGGCCATGCCCTCGCGAATTTCCTGGTCCAGGGTCTCGGACGCCGATAGGCGATCCATCTGAGCCGTCGACTGCTCGTCAAAATGCTCGTGCAACAGCGCCAGCCGTTCATCGAGGCGTTTCAGGAAGGCTTCGAATTCGCCACGGCTTCGATTAACCGCCGTAATCACCAGCTCGGCCACGTGGTTCAGGCCTTCCCGAAGCTCATTCCAGTCGTTGCTGGACAGCAGAGCCCGCTGCAACTCCCGGGCACGGGCCTCGGCAACCGAGTCCAGAGTCACCTGATCCAGCAGCTGACCCAGCAATTCTCCGACCCGCTGGGCAATTCTCAGGCGTTCAGAATTATCAGCCAGATCCCGGTCATTGCCGGGAACAAGACCCGCCGCTGGCGCGTCCCCGGCATTGCCATTGACGGAACCCGGTGTCGGCGCCGACGATGCTTGCGCCTTTGCCTCCTCTGCGCGCTCATCCAGCAACGCAACCTGCCGATCGATCTGCTCCTGCAGCTCGCGCCAGGCCTCAACATCCACCGTTTTCTTGCGAAGATCCTTGCGTACCCGCGCCAACAGACGATCCAGCTCCCGGGACTGACCCTCGGAAGCAAGACTGGTTCGCACCAGCATCCGCTCAAGGGTATTGCGCTCGGTTTGCCACTGCTCTTCGCGGCTATCTGAAGACTCCAGCGCCTGCAGGTATTTCTCCTTCCAGGACTGATCCGATGCCATGAAACGCTCCTGTAATGCTTTCCCTAATCTCATGATCTTGCAGTATTTCCCTATCGTCAGCTAGTCATCAGCCTGACCATCCTCACGGCGCTCGCCCGCAGACCCTCGACGGTGCGCTCGGGGATGACTCCGGTCATAAACCCGGGCCAGATGTTGAAAATCAAGGTGAGTATAGACCTGCGTCGTGGCAATGTCGGCATGACCGAGCAACTCCTGTACCGCGCGCAGGTCGCCGCTGGATTCCAGCATGTGGCTGGCGAAGGAGTGACGCAGCAGGTGCGGGTGCAGTTTTTGGTCCGCACCCTTGGCCAGGCCCCAGCGATTCAGTCGGGCCTGGACGCTGCGATGACTGAGCCGGTGGCCGCGCTGACTGACAAACAGCGCCGGCTCGGATTCGGCAGCCAGGCCCGCCCTCAGCGGCAACCAGGTCTCGATGGCGGCACGGGCCTTGCGGCCAACTGGCACTATCCTTTCCTTGTCGCCCTTGCCCAGTACCCGGACTTCACCACCGGACAGGTCCACTGACGTCAGGTTCAGCCCCACCAGTTCCGCCAAACGCAAGCCCGAGGAATACATCAGCTCGAACATGCACAGATCCCGGATTTCCAGCGGGTCGTCGGCATCGGCATCCAGCAGGTGATTGAGCTGATCTACGTCCGCCACTTTGGGCAAACGCCGAGGGCTCTTGGGCGCGCGAATATCGAGGGCAGGATTGTCGGTGGCCAGACGTTCCCGCAACAGGTACTGAAAAAGGCGGCGAATGGCGGACAGGTGGCGGGCAATACTGCGACCGCCCAGCCCGTCTCGGCTGAGCGTGGCCACATACCGACGCACGTCGTGAGTGGAAACATCTCGCCACTGGTGTTGCTGACCGGCGTTGAGCCAGTGAGCCAGCCGCAGCAGGTCGCGCTGGTAATTGTCACAGGTTCGGGGGGAATGACGTTTTTCCGAGGCAAGATGACCAATGAAATTCGTCACGGGCGCTAGCAGGCTGTCCGGCAGCTCGGTAACACCCTGTGCCTCGGCCACTTCAGCGCGTCTCCGTTGCGATCTCGGTGACCGGGGCCGCAGCGGTGTGGCGCTGCACCATTGGAGGCAGCAGGCGGCTCAGCGTATCGCTGATGTAGCTCAGAAACAGCGAACCCATGCTCTGGTCGAAATAGCCGGGCTGGCAGCTACCCACGGCAAATACCCCAACCAGCTCATCGCTGCGCAGAGGTACCAGCGCCACCGAAGCAATAGGCTCTTCCCGGTCCGGAAACAGGAAGGCGCGCTCACTCTCCCGGAACTGGCCACAAACCGCTCGATCACCTTCGAGCAGGGAGCCAAGGCGTTCATGGGCTTCAACCGGACGGACCACGTGCAATGCACCCTGGGACGCGCCGGCTACGTCGGCGTCGGTGAACAGCAGGACAGACGCCGCGTCGAGGCCAAAATCTCCGCGGATGCTGTCATCAATGGCCGAGGCCATGTCGTTCAGGGTGCGGGCTTCAATCACCTGCATCAGCAGGCGCTTGCTCTTCTCGAACAAGCGGTCATTCTGGCGGGCAATCGACACCAATTCGACCAGTTCACGGCGCAGCGTATCGCGCTGTTCCCGGAACAGGTGCACCTGCCGTTCCACCAGTGAGATGGCTCGACCGCTGTCATGGGGAAGGGTCAGGCTGCGCAGTAGCTCATCCTGATCCACAAAAAACTCCGGATTCTGACGCAGGTAATTCGCTACCTGCTCCCGGGTGAGCTCTTCGGCCTTCTGGTGGGCCGTTTGTTCTGTCATCACGCTCTCCTGACTGTCCGGACTATTATTATCGGGAAGATCGGCCATTTCTCCGGCGACGCCCCTGATGGTCGCCTGGCAGCCGCAGTTGACCCTCGAATACGCTCGTTGCGGGGCCTTCCATCATAACAGGGCCCCCTCACCCTGCCATTCGATCACCAGGCGGCCACCACGCAGTTCTACCTCGACCCGATGGTCCAGCAGACCACGCAGGCAGCCAGCCACGACGGCGGCACAGGCACCACTGCCGCAGGCCAGGGTTTCCCCTGAACCGCGTTCAAACACCCGTAGACGGGCATGGCTGCGATCTATGATCTGCAAAAAACCGATGTTGGCCCGGGCCGGAAAGCGGGGATGAGTTTCCAACCGTGGTCCCAGTGTTTCCACCGGTGCGGCATCGACATCATCGACCACAAGAACGCCATGGGGATTACCCATGGAGACCGCACTCAATTCCACGCTGGTGCCGTCCACTTCCACGGTGTACACGTCCTTGCGGCGATCAGCGGCAAACGGAATAGCCGGCGGATTGAGTTCCGGCACACCCATGTTCACCATCACCAGGCCATCCTTGCCCACCCGCAGTTCAATCACACCCTTGGCGGTCTGAACCCGGATCACCCGCTTGTTGGTCAAGCGCTGGTCACGGACGAATCGGGCAAAACAACGGGCACCGTTTCCACACTGCTCCACTTCGGAACCGTCGGCGTTGAAGATCCGGTAGCGGAAATCCACATCCGGCAATCCCGGAGGCTCCACCACCAGCAACTGATCGAAACCGATGCCGAAATTGCGATCGGCCAAGTCCCGGATCACCTCCGGGCGCAGCCGAAACGGCTGACTGATGGCATCAACCACCATGAAGTCGTTGCCCAGACCGTGCATCTTGGTAAATCGCAAGGACGCGCCCTGGCCTCGTCGCTGCTGACTCATCTCTGTCTCTCCGCTCATTCCGGCAAACAGCTTTCTGGCGCAAGCTGGTCTTCCAGCGTTTCACGGCGACGAACCACGTGCACCTGATCGCCATCAACCATCAGCTCGGGTGGCCGGTTGCGGCTGTTGTAATTGGAGCTCATCACGAAACCGTAGGCCCCGGCGGAACGAACCGCCAGCAGGTCACCAGCCTGAAGCCGAAGCGATCGGTCCTTGCCCAGGAAGTCACCGGTCTCGCACACCGGGCCGACCAGATCCCAGAGCTTCTCGTCACCCTCGGAGTGAGGCTTTACCGGCACGATTGCCTGCCAGGCATCGTACAGAGCCGGTCGAATCAGATCGTTCATGGCAGCATCAATGATGCCGAAATTGCGGTGCTCGGTGCACTTCAGGAATTCCACCCGCGTCAGCAGGATGCCGGCATTGGCGGCGATTGACGCCCGGGCTCCATCACCAGCTCCAGCTCGCGGTCGCCCAGCCGGGCTGCCAGCGCCGTCACATAGTCTGATGGCTGTGGTGGTTGCTCCTGGTTATAGGTCACACCCAACCCCCCGCCGATGTCCAGGTGGTGCACGGTAATACCTTGCTCGGCCAGGGTATCGATCAGCGCCAGCACCCGGTCGAGGGCGTCCAGAAACGGCGAGACCGAGGTCAGCTGGGAGCCAATGTGGCAATCCACGCCCTTGATGTCGAGATTGGGCAAAGTTGCAGCCCGAGCATAGACCGCGGGCGCCTCGGCAATGTCGATGCCGAACTTGTTCTCTTTCAGACCGGTGGAGATATAGGGGTGGGTACCGGCGTCGACATCCGGATTCACCCGCAGGGATATCGGAGCCTTGACGCCCAGCTCACCGGCCACGGCATTCAGGCGGTCCAGTTCAGTGTCTGACTCCACGTTGAAACACCGCACGCCAACCTCGAGCGCGCGCTTCATTTCCCACTCCTGCTTACCAACCCCGGAGAACACCACTTTGCCGGCGTCACCACCGGCCCGAAGCACCCGCTCCAGCTCACCGGCAGACACGATGTCGAAGCCCGCGCCCAGACGCGCCAACACGTTCAGCACCGCCAGGTTGCTGTTGGCTTTCACCGCGTAGCACACCAGGTGCGGCCGGCCTTCAAGGGCTTCGTCATAGGCCCGATAATGGCGCTCAAGGGTCGCCCGGGAATACACGTAGGCCGGGGTTCCAAAGCGCTCGGCAATGGTTGCGACCGGCACGTCCTCGGCGAAAAGTTCGCCGTTGCGGTAATTGAAGTGATCCATGATTGTCCTGATTCGTTAAACGGGGCCCACGAGCGGTGGGTCAGTCGCTGGCATCCTCATCATCGCGGACGTCCCGGCTGCCGGTTTCGGCCGGAGCCGTGCTCGCTTCCGCTGTCGACTCACCCGGAGCCTCCCGGTAAAGCGGGCCCTTCTGACCGCAGCCGGCCAGTGCCGTCAGCAGAATCAGACCGGTGACCAGAATGTGTACCGCGCGCATGCTTGCTACCCCTGTGTTTATATTGGCGGAAGTATACCTGAGACCCGGCCCGTGCGGCGAGAACACTAACCCCCGCTGTCCATTGCCCGGTTCAGGGATTGCTCCAGCATCGATCGATAGTAGAGGTACTGACTGGTCTGTATATCTCGCTGGTAGACCTGGGGATCAAGATCGTTGGGCAGGTGCAGATCGGTGAGATACACCGGGTAGTTCTCCTGGTTCTTCTCCTGATTCTGGCGCAGGGACCGGATGTAGTGGGCCACTGCCGGAATCAGCTGGTCGCCGTATTCCTGCACAGTGAATTCATGTTCACCACAAAACAGGTCAAAGCGGACCCGGCCTCCACCTTCCTGCACCCCAACCGCCTGCACTTCCAAACCTGGCAGGGTCGAGCCGGCATCGTGCTCCGGCCGCAGTTCCGCTTGCCAATTCCCCGCCCGCTGCACCACTTCCAGGCATTGGATACCGGCACCCGCCATGGGCATATCGCCCTGGCGCAGGAGCCTGCGTTCCAGCAGGTTTTCCAGGAATCGCAGCAATGGCGTAAGCAGATAGCGGCGATTGCTGACAGGCTGTTGCCAGCGGGTTACTGACCCCATCTCATCCACCACCCAAAGACGCGCCTGGTCGCTCCGAAGGTGGTAGAACACCTGGATACTGTCCGGCTCGCTGGCCTGGCAGACCGCCCGAAGCGCAGGCTCGTCAGTGACCGCGCAGCGGTCAAACACCACCGGCAGATAATGCTCCTGGGGAAGTGCCAGGTGTGCCATCAGACTCGCAAAACTGTCGAGGGCAACAAAACCTGGCTCCTGGCCGCTGAACTGGAGCAGAAAATAGCGCCGGTCCATTTCGATGACGTAACGCAATGGATGCGGCCCGACACCGCCGGCAAAAAACGCTCGCAAGACATCCCCGAACAGCTCCTGCACCCGCCGGGCGACGGCGGCACCATGGCCGCGATTATGGCTGTGAACCTGAATGCCGGGCAGATCGGCCGGATTTCCGGCCACCGACGCCAACACATTTTTCAGGCATTGGATCAGGGTATCGCCGGCCGCATAGTGCTGAAGGCTCACCTCATGCCAGCTGTTGAACGTGGCTGATCAATGGTCACCACCAGGTTCTCCCGGCCACCGCTGAAGCCCAGGGAGTCGTGCCGGGCGCTAAGCTTGTGCAGGCCTTTTTCGGTCAGATGGGCTTGGGGATCAACGGCAACATTCACCAGCAGCAAATGGCGTAACGGGTGCACCCCACGAGACAGGGCTTCCCGGTTGGCTGGCTCAACGGGGAACGGCAGGAAACTGGCCAGGGCATCGAGCATTTCCTGCAATTCGCTGACCGACGCCACACTGTGGCCGGCACGCACATTCAAGCGGGTGGCACGGGACAGCAGGCCATTGCAGTAACACCACAGCATCAAATCGGTGAGGTTGCCGGACCGGCGAATCACCGGCTGCCAGAAGGCGTCAGCCGGGTCTTCCAGATCCCGGTACAGGAGCCAGCCATTGCCATCACCACCCTGCTCCGATTGGTGGTGGAACGCCAGGTTCTCCTCCACCAGGGTTGGCGCCAGGCCCGGATTGATCTGCTCAACCTTACCGGCTTTGCGCTGGAACGCCGCGTAAAGCTTTCGCCCCAGTAGGTTGATGTCGTTGGCACTGATGGCGGCGCGGGTTCCGTGCTCCCGGGCCATTTTCGATAACAGCCGGTAGCTGTGAGTAAGCTCCGCGACAATCACCCGGCGCAACCGGGTGACATCTTCCGCCCGCCAGCGCTGTCGGTTATCCAGTTCGATCAGCACCGACCTGGCCATTGCCAGCGCTCGACTAATTGCGCCAGCAGGCGCGCACGCCAGTGTTCTGGCGCCTGGTCGGCGCGGGTCAGCGGCAACCCGGCTTTCAGGTACAGACTCCGCCGCACCAGATCAAGCCTGGCGCTGGCCTCAGGCGCGGACAGCCAGGCCTCCAGCCGGTTGTACAGTAAAACGTAGGGATCCAGGCCGTCGGCATCGGTCTTCCCCAGGTACACCGCGCGTTTGAATACGCTCGACAGCAGGGGTTGGTCGGAGGTCTGAGCGTAGCATTCGATCAGCAATAACTTGAGAATCGATTTCCAGGGTGCATCAATGCCCTTGTACAGCTGCCAGACCCCGGCCCCCAGAAACTCCTCCTCGGGAATCGCCGACACCGGACCAAAATCGATGAATTCATCGCCCCGAATGAACCGGCAGTCCACCAGCTGGCGCATGCACTCGTCATAGCGGTCTTCCTGATCGGCCGGCACCAGCCACCACATCGGGTAACGGCCACCCAGATGAATGCTGGTGCGGTAGAACTCATCCAGCAGCAGGTAATGCTGGGCACTGCCGCAATTCTCGCCGGTTACCTCGGCTCGCTGACGCCCGGCCCGCCAATCGTCGGCACAGAATACGAAGACGTGCAGCTCAACCCCGAGTGAAGCAGCCCAGTCGGACAGCCGGTCCGCTTTGCGCTCGAGACAGCGGATGCCCCGCTCCGACAAATCGCTGCGATGGCACAACCACAAATCCAGATCGCTGGCTACAGAATGACCAAGGGTACCGGGGCTGCCCATCAGGAACAGGGCGTCCAGGTCCGCTTGGCGCTTGCCCTCGTCCCGCACACTAAAGGTGCGCGCCAGACGACGGGCAGCGCCCAGTGTCGCGGGTGAAGGTTGATAGTGGCTCAGGCCATAAGGGCAATCGGCGTCCTGATAACCGGGCAAGGCCGGATGATTGGTGTGAAACACCAGCGGCAAGATTTCCAGCACCATCTGCTGGCGATAGGTCAGCGCCGAGTGGGCCCGTTGCCAGCGCTGCTGATTGACCGCAAGAAACCGGTCCCGCAAACGACGCAGGGTTTTGCGATCAATACCCTCGTCGAAGTTCAGGGCGATCGGGGCAACATGGGCGGTCAAGGTAGCTCCCGGGGAGAGGTTCTTTTCGAAGTCAGTATCAGTATGATGGAGCATCGTGGCAAAACCGACAAAAAAATAAAAGCGATGCCGGCAGGTTGCGGGCACCGCGCCGACTCGAAGAAAAAGAAGACCGAGGCCCACCCGTCGTGAAAGAGTTCGTTATTCGTCGCTACCGTTCCGATCAGCCCAGCGGTTCCGAACGCAGCACCCTGGTGCGCATTGATGACGAGGGCAAGGTCCTGTTCGCAGACCGTCACGCCGAATCCGTATTGGGCTACGATGCCGGCGAACTCGAAGGCTGCCCGGCCAACCAGATGCTCGCCTCCCGCCAGGACGATCCCTTTGCACCCGCTAACCGCCACCAGCTTGAGCGGGGACAAACGGTGATGGTGACTTGCCGACACAAGGATGGTTTTTTCTATACCGCCTGCCTCAGCCTGCGCCTCGACGTGCGGGATTCGGATACTGCCGCCAACGCCAGCATTCATCAGCAGGACAGCCGTCACATGGATCCGCGCCTGCTGAAGCAGGCCGAGTGCAACGCCGCCTTCGGGCTCTGGCAACTGGACGCCCGCAGTAACGAGATGACCTGGACCGAGGGCGTGTTCCGGCTGTTAGAACTACGGCCTGATTCAGACATCACCCCGGAGCAGGCACTATTTTACTGCCAGACTGGCCAGAGCCGTATTCGGGCCCTGTATCGCCGTTGCCTCCGGACCGGTAAACCGTTCACCCTGGAGCTGACTCTGCTCACAGCCCGCCAGCGGTCCCGCCGGGTGCGTCTCTATGGCCGAGCCCTGAAAGACGGCCAGCAAGTCCGGCGGGTAGGCGGCAGCCTGGTGGATCTGACCCGGGAAATGGAACAGAATCAGGCCCGCCAGCACGCCGAACAGATCCTCGAAGCCACCACACTGGCCACCCCGGACCTGGTAGCGGCGGTAGACCGGGAGCTCAACCTGCTGCATTGCAATGCCCCGTTCCAACTTCAGTTTGCCAGCGTCTTCGGCGTGTCCCCAAGCGCCGGTGACAACCTCAGGCAACTACTGGCCGAGCACCCCAACGAACGCCGGCTCATTGAACGGTTGTGGCAGCGAGCCTTCGACCGGGACACCTTCGTCGTGGAGATGCCCCTGGCCCAGCAAAACCGGGAGCTGCCGGTTTACGAATTTCACTATCAACGATTGACCAACAACCAGGGCGAAGTGACCGGCGCGGTACAGGTGGCCAAGGACATCAGCCAACGCATCCAGCACAGCGCCAGCAGTGACTACCGTATCCGCCATGACCCGGTTACCGGGCTGATGAACCGGCGCGCCTTCACCGCCCGGGTGCTACGCACACTGGAACAGAAAACCCACCGCGACTCCTGCGACAGCCTGCTCTATCTCGACCTCGATGGCTTTGACGACTTCAATGACCGGGCCGGCAGCGGTACCTGTGATCGCTACCTGCGGGAGTTGGCGGGCACCCTCGGCATCCGGGTGCGGCAACGGGATGCCCTGGCCCGACTGTCCGGCGACACCTTTGCCCTGCTGATCGAAAACTGCCCGGAACCCCGGGCCCGAAAGATTGCCGAGGATATCCTCAGGCTGATTGGTGAATTTGTCTTCGAATGGCAGGGCCAGACCCTGCAAACCACGGCCTCCGGCGGCTTGCTGGTGATGGAGACCGATGTTCCCAGTGATCCCGAGCAACTCCTTAACCAGGCCGCCAACCTGTGCCACACCGCCAAAACGTCGGGGCGCAACCGGGTGCACACGGCCCGGGCATTGTCCTGCCAGGCCGACGACACCACAGCGAATCAACAGCTGGATTTGATTCGCCGGGCGCTGGAAGACAACAACCTGACCCTGGTGTACCAGGCGCTCCGTCCGGTGACCAGCGTCACCTGGGGCGATCACATCGAGATCCTGTGCCGGATACCCGGCGACGATGAAGACCCGGAGCCCCTGCAGCCAGAGCAGTTCCTGCCCATTGCCGAGCGCTTCGACCTGGCCAAACGACTGGACCGTCGGGTCATCAGTGAGACCCTGGCCTGGCTCAGCAGCCAGCCGTTGCTGGAACCACGAATTAAATACTGTGGCTTTAACCTGTCACTGACCAGCGTGCTGGACGACACTTTTCCCGACTTCATGGAAACACAGCTGCGGCAATCGCCGTTCCCGGCGCACTGTTTCTGCCTGGAAATCCGCGAAGCCCACGCCACCCAGTACCCTGAAGAGGTAACGGTATTGTGCGATGCCCTGCACCGGCTCGGCTGCCGGGTGGCGCTGGACGGAGCCGGCGCATCGGTGGAAAGCTACAGCCTGGCGGCCAACCTGCCGGTCGACATCATCAAGCTGGATCGTCGGATCATGGAAAATCTGGACGAGGATCCGGTGCAGCAGGTCATGGCGGAAGCCCTGCACAGAATTGCCGAGGTGGCGGGCAAACAGACGGTAGCGACGTTTATCGAAAACGACGACACGCTCAGGAAGGTTCGAACCCTGGGGATTCATTACGGCCAGGGCTTCCGGTTAGCCCGGCCGCAACCGCTGACGGAGCTGACACCCGCCGCGGTTGACCTGACCACCGGGCGCATCGGCGGTTAAACCGCGCGCCTGGTTACTTGGCTGGACTCAGCCCAGCAGCTTGCGCGCTCGACCGACGGCGGCCCGCACCTGATTCGGCGCGGTGCCACCCAGGTGATCCCGGGCCTGGACCGAGCTTCCAGGGTCAGCACGTCGAATACATCCTCACCGATCACGTCCGAGAACTGTTTCAGTTCGTCCAGGGTCATGTCCGCCAGGTCACGACCCTCGGCGACGCCAAAGGCAACCGACTTACCAACAATCTCATGGGCATCGCGGAAGGCCACGCCCTTCTTGACCAGGTAGTCGGCCAAATCGGTGGCGGTGGAGAAGCCACGCTTGGCCGCCACGCGCATGTTGTCAGCCTTGGCACGAATCGCCGGGATCATGTCGGCGTAGGCTTTCAGGCAACCCTTGATGGTGTCGACGGTATCGAACAGCGGTTCTTTGTCTTCCTGGTTGTCCTTGTTGTAGGCCAACGGCTGGCTTTTCATCAGGGTCAGCAGGCTGATCAGGTGACCATTAACCCGGCCGGTCTTGCCACGCACCAGTTCCGGCACATCCGGATTCTTCTTCTGGGGCATGATCGATGAGCCGGTGCAGAACCGGTCAGGCAGATCAACAAAATCAAATTGGGCCGAGGTCCACAGCACCAGTTCCTCACTGAAGCGGGACAGGTGGGTCATCAGCAGCGCGGAGAAGCTGCAGAATTCGATGGCAAAATCCCGGTCACTGACCGAATCCAGCGAGTTTTCGCTCGGGCGGTCGAAACCCAGCAGCTGCGCTGTCATGTTGCGGTCGATGGGATAGGTGGTACCGGCCAGGGCAGCAGCGCCCAGGGGCATGACATTGACCCGCTTGCGGCAATCCTGCAGACGCTCAGCATCGCGCACCAGCATCTCGTACCAGGCCAGCAGGTGGTGGCCAAAGGTAACCGGCTGGGCGGTTTGCAAGTGGGTGAAACCAGGCATGATGGTCTCGGCCTCGCGCTCGGCCAGATCCAGCAGCCCCAGCTGCAGGCGATGCAGCTCTTCGGCGATGACATCGATCTCGTCCCGCAGGTACAGGCGGATATCGGTAGCGACCTGGTCGTTACGACTGCGACCGGTGTGCAGCTTCTTGCCGGTGATGCCGATGCGGTCGGTCAGCCGCGCCTCGATGTTCATGTGAACGTCTTCCAGGCTCACGGACCACTCAAAGGTGCCAGCTTCGATGTCTTCCTTGACCGCCTTCAGGCCTTCGATGATGGTGTCGCGCTCTTCCTCGGTCAGCACGCCCACCGCGGCCAGCATGGTGGCGTGGGCGATGGAACCGGTGATGTCATGGTGATACAGGCGCTGATCAAAGCCCACGGATGCGGTGAAGCGCTCGACGAAGGCGTCGGTCGGCTCGCTGAAGCGTCCGCCCCAGGGTTTTTCAGAAGTTGTGGCCTGGTCAGGTTTGTTCTGATCCGTCATGGTCTATCTTTCCTGCTGACAGCCCGGCATCATCGGCCGGGAATTGGGTAAATTAGTGTGGCGGGAGTATAGCATTCTGGCCGATGTAAAGGAGCCACCCCTGAACGGTGACAAAGCGGTAGACGTCAGCGAATTCTTTGTGCCAGACCTGTGCCGGGTGCGGGCAGTGTTCATGCTGCTGATCACCAGCGAACTGCTGGTGCTGGTGCTGGCGATAGTCCAGGCCGAGGCCGGCTGGATCGACTGGAACTACTTTGGCCTGCTGTCACTCTTCGTGCAGTGGACCACCCTGACCAGTGCCGCGCTGATCTGCCTGCTGCGGCAATGGCTGGCCCGCCTGACGGTGGCCCGGGCCACGCTCAGTATTGTCACCATCGTGCTGCTGGACGTGTTCGCGTTCAGCCTGTTTGCCGACAGCGTCCTGCACCCCCAGGCCGGGGTCGCGGTGTGGCAGGGTATCGCCAAGAAATTACTGCTGGCCCTGCTGATCGTGCTGATGGTGCTGCGGTATTTCTACCTGCAGCACCAGTGGCAACAGCAGCGGGAAGCGAGATGCTGTCGCACCTGACCGCCCTGCAGGCCCGGATCCAGCCCCACTTCCTGTTCAACAGCATGAACACCATTGCCAGCCTGATCGCGGTTAACCCGGACCAGGCCGAAGAAGCCGTGCTGGATCTGTCGGAGCTGTTCCGGGCCAGCCTGCGCACTGTCGACCAACTCATTCCCCTGAACCAGGAGCTCGACCTGTGCCAGCGTTACCTGGCCATTGAAGCCCTGCGTCTGGGCGACCGCCTGACCCTGGAGTGGGCCATCGAACCGGGCTTGAGGCCCAGGCTATTCCGCCCCTGTCACTGCAACCCCTGGTGGAAAACGCCATCTACCACGGCATACAACCCCGCCCCGACGGCGGCACCGTGCGCATCGAGGCGCAGTCCCGCGGGGATTTTGTATACTTGATGGTTCAGAACCCGATACCGGATCAGAACGATCGCCAGCACGAGGGCAACCGGATGGCCTTGGCCAACATTCGGCTGCGCCTGCAGGCGCTTTTTGGCGCTCCGGCGGTGCTCAAACAGAGTCACCACAACGACATTTACACGGTCACCCTGAGACTGCCGCGCCAGAGCGCGAACTCCCAGCCAGCCACAGACCAGAGGAGCTGATTGCCCGCTATGCCCAGCAGCCCTTCAAGCCCCCGCAGAATCCTGATCGCCGACGACGAACCGCTGGCGCGGGAGCGGTTGCGCCGTCTGGTCAGCGCACTCCCCGAGTACACGGTGTGCGGCGAGGCCGCCGACGGCGATGCCGCCCTGCAGCAGGTGGCTAGCCTGGAGCCGGACATCCTGCTGCTGGATATCCGGATGCCCGGCATGGATGGCATGGAGGCGGCGGCTCGGCTGGAACAGCTCACCAACCCGCCAGCACTGATCTTCTGCACCGCTTACGACCACTATGCGATCCAGGCCTTCGGCGTTCAGGCCACCGCCTACCTGCTCAAGCCCGTACGCAAGGAAGCCCTGGCCGATGCCCTCGGGCGGGTTGGCCGGGTCAACCGGGTGCAGCGGCAAGCGCTAACGGAGCAAAGCACTGCCAACGATGAACAGCTCGCGGTGCGCACCTACCGGGGCACGGAACTGATTGACCTGGCCGATATCCTGTACTGCGAGGCCGACCAGAAGTACGTAACCCTACACCACGCCGCAGGTGAAACCGTGTGCGATTTCACCCTGAAGGAACTCGAAGGCAGCTACCCCCATCACTTGCTGCGCATTCACCGCCACACCCTGGTCGGCGTGCGTTTCATCCAGGCCCTGCGACGCACCCCGGATGGCCAGAGCGTGGTGGCGCTGCGCGATGGCCAGGGCGAACTACCGGTCAGCCGTCGACACGCCAGCAGCGTGCGCCAGTGGCTGCAGGAACACCAACCGGGCTAGGATCTTACCTCGGGAACCCACAACACCGTTCGCGGGACATTTTTGCCGTCACAAGGTAACCTTGGCGTACATTTTCCGAACTGACAGTGAGTGGCATGTCCAAACGCACCCTTCGCATCGCAACCCGCAGCAGTGCCCTGGCACTGTGGCAGGCAGAATTCATCAAGGCGGAACTGGAACGGCTGAACGACGACATCTCCGTTGAGCTGGTCAAGATCAAGACCCAGGGCGACAAGATCCTGGATGTGCCCCTGGCCAAGATCGGTGGTAAGGGTCTGTTCGTGAAGGAATTGGAAGAGGCCATGTTGGATGGCCGCGCGGATCTTGCTGTGCACTCCATGAAAGATGTCCCCATGCACTTCCCGGAAGGCCTCGGCCTGGTTGCCATCTGTGAGCGCGAGGACCCGACCGACGCTTCGTGAGCAACAACTACGACAATGTTGATGCCCTGCCAGATGGCGCCGTGGTGGGAACCGCCAGCCTGCGTCGTGAGGCGCAACTGCGCGCCTACCGCCCGGACCTGCAGATCCGCGTACTACGCGGCAACGTCAACACCCGTCTGGCCAAGCTCGACGCCGGTGACTATGACGCCATTGTACTGGCCAGCTCCGGCCTCAAGCGCCTGGCTTCCACGACCGCATCCGCTACTGCCTGCCGGACACCATTTCGCTGCCAGCCGTCGGCCAGGGCGCGCTCGGCATTGAATGCCGGCTCGACGACAACGAGCTGCGCGCCATGCTGGAGCCGCTGAACCACGTCGACACCTGGGATCGGGTCAGCGCCGAGCGTGCCCTCAACCGTCGGCTCGAAGGTGGCTGCCAGGTGCCCATTGCGGCCTACGCCCTGCTGGAAGATAACGACACACTCTGGCTGCGAGGCCTGGTCGGTGCCGTTGATGGCACCCAGATCTTACGGGTTGAGGGCCGGGCACCTCGCAGCGAAGGCGAACGCCTGGGCCGCGAGCTGGCCGAAGACCTGCTCGCGCTCGGTGCCGATAAGGTGCTAGCAGAGATTTATGGCCACACCCCCCGCTAAGTTGCCCGATCTTCAGGGCCGGCACATCCTGATCTGCCGGCCCGAACCCGAAGCCTCTCGCCTTGCCCAGTGTTTTCGCGAAGCTGGCGCAGTGCCTCGGGTGCTGTCCCTTATCGAGCGCGAGCCGTTGCCGGAGACACCGGAGCGTCGCACCCTGATCCTCAGCCTCGATCACTACACCCACATCATCACCGTCAGTCCCTACGCGGCCCGCCTGCTACTGGACGAGGTGGACACCTGGTGGCCACAGATTCCGACCGGCATTCGCTGGTACGCCGTCGGTGCCGGCACCGCCGCAGTGCTGGCCGAGCAGGGACTGAGCCGCGCCAACCTGCCCAGGGCTGGACCAGCGAGGCGCTGCTGGCCCTACCCTCCCTGGCCCGGATTGACGGTGAGCGGGTACTGCTGGCCCGCGGCGAAGACGGCCGCGAACTGATTCGGGCAACCCTGGAAGCGAGGGGCGCACAGGTGACCGTGCTGCCGCTGTATCGCCGCTTCCTGCCGGACCACCCCAGTGATCAGATTAATCACCTGCTGGGCGACTTTGCTCCCGAGGCCATCGTCACGCTCTCGGGCGAAACCTTGAACAATCTCATCGCACTATGTGCGAAGAGCGGCCATAATCTATACGATAGGTTATTGATTGTTCCCGCAGATCGAGTCGCCGACCAGGCTCGCACTGCAGGGTTCGAATTTCCGTGCATACCAGGAAGCCTTGCCGACAACGACATCGTGGCCACCGTTGCAGAGCAACTGAACGGCCGGGACGGTAGCTCCGGAACAGTTAAGTAAGGACGCCCGTGACTGAGACAACAAATCAACTGCCCGCCACTCTCGCCAAGGAACCAGCACAGCGCCAGAGGCTCTGGCCGGTCTGGCTCATTGCCATCGTCGCCCTGATCCTGGTCATTGCGCTCGCTTTATGGAGCTGGCAGCAGTGGAACAACCACCAGGCCGTTCTGGCCTCACTCGACAATCTCCAGCAGGACACGGCTCAGCTTGAGGACCGCTACGGCGACCGCGGCAGCGAGCAGAATCAGCGCCTGCAATCGTTGGAGCAGACCCTGAGCTCGCAACGGGAACTGATCGCCCGACAGCAACGCCAAATCGATCACAACGCCCGGGAATTGCTGGAAGCCGGCAACCGCACCCGGACTGACTGGCTGCTGGCCGAAGCGGAGTACTTGCTGAGGATCGCCAATCAGCGCCTGATGATTGAAAAGGATATCCGCGGCGCCCGCTCGGCACTGGAAGCCGCCGACGAGGTGCTGACCGAATCCGACGACATTGGCGTGTACCCGGTCCGCCAGCAACTGGCCCGGGAAATTCTCGCGCTCAAGAGCATCAGCGGCGTTGACCGCACGGGGCTGTACCTGAAGCTCGAAGCGGCCATCGACAGCATTCACCAGCTCACCGACCAGGCCTGATCAGCGAGCAGGCACCTGGCTTTGTTCGGAAGGATGGCGATACCTCCGCCGATGCGGCGCTCGAACCTGGCACCCTGAGCCAGGCCTGGAACACCGCCAAGACGACCTTGAAGCAGGTCGTGGTCGTGCGGCGCATGGACGAACCGGTAAAACCGCTGCTATCTCCGGACCAGAGCGCCTACGCCCGCCTGAATCTGCAGCTGATGCTGGAAGAGGCGGAAATGGCGGTCCTCCGCGGCAACCAGCCGCTGTACGAGCGGGCACTGACCAAGGCCCGCAGCACCATCGACAGCTGGTACGACGCCAGCAACCCGCGGGTCACTGCACTGTCAGACACCCTGAGCGAACTGGCCAAGCGCAATGTTGATCCGGAACTGCCGGACATCAGCCAGTCCCTGGACTTGCTCAAGCAGCGCCTGGCAGGCCGGCTGAATGGCGGTGAACAGAAAGAGACCGAGGCTCAAAGTGGAACCCGAGGCAAGTCCGAGGGCAACGGAGGCGATAATTCATGATTCGCCTGCTGCTGATTGTCCTGCTGGCCCTGCTGATCGGGACCGGACTGTCGATGGGTCTGCAATACGACCTCGGCTATATCCGCATCAGCCTCGGGCACTACCTGATCGAAACCAACTTCTGGGTCGGCGTCGCTTTGCTGGTGGCCCTGGTCGCGCTGATCATGGTCAGCGTCGGCCTGTTCCGACGCTTCCGCCAGAGCACTGGCGTGGTTGCCGGATGGCTGGCCCGTGGCAACGAACGCCGCGCCCGTCGTCGTACTACCCAGGGTCTGCTGGCGCTGGCTGAGGGCAACTGGCCCCGGGCGCGCAAGCTGCTGACCTCCTCGGCCAACAATGCCGACACCCCACTGATCAATTACCTGGCTGCGGCCCAGGCCTCGTTCGAATCCGGTGATCACGAGGCCGTGGACGAGCTACTACGCCTCGCCTTTGAAAGCACACCCGGATCCGACATGGCCGTAGGCATCACCCAGGCCCAGTTGCAACTAGCCGGCAACCGTCTGGAACAGGCCCTGGCCACCCTGGTGCGCCTGCGTAAACAGTCGCCGCACCACCCGTTCGTCCTCAAGCTGTTGAAGAACACCTATCTGCGCCTGGAAGCCTGGCGCGAGCTGTCGAAATTGCTGCCTGAGCTGCGCAAGCGCAACGTTCTGCCGGACGAGGAGCTGCACGACCTCCAGCGCCTGGTTTGGCACAACCTGCTGGAAGATGCCGCCGAGGATTGTCGCCGGCAGCGCAAGGAAGACCCGAACGCCTCACTGGAACCGCTGACTCGCCTGTGGGACGCGCTGCCTGGTTTCCTGCGCCGTGACGAGCACACCATCCGGACTACGCCAGACTGTTGGCCAACCTGGGCGAAGAGGCCCAGACCGAAACCCTGCTACGCAAGGTACTGAGAAATCACTGGAGCGATGAACTGGTGAACCTGTACGGCCGGATTGAGGGACAGAAACCGGATGAGCAGCTTCTCATCGCCGAGCAATGGCTCAAAGACCGGCCGAACAACGCCGAACTGCTGCTGGCACTGGGTCGACTCAGTTTGCGCAACGAGCTCTGGGGCAAGGCCCGCGAGTACTTCGAAACCAGCCTGCGCCTGCGCCGCAGCCGGGAGACCCTGGCGGAACTGAGCCGGCTGAACGCTCACATGGGCGAGGAAGAAGTCAGCATCAAGTTGATGATGCAGGGACTGGCCAACGACAACGGCCTGCCTGAGCTGCCAATGCCACGGGCCTAAAAACGCCCCTGAAAAACAAAAAAACGGGCCTGCTGGCCCGTTTTTTTGATCTCTGTTTATTCAACCAACCTTTCTGGTTAACTTTCTAGTTAACCCCGGGGCGCGTACTCAAGCACATCGGAAAAGAAGGCTTCTTCTGGTAGACCGGCCTCAATGAGGGCATCCATGAGCGTGTACACCATGGTCGGTGACCCGCTGGCATGCACTTCCACGTTATCCCAATCCATACCGGTGGCCAACACGGTCCGCACCAGCTGATCGTGGTGTCCGCCCCAATCATTGTCCTCGTCATCACCCACAACCGGGCGGAAGGTAAACGCAGGCCACTCCTGATCCCAGCGGTGAGCCAGCGAGCGCAGGTACATGTCCTCATGACGGCGCACGCCCCAGAACAGGGTCACCGGCTGGTTGTAGGAGGTGCTTCGGAGGTAATCCACCAGACTCTTCATCTGAGCAAAACCGGTACCGGCGGCAACCAGCAACAACGGCTTCGCCGGCGCTTGCGCCAGACAGGCCTTGCCGTGTGGCAACTCCAGGGTCACCTCGCCGCCGGACGTCAGCGCGTCGATCACTTTCTGGGCCGACACCCACTCCGGCGAAGCCTGGATGTGCAGCTCAATGCTCTGTTCAGAGGGACTGCTGGCAATGGAAAAGTAGCAAGGCTCGGCGTCCGGCAGGATCACCGACAAATACTGGCCAGCATGAAACGACAACTCCCGCCGGCGCGGGAGCTGAAGCTCGACGCGGTAGACGTCATGACTGATGGACTGAACGTCCGCGACCTTTGCCTGAAATTTGCGAGGCTGATTAGCTCCAGCTGCCATAACGGCGTCTATCTCCAGTTCGAGATCAGTCAACGCCCGGCTTCTACACAACATCAGGGGTTCACTGATCGAAATATTCTGTTGGTTTCGGGTATTCAACGCAGTGCCAGCCAAAAGCCGGCCACCGCAGAGTTCACACACCCCGTTACGACAGGCCGCGGGAACCGCGATCCCTGCCCTGGTGGCAGCGCCCAGTAAATCGTCTTCGGGCTCGGCGCCAAAGCCGAGCCCGGAAGGCTGCAAAACCACCCGTTTCACATTTCTGGCCCTATTGGTCGGGGCGATCAGCGCCAGTTTCAATGCCCAGACTGTCCCAGAGTGAATCCACCCGCTGCTTGACCTCATCGCTCATCACAATGGGCGTACCCCACTCCCGATCAGTCTCCCCTGGCCACTTGTTGGTGGCATCCAGCCCCATTTTCGAGCCCAGGCCAGACACCGGCGAGGCGAAATCCAGGTAATCGATGGGCGTATTGTCCACCAGCGTGGTGTCCCGGGTCGGTCCATACGGGTGGTCATGGCCCAGATCACGTCTTTCCAGTCTCTCGCGTTGACGTCGTCATCGGTGACAATCACAAACTTGGTGTACATAAACTGACGCAGGAACGACCATACGCCCATCATCACCCGTTTGGCATGGCCGGGATACTGTTTCTTCATAGTCACCACTGCAAGGCGGTAGGAACAGCCCTCCGGCGGCAGGTAGAAATCAACAATCTCCGGAAACTGCTTTTGCAGAATCGGGATAAAGACCTCGTTCAGCGCTACCCCAAGAATGGCCGGCTCATCGGGCGGCCGCCCGGTGTAGGTGCTGTGGTAGATCGGGTCCTTGCGATGGGTAATGCGCTCAACGGTAAAGACCGGGAACTGATCCACCTCGTTGTAATACCCGGTGTGATCTCCGAACGGTCCTTCCGGGGCCATGTCATCGGGGTAGATAAAGCCTTCCAGCACGATTTCAGCACTGGCCGGCACCTGCAAGTCACTCAAACCCGCTTTAACCAGCTCGGTCCGGCTGCCACGAAGCAGGCCAGCAAACGCGTATTCCGACAACGAATCCGGCACCGGTGTCACCGCCCCAAGAATGGTAGCCGGGTCTGCGCCCAGGGCCACCGCCACGGGATACGGCTGGCCCGGGTTGGCCTTCTGGAATTCCTGGAAATCCAGCGCACCACCGCGGTGGCTGAGCCAGCGCATGATCAGCCGATTGCGACCGATCACCTGCTGGCGGTAGATCCCGAGATTCTGGCGCTCCTTATGCGGACCACGGGTGATCACCAGTGGCCAGGTCACCAGCGGTCCGGCATCGCCCGGCCAGCAGTGCTGTACCGGAATCTGGTACAGGTCCACCTGATCCTTCTCGATCACCACATCCTGGCACGGCGCCGAACGCAGCACCTTCGGGCTCATGCGCATGACCTGTCGGAACAGTGGCAGCTTCTCAATGGCATCCCGGAAACCCTTGGGGGGATCCGGCTCTTTTAGAAAGGCCAGCAGCTTGCCGATATCCCGAAGCGCGGTCACATCGTCCTGTCCCATACCCATGGCCACACGCTTCGGCGTACCAAACAGGTTTGCCAGCACCGGCATGTCGTGCCCCTTGGGATTCTCGAACAGCAACGCCGGACCGCCCGCCCGCAAAGTGCGGTCGCAGATTTCCGTCATTTCCAAATGGGGATCAACTTCAACAGAGATGCGCTTCAGTTCACCCAGCTTTTCCAGCTGGTCTATGAAGTCTCGCAGGTCGTTGTATTTCATCGCGTGCTCCGAAGGTTTCGGGCTTTTTACGGGCTGCGGCGCTTATTGGATGTTTACACTTAACGCCAGGTCAGGATGGAGGGACGGGTGCGCGCAGGAGGCAGGGAAGCAGTGCCGGGAGACCTTGTCCCGGACTGTGTCTTGCCAGGGATGGCAAGACCAAGCCTACAGGGACGTATCCACGGCGTGTCCGGGGCAAGGTCTCCCGGCGCAGCTAAACCGAAAGGTTCAACGCGCCGGGGCTAATCCCTGACTCTGCCTTAACGACGCTTCATCGACTGGAAGAACTCGTCGTTAGTCTTGGTGTCCCGGAGCTTGTCCAGCAGGAACTCGATGGCCGCCGTATCGTCGTCCATCGAATGCAGCAGCTTACGCAGGATCCACACTCGCTGGATGTCCGCCTCACTCATCAGCAGGTCTTCACGGCGCGTGCCGGAGCTGCGGATGTTGATGGCCGGGTAAGTACGCTTCTCGGCAATCTTGCGGTCCAGATGGATTTCCATGTTGCCGGTGCCCTTGAACTCCTCGTAGATCACCTCGTCCATCTTGGAACCGGTGTTGACCAGTGCCGTCGCCAGGATGGTCAGGCTGCCGCCCTCTTCCACATTCCGGGCTGCACCGAAGAACCGCTTCGGCTTCTCCAGGGCGTGGGCATCAACACCACCGGTCAGAACCTTGCCGGAGGACGGGATCACGGTGTTGTAGGCACGAGCCAGACGGGTAATGGAATCCAGCAGGATCACCACGTCTTTCTTGTGTTCAACCAGACGCTTGGCCTTCTCGATCACCATCTCGGCAACCTGAACGTGCCGTGCGGGTGGCTCATCGAACGTGGAAGCAATCACCTCGCCGCGCACGGTGCGCTGCATTTCGGTCACTTCTTCCGGGCGCTCGTCGATCAGCAGCACCATCACGTGGCATTCCGGGTTATTACGGGTAATCGACTGGGCGATGCTCTGCATCAGCAGCGTCTTACCGGCCTTGGGCGGGGAGACGATCAGACCACGCTGGCCCTTACCGATAGGAGCAACCAGGTCCAGCACCCGCGAGGACAAATCCTCGGTGCTGCCATTGCCCGCTTCCAGAGTCAGGCGCTCTTCAGGGAACAGCGGCGTCAGGTTCTCGAACAGGATCTTGTTACGGGCGTTGTCCGGCTTGTCGAAGTTAATTTCATTAACCTTCAACAGGGCAAAATAACGCTCGCCGTCTTTGGGCGGGCGAATCTTGCCGGCAATGGTGTCACCGGTACGCAGGTTAAAACGACGGATCTGGCTCGGAGAGACGTAAATATCGTCCGGTCCCGCCAGGTAGGAAGCGTCAGCGGAACGGAGGAAACCAAAACCGTCCTGCAGAATTTCCAGTACGCCGTCGCCGTAGATGTCTTCGCCGCCCTTGGCGTGTCTCTTCAGAATAGTGAAGATGACATCCTGCTTGCGCGAACGAGCCAGGTTATCGAGGCCCATCTCTTGCGCAATTTCGAGCAATTCGGGCATGGACTTCTGCTTGAGTTCAGTAAGATTCATAGTTTGTTGGATTATCAGGAATGGAAGTAATCGAATGTGGGATGACAGGGTGTCCCTGCACGGATTGATCAAAAATTAACGTCGTTGAACTTGTTGCTGGCCAGATGGAGCAACCGGGTGTAGATGGAATCCGGGTTTAAAAGGGTCTGAAGCCAGAGAGTGGGAACAACCGTCCCCTAGGCAACGAAGATCATCGACCACCTCACTGGCGAATGTCAAGTAAACTGTCCAAATTAACGCCAACTTAACCCGGATCCTGATTCCTTTGGCCGGCGCAACCTGTCAGGCCTGGCCGGAGCCCTCTTCCAATCCATAGCCGTGATCCGGATACTTGCGTTATCAGTATTTATCCCAAAATTACGGAGCTAACGCCATGGGCATCGACCTCGCCGGCGAATTCAAACCCCTTAACATCGCCCTGTTGACCGTTTCTGACAGCCGCGGCCCCGAGCAGGACACCTCGGGCCAGTTTCTGGCCGACAATCTGCTCGAAGCAGGACATCATTTAGCGTCCCGACGCATCCTGCCGGACGACGTGTACCTGATACGCGCCCTGATCGCCAACTGGATCGCCGACCCGTCCGTGCATGCCGTACTGATCACTGGCGGCACCGGTTTCTCTGAACGCGACAGCACGCCAGAAGCGGTTGGACCGCTGCTGGACAAGGCCATTGATGGCTTTGGTGAGGAATTTCGACGCCTGTCAGCCGCCGAAATCGCCAGCTCCACCATCCAGTCCCGGGCCTTTGGCGGTCTGTCCAACCACACCGTTATCTTTTGCCTGCCGGGTTCCACTGGCGCCTGCCGGACAGGTTGGAACGGTATCCTGCGCAATCAGCTGGACAGCCGACACTCCCCCTGCAACTTTGCCGGGCTGGTATTGCGCAAGCCGGACAAGCCCCTGCATCGGGTAAACGAGCAGATCGCCACCCGCGCGACCATCTGAGCGCATTCAGCGAACAACAAGGAGAACCGCTCATGGTCAGCCCTGACCTGACGCCCCTGGAAGATGCCCTGAGTCACTTGCTATCCCGAGCACCGGCGATCAGTCGCACCGAAATTGTGGCGCTGCCCGATGCTCTGGATCGCATCCTGGCTGAAGATCAGAGGGTCCCGGCAGATGTGCCGCCGGCCGACAACAGCTCGGTGGATGGCTATGCCCTGCGCCAGCAGGACCTTCAGGCGGCCAAGCCTCTGCCGATTTCGGCCCGCATCCCTGCCGGCACCGCACCCACGCCACTGGCCGCGGGCACCGCCGCCCGCATTTTTACCGGCTCGGAGATCCCCGCCGGCGCCGATTCGGTGGTCATGCAGGAGCAGGTAGATGTTTCTGAAACCGGCATCCAGGTACAGACTGACGTCGAGCCGGGCCAGAACATCCGGCGCCAGGGGCAAGATCTGAACAAGGGCGATCTGGCCTTGCCCCGAGGCACCCGACTGCGCGCTCAGGAGCTGGGGCTACTTGCCTCCATGGGCGTGGCTCAGGTGCCCGTCATGGGCAAGCTCAAAGTCGCCATTCTCACCACCGGCGACGAGCTGGTGGAACCCGGGCAACCACTGGGCCCCGGACAGATCTACAACACCAATAGATTCACCCTGCTGGGCCTGCTCAGGCACGCCGCCTGCGAAGTGGTGCTGTGTGAGGGTCTGGCGGACAATCGAGCCGCCACGGAGGCCACTCTGCAGAAAGCGGCCACCGAAGCAGATCTGATCATCACCACCGGCGGGGTTTCCGTGGGCGAGGAAGATCACGTCCGTGCCGCACTGGAGGCCACCGGCAACCTGTCGCTCTGGCGCCTGGCGATAAAGCCGGGCAAACCGCTGGCCTTCGGCGTGATCGACGGCACTCCCCTGCTCGGACTACCCGGCAACCCAGCTGCCGTTCTGGTCACCTTTGCCATGATCGTGATGCCCTTTATCCGTCAGTGTCAGGGCCAGCCGCGCATTCATCCGGTGGGCGAGCGGCTGCCAGCGGACTTTGAGGTTCCCTCGCCCTCAATCCGCCGGGGCTTTTTCCGGGCGCGCAAAGAGCACAAGGCCGGAGAGCTTTGTTTGGCCGCCTACCCTAATCAGAGTTCCGGCATGCTCAGCTCTGCCTGCTGGGCCGATGGCCTGGCAGTGATTCCAGAGAACAGCGAAGTCCGGATCGGCGACGTGCTAACCTACTATTCATTCACCGAGCTTTTGGCCTGATCATGACTGCAGAAACTTTCACTGTCCGTTTCTTCGCCCGACTACGAGAGGAACTGGACACCGAGCAGCTCACGCTGCCGGCCGAACCCGGCCTGACCACGGGAGCTGTCCTGGCCAGCTTGGCCGAGCGCGGCGGCGCCTGGGCCCAGCTTCAAGGAAAACAGCCCGTGATGATCGCGGTGAACCAGGCCATGGCCAAACTGTCTACCGAGGTACGTGCCGGCGATGAAGTGGCTTTTTTCCCGCCGGTGACCGGAGGCTGAGATGATTTCAATCCAGAACGAGGATTTTGATCCTGCAACGGAGTACCAACGGCTCAGAGACAGCGGCGCGGGCACCGGAGCCATTGCAACTTTTACCGGCCTGGTAAGGGACAGTGGCGATCTGAGTGACGTTCAAGGCTTATACCTGGAGCACTACCCCGGCATGACCGAGCAGGTCATTGAGGGATTAATTGCCGAGGCTTCGTCCCGCTGGGATGTCCGCCAGGCACGAGTGATCCACCGGGTCGGCCGACTGGCACTGCAAGACCAGATTGTCTTCGTTGGCGTCTGCAGCGCACACCGGAGCGACGCATTCGCCGCCTGCCAGTTTTTGATGGACGCCTCAAGACCTCGGCACCTTTCTGGAAGAAGGAAATCACCGCTTCCGGGGAGCATTGGGTGGAGCAAAAGGACTCAGACGTCGCCCGCAGCGATGCCTGGCAATAAAAAACCGCCCGTGAGCGCAAGCTCAGGGGCGGTTTTTAGCAACCGGCCGGCAATCAGAGATTGCTGTCCAGGAAGGCTACCAACTGCGACTTGGAGAGGGCGCCTACCTTGGTGGCATCAACGTTGCCGTTCTTGAACAGCATCAGAGTCGGGATACCGCGGATGTTGAACTTAGGCGGAGTCTGCTCGTTTTCGTCGATGTTCAGCTTGCAGATCTTCAGCTTGCCTTCGTATTCGTCTGCAATGTCTTCCAGTACCGGAGCGATCATCTTGCAGGGACCGCACCATTCCGCCCAGTAATCTACCAGTACCGGAACGTCGGACTGCAGCACGTCCTGCTCAAAGGAAGCGTCGGTTACGTTTACGATATTTCCGCTCATTACCATTTCCTGATTCGTGCGCCCTACATCATGTCAGCCTGCTTTAGACCCGCAGCAGGGCGCTGTTCACTTCGCTGAATGATTGCCTCGTTGTTCAGACAACCTTTCACCCTTATCGAGATGAGCCATACTTTACGCGATTGGTCCGCAATATGTGAAGCGGTAGATCGGCCTGTCCGTTACTGACAGGCCTGAGGGATTTCGCTTATAGTAGCCCGGAAGCTCACCTTTAAAAGGATTTCGACCACCGTGACGGCCGCATCCACCTCCGAAAATACTGCTCCTCCTTCGGAGGTTCTCGCAGCCATCGACATGGGCTCCAACAGCTTCCACATGGTCGTTGCCCGGCTGGTACACGGAGAAATCCGCACCCTAGAGAAAATGGGCGAAAAAGTTCAGCTGGGCGCGGGTCTAGACGAAGCCAACAACCTCACTCCAGAGGCGCAGGAGCGTGGCCTGGCTTGCTTGCGGCGGTTCGCTCAGCGGCTGAACGGCATGCCGCCGAGTGCGGTTCAGATCGTCGGCACCAACGCCCTCAGGGTCGCCCGTAACGCCCACATCTTCATGGACCAGGCCGAGGAAGTGCTGGGCTACCCGGTGGAAATCATCGCCGGCCGTGAAGAAGCCCGCCTGATTTATCTAGGCGTTTCCCATACCCTGTCCGACGATTGTGGCCGGCGGCTGGTGATCGACATCGGTGGCGGCAGCACCGAATTCATCATCGGACAGCGCTTCGAACCCGAAGTGCTCGAGAGCCTGCACATGGGCTGCGTGTCTTTCCGCAATCGCTATTTCCCGGATGGCAAGATCACCCGGCGGCAGATGGACAAGGCGGTTACCCACGCCGAACAGGAGCTGCTGAACATTCGCCGGCATTTCCGCTCCGTGGGTTGGCAGAGCGCAGTGGGGTCGTCCGGCTCCATCAAGTCAATCTCCAGTGTCTTGGCCAGCCTTAAAATATCCGACGGCACCATCACCCGAGACGGGATGCTGGAGCTGCGCAAGCGCCTGGTGGATATGGGCCGGATCGAAAAACTGGGTGACCTGGGCGTGCGTTCAGACCGCCAGAGCATCTTTCCGGCCGGCTTCGCGATTTTGATGGCTGCGTTCCAGTCACTCGGGATCGAGGAAATGGAATTTGCCGATGGCGCCTTGCGGGAGGGGTTATTGTACGACATCGCCGGACGGATTCAGCATGAAGATGTGCGCGAGCGTACCATCACCGCACTGCAGGAGCGCTATCACGTGGACCAGGCCCATGGCGCCGCTGTAGAGGAAACAGCCGTGGCGGCCTGGGAGCAGGTGGCAGACACCTGGGGTGTGCGCACCGCCAGCGACGAGGAAGCCTTGCGCTGGGCCTGCCGCCTGCATGAGATTGGACTGACCATCTCTCACAGTCAGTATCACAAGCACGGCGCCTATCTGCTGCGCTATTCCGACCTGCCCGGCTTCAGCCAGCAGTTTCAGCGTGATCTGGCCACCCTGGTGCGGGGTCACCGACGGAAATTCTCACCGGCCATTTTCGACGGCGTGGATGATCCGGACGACAAAACCCGGCTGCGCTACCTGTGCGTACTGGTTCGCCTGGCCGTGCTGATTCAGCACCCGCGCAACCTGGAGCCACCACCACGGCTGATACTGAGCGCCGAAGCCAACAAACTGACCGTCGAATTTGACGAAGGCTGGCTCGACGATCGGCCACTCACCCTGGCCGATCTCGAAAACGAACGGGACTATCTTGCCCGGCAGAATTTCGAGCTGATGATTCCGGTCGCCGAACGGGCCTAGCCTGTCAGCTCTGCCTCCAGAGACTCAACAGTTTCACTGACCTCAAGCCACTCCGCCTCAATATTTTCCAGCCGGCGCTTGGCTTCCGCCTGTTTGCCCAGCAGCTCCTTCAACCGAGCCTGACCCTCAGCGTCGTACAAAGCCGGGTTGGCCAGATCGGCCTCCAATGCCTGCAGGGATTGCTGCAGCCCATCCATATCCTTCTCCAGGCTGGTCTGGCGCTTGCGATACGGACTGATTTTCTGGCGCAGTGCGGCCTCTGCGCGCTTGCGGGCTTTGCGATCGTCAGCGCTCTCACCGACCGGCTCCGCCGTACTGGCTTGGGCCGCACCGCTGCTGGCTGAGGCCTGGTTGTTGCGCGGAGCTTCGCTGTCGTCTTTGCGACGATCGGCCAGCCAGCGCTCATAATCTTCCAGGTCACCTTGATATTCTTGCACCCGGCCGTCATTCACCAACCAGAACTCATCCACGGTATTGCGCAGCAAGTGCCGGTCGTGGGACACCACTACGATGGCCCCCTCGAAGTTCTGCAAGGCCATGGTCAGGGCCTGGCGCATTTCCAGATCCAGGTGGTTGGTGGGCTCATCGAGCAACAACAGGTTCGGACGCTGCCAGGCGATGATCGCCAGGGCAACCCGGGCTTTCTCGCCACCGGAGAATGAGCGAATAGCGCTCAGCGCCTCGTCCCCATGGAAATCGAAGCCACCCAGAAAATTGCGAATGCTCTGTTCCGAAGCCTTGGGAGACAAACGCTGGAGATGCAGGAAGGGGCTGGCGTCCAGATCCAATGATTCCAGCTGATGCTGGGCAAAATAACCAATGGCCAGGTGCTCGCCGCAGGTGCGATCCCCGGCCAACAGGGTCTTTTCACCGCGCAGGCCGTCCATCAGTGTCGATTTACCAGCGCCATTGGGGCCCAGAAGGCCAATGCGACTGCCGGGCAAAAGCGTAAGATTGATCCCGGCAAGAATCGGCGTGGTGCCATGGCCGGCCTCGCCATTGCGAATGGACAGCAGCGGGTTGGACACTTTCTCGGACACCGGGAATTCGAAGCTGAACGGCGAATCAATGTGCGCCGGTGCGATACGTTCCATGCGCTCCAGTGCCTTGACCCGGCTCTGGGCCTGCCGGGCCTTGGTGGCCTTGGCCTTGAATCGATCGATGAAGCGCTGTATTTCGGCAATCCGGGCCTGCTGACGCTCAAAGCCCGCTTGCTGCTGGGCCAGACGTTCGCTGCGCTGCCCTTCAAAGGCGGTGTAGTTACCGGTGTAGAGCTCAAGCTGCTGCTGATCAAAGTGCACCAGATGGGTGGCGACCCGGTCCATGAAATCCCGGTCATGGGAAATGAACAGCAGGGTCCCGGGATAGCGGCGAAGCCAGTTTTCAAGCCACAGGCAAGCATCCAGATCCAGGTGGTTGGTGGGCTCATCCAGCAGCAACAGGTCCGAGGGCCGCATCAAGCCTGGGCCAGGTTGAGCCGGATCCGCCAGCCACCAGAAAACGCCGACACCGGCCGGCGATGTCGTAATCGGAAAAGCCAAGTCCTCGCAGCAGGGTCTCGGCACGGCGCGACGCCGACCAGGTTCATGAATATCCAGCTCACCATGAATGCGAGCCTGGGCATGGTCATCGCCACGCGCTTCGGCATCGGCCAGCTCGGCTCCATACGCCGGAGATCGAGGTCGCCGTCGAGAACAAAATCCCGGGCGCTGCGATCGGAGGCTTTCACCTCCTGGGCCATGTGGGCTATGCGGCAGCCGCCTGGCAGCGACACGCTGCCCTGCTCCGGTGCCAACTGGCCCAGTAGCAGCTGGAACAGGCTGGATTTACCCGCGCCGTTGGCGCCGACAATGGCGACACGCTGGCCCGGCTGGACGGTGAGGTTGACCGCCTGTAGCAACCAGGCGCCGCCCCGTTGTAAACTGAGATCGGTTATCGTTAACATGTGTCCATTTTATCAACGTATCGTTGGCAAAGAAGGTCCAGTTACCATGACGGTTTGTTCACAGAGCCCATCGGAACGAACGACGGACAGCTTGGACCTGCCGGTGCAACTGCAATCCGATAACCCTCTGTGGCAGTTCGCGTTAGCCTTCTGGCAAAAGACGGGCGTTCAGGAAAATTGCCTGGCGCTGCAGCAGCAAGGCTGGAGTGTCACCAGAGTCCTGTGCGCCGCCTGGCTGGCGCTGGACGGTCAATCGTACACCGGAAATGAAGATGCTACGGTAACAGAGTGGCGTAACCGTGTAACGGGCGCTTTGCGCACCGTTCGACAACTGCTTCCGAAGGCAAGTGCGCAGTGTACCACTCTGCGTAAAGGCGTTGCTGGTCTCGAACTAGAAGCCGAGCGTATAGAACTCGCACTGGCCTGGCATACACTGACAACCAACAATACGGAAACTGGCGATATGCACGGACGCGATGCACTTATCCAGAATAATCTCGAGGCTGCCGCCCCCTCAACGAAGGCGGTCGCAAATGCAAAGAGCCACTTGAATGCACTGGCCGGCACACTGGCCGACATCTCCACGGGAGACCACAAGCCATGATTATGAAATGGCTCATCCGGATCTCATTCCCGGCACTGGGGCTGTTGTTGATGCTGATTTTCTTTGGCCTCAATGACCCCGAGCAGGTTACAGAATCTGTCGCCGAGGAAACTCCTGAAGAAATTCCAGCTTTCGAAGGATTGGTTCCCTCCCCGGTGCCTACCGACGGACCCGATATCGTGTTCAAGTGGCAGGACACCGAGGGCAACTGGCATTACGCCGACCAACCCCCGTCCCAGGGCCGCTGGAACACCCTGGCCATCGAGCGCGCCGACACTGACCTGTCCCGCAACCGGGTCGCAGATCCGGAAAACGACTGGCAGTCTCCATACCGGGCCCCGTTCTCGATGAGCCCGACCGCTGGCAGTAACGGCAGCTAGGACATCCGTCCGTTTTCTTAACACATGTTCAGTGGCAACTGCCGCCAGAACCCGTTACCTTCTGCGTTCCGACATACACTCTACGGGGCTCTGCCCCGGCACATACGTTAAAGGATGAAGCAATGAAAAAGACACTGCTCGCACTGGCAATGGCTGGCGTTGTGGCCGGCTGCTCTACCCCGCCAGAGACTCCGGAAGATCCGAAACTGGAATCCACCGACCAGAAAGTCAGCTACGGCATGGGCCTGGTACTCGGTGAGAGGATGAGCAACGATCTGCCGGATTTGCAGATGGATCAATTTCTGCAGGGTATCCAGCATGGCCACGCGGGTGACGAAGAAGCCCAGCGCATGAGCCGCGAAGAAATTCAAGCTGCCCTGATGACCTACCAGCAGGAAATGCAGCAGAAGCAGTCTGAACAGGCGGAAGAGCTGGCCAAGAAGAATCTGGAAGCAGGCGAAGCCTTCCTGGCAGAGAACGCGGATCGCGACGAAGTGAAGAGCACGGATTCCGGTCTGCAGTACGAAGTCCTGGAATCAGGCTCCGGCGAGAAGCCAGCCGCCACCGACACCGTGAAGGTTCATTACACCGGCGAGCTGCTGTCTGGTGAAGTCTTCGACAGCTCCCGCGAGCGCGGCGAGCCGGTAACCTTCGGCCTGAACCAGGTCATCCCGGGCTGGACCGAAGGCCTGCAGCTGATGAGCGAAGGCGCTCGTTACAAGCTCTACATCCCGGCCGATCTGGCCTATGGCCCTGGCGGCAATCGCGCCATTGGCCCGAACGAAACCCTGGTGTTCGACGTCGAACTGCTGGAAGTCAATCCGCAGGCTGACTCAGAATAACGAGCAGCCAGCAAAAAGCCTCAGCCCGGTCACCCGGTGCTGAGGCTTTTTTTGCCAATTCCGTTGGTCAGACCGAGGCTAATTTGCCTGCATGCGCGTTGTGCAGATGCTCGATCAGAAAATCTTCCATTTCAAAACGGCTTTCCAGGCTCTCACCCAACTTCGATAATTCGCCATACAGAGCTTTCAGCTCGTCTTCGGACAATTCCTTGCCGTCCAAGCGATCGTTGAAGTTCAGGGCGACCTCAGTGGTTTCCTGAATACGAGGATACAATTTGGCCGCCAGCTCCTGGCCACCATCGTTAAATTCCTTAGCCTCGCGAACCAGCTGCTCGTAGATTTCAAAGTGCCCGGTCGAAACATAGTCAACCAGCACTTCACACAGGCGCACAAATTTCTCTCTCAGAGCTTCGGTCTGGGAGAAATCGTTTTCCCCGGACAGGTCACAGTAGTGGACCAGCAACTCCTGACGCTCTTTGAGCCAGCGATCAATGAGCTCGCTGACTCCGCCCCATCGCTCCCTGGCATTTCGGCAATTTTCCAGCATGACGCCTGTTCTCCGCTTTATTCCGGATCTTATGTCTCGGTCTTGATGTCTTTGTCAGGTATTTCCAACTTACCCCATGGCTGCGCTCTGCCGCAACCGTTTCAACTGGCAATACCGATTTATGGCTTCGAGCGACGCAACAGCATCGCCAGCCCGGTCACTACCAACAGGCTGAAGAACACCGCCGTCCAGCCGGGAATACTCAACCCCATGAAACGCCAGACCACTTCGGCACAATCACCGGTGCCTTTCAGAGCTGTTGCCAGCACCTCGAAGAGCGGCAGCACTTCCAGCATGTAATCGACGGAGGGGCCGCAGGCAGGAACCTGATCTGCCGGCAAGCTCTGCAGCCAGAGCTGACGACCGGCCACACCCAGGCCCGCGCCGGCCGTTACGGCAAGCAGCAGCCCGTAGATACGCGCTCCCAGGCCAGAAGGACCATGCAACACCGCCACCAGACTGACCAGGCCGGCGCCCATGAAACCAAAGCGTTGCAGCCAGCACAGCGGGCAAGGCTCAAGCCCCATCACGTATTGCATGTAAAAGGCGACACCCAGTAATCCAGCGCACACCAGAAAAATCAGTCCGAACACCTGCCTGTTTGTCAAAACTACACCTCGGATTAGCGAATTGAACCTGCATCTACCCACCGGGCCTGCTATTCTCGGTCCCATTGGTGGCATCATTGTTGATCGGCCACTTAACCCTAAACTATGACCAACTTCAAGCTTATGACACTCCAGCCAAAATCCGCTCTTACCCTGTTGCTACTGCTGTGCTCACTGTTGGCCACACCGCTGGTCGCCGAGGAGCCAGAAGAAGAGGAAGCCGTCGAGGAAGAGCGCATTACCGCCTACATTGCCATGGACCCACCGTTCGTGACCCACATTGGTAAACCGGGCACCAAGGTGACCTATCTCAAGGCCTCGGTCAGTCTTCGAGTTGCCAGTGCTGGCGCCCAACCGGCGCTGAACGCGCACATGCCGAGACTGCGCCATGAGCTGGTCATGTTGTTTGGCGAGCAAACGGACAGCGAGCGGCTGACAGCCTGGAAGGCCAGCAGGCTCTGCGAGAAGAGGCGACAGCACGGATCAATCAGGTGCTGGAAGAGCAGCAAACCGGTGAAAGCATCACCGGCGTGCTGTTTACTGAATTCGTGGTGCAGAATTAGCGCGGAGAGATATATCCGGCTCAGGCGATGCGGAAAAACAGATCGTTGTCCTGCATCGCCTGCTTTTCCCGGGCGATCTGATCGGCGTCGTCCCAGCCAGCTTCCCAGGCGGCAATAACTACCTCACCGCGGTATGGGCAACGGGCCTTATCCATGCCCATCGAGCTGCCATATAACCTTGTCGATAGGCTTATTGAGCGCCTCTACTTCCCAGCCGAGCTTGATATCCCTTGCCATGACGCCATCCCCTGTTGTCCCTGTGATTACAAAAACTAACAGTCGGTCTGAGACCTGACAAACAGTTTGTCTGGATTCTGTGAGTCAGGTCCGCCCGGGCCGCGACGCCCTGCCCTCAAGCCTTCAGGTACTGGTCGAGGAACACGCCAAACGGCGGCTGATCGACATCTTCCATGCGCGCCTGATCCGCCAGAGATTGCTCGGTCATGGCTTCGAACGACGCCTGCATTTCCGGTGACAGACCTTCCTCGCGAAGGGTCTGCTGGTGCTGGCGGGATTGCTCCATCACCCACTCCCGGTGGCCCAGTCCGGATTCCCGCATGGCATCCACTACTCGTGCCGAAGGCACTGACCAGCCTCCCAGCTCCGGCATTTTTCCGCGTTGCTCAGCCAGGGCCTTGCGATAGGTTTCGGCTCCGGTCCAGCTGTCCAGCAATTCCGCCAACGGCTCCAGTTGCTCAAACAGGGCTGTTGCCGCATCACCCACCGGCTTGCGCGCACCACCCTGGCACAGATTGAGCTCGCGGTTGCGACCCTGGGCAACCACATCTTTGTAGTTATCATCCAGCCGCTCACACTCGTCGTCACCGATACGCGGACTGTCGGTCAGCAGGCAATCCAGCAGAAACAGGTCCAAAAAGTCGATCTGGGCGGCGTTGACACCTTCCGGCGAGAATGGATCCAGGTCCAGGCAACGAACTTCGATGTACTCGACGCCGCGAGCCTCCAGCGCCTGAATCGGCTTCTCGCCGCTATCGGCAGTCCGCTTCGGGCGCACCGCGCTGTAGTACTCGTTTTCGATCTGCAGCACGCTGGTGTTGATCTGGATGAACTGATCGTCACGCTGCACCCCGATCTTTTCATAGGCCGGCAAGGTGTGTGAATGGCTCGGTCGAGGGTCTGAGTGTAGGTGCTCAATTCGTTGAAACAGATATTGAGGGATGATTGAGCATTGTTGTGGTAGCCCAAATCGCCCATTCGCAGGGAAGTCGCATCCTGGCCGAACCAGGTCTGGTCGTCGAACCGGCTGAGTTTGTGACTGGTGTCGGCAACGAAACTGGCATCCAGGGCCGGGGACGAGCCGAACAGCAGCATCAACAGCCAGCTGCGACGACGGAAATTGCGGATCAGCCAGAAATACTGGTCAGATTTAAAGTCCTTGAGACTTTGCTGATTGCCCAGCGCTTCTTGCCACATCTGCCAGAAGCCGTCGGGCAGCGACAGGTTGTAATGGGCGCCGGCTATGCTCTGCATCATCCGGCCATAACGTACCGCCAGGCCTTGACGATAGACATGCTTCAGGCGACCGATGTTGGAGCTGCCGTATTCAGCAATGGGAATGCTGGCATCACCGTCCAGTTCGCAGGGCATGCTGGCCGCCCAGAACACTTCGTCACCCAGGTTCTGCTGCACAAACCGGTGAATGTTGCGCAGCGACTCCAGCATTTCACCGGTACTTGAGCATACCGGCGTAATCAGCTCCAGCAGCGCTTCCGAATAATCGGTGGTGATGCTCGGATGGGTCAGCGCCGACCCCAACGCCTTCGGGTGCGGGGTCTGGGCAATAAAGCCGTTGCGATCAACACGCAGACCTTCCTTTTCGACGCCTTTACGAAAACCCTGCCAGTCACTGGCGGCAAACTGGCGAAAAACAGAATGGCGGGACTCAGCATGGTGAACTCCTACTGCGACCGGTGCAGTCTCGTGAACCGCGCCGGTCGATGAAAAGACAGACAACCGGTTAGCGGCTATCCTTTGCGTGCCGAGGCCAGAGCCTGGGCCAATGCGCCCGCCATGGCGCCCTGCTGTTGTTTCTGACCGCTGCCGCTCTGGCGTGAATTCCGGCTGCCGGTCTTCTGTTCGGTACGGGTACGCCCGCCACCCGCTGGCTTGCCATCGTTCTTTTCACCCGGCTGATCGTCCATACGCATGGACAGGGCAATCCGCTTGCGGGGGATGTCCACGTCCATCACTTTAACCTTGACGATGTCCCCGGCTTTCACGACTTCCCGCGGATCCTTCACGAAAGTATGGGACAGCGCAGAAATGTGCACCAGCCCATCCTGGTGAACGCCAATATCCACGAACGCACCGAAGTTGGTGACGTTGGTCACCGAGCCTTCCAGCACCATGCCCGGTTTCAGATCACTCAGGGTTTCCACGCCTTCCTCGAAACTGGCGAAGCGGAATTCCGGACGCGGGTCCCGGCCAGGCTTCTCCAGCTCGGAGATGATGTCTTTGATAGTCGGCAACCCGAATTGTTCTGTTACGTAATCCTTCGGATTCAGACCACGCAGGAACGAAGAATCACCCACAATGTCCTCGACCTTGCGTTGATTCTTGGCGGCAATCGCCTCCACGACACCGTAGGCTTCGGGGTGCACCGACGAGCGGTCCAGGGGGTTATCGCCACTGGCAATCCGCAGGAAACCGGCGGCCTGCTCAAAGGTGCGATCGCCCAGTCGAGACACCTTCAGCAGCTGCTTGCGATTATTGAACAGACCATTCTGGCTGCGGAAATCAACGATGTTCTGGGCAATGCTCTGGTTCAGGCCAGACACCCGCGCCAGCAGGGGCACGGAGGCTGTGTTCAAATCGACACCAACGCCGTTTACGCAGTCTTCCACCACGGCATCCAGGCTGCGGGACAGCTGCACCTGGGATACGTCGTGCTGGTACTGACCTACACCAATGGACTTGGGCTCGATCTTCACCAGCTCGGCCAGCGGATCCTGCAGGCGGCGGGCGATGGACACGGCACCGCGAATGGTGACATCCAGGTCCGGCAGCTCACGGGAAGCGAATTCCGAAGCTGAGTAGATCGAAGCGCCGGACTCGCTGACCACGATGCGCGCCAGCTTCAGTTCCGGGTACCGCTTGCACAGGTCCGCCACCAGCTTCTCGGTTTCCCGGGACGCGGTGCCGTTGCCGATCGCCACCAGCTCAATTTTGTAGTCGCGACACCAACGGGCCAACTGCTCAATGGACTGATCCCACTGATTTTTGGGGGCATGGGGGTAAATCGCGCCGTGGCCCACCACCTGGCTAGTGCCATCAATCACCGCCACTTTCACCCCGGTCCGAAGGCCGGGGTCCAGCCCCAGGGTTGGGCGCGGACCAGCCGGCGCCAACAGCAGCAGGTCTTTCAGGTTGGCGGCAAAGACATTGATCGCCTCGGATTCCGCGGCCTCGCGTACCTGGGCCATCAGGTCGGTTTCGATCTGGGTCGACAGTTTTACCCGCCAGGTCCAGCGCACCACTTCTGAAAGCCATTTGTCGGCCGCCCGACCGCTGTCCCGGAGGTTCCAGTGCGCGGCAATCCGCTGCTCGGCCGGGTGCGGCTGCTTGCGATCGTCCTCGGCATCACCCACCACAATGGTGAACGCCAGAATACCTTCATTGCGGCCGCGCAGAATGGCGAGGGCACGGTGCGATGGCACCTTCTTGAGCGGCTCGACGTGGTCAAAGTAGTCCCGGAACTTGGCGCCCTCGGTTTCCTTGCCCTCGATCATCGACACCTTCAGCTGACCTTCCTGCCAGATGAAATCCCGCAGGCTGCCCAGCAGCTCGGCATCTTCGGCGAAGCGCTCCATGAGGATGTACCGGGCGCCGTCCAGCGCGCCCTTGGTGTCTTCAATACCGGCTTCTTTATTCAGATATCCCTGGGCCGTGGCCTCCGGCTCCAGCGTCGGATCTTCAAGCAGGGCGTCCGCCAATGGCTCCAAACCGGCCTCACGGGCAATCTGGGCCTTGGTACGACGCTTGGGCTTGTACGGCAGGTACAGATCTTCCAGGCGATTCTTGGTGTCAGCGCCGTCAATACTGGCGCGCAGCTCGTCGGTCAGCTTGCCCTGCTCGTCGATGCTGTTGAGGATGGTGGTACGCCGGTCTTCGAGCTCGCGCAAGTAACGCAGCCGCTCTTCCAGGTTACGCAGCTGACTGTCGTCCAGCGAGCCAGTAACCTCTTTCCGGTAACGGGCGATAAACGGAACGGTTGCACCCTCGTCGAGCATTTCGACGGTGGCATTGACCTGTTGCTCACGAACGCCGAGTTCGTCGGCGATACGCCTGGAAATACTGTTCATGCAACCTCTGTTCAGTAGAATCGGTATCGGATTAAAGGAGGAAAGGTACAGCGGCTTATCGTTGCAGGCAAGCGGCCTGTCCGCGGTTGCGCAGAAATTGCACCAGGTCCTTCCACGGCATGGGCCGGGCGTAATAGTAACCCTGGATCTCATCACAGTGTTGGTCGCGCAGGAACTCCAGCTGTCCCTCGGTTTCCACACCCTCGGCAACCACGCTGATCTGCAGGCTGTGGGCCAGGCTGATGATGGCCCGAATGATGTGTTCGGCGTCCGCGGAGTGGCCCAACTCCTGGATAAACGACTTGTCGATTTTGACCAGGGAGATGGGCAGGTGCTGCAGGTTACTGAGCGAGGAGAAGCCAGTGCCAAAATCATCGAGTGCGAAACTGATGCCCAGCTGATTGAGTTCGCGCAGGCAGCGTTGGGCGTAGTCCAGATCGTGCATCATGGCACTTTCGGTGAGTTCCAGCTCCAGCAGGCTGGTATCGACATTGGCGTTGAAGATAATCCGGAAAATGGTTTCGGTCATCTTGCGGTCGTGGAACTGACGGAACGACAGGTTCACTGCAAACACCAGCCCCGGGAAGCCAAGGTCTGCAGACTCCCTGAGCCGTTGGCAGGCCTGCTCGATCACCCAGTAACCGATCGGCACAATCAGGCCACTGCGCTCCGCCACCGGAATGAACTCGTCAGGCCCGACCAGACCTCGCTCCGGATGGTTCCAGCGCAACAGGCACTCGACACCGCGCACTTCGTCGGTGGCCAGATCGATCCGGGGCTGGTAGTACAACTCCAGTTCCCGGCCCCGCAGCGCATGGCGCAGATCCCCCTCCAGCCGAAGCTGGTGGCCGGCGGAGATGTGCAGCTGATGGTCATAGAACCGGTAGCTGGAACCCGGCTCCCGCTTGGCTTCGAACGTGGCACGGTTGGCCCGCCGGAGCAGGTTCTCGGCATTATCACCGGATTCCGGGTAGGTCGCTACGCCAACGCTGGCACTCACCCCAATCACCTGACCACCCACCGTGATGGGCTCATCCAGGGCGCCGATCACTTTCCGAATAATGTGCGCAACATCGAGGGAATCCTCGACCTGTTCGACAATAATGGCCAGTTCATCGCCACCAATGCGCATCAGCGAATCCACCCGCCGCAGGGTATGGCGCAGCCGTTCAGCCAGTTTCAGCATTAACTGATCGCCGTTCTGATAGCCGAAGGATTCGTTGATGCTGCGGAAATCGTCGATATTCAGATGCAGCAATGCCAGGCGATGCTCGCCCCGCTCGGCCCGCAACAAGGATTGTTGCAGCCGGTCGAAGAACAGATCCCGATTGATAAAGCCGGTGGCGACCGCACTGCCAAGCTGGGAATGTGACGACTCGGACAGCTGGCTCCGATACCAGAGGCTCTTGACCGCCCGGCACAGGCTCCAGTGATCCAGGGTTTGCCGGCACAGGTAGTCATCCGCCCCGACCGCCAGGAGTTCCGATGCTCGTTCGTTGGCCGGTTCAGCACTCAGCGCCAGTACCGGCTTCTCGTTGCTGGCTACAGCCAGGTATTGTAGGAAGGCGGGCTCGGAGCCGCCGTGAAATACGCAGTCCCAGATAATGACGTCAAAACTGGCGTTGTGAATCAGATCATCACAATCCACCAGGTCAGGGCACCAGATGATGTCAGGTTCGAATTCGCGATCCCGGGACAGGTAATCATGCAGCCATAGGTAGTCTGTATAGTCCGGAATGAGGAGCAACAGCCGCAGCTGACTTCGCCGTATCATTTCCAGGGGAAGCGTCATTTAGCAGAATCCATGGTTGCGTGAGCGTCCGAATCCGTCCCATGTAGAATAGACGATACACGGTCAAGGTACAGAAAGTCCTGCTGGTGTAGAATACACCAAACGTCCGATAGTCCCCTTTTGTCCAATTCTGGCCCCTTATTTGTGAACAAGCTCAACCCGAGACAAAGTGAAGCGGTACGCTACGCCGATGGCCCCCTGTTGGTCCTGGCCGGCGCCGGCAGTGGCAAAACCAGTGTTATCACCCGGAAGATCGCCTATCTGATTGAACAGCTGGGCATTCCCGGCCGCCACATTGCCGCCGTGACCTTCACCAACAAAGCCGCCCGGGAAATGAAGGAACGGGTCGGGCGCATCGTCGACCGCAAACTCACCCGGGGCCTGATTGTCTCAACCTTTCACAACCTGGGCCTGAACATGATCCGGGAAGAGCACATGCACCTGGGTTACTACCCCGGTTTCTCGATCTTCGATGCCGAAGACGCCAAAGCCCTGCTGCAGGACCTGATGCTGCACGAAGGCAGCACCGACGCCGGTGACGAACTGAACGATGTCCAGATGACCATTTCATCCTGGAAGAACGCCCTGCGCAGCCCGAGCGAGGCCCTGAGCAAAGCGGCGGACGAACGGGAACAACGCATTGCACTGATTTATAAGAAGTATAACGAATATTTAAAAGCCTACAATGCGGTTGATTTCGACGACCTGATTCTGTTGCCGGTGCAGCTGTTCCGCAGCAACCCGGAAGTGCTGGCGAAATGGCGGCGCAAAATCCGCTACATGCTGGTGGACGAGTACCAGGACACTAACGTCTGCCAGTACGAGCTGGTCAAGTTGCTGGTAGCCGAGCGGGCCGCGTTTACCGTGGTCGGTGACGACGACCAGTCAATCTATGCCTGGCGTGGCGCCCGACCGGAAAACCTGGAACAGTTAAAAGAAGACTTCCCCAGCCTGAAAATCGTCAAGCTGGAGCAGAATTATCGCTCCACCGGTCGCATCCTGCGCAGTGCCAACACGGTGATCGCCAACAACCCGCACGTGTTCGAGAAAGCGCTGTGGAGTGACCACACCATTGGCGAGGAAATCCGGATCGTCCGCTGCCGCAGCGAAGACGCGGAGACCGAGCGTGTCGCTACCGAAATCCTGGATCAGAAATTGAAGAAGGGACTGGAGTTCCGGGATTTTGCCGTACTCTATCGCGGCAACCACCAGGCCCGGCTGCTGGAGATGAAACTGCAGGCTACCAGATTCCCTACCGGATCTCCGGCGGCCAGTCGTTTTTCTCCAAGAACGAGATCAAAGACGCCATGTCCTACCTGCGCCTGCTGATCAACCCGGACGACGACGCTGCATTCCTCCGGGTGGTCAACGTGCCGCGCCGGGAAATCGGCCCCCGCACGCTTGAACAATTAAGCCACTATGCCCGGGCTCGCAATGTCAGCCTGTTCAAGTCACTCGGCGACATGGGCGCGGAAACCCACGTCACTGAGAAAGGCCTGGACCGGCTACGCCGCTTTGCCCACTGGGTCGATGCCACCTGCGAGCGCCTGCACGGCGAAGACCCGATTCCAGTGATCAAGCAGCTGTTCACCGACATCGAATATGAGGAGTGGCTGCATCAGCACTCGGGCACGCCGAAACAGGCCGAACGCCGGATGGAGAACATCTGGTACCTGGTGGAGTCAATCCAGCGCATGCTCGATGACGGCAAGGGCACCGCTGACGAACTGGGCATTGAAGACGCCATCACCAAACTCATCCTGCGCGACATGATGGAGCAACGGGAGGAGGACGATGACAGCGACAAGGTCCAGCTGCTGACCCTGCACGCCTCCAAGGGCCTGGAGTTTCCCCACGTGTTTATCATGGGGCTGGAAGAAGAAATCCTGCCACACCGCAGTAGCATTGAAGAAGGCAACATCGAAGAGGAGCGCCGGCTGATGTACGTCGGCATCACCCGGCCCGGGAAACCCTGACCCTGACCTACGCAGCCGCGCGCCGCCAGTACGGGGAAAAGATCGAAACCATTCCCAGCCGGTTTCTGGACGAGCTTCCGGACGAGGACCTGAAGTGGGAAGGCCAGGGCGATCTCGACGTCGAGGCCAACCAGAAAAAGGGTAAAGCCACTCTCAGTGCCCTGCTCGGAGATCTTGGGGCCTGAATTGACAGCCGATTAATGCAACTATTTTGCCTCCTGGCCCGTTGTGTCTATGGGGAACTCATTCCTCACCTGACGACAACAACAAACCAGGAGGACGTAATGTCCCGTTTCCACAAGCGTTTTTCCGCAATCTCCGGCTCGCTGTTACTCGTAGCCGCCGGAAGTATTCATGCAGATCTGGATGGTTCTGACTCAGACGATGCCCTGGATGGCGCTTTACAAACAACCCCGGTTTTCAAACCCGAGTACACCGAACAGGGCCGATTTGGCTCCCCGTTTGCCGAGCCTACCATCGTCGTCGACGGTGAAACCGTCACTACCGACGAGAAATGTGTCGAAGACGCCAATGGCGAGCTCGAGTGTAAACCTGCCGCTGGCACCATGCCCTGCTGAAAGATGGCCGAATCCTGTACCTGAACGCCCTGGAAGGTACTGAAAACGTCGAAACCTCCATTGTTGGAGAATTTGGCGAAGTCTCCATCAATGATCAGACCCGCGTACTGGCACTGGACGAAGATGATGCCCCGAGCTGGATCAAGCCTGACCCGCTCCGCGCCGGTGCCAACCCAGACGGCAACGACAGCGAGACCTTGCTAAACAACACCCCGCTGGACGGTGTTATCGACACGGCTGATAACACGGACAAAAACGACGGCGCTCTGTTCTGCTCCGACGTTATTGGCCTGGCCAACGGCAACGTGCTCGCGGTTGGCGGCACAGACTATTATTCCGAGCCCGGCATCGATGGCGCACCGCTGGGCGTAGTGGAACTGGAAGGTATCAAGAACTCTCGGATCTACGACGAAGAGTCCAACACCTGGACCCAAAGCGGTGACATGACTTACGGCCGCTGGTACCCGTCCCTGGTGACCATGGGCAACGGCAACGTGTTTGTCGCCAGCGGCGTCACCAAGCTGCTCAAGCCGGTTTACCCGGAAGACCCGATTAACAGCGGTCGCAACGTAGTCCAGACCGAGACTTACAACCCCTGTGCCGGAGAATGGCAGCTAAACCCGTCAACTGCGGACCGCTCGCTGCCACTGTACCCGCGCATGCACCTGCTGCCCAACGGCCACGTGCTGTATAACGCCGGCGGCCAGGCCTTCAACCCGTTCGGCCAGGGTTACGACCAGGCGCTGTGGAACATTGTCGCCAGCTACAACCCGGAAACCCAGCGTTGGAACGACATCGGTTATGCCGGCCTGCCCCTGCGTCTGGATGAGAATGGCCTGGGTCAGTTGAGCAGCACCCTAAATATTACCAACGGTTCCCTGGAACAAGCGGCTGAGTTGTTGGGTGGTGTGGTACGCAGCCCGTCTGAGCTGCGCGAAACCAGTGTGACGGTGACTGCCTCAGAGGAAAGTCTGCAGATGGCCATTGCCGGCGGCATGCGGGGTTCTACCTCGTCCACCATGCTGCCGCTGAAGCCAAACGCGAACGGCGAATACACCGACGTGGAACTGCTGACCGCCGGTGGCGTGCCCAGCTATGGCCTGCTTACCAACCCGGGCGGTTATGTGCCCATCGCCCAGAGCCGGATTGATACCATCAGCACCAACGGCGACCAGATTGACTACGAGTCGCGCCTGACCGGACCGCTGAACCAGCCGCGCTGGTACGGCACCAATGTGCTGATGCCGGATGGCAGCGTTATGGTGTTTAGCGGTGGTGACCGCGACGGTGTTGCCGCACCTGGCCTGGAAGGCCCGATCCGGACTGCCGAGCGATTCGATCCGGAAACAGGCACCTGGACTGAAATGGCCATGGCCAACCAGTCGCGCACCTATCACAACACGGCAGTCCTGATGGACGATGGCCGGGTGATGATTGCCGGTCACTCGCCGATCAACACGGCTTACCTCAAGTTTGTCAACCTGGAAGATTTCGGGCTGGCACCCTATGACGGCCGTGATCCCAGCTTTGAGATTTACACGCCGCCGTACGCCATGCGCAACGACCGCCCGGAAATCAAGAGCGCTCCGCGCAGCCTGACCGTGGGTGATCGCTTCCGGATCAAGCTCGCCGATAATGCCGATAACATCGACAAGGCCATGCTGATTCGCCGCACGGTGATGACGCACCTGATCGATGGCGACCAGCGCGCTGTTGAACTGGTGATCGAGAAGACCAAAGGCAACAAGGTGACCCTACGGATGCCGGACAACCACAACGTGGTGCCGGCGGGCGAGTACATGCTGTTCGTGAGCAAGGACACGCCGGAAGGTCGGGTGCCGTCTGTTTCAGCCCCGATCAGCGTGGTTAACCATGGTCTCGAGTGCATGGCGCCGACTCAGGTTGCCGATAACACCGTGACTATTGACGGCGTTATCGAGTCCACCGTCGACATCCTGTAACGGGAGGGCTGGCATTATGAACTTCGAACTATCCAGAACCGGCACGCCAGCCGCTCTGGTGCTGTTCGGCCTGATGTCCCTGTCAGTCTCCGGACTGGCAGGGGCGCATGGCGCGCCAGACGCAGACAATATTCCGTCGGGTGTGGTCAAGGCCAGCATCACCGAGCAACCAAGTATTCCGGGGCTCAGCACCCTCATCCTGGACGCGCCCAGGCCTGGCATCATGCTCAGCTACCGGGGCGAGGAGCCGATTACCATTCTCGATACCGAAGGCGAGGAGTTCCTGAGATTCAGTCAGAACCAGGTCGAGGCCTACACTGGCAGCGCCAGTTGGCAGGCACTGCCTAACGCAGCCCAGAGTATTGCGAACGCCGCATCCGAATCCGGAACCTGGGTAACCCTGTCGAATTCAGGCAGTTTTGGCTGGCTCGACCCACGGTTGAATGCCCTGCAGGACGCCCACGGCGACGCCGGGGAATTTGCCCAGTGGCGCATTCCGGTCAAATCGGAATCCGCTTCTGTACACCACATTGCGGGCGAACTGACCTTCAAGACCTTCCCGTAACACCACCAACTTTTCGATACTGCACAAAAAAGCCCCCGCAATGCGGGGGCTTTTCATTTCTACCGAACAGCGACTTACTGGCTTTCAGACACCAGGTACTCAACCGCGTTGGCAATTTCTTCATCCGGGCAGCTAGCACAACCACCTTTCGCCGGCATGGCGTTGAAGCCATTGACCGCGTGGCTGATCAGGGTTTCCATGCCCTTGTCGATGCGAGGCGCCCAGGCTCCGGCATCACCCAACTTCGGTGCACCAGCAGCACCGGTGGTATGACACGCCATGCACACGGCGTCATACACCTCCGGGCCAGGGCGAGGGCCAGAGCTGGCAGTCTGGGTTGGCGCCGCAGCGGCACCGCACTCGTCCCCCTGCATGCATACTTCGCCAACCGGCGCGATGCGTGAGCGAATTTCATCTTCAACATTTGCCATCACGGCACCGGCGGTAAGGCCGAAACCAAGCAGCACGACGGCCAGGACTCTCTTCATCTTCACAATGCACCTCGCATTAGAGCGTTATAATCTTTTGATGTCCGCATTATAGCGACTGAGCTCGGGCAAAAAAACCAAACCGCAGAATCCTTGCCTGAATTCAACCGCTTTCATTGCCATTTCGTAAATCAAACAGCGTTTTGCCGGCATTCCGGCTACCATAGTGACGCTTTTAACTCAGGATTTCAGGAATCGCTAAATGTCCCAACCCGACACCCCTTCACGCCACCCGTTGCGCAAGCCTTTACTGATCGCCGAATTCACCGCCCTGGCCATTTTGCTGGCTCCATGGGCTGGTTTTCAAGCCACACCGGTGATGGCGGCACGCTGGACGCAGCTTGGCTGTTGATACCCGCCCTGGCAAGCCTGGGCGTGTTTCTCAGTTTCATCGGACTGATGTACTTGCGCTGGGTAGCGGCTGCCGATACTGCCAACCGTTTTCGCCATAAGGTCATTTTCTCTTTGCTGGCGGTTACTCTGATCAGTGTTTGGGTATACGGCATTGCCAACACCTGGTTCAGTCTGAACGCCAGTTAAGGACCTCATCATGCGTGCACAGTTTTCTGCTTTTACGGCTTTTGGTCTGGCCCTGGTTGCCGGCACCACCAGTGCCGAGGGCACTGATTCCGGGGACAACAACGCCCAGCCCAAGACGCTCACCGCGGAAGAATGCGCGCTGATCGAGAACGGTGTGCGCCGACTGGCCTGTTACGATCGGGTTCTGGACCCGGGCAAGGCTAGGCAGGATGCCGAGCCGGAAAAGGTTAAGCAGGTTGAGCAAGAGGCCGATAAAACTCTGCCAACCCGGGAAACTGCGGCGAAGGCAATGGCCGAGGATGGCGACAGCAATGAAGGCGTGATGACCACCATCGTGGACCGGTATATTGCGGCAGAGAAAGCGGTGTTTTCATTCTCCGGCAGTTTTGTCGGTCACAAGCCCACCTATATTCTGCCGGTGACCTGGGTGAAGGATCCTAATTCCACCCCGTCCAGTCCCCGCCTGGGTGGCTCGGATTACGATTACGATTTGGAGCGGGAAGAGGTCAAGTATCAGATCAGTTTCAAGGTCCCTCTGCTGACCGGCATGCTCGATGACCGCACCACCATGTGGTTTGGTTACACCCAGAAGTCTTTCTGGCAGGTCTACAATCAGGACGAGTCTGCGCCTTTCCGGGAGACCAACTACGAGCCTGAGCTGTTCCTGCGCTATCAGACCGACTTGAAGATCGGCAAGGGTACTATGAATGCGGTCACCTTCGGTTTCAATCATCAGTCCAATGGCCAGTCCGAGCCCCGCTCCCGGAGCTGGAATCGCATCACCGCGTCAGCCGCCTACAGCTACGACCGCTGGCTATTTATTCTCCAACCCTGGTACCGGATTCCGGAGGGCGATGAGGACGACAACGAGGACATCGAACGCTTCCTCGGGCACGCTAATTACACGGCGGTGTACAAGCTGAGAGAAGACCGCACGCTCTCGCTGAATCTGATGAATAACCTGAGGTCGGATAACAAGACGTCGGTGGAGTTTGGCTACAGTTTCCCGATGGGCGATACGGTGAGGGGCTTTTTCCAGTACTACAACGGGTATGGAGAGAGTCTGATCGACTACAACGAGCGAACGGAGCGGTTTGGTATCGGGATTATGCTGAACGACTGGCTCTGAAACACTCCCCGCAAATAAGAGAAGGTCGATCAGTCAGGATGATGTGGCTGAAACCCGCTCAAGCACATCCATGTGGCGCTTGAGCTCCGCCATCCTTGGCTCCGCACAGTTTCAGCCACATCATCCTGCCTGCTCTCCTCATAGCTACAAGGAGAGTCTTACTGATTCAGCCGTTCCATCTCAGCAAGCAACTCTTCAGTCTTTGCTTCCATCAGGGGGATATCCGCCCGCGACTCCACGTTCAGCCTCACCACCGGTTCGGTGTTCGACATCCGCAGGTTGAAGCGCCAGTCGTCGAACTCGATGCTGACACCGTCCACGTGGCTGATGCTTTTCGCACCAATACTGTATTTGGCTTCAATAGCAGCGATCACCTTTGGGGGATCAGCGATGGTGCGGTTGATTTCGCCGCTGGCCGGATAAGCTTCGATGCGGGCGTCGATCAAGGAAGACAGGGTCTGGCCGGACTGGCACAGGCGCTCGGCGATCAACAGCCAGGGGATCATGCCGCTGTCGCAATAGGCGAAGTCCCGGAAATAGTGGTGCGCACTCATTTCGCCGCCATACACCGCATCCTCTTCGCGCATACGCTGCTTGATGAAGGCGTGGCCGGTCTTGCTTTCGATGGCTTCGCCACCGGCCGCAGCGACCAGGTCGAGGGTATTCCAGGTCAGGCGTGGGTCGTGGATGACCTTGCCACCGCCGGTTTTGCGCAAGAACTGGTCGGCTAGCAGGCCAACGATGTAGTAGCCCTCGATAAACCGGCCGTTCTCGTCGAAGAAGAAGCAACGGTCGTAATCACCGTCCCAGGCGATGCCCATGGCGGCGCCTTCGGCGATGACGGCGTCGGCTGTCGCCGAGCGGTTTTCCGGCAGGATCGGGTTGGGCACGCCGTTGGGGAAATGGCCATCCGGCTGGTGGTGCACTTTCACGAATTCGAACGGCAGGTGCTGTTCCAGCTCGTCGATCACCAGCCGGCTCCGCCGTTGCCGGCGTTGACTGCGATGGTCATGGGCTTGAGGGAGGCGGCGTCCACGTAACCCAGCAGGTGGTCGATGTAGCGCTCATCGATTCCAGCGGCTCGTAACGGCCCTGACTGGGGGCGTCGGTGAACGGCTCAAGTACGCGATCACGGATGTCGTTCAGGCCGTTGTCGGAGCTGATCGGGCGGGACTGCGGCCCGACCATTTTCATGCCGTTGTGGTCTTTCGGGTTGTGGCTAGCGGTAACCATGATGCCACCGTCCATGTCGTAATGGCTGGTGGCGAAATACACCATCTCGGTGCCACACAGGCCAATGTCGAAGACGTCGGCGCCCGCCGCCATCAGGCAGAACTCAGGGCTTCGGCAATGTCCGGACTGGACAGGCGGATGTCGAAACCGACAATCACTTTCTTCGCCCCGGTGATTTCCACGTAGGCTCGCCCGATACGTTCAGCCAGTTCCGGATTCAGTTGATCCGGCACCCGGCCGCGCAGGTCATAAGCTTTGAAGCAAGACAGGTCCATTGTCAGGTTTTACTCCGCAGCAGATGATTGCAGCTGGATGTAGTTCTGAATGCCCATCTGTGCAATCAGCTCCTGCTGGGTTTCCAGCCAGTCGATGTGCTCTTCTTCGCTATCGAGGATGCTACGGAACAGCTGGCGGCTGCCGTAATCCTGGACCTGCTCGCAGTAGGCGATGGCTTCTTTCAGGTCGACGTGGGCGGTGTGCTCGATTTTCAGATCGCAGGCGATCATTTCCTCAACGTTTTCACCGATCAACAGCTTGTTGAGGTCCTGCAGGTTGGGCAGACCCTGGAGGAACAAAATGCGTTCGATCAGCTGGTCGGCATGCTTCATCTCGTCGATGGACTCTTCGTATTCCTTGTCGGCGAGTTTGGTAATGCCCCAGTCCTTATACATGCGCGAGTGCAGAAAGTACTGATTAATGGCGGTGAGTTCGTTGCAAAGCACTTTGTTCAAGTACTGAATGACTTTCTTGTCGCCTTTCATGACCGGGCTCCTTGATGACGGATATTTACGATTTCTTAGGATAGCCGGTTATGCGGTAATAAAAAATTGCAGGCGGGAACCAATTGCAACAAAGCCGGCCATGGCGGCCGGCTTCAGTACGGGCGAGAGATGTTAAGCGATGCCTAGGCCGGTTGTGCCAACAGGTTGGCCAACGACAGATAATCCGGGGTTGCCGCTTCTCTCAGGATCTCACGCGCGGTGGAGGCGCAGCGGCCACACTGGGTGCCGACACCCATTTCCTTGCCCAACTGGCGCATGGAAGTGACGCCATTCTCGGCAGCTTCGCGGATTTCTCGGTCGGTGACACCGTGACAAAGGCACACGTACATAGGGCTCTCTCACTGACGACAATAAAGTGAGTGATAATTATTGTTATTTGCGTCTAGAATTACAACCCCATCGTGTTAATTTTGTGCAACCGGACGTATCAGCCACCCATCTCGCGGGTCAGGTTGCGGGCACCGTCGGCGGTCACCACCACGTTATCCTCGATACGAATGCCGCCACAGCCCCGCAAATCATCAATCACCTCATGATTAAAGTGCTCCCCAAGCGGCCCGTTCAGCACCGGATCGAGCAATGACGGGATGATGTAGAGACCAGGCTCGATGGTCACCACCATGCCCTCTTCCAAGGTGCGGGTCAGGCGCAGGAAGGGCGCATCGGCCGGAGACGGCTCAAGCTTGCCGGCGACATCGTGCACCTTAATTCCCAGAAAATGGCCAATACCGTGGGGAAAGAAGGCGCGGGTGACGCCCTGCTCTACCAAGCTTCGTCGTCCAGCCCGGATACCACGCCAGCCGCGTTCAACAGCGCGGCGAGGCCTTGATGGGTCTTGCGGTGGATGGCGGCGTACTCCACACCGGGCGCAACCATTTCGCACAGGCGATTCTGCAGCTGGTCCAACCCCTGCACCAGGGCCGCGAATCGGCCTCACCGGATGCCGGTGTGGTTCGGGTAATGTCGGAACAGTAGCCCCGGAAGCGCACGCCGGCATCAATCAACAGGCTGCGGGGGCGCTCGGGTGCCTGGGTGTCGTAATACTGGTAATGCAGGGTACCGGCGTGTTCGTTAACGCCAATAATGCTGTGGTATGGCGCTTCGGCCTCGCGCTGCCCGGTGGCCTGCTGGTAGGCCAGATTAATCTCGAACTCGCTGCCACCGGCCAGGAATGCGTCTCGGGCGGCCCGGTGTCCGCGCACGGCAATCTCGTTGGCGCGGGCGAGGCAAGCAATTTCGTAAGGTGTCTTGCGCACCCGGGTTTCGTCCAGGGCCGCCAGCAAAGGAGCCGGATTATGCTCGCCCGGCACGTCGGCCAGTCCGGCAGGATCACCGATCACCGCCAGCTTGCCCGACTTTTCCATCGACGGCGCGCTCCGTCCTTCACTGAACCTTACCTCCACGGCCTGCTGCAGGTTCATCCGGCAATTCCAGATTGGCATGCCAGAAGTCGACCGGCTGGTACAGCCACAGTAACGGGGTCTGGCCGGGGCGAATCAGCAACCAGCTGTGCTCCTGGCCCGCCAGTCCGGTCCAATGCAGGAACGGGCCGTAGCCCTGGAACTGCCACGACTGATCATCGCCGTAACGCATAGGGGCGGCACCGGAGCTAATCAACAGGCTGTCGTATCCGTGTGCCTTCAGGGCCTGTTCGTAACGTTGCTGCAGGGTCCGGATGTGATCAATCTGAAGGGACAGGATCTCGGTCTCAGGCATGTTGGCTTTCCAGGGTTGTCCAAAGGGTTAATAGGTCGTCAGAGCGGGGCTGGCGCAGTCGGATCAAACGGATTTCCAAGGGCACATCCCATTGGTCGCCGCCAGCGCGCGCCAGACTGCCAAATTGCTCGCTCTTTTCAGTCATACGCTGGGGCAGCCAACCCATACCAAACCCCTGTTTAACCAAGGCCTTGATACTGGCGGACTGAGTATTCTCGTTCAGTGGCAGCAGGTTCGCCGAGACTTTGCTGCGGCTCAGGTGCGCCTCAATCGCTGATTGCAGAAACCGCGCGGGTGGTAGGCAATCAACGGCACCGGCTGTTCAGTGCTACCGGGCAGCGAATACCTGGGCTGCCCGGTTTCATCGGCCACACTCACCGGCACCAGAAATTCCCGAGCCAGGCTGATGAATTCATAACGTTGCGGATCGAGCCGCTCGCCCCAGGGCAGGTCCTGGTGCCAGTAACACAGCACCAGATCACATTCGCCGTTATCCAGGGCATCCAGAAACTGTTCACCAACCCAGTTGGTGGCTTTCAGGTTCAGTTGCAGGCGTTCGGCAAGCCCCACTTTCTGGGCCCACTGCTGATAGAAATGTGAGAACAGGCCCTGGGTAGAGCCAACACTGATGCGGGCCGAGGCTTCGGCTTCCAGATCGTGAATCCGATCACGGGTGTCGCGAACGTCCCGGGTTACCCGCTCACACAACTCGACAAACGCCTCGCCCGCCGGAGTCAGAGACAACGGCAACGTCTGGCGATTGATCAGCGTTGCGCCCATGGCTTCTTCGAGGAGCTTGATGCGTCGGCTGAACGTAGGCTGGCTCACGTGCTGCAACTCGGCAGCACGGGAGAAATGGCGCGTTCGAGCAAGCGCCATAAAGTCTTCTAACCAGCGTATTTCCATGGGGTCACCGGGCGGGGCAATAAAGTATGACGGGCATCATAGCTTATCCCGACACCCCTGTTACAACCGCCCTTCTTCCACCGCGTGGCATGCCACCTGCGCACCTTCATCGGTGGCGATCAGCTGCGGAATTTCCTGCCGGCAACGCTCGTTGGCGTAGGGGCAGCGACCATGAAAAACACAGCCCGACGGCAGGTTCACCGGTGTCGGCACTTCCCCTTGCAGGCGGATGTGGTTGGGCCGGTCATCTTCCAGCTTGGGAATGGCCGACAACAACGCCTGGGTGTACGGGTGGCGCGGAGTGCTGAACAGGGTCTTGGTGTCCGCCAGCTCGCACACCCGGCCCAGGTACATCACCGCCACCCGGGTGCCGAAATGCTCCACCACCGCCAGATCGTGGGTGATGAACAGATAGGTCAGGTTGCGTTTCTCCTGGGCATCCATGAGCAGGTTCAGCACCTGGCCTGAATGGACACATCCAGTGCCGAAATCGGCTCGTCCGCCACGATGAACTCCGGGTCTACCGCCAGTGCCCGCGCGATGGCGATACGCTGACGCTGACCGCCGGAGAATTCGTGGCCGAAGCGGCTGCCCCAGTCCGGATCGATACCCACCGACTGCATCACCTCACTGACCTTTTCCTTCACCTGGCCGGTATCCCAGTCCGGGTGGTGGAAACGGATCGGCTCTTCCAGAGTTTGCTGGATGGTCATCCGAGGGTTCAACGACGCATAGGGATTCTGGAAAATCATCTGCATCTTGCGGCGGTATGGCAGAACCTCTTTGCCGTCCAGATTGTCGATGCGCTCGCCGTCGTAGTAGATCTCGCCGCCGCTGGGCGACAACAGCCCCATCACCGTACGCGCAACCGTGGATTTGCCGCAGCCGGACTCGCCGACCACACACAGGGCTTCGCCCTTCTGCACCTGCAGATCCACACCGTTGATGGCGTGTACCGCCTCTTGTTTGCGATGGAAACGGCCATTTTTGAACGAGATCTGTTCCAGCAGGCTGCCGGACAGGTCAAACCTCTTTTCCAGCCCGCGAATGTCGACCAGTGGGGTTGGTGAGGTCATTGTTCCGACTCCTGCATGTGTTTCTCCTGCTCAATAAGATTACTGACTTCGTAACAGGCCACATCCACATTCCCCGACCGCACATACTCGGGCATGGTGCGCTTGCACTGCTCAGTGGCGAACTTGCAGCGTGGATGGAACGGGCAGCCAGTGGGGACATTTTTCAGGGACGGCATGGAGCCCGGAATCTGGAACAGCCGTTCACCCGGCTCGCCCATCTGCGGCAGTGCGTTGATCAGGCCCTGGGTATACGGGTGCTGGGCATCGTTGATAATTTCCCGGGTTGAGCCCTGCTCGATAATCCGGCCCGAGTACATCACCAGCATGCGCTGGGTGACCTGAGACACCACACCCAGATCGTGGGTGATCAGCATAAGGGCGACATTGTCCTGCTCACACAACTCCAACAGCAGCGCCATGATTTCCGCCTGAATGGTGACATCCAGTGCAGTGGTGGGCTCGTCGGCAATGATGATTTCCGGGTCGAGCAACAGTGCGATGGCAATGATCACCCGCTGGCGCATGCCACCCGACAGCTCGTGCGGGTACTGGTCCAGACGCTTCTCCGGCGACGGGATCTGCACCTTGTTGAGCTTGCTCAGGGCAATGGCCCGGGCGTCTTTGGTGCTGATGCGCCGATGCGCTTGATGGCTTCCACCATCTGGGTGCCGATCGACAGTACCGGGTTCAGGGTCATCATCGGATCCTGAAAAATCATCGCGATGCGATTGCCGCGAATCTTGCGCAGCTCACGCTCGCTCATGGCCGCCAGGTCCTTGCCCTCGAACAAAATCTGGCCGCCGGCAATGTAGCCCGGGCGGGCAATCAGGTTGAGGATCGAGAACGCGGCCACGGATTTACCGGCACCGGACTCACCCACCAACCCCAGGCGCTCGCCCTTATCCAGGCTGAAGCTGATACCGCGCAGGGCGGTCAGGTCGCCGCCGCGCACGGCAAAGCGAACATCAAGATCTTTTACTTCCAGAAGTGCCATGACTTACCCCTTGTACAGCCGTGGATTCATGACATCCCGCAACCAGTCACCCAACAGGTTGATGACCAACACGAGTACCACCAGCACCAGGCCGGGAATCAGGGTGATCCACCAGGAACCACTCTGGATGTAATCAAAGCCGGACTTGATCAGCGAGCCCAGCGACGGCTGGGTTTCAGGCATACCGAGGCCCAGAAACGACAGCGCCGCCTCCGAGATGATGGCGTTGGCGATCTGCACCGTGGCAATGACGAAAATCGGCGACAGGGTATTGGGCAGAATATGCCGGAACATGATGCGCCGGGTTCCGAACCCCATCACCTTGGCGGCATCGACATACTCTTTCTTCTTCTCCGCCAGCACCGAGGCACGCACGGTCCGGGCGATCTGCGGCCACTCGGCCACACCGATGATGAAGATCAGCATGTAGATGGCGATCTCACCAAACATCAGGTTGCCGAAGCTGGCTTGAACACCGCACCGACAATGATGGCGACCATCAGAGTAGAGAATGACAGCTGCACATCGGCAATGCGCATCAGGATGGAATCCACCCGGCCACCCAGGTAACCGGCCAGCAGGCCGAACAGAATGCCGAGCACGGCCTGCAACACCACGGCGCCAAAGCCGATCAGCAGCGATACCCGGGTGCCGTAGAGAATGGTGGACAGCATGTCGCGGCCCTGGGCATCGGTACCCAGCGGAAAGGCTGCATCGGCCCCACTCATGCCCACCGGCGGCAGCTCCGAGTTCATGATGTTGATCTGCGCCAGATCGTAGGGGTCAGTGGGCGCCAGCAAGGGTGCAAAGACCGCCGCGGCAACCATCAAAAGCAGCACCAGAAAGCTCACAATGGCAATCTTGTCGCGCTTGAAGCTGTACCAGAGGAAGGAGTCGCGAAAGCATCCCAGCGTGAAATCGTCGCCGTCGTCATGCTTTCTTACCTGTCAGTTTTACCGTTGGGTTCACCAGGCCGTAGATCAGGTCCACGATGGTGTTGGTAATTACGAAAATCAGTCCCACCACCATCAGGTAGGCCACGATCAGTGGGATATCACTGCGGGTGATGGCTTCGAGGAACATCAGCCCGACACCCGGCCATTGGAAGACCGTTTCGGTGAGGATGGTGTACGCCACCATGGTGCCAATCTGGACACCGCCAACGGTGATCACCGGCAGCATGGTGTTCTTCAGGGCGTGCAGGAAGTTGATACGCCCCGGCTGAAGGCCCTTGGCGCGGGCATAGCGCACGTAATCGCTCTGCAGCACTTCCATCATTTCCGCCCGGATCAGCCGGATAAACAGCGGCAGCATGATGGAGGCCAGGGAAATGGCCGGCAGAATCAGGTGCAACAGGCCGCCCTGGGAGAAGAACCCGGAGTGCCAGGTGCCGAACAGGTGCGTCAACTCGTCACCTCGGCCATAGGACGGCAGACCGCTTCGGTCGACAGCGCGCTGTTCAGGCTCTGGCCCCAGCCGGTATCGGCCGGGAAAAGGTCCACGGTGACACCGATGGAGAACAGCTGAATCAGGACAATGGCAGTCAGGAAGACCGGGATGGAGATCCCGACGGTGCTGACTCCCATAAAGAATTTGGAGAGTAAGGCCTGGGGCCGGATGGCAGCGTAGACGCCAATGGGAACCGAGAAAAACAGGATGATCAGACTGGCGCCAATGGCCAGTTCCAGAGTCGCCGGCAGGTGCTCGAGAATAACGTCCAGTGTCGGCTTGCCGTAGAAGTAGGAAATGCCCAGATCACCCTGAACGGCATTACCGGCAAAACGCAGGTACTGGACCACTAACGGATCGTTCAGACCCATTTCGTCCCGAATGGCTTCGCGCTCCTCTTCGGAGACCGACATACCAACCATCTGCTGAAGTGGATCGCCCAGGCCATCCTGGATGGCAAACGCAATCACACTGATCACAAACATGACCAGTATTGCTTGGGATATCCGCTGAACCAAAAACGCTAACATGGATAAATTCCGGAGTTTGCTTTAAGAAGCGCGGGCTTCAAATTAAGCGTGCTACAAATAAAAGGCCGGCGCCGGAACCTCCGACGCCGGCCAGCCTTCAGAGGCGATTACTCAACGACCAGGTCACCCAGGTACGGGAAGTTCATCACGTTCAGGATCGGCTCGATCTGGACGTTCTTCTTGCTGGCCCAGGCGAGGTCCTGCCAGTGCAGCGGATGAAGGCAGCGTCGTCGTACAGACGCTGCTCAACTTCCTGCAGCATGGCGGCACGCTTGTCCAGGTCGGTTTCAACGTTGGCTTTATCTACCAGGGCGTCGAGCTCTGGGTTGCAGTAATTGCCGGCGTTGTACTGGCCAGAACCGCTATCGGCATCCGGGCAGAAGGTCAGGAACTCGAAGAAGTTCGCAGAGTCTTCGGTATCCGCATGCCAGCCGATCATCATCATGTCGGCAGCGCGGTTATCGTACTCCGGCCAGTACTGGGCCTTCGGCAGGGTCTTCAGGTCCACGGTAATGTTGATGCGCGCCAACATGGCGGCAACCGCCTGGGCGATCTTGGCATCGTTCACGTAACGGTTGTTCGGAGCATCATGGTGATGGTGAAACCGTCTTCGTAACCGGCTTCCTTCATCAGCTCCTGGGCCTTGGCAACATCAAAGCGCGGCGCCAGGGACTCGTTGTGGCCCTGATAGCTTCCGGTGACATCTGGGCGGCCGGAGTCGCGAAGCCCTTCATGATCTTGGCTGCGATACCTTCCTGGTTGATGGCGTGGGCGATGGCCTGACGCACCTTCGGGTTCTTGAACGCTTCAACCCGCTCCTGGTTCATGTGGAACAGGATGATGCGGGTACCGCTCATGGTGACCAGCTCGGAGTTCTTGTCGTTGCGGATACGCTCGAGATCGGTCGGCGGAACCGGCGCCACGAAATCAACACCGCCGGACAGCAGCGCAGATACACGGGTGTTGTTCTCTTTGATCGGGGTCAGCACGATCTTGCCAACGTTACCCGGAGACTCGGCATCCCAGTAGTCGTCAAAACGCTCGAACTCCACACGCACGCCCTGCTGACGGCTGGCCACGGTGAACGGGCCAGTACCGGACATGTTGCTGGAGGCGAACGAGTTGCCGTGCTTGACGATGGCGTCTTTGGCCTGACCACCGTCGGTCTTGCCGCTGTAAAACTCACTGTCCATCGGGAAGATATAAGTCGCGGTGTTCAGCAGCAGCGGGTAAGGCTCGCTGGTGACCAGCTCAAAGGTATAGTCGTCAATGATATTGATGCCACTGAACGGCTTGAAGATGGCTTTGAAATCCTGGCTCTGCTTCAGGCGATTGAAGGTGAACTGGACATCTTTGGTGGTCAGTTCATTGCCTGAATGGAACTTGACGCCTTCGCGCAGCTTGAAGCGCATGGTGTTTTCATCAATTCGCTCCCAGCTTTCCGCCAAGCGAGCGTCAAAACCCAGGTCTTTATTCCAGCGAACCAGGGGATCAAAGGTCATATGAGAGAGCTGCAGCATACCGCCGGAAAGCTGCTCGTGAATGTCGAGCGTGACCGGGTCGGCGTCGTACGCCATTTTCAGTTCTTTGTTCGCCTCGGCAGACATCGCTACCGGGGCGGAGGCCAGGGCCATGGAACCAACAAAAGCTGTCAGTAGTTTTTTCATCGCGTTTTCCGTCGCTGTTTTAAGAATTTTGCGGCGCATCGGCGCAACTTCGCACCAGATGTCTGCGCTAAAAACTAGTCGGGGAATCCCGTAACAGCAATCGAAATTGCAAGTGGGGGTTATTCGTGAGGTGAATGAGCCGTTGGTACTGCCTCTGGAGTGGCGTCAGACAAGCAAGCCAGTAACTTATTTTTCTTAATTGTTAGCTGAAGTTAGGCCGCTTACCGGACTGCGTTTGGGAACCAGCGTGACGTTGAACCAATAAGCCTCAATGACTCGCATGATCTCAACCAAACCCTGAAACCCCACAGGGACACGGATAACCGATGCGGCTCCATGCGCATAAAGAGTCCGGACGTCAGGCCTGGCCTCTTGAGTATAAAAAACGATCGCCGGTACATGCCGGAACTCCGCGGAGGATTTCACTCGCTGAAGCCAGGCGCTCGCAGCATCCGGGTTATCGTCAATCAGATACATCAACAAATGGGGGAATCGCCTGGAGTTCACCTCAAGATTTTCCGCACACTGGTCAAACTCACCTTCGTTCGCCAGAACCGTTAAATTATGGCCAAGTGAGTTCATACGCAGCACTTCCTCCAGGTTTTCACCCTGCTCACCTGAAGCAATCAACCACAGATTCAGCATCCTCCCTCCCTGGCAATCCATGCCGTACTTTTATCACGCAGGGCTTGGCCGGCCCGCCAATGCCCACTGACTTGCTTCCTCAAAAGTCAACGGCCGCGATACAAGAAAGCCTTGACCCAACAGGCATCCAAGCTGCTGCAATTCGAGCAGTTGGGTCGGCGTTTCAATGCCCTCTGCAATCACCTCCATACTCAATGACTCCGCCATGGTGACAATGGCTTTGCATATGTCTGGCTCAAACAACTCCTCCCTATCTGACGACACAAAGCTCTTGTCGATCTTGACAACATCCGCTGGAAATTGCCTCAAGTACCGCAGGGAAGAATAGCCCGTTCCGAAATCATCAATGGCTATCTTGATGCCCAGCCCTCGTAACCGGCTTAATTCCGTGGAAACTCGACCGTGCTCCTCAATGCCATCCAGCAGACTTTCCTCGGTTATCTCGACCTCAAGAAGATCGGCACTTACGCCCTCGGCCAACGCAATAGACTCAAGCGCATCAACAAACTTGCCCGCCTTCAATTGCAGTGGCGATACATTGATGGCTATTCGACAGTTATTGATCCCCAACAATTGCCACTCTTTAAGGTACTGACATGCCCTGGAAAGCACCCATTCACCGATGGGCACGATTAAGCCTGTTTTCTCCGCGACAGGAATAAAATCGGCCGGAGATACCATACCTTCAGCTCCGTAACGCCAGCGCAATAAGGCCTCGAAACCAATGACTTTCTGGCCCTCCAGGGTCCACTGGGGCTGGAGATGAAGGTCAAACTGATCGTTTTCCAGTGCATATCGCAAACCTTTTTCGAGGTAGAGGTGCTTCTCTAGCTGAGTCTGAAGATTCGCGGTGAAACACTGGACTTTATTCAAGCCACTTCGTTTTGCTTCATAAAGAGCAAGGTCCGCCTTCTGCATCAACTTGATGGGGGTATTGCCGTTTTCCGGATATATGGCCAAGCCGATGCTGGCAGATACGTTCAACTCGTGCCCGCCAACTGGCGAGGGGTAAGACACCGCCGATACGACCTTATGGGCTACCGACAGGGCATCGTTTACGCTGTGCAACTCTTCGATCAGGATGGTGAATTCATCACCACCAATCCGGGCAATGAAATCAGCCTCTCGAATCACGGATCTCAAACGATCGGATATCAGCAGTAGAAGCAGATCACCCGTTGGATGCCCAAGTGAATCGTTGATCTCCTTAAAGCGGTCAAGATCCATGAACAGCACCGCAAGTTTTCCGCCAGAACGTTTACAGCGCGCCAATGAGCTTTCGAGAATTTCCTCAAACAAGAGCCGATTGCCCAAGCCGGTTAAGGGATCCCGCTTGACCATTCTCTCCAGTTCAAGCTCAGTGCGTTTGTGGCGAATCGCATGCACAATGGTTCGCTCCAGCAAGGGCAAACTCAGTTCGTCCTTGGGCAAAAAATCTGCAGCGCCCAGCTCCAGCACTTCATCATCGAGTTGCGGAGAGTTTGCCCCCGTCAAAACCACAATAGGGATAGTGCAGTGCAGCTTCCTAGCCTCCATCAAGAGATCGCGTGCTGTTCCCCGCCCCAGAAAGTAGTCGATTAAGAAGACATCGCATTCAGGGTCCAGCAATTCCTGACGCGCCTCCTCAATAGTACTGAGATGACTTAGTTCGAACCGGAATCGAGTTGAACCGGAAAGCAACTCGTCGAGAATGACAAAGTCAGTAGGATCGTCATCGACGATGTGCACCCGGATGACTTTTTCTGAGCTAACCACTCGGTAACTCCACAATTGAACACCAATAAGCGTTTAATGCCTTCACCTGGGCAACCAATTTCTCGAAATCCACCGGTTTGGTAATGTACGAATTGGCTCCCAGATCATAACTGCTGAATACTTCTTCCTCCCGGCTGGATGTGGTCATAACAATTACCGGTAGATGCCTGAGCCCAGGATCGCTCCGTATTTCTGCGAGACACTCTCGACCATCCTTCTTCGGCATATTCAGATCAAGAAGAATTAAACCAGGAAATGGATAACGGGACTCATCGGTGTAGGGAGGCTCTCGCCGGAGATATTTCATCAACTCAACACCGTCATCGACAAAAGAAAGCGGATTGAGCGCCTTGGCTTCTTCGAACGCTTCCTTCGTCAATACCTGGTCAACGGGATCATCATCGGCCATCAAGACTGGGACAATTTTCATGCATCGCCTCCGCGTGCCGCGGCGAACGGCAAATCAAACCGGAACTGCGCGCCCTTCCCTTCAGCACCTTGCGCAGCAATACTTCCTCCATGGCGCTCTACAATTTTGCGGCAAATGGCAAGCCCCATCCCGGTGCCTTCAAACTCTCCCCTGCCATGCAGCCTCTTAAACACTTCGAAGATCTGTTCTCCATAGGCCATATCGAATCCGATGCCATTATCAGCCACAATCACATCACAACGCCCCGAGGCTCATTCAGGTGCGCTTCAATCCTGATGAACGGGGCAGTTCCAGGAGCACAGTATTTCAGTGAGTTACTCAAGAGATTCTGAATTAGCTGCCTAAGCTGCGCAGGGTCTCCATGCACCCGACACAGGTCTTCAACCTGGATCGAGGCGCCCGTTTCCTCGATGCGCAGCTGCAAGTCCCGACAGGCCTCATCCACGATTTGTGCAAGATCAACATCTTCATGATGTTCGCGACTGGAACTGATCCGGCTGTAACTCAGCAGGCTGTTCAGCAGCGCGTCCATCCGCTCTGCAGCCTCGCGGATGTAACTCACAAATTGCTCGCCTTTTTCGTTAAATGCTCCGTATTTACCGGACATAAGCATCTGGGTGAACGCCATCAGTTTGCGCAAAGGCTCCCGCAGGTCATGAGAAGCGATAAAGGCAAACTGCTCGAGCTCTTCGTTCGACCGTTTTAACGCCTGCGTCTGTTCCTGTTGCTGCTTCTCCAAACGGGCCCGCTGCTCGATTTCCTGTTCCAGCCGAGCCTTGGTGCGGGTTAATTCTTCTATGCGTCCTTTCAGCTCTACCTGGGTCCTCTCGAGGCTTTGCTCTGAGAGACTGCGGCGGGAAATTTCTGCTTCCAGCTCATGGTTTGCAGCTTGCAGTTCCGCAGGCCGCGGCAGCGCTACAGCTTTAGGAATAAGCGGCCAGATCAGGGCCGCGGTGAGCAAGGAGACCACGGCGGTTAATGCCTTGAGACTTCCAGAGACGTAATAGGCACCATTCCAGACGTTGTAGACCGCCATCAAATGGGTTAGCCCACAGCAAAAAATAAACAACGCAAACAGGACAAACATCCAGTCGTATTCAAGGTCTTTGCGCTTATGGACCAGCACGTACAGAGCAACCGGGATGGTGAAATAGGAAGCGGCAATGAGTACATCGGAGGCGGTATGCAGAATTACCAGATCAGAACGCCAAAGGTAGCAATGCCCATGCCCCATGAAGGTCGTGTCAAACCAGCTTGGGGTAAGGGATGAAGGATCATTCATATTAGTAACCCCCGAGTTGGTGCTGCTACTCAGCGACACTCACGGTGTAATTTTTATATTCATCAAACAATAGCCAATAGATGAAAGAGGTGCCAGCACTTACAGTTTGGGACTATTGCTTTGCCAGAGAACTTGATGCGCATCACTAATAAGTAAGATAGACAATCAACGTCCGTTTGTAACGACTCCCTGAACTGCATTAACCAATGCTCAATATTAACGGGAGAACCAAAGCGGTAAAGACTCCAGTCAGCCCCATCCCAAGAGAGGCAAAGGCGCCGGCGGCAGGACTGATTTCAAAGGCCCTGGCAGTGCCAATGGCGTGGCCGTTCAGGCCGAGGGCAAAGCCGAGTATGCGCTCGTCCTCTATTCCCAGCGGCCCCGCAAGCAGATCAACAAACAGCGTGGCGAGCACGCCGGTAACCAGCAGCCCGCCCATCATCAGGGGCACGGCACCGCCGAGTTGCTCGGTTATGCCAATGGCAATCGGAGCCGTGACGGACTTGGGCGCCAGCGAGGCCAGAACCTCCGGGCTCGCGCCCAGAGCCCAGGCAATCACCAGCGCGTACACCGACGCCAGGGTAGCTGCCACCGGCAAGGTGCAGACAATGGGACGCCACAAGGCACGGACATGGTGCATCTGTTGATACAGGGGAATGCCGAGGGCGACCGTAGCCGGCCCCAGCAACAGCATCAGCCACTCGGCACCGTGGCGATAGCGAGCATAATCCAGTGGTAACAGGGCAATGGTAAGTGCGAGCACAAACGCCGATAGCAGCACCGGCGGCAGCCACAGCGGCCGGCCCAGACGGCGGAACAGCCAGTTGCCAATAAAAAACGCACTCAGGGTCAGGCCAATCGCCAGTATCGGCGTAGCCGACAGAGTCTCCGGCAGGTCAAACACGCGGGCTAGCAGGTCAGTCATCCGCCCTACTCCCGTCCTGCCTACCTTGCTGCCCGCTCCGCACCAACGCGCGCATCAGCAACAGCGTGGTCAGCACACTGAGGACGGTGCCCAACAGAAGCGCCACCACCACCGCCAACCACTGGCCCTGAAACTGGCTGACGGTAAAAAACGCGCCAACCACCCCAGGCATGATCAGCAGCACCAGCACTGAGATCAGGCCCTGACTGGCACTAGCCAGCTCGTTGCTGACCCGGCCCTGCAGCATCAGGGTAAGGGTCATGAGGATCATACCCAGCACGCCACCACTGATCGGCAACACAAACACCAGCCGCAGCGCCTCGCCGAGCAGGAAAAACAAAACCAGAATCAGGAAACCACGCAACATTGAAAGGTCGTCATGCTTATCAGGGCGGAATTGCACTACACTAGCGCATACTCATAGCAAGACACCAATCCGGACCTTTCATGGCGCTCAAAGCAACGATCCACAAAGCCACACTGAACATCGCCGACATGGACCGGCACTACTACGCCGATCATCACCTGACCATTGCCCAACACCCGTCCGAAAACGACGAGCGGATGATGATCCGGCTGCTGGCGTTCGCCCTTAACGCCGACGAACACCTGGAGTTCACCAAGGGTCTGAGCACCGACGATGAGCCGGAGTTGTGGCAGAAGAGCCTGAGCGATGAGATCGAACTGTGGATTGAACTGGGGTTGCCCGAGGAAGGTCGTCTGCGCAAGGCCTGCAACCGGGCCCGGCAGGTCATTCTGTACGCTTACGGCGGCCGCGCGGTGCCGCTGTGGTGGGAAAAGCATCACAATAAGCTGAGCCGGTTCGACAACCTGACCATTGTCAACCTGCCGCCGGAGGCACCGACGCGCTGGCGAAACTGGCGCAGCGCAATATGGGCTTTCAGGTTACGGTCCAGGATGGGGACATATCCGTCAGCAATGAAGACGTCCTGGTGAACGTGACCCCGGAGCCTATGGCCCTGCGCTAACCCACGATACTCGGATATGGAATCGGGGCTGGACAGAGTCCCGATGCGCACGTAAGATTGCGCACTCGAAATTAACGCACTGCCGTTAACTTTCGTTCCGCCCGTAGCTCAGCTGGATAGAGCGCTGCCCTCCGGAGGCAGAGGTCAGAGGTTCGAATCCTCTCGGGCGGGCCATTATTTCAAAGGCCTGCGTGAAAACGCGGGCCTTTTCTTTATCGGCAGATACTCAAACCTTGAACTTTCCGGTTTGATTCTCAAGCTCTCGTGCGTACCCCTCCAGCGAGTTACTAATACCATCAATTGCCTTGGAGCGATCCGCACTCTCTTCGGCCAGATCATTAATCTGCGTTATGTTCTGATTGATTTCTTCAACCACCTGACTTTGTTCCTCTGTTGCAGATGCCACGCTGGCGTTCATGTCCGCAATGGTCGCCATCGCCTCCAGGATAGCCTGGATCTCAGTTTCAGCGCTCAAGGCCAACTCTTCGGTTTGCGACGCCTGATCGCTTCCAGTCTCCATCACAGACACGACGTCCGAAACGCCAGTTTGTAAGGCGGTGATCATCTCCTGAATGTCTTCGGTTGATTTCTGGGTGCGCTGCGCCAGGGTCCGAACTTCATCGGCGACGACAGCGAAGCCCCGACCGTGTTCCCCGGCCCGGGCTGCTTCAATCGCGGCATTCAGAGCAAGAAGGTTTGTTTGCTCGGCAATGCCCCGGATGACATCAAGGACGGACGTAATGTTGCTGGAGTCCTGAGACAGCTGGCGAATCACTTCTACTGCTTTTGAAATCTGCGCTGACAACTGTTGGACCTGTTCGGAGGACTGACGAACAATCCGCCCGCCATTTTCCCCCTTTTGCTCAGCTTCCCGGGTAAGCTCGGACGCCCTTGAGGCATTGCCCGCGACCTCTTCAATCGCACTCTGCATTTCATTGATGGCTGTTGCCACCATGGATATAGAATCGGTCTGACGAATCACGCCATCGCTGTTTTCAGCTGCGGTACGTGAAAGATCGGTTGCCCCACCCCCAAGCTCGGTAGTCAGGTGCTGTATGGATGCGATCATCGACTGCAGATTCCCCAACACCTGATTAAAACTCTGAGCCAGCTTCCCAAGATCGTCTTCTTGCTCAACAGCAATGCGCTGCGTGAGATCCCCTTCACCTTGGGCAATATTATCCAACTGACCGCGGATGTCGGCTATCGAATTGATAATCAGCTTGAGGAAAAACACGAACAGCGCGGCGCTCAAGAGCAGCGCAATCGCTGTAACTGAAACGATGATGATTGAGCTTGACTGCCCCTCCTCAGAAGTGGTCTTTGCCTGGGCGTGGGCTTGCTGGTCAGCGAGGGCACCAACTTCATCGAAATAGTTGCGCAGGTTTCCAAAGAGCTCTCGGGTCTCTGACGTAGCAATTTCCTGAGCCCTTGAAACATTGCCGTTGCGAGCTTGTTCAAACACGCTATCCGCCGAAGCTTTCCAGTCACTGAAGGCGGATTCAAAGCCCTCAGCAATGCCAGACACATTGGCGCCCTGAAGCCGGCTCACAGCCTGATTAAAGCGATCGTAGGCCTGCTGGGCGTTTTCTTCATAGCTGGCCAGATACTCTTCGGCTTCATCACCATAACCAAAAACGCCGACGTAATCTTTCTGAGCCACCAGGGCCTGATACAAGTCACGGTCGCCATTGAGAACCTCACTGACCGACGGCAGGTACACCTCAGCCACCTGGTCGGTATCGGATACGAGGTTGCGAACGGTATTGACTGCAAAAAACACAATAGCAATCAACGCCAACGCCGTAATTATGAATGGCAAGGCCATTTTGACTCGAAATCCAAACCGATTTCCCCAGTTCATTCGACCTCTCCCGACACTTGGCAACTGTTCTAAGTTTAGCGGCGCTTTCTCAAACTTCTTGAGCAAAAGATGCAAAGCTGCCACCCGTCACTCTATCGGCATGGCGAGGTACCGACCGAAGTCACCGTGACCGATAGCAGTGACGAAACCAGGCGCGCACTAGCGCCCGGCCCTCTGCTCGTCCAGCGATTACCAATAATTTCAGCCCGCTAAAATTGTAAATTTTCGTATTCCACGCATACGGATGCGCTGAGCTGCTTTATAGTTCACCAAAAATCCTGCGGAACAAACCCGACGATGTTTCAACTGAATTTCACAAACGACACCACGCCCGCAGAGCTTGCCCTCACGACTCACCATTCTCTACCTTTGGTTGTTTTGTCGTTGCTCATCGCCATTCTCGCCGCCTTTGCCAGCGTTAGCCATGTCGACCTGATGCGCTCCACGCAATCGCCGTCTGTTGCTCATCGCTGGCATATCATTGGCGCGATCGCTATGGGCATCGGTGTATGGACCATGCACTTCGTCGGGATGGTTGCCTTTAAGTTGCCGATGGACGTTTATTTTGAGCCTGTGACAACATCGATCTCGTTAATCCCCGCTATTTTGGCGGGGTATATTGGCCTTCGGGTTCTTCGAAACACTGAACCTAGCGCCTTCGCGATCGTGGGCGGAGGCACCCTCATGGGGCTTGGCATTGGCGTCATGCACTACCTTGGCATGAGCGGAATGCTAGTGAATGCAAAAATGCTCTATCGCCCGGAACTTTTCACCCTTTCCATCCTTGTTGCTGCGGTAATGGCCAGCTCAGCGCTCGCTGTCCCGCGCCTGATGATGGCTTTGCAGTGCACGTTCAACGCCCGCGACTTTTCTTTCCTATTAAAGCTAGCCACGGCGTCACTCATGGGGCTAGCCATATCTAGCCTGCACTATGTCGCTATGGCTGCGACCGTTTTTCTGCCATTGGAGTGGCCGATTGCCCAAGGGCCTAGCCACACCATCGATGAAACGCTCATTGCAGCGTTTGCCGTTATCGCAAGTGTTTTTATTCTCGTTGTATCAACCATTACAGTAATCCTGCGCTTTCGAATTCTGGAATCGGACAGCCTGGCCAAGAAATCCGAACGCGAAGCCAGACAGATTGAAGACCGGTTCAAGAGGCTGGTCTCCAGGCTGCCTGGAACCGTCTATCAGTTTCAGTTGGATCCCGATGGCCGCATGCGCATCCCATACGCTAGCGCCGCCATCGAACATGTTCACGGTGTTACCGCAGATGAGGTCAAAGACAACGCTGACCGCATTTTCCAGATGGTCCACAAAGATGACCTTGAAAAACTGATGGTTTCAATCCAGAAGTCGGCACAGGAGCTCAATGTCTGGAAGCATGAATACCGTATTCGCCTGAATGGGAATGAGCATTGGCTGCAGGGGAACGCCATCCCGGATCGCCAAGAGGATGGGAGCATTCTCTGGAGCGGATTCATTACTGATGTAACGGAGAAAAAACAAGCCGAAGCGCGTATTCAGCAGTTGGCTTTTTACGATGAGCTGACAGGCTTACCCAATCGCCGATTATTTGAGGACCGAATCGGACGCGCCCTTGCGGAGGCCTCCAGACACCAGCAATACGGCGCACTGCTCTATCTCGACCTGGATGATTTCAAGAGCCTTAACGATACTCTTGGGCACTCGTTTGGCGACAGGCTGCTCCGAAGTCTTGCCAACATCCTGAGCAGTAACTTTCGCGAAACGGATACCGTTGCACGGCTTGGCGGTGATGAATTTGTCATTCTCACGGGTAATCTCGGAACGTCCGAGGACATAGCAACACGAAATGCCAACCGCCTTGCCGAAAATCTGCTGACCCTTCTTCACAAGCCTGTTGATCTGAACGGCTACGAATACAAATGTGAAACCAGTATCGGCATTGCTCTATTCGATGGTGCGGAACAATCCAGCGAGGAACTGCTAAAACGAGCAGACACGGCGATGTATGAAGCCAAGTCAGTAGGCCGCAATGTCATCCGATTTCACGACCCCCACATTCAATCCATCCTTGCCAAACGGTTCCGCCTTGAAATTGAACTGAGACAGGCAATGGAACGAAACGAGCTCACCCTGGCTTATCAAAAGCAAATTGGCCGGAATGGCGAGTGCCAGGGAGTGGAAGCCCTGCTTCGATGGAAGCACCCTGAACGTGGCTTTATCTCTCCTGCTGATTTCATTCCTATTGCCGAACACAACGGCTTGATCATTCCTCTCGGCCGATGGGTTCTGAGAACCGCTTGCCATCAACTGTCAGTTTGGCAGCAAGAGCCAAAAACCCAGGGCTTACACATCTCTGTAAACGTTAGCTCCAAACAGTTCCACCAGCCTGACTTCGTTGATGTTGTCTTAAAAACATTACAACAAGCCGGCGCGACAGCAACCGGACTATGCCTGGAGGTTACAGAGTCGATCGTACTGGACGATCTGGAGGATGCACTGGCGAAAATGCAGGCGCTGAGAGCACACGGCATTCGAATAGCTATGGATGACTTCGGAACTGGCTACTCGTCTATGGCTTACCTCTCTAGATTGCCATTCGACGAGGTAAAAATAGACAAATCCTTTGTTCAAAGAGCAGACGAGCGTGCCAACGGCAACGAGTGGGTAATTATCGAAACCATAATGACAATGGCTCATAAGCTTGGCATGCGGGTGGTGGCTGAAGGCGTAGAAACACAACAACAGCACAAGCTTCTCGATGCCATGAACTGCGACTTTTTTCAGGGTTTCTATTTCAGTCGGCCAGTTGATCTGGAGACTTTGAGCCGAGCACTGAGCACTGAGCACTGAGCACTGAGCCAGCGTAACCAACGTTGCAGTCGGCAACCTATGCACTTTTGAACCGAATCATCGATAAACTGCTCGAAATGAACGCACCAACTGCAGCGGCTACGGAGCAAAGCGTAGCTGTCACTCAGATCAGCCAATGCGTGCAATCAGTAAGAGACATCTCCAATCAGACAAGCCATGGTGCTGAGGAAACTGCCGGTTCGAGTAACGAATTGGCAAGACTTTCACAGTCGCTTCGAAACCTTATCACCCGGTTCACGCCCTGAAGAGAACACTTTTGAATAAACAGAGTTACCCAGTTAGCTCTCGTCAGCTCCCTGTATTGCATAACGGCGTACCGGGACATATTCCACAAAAAAGCCGCTTAGTGCGGGCTTTTTTGTTTGTCTGAATCCATATATCGACTGGAACAATCAGGCCGGCTCGAATCGTTCCTGCAGCCATGCCTTGATCTCGCCAGACTCGTACAGCCAGCGCTCACTGCCATCCTCTTGCTGAATCTTCAAGCAGGGTACTTTGATGCGGCCGCCACCGGCCTCCAACGCTGCACGATGCTGCGGGTCATGCTGGGCGTTGCGGGTTTCAATGTTCAGGCCAAGCCGCGCGATTTCCTTGCGGACCTTGATGCAGAACGGGCAAGCGCTGAACTGGTAAAGAGCTAGCTGCTTGCTGGCCTCGTCTGCGGCGGCCTGCTCTTCCGCGCTGCGGGTCACGCTCTTGGGCGTGCTGAGCTTCTCGCTGAGCAACATGAAGGGCGTGAGCACCAGGCGCACAAAACGAAAAAAATAACGAATAACAACTCTCATGGGTAAGACTCGAGCTCCAGATTGAAGTTGGCCCGCCGGGTGTCGGCATTCAAGCTTGATCTACACACTCGACAGAGGTGCGTAAGGGTACCACATGCACCCCACACGTATCTGTCAGGCCCCATGCTTCACATACCGATTATGAATACGCTCGTTCAGCGCCTCCAAAAGATCGCTCGGTGAGATCTGGGATTTGAGCAACACCGACTCGACCTCTCGGGCTTCATCGGCTGTCAATTCGGTGCCAGAGAGCACCAACACCCGTGCCTCAGGTTGCCGGGCCCGTATTTCAGGCAGCAAATCCCAACCGGAGCCATCCGGCAGGCCGATATCCAGAATGATCACGTCGAAGCGCTCATGCACAATCCGTTCACGGGCCGTGCGTACTGAGGGCTCTTGGATAAAATCGAACCGTTCGCCCGCCATGGCTCGGATAACTTGATGGACATCAGAATCATCCTCCACGTGCAAAACGCGGGCTTTGGTCGGCGTCGATGAACCAAGGAGCCTTTCAAGGGATTCCAGCAATCGCCGCTCGTCTATGGGCTTGGCCAGCCACTCGATACCAGCTAAATCACCATTGATGGCCAAGCGCCCTTTTTCCATCTTTGCTGATAGCACCATTATCGGGAGATCCACAGTCTCTGGTTGCTTGCGCAAATGATGAATAATATCCATCCCGCTTATGTCTGGCAGCATCAAGTCCAGGCTGACGGCATCGAACTTGTTTTCCGCCAACGCATCCAACGCTTCTTGTCCCGTGTGCGCGATATCAACCCGGTAGCCACTGCGGGTAAACAAAATGCCAAGCATCTCAGCCACATCCGGTTCGTCTTCCACCACCAGAATTCGTGGCGCGCTCAACTGCACTGGGTCCTCGGTAATCGCGTCTGGATCAAATCGATTTTTGTCGAACAGCGGCAGTTCAATCCAGAAAGTGGCGCCTTGTCCTTCCGCTGAGTCAAAGCCAACTCGCCCACCCATGTGCTCGACGAGCTCACGCGTGATCGCCAACCCCAGACCAGTGCCGCCTTTCTGACGGGTATCGGATGAATCTGCCTGGGAAAACTTCTCGAAAATCCGTGACTGGAAGGCTTCCGGGATGCCCGGCCCCTGGTCAGCCACCACCACCCGCGCCTTATCAGACAGCTGCTGCACTGAAACACTGACCGTACCGCCCTCGGGTGAAAACTTGATGGCATTCGAAAGCAGATTGGCCAGCACCTGTTGCAGTCGCTGGCTGTCCACCCGCACATCGGCATCGGTCGACTCAGCATCCAGAGATAGCGCCACATTCCGTTTGCCGCCGAAGGTCCGGTGGCTTTCCAGCGCCTGCTCAATGAGTGGCAGCAGCGGCTCTATCTTCATATCAAACTGCAGTTTTCCGGCAGTGATTTTTTCGATGTCCAGCAGGTCGTTAATCAGGTGAGTCAAACGCAGGCTGTTGTTCTGAGCAATGCCAATCATGTGCCGAACCTTATCCGGCAACTGGCCCAAACCACCGCCAACCACCAGGCCCAGTGCACCGGAAATAGAAGTCAGGGGGGTGCGCAGCTCGTGACTGACTGTGGAGACAAATTCGCTTTTCATGCTCTCCATGCGCTTGCGCTCACTGATGTCTCGCACCAGGCCCACGTATACCGGCTGCTCGTACTGGGTAATCTCAGACACCCTCAGTTCCATAGGGAAAAGAGTGCCGTCTTTGCGCTGGCCCTCAACCTCTCGGTCAGTGCCAATGATTCTTGCCACGCCGGTGCTTTGATAGTTCCGCAAGTAACTGTCGTGAGCCTCTCGATGCGGGCTGGGCATGAGCATGCTGACGTTGCGACCGAGTACTTCTTCGGCCTCATAACCGAAGATTCGCGTGGCCGCGTGATTGGCTGACTGGATGATGCCGTTGGCATTGATGGTAAAGAGGCCGTCCGCCATGTTATCGATAATGGTCTGGGTATGTGTCGCCTGTTCCCGCAATGCCGCTTCGGCTCGTTTACGGGCGGTGATATCGACACCGATAGCCACAACGAATTCGACCTCGCCCAGCTCGTCAAGCAACTCCGCATTCGACCAGTCATAAAGACGCCGCGTGCCATCACGCATCAACCAGTGAGTTTCAAGCCTGGCGGGAACACTGCCCGGCGTCAGCTGCTGGAAAACAGCTTCAACAGCCGCGCGGTCTTCCGGAGGCGCCAGGTATTCCCAAGCTAGCTTGCCCTCAATCTCCTGAGCGCTGTAACCGGTTGCGAGTTCCGCAGCCTTATTGAAGCGGACAACCCTCCCCTCTCGATCGAGGACAGCCATAATCGCGCCCGCAGAGCTGAACAGAGCCGCGTTAAAATCGCGCAATTCTCGAACTCGCCCGGCCAGCAAGCCGGACATTTCGCGCAAGCTCTCGCCCAGGCCGTCATATTCGGCAATTCGGCTACTGGGCAGTTGCGGCTTAATTCCTTGGCTAATCTGACTGCTCAAATCACGGCTGGTGCGTTCCAGTTTGCTCAACGGTTGGGTCAGCCACCCACTCAGGAAGCGGGCAATCAGGACACCCACTGCAAGCAGCGCCGCGAGAAAAGTGAACATGCTCACGCTGGCCTGCTCCAGGGTTCGGACCAGCGGTGTCGCCGACTGCTCCATCAGTACTTCAGCCAAACCTTCGCCGCCATCTAGCGGCAAACTGATTTGATAACGCCCCTGTTTCCAGCGGGGCATTACAGGCATGTCGCCCGAGGGGAGCCAAATGAACAGGCCACTATCGAGCGCATGCAAACGGCCCGGGCGCTCGGAAAAACTGGCGATTTCACCCTGGCGAGCCAGTACCTCGCCATCAGGACCGCGCAATGCCAGCCCGATGCCTTCCAGCTGTCGCCCTGCGCTCAGGCGTTCACCCCATTGTCCGTGTGGCACATCCCTCAAGCGCGCAGCAACATCACTCGCACGCTCTGACATTCGTTCCGCCATGAAGGCTTCCAGCTGCACCCTCTGGTTGTAGCCTTGACTGATAATGGGCGCCGAACCGGTAATAAGAATAGTCGTCAGAAGGACATGAAACAGGAGACTTGGCAGCCCCGCGGTACCCAATACTCTGCGGTCCCCTGCACGCCAGTTCAGCTGCATGCCCAGGATGATAAGCCGGCAAGCAGCGCATTGAACAGGCCATTCAGGAGTTGTTTCAGGGTGATTAGGGTGGTGGCTTCCCACGCCATACCCATCGCCCCTCGATAGAACACAAGTACCAGCGGCCCCCCCAGTACCAGCCAATACACCAGGTCAGCCAGCACCAGATTTCGCAGCCCTCGTCGATACAGCAAGCCCACTGCGGCCGCCTCAAGGGTGAAAATCACCAAGGCGTAGGGATGTCCCCACAGCACCAGCGTGTAGAGCCCACCAGTAATAGCCACTACCACCGCTGGCAACGTGCCCAAAAACCACACCGCCAGCATTACCATGATGGAGCCGAAAATAAAGCTGACCCCGAAGAACAGCGGCAGACTGAGATAATTCCCGCCCAGCGCCAATACGGCGAGCGCCAAGGTGGCAATGGCCTTACCACGCAGACTCATGACGGGAGTTTCTGAAACGCTCATGACGAATTCCCAGTGCCTGTTGTTTTATTGTTAAACCAGAAACTCGCGCCCTCATTGACCGGCCAGGCCAATCGTCTTCGCTTCATTCTCGCTCAGTTCGTGAGGTCAGATCTGTTTTCCTTCCCCATTCTCAATTCGACTGAGCCTAGAATAGCCCAGTCCCAAAAGCTCGCCAATTTCCTGCAAAGTGTAGTCCTCGCGGGCAAGCCTTGAAGCAATTGCGGGAAGTTCATCGATAGCGGGATGAACGATTTCGGCCTCTCAAGTCGCCCGTACATTTCAGAGACAAATTGTCGCAGCGTGGAGCTATACATACAGCACCCTTTTAAGTAGGCTCCGAAGCATCGTTATTAACGACACACCTTTCCAGATTACGACGTCAAGATTTACGATCTTGTGAAGTTCAGGCACATGAGCAGGCAGAATAGACAGATGGGCCATGTTGAATTAAGCGCTTTGGGACTCCGAGTGGTACTGGCTTTCCTCCTCGTGTGTACCTCCTCAGATTTATGGGCAAACGGCGACTCAGCGGGTTTTCTCGATCTGGCTCCCCGAATCGAAGTCTTCGAAGGCGATTGGGATAGTTCCTCCCGTCCAGCCGAGTCGAAACAGGGCTGGGTGCCTCTAAACACAACGTCGTTCAATGCGCAGGACAAGAGGCAATTCATTTGGCTGCGCACTGTGCTGACAAATTCTGAGATTGCCACGAAACCGTGGCTTCTGCTGCATCCCTACGCCCAAAATGTACAAGTCTACGTTGATGGAGAAGCCACCACCGAAGAGCCGGTGACATATTGGAGCCACCCTGAACAGAGGCCTCTGGCCCATCATTTCATCGCAATTCCGCTGGACTCGGCCGAGGTGGATACCGGTGCCGAGAAGCACACGGTCCACATCCGGATCGAGCCACACATGCACATCAACACATTTTTCTACTTGCTCAATGACCGCGAATTGGTCAAGGAATTGACCTTTCACACAGCGTTGGCATTTGCTCTACTCGCCATCATCGTCATCATGGCGATTTACAATCTATTTCTGTATTTCAGTGTCCGGGACAAGGTCTATCTAATCTATGTGGCAGCCTCGCTGGCCACTCTCGTCTACTCTGCCCTGCTGACTAACACCCAAGTCTATTTCATCGATGTGCCCGATTTCTCTCCCAAAATAGGGTTTGTTGCCGGCTTAAGCTCGTTGATTCTCCACGTCTTCCTGTTTCAAAAGCTATTGGACACGAAACGGAACTACCCCCGCATTCACGCGTTTTCCTATGGACTTTGCGCGTGTGGTATTGCCTGGCTGTTTACAGCGCCGCTTCTGACGTTTAACGTCCTGCTTGCCGGTTGGATGGCCGTGGCCTATACGGTTTATCTGGGCGCCCTTATCATGGCGTTGCCACTGGCTAAAAAAGGCTATCGACCTGCCCGATATTTCCTGGTCGGCTGGGTCCCCTATCTTGCTGCCATTGTCCTGACAAGTTTCGAATACGCGTCGTTGATTGAACCAACCAACTGGGCCTCTTACTTCGTCCCGACAGCGCTTTCGTGGGAAATGGCACTCTTCTCTCTAGCTTTGGCATCGCGCATCAAAACCCTACGCGACGAACGCGACACGCTTCTGGCTCACCAAATACAGGTCAGCGAAAAGGCCCGCAGGGCTCTTGAAAGCAGCAACCGCATCAAGGATGACTTCCTGAATGCTGTCAGCCATGAACTGCGCACACCCCTGCACACCATTCAAGGCCAGCTTGATCTGCTTCGGGATGCGCCGTTCAATTGGGAACAATCTCAGGCCTTCGGTCTGATCGAACGCGCTAACTTGCGCGTGACCCGCCAGGTTGGAGGCATTCTGGATTTTGTCGATGCCCAGGGCGAGAATCTTCTCAGCTCACCCCAGATGTTCGAGCCGCAATCCCTGTTTGACCTTCTCGATGACGAATTCAAAGAAGTGGCGATGGCAAAACCGGTTGCGCTGACGTTCCGCATGAGTGACGAGGTGCCGGCCAAGGTCTCCATGGATGGACTGATGCTGGAGAAGGTGCTTTATCAGCTCATTGATAATGCTGTGAAGTTTACACCCGCCGGGGGTGAAGTACTGATTCAAGGAAGCCTTCAGCGGGGCGAACCGGTTCTACGCATCTTGGTGTCAGACACTGGCCCGGGTATCCCGGATGATCAGAGAGAAAAAGTGTTTCAGGCCTTCAGACAGGGCGAAGCCGGTCTTACCCGTCGCTATGGAGGCGTGGGACTAGGGTTGCCACTGGCAAGCTCCCTGGTCAGTGCCCTCAGCGGCCACATGGAAGTTGTGGAGTCCTCACGCCGGGGCACCACCCTGGAAGTCACGGTGCCTTATGGTCAGGTTCACCAATCTGCCATTGATGAGCCGAGCCTGAAAAGTTTCGAGCCGGTTAATCCTGTACCGAGAATTCTTGTGGTGGAGGACGATGCTGGCAACCGGATGATCATGCGCAAACAACTGGAAAAGCTCGGGGCAGTTTCGAAGGGCGTCCAGAATGGTCTGGAGGCCCTAGAAGCAGCCAAGAACGAACCCTGGGACCTGATCTTAATGGACTGTCAGATGCCGTTTATGGATGGCATTGAGGCAACAAGGAATATCCGCCTGAACGCTGCAGCCAATGTGGATACACCCATTATTGCGGTCACGGCCAATGCCAGTGAGAGCTTTCGCAGTCAGTGCCTGGACGCAGGCATGGATGATTACTGCACCAAACCTCTGCGCATGGACCAACTGAAACAACTTGTTGCCCGCTATGCGGAGCCTTGAGTATCGGCTCCGCTTTTCTCTCAGCTTTTCTTAACTCTCCTCAATCCCGACACCGGGCATTGGCGTCATTCATGGCCTGCAATAACTCCGGCGAGCGGTTGCTGACATAAAATCCCACATCCAGATCACGCACTCTCTCGACCACAAACTCCTCGTCACTATCGGCGGTCATGGCACCAAACGTTTTCTCGGTGATGAGGACGTAATCAGCCCGCCCTCTGCGCAGCATCTCTATCGCCTGATCCCATTCACTGACGGCAAAAGTCGGGCCTTCAAGGTCTTTGAGCATGGTTTTACCCGCAAACCCGCGAATATAAGCGTATCTGACATCATCCCCGTCAGGCTGAGCCGTATTGGTTGGCCAAGAGACTCGCAAGTAACTTGAGCCAAAGACGGTGTCGCCGAAGGTGGCGAAGCTATCCCTGGATGGATCATGAACCAGCGGCAGCCCCACATCTACGTTGCCCACCCGCAATTCATTGATCAGCCTCGCCAGTGGCAAAACCACGAACTGGACGCGATAACCTGAACCGTTGATCAAGCAATTGTAGGCTTGGGAAAGCTCACCTTTGAGGCGCCCGTTCTCAGGAGAGATGACACTGGCGAACTCCTGCCCAATGCCTATGCGAATATCTCCCCCAAACGCTGAACCGGAAAAGACCATTAGCGCCATGAGCAACACTGACATTCTCAGGGTTTTATTTTTTCCGTTGGCTGGCCAGGCGAGAACCATAATTCCTCCTTGAATTACTGCTTAAAGTTTCGCACCTTGCTCTGGTCAATCACTGAATCTACAGATGTTGGCGATGAGCGAAAAGCGATTGTTGAATGATTTGAAGATACGGGCGGTTTCTTCACCGCTCAGCTTCGGTCTACCCGAAACCCTTGAGAATCTTTAACAAAGAAGGTTCAATCTCCGATTCACTACTTCAGGACTCCACTCGTAAATGGACTCTTTGGCTGAAGCCTTTCGACTGATAATCACCCTGGACGCAGATTTATTTGAAATTCTCTGGCTGTCCGTCCGGGTCAGTCTGGTTGCCCTATTCATCTCCGCCATCATCGGTTTGCCGCTGGGAACCTGGCTGGCGATCACTCAATTTCCGGGACGGAAATTCTGCATCCTTTTGCTCAATGCCCTGATGGGCATGCCACCTGTGGTCGTTGGCCTGATGGTCTACTTACTGCTGTCGCGGTCTGGCCCGCTGGGCTGGATGGGGCTGCTATACACACCCACGGCCATGATCATCGCGCAGGTCGTACTGATCACCCCGATCATCGCAGCTCTATCGAACCAGGTGATTGAGCACCTGCACCAGGAGTACAGCGATACCTTTTACTCCATGGGTGTCACCGGACGCCGTGCGGTGGCGGCATACCTGGTGGATGCGCGCTATGCCCTGACCACCTGCATTCTGGCAGGTTTCGGACGCGCCATCGCGGAGGTTGGTGCCGTTATCATCGTAGGCGGCAACATCGATCACCTGACCCGCGTGATGACCACCGCCATCGCACTGGAAACCTCTAAAGGCAATCTGACTCTGGCCTTGGCGCTGGGTGCAGTACTGCTTACGCTCTCCTTACTGGTCAACGCCCTGGTGATCGGTGTCCGCGAATACGCAGCGAAGCGCCAATATGCCTAATCCGCTCTTACCAATTCGTATCAGTGATCTTCGCCTGATCAAGGCGATCGCCCGGTGCTGGACGGTGTGGATCTGATGATTGACACCCCCGGAATCACGGTGATCATGGGGCCAAACGGCGCCGGCAAGAGCCTGCTGCTACGCTGCCTACACGGGCTGATCAAGCCGGATCAGGGGCACATTACTCTGGGTCAGCTAAAAGTACCGGAAAGCCGGAGCTGGCAGGCGATGGTGTTTCAACAACCGGTGCTTCTGCGGCGAACGGTGCTGCAGAACCTCGCCTTCGCCGCCCCGGAGATTGCAAAGTCCAGCCCCCAACATCTGCTTCAGGCCCTGGATGCGGTGAATTTGGCAGATCTGATTGACCAGCCGGCTCGCATGTTATCAGGTGGGGAACAGCAACGACTGTCGCTCGCACGGGCGCTGCTGAGTAAACCGGCGCTGCTGTTGCTGGATGAGGCAACGGCCAGTCTGGACCCAGCGTCCGTGCTGTTGATCGAATCCCTTTTGAAAGCCAGAGCGCCCAGGGAACCAAGGTGATTCTCGTCAGTCACGACCAAGGTCAGGCTCGACGAATGGCCGATGAAGTCGTATTTATATCCGACGGACAGGTAGCCGAACAGGGGCCGGCGCAGGAGTTCTTTACCTCCCCCGAAACCCCGATGGCAAAGGCCTACCTGGCCGGTGAACTGCTGTTCTAGGTGCATTCGTACTCTCGGAGTGCTCCAGGCGACAACAACTATTTTAAGAGGGCAACGATGAAGAACCTGTTTATTGCCGCAACACTGGCCCTGAGCACGCCGATCCTGGCCGACACCATTATTGTTCAATCGACCACTTCCACCAAAAACAGTGGTTTCTACGATTACCTGCTTCCTATGATAAAAAAGGACACAGGCATTCAGGTTAACGTCGTGGCCGTAGGTACCGGGCAGGCGATCAAGAACGCTCGACGTTGTGATGGCGACGTTCTGCTGGTGCACGCCAAGGAAGCCGAAGAAAAGTTTGTCGCCGACGGTTATGGCGAATACCGTCACGACCTGATGTACAACGACTTTGTCATTATCGGGCCCAAAACCGACCCGGCCAATGTAGCGAACGCCAGCGATGTCATCGAAGCCTTGCGCCGAATCCGAGAGGCTGACGCCAAATTTGCTTCACGCGGTGATGACTCAGGAACCCACAAGAAAGAACGCACCTTGTGGCAAGAGGCAGGTATTGACCCAGTCGAAGGATCTGGCCAATGGTACCTTGAAACCGGCAGCGGCATGGGCGCCACCCTCAACACCGGCGTGGGTCTCAGCGCCTACGTGCTGACCGACAGAGCACCTGGATCACCTTTGCCAACAAACAGGATGCAGCCATTGCCTTTGAGGGTGACCCGACCTTGTTCAACCAATACGGCGTCATCCCCGTGAGTGCCGAGAAGTGCCCCAACGTTAATCGAGAGGCGGCGGAGATCTTTGCACAGTGGTTGCTGTCCGAGACCGGACAAGCCGCCATTGCGGCCTATCAGGTTGATGGCAAACAGCTATTTTTTCCAAATGCCAACTAATCGGGGCAGATACGACTCAGTGAATCGAGCGTAATTTCTTAAAATTGAGAGACTCCCATACGGGCGATAATAACAATGATGATAGAACCTCTGCTTCCCAATCCGGCCGACCCCAGGCTATCCCGCACTGTTGAGGGCGTTGATGAGTCCGGGCAACCGAAATCTATCAGCGTGATCGAAGAGCGCCCGCTGACCATTTACCTGAACAGCCAGGAAATCGTCACCGCCATGACCATCGGCGACTACCCGGAATACCTGGCGCTCGGATTCCTTTTGAATCAGGGTATGCTTCACGAGAGCGACCAGGTTACCGGCATTGATTTTGACGAAGAGCTGGAAGTGGCTGTCGTTCGCACCGCCGGTGTCACGGATGTTGAGGAAAAACTGAAAAAGAAAACCCGTACCTCGGGCTGTGCGGTGGGGACGGTGTTCGGAGACATGATGGCAGGCCTTGATGGTTTGTTACTGCCGGACACCCCGGTGCACACCAGCACCTTCTATGACCTCTCGTACCAGATTAACCACACCCCCAGCCTGTATATGGAAACCGGCGCCATTCATGGCACCGCTCTGTGTCAGGGCCAGCAGGTACTGGCCTACATGGAGGATGTCGGGCGTCACAACGCAGTCGACAAAATAGCGGGCTGGATGCACCTGAACAATGTCTCGGCAGCCGATAAAGTCCTCTACACCACGGGGCGACTGACCTCCGAAATGGTGATCAAGACCGCCTTGATGGGCATTCCCACTCTGATCAGTCGATCGGGGTTTACCGCCTGGGGAGTCGATATCGCCCGGCAGGTGGGATTAACGTTGATCGGACGGATGCGCGGCAAGAAATTCACCTGCCTCAGTGGTCAGCATCGGCTGGTGTTCGATCAGGATCTGTCCCAGGTGCCGGATGAGGACAAAAAGATGCGACGAAAAGGCGCAGCCAATGATTGATGGAGACCAGCCATGACGGAATGCGCTGTCATTCTGGCCGGCGGCCAGGCAAACCGCATGGGCGGCGGTGACAAAGGGCGTTTGATGCTCGGCGACCAGTCCCTGATCCAACGTGTGATTGATCGAATCACACCCCAGGTCGATGCCGTGGTACTGAACGCCAACGGGGATTTGAACCGCTTCGGCGATTTGGGGCTCCCGGTAGTGGCGGACTCGATCCCGGATTTCCCCGGCCCACTGGCCGGTGTATTGGCAGGCATGGATTGGGCCGCCGAGCAGGGTCATGAGTGGCTGATCAGTGTTGCCGCGGATACGCCATCATTCCCACTGGACCTGGCTGAGCGGCTTGCCGGATGCAACACTCCGGTGGTTTTGGCAGCGACGCCGGATCCTGAGCGCGGCCGCCTGCCCCAACCAACCTTTGGCCGCTGGCGTGTTGCCTTACGGGATGATCTGAGAGCCGCCCTCCATGACGGCGTGCGCAAGATCCGGCAATGGACCCAGGCCCAGGGCGAGTCGCTGGTGGTGTTTGGGCAGGACGACTTTTTCAATATCAATACGCCAGAGGATCTGGCCTGGGCGGAGCAACACCTGAAGTGAACGTTATTGGCATCGTAGGTTGGAAAAACTCTGGAAAAACCACCCTGGCAAGCGCATTGATCCGCGAGCTCAGCTCCCGGGGTCTGCGGGTGAACTCGATCAAACACGCCCATCACGGGGTGGATATCGATCAACCCGGCACCGACAGCTACCAGCACAGGGAAGCCGGGGCCCAGGAAGTGATTCTGGCCGGAGGTCAGCGTTTCGCTATCATGCACGAACTGCGCGGCGCCGCCGAGCCGACCATGGATGAGTTACTGGCTCGGTTTGGCCCCTGCGACTGGGTGGTGGTGGAGGGCTTCAAGTCCCATTCGCATCCCAAAATTGAAGTGCACCGGCGGGCGAGCGAACGGGCGCCTCTGTTTCTGCAAGACGACAACGTCATCGCTGTGGCCGCAGACTACGCGCCGGATTTTTCAGGCCCCGTTTTTGATGCAGACGATGTTCCCGGAATTGCAGACTTTGTCCTGGGCCTGGCAGAACCCTTAGCGAGTGAGCAACACATGGGAGACGTATGAACGACAACGCTACCAAACCACTTCGCAACGACTGTTTTGCCCTGCCCCCGGGGGTGAACTGGACGCCGGTAGATGAAGCGCTTGAGCGGCTGCGTTCACGCTTGCATGCAGTGGTGGGCATAGAGCGTGCGGTCCCGCTGGCACAGGTGAATGACCGAATCCTGGCGCACGACGTTTATGCACCCCGTGCTCATCCCCCCAGCAGCAATTCCGCCGTCGATGGCTATGCCTTTGCCGGACCATTGACCGACGTACCCTGCGCCATGCCCCTGATCGATGGCCGGAGCGCAGCTGGCGAGCCCTACACAGGGCGTGTGCCGGAGGGCCACGCCATCCGGATTCTGACCGGGGCGGTGATACCGGACGGCACTGATACAGTGGTGCTGGAAGAAGACTGCGAGGTCATCGATCACGAATTGCACCTGCACGGAACCCTGAAAGCGGGCGCCAACCGGCGCAAAGCCGGTGAGGATATCCAGGCTCAAGACCGAATTCTGACCGCCGGAACCCGCCTGACACCCACTCAGATTTCCGTCCTCGCCAGCGTCGGGGTCGACTCAGTCGACGTATTTTCGAGGCTGCGCGTGGGTGTTCTGTCCACCGGAGATGAAGTAAAACCGGTTGGCGCTACCGTCACCGACTGGCAGATTTACGATGCCAATCGTCCGATGTTGAGCGCCCTGGTCACTCAACTGGGCTATGAGCTGGTCGACCTGGGCCACGTGCTGGACCGGGCCGACGAGGTGAAAGACGCGCTGGAGCGGGGTGCCGAGCAATGCGATCTGATCCTGACCAGTGGCGGTGTGTCAGCCGGCGACGAAGATCATGTCTCAAAAACGCTCAAAGCCCACGGCGACATCAGCAACTGGCGCATTGCCATCAAACCGGGCCGGCCCCTGGCGCTGGCCATGTTCAATGGCACGCCGGTGGTGGGTCTACCGGGCAATCCGGTAGCAGCCTGGGTCTGTACGCTGCGCTTTGGTGCACCGGCAATGGCGCTACTGGCCGGCGGCGAATGGTTCGAGCCCCAGAGCTATGTCATGCCCGCCAACTTCTCCAAGAACAAAAAGCCGGGGCGCAGCGAGATGCTGCGAGCACGGGTTCGGGATGGGCAGGTTGAAGTATTCGGTTCGGAGGGCTCCGGCCGGGTAACCGGCCTGGCTTGGTCCGAGGGACTGGTGGAACTGGATGAAAGCGCCCAGCAGATAGAGCCGGGCACCCCTGTTCGGTTTATTCCCTATGGCAGTTTCGGCCTGTAATCAGTCGACGCTGCCATGAACCGCAAAGGCCTCCAGTGAGGCATCCTGAGGCCCCCGGGAGCGGTAGGTTTCCTCGACCCCCAGTTCAGTCAGGGTGCGGCTGACCATCAACAGTGTGTTGTCCTCGAAGTCTTCACACATGCTGCGCATCTGATCGATTTCCTCACAGGCCACCGGATAGGCCGCATCGATATCCGGCGCGCCGTAATACTCAACAAATGTCTGCGCGAGAATCCGGCGAACATGCTCCAATTCCGGTTCGGTGATGTTGCACACACCCACGAAACTGGCGCGCCCGCCTGATTCAATGCTGTACCATCCGTTGCTGAATGCCTGACGGGCTTTGCCCTTCAGATCCGCTTCGGTCCAGTTGGAAAATTCGAAGCCGCCGGAAATTGCCCATTCACCGCTGGGCGCGGGCTTTTCAAATACGTTTTCGTCGGAAATATCCAGCTGAAGGGTTCGGGCCAGTTTCATACGTGCTCCGCGAATTCGATCAAACTCAGCGTCTCGGTCATGACATCCTGACGCAACAACATCCGGCCTTTTTCATCCAGGCCAACGAAGGTGCCTGGTCTGGGCAGCTCAATCATTTTGCCCAGAGTATCGCATCTTGGCCGCCACTCGTTGTGTACCCGCTCAAAGCCGCTGTCCAGGAAGTAGGTCAGCCACAGCAAAGTGTGTTTGGACCAGCTTTCCAGCAGGGCCATGGGCGTGATTTCGATGCAGCCTTCTTCATACAGACAGGTTTCATCCGGATTTTCTCCCGGCTGGTCCGTCCTCGGAATGAACGGTACTTCAATGCCAATGACCAGCCAGTTGGGATAGGCCTTGGGATCGGACACATCCGATGCGAAACGGACACTGCCACAGAGCGCACCGTTTACCTTGATGCGATCGGGCCACTGAAAGTGCACCGGCACTTCGGGCGGGGCCAGCGCACCCAGGCTTTCGGCAAGACCTATCTGAGCCACGTAGACCGCCTGAATGGCCTCTTCCAGAGGTGTTTCCGGCGCCAGAACCAGAGCCGCGCGCAGGGTGTCGTCTTGCTCGGAGTAGAACACCGTGCCGGAATCGACACCCGCGACTGCCCGGCTAACGGCTTTATCAAACGGGTCCGTGTGTCTGGGCACCACTTCTCCCGTTAGTAACGGCGGAAACTGGGGTGATTCGATCATTGGATGGCCCGGGCGTAGACGTCAGAGGCAACAATTTCATCGGCAATGCGCTGGAAAGCTTGCGCCTGAGGACTATCCGGCTTGGATACCACAATCGGGACACCACCATCCGATCCCACACGGATATCGAGATCCAGCGGAATCTCCCCCAGGAAGGGCGAACCGAGTTTCTCGGCCTCCGCCCGCGCGCCACCGTGTCCGAACGGGTGGTGCTCTTTGCCGCAGCCATCGCAGACAAACGACGCCATATTTTCGATCAGCCCAAATAGCGGAACTTCCATTCGCTTGAACATATCAATGCCCTTGCGAGCATCCATCAAAGCGATATCCTGCGGTGTCGAGACAATGACCGCACCCGCCACGAAGAACTTCTGACTCAGGGTCATCTGGACATCACCGGTGCCCGGCGGAAGATCCACCAGCAACACGTCCAGTCGGCCCCACTCGACCTGGTTCATCATTTGCTGCAGTGCACCCATCAGCATCGGACCGCGCCAGACAATCGCTTCATCGTCCGAGGCCATCAGGCCGAGGGACATCAGCGTTACGCCATGGTTCCTCAAAGGCAGAATGGTACTTCCGTCCGGGCTGGAAGGCCGACCGGAGACCCCCAGCATACGGGGCTGGCTCGGGCCGTAGACGTCGGCATCCAACAGGCCGACTTTCAGGCCTTTTGAGGCCAGGGCCACCGCCAGGTTGGAGGACACAGTCGATTTACCAACGCCACCCTTGCCGGAAGCAATGGCAATAATGCGATCCACGCCCCTCGGGTTCTTGTCCTGCGGCCTTGGAGCGTCAGTTCCGATCAGATTCGGCTTTTTTCCTACTTCGGTGTACTCAACCATGGTGTGTCCTGTTGTTTTTAGCTGTCCAGATAATCATCACTGGTTCGAACCCGAGGCCGCTCGCCGCCTGCCATGGGGGCTGTATTCCCATGAAACTGGGCCTTGACCCGACAGTCATCGCACATCTTGATGAGCTGCACATTATCAGAGTTCTTGTACATCCAGTGCTGGTTTTCCAGTTTCTCGACGATCCGGTTAATGGTGCTGGCAACGCCAAACGGAGTGCCACACTTTATGCATTCGAATGGTTCTTCACCATGCAATGCCCGGGCACTGAGCGCCGCCTTGGACACATCAAGCTGGGGCTTGAGGGTTATAGCGGTTTCAGGGCAGGTGCTTTCGCAGATGCCGCACTGGACACAGGCGTTTTCCGTGAATTGGACTTCCGGACGATCCGGATGGTCACCAAGCGCCCCTGTTGGGCAGAGTGATACACAGGCAAGGCAAAGCGTACATTTATCGGAATCAATTTCGATGGCACCGTATGGCGCACCTATGGGCAGCGAAATCGGCTCTTCGATCTTGTCCGACATCGCAGCCACTGTCACCCGAGTGATATCCCGGCGACCGCCTACCAGCAAAACGGGGTCACTCACACGTCCGGCATTGTCACCGGCATCGCAGAGCTCAATGGCGGAAATAACCCGCACCCGGCTCGGCGAGTTGTGGGTGCCTTTGAGCATGGCCTGGGCCAATTCAACTTCCGCAGTCACCGCCAGACGATCCAGCTCGTTGTCCGCAAGAATCAGAACCTCCGCATACCCGGCTCCGAACGCCGCCAGGATTTCAGCGTGGCCGATGCGATCGACGTGCTCCAGCCCCATCGGGATCAAATCATCCGCGAGGCCATTATCGTAGCGTGCCAGATTCGCAATCGCCTCTGTTCCAGCACCCAAAGTGTGGAAAACCAGGCGTGGGGATTCATGGGTATGCTCACGATAGACCTTGGCCATCACTTCCACGGCCTTGGTCAGTGCCTCGAACGGCGTTTCATTCATCGTCACCGCAGAGGTCGGACAGACGGCAGCGCATGAGCCACAACCGGCGCAAATGTCCGAGTCGATCTGAATGTGGTCGCCGAAGGAAAAAATGGCTTCCGTCGGGCAGACATCCAGGCAGCGGGTACACCCGGGTTTGTTGGCCCGGGAGTGCGCGCACAGAGACTCTTCGAGCCTGAAGTACACGGTTTTCTCGAACTCACCCACCATTTCCCTGGCCGTCAGGGCGATCCTCTCCAGCTCGCCGGTTTTGTCCGGGTCGGCCCAGAAGTAGCCGTTACGCTTTTCATGGCTGGGAAATGCCGGAGCAACGCCGCGAAGATCGATAAATACATCGCACTCACTGCGGGCAGTGGGCTTGGCTGCTTCGTAACCCAATTCACCGCGCCCGGCCGGATGCAGGGGTTGCAGGTGGGCAAATTCCAGCTTGAAATTGCCAAGTGCGCCGTAGGTCCCGTCAGTTGGCCTTTGGCCACGTCGTAAGCGGCGGATGGCAGCTGGATGGGGCCGGCATCGTTAACTATGCAGGTAACACCCAGCTCATCCTGCACCAGCTCGGCCATCCGGATCGCCTTCTCGGTGGGACCGATAATGCAGCATACGCCGCTGGACTGAATGGTTTTTGCCGGGGCCATGGGCGCCGGCAATTGGGCAGCGGCGATAAGCGCCGCCTGCTTCGCATTCAGGCGCGCGGGCTTCGCATCAGGTGCACCCCAACCTGCGCGATCCCGAATATCAATAGTATGTAATGGCGCGGAATGCTGGATCTCCGCGTAAACGTCCTCAGCGAGACGCTCAAACAAAGCTGCCTGCTGGCCACAAGCAATCAGGACGTCGCTGCGGGCGCCAAGATGTTCGGCGGCAACACTCATTTCCTTTCCGCACAGTTGATCAACTGCAACCACCTGCTCAGCGGCCGCGGCTTTGCGCAAGGCCTCTGAATCAAAGGTCTGTGACTTATCGCAGCTGCACAATAATAAGGTTTTGTATGCCGTCATCAGGAGTTTGACTCTTTCGTTGTTTTTGTACGTATACGTTTCCGTATCGCATTTCGAGCATGCCACAGGCATTATCTTTTGGACAATTGGATAATCGTTTGAGCCCTGCTAGTTTTACGCCAGAACAAAAAAAGAGAAGCACCATGTGTAGTCGTACGGAACAGTGGAAACGCGAGTTGAGGGTCGGCGCTGTCGTTCGCCGTTCTCCCGGAGTTACTCGCTGGGTAAAGGAAATCTGGAAGCCCGTTGCCGTTATACCCGGGGCACCTGATGCATTCTGGAAAGAACTGGTCCGCGAGGAAGACGTCGTCGATTACCACGCGGGCACCGTTACGATGGAGCTTTTCCGGGCCGACGTCGAGGGCTATCTTGTGTCCCTGAACATGGCCGTTCCATCCATTTGGATCATTATGGACAGGGATGTAACGAGCCAGTCGCCTTCCGGGTGGGTGGTCAGCACTATCACTGCCAGCGCCCATGAGGCATTGGATGCCCTTGACAGTGGCGAGAGCATCGTTGAGGCGGTTCCCATTCCCGAATCGATGGCGGCATGGATCAAAGAATTTATCGACATGCACTACATCGAGGAGCCGTTCAAGAAACGCCGTCGAGACGAGGTTCGTGTTGATGGCGCCGAGGACGCCAAAGGCGACCCGCGCATTCGTCAGGAAAGTGACGTTTACCGTGCTCCTGCGAATATCAAAAAGCCGAGAATTCAGTAATGGCGGAATCTAGACTCCAGCGCTGGGCGCGCAAAAAAGCTGAAGCCGGAAAGCGGCCAGAACCACCCCCTCCTCCGGTTACAGAGACTCAACTGACCCCGGACGAGCAGGAGCTTGCGGCCAATGAAGCATTGCCCGAACACGAGCTTTTGAAGAAATATGACCTTCCCGACCCGGACAACATCGAGCTGGGCACAGACATCACCGGTTTCATGCGCAAGGAGATCCCGGAGTTCCTCCGAAAGAGGGCCCTGAGAGGTCTATGGAAATCCAACCCGGTACTGGCCGTTTTGGACGGGCTCAATGATTACGATGAGGACTACACATTGGCCTCGACGGCCGGGCAGACAGTGACAACCCTTTATAAGGTTGGAGAGGGACTCGTCGACAAAGCCAAAAAAGCCGCGGAGGTTGTGGACGATCAGTCGGAAAAGCAGGCGATCTCTTCGATGGCAGAGCCGGATTCGAAGGCTGCCGGGGAACCGGAGTCTGAGGACATCCCCGAGCTGGAGGACATGGCAACGCCGACGGAACTTCCCGAGCAAAAGCTTGCCCAAGAAGAGTCCAGCCAGTCGGAAGAGGGGCCGGGACCACGCTTCCGTCCTCGGATGCGTTTTGACGATTAACAGAATGCATTCCAGCTATTAGCAAATTAAAGACAGGTCAGGCTACTATTCTTGGATATGAACTAGAATAGTGCGACAGACCGCAAATAATAATTAGAAGGAACATGAATTGAGCAATACTGCGGAAATCCAGTGCCCCCGTTCGATCTCCGAGGAAGATCGTGCCAGGGCCCAGATCTATCAGCTGTTGGGCGCCCTGCTTGTCGACCCGCCCTCCAACGAATTATTGAAGGGGCTGGCATCACTACAGGGTGACGAGACGCCCCTCGGTTCAGCCTGCAAGAACCTGGCAGCCCTCGCCGAACGTACCAACCCATATGACGCCGAGCGAGAGTTTAACAACCTGTTTGTTGGCCTCGGTCGTGGAGAATTGCTTCCCTACGCAAGTTACTACCTCACCGGCTTCCTGAACGAGAAGCCCCTGGCGGAGCTGCGAACCGATCTCATGTCCCGCGGCATCAAATCCCGCAGCGATGTAAAGGAGCCGGAAGATCACATCGGCACCCTCTGCGAAATCATGGCCGGCATCATTACCGGCGAATTTCCCTGCGACAGCGGACTGCCGTCGCAGAAAGCGTTTTTTGATGCCCATCTGGCGAAGTGGGCAGCCTTGTTTTTTACTGATTTGGAAGAAGCGCAAAGCGCCATTTTCTACGCTCCAATAGGTTCGCTTGGTCGAGCCTTCATGGCCGTGGAAGCCGACGCCTTTGCAATTCAGTAACCGGGATTTCAAGGTCCCATTAACCCAGGGGGAGGTGTCCAATGGACAACCCGAAGCGTGAAAACAGCCGTCGCCATTTCCTGAAAATGGCAGCAGCCGCAGCTCCTGCTGCCGTTGCCATGACGGTTGCACCGAACGCCGCAGCTGAGGTCGTCACAAAAGATGTGCCGAAAAGCAGCGGTTTACGTGATACCGAACACACACGTAAATATTTCGAATCGGCTCGCTTTTAACGGGGGTGTGAGTTGATCGAGGTTGCGAAAGGCCCTTGAGAGACTCAGCTTTCCGGAAAACGAGAATAATAAAGAGAGAGAGGTAAACGACATGTTAAGGAAGAAGACCAACGGGGTAGCGAAAGGCTCCCGTGCAGGCTCTTTGCTTTCTTCTCTCGCTGCCAAGACTCTGGACCGTCGTCAATTTCTGACAACGTCTGGCGTGGCAGTGGGTGGTCTGGCGGCATTGTCGCTGACATCGGGACGGGTGGAAGCTGCAGCCCCTGCAACCGGTGGCGGAGAAGTGGTCGTCAAGAAATCCGTGTGTACGCACTGCTCGGTCGGCTGCACCGTCGAAGCCGAAGTTCAGAACGGCGTATGGACAGGCCAGGAGCCAGGCTGGGACAGCCCTTTCAATATGGGTGCTCACTGCGCCAAAGGCGCCTCCGTGCGGGAACATGCCCACGGCGAACGTCGTCTTAAGTCGCCCATGAAAATGGTCAATGGCCAGTGGCAAAAGATTTCCTGGGATACCGCCATCAACGAAATCGGCGACAAGATGCTCGAGATCCGCGAGCAAAGCGGTCCCGATTCGGTCTACTGGCTGGGCAGCGCAAAGTTCAACAACGAACAGGCCTACCTGTACCGTAAGTTTGCGGCCTACTGGGGCACCAACAACGTGGACCACCAGGCACGTATCTGCCACTCCACGACCGTCGCCGGCGTAGCCAATACCTGGGGCTACGGCGCAATGACCAACTCCTACAACGACATCCACAAGTCCAAAGCGATCTTCATCATCGGGGGCAACCCCGCTGAAGCGCACCCGGTGTCGCTGCTGCATGTACTGAAGGCGAAGGAAGAAAATAACGCTCCGCTGATCGTGTGCGACCCGCGCTTCACGCGGACAGCGGCCCATGCCGACGAATTCGTCCGTTTCCGCCCGGGCTCAGATGTTGCGTTGGTGTGGGGTATTCTCTGGCACATCTTCGAAAACGGCTGGGAAGACAAAGAATTCATCCGTACCCGTGTGTACGGCATGGAAGACATTCGCGAGGAAGTGAAGCGCTGGAATCCCGAGGAAGTTGAGCGTGTAACCGGCGCACCGGGTGCACAGCTTGAGCGTGTGGCCCGTACTCTGGTCAACAACCGGCCCGGCACGGTTATCTGGTGTATGGGTGGTACCCAGCACACCAACGGTAACAACAACACTCGCGCTTACTGCGTGCTTCAGTTGGCCCTCGGCAACATGGGCGTAGCAGGCGGTGGCACTAACATCTTCCGCGGCCACGACAACGTTCAGGGAGCGACCGACCTCGGTGTGCTTGCCGACACCCTGCCTGGCTATTACGGACTGTCTGCTGGTTCCTGGCCCATTGGGCAAGAGTTTGGGAAGAGGACCTCGACTACCTGAAAGGCCGCTTTGCCGTTTGGGATAAAGACGGCAAGTCCCGGGCCATGATGAACGAGAAGGGCATCCCAGTCTCCCGCTGGATTGACGGTGTTCTGGAAGCCAAGGAAAACCTTGAGCAGCCGGACAACACCCGGGCCATGGTTCTGTGGGGTCATGCGCCCAACTCCCAGACCCGAATGCCAGAAATGAAAGAAGCCATGGAGAAACTCGACCTGTTGGTTGTCGTAGACCCCTTCCCGACCGTTTCTGCCGTTCTCCATGATCGCAAGGAAGGCGCCTACCTGCTGCCCACGACCACCCAGTTCGAGACACACGGCTCGGTAACCGCGTCGAACCGTTCTCTGCAGTGGCGTGAAAAAGTAGTAGAGCCGCTGTTCGACTCCAAGGTCGATCACGAGATCATAAAACTGTTTGCGGACAAGTTCGGCTTCACCGATCGCATGTTCCGCAACATCGCCATTGATGGCGATGAGCCGTCGATTGAGGACATTACCCGCGAATTCAACCGCGGCATGTGGACCATCGGCTACACGGGTCAATCGCCTGAGCGCATGAAGAAACACATGAAGTACCAGCACCACTTCGACAAGACCACCCTGCGTGCAGTGGGTGGACCTTGCGATGGTGACTTCTATGGTATGCCATGGCCGTGCTGGGGCACCCCGGAGATGAACCACCCGGGAACGGCCAACCTGTACGACATGTCGTTGCCAGTGTCTGAGGGTGGCCTGACATTCCGGGCCCGCTTTGGTGTTGAACACAACGGCCAGAACATTCTGGCAGATGGTGTTTACTCCAAGAATTCGGAAATCAAGGACGGGTATCCAGAGTTCACCATGCAGATGCTGATGGACCTGGGCTGGGATGGCGACCTGACGGCTGAAGAGCGAGCCAGCATTGAAGCAGTGGCCGGCCCGTCAACCAACTGGAAGACGGACCTGTCCGGTGGTATCCAGCGCGTGGCCATCAAACACGAATGTGCGCCATTTGGTAACGCCAAGGCCCGTGCAATTGTCTGGAACTTCCCGGATCCGGTACCGCTGCACCGTGAACCTCTGTACACCACACGTCGCGACCTGGTAGCGGATTACCCGACCTATGAGGACAAGACTTTCTGGCGGGTACCGACCCTGTACGAGTCAATCCAGAAGAACGACTTCAGCAAGGAGTTCCCGATCATTCTCACCTCCGGCCGTCTGGTCGAATACGAGGGTGGTGGTGACGAAACTCGCTCAAACCCCTGGCTGGCAGAACTGCAGCAGGATATGTTCATCGAGATCAATCCTCGTGACGCCAACAATCTGAATGTCCGTGACGGCAAGGACGTCTGGGTTTCTGGTCCAGAGGGCGCGAGGATCAAAGTCAAGGCCATGGTTACCGAGCGTGTTGGAGAGGGCGTGGCGTTCATGCCGTTCCACTTCGGCGGCCACTACCAGGGCAAAGACCTCCGGGACAAGTACCCGAAGGGCGCTGACCCCATCGTTCTCGGTGAATCCACCAACACTGTTCAAACATATGGGTACGACTCGGTCACACAGATGCAAGAGACCAAAGCCACTCTATGTTCGATCATGCCGGCATAACAAGAGGTGTAGACCATGGCACTTGAAGGACAAGCAAGAGCAAAATTCCTTTGCGACGCCGAGCGCTGCATCGAATGCAATGCATGCGTAACGGCCTGTAAGAATGAGCACGAGGTCCCCTGGGGCATCAACGTCGACGGGTAGTAACCGTGGAAGACGGCAAACCTGGCGAGCGTTCCATTTCGGTAGCCTGCATGCACTGCTCAGACGCGCCGTGCATGGCCGTTTGCCCAGTGGATTGCTTCTACCAGACCGAAGATGGCGTGGTATTGCACTCCAAGGATCTGTGTATCGGTTGTGGGTATTGTTTCTACGCCTGCCCGTTCGGTGCGCCTCAGTTCCCGCAAGCGGGCAACTTTGGCAGCCGGGGCAAGATGGACAAATGCACATTCTGTGCAGGTGGTCCGGAAGAAGACAATTCCTCGGCTGAGTTCAACAAATACGGACGCAACCGCATCGCCGAGGGCAAGCTGCCAATCTGTGCAGAGATGTGCTCCACCAAGGCCCTGCTCGCCGGTGACGGCAACGAGGTAGCGGACATCTATCGCCAGCGCGTGGTGAACCGTGGTTTCGGTTCCGGTGCCTGGGGATGGGGTACAGCCTACGAGAAGAAGGGTGCATAACACAGTCTGAGTATAGCCCGGGGCCCTTTGGCCCCGGGCTCCTCTGAGGCAACGAATTCTTCTGGTTGATCCCGTTGGAGTGCTCGAATGAATCTAAAACTATTAGGTGCCGCCTTAGTTGTCTTGGCGACACTGGTCTCTAATCCGCTTTGGGCGGAAGAGGCCTCGGCGGTTGACCGGACCGCTACCGGGGGCGCACAAACTCTCGAAGACATCATGGCCCGTCAGCAACAGTTGGAAGTAGACGAAAGCTTTCGGTCTGAAAATCTGGGGAACCCCGCTAACGCCGCGCCGATCAGTGGCGAGTTGGGCACCAACGGTGGCCGCTCGGACGCCGACATCTGGCGCGGCTTGCGCTATAACGAAGCGGATGTCAGAACCCAAGCCAAAACACCTGCCGCTACTGTCCTGATTCAGGACGGGGGCATGCCCTGGTACAAACTGCGTGAAGGGCCGTTGATCACATACGGTGGTCTTTCGTTGTTAGGCATGATCGCGCTGTTGACGGTGTTTTATTTCATTCGTGGCAGAATCAAGATCGATGGTGGCCCAGCCGGCACCACGATTGAACGCTTCAAGCCATCGAACGCTTCGGCCACTGGTTGTTAGCGGGCTCGTTCGTCGCCTTGGGCCTAACGGGACTGATCACTTTAATGGGGCGCAGTTTCCTGATCCCCGTGCTGGGGCCAGATGCCTTTGCAACGCTTGCGGCGGGCTCAAAGTGGCTACACAACAATGTCGCCTGGGCGTTTATGCTCGGCCTGGTGATGACCTTCTGCATGTGGGTGGTGCACAACATCCCCAATAAGCTCGATTGGCAATGGATTAAAGCCGGCGGTGGGATTTTCACCAAGGGACACCCCTCGGCCAAGAAGTTCAACGCCGGCCAGAAGATCATTTTCTGGACCGTGATGGTGCTGGGTGTCTCGGTGTCTCTGTCCGGTCTGTCGCTGCTGTTCCCGTTCCAGATGCCGATGTTTGCCGACACCTTTGGACTGATTAACAGCGTACTCGGCACCAGTCTCCCAACCGATCTGGCGCCCCATGAAGAGATGCAATATGCCAATATCTGGCATTCGATTGTCGCCTTCGTGATGATGGTCGCCATCCTTGCTCACATCTACATCGGTTCGGTCGGCATGGAAGGAGCCTTCGACGCCATGGGCAACGGTCAGGTTGATCTGGAGTGGGCGCGCCAGCATCACGACCTGTGGGTCGCTGAGGTAAAAGCCAAACAAGACGAAGGAGGGTCATCATGAAAGTTATGATTGCCGGCTTTGTCGCCGCCTTGGTGATTGCCTATGCTGCTCCAGTGGTATTGGATCAGTTTGGCTGGTCTTCCTCCGCACAATACAGCAGTGAAACGAGCGTGCGTCTTGATCAATCAAGCCGCTGAACAGGCTCCCGAGCTGACAGAGGTATACCAGGTCGACGCTGTCGGCCTGGTGTGCCCTCTTCCTATCCTTCGTTTTAAGAAGCGTACCCAGCACCTGCCCAGCGGTACCCAGGTGGATTTCCTTGCCGACGACCCTACCGGTCGCAAAGACCTTCAGGCACTGTGCGAATTGACTGGTCACCGGATTGAATGGATCCGCGAGGAAGCAGCAGGCGTGCTTCGTTATCGCATTTCATTAGCGTAATTGGCGTTCGCAACGGCTAACGCTCACCCACACCGAATGGCCGGACGGTCAGACATATCCTTGAGCCGCTCCAGTGCCTGTTCAATCAAACCGCCATTTTGGCTGGCCGTCTCATCCAGAACGCGCACCAGCCACGGCGGAATCTGCAGGTTGAGTGAATAGTAGATCCACTGTCCCCGACGCTCCGTGTCCAGAAGGCCAGCATCTTTCAGCGTCGCCAGGTGCCGGCTAACCCTGGGCTGGGGCGCATCAAATGCTTCAGTCAGCTCACAAACGCAGAGCGGGCCCTGATCCCGAATCAGCAACAGCGCAGACAACCGAAATTCATCGGCCATGGCCTTAAACACCGCGATCGGATCATAGTTAATGGGCTTTCGACCGGTCTCTTTTTGATGCACCAGGGTGAACAATGAAATGCGCTCTTTGATTTCCTTGAGAATCAGGGCAAAGGTCGCGTGGCGATTGGAAGGAACCGGATCGGGAAAATCCCAGGCAATCTGTTGTGCCGGCTGGCAGACACTGCCGCATTCGTTGGCAGCTTTCTCACACAGGGTAATCACATAATCCAGTGCTGCTCCTGCAGATCGGCCAACTGCTTGCTGTGCAGGCTCTCGGTAGCAATGCCTGCCTCTTCTAGCACCTGCAACGCTATTGGATGGGGCGAAGTCGGTTCGGTACCGGCGCTGGCCACCTCGAACAGGTCTCCGGCCATGTCCCTGAGCAGGGCTTCCGCCATCAGTGAACGGGCACTGTTGGCTGTGCAGACGAACAAAACCCGGCGTTTCATTTGGCACCCTCAATATATTCGGATTTGTGAATATGCGTCTTTCCGGATAGTAAGCCCAGTACAATGATGAGTAAAGGTTTCACGCGCTTAACGAACGGAGTGAAGTGCCAGCCGATAGACAACAAATAAGATCCATAGCAAGCGAATCTTCGTATTTTGCCCCTCATTTATAAGAGCTTACGAGCCAAGGAATACCGAACGATGAAGGATAATCAGATACCGATAATGCTGACCAGTCAGCAAATTATTACCCTTCAGGACATGATCCTGGAGAAACAACTCGAGATTGCCACCGCTCAATCGGAGCGACAGTCCACGGCAAGCTCCAGTGCCTTGCGCGAGCAGATGAGCCACATCACCGATCTACTGATGGCACTGAACATGGCACTGCCGGACAATCACGTTCCCGATGCCCAGAGTTTCATCTCGGTCCGCCACAAGGAAACCGCCAACAGCCCTCGCTAGGCAATGAGCCGAAGAAGCGCCAACGCGCGCTCGCCTACTCCTCAATCGGCTGACACGCCGGGCACACATACAAGCGCCGACTGGCCACCATGCTCTTGACGATCTTAGCGCCACACTCGTGGCAGGCCTTTCCTTCGCGATTGAACACCATGTGCCGACGCTGACCGAAACTCCAGCCCTGCTCTTTTAACGCCTGCGCCCGATCCGGATCGTTGGTAATGCCTTTCAGAACGTAGGTGCGGTCAATCAGTTTGAGCACGGCTTCGGCCAGCCTAACCCGACTGTCGGCATCAAGATCCCGGGGACGGTTTTTCGGAGCCAGTCGCGCTTCGAACAGAATCTCGGAGCGCAGGTAATTGCCCACGCCGGCGATGAAGCCCTGATCAAGCAAGAGCCCACCCAGATTCCGCCCCCGAAAACGCTTGTCGTCAAACACCGCCATCAGGTGATCAACCGAAACGTTCTGGTTCAGAGGATCCGGCCCAAGGCGGGCCAGATAGTCCACTTCGTGCAGTTCGTCCGGTCGAACCAAACGGATGTCCGAGGCGCTGTATAAGCGGGCGGTTTTTTTGGGGGCAATAATGGCAAAGCGAAGCTGCCGTCTGGTGCGCGGCACCACCGAAGGCCTGCCGATTCGCCACTTGCCGTACAACTGGTTGTGGCTGTAAACGCACCAGGGGCCGTCCTCATCCGTTGCCGCGAAGAAAATCAGCACCGCCTTACCACGGGCGGCCACCTCCGTGACCTGGCGCCCCGCCAGCATTGCTTCGAACGGCTTGAAATGGTCAAACGCAAAGAACACCTGCTCGGCAGTCTTACCGGCAACAGCCTTACCTATGTCGTCGACCATACGGCGTATTTCGGGGCCTTCGGGCATAGGCTGGCTCCGTATTAGCGTGGGTGAATTCAAAACCGTATCCACGTCTTATAGGGCCAGTCACTGCAGTAGGATCACAACAGCGCGGGAACATTACGCTTAGTACTCTTCCGCACTTCTGTTCTGGCGCCAATGAAACATCCCTGATTCTTTTCCCAAAATAGTGGCGGCAAGGCGATCATTACTGGGGCCTTTGGCGAGCCCGTAACACACGTGAAGTGGCAGCAGGTGCTCCTCCCGGGGATGACAGAACCGCGCATGGGGTGCGGATTCCCAATTCACCAAACGCTGGTAGCGTTCTGTTTCGGTGAGGTTGGGATCGCAACAGGTCTGCTCCATCCAATCTTCAAAAGCTTGATTCGCCGCCTGGATCTCCGGCGTATTCTGTGTAAAAAACGCCCGCATGTTGTGGAATGAGAAGCCCGAACCAAGTACCAGCAGATCGTCGTACTCCAAATTTCTGAGCGCACGCCCTATTGCCAGATGGGTGACTGCATCCAGACTATTGACCAGTGAAAGCTGAACGACCGGAATATCGGCTTCCGGGTACATCAATTTCAGTGGCACAAACACGCCATGGTCAAAGCCCCGCTTGTCATCGAGTCGCGGCGACAAGCCAGCCTGCTCCAATGCTCGGAACACACCGTTCGCCAATTCAGGTTGGCCGGGACACGGGTACTGGATGTCGTAGGCTCGGACGGAAAGCCATGGTAGTCATAAATCAACGAGGGATGACTGCCAGCGGTGATTGTTGGTGCCGACTCTTCCCAATGAGCGCTGATAACCAGAATCGCCTTGGGCTTACGCAAATTAGCGGCAAGCTCGGTGAGCCGATCCACCATCTCCTGGTGGTCCGGGTCGCCCAATAAGGGCCGGGGCCCGCCTCCGTGGGACACGAATACAACATCGGTTTCGGTATTCATCGCGCCTGCTCCTTTTCAAACGAACGCGCTCCCCGTGTTCGGGGAGCGATGCCAACTGGACTATTTGCCGTTTCTGACCACTACTACCGCGTCAGGCTACTGCCTGCCGGTTAAGGCCGGTGCCGCCCACCTGCTTCTGCAACAGACCGTCCAGCGAGAAACGACCGCCACCCTGAAGGGTCAAAGCCACGGTTACCGCAAACAATGTCAGCGCGTATTCGTAACCGTTGTTGGACATAAACAGGCCGTTGCTGATGTGGACCGAGAATATCGCCACCAACATGGTTAATGCTGATACCAGCGCGGCCGGACGAGTCAACAAACCGAGCACCAGTGCCAGGCCGCCAAAAAACTCGGCACTGCCGGCCAGAAGTGCCATCAGGTAGCCCGGTTCAAGACCGATACTTGCCATCCACTGACCAGTACCTTCCAGCCCGTAACCGCCAAACCAGCCAAACAGTTTCTGCGCGCCGTGGGCCGCCAGGATCAAGCCAACCGGAATCCGCAGGATCAAAGACGCGAAACCACCGTTGGAGCCGAATAATACCTGTGCAAATTGAGTGTTCATGTTTGTCACCTCTAAGCTTTCTTTAATTGATGTGTCCTGAAGCGCTGCTTCAGTCGATGTAGACACTTTACTCTCGCCAAATCGAAAGACTAAGAGGCTAATATTGAGTTATTATCAACGTCACGTTGATAATAACCAAGCCAGAGGGGAGAAAGATGGACCGCATCGAGGCCATGCGCGCCTTCGTGACCGTGGTCAATGAAGGCACGTTCACCAGCGCCGCCGACAGGCTGGGGATGTCGCCTCAGCTCGCCAGCAAGTATGTCTCCCAATTGGAGCAACACCTGGGCGTGCGCCTGCTTAATCGCACCACCCGCAAACTGCACCTGACCGAGGCGGGAACCCGATACCACCAACACGCCCAACAGGTGGTGGACGAAATCGACGACATGGAGAACCAGCTGGGTGACCTCCAGACCCAGGCGCGGGGCCTGCTCCGAATCAGCGCTCCGGTTTCCTTTGCCACCCGCCACATGGCCCAGTTGCTGAGCGATTTCCAAACCGCCCACCCGGATGTCGGCATAGACCTGCAGCTGAATGACCGTAAAGTCGACATCGTAGAAGAAGGCTTCGACATTGCTCTGCGCATCGGCCACCTGAGAAGCTCATCGCTGATTGCGAAGCGGGTTGCACCGGTGCGCCTGGTGCTATGCGCCTCGCCCGACTACCTGGCGCAACACGGCACACCCATGCATCCGGACGACCTCAAAGACCACCGCTACCTGCGTTACAGCTACATGGATCCTGAAGCCAGCCCTGTCCTGCTCAAAGGATTCCAGGAAAGCGCTCGCGACAGCAGCCGCGACATGATCAGCAACAACGGCGATGTACTGGTGGCAGCAGCCATCGCAGGTGCAGGGATTGCGCTTCAGCCCACCTTTATTTCCGGTGCCGCCATCAAAGAGGGTGCCTTACAAATCATACTGCCCGACTACGAGCCCGAGCCCATGTCGTTGTATGCCGTGTACGCCCATCGCCAGTTGCTGGCCAGCAAAGTACGCAGCTTCATCGACTTTATCGACGGCTATTTTGGCGAGCCACCCTACTGGGATCAGTTTGAGTAACCGGAAGCGGTTCAATGCTATGCTGAACCTTTATGCCGCTGACGAGAGAAGGTGACGGCGCCATTGGCGCCTCAGACTTGGGAGAAGAACAATGACAGCATTCACCTTTAACACCACCAAAAGCGTTATTTGCGAGCCAGGCGCGATCAAAAAACTGGGCGCAATCGTCAAAGAACAGATCGGTAAGCGTGTGTTGATCGTGACTGATCCTGGCCTGATCAAGGCGGGCCTGTTGGCCAGTGCGACCGACTCCCTGGATCAGGCCGGTGTGGAATATCAGGTGTTTGACGGCGTTGTCGCCGATCCCCCCGTGGCTGTGGTGGAAGCTGCCCTTGCCGAGGCCCGGGCAGCCAATATCGATGGTGTCATCGGCTTTGGCGGCGGCTCATCCATGGACATCGCCAAGCTAATTGCGCTGCTGATGGGCGGCGGTGAAAAACTGGACGACATCTACGGCGTCGGGATGGCTAAAGGCCAACGACTGCCGCTGATTCAGATCCCCACCACGGCCGGTACCGGCTCCGAGGTAACCCCCATTTCCATCATCACCGTGGGCGAGGCCGAGAAGAAAGGCGTGGTGGCACCGCAGCTGCTCCCGGACGTGGCCCTGCTGGATGCCGAACTCACCCTTGGCCTGCCCGCTCCGGTAACGGCGGCCACGGGGGTGGACTCGATGGTGCACGCCATTGAAAGCTATACCTCAGCCTCGGCCAACAATAACCCGGTATCCCGCACCCTGGCCCGTGAAGCCCTGCGCTTGTTGGGCGCCAATATAGAGACGGCAGTGAAAGACGGCCGCAATGTTCAGGCCCGTTCCAACATGCTGCTGGGCGCCATGCTGGCCGGACAGGCTTTTGCCAATTCGCCGGTAGCCGCCGTGCATGCCCTGGCCTATCCGATCGGCGGTATTTTCCATGTGCCACACGGTCTTTCCAATGCCCTGGTGCTGCCCCATGTGATGCGTTTTAACGCCGATGCCTGCGCCGACGCCTACGCCACCCTGGCGCCAGATGCCTTCCCGGATCTGGCCTCCGTGCCAGAGGCGCAACGGGTGAATGAGTTCATCAACCGGCTGGAAGCCTTAAGTGCGGATATCGGGCTCGAGCAAACTCTGCGGGAAGTAGGCATTGGCGAGAGCGACCTTCCGGTCATGGCGGCTGACGCCATGAAGCAGACCCGCTTGCTGGTGAACAACCCACGGGAAGTCTCAGAAGCGGACGCTTGGCCATATACCAGGCCGCGTACTGACGCCTCCCGTTATATGCCCCGGCCCGAGAGGCCGGGCATATCAAAGCCGACCAACAGGAGAATCTCTTTGGAACGAAGCAGCTTCCCGGTGTTCTACACCATCAACACCCGGTGGATGGACAACGACGTCTACGGCCATGTGAACAATGTCACCTATTACTCCTACTTCGATTCCACATCAATCGTTACCTGATTGAGGAAGGCGGCCTGGATATCCATAACGGCTCGGTGGTCGGATTCGTGGTCAGCTCCCATTGCCAGTTCCGCAAACCCGTGGCCTACCCGGAGATCCTGGAAGCCGGGTTACGGGTCGTGAAAACCGGCAACAGCTCGGTGACTTACGAGGTGGGCATTTTTCGGCAGGGCGACAACGAGGCATCCGCAGTAGGTCAGGTAGTGCACGTGTTCGTGGACCGGGATAGCAACGCCGCCACCCCGATTCCCGGGAATCTCCGAAGTGCCATGGAGGTAATCAGCCAATCCTGACCTAAAGGGACTGCCAGCGGGCACTGAAGAAATCGAGAAACACCTGAATGCGGGCCGACAACGTGGTGTTGCGATAGTAAACCGCATTCACCAGCTCCCGAGGATTGGGCCGGGTCAGGTGCTCGCCGAGGACTTCCACCAGTCGGCCTTGCTTCACATCCTCCCCCACCATGAAGCGCGACAGGTAGGCCAGGCCATTGCCTCGCAGACAAAGCTGGCGTACCGCTTCGCCACTGCTGGCACGAATAGCTGGCCGGATCTGAAGGCCATCACCCACATGCCAAAGATTGAGCGATTCCGGCGCGGTAAAACCGATCAGCGTGTGCCTGGCCAGATCGTCGGGCGTCTCACACGGCCCCTGCGCTTGTATGTACTCCGGTGAACCTACGATCGACAACGGCGATCGCCCCATTGGCCTCGCGTGCAGCGTTGAATCCTCTAGCGGACCGATCCGGATTGCGACATCTATGCGTCTTTCCAGCAGATCTACCATCTGGTCACTGGCGGTCAGCTCCAGTTCGATTTCCGGGTACGCCTCCCGAAACGCTTTTACGTGCGGCACGATCTGATGCAGAACAAAGGGATTGGCAGCGTCCACCCGTAATCTGCCCGCAGGTTTCTGCCGCCGAACCGCCAGCGCTTCTTCCGCCTCTTCCAGCGTGGACAACCCGGCACGCACCTGGTCGATGAAAGCCCGGCCTTCCTCGGTCAGGTTGACCTGGCGTGTCGTGCGATTGAGCAAGGTGGCGTTCAGGGATTTTTCCAGACGGGATACCGCCCGGGAAACCTTGGTCACCGAGATTTCCAGATGTTCCGCCGCGGCGCTGAAACCACCGCTGTCGACTACCGCTAGCAGGAAAACCAGATCCTCAGAACGACTCTTCATTGCATATTCCGCAAAGGTAATTTTCGAAAACAGGCATTTATCGCAAAAGTATGCGGCGCCAAACTGGTCAGCGTCAATCAAACCTTCTGGAGATATCTGCTATGCCCATTGCGCTATTTGCACTGACGCTCAGTGCCTTTGCCATCGGGACCACCGAGTTCGTTATTGTCGGCCTGGTTCCAACCATTGCCCTGGATCTAGCGTCAGCCTGCCCTCGGCGGGGCTGCTGGTCAGCCTGTATGCCCTCGGTGTTGCCATAGGCGCACCGGTTCTAACCGCTCTTACCGGGCGCTGGAATCGCAAACTGGTGCTGCTATCGCTGATGGCACTGTTCATCCTTGGCAACGTGCTGGCGTGGATGGCACCGAACTACGGCTCACTGATCACCGCCCGGATCCTCACGGGCCTTGCTCACGGGGTGTTTTTCTCGATCGGCTCGACCATTGCCACCAGCCTGGTTGCGAAAGATAAAGAAGCCAGCGCCATCGCCATCATGTTCACCGGCCTCACGGTAGCGCTGGTGACAGGCGTACCACTGGGCACATTCATCGGCCAGACATATGGCTGGCGCGCCACCTTCCTCATCGTCGCCGCCCTTGGTGCCATTGCCCTGGTTGGCAGCGCCCTGCTGGTCCCGAGAAACCTTAAACAATCGGTGCCAGCGAGCCTGAGCCAACAACTGCAAGTGCTCACTCACCCGCGCCTGCTACTGGTCTATGCAATGACCGCAATAGGCTATGGCGGCACGTTCACCGCGTTCACCTACCTCACCCCCATTCTCGAGGATGTTACCGGCTTTGCCTCGGGCATGGTGAGCCTGTTGCTTCTGGTTTACGGCGTGTCGGTAGCCACCGGCAACATCTGGGGCGGTAAGCTGGCAGATCGCCTGGGGCCAACCTCTGCGCTCTACATCATCTTCGGTGGCCTGGCTGCAATCATGTTTGCGCTCACCTTCAGCGCTCACTACCCGATTGCCGCCGTAATCACCCTGCTGGTCTGGGGCGCCTTTGCCTTCGGCAATGTTCCGGGGCTGCAGGTATACGTGGTGCAACTGGCTGAACGCTACACGCCTCACTCTGTTGATGTCGCTTCTGGTCTCAACATCGCCGCGTTCAACATCGGCATTGCCGGCGGTGCCTGGCTTGGCGGGCATATTGTTGAAGGCATGGGGTTGATGAGTACGCCCTGGATAGGCGGGCTCATCGTGCTTTCGGCCTTGATGCTAACGCGGATTTCGGCGTCACTGGATAGCCGTGTACCGGCCACGGCCTGAGCACTCAGCCAGTCTAGGCAGGCTTGGGAATATCCACCTGAGCTCTGCCTAGCGGCAACGACGCAAGAAACGCGTCGAAATCCAGAGGGCGGGCCAGGAAGAACCCTTGTGCCTCGTCACATTCTTGCGCGGCGAACCAGTTGAACTGCTCCTCGGATTCAATGCCCTCAGCAACCAGTTTTAGTTTGAGGGCTTTGACCATCTGGATAATCGAGGCGACAAAGTCTGCGTGCTGCTGATCATTCGGAATCGGGTCGATGAAGGATTTATCCAGTTTCAGGGTGTCGGCCTGCAGTCGGGACAGGTAGCTGAGCGACGAATATCCGGTACCAAAATCGTCCAACGCTATCTTGAACCCCATCGCTTTGATCTTGGTCAGCGTGCGATTGATGTCCGCACTTTCGGCCATCACCATGCTTTCCGTGATCTCCAATTCAAGACTGCGGGAAGTTCCTTTCAGCCGCTTGTGTATCTGCTTAAGCTGGCTTAACAGTGCAGGGTCGGAAAACTGCTTTGAGGACAAATTGACCGCAATGGAAAACGAGGCCGGAAGCTTCGGATTTTGAACCAGCCGCGCGGCTTCCTGGAGCACCCAGCGCCCCAGCGGAATAATATCGCCGGTTGATTCAGCAACCGGGATGAATTCCGCGGGACTGACCCTGCCCAATTCAGGGCTATTCCAACGGATCAGGGCCTCGGCGCTATTTACCACGCCGCTTCCAAGGTCAACCTTGGGCTGCAGGTGCAGGGCGAATTCGTTGTTCTCGATGGCCTTATGCAGCTGTGAACGTATGCTAAATTGCTGGCTCAGTTTTGTTCCCAATAACTCATCATACTGCTGAAACGAATTTCCTTGCTCCCAGCACGCTATTCTCATGGCGGCAACCGCATCACTGACCGCCTGGGTAGCCGCGCCCCCCTCCTTTTCGCTGAAAGCCGCTCCGACTGAGACTTTAAACGAGACATCGCCGAGATCGGTGACAAACGGAGTCGAAAACAACTCAAAAATGGGCCTCGCCTTACCCCGCAATTCCTTGCACTTAGCACTGGGCGTTACGAGGATAAATTCGCCCAGACCGGTATGAGCGAGAAACGCCATAGGTTTCTTGCGACTCATCAGGCGATGAGCAATCGACCATACGATACTGTCGGCAATGCCTTTGCCATGCAGAGAATACATGTCCTCGATACCATCGACCTTGATCGCAAGAATCGTGAGAGGGCTACCGGCCATATTCGGCAATTGCTCTTGCAGGCCGTCCCCATTCAGCAACCCGGTAACCGGTCGATGTACTTTTCGTTGATCAACTTTTCAATGGTGCTCATGCTCGTCGACAAGGCACGTTTGTCGTCTACCGAGCGCAGAATCCGTTGTCCGGTGGCCACCTGCTTGACCACAAACACCACGCCGCCGCCGAGAAGAATCAGGCTGGCCAGCATATGCAGGTCAAAATACCCGTGCTGGAGCACGCACATCAGAATGCTGGGCAGGAGCATCGTGGTGGGATGGAAAACCGCAATGGGCAAGCACAAGCTGAACACCGGGGCCGGCAGGGCGACAATGCCAAACAGCATCATCAAAAGGCTCAGCCGTTGCCACTCTCCCAACTCGGGCATAGCCATGTAGGCAAACGTAGCCCACATCAATGCAAAGGAGCCGAAGAAGGCCAAGAATTTCAACGTCCAGGTTGAGTAGTTTTTTTGGCTTGGGGTGCACCGGTTCCTGAATAGAAACCAATAGGCAGAGAGGTAAATCAGGATAAAGGTTGCCACCCATATTCCTGCGTTTAATGCGCCAACAAAAGGGTGGAACAGGAAGGCAATAAAGGACGCCGTCAGAATGCCGAGAAAAGGAATATCCCTCGCCCTTTTATGTATCTCTTTTGCCAGTTCAGGGCGAAAAAACCGCCTGTTGAGATTCGAATATACTGATTTGATGAGTGTCATGGCCTACCTGCCAACAATTTGATTTCCCAAAGGAACTAACTGATACCAGCAAAACTGATACTCCTTTTACGCAGAGAGTTAAATTTCGGAGCACTCAAGGTTTGAAAAAATCTAAATTATTGGTGCCCACCTATTTGAATTTAGTCTGTGCCCCGGCGGGCGACAAGATCTGGCGTGAGCTATTCGAGGTATTGCAAGTAGGTTTGTTAAGGCTACCCGAACCACAGCCGGGAGAGTTGGCTGGGATCGAATGAGCGTGGCAAATCGCTTGCCACGCTCATCGACTTACTTCTTTTGTTCAGACTGCTCTTTATCAGCCAGATCAAATCTGTCCGCGTTCATCACCTTGTTCCAGGCAGCCACGAAGTCCTTAACGAACTTCTCTTTCGAATCAGCCTGAGCGTAGATTTCGGAGATCGCCCGCAATTGCGAGTTCGAGCCGAAGATCAGATCCACGCGGGTACCGGTCCATTTGACGTCACCACTCTTGCGGTCGCGGCCTTCGAAGACATCGGGGTCGTCGGAGGTTGGCTTCCACTCGGTCTCCAGGTCAGTCAGGTTCACGAAGAAATCGTTCGTGAGCTGGCCAGGATTCTTGGTCAGCACGCCGTGCTTGGTCTGCTTGTAGTTGGCATCCAACGCGCGCATGCCACCCACCAGCACTGTCATTTCCGGTGCACTCAGGCCCAACAACTGCGCCCGATCAACCAGCATCTCTTCGTCTGAGACCGTGAACCGGGCCCGGCGATAGTTGCGGAACCCGTCAGCTTCCGGCTTCAGCGACTCGAACGAATCGGCATCGGTCTGCTCATCGGTGGCGTCAGTGCGGCCCGGGACAAACTCGACGACAATCTTATGACCAGCGTCTTTCGCCGCCTTCTCAACGGCTGCCGCGCCACCCAGTACGATCAGATCGGCCAGGGACACCTGCTTGTTGCCAGTCTGCGCGTCATTGAACGCCTTCTGAATGCCTTCCAGAGTCTGCAGCACTTTCGCCAGTTTCTGTGGCTCGTTGGACTCCCAGTCTTTCTGGGGCGCCAGCCGGATACGTGCGCCGTTGGCGCCACCGCGCATATCAGAGCCGCGGAATGTGGACGCAGAGCACCAGGCAGTCGAAACCAGCTCAGACACGGACAATCCGGAATCCAGAATCTTGCCCTTCAGATCGGCGATGTCCTGGGAGTTCACCAATTCATGGCTTACGGGCGGTACCGGGTCCTGCCAGATCAGATCTTCAGCCGGCACTTCCGGGCCGAGGTAGCGAACCTTCGGGCCCATGTCCCGGTGGGTCAGTTTGAACCAGGCCCGGGCAAAAGCATCCGCGAACTCTTCCGGGTTCTTGTGGAAGTGCTCGGAGATCTTGCGGTACTCCGGATCCATCTTCATTGCCATGTCGGCGGTCGACATCATGATCGGCACTTTCTTGGACGGATCTTCCGGGTCCGGTGCCATATCGCTTTCAGTCAGTCCCACCGGCTTCCACTGGTTGGCGCCAGCCGGGCTCTTGGTCAGTTCCCAGTCGTACTTGAACAGCACGTCAAAGTAACCCATGTCCCACTTGGTCGGGTTGGCGGTCCAGGCGCCTTCCAGGCCACTGGTGATGGCATCCCGCCCTTTGCCGGTGCCGTAGCTGTTTCTCCAGCCCAGGCCCATTTCCTCCATCGGAGCAGCTTCGGGTTCCGGACCCACATGCGCGGGGTCACCGGCACCATGGGTTTTGCCGAAGGTATGGCCACCGGCGGTCAGGGCTACGGTCTCGTAGTCGTTCATCGCCATGCGGGCGAAGGTTTCCCGAATATCGTGAGCCGAGGCCAGCGGATCAGGGTTACCGTCCGGGCCTTCCGGGTTTACGTAAATCAGACCCATCTGCACCGCGGCCAGCGGGTTCTCAAGGTCCCGTTCACCGGAATAGCGGCTGTCAGCCTTGTCACTGGTGGCCAGCCATTCGTGCTCGGCGCCCCAGTAGATGTCTTCTTCCGGCTGGTAAATATCGGCCCGGCCGCCGCCGAAACCAAAGGTTTTGAAGCCCATGGTTTCCATGGCCACGTTGCCAGTCAGGATGAACAGATCGGCCCAGGACAGTTTGTTGCCATATTTCTGCTTGATCGGCCAGAGCAAACGGCGCGCCTTGTCGAGGTTGCCGTTGTCAGGCCAGCTGTTGATCGGAGCAAACCGCTGGTTGCCGGTGGCGGCGCCACCACGGCCATCGCCCTGACGGTAGGTACCAGCACTGTGCCAGGTCATACGGATAAAGAAGGCGCCATAGTGGCCGTAGTCCGCCGGCCACCAATCCTTGGAGTCGGTCATCAGGTCGGCCAGGTCTTTCTTAACCGCGGCCAGATCCAGCTTCTTGAACTCTTCGGCGTAATCGAAATCCTCACCCAGTGGATTGGAGCGAGGCGAATGCTGATGCAGGATGTTCAGGTTCAGCTGGTTCGGCCACCAATCCGCTACAGAGGGGCCACGGCTGTCCATTTTAGTCTGGGCGCCGTGCATCACCGGGCACTTGCCAGCACCTGATTGATTCGTACTTGAAGTCATAACTCTCTCCGGGTGTGCAACATTATCGTTGGTCTATCCAAGATAGACCAAGTTCACAATCCGGCAGCCTCCTGAGATGGGCACAGCAAAAAAACTTTGCCGCCCTGGTTCTTCCAGGAATTCCGCCAGCTTCTATGTCTACAGTTTTAGCAGCCGTACACGGTTGTCACTATTAGCTTTTTCTAACCAGCGCTATAGTTTTTCGTTGTCGATTAAAAAAACATCAACGCAGGAATTCTGGAATCGCACGAGAGAGGTTCAGAGAAGAGTTCAGGGGGAAGGCTAGCGCGAGCCTGGCGCTGATACCGGGAGGGCAAACTGGATTAAAAGTGATCAATCGAGGATAATTACAGCCACCTTCTTAACCCATTATTGATGTCACTTTCTTCTTATTATGACGTTTTTCAATATAGCTCAAGTTGTTATCTTCACCGTTCTGCTTCTAAACACCGTGCACCTGATGCCAACACTTGGCCGCTGCCTTCGCTCGCCCGAAGCCGCGCTCCAGTCGGGCTATCTGTGCACGCTGCTTGCCGTTCGCCTGGCGCGTAACGTTCTGGGCCTGATCCTGGTCACTGCCAGCACCGCACCGAATCCTGAGATTCACGCCCTGGTGCCCAAAGGCATCCTGCTCTTCATCGTACTAGCTGCAGCCAGTGTTGCGCTGACTCACCACCGTCAGCGCAACAATGTAGAAGGGGCCCGGTTTTAACGTCAACGAGCTGGATGTGTGAACCGCTGGTGATTTTGGCGCCCTCAGCATATACTTGTTAAATGCAACAAAACTAATAAATGAATATCTGTATATTCCGGCAGGTCCAGGACGACTAACCCACTCACACACATCTGCTCTGTTCGCCGGAAGATGTGCATGGTGGCGACTTTCAAGCGCCTCCGAGGAGAGGTGACTCGTTGTGAAGTCTCCCACCCCCGTCGTCGACTCGGCCGTGAACTGGCTTTGTGCCGACCAAAACGTCGCGTTGCTTAGCCTGGATGAACACCAAGCCGTAATTGGTGCCAATTCGTTCATTCAAAGTCTTCTGGCTATTCCGAAAGCCAGCTTTGCCAAATAGGCCTTGAAGGCCTCGGTATCAAGGATGATGTGAGGTTGCAGACGCTCCTGGCTGGCCCGCACGGTCGCTCCCTGTATTCCTGCCAAATCCCCATAGTTCAAAGCAATGGAAAACAACAGGGCGTTGTCGCCACTGCATATCGCCAATCCGACGGTGGGCACCTGGTTAAGCTCAGCCCCATTGGCAGCAACGAGCAAGCGATCGCAAAAATTCGTGAAAACGAGGAACGCTACCGATTGGCGTTGGAAGCTGCTGGCATTGGTACCTGGGACATGGACATCAAGCGCAACGAAACCCGGCGCTCGCTGTTACACGATCAGTGCTTCGGCTACTCTCAACTCCAAAAAAACTGGAGTTACGATACGTTCCTCAATCACGTTATCGATCAAGATCGTGCCAGGGTAAACGCTGTCTACACGAACGCCATGCGAGGCGGCGAGGAATACGATCTTTGCTTCAGAGTGCAATGGCCCGACAACAGCACTCACTGGCTGTGGTCAAAAGGGCAGTTCTATCTAGATGACTCCGGAAATCCTGATCACGTTGCCGGTATTCAGGCGGATGTCACCGAAGAATTCAGCCTACGGGAAGAGCTTCGTCACAAGGCCACACATGATCACCTGACCGGGCTTTGCAACCGGAGCTGTTTCGAAACCAACCTTGTTGATCTTTTGCAAAATTCGCAGAGAAACGCGCAGTCTGTTGCCGTTATCCTTATCGACATTGACCACTTCAAACGTTTCAACGATGCCTTCAACCATATGGGCGGTGATGCGGTCTTGAAAGCCATCGCCAGCCGAATCAAGCCGCAGCCACCACGGATATGCTGACCGCCAGGTTCGGGGGAGACGAATTCGTCATCGCTATTCCAGGGGCCAGCCAGAGCGCTTCATTTGCTGCCTGGATCAACGACCTGATCACCATGCTGTCCGAAAAATTGCCATTGCAACAAAGCACCGTTCAACCAACGGTCAGTGTCGGCGCCGCCTTCGCGCCCTCCCACGGCACAACATCGGTAGACCTTCTCAAAGCCGCTGATTCCGCGATGTACGAAGCCAAACGGTGTGGACGCGCCACTTTCCGGATTTTTAACCCCCTGGACCACCTCTCGGAAAGCAACTCGCTCCTGCTGGCCGATCAAATTCCGGAGGCTCTGAGCGCCGGTGAGATCTGCCTGTATTATCAGCCCCAGTTCGCTACCAATGACCAGCGTCTGATTGGCATGGAGGCGTTGCTTCGATGGTTTCCACCCGATGCGCCCCCAATCGCTCCGAACCTGTTAGTTGAAGCTGCAGAACGGTCTGGCTTCATCTCAGTGCTCGGTGACTGGGTCATCCGGGAAACCTGCCGGCAGATCCGAGACTGGCGAAACCAGGGCCTGGCTACTGTTCCAGTTGCCATCAATGTATCAGGCGTCCAATTTCTTCGGGGCGAGCTGACAAAGAAAATTAAAGAATGCCTCGAACATTTCCAGCTGTCGGGAGACAGCCTGGAAGTTGAGATTACCGAAACGATTGCTCTGGATAATGCCGAAAGCGTGCTGAATGAGCTTCACGACCTCAAGCGTGCCGGGCTTGGTATCGCCATTGATGATTTCGGAACCGGTTTTAGCAGCTTGAGCTATCTTCGCTATTTTCCGGTTAATCGAATCAAGATTGATAAATGCTTCGTGAATGGTTGCCTCGATATCCAGGAAAACGGAGCCATCTGCAAGACCATCATCTCGCTGGCCCATAACCTGGGTTGCCAAGTTATTGCGGAAGGCGTTGAAACCGGCGAGCAACTGGACTTCTTATTGCAGCAGGGCTGCGAGGAGGTACAGGGATACCTTTTGGCCAAACCGATGCCACCAGAGGCCGCGTCCCGACATCTCCTGACCCAAGGCACAAAGACTGCGAAGCCTGCTCATGAAACGCCCTCAGTCGATAAAACCGAGGCAGCAAAGGACAACGGGCAGCCGGGAGACGACCAGTCGGATGAAACCGTTCGATTACGGTCAGTAGCCCAGGCGAAAAACCGCATAGGCAGGCAGTACGATAAATTAAGCCGAATTGTCGAGATGACAGCCAAAGCGTTGGGTGTACCCATGGCATCGCTTAACATCATCGAGCGGGACACGGTAACGACCATGGTGCCCTTTGGCTTACCCGTCGCCGAATTCCAACGCTCCAAAACCTTCTGCAACCAGACCGTTCGGCAAATCGACATTCTGGAAGTTTCTGACGCCCTGACGCACACCTATTTCCAAAACCTGCCCGACGTCGCGGAAGCGCCAGGAATCCGTTTTTACGCCGGTTTGGGGATCTTGGCGCCAAACCATCAAATGATTGGCACCCTGTGTCTGTTTGATCAACAACCTCGCGAGCTGGATCCGCTGGAAAGAGAGCTACTGGTGAGCATGGGTGCCTTGATTGAAACCGAGCTTGCCCGGCAGTCAGAGCACACGAAAAGACTGGTGCGGACCGTTAAATCCAGACGGGATTTTATCAGTTACCTCAGAGATTACTGGCATAAGGCTTCCAGGGCCGATTCCACATTGACGCTGATCTGGATTGGTATTGATAAGCTCAGGGAGGTCAACGCAGAACATGGTCTCGAAACCGGCGACCATTGCCTGACGCTTGTGGAGTCGGTGATCGCAGAGTTTGCGGACCGACACAACGGAGCAATCGCTTTCAGAATGGAGGGCGATAATTTCGCATTACTCTGTCGCGACAACCTCCCGGACCAAGCGGCTGAGATTGTCACTGAGCTTGGACGCGAATTTGAAGCGGCCAAAGCCCGGGATCAGGTGGTTTCGGGCACATCCTTTGCCATTTCTTTTGGCCTGCACAGTGCTCGGTCTAACGGCACCGTCGCGAGCATGGATCAGTTTATCCGACAGGCCCGACAGGCGTTGTACGTCGCCAAAACCAGTGGTCAAAGCAGCGTAAAGACAAGCTCAGCCTTACCAACTGATTGAACGAGGACATGCGACGGATGACTGATAAAAACCCGCTGACGGCACCCTCCCTGACAGTGGTGGGAATGGCCGCATCAGCCGGCGGACTTGAGGCGCTGACCGACACCCTTCGCAGCTTCGGAAATATGGATGGCTTGGTGGTGATCATTGCCCAGCACACCGCTCCTGAGTATGAGAGCCTGCTGTCTTCCATCCTGTCCAAGGCAACAGAGCTTGACGTTACTGTTGCCGAATCCGGTCAAACGTTGATCTCGGGGACAGTGCTGGTTATTCCCCCCGGGTGCGATGGTGTTGTGGAAGACCGCAGAATTATTTTGAAGAAAAGCTCCAAAACAGGGTCACCCCATCCATCAGCGAACGTGCTGTTCACGTCAATGGCAGAAGCGTTCGGAGCGCACTCAGCCGCGATTGTGCTGTCCGGAACCGGCTCCGATGGCGCGTCCGGCGCCCGGGCAGTGAAGGCTCAAGGCGGCTTTGTGATTGCTCAGCGTCCCGAAACCGCAAAATATGATGGCATGCCAGAGGCTACCATTGCCGCAACCGCGGTGGATTTCATACTCGCACCTGCGGACATCGGTGCGCTGGTCGCCAACTTCAGAGACAAAAGAGCGTTCAGGCCACCGGAAAGTCCTGCAGTCCTGACTCACGGGCCAGCCGAAGCCCTGTTCGAGGCCCTACGAAGCAAATATAATGTCGATTTCCTGCAATACAAGAACAACACGATACAGAGGCGCCTCGCCCGACGAGTTCTTGCGACCAATCACACCAGCCTTGAAAGCTATTGCCAATTCGCTGCTGACGATCAGCAGGAACTGCAACTGCTCTATCAGGACCTGATCATTTCAGTCACATCCTTCTTTCGTGATCCAGCCATCTTTAAATCCGTCAAACCGTATTTGGAATCGCTACTGAGAACCAAAGTACCCGGTGACGAAATCCGCATCTGGGTGTCCGGGTGTGCTACTGGGGAAGAGGCCTATACCCTCTCGATTTTGCTCGATCAGATTCTTGGAACAGCAATCCAGTCCCTTCGAATACAGATTTTTGCTACTGACATTGACGATGGCGCTCTCAATATCGCCCGTAAGGGATACTATGAAGCTTACAGCCTGAAGGATCTCGACCGGGACGTCCGGGACACTTATTTCCAGCCTCTGGGAGCGGGCTATCAGGTCAAAGGTTTTATTCAAGAACGGATTCTGTTTGCCCACCACAACCTGACCATGGACCCGCCGTTTCTTCATCTCGATATGATCAGCTGCCGCAATGTCATGATCTATTTCAAACAGGACCTGCAGCAGAAAGTTCTCGACATCTTTCATTACGGCTTACAGCCGAAGGGACTGCTGTTGCTTGGGAAATCAGAGGGAGTATCGAAAACCACCCGTTACGAAGCAGTTGATCCGCGTATCAAGCTGTACCGGAAAATTCCCGGTTCACCCGCCAAGGCCATCCAAAGCTACGCCAAACGCAGAACCGAAAATCGCTCGAAAGCGGCAAGGAAACAGGAAGCCCTGACCAGCGAAACATTGGAGCAAGCGGTTCGCCACGCGATCACCGACCAAATCATTGACCAAGGCTTCGTCGTTGATGCAACACTGGAGATTCAATACATCTACGGTGACCTAAGCCCCATTACCCAGGTGGCAAAAGGCAAACCCACGTACAACATTCAGGGTCTTATAGCGCCTCAGTACCTTGCCGAGCTGAAAAGCCTCATTTATCGGTTGCGGAAAAACAAGACCGCGGCCCGGTCAGCGCCCATATACGACGGCGACACGTTCGTGTTCTTCGAGGGTGCTAAAGTCTCGCATCTGGACGACACCGGCCAAGAGCTGTTCTTTATCCGCTATGAGCGCCAGGAGGCAAACAGTCTCGACCTGCCCGGCGACTCCACCCGGGACTCCCAGGCCATTATCCAGTTGCAACATGAGCTCTCCATCAATCGGGAACATCTTCAAACCGCCATGGAAGAGCTGCAGACCTCCAACGAGGAACTGCAATCGGTAAACGAGGAGCTGCAATCTTCCAATGAGGAGTTGCAAAGCACCAATGAAGAACTGGAAACCGCCAACGAAGAGCTACAAAGCAGTAATGAAGAGCTGGTCACCGTCAATGAGGAGCTGCAAGTCAAATCAGAGGCATTGAACCAACTCAACAACGATCTCCTGAACATACAAAACAGCCTGCCGCATCCGATGCTGGTGATTGATCAGGATTGCCGAATCATCCATCACAACACCGCCTGCCACGAAATCTTCAAATTTGAGTATGGGTTGCAGGGCCAACGGCTCACCGCGCTGACAACCGAGTATGAGTTACCTAGCCTGTCGAAGATCATCGACGAGGCCTGCAAGCGGGGCAAAGAAGAGTTCATTCAAATCACGGGAGAACAAAAATACTGGCTGACAGTCACGCCCTACAAGAATCCCGATGGTAACCGCGATGGCGCCGTGCTGATTTTCTGGAACAACACCGAGTTAATGGAGACATCCCAGCGGCTCCACGAGTCTATTACGCAATCCAATTTGCAAGGCAAAGCCCTGGAGGCAGCACAACAGGGCATCACCATCGCGGACGCTACATCACCAACCTTGCCCATTGTGTACGCCAACGATGCCTTTACCAAAATAACCGGCTACACCAAAGAAGAAGTGTTTGGACGAAACTGTCGATTCCTGCAGGGGCCTGCGACCAGCACTCGAACCCGCAAACGTTTGTCCACAGCGGTGAAGCAGGGCGGCAGTTTTAGTGGTCAGATAGTCAACTACCGCAAAGATGGCACCGAATTCTACAATCGGCTGGACCTTTCCCCCATCTACGAAGGTAGCAAACTGACCTATTTTGTCGGTATTCAGACAGACGTGACCGACCTGGTGCAATCGGAGAAAGACAGCGCTTTTTCACGCTCCGTTTTCGAGAACACCCAGGAGAGCATTCTGATTCTAAATGAGAATCAGGAAGTCCAATATATTAATCCAGCTGCAAACCGGCTACTGAAAACCAACCGAAACAACTTGCTCGGCACCCCCCTTACAACAGCCGCCTCCCTGTGCACGATCAAGACACACCACTCTTTCCAAAGCGTTTGGCGCACTGTAAAGAGCCAGAACCGCTGGCAGGGGCAACTGCTGCTTCAGTCCAAGCCAAAACCTATCGCCCTGCTGGTATCCATCAATCGGGTTCGGGGCCCTGACAACATCGATCCGCACTATGTCATGCTGGCGAGCGACATCACGAAACTCAAGCAGCGTGAGCAAGAACTAAAGCAACTGGCGACCACCGATCCGTTGACCAATCTGCCAAACCGGACGCGGTTTCGGGAAAGACTTCAGGAAGCTGTTGCCCGAGCACGGCGAAAAGACGAGCGCTTTGCCTTGATGTTCCTGGACATGGACAACTTTAAACGCATCAACGATACCCTCGGCCACAAAACCGGGGACATGGTACTGAAATATTTCGCCAAAACCGTGAGTGGAATGATTCGTGAGAACGATACCTTCGGGCGCATCAGCGGCGATGAGTTCGTACTCATTCTGGACTCACTGTCCCAGCCCTCTGACGCACACCAGTTTGCGCAGCGCATCATCGAGACCATTTCCCAACCTTATCGACTGGACAGTGGCGATCTCCTGCTGTCGGCCAGCGTCGGCGTGGCCATCTACCCAGAAGACGGAGACTCGGCCGAGCTACTTCTGCGCAATGCGGACTTGGCCATGTACAAAGCCAAGCAGCGCGGCAAAGCACAGGTTGGCTTTGTCGATCCTGAGCGCACTGGCGTACTCTGGGAACAGCTGCAATTGGAAGCCGCGCTTCAAAAGGGTCTGATTGAAGACATCGACGTAGGCCTGCACCTCAATTTCCAACCCATCTATAAAGCCTCGGATATCTCCATCGTTGACGGTTTTGAAGTACTGGTACGCTGGCAGCATCCGGAGCTTGGTCAGTTACCGCCTGATCGATTCTTGCCTATTGCCCGCTCCGCCGGTTTTGCCAAACATCTGGACCTCTGGGTGTTCCGGCGTTTTCTGGCTCACTACGCCGAATGGCACAAGAAACACCCCCAGGTCAGCAACCTGCGTTTCGCCATCAACATTGATCCCAGCAACATGAGCCTGCTCACGCGCAGCCAGATCAGCGCCCTGCTCTCGAATCTGGACGACACGGTAAACAGGCCCAAACTGACACTGGAAATCACCGAGCACGGCCTGATAGACCACAACGATGAACTGCGTCAGGGACTCGACTCACTTCAGGCGATGGATGTTCGAATCTCAATCGACGACTTTGGCAGCGGCTTTTCGAATTTTGTGTATATCACTGATTTGGAGTCCATCCAGGAGATCAAACTGGACCGGAGCATTGTGTCTGAAATCGAGTCCAAACCAGCCAAACTTAAGCGCCTGCGCGCCATCATTGGGATGCTGAATGAGATTGGCTACCACATCGCCATTGAAGGCATCGAGCACGAGGCCCAACTGGATTTGCTGACCGACGCTGGCCACGATTGTGTGCAGGGGTTTTTACTGTCCCGGCCGCTGTCGGCGGATCAGGCGGAAACCGTCATTTCAACTCGGGCCCAAGCCGGGGACGACAGAGGCGCGGTGTCCGCTACCCATTGATCGAAGCGGTCTGGACATGAGAACGCCCGCACGAGGCGGGCGTTTTCTATCTAAATCTAAGCTACCGAAAAAAAGAGCCCTGGGCGCCAGGTCTCAGGCCTCTGACGGCCTGGCCCTTGCGATTACCGCTTCCTCTTCATCCAGTGATGACTCGGCGTCCAGCACCAGCGCCAGCTCTTCATCGGCGGATTTCGCCACCAGCTGGTTCTTGCCATAGGCGAAGTAATAGACCGCCCCGACAACAAACAGAACGATGGTGTAGTTGAACGCCCTAGGATCAAAGGCATACACCCCAGTCATCGCCACCAGCGACAGAATCAGGGCAATGGCCGACGTCATGATTCCACCGGGAGTCTTGTAGGGCCGTGCCAGTCCTGGCTGACGAATCCTGAGCAGGATGTGACTCGCCGACATCAGGGCGTAGGAGATGGTGGCTCCGACCACGGCCATGCCGAGAATCAGGTCACCTTCGCCAGTGAGCGACACCAGGAAGCCAAACGCACCCGGAACAATCAGTGCCCACATCGGCGCCTTGCGCTTGCTGGTCAGTGACAGTGCCTTGGGCAGATAGCCAGCTCGGGACAACGCAAACACCAGTCGGCTATAGCCGTAAATAATGGAAAAGAACGAGGCAATAAGACCCGCCAGCCCCAGAACGTTGATCACCGTCGCCAGGGTCGGGTTACCCGTGACTTTCAGGGCATCGACCAGGGGCACGCCACTGGCGCCGATGGTTTGGGCACCGGCAGCACCGGCCAGCAAAACGACAACCAGCAATGCCGTGAACAGCAGGAACACCATGGCACCGATGATACCGCGCGGCATATCCCGGCCGGGGTCCTTGGCCTCCTCTGCGGCCAGGGGCACCCCTTCTACCGCCAGAAATAGCCACATGGCAAAGGGCAAGGCCGCCCACACGCCGTACCAGCCAAACGGCAGGAATTCACTGGTGCCGGCTTCCCCCGACGGCGCGATGTTAAACAGGTTGGCGGAATCGAAATCTCCGACAAGAGCTACCGCAGTTGCGAGGATTGCGAACACGGCCAAGCCACTGATCACCATCATTACCTTCAGCGCTTCGCCCACGCCAGCCAGATGGATGCCGACAAACACCGCGTAGAACAAGGCATATACCCAGGTCCATTGACGCCCAGCAACTCCTCTACGGCAGCACCGATAAAGATCACAATGGCCGCCGGAGCCAGCGCGTACTCAATGAGAACGGCCAACCCGGTCAGGTAACCACCGGTAGCGCCCATCGCGTGACGGGCGAAGCTGTAGCCACCGCCCGCGGCGGGAATGGCGGCGGACATTTCGGCCAAAGACAGCACCAGGGCGAAATACATCACGGCCATCAGCGCCATGCAATCGCGAAGCCACCCCAACCTGCCTCTCCGATGCCAAAGTTCCAGCCTGCAAAGTCCCCGGAAATCACATAGGAAACCCCCAGTCCCGCCAGCAACACCCAGCCGGCGGTCCCCTTCTTTAATTGGCGCTTGGCCAAATACTCGTCATCAACACTATTAGACATGTGCATTCTCCAATATCTCTCTGGGTTTAAAGGTCAAAAGTCAGTTGGTCAGAAAATTGTTGTTGGCTTGGTTGTTCTCGATCACCACCTCTTCAGTCCGGTCTTTGAGCCCGACCCCTGAAAGTTTCAGGCGGTCGGCCTCACGGATCAGATACAGGAGGCGTTGGCTGGCATCTTCAAAGCGGAGTCCGGCTGGCCGGACGTTGGAAATACAGTTTCGATGGGCGTCTGACAGGCCAGCTTTCGGCTCGAAGGTCAGATAGATGCCCAGGCTGTCAGGCGCACTCAGGCCAGGGCGCTCACCTATGAGCACCACCACCATGCGCGCCCGTAACAGAGCTCCGATTTCATCTCCAATGGCGACCCGGCCCTGCTGAACAATGGTCAGAGGTGCCAACTGCCACGACTGCCGTTCCTGTTTGAGATCGCTCAGAAAACGCTCAAGGAAGGGGGCGACGTTGGTCTGCACCGCAGAGGACGACAGACCATCCACAACCACCACCGCCAGATCGGGCGTCGGCTTCTCCTCACCCTGCGCCGCAAGCAGAGTCTCATGGGCGGATTGTGACAAGCGTCGCCCCAGGTCCGGACGTTGCAGATAGGTAAATCGGTCTGCCGCCTGGCTGTGCAGGCACACCGGCTCGGAGGCAAAGGCCGTACTATCCAGATGACTCAGGGATTCAACCAGTTGCCCCACAGCCAGCGGGAAGTGCACTGCATCCCGGGCCCGGGCGTGGGCCAGTTGGAACTCCAGCAGCTCCGACGTCGGCAGGCTTATTCCGGCGCGCCCCAGGCCAATACGGGCATCGGTATAGCGGCGCAGCTTGCGCCAGGCATTGGCGGTAACCAGATCTTTGCTGTGATCAGTCATGACTGGTCTCCCCGGACAACCCTTTGAGACTGTTCTTGAACGCCTGCGGCAGCTCCGAGCTGGGTTCAAAACGGGCAACGTCTTCGAAGATGTTCATCCGCTCCAGCCAGGCTTCAAATTCCGGCGCGGGCTTCAGGTCCAGGGCCCGGCGGGCATAGAGCGCATCGTGAAAAGACGTGGTCTGGTAGTTCAGCATGATGTCATCAGAGCCGGAATGCCCATGATGAAGGTGCAGCCCGCCACCCCGAGCAGGGTCAGCAGATTGTCCATGTCGTTCTGGTCGGCTTCGGCGTGATTGGTGTAGCAGATGTCACATCCCATCGGAACGCCCAGCATCTTGCCGCAGAAGTGGTCCTCCAGCCCGGCCCGAATGATTTCCTTACCATCAAACAGGTATTCCGGCCCGATAAAGCCCACCACCGTATTCACTAACAACGGGTTGAACCGCCGGGCAACCGCGTAGGCTCGAGCCTCGCAGGTTTGCTGGTCCAGACCATGGTGGGCGTCGGCGGACAACGAACTGCCCTGCCCGGTTTCGAAGTACATGACGTTCTGGCCGACCGTGCCCCGATTCAGTGAGAGCGCCGCGTCCTGAGCCTCCTGCAGGGTCGCAAGGCTGAAGCCAAAACTGCTGTTGGTTGCTTCGGTACCGCCAATAGACTGGAACACCAGATCAACCGGTGCCCCCTGCTCGATCGCCTCCAGGGTGTTGGTCACGTGAGTAAGCACACAGGACTGGGTCGGGATATCGTACTTGCTGATAACGTCGTCCATCAGCCGCATCAACTTGGTGGCCTGGGCCACGTTATCAGTGGCCGGATTTATACCGATGACTGCATCGCCGCTGCCGTAGAGCAGGCCATCCAGAATGCTGGCGGCAATGCCCGCCATATCATCGGTGGGGTGATTGGGCTGTAACCGGGTGGAAAGATGCCCGGGCAGGCCAATGGTGTTGCGAAAGGCGGTCTGCACCCGACACTTCCGGGCCACCAGAATCAGGTCCTGATTACGCATCAGCTTGCTTACCGCGGCCACCATCTCCGGTGTCAAGCCAGGCCTCAGGCTTCCATCACCTCGGGAGTGGCGTGATCACTGAGCAACCAGTTCCTGAAATCGCCGACGGTCAGGTGAGCGACCGCCAGAAAGGCCGCGGCGTCGTGCTCGTCCAGAATCAGCCGCGTGACCTCATCTTCCTCATACGGAATCAGTGCTTCGGACAGAAATGCTCTAAGCGGCAGTTCGGCCAGCCTCATCTGCGCGACCACGCGTTCCTCCGCCGACTCCGCCATCACGCCGGCCAACCGATCACCGGAACGAGCGGGCGTGGCCTTGGCCATCAGGTCCGCAAGGTTCCGAAAGTGCCAGGTACGCGCTCCGACCCGGTGTGAATAGGTATGTTGCATTGCGCCTCTCCAACAAAAACCAGCCGCCCCAGGCTCACGGCCGGCGCTGAAAGGTATGGATATTGCTCTTAACTCCACTGTAGCCGGTGCACAAAAAACCGGTTATCGGAAATCGGCAAACCTTGGCAGGGCCGCAAGTGGCCTGAAAACAAGGAAAAACCTCAGCTCGCAGGAAGCGCTAATAGAGGCAAAACCCTTGGAAAATCAGCACCTGGGAGTCAACATGCACCATGACACTCCAAAAAACGCACCAGAGCGGTGCGCTTACGAATCCGACGACGTCAATGAACTGGCCAGCAACCTGACCGACTGGAACCAGACTTATGATCAGGTGGGGGCCGGGCGCTTTTATGGCCGCATTGACGAACTCCGCTTAGGCACCATGCAGGTTTATCGAGAGCACAGCAGCCGCACCCTGCACCAGCAGTGCATGGTGCGGCCAAATGCCATCTGGTTTGGCATTCCTGCCAATCGGGAGAAGTGCCGCATAAACGGCCAGAAACTGGAGCGCACGGATATTCTGTGTCGTCCAGGGAGCCAGCCGTTCGAACTGGTCACTCAGGACCAATTCGATATGCTCGGCATTGTGGTTGGAAAACATGAACTATTGGGGCACGCCCAAGCCCAGGGGGTGGCCATCAGATCGCTGGACATGGACAACTCTCCGCGCCTGAAGCTTCCGCTCAAGACCCTTCAACACCTGCGGTACCTGATGACCCGAATCGTCGACGCCGGCCCTGTGGATAGCCACATCCACCGGGATCTCCTGATCATGGCTTTGTTGGAAGTCATGGATGTTGAAAAGCCAAACACCTCAGTCGCGCCCAGCCATAACCATCGACAGAACGTGGTCAACAAAATCAGGGCTTATGTGGAGTCCGCCAGAGAGATGCCAGCGACGATGGCGGAACTGTGTGAAATCGGGTGTGTCAGCCGACGCACACTGCAGTACAGTTTCGAGAGCATTCTGGGAATCAGTCCATCCCAGTTTCTTCGTGTCAGCCGACTGAACCGGGTGAAGCGCATGCTGAGTGGCCCAAACACCGTCTCTGTCTCAGATGCTGCGGCCTTCAATGGCTTCTACCACCTGAGTCAGTTTGCATCCGACTACAAGCACTTGTTTGGCGAGCTACCGTCGCACACCAAGCGCGACACTCAGCCTGACACCGGAGCAAACTCGACCGGTTTCTGCCTTTGTCTTTTGCCTGGTACATCGCCGAATCCGCCAGCCGCATCATGTCATTGAAACTTTGGGTTTGTGGCGACATCGCGACCCCACCAATGCTGGCCGATAGGTTCAAGGCGCGCCCATCCAGCCAGCGCCCGCGCTCGGCTATTTTCCGCAGCAGGCGTTCGGTAACAGCCTCCACTTCCTTGTAACTGCCGGTGTTCAGAACAGCAGAAAATTCCTCACCACCGATTCGACCGATAATGTCGCCATCACGCAACTCCTCGCTCATGATTTTTGCGACGAAGCTCAAAACGCTGTCGCCTATCTCATGGCCCCACCGGTCGTTAATCTCTTTAAAATAATCCAGGTCGATCATCAGCACCGTGAGCGTGTTTCGTTGTGCACGAGCCTGCTCGAACGCGGCGATGCCTTGCTGCAGAAAAGCCCGCCGGTTTAGCAGCTGCGTGAGTTCGTCCCGCTCCGCCAGCAGTTTCAGACTGCGCTCCGCCTGGGTGAACGCCAGCAGCGGCAGCGCCATAACAGTGGCCGTTGCCAGCATCAGATGATGGGTCAGAATCAGCGTGAGCACGGCATCCACGTCGAGGCCAACCAGATCCCATTTACTGGTGCTTATTACAAGAACCTGCAGCATCATCAGGATGCCGTGAATACCAAAGATGGTCTGAAGTATTTGGAATGGCAGCCTGGGCGTGCGTGCGCAGCTGGCCAGGCGATAGATCGCAACACTGAAAACAAGCGCGGACCAAAGCGCCGTTAGCAAGCGAGGGACCAGAGCATCCCCCGCGTAAGACACCAACAGACCCGCAACGTAGAGCACGCCACAGGCAAACAGTATTCGCGACAACCTGCCGCCGCCTGCCAGAGGCATACCCAGCAGGTTGTGAATGCCTGCAAGAACCAACCAGGGCGACAGGCCCAGGCACAGGTGCGCCGCCAACACCGTCACGAAGGGCGCGTCTACGACAGTGCGTGCGCCAGCCAGCACACTGCCAGCAACGAAGGTCACACAGGCAAGCGTCCAAAGCCGAAAACAGGTTTGCCGATCTCGCAACCGATAAACCAGCCACAGCAGTCCACCCACCATCAGATTGATAGTGACCGATAACAACAGCAGTGTGGGCAGATGAATATTCAGTTCCATGGGGCTCTGATGTGTAAGGCTGGACGACGGCGGGAGTGGCCTCATGGGACAATAGCAGCTGCCACAGACCTTTCGATAGGTTGCTTTGTAGCGATTGGTATCGTTATTGTCACCGTTCCTTACTCACCGACACTGGATCGCCATGAACGCCACCATCGAACTTCTGCAGTCCCATCGCTCGATTCGCAAATTCACCGAGCAGAAAATCCCCCTCGAGCTTCTGCACGAGCTGATTCGCGCCGGCCAGTGCGCTGCCACGTCGAATCACGTTCAGGCCTACTCCGTAATCCACGTCACCAATCCGGAAAACCGGCAGGCTATCGCCGAGCTGGCCGGTGGGCAGGCCTACATTGCCGACTGCTCTGATTTCCTGGTGTTCTGCGCCGACATGAAGCGTTCCACCAACGCGGCCGAGCGCGCAGGCGCTGAGGTAGTGCGGGGCACAACAGAACAGCTTGTCGTAGCGAGTGTCGACACCGCCCTGATGGCACAGAATGTCGCCGTGGCCGCTGAATCCGAGGGACTGGGGCTGTGCTACATCGGCGGCATCCGCAACAACCCGGCCGAAGTCAGCAGCCTGCTGCGCCTGCCAGAGGATGTGTACCCGGTATTCGGCATGTGTCTGGGCTACCCAGATCAGAACCCCGAGGTTAAGCCGCGGCTGCCGGTGGAAAGCATCCTGATGGAAGACTACTACCGGGACGACCAAGAGGAGGAGCAGGTGTCAGGGTTCGACAGCACCATGAATGAGTATTACCGGGAACGCAGTGGTGGTAACAAAGACACCAACTGGTCAGAGCAACTGAAACCCTTGTTCACCACCAAGCTGCGGCCGCATATGCAGGGCTTCCTGCAAGGCAAAGGCTTTGGGCTCAAATAGGCGGGCATAAAAAAACCGGGGCAGAAGCCCCGGTTCAAGCATTCACACGATGAACAACACCAGTGCAAATCGTCCTGATGAGGCTTAACAATAGCCCCATACAGTGACGTTTTGATGACAACTCGCTTTCGTCGATGCGCCGACCAATGCCGTGCCGGTCAGGTGCTGACTTTTTGCCACACCGAAAACTCCGAAAAGCTGTGCTGGAACTTGTTCCGGGTCTCCCGGATTACGAATGGCAGGCTGCGCGGCTCACCGAGCAGGCGGAAATGCGGCGCCAGCATGTCTTTCAAACCGTCCAGCGTGGTGTACTCCTTACCGTCCTTCATGAAACCACCCACCCATGAAGCCTTGGGCGTGTATTCCTCCATCCAGGTGTACGGCGAGGCAATGGCGAGCAACCCGCCTTCGTTGATCCGTTCGTGAACGGTAGTGAGAAAGTCCGCAGGCTTATAAAGCCGGTCGATCAGATTGCCTGCCAGAATCAGGTCATAACCCGCGAACGAAGGGTCGAGCGCACAGGCATCGCCCTCGTGAAACGCCACCCGTTCCGTAGTTTGCTCCAACCCCAGGGACGCCAGGGTGCGTTCGTGATAACTCACCAGCTCACCTTCCTCCGGCCGGGCGTAGCAAACCTGTTTGTCCGCAGCCATCTCCCTGCATTTGCGAATGAAATTGGCTGAAAAGTCGATGCCGTCGACATGATCAAATTTCCTGGCCAGCTCAAAGCTGCTGCGGCCGCAGGCACAGCCAATGTCCAGTGCCCGCCCCAGGGGACGACCGTCCATGGCATCCAGGGCCGCGTCCGCTAATTCCTTTGGAAAGTTCGGCTCACCATGCCATTGCTCGCCGTAATTGAATTCCAGGTATTGGGCAAGCGTGGTGTTGTCTTCATAGAACGCATGTTGCTGCACTTAGTCATCCTCCGGGATTGACGAAAGAGGTATCCGAGCCGGTATTACTGTCCTGCCAGTTTCGGGTAGAGCGGTTCCATGACCGGTTTGAGGCCTTTCGCATCGTCAATGAACAGCTGCAGATGCGGGAACGGAATTTCTATGCCGGCGTGGTCGAGAGCGTCTTTAATCTGCTCAAGCAACTCCGCCTTGATACTGGGCTGTACATCGAGATTATCCGGGCCGATCCAGGCCTGAACGGTAAGATCAATCGAAGAGTCACCCAGATTCGACAACATCACCTTGGGCATCATGTCGGTAACCTGCAGCACCTCCGGGTGCTGTTCCAGTATCGGCATGATGATCTGGCGGGCCGCCTCTGCCTTCTCTTTGTAGGCGATACCGACCGAAAGATTCAGCCGGATGGCGCCCTCGGTGCTGAAATTGACGATCTCGGACGAGGCTACGCTATCGTTCGGAATCATCGTGAAGATGTTGTCCCGGGTCCGCAACCAGGTGGTGCGCAGGGCAATTTTCACCACCTTGCCGTCCTGGCCATTGATCGTAACCCAATCCCCGATCCGAAACGGCCGTTCGATCAGCAAGGTCACCCCGGCAATGAAGTTCGACAAGGTGGATTGTGCAGCAAAGCCCACCGCGATACCGACAATACCCAGGCCGGCGACGATGGATAGGACATCAAAGCCAAACTGCGCCAGCACTGTGACCGCCCCGAAAGCAACCAGCAGCACCGAAAACAGGTTATCCACCAGCTGACGGATGGACGGATCAAGATGGGCACGCTGCATGGATTCAACAATGACTCTGCCCAGCACCAGCCAGCCGACGTAGAAGCCGAGGGCGATAAAACCGGCTTTAGCGACAGACTTAAGCAATTCGGGGGTGGCGCCAAACTGAGCCAGCACGGTCAGCAGGAAACCAAGTCCGACCAGATAACGCAGGCCGGTTCGGACGTGCGCGAACGTTTGACTGTCGCCTCGTTTTTGCCCCAGCACCGCCTTCAGCGCCGCCATCACCACGAAGTAGATACCCGCGTACAGGCCGAGGTAGACCATCAGAATCAGCAACTGGCTGATCACCCCCACCCCCAGGTCGGTCCAGTTCACCTCTCCGGCGCCCAGGGCTTGTAGGGAATCTCCGAGGTTCTTTTTAAGCTGTTCAGCCACGGCTTGCAAAAAGCTGTCCGCCATTGTTGTTGTCCTTTTTTGATCGTTCCATGCGGCCAACAAGTTAGCCTGATGCCCTGCTATCTTAGGGGTAATACCAAATTATGGATCAATCACGTCAATTGCGCAGGGCCCAGCCATGACCAGTTCTGAGCAACGACGCCAGCCAGGGATTCAGTTCGGGATACGCTGCCAGATCCAGAACAAACTCCTGGCCCCGGGCCGCGCACTGCAGGTAACACCAGGGCGCATCCAGCCGCCAGCGGTCCGCCTTGGTGTGGTAGCTCAAGGGCGGCCGATCATTGCCAGGATAAAAAGCGGCGGGTAGGCGCCACTGGGTCGGTAACCGGCCTTCAGGGTCACTCAAAACCTTGGGCGCATCCAGCAGAGTGAATGCACCTGCACCGGGCACGTCCTGGCTCAGACCCGGCATTTTCAAGCCGTCCGAAGCCAGGTACAGGGTGTTGCCGGGATCCGGCTCACCGTGCAAATGCGGATGATACCGGGCCCAGGGCAAGTCCTGCTCCGACATCTCGTCAACAGTCACCACTTCGCCAATATGCAGCCAGCCCCAGAGCGCATGAAATGGCCGGGTGCCGGGCACAAAACGCCAGCGCCGACGCCAGAGTTCGGCGTGACGAAACACCCCGAAGAACAGAAACAGGTCTCCGGCCGTCACACCCTGGTTGCGCAGGTGACCCTGGGCAGCACCAGTCTGGCCAAGCACGGGGCGCCAGCCTTTTGCACGGGGATACGCCTCCGCCAGCACATCTGGATCGAGGTGAGCGCCGTCGCCGCCCCGAACCCGGCCGCCACTCAGATCCCGGGCCAGCTTGCCCAGCCGACGCTCGCCAAAGCGCACGTCGTCGTAACGGATTCGGGATTGGGCATCGGGTATCGGCAGCACACACAGGGAGCCATCCGGCAGCACTGGGCTCGGGCAGCCTCCGGCGGAGGAATCGAAGCCTTTTCGGCTCAGGATCAGGCGCATGGGATCACCACAGCAAAAAGCATGAAGCACGGGCGCGCATGGTAACCCAGCTATCGGGGGAATGCCCGCAGGCGGGTTGAAACCCTGCCACTTCGGCACCATGATTTCCGTCTCACAAACGAATGTTGCTGGAGCCCCATGCCCACCCGACCTGACTACTCCCTGCTTGAACTCGCCTCGGTACGCGAAGGCGATTCTGTTGGTACCACCCTGGCCAACAGCGTCGCTTATGCCCAGCATGCGGAGGCTCTGGGGTTCCAGCGCTTCTGGCTGGCCGAGCACCACAATATGGAGGGCATCAGTAGCTCCGCCACGTCGGTTCTGATTGGCCACATCGCCGGCAAAACCAACCAGATCCGGGTCGGCTCTGGCGGCGTCATGCTGCCGAATCACCCGCCATTGGTCATTGCTGAACAGTTCGGAACCCTGGAAAGCCTTTATCCGGGGCGCATTGATCTGGGCCTGGGTCGGGCACCCGGCACTGACCCTGTTACCGCTCAGGCTTTACGCCGGGATGGCCTCGGTGCGGAACAATTTCCAGAAGATGTGGCCCGGCTCCAGGAGCTGTTGGGGCCGCTGCATCCGGGCCAGGCGGTGAAGGCCATTCCCGGGGCGGGCACCGAGGTGCCGATCTGGCTCTTGGGTTCAAGTCTCTACAGTGCCCAGCTGGCGGCTATGCGCGGCCTTCCCTATGCCTTCGCCGGTCACTTTGCGCCGCGACTGTATCGCGAGGCGCTGCGTGTCTACCGGGATAACTTCCAGCCCTCTGAACGACTGGATCGGCCCTACGCCATGCTCGCGGTTCCCGCCGTTCCCGCCGACTCCATGTCGGAAGCGAAGTTCCTGGCGACCACCAGCTACCAGCGCATCCTCTCTCTGTTCCGGGGGCAGCCGCTGTGGATGCGTCCGCCAGTCGAGTCCATGAACGGGCTCTGGAACGCCGGCGAGAAAGCCAGCGTTCAGGATTTCCTCTCGCTACAAATGATGGGCGATGCCAACGACCTGAACCGCCAGCTTGATAACCTGTTGGCCGGCGTGGAGGTGGACGAGCTGATGTTCACCATCGACATCTACGATCCGGCCCACCGTCGTCGCGCCCTCGATATTTTGGCCCAAACCCGGACCTGATCGCGCTAGAGCACCGACTCGATGGCCCGAATCAACTTCGGGTCAGACGGTCCAACCCAGCTTGGGAAGGCCTCAAGCACCTGGCCATTGCGGTCGACCAGGTATTTCGAGAAGTTCCACTGGGGTGGCGTGCTTTGCTCGTTGATGTACGCAAATAACGGCGTGGCGTCCGCCCCGGTCACCGGGCCGGGCGCGATCATGGTGAACTCGACACCAAAATTCTTGTAGCACACCGACGCCGCTTCTTTCTCGCTGGAAGCTTCCTGCCGGAAGTCGTTGCTGGCAAAACCAACTACGACTAGCCCCTGATCACGGTATTGATCGTGGATCGCCTGCAAGCCCCCGAACTGCCCGGTGTAACCACAATGGCTGGCGGTATTCACAACCAGCATAGGCTTGCCTGCTGCCAGGTCACAAAGATTCACTGCATCGGTAGAATGGAGCTTGCGCAGGTCGTGGTCCAGAAAGGCCGGACATGCGGCTGCTTCCGGCTCAGAGGCCTGGATTGCGGGCGTCACCAGGATAGTGAGCAAAAGCCCGATCGTTACTCTGATCATCGTGTATTCCCCCTCGTTACCTACCGGTTTTACGAACGGGGCCCGAAAACGGTTCCAATCACGCCTCCCCCAGCTGGACAGGCCCGGCTTCTGCCACTAGATTGCCCGTGATCAGCAACCAGCCCAGCAATCTTCCAAACAACTTTCCAGACAACTTTCCAGACAAGTCTCCAACAAACCCAACCAGAGCAAGGACCAAGACAATGCCTGACCTGCACGTACTGCTATCCCACGGCCTGGAAAGTGGCCCCGGTGGCACCAAAATTCAGGCCATGAAAGCCGTTGCCGAGAGTTTTCCCGGGGTAACCGCCATCGCAGTCGACCATCGCAGCACCAAGGTGCCGGCCACCCGGCTTGAGCAAATGGCGGCTGCCATGGCCGAGGCCGGCGCCGATCCGGCACGAACGGTGTTAGCGGGATCCAGCATGGGCGGCTGGGTGTGCGCTCAAACCAGCGCGGATTCACCGGTGCTGGGTTGTTTCCTGCTGGCCCCCGCGCTGGCCATGACTGGCTACCCGCAATCAAGCCCACGGATTCAGGCCCGCCACTGCCAGATCATTCACGGCTGGGACGACGACGTGGTGCCGGTTATGCCGGTGCTTGAGCTGGCGCGGGAACAGGCACTGCCGGCGCTGGTGCTGCCCGATGGCCATCGGCTCGAAAACAGCGTCGATCGCGTGGTCTCGGAGTTCCGGCTGTTTCTTGAACTTTGCCGCGCTGACCTGAATAAAGACTAATTTCATGCACTTGCAATATCAGTTCAAAATTATGGCTTGAAATTATTGTTTTGGTAGTTTCCTTGCGAAAACGTCGTTGTTTTGCCAGTCTTTATTGATGGAATGATAAGTTTCGTTAATAAAATGGACGGAGAAAACCCGATGAGCAGCATAAGTAAACTGAAGAAACTGGCTGGAATTTCCGCGTTCGCTTTTGCGGCCATGACCGCCGCCAACTCTGTTAACGCCGCCAACTGGCGCTATGCGCACGAGGAATATGAGGGCGACGTTCAGGACGTGTTCGCTTATAAATTCAAGGAATACATCGAGAACAACTCCGAGCACACCCTGCAGATCTATCGCTTCGGCGAGCTCGGCGAGTCTGACGACATCATGGAGCAGACTCAGGCCGGCATTCTTAACTTTGTTAACCAGTCCCCTGGTTTCACCGGCGCGCTGATTCCCGAAGCACAGATTTTCTTTATCCCTTATCTGATGCCCACAGACATGGACACGGTCATCACCTTCTTCCGTGAAAGTGAAGCGATCAACGAAGACTTCCCCGAGCTGTATGCAGAAAAAGGTCTTGAGCTGCTGAAGATGTACCCGGAAGGCGAGATGGTCGTGACCGTAGACGAGCCGGTGACCAAGCCTGAGGACTTCAACAACAAGAAGATCCGGGTTATGACCAACCCGCTGCTGTCGGAAACCTACAGCGCCTTTGGTGCCACCCCGACTCCGCTGCCCTGGGGTGAAGTGTACGGTGCCCTGCAGACCAACATGATTCAGGGTCAGGAAAACCCGATTTTCTGGATCGAGTCCGGCGGTCTGTATGAAGTATCTCCGAACCTGGTCTTTACCAGCCACGGCTGGTTCACCACCGCCATGATGGCGAACAAGAGCTTCTACGAGGACCTGGCACCGCAGGACAAAGAGCTGGTGCAGATGGCCTCTGATTACGCCTTCGAAGAAATCATCAAGCACATCGATGGTCTGGCCGACGAAGCACTGGCCAAAATCCAGAAGGCCTCTGATGACGTTACTGTGACCCGTCTGAACGACGAGCAGATCAAGGCATTCAAGGATCGCGCTCCTCAGGTTGAGCAAAAGTACATCGAAATGACCGGCGAAAGCGGCAAAGAGCTGCTGAACCAGTTCAAGGAAGACCTGAAAGAAGTTCAGAGCAAGTAATCTGACCCGCATCATTTCTGATGCACCACGGCCCGCCGGCGCCAGCCGGTGGGCCAGTCTCTTAACCCCGCGCCGCCGGGGGCAGCCTACCGGCCGGGCGCAGCATGTTCTGGAGCAGAACCCATGTCCGAGAACTCCCCGGATTTAGAGGACGATACAGGCAGCTACGAATCGGGCCTGCCCGGGTTTCTGGGAACCATCGATGTCTGGATCAGTAAGATTGAAGCGGTAATGCTGGCGGTTGGGGTCATCCTGATGGCCATTAACACCTGCGTAAACGTCATTGCCCGTTTTGTCTTCGGCGAAGGGTTGTTCTTCTCCGGTGAGATTAACCGGATCCTCATCATCCTGATCACCTTTGCCGGTATCGGCTACGCCGCACGCCATGGTCGCCACATCCGTATGTCCGCGGTCTACGACGCCTTCCCCGCCAAAGGCCGCAAGGTCCTGATGATCTTCATTGCCCTCTTCACCTCCGTGGTGATGTTTTTCCTGTGTTATCACTCATTCGGTTACGTCGAGACTCTCTACAGTCGCGGCCGGATCCTGCCGGCGCTCGGTTTCGAAATCTGGTGGATCTATGTCTGGGCACCCGTCGGCTTTGCCATAACCGGCATTCAGTACTTTCTCACTGCTGTCAAAAACTTGACCAGCAAAGACGTGTATCTCTCAACCGGGGTGGTTGATGGCTACAGCGATACCGAATCAGAAGTATGAACCACGCAGCTGATACCAGGTAAGGATAGAAAAACATGGCAACTACAATGATGTTGATCATGATCGGGTTGTTGCTGCTCGGCTTCCCGATGATGGTTCCGCTGATCGCCGCCGCGGTGTTCGGCTTTGTAACGATGTTCGATGGCTTTGGCCAGATGGGCACCTTTATCCAGCAGATGATGGGGGGAATCCGGCCGGCCTCGCTGATTGCCGTGCCCATGTTCATCCTGGCTGCTGACATCATGACCCGAGGCCAGTCGGCCGACCGGTTGATCAATATGGTTATGGCCTTCATTGGCCACTTCAAAGGCGGGCTAGCGATCAGCACCGCAACGTCTTGCACCCTTTTTGGTGCCGTTTCCGGGTCCACCCAGGCTACCGTGGTCGCCGTTGGCTCGCCGCTCCGTCCGAAAATGCTGAAAGCCGGCTACTCAGACCCGTTTACCCTGGCCCTGATCATCAACGCCAGTGACATTGCCTTCCTGATCCCGCCCAGCATTGGCATGATCATTTACGGGGTTATCTCGGGAACCTCCATTGCCGAGCTGTTCATTGCCGGTATTGGCCCCGGCGTCCTGATCCTGTTCATGTTTTCCATCTACTGCCTGATCTACGCCTATAAGAACAACGTGCCCACAGAGGAAAAAGCCTCTTGGGGCCAGCGCGCAGTGTCGGTCCGCGACGCCCTGTGGCCACTGTTTTTCCCGGTGATCATCGTCGGTGGTATCTACGGCGGCATTTTCAGCCCGACCGAGGCCGCTGCGGTGTGCGTGCTCTACGCCTTCCTGCTGGAGTTCGTGGTGTTCCGGGAGCTGAAACTGACGGATATCTACCGCATTGCCAAGTCCACCGGCCTGATCACCGCAGTGGTGTTTATTCTGGTGGCCGTGGGCAACGGCTTTTCATGGATCATTTCGTTTGCCCAGATTCCGCAAGCTATTCTGGAAGCAGTGGGCGTTAACGAGGCCGGTCCGGTCGGCGTCTTGGTCGCAATCTGCGTGGCGTTCTTCATTGCCTGTATGTTCGTCGATCCGATCGTGGTCATTCTGGTACTGACGCCCATCTTTGCGCCGGCCATTCAATCCACGGGACTGGATCCGGTATTGGTAGGCGTGCTTATCACCCTGCAGGTGGCCATAGGCTCGGCGACGCCGCCGTTTGGCTGTGACATATTCACTGCGATCGCCATCTTTAAGCGGCCGTATCTGGAGGTTATCCGTGGCACGCCACCGTTCATTTTCATCCTGGTGGCAGCCGCCGGGTTGATCATCGCGTTCCCCGACATTGCCCTGTTCCTGCGTGACGTTGCTTCAGGGACTGACCCGTAACCGGCCCTGAGGCTTAAGGAGAGAACCATGTTCAAAAGGATCCTGGTCGCCGTTGATGGCTCCAAGACATCCCTCAAGGCCATGGACAAGGCCATTGAACTGCAGCAGCTAACCGATGCCGAGATCTACCTGCTGTGCGTGTACAAGCACCACAGCCTGTTCGAGGCTTCGCTGTCGATTGGCAGGCCTCCGGGCATGGACATCCCCGATAAAGTGCTCTCGGAATACGCCAAAGAGGTGGTCAACCACGCCAAAGATCTGGCAAAGTCGCACGGCGCCACCAAGGTACGGGGCTTTGTCAAAGGCGGCCGTCCGTCAAAAGTGATCATCAAGTTCGCTCAGGACAAGGAAGCGACCTGATCGTTGTGGGTACCAAGGTACTCACAGCGACAAAGACGGCATTCTGCTCGGCAGCGTCTCCCATCGGGTGGCGTCCAACGCCAAGTGCCCTGTGCTTGTGGTCTGACTCGTAATCCTAGGCGGCCTGGCCGCCATGAATCCAGACCCGATTGCGCCCTTCTTCCTTGGCCTGGTAAAGCGCCTGGTCAGCAAGGCTGAGCAGTTGACGCGGCTCGCCGTCAGCTTCTGGCCAACTGGCCACGCCCACCGACACCGTCACCGCGCCGAGATTCCGGCCTTCGAAAACCACATCAACATCAGCCACAGCATCGCACAGGCTCTGTGCCCGTTCTCTGCCATCATCGGTCATCGCCCCCGGCAGGATCACCACAAACTCCTCGCCGCCAAATCGGCACACAATGTCGCTTTCCCTGAACTGGTTCAGCAACACAGAGGCAACGGATTGCAGCGCCCGGTCACCAGCTTCGTGTCCATGGGTGTCGTTGAAGACTTTGAAATGGTCGATATCAACAACCAACAACGACAGCGGGGTGCGCCCGCGCTGAGCTACGGCACACTGGTGATGAAACAGCTGATCAAAGTAGCGCCGGTTTTTCAGGCCGGTTAACGCGTCTTCGTAGGAGAATTTCTGCAGCTCCTCACGCAAGGATATTTTGGACAGGGTGATGCCGATGCGCTGGATGGCCTGATTCAAGACCGCAAACAGCCGTGCCACGCCGTACTCGCTTCCGGCGGCATCGAACAGGCCCTCACTTTCCAGCAGCATTATGCTATCGGTCACCAGACCATCACTGGCGGATTCCACGTTAATCCAGAAACAAAGCTGCTGGTTGGCCCTCGACCGTTCCCGATCCGATGTCGCCGCTTCGGACGAGGCCGGCGGCAGCTCCGAAGGCCTTGGCAAACCATCGCTGGTATTGAGCTGAAGCGGCATAGCGGAACTCTCGCCTTCCTGCCCCCATTGCGAGAGCCTCTCATAGGCCTCACCAGGCGTGCGCCGGTACAGCGCACCACGCAGGGGGCTGCACAGATCCGGCAAGCTGCCGGTCAGAACGGCGTAGGCTTGCCCCAGGTTCAGGCAGTCCTGTAACTGGGTGATCATATCGCCCAGCACCCGGTTTTTTTCGTTTTCAAAGGTCAGCAGTCGCACCCGTGCCTGCTCGCGGCGAGCCAGGGATTCTGCTCGTTCGGTGCGCTCCGCCACCTTTTGCTCCAGGGAAATCGCCAGCTGAGTCAGTGCCTTCTGAGTGCGCGCGTAATGCCACAGCGCAATCCACACCACAGCCAGCAGGAACACCAGAATGCCCCAGCTAACCGGTATCCGGCCCCACGGCAACACGCCATGAGCCACTGCCATGTCGGCCACCAACAAAGCGCAGAACACACCATAAGTCACCAGCAAAACCCGCTGTTCCCGCAACAGATGACGGAAACGTCGTACCGCCACCGAAGCCATACAGGTTACGGTGATAAGAAACAGGGCATCAAAAACCGGGAAGGTCGACGACAAATCCACCAGCCCGGACAGAGACAAACCGATTGCGCCCACCAAGTACACCAGATGCAGCTTCCAGATCCGGTTAATCAGCCAGGGACGATGATCAGACAGCCAATGTTCCAGCATCAGAGCCAATGCCACCGGCAGCATGTAATAAGAGCCCGCGGCCAGATAATCCCACAATAATGGCTTATAAAAGATCAGCAGGCTGGCCTGGCTTTCGGCCACCAGCATCAAGCCTGCTGACATGGCAAACAGGGCAATACAGGCGAAGGTCTTCTTTTCCGTTTGCAGCAGGGCAAATATCAGCGCCAGAATCGCGATAAGGCAGCAAAGCCCGCCACGATCAACGCCTTCAGAGAGTTTTTCAGGGTGAACAACACCAGATCGGTGTAGTCCATAATCGCGACTTCCCCCCAGAGTCCGATGTCAGTGTAGTCTGAAAATACCCTGAAATAGATTGGCTCACTATGGTAATCCTCGGGCAGTGGTATGGCGTGCCAGGGCCAACCTTCAAACGAACCTCGGCCGTCACTATCGAGGGTGCCATACTGATAGATCTTGTCGGCGCCCAGATACACCTGAAAGATGATATCGACACTGAAGATGTACAGCACAGGCTCCTGGAAATCGCCGGAAGGCAGAGTTACCCGGTACCAGACATGTTCCTGCCCCTTTCGATCAGGCGGATTGGAGGGAAAGCCAATGCTCTGCCACTCAGTCGGCGCGTCCTGTTGGACCCAGTCGGGAGTGCCATCGGCGCCAAAGGGTGAATCCCCCCAGCGATATTCCCAACCCTCGGCCACCGGCTGAGATGCAGCTGTGACTGTGCCGGGCAGCATCAGCGCCAGCAAAAAAAGAATGATCAGGTGCAGGGAACGGGCCACAGACATCTGGTTTGGGGACCTGAACTGGGTAAAAACCAAGCATTAACTATAGGTCAATACAGCACATATCGGCCCCCTCGGCCAATAAAAAAAGGAGGCCTGAGCCTCCCTTTTTAGTGCACCCGCTTGATCACAAACGGATTTAGCGCCCTGATTTCAGCATTTCCCAGTACTTGGCGTAGATCTGCAGGCTTCATCGCCAATGTCGGTCTGGAACTCGGCATTCAGCATATCCTGCGCAGACGGGTAGCTGGCTCGGTTATTGGCCACTTCCTCGCTCAACTCCTCGCGGGCCGCCAGGTTCGGCGTCGCGTAACCGATTTCCTCACTGATCAGGGCGGAGATTTCGGGCCGCAGTACAAAGCTGATGAACTGATGTGCAGCTTCCGGGTTCTTGGCGTTCTTCGGAATCACGAAGCTGTCGAGCCAGGCGATGATGCCTTCCTGCGGGTAAACATACTCCAGTGACGGCATGGTGTCCTTGCCCATCACCGCTTCGCCGTTCCAGATCATGCCGACGTCAGTTTCGCCCTCGAGGTAAGGCATGCGCGGCGCATCGGAATTGAAGGTGCGCACCGACGGCATCAACTCGGACAACTTCTCATAAGCAGCTTCGATCTCCTCCGGATTGGTGCTGTTGCCGGAGTAACCCAGCACCCGTAGGCCCACGTGGAAAACTTCGCGCATATCGTTGGTCAGCATCACCCGGCCCTCAAAGCGCTCATCCCACAGGTCTTCCCAGGCGGTGACCTGCTCGCCCTCGATGTCGGAGGTGTCAACGGCCAGCCCGGTGGTGCCCCAGAGATACGGCACGCTGTACTGGTTGCCGGGGTCGATATCCAGGTTCACCAACTCCGGATCCAGCTTATCAAAGCCTTCGATCTTGCTGCGATCGATGGGCATCAGTAATTCTTCCTGGCGCATTTTGCTGACGTAGTAGGTCGATGGAATCGCCAGGTCGTAGGCCGCGCTGTCGTCCAGCAGTTTCAACCGGGCGTACATGGCTTCGTTGCTGTCGTAGGTGGTGTAAACCACCTGGATGCCGGTTTCTTCCTGGAACCGGTTGAGTACTTCCTGGGGCATGTACTCAGACCAGTTGTACAGGTTGAGAACCTGAGGCTCCTCGGAACTGCAGCCCGTCAGACTTACCGCCAACAGGCCGGCCAGTGCCAGTTTCTTCATCGTTTGCTCCTTATCAGAATCCATTGGGATAACATCAGCATGACCAGTGAAAACACCAGCAACAGGGTGCCGAGGGCGTTGACCTCGGGCTTCAGGCCCACACGCACCATAGAATAGATGCGCAGGGGCAAAATTTCATAACTCGGGCCGCTAACGAAGGTGCTCACCACCACATCGTCCAGAGACAGGGTAAATCCCAGCAACCAGCCAGCCAGCAGCGCCGGCATTATGGCCGGTATCAGGACGGTCCGGGTCATGGTGAAATCGCTTGCACCCAGATCCCGGGCCGCCTCGGGCAGGCTTTCGTCAAAGCCGCTGAGCCGGGCCATCACAGTAATCACCACGAACGGCAAACAGAAGGTCACATGGGCAGCAACAGCGATACATAGCCTAGCTGTAACCCCACCAGTAAGAACAGCGCCAGCAGGGAGATCGCCAGCACAATTTCCGGCGACATCATCACCACAAACAGCATGCCGTTGAGTACCCGCTTGCCCCGGAATCGGTAGCGATGCAGCGCCAGGGCGGTCAAGGCGCCGATCAGGGTCGACACGGTGGCGGCAGAGAGCGCCAACCAAAGGGAATTCCACATGGCCCGTACCATGGCGGTGTTGTTGAACAGTGCCTCGTACCAGCGCAGGCTGAGGCCACCCCAGTCGTAACCGGTGCGGGCATCATTAAATGAAAACACCACCAGCACCACGATCGGCACGTACAGCAGAATATACACCAGGGTCAGGTAGGTTCTGGGCAGCCAGGTTTTCATCAGGCGCCCTCCTCACCCAGACGCCGCTTACTCAATTTATGAGCAAACATCAGCAGCGCCATGGTCAGCGTCAGCACAATGCTGGCGGCAGCGCCAAACGGCCAGTTCCTGGCATCCAGGAACTGGTTCTTGATCACGTTACCCACCAGCAGGTTGCGGGACCCACCCAGGATATCCGGCACGAAGAACAGCCCCATGGCCGGCAGCAGCACCAGCATCACGCCTGCCAGCACGCCCGGCAGGGTCAGCGGCACAATCACATGCACGAAGGTGGCCAGGCGGCCTGCGCCCAGATCGTGCGACGCCAAAAGAAGTTCCTGCCGCAGATCATCAAACACCGAGTACAGGGGCAGGATCATAAACGGCAGCAGCAGATACACCAGACCAATGATCACCGCCCCTTCGGTGTACAGCATCTGCAGGGGTTCCTCGATCAGCCCCACTGACAGCAGTGCTTTGTTCAGCAGGCCATTGGTGGCCAGAATCAGTTTCAGGGCGTAGGTACGAACCAGGGAGTTGGTCCAGAACGGCACGATCAACAGGAATATCAGCAGCAACTGACGCTGCTTGGCCACTTTCGACAGCGCCCAGGCGAAGGGGTAGCCAATCAGCAGGCAAATCAGCGTGGTCATTGCCGCCATGTACAGGGAGTGCAGGAACACATCCAGGTACAGCGAATCGAACAGCTGCCGGTAGGCATCGAGGTTGAGCGGCAGTGACAGAAAGGTGGCCGGGTCGCGAGTCATCACGCTCGCACCCACTACCAGCAGGTTTGGGGTGAGCACCAGGAACAGCAGCCAACCCCAGACCAGCGCCAGAACTGCAGTTTTGAACGGTTGTTGCCGGATACTATGCATCAGCCGACATTTCCTCGTCGGCGATTTCACCCGTTTCTTCCGGGAGCAGCCACTCCCAGCCGTCAACCCAGCTTACCCTGACCGGCTCGCCGAGGCGGTAATCGAACATCGGATCATCCTCGTCGAAGAACTCACTGGCCAGTACTTCGGTACCGTCTTCCAGGTGGATCACCGAATCCAGGGTACTACCCTTGTAGTTCCGCTCGACGATCTTACCGGCCACGCCCTGGTCGCCACTGGGATCCAGCACCCGGATATCCTCCGGCCGCAGCAGAACGTGCACGGGCTGGCCTTCCTGCACCGCAAAACTCGGGCGCCGCAGCTTGCGCCTGAAGCCAAGCACGTCCACCAATATGCTGTCGTCGTCCTGGCTCAGTACCCGGCCGGGAAAGAGATTGGTCTCACCGACAAAGCCAGCGGTGAACAAGTTAGCCGGCCGCTCATAAACTTCTCGCGGGGTACCCAGCTGCTGCACCAGGCCACTTTTGAGCACCACTACCCGGTCCGACATGGACAGAGCTTCTTCCTGATCGTGGGTAACGAATACGAAGGTGATGCCCAGCTCCCGCTGCAGGCGCTTGAGTTCAACCTGCATGGTTCGGCGCAGTTTGTAGTCCAGGGCCGACAGGGGCTCGTCCAGCAGCAGAAGGCGCGGGCGCTTGATCACCGCCCGGGCAATTGCCACTCGCTGCTGCTGGCCACCGGACAGCTGGTGGGGCTTGCGTCGGGCGAAGTCCTGCAGTTGAACCATTGCCAGCACTTCGTCCACGCGCTGGCGAATCTCGTCCTTGGGCCGTTTTTCCATTTTCAGGCCGTAAGCCACATTGTCGAAAACCGACATGTGCGGAAACAGCGCGTAGTGCTGGAATACCGTATTGAGGGGCCGGTGTTCTGGCGGCACCTGGGTCAGGTCGGTGCCATCGAGGGTAATAGTGCCGGCATCCGGATGTTCAAACCCCGCAATCAGCCTGAGTAGCGTGGTTTTACCACAGCCTGAAGGACCAAGAAGGGTGATGAACTCACCATCCAGGATATCGAGATCCAAGGCATCGAGAACGGTCTTGCCGCTAAAGTGTTTGGAAAGTTCACGCAGTGAAAGGAGTGTTTTCTTCATCGGACCTGCCCAAGGAATGAGCAAGCTATTTTTTCAGAAAGCAGCGCAAACAAAAAGGGGCGTTGGGATAATCCGAAACCCCAAAGCCCCTTAGCTATCAGCGTACTACCAGCCCATTAAAGGCTGATGCCTGCTCTTGCGTTATTCTCCGGCCACACTATCGAGGTAGGCCTTGTCTGAAATATTGGTCCACTGACGCACCTGCCGCAGGTACTCGCGCTGGGACGTGATGATTTCCTTCGCCAGCGGGTCGTTCTCCGCGGCTTCCTTGAGTAGCTTGTTAGTCGCGCTGCGCAGGGCCTCGATGACTTCCGGCGGGAAGGTTCTGTGGGTCACGTCCGGGTAGTTCTCTTTCATCTTGTCCCAGGCCACGCCGCTTTCGTGGGTGCTTTGGATGTACATATCATAGGCGGCGGTGCGCATAGACACTCGCAACACTTCCTGCAGATCCTTGGGCAGCTTGTCCCAGGTTTCCTTGTTGATCAGGAACTGCACTTCAGCACCCGGCTCCTGCCAGCCCGAGTAGTAATTCTTGGCGATCTGGTGGAAGCCCATGCTGAAGTCCAGGGCCGGACCCACCCACTCCAGGGCATCGATGGTGCCACGCTCCAGTGCGCTATAAAGTTCGCCCGGCGGAATATTGGTGACCGCAACCCCCAGCTCCGACATCACCTCGCCGGCGAAGCCCGGCGTGCGCATCTTGATGCCTTTCAGATCTTCCAGGGAGTTGATCTCTTCACGGAACCAGCCGCCCATCTGGTTGCCGGTGTTACCACCTGGAAACGACAGAAGGCCATGCGGCTCATAAACTTTGCGCATCAGTTCCATGCCCTCGCCGTGGTAGAACCAGGCGTATTGCTCCGGGGCGATCATGCCGAACGGCACGGTAGTGAAGTACATAGCGTTGGGAATGGTGCCCTTGTAGTAATAGGACGCCGTGTGGCCCATTTCGTACTGACCGTTGCGTACCAGATCGAAGATGCCGAACGGCGCCTTGTGCTTGTTGGAGCGTCGATACGAATCTTGAGCCGGCCACTGGACATGGTTTCGGCCATCTTGGCCATGTGTTCTACGGTTTCGCCGAGAATCGGTGAATTCGGGCCCCAGGTCTGCGCAAGGCGCAGTGTGAAACTGTCCTCAGCCAGGCTGAGTGGACTGAAAGCAAACAGCAGCGCAAGCGCAGCCATTTTGAGCGGGCGAGTAATCATTGTTGGCACCATTGATCCGATTGTTATGTAGATATTTTTTATCCCGAGCCAATACTAGCGTGGGACCAAGCACCCCGCCAAGCCCTACTCTCAGCTTACTAGATTCGCCCCATTGATTGGGCTATGTTTCAGAGTGGGATAGGTATTCTCCAACCAACGCGAATGGACTCTGGACGATGTACATGGACACCAAAAAAGATCTTGATAGTCCGCAGGCGCGCCTGAAACAGTTACGACAAAGCTACTTGGAGCGACTCCCGAGGCGACTGGACCGGCTGGAATACCTGATCAGCACCATTCCTGTCGACCGTGAATACGCCGAGGACGGGGCTGCCGTGCGTTCAGGCCTCAACATGACCTATCAGGAGGCCCACAAACTGGCCGGTTCCGCCGGTTCGGTTGGCCTTCGCTCGGTGTCCGACGCCGCCAAGCAGCTGCTTGACGTGATTGATGGCTGGTTCAGCACCAGTTCGCGTGATCCGGACGACAAACAAAAAGACATGCTTGTGTTGGTCCAGAGTATGCGCACCATGGATTTTGATCAGGAGCCCGAGCTGGATCAGCGGTTCTTCCCCGGCAGCCGTAAAATCCACATCATTGAAGACAATGAGCTGGTCGCCAATGAAATGCTGCTGTGGCTGGAGGCCGCCGGTTTCGACGCCCAGGTGTTTTTGTCCGCCACCATCTACGGCGACACTTTCGAGGTATTGCCAACCCCCGATTTGATCATTATGGATGTCATCTTCGGCAACGAACGCAACGCCGGCCCCCGTATTATCGAGTTTCTGAAACGCACGGTAGGGCGATTGCCCCCGGTTGCCTTCCTGTCGGTCCGGGATGACATGGAAGCAAGGCTTGCCGCGTTCCGGTCAGGCGCCTCACGCTACGTGGCGAAGCCGATTACCCAGACCGAACTGATCGACCTGGCCCACGAGTTCACCGATCGCAGAGACGCGCCGCCGTTCCGGATTCTGATGGTGGACGACGACGAAACCACCCTGCAGGTGAACCAGGTAATTATGGAGCAGGCCGGACTGGCGGTTTACCCGGTGAGTGACCCGATGAACGCACTGGAGGCCGCGCGGGCGTTCGAACCGGACATCATTCTACTTGACGTGATTATGCCGGAGGTATCCGGAACCGAGCTGGCGGCGGTCCTTCGCCAGGACCGACGGCTGGATCCGGTGCCGATCCTGTTCCTGACCACCGAAACTCACCCCGACCAAAAAATCATGGGTGCCGCCCTGGGGGGCGACGACTACATCACCAAGCCCTTTGACCCCGACTACCTGCTCACCACCCTGCTCTCCCGAGCCCGCCGTTCGCGCAGGCTCAGGGAACTGATCAAGCAGACCGAGGGGCTCTAGCTCAGACTTTGAACTGGCCTACCAGCTCTCGCAGGGTTTCACCCAGGCGGGCCAGTTCGTGGCTCGCCTCGTTGGTCTGGGTCACGCCGGTGTCACTACGCTGAGCCGCATCAACGATACGCACCACATTCTGGTTAATTTCCTCGGCCACTTGGCTCTGTTGCTCGGCTGCCGTGGCAATCTGGGTTACCTGATCATGGATCTGACCCACTGATTTCTCGATAGTGCAGTGCCGTAGCAGCGTGATCGATGCGTTCAACGGTTTCCGAGGACCGGTCGCGGGACTGGTTCATGCGGTCGACTGCGGAGCGGGACTCTGACACAAACCCATTCACCATTTCGCGGATCTGTTCGGCGGACTCGGCACTGCGCTTGGCTAGCTGACGCACCTCGTCGGCGACCACGGAGAAACCGCGACCATGCTCACCGGCCCGGGCGGCCTCAATGGCCGCATTCAGCGCCAGCAGGTTAGTCTGCTCAGTAACCGCATGGATGACATCCAACACCTGCTGAATATCGTCGGATTTCTCGGCCAGGGCATCAATGGTGCGGGCACTCTCCTTGATCTCCTCGGACAGTTTGTTGACTGAGCTCTGAGCGCTGACAATGGTTTCACCACCGTCACGGGCAACGCGATCGGCGTCAGAGGCGGCACTTTCAACCTGATTGGCATTGCCTGAGATTTGCTGGATGGTCGCCGCCATTTCATTGATCGCCGAGGCGATCTGATCGGTTTCTGAACCCTGTTCCTGAACCGAGGCACGGGTCTCGTTCGCCACCCGGCTCAATTCCTCGGCCGCAGAGGCGACCTGATCGGTGGTAGCACCGACTTCGCGAATGGTGTTCTGAATCTTGATCACAAAGGCATTGAAACGACGCCCCAGTTCAGACAACTCATCGCTACCATCTTCCGGTAAGCGCTGGCGCAGATCGCCCTCGCCGTCTGCAATTTCCTGCATCATGTCGCTGACTTTTTTCAGCGGGTTGGTAACCGAGCGGCCGACCACAAGGCCGATACCCATGGCAATCACCACGACAACGACAGTTACCAGCAGAATGAAGCCAATCGTGGAACTCCGATCTTCCGCAATCTCGGCCTGAGCAGCGGCCACTTCACGGTCGATATTGGTGACATAAACGCCGGCGCCAATCATCCAGTCCCAGCCCGGAATAACGGTGGAATAGGACACTTTCGGCTCTTCCTCGCCAGAGCCCGGATTCATCCAGTTATAACCGTAAAAACCATCGGATTCACCTGCAGCAAACAGCGCCCGCACCAGTTTTTTCAGGGTCGGGTTATTGGTCGGCCCTTCCTTGGATGGATCCGGGGCATAGGCCAGATTCACCACATCACGGGTGTAGGCGAACACATAGTTGGTCTTGTCGAATCGAATACTGCGCAGGCGCGACGCGGCCTCAGCCTTGGCCTCGTCTTCAGACAAATCGGGATCGTTCTTCGCTTCCAGAACCACCGCCTCGGCGGCATCCACCAGGTTTTTCAAACCGTTCTTCCGGGTTTCCAGCAGCTCCGTTTTGAGCCGCTGGAGCTCGGCCTCTCCATGGGCATCAATCTGACTGACGGTGATCCAGGCCAAGGTAGCCGCGGTGAGGACAACAGGGACCAGCACCGCCAGGAGCAGCCGCGAGCGAATGCGAAGCGTGTTTAGAAAGTTCATGTCAACGATCCTTGAGGACTGATTAGAGTTATGAATTATCCACAGAGATGCGTCGCGTGCTGTTCCAGTCTGTTAAGGCAGGTAACGATGCTGCATTTCCAATGCAGAACACCCAGTGCGCCCTATGCACCGACCTCACGCAGGCTCTAGACTGGCCTGGTTCACGCACGATCTTTCTACGGCTAACGGCCACCGGCCGCCGAACTTGAATCCAGCTAAACCAATGCACCGTGCAGCGGGATTGCATCATGAAGCAGCTTTTTCTGATCCGACATGCGAAATCCAGCTGGGCCGACGACAGCCTCAGTGACCGGGACCGCCCCCTGAACGCCCGCGGGCAAAGCCAGCTGGCATCGCTGGGCGTTGCCCTGGCTCATCACGGCGCCTTTGCCGGTGAGATTCACGCCAGCGTTGCTACCCGGGCGCAAGCCACCTTGGCCGGCGTCTTGCCCAAAACCTTTCCCGAAACGCGGGTGCATATCTGCCCCGAGCTCTACACCTTTGACCATCAAAAGCTGCTGCACTGGCTTCAGGGCGCTGGTGACCAGGAAACCATGGCCGTCATCGGCCACAACCCGGCGCTGCTGGAACTGGCCCAGTGGTTATTGAAACAGTCGCCGGCGCAGTTGCCGACAGGCAGCTTCATGCAGTTGCGTATCCCCGTAGACCACTGGCACCAGCTCGGCAAAGCCAAGGGCAAGGGCAAGCTGGAAGCCCTGCTGACCCCGCAGCAATTTAGCTATAGCCACTTTGCCCGCAAACAAAAGAAGCGCGCCAACCCCGACACAACAGGGCGTAAACGGGACCTCGCCGACACACTCCAGCGCCTCCACCACTGGCTTAAAGATCTGGAGCCGGGTGTGCAACTGGGGCTGGATGACGAATTCTTGCATCAATACCGGATAGCCCTGCGGCGCAGCCGCGCCATCGCTGAATCGATCCGTGAAGTCAGTGGCTCCAAACTGTTGACCAAACCCGTCAAGCAACTCAAGCAACAGGCCGGAGCCACCAGCCAGCTGAGGGATCTGCACGTGCTGCTGCAACAGCTGCCCGAGCTTTGCGGCGGCAACGAGGAACTGGAGACCGGCCTGCGCACCTACTTCGAACAGGCCACAGACATCGAACAGCAGCGGTTAAACAAAAGCCTGACCAGCAAGCACCAGCACAAGCGCAGCCAGGATTGGCTCAACCTGATTGAGTCCGGCGCCTTTCAGAAACTTTCCAGATCGCTGAGTCACAAAGACATCCGAACAACCGTCGACCGACGTATGACCCAATACAACCGGAAAGCGGCGGAACTCACACCCGAGTCATCGGACGAGGAGATTCATGCCCTGCGCAAGTTATTGAAGCGTACCCGGTATCTGATGGAATTAGAGCCGGACCGATGGAAGGGGCTGCTGAAACGAGTAAAAGCTCGCCAACAGTTGTTCGGCCAGTTTCAGGATCTGGCGGTGCAGATCCAGCTGTTGCATCAGTTTCGATGGGATTCACCGGAAGCTTTGCCGGCGGCGGTTGCCGGTTTGGAGACTCAATTAACCCAGCGGAAAACGGACGTCCGCGAGCAAATACTAGCCCTTGGAGGACTTGATGGATCCCCGATATGACACGCTTTTCTACGACGGTCAGTGCCCGCTGTGTGCCCGTGAGATCCGAACCCTGCGCAAACTCCAGGGCGGCAACCTGATATTTGCCGACATCCACGAACAGAGCGGCACCAACACCGACTTGCCGAGCCACGAACAACTGCTGCGCCGGCTCCACTTGATGGCGTGGACGGGGGAATGGGTGGTCGGGCTGCCCGCCAACGTCCGCGCCTGGTCACACACCCGCTTCGGGTTCTTGTTCAAGCCTCTGCTCTGGCCGATCATCTATCCGATCGCGTCCCGGGTTTACGAGCGCTGGGCCGACAGCCGCTATGAGCGCAAATACGCCTGTGCCATTGGCAACCGCACTGCCGAAAAACAGGCCTAGACCAAACTGTTGCGGATAAAGATCGCTGGTCGCACCGGCATTTCCGCCAGCTCTTGCATCAAATCACGCTTCAGACTCTCAATCCGGCCGGGCCAGTTGCTAGGTAGACGAATCTCCAGCATCAGACTCGGACCTATTTTGGCCATTTTTACCTGTTGAGGCAGGATGCCTTCCGCCTTGAGCACACAGTGCACTTCATCGGCCACCGCCTCAGGCGGCGCCGCCAGCATCAGTTCCCGAACCGCACCGGCGGTCATTTTTACCGGCACGACAATGAAATAGGCCGAGATCAACACCATCATGACCGGGTCCGAGTATACCGCCAGGAATGACCAGGCAGTCTGCTCAAGCCAGGCACCGACACCAAAGCCAATCAGAACGGCGGCGCTCAGCACGGTATCCATCAACCACTGACGGCGTTCTGCCACCACTAACCCGGACCCAACACGCTTGCCCACCCAGGCAAGGTACAGCCACACCGCCAGGCAACCGGCAACACTCACGGCCGCAAACACCATGGCCATGTCAGCGTTGACCGCACGACCACCCTCAACCAGTGCGATAACGGCGGACACCATCGACAACAGACAAACCAGCGCAATGACCAGCCCCTTGACTGCAATGACCAGGGGCTCGATAGCGCCGCGACCAAACGGATAGTCGGCACAGGCCGGGCGACGAATAACCCGGGCGGCGTAGAGCGACAGCAGCGACAACACCACACTGACCAGCGAGTAGGCTCCATCAAACAGGATCACCAGCGAGCCGATCCAAAGTCCCCAACTGACACCCACCAGCGCAAACAGACCCGCTGCAATGGCCGACAAGGTCAGCGCCATATTTTCCCGCGCCATTAACATCAACATTTTTGCTCTCCCGTGATTTAAAGGCCATATTAGCGACACCCGCACCCTGGCGTGAGTCGGTGACCGACGGAAAACCCGTCGCAAGGAGAACAGTCGTTGAAAACATCGCAAATCAAGGTGTTCCTGGCCGTAGTGCGCAACGGCACCATCGCCTCGGCCGCCCGGGAACTGAACCGAAGCCGCACCACGGTGAGCACCATGCTGGCCGCGCTGGAAGATGACCTGGGCGTGGAGCTGTTCGAGCGCACCGGCAACCAGCTCCACCTGACGCCCATTGGCAGCGCCATCGTTACCGATTGCCGGCGCTTTGATCAGGTGGCCGGGCAGATTCGCGCCCGGTGCCAGCATCATCTCAGCGGCGCCGAATCAGTATTGAGAATCGCCCGGGACGACGCCCTGCCCGAGGCGGCTTGGCGGGATATTCTGCGGCAACTGAAAACCCGCTTCCCACAGACCAGTCTGTCGGTTTACCTGGCGCCGCCTCGCGAGCTACCCACCCTGGTGCGCAACCAGTCGGTGGATGTAGCCTATGGCCTGATGCCGGAACTGCAGAGTGAGGGCTATCAATGGTTCCGGGAACTGGCTGATGTGCGCATGCTGACAGTCGCAGCCCCGGACCACCCCCTGAGCCAGCTCAAGCGGGTAACCCAGGACGACCTGGTCAGCCACACCGAGGTGACTCTGGCCTACATGAACAATGCGCGAGTAGAAGCGGAATCCCCGGAAACCGCCAACTACCTGGCATTCACTCAGTACGAACTGATTCGTGATGCCGTTATCGAAGGGGCGGGCTGGGCTGATTTGCCCCTGCCGCTAATTGCGGAGGCGCTACGGCAACAACAACTGACCGTTATTCGTCATCGCAGCGCCCAGTGGTGGAAGGTATTCAGCACCCTGGAATCCGAACAGGCCCAGGGCGGCGCTGTGGTTGGCTGGCTGGCGGGAGCATTGGAGGCGTATCTGGAGACGGAGCATTAGAGCAGCGCGAGGCAGCGCCTACAAACAGCAGGCTTTGTATTTCCTGCCACTGCCACAAGGACAACGATCGTTACGCCCGGGTTTTAGTTGGCCCTCGCTGGTATCACCAGTGACGTAAAACCACCGGCCCTGTTCACGCACAAACTCAGACCGCTCTTCCAGATAGCCCCAGCCGTCACCGACCCGGTGCACAGCCCTGAAGTGGACCTGGCCCGTATCCCCTGCCTCAGAACTGTCGAGAATGGATAGCGACACCCATTCTGGCGACTGCTCCAGACTCAGCTCACCCGGCCGGGTACTGGGGTGCCATGTGGCCAGCAGGTAGTCGGCCTGACCGACCACAAAAGCACTGTACCGTGACCGCATCAGCGCCTCCGGCGTGGCGGCGACTTCACCCCGATGCAGCGGCTGGCAACAGCTTGAATATTCCAGGCTGGAGCCACAGGGGCATTGGGATCTCTCTTTTGGGAAGTCATTGGAGAGATCGTTGTAGAGGGAGTCTGTCATCGGGCGTGATCCGTTCTTACACCATGGTCTGATAGCTACCGGCAGTCTATCAGTTTCAACCGCCAGCCCGCTGTGTTATCAAAGCACACCGCCCATAACCCGGTGATGATCTTGGATGATATAAGCCTGCTACAGGTTCTTCTTGCGAATGCCGCTCTTCTGGCCGGTGCCTGCCTGCAGGGCGTAGCCGGTTACGGTATCGGTACCCTGGCGGCACCGCTGCTGTTTCTGATCAGCCCCATCCTGTTGCCCGCGCCACTGATCCTGAACGCAGCGATACTGACCGTGTTGATGCTGATCCGTAACCGGGGTGCCCTGGCGATCCGGGAAGTGCGATTTGCGATCTGGGGCGGGGCCATTGGGACGATCCTGGCGGCGCTGATCCTCCTGGTGCTGTCACCGAAAGGCTTTGAACTGATTTTCGGCATCCTGATCCTGACCGGCGTGGCCTGAGTGTTGGCGGCCTGCGTCCGGCCCTGAATGCCCGCAACAGTGTCATTGCAGGGGCCGCCTCCACCTTTATGGGCACCATTACCGCCGTGGGCGGCCCGCCCATCGCGATGATCTACCAGAATCAGAAAGGCCCGCTGGTGCGTGCCAACATGTCAGCGTTCTTCCTGACCGCGAGCTTTTTCAGCTTGGCGGCCCTGCTGTACTCCGGGTATCTGGGACTTCGGGAACTGCGCCTGTTCGGGCTCACCTTTCCAGGCATGCTCATTGGTTTCTGGCTATCCGGCCACCTGGTGCACCGGATGCCGGCCAACGGACTTCGGCCGGTAATCCTGACGATTGCAGCGGTAGCCGGCATTGCAGCCCTGGTGCGCGGCTTGATGTCGCTGTAACCGTCAGTCCACCCAGAACCGCACCCGGAATCCGCTCTTGCGCCAGAGCAAGGCCAGCCACAGGGCATGAGCATTGATAAGCAGGGCAAAAACCCACTCGAAAGCGTCGTCGGTTCGGCGATAGAGCTCGGGTGCGAACGCATTCAACAGCACCGATAAAATGCCCACCGCAAGGGTTAACTGACATAGCCCCAGCAGGCCCCGAGCCGGGCGACTCCAGCTCGGATGCAGCCGGAGTGCCCCACTGATCAGCAGTTCGCACAGGAAGGTGAGGGAGAGATAGAGCACAACGCCAATGCGACGCATCAGGTTAAAGCCATCCCCTTCATGACCGAGTGCTACGGTGTAGGCAGCCAGGGCCAGGCCTGCAACCAGCCCGAGCCAGGGCACCCAGGCGACCGACGCTGAGCGCAATCCCAGCTGCGCCAGCCACATCCGGTTGCACCACCAGAACAGCACGCCAATGATAGCCGCCGGCAGCATGGTGCCCTTGAAAATGAAATAGGCAGTGCCGTAGCGCCCGGTTCGACTGATGCTGGTGCAGCTGTCCCAGTAGGGGATACAAAACGAGACGTAACCCTCGATAACTGAGACAAAAAAGGTAAGGTGGATGGTCAGCAGTGGCACCAGTGCCGCGGCGAGTGCCAGCCACCAAAGTCTTACGCTGTTGGGATTATACATCGTTGATAATCCAGTCTACTCTGTGTAAACGAGACGGCTTGCCCAAGAAGGAACGGGCAGCTTTTTGAATGAACACCATTTGACCAGATTTTGCAATTAAGCCTATCCGAATATAGGTCTTTGACCTCAAACTAGGCTTATCACAAAGGGATTACTGGGTATTGGCCATGGGTAAAACCCACCAAGAGATTGTTGAAACCCGCGTCCACGTCTCTGAACTGGCGCTGGGCATGCACGTTGTGCGACTGGATCGAGCCTGGGAAGAAACAGACTTTCTGCTCCAGGGCTTTGTAATCCGCGATCCGAAAGAAATCCATTCGCTGCAGGCGCAGTGTGAATTCGTCTTTATTGAAGGCCGACTGGACTCGGCTTCGCAACACACGCCTCACCCGATCCGATCCGGGGCCCGCCCGAAATCGTCGTCGGGCTTTCTTGGCATGTTCAAGCGCTCATCCAAAAAAGCGGCCGAGAAGGAAGAACCGGTCAAGAAAGTCACCCCTCGCAAGCGTGTCACCTACATCAACAAAGTCGATGTGGGCACTGAAATGCCGTTTGCGGCGGTCAAATTCGAAGACGCCCAGAAGACCGCTAAAACGATCATGTCGGGTTTACGGGTGGGCCGAGCACTGGACCTGAACAATGCCCGCACGGTGGTTAATAGCTGCGTTGAAAGCGTTCTGCGCAACGAAAACGCCCTGCTTTTGCTCACCAAGATCAAGCACCAGGACGAATACACCGCTGAGCACTGCATTAATGTCTCGATCCTGTCGGCGGCGTTTGGCAAGCATCTGGGGTTGCTGGAAGGCGAGATCCGTACCCTGGCCCTCTGCGGCCTGCTACACGACGTCGGCAAAACCCGGATTCCTGACGCCGTGCTGAACAAGCCGGGCGCACTGACACCCGCAGAATTTGAATTGATGCGGGGCCACACCACCCACGGCCGCACCATCCTGATGGGCACCAGCAACTCGCTGGCCACTGCGGTGGACGTTGCCTACAGCATCACGAACGGATGGATGGCCAAGGCTACCCACGCGCCTCGAGGCCCACCAGATCCCCTACTTTGCCAAGATCGTGGGCCTGGTCGACACCTACGACGCCATCACCAGTAATCGGGTCTACGACAAGGGCCGAGCGTCCATGCAGGCGCTTGATGTGATTCACAAACATCGGGGCACCCAGTTCGACAAGGAACTGGCGGAAGCTTCATTCAGATGATCGGCATCTACCGCCGGGGTCGATCGTGGAAATGCTGAACGGCGAGGTCGGGATCGTGGTCGAGAGTCACCCCAGGCACAAGCTAAGACCCAAGGTGCTGATGGTGCGCGACGCCGACCACGTGGAGTTGACGCCGTACCAGCATCTGGATCTGATGAAGGCGCCAAAAGATTCATCCGGCCAGCCCTACCAGATTGCCAAGGAAGTGCCGGATGGCACCTACGGCATCGTTCTGCAGGACTTTGTCGATCAGGGGCTGATCATGTCAGCCCCGATTCCCGAAACTTCAGACGAACCCTGGAAGGATTAGCGGCTCGGTAGCTTGGTCACCGCCATGGTCAGCCTGGAAATGCAGGTGGGCTTGCCCTCCTCGTTCTCCAGGCGGATTTCCCAAACCTGAGTGGTACTGCCGATGTGCAGCGCAGTTGCGGTGCCGTATACCCAGCCCTTACTGACCGGACGCAGGTGATTGGCGTTGATGTCCAGGCCCACTGCCACTGTGTCTGGATTCTTCAGGCAGCAGTTGGCCGCCATGCTCCCCAGAGTTTCCGCTAGCAGTACCGACGCACCGCCGTGGAGAATGCCAAATGGCTGCACAGTGCGCTCGTCCACCGGCATGCGGCCTTTGACGTAGTCGTCGCCAACCTCCAGATACTCGATCCCCATGTGACCGACTGCGGTGTTTTTACTGGATTCCATGAACGATTCAAGATTCGGGGTACGGGTCCAGATAGCCATTAGACGACTGCCTCCTGTGATAGGGGTTTATGGTTGTAAGAGGTCCAGTCTAACCAGATAGGATGCGAACAACTATCGTAATCTGCTCCGGATTCACTCAACCCGGACCAGCTCCTGCTTGTCCCACCCCAGCCGACCAGTCTCGGCGATCTGCCGGCGCATGCCCGGCACCGGCCGGATCATGAACAGGTCACCATTGCGCCCGACCAGGGTTTTCGAGACGCCAACGCCTTTTGCAAGCTGGGCATGGGCATCCATGTGCTCACCCTCTCCATGCACCGGTATGGCGATCTTCGGCCGTACCCACTGATACATGGCCTGAAGCTCTTCCTGGGCCGGGTGGCCGGAGGCGTGAATCGGAACGGCCGATTGCTCGGCGGTAATTACGGTGACGCCCATTGCCCGAAGCCGGTCAATCAGGGCCTCAATAGCCTCCTCGTTACCCGGTATGGCGCGGGCGCTGAAGATCACGGTATCACCGGCTTCCAGTTCGAAATCCGGATGGCTGCCCATGGCCAGGCGGCGCAAAGCGGTGCGCGGCTCACCCTGGCTGCCGGTAGCCACGGCAAGAACCTCGCTCTTTGGCAGGTAGCAAGGTGCGAAGGTTGATCAGCTTGTCAGCCTGATCCCAGATACCTGCGGCCCGCGCGGCGCCACTCATGTTGATCAGCGAGCGCCCGAGCAAACCCATGTAGCGGCCGGTTTCCCGCGCTATCAGGCCAAGGGTATGCAAGCGGGCAATGTTGCTGCCAAAGCAGGTCACTACCACTCGCCCCGGCGCGGCCCGAACCGCGTCCAGCAAGCCCTGGTGCAGCGCCGCCTCAGAAATGGAGTGCCCGGCCACCGTGGCGTTGGTGGAATCGCAGACCATGGCATCCACACCCTCGCTCGCCAGATCGGTAAACGTCTCGCGGGAGTAGCCATGGCCTACGAGGGGATGGTCGTCCAGTTTCCAGTCGCCACTGTGGAAAATGTTGCCAATGCCGGTGCGAATCATCAGGGCATTGGGATCTGGAATGGAGTGGGTCAAGGCCAGCCACTGAACGTTGAACGGGCCTATCTGCCGGCGCTCTCCGGTCTCCACCACGATGATCGGAACGCGGTGGGCCAGGTCAAACTCCGCCAGCTTTCGGCGCAGGATCTCGGCAGTAAACCGGCTGGTGTAAATTGGGCACTGCAACAACGGCCACAGATAGGGCACGGCGCCGACATGATCTTCATGAGCGTGAGTGATGATCAGCCCGCCAGCTGCTCTCGGCGGTCAGCAATGAAGGCCGGATCGGCCATCTGCACCGGCGGCTCGCCCCTGTGGTGGACTGTTCCATCCGCCGATACCCGACCGGGCTTTGGAAAGGTCACGCCACAGTCGACCATTAGCCACTGGCCATCGTGGCCGTACAGGTTGAGATTCATGCCGATTTCGCCAGTTCCGCCGAGCGGCAGGAACCAGAGGTCATTATGATCCGGAGTCATTGAGCGGATATATCCAAGTATTTTGCAGCATGTTCGCGATAGATGGCATCAAGCTCGTCGAGCTCAAGCGCATTGCGCAGGTCGTCCACGTAGTCATGAATCGGCGAAGACTTTGACACCGCGATGTAGCGGCGCTCACCGGGCACCGAGAACGGCGACACCGACACCCTCAGACCCAGCCGGTTTGCGGTGTACTGGCCCACCATCTCCGGTGCCACCACCACGTCGATACGCCCCCGCTCCATCATCAGCATCAGGTTTTCATACCGGGGCGCGGACTCCTTCAGGATTTTTTCGTCGGCATCGAAACGAGGGAAATAGCTGGCCCCCTCCACCACACCAATAATCCGGCCATAGAGGTCTTCGTAGCGTTCAATGCGTTGGGTGCCGGTCTGATAAAAGAACAGGTGCCGCTCGGATGGAAACGCCGGGATGGCATAATCCAGATACTGCTCCCGATCCTCCGTTCTCCTGGGTCCTAGCACAACATCCACTTCCCCCTGCTGGACCAGGAGCAGCGCGCGACGGATAGGGGCTTCCCGGTAGCTCACCGTCCACCCCAAATGGGCGGTGATCGCCTCGAACACGTCAACATAGAGCCCTGAGCGCACGTCATCTTCGACCACACGATAGGGCGGGGCATGACTTATGCCGACAGTGACTGTCTGCGGCTCGACGGTTTCCGCGCCATGTTGCGCCCACGCTGGTAGCGCAAAAAACGCAAGCAGGAGCAGTTTCAGTACGCCCATTCTAAACACCTTCCTTGAACACTCGACATGTCGAATATGAAGTCTACCGCAATGTACTGAGGATAACCCCCCGGCAGATCTGTCCTGCTCTATTCCACGTACCCCCGGTTGAATTTGTTCCAATAGGCTCCAACTCGATATCAGGCGCAGTTGAGATTTGCCATTCATTCGTCGATAAAAGGACGGACACACTATGAAGATTTTGATGGTTCTGACCTCCCACGACCAGATGGGCGACACAGGTCACAAGACGGGCTTCTGGCTCGAAGAGTTTACCGCGCCCTATTATGTCTTCCGGGACGCCGGTGCCGAGATCACCATTGCCTCTCCGAAAGGTGGTCAGCCACCGGTTGATCCCAACAGCGAGGGTGAAGACGCACTGACCGAAACCACCCGTCGATTCCAAGCCGACGCTCACGCCAAGGAATCACTGGCCAGCACCAAAAAGCTGGCAGACGTGGACATGAACGACTTTGACGCCGTGTTCTATCCCGGTGGCCATGGCCCGCTGTGGGATCTGGTCAACGACCAGAAATCCATTGAGGTGATCAAGACCGCCTATGAGCAAGACAAGGTGATCGGTGCGGTCTGCCACGCCCCGGCAGTATTCCGGGATGTGGAAGTGAAGCCGGGTCAGAACATTGTTGGCGGCCGCAACGTGACCGGCTTCAGCAACAGCGAGGAAGAAGTGGTTGGCCTGACCAACGTTGTGCCCTTCCTGCTGGAAGACATGCTGAAGGAAAAAACCGGCACCTACACCTGCGGTGACGACTTCACGCCACACATTGTGGTAGACGGCAAGCTGATCACCGGTCAGAACCCGCCCTCCTCGGAAGGCACCGCCAAGGCGGTGATCCAGGCCCTGCAGGAAGGCTAATCAGCCTACTGTACCTGCTCCCCGGCGTGGCTTATCAGCACGCCGGGTGCGCCCGCCTCCAGTAATTCCCTGATCGTTCCCGGCACCGCCACTTTTTCCATCTTTGACGGCTGAATCATCACATAGGTGATGTCGCGTCGGCGATCAATTGTTCCTCACCAAACCGATAGAATTCCAGATGCAGGGTGAACGAGGTATTGCCGATCCGTCCTGCCCGAATGCGCGCTTCCAGCACGTCGTCAAACCGGCCCGGTGCCTTCCAGTTTACGGTAAGGCTCACTACCTGAATATCCAGGTCCTGGTCCAGCAGGCGCTGGTAATCCCCAAACAGGGTGCGTATGTACTCGTTCACGGCGATGTCGACAAAGTCCGCGTAGCGGGCATTGAATACCACGCCCTGGGCGTCACACTCGCCGTAGCGCACACGGAATCGGAAACGGAATGGCTGTTGGTCTGACATAGGACTCCTCGATTAATCCCCGGCAATGTCAGCCACAGCATCTCATAATCTGTGCTAGCTTTTTTAGGAATGTCCCATACGGCTGACCAATTCCATGAGCAATCCAAAACACACCCTTTTCTGGATGACACTGTTCCTGGCCGTTGTCCTGATCGTCGGCGTGCTGATCCACAAACCCCTGATGACCGCGTTCATGGCGAACTGGGTTTTCAACCTGCTGATCGTGGGCGTTTTGATTGTCGGCATCGGGCTGACCTACCGGCAGGTGTTCGTGCTGTTCCCGGAAATGCGCTGGATCTCCCAGTTTCGCACCGGCCACTCGGGACTGTCGGTGCTGCAGGAACCCCGGTTGCTGAAACCGCTCGCGCGGCAATTGGGTGAGGAATCCAAGCGCGACCGCTTCAAGCTCTCTACTCTGTCCCTGCGCACGGTGCTTGATGGCATTCACTCGCGCATGGACGAACAACGGGAAATTACTCGTTATTTCATCAGCTTGCTGGTGTTTCTGGGGCTGCTAGGCACCTTCTGGGGCTTGCTCGGCACCATCAATGCGGTGGGCGAGGTCATCACCAACCTGGACATGGGCCAGGGTGATTTCGGCAAGGTTTTCGCTGATCTCCAGGCCGGCCTGCTCACCCCGCTGCAGGGCATGGGTACCGCTTTCAGCTCCTCCCTGCTGGGGCTTGGCGGCTCGCTGATCCTGGGCTTTCTGGACATCCAGGCCGGCCATGCCCAGAACCGGTTCTATGACGGCCTCGAGGAGTGGCTTACCGGTGTCACCAACCTGGTGGACATCGTGGACGAAGACAGCCTGCAGTCATGATCGGCTCCAAGCGCCGCAGCCGCAGTGCCACCAACGTCTGGCCCGGGTACGTGGACGCCCTGTCGGCCCTGCTGATGCTGGTGATCTTCATGCTGCTGGTCTATGTCGTGAGTCAGCTGTACTTGTCCCAGACGCTGTCTGATCGCAACACGGAACTGGCTCGCCTGAACCAGCGCCTCAATGAAATCTCCCAGTTGCTTGGGTTGGAGCAGAGCAAGACCGAGGCCCTGGAGCAGCAAATGGCAGCTGTGCAGGACGATTACAGCGATTCCCTGTCTCGCAATGAGGACCTGCAGGCGCGCCTGGACGCTTCCCGAAACCAGCTAATGCAGCAATCTGCAGACGCCGAGGCCCGGGCCGCGCGCCTGGCCAGCATGAACGAGGAACTGGAAGAGCAGGATCAGCTCTCCGCCAGCCAACAGGCGATGATTCTGCGCCTGTCGAACCAGATTGCCTCCCTGCAGGCACAGTTACGGCAAATCACTGCGGCTTGAAGCTGCAGAAGCAGGAAACCGCAGAGAAAGAGGATGAGCTGGAAGATGTTAGCCGGCGGCTGAATACCCTGTTGGCGGAACGGGTGAATCAACTGGAACAGTACCAGTCCGAATTTTTCTCCCGGTTGCGGAACATCCTGGCGACCAATGAAAACATCCGGGTGGTGGGTGACCGCTTCCTGCTGCCGTCGGAGCTGCTGTTTGCCTCCGGTTCGGCGCAATTGGGTGACGAGGGTAAAAGCGAGCTGGACAAGCTGGCTGAGGTGCTGCTCGACGTGGTCGCCGCCATTCCCGGCGACATTGACTGGATTTTGCGGATTGATGGCCACACCGACCTGATCCCGATCAATACCCAGCAGTTCCCCTCCAACTGGGAGCTGTCGACTGCTCGGGCGGTGGCGGTGGTGCGTTACCTGGCTGCTCAGGGCGTGCCGGAGAGGCGCATGGTGGCCGCCGGCTTTGGCGAGTTCTTCCCGGTTGCCAGCGGCACCACGCCGGATGCCCTACAAAAGAACCGGCGCATCGAGCTCAAGCTGACCGACCGCTAGCAGTGATCAGGGCGGGTGCAGCCCCGCCCTGATCAACTCTGCTTAGAAGTGAATGACGGTACGAATGCTCTTGCCTTCGTGCATCAGGTCAAACGCCTTGTTGATGTCTTCCAGCGGCATCTCGTGGGTGATGAACACATCCAGCGGGATCTCGCCTTTCTCGGCCTTTTCCACATAGCCCGGCAGCTCAGTCCGGCCCTTCACGCCGCCAAAGGCGGAGCCCTTCCAGACCCGTCCGGTCACCAGCTGGAACGGGCGGGTGCTGATTTCCTCGCCGGCACCGGCTACGCCGATGATAATCGATTCACCCCAGCCCTTGTGACAGCACTCAAGGCAGAGCGCATCAGCTGCACATTGCCGACGCACTCGAACGAGTAATCGACACCGCCATCGGTCATCTCCACGATCACTTCCTGGATCGGCTTGTCATAGTCCTTGGGATTGACCACATCGGTAGCGCCCAGCTGTTTGGCGATGTCGAACTTACCCGGATTGATGTCGATGGCAATGATCCGACCGGCTTTGGCCATGGTGGCGCCGATGATAGCCGCCAGGCCGATGCCACCCAGACCAAAGATGGCGACAGTGGCGCCCTCTTCCACCTTGGCAGTGTTCAGTACGGCGCCAATGCCGGTAGTCACGCCACAACCCAGCAGGCACACCTTGTCGAGCGGTGCTTCCTTGGGAATCTTGGCCAGTGATACTTCCGGCAGCACGGTGTACTCGGAGAATGTGGAGCAGCCCATGTAGTGGTACAGCGGCTCGCCGTTGTAAGAGAACCGGGAGGTGCCATCGGGCATCACGCCCTTACCTTGAGTGGCGCGAACGGCACCGCACAGGTTGGTCTTGCCGGAAGTGCAGAACTTGCACTCGCCGCACTCGGCGGTATACAGCGGGATCACGTGGTCTCCCACTTCCAGATCGGTTACGCCGGGGCCAACCGCTTCCACGATGCCACCGCCTTCATGGCCAAGGATGGTCGGGAACAGGCCCTCGGGGTCGGCACCTGAGAGGGTGTAGGCATCGGTGTGGCAGACGCCGGTGGCGACTATCCTAACCAGCACTTCGCCCTGCTGGGGCGGCGCAACATCGACTTCGACAATCTCGAGCGGCTTGTTGGCCTCGAACGCAACGGCGGCGCGGGATTTAATCACGGGCAATCTCCTCTGAAACGGTGGTAGGGAATATCTCGGATGTGCCTGGTTTGACTCACTCTAGACGACCGGTCTAATCTATCATCCATGCAATCGAACGACACTCGCAATCACATTATTCAGACCGGCGCCGAGCTAATCGGCCAGAAGGGCTTCAGTGCCACCGGCCTTAACGCCATCCTGACGGCAGCGGGCGTGCCCAAAGGCTCGTTCTACCATTACTTTAGCAGCAAGAACGATTTCGGCCTGGCCGTCATCGACACCTTCGCTCAGGAATACGATACAACGCTGGATCGGATTCTCAGCGATTCCAGCCGCTCTTGTGTTGACCGGCTGCGGGCCTACTTTGATGCCGGCTTTGAATCCATGGCCAACTGCCAATACACCAGCGGCTGCCTGATCGGCAACCTGGGCCAGGAGCTTGCCGGCCAGAACGAAACCTTCCGCCTGCGCCTGAATCGGGTGTTCTCAGGCTGGGAACAACGTTTCGAGCGCTGCATCGCCGAAGGCCAGGCTGCCGGTGCCATAGATTCCTCCATCAACGCTTCAGACGCGGCCAGCCTGCTGCTTTCCGGCTGGGAAGGTGCAATCCTCCGATCCAAGGTGGTCAAGTCGACGGAGCCGCTGGAGCGGTTCGTGCGCGTGTTCTTCAAGCAGTGCCTCGGCATCGCCTAATCCACCTGGCAATAATCTCTTGCCGGCTTAAGGGCGTACATTTCAGCACCTGAAAACTGGCCAAGTATTGGATAGGAGCGCACCGACTTGCACACTCTCTACTGGTTCACCCGGGACCTTCGCCTGCACGACAACGCCGCCCTGCTGGCCGCGTCAAAGTCCGACGTCCTGCTTTGCGTCTACGTGGTGGATCCGCGCTGGTTCGCCCCCGGCCCTCTGCAGTCCCGTGCCATGGGCACTCACCGCTGGCGCTTCCTTTGGCAAAGCCTGACGGCCCTTGAACGCAGCTTGCGGGAGCTGGGGCAACGGCTGCACATCGCCTACGGAGAGCCGGAAACGGTCCTGCCCAAGCTGGCCCACGAGCATCGCATCGCCCGCATCATCCGTTCCCGCCAGCCTGGAACCCAGGAAGCTGGCCAATGGCAGCGCCTCAAGGAGCAGTTGCCCAACACCCTGTTTCAGCAATTCGAGACCCTGAGCCTGTTCACCGAAGGCTCACTGCCGATGACATTGGACGAGCTCCCGGACACCTTTTCGCAGTTTCGTAAGCAGGTGGAGAAAACCGGCGAGCGCAATTCCGAACGGCTGCGCATTCGCACCCTGACTTCCCTGCCGCCACCACCGGGTTTTCCGGAGGACAACCGCGGGGACTGCCCCGCCATTGCCGATCCACTGCACCCACTGCCATTCCGGGGTGGCGAAGAGATGGGGCTGGCGCAGCTGAAGCAGTTCCTGTTTGTGGACCACGGCATTGCCCAGTACAAAGAGACCCGGAACGAACTCGACAAGTGGGATTCATCCTCAAAATTCTCACCCTGGCTTGCCAATGGCTGCCTGTCGGTGCGGGAAGTGGCGGAGAGCATCACCGAGTACGAGCGCACCGAGACCAGCAACGAGTCGACGTACTGGCTCTGGTTCGAGCTGCTTTGGCGGGAGTACTACTACTGGTACGCACTGAAACATGGTGCCAACCTGTTCCGCCGGGACGGAGTGCAGCGCAAGAAGCGGCCGGCAACCTTCTACGGACACCGATTCATGGCCTGGTGTCAGGGTACTACCGAGTACCCGCTGGTGAACGCTGCCATGAATCAGCTCCGTGAAACCGGCTACATGAGCAACCGGGCCCGGCAACTGGTGGCCAGCTGTTTCGTCAACGAACTTGAACTGGACTGGCGCTACGGTGCGGCATGGTTTGAGCAGCAGCTGATCGACTATGATGTCGCCAGCAACTACGGCAACTGGCAATACCTGGCTGGCGTGGGCGCCGATCCCCGCGGGTTGCGACAGTTCAATCTGGACAAGCAGGCCAAGCAGTACGATCCCGTCGGCACCTTTGTGGATAGCTGGGATGGCCACGCCGAGCAGCCGGTGGGCTTACACACGGTAGACGCAGCAGACTGGCCAATTCTATGACCGCACCAACCAACACCGGCAGCGCCCGCGAGGTACTCGCGCGGATCATCGACACCACCCAGCCGGCAACGCTGGTGTGTTGTGGTGCCGTGGCGCAAGAGGTGGCTGAACGCTGGCAAAGCCACAAGAACGACGCCCGGATCTTGCGCCTGGACACCGCAGACCCCAATGCGGCACTGCCGCCAGCTGCAGTCCAGGACCTGGCCCTGATCACCGATACCCTCGAGCACCTGCCCCACGGCGAGGGCGCTCTGCTGCTGGGCCAGCTGCGCAATTACGGCACCCATCAAATTGCCGTGCTGGTGGGCGACACCCCGGACTGGGCCTTCAAGGATTTCATCGGCCTGGGCTTTCGCCGCCACGCCGAAATACAGGGTGAGACCGGAACCCTCACGCTCTACACCTATAACCTCGACACCTATAACCACAAACGCGCCTGGAACAACCCCGACAACTGGGCCAACCCGGAAATGTGGGGCAAGGCCTGGTGGTGAATCGGCACCGGCAGCGAGCCATCTGCCGCATTGCCAGCTGCACGCCAACATTTGCGTATGTGACCAGTGCCAGGCGGTCGCCAATGGCACTCCTATTACGGTCATACAGCACCCGACAGAGGTAGGGCGCAGCAAGGGCACTCTCAGAATTCTTGAACGCTGCCTGGGCCAGGTGCAGGTTGTGGTGGGTGAATCCCCCGAGCAACTGCAGCAGGCCGGATTGAGCTCTGCAGACCTGAACGCGAGCACGGCGGTGTTATTTCCCGGCCCCGCCAGCCAGCCACTTGAGGAAGCCAATACCAGTGCCATCAAAAGCTGGCTGCTGCTAGACGGCACCTGGCGCAAGGCCGCGAAGATCCTGCACCTGAATCCACACATTGCCGCCCTGCCCCGATTCCATTTTGCGCACCCGCCGACGTCGCAGTATGTAGTCCGAAAAGCACCCGCCGAGCACCACCTCTCGACCGCCGAGGCGGCCGCCTACCTGCTGAAAACCCTGGAGCCCGGCCTGAACGTTCAGCCTATCAACACTGCCATGGCGGCGCTGGTGGATAAACAACTGGGCCAGATCCCGCCGAAATTGAGAAATCGCTACCAGAAAACGGAAGAACGCTGACCGACTTTGAACCGACCAACGTAGAACCCCCTCATTAGCTGGACTAGCAGGGGCGCTGCCTATGACATCAACATTTTCACCACCAGAACTATCGAGAATCATCGAAATGGCATGGGAGGACCGCACCCCATTCGAGGCCATAGAGCACCTTTACGGCTGAGTGAAAAAGAGGTGATTCACCTGATGCGACGGGAACTGAAGCCATCCAGCTTTCGGCTCTGGCGCAAACGGGTGAGTGGACGGCGCACCAAACACCGTCAGCTCCGGCCGGCCGGGGTAAACCGTGGCTATTGCCCAACCCAGTACAAACACCGTTAAGCGCGTAATGGTTGGCAACCGGCTCAGGCTTGCGCGATCATGGTTGCTGCATTTACCTCTGCCAGAAGGACACGCTGTAATGGCCCTGTTTACTGAGAAAAACGCGGAAAAACAGCTTAATGCCGAATCCGGCAAGGTGCATCGCGCCGATCTGGAAACCCTGCTGGAGCGCCAGCGGGCCATTGAGGAAAAAGTGAAAGGCAGTGGCAAGCTCAACCGCTTCAGCGCCGACATCAAGCTTATGTTTGCAATGATCCGGGACTACTGGTACGGCAATTACCGCAACGTGCCCTGGAAAACCATTGCAGCAGTTGCTGGCGCGCTGCTGTACGTTCTCAACCCCCTGGATGTGATCCCCGATCTGATCCTCGGGTTCGGCTTTATTGATGACGCCGGTGTGGTTGCCCTGTGCCTGAAGCTGGTGGAATCGGACCTGCACCGCTACGCGGCGTGGAAAGATCATCAGGACGCGCAAAACAAATTTACACATTCGAATTGATTGCGACGGAAACCGAACGTACTCTTTCACCTGTTCCTTTCTTAGCTTGATTCCCTGGAGAAGACGTGGATTTTGCCACCCTGATTGGCCTTGTCGGCGCCATACTACTCATCGCTTCCGCGGTTATTCTAGGCGTCTCGCCCGATGTTTTCCTCAACGGCCCTTCCCTACTGATCGTGATCGGCGGCAGTAGTTTGGTGGTGCTGGCCAAGTTCAGTTTCAGCCAGTTTCTGGGCGCCTTTGGCGCCGCCGCCCGTGCCTTCAAGTTCAAGCTGCCGGAAACCCAGGCCGCGATCGAGGAGCTTGTAGAGGTAGCCCAGATTGCCCGCAAGGAAGGAGTGCTGGGCCTGGAAGGGCGCGACGTCGAATCCCCTTTCCTGGCGCAGGGCATTCAGATGCTGGTTGATGGCCAGGACGGCGACACCATCAAACAGTTGCTGAGCAAAGAGCGGCTTATGACCCTGGACCATAACCGCTCCGGCGCAAAAGTGTTTACCGCGCTGGCCGACGTCGGGCCGGCCATGGGCATGATCGGCACACTGATTGGCCTGGTGCAGATGCTATCGAACATGGAAGACCCGAAATCCATTGGCCCGGCCATGGCTGTGGCCCTGCTGACCACTCTGTACGGCGCCATGCTGGCCACCATGATTGCATCACCCATTGCGGACAAGCTGTCGCTGCGGATGACCGAAGAGGCGCGCATGCAGTCCCTGTACATCGACGCCCTGGTGGCGATTCAGGAAGGCACCAACCCGCGTGTAATTGAGCAGCTGCTGTCCAGTTACCTGCCTCCCAAAGAACGCGCCAAAGTCGGCGAACCAGAAGCGGCAAACGGGTAAGCCATGGACGAATTACCGGAAGAGGAAAAGCCGGGCATCCCGGCCTGGGTCGTCACTTTTGCCGATCTGATGTCTCTGCTGATGTGCTTCTTCGTGTTGCTGCTGTCCTTTTCCCAGATCGACGCCATGAAGTTCAAGCAAATTGCCGGTGAGCTGTCGAAGGCGTTCGGGGTTCAGCGCGACGTCCCTGCTCTGGAAATCCCCATGGGCACCAGCCCGATCTTCGACAAGTTCTCTCCGGCGCCGCCCGAGCCCACCGTAGTGAACGAGGTCAAGCAGACGACCACCGACCAGAAGCCTGAGCTTCAGACCCTCAAAAGCCCAACTGAACAAGCCATTGAGGCCGCCACCCAGGACCAACTGGACCAGAGCACCCAAGACATCCTTGAGGTGCTGGATGAGGCCATTGAAGATGGGCGCATCAATGTGGCTCAGGATGAGGATCAGCGGCGGATTGTGATCCGGATCGAAGAAAAAGGCTCTTTCCCCTCCGGCTCGGCCAATCTAACCTACGACTTCGAAACCCTGTTGCTGGACATGGCAGATGTTCTTGCCGAGATCCCGGGCAAACTAACGGTGGAGGGGCACACCGACGACATCCCCATCCGCACGTCCCGGTTCTACAGCAACTGGGATCTCTCTGCAGCACGAGCCGCGGCCGTGGCCAATGCTCTGTTGGCGGTGGAAGAGGTAGAACCAACCCGGCTGGCCGTCAAAGGCTTAGCCGACACCCAGCCGCGGGTCAGCAACGACACCGCGGAGCTCCGCGCCAAGAACCGCCGGGTAGAGATCATCATCGATCTGTCGGGCCCTCAAAAAGAGCAGGAAATTGAGCTTCGGGAGCTTGTGCAATCGGGCGCGCTTGAGAAGGAGACCGTCATCGATTTTGAGGCGCCCCCCTCGCCTGAGATTTTGCTTGAAGACGACGCCACCAGTAATGACATTACCTGGTAAGTAACCAGGCGCCCTACCCAATACGGTGCAAACCTGACATTAACGCATTATTTTGGTGCGCAAATAGTGCGAAAAGCCCTATAAAACTTCACTAACACTTACCCAACTCACCAGCGCTTCTACTTTTGCCTTGTTTTGGAACGTCTCTTGCTTCTGTGCACCCGACCAATGCACAACAAGCCCGACCGAGGCCAACAAAACAACTCAGGAGCGAAAACCCGTGGACATCACGAGTGCAGTACACACCCTGACTGAGAGCGCTAACACGCTGTTCATCCTTATCGGTGCCATCATGGTACTGGCCATGCACGCCGGTTTTGCCTTCCTCGAAGTGGGCACCGTAAGGCACAAGAACCAGGTTAACGCTCTGGTCAAAATCATGACCGATTTCGGCGTCTCTGCCGTAGCCTATTTCTTTGTAGGTTACTACGTCGCCTACGGCAGCCACTTCATGACCGGCGCGACAGAACTGACCGCCAGCAACGGCTACGAGCTCGTTAAATTCTTCTTCCTGATGACCTTCGCAGCCGCCATTCCGGCGATCGTATCCGGCGGCATCGCCGAGCGCGCAAAGTTCTACCCCATGCTGATTGCCTCTGCGCTCATCGTCGCCCTGGTGTACCCGTTCTTCGAAGGTCTGATCTGGAACGGCAACTACGGTTTCCAGACATGGCTTGAGAGCCAGTTTGGTGCATCTTTCCACGATTTCGCAGGCTCCGTTGTGGTGCATGCCGTGGGTGGCTGGATTGCCCTGGCCGCGGTTCTGCTTCTGGGCGCACGTAACGGTCGTTACCGCAACGGTCGCGTAGTGGCCTTTGCCCCTTCCAACATTCCGTTCCTGGCGCTGGGCGCCTGGATCCTGACCGTTGGCTGGTTCGGCTTCAACGTCATGTCGGCACAAACCCTCGACGGCATCAGTGGCCTGGTCGCGGTGAACAGCCTGATGGCCATGGTCGGCGGCATCCTGGTGGCCATGCTGGTGGGTCGCAAGGACCCGGGCTTCATCCACAACGGTCCACTGGCCGGTCTGGTAGCCGTTTGTGCCGGCTCAGACCTTATGCACCCGGTGGGCGCACTGATCACCGGCGGTGTTGCCGGCGCGATCTTTGTATACCTGTTCGAGTGGGCCCAGGCCAAGATTGAGCGTTTGGACGATGTGTTGGGCGTCTGGCCGCTGCACGGCGTCTGTGGTGTCTGGGGTGCGATTGCCTGCGGCATCTTCGGCCAGGAAGCTTCGGTGGCCTGGGCGGCGTCAGCCTGATGTCCCAGATCATCGGCTCCGTAGCCGGCGTTTTGGTGGCATTCGTGGGAGGCATGATTGTGTATGGCGTGATCAACGCCATTTCCGGCCTGCGCCTGACAGACGAAGAAGAGTTCAACGGCGCGGACGTCAGTATTCACCGTATTGGTGCAACCTCCGTCGAATAAGGCGATTTGGTTCCACAATGAAGCAGGCGGCCACTTGGCCGCCTGTTTTCGTTCTAACCCCTGAATTGACAGAACGGCCGTACTCTCCTTTGCTGTATGACAGGGCATGACACCATCAACAGAGCCGATGGCCCGCCTTTTGCTGCCCATTACCGTATTGAGTGCCGACTTCACCGGCACCCTTCAGGGAGACGAACGGAATCATGTTGATTGAGACGCCGGACACAGGTCTGTTTGATGAGTTGTTCGATGAGAACAACCGAGTGCGGCCGCATTGCCGTATGCTGGAAAACTGGTTGCTCGAATCAGATGAAAACCTGATCGCGGAAAAGCGCCGCGAAGCCGATGTGTTGTTCCAGCGCCTGGGCATCACCTTCAATGTCTACGGTGAGGATCAGGGCGCCGACCGGCTGATTCCCTTTGATCTGATCCCCCGGGTCATTTCCGCCAGCGACTGGCACAAACTCCAGGCCGGCCTGCGCCAGCGAGTAACAGCGCTAAACCGCTTTCTGCACGACATCTACCACAATTACGAAATCGTGAAAGCCGGCGTAATCAGTGCCGAGCAGGTATTTGCCAACAGCCAGTATCAGCCGGCATGCAAAACCTGAAGCTGCCGAGAAACCTGTACTCCCACATCGCCGGTATCGACCTGATTCGTAACAACGATGGCGATTTTTACGTGCTGGAAGACAACCTCCGTTGCCCCAGTGGGGTCTCGTACATGCTCGAGAATCGCCGGATGATGATGCGGCTATTCCCCGAATTGTTTGCCCACTCGCCGGTGGCTCCGGTGGAGCACTACCCCAATCTGCTGGGTGAAACCCTGCGCGCCGCTTCATTAAAGGCTAACCCAACGGTGGCGGTGCTCACCCCGGGCCGGTTCAACAGTGCCTATTTCGAGCATGCCTTCCTGGCGCGACAGATGGGCGTGGAGCTGGTCGAAGGCGCCGACCTGTTTGTGCACCAGAACCGTGTGTACATGAAAACCACCGTCGGCCCGCAACAGGTGGATGTCATCTACCGCCGGGTCGACGACGACTTCCTCGATCCGCTGGCTGGCAACCCCAGTTCCATGCTGGGCGTACCCGGGCTTTATGCCGCCTACCGAACCGGTAATGTGGTCCTGGCCAACGCCATGGGCACCGGGATTGCGGATGACAAGTCGATCTACCCGTATGTTCCGGACATGATCCGCTTCTATCTCAGTGAAGAGCCCATTCTGAAGAATGTGCCAACCTGGCAGTGCCGCAAGAAAAAGGATCTGCAATACGTGCTCGATCACCTGCCGGAACTGGTCGTCAAGGAAGCCCAGGGCGCGGGTGGCTATGGCATGCTGATTGGCCCCAAGGCCAGCAAGAAGGAGCTGGAAACCTTCCGCGGCTTGCTCAAGGCGCACCCCGAGGATTACATTGCCCAACCGACACTCAGCCTGTCCACCTGCCCCACCTTCGTGGACGAGGGCGTGGCACCTCGGCACCTCGATCTCCGGCCCTTCGTGCTGTCGGGCAAGAAGATTCAGATGGTTCCCGGCGGGCTGACCCGCGTAGCCTTGAAAAAGGGCTCACTGGTGGTCAATTCCTCCCAGGGCGGTGGCACCAAAGACACTTGGGTACTGGAGGACGACTTATGCTGAGCCGCGCAGCCTCCAGCCTGTTTTGGATGGCCCGTTACCTGGAGCGGGCAGAGAGCCAGGCCAGACAACTGGATGTCAGTTTGAACATGGCGCTGATCGACGTTCCGGAAGACCGCACCGAACAGCTTTCGGTGCCGCTGCTGGTCTCGGGCACCTATGATGAGTTTTTCGAACACCATGACGAGATCACGCCCCAGAACCTGATCGACTTCCTGTTGCTGGATGATCAACACCCGGCCAGCGTCTTTAACTATGTCCGTAACGCCCGGGACAACGCCCTGCATGTTCGGGGCAACCTGTCAGCCGACGTATGGGAAACCATCAACCGGGCCTGGCTGGACCTGCAAGTACTGCAGCAAGAGGGCGTCACCGAATCCAACGCCAGCTCTGTATTCGACTGGATTCGCGAACGCTCGCACATGTTCCGGGGCGCCGCTTACGGCACCCTGCTGCGCAACGATGCCTTCCACTTCCTGCGTCTGGGCACGATCATTGAGCGCGCCGATACCACCGCGCGGGTGCTGGATATCCGCCATGTTATGGCAACGAAGGCCATGGAGGAACAGGCCACCCAGTCCTTCTTCGAGTGGACCGCGCTGCTGAACTCCCTGGCGGCTTTCGAGGCTTACCAGAACACCTATGGACATAGCCTGGACCCTACCAGTGTCGCGGAATTGCTGATTCTCTCCCATGAACTGCCGCGCTCCCTGCACAGCTGTCTGGAGGAAATTGCAGGCCTGCTCGACCGGGTTGAAAGTGGTTCTGCCCAGAGAGCCCGGCGCATGGCCTCAAGCCTCTATGCCAATATCCGTTACGGTGATACCGACTACATCGAGGAACGTGGCCTGCATGACTACCTCGTGGATTTCCTGGCAAGGATTCAGCGCATTGCCGGTCAGATTCAGAAAGACTACATGGGGTGGCACCAATGAGACTGCATATTCGTCATGAGACGACCTACACCTACGAATCGCCGGTACGCAACAGCATCCAGTACATCCGGCTGACGCCACGCAATACGCCCCAGCAGCGTATCTTCGAATGGCACCTGGACATCCCGGGCGAAACCAGTGAGATGATCGATGGGTATGGCAACCCGGTAACGGTGATGACCCTGAAAAAGGCGTTTCCAAGTATCACCCTGGTCGCCGAGGGCATTGTCGACCTGACCGGCAAACCACTGACCAAAGACGACTCTCCGTTTCCACCCGAGGTTTTCCTGTGCGACACGCCATTGACCGAGGTGGACAATGATCTGAAGGCGTTCGCCGAACAGTACTCGCCCAACAAGCGCAGCCTGCTTCGTCTGATGAAGCATCTGCGCGAGCACATCGCGTTCACCCCGGGAGCCACCAATGTGACCCACACCGCGGCGGAGGCCTTCAAGCTCGGTGCTGGTGTGTGCCAGGACCACACCCATATCTTCATCGCCTGTTGTCGCTATATCGGCGTGCCTGCTCGCTATGTCAGTGGCTACATTCATTCCGTCAGTGATGACCACGTGGCCACTCACGCCTGGGCCGAAGTCTGGCTGGGCAGCAACTGGCAGACCTTCGATGTGGTTAACACCCTGAACGTGGCCGAGAGCCATCTGAAGCTGGCGGTCGGCCTGGACTACCTCGATGTGGCGCCCGTTCGTGGCATGCGCAGCGGCGGCGGAACCGAGCACATGCAGACTCGGGCCTGGGTGACTGAGGCGGCGCAAGCGCAGTAACAAAACTGCCAAAAAACGCACAATAAAGCGCTCACGTTCCGACGGAATTCGTTTTAGACTACGCGCATTATTGGAGCCTGGCAGGAGGGCTTTATGACTTATTGCGTAGCGATGCGACTGGCCGACGGGCTGGTGTTTGCGTCGGATTCCCGAACCAATGCCGGTTTCGACCAGATCTCGACCTTCCGTAAGATGCATGTGTTCGACAAGCCGGGCGAACGTGAGCTGGTGTTGCTGTCCGCCGGCAACCTGGCCACCAGCCAGAGTGTCATCAGCCTGCTGGAACGCCGAGCCGGCACCGACACCACCAACGTGCTCAATACCGCTACCATGTTTGAGACCGCCGAAATCGTGGGCCAGACCATGCGCGAGGTGATCCGCCGGGACAACCCGGACGGCAAGCTAAGCCATGTGGATTTCAGTTGTTCGCTGATTCTCGGGGGTCAGATCAAAGGCGAGGCACCGCGCCTGTTCAACGTCTATCCGGAAGGCAACTTCATCGAGGCCACCGAAGAAACACCCTATTTCCAGATTGGCGAGTCCAAGTACGGCAAACCGATCCTCGACCGGATCGTGAACTACCGGACACCGCTGGACCGGGCCTATCAGTGCGCCCTGATCTCGTTTGATTCCACCATGAAGAGCAACCTGTCCGTGGGCATGCCCCTGGACGTTGCGATCTATCGCAAAGACGCCCTCAAGCCTTGCCTGATGGAGCGGGTTGAGGAGCAGTGTGAATACTTCCACAGCCTGCGGCAGCAGTGGCACAGCGGCATCCAGGAGCTGTTCTCCAGTCTGGAACCACCAGCGACCAGCTGAACGGCCTACTCCGCCTCATACCCGGTCAGTTCCATGTAGCCCTCCCCCGAGTGACTACCACTGACGCTGACCGGACTTTCCCAGTACGGGTACTGACCCTCATTACGGTAATTGCCGGGCGGCGCGGCAATATCGAGATCGACGCCGTAACGGGGCACCTGCAGCCGCCATCGGGTTGGCGTTGCCTCGGCGTCTGCGTCGGGAGCCAGTATCAGATCGTCGGCACTCAGCGAAACCGCCTTACCTTCATCGGTAATCCAGGTGCCGGAAGTGAACACATCGCTGTTCTCCCGTAACCGGAATGCCATCAGCTTGTTGCCGGAATCCAGGTGCAGGGCAAACCAGTCCCAACCCTGCTGCCCGGTTTTCAGCAGCTGGCTACTCCACTCCCGATCAAACCAGCCCTTGCCGCGGACCTTCTGGGTTTCGCCGTCGATGGTGACTGTACCGGCTATGGCAATATCCACCAGGCTGAAATACATCGAGCCTTCACCACTGGCCGACTTGGCGCTGAAGCTCGGTCACCGTGCGCCACCGGCGGACCGTTTAGCCGCAGGAACAGATCGTAGGACCAGTTATCCGCCGACACCTGCAATCGCCAACGGCCGGACTCGCCCGTACGGCTAAGCCGCCAGTCATCAAGCCAGACCTCGAATGGATGTGCCGTGGCGCCGGCGTGACCAACGTCGGCCCGGGCCAGCCGCTCGGCAAAATGGTGCTGACCACGCCAGCTGAGTGCACCGTGAGCCATCCACGCCGCCTGCAATGGCCACTGGGACGGCTCCGGCGGTGTCGCATCCGCCGGCCTCGGGGTCAGGGCCTGGCGAAACTGTGTCCATTGCAGGCCCAGCGGCTCACCGGCCTGGTTTTCGAGATTGGCAGTCAGGTACCACCATTCGATGCGGTGCTGGGGGTGGGGCCCAAAATCCTCCGGGAATTCGAGCCGGTCACCCGGACCCGGCTGCAGGAAAGGTACGTCGGTATCGGTCTGTTGGGACTCGGCAAGCCCCGCAAAGCCGCTGTCTTCGGACTCCCCGGAGCAGCCGGCAAGGAGAAAAAGCCCAAATAACGGGGCAAAAATTTGAAAAAACCTTGGGAAATGAGGCAATTTTCTGAAAAATGTCACCGATCACCTCCCGCCAGGCTACTCGCGGAAGCAGGCATGGTAGCCGGCTGCTGGAGCTGACGACGCATCAGCGCGGCGATACTCAGGCCAACCATCAGGCTGAGCCCAATCAGCTCTACCCAGAACTCCGGATACACGGCCATCGGCAATGACCAGCCAAAGGCCAAGGGGTTGATCCGGTGCACGAGCACCCAGGTCAGCCAGATACCCAACGGCAACGCCAACACCGCAATGCCAATAGTCAGGCTGACGGCCAGGCGCACCATCTGGCCGGCCACCTCCCTGTCGCGCAAGCCCCACACCGCCAATAGCCGGTAATACCAGACCCGGGTTGAGAAGAACACCCAGCCCATAATCAGCAAGGCAGCCGCTGCCAAAATCAAAGTCAGCACGGTCATGGCCCGGGTCAGCAGGAACGTCTGGTCGAACACGGTGTCCGCCAGCTCACGAATGCGCTCGTTGTTCCGCACTGTCACCGTCTCCACCTGCATACCCGCTGCAGCCCCGATACCACAGTCGCCATGTCCAGATTGCCCGGATTGATAGACAGGCTCTCGAATCCGGGTTTGAACGCCGTCGGCAACAGTTCGGCGTTAAGCAGCACCTCACCGGCCGGACGACCATAGTCGGGATAGATAGCCAGAACGGGCAATGACAGGGCTTTATCGGCCACGGTCAGGTTCAAGGTTTGGCCCACCGCCAACTCCTGCCGGCCCGCCAGTTGTTCATTGATCATGATGCCCTCGCCCCGGGCAAAGGCCTGCCAGGGTTGGTCTACAGCTGCCTGCAGGCGCCACTGGGTCAGCAGCCGGCCTACAGGCGCAACGGCCAGCAGGTCGACACTCTGTCCCGGCTGGGACACCAAAACCTGCTCGACACCTGACACCGTCAGCTCCGCCTTGCCTCGCACCACCCGCTGCCAATCGCCGCTTGCTGCCAGCTCAGGCTCGTCCGCCAGCCAGTCGACGGCGGCGCCAGTATCGGCACCCGCAGGCACTTCGACAAAAAAGTCGGCCGCCAGCCGCTGGGACAGCCACTCATCAAAAGTTGCTTCAAACACCGTCACCAATGCCTGCACCGCCAACACCATGGCCAACGAAAACTGCAGTGCCACCAGCGGCAACGCCAGGCGCCGGGCCAGAACCCCAAATTCGGCGAAGTGCCAGCGTATTAGCGGGTCCGGCGCAGCCCGGGCAAGGCGCTGGGCCAGACCGGACATCAGACTCGGAGCCAGCAACCCTGCGCCAACGAACACCAGGGCAACGGCTATAAACACCAGCACCAGCGACGATGCCACCAAAGCCAGCACCAGCCCAAGCAACAGAGCCGCCAGGGCCAGGGACCGTCGCTGACCGGCCTGGAGCGTTACCGGCGCTCGCGAAACCGGTCGGATCAGATCAATCAGGCAGACCACCATCACCACCGCCATCATGGTCAGAACCGACGATAGCCAGCTCGCCTCCTGGCCGGCGTACAGCGGCGCATCAAACAGATTGTCCAGGGCCTGACCGAATCCGCTGCCCAGAAGCCCGGCTAGCAACCGCCCTAACGCCACGCCCGGAATCACACAGAGCCCGGCCAGCAGGGCCATTTCCAGCACCAGCAAGCGATTAACCGATACTGGCGGCACGCCGAACCTGTGCAAAAGAGCGAAACTGTCCCGGCGTTGCGCCAGCCCCAGCTGATACACACTGCGCAGCAGCAAGGCGGTGATTAACAGCACCAGCACGCCAAGGGCATCCAGGTTTAGCAGGAAGCTTTCACCCAACTCCCCGGTATCGGGGCCAAGGCTGAAGCGGGTCAGGCGATAGCCCTCGGGCAAAGCAGCCTCGGCCACCTGCTCCGCCACCAGCAGCGTCAACTCGGCAGTCTGGTCATCGGGGCCGGTGGTCAGAGCCGCGGCATCGCGAATATCGAGAAAGGGTTTACCGTTCAGGGGCTGATTCCAGGCCTGCGTGGATTCGCTGGCCCCGGCAAAACAACTCGCCGCTAACCCGTCCACGCCCACCACCCGGCCCTGGGCATCCGGGCGCTGCACCTCAAGCCAGGGCATAACGCAAACACCGGCCCGGCGCAGGGTCACGAAATCCGCCACCGTAACCGACTGCCCGTCCAAGCGAACCACTTGCTGCCGCTCCGCTACCGCCTGCTCACTTTGACCGAGACTGGCCCTGGCCTGATAGGTGAGATGACTAACCCCAGTCCACAACATGGTGGCGACCACAATCATGATCGCCAGCGAGAGCAGCTGCAGCGGGTGACGCCGGTAATGACTGAACAATGCGGCGAACAGTGTCATCACGGGGCCCGGTCTGCAGGCGCGGAGCTGCTAGAAACCATGGAGGATGTAAAGGGCGAAGTGGGGTTCGACGGGTGCGCCAGATCTAGCGCTGGCCGCAGCGGGCCGCCAGTTCAGCGTCGTGGGTGGCTAGAATCAGGCGCAACCGTGGTCGGCCTGGAGCCGGAACAATTCATCGGCGACGTCATCCGCAGTGTGCCGATCGAGGCTGCCGGTCGGTTCATCCGCCAGGATCAGTGCGGGCTGCATGGCAAACACCATGGCCAGGGCCGCACGCTGGCGCTGACCGCCCGAGACCTGATCCGGAAACCGGTCGCCCAGGGCGCCGATGCCCAGGCGTTCGAGCCAGGCCAAACAGCCCTGATCGTCCTGACCAGCCAGCCGGGCTCTCAACCGAACGTTGTCGAGCAACGACATGGCCGGCATCAGGTTGGCGTCCTGGAACACCACACCGATGCGCTGGCGCCGCAGATCGGCCCAGCGCCGAACCTGTGTTCGTCGGTCAGAGGCCCGGCCGCCGTCAAAGCGTTGCTCGTCGATATCGATAACGCCGGCGTCCGGGTGTTCCAGGCCGCACAACAGGTTCAACAGGGTGCTTTTACCCGACCCGGACCGGCCCATTAACGCCATGGACTGACCTTGGCTCAAGGTGAAGGCCAGGTCCGCCAGCACAGGGATATGCTCGCTGCCACTCTGAAAACCCTTGGCCAGTCCGTGAACCGTAAGCAAAGCTTGTCCCATTGAAATTCTGCCTTTATTCGTCAATCCCTATCAAAGGAGCATGCTCTCCGTGTCGTTGGGCGCGCCATTCCCGGAATTGCTCCAGCCAGGACAGCAGGGCCGGAATCACCAGCAGCACCAGCAGCGTCGACAGCCCGAGCCGAACGCGATTGAAGTCGCCATGGGGATCAGGAACTGCGCCTGCAGCGAGGTTTCGAACAACAGCGGCAACAGGCCACCGATAGTGGTCAGCGAGGTCAGCAGCACCGCCCGCACCCTCTGAACCGCGGCCTCGTTCAGGGCTTTGGTGATGTCGAGGCCCTTTTTTCGCTGCTGGTTATAGAAAGCTACGAGGATGATGGCGTTATTGACCACTATTCCGGACAAACCAAACAACCCGAACAGGGACAGGATGGTGAGTTGGAGCCCCATCAGCCAATGCCCAATGAGGCCTCCGACCAAAGCAAAGGGAATGATCGCCATGACAATTACTGGCAGACTCCAGGACGCAAACACCCAGACCAGCACCACGTACATCAGGCCCAGGCCAATAATCAGGCCGGTCTGCATGTCGGCCAGGGTTTCGCGCTGGTCGGCGGCCCGGCCTTCGAAGCTGTAGCGCACGTTATAGCGACTGGCGATTTCAGGCAGGGCCTCGGCCTGCAGGCTGTCGAGAATCTGGTCCGTGGTGCTGACCTGGGTATTCAGCCCGGAGGTCACCTCCACCGCCAGCTTGCCGTCCGCATGGCGGAGGGCTTCGAAGCCCTGCCGGTGATCCAGATTCATGACCTGACTGAGTGGCACAAAGCGGCCATCCGGCACTCTCACAGTCATCTGTGACAAGGTAGAGAGTCGCTCGCGCTGATCCTGGGGCAGCTGTACCCTCACTTCCACTTCGTCCCGTCCATCCTGATAGATCTGGCAATACGGCCATCAAAGGCAGCCCGCAGTTGTCGGCCCAGATCGGAGGTGGTCAGGCCAAGGGCCTCGCCGTAGGCGCTAACCTGGTAGATCAGCTGTTCCCGCCCCCATGGCATGTCGTCTTCCACATCGAGCACGCCCGGCAGGGTCGACAGCGCCTGAGACAGGGCTTCAGCGGCGGCTTTCAGGGATTCGGCATCATCGCCGGTCAGGCGCACGTTAACATCCCGGCCCGGTGGCCCGGCTTGCCGCTCGGAAATACTCAGATTTTCCAGCCCCGCAGGCAGCGCCAGGCGGCTGCGCCATTCGTTAATGAACTCGGGATTTCGAACCAGGCGCCGGTCTGAAGGTGCCAGCTCTATGAACATGGCGCCGAGCTCTTCACCAGTACGTGACCGGCCTCCGGACCCCAGGGTTGCGCCCTCGCGGGTAATCGCGTGCAGGATCAGATCGCCGCCGAGGGCTTCCTCGGTGTCGTTCAGACTTCTTCGCATATCCTCCAGAAACCGGTCTACCGTGCGCTCATCGGTGCCGGCCACAAAGCTGGCGTTGGCATAAAAGATAGAGGGCTCAGGCGTGGGGAAGAAATTGAAGCCAAGCCGGCCACCGGCCAGCAAACCGACGGTAAGCAGGGCCAGTGCGACCGCACTAGCCAGGGTTACGCCCCGGTGCTTAAGGCTGAGCAGAGAGAACCGGCGGAACCGGCCTTCGCGGAACTGATCGAACTTCGTCTCAAAACCCGAGCGCAGACGCGCTACGGGATTTCGGCTAACGGACGAGGGCTGTTTTTCGCCACCGGAACGTCCACGGGGCACGAAGGCGTGACGCAGGTGCGCGGGCAGCACAATAAAACACTCCAGAAGCGAAGCCACCAGCACGCAGATCATCACCGTGGGAATGTCACCCAGGATATTGCCAATCACACCGCCCACGACCAGCAGCGGCATAAACGCGGCCACCGTGGTCAGCGACGACGCCAATACCGGCCACACCATGCGCTTGGCGGCGCCTTCGGAGGCGTAAATCGACTCTTCCCCCATACGCGCGTGGGCGTCGGCGTCCTCGCCCACCACAATGGCATCGTCCACGATTACCCCCAGGGCCATGATCAGGGCAAACAGTGAAATCATATTGATGGAGCCGCCGATACCCCACAGCACCGCCATGGACGCCAGAAAGGCGGTGGGTATACCAATTGCCACCCAGACGGCCACCCGGCCTGGCAGGAACAGGTACAACAGGCAGACCACCAGCACCAGACCGCCCAGGCCGTTATTAACCAGCAGGGAAATACGGTCGTTCAGCAGTTGCCAGGACTGATCGTAGACTTCCAGGGTCAGGGAGGGCGGCAGGGTCGGCCGGGTCTTTTCCAGCCAGTCATCCAGCACCTGGCAGATTCCAGGGAATCGCCATTTTCGGCGCGCTGAAGCACCAGCTCCGCCGCCGGGTAACCGTTGCGACTCAGAGTCACCTGATTATCCCGGGCTTCCTGCCGGATTATGGCAATGTCCCCCAGCCTGAGCTGAATCCGCTCACCACTGAGTACCGTGATGTCCTCGAACGCCTGGGCAGACCGGCGCTGCTCCACCGCCCGCAACTCCCGGGTAGCATCCTGCTGCGCCATCATGCCAGCAGGCAGATCCCGGGAAATGGAGGCCACCCGGTCGGCAATCTGTTCCAGGGACAGCCCCAGGGTCTCCAGGCGTTCAACCGGCACATCGATGCTGATCTGCTGCTCCGGCAGGCCGGAGATTTCGACCCGGTCAATGCCCTGCTCCAGCAGTTCATCCTCGAACCGGTAACTCAAATCCCGCAATTCGCTGCGATCCATATCGCCGTAGACCAGCAATCGCGCCACCGGCTCATAGCGCTCAATGCGGGTGACCTGAGGCTCTTCGGCATCCGCCGGCAGGTTGGTGAATTCGTCCACCTGCTGATTGACGTCGTCCAGCGCCTGCATGGGGTCGGTGCCCTCATGGAACTCGAGGGTGATGGAGGACACGCTCTGGGCCGAGGTCGAAGTCATCTTCTTGAGGCCTTCGATGCTGCGCAGCCGCTGTTCCAGCGGATCGGTAATACCCTGCTCGACATCCTCAGCTGAGGCGCCGCTCCAAACCACCCGGACACTGACATAGTCGAGGGCGAAGGTGGGGAAAAACTGGATATTCATCCGGGTCAGCGCCAGTACGCCACCCAGCAACATCACCAGCATCACCAGATTGGCCGCAACCCGGTGATGAACAAAAAATCCGATCACCCCTCGGCGGCCTCTCATTCAGCAGCCTCCGTTCCCTTCTCTTCTGACGGTGCAGGGTCCACCGGCTCGACTTTCAACCCGGTCATGGCGTTGGGCAAGTGAGTGGTGATCAGCTTCGCACCCGGCTTGAGCTCGTCACCTGCCACCAGGAGCCGACGCTCGCCGTTATTCGCCATGGCCTCGCCTATGCGCTCGACCCGAACCCGCTCCATTCGCTGGTCCTGGTTCATCAGATAAACGGCGTTGGCGCCATAAAGAGCGCTAAAAGGAATGGCAACGGAATCCGCGCGTTCCGGCCGTTGCAGGTTAACCGGCAGCAACTCACCGGGACGCAAACCGCCACCATTGCCAACCAGCGCCAGGATGGCTTCTGTTCCCGCCGCATCTGCGGTGCCGGCAAACCGGATCAGCTCAAATCGGTGCTCGCCGCCCTCACTGGACGCCATCAGCGTTTCACCCCGGGACAGGCACCCAGCAGCTCCGCCCGGAACATTGCCGCACCCGGGCTCGCAGCTCGAGGTTCTTGGTTGGATAGAGCGACAGCAGCGGTTCGTTGCGGGCCACCAGATCCCCGGGAGCGACCTGAACTCCGGTGACCACACCATCGAACGGGGCGGTAATCCGCGCCCGCTTGGCGTCTCTTTCAATGGTCGCCAGGTTGGCTTCGGCCTGGGCCAGTTTGGCTTCCAGGCTCTGCAATCGGGGCGGGTGTTCGTCGATAGCCCGCTGGCGCGTGCTGACCGTCAGCTCCGCCCGGGCCAAGGCGTCGGTAGCGGCCTCAAGGTTTTCCTGCGAGGCCAGATTACGCCCGACCAGAGACTTGGTACGCTCCAGTTGCCGGGCCGCATTATCGCGAATCGCACGCTCACTCTTGATTGCCGCCCGGTCATTGCGGTGCCGGACCTGCTCCGACTGAAGCTGGGCCTTGAGATCGGCCACCTGAGACTCCGCCTGGGTCAGTACCGGCCGGATATCGGCGTCATCCAGAGCCACCAGCAAATCCTCGGCCTGCACCCGCTCGCCTTCCGACACTGGCCGAGCGTCAATTCGCCCGGCCAGTGTCGCGGTGACGTTCAGCTGCTCGGGTGCCACAACCTGGCCATACAAGGGCAACAACGGCGTGTGGCTTCCCGGCTGAACAATCTGGGTGCTCACACGCCAGCTGCGTTCCGTGGCGCTGACAGGGGCCGGTTCAGGTCGAGTCAGCTTGAGGGCAAGAAAACCAAGGACACCAAGAGCAAGAATGATCAGGGGCAAGAGTCGTTTGGACATTACTAAACGGCCAACTAAAGTAAATTAAACCCTCCATCAGGAGAGCCATGTGAATTATTCGATCAGGTCTGGAGCACTGCACCGTTGCCGGTAGAAGATCACGCCAGCCTCGTTGAGGCAATCCTTCTCAATAGCCTGGTTGTTGCTGTGGTGGTGCTGCTCCACTACGAAGCGCTGATCCGGCTCAGCGGCCTGCTTGCCAAAATACAGCTCCGACATCGATTCCGGCTGATTGTGGCAGTGTTCGGGCTTCTCCTGGCGCACAGCCTCCAGGTTTGGGTGTTTGCCATCGCCTACTACTGGATGCATCACGCCAGTGCCTGGGGCCTGTTGGCCGGCAATTTCACCGGCAGCTTGCTGGATTGCGTCTATTTTTCCTTCAGCACCTTCACCACCGTCGGCTACGGGGACGTCGAACCACTCGGTGTTTTACGCTTCCTGACCGGTATCGAGGGCCTTACCGGACTGGTGCTGATCAGCTGGAGCGCCTCCTTCCTGTTTGTCGAGATGCAGCGGTATTGGCCCAAACGCTGATCGCCCTTACCGATAGCGCCGCTGATCCAGAGTAGTGAGCCGATCCGGATGAAAAACCATCAACCCGGTAACAAAGGCACCGTTGGCAAACCCCTCGGGAATCATGAACAGCGGCAAATACCGCAGGTATTCATGCACCAGTTCGGACAAATCATAGACGCCGCTGGACCAGAGCAGCAGGCACATCACAATGCCGGCCGCCGCTACCGCAATGCCGGCACCGAAAAAACCACACACGAAAATATAGGCGAAAAAGTTCTTAAAATTTTTATGACGCTCCCAAAGCATGATGCCATGACTGACTAAAGCTGGAATCATAACGGTAATCAAGCCGTTGGCAGCAAACATCAGCAAGGGCTCGCGTCCGGTGATCACAGTAATGATCAGCGCCAGCAGGCCGGCCAGAACCGCCAGCGCCCAACCCAGCATGAGGGTAATCACCGTAATACCGAACACGTGAATGGAGAGGCCGGGAGACAGCCCCGCCCGCAACTGCCAGAGAAAGCCCAGCACTACCGCCGCCCCGAAGAACGTGTGCTGCAGGGTGTTATCCCGGCGCACAGCCTGCCAGTCGATGGTGCGCACCGCCCGCACCAGGATCAACAGAAACAGCACCAGGGTGATGAGCCACTGGGTGGTCGAAAGCAGGTTTTCGGTCATACCCATAGTGCGCGTGCCGTTGTCTGAACACCGAAAGGAGAAATTCCATAGTACCGGTCGGCCCCACCCATTGGGCAAGTGTGCTGACGGTCAGACGATAATACGCTGCGCTACCGACTGCCCGATCAGTCTCTGCCAGGCTTCATAGGTACTGAGGAAAACCTCGCCACTCAAATTGGCCAGCAAATCCGTGTTTTTGAGACGGTCCATCACCGGCCCTTTCACCTCCGACAGGTGCAGAGCCACGCCGGCATTTCGCAGACGTTCGTTGATGGCTTCCAGGCTCTCCAGCGCCGAGGCGTCGATGAGATTTACCGCAGGACAGACCAGCACCAGATGCTTCAATGCCGGCTCACCGGCCACCAGATCCATCACCCGCTCCTCCAGGAACCGGGCATTGGCAAAATACAGGCTTTCGTCCACCCGCAGAAAGGTCACCTTGGGACAAAGTTCAACATCGTGGCGCAGCACGTTTCGGAAGTGTTCGGTTCCAGGCACCCGACCAACAACGGCGCTGTGGGGCCGGCTGGTGCGGTAGAGAAACAGGCCGATGGACAATCCCACACCAGCCAGGATGCCGGCTTCAACACTGTGCGCTAGGGTCAGCAGGATGGTGGCCAGCATGGCGCCAAAATCGGGCCTGGAATAGCGCCAGGTGCGCGCCAGCGCGGGCAGATCAATCAGGGTGGCAACCGCCACCATGATGGTTGCCGCCAGCGTCGCCTGGGGCAGATAGGCAATGGCCGGGGTCAGGTACAGGGTGGCCAGCGCAATCCCGACCGCCGTGAAGGCACCAGCCGCGGGCGTTTCTGCGCCGGCATCGAAGTTCACCACCGACCGGGAGAAGCCCCCGGTCACCGGCATGCCGCCGGACAGGCCAGAGCTGACATTGGCTGCGCCCAGCCCGATCAATTCCTGATCCGGATCGATACGCTGGCGACGCTTGGCGGCCAGGGTCTGGCCCACCGACACCGACTCCACAAAACCCACCACACTAATCAGCAGGGCACTCACGGCCAGCTGCTGCCATAGCCCCCAGTCGAGGCTGGGCAAAGCGAGGGAGGGTAAGCCTGCAGGCACCTGGCCAACCAGCTTTACACCCTGGGCACCGAGATTCAGCTGCCAGGCCAGCAACGTGGTTACCAGCACCGCCAGAATTGGCGCGGTCTTGGTCAGAATATCCGCCAACCGGGGCGCAAGCCCGACGGCGCGCAACAGCGGATTCAGGCGTTTGCGAGCAACCAGCAGGAAAAGCAAAGCACCGGCGCCGACGGCGACCGTCGCCCCGTTTGTCTGGCCAATGGAACCCGCCAGGGAGTTCACGATTTCGAGCAGGTTATGACCGGACGCCTCGACACCCAGAATGTGCTTGAGCTGACTGGCCGCGATGACGATTCCGGAGGCGGTTATGAAACCGGATATCACCGGATGGCTCAGGAAATTGGCCATGAAGCCCAGCCGGAGCAGGCCCATGGCCATGAGCATTAGCCCGGACAGCGTTGCCAGCACCACCGCGCCAATGAGGTACTCCGACGTTCCGGCCTGGGCCAACGGCGCCAGCGCCGCCGCCGTCATCAGGGATGCCACCGCCACCGGACCCACCGAGAGCGTGCGACTGGTGCCGAACACCGCATAGACCACCAAGGGCAGAATGCTGGCATACAGCCCAACCTGGGCCGGCAAGCCCGCGAGCAATGCATAGGCGAGCGACTGGGGAATCAGCATGACGGTGACAATGACCGCCGCCACCAGGTCATTGACGGCCTGACTACGGCCATAGCCAGGCAGCCAGTCCATAAGGGGCAAGTAGCGTTTGACGTTCATTGCCGCCTCAGAACCGGTTGATAGGCACTTTCAGATAGACCTGGCCATTGTCCTCCGCCGGTGGAAACTGCCCGGCACGCATGTTGACCTGCACTGCCGGCAGTATCAGCCTCGGCATGCCGAGGGTGGCGTCGCGCTCGGTGCGCAGAGTGACAAACTCGTCTTCAGACATGCCATCGTGCACATGAATGTTATTGCTACGCTGCTCCGCCACGGTGGTCATGGGGGCATAGTCATCCCGCCCCGGAGCCTTGTAATCGTGACACAGAAACAGCCGGGTCTCCGGCGGCAGTGCCAGCACTTTCTGAATGGATCGGTACAGGGTGCGAGCGTCGCCACCAGGGAAATCACACCGGGCGGTGCCGTAATCGGGCATGAACAGGGTGTCGCCAACGAAGGCCGCGTCACCGATAACGTAAGTAAGGCACGCCGGAGTGTGGCCGGGCGTGTGCAGAACCCGGGCCTCCAGCCCGCCAATCCGGAAGCGGTCACCTTCCTGGAAAAGCCGATCGAATTGGCTGCCATCCTGGGCGAAGTCGCCACCCGCGTTGAAAGCCTTGCCGAATATCTCCTGGACATCGCGAATGTGTAAGCCGATACCGGTCTTGCCGCCCAGTTGGTTTTTCAGGTGCGGCGCAGCGACAGATGGTCGGCATGGACGTGGGTTTCCAGAACCCACTCCACCGCCAGATCATGGCTGTGCACGTAGGCCACAATGTCATTGGCGGAGTCCACGGCGGTGCGGCCGGCGGCGTAATCGAAGTCGAGTACCGAATCCAGAATCGCACAGGCCTGGCTGTCCGGATCCCGAACCACGTAGCTGAACGTGTTGGTGGCTTCGTCGAAAAACGGCTGGACGATGGGATTACTCATGGTGTTCACCTTTGCCTAAATGCGCTTTGGGTTATAAGCATATACCATCACGCGATATAAGGTGAAATGTGGTTCCTCACAGACCGAGCGGGCCCGAAACGTCGAAGGCACAATCCCGCCCGGACTGCTTGGCAAGATACAGGCGATGGTCAGCCCGGCCGATTACCGCGTCGACCGACATCATGCGATCGTCCCGCTCCCGGACCGAAGCGACCCCTGCGCTTACCGTCACAGGGATTGCACGCCCCTCAAAGACGAAACCGCCATGGCGCACCGCCGCCAGAATCCGGCCAATCATCTGCTTGACGGCCGATTGCTCGGTGCCCGGGAACACCACCATGAATTCCTCGCCGCCGAACCGGGCTACCACATCGGTGGCACGGATCAGATCTTCCAGAATGTCGGCAAACCGGCGCAGGACAAAGTCTCCACCGAGATGACCAACAGAATCGTTGATCTGCTTGAAATGGTCGATATCCAGCATGGCGATGGTGAAATTCTCATCGTAGCGCTCAGCCCGCTCCACCAGTTCACTGAGCCGAGGCATCAGGTAACGGCGGTTATGCAGCCCGGTCATCGGATCCCGGATCGACTGGTTCAATAGCTGTTCCTCGAGCAGGTTTCGCTCCAGGGCACCGGACAGCAAGCTGGAAACGATAACCAACAGATCGTGCAGGTCCCGACGCCACTTGCGCGGAGTCAGAGAATCAAGGCCAAGAAAACCGACCACATCACCCTTTGCCCGCACCGGAACACAAAACACGGACGCCGCATCGGAGGATGTGGATTCCGACTGAGCTTGAATCACGGCAACGTCCGGTGGTGTGTCGGACACATCTTCAACATGGGCAACCTGGTTACTTTGCACCATCTCCAACAGCTGTTTACGCCAGCACTGGTAAGCATCTATGGACACGGTCTGGTCTTCATCAACCAGCGACGGCACGCCCTCCCGGCACCATTGATGGGTTTTGGTGATCTTGGTGTAGTCCTCGCTGAAGGCGTACAGATACGACCGATCCATGGAAAAGAACTCACCCACGCTCTTGAGCAGCTCATCGATGCATTCATCAATGGTGCCAAAACCCAGGTTGATGAACTCTGTCGACAGGCGAGCCACCAAGCGCTGGAACCCGGCCTGAAACGAATACTCCGACTCACTTGCGCGCAGCTCCTGCTCCAGCACCTTGTAGTGCTGGATATTGTGGAACTGGCCATACCAGACCGTGCTGCCGTCCGGTTCACGAGTTGGCCGGGACAGCGCTTCAAACCACTGATAGCCATTATCAAGCAGGTGCAGGCGGCCGCGGTACTGCCAGGGTTCCAGGGTGCGGGCCGATTCCCGAATACTCTCTTCCATGCCCTCGGCATCCTCTGGGTGGATGATGGCAAACAGTGGATCGGCACTCTCTTTCAAGGCCTCGGGATCAATACCGAAGAGATGTTGGGTGTGGTTGCTGACATAGGGAAACGCGTGGGACTTGCCATCCGCGCTGAGCGAATAGGCGAAAAGTATGCCCGGCACCGCTGACGCCAACTTGTGAAAGAACTCTGCGGACGGGGGTGGTGCGGGTGGTTGAGACTTCCTTTTCGCCATGGCGAATAACTTCCCTTACAGGGGCTATTTGCCCCCTTCAGGAAAAGTGTAGTTCACCACAATGGGACCGGCGAGAGTCACGGAACAGGATCACCAGCAATATCCGAACCCACATCAGAGCCACTAGAAGACCTAGTTCTCGACGGTGCAGGACAGGATTTTCGAGAGGTGACTGTAAGGCAGGCCGGTTTCCTGGTGCCAGCTGTTAAACGCCTCCTGAGCCTGGGTCAGCCCTTTCTTGCTGCCGGGAGAGGCGTCCAGCAGCTCTTCCCGGCGCAGACCCGCAATCACATCCCGAGACAAGATAAACCCGTCCCAACCGACGTTGCGCAGGAAGTACTGAGCGGTCGCGCCTCCCAGACGGGCACCATTGCGCTTGAGCCACAGCAGCAAGCCGACCTGATCCTCGGATGGCCACTGGCTGAGAAAGGCACCAAAGCTGCCGTGCTCCCGGGCAGCATCGACGATCATGCGGGCATTGTCCGGCACAGTGCGTATTTTCTGCATGTTGCGAACGATACGCTCGTCCTGGGCCAGGTCCTCCAGCACCTCTGGCGGCACCTGTTGCCAGTAGATGGGCACAAAGCCGTCAAAGGCCGCCTCGAAATCGGGCCATTTCCGGTTGATCACCCGCCAGACAAAACCCGCTTTGAAGATGCATCGGGTTATCTCCGACAGGTACCGGTCGTCGCCCAGCGCCTCCAATTGCCCTGGCTCAGCCAGGGGCGGCAGCAGAGCCTGCAGCGCTTTTTCACCGCCCTTGCGGTCCGCGGCCTGCTGATAAATTCTCGCAAAGCTCATTGCTTGTCTCCGAATTCGATCTAGAACGGTCTGCCCGATTACCTGGCTGGCACAAACACCGGCGCACCGTCAGCCTCTACCGTCACCAGCTTCTGACCGTACAGCTGTTCCAGGGCTGCTGGAACCAGCATGCTCTGCGACGGCCCCCAGCAGGCTTCGCCTCCGGGGTATAGCAGCAACAGGTGATCACACCAGCGCGCGGCCAGATTGAGGTCGTGCAGACACATGAATATGGTATGGCCGGCGGCAGCCTGCCCGGTCAGCAAGCCCATGGTCGCAACCTGGTGGTGCAGGTCCAGATGATTGGTGGGCTCGTCCAGTAGCCAGAGTCCGGGTGCCTGGGTCATCAGGGTAGCAATGGCAACGCGCTGGCGCTCACCACCGGACAGTGTGTGTACCAGCCGATCCCGGAGATGGATCACGTCGAGAGCTGTCAGCGCCTGCTCGGCCAGTTCCAGATCAGCCGACTTTCCATCTGCCAGGGCAATATCCAGGGATGGCGACCAATCAGCGCCGTTTCCAGGACCGTTGCCGGGAAACCATCCTGGCGATCCTGAAACACCAGCCAAGGCGCCGCGCCAGCTGCTTGCGCTTCATGCCGGTCACCGGCTGTTCGTCCAGCAATACCTGTCCGGCCCGGGGCTGGCGCAGACCGGCCAGAGTATGCAGCAAGGTGGTCTTGCCAACACCATTTGGCCCGAGCACCCCCCACACCTGCCCCGGCTCCACACGCAGGTTCAGCGGCTGACCCGATGGCCGGCCAGGAATGTCGATGATCAGTTCGCTGGTGGTCAGGCCTGTCATGGGTTATCGGCTCCGATACAGCAGGTACAGGAACGTGGGTACGCCCACCAGCGCGGTTATCACACCCACCGGCAGTTGTTCCGGCGCAATCACTACCCGCGCCAAGGCATCGGCCAGCACCAGCAGGCCACCACCGGCCAGCGCGCAGGCCGGCAGGATCAACCGTTGGTCGTTGCCCAGCACCAACCTGAGCATGTGCGGCACCACGAGGCCAACAAAGCCGACACTGCCGGCCATGGTCACGGCTGTCGCCGTCAGGACGCTCGCCAGCAGATAAATCAGCCATTCCAGAGGCCGCACCGACACACCCAGGGCAGCAGCCTGCATCGGCCCCCTAGCCAGCACGTTCAGCGACCGCCCCAGAGGAAACACCAGCAGGCAGACCAACACCAGAATGATGAGCGCCGGCGCCGGTGTGCCGGCATGAGACAAATCGCCCATCAGCCAGTACAACATGCCCGGCAACCGGCTTGCCGGTGTCATCGCGAGAATCAGGGTAATCAGGCACCCCAGCCGGAGGCCATCACTACCCCGGTGAGCAAGAGTCTGGAGGGCGTCCAGCTGCCTGTGCCATGAGCCAGTCCAAACACCAGCAGGGTTGCCAACATGGCACCGGCAAACGCCGAACCGGAAACCACAAAACCGGCGACACCCGCCAGCATGGCCAACAAGGCACCGACTGCGGCACCGCCGGACAGTCCGAGCACGTAAGGATCAGCCAGGGGATTGCGCAACAACACCTGCATCAGAGCTCCGGCCACGGCGAGCAAGCCACCGGTCGCAAATGCACTGAGAGTGCGCGGCAAACGCAGATCCAGGATCAGGGTCTGTTGCAGTTCGGTGCCACCGCCGGTCAGCACCGCCAGGGTCTGGCCCAACTCCATGGCACTGGAGCCGATACTGACAGAGACCACCATCGCCACCCCACTAATCAGGGCGAGCACGATCAGCGGGCGCAGGGTGCTAGAGAGAGGCACGGGCGCGCTCCAGGGTTCGGCACAGGTGGCGGGTGCCATCCAGCATGCGGAAGGTTGGCCGCGCCAGCAGTGACGGCGGTTCAATGAACAGATTGTCGTTTTTTACTGCCGTTAGCTCCGGAAACTGCTGCCAGCGAGCCAGCCCCGACAGGTCGCTGCTGTCCTGGCCAGAAGTCAAAATGGCGTCAGGGTTGGCCATCACTACGGCCTCGGCACTGACTCTCGGTACCAGCCGGGGCAAATCGGCGAACACATTCACGCCACCACAGAGGGTGATGGCTTTGCTGATCAGTTCTTCCCGGTTCACCGTCATCAGCGGCTGATCCCAGATCTGAAAGAACACCCGGATTGGACGGGCATCGACAAATTCACTTTGGAGCTCCGAGAGGCCCCTGCGAAACTCGGCGGCCTGCTGCTGGCCCAGCTCCGGTTGCCCGGTGAGCCGGGCCAACTGCTCGACCGCCTGGGCGATGTCATCGAAACGACGGGGAGCCAGCCAGAATACGTTGATGCCGATAGCGCTCAGTTTCTCCAGCTGGGCCCTGGAATTGCCATCGATCCAGGCCACCACCAGATCCGGCTGCAAGGCGACGATGGCTTCCAGATCCAGCCGATTGCTGTCGCCAACTTGAGGCAGCGCCTCCGCCTCGGGCGGGTAGTCGCTCCAGGCACTGACCGCCACCACCCGGTCACCAGCGCCGGCACTGAACAGCAGTTCGGTGGCGCCGGGAGACAGCGACACCACCCGTTCGGCCGGACTGGCCAGGCACAGCTGCTGATCCAGCGCGTCGTTAACGCAGACCTCAGACTGAGCCGAGACCCGGCCCGCCAGCAGCATTAGCGCCATCATCAAGGCGGCCATCAGCATTGCTCTGGTGGCATTACCCAACGCTGTCTGCCGATATTCCGGAGTCTCCATGCTGCTCCCGCCGCGCAGTCAAATCCTGTTATTGAACGAAATCATACCGTACCGACAGGAACACGGTACGGCCAGCGCTGATGAAGTCGGTGTTGTCGAAACGCTTGGCCGTGCTGTATTCCCGGTCCAGAACGTTATCCACTGTTAGCGAGGCCAGCCAGCCTGGAGCCATTTCCCTGGACGCCCGCAGATCCCAGACGCCAAAACCAGCGATGCGTTCGCGCCCGATGCCGAACAGATCCTCATAGCGCTCGCTTTCGGCGCGCACGGTGGTGCCCAGCACCCAACGACCCAGTTCCTTGTCCAGATCCACCCGCACGGTGTTTTCCGCCCGGCGAATCAGCTGACGGTCATCTTCGGCATTCTCATAGTCGCCAACCGTGGCCGCCGCCTTCAGCGTCCAACCCCGGGCCTGCCAGCCACCACTGAGTTCGACGCCACGCAGACGGGCCTCCGGCACGCTGCCGGCGGCATCCTGTGACGGCAGGGACAGATCCTCTACATCGGTATGGAATACGGCAACATCCCAGAACCAGCGCACGTAACGGCCTTCGATACCCACTTCGTAGCTGTAGCTTCCTCCGGCTCCAGGTCCGGATTGCCGAATCCAGGGAAGTAGAGATCATTAAAAGACGGCGCCTTGAACGACGTACCAACGCTAGCGCGTACCCGGTGGTTGCGATCAAGCTCATAACCGACGCCGGCGCCCCAGGTGGTTTCCTTGCCATAGGCTTCGTTGTCGTCGTTGCGCAGGCTGAAGTGGGCGTCCAGCGGCCCGAAATTTAACAGCGCTTGGCCAAACACCGCGGTGTTAGAGCGGCTGGACTCGTCGTAATTGGTGGTGCTGTCGACCCGATCAACAAGGTGCTCGGCGCCGAGCACCAGCTCATGAGTGCCAACGGTGAACCAGTTTTCCAGCCGGGAACTGCGGGTCTGGGTGTTGAATTCACCCGGGAAGCTGCTGAAGTCCTCAAGCTCGTCGCGGGCATCGGAGAACTGGACCACGGAGCGCCAGGTGCTGGTGATGGGCACTTCCAAATTCACACCCGCGGTCTGGAACACGAACTCTTCCTCACCGCCGTCATACTCGGTGGTGCCCCGGGCGCCGAGAAAGGTAAAGCCGGCCCGAACACCGTTACTGAACTCGTGGCTGGCACTGGCCACACCGGAGGTGTTGTCGTAACCCTTGTCATCGCCGCCTTCGATCACCGGAGCGCCATCGGTGCGGAAATAATTGGCGGCCACATTAATGCGGGAGCCACCTTCCACCGATGAGACGCCAGCACCGTATTGTTGGCTGTCGAGATTACCAGCGCCGGCATTCAGCCAGCCCCGAGTGCCATCCTGGGTTGGCGTGGTGAACGCCTGCACGACCCCGCCGACAGCATCGGCACCGTAAAGACTGCTGCGGCTGCCACGGACAATTTCCACCCGATTAATCAGTTGCGGCGGCAGGTACTGCCAGGCCGGGCCACCCACGGTGGCCGAGCGGATGCGAATGCCATCAACCAGCAAGATTGAGGCATCCGAAGCGTTACCGCGCAGGAACACGCTGGTCTGCTTGCCATAAGATCCGTTACCCGTCACCGACACACCAGGCTGGGAGGCAATCACCTCACGAAACTCCTTGGGCTGCTGGCGCCGGATGTCTTCCTCTTCGATCACGGTGACCGATGACAGGCTTTCACCCACTGTTTTCGGACCCAGCGTAGCGGTAACCACGATGGGGTCCATCAGGTCTGGGTCTTGATTGGTCTCGGCTACAACAGCGAGAGGCAGAGTAAGAAGAGAAAGGCCTGCGATCTTGGCAGGAAAAGGACAACTAGCCATGTGTACTTGCTCCGTATTCCGCGCGCACCCGCACGGGAATTATCGTTATTGCTGCGGAACAGGTAGACAGGGGCGGGCGGTGGTCTGGCAAGAAGGCTCTGAACCGGGGAGTCGCCCACCCACTGTCGCCCACCGCAACGTCGGGTGTTTTTGCGGGCCGGTCTCCGGGCTTGCAGGCGGACCCCATGAAGGGTACCCGGGCAATCACCTTCCCATGCCGAAGCACAGTGGCGCATCAGATTGCCGTTATCCTGCTTACCGTTGCGGGGGCAGCATCGGACTTGCCGGCTCATAGCCGAACTCACCGATTTCCCGTTTCACCCGTCGCGCTTTGCGACGGACACCTGCAAAAAGTGGCGCAAGGCTAGCAACAGCGAGCCAAGTTTTCAATTAAACCTGAGCCCGGCCCCATTTCCTGCATTCAAGATCTTTCACCATCCGGCACCTGCGCCCAGACCTCCTCCATGTATGCATACCGGGCCAAAAACAAACCCGACTCCCCCATGCACTTTACGCCCTTCGCCGCCGTGGCCCACGTCCTGACTGGCGTCGGGCGAAAACACAGGATCAGGCACGCCCAAACTTGGCCCAATGTGAACTGATCCACGCTTTTTGGTTCATGTTACAAACTGTTCACTTTTTGCACACCTTAGAACCAAGCGTTTTAGCCAGTGTGTCTCCAACAAAAAACGGCGCCCGCCCAGCGCCAAAGAGCCTCAGGAGCGGCCAAATGAAACACAGCAAATGCACTTCAATGCCAAGAACCCTGGTAGCGTCGCTGATAGCAGTCTGCATGCTGGCTTTAGCGGCCTGTAAAGGTGACAGTGGCAGCGATTCTCGCGATCAAAGCCAATCGCCGGCGCCGAACAAGCCACCCCAATCCTCCAAACCCGACACTCCCAACGCCGAGGCCCTCGCCAACCGATACAGCCCTGCCAATGGCTGTTACACCCTGGCGGCGGCAAACAGATACGTGACTGCCAACGAGCAAAACGAACGATATGACGCAACTGTGGAGACCGACCAGGCGACACCTTTTTACCTGAGGCCGACCGCCCTGCTCATACCTCCTGATGTCAGACTTTCAACGAAATCCGGGCGGCTCTGGTGACTTCGATCTGCTTGGCATCAGCGATCCCGCCGGAGAATTTCTCGATGATACCGGCACATTTGTTGGTGAGATCAGCTACTTGGTCGCAGGTCTGGGCGATACCACCAACCTGGTGCTGGATCCGATTGCACCACTGGGAGGACTTCTGAGGGAGCTGGGCGAAAACCTTGAGGAGGCCGGCAACCGAGCGGGCGACATCACAGTGGCGCCGGCACTCGCGATGGTCCATGCCCCCAATGACCTGGCGGTGTGGCAACTGAATCCTGTCCGGGACGATGTCTTTTCCCTGGCCTCAAGCGTGACCGGCCTGTTGCTCGGAGCTGAAGACGGCAACCTGACACTGACCTCGCCTTCCCTGGCCGGCCCCAGCAATGAATTCCGCCTGATTCCAACCGAAGGCTGCGATAGCTACCCGGAAGCCGAACTCAACGCCGAACTGCTAAGCGATGCGGGGCCTGCCACCTACCTGAAGGAGGTAAAGCGATTCCGGAAAGTGCCAGGCATTGACCACGACGACGTGTTCGGCTTCGTCGACACCCACTCACATATCTCAGCCTATGAATTCATCGGCGGCAGGGTCAACTACGGTGCGCCGTTCCATCGGTTCGGGGTCACCCATGCCCTGGAGGACTGCGAGGCGGTACACGGTCCCTGGGGTGCAACCGGTTTCGTTGAACTGGCCACCTCTGGCATCGGCCTCCACGACACCCAGGGCTGGCCAAGCTTTAACGACTGGCCTCGTCACAACTCGCTGCAACACCATCAAAGTTACTACCGTTGGCTGGAGCGGGCACACCTGTCCGGCATGAAGATTCTGGTGAACCACCTGGTTCACAACGAAGTGCTCTGCCGGATCAATCCCCAGAAGAAGAACGACTGTGATCCGATGGAGGCCATCCTGCTGCAGATCCAGCGCATGTACGAAATGCAGGATTACATCGACGCCCAGCACGGAGGCCCGGGACTCGGCTGGTTCCGAATTGTCACCAGCGCCAGTCAGGCCCGGGAAGCAATTGCAGACGGACACCTGGCGGTGGTGCTGGGCATTGAAATGTCCAAGATATTTCGCTGCGGCGAGTTTCTCGGTGTTGCCGAGTGCACCCGCGAAGACATTGTCGAGCGCCTCGATCAGCTTTACCAGTTGGGGGTTCGCAACATCTTCCCGGTGCACAAGTTCGACAATGCGTTCGGTGGCCACCTACCGGATCTGTCCAGCGGTGTCGGCATCGGAGCCATTCTCTATGGCGGCAACCTACTTGAGACCGGCCACCCCATCGAGTTCGAATCCTGCCCGGAGGAAGTGGAATACACTGGCAATGAACCGGACCAGAACCCATCGCTTCAGCCCTTCGGCCTGATCGACCAACTGCTGTTCCAGATCGACTACGTGGGCGACCGTTTCCCCGAGACTCCGGAGGAGATGGCAGCCCTGGATCCACGGCGCGGAACCGACCAGCACTGCAACCAGCGTGGTCTGAGTGATCTTGGCGACTTCCTGATTCAGGAACTGATCAAACGCAAGATGATGATCGAGACCGATCACATCAGCCGAAAGGCCGCCGCCCGCATCCTGGCCCTGACCAAACCCCTGAACTACCCGGTCATCAACAGCCACGGCGGCTGGGGTGGCACCGAGGCCTTGCGTGACCGCATCGCAGCCCAGGGCGGCATCAGCGCTTCCTTTGGCAGCACTCGGGGCGACTGGGTCGACAAGCTGACTCGCGATGGTAACCGACCCCGGCCTGCCGAATTCAAGGTCGGGCCCTTCGGCGGCGCCGGCTTTGCTTCTGACGTCAATGGCATTGCCCAGCTTGCTCCAACCCGGGCAGCCCCTCCGACGACACGTCGCTCTACCCATTCACCTCGGTTGACGGTCGCGTGCGCTTCCACAAACAACGCACCGGTGACCGGGAGTTTGGCCTCTACGACGGCCGGGGCGTAGCCACTACGGCCTCTATCCCGACCAGATTGAAGACATGATCCGCCACAGCGATCGTTCGCCGGCGCAGGTCGACGACGCCGTTAATCAGCTGTTCACGTCTGCAGAAGCCTACCTGCGGATGTGGGAGCGAATTGAAAACGCACCTCAGTGAATCGATTACCCGGAGACTTAAAAATGACAACAAGAAACCATTTGCGGCGCCACGTAACCGGAGTGCTGACCACAGTAGCTGCCAGCATGCTGCTGGCTGGCTGCCTTGGGGGTGGCGATTCGTCGTCTTCGAAAGCCCGGGAACCTGAAACCCGGGCGCCACAACCACCGACGTCGCCGCCGGAGTTCACAACGCCGAGCAATCCCTTCAGCGAGGGGCGGACGTTCTTTGTCGAATCCGGCCCGAATGCCACGCGTGAGATGGTCAGTGCCATGATCCAGCTACGCCCTGGCGACACGCTGGAATTCGACTGTGGCTTTATTGAACTGGCGCACGGTCTGCTGATTCAGGCCACCGAGGATGTGACGGTTAAAGGTTGTGGCAAGGACGAGACCGTACTGTCGTTCCGCGATAGCGACAACGTAACGGGCCTGGAAGCTCTGAATGTTCGCGGTATCACAGTACGCGACCTGACCATTGCCGACTCCCCCGGCGACGCGTTCAAGCTCAAAGGCGTCAAATGGGGCACCCTGCTCAACGTTCGGGCCTACTGGTCCGGTGGTGGAGAGCCAGTCACCGCCACCAACTATACGGAGCGACTAAAGGTCGCCTGCACCCAGCCACCCATGAACTCGGGCGACCCGACCCCTGACTACGTGCCCAGCTCAGCCAGTGGTCGTTACGGCATTTATCCTGTGGAATCGGAAAACATCCTGGTGGACAACGCCGAGTCGGTGGGCGCCTCCGACGCCGGCATCTACGTTGGCCAGACCAACACCACAATTATTCGTAACAGCCGTGCGGTCTACAACGTCATGGGCTTCGAGATTGAGAACGTTCAGGGCGGCGAGTACGACAGCAATCTGGCGGAATGCAACACCGGCGGCTTCCTGATCTACGATCTGGAGAACATCACCCAGTACGGCGACACCTCGGTGATGCTCAACAACGTTGCCCGCAACAACAATACTTACAACTTTGCCCACAGCGGACTAGTGTCAGCAGTTCCCCGTGGCACCGGCTTCCTGACTCTCGGATATGACAACATTGAGATCGTTAACAACACATTCGAGGATCACAGCACCGCCGCGATCATTTATGCCAGCTATGAACTGATCGACGGCAAAGGCAAGACCACCGATAAAAAGCTCGACCCCTACACCGAAGGCCTTCATATTCATGGCAACGTCATGCGCAATTCCGGCTACGATCTGCCGCCGCCCAATTACGAGAAGGTGTTGCTGGAGGGCCAGGTTGAAAGCGTGCTGCCGACCCTGATCGGACTGAAAAACATCACCAACCCTGGCAAGGGCGCCCACATTGTCTGGGACGGCCTGCTGGATGAGCTAGATGAGAACTGCCCCTTCCCGGAGGACGCCGATGGCAACCCGGTGCCCCAGGACAGCAATGGCAAACCGATCCATACTAATGAGCACCCTAACCCCTCCTGCCACTACAACGCCTACAAATTCGATAGCCAGGCCAACCGGAAACAGCCGCAATGGGGCTCCTGCTTCCACAGCAACGACTATGAGGGAAAGGGCCAACCCTACCTGAATTTCCACGGCACCCAGGGCCTGGAACTAGCGCTGGCCGCAGCCGAACAGGACACCAGTATTCTTAGCCTGGAAGGCCTGCAGTCGGTATTGGCCGGGCTGGACGGCGCCATTGGCGACACCGACGCTCGGTGCACGATTGCCAAACTCAATATGGCAAACTGCTACCACCGCTACCGCGAGTGACCATTCCACCGTTCGAACGCAGCGGGGCCGTGGACCCGGCGCCGAGCGAGGCGGAAATTGCCCGACTGTGCGATCAGCCAGTTCACTCCGGACGGGTGAACTGGGGCGCTATGGCCGTCAACTGCCCACGGCTGGACCAGTACAACCTGTTCGCTGACCCCGAGGATCCCCGCAGCACACCGAATGGCAACGGCGTACCCTACGTCCTGAACAGCAAGCTGTTCTCCGATTATGCCACCAAGTACCGGGTGGCCTTCCTACCACCGGGCACCAGGGCGGTGTACCGAGATGGCCAGGATGGCAACAATCTGAATGGCACCATCCATTTCCCCAATGGCACGGTGCTTGCCAAAACCTTTGCCTTCACCGATGAGGGCGAGGGCACCGAAGAGCTGGTCGAAACCCGATTATTGATTAAGCGAACCAGCTCGACCGGCGGCGCTTTCTGGGATGGACTGACCTACATCTGGGACACCGACAGCAATGGCCAAGCCGTGACACGGCTAGCCCCCGAGGGTGGCACCCGGGCTGTCACCTGGCACTACCAGGATGACGTCTCCGGTGAGCTACTGACGGGATCGACCCCAGCTTACGCCATCCCCAATGCCAACCAGTGCATCACGTGCCACAGCAACGACGACCAGGAGGCCGGATCTGCGCCGATCGGTCCCAAACCTCGCAACATGAACCGTGCCTATGCCCCCGAGTCCTCGTTCATGGGAACCCGCGGCCAAGGCGGTTTCCCCCAGGTCAATCAGCTTCAATACTGGGTGGACCAGGGTTTGCTGACCAACGCTCCGGACCCGGTACTGGACGGCAAGGGCGTGGCCACCAATATCGAACGGCTGCCACACTGGAACCTGCCGGGTGACAGTGGCGCAACAGCCGGTTCCAACGAAGATGTCGAAGCGCGCTTGCGGGCTTATCTGGAAGTGAACTGCCAGCACTGCCACAACGATCGCGGTGCGGCCTCGAACACCGGCTATTACCTGGATCATTTCAGGGAAGTGGACGCCAGTTACGGCATCTGCAAAAAGCCAACGGCCACCGGCGGCGGCTCGTGCGGGCGTCAGCACATTGTCGTGCCGGGCAATGCAGGCAGCTCAATCGTCGAATGCCGCTAGCCAGTGACAATGATCCACAACGGCGCATGCCGCCCATTGCCCGCAGCGTTGCCCACGAGGAAGGCGTGGAACTTCTACGCCAATGGATCAACAACGTCGTCGACAGTGATTACAGCAACGGCAATGCCTGCGGCAATGGCAGCATCTTTCAGTCACTCCAGGACTGATCCCTCAATCCCGCCGGAGGCCGCGTTTGCGGCCTCCGCCTTTCTGCTCTCTGCAAGACCCTGCTATATTCCTGTTCTTACAATAACTTTCTACACACCGAGCAGGGAGTGTTATGCAGGCCGAGCTGATAGACATCCGCAACCACATGGCCAACTACCCGCCGTTTGATGAAATACCGGAGGAACTACTCGACCGGGTGGTGGGCACCATCGAGGTGGAGTATTTTCGCGCTGGTACCAGCATCCTCGAGTTTGGCAAGGCCAACCACTGGCTGTATTACATTCGCAGCGGTGCAGTCGAAATCTACCGGCGCTCCGGAGAGCTGTATAACCGTATCGGCGAGGGTGAGATGTTCGGCCAGTTCGGCCTTTTGATGCATCAGAAGGTACGTTTCCCGGCCAAAGCCCTGGAAGACACCCTGATCTATCGGTTTCCTGAGGAAATCTTTCGTCTTCTATTCGAAAATGACGACAACTTCGCCGATTTTGTCGAAGTTGAGGACAACTCCCGGCTTCGATCGGCACTCTCCCGCCGCGAGAAGTCGAATGAGCTGATGACCTCCAAGGTCACCCGACTGATCACCCGGGAGCCGGTATCGGCGCCCTGCACGGTTCGCCTGCAGGAAGCCGCCCGGATCATGACCGACCAAGGCGTCTCGGCGTTGCTGCTGATGGATGAGAACAAAGGGCACACCGACCTGAAAGGCATCATCACCGACCGGGATCTGCGGACGCGGGCACTGTCCGAAGCCCTACCCTCGGAAACTCCCATCTGCGACATCATGTCGGAAGATCTGATTACCATTCGAGACAACGCCTTTATCTTCGAAGCCATGCTAACCATGCTGCACAACAACGTGCACCACCTGCCGGTGATGGACAAACACGAGGTTCGCGGTGTGATTGCGCTGTCGGACATCGTCAAGTACGAGAGCCAGAGCAGTCTCTATCTGGTCAGCAACATCTATCACCAGCAAGATGTTCGGGGCCTGCAGAAAATCAGCCGGGACGTGCGCGACAGCTTTGTCCGCATGGTGAACGAAGACGCCAACTCCCATATGATCGGCAGTGCCATGGCCGGCATCGGCCGCAGCTTTACCCAACGGCTGCTGGAATTGGGCGAGGAGAAACTGGGTCCACCGCCGGTTCCCTACTGCTTCATGGCACTGGGCTCCATGGCCCGGGACGAGCAGCTGGTGGTCACTGACCAGGATAACGCGATGATCCTGGACGACAGCTTCAACCCCAATGAGCACGATGAGTACTTCCTGGCGCTGGCCAAGTTCGTCAGTGACGGCCTGGCCGAATGCGGCTACACCTATTGCACCGGCGACATCATGGCCACCAACCAGAAATGGCGCCAGCCACTGAATGTCTGGAAGGGCTACTTCACCGACTGGATCGAGAACCCTAAGGCCGAAGCCCTGCTGAACAGCAACATCTTCTTCGATCTGGACGGGATCTACGGTAAAACCGATTTCGCCGAAGACCTGAAGACCCTGGTGGCGGAAAAGGCCAGCAACAGTCAGCGCTTCCTCACCATGATGGCCCGCAATGCCCTGAACCGGACGCCGCCGATCGGCTTCTTCCGAAGCTTCGTCCTGGAAGAAGATGGCCAGCAGCGCAAGAGTTTCAACCTGAAACGCCGGGGTACCGCGCCGCTGTCAGATCTTATCCGGGTGCACGCCTTGGCCTGCGGGTCGCGGGCCCAGAACTCGTTCGAACGCCTGCGGGCTATCGGCAACACCAAGCTGCTGCTTGATGATGATCTGGGTAACTTGCGGGATGCGCTGGAGTTCATAGCTATTGTCCGGATCCGGCACCAGGCCATAGCCATCGAGGAAGGCCAGGATCCCGACAACAACGTGCATCCGGAAGATCTGTCGCCATTCGAGCGCAGCCACCTCAAAGACGCATTCCAGGTAGTCAGCAATGCCCAGAAATTCCTGCGTTTCCGCTACAACGCCGGGGTGGGACGCAATGTCCCGTAAAGCCGCCGTGGTCTCCACCCAAACCCCCGACTGGTCCGAGCGCTTTGGCGCCTTGGCCGGCGAAGCCCGGCACCCGCTGCTCAAGGAGTATTACGAGGCCGGCTGCATTGCCCCGGACACGCCCATCAGCGACGTGCCGATGGTCGCCATGGATTTTGAAACCACCGGCCTGAACCCGGACCAGCACTCCATCGTCAGTGTCGGGCTGGTGCCCTTTACCTTGAAGGGGATCCAGCTCGGAGCCGGCCGGCACTGGGTGGTTCGGCCGCGCCTGCCACTGCACCAGACCTCCATCGAAATTCACGGCATCACCCATGCCGACATCGCCAAAGCACCAGACCTGGAAGACATCATGGAGCCGATGTTTGAAATGCTCCGGGGCCGGATTCCGGTGGTGCACTATCGCAGTATTGAGCGCGGATTCCTGGACGTTGCCTGAGATGGCGGTTGGGGGAAGGCATAGAGTTTCCAGTGCTGGACACCATGGCCATTGAGGCGCACCTGCATCCGAACCGGCGCCCGACCCGATGGCAGCAATTCCGGGGCCAGAAGCCGGTGTCGATCAGGCTGGCCGACAGCCGCATTCGCTACGGCCTGCCCCATTACGCTGCACACAATGCCCTGATCGACGCTATCGCTACGGCCGAGCTGTTGCAGGCACAGATCTATCATCACTTCGGCCCAGAGGCCCCGGTCCGGGACCTCTGGTTATAGCAGTCGGATTCGACTGCGGTCGTTGGTTGTGGAAGGTTAGCTGCGCTGACCACCGGTGACGTCATCGATGTACTCGGCGTAGCCCCGAGCTTCCATCTCCTCCAGCGGGATGAATTCCATCGCCGCCGAGTTCATGCAGTAGCGCAGACCGGTCGGCGCCGGGCCATCGTTGAATACGTGGCCCAGGTGCGAATCGGCATAGCGGCTGCGAATCTCGATCCGGGTCATGAAGAATGAGTTGTCTTCACGCTCCACTACAACACCCGGTTCGATGGGCTTGGTAAAGCTGGGCCAGCCCGTGCCGGACTTGTACTTGTCCCGGGATGAAAACAGCGGCTCGCCCGATACAACATCCACGTACAGGCCGGGTTTCTTGTTGTCCCAGTAGCGGTTGTTGAAAGCAGGTTCGGTGCCGTCTTCCTGGGAAATTTCAAACTCCATGTCGCTCAGCCGCTGCTTCAACACCTCCCGATCCGGCTTCACGAAGCTCTGGGCGTCAAAACCGACGCCGGGTTCGGCGTTGGACGTCTTTTTCATTCCGCCAGGCTGGTACTGGGAGAAGTCCAGCTCGTAGTCCTCGCCATAGACCTTCTCGATGAACTGATAGCGACCGGAATTGAAGGTGTAGAAGTTGTACCTCACCGGATTCTTCTTGTAGTAATCCTGGTGGTACTTCTCAGCGGTGTAGAACTCGGTGAACGGCACAATCTCGATCACCACCGGTTTGTCGTACACGCCAGAGGCCTGCAACTCAGCCTTGGCCGCTTCTGCCAGGCGCTTCTGTTTGGCGTCGTGGTAGAAGATGGCGGGACGATACTGCTGACCCCGGTCAACAAACTGACCATTGGCATCGGTCGGATCCATCATCCGCCATAGCCCGGCCAGCAGGCTTCGTAGGTAATCTGGTCCGGGTCGTAGTAGACCTGCACGGCTTCGGTATGACCAGTCTGTCCGGACGCTACCTGCTTGTAACTGGGGTTGGGCTCTTCACCACCGGCGTAACCGGAGACCGCCTCAACCACACCGGGAATTTTCTCGTAACCGGATTCCACGCACCAGAAACAGCCGCCCGCAAAGGTGGCAACCGCCAGATCCGGATTATTGGGCGCGAACTCGGTGTCTTTTTCGGCCCGCGTCTCGGCACTGGCATGGGTTAGGGACAGCGCAAGCGTACCTGCGGCGCCCAATAACAGCGCAGTGGCCATGCCTATGAATTTGCCTTTCATACTTTGTCTCCTGTGACTGGTTTACTGACTCCAGCCTAACGTGGTGCCTTCACAAAACCTTCTGGTGTTTCTTACGAATTTATAACGACACAGGTTTATTTTCCGGGCAGCCAGACCTGAAACTCAGCCCCGGCAGACGCGCCGTTTTGCACCGATAGCTGGCCTTTTTGCAGTTGCGCCATGCGCTGGGCAATGGCCAGACCCAGCCCTGCATGGCCAGTGCGGGCGGCATTGGCAGCCTGGTAGAAGGGTTCGAACAATTGAGCCAGGTCATCTTCGTTGATGCCCGGGCCGGCGTCCGCCACGGTGACACGAGCGCCGCCATCTGCACCCTGCACTGCCAGGGTCACCTGACTGTCGGCGGGCGAGTGGCTGACGGCATTACTGATCAGGTTATCGAGAATGCGCTCGGTCATGGCAATGTCCGCCCGCACCATTATCGGATCGGCGGCTGAAATGCTCAGGGCCACACCTGCACGCTCCGCTTCGGGCTGATGTTTCTGCACCACATCGTGCACCAGCTCGGCGACCAGGAAAGGCTCCGGCACCGGCTGTTTTTCCCGGGCCTCCAGTGCCGCCAGCTCAAATAGCTCATCCACCAGTCGGCCCAGGCGATGAGTCTCCGCGAGCGCGACCTTCAGGAATCGACCGCGCTCAGTCGGGCTGAGATCGTCCTGCTTCATCTGCAAAGCTTCGAGATAACCCTGAATGGAGGCCAGAGGCGTCCGCAGATCGTGGGACACCTGCGCCACCAGTTGCCGGCGCTGATGGTCCTTGTCCTTGAGCAGATCAAGCTGGCTGGCAATGCGCCGGGCCATCTGCTCAAACTGTGCCGCCAAGTAATCAATATCATCGCCCTGCTCCGGCAAGCGCTCAGCCTCGGGGTCAGCTTGGCCGTCACCTGCCTCAAAGCGCTCCACTCTCTCGGTCAGCCGCGACAAGCGCCGGGTCAGCAGACGGAAAAACACCAAGCCCGCCAGCAGGCCCACAAACAGGCTCACGGCCAGCGCACCCGCGCCCATCTGCAGCAGCCGTTCGCTGTGTACCATGCTCTCGGCGGCGTCATACTCCTCTCCGCGCAACACCACATAAAGGTAGCCGGTCGGATTGGCGTTGGTGGGCACCGGCGTGACCGAAAACACTTTGCGCCGGTCATGGCTTCGTGGATCGTCGCCCGGCAGAGGGTAAGCGCCTGGATCTTCGAGCAGAGTCTGGATCGGGGCCAGGGAAACCCGATTGCGTTTGATTTTGTCAGGGTCTGCCGAGTAGGACAGGATATTGCCCTGCCGGTCCAGCAGGTAAATCTCGATGCTCGGATTGATGGTCATGTACAACCCGAACAGTTCCTTGAGCGCGGTCCGGTTGAGCTCGCCGTCGGTGACCAGGTTGCGGTCGGCGACCAGATTGCTGGCCAGATCGCGATTGAGCTCCTGATAGACGGCACCGGTGTATTCCCGCACAGAGTAGAGGCTGAGCATGGTGAACAGGCCACCAACAATCACCAGCAGCAGGAACAGGCCCAGGCCCAGGGCCAGCCGGGCATAGAGAGTACGAAATAACGATGGCGCCATGGTTCAGTCCATAAACCGGTAACCGACACCCCAAACCGTCTGGACGTACCGGGGCGCGGCCGGGTCGGTCTCGATCTTGTTGCGGAGCCGGTTGATGTGGGTATTAACGGTGTGTTCGTAGCCTTCGTGGTTATAACCCCAGACCGCATCAAGCAGCTGGGCCCGGCTAAACACCCGGCCTCGATGGCAGGCAAAGTGCCAGAGCAGGTCGAACTCCCGGGCGGTCAGATCCACTTCCCGGTCGTCCACAAAGACCCGGCGCCGAACCGGATCCACCCGCAGGCCGTCGACCGCCACCTGCTCGGCCTCCGGCGACGGTTCCGGCTTGGCCGACAGGGCATCAATCCGACGAAACAGGGCTTTAATCCGCGCCGCCAGTTCGGCCACGCTGAAGGGTTTGGTCAGGTAGTCATCGGCACCCATTTCCAGCCCGAGCACCCGGTCCAGCTCACTGCTCTTGGCGGTCAGCATCAGCACCGGTACATAGCCCGCACTGGAGCGAATACCCCGGCAGACCCCAAGCCCGTCCAGGCCCGGCAGCATCAGATCCAGGATAACCAGATCAATTCCGCCCTGATTAAAACGCTCGAGGCCATCGTCACCGCGATCGACAAGAATGGCGTCCATGCCCAGGTCGGTGACCTGCATACGCACCAGCTCGCCGATTCCGGGGTTGTCCTCAATGATCAGTACGGTTCGTGTCATGGTTCCCTGGCTCTGATCCCGTCCTCGGAGAATAGTTACTCCATGGTGTCCTTATCGCCCATGGTTTCTTCTTCCATCGACATGTGGTCCATGTCCTTTTCCATGGTGTCGTCCATGCCCTTGGCATCCATGGCGTCGTCTTTCATACCGTGCCCCATGTCATCTGCCATGTCATCCTTTTCCATGCTCTTCTCAGACATGCCCTGCTCCATGGCGTCATCGCTCATCATGCCATCGTCGTGCTTCATTTCGTCGCCAGCGACAGCAAACAGCGCAAACAAACTCAGGCCAGTTACGGCCAGCATTCGGGTCAGGTTTCGCATTGTGATCTCTCCTTGTGATTCGTCAGTCGGCGCCGGCACGGCGTGCTGGCACAACTGGGAGAATGGCAGGTACCGCTCACGGCAGGATCACACGCGCTTAAAGAGTGTATAGCGGAAATATCACAAAACCTTCACGCCGCGTGGGAGGTAGCGGGCGTGATGGGGTTTAGAAAGGGGCTGAATCTTGTCCAGCGTTAGGCCAGGAATCCCGTCAGGCGCTTACGAACGATTTCCTCGGCGTCGGCCATGATCCGGCTAATCAGCTCTTCACAGCTGGGAATGTCGTGAATCAGGCCGGCCACCATACCGCAACTCCAGGCTGCCTCGTCCATCTTGCCCTCCTGCAGCACCAGCCGGCCCTTTACACCGGTCACCAGGTGGCGGATGTCGTCGATGGTTTCGGCCTCACCCTTTTCTTTTTCAATCCGGATAATTTCCTCAACCGCGGCGTTCTTCATCACCCGCTCGGTGTTGCGCAGATTACGCATGATCAGCTTGGTCTGTAGTTCGTCGGCTTCGACAATGGCCTGTTTGACGTTGTGTGAATCGGGGCATCCTTGGTCGCCAGAAAGCGAGTACCCATGTTCATTCCCTCGGCACCCAATGCCATGGCCGCGACCAGGCTGCGGCCGTCAGCCATGCCACCGGAAGCCACAAACGGAATGGTCAGTTCCTCGGCCGCCCGGGGCAGCAGGATGAAGTTGGGAATGTCGTCCTCGCCCGGGTGGCCGCCACACTCAAAGCCATCAACACTGACGGCATCACAACCAATACGCTCGGCCTTGAGGGCATGGCGCACCGAGGTGCACTTGTGAATAACCTTGATGCCTGCCGCTTTGAGCTGGGGCATGTACTGTTCCGGGCTACGGCCGGCGGTTTCCACCGCCTTGACGCCACCGGCGATGATGGCGTCAATATACTCCGGATACGGCGGAGTATTGAATGACGGCAGGAATGTCAGGTTGACGCCAAAGGGCTGGTCGGTCATTTCGTGGCAGCGGGCGATTTCCCGGGCCAGATCTTCAGGTGTCGGCTGGGTCAGGCCGGTGATGATTCCCAGACCGCCGGCATTGGACACGGCAGAAGCCAGTTCGGCATAGCCCACATGGTGCATACCACCCTGGATAATCGGGTAGCGCATGCCGAACATTTCAGTGATTCTGGTCTTCATAGCGGCTTTCCTTTTTTGTGTTTAGAATGGCTGCAAATCACCACATGAGGTTTCAGTGACCGAGCAAACACCAACCCGAGCAACACCGGCGGACGCTCTGAAGCGGGCCCGGCGCATGTGGCTCAAGGGCGAACGCATCCACCTAGCCGCCCTCTCGGACGAGCTCAGCATTGGTCGGGCCACCCTGTTTCGCTGGGTGGGCAACAAGGACCTGCTGATCGGTGACGTTCTCTGGTCGCTGTACGATCCCCTGCGCCAGGAGGCACTCAGAGCCACCCCCGGCTCCGGGATCGACTATGTGGTGGGTGTCTATCGGCACATCAACTCCACCGTGCTGCACTTCGGGCCCCTGCGGCAGTTCATACACCAGGATCCGGAGTACGCGCTGAAAATTCTTACCTCGTCCCAGTCCACCTTGCGCAGCCGTACCGTCGAGGCCAACACCCGGCTATTGAAAGACCAGGTGGCTCGGGGCCAGATCACGCCGCCGATGAACATCGAAAGCCTGTCTTACTTCATGATCCGGCTGGCCGAGTCTTGCCTATACAGCGACATCCTCGGGGGTCGAGAGCCTCGGGATGAGGAGCTGGAGGATGCGTGTACTGCCGTTCGCATCCTTCTTGGTGGTAAAGCCTGAGATAGGAGTCTGGCACCCGCGGCGCGGTATCTTTTCTTCTGGGAAAAATAACTCGCTGCGCTCAGACATCTTTTTCCCGGCAGAAAAGGCACCCCACCCCGGGTGCCGAGCATACTTCTTCGGTTACAGCTGAAGTGATCGCACTTCCAGGAATTCTTCCAGGCCCCATTTGCCGAATTCGCGGCCGAGGCCGGAGTGACCGAAGCCACCGAACGGTGCCTGGGGGTTGAACGCGCCACCATTAACGAAGACCTGGCCGGTGCGTAGTTTTCCGGCTACCCGCTTGGCGTTGTCCTGGTCTGCCGACCAGACCGCTCCGGACAGGCCGTAGGCGGTGCCGTTGGCAATACGGATGGCCTCGGCTTCGTCGGTGTAGGGAATGATGCTCAGTACCGGGCCGAAGATTTCTTCCTGGGCGATGCGACTGTCCGGTTTGACGTTGCCAAACACCGTGGCCTGCACGAAGTAGCCCTGATCACAGCCTTGCGGCGCGTCTGGACCGCCGGCCACCAGGGTGGCGCCTTCTTCGATACCCAGTTTGATGAAATCCATCACCTTGTCGCGCTGTTGCGCGGAGGCCAGCGGCCCAAGGCGGGTGGTTTCTTCCAGCGGATTACCCGGTGTCATCTTGGCCACCGCGGCGGCCGCCAGTTCACAGGCTTCGTCATGCCGATCCTCTGGCACCAGCAGGCGGGTTAACGCGGTGCAGGTTTGCCCGGAGTTGAGCAGGCAGTTGTTGACCGTACCCTTCACGGCAGCCGCCAAGTCGGCGTCCGGCAGCACCACCGAGGCGGACTTGCCGCCCATTTCCAGGGCAAAGCGTTTGAAATCTTCCGCGGCGGCGTGAGCAATCCGGCTACCGGTGCGGGTGGAGCCGGTGAACGACACCATGCGCACATCCGGATGGTTGATCAGGGTATCTCCCACCGTCTCGCCAAGACCACACACCAGGTTGAAAACGCCCTTAGGCAGATCGGTGCCATCGAGAATCTCCGCCAGAATGTAAGCGCTCTGGGGAGCAATTTCGGACGGTTTCAGCACCACTGTGCAACCGGCGGCGATGGCCGGCACGATTTTCAGGATGACCTGGTGCAACGGGTAGTTCCACGGCGTAATACAGCCACCACACCCACCGGCGCATACTGCACTTCCGAATTCTTCACCTGCTCGGTAAAGGCAAAGTCCGGCAGCAGTTTCAGGTAGCTCTTGGTGATGGTGGCGGGCAGCCCGGCCTGAATGCCGGTGGCCAGCTTGATGGGCATGCCCACTTCCCGGCAGATGGTTTCGGCGATCTCGTCACTGCGGGCGGTCAGGCCTTCGTGCAGCTGTTCCAGCACTTTCAGGCGCTGCTCCAGCGTGCTTTCTGACCAGGTTTCAAAGGCGTCGTGGGCGGCGGCGATGGCCTGTTCCATAACCGCACGGTTAGACGCTGGCACCTTGGCAATCACCTCGCCGGTGGCGGCTTCGTGGACATCCAGGGTGTCACCACGCCAATCAACCCACTGTCCGTTGATGTAGTTCCTGCTCAGATCATTCATGCCTTTGCTCCTGACTTACCCGCCATAATGAGGTTGCGCTTACACCACTTCGAACAGTCCCGCTGCGCCCTGGCCACCGCCAACGCACATGGTCACGACCACATACTTGGCGCCGCGGCGCTTGCCTTCAATCAGGCGTGGCCGGTCAACCGGGAGCCGGTAACCCCATAGGGATGACCCACTGCAATGGAGCCGCCGTTCACGTTGAGCTTTTCCATGGGAATGCCAAGGCGATCCCGGCAGTACACCACCTGAGACGCAAATGCCTCGTTCAGTTCCCACAGATCGATATCGTCCATGGTCAGACCATTACGCGCCAACAAACGCGGAATCGCAAACACCGGTCCGATACCCATTTCATCCGGCTCACAACCGGCCACGGCAAAGCCGCGGAAGATGCCCATGGGCTCGATGTTGTTCTTCTCGGCATAGGTGCTGTTCATCACCGTACATACGGACGCACCGTCAGACAGCTGGCTGGCGTTGCCGGCGGTGACAAACTGACCCTCGCCCCGAACCGGTTCCAGGCCCTGCAAGCCTTCAAGGGTAGTATTCGGGCGATTGCACTCGTCCCGGTTCAGGGTGACGTCGCGCTCACTGATCTCGCCGGTTTCCTTGTTCTTCACCAGCATGGTGGCGTCGAACGGCACGATCTCATCATCAAACCGGCCCGCTTCCTGGGCCGCGGCCGTGCGCTGCTGGGAAATCAGTGCGTATTCGTCCTGGGACGCGCGGCTGACCTGGTAACGTTGCGCCACGATATCCGCCGTTTCAATCATCGCCATGTACAGCTCAGGCTTGTGCTTCATCAGCCACTCGTTGCGGGCATGAAAGCTGTTCAGCTTGTCGTTCTGCACCAGAGAGATGGACTCCACACCACCGGCGACCATGGCCGGCACTTTCTCCGACACGACGCGCTGGGCGGCGATGGCGATGGACTGGAGCCCGGAACTGCAGAACCGGTTGATCGACAGGCCTGCCGTGGTTGCCGGCAATCCGGCCCGAAGGGCCGCGAGGCGAGCGATGTTCTTGCCCTGGGCGCCTTCGTGGAAGGTAGCGCCTAGGATCACGTCCTCAACGATATCCGGGTCAATCCCGGCACGCGCAACCGCGTGCTGGATCACATGTCCGGCCAGGTCAACACTGTGGGTGTTGTTCAGGGCGCCCCGGTAGGACTTGCCCAGACCGGTGCGCGCGGTGGAAACAATAACTGCATCAGACATTTCAGATAGCCTCAGTTCGTTCAGAGATCAGCGAAGGATTTGCCTTCCGCCACCAGACGCTTGAGCAGAGCCGAAGGCTTCCACTGATCACCGCCGATGTCGTCGTGGTACTTTTCCACCGCGTTCAGGATGGTATCCAGGCCCAACTGATCGGCCCAGAACATGGGGCCGCCCCGGTAGGCCGGGAAGCCGTAACCGAAGATCCACACCACATCGATGTCCAGCGCCCGGTCGGCGACGCCCTCTTCCAGAATCTTCGCACCTTCGTTGATCATCACGAACATGCAGCGCTCGAGGATTTCCTGATCGGTGATGTCGCGCGGCGAAATGCCCTGTTCCTTACGGAAGTCGGCAATGATGGCGTCGACAGCCGGATCAGGGATCGGCTTGCGGCTACCTTCCTCGTAGCGATAAACACCGGCCATGGTCTTCTGGCCGAGGCGGTCCTGTTCGGCGAGCTTGTCCATCCAGCTCAGGGGCACATCCTCACCGGAGTTGCGGCGTTCCTGGCGGATGCGATAACCCACGTCGATGCCAGCCAGATCCGACATGGCAAACTGGCCCATGGGGTAGCCCAGGTCAGTCAGCACCTTGTCCACCTGCTGCGGTGTAGCACCCTCGTTGACCAAAGCCATGGCTTCGGCACCGCGCTTGTGCAGCATACGGTTGCCAACAAAGCCGTAGCAGTTGCCAACCAGCACACCCACTTTTTTGATTTTCTTGGCCACCGCCATCACTGTGGCCTTAACCTCATCCGAGGTCTTGCTGCCACGCACATTCTCCAGCAGCTTCATCACGTTGGCCGGGCTGAAGAAGTGCATGCCAACGACATCTTCCGGGCGCTTCGTGGCCGAGGCGATCTCATCGATATCCAGGGTGGAAGTGTTTGATGCCAGGATGGCGCCGGGCTTACACACGGCGTCCAGCTGGCCAAAGATTTCCTTCTTGATGGCCATGTTCTCGAACACCGCCTCAATGACCAGATCGACGTCCTTGAAGGCGTCGTAGCTGAGGCTACCGCTGATCAGGGCCATGCGCTCTTCCACCTGCTCGGTGGTGATGCGGCCTTTCTTCGCGGAGTTCTCGTAATTCTTGCGGATGATCGCAAAGCCCTTGTCCAGAGCTTCCTGCTTCACTTCCACGATGGTGACGGGGATGCCGACATTGGCGAAATTCATGGCAATGCCACCGCCCATGGTACCGGCCCCGATGATGCCGACACTGTTAACGTCGCGCAACGGAGTGTCTTTGGCCAGACCCTTCACCTTGGATACTTCACGCTCGGCGAAGAAAGAGTGGATCAGTCCGCCGCGCTGGGGCGAATCCATGCACTGGACAAACAGTTCACGCTCCCGCTTCATGCCTTCATCAAACGGCAGGGTGACCGCGGCTTCCACCGCATCCACGCACTTGAACGGCGAGAACAGACCACGGGCCTTTTTCTCCAGCTGAGCGCGGAACTCATCAAATACGTCACTGCCCTGATCGGCGGCGATCTTGTCGGTCAGGTCACGGACCCGACGCACCGGCTTGCCTTCATCGGCAATGCTGTTGGCAAAGGCCAGGCCGGCGGATTTGATGTCGTCACCCTCATCAACGGTATCAACAATACCCAGTTTCAGGGCCTCAGGGGCACCGACAAACTCACCAGTAGTGATCATTTCCAGGGCCTTGCGGGCACCGGTCAGACGCGGCAGGCGCTGGGTGCCACCGGCACCGGGCAGCAGGCCCAATTTCACTTCGGGCAGGCCGACCTTGGCGCTGCTCAGGGCAATCCGGTAATGACAGCCCAGGGCTGTTTCCAGACCGCCACCGAGGGCGGTGCCATGAATGGCGGCGACCACAGGCTTGTCACTGTTCTCGAAAACATTCATGACTTCAGGCAGCGATGGCTCCTGAATGGGCTTGCCAAACTCGCGAATATCCGCACCGGCAATAAAGGTACGACCTTCACACACCAGCAACAGCACCTTGGCCTCGGAATCCTTCAGCCCTTGCTCAAGCGCGGCCAACAGGCCGGAACGAACCGCATGGCCCAGGGCATTCACCGGTGGATAGTCCACAGTAATGACGCCAACGGTGCCTTCACGGTTATAAGTTACGACCTCAGACATAATCTCTCCTCGCCTAATATGGAATATAGTTTTAACAAGCGAAACTTGAGTACGATTTAATAGTAGATCTTGCGGGGTTTCAACCATCAATTAAAGACCAGGCACAAAAAAACCGCAGAGTTTCCTCTGCGGTTTTGGCGCTGGCCTACTGGGCCGGGCCATTCACGGGGGTGCTTGCAGCTCTATGGCTGCAGCGATTACACGCCCAGAGATTCGATATCGCCGGCCAACATGGCCAGCTGGTGAGCGATGGACCCACGCAGCTTCTCACCGGACACCAGGTACGAGGGCGCGGCGCAGGTCAGCGCCATAATGGTGCCGTCCTGCAGGTGAATGGGCACGCCGGCCGAGTTGATGTTGCGATCCCACTCGCCCAGGGAGAGACAGAAGCCATGCTTCTCATAATCTTCCCGGGCGCGCTCGAGCCCCTCTTTCTTCTCAAGCCAGCCCTCAGCTCCGTATTTCGCTTCCATGGCATCGTCGATAACATGACGCGCCTTATCGGTGATGGCGCAGTAGAGTTTCACCAGGCTCCACGCTGATTTCTTCGGGCTCATAATAGTTGTCGTACATTTCGACGGTGATGGTGCGAGAGGCCTCCGAGGCTTTACCCGGTTCGCCGCTGCTGGCGCCATGGCCACCGCCATGAGCACCGGCGGCGAGGGTCACGGCCGACATCGACATGGCAGCGGCTGCAACAATCAACTTGGATGCGTTCATCTTTTCTTCTCCATTGTTAAAGGGGGCCGGAAGCCCGGCGTCGGTTAGCTCTGAACAAAGAGCAATGCCAAAATACGAATCACACCATCGCGCATTAACCTGAACTCTTGCTGAAAATATCGAATTAATTCGTCGTTCAGGCTGAATTCAGGTTGATCGGTGACACTCGTTGCACACTTGGCCCAAAGTCTGGCTCAAAGAAGGAACGCCCTGATGCGATTACTGCTTGTTGAAGATGACCGTTTGCTGGCTGACGGATTAAGTGGTCAGCTTGAAAAGGCGGGGTTCAGCGTTGATACCACCTTTACCGCCAAAGAAGCTGCGATTCTGGGCAAGCAGGAGGATTATCGAGCTATTGTTCTTGATCTTGGTTTACCTGATGGCAATGGGTTAGACGTTTTAAGGAAATGGAGAACCCATCAAATTGGCTGCCCGGTGCTTATCCTGACTGCGAGGGGCGACTGGCATGACAAGGTGCAAGGCTTAAAAGCTGGAGCGGATGACTACCTTGCAAAGCCCTTTCAAACCGAAGAACTAATAGCCCGGCTTAACGCCATTGTGCGCCGAAGCGAAGGTCGCATTCATTCAATGGTCAAAGCCGGACGCTTCGAATTGGATGAGAATCGTCAAAGCCTGAGATCCGAGGATGGCACGGAGTACAGCCTCACCGGCACGGAATTTCGCCTACTGCGCTGCCTGATGAGCCGTCCCGGCCATGTGTTCTCGAAAGAGCAGCTAATGGAGCAGTTGTACAACCTGAACGACAGCCCGAATGAAAACATCATCGAAGCCTACATTCGCAGATTGCGAAAACTGGTTGGCAACGACACCATTGCAACCCGTCGCGGCCAGGGGTATCTGTTCAATGACGCTGTTTAGCAAGCCCAAATCCGTCAAAGGCACGTTGCTTATATTGCTACTGCCAGCCGGCATTGCATTAATGGGGCTTGCATGGCTGGTTCACGGCCTCTTACTGGACCGGATGTCCCGGGAATTCGTCGAGACACGTCTCAAGGATGAGGTCGCCTTTCTGGAGCACCAGATTCGCGAGTCTGGTGGTCAATTGGACAGTCTCAAGACCGGTGACTATTTTCAGGAAGTCTTTCATCACGCCTTCGCCATTCACTCTCCGTCCATGACTATCATTTCCCCGGATTCCTGGGCACCGGTGTTAATGTCGTTGATTGAATCAGCGAAGGATGGAACCGTTCGTATTCAGGATGCGGGTACAGTCGAAGGCCCAAAGAGCATTCTTGCGTATCGAAAGTCGTTCCAGATAGGCAATACGCCGATTGTAGTGATCGTGTCCGAGGATCTCGGCGCACTAAAACGCAGTCAGACGGAGTTGCACGCGTGGACGGCCATCGTCTCTATTTTGCTAATTCTGCTCTTGGTCGTTGCGATCTGGTTTGGTATCAATTTGTCCATGCGCCCAGTCGTCGAACTGAAGGCCACGCTAAAGCGACTTCAAGATGGCAAGGTTTCCCGGATTCATGTCCAGGCGCCCGAGGAGTTTCGACCGCTGGTCCAGCAGCTCAACCAATTACTCGACTCACTCGACCAGCGACTGGAACGGTCAAGGGATGCGCTCGCGAATCTCTCTCACAGCGTCAAGACCCCGATTGCGGCCGTCCGACAGGTTCTTGAGGACACCAGCCGTCCACTCTCCAACGATCTCCGCCTTCAGATGACCGCGAGACTCAATGATATCGACAAACAGCTTGAAGCCGAGATGCGCCGAAGTCGCTTTGCAGGACCACAGGTTGGAAAAAGCGCTTACCCTCTGAAACAGGCGCGGGACCTACTTTGGATGCTGGGGCGGCTATACCCGGAAAAGTCCTTTGAACTGTCGAGTTCTCTGCCGGAGGAAGCCCGCTGGCCAATTGAGCAACACGACCTGAATGAGATCATGGGCAATCTCCTGGACAACGCAGGCAAATGGTCAGAACGATGTGTAGAGCTGTCACTCGTTCAGAATTCCGGAACACTGAAGATCTGCGTGACAGACGATGGGCCAGGCGTCCACGAGGCAGAAATCAGCAAGCTGGGTCAACGGGGATTGCGGCTGGACGAGCAGACCCCAGGCCATGGCCTTGGGCTGGCGATTGTTCGAGAAATTGTCGAACGCTACAGTGGAACCCTCCACTTCTCACCTGCTCCGAAAAGTGGGTTGTCCGTGATAGTTGACCTTCCCAGGGCGGTGCCGGTGATCAATCGTTGACCCGGCCACTTGGTATGTGGTTAAGCGATCACATGTGGATAGTGTTTGTATAAAAACTTTCCTCACAGTAGTGCCTTTTTCAAGCCAGATTCAGCTTCGTCTGTCGTTATAGCGGGTCGCTTGAAGTCCGATCTCTTAGCTAATTTTGGACTTACCCCGATACACGTGACAACCCCGTTCCTCAAAGCGAGGCCTTCAGACTTCAAGCTGAATGTTCGCTTTGCGACCAATCCAAATCTTCGCGTCAGTTAAAAGCAGACCCAGATTTGGACCCGAAACTAAAGGTAGTGCAAATAATGACCATTCCCCGAAATCAAACCGTTGAAGCGCGTAGACCAGCTAACGATTTCCAATTCGAATATTACGATGTGTACAAATCCCCCCCATTTTTCGTCCACATAGTTGACGTGCCAACGTGTATGCATATTAATTTTCGAAACTACCTCAACAGCGCCTAAAAATCAGCATCTTAACTAGGATATACACACGGCATGCGGAAACTGTATGGCAGCACCCAATGAAATGCACAGATTGGTTTGCGGCCAACCTCCATGGGAGAAAATTGACAACATTAGGAATGTGTTCGGAAAACCGCGGAAGTAACCCTCGGCGGCGTAGATACCCGGCAGCTGTCGTCAAAGAATATGTCGGTGTTGGAACGCCCAAACCTGTACTTCATCGGTGAGGTGGTGGACGTGACCGGCCACCTGGGTGGGCATAATTTTCAGTGGGCCTGGGCGTCTGGTGTGGCGGCGGGCAATGACGCTTAACGCCCCAAGGAATGATTAAGGCTGATACCGAAGGGTTTGGATTGGCGCCTGCCCATCCAGCAACAGCGCACGTTGGCGCTCTACCTCGCGGGCGAATTCCGCACTAATCACATCATCGTCTTCTAGATTCGCACGCGCGTCAGCCAGGGCCTGATCAAGATGGGTCAGCGCCTGCGACAGATCGTAGTCGGACAGCAGGTTATCCAGCAGCACCAGCCAGGGCGCGGATTTTCCGGGGCCGGCCTGCTCGATACGGGTTCGATAAGCCGAGCGGTTCGGCCCGGAGATCAGGCATAGTCGTACAGCATTTCGGCCGCCGAAAACATCAGGTCCGGCTCACACGGCCCGGACAGATAACGGTCCATGGCCTGCTCAAGGTGCCCACTCATACCGCCCATTCCGTTGTTACCTTCCAGGCCACGCCGGCCATAGCCGTCGGCGATAACCTCGGGCATGGTGCACAGGAAATAATTGCCCGCGAAGTAAGCGCTGGTCTCGCCATCCACGGCTCTATAAGGCCGCTCGGGCAACTGGGAGCGCTCAAGGAACTGAGGGTAAAGACGGGCAGCTTGTTCGTAGAGGCCTTCGGCCTCAACCAGACTGGCATCACCGGCCACCACAACCTCTACGGTATCCGACAACCGGTTGAAGTAATCCCCCCACAGTCGGAACTCCGGTGCTGTCTCCGGGCCTGCCTTTACCAACCTCAGAAAATCGTCAGAGACGGAGCTTAATTGCTGAGCCTGGCGGGCGTAGGCATCCTGATCAGCAGGCACGCCAGCGGAGCTCAGTTCCGACAGTGCTCCCTCGATTTGCTCAAATCGATCGGCGTAGGCGGGACTGACCGCCACAGTGCCGGCGGCTTTGGTTCCGACCGTTGGTGGGGGCAGCGACAGAGACTGGCAACCGGTCACTAACAACACCAGAACCACCGAAAGTGCTTTCCAAAGCGCTCTCGGTGGTTCTGGCAATGACCCTCGATGGTGCTCATCAGCACAGCGAATCGTGCCGGAGCGACGACTGGAGGCGGCGCCTATCACGCCGCTTTTTTGAGTTTTTTCTTCAAACGTTTCACTTTGCTCTCTTGCTTGGCAATCTTTGCCTTGCGAGCTTTCAATTCTTTCTTGATGCTGGCAACTTTCTTGGACGCTTTATTGGCCATGATTCAGGTTCCTCATTGGGTTACTGACCAATAACACTATACACAATTTTTCAGTAACCCAATCGGGCCAAGCCCGCGCCCGACCCAATGAGAATCCCTCAGTTGCAGTAACTTCCGTCCAGCAGCCTGCCCGCATCGGGCACCAGAGGCTTTAGCCCCAAAGACTTAAGTATTTGGTAGGTGGTGCAGGTCGCCGCTGACACCACTGGCAGCCCCAGTGCATCTTCTACTGCCTGGATTGATGCAAGCGATGGCATTTGTACACAAGCCGACAACACCACCGCATCGGCATTGGTTAGATCCAGCCGCTTAACAATGTCCCTGAGCAGCAAAGGATCACGACGGCCAACCTCAAGGTTGTCGGGGATTTCGAGAGCGATGCTGTCAACCACCTGAATACCTTCAGCCTCAATGTAATCAATCACCATCTGGGTCAGTGGTTTCATGTACGGCGTTATGATTGCAACGCGCTTTGCACCCAAGACACCAAGGCCGTCAGTAAGCGCTCCCGCGCTACTGACAATGGGAGTCGGATGGCCGTTATCCCGGGTGACACCGTGCAGTCGAGCCTGCGAATCACGATGGTACCCCGCGCCCCGGCTCATGATGGCTACCAGACAGGCATAGCCCATAACATCCACAGCGGCATCCGACAGCTCCAGAGCGCAGCGGTCTGATTCATCATCCATAGCCGCAAGTTCTTCCCTGGTCACCTTTTTCATGCGCATCCGGCTGGAATGGAAGGTGAACCTTTCCGGCTCCACTGCTTCACGCGCTCTGAGCATGGCGGGAATCTCAGTTTCCATGGTGGTGTTGGAACTGGGCACAATCTGGCCGATTCGAAAACTTCTGGTCATGGCGCTTTCTCCCATGGTTACGCCATTTCAAGCGTCTGAGTAAATGTCTTTGTATTCATCCCGTAGCTGCTTCTTCTGGACTTTGCCCATGGTATTGCGGGGCAACGCATCTACGAAGAAAACCCGTTTGGGTTGCTTGTATTTCGCCAGGTGGCCAGATAAGGACTTGATAACGTCCGCCTCACTGAGTTTTTGCCCTGGCAACAACACCACGACCGCCGTCACGCCCTCCCCGAAGTCGGGGTGCGGAACACCAATGACTGCCGACTCAGACACCTCCGGCAGTGCATCGATAATTTGCTCAACTTCTTTCGGATAAACGTTGAAGCCACCGGATATAACCAGGTCCTTATCACGACCAACAATCTGGACGTATCCGCGCTCGTCAATCAGTGCCAAATCCCCGGTGACAAAGAACCCGTCCTCCAGCAACTCGGCTTTGGTTTTCTCCGGCATGCGCCAATAGCCCTTGAACACATTAGGACCACGCACTTCGAGCATGCCAATCTCGCCTTGGGGCAATGGCGCGTGGGTATCTTTCTCCGGATCGGTAATACGGATCTCTACACCCGGCAACGGCATACCGACGGTGCCGGCAATCCGGTCTCCATCGTAGGGGTTGGAAGTGTTCATGTTGGTTTCGGTCATGCCATACCGCTCAAGGATCGCGTGCCCGGTGCGTTGTTCAAACTGTTGATGAGTCTCCGCCGTCAACGGTGCTGAACCAGAGGTGAACAGGCGCATATTGGCGGTCAGCTCGGGGGTCAGGCGGTCATCCTGTAACAGGCGCGTGTAGAATGTCGGCACCCCCATCAGAGACGTTCCTTCGGCCATGGCAGCGATAATGGTGTCGACATCAAACTTGGACATGAAGTACAGACTGGCACCGGCCGTCAGGATCACGTTGCAAGCCACGAACAGGCCATGGGTGTGAAAAATTGGCAGTGCATGAATCAGCCGATCTTTCTCTGTGAACCGCCAGGCCTCGGCCAGACTCTTACTGTTTGACCTCAGGTTTTTGTGGGTCAGCATGGCACCTTTACTGCGCCCGGTGGTGCCTGAGGTGTATAGAATGGCCGCCAGATCATCCTCATCGCGAGGTTCAATGCCGGTGAACGCCTGGGCCTTGGCAACCGCATCCATTAAGGAGCCATCGTCCTTGGTACCCAGAGTTTCCACTTGAGGGCACTGGGTTTTGGCTGCAATTGCTTTAGCCGACTCCAGGGAGGCAGGCATGCACACGAATAACGCAGGCTCCGCGTCACCCAGGAAATAGCCAATTTCATCCGCTGTGTAACCGGTGTTCAATGGCAAATAGACACCGCCGACGCGCAAAGTCGCCAGGTACAACAGAATGGCCTCCGGGCTCTTATCAACCTGCACCGCCACCCGGTCTCCGGGATTAACCCCAAGGCCCTTCAAGGCACCGGCAATGCGCTCGGTCTTGGCCAGGGCATCGGCATAGGAATACTCTGCACCCTCGGGCGTGGTAATGAAGTTGGCCGTTCCACGGTCCTGCATTTTCGCGGCAAAGGTCTCGAACAGGTTATGGTTCATTTCTCTAGCTCTCCTTGAAACAGTTTTCTACCAGCTTGCTCAGTTCACGGACGCTTGGGGAACAGACGATTTCGCCGTTTGCGGTGTACTTTTCATTGTTGCGTTCAATGTTCTCAAGCACATACAGATAGTTAACCATTAGGCCTGCAGACTGCTTCATACCATTGGTGGAGACATCCCCGAGCCAGTTGATGCGGTGTAGTTCCGCGCCATTACCCAAGTGGAAGCGGGCAACAGGATTCATCGGCTGATTATCACCGTTCTTCTCTTTCAGCAGGTACCGGGCCGCCAGGGGTCGAATTACTTCGTTCAGGCGATTGGCCAGTTCTTCATTGCTGGCCCACTCCGGATTGTCCAGGTGTGCCAGTATCGACTGTGCCTCCGACGTTAACAGGCCCGAATCCGGGTGGTAGGTTTTCTCCAGCCAGCTCCTGAACATGGGCAGTGGTGACAGTGTCACGAAATTCTTAAGGTTCGGCAGTTCATACTTCAGCTCCTGCACCACTTGCTTGATCAGGAAGTTGCCGAAAGAGATACCCCGGAGCCCGACCTGACAGTTGCTAATGCCAAAGAAGGCAGCCGAGTCGGCCAACTGGGGAGCGTCAATGTCGTAATGGTCATCCGCCAGGATGGGCTGGATTCGGTCCGGAATGCCCTTGGTCAGCGCCACCTCTACAAAGATCAGCGGTTCATCGCCGATCGCAGGGTGGAAGAAACCGAAGCAACGCCGGTCCCGGTTATCCAGACGGCGGCGCAGATCATCCACCCCTGGATCTTGTGCACGGCCTCGTAGCGAATAATTTTCTCGAGAATGGAAGCTGGCGTGGTCCAGTCGATCCGCTTCAGGACCAGAAAGCCGCGGTTGAACCAGGACGCAAAGAGATGGACAAAGTCGGCATTGATAGACTCAAAGTCTTTATGCTCCTTCATCAGCGCCAGGAAATCCTGACGCATCCTCACCAGCTCATAAGTTGCACCCTGAGCCAGGTTGAGTCGACGCAGCAATTCCTGCCGAAGTGGCTCCGTGACCTCGAACAGGTCGGCCAGATGTTTGTTGGACCTATCGCTTTTGTAGACGCGGTACGCTTGATCGATCTTGTCTGGATCGGCCGAAAAGTTCTTGGCCAAGGCATCAAAAAAGGCTCGCTTGTCGTCATCGCCAAGGGACTGGTAGATATCCAGTGCCCGACTGGCGAGCACGATACTGGCCGCCTCGCCATCACTGTGCAGCAGCTCATGGCAAGCCGCCTCCAGATCCTTGTGATCGTAACTGGCTTTCTTATTCCTGGTGCCAAATTTACGCTGTAGGGCATCACGCTGGGTGATGCTGCTGAACAGCTCTTGCAAGAAGCTCATATTCATAGCATTAACCTTAGAGTTGATCTCAGGTGCCTGCACCCATGATGAGGTTCGGCAGCCACAAGGCGATCTCAGGGAATACGCACAGCAGCACAATGCCTAGAATCATGCACAGAGCGTACGGCAAGCTGCCAAGGAGGATGTCCCGGAGTGCTATGTCGGGCGCGATGCCCTTGATGATGAACAGGTTGAGGCCAACCGGCGGCGTGATCAGTCCGATTTCCAGGTTGATGGTCAGGATCACTGCGAACCAGTAGGGGTCGAAGTTCGCAGCAAGAATGATCGGCAACAGGATCGGTGCGGCCATCACGATGACGGCAACTGGTGGCAGGAAGAAACCGGCAACCAGCAGGAAGAGGTTGATGACACCCATCAGGACCCACCGATTTACCTCCAGATCGGCAATGGCTCCGGCCAGGGTCTGGGTAATGAACAGAGACGACAGGGCAAAGGCAAATATTTCAGCGGTCGCAATGATCAGCATGATCATTACGCTTTCACGCAGTGCATCTCGCATGATGTTGGAGATGGGTTTAACCTGCCACATGCGATAGACGATGATGCCAACGCCAGACACAGGAAAGCACCAACACCCGCCGCTTCAGACGGCGTTGCAACGCCGCCATAAAGAGCGAACAGAATACCAAGCACCACCATCAGGAACGGAAGCACCCGTACCAGGGCCTTCATGTTACCTTCAACGTTTTCCTTGATTTGGGCTGCCGCCGCCGCTACCGGATTCGGGCTGTTGTAGCCGCCGGACAACTTACAGGCAATCAGGGTCCAGACCATGAACAGACCTGCCAGCATCAGCCCCGGCATTGCACCGGCAATAAACAGACGGCCGATAGAGGTCTCCGTAGAAATGCCGTATACGATCATGGTGACCGAGGGCGGGATCAGGATGCCGAGGGTACCACCAGCGGCAATACAACCCGCCGCAACCCCATCCGGGTAACCGCGCTTGCGCATCTCGGGAATACCGAGTTTACCGATCGCCGCACTGGTTGCGGGCGATGACCCCGACAAGGCCGCAAAAATTGAGCAAGCCGCAATGTTGGAGATTGCCAAACCGCCTGGCAGCCTGCCCATCCAGATGTCGAGTGAACGATAGAGATCCCTTCCGGTGGGCGACGAGGCCACCGCAGCACCCATCAGAATGAACATGGGAATGGCGACAAAGCCGAAGGAGGCAACGTGCCCGAAGAAGGTTTCGCCAAAATACACCAGCTCACCCATTCCCTGATCGAGGACCAGCGCCCCCAGGGCGACGGCGCCAAGTGCAAAGGCGATGGGGGTACCGATGGCCATCAGTACCAGCAAGGCAATAACAACGAGAATACCGCTAGTGACAGGATCCATAATTACGCCTCTCCCCGCAGAATTTCAGCAACGTATTGAAGCGACAGTAACGACGCACCAACGGCCACGGGCAGAAGTGCGGGCCACAGAGGTGGATTCCAGACGGTCCCGGTGGTCCACTCAAAAGCGTAAGCTTCGTAGAAGTAGTACCAGCAGCCGTAAGCCAGAGCCAAACAGAACACCAGACCTACCAGCGAAGCAGTCAGCTGCATGAGATGCTTAGGCAGACCACGCATGGCATCGGGCAGCACGGTGACTGCCACGTGACCACCGGTCTTGAGCACATAAGGCGTACCCAGCAGCATCGCTGCGCTGATCGCAAAGGTTGTGAATTCGGTTTGCCAGACTGTGCTTTCACCCATGGCGTAACGAACGAACACCATGTGAACGACGGCCAGCACACCCAGCGCAAGCAGCGCAGCGGCGAGAATGGCAGCGGCAACCGATACGGCATCCATGCAACGGATGTATCCACCGAAGATGCCTCGCTCAGAGGCTCGTCTTGAACTGGAAGATTGGGACATAACTCAAACCCGAAAAATGGTTGGCTCGCCACCCCGGCAGGAAGCCTTGGGGATGGCGAGACTGATTCAGCAGATCAGGAACAAAGGGATTACTCGACGGCCAGCGCAGCGTCGATCAGAGCCTGTCCGTTCGGCACGTTCTCTGCGAAGGTCTTGTAGGAGCTCTTCTTGGCGATATCCAACCAGGCCTGGTAGTTTTCAGGTGTCATATTGACCACTTCAACGCCGTTCTCCGCGAAAACGTCAGCCATTTTTTGGTCAAGACCAGCGGCTTCTTTGGCGAAATACTCTTCGGCCTTTTGACCCGCTGCTGTGAGTGCTGCCTGTTGCTCAGCGTCCAGGCTGTTCCAGCTGCGTTCGGATATCAGTACTGGCTCGTACATAAACCAAAGAGCATTTTCGCCCGGAGCGGTCAGACAGGTGACTTGCTCGTAGATACGGTAGGACACGAAGGAACCTGAGGAGGTGTTAGCACCATCAAGAACGCCGGTTTGCATGGCGGTGTAGATTTCGGATGAAGGCATGGAGGCGATGGAGGCACCAGCGGTAGCCAGCATCTCGTCAAAGGCCGGGCCGGCGGCACGCAGTGTTTGCCCCTGAACAGTGTCCGGTGAAGTAATGCACTGCTTGTTAGAGGCGAAGCCGCCAGCCAGCCAAGCATCGGCAAGCACTCGGGCGCCGGCGTCGTTAATCACCTTCTTGATCATGTCCATGAATTCGGAGTCATTCAGGCGTTGGGCGCGCTCGTGGCTACGAACCAGACCCGGCATCAGGGTTGCGGAAAACTCGGGGTGACGGCCACTGGCGTAATCCAGTGGCAGGGAGATCATGTCTACCCGGCCACGTACCAGAGCGCCCCACTGCTCTTTGGCCTTAAACAGGGACTGACCCGGATAAATCTGAAGTTCGAGGCCGACATCCGCCGCTTTCACTTCGCGCGCCATCAATTGAACCATTTCATCCCGCACATCACCCTTTCCTCCTGGAAATTGGTGCGACACACGAAGGGTTGTGTCGGCTGCGGCAATGCTGGGCAGAAACACAGACAGAGTGGCCGCTGCGGCCAGTTTTGCGAAGGGCATCTTCATCATTTTGTCTCCAGAATTGTTTTTGTAATATCTATCAGAGCACTCTGATGTATACATCAATAGCCCTGTTGTATATTCTTGTCAATAGAGATTGACTAAAGTATGAACAATTCCATTTTCAAGCCGGGCCGAGAGATCACTATGAAACGCTCGAATACACAAAAACTAAAAGACGCTCTGGAAGAGGACATCATTAACGGTCAGCTGCTGCCTGGAGCCAAGCTTGATCATGACGCTCTGGCCGCCAAGTACGGCGTGTCCCGCACTCCCATACGGGAAGCCATTCAACAGTTGGTGGTCAGCGGCCTGGTAACCGTCAAGGCAAAAAAAGGCACGTTCGTCGCAAAGGTCGGTTTCGACCAGCTGATCGAAATGTTCGAGGTCATGGCGGAACTGGAAGGTATGTGCGGCCGACTCGCGGCAAGAAGGATACAGCCGGCAGAACTGGAAGCCCTGCGTGAGGCGCTACACCGCTGCGAAGATCCCGACGTGATGTCGGATCCGGATGATTACTATTACGAAAACGAGGAATTCCATAACTGCATTTACACGGCCAGCCACAACAACTTTCTGGCAACTGAAGCACGGCAGCTGAAGCAACGCCTGAAGCCATACCGGCGCCTGCAATTACAAACACGGAATCGGGTTTCCACCTCGGTGAACGAGCACCGCAGGATTTTCGAGGCCATCGAAAAAGGACAAGGGTACGAAGCCGAGCAGCAACTTAAGGAGCATGTCCTGATCCAGGGCACCCGGTTCAGCGACTTTGTGTCCCAGGTAAAAACCTTTGGTAATTCCTCCCAGGAAACGCCCTAGGAGGTGTCTGAATCCGCCAACTGAATTGATTGACACTATTTAAAGTATGATCTGGCTGTAAGCCCGGAACAAGTTACTGAGCCGGTTCAGCCCCAGTCGCCCGTCTCTCAGAACCCGGGTTTGAACGACTCCGCATCAGCCTCGTCGCCCTCCTCCTCGATCTCCTCCAGAGTCAACTCATCAATGGACAGTGATGGTTTGTCCTCGGCAGTTTTTTCCTCGACAGCAGGAGCACTATCCCCTTGAGCCAGCTTGATCCGCAACCGCAGGTTGTTCGGAGAGTCCGCGTTGGCGATCGCGTCCTCGAGCGTAACGCGTCCGCTCTCATAGAGCTTGAACAAAGCGGCATCGAAGGTCTGCATCCCCAGGTTTTCCGACTTCTCCATTATTTCCTTTATTTCTGGCAGCCGGTTCTTGAGGATCAATTCCTGGATCGTTTTAGTTCCCAGGAGCACCTCAACGGCAGCGCAACGCTTGCCATCGGCGGTTGGCACCAGTCGCTGGGAAACGAAGCCGCGGATGTTTTGCGCCAGGCTCATCAGCAATGCCGGCCGCTTTTCATCCGGGAACAAGTTGATAATGCGCTCGAGCGCCTGGTTGGCGTTATTGGCATGAAGCGTGGAAATGGCCAGGTGACCGGTTTCAGCAAATTCCAGCGCATGCTCCATGGTTTCTCGATCCCGGATCTCACCGATCAAAATAACGTCTGGAGCTTGCCGGAGGGTGTTCTTCAAGGCGTTCTTGAAGCTTCGGGTATCTACCCCCACCTCACGCTGGTTAATAATGGACTTCTTGTGCTTGTGAACGAATTCAACCGGGTCCTCAATGGTAATGATATGACCGCCGACATTGCTGTTGCGATAGTCGATCAGGGCCGCCAAAGAGGTTGATTTACCTGAACCCGTGCCGCCAACAAACAACACCAGCCCACGCTTGTTCATGACCAGCTCTTTCAGAACAGGGGGTAATCCCAAATCGTCGAATTTTGGTATGTCGGTGTTGATGTTGCGGGCAACGATGGCGACTTCATTGCGCTGTTTGAAGATGTTGACCCGGAAACGGCCGATGCCTGGCAAAGACATTGCCAGGTTCATCTCTAAATCATTATTGAAGATTGCACGCTGCTCATCATCCATGATGCCATTGGCAATGGCCTCTACCTCTCCTGATTTGAGCACCTCCCGGGATAGCGGCTTCAACGTACCCTGGAACTTCGCACAGGGCGGAGCCCCAGTGCTCAAGTACAAATCGGAACCATCATTCTTTGCCAGTACATTCAGATACTTATTGATCACAGCGGTCACTGGTCACACTCCTTGCTTGGATACATCTGGAGGTCTTCCCCTTTCCTTTTCGTCTGGAGATTCAGTATATCCAAGTAACGTCAGGCTGCCACCGCAAGCAGCCTTCACTAACGGAGAATCACCAGCGGCTTCTCGGCCGTTTTCAGCATCGTAGTAGTGGTGCTGCCCACCAGGAACTGACGTATGCGGGAATGGCCGTAGGCGCCCATAACCAGCAGATCAATGTCGTGTTCTTCCTGATAGGCGTGCAGCGTGGGCTCGACGTCACCGGCGCGGATCGCCAGGGTGATTTCGGATTCCAGGCCTGCCAACATCTTCTCGGCCTTCTTCAGCTGTTCCCAGCGGTCGTTGGTGTCGGCACCAACCATCACCAGGTGCAACGGCATGCCTTTCAAGACCGGACTACCCGCCAGCAACTCCACCCCTTTGAACGCGGTGTCGCTGCCGTCGAAGGCCAGCATGGCGCTTTCAGGCGCAGTGAATTCATCCGGCACCAGCAGAATGGGCCGGTGCATGCTGCGAATCACCGTCTCAAGTTGGCTGCCGATGTGGATGTCGCGATCGGAACTGCTCTCACCGTGCAGGCCCATCACCAGCAGCCGAGTCTGGTTTTCCAGCGACAGCAGCGATTCGGTCAGATCACCGTGGCGCTGGCGCTTGGCCACCTCGGCCACACCGGCATCTTTCAAACGGCGCTCGGCCTCGTCCAGCATATGATGGCCATGCTCGAGTGCCAGTTTCGAACGCTTGCGGTCCAGTTCGGCCAACTCGTCCAGCAACTGCTCACGACTGCCCAGGCCAATGCTGCCCGCCAGGTCCGGCTCCGCCGGATAGCGCTCTTCATCCAGAACGTGAAGCAACGTCACCGGATTCTGCATGTGCTTACTTGCCCAGGCGGCGTAATCGCACACCGCCGGTGCAGCGCGGGAACCATCGATACAGGCCACTACTCGTAACATCTCAACCTCACCTTGCTGATCGTTGTGGTTGTTATTCTGACTGCGATCGTTAACGGATTCCGTGGTCTCGCTCAAATCAGTGCCCCATCAGCTGATCAACCGAATCCGGCTTATCGTGCACGCCAAAACGGTCAACAATAGTGGCACTGGCTTCGTTCATGCCAATCACTTCGACATCGGCACCCTCACGGCGGAATTTAATCACGGCCTTATCAAGCGCGCCAACGGCGGTGATGTCCCAGAAGTGAGCCCGGCTCAGATCAATCACCACATTATCGACTGCTTCCTTGAAATCAAAGGCCTGGATCAGTTTTTCTGAGGAACTGAAGAACACCTGGCCAACCACGGTGTAGGTGCGGGTATCGGTTTTCTCATCCAGGGACGAGTCCACCATCATGTAGTGACCAATCTTATTGGCGAAGAACAGCGCCGCCAAAAGCACGCCGGCCAGCACGCCGAACGCCAGGTTGTGCGTGGCAACCACCACGGTAACGGTGACCAGCATCACGATGTTGGTGGACAGCGGGTGCTCCTTGAGATTCTTGATCGACTCCCATGAGAAGGTACCGATCGACACCATGATCATTACCGCTACCAGTGCGGCCATCGGGATCTGCACCAGCACGCTGTCGAGCACCAGTACCATGATCAGCAGGAAAACACCGGCGGCGAGGGTCGACAGCCGGGTACGGCCACCAGACTTCACGTTGATGATGGATTGGCCGATCATGGCACAACCGGCCATGCCGCCAATCAGGCCGGAGCCGATGTTGGCAATGCCCTGGCCTTTGCACTCGCGGTTACGGTCGCTCTCGGTGTCAGTGAGATCGTCGACAATGGTCGCGGTCATCATGGATTCCAACAGACCCACTACAGCCAGCGGCAGTGAGTACGGCAGGATAATCATCAGAGTTTCCAGATTCAGCGGCACATCTGGCCACAGGAAAATCGGCAGGGTGTCAGGCAGATCGCCCATGTCACCCACGGTCCGGATATCCAGACCCAGCACAACGGCCACCGCCGTCAGCACCACAATACACACCAGCGGTGACGGCAGAATCTTGCCAACAACCGGCAGCAGCGGGAACAAATAGATGATGCCAAGACCAGCCGCCGTCATGGCGTATACGTGCCAGGTAACGTTGGTCAGTTCCGGTAACTGGGCCATGAAGATCAGGATGGCCAGGGCGTTCACGAACCCGGTCACTACCGAACGCGAGACAAACCGCATCAGGCTACCCAGTTTAAGGTAACCGGCCACCACCTGGATCACACCGGTGAGCAGGGTTGCCGCCAGCAGGTACTCGAGACCATGCTCTTTCACCAGCGTGACCATAAGCACCGCCATGGCCGCGGTTGCGGCCGAAATCATACCGGGCCGACCACCCACAAACGCGATGATGACCGCGATACAGAAGGACGCGTACAGCCCCACCTTCGGATCAACCCCAGCGATGATTGAGAAGGCGATGGCCTCCGGGATCAGGGCCAGCGCGACCACGACACCTGCGAGCAGGTCTCCGCGGATGTTGGATAACCATTGGTTTTTCAGGGTATTAACCATGTCGAGTTCCGTTATTGATAAATCAGGTACAAAGTCACCGGGCCGTCACCAGGGGTAATCGAAAACACATTCCCGATGATGAATACAGAGGGAACAGGAACGGATGTCAGGGTGGACTGGCTGTCACAGTAATCCGGCGAGCTTTGTTCAAAGGGGTTGCAAATAAAGGGCGCGAATCTTACCAGATCCGCGCTGTACAAGTAAGGTAAGGGTTACCCGCTGTACCTTTGCTCAACTATGCTCAAGGATGAAGAATCGAGTTCACGGGGGATCACCGCAAGACCGATTCACAGCCCGGGTTGGAGGAGGCTTTAGCGCTCATGGAAGATGTCGCGGCACAGTTTGTTTCATCCAACCAGACCATTATCAACCTGGCAGTAGCTTTATTGCTGGGCGCCATTGTAGGGCTGGAGCGCGGCTGGGGCGCTCGAGACCAGAAATCCGGCGAACGCATTGCCGGCATTCGCACCTTTGCGCTGATCGGTTTACTCGGGGGCTTATCCGCTGTGCTGTCGGAGGCCATTACGCCCTGGGCCTTTCCAGTTCTGCTGTTAAGCGTTGTCACCATGGGCATTGTCGGCTACAGCCAGCGCCTGGAGCATGTCCGCGATTTCAGCATCACCGGGCTGGTGGGCATGGTTCTGACCTTCTGCTTTGGCGCCATTGCCGTCGCCGTAGACCCGATCATGGCGACCGCTGCGGCAGTTATTACCGCGATCATCCTCGACAACAAAGAGGACATCCACAACTGGGTCACCAAACTCAAGGCCCACGAGCTTGATGCCGCGTTCAGGCTGCTGCTAATTTCTGTAGTGGTGCTGCCGCTGCTTCCCAACCAGGAAATGGGACCGGGCGGCGTGCTTAACCCCCGCGAAATCTGGTGGATGGTGGTGTTGATCGCCTCAATCTCGTTCGTGGGCTATTTTGCCATTCGCGTCGCCGGCACCCAGCGGGGCATCCTTTTTACCGGCCTGTTCGCAGGTTTAAGCTCTTCCACCGCGCTGACTCTGCACTATGCGCGGCAAAGCGCACAGACCCCGCAACTGACCCCGGAGTTCGCCACCGGCATTCTGATTGCCTGCGGCACCATGTTTCCCCGGATTCTGGGTTACGGCTTCATCATCAACCGAGATCTTTTGCCCAGCCTGTTCTGGCCGATTGTAACCATGACCGCCCTGCTCTATGGCCCCGCTTTCCTGATCTGGCGGCGCCATTCACAGCAACCGGAATCAAGCCAGTCGCCGCTGCACCAGAACCCGCTCGATCTGAAATCGGCATTGGTGTTTGGTCTTCTGCTGGTGGCGATTCTGTTGTTGGGTGAGTACCTGACCCAGTGGCTGGGCAACTCCGGAATTTACATGCTCGCGGCCAGCTCCGGAGTCGCCGATGTGGACGCCATCACCCTGTCGCTGAACCGAATGTCGACACAGACGCTGGATATGGACGTCGCCGTGATCGGCATTATCATTGCGGCTGCCAGCAATAACCTGACGAAATCCGGGCTGGCCTGGGCCCTGGGCAACCGGCAAACCGGCCTGCTGGTGGGCATCCCCATGGTCTTGTCGCTGATTGCCGGGTTGGCCGTTGCCTGGTTGCAGTAGTCAGCGGGCCCGACGAAATGTGAGGTTGTAGCGGCAGGCGCCCGTCAGCGGATGCTCGCCCGCCTTCAGCCGCAAAACACCGTGGTAACGAAGACGAGAAGGCCCTCCCCAGACCACCACGTCGCCATGGGCCAGAGGCACATTCACCGGCCGTTCGTTGCGTTTCAGGCCACCGAACTGGAACACTTGGGATAATCCAAGCGAGACCGACACAATTGGCTGCTCATAATCCAGCTCGTCTTTGTCCTGGTGCAGCCCCATTTTCGCACCGGGTTCGTACTGGTTGATCAGACAAGCGTCGGGCTCGAAGTTTGAAAAACCGGCGGCCTCGGCGGCGTCCTTGGCCACCTGGGCGAAGACTTCGGGCATGGCAGGCCAGGGCTGGCCTGAAAGAGGATCCGACGCCTGGTACCGATACCCGGTAGCATCGGTTACCCAGCCCTGTTTGCCACAACAACTCATGGCGGCCGACATGGTGTGGCCACCTGGCGTCTGCATCTTGCGCAGGGGCGCCACGTTGGTGACCTGCTGGATACCGCGCAGCAGCTCTTCAGCCCGTTCAGACACAAACCCTCTCAGCACCAATGCGCCGTCCGTAATCGTCTCGGTGCGAGGCTCTTCGGGCAGGTCGGCAAACAGATCTTGAGTCATTGCTGGCGTCTCACTTTCGCAGGTACACACATCATTGTGGGTTACTTCCAAAGCATGTTTCTAGGATGTTCTTTGCGGGCGCCGGATCGGATTTGCGGATTCCATGAAGGCCTGTTCATGAATCCGCCCAAGAAAACCCGTATATTCTATGGACTGTTCCATACCGAATTAAGGATTGTTAGATGCTGTTGGCCGTTTTATTAGGGGGATTAATTGGTTACGCCTTTGGCAAGTTTGCTGGCTTTCTGGTCGGTGCAGCCATCGGTGCTTTCGTGTTCAACCGACTCAAAAGCCGGTTGATCGGTAAGCTCCACTCCATTCAGTCCGGCTTCATCGAGTCAGTATTCGCCGTCATGGGAGCCCTGTGCAAGGCCGACGGCGTGGTCTCCCGGGATGAAATTCAGATGGCAGAGGCCATGTTCGCCCGTTTCCGCCTGAACGAAAGCCAGCGTGCCAAGGCCCGGGCCGCCTTCAATCGCGGCAAGGCTCCAGAATTCGATCTGGATGCGGAGCTCCAGCACTTCCTGCGCATGAGCGGTAGCCAGCCGGCCTTCCTGCAGATGTTCCTGCAAGTTCAGGTATCCGCGGTTGCCGCCGATGGCGTTATCCATCCGGACGAGCACGCCATGCTGGTGCGAATTGCCCGCGGTCTGGGCTTGCCGGAAAGCCAAGTGGATCAGCTGGAGGCCATGTTGCGAGGCGCTCACAGCGGGCAAGCCGGTGCCGGCGCTGGCCAGCGTTCCTCAAGCCAACAGATCGATGACGCTACAAGGTTCTGGGAGTTTCACCCTCAGCCAGCGACGACGAACTGAAGAAGGCGTACCGCAAACTGATGAGCGAGAACCACCCGGACAAACTTGCCGGCAAGGGCATGCCAGAAAGTATGCGGGAAATGGCGGAAGAGCGGACACGAGACATCAGCCACGCCTACGACGTGATCAAGGACGCCCGCAAGAAGCCAGCTAATCTGGCCGGGCGCGGGTTCGCCTAGAACCAGCGAGGCACCCGCGCTCGATAGTCGTCGTATTGGCTGCCGAAGTTACTGGCCAGGGCCTTTTCCTCTTCCCTGGCCTGCCGGGTAATGACCAGCACACCGGCGATCAGACAAACCAACGAGAAGACACTCGGGAGCGCCAGAAAGAAGCCCAGCTGTCCCGTCATTACGCTTATGAACAGCGGGTTTCGGGATCGGGCAAACGGTCCCCCGGTGAGCAGCTTGCGGCCCTCCTTTCGGGGATCGATACCGGAGCGCCAGTCTTCGTGCATATAGGCCTGCAGATAATTCACAGTGGTAAACGACACCAACAGCAGCAACATCCCCACCAACAGTACCGGCCACTGATACAGTGACGGAAAAACTCCCAGCCAGGCATCAATGTCAGCGAAAATCCGAACAACGCAGACACTGACAATCAAGGTTCGAAACACGTTGAAGATCTGCCGATGCCACCAGGGTGCCGTACCAGTTCCCATAGTTGATGTGGGAAAACTGCATGCGCTGATACAACCCCAGCGACCGTCCGCTGAACTGCAGGCCGATCATCAAAAAAAAGATGCCCAGAAAATGGCGAATTAAAGGTTCTAAAGATTCCATCTGACTCGCTTACTACTTTATCGTGCTGCAAGCTTATTATCTGAAAAGGCCTGTGAAAAGCGGATTTATGAGCAATGTGACGTTCGGCCTGATTGAAACTGCTCACACTTTCCTCATATGCCATGTTGCGAGCTCCGGGATTGCAGTAAAGTCGATCCGGGCCCAACAAACAGGAATCTTGCCATGGCAGCACGGTCCACAACCTCCACCCCTACCCAATCGCTCCACGCCTTCACCAACGATGCACTGGGTACGGCTGATGCCACCGGCCTGGTGGAGCGGCTTAAGCGTGGTGAGGTTTCTGCTACCGAACTGACCCGGGCGGCGATAGCGCGCGCACGCTCGGTGGATCCACGGATTCGTGGCCTGGCAACGGAGAACTATGAGCGAGCTTTGGATATGGCAAGCCGGCTCGACCGAAAGCGGTCTTCCGAAGCCTCGGGCTTTTTCTCTGGCGTGCCAACGGTGGTCAAGGACAACACTGATATCCAGGGCCTGCCCACCCGTCACGGCTCTGCCGCGGTTCCTGAATCAACCGCCGCCAAAACCAGCCCCTTTGGCCAGCAACTTCTGGATCAGGGCTTCACTTGCCTGGGCAAAAGTGCACTGCCGGAATTCGGCTTTAACGCCAGCACCGAACCAGCCCATGATGCGCCTTCACGCAATCCCTGGAATCTAGACTACTCCACCGGTGCCTCGTCCGGTGGTTCTGCGGCATTGGTTGCCGCCGGCGTGGTACCGGTGGCGCATGCCAACGATGGTGGAGGCTCCATCCGCATTCCGGCGGCTTGCTGTGGACTGGTGGGCCTGAAACCCAGCCGGGGGCGTCTGATTGACAACGACGCCGCCCGAACGCTGCCGGTGAATATCATCAGCGACGGAATCGTCAGCCGGTCAGTGCGGGATACCGTGAACTTCATGGCCGAGGCTGAACGCTATTTCAAGCCTCGTTCACTGCCGGGAATTGGCCGTTTGGAAGGCCCATCCGGCCGACGCCTCACCATTGGACTGGTGCTGGACTCCCTCAATGGTCACGCCACCGACGCCGAAACCCGGGCAGCCACAGAGGCAACAGCCCGGCGGCTGGAAAAGCTCGGCCACCGAATTGAGCCGATTCCCATTCCGGTGGCCGACTCCTTCCCCGACGACTTCGCCCTGTACTGGGCTTTCCTGGCTTTCGGTGTGACGGTCAATGGGCGACAACTCATTCACTCGGGCTTTGATAAGCAGCGGGTGGACGGACTGACCGTAGGTCTGGCCCGCACTTTCAAACGACAATTCTATCGTTTGCCCGGCGCCCTCTGGCGCCTGCGCCGCTCCCGCCAGGATTACGCCAAAGCCATCGCCGGTTTGGATGCGGTTTTAACTCCGGTGCTCGGTCACACAACCCCGGCGCTGGGTTATCTGAGTCCCGAAATACCCTTCGATACCTTGTTTGAACGACTCACCCGATACGTCAGCTTTACCCCACTGGCAAACGCAACCGGCGCACCCGCCATCGCGGTACCCGCAAGCGTAACCGGAGACAATCTTCCTGTAGCGTTCAGTTCATGGGGCGTCATGGCGACGAGCAGACGTTACTGGACCTGGCCTTTACCCTGGAGTCAGAGGCGCCCTGGCCCCATCTTTATCAGACCAGGACCAGCCGTCAGGCCGGTGAAAGGTGTGAAACCATTGGCTGACCGTCTGCATTCCAGGCAACCACCCGGTTACGGCCCTGGCCTTTAGCTTCGTACAGGGCTTCGTCCGCCCACTTGAAAATTTCCTTGGTGGAATCGGCTTTGGCCGGAGACACGCTGCACACGCCAATACTGACGCTCAGGTGCACCACATCGCCAGAAACCGGGAAAGCGGTTTTTTCGATCTCCATCCGAATGCGCTCCGCAACCTGCAGAGCACCACTCATCGGTGTCTCCGGCAGCAGCACCACAAATTCCTCACCGCCATATCGGGCTGCCAGGTCTTGAGGGCGAGTAATGAATTTCTGGATGCACTGAGAGACCATTTTGAGACAGTCGTCACCGACCAGGTGGCCGTAGGTATCGTTGAATTTCTTGAAATGATCGATGTCCAGCACCAACAGCGACAGGATTTCATCGTACCGATAAGCCCGCACCACAGCAGACTGGAAGATCCGATCAAAGTGCCCGCGGTTCTTTAGCCGGGTTAAGGCGTCGGTGGCACTGAGCTCCAGTAACTGTTCGTTCAGGTGTTCCAGGTCCCGGGTGCGTTGCTGAACCCGTTCTTCAAGCTTGGTGTTGGCCTCCCGTTGTACCTGCAAGGATTTTTCCTGGGCCATTCGCGCTTTGCGTTCTTCGCGAATCAGTCGCTGCTGGGTTTCGAAAACCCGCTTCTTTTCCCTTTCCAGACGGTCTGCCAGGGCAATGGAAAGCAGAATCACACCCAGCGCAGAGCCAACCTGGGTGGCATTTTCCGTCAACAGGTTCCGCGGCAACACCGTGAATTTGCTCAGCGCCAGCACCATGCCGCCGAACAGCATAAACACCCAGGCAAAGGTGTAGTAGCGGGCCGCCGGATCCCTTTGAACCCAGCGGACGATACTCAACACCAACATGGTGGAACAGGTGATGAAAGCCAGCAAAATAGTAGGCAGAATCAGATATTTGTACGGCACCATCAGACCCGCGACAGCAAGCACAGCGGCGGCCACGACGACCCCGACCGTCCACCGGTGTAGCAACGGGTGATTGCTGGGTGAAACATTGATGAATCGAAGACTGAACGTACCACCGAACACCAGAGCCAGGTTCAGGAACACGGTGATCGCCTGGTCATTCCACCAGGTGGCCTGCGGCCAGAGGTACTGAAAGGCCAGGCCATGGAGGCTTGCCAGGAACAGGGGCATTGCCGTGATATAGCCAACATAATGCAGAAAGCTCTGCTCTTTAACCGCCATAAACACGAACAGGTTGTAGAGCACCATGACAAGGATGATCCCGTAATAGAATCCCTGGAAGATGCTGCGTGCCTGCTCTGCGGCAAGAAAGCCGTCCTGCTCCCACAAGATCAGTGGCACCTGCATGGAACTGGTGGTTTCGACCCGCAGGTAAATCCAGGTTCGCTCGCCGGCCGCCAGGGTCAGGGGAACCACAAAGTTACGATGCTCGATGGGCCGAGCATGGAATGGCTGCTTGTCGCCGAGCACTAAAGGCTCGGCGCCGGAGCTTTCCGGATTGATGAAGATCTCTATTCTATCTAGGACCGGGTAGGCGACTTCCAACAGGGGCTTCAGGGCATCTTCGGTTGGATTCTCCACGGCTACCCGAAACCAGTAAGCCGATTTCCCATATCCCAGACTCAGGCTTTCACTCTGATTCGGCGTCCAACGTTGCGGATCCAGCCCCCTTACGTCCTCGATGCCAGTGCGCGGCTCTGGTTCCGGCCAGAAATCAACGAAGCGCGAGAGTTCAACGCGCTCGGATTGCAGATCCAGGTAGCCTGGCGATCCTCAGCCGCAGCAAAGAGAGACGAAAAGCCAACCATCAAGCCGAAGAAAATGGTCAGAACACGCAACAATGGCATCCGCAATCAGCCGCTCCGATTTTTTTGTTGTCGGCCGCATTATGGCTTAGGAAATAGGTACCCGCTGGTAATGACTACCATTCGAAGCAAATCAACATAAAAAACTACAAACTGCGAACTCACGGAAAGATCGATAGCACCTGCTGGAAACTGGGTTCCGGCGCTGCTTCTATCACCAACGTCTCACCCGTGACCGGATGAGCAAATTCTATAGCCGTAGCCGCGAGCATCAGCCGCCCCTGCCCGAACCGTTCGGCAAAGTACCGGTTATGGCGACCACGACCGTGATTGGCGTCGCCTATGATGGGATGGTTAATGTGCTTCATGTGCCGGCGCAGCTGGTGCTTACGCCCCGTTTCCGGATAAAGCTCGACCAGCGCGTAGCGGCTACTCGAGTAACGTTCTATCGCCACCGGAATTTCCGTGGTCGCGAGGGTTCTGTAGCGGCTCCGGGCATCCCGTACCGGCTGCTCCGTGCCCTTCTGACGGCGATCCTCCGGCTCTTCTCGAAGCGGATGATCAATGAAACCGGACTCCGCCGGCCAGCCGCGAACAACGGCCTGATATGTTTTATTCACCTCTCCGGCCATCATGGCCAAGCCAAGCGCACGGGCGGTTTCCGGATCTTTCGCAAACACCAGCACTCCTGACGTTGGCCGATCCAGTCGGTGAACCGGGTATACATGCTCACCACCGTTCAAGGCCCGGGCATACTGCAGCGCGAACTCTGTTTCGTGCTTATCAATCGGGCTTCGGTGCACCAGCAGGCCCGCAGGCTTATGGACGAATAACAAAAATTCGTCCTGATAGAGAACGTGCAGGGGATTGCTTAAGGACGAAACCATCGAGAAAAGACCAAGAAAAGACTCATGAAAAGACCAGAACCCCGATTTTCGAGTTCCAGGACAATGCCAGACCAGCCGATTATAGTCTGAACATTTCGCCCTCACACCTAAGCAGGTGCGCCGGCCTACTCGAAAAATCGCAAAGAAACGGTTGCAACCGATAAAAAACGTGGGGTAGATTCTACTCTCACGAATTAACGAATTCAGAGCAGATTGTTCATCTTATGAATCTCAGCGCAGTGATTGTCCTAGTGAAGCTTGTCCTGGTGGTCGTGGTACCGTCCGGGGGCTTTTGCGTGGACAAGCGGGTGAGATAGCAACAACCTGACAAGACACCAAGAGCCCCCGGCACCGAAAGGTCCCGGGGGCTTTTTTTGCCGCCACAAAAAGGAAAACATCGATCATGAACGGCGCACAGCACATCCTCGACGCATTCCATCGCCACGGCATCTCCACCGTTTTCGGCTACCCAGGTGGCTGTATCATGCCGCTCTACGATGCACTCGTGGACGACGTCGGGACCGAACACGTGCTGTGTCGCCACGAACAGGGATGCGCCCTGGCCGCTGACGGCTACGCCCGAGCCAGCGGGAAATTGGGCGTATGCATCGCCACGTCGGGGCCGGGTGCCACCAACCTGATCACCGGTGTTGCCAACGCCCACCGGGATTCCATCCCGATGCTGGTGATCACCGGGCAAGTGCCCTCCAGCCTGATCGGCACTGACGCCTTCCAGGAAACCGACGTTCTGGGCATGACCCTGGGCATCGTGAAACACAGTTACCTGGTGGACAGCGCCAACGAGCTGGCCGAGATCATGGACGAAGCAATTAATCTCGCCCAAAGCGGACGTCCCGGGCCGGTATGGATCGACATTCCCAAAGACGTATTGCTGGCATCCGCTCCAGTGCGCTCATGCGAGTCCCAAGCCGCGAATGCTGCCAACGCCAACACCGATATATCTGATGCCATGGCCATGCTGCGCTCTGCGCGTAAGCCCCTGCTCTACAGCGGTGGCGGCGTTAGCCTGGCCCACGCTGAAGAGAATTTCCGCGAATTTTCCGAAACCTCCGCCCTGCCCAGCGTTGTCACCCTGAAAGGAATCGGCAACGGCGGGAAGCACAGCGCCCACCACTTGGGCATGCTGGGTATGCACGGCTCCCGCGCCGCCAATCGCGCCGTCGACGAATGCGACCTGCTGCTGGTTATCGGCGCCCGTCTGGATGACCGGGCGACTGGCAAACTGGATACTTTTGCCCCCAACGCCCGGACCATCCACATCGACGCCGATGCCACCGAGATCAACAAACTGCGTTCGGTGGATCTGGCCCTGCGGGGTGATTTGAACGGCATTCTGAAGGCAATGACCGCCGAGCTTGAATCGTCACCACTGGCAATCAGCGACTGGCAGAGCCAGTGCCGCACCTGGAACACCACCGGCGGCTTCAGCGCCGCGGACAACGAGGAGCCTCTGGCCCCCATCACCGGCCCGGCCTTCGTTCGGCAATTGTCCCGTATTGCACCGGACGACACCGTCATCGCCTGCGACGTTGGCCAGCACCAGATGTGGGTGGCCCAGCATTACCAGTTCGACCACCCGCGCCACCATCTCTCCAGTGGCGGCCTGGGCACCATGGGCTTTGGTTTGCCCGCCGCCATTGGCGCCCAGTTTGCCGATCGCCGCAGCACGGTTATTAACGTTGCGGGCGACGGCTCGTTCATGATGAACGCTCAGGAGTTGGCCACTATTCGCCGCTATAACCTGCCGCTGAAAATGATCATCCTGGATAACCAGTGCCTGGGCATGGTCCGTCAGCAGCAGGAGCTGTTCTACAACAATCGGGAAAGCCAGATCGACCTTAACGACAACCCGGATTTCGTCGCCATGGCCCGCGCGTTCGACATCCCTGCCCTGCACATCGAACGCACCGATCAAATCCGCCGCGGTATCGAAACCATCCTTGCCTACGATGGCCCCATGCTGCTGCACGTTGCCATTGCCCGTGAAGAAAACGTCTGGCCCATCGTAAAACCCGGTGCCAGTAACCGCGAAATGATCGATGAAAACCGCCGTAGCAAAAACACAAAGACGGAGAACGTCGCATGACCAGTAACGCTGCTCACACGCCTAACTACACTCTAAACTGCCAAATGAGCCATGAAGCGGCGGCCATGGAACGTTTTTGCCAGGTGGTGCGTATCCGCGGGTTCCGAATTGTCCAAATGGCAGTCGAGAACTTCGAAGGCCAGCTGGATATCGCCCTGACGCTTGAGGGAACACGATCAATTACTATGCTTCAGGCGCAACTCGAAAAACTCCAGACCGTGATCCGGGTTGACCTACAAACTCCCGAGTCTGCTGCGACCATCAAGACGGCATAAAAAAGCCCCGCGAAAGCGGGGCTTGAATGTTTATATCGAACTTTACCAGGACTTGTATGGCAGGAACTTCCCGTTCATGGTCACCACCACCCGATCCCCTTTCGGATTTTCTTCTTTGTCCACATGCATGGTGAAATCGATAGCGCTCATGATGCCGTCACCGAATTTCTCGTGGATCAGCTCCTTCAACGTATCACCGTAGACACCCACTACCTCGTACAGGCGATAGATCAGGGGGTCCTGGGGCACCGCATCATCCCAGGATTTCTTCGGGCAGACCTGCAGCGCTTCAGCCACCGGTTTGTCCAGGCCCAGAGCTTCACAAACCCCAAACGCCTTGTCTTCAGTCAGACTATTCATCCCCAGGCAGGCGGAGGTGGTAAACACCGGCGACATACCAATAGCCTCGGCCAGCGCCTCCCAAGAAACACCCTTGGTGGCTTTGGCTTCCAGGATTTTCGCAGTCATCAGTTCTTTGTTCATCATGATCGTTTCCTCGTGTGACAGTCGCTTTCAGGAATTCACCGCGCGCGCGGCAGGTTCAACTTCAGATGTTTCCGACGCCGGCTGTGACGTACTCACACCTTGCGCCGGCTCTACTTCTCTTGGAGTTCCGTCTTTTTCAGGCAGCGCAGAACCACTCCGGTTTACCAGGAAATCCACCAGGTAATCCCGGGTCTTGTGGTAAGCAGGGTTCTGGAAAATGGTGGACCGGGCCCGCGGGTGCGGAATATCCACCTTCACGCTCTCCGCAATGCGGGCATTAGGGCCGTTAGACATCAGGAAGATGCGGTCAGAGAGCAAGATGGCTTCGTCCACGTCGTGAGTAATCATGAACACGGTCTGCCTGGTCTCTTCCCAGATTTTCACCAGTTCGTCCTGAATAACCCCGCGGGTAAGCGCATCCAGCGCACCAAAAGGCTCATCGAGCAGTAACAGCTCCGGCTGGGTAGCAAAGGCGCGGGCGATACTTACCCGTTGTCGCATACCACCAGACAGCTGCGACGGCTTGCGATCAAGAGCATGATCCAGGCCGACCATTTTGAGATACCGCTCACTGTGCTCTTTGACTTTTTCCTTCGACCAGCTCGGCCAGCGCGCCTTAACGGCGAACACGATGTTGTTAAGCGTGGTCTTCCACGGCAACAAGCTGTAGTTCTGGAACACCACGCCTCGCTCCAGGCTCGGGCCTTTCACTTCCTTGCCATTCATCACCAGGTTGCCGGAGCTGGCTTCGTCCAGCCCGGCCAGCACGTTCAGGATCGTGGACTTGCCGCAACCGGAGTGGCCGATGATGCACACAAACTCACCTTTCTCCAGAGCGAAACGAATATCCTCGAAGACGGTTAATTCACCGCCCTGACCGTCCGGATAAACTTTGGACAGGCCGTCTACTTCCAGGAATGACTTACTCATAACAGGTCTCCATTCGGAGGGTTGAGGCCGGTGCCGGTCAGCCGGCACCGGACCACTCATTCTTTGAATTCCACCATTTTCTGGGCTTTGCCCAGGGCCAGGTCCAGCAGCATGCCCACCACCCCGATCATCAAGATGGAGAAGATCACACTGGCCAGGTCCAGGTTGTTCCATTCGTTCCACACGTAGTAACCGATGCCGGTGCCACCCACGAGCATTTCCGCGGCCACGATCACCAGCCAGGCAATCCCGATGGAAATGCGCATACCGGTCAGGATGGTGGGAGCCGCAGCTGGCAGGATTACGGTGACGGCTGTTTTAATGGCACTCAGTTCATGAGTGCGAGCCACATTGACCCAGTCTTGCCGCACATTCGCTACCCCAAACGCGGTATTCAGCAACATGGGCCATATCGAGCAGATAAAGATCACAAAGATCGCTGAGGCGTCGGAATCCTGGATGATAAACAGCGCCAGCGGCATCCAGGCGAGGGGCGAGATTGGCCTGAGCAACTGGATGTACGGGTTCAGAGCCTTATACATCAGGGGCGACATACCAATCAGGAAACCGACAGGCAAAGCAATGGCCATGGCTGCGAGATACCCCATCAGCACCCGATACACTGAGTAGGCCAACTGGATACCGATGCCTTTGTCGTTGGCTCCTGCGTCATAGAAGGGGTCAGACAGCTCGGCCCAAGCCAGCTTGATCACCGCCGAGGGAGGCGGCACCCTCGATTCCTGCTCGACTCCACCCATCAGCATCTCGTACTCGGTCAATCCGGTCTGGGCCTCCGGAGGCTGGGTAGCCATCTCCCAAAGCCCCAGGGCCAGAATCAGGAACGAAACCGACAGCAAGGCTGCCCGAACATTCAGGGAAGCCATGGTTACACCCTCCCAATTGCAAAGCTGCGGGCATATTCTTCCGGACTGGCTGGATCAAAGGTTTTGCCCATGATGGTGTGGGTTTTGTATGTCTTATCCGGAGCGGAGTAGCCCATTTCTTCCATTAACTTGCCGGTTTCGCCCGCCAGGTAAACCTGCTCGGCAATGCCTGATAATCGACGTCGCCTCAATGTAGCCCCAACGCTTCATCTGGGTCAGGATCCAGACACCCATGGAGTGCCACGGGAATGGGTCGAAGTCGATGCGATCGGGCACGTTTTGGATTTCGCCAAGACCATCGGCGTAATAGCCAGTCAGCACCTGCTGGATAACCGGGACTGGCTGGTTCAGATAGTTCTTGGGAGCGATCGCCTCGGCAATCTCTTTGCGATTATCATGGTTATTGGAGTACTGGGTGGCATCGATGATGGCCCGCAACAAAGCTCCGTAGGTGTTCGGGTTGGCATTCGCAAACTTTTGACTACAAGCGAAGGCGCAACATGGGTGACCTTCCCAAATATCTTTGGTCAGCATGTGGATGAAGCCCACCTTCTCCCAAACCGCACGCTGGTTGAACGGGTCGGGCGACAGATATCCGTCGAGGTTGCCGGCGCGCAGGTTAGCGACCATTTCAGGTGGCGGAACCACCCGGATTTGCACATCTTTATCCGGATCAATGCCGTTTTCGGCCAGGTAATAGCGCAACAGGAAGTTGTGCATGGAATACTCGAACGGCACCCCGAACTTAAAGCCTTTCCACTGCTTAGGATCGCGCTTGTCTTTGTGATCCACGTGCAGAACGATGGCCTGGCCATTAACGTTTTCAACCGCCGGCATGATAAAGGCTCCGGCGTTGAGCCTGCGCCCATCGTCATGGCCAGGGGCATGGGGGTCAGCATGTGCGAGGCATCGTATTCACCCGCCAGAGACTTGTCCCTTGCGACGGCCCAGCCCGCGGTTTTGGTCACGGTAACGTCCAGGCCGTAACGCTCATAAAACCCCAGTGGGTGCGCCATAATGATTGGCGTGGCACAGGTAATTGGGACAAAACCGACGTTCAGCTTGGTCTTTTCGAGCTTGCCGAGCGACTCCTTCACTGCTGCCTTGGCCTTGTCCATCGGGAAGACACTTGCCAGCAGGGCAGCCGCAGTGCCGGCCCCCATCATCTTCATGAAGCTTCGCCGGCTGTGGTCGTTGTGACCAAAAACCGAGCGCACTACCGCACTCTCAATGGCCCGGTCCATCATGGCCTCTGAATCCGCTGGCGAGTCTGCGGTCACAGCGTTTGGGTTCTGCTCCATGTTCAGGGACACCGAAGGCACTTCCTGCCCCGGCTGACATTGCGGGCAGCCGCAAGTTTTCGCGTGAATCAAAGACTGATCGCCATCAAACGGGTTTCCGAGGCTTTTGATCGTCATGGGGCACTCTCCCTACTCTCAGATATTCATGCACCTTTAAAGTGCGTACCTGGCGCAAATCCGAAAACAGATCTGAGCCGCTTAGTCGTTCTGAGAGAGGTATCGCAGGGTTCGTGCCAACTATCAAAAACCCAATAACCAACTGTTTTAATTATTATTTTTGTCATAAAAAGCATATCTTGCTAACTACGATATTTCGCAAATTACTATTTTTCGTAGCAATAACTTCGAATTCTCGTAGTTGGCACAGTGATTGTTTGTTATTTGATCAAACACTCAGAGACAGTCCCATGAATGAACCGGCAATCAACACTTGCTACGAATGGATCAATCACCTTCCAGAGGCCGCATTACTGGTCGATGCCGGACGCGATTTGATCATGGCCACCAACAGCGCAATGGGCAGACTTATTGGCACGGACCGGCAATCCGTTATCGGAACACCCTGTACCCATCTATTCAGTGATCAACGCCCTAACCTCATCGCCTTCACGGAGGAAACACTGTTTCGAAGCCATGGCTGGAGTCGGGACTTCGTCATCAAACACCGGGATGGTCATTCTCTGGAGCTGGAGATTTCCTCCTCCCGGGTTGGTGAAGCCGAATCACAGAACGTGCTGTTCCTGATCAGAGACCGAGGTCAATTACGCACACTCAGAGAGCGCCATGACGCCAATCACTACCACCGGGGAGGGTTGCTGGAATGGCGTCGGGTGGAAGAACTGTTCAAGGATATGGAACGGGAAAACCAGCTGATCCTGCATGCGGTTGGCGAAGGCATTTACGGTGTCAACGCCGAAGGCCGAACCACCTTTGCCAACCCCGCCGCAGAACGCATGCTTGGTTGGCGAATTGATGAGCTTATGGGTCGGGTCATCCACAGAGTCGTTCACCACTCCCACGAAGATGGCAGCTTGTTTCCCCTCAAGGAGTGCCCCATTTACCAGGCCTTCCGCGATGCCTCCTCCAAACGGATAGGCGAGGACTGGTTCTGGCGCAAAGATGGCACCGGTTTCCCGGTGGAATACACCAGCACGCCCATCATAGACAACGGTCACCCGATTGGAGCCGTGGTAGTGTTCAAGGATATTTCCGCCCGCCGGGAAGCCGAGGGCGAGCTGCAAAAGGCGCTCGAAGAGGTGGAAAACCTCAAGCATCGACTGGAAATGGAGAACGCCTATTTACAGGAGGAGCTCAGAGCGGAATACCATTTTCACGAACTGGTGGGCCAGAGCGAAGCGATCAAGGGCATAGCCCGCCGGATCGGGCTCGTCGCCCCCACGGACGCCAACGTTCTGATCACCGGTGAATCCGGCACCGGCAAAGAGCTCATTGCCCGCGCCATTCATCAAGCCAGCGACCGCAGAGACCGACCAATGATTCGGGTCAATTGCGCTGCCATCCCAAAGGATCTGTTCGAAAGCGAGTTTTTCGGACATACAAAAGGAGCCTTTACCGGTGCCATGAGCGACCGCACTGGTCGTTTTGAACTGGCGGATGGCGGCACCCTGTTTCTGGACGAAGTCGGTGAGATACCACTGGAATTGCAGGGCAAACTGCTACGCGTACTCCAGGACCAACAGTTTGAACGGGTAGGCGAGAACCGCACCCGAGAAGTCAATGTCCGAGTCATTGCCGCCACCAATCGGGACCTGAAAACAGAAGTGCGCAACAAGGAATTCCGGGAAGATCTTTACTTCCGGCTGAACGTGTTCCCGATCGAGTCTGTGCCACTGCGACAGCGCGCTGAGGATATTCCTCTGCTCGCCCAAGAATTTCTGAACCGCACATGCCGAAAGTTCAATCGTCCGCCACTGCAGCTTCGCAACCGGGATGTGGAAGCACTGACCTCTTATTCCTGGCCAGGCAACGTCCGAGAGCTGGAAAACCTTATTGAGCGCCAGGTGATAACGGCCGATCAACAACTCGACTTCGACTTACTCAGCCACGATGGCGACACCACCTTCGAGACCGAAACCACGACCACCCCCGTACGCCACTATTCGTCCGATCTCCTAACCGACGAGCAGTTGCGCAAGCTTGAGCGGGACAATCTGATGCAGGCACTGGAAATAACCGAAGGACGGGTGTTCGGCGACGACGGCGCGGCCAGCCTGCTGGGACTGAAACCCACCACCCTCACCTCACGCCTGAAAAAGCTCAAGATTGATGCCCGAGCCTTTCGCGGCGGCGACGGGCAGCCTTCAACATAAATGGTTCTGGCCATTCCACTTATCGATTAACATCGCACAATATATCGTGCGCTCGTTGTCGTCTGATTTCTGCAGGGTCGAGTTTTTTTTGGCGGCAGTGATAGTCTCAAGTTGGAACAATGGGTGCCCGAAAACGTGAGAGAGGACTCGTTTATGGACATTATTATCGCCTGTTCGGCACTCGGCGTTATTGCTGGCATTCTTGCCGGCATGCTTGGTATTGGCGGCGGGGTCGTTATCGTGCCTGCCTGATCATCATCCTCGGTTTTCAGGATTTCCCCGCCGAGTCCATTGTCATAACAGCCGTCGCAACCTCGCTCTGCACCATTATCTTCACCTCCATTTCGGCCGCCCGATCGCAAATCAAACGGCAAGCCGTGGACTGGGACATCTTCAAGCGCTGGTCTGTCACGGTCGTGCTCGGCAGTTTTCTATCGGGTTTTATCGCCGCGCGGCTCCCCACCCTGGTTCTGGAAATCGGCATCGCCTGCTTCCTGCTGGTGGTTTCACTCATCATGCTGAGTCGCTGGGTTCCCGATCCCGCGAGAACCATGTCCGGTAAGACTGGCACGGCCGGTCTAGGACTCTTCAGCGGCACGCTGTCCGGCCTGGCCGGCATTGGCGGTGGCAATGTGATGGTGCCTTTGATGGTGTTCTTCAATGTGCCCATGCAACGTGCGGTAGCCACCTCCAGCACCCTCGGATTTCCGTTGGCGCTGGTCGGCACCATTGGTTACGCCATCTCAGGCTGGGGGGCCAATATCACCGACTGGTCATTTGGCTATGTCTACCTGCCTGCAGCAGCCTGCATTGCGGTGTTTACTGTCATTACCGCGCCGTTGGGTGTCGCCCTCAGTCATCGAATTCCGGCTGCCACGCTGAAACGCGGCTTCGGCGCTTTTTTGCTGATCATTGCCGGACGGATGCTGTTTAACGCGTTGTAAGTTGAACAAGGAAAGAGATAAGAAAAGGAAAATGGAAGAAATGAGGTCCGCCAACGCGATCTGCGCGACGGACCTCAAACGGTATTCAGATTGGGCTGGGTCAGATCAGCTCAATCGCCACGGCAGTACCCTCACCACCACCAATGCAGAGCGAGGCAACACCACGCTTCAGGCCGCGCTGCTTCAGGGCATTGATCAGGGTGATCAGGATTCTTGAGCCTGAAGAACCGATGGGATGGCCGAGCGCACAGGCGCCGCCGTGCACGTTCACCTTCTCCGGAGCCAGACCCAGTTCGTTGATGGCAGCCAGGGTGACTACCGCAAAAGCTTCGTTGATCTCGAACAGATCGACGTCGTCTTTACTCCAACCGGCTTTCGCCAGAACCTTCTCAATAGCACCGATGGGCGCCAGGGTGAACTCGGACGGCAGGCGGGCATGGGTCGCGTGAGCGATGATGCGGGCCTGCGGGACCAGGCCGCGGGCATCGGCTTCAGCGGCTGAAGCCAGTACCAGCGCCGATGCGCCGTCACTGATGGAGCTGGAGTTGGCGGCGGTGACCGAGCCGCCTTTGGCAAAGGCCGGTTTCAGTTTGGGAATCTTTTCCGGCTTGGCGTTACCCGGCTGCTCGTCGGCATCCACCACAGTGTCACCGCCCCGGCCCGGTACGTTCACCGGCACGATCTCGTCCTTGAACCAGCCATTTTCAATGGCGGCCAGGGACTTCTGCAGGGAGCCGATGGCGAATTCATCCATGGCCTGGCGGCTGATGTCGCACTTGTCGGCGGTGCGTTGGGCGAATACGCCCATCAGACCGCCTTCGTAGGCGTCCTCCAGGCCGTCCAGAAACATGCTGTCCATGACCTGGCCGTGACCCATGCGCATGCCCGAGCGAGCCTTGGGCAGCAGGTACGGGGCCTGGCTCATGTTCTCCATGCCGCCGGCGATCATGATGTTATTGGTGCCGGCCTTGATCTGGTCGTGGGCCATAATGACCGACTGCATACCAGAGCCACACATCTTGTTGATGGTGGTGCAGCCAGAGCTGTCCGGGATACCCGCAGCTCGCGAGGCCTGGCGCGCTGGCGCCTGGCCGAGGCCGCCGGGCAGCACACAACCCATGATCACTTCCTGAACATCGGCAGGCTGGAGTCCGGCCCGCTCGATGGCTGCCTTGATGGATTCAGCACCCAGTTGCGGTGAACGTACCGAGCTCAGTGAGCCCATCAAACCGCCCATGGGGGTCCGGGCGGAACCTGCAATTACAACGCTGTTGTCACTCATAACCTTTCCTCACTAAAACCGGTTGGCTTTTCAGCCTCTGCCCAAGACAGAGCGGGCAATGATTTCTTTCATGACTTCCGAGGTACCGCCATAGATCCGCTGAACACGCGCATCCATGAACGCCCGGGAAATCGGGTATTCGGTGGTGTAGCCATAGCCGCCAAACAGCTGCAGACAGCCATCGGCTACCCGGCACTGCATCTCGGTGGCGCTGTACTTGGCCATGGAGGCGGTTGCCGCATCCAGCTCGCCACGCTCGTACGAATCAATGCACTCGTTCACAAAGGCTCGATTGACCCGGTAGTCGGTCTCCATGCGGGCAATCTCGAAACGAGTATTCTGCAGCTGGGCCAGTTTCTGACCGAACAGCTCACGCTCCTGGGCGTAAGCAATGGTCAGATCCAGCGCACCCCGGGCCGCAGCAACGCCCAGGGCGCCGATAACCAGGCGCTCCCGTGGCAGCTCGTTCATCAGGTACATGAAGCCCTGACCTTCTGCACCCAGCCGCGCGGAGGCGGGAATTCGCATGTCGGAGAAAAACAGCTCGGAGGTATCCCCGGAGTGCTGGCCAATCTTGTCCAGGTTCCGGCCCTTGCTGTATCCCGGCAGCGAGGTATCCACCAGGAACAAACTGATCCCGCGTGCACCGGCGGAAGGGTCTGTTTTGGCCGCCACAATCACCATGTCGGCGTGCTGGCCGTTGGTGATGAACGTCTTGGACCCATTGAGAATGTAGTCATCGCCGTCTTTCACAGCGCTGGTACGAATGGCCTGCAGGTCACTGCCGGCACCCGGCTCGGTCATCGCAATGGCACCCACCGCCTCACCGGAAACCATCTTCGGCAACCAGTACTGACGCTGCTCCTCACTGCCCATGTGACTCAGGTAGGGGGCCACAATGTCCGAATGCACCATCACGTTGGTCGACAGGGCACCGAAACCCATGCGGGCAAGCTCTTCGCCGACCACCACTGAGTACTGGAAAGGCGCGCTACAGCCGCCCCACTCCTCCGGCACATCCACACAGAGCATGCCGGCGTTACCCAGGGTGTTCCAAAGCTCACGCGGTACCAGGCCTGACTTTTCCCAGGCTTCGTAGTGCGGCTTCACCTCGGTTTCGAGGGCCTTGATAACCGAATCCCGAAACAGGGCCAGTTCTTCTTGATCAACAGGCTGGTCATTACTTTCTCCCGCCAATTAAGCTATTACTTCGGCGCCATGCGCAGGGCACAGTCAAGACGAATCACTTCGCCGTTCAAAATCGGGTTGCGGACCATTTGGTCCACCATCATGCCGAACTCTTCCGGCTTGCCCAGACGCTTCGGGAACGGCAGGGTCGCCGCCAGGCTCTCTTGAACTTCCTCCGGCATACCGGCCAGCATCGGAGTCATGAACAGACCCGGAGCAATGGTATTCACCCGGATGCCCTCGCGGGCCAGCTCGCGGGCTGACTGCAGGGTCAGAGACACCACGCCACCCTTCGATGCACTGTAGGCAGCCTGGCCAATCTGCCTTCATAAGCAGCCACGGAGGCCGTGTTGATAATCACACCGCGCTCACCGTCGGCGTTGGGCTCACGGGTTGCCATGTCGGCAGCCGCCAGTCTCATGATGTTAAAGGTACCAATCAGGTTGACCTGGATAACCTTGCTGAAGCTCTCCAGCGGCATCACCCCTTCGCGGCCCAGAATCTTGGAAGCCGGAGCGATACCTGCACAACTCACCGCCACGCCACAGGGACCATGGGCCTCACGCGCTGCCGTGATCGCCGCTTCAGCGCTGTCCGAAGAGGTAACATCGCAATGCAGAAAAAGACCGCCTATGTCTGCAGCCACTTTCTCACCCTGCTCCTTGTTAACATCCAGAATGGCGACCTTACAACCAGCCGCAGCCAGTGCCCGGGCTGCGCCCTCACCAAGCCAGAGGCCCCACCTGTTACAATCGCCGCAACATTTTTGAATTCCATTGTTTGCTCCTTTCTCGCGAATCCTGATGGATCTTTTTGTTTAAATCTCGACCGCAAATACTTTACGTTTACGTAAACTTTATCTAACCTAGCTCTAAAAAGGAAATAGCTATGGTCAAAAAAGAAACATACAGCATCAGTGAGCTCGCCAAAGAGTTCGATGTGACCACTCGTAGCATCCGGTTTTATGAAGATCAGGAGCTGCTCAAGCCCACGCGTCGGGGGCAGACACGCATCTTCAGTTCCAAGGATCGCGTACGGCTGAAACTTATTCTCAGGGGCAAGCGCATGGGCTTCTCCCTGTCAGAAACCAAAGAACTGTTCGACTTGTGGGACGAGACCCTCAGCGGCAACGAAAAGCAATTGCTGCTAATGCTGGATACCTTGAGCCGTAAGCGCGCCCAACTCGAACAACAGAAAAACGACATCGCGATGGCCGAAATGGAAATGGATACCGCTGAAGCACGGTGCCGCGAAGCATTGGCAGATCTGGAAAAGAGAAAGAAAGAACAGAAGATGCCGGCCAACGATGATGAAGAAAAAACGACTGCCGAACAGCGATAAAGGGCAAGACACCGCCAACCAGGTGCCCTGCTTCCCAGCTGTCCGGTCTGAATAATTTGCCAGCAGAGATCATAGGAAAGGTAACTAACATGAAATCACAATACTCAGAGCTCAACTTCGGCCTTGGTGAGACCCTGGACATGCTGCGCGAGCAGATCAACGGCTTCGCGGCCTCCGAAATTGCGCCCCGCGCCGAAGAAATCGACCGCAAGAACGAGTTCCCCATGGATCTCTGGCGCAAAATGGGCGACATGGGCCTGCTGGGCATTACCGTTTCTGAGGAATACGGTGGTTCTGACATGGGTTACCTGGCGCACGTTATCGCCATGGAAGAAATCAGCCGCGCTTCTGCCTCTGTTGGCCTGTCCTACGGTGCCCACTCCAACCTGTGTGTGAACCAGATTCACCGCAACGGCACCGAAGAACAAAAGAAGAAATACCTGCCCAAGCTGGTTAGCGGCGAGCACGTAGGTGCCCTGGCCATGTCCGAGCCTAACGCCGGCTCCGACGTGATCTCTATGAAACTCGCTGCCCGGGACGAAGGCGACCACTTCGTGCTGAACGGCAACAAGATGTGGATCACCAACGGCCCTGACGCCCACACCTTCGTGATCTACGCCAAGACCGACACCTCCGCCGGCTCACGCGGTGTTACCGCCTTTATTGTTGAGCACGACGCACCGGGCTTCAGCCGCCACCAGAAACTCGACAAGCTCGGCATGCGCGGCTCCAACACCTGCGAGCTGGTGTTCCAGGACTGCAAAGTACCCCGGGAAAACATCCTGGGCGGCGAAGGCAACGGCGCCAAGGTTCTGATGAGCGGCCTCGACTACGAGCGCCTGGTACTGTCTGGCGGCCCATTGGGCATCATGCAGGCAGCCCTGGACGTAACCGTGCCCTACATCCGCGAGCGCAAACAGTTCGGCCAGGCCATCGGCGAGTTCGAGCTGGTTCAGGGCAAGGTGGCTGACATGTACACCTGGATGAACACCGCCAAGTCCTACGTCTACATGGTGGCTATGTCTGCCGACCGCGGCGAGACCACCCGCAAAGACGCTGCCGGCGCCATCCTCTACTCGGCAGAAATGGCCACCAAACTGGCCCTGGACGCCATCCAGCTGCTCGGTGGTAACGGTTACATCAACGAATACCCGACAGGCCGCCTGCTGCGTGACGCCAAGCTGTATGAAATCGGCGCGGGCACCTCAGAAATCCGCCGGATGCTGATCGGTCGAGAGCTGTTCCTGAACAAGTAACAGCACCAGGACGTCAGCACCCAATGTTCGACAAGGAGTTGGCGGAAGGATGGACCGGGAATGTTGTAGGCCAGGGATGGCCGAAAACAAGCGCACATGGATGTGCTAGTAGCGGTTCCCGGGCCGTCCTTCCGCCAGCTCCGACGCCCCCGAATGCACGGATGAAGAAGCTATGACCACACTCCAAAGCAAAATAAATCCAAGGTCTGAAGAGTTCCTGGCAAACCAGGAAGCCATGGCGAAAGCTGTCGCCGACTTGCGAGACAAAGTGACCACCATCCAACAAGGCGGCGGCCCCTCTTACCAGGAACGCCACATCGCCCGCGGCAAGTTGCTGCCCCGGGAGCGCATCAACCGCCTGCTGGACGACGGTTCCCCATTCCTCGAAATCGGCCAATTTGCCGCTTATAACGTCTACGGTGAAGAAGTTCCGGCGGCCGGCCTCATCGCTGGCGTGGGCCGGGTCTCCGGCACCGAATGCATGATCATCGCCAACGATGCCACGGTAAAAGGCGGCAGCTACTACCCGCTGACCGTGAAAAAGCACCTGCGGGCCCAGGAAATTGCCCTGGAAAACCGCCTGCCCTGCATCTACCTGGTCGATTCCGGCGGCGCAACCTGCCCCGCCAGGATGAAGTTTTCCCGGACCGCGACCACTTCGGCCGCATCTTCTACAACCAGGCCCGCATGTCTGCCGACGACATTCCGCAGATCGCCGTGGTCATGGGCCTGTGTACTGCCGGTGGCGCCTACGTCCCGGCCATGGCCGACGAATCCATCATCGTCCGCAACCAGGGCACCATCTTCCTGGCGGGTCCGCCGCTGGTGAAAGCCGCCACCGGTGAAGTGGTCACCGCTGAAGATCTGGGCGGCGCCGACGTTCACTGCAAGATCTCCGGTGTGGCCGACCACTACGCCGAGAACGACGCCCACGCCCTGGAAATCGCCCGGCGCAGCATCTCCAACCTGAACCGCCGCAAGCCGGCCGAGGTGGAAATCCGCAAGCCCAAGGCACCGCTGTTCGACGCCGAGGAAATCTACGGCATCGTGGGCACCGACCTGCGCAAGCAGTTCGACGTGCGCGACGTCATTGCCCGTATCGTCGACGGCTCTGAATTCGACGAATTCAAACGCTATTACGGCCAGACCCTGGTCACCGGCTTTGCCCACGTCCACGGCTACCCAGTCGGCATCATTGCCAACAACGGCATCCTGTTCAGTGAAGCCGCCCAGAAAGGCGCCCACTTCATCGAACTGTGCTGCCAGCGCAACATCCCGCTGTTGTTCCTGCAGAACATCACCGGCTTCATGGTCGGCCAGAAATACGAGGCCGAAGGCATCGCCAAGCACGGCGCCAAGATGGTTATGGCCGTGGCCTGCGCCAACGTGCCGAAGATTACCGTGCTGATCGGCGGCAGCTTTGGCGCCGGCAACTACGGCATGTGTGGCCGCGCCTACAGCCCGGACTTCCTGTGGATGTGGCCGAACGCCCGCATCTCGGTGATGGGTGGCGAACAGGCCGCCGGTGTACTGGCGCAGGTTAAGCGCGAAGGCATGGAGCGCAAAGGCCAGGACTGGAGCACCGAAGAAGAAGCCGAGTTCAAGCAACCGGTCATCGACAAGTACGAGGAGCAGGGACACCCCTACTACGCCAGCGCCCGCCTGTGGGACGACGGTGTAATCGACCCGGCGCAAACCCGGGAAGTGGTTGCCCTCAGCCTGTCCGCCACGCTTAACCGACCCGCGAAGCCGACACGCTTTGGCGTGTTCCGCATGTAATCGGGAGATCAGTCATGACAGAACAAGAAAATGCGGTTCTGATCAAACGCCGCGCACAGGGCGTCACCGATGTGGTGCTGAACCGCCCGGACAAACGCAACGCCTTTGACGACGTCATCATCCAGCAACTGATCAACGCGCTGGACGAGGTCAACCAGGACCCGGAAACCAAGGTTGTGGTGCTTCGCTCCGAAGGCAAGCACTTCTCCGCCGGTGCCGATCTTGGCTGGATGCGTCGCATGGCCGACAACACCCGTCAGGAAAACCTGGACGATTCCCGGGAACTGGCGCGGCTGATGAACGTGCTTAACCATCTATCCAAGCCGGTTATCGGTCTGGTGCAGGGTGCTGCCTTTGGCGGTGCCGTGGGCCTTGCGGCTTGCTGCGACATTGTTATCGCCACCGAGAAAGCCAGCTTCTGCCTGAGTGAAGTGAAGCTGGGGCTGATACCTGCTGTCATCAGCCCTATGTCGTGCGTGCCATCGGCGAACGCCAGGCCCGCCGGTATTTCATTTCAGCCGAAGTGTTCACCGCCCGAAAGGCGAAAGATTACGGCCTGGTGCACATCATTTGTGACGACGTGGAAGCCATGGAAAGCCAATGTGACGCCATGGTTCAGCAACTGGCCCAGAACGGCCCGGAAGCCATGACGGCGGCCAAGGACCTGGTGTTCGCAGTCAGCAACAAACCGATCGACGACGATGTGATTGACGATACTGCCCATCGCATTGCCGATATCCGCGTGGGAGAAGAGGGACAGGAAGGGCTGAGTGCCTTCCTGAACAAGCGTCGCGCCAACTGGATTCCGGAGAACAATTGATATGTTCAGCAAAATTCTGATCGCCAACCGGGGCGAAATCGCCTGCCGGATCATACAGACGGCCCACGACATGGGAATCCGCTGCGTCGCGGTCTATTCCGACGCAGACGCCACGCCCGCCACGTGGCCATGGCCGACGAAGCCTTCCACATTGGCCCGGCACCCAGCTCAGAGAGCTACCTGCGGTCCGAGAAGATCATCGAGATCGCCAAGGAAAGCGGCGCCCAGGCAATCCACCCAGGCTACGGCTTCCTGTCGGAAAACACCGGCTTTGCTGAAGCCTGTGAAGCCAACAACCTGGTCTTCATCGGCCCGCCCTCTTCCGCCATCGCGGCCATGGGTTCCAAGTCAGCCGCCAAGGCCATCATGGAAAAAGCCGGCGTACCGCTGGTACCGGGTTACCACGGCGACGACCAGGCTCCGGAAACCCTGCGCAAAGAAGCCGAAAAGTGCGGCTTCCCGCTGTTGCTGAAAGCCGTCGCCGGTGGCGGTGGTAAAGGCATGCGGGTAGTAGAACGCATGGAAGAATTTGACGATGCCCTGGCCGCGGCCAAGCGTGAAGCCAAGAATGCCTTCGGCAACCCGGACATGTTGATCGAGCGCTACCTGACCCAGCCACGTCACGTGGAGATTCAGGTGTTCTGCGATCAGGACGGCAAAGGCGTGTACCTGGCCGAACGTGACTGTTCCGTGCAGCGCCGCCACCAGAAAGTGCTGGAAGAAGCCCCGGCCCCGGGCCTCAGCGAGGATACCCGCAAGGCCATGGGTGAAGCCGCCGTGCGCGCAGCCCAGGCCATCAACTACGTGGGTGCCGGTACCGTCGAGTTTCTGTATGACGTAGACGGCTCGTTCTTCTTCATGGAAATGAACACCCGCCTGCAGGTGGAGCACCCGGTCACCGAAATGGTCACCGGCCAGGATCTGGTGGAATGGCAGCTGAAAATCGCCTGGGGCGAGCCACTGCCTCTTCAGCAGTCCGAGGTAAAAACCCGCGGCCACGCGTTGGAAGCACGAATCTACGCCGAAGACCCGGACCACGACTTCCTGCCCGCTACCGGTCACCTGCGGTACCTGAGCACCCCGGATGAAAACGCCCACGTGCGCGTTGATACCGGTGTGACCGAAGGCGACGACATCAGCATCCATTACGACCCCATGATCGCCAAACTGATCGTGTGGGACGAAACCCGGGACCAAGCCATCAACCGCATGGTCCAGGCGCTGGAGAATTACCGCATCGCCGGCGTGAAAACCAACATCCGGTTCCTGCACGCCCTGGCCGATGCCCAGCCGTTCCGGGAGCAGGATCTAACTACTGGCTTTATTGATACCCATCGGGAGCTGCTGTTCCCGAAATCGAAGCTCGATACTCACAAGGCCCTGGTATTGGCCGCCGGGTTTGTCCTGGAGGCACGCAAGTCCAGCGAGCCGGCCTCGACCGACCCCTGGTCGCCATTTGGCCGTCGCAACAGCTGGCGCCTGAACTCCGAATACGCCCAGCCGCTGCAACTGCAGGTCGGTGAAGACATCCACGATCTCAAGATTCTGGAACGGGACGATCGCTACCAGGTGTACGTTGGCGACAGCGTCTACAACCTGACCGCGCGCCTGGACGACGACTTCCTTCAGGCGGTGGTGAACGGCCACCGGATCAGCATCCACGGCAATCTGCACAACGACCAGCTGGTGCTCTTCTACGAAGGTGACACCTTCCAGTGCAACGTATACCGGGAAACCTACGGCTTTGAAGATATGGCCGGCGAAGGCAGCCTAGAGGCGCCAATGAACGGCGCCATCGTGGCGGTGCAGGCCAAGGTGGGCGATAAGGTAACCGCTGGCCAGACTCTGGTGATCATGGAAGCCATGAAAATGGAACATGCCATCAAGCTCCGGCCGATGGTGTGGTGAGCGAGATTTTCTTTGCCGAAGGCGACCAGGTCTCCGAAGGCGCTGAACTGATCGCCATTGATGTGGCGGAAGAAGGAGCAGAGTAATGGCCTTTCCAAAGCAGGTTCGGATGGTAGAGATGAGCCCGCGGGACGGGCTGCAGAACGAACCCGGCCCGGTCATCGCCACTCGCATCAAGACTGGCCTGATTGACCGGCTGGCCGACTGTGGTTTAACCCACATCGAGTCCGCCAGCTTTGTGTCGCCCAAATGGGTGCCCCAGATGGGCGACGCTGACAAGGTCATGGCCGGCATCAAGCGCAAACCCGGTGTGCGCTACTCCGTGCTCACCCCCAACCTGCGCGGTTTCGAAAACGCGCTGGCAGCGGGTGTCGACGAAGTCGCCGTGTTCGGTGCCGCCTCCGAATCGTTCAGCCAGAAGAACATCAACTGCTCCATCGCCGAGAGCTTGGATCGCTTCCTGCCGGTGATGGAAGCGGCAAAACAGCACAACATCCCGGTGCGCGGTTATGTCTCCACCGTGCTGGGCTGCCCGTACGAAGGCGACATCGCTCCCGAGCAGGTCGCCAAGGTCGCCAAGGCGCTGGCCGATATGGGCTGCTACGAGATCTCCCTGGGCGACACCATTGGTGTCGGTACGCCCCAGAAAGCCAAGCGCATGCTCGAAGCCGTGACCGCTCACGTGCCGGTCGAGAAACTGGCCGCCCACTTCCACGACACCTATGGCCAGGCCCTGGCCAACCTGTACGCGGTGCTGGAAGAAGGCGTTGCGGTTATAGATGCTTCCGTCGCCGGCCTTGGGGGCTGCCCCTACGCCAAGGGTGCCTCTGGCAACGTCGCCACCGAGGACGTGCTGTATCTGCTGCAAGGACTTGGCATTGAGACCGGCGTGGACCTGAACAAACTGGTCACCACCGGTAACTGGATCAGTGGCCAGCTGCGCCGCCACAACGGCTCCAAGGTGGGCCAGGCGCTCGGCGGGCAGTGCTAAAAAACAAAGGATGTGACATGAACCAGAACAAGAACGTGGTAGCCCTGGATCTCCCGATCCCTGACGTTGCGGACTTACCCGAGGATACCCAGAAGTATTTCGAAATTTGCCAGGAAAAGCTGGGCATGATTCCGAACGTGCTGACGGCGTACAGCCAGAACCTCAAGCAACTCGAAGGCTTCACCCGCCTGTATAACGAGCTGATGCTGGGCGAAGGCGAGCTCAGCAAGCTGGAGCGGGAAATGATCGCAGTGGTGGTCTCGTCCGAGAACAAGTGCTTTTACTGCCTGGTAGCCCATGGCGCCGCAGTGCGCGTGCTCAGTGGCGATCCGATGCTGGGCGAGCACCTGGTGATGAACTACCGCAGTGCCCGCCTGGATAAGCGCCAGCGCGCGATGCTGGATTTCGCCTCGCACCTGACCCGTTCACCGGCAACGGTCACTGAAGAGCACACCCAGGCCCTGCGGGATGCCGGCTTCAGCGACCGCGCCATCTGGGACATCAGCAACCTGATCGGCTTCTACAACATGTCCAATCGCGTGGCTATTGCCAGCGATATGCAACCAAACACTGAATATCACAGCCAGAGTCGCTAGCAGGATCACCGCCCTGCTCGCCCTCGACTATAAAAACAACGGAGGCAGAGACAATGAGCAAGACTCTTCCAAGTTATACCAGTGGCACCTCTGAAACGCCGCTACTGGGCATGACCATCGGCGAAATGCTGGACCGCACCGCCGAGAAGTACCCCGACACCGAAGCCTGGTGTGCCTGCACCAGGACATCCGCTGGACCTACAAAGAGTTCGTCGGAAAAGTGAACGAAGCCGCCCGCGCCTTCATGGCGATCGGCGTGAAGCGTGGCGACCGGGTCGGCATCTGGTCACCCAACCGCTACGAGTGGACCGTTACCCAGTTTGCCACCGCCAAAGTCGGTGCCATCCTGGTAAACATCAACCCGGCCTACGGTATGCACGAGCTGGAATACGCCATGAATCTGGCCGGCATCAGCGTGCTGGTCACCGCCGACAGCTTCAAGGCCTCAGACTACCGCAAGACCCTGTATGACCTGGCGCCCGAACTGAAAACCTGCCAGCCCGGCGAGACCAAGGCCCGTCGCCTGCAGGACCTGCGTGCAGCGATCAATCTGGACACCGACAAGCACGACGGCATGTGGACCTGGAACGAGTTCGTGCAGCTGTCCAGCAAGGTCAGCCAGGACGAACTGGACAAGGCTCAGGGCCAGCTGCAGTTCGACGACCCGATCAATATCCAGTTCACCTCCGGCACCACCGGCAATCCCAAGGGCGCTACCCTCACCCACCACAACATCCTGAACAACGGGTACTTTGTGGCCGAGAGCCAGCGTTTTACCGAGAAAGACCGGCTGGTAATTCCGGTCCCCCTGTACCACTGCTTTGGCATGGTCATGGGCAACCTGGGCTGTATTACCCACGGTTCCACCATGATCTACGCCGATGAAGGCTTCGAGCCCAAGTCCGTGCTACAGGCCGTGCACCAGGAAAAGGCCACCGCCCTGTACGGCGTGCCCACCATGTTCATTGCCGAGCTGGCCGATCCGGAGTTCGAGACCTACGACCTCTCAACCCTGCGCACCGGCATCATGGCCGGCTCCATCTGCCCGGCCGAGGTAATGAAGAAGGTCAACGGCAAGATGAACATGAAAGAAGTTCAGATTGCTACGGCATGACCGAGACCAGCCCGGTCTCCACCCAGACCAGCTCCCTCGACCCGTTCGAGAAGCAGGTCACCACCGTGGGCCGCACTCAGCCGCACCTGGAAACCAAGATTGTGGACCCAGGCAGCGGCAACGTGGTGCCACGGGGCGAGATTGGCGAGTTGTGCACCCGGGGCTACAGCGTGATGCTGAAGTACTGGAACAACGACGAGAAAACCCAGGAAGCCATCGATAACGCCGGCTGGATGCACACCGGCGATCTGGCCACCATGGATGAGGACGGCTACATCCAGATCGTAGGCCGGATCAAGGACATGGTCATCCGGGGCGGTGAGAACATCTACCCGAAAGAGATCGAGGAATTCCTGTACACCCATCCGTCCATCGAGGAAGTCCAGGTCACCGGCATTCCCGATGAGAAGTACGGCGAGGAGCTGATCGCCTGGGTAAAACTGCGCCCGGAAGCCGATCCCGTGGATGCGGATGGTCTGATCGAGTTCTGCAAGGGCCAGATCGCCCACTTCAAGATCCCGAAGAACTACAAGTTCGTGGACGAATTCCCGATGACCGTGACCGGGAAAATCCAGAAGTTCAAGATGCGGGAGATTTCTATCGAAGAGCTCGGTCTGAAAAAATGATATTGCCTGCGCCGGTCCCGGGCCGGCGCAGGTTTTCGCTTGGCATCAGAGCCTCCGCAATCCAGTCACAGCAAATCTGACCTTGGTCAATGGTCAGGTCTTCAAACCGGACTATTATAAAGTTATTAGACCCGAGGGAGCGGGTTGTCCGGACTGCGTATCTATTATGCGAAAGCTACTAGTTTGCCTGCTATTCCTGATTGCCTGTCCTGTCCTCCAGGCAGAAGTGAGAGATAGCCGTGCCCCCCTGCATTTCTGCAACAGCCACTGGCCGCCCTACAGTTACGGTGACAAACGCGCTCAGCCCATTGGTGGCTATGCCATCGATTTCATGCGCGAGATATCCAAGCGTATCGATCACCCTGTTCGGCTAAGCATCCTGCCCTGCTACGCTGCCTCGCCATGAACAAGACCGGGGAAATGGACGGCATTATGCTGCTCACCGCGAACGAAGATCGACGCCGCTTCCTGTACCTAACCGAACCTCTGCTGCACGACGCCAACCTGCTCTGGTATCTGAACGACAACCAACACGCGGCCGACAGGACTACCTTCGAAGAGCTCCAGGGTCTGAGAATAGGCATCGTGGAGGGCTTCAACTACGGCAAAGCCTTTGCCGAAGCAACGAACGAGCTGGGCCTGAACGTCGAACCCGTACCGACCGTTCTCAGTAATTTCTTGCGACTGGAACGAGGATGGATCGACGTGTTCCTGGTGAACCGGGTCGTTGCAGATTTCACTTTGCTGAGCCGGCCCGAACTCAGGGACCGTCTGGTTGTACGAAAAGGCCCGTTCGAGCCGGTGGGCTTCCGGGTCGGGCTATCCCAGGCAGGCAAGGCGGCGAACATGCTGGACCAGTTCAACGCCGCCATAACAGATATGACCCGGGAAGGCGTGGTGACTACCATCCTGCAATACCCGCCGCTGGTCCAACAGGTAGCCCCAGCAAATTAAGTTGTCGGTACCAGCGCCGCATCGAAGCCATTGCGGGCCAAGCGCTCGGCCTGGTCATCGGTCATCCCCAGCTGCGCTCTTAGCGCCTCGAAGTTCTCTGTCATGTAGCCCCCGAAGTACGCCGGATCATCGGAATTGACCGTGACTTTCAGGCCATCTTCCAGCAGATCCAGAATCGGATGCTGTTTCAGGCTTTCGTAAACCTTCAGCCGAATGTTGGACAGCGGGCAGACGGTGAGCGGAATCTGATCCCGGCGCAGCCGCTCGATCAGATCAGGATCTTCCGTTGCTCGTACCCCATGGTCCACCCGGACAACACCAAGCTCGTCCAGCGCTTCCCAGATGTAGCTGGGCGGCCCTTCCTCACCGGCGTGGGCCACGGGTAGCAGCCCCATGTCCCGACCGCGTGCAAACACATACTTGAACTTGGAAGGCGGATGGCCCTGCTCACTGCTGTCCAGGCCGATGCCCACAAAGTGCTCGCGGAACGGCAGTGCGGCATCCAGGGTGTGCTGGGCTTCATCTTCACTGAGGTGCCGGAGAAAACACAGGATCAAGCCATAACTCAGGCCCCACTCGGCCTTCGCTTCTTTCAGGGCACGGGTGATGCCACCAATCACCGTTGCCATCGAAACGCCCCGGTCGGTGTGGGTCTGGGGATCAAAGAAGGGCTCGACATGGGTCACATTCTGGGCCCGGCAGCGGTCCAGATAGGCGCGAGTCAGATCGTAGAAATCTTCTTCCTGCAAGAGCACCTGGGCGCCCCGGTAGTATAAGTCGAGAAAATCCTGCAGGTTATTGAAATCGTATGCAGCGCGCAGGCTTTCTACGTTGGCGTAGGGCAGCGCAATACCGTTGCGCTTCGCCAACCTGAACATCAGGTCCGGCTCAAGACTGCCTTCGAGGTGAATGTGCAGCTCTGACTTTTTGAGCGCGTTCAGATCCAGGGACATATGAGCTTCACTCCAGTAAGGGGCATCGATTATCCATTTACGCTATCACAATCCTCATGCCTCCCTGCACCGCTAACAACCCGTATATAAATCCAACAGAATTCATTGACACCCGATCGCCTACTGTGATGTTATCACTGTTAACAATGTTACAACCGTTAACTTCTATAGCGAACGTCCCATGGCCCGAACTGCTTCCTATCATCACGGCGATCTCCGGCAAGAGGCCAGCCTGCTGGCACTGGTAACACTCCGAGAGCAAGGCGACACGGGTATTAGCCTGCGCGCTCTCGCCAAACAACTCAGTGTCAGCGCGCCCGCCCTGTACCGGCATTTCTCAGATCGTGACAGCCTGCTGGCCGAACTTGCAGTGACCGGCTTCGAGGAACTCAGGGAACGCCTGTTGGCGGTGGATCAACGGGTGCCCCGCCGCGCGCTGATCGATATTGGCCTGGTCTATGTCGGCTTCGCCCAGGATGAGCCCAACCTTTACCGCCTGATGTTCGGTGGTCGAGTCCTACCAAAGGGTGCCCACCCCAAACTTGATGAAGCTGGCCATGAAGCCTTCAAAGTACTCGAAGACACCATTGCCCGCGCCCAGCAGGTCGGTTACCTGAAACCCATGCCCGTGGCACTGATGACGGCCGCTGCCTGGTCGCTGGTGCATGGTTTGGCGCAACTGACCATTGATGGCCACCTTCCAGCGGCCAACGCGGAACCGATGCTCGCCGAGGGCGTCCTTAGCCTCCTGCTGGATGGCTCCCTGTCAGACCCCGAACCAACCTCACATAAGGAAATAGAGCAATGAGCAGCCCAAAACCCAGCACTATCCGCGTCGGTCGCCGTTATCGCGCCAACCGCCTGAATGGCCCCTACGACGCCATCATCATCGGCTCCGGGATTGGCGGCCTGACCACCGCTGCCTGCATGAGCAAGCTGGGCAAGAAAGTGGTGGTGTTTGAGCAGCATTACACCGCCGGCGGTTTCACTCACAGCTACGACCGCAATGGCTACGAGTGGGACGTGGGCGTGCACTACATTGGCGACATGGGCGCCGACCACACCTTGAGCAAGCGGCTGTTCGATCACATTACCGACGGTGAACTGAAATGGGCACCGCTGGATGACCGCTACGACCGCATTTTCCTGGGTGACCGTCACGTAGACCTGGTGGCCGGCCCGAAGGCGTTCAAAGCCGAACTGAAGCAGGCCTTCCCCGGCGAAGAAAAAGCCATCGATACCTACCTGAAGTATCTGCGCCAGGTTGCCAAGGCCATGCCCGGCCTGGTGGTCGGCAAGGTACTGCCAAATCTGGCCGCCGGCCCGCTGCGCAAAATCGTTGGCCGCGTCGCCCCCGATTACCTGAACAAGCCCACCCGCGAGGTTCTCGAGAGCCTGACCAGCAATCAGGAACTGATTGCGGTACTGGCCGGCCAGTGGGGCGACAACGGCCTGCCACCGGCGGAATCCAGCTTCATCATCCACGCCCTGATTGCCCGGCATTATCTGTATGGCGGTTACTACCCCATCGGCGGCGCCTCCGAGATGGCCAAAACCATCATTCCCGTGGTGCAGCAGAGCGGCGGCGAAGTGTTCACCTACGCCGATGTGAAAGAGATTCTGATTGAGAAAGGCAAGGCCGTGGGCGTGCGTATGGCCGATGGCGAGGAAGTGCGGGCACCCCTGGTGATCAGCAACGCTGGCGTGTTCAACACCTTTGGCACCCTGCTGCCGGACTCAGCTCCGGAGAAAAACTTCTACCAGCAGAAACTGCAAACCGTGGAACGCTCCATGGCCAGCAACTGCCTGTACATCGGCCTGCAGGATACCGCCGAGAACCTGCAACTGCCGAAGACAAACTACTGGATCTACCCGGGCCCCAACTATGAGAAAAACCTAGAAGAGTTCATGGCGGAGCCGGACAAAGCCGATATCCCGCTGACCTACATCTCATTCCCGTCCGCCAAAGATCCAAGCTTTGCTGATCGCTACCCTGGCCGCGCCACCATCGAAATCGTGGCACCCGGTCCTTACGAGTGGTACGCCGAGTGGGCAGACAAAAACTGGGGCAAACGGGGTGAGGACTACGAAGCGGAGAAAGAAGCCTACGCCCAGCGCTTGCTGGCCAAGCTGTACGAGAAGTTCCCGCACCTGGAAGGCAAGGTGGATTACTACGAGTTGTCCACTCCGCTCTCCACCGATTACTTCTGCCGTTACAGCAAAGGTGAGATCTATGGCCTGAACCACACCCCGGATCGCTTCGAGCAGGACTGGCTCAGGCCCAAGACCCGCATACCGGGCCTGTACCTGACCGGCCAGGACGTTATGACCTGCGGCGTGGTGGGCGCCATGGTGGGCGGCCTGCTGACGACCATTGCCGTCAGCGGACTGAAAGGCCTCCCCCTGGCCAAGAAGATGTTCGTCGGTTAACGAGCGGCTTATCTAGGAGCCTGGGGAGCCGTCCACACCTTGTAGATATAGTACGGCGGCTTCCCTTCGTCGGCACCGCCGGAGAACGGGGGTGCTTTATGAAGCTGATTCACCGCTACGTAGAGCCACCCGTCTGCACCCAGGCGCACACTGTCCGGCCAATCAAGCCGCTCATCACGCACCAGCGGCTTCAGAATGCCGTCTGCACCCATTACGTCCACACCGTTATCGTTCAGATTGGTAAAGTAATGTGTGCCACCAGGGCCAGTGTCAGCGCCATCAGAGACCGGCTTGGGGCCTACCCGATCAATCGCGGAGGCGATCTCGTCACGCTCCGCGCCGTTGCGAAGCAGCTCAGTCGGCACGCTGTACCAGTCCAAGCCGCTCATGGCACCGAAATACACGGTTTCGCCATCCTCCGACAAAGTCACCGGGTTCACCCCGACACTCGCCGGCGCACCGCCAAACTGAATCGCCTCACCATTGATGACCATCTTGGCATCCGGCTGCGCCTCCATTGCGTCGAAACCGTCAAAACGCTGTCCGGTGCCGGTATCGATATCCACCGTCAGCAGGCTAGGGTTTGCGATGTCCGCCAGGTAAATCCAGCCGCGCTCGCGGTCAACAACCAGATCCTGGATGAAACTGCCTTCCGGCGCGACGTCTGAGGACAGGATGATCTTCTTGATCAGAGCGCCAGAGGCGATATCAAAGCCCCAGATCCGGGTCTTACCCAGATGGTTGCCCATATCGGTAATCCAGAGACCACCCTCCCCGTCCAGGGCGATGCCCAGGGGCGAATCAATAGTGTCATTGGAGTAATTGCCGTTACGGGTCTGGAACCGGGTAGACGGCCAGGCGCGATAGCTGTGAGGGCCGGTCACTTCGATCAACTGGACGTCATGATCGCCATCCATCGGATGAATAGTGCTGAATACCCGACCGTCTGGAGTGGCGGCGGCATTGCCCGGGCGGATGGGCAGAACCGCAACCGTGCGAAGCTCCCCTTTCACCGGCGCTAACGCCGAATCACTGGCGTGCGCAGGCGCAGTCGCCGCGTGATTCTGCACGAGGCTGCAGCCAACCAGCGTGCTTGCGACGAGAGCGGCGGCCACCGCAGGTAATGTTCGTCCTAACATATGAGCTCTCCCGGTTTTTGATTCATTTACATTGTTCCTTGACGGATAACCTTTTAAATACGGGGGCTTGCACGAATCCGACCACGTTAGTTAGAGTTCGGAGCTTCTCTTTACCATAGGCATATCCACTTAAGCTGATAGCGATCCTTGAATGAAACTGCGCCGTAAAACCCTCTGATTCTATTAAGCAACCAACCTTGACGACGAGGTACATTATGAAATTGAAGCTTAAGCAAACACTGGCCGCACTGGCGATGTCCGCTCTTTCCAGCGTTGCATTAGCAGCCGAGCACATTGTCGAAATGAAGAACGCGGGCGCTGATGGAGCGATGGTCTTCGAGCCAGGCTTCGTGAAAGCCGAGCCGGGTGACACAGTGAAGTTCGTATTGGTCGGTCAGGCGCACAACTCCGCCACCGTAGCCGTACCGGAAGGTGCCAGCGGTTGGCAGGGTGGTATCAATGAAGAGATCACCGTGACCCTGGACGAGGAAGGTGTGTACGTCTACAAGTGCACCCCGCACGCTGCGCTGAACATGGCAGGCGTGATCCAGGTGGGCGAAGCCACCAACTACGACAGCGCCAAGGCTGCCGTGCTGAGCTGACCGCCGCCGCGGCCACCAACAAAGATCGTCTCGAGAAGTACTTCGCGAACGTCACTCAGTAATCGCGACGGGAACGAAGTAAAGCCGCACCTCCGGGTGCGGCTTTTTTTTGGATAAGCTATGCTGATGGCGTTGCCCGAGCAGCGATAACGCCCTATTCCGTCTCAACCCCCGAGCCTTATCTGGATGTCCTTCAAAGCGACCTTACCTGCTTTTTGCACCGAACGAGACGACCGCCTGCCCTGGCCGCGTCCACTGCCACACCTCCCGCTGGTCGCGGTGGATTTCGATTCAGACGGACTTCAGGACCAGGACTTCGAACATTGCGGCATTGCGATGCCCTCCAACCTTCACCGTGCGGTCGCCAAGCGCAAAGCCGAATACCTGGCCGGGCGTTTGTGTGCTCGTGAAGCGTTGCGGAAGGCCATCGGGTAGGTGCGGTGCCCGGTACGGGCGAGGATCGTGCGCCCCAGTGGCCGACAGGTAGCGTGGGGTCTATTACCCACAGTCATGGCAAGGCTGCGGCCATTGTGGGAGCCGCGCCCTACTACGCCAGCGTGGGCCTGGACATGGAACACTTGATGCCGGATGAGAGAGCTCTGAAGCTAGCCGATCAGATTCTGACCAGCGCCGAGCAGGACCGCTTTGCGACCACTCTGACGGATACACCCGGGGAGCTTCTTACGCTTGCGTTTTCTTTGAAGGAAACCCTGTTCAAGGCACTCTATCCGCTAACCCTGAAACGGTTCTACTTTGAACATGCGGAACTGCTTGGGTGGCAGGCCGATGGCACCGCGCGGCTGCGCCTGCTCACCGACCTGTCGGAGCACTGGTGCTGCGACCGGGAGCTGGACGCCCAGTTCGTAAACCGGGACGGCCAGATCCTCAGCCTTATCGCTATCTCGAAAGAGACTTAGCCCAGATTCTTTTTGAAGAACTTCTGGAGTTCACCAACGAAGCCGCTACGGAACGCCAGTACTACCAGAATGAAGATGCCGCCGAGGATCGGATCTACCCAGTCGCGCAAGGCGCCCTGAGACAGGTGATACTCAACGTTCACCACAAAGGTGGCGCCGACCACAGGCCCCAGCAAGGTGCCCATGCCGCCGACCAGGGTCATCAGGATGACCTCACCCGACATGTGCCAGTGGGCATCATTCAGTGACGCCAACTGGAACACTACCGACTTCATCGACCCGGCCAGACCCGCCAGAGCAGCAGAAATCACGAACGCCAGAACCTTGTAGCGGTTCACGTTGTAGCCCAGCGAAACTGCTCTAGGCTCGTTCTGCTTGATGGACTTGAGTACCTGGCCGTACGGGCTGGAAACAATACGCTGAACCAGCAGGTAGCACCCCAGGAACACCGCCAACACGAAGTAGTACATGTTGAAGTTGTTATTGAGATCGATCATTCCCAGCAGGTGGCCACGGGGAATCCCGTGCATGCCGTCCTCACCGCCGGTGAATTCTGACTGTACAAAGAAGAAGAACACCAACTGAGCCAGCGCCAAGGTCACCATGGCGAAGTAGATGCCCTGCCGGCGAATGGACAGCAGCGCAAAGGCGAGGCCCAGCAGGGTTGCAATGCCGGTACCCGCCATAATGCCCAACTCCGTGCTCAACCCGGAAAAGTTGGTGAGCAGGTAACCGGTGGTATAGCCACCCGTTGCCAGGAACGCAGCATGGCCGAAGGACAAGAGGCCGGTGAAACCAAACAACAGGTTAAAGGCCACCGCGAACAGCGCAAAACACAAGATCTTCATCAGGAAGACCGGGTACAGCACAAACGGGGCTGCTACCAAAAGCAGGACCAGCACTGCGTTGAGCAACATCTTCTTGCGGCCATCGGCTTTCTGCTGTTCCAGGATGCTTGATGAATCGCCGTCGAATCGAATGACTGGCTCATGATTACGCCTCCTTACCAAACAGACCCGCAGGCCGGAACATCAGAACTACCACCATGACCAGGAAGATCACTGCGGACGAGGCAGGCGGATAGAAGGTTTTGGTGAGGCCTTCCACAACACCCATCAGAATGCCGGTGATAATCGCACCACTGATGGACCCCATGCCGCCAATCACCACCACGGCGAACACGGTAATGAGAATGTGCGAGCCCATTACGGGTGTCACCGAGTAAATGGGCGCCGCGAGCACGCCAGCGAACGCCGCCAGTGCTACACCAAAGCCATAAGTCAGGCTGACCAGCAGCGGCACGTTGATACCGAAGCCCTGCATCAGCTGGGCATCTTCGGTACCGGCGCGCAGGTAGGCACCGAGCTTGGTTTTCTCGATCATGAACCAGGTACCGAAGCACACCACCAGGGCGATAACGATAACCCAGGCCCGATAGTACGGCAGGAACATAAACCCGAGGTTGATCCCGCCCTTGAACAGATCCGGCATAGAGTAACGCATGCCGGACACGCCATAGATATTAGTCAGTACACCCTGCATCAAGAGGGCAATACCGAAGGTCAGCAACAGGCTGTAGATGTGGTCCTGGCCGGCAATACGGCGAAGCAGGAAGTACTCGATCAAAACCCCGACCGCGCCTACCAGAAGCGGTGCCATAAACAGGGCGACCCAGTAGTTGACACCCATTACGTCAAACATAATGACGGTGACCATTGCACCGAGCATGTACATTGCCCCGTGGGCAAAGTTGATGATCTTGAGCAGGCCGAATATGACGGCAAGCCCGAGACTCAACAGTGCGTAGAACGCACCGTTAATGACCCCGATCAGAAGCTGACCAGACAGCACAGCAAGGGGGACACCGAAAATCATGGACATGTTGCTAACTCCAGAAGCTGCGCAGACGGGGGCGCAAAGACCACCGCTGCGGATTCCGGGGACGCTCCGGCTCAATTCGCCGGAGAGTCCCCTGGGTTACGCTCTTACTTATTAACCAGAGGGCACTTGCTCTCGGAGAGCGGACGGTAAGCTTCTTCAGCCGGGATGGTGCGCAGGATCTTGTACAGGTCCCACTCGCCCTTGGACTCGGCCGGAGTTTTTACTTCCGCCAGGTACATGTCGTGCACCATGCGGCCGTCTTCACGAATCACACCGTTCTTGGTGAACATGTCGTTGATCGGCGTGTTCATCATCTGCTTGCGGACCGTTTGGGCATCGTCAGAGCCAGTGGCTTCGACGGCCTTCAGGTACTGCATGGTGCTGGAGTAAACACCGGCATGAATCATGGTCGGGCGTGCGCCGGTTTCTTCCATGAAGCGGTCAGACCAGGCACGGGTCTCGTCGTTCATGTCCCAGTACCAACCAGTGGTCAGCTGGATACCCTGGGCGGCTTCAACACCCAGTGCTTTCACGTCGTTCAGGAACAGCAGCAGCGCGGCAAGGGTCTGGCCAGACTGGGTCAGGCCGAACTCACTGGCGGTGTTGATAGCGTTGGTGGTGTCGGCACCGGCGTTCGCCAGGGCAACAACATCTGCACCTGAGGCCTGGGCCTGCAGGATGAACGATGAGAAGTCAGGTGTCGGGAACGGGTGACGCAGGGTTCCGATGATCTCACCACCGTTGGCTTCAACCACGCGGGTCACGTCGCCTTCCAGGGCGTGGCCGAAGGCATAGTCGGCAGTCAGGATGAACCAGGTCTTGCCGCCCTCTTTCACCACGGCACTCGCGGTGCCATTGGCCAGCGGGTAGGTGTCGTACACATAGTGAATGTGGTTCGGGGTGCAGTGCTCGTTGGTGATGCTGGAGGCAGCAGAACCGGAAACGATACCCAAGCGGTCGTTCTCTTCCAGGATGTCACTGACCGCAATGGAAACGGATGAAGCTACCAGGCCGGCAACCAGATCCACGTCTTCGTTCTCGACCCAGCGACGCACGGTGCTGGAGGCAACATCGGCGCTGTTACGGTCGTCGGCGCTGACCACTTCGATCTTGGCGCCATTCACTTCACCGCCGAAATCGGCGATGGCCATTTCCATGGCTTTCAGGCCGTTCGGGCCGGCCAGGTCACGATAGGTACCAGACATGTCAGCCAGGTAGCCGATCTTCACGGTGTCGTTGGATATTGCAGCCTGGGCACCTGTGGCCATCATGGCTGAGGCAACCGCTGAGGTCAGAAGCTTTTTCATCATTGTCATTGTTGTATCTCCGCTACTGTGTTGCGTTGTTTCAGGTTTATTTTTGCTTTTTAACGCTCGTTCTTTCCTGTTCCTGGGTCATACCCCCAGATAACCATCCAGTACCGACTGCTTGGCACTCAGTTCATTGGCACTGATTTCTTCCACAATCTGCCCGTGCTCAACGACATAATGTCGATCAGCCAGGGGCGCTGCGAAGTGGAAATTCTGCTCCACGAGTACAATCGTCAGGCCCTTCTCCTTTAGCTTGGTCAGGACATGACCAAGTTTCTCGACGATTACCGGGGCCAGGCCCTCGGTGATCTCATCCAGCAACAGCATGTTGGCGCCGGTGCGCAGGATGCGGGCCAGGGCCAGCATCTGCTGCTCACCACCAGACAGCTTGGTGCCTTGGCTGAAGCGACGCTCATACAAGTTCGGGAACATGGTGTAGATTTCTTCCAGGCTCATACCTCCACTGCGTACCACCGGCGGCAGAGTGAGGTTTTCCTCGACATTGAGGGCCGAAAAAATGCCCCGATGTTCGGGGCAGTAGCCGACACCCAATCTGGCAATATGGTGCGGGGCGCAAGACATCGTCTCCTCCCCGTTGATCATGATGGAACCGGTGCGGCGGCCCACCATGTTCATGATCGATTTCAGGGTAGTACTGCGGCCCGCGCCGTTTCGGCCGAGCAGCGTAACCAGCTCGCCCCGGTTCACCACCAGGTCAATGCCGTGGAGGATGTGGGATTCGCCGTAAAAAGAGTGCAGCCCGGAGACCCGCAACTGTTCGTATTCTTTCTGCTGGGCCTGGCTCATTCTGCCGCCTCCGCTTCGCTGGCTTCAGACGATGAGCCACGCTCACCACTGGAATCTGTCCCCATATAGACTTCCCGAACCCGTGGGTCGGCGGATACCGTGTCGTAATCACCCTCGGTGAGCACCGCACCCTGCGCCAACACAGTAATCCGGTCACACAGTTTGCTGACCACGCTCAGGTTGTGTTCCACCATCAGCACGGTACGGCCCTTGGCCGCCTTGCGTACCAGCTCCACTACCCGGTCAACGTCTTCGGCGCCCATACCCTGGGTCGGCTCATCCAGCAGCAACAGCTCCGGCTCCATGGCCAGTGTGGTGGCCAGCTCCAGCGCCCGCTTGCGGCCGTAGGCCAGTTCAACGGTGGTGGTGTTGGCGTACTCTGCCAGGCCAACCTGGTCCAGCAGATCCATGCAGCGCTCATTCAGCCGGTTCAGGCTGGCTCCGGATTTCCAGAAGCTGTAGGAATTGCCTTCAAAGCTCTGCAGTGCCACCCGGATGTTCTCCAGGGCGGTCATGTGCGGGAATACCGCCGAGATCTGGAATGAACGCACCACGCCTTTGCGGGCAATGGCCGCTGATTTCAGAGCGGTGATGTCGTTGCCGTTAAACAGGATCTGGCCGCGGGTGGGGATTAGAAACTTGGTGAGAAGATTGAAAACGGTGGTCTTGCCGGCGCCATTAGGACCGATAAGGGCATGGATGTGGCCTTTCTGAATCTTCAAATTCACGTCGTCGACCGCAACAAAGCCCTTGAACTCTTTGACAAGGTTGCGGGTCTCCAGAACGTACTGTTCACTCATGAGCCAGTCTACCTTTGTTATTGTTGTACATTTGAACTAGTTTACAGAGTAAATTGACGTCTACGTAAACGTCAATGTCTATTTTCGCTTTTCGCCGGATCTGAACTTAGCAAAAAGTCGCAGACCAACTCCAGAAGCTCGTCCGGTTTTTCAAGGTGCGGCGAGTGACCAGTGTCTGACAAAAAGAGTGGCTGGGCAGACGCCCCAATGCCTGCGACGATATCGGTGACCTGTTCAGGTACCCCATATTCATCGACCTCCCCCTGAATGATCATAGACGGACATTGGATGCCCGCCAGCCAATCACTGAAATCCAGCGACTCGTCGAACCCTTCATCAAGCCACACCGTATGCCAGGCCCGGAATAAATCGTCTGTCCTTGCACCGTGGTAGCGCTGAAGCTTCTCGCGCAGATTGCTGGTCTGATAGCGGTCCATCATCTCGGTGATGCCATCGATCGTTAGCTGGTCCGCGTAGGTGTGTGCCGCCATGGTAATCAGTGCGTGAGCGCGCTCGCCCAGCGCACCGGCCGCAATCAGGGCTATGGAGCCACCGTCGCTGTGGCCGATCAGCACCACCTTGCTCAGGCCCAGCTCATCCAGCAGGCGCGGCAGTATCACTGCCCCTTCCCGTTCCTGATAATCGTAGGGCCGTGGCAACTCCTCATCGGAAGAATTGCCATAACCCAGGCGGTTATAAATGACGGCGTCGTAGCCGGTGGCCTTGGCCAAGCGCTCAGGAAACCGGCGCCAGAGGGCAATACTGCCCAGGGACTCATGCAGGAATACCAGCGTGGGCCGCGGGGATTGGAGCGGCGAGCTGGGGTCCGGATGGGTGATGCGACGCACCTCCACATGGATGCCGTCACCCAGAGATACTATCGAGTCTCGGATCTGCATGACCTTACCGTTCAGGCGGGATGGAATACGTCATGGTGGAATGGGCGACCGGCTCTTCCGCACCTTCGGAATAGACGAACACCTCGCCCACCCCCATAGTCCGGCCAACTTTCAGCATGGTCGCCCGGGCCCAGATCGGTTTGTGGGCGACGGGTTTGCGCAGAAAATTGATGTTGAGGTTGGTGGTGACCGCCAGCGGCACCAGGCCAATTTTGCTCAACAGCGCCGCGTACAGGGTGACATCCGCCAACCCCATCATCGCAGGGCCGGAGACGGTGCCTCCGGGCCTCAGGTGCTCCTCATCCACGTCCAGTTTCATTTCCGCCCAGCCATCGCCGAGCTTCTGCAAGGTGCCAAAGGCGGCACCCTGCGGAAACTGTTCATCGAGAAACGCCTGCAGTTCCTCAAAGGTAATGATCATGCGCCGGGCTCATCTTTGGCGCGATTGCGCAGTACGAAACGCTGGATCTTACCGCTGGGGGTCTTCGGCAGCTCATCCACAAACTCAATCTCACGCGGGAAAGCGTGGGTGGACAACCGGCGGCGCACCAGATCCTGAAGTTCGTCTTTCAGGGCCTGATCGTCTGCCGGCGCCTGATCGCTCTTCACGACCACGTAGGCCTTGATGATGGAGCCACGCTTCTCATCGGGCTTGCCCACCACACCGGACTCGGCCACGGCCGCGTGCTCCAGCAGGGTGCTTTCCACATCGGCGGGGCCTACGCGATAGCCAGCGGTGGTGATGATATCGTCGTCCCGGCCGCTGAAGGAGAAGCAGCCGTTGCCGTTGTTGATCACCATGTCACCGGTGAGGTAGTAGCCTTTTACGAACGGATCTTTCTCGCCCCAGGTGTAGCCGTCGAAGTGAAACAGGGGTGATGCCGCTACATCCACTGCCAGCTGACCGACTTCGCCCTCGCCTACTTCCTCGTTCTTTTCGCTTAGCGCCACCACCCGGTGTCCAGGCGATGCAAAGCCCATGGAGCCTTCCTTAACCGGGTGCTCCAGGCCGTGGAAGTTGCAGCAGGTCATGCCGGTTTCGGTCTGGCCGTAGTGATCTTTCACCGGGCAGAAATGACGGTTCTTGATCCAGTTCACCACCTCGGGGTTCAGCGGCTCGCCAGCACTGCTGGCCACCCGCAGGCCCAGGTTCTCGCCTTCCGGCAGTACGTGATCATTGGCCTTGAGCAGACGGTACGCCGTGGGCGCCGCTGCCAGGTTGGTGATCTTGTACTTGCGGATCATGTCGTAGGTGGATTCCGGAGTGAAACCGCCCGGATTGAAATGGGTCGCGTGGCCCATCAGCAGTGGGCCTACTACGGCGTAATAAAGGCCATAAGCCCAGCCCGGGTCAGCCACGTTCCAGAACACGTCGTCGTCGCGCAGATCGATGGCGTACTTCATGTATACATAGAACGCCAGCAGGGCCTTGGCAGGAACCGCCACACCTTTGGACTTGCCCACGGTACCGGAGGTAAACATCTGCAGGAACGGATCATCACCGGTCACCATCACCGGCTCAAAATCGCTGGACTGAGCCGCCAGGGTTTCCTCGAAATCGGGAAGGTCGGCATCAATGTCTTTGGCGTTCACACCCACCACCGGCGGGCAATCTTTTACGTCCAGCAGCTTCGGGTAGTTTTCGGGGTTGGTCACCACCAGCTTGGTGCTGGCTCGCTCGAAGCGGTACTCAATGGCACCGGAACCGAAGGCAGTAAACAGGGGCTGGTACACCGCACCTGCGCGCAGGGCGCCGGCAATCACAATCAGCAGTTCGGGAGTGCGCGGCAGCAGTGCGGCTACCCGGTCACCCTTGCCGATCCCCTGGGCCTTCAGATAGTTGGCAAAACGGGCAGAGGCTTCTTTCAGCTCGGCAAAGGTCAAAACGCCGTCGCCACCGCCCTCTTTCTCGTAGTAAAGGGCCACTTTCTGGGGATCTTTCGCCCACTTGTCGACAATCTCGTGGCAAACGTTCAGGCCACTGTTCAGGCGGCCATCCAGAACCTCCGCTTCCAGTGCGGCAGGATCAAAATTGTTGTAGACGGCAGTGTATTCCGGGAGGCTCATTTTCAACTCCTGTTGTTGTTGTCGTTAAGTCCACGAGTTTCAGGTTTATCACAGGGTACACTTTACGTAAAGGTAAACTTTAGACCAAAACGACCCAAAATCCAGCCATTTTATGAGCGAGAATTGGAGGACAAATTCAGCTCCGGAGCTCAGGACTCCGGATCAATCGGATGGGAATGACGGCCAGACAGGATGTGATGAAGGCTGGAGCAATCCACCATCGGATCGTCACAGTTAATGACGATATCTGAGCGAGCGATGACATAGCCTTTGCCGGTAATGTTGTTCTTCACCACCTCCAGATCGCCCTCCCGCTCCACGGCACTGAACTGACCAATAAAGCCGGTCTCCCGCAGGGACACGGTTTCCAGCCGATCGCCGGGCTGGATGCTGCCCTCGTAGTTCATTAAAGCCAGGCGGGCCGAGGTGCCGGTGCCGGTGGTGCTGCGGCAAATCACGCCCGGGTGCACATAGGTGGCCGATCGGGATCGGTAATAACCTTCAGCCACATGCTCCACCGGCCCCATGAAGTGCAGGAACGGCAAGGGCCCGACATCACCCAGGGTGTAATGGGAAAACCCCCGCTCGGCCTTGATCGCTTCCACGATGGCGTGGGCGGTTGCCGCCAATGCCCGCTCCTCATCCAGAGTGAGATGGAATCCCAGTTGCTGGGCGTCCACCAGCGCATAGAAGCCGCCGCTGTAGGCCACGCTGTATGTCACCTTGCCCAGAGAAGGCACCTCAATGGTGGCCCGGTAGGTATCGATGTAGCTGGGCAGACCTTCGCAGGTAATGGCTTCCACCACGCCGTCGCGCACAGTGGCGTCGATCTGCACGAGGCCAGCCGGCGATTCCAGCATGAACTGCTGTCGCCCTTCCTGTTTTGGCACAATGCCGGCCTCCAGCACAGCGGTGGCGGTGCAGATGGTGTTGGAGCCGGAGTAGATCGGGTAGCCCATCACTTCCATGATGATATAGCCGGCCGCCGCCCGGGGATCGGTTGGGGGCACCAGCAGGTCCACCGACATTTCGGGGATACCGTGGGGTTCTTCCAGCAGCAGCCGGCGCAGGCCATCGGCGTCGTCCCGCAGGTACTCCATCTGCGCCCGCACGGTGTCTCCCGGCAATGGGTCAATCCCGCCGGTCACAATCCGGCTGACATCGCCACCGGCATGGGTATCCATTAACTGAATGGTGAGTTCGGGTTTCATCACAGCGTCTCCAGTGACCAGGGTTGGCCGTGTTCGTCCCATTGGGCATCGGGCACGATCACGATCTTGCCGAGGTAATTGCTGCCCCGGTTCACAAAGTAGTTTTCCGCATGACGCAAATTCGAGAGCCGAAACGCACCGTGCAGCACCGGCTTAAGCTGACCGCCGCGAATCCAGGCCATTAGCTGGTCAGCTTCTTCACGGGTGCCGTGGGACACCCCGAAAATCTGCACCTGGTACAGGTAAATCCGGGTCCACAGAATTTCGCTGATATTGCCGCCGCTGGCGCCGGCAATGCTGAGGCGCGGGTAAGACGACCGGGCGTTCATGTCGAAGATCATGGTGTCGATGAACACATCGGTCATCTCACCGCCCACCAGATCCATCACCGCATCAATGGGCTTGCCGCCGGTGGCGGCCTTCACCCGCTCCACAAAGCTGTCCATATCGGAGCGGTCCAGCACCGCCTCGGCGCCCATCGCCATCAACGGCTCGGCCTTATCCTGTTTACTCAGGGCATAGGGAATGGCCCCGACAATACGGCACAGCTGAATTAGTGCAGTGCCAACCCCACCACTGGCACCGGTGACCAGCACCCGTTCGCCGGCTTTGATATTGGCGGAGGTGACCATGTGGTAGGCGGTTTGATAGGAACACATCCCCATGGATGCCAGCTCGGCATCGGACAGCTCAGAGTTGGGAATGTGATGAAACTGATCGGAGGGCAGCGCCACATACTCGGCATAGCCGCCGTCCGCACCGTGGCCAAAGTAGTCCGGGGTGAGATTAATGTCGCGGCGGTCATTGGCGTAAATGTTGAAATCCAGCAGGCCACGCTCGCCGATTCGGCGTTCATCCACGCCCTCACCTACGGCCACTATCCGGCCCGCGATGTCTGCACCCTGAATGCGGGGGAACAGCAAAGTGGGCTTGCCACCCATCTGGAAGGACGTCATTTCCCCTTTCTTGGTGGGGTACAGCCCTTCCCGCGCCTTACGGTCGGTGTTGTTCTTGGCGGTGGCCGTCACCTGAACCAACACCTCACCGGGTGCCGGTTGTGGCGTCGCCACATCCTGATATTCAAGCTTATCAACACCGCCGTGCCCGGTGAGCACCATGGCCTTCATGGTAGTGGGAATCATGGGCGAGGGATCCTCCCTGCTGACTGAATGTAGACTTCAGATCAGCATAGGTTAGATCCCCCAAGGTGTCAGTGGGTGTTGCGGGTATCCGTTATGCGCCTAGCGGGCGATGACCTTGTACACCGGCCGCAGTTTCGGAATCTGCTTTAGCACCACCTGAATCACTGTCATCAGTGGCACTGCCAGCAGTACGCCTACCGGCCCCCACAGCCAGCCCCAAAAGAAGATCGAGACAAAGATCACCACCGGTTAATGGCCATCCGGAACCCGTGCACCCAGGGCTCGATGAAGAAGCCCACCAGCGTGGTCAATGCCAGGTAACCCACCGGCGCAAACGCCATCATCCAGACCACATCCAGGCTGATGGCCGACACCACCGCCAGCAGCGAGATGGTCAGAATCACACCAAGGTAAGGGATAAAACGAGCGAGGCCGGCAATCAGCCCCCAAACCGCAGGATCTGGCAGGCCAATGGCCCAGCACATCAGCCCCGTTGCCACGCCCACGGCCGTGTTACTCAGGGCCAGCACACCCAGGTACTGGGCAATTTGATGCTGGGAATCGTGGGTGATACGCAGCACCGTTTTGCGCTGCATCCTTGGCAGCTGGCGCACAAAATTCTTGATGATCCGGTCACCGCCCACCAGCAGGAAGTAAGTCAGCGCTAACGCCAGCAGTAAGCCGGCAACGCCATCCCGGGCCTTGCTCATCAGCTGACTGCGCCAGGAATCGGTTTTCAGCACCACCGTAGTCGGCTTTGCTTTGCTGCTGTCTGACAGCTCCTCCATGGACTTCTCGACCTTCTCAGCCGATTCTGTGACCTTGCTGATCTGACGTTTGATTTCGCTCTGCCCCACCAATAAACGGGAGATGCCCTGGGGCGCCTCTTCCGCCCAGGTCATCACCGGCGATGCCACCGCGTAGGTCACCCCGCAATGCCGCCCAGCACCATCAGCACCAGTAACAACGCGCTCACCATGCGCGGCACCCGAAAGGCCACGTAGAGCTTCTTAACCACCGGCGACAGCAACTGGCTGGTCAGAATCGCCAGAATAATGGGCAGGACAATCTGGTGTGCCACATACAGAGTGTAAAGAATACCCAGCGCGAACAGGCCGTAAATGGGCGTCGATAATTCGGATGAGATTAACGGGCGAGGCCCGGCATCCGCGGCAGTGTCAGCGTTGTGGTCTGGGTTATCAGAAGCGTTGTTGTGAGAGCTGTCGGCGTTATTTTCGTCCACGGTGAGCGAGTCGTCCCTGTGTTAAAAAGGTTGTAAGGTTCCTACTTTACGCTTCCTGACAACCGTTCGCATCACTGGGACGTTACTGTCGGGTCATGTCGCTACTGTTTGAGGGGCTTCCGGTGACTGGGCAGCGGCAGCCGTACCGCTGCCCGGCGCACCGCCGGAGTTCATCCGCACCAGCGGTCCAGAGACCGTCACGCCACTCGGGTCCACCTTCACAAAACTGCCCCCGGCCTGCAGAGTCACCTCCGCCCCCGCTTCAATCACGATGTTCATACCAGCCTTGTGATGAATCTCGCGGCCTGCCTCGATGAGCTGGGCTCGGCCTGATGGCTGTGGTGGCTGCCGCCCACGGTGTGGCTGAAATCGCCACCGATGCGCTCCCTGCCCTCACCTTCTACCGTGCTGTGACTGTTGCCACCCACGCGCTCGAACCGGTTGTTATCCACGGTGAAGTGGCTGTCGTTCTTGATCACTTCGGTGCGGTTGTGCTCGGTGAGCAGGTCCAGGTCTTTCTGGGCGTGGATGTAGATCTGCTCCTTGGCCGCTTCGTCCTCGAATCGTAATTCGTTGCTGCCCTCGCCCTTGTGGGTCTGGGTTTTCAGGGTTGTGCGGGTTTTGTGCTCTAGTAATGAATACGGTGGTTTGTTGGTGGCGTGATAGGTGCGACCGGTGATGATCGGCTGATCCGGGTCGCCATCCAGAAAGGACACAATCACTTCATGGCCGATCCGGGGCAACGCCATAAAACCATACTGCCCGCCGGCCCAGCCCTGGCTGACACGGAGCCAGGCACTGCTGTGTTCATCGTTCTGGCTGTAACGATCCCAGGGGAAGCGCACCTTGACCCGGCCGTGTTCGTCACAGTGGATTTCTTCACCCTCAGGGCCGGTGACGATGGCGATCTGCGGGCCGTCCATGATGGGGCGATGAACACACTGTGGGCGCCAGGTGAGGTTCGCGGGGATGGCGCTGAAGCTGTTGTGATAAGTGGTCGGTTCCGACCCGCCCTCTTCCTCTAACGCCTGCGGCTGCTGCCCGCGATGGATAACGGCAGTGAGTAGCCAGTCTCGGTTCAGGGTCGGTTGGTCATGGTCAGTGAGCTCAACCTTGGCGCCCGGTGCGAAGTCCGGGCGATTGCTTTCGCCCTGAGCGGTGCTAGCGTCATTTCGAAGCGCATCCAATCTGGCCCGGGTAAATGGCTGGCCACTGGCATCAGCCTTGAACCGGCCCGGGTAGTCGAAGTGCTGGTAATCGTCGCTGTGGTTAGGGGAGCTGGCACCCTGCTCGTGCATCAGGGCGTAGGCGGGATTCTTGAAGGTGTAGTCTTTGAGCGCAACGGAAGCGGCGCGCACGCGTTCCTGGTAGCGGAACTTGAACACCGACCGTTGCCGGTGACTGCCACCCGCAGAGGCGTTATATTCGGCCGAAACCAGAACCGGCGCATCGCGTGATGGTCGGAAAAAATCAGCCCAGCCGATGCACTGCGGTCTACTGAACCATGCTGATAGCGGAAATGCCAGCCTTCCTCTGCCGCCAGCCGTTCCAGAAACGCCAGATCGCTTTCCCGGTGCTGAACGCAGTATTCCCGCTCCGCCGGCTCGCGTTTTAGTTCAAACACTGAATCCACAATGCCCCGCTCTTCCAGCAGTGTGCGTGCAATGGAGTCGGGACGTTGCTTCTGGAAAATTCGACTGTTGTGCATCAGCCCCAACCGCCACAACGGCGGCTGAATGACCAGTTCATAGCGGATTCGGCGATGGCCAGAGTCGCCCCGGACAAATTCACTGACCACACCGGTGAAGCGCCGCAGCGGCTCCCCATCCTGCCAGACCATCAGTTCAACCGGCTGCTCGAGCACATCCGCGGCGCCAATAGCGGGATCGGTGCTCGCCAGCTGCAAGCGGCCATGAAACAACTCGGAAAGGGCTTCGGTCAGCGCAAAGCCGACGACAGAAAAAACTTCTGAGGGAAACTCACCGACACGAGCGGTGAATTGCAATCCATTTGCCTGAGGCATGCCTTCAATCCTTTGAAGCATTAACGATGTGCTCACCGGGTTACGCGCAACGCCAAATCCTTGGCTACCCTACCCGGTGAAACTGGGCTGAAAATTACCAGCACGGCACCTCTGAAGCAACGCGCGAACACTGAATCTGAGCACTCGGTGGCACTGAAGGCTGGAGTTATACGCCCCTTTGGCTATCGAAACCTGATCGGGGGTGGGCGCATAAAATCCGGACGGTGGTTGCTTTGGGTACGTCAGGGCATTGACTGAAAAGCCGATATTGCTGGGCACAGGGCATCCGAAAATGGAGTTTTGCGAACGAATGTTATACGAACGCGTTCGTTGAATACGCTGTTAATCATCTGAGGTTACATGGAAGAACAATCAATTCCTGCAATACATGTTTGGCTACCCTTGCTCAAGGAGTCCGTCGTTGGTGTGTCAGCAGGACTGGTAGCACTTTTTGCCTATTTGGGACTAAATACTTGGCGCAGAGAGATCAAAGGGAAATCAGAATACGATTTAGCTAAAGCTTTGCTTAAAGCCGTATTTCGTGTGCGAGATGGATTTAAGCATGTCCGAAATATAGTCATATACCAGTTTGAGTACCCTGAAGAAATGACAGACAAAAACGGTCACTTGATCGCTGAGCATCGTTACGAGGGTACTGCTCACGTCTATGAAACGCGCTGGAAGGTTTTAGAGTCAGCGTTCCGCGAGCTAGAGGATCTACACCTAGATGCTCAGGTCGAGTGGGGCGGGCAGTATCAGGAAAAAATAATGGCACTTAGGGAGTGTCGTGCTGAACTGCTTGTTGCAGTACAGCAGTTTATCGAATCAAAAAAGTCACCGGGGTTTGCGCAAGAATGGGAATCGCAAGCTGAGAAAAGGGAGTCTCATTCAATCCTTTACCATCTTGGCTCCAATTCGCGGCATGATAACTTCACGCCGAAAATCGAAGCTGCGGTTTCCGAGTTCGAGGCTTGGTTGAGACCACACATCGACAAAAAAGGTTAACAAGGCCATTAAGGTTGTTCCGGGCCGACGGCCCTCGACCGGACGCCTTGTCAGGGCGCCGCTTATGGCTGGCGTTAGGCAATCGTGATGATGAAATGGATCGCAACCCTTTTGCTGCTTACCCCCGGTGCTGTATTAGCAGAGACTGAGCTAAATTTTCACTTGTGTTCGGCTTACGTGCAGCAATCGGCAGTAGGTACACAGATCGAGAATGAATGGCCGGTTCACGCAAAGTTGACAGAGATTGGCGCCGCAAGTTTTGAGAGGTTCACTGAAGCAAACATTGGCAGAATGAGCCGAATTATTGTCGGTGATCAGGAGTTCTTGAGGGCGACAATATTGGGGCCAATGTCTAATGGGGACTTACATGGAGCATTCAGTTCCCAAGAGGTTGCCACTGCATGGCAGCGAACTCTGACAGGCAAATTACCGGCAGCTCCGTGCGGAGCGGGAGACTGAAAAATGCCTAACCAATCATTCAAGTTCGTTCCCGGCCTAGCGGCCGTCCACCGGACGCCCTATTCGGGCGCCCCTTAATTCTGGCGTTTAAGGCTAAAGGGAGTTTTCGGTGAACAAGGAAGACCTATCCCCAGTAGACCAAGCCTACTACAAGCGTTTTGAGTTCAAGCCGTTACGAGTATTGCTGTATCTACTGGCAGTCGTTTACTTGCTGTTTGTTTATGCAGTCGGTGGTTCCCTGTTCAGCGGAGGCTTTTTCAGCGGCGCGGTCGGAACCTTTGTTCTGATTCAGGGGATCGATCTCTCTCGAAGACGACTGATCGTCATTGGCGGATTCCTGACAGTTGCGAGCATCTTCCAGACAATATTGTCGGGGTTGTAGTGATTACCGAGCGCTTCCTACAAAAGCCTTTAACAAGTAGTTGTAGTACGTTTCGGGCCTGGCGGCCCTTCACCGGACGCCTTGTCAGGGCGCTTATTTCGGCGTTGGGCGTCCAGGCAGGAGAACTTCTACACTTTTAGGAGCAGCCAGACTTTCGTGAGGCTGAACGAAAAGGTAGGAGGTGCATCATGAGCAATGAACAAACGCACACTGGCAGTTGCTTCTGCGGTTCGGTCAAATTGACCGTCTCTGGCGATCCTGCCGCCATGGGCTATTGCCATTGTGAATCTTGCCGGCGCTGGTCAGCCGGGCCAGTAAATGCATTCACTTTGTGGAAGCCTGAATCAGTGAACATCACTCAGGGTACCGACAATATTGGGACCTACGCGAAGACCCCTCAAAGCCACCGAAAATGGTGTAAAACGTGCGGAGGGCATATTTTTACTGAGCATCCGTCGATGGGGTTAGTTGATGTATATGCCGCAGTGATACCTAGCTTTCCATTTGTAGCTGACGTCCATGTGCATTACCAAGAAGCTGTTTTGCGTATCCACGATGGCATTACCAAATTAAAAGATGTCCCTGAAGAAATGGGTGGCTCTGGCGAAAGTATTGCTGAGTAGCATCGGAACACTCACATATTGGAGCGCCCAACAAGGCCATGCACCCTTCTGACTACCCCCGATCAATTACTGGGAGGGCAATCTAGTGAGAATAGTCCTGCTGATCATCTCAGCATTCTGGTTCCTTCCAGTTTCATCGCAAACGCTCCAGATTATGGGGTCGGATCAGGGCTTCCTGCCGTTTTATTATGGTGACAACCTTAACAAGGGCATTCTGGTCGAGGTGATTAATGAGTTTACGGTGGAGACGGGTATCGCAGCTGATTTCCGCCCTATGGCGCGCAAACGCCATGCCTGGGCCTTGGAAAAAGGACTAGCTAACGCGGTTTTCGCCAACCCGCGTTGGATGCCGGACCGGATGCATGCTGTCGGACCGGTGTTAATCTGGCGTGACCGAGTGTTCGCTCAGACTGGCCGACGACCGGACTCCTTCGATGACCTTCAGGGCAACATCTGTCTGCGCAAATGGTTTGTTTACAGTGATCGACTTGAGCGGCGGATCGGAACCGACTTGGTCCGCCATGACGGGTACAATGCCCAGCAGATGCTGGGCATGTTTCTGCGTAAACGGTGCGATTTCATCGTTATGAACGAAATGGAGTTCCGGTTTATGGCGCTGCAGGTGGAAGTCGATTCGGAACGTTACAGCACGGATCTGATCGACGCCGAATGGCCGGTCTATCTTGGTATCCTCAAAACCGAGGCGGCTCTGATTGAAGCGGCGGAAGCTTTTTTCGCTACTTACACGGTTGACGTGGAGGCCATGTTGCCCAAACTTCCGCCGCCGGACACGCACACCTCGATTCAGCCGGACAATTAGGGAAGGTGGCGGCCAATGGCCGCCAGACGCTCTTGCCAGGATGGCTCACTTCAGACGTTAAGCGTAAGTTATGGATTCAGGTTTTAAGCTGGCATTTAGTGGCTTAGCGATAGCGCTCACCTTTGTCGCCTTCGTGCCCTATATATTCTCGATACTGTCGGGAGCCACAAAGCCGCATGTATTCTCCTGGGTTATTTGGGGGACGACGACATCGATCGTCTTCTTTGCTCAAGTTGAAGCCAAAGGTGGTATTGGTGCCTGGCCGATTGGTGTTTCAGGAGCCATTGCCGTTTTCATTGCTTTTCTTGCGTTCGTAAAACGTTCGGATATCTCGATAACGAAAACGGATTGGGTGTTTTTTCTATCGGCATTGGCGTCGCTTCCCTTTTGGTACCTTACGTCAAACCCGTTGTGGGCTGTGGTCGTCCTTACAACCGTCGACCTGCTTGGTTTTGGGCCCACAATTCGTAAAGCCTATGACGCCCCTCACCAGGAAAACATTCTTTTCTTTACATTGTTTATGGCAAGAAACGTCTTTGCTCTGTTGGCTTTGGAGACTTATTCGCTAACAACGGTGCTCTTCCCGCTGTCCGTTAGTATCGCCTGTCTAATCTTGCTCATTTTTATTGGCTACCGTCGCAGGGAAGTGCGCGCCTGAAAACCGCAAGCAATGCTATAGCGCTTCTTTTGGTGCCTCGCTTTCAGTGCTGAGCCAAGGGATGTTTTTTCCGCGGTAGGAACGTCATAACGGGAAACCGGCTTTCCCTGCCAGCACTGTCACCTATCTGTATTGGAACTGTCGCAAAGCTGACGCAGAACCGTCATTAGTCAGCTCTAGTGTGTTGAGTCACGACATATACATCGACTGATTCACTCACACCCGAGGCGACTATGGAATTTCGCACACCCACCTTCCGCAAAACCCTGATCTCAGTGGCCGTGGCCAGCTCACTGGTGGTCCTTGCCGGCTGCACCGACGACGGCGATGATGGCACAAACGGCACCAGCCAGACCCTGATCGAAATGAACGTACTGGCACTTACGCCAGCGGTTCGTTTGATGAAAGCGCAGCGGAAATTGTCGCCCACGACGCCGCCAACCAGCGCCTGTTTGTGGTGAACGCCAATAACTCCACCGTGGACGTGCTGGACATCAATGACCCGGAGGTGCCCACCCTGCTTGGCACCATCGACGCCACGGCTGAGGGCGCCTCTGCTAACAGCGTGGCCGTATACGGCGATCTGGTGGCTGTCGCCATAGAGGCCAACGTAAAGCAGGACAACGGCAAGGTGGTTTTCTACAACACCACTGACCTGAATAAAGTCGGCGAAGCCAGCGTAGGCGCACTTCCAGACATGGTGACTTTCACCCGCGACGGCCAGAAAGTACTGGTGGCCAACGAGGGCGAGCCCAACGACGACTACAGTATCGATCCGGAAGGCTCCGTCAACATCATTGACCTCTCTAACGGCGTTGCCTCCGCCACCGTAACCACCGCCGGTTTCACATCGTTCAACGCCCAACAGGCAACACTGGAAACCGCCGGCCTGCGCGTATTTGGCCCAAATGCCACACTGGCCCAGGATATGGAGCCGGAGTACATCGCGGTATCCATTGATGATCAAACCGCCTGGGTCGCCCTGCAGGAAAATAACGCCGTGGCCGAGCTGGACATCGCCGCCGGTGAAATCACCGCCATCCTTCCGCTGGGCTTCAAAGACTACAACCTGATCGGCAACGAGCTGGACGCCAGCAACCGCGACAGTGGCATCAATATCCGCAACTGGCCGGTTAAGGGCATGTACAACCCGGATTCCATCGCCAGCTATGGTTACAACGGCAAAACCTATTACCTCACCGCCAATGAGGGCGATGCCCGGGACTACGACACCTGGACTGAGGAATTCCGGGTAGGCGACCTGACCCTGACCGGTGCACTGGCTGGTATCGCCGGGCTGCAGGATGATGAGAACCTGGGCCGTCTCCGCATTACCTCTACCCTGGGTTCGAGCAACGGCTGCAACGCCTCCCAGCTTCCCGCTGACTTGGGCGACCTGAATAGTGACTCCCAGATTGATATCGACGACGTGGTATTCCATGTGGAGAACAATTGCGAGTACGACACCCTTTACGGTTACGGCGCTCGCTCCTTCAGCATCTGGTCTGCCGATGGCAAGCGTGTCTTCGACAGCGGCAGCGAGTTCGAGCGCATCACCGCCAGCCTGATTCCAGAAGGCTTTAATGCCTCCAACGATGAAAACGATGCAGACGCCCGATCTGACGACAAAGGCCCGGAGCCGGAGGCCATCACCGTGGGTGAAATCAACGGCCAGACCTTCGCCTTCATCGGCCTGGAACGCGTAGGCGGTATTATGGTGTACAACGTCTCCAACCCGCAGAGCCCGGAGTTTGTGCAGTACATCAACAACCGCGACTTCAGCGCAAGCCAGACCGAACTGGAAGCCGGCATGGCGGGCGACCTGGGCCCCGAAGGCCTGGCCTTTATCCCTGCAGGCAGCAGCCCAAACAGCAAACCGATGCTGGCGGTAGGTAATGAAGTCAGTGGGACAACCACCCTGTATGGGATTGATGTGATTGAGCTGACAGCCAACTAAGAAAAAGCTAAAACTCCAAAAAGCACCACTCCCTGACGCGCCGGTTGACAACAGCCCCGGCGCGTTTTTTGTACACAATTACGACAGTGCAGCGGCAAGGCTCACTACGCCCGGCGGCCCCTGAGTGCATCCAGAACTGCAATGCGTGGTGAGGTTTCTTCCCCTCTGGCAGCCACAATGAACGGCTCTGCTAGACTCATTACATCCTACTCGCTCTCTGAGCTCAGCTTTCCAGAACCAGATTTTTCTCGATGCAGTAATCCCCCCTCCTCTGGCGCGAAGATAGCCTATGAGACAGCAAATCAGTTTCTGCACCACATCGGACGGTGTCCGTATTGCCTACGCCGTTGCCGGTAGTGGCCCCCCGCTTATTCGCGTAGGGGGTTGGCTGACTCATGTGGAACGCGATTGGGGCAGCCCTGTATGGCAGCATTGGTTGCAAGAACTGACCCACGAGCACACCCTCGCCCGGTTCGATATTCGTGGAAGCGGGCTGTCCGATCATGATGTTGCCGAACAGGGCCTCGAGGCCTGGTTCAGGGATCTTGAGGCAGTGGCTGACAGCCTGGGGTGGAAGCGTTTCTCACTGATTGGACTGTGCCAGGGTGGGCCCATCGCCCTACTCTACGCATTCCGACATCCGGAACGGGTCAATAAGCTGGTGCTATACAACGCGTATACCAACGGGGCGTTTACGCCGGGAGCCAGCGAACGAAACAGCGAGGAGGCGGAGGCGTTGGCCGCCATGATTAAGGTGGGCTGGGGACGTAAAACCGGCGCCTTCCGGGAGCTGTTTGCCCGCCGTTTGTCCCCTGGCCATGACACCAAACAGATTGCCTGGTGGGACGAGCTGCAAAAAACCACGGCCTCACCCGAAAATGCGGTGCGTCTGTGGCGCGGTTTTCACCAGATTGACGTCCGCGACATTCTCCCGCATATCCATACCCCAACTCTGGTCGCCCATGTTGAAAACGATGCATGGTGCCTTTCGAGCTGGGTCGCAGCCTGGCTTCCCAACTACCGGAAGCGCGCTTTTTACCGCTGAAGGGCGCCAACCACATACTGCAGCTTGAAGACAGTTCCTGGCCGGTTTTCGTTGGGGAGCTTCGCCGCTTTCTTGCAGAAGAGCCGACGACACCGGGGAATCAGGCCGTGCCGTGGATTGGTGAGCTGACGAGCCGCCAGCGGGTGGTGCTCAATCTGGTGGCCCAGGGGCAGTCGAATGCAGAAATCGCCCATGCTCTGTCGATCGCGGCAAAAACCGTACGCAATCATGTCAGTGCCATCTGCGGCAAACTCGATATCCCTACCCGTGCACAATTGATCGTGCAGGGCCGGGAGCATGGCTTTGGCGCGGAATGATCGTCATCCGGGACCTTTGTCCCGGCTAACCGCTGTTTTTTTCATCCAATCGGGACACCTGCCTCATGCCCCGGGCTCCTGTTGTGCCGTAGTTTGAAGCTATAAGCCTCAAACTGAAGGAGTCAGATCATGAAAGCATCTACCGCGAACATTGAACCAAGGCTGGTTCCCACTCGTCAGAAGCCTTTGCAGCAACGCTACCGCAAAGATCCGGATGCGGCATGGATACAAGATGAAGGCCGGGCGGTGATTGGTGACGGTGCCGACCCTTTTCACGGCGAACTCGAGCCCCCGAACAACGCCGGCAAGCGATGGTCATTCGGTATTCATGAGGCGGTTGGCGGGTATCACGATGCTCCGAATCCGGGGGATCTACTCTGCACGTCACTGGCGGCGTGTCTACTCTCGACCACGCGCATGATCGCGCAATGGCTGGATATTGAACTTGCGGATATCGAGGTGGCCGTGGTCGCTAAATGCGATGTGCGGGGCTCGCTTATGGTGGATATGTCTGTGCCGGTGGGTTTTCAGAGCATGGAGTGCAATGTGTGGCTGCAGTTCGCTACGCATACCGATGAAAGCCGACTGAAGTCTCTGATGACGTACGCTGAAGCCTGCTGTGTGGTCATGCAGACCATCCGGCCCGGGGTTGATGTGAAGACACTCTGGCATGTGGATCAGGAGGCACCCCATGAATAACGAACTGAAACTCCGGTCTTTGAAAGTTGCGCTTGTGGTGGTGGGTATCATCTTCATCGCAGGCATCTATCCGATGATGATGTGGGTATGGCCTTCCGGTTGGGCATGGGAGCCCAGGCAACCCGAGTACGAACAAATGATCATGGGGATGTATGTCACGCTGGGCATTTTCCTCGTTCTTGCGGCGAAGGACCCACTGGCCAACGCTAGCCTGATCTGGTTCACGGTCTGGTCGAGCATTGTTCATGGCGGGATCATGTTCGTGCAGGCCATCGTTGATGAAACAGAACACGCTAATCTGGCAGGCGATGTACCTGCCCTTTTTCTGGTCGCGATTGCTCTGTGGTATCTGATGCCAAAAGAGGCGCCAGCCTCGTAAGAGACCCATTACTTAAAGCACTCGCGCCCTGGAGTTCAGGGCGCGTAAAGATAAGCAAGCTGCTGGTGAATGCAGTCGAGGACTGGTCTAAGGACTCAGGTCTGTCGCGGCTTGTTGTTCGCTCCAATGTGACTCGCCTGGAGTCTCATGAGTTTTACCCCTCCATCGGTTTTGAGCTCACAAAAACGACGCATGTTTATGCGAAAGAACTCAATCCTTCGGGCAAATGATTTAAGCTGACCACCTGATTAACACCGCCTATTTTCAACACCACCGGTAAGGACTCAGCCATCAAATCCGTAGCACTCGCCACCCTGATCATCATCCTGCTCGCAGGCATCGTCTTCCAGTACTACATCACCGCCCTGCCCGATCTGGAACAGCCGATCACCCTCAGCTCTGCGTCCGTCGGAGCAGATGGCGAATCCATCTCTGCCGCCTTCGTGGACAAAGACGGCCACGAATTTCACTTTGGTGTTCGGGGCGACGCAGAGAGTGACCGGGAATCCTTCCCGGCCTTTTACATCAGAAATCCCAAACTGGTGCCCTATTTCTACTGGCCCTCAACCGGCGGGCCGGATGAAAGAAAGCTCCTGCGATTGGTGGCAGGCTGGCTAGAAAGGAATGTGAACCCGGAGTTGAGGGAACGGCTGGAACAGAACGATGTTGAGGGCCTCAGCGGCCCGGACAAGGAAGTGGCAGCGGTGCATGAGATCTATGACATTTTAATGAGCCGACACCGCCTTTAATTGGGCTTCAGCCGACAGATTTTCTGCTTCCCTGCCTATCTGCTACTACTGTTAGTGACCGGCATTGAACAAAAAAGGAGGTTCAACGTGAGCGTGCAACTGAACCACACCATCGTCTGGTGCCGCGACAAGCAGAAGTCGGCAGCCTTCCTCACTGAAATCTTAGGTCTTGCGAGCCCCACCCGTTACGGGCCGTTTCTTGTGGTCGAGCTGGACAATGGCGTGTCCCTGGATTTCTACGAAACCACCGGCGAAATTTCTCCGCAGCACTACGCCTTTCTGATTGATGAAGAAGACTTCGACGAAAGCTTCGACAGAATCTGTAGCCGAGGCATTCCCTATTGGGCGGATCCCGGAAAGGAGTCTCCGGGCGAAATCAACCGGCACGATAGCGGGCGCGGTGTGTATTTCGATGACCCCGATGGGCATTTCATGGAGATGATCACCCGGCCGTACGGGGGAGGTGGCTGATACCATGAAGAGATGGGTTGCCATGGCCGGATTCGTTAGTGCAGTCGGGTAAGATATTTTTACGCCAGATAAAACTCATGAGCAATCGGCGAGTCAAAAAGCTTGGCCGTGGCTGCCTTCAGCTTTTCCTTCTATGCTCAGGTAACAGGCCGCGAGTGCGCCTAACACAACAACGCCCGGTGAAAGGAAGCACGGTAAAAACTGGGTTGTACATAGACGGCATGGCAAGGAGGGCTTATGGGTGTCACCAACCGAGAATCGGGCACCAATGTTCACGAGGTTTCCGACGGCATCTATCGAATCAACACCCCGGTTTCAATCCCGGGCAGCGGCTTCTCGTTCAACCAGTATCTGATCCTGGATGATGAACCTCTGCTGTTCCACACCGGGCCACGCAAGATGTTTCCGCTCGTGCGGGAAGCAGTCGCCAGCATCCTGCCGGTTGAACGGCTAAGGTATATCGGCTTTTCACACGTCGAGTCCGATGAGTGCGGATCTCTCAACGAGTGGCTTGCGGTTGCGCCCCATGCGGTGCCCCTTTGCGGGCGTGTAGCGGCGATGGTGTCCATCGAAGACCTTGCCGATCGCAGCCCACGAGCGATGGCCGATGGCGAGTTGATTACGCTGGGGACCCATGCTGTCCGCTGGTTCGATGCCCCTCACCTTCCGCATGCCTGGGAGTGCGGTTTTCTGACTGAGGAGACAACTCGCACCTTACTCTGCGGCGATCTGTTTACCCAGGGTGGTAGTAAGCTTCCTGCACTCACCGAATCCGACATTCTGGGCCCCAGCGAAGCCTTCCGGCATAAGATGGATTACTTCTCCCACACCCGAAACGCTGACGCGATGCTTGAGCGCTTGGCTGCTACCCAGCCGACCACGCTCGCGTGCATGCATGGGAGCGCGTGGCGCGGGGATGGCGGGAAGTTGCTGCGAAGCCTGGCTGATTCGCTGTCTGCCTGATTTGGGGGGCTTTTAAAGCTCAAAGTTCTAGAGAATTACAGCGCATGAAGCTCTCACTCTGCAGCGAATCCGACAAGCCGGAAATTCAGCAGCTGTTCACCGAAACCTTCTCCGAATCAGACAGCTCAGCGGAGGGCGCTCTGGTTGGGCAGTTAGCGCAGCAACTTATGGACGAGACCGATGCTGAAAACGCCTTCGGTTTTGTTGCCTCTGAGAACCAGGAAATCGTCGGGTGTATATTCTTCACACCGCTAAAGTTCGATGCCCCGTCCAAAGCAGTTTTGTTGTCCCCCGTTGCCGTTCGCACAGAGTATCAAGGCCAAGGCGTCGGCCAACGGCTTATCAGGTTCGGCATGGAGCAAATGGGTAAATCCGGTGTGGAACTTGTCTTCACCTATGGCGATCCGAACTATTATTCAAAGGTGGGTTTCAAGACTGTTTCTCAGCAGGTAGCAAAAGCGCCTTTTGAATTATCGCATCCGGAGGGATGGCTGGTCCTGTCCCTGACAGGCGCCGCAATTAAGCCCCTGCCCGGGGTCGCCCGCTGCGTCGACGCATTCAACGATCCGGCGCTTTGGTAAGACCAGCAATCAGGCCGGACACCACAATCACCCCACGTCAAAGAGAGCCAACCACGGACTATGTAGTGACCTTTCAAGCACAAAAATATTATCCGGAACCGTCGCTGACACTGGGCAAACCACCTAGACTTTGAAGAGGCGACGAGCGGGCTTTTGGCCTGTTCAGGAGGTCTCTATGCGCACCCACGGTTTTACCCTCGCAGTCCTTGCGTTTGCCCTGCCTGTTTTCGCCGCGGATCCAGTTGTTACAGACGGCGATAAGTACAAAGTTCTGCTGGAAAACGCCTGTGTCCGCGTGCTTGAGTATCGCGACGAACCCGGCCAGATCACTCAGGAACACCAGCACCCGGCCTTTGTGCTCTATGCGCTGGCACCGTTTGAGCGGGTGATTCATCTGCCGGGCGGCAAGGTGATTAACCGAAGCTTTGCCGCAGGCGACGTCATCTGGTCACCAGCACAAACCCACACCGGCGAGAACACGGGCAGCACCCCAACCCACGCGGTTATCGTGGAATCGAAGGCGTCTGGCAGCCGGTTGTCCCAGTGCAGTAACGAATAAGTTACGAAGTTGATATAGGCCGCACGAACTAACGGCCATTGGGGTAGGAACAGAGACCCCGGGCACGGTTTACTGTGCCCGGGGGACCGCTTTGCGTGCGGGTTTATTCAGGCTTGTACAGGCGCTGGATGCTGGAGAAGTCCAGCGTGCCATTGCCCTGCCCTGCGTGGAGCGAGAACAGGTTTCGAGCCAGTGAGCCCATGGGGATGGACGCCTGATTCTTCACGGCGTTGTCGAACGCCAAACCCAGATCCTTGGTCATCAGATTAACCAGGAAGCCACCCTCGTAGTTACGCGAGGCAGGTGCGTTTTCCATCACCCCCGGCCATGGGTTGTAAACGTTCAGCGCCCAGTTGCCACCCGAGCTCTGCTTCATGATTTCCGACAGCACCGCCGGATCCAGGCCGTTCTTCACGCCCAGGGCCAGCGCTTCGCTGGTGCCGGCCATCAGGATCGCCAGCAGCATGTTGTTGCAGATCTTGGCGACCTGGCCGGAGCCGTGCGGGCCAGCATGGAAGATGTTCTTGCCCATGGCATCGAGAATCGGCTTGGCCTTGGCGTAGGTATCGTCGGCGCCACCGCAGATGAAGGTCAATGTGCCAGCTTTGGCACCGCCAACACCGCCGGAGACTGGCGCATCCAGGAACGGAATATTGCGGGCCGTGGCTTCTTCAGCCACACCGCGTGCCGTTTCCGGGGCAATGGTGGAAGAATCGATCACCAGAGTGCCTTCGGGCAGCTTCGCCAACAGGCCGTCATCACCCAGGTACACTGCTTCCACGTGCTGGCCAGCGGGCAGCATGGTGATCACGCACTCCGCACCCTGGGCCGCTTCATGGGCGGTGTCCGCGGTTTTTGCGCCTTCGGAGACCAGTGTCTGAACCGCCTCTTTGGACAAATCAAATACGGTGACGTCGTGCCCGGCTTTCACCAGGTTGCTGGCCATGGGGCCACCCATGTTGCCAAGCCGATAAAGGTAATCGTTGCCATATCCCTTCTCCTTATTGTTCTAGTCGGTTATGTGGGCCACCGCTGCTGGTGGCCGTTTGGCTATGCGTTATAAAAATCGTCCATCCAGGCGCTGTCCATCTCCGCCAGCGACGCGTAGCGCCACCGTGGCTGATGATCCTTATCGATCAGCAGGGCCGGATGCCTTCTGCGAACTCGCCTTTGCTCAGGCACTTCTTCGACAACACCAGTTCCTTATCGAGAACTTCCTTCAGGCTGTTGTGCTTGCAACCATTCAGGTGGCCCCAAACCAGAGCCAGAGACGTGGGCGATGCCGACGCCAGGGACTTGGTCGCCTTGCCCAACCAGCTGTCACCACCAGACAGCTCACTGAGCTGGCTAACCACCGCTTCCAGGGAATCGGCATCGGTCACCCGGTTGATCTCGTCGAAATGGCTGCGAATGGGCGATTCCGGCATGGCATCGGTGCTTTGCTGCTCAAACTGGCGCAGAACACTGCCAACCACGGCGTGAGGATCTTCGCCCTGCCAGGTCTTTTTACAAAGCTCAGCAACAACATCGGCTTTCAGCTCATGCTTGATGAAGCGGTCCGCCAGGCCGGTAAAGACAGCGTCGGCGCCGTTCAAACGTGCGCCGGTCAGTCCCAGAAACATACCGGTACGGCCAGGCGTGCGGTTCAGGAACCAGCCAGCGGCAACATCCGGGTACAGGCCAATGGTGATCTCGGGCATGGCGAGCTTGGACTTTTCAGTAACCACACGGTGCGAGGCGCCTTCCATAATGCCCATGCCGCCACCCATGACGATGCCATGGCCCCAGCACACAATGGGCTTGGGGAAGGTGTGGAGCAGGTAATTCAGCTCGTACTCTTCGGTGAAAAAGGCTTCGCCTTCGCTGGCGCCCTGGGGCTCGGTCATGCTCCGATACAGGGCAACGATGTCGCCACCGGCGCAGAATGCCTTGTCGCCTTCAGATTCCAGCCAGACCGCGCCAATGCGCGGATCTTCCGCCCAGCGCTTGAGCTGGGGCGTGAGCAGGCGAATCATTTCCAGCGAGAGCGAGTTGAGTGCTTTCGGCGTATTCAGGCGGGCCACGGCGATCAGTGCGTCGTCACCGGTAGTCCACTCTTCAAAAATAATGGGTTGGTCACTCATAGTATTTCCTTCAGCCGCTGCCCGGCAGCGGCTCTCCAGCAATTTGTTAGCGGTTTTTCCAGTCCGGTGTGCGCTTTTCCAGGAAGGCGTTCACGCCTTCTTTCTGGTCTTCTGTGGAGAACAGCTCCACGAACAGTTCACGCTCCATGCGCCAGCCGTCGTCGTGGCTGCGGCCGTCGCGGGCGCTCATCACCAGGGTCTTGCAGCGGGCTGTTGAGGACGGGCTTTGCTTGCAGGCCATTTCCGCCAGCGCCAGTGCCTTGTCCAGGCTGGTGCCGGCGGGAACCACTTCTTCCACCAGGCCAATCTGCAGGGCCTTGTCGGCCTTGACCCGCTCGCCGCACAGAATCATGCGCTTGGCCCAGCCTTCACCCACCAGCCAGGGCAGGTTCTGGGTGCCACCGGCACAGGGCAGCAGGCCAACACCCGCTTCCGGCAGGGCCATCTGGGCGTGTTCTTCGGCGATGCGGATATCGCAGGCCATGGCACATTCCAGGCCACCGCCCATGGCGTAGCCGTTTACCGCCGCGATAGAAACGCCACGGAACTTGCTCAGCTCGGCAAAGGCCTCACCGAAGAGCTGGGCCATCTGGTTGGCCCGGGCTTTGTCGCCGTCGGCGAAGGTTTTCAGGTCGGCACCGGCCGAGAAGAACTTTTCACCCTGGCCGGTGACCACGAGTGCGAAGATGTTCCGGTCGGCATTCAGTTCACGGATGGTTTCCTTGAGTGCCGGCAGGGACTCCGCCGTCCAGGTGTTGGCCGGCGGATTATTGATCGTCAGTACCGCAATGTGTCCGCGTTTTTCGAGCTGAATCAGATCGCTCATTGTCTGTCTCCCCTTTCCTTGCGGTGTTCTTGGTTCTGTTTGCAGCGCCTCATTGAATCGCTTCGGCCACGCCGTCTTCGAGCAAGCGACGGGCGACAATCAGACGCATGATTTCGTTAGTGCCCTCGAGAATCTGGTGCACCCGCAAATCCCGCAGATACCGCTCAATGGGATACTCGCGGATGTAGCCATAGCCGCCGTGCAGCTGCAGGGCTTCGTTGACTATCTCGAAACAGGCATCGGTGGCGAATCGTTTGGCCATGGCACAGTGCAGCGTGGCTTCGGTGTCGCCGCTATCAAGCTTGAACGCACCCAAACGCACCATCTGTCGGGCCGCTACCAGGTTGGTCGCCATGTCGGCGAGCTTGAACTGCAGGGCCTGGAAGGCCGCCAGCGGTTTACCGAACTGTTCACGCTCGTGCATGTAATTGCGGGCCCGCACCAATGCCGCCTGGGCGCCACCGAGGGAACAGGTGGCGATGTTCAGGCGGCCACCGTCGAGGCCTTTCATGGCAATGGCAAAACCGTCGCCTTCCTCGCCCACACGATAAGAGGCCGGAACGCGTACATTCTCCAGGCTTATCATGCGAGTGGGCTGACTACGCCAACCCATCTTTTCTTCGTTCTTACCGTAGGTGATGCCGTCGGCGTCGGCCGGGATCACAAAGGTGGAAATGCCTTTGGAGCCGCTGTCTGGCGCTCCGGTACGGGCCATCAGCACCAGGATGTCGGTACTGCCGGCGCCGGAAATAAATACCTTGCTACCGGTGATCAGGTAATCGTCACCATCGCGAACCGCCTTGGTGCGCAGGCTGGCCGCATCGGACCCGGCTCCGGGTTCGGTCAGGCAGTAGGACGCCAGCCACTCGCCACTGGCGAGTTTGGGCACCACTTCCTGTTTCAGGTCATCAGAAGCAAAACTGGCCACCATCCAGGTCGCCATGTTGTGAATCGTGATGAAGGCCGCGGTGGAGGGGCAGGCTGCGGCCAGCTCCTCGACAATCACCGAGGTATCAAGCCGGGACAGGCCCATGCCGCCCAGGGCTTCCGGTGTGTACAGGCCCATGAAGCCCATTTCACCGGCTTCCTTCATCACATCCACGGGGAAAATATGCTCGTCGTCCCACTTGGCCGCGTGCGGCGCCATGGATTTCTCCGCGAACGCACGTGCCGCTTCCCGGAACGCCAGCTGGTCTTCGGTCAGGTTAAAGTCCATCGAATCACTCCAGATCTAAGTAGGCTGGTAATGATGGGAAAAAGGGGGCCGGAAACAGGTTCCGGCCCAAGTTACCCCACCTTCAACACACTCAACGCAACTGGATAGAGAAGTTCGCTTCGGTGCTGGCCTCGCTGGAGAACCAGCGTGAAGTGACGGTTTTGGTTTCGGTGTAGAAACGCACGGCCTGCTTCCCGTAGGCGTGCTGGTCACCGTAGAAAGAGCCCTTCCAACCGGTGAAGGAGAAGAACGGCAGGGGCACAGGAATGGGAACGTTAACTCCCACCTGACCCACATCAATCTCGTGTTGGAAGCGACGAGCGCAGCCACCGGAGGCAGTGAAGATGGAAGTACCGTTGCCGTAAGGGCTGTTGTTGATCAGCTCGATGGCATCACCCAGGGTATCGGTTTCCATGCAGCACAGTACCGGGCCGAAAATTTCCTCGTTGTACACATCCATCTCGGTGGTAACACCAGAGAACAGAGTCGGACCTACCCAGTTACCGTCGGGCAGACCGTCTACGGTGCAACCGCGACCGTCCAGCAGAAGGTTCGCACCCTGGGCTTCGCCCGTGGCAATCAGGGATTCAACCCGATCCTTGGCCTTGGCGCTGATGATCGGCCCGTAGCTGGCACCGGAATCGTCCCAGGCACCCGGGCGCACCTTGGCCATGGCTTCTTTCAGTTCCGGAATCCACTGCTGGGCTTCACCCACGAAGACCGCGACGGAAATCGCCATGCAGCGCTGGCCAGCCGCACCCACGGAGGCACCGACCAGGGCATTGAGCACCTGCTGTTTGTCGGCATCCGGCATAACCACCATGTGGTTCTTGGCACCGGCGAAGCTCTGGACTCGCTTCATGTTGCGGGTACCGGTTTCGTAAATGTAGCGACCAACCGGAACAGAGCCCACGAACGAAATCGCTTGATGGCCGGGTCGTTCAACAGGGTGTCTACCTGCTCCTTGCCACCGTGGACAACCTGAAGAACGCCTTTCGGTGCACCGGCCTGTTCAAACAACTCAGCCAGCCGCATCGGGGTCAGGGGATCCTGCTCGGATGGCTTCAAGATGAAGGTGTTACCGCAGGCAATCGCCATCGGGAACATCCACAGAGGGATCATGGCCGGGAAGTTGAACGGCGTAATACCGGTGCAGACGCCCAGCGGCTGGATCCATGAGTGGGTATCGACTGCGCGGGCCACGTTTTCAACGGTTTCGCCCATCATCATGGACGCCACGTTGCCCGCGTGTTCAACCACCTCAATACCGCGCCAAACATCGCCCTTGGCGTCTTCAAAGGTTTTGCCGGTTTCCTTAGACAGAATTTCGGCAATTTCATCGTGATGCTCTTTCAGCAGTGCCTGGTAGCGAAGCATCACCCGAGCCCGTTCGGACACCGGCACTTCTTTCCAGGTCTTGAAGACTTCGCCGGCGTATTTGATGGCCTGCTCCATTTCCGCGTGGGTAGTGCACGGAGCCTTGGCGATTACTTCGTTGGTGGCGGGATCGGTAACGTCAATCCAATCCTGGGTCTGGCTTTGTACAAATTCACCAGCGAGGTACAGAGGTACATTTTTCATGTTGAAGGCCCTATTTGTTGTTATGAGGGAAGCAAGCCAAAACCCGCGGGTTTCGACCACGATGTAATGAAGACTAGCATGGTGCACACGCAAGGGTGATTGACTAAATTTCGCTCTTGATGGACTATCTTTCGATCTCGCATTCGACTTATGGCGACTACGATGCCCCAGACTTCACAGTGGCCGGTACCCCAGGACAGCGTTCGTTACGTGGTACCGGCCCCGATCATTCGACTGCTGGCCAGTCACCCGCTCACCCAGGACCTGTACCCGCTGGCGTTTGGCCACTACCGGCGCGCGGTTGGGCACCACATGCACCGGGAACACCACAGCGACTATCTTTTGATCTACTGCACCGAAGGCAAGGCGTTCCTGAACGTGCTGGGCGAGCCCTACACCGTAGGCCCGGGAGATCTGTTGCTACTCCCAGCCGGCGCCCACCACCGCTACACCTCGGACCCCGACAACCCATGGACAATTCATTGGGTGCATTACACCGGGCCTCTGGCTGAGGAATTCCGCCATTACATGGGCTTTGGCAACACCCGCATCCGTCACCTGGGCCGCCAGCCCCGGTTGCTGGTGGATTTCAACGGGCTGTTGTCGGTGCGCCAGACCGGTTTCCGGGCCCGGGGCCTGATTCACGCCGCCAACCGCCTGCGGCAGCTGATGGCAGCGGTACCCCTGAGTGCCGATGAAACCAGCCATGAACAACAGGCAGAGCTGGATACCATCCACAACTACATGCGCGAACATCTGGACGAACGAATCTCGCTGGATCAGCTGGCCGATCTGGCCGGGCTGTCACCGGCGCACTTTGCCACCCGCTATCGGGAACAGACCGGCAGCTCGCCGATCCAACATTTCTTACACCTGAAAGTGGAGCGGGCGTGCCAGATGCTGGACACCAGTGACCTCAGCTTCGCCGACATTAGCCGGCGCCTGGGGTATGACGACGCCTACTATTTTTCCCGGCTGTTCAAGAAAGTGATGGGGCAATCGCCCCGGGATTATCGGCACACGGCGAGGCACTGAACGCCTAGCACTGAGCACTGAGCACTGCGATTCGGGCCAACGTCCCATCTGCCATTTCGGCAACTTTTGTTCGAAAAATTAAACGGATACCCTTGAGCCAAAGAACGTCTAACAAAACATCACGCACAACAAGAGTGACCCCATGGCCTCGTATACCATCGAAATCAACGAAACCTTTGATGTGCCCCGCAGCCGGGTGTTCGCCCTGTTTGCCGACCACAAGCGCTTTGGCCAATTGCTGGGCGCACCGGTGAAACGCATCAAGGACAGCGATCAGGCAGATCCCAACGGCATCGGTTCGGTCCGTAAGATCGGTATCGGCCCCATTGGCCTGGAAGAAACCATTCTGAGTTTCGAGCCGGATTCGCTGATTGAGTACACCATCAGCAGCCTGAGCCCGATCAAAAATCACTTCGGCCGGATCCGCTTTGACGACACCCCGGATGGTCTCACCCAGATCCGTTACACCATCCGTTTTGACGACATCGTGCCGTTTACCGGCAAGGTAGTGAGCACCACCCTTGAACAGGGTATCCGCCGGGGCATTAAACGGGTGCCTGAACTGGCTTGAATCGACTGGGGATAATAGGAAAGGAACGGCCCCGGACGGCTGTTCCCTTGTTGCCACGGTATTTGTTAAAGCCGCATAACGGCTTTTCCAAAGGAGCTGTTAGTAGCTGCCCCCACCACCCTCTCCTCGGTGCCCTGACCGCTTCTTGTACTGCCGTCTTTTGTCCATTTCGCCCTCTTCCCGGCCTGCGGCCGTCGGGGGCATGTTTTCCAGATCCTCAATGGTTCGAGGACTACCCGGCTCCAGCCTCATTTCATGACCCATTCCGGTACGGCTCTGGCGCCGCATCATGGTGTCATCCGAATGCATGCCGGGCTGACCGTCCATCATCATTTGCTGGCGTTCCTTCTGCCGTTCCCACTGGTCAGCGGTTGCCGAGGTGAGAGGCAGCAACACTGCCAGGCCCAGGGATCCAATAAGCAGTTTTTTCATCGAGTTACCCTCCCTTTTAAGGCCGACTATCCCCGGCCACGGGAACTACTCTGAGGGGACCACTGTTAACTTCGCACGGCCCCACTACAGAGACACTCTGAACGCGCCTTTGTTACCGCGCGGAAGATTAAACCTCCATCTCCTTACAGCAATTTCATCTACGGCTTACATGGCACAGGAGTATCCTTTGACGATCGGCGTCGGAAAATCCGCAGTGCGCCGTCTCTCAAGCAGTTCCTTATGCCAGGGATATTGGCATCAAGAAGGAGCTTTCTATCATGAACAAGATCAAGCTATACGCAGCGTCCCTCGCGGTTCTTTGCTCTTTGCCACTAGCTGGCGTTTGGGCGGACGATAGCAAAATGGGACAGGAAGAAGCCGCCACCACTCAAACCGAGGCCGGAGCGGTAGATCTGGATGGCCAACCCATTGCCGGCTACAAGCTGATGACGCCGGAAGAGAGGCAGGAGTTCAAGGACCGCATGGAGGGGCTGGATTCTGCCGAACAGCGTCAGGCTTACCGAGCATTGCATCGTGACCGGATGACCCAGCGCGCGAGGTCCCAGGGAATGGATCTTGAGGATATCGAGGATCTGCCAGCCACCGCCGCTGGCCGGGAAGAGCCGTCATCGGGCGATATGGAAACCGAAATGAACAGGGATGATCCACTGTCGGAGGGGGAAGGCGAAGTTCAATAACCCGCCGCAATGAATCGTAATTTGAGGAGGGTCCGTTGGTTTTCTGTGGTCAGCGGCCCACCTAAGACACTGCTTAATAGCCCTACCCAAGAGCCCTGCTGACAAGCTTTCCGGAAAACGGAACGACTTCCAGTTAATCATAGTCTCCGGACGTTTCGCGCTCCTTACCAAATAAGCCTGTTCCCTGCCTGATTAGTTGAGTAAAATCCGGCCCTTTCATAAGAAACAAGAGGCAGCGCAGATGGGCAGAGCCTACCAGAACCGCAAAGAATCCATGGCCAAGACGGCCGCGGCAAAAACCAAGGTTTACAGCAAGTACGGTCGCGAGATCTACATGGCCGCTAAATCCGGTGGTACAGACCCGGACGGCAACCTGTCACTGCGTGGACTGATCGACCGCGCCAAGAAGGATCAGGTTCCGTCTCACGTCATCGAAAAGGCCATCGATAAAGCCAAGGGCGGTGCCGGCGAAGATTATTCCGCGGCTCGGTATGAGGGCTATGGCCCCGGAAACTGCATGGTGATCGTGGACTGCCTGACCGACAACCCGAACCGCACCTTCGGTGATGTTCGCCTGGCCTTTACCAAGACCAAGTGCAAGATCGGCACCCCCGGTACTGTGTCGCACATGTTTGATCACTGCGCCATTTTCGCCTTCAAGGGCGAGGATGAAGAGGCGGTACTGGAAGCCTGATGGAAGCCGACGTCGACGTGACTGACATCGAAAACGAAGATGGCCTGATCACAGTATTCACTCCGAACACCGAGTACGCCAAGGCCCGTCAGGCGCTGACCGATGCGTTCGAAGGTATCGATTTTGACGCCGACGAAATCCAGTTCCTGCCAAAGACCACCACACCGGTCGAAGGCGACGACATTCCGCTGTTCGAGAAGTTCTATGACATGCTGAATGACCTGGACGACGTGCAGAATATTTTCCACAACGCCGAACTGCCGGAACAAGCCGAATAAGCCTCCGGCCTACAAGGAAACCCAACATGAGCGAACCACGCCCACAGAGCCAGCCGGCTCGGGTTGTCATCCTCAAGACCGGAACCACCTACCCCAGCATTCGGGAGGTTCACGGTGATTTCGAGGCTTGGTTCGTTCGTGGCCTGTCGCCGAACTTGGCGCTTACGGTCATCAATGTGGAACAGGGCGAGCTGCCCGGTGCACCCGAGCAGTGGGATGGCATTGTAGTCACCGGCTCGCCAGCCATGGTCAGCGATCGCGCTGAATGGAGCGAGAACACGGCCCGCTGGCTAGCCGATGCGGTTGAACAGCAGATTCCGGTCTTCGGGGTGTGTTACGGCCATCAGCTTTTGGCCCACGCCCTGGGTGGTGAGGTTGGTTACCATCCCAAAGGCCGGGAAACCGGCACCCGCACCATTGAGCTGACCGCCGAAGCCGCCGCTGACCCACTGTTTGCCACCCTACCGGGCTCATTCAAGGCCCAGCTGACCCATAAGCAGTCGGTACTCAAGCTGCCAGCAGGCGCGGTTCTGCTGGGCCGAAGCGACTTCGAGCCGCATCAGGCATTTCGGGTTGGCGAGTGTGCCTGGGGGGTGCAATTCCACCCGGAATTCACTGACACGGTTATGAAAGGCTACCTGAATGTCCAGGCCCCGGAGCTGATTGCTGAGAACCTGGACCCAAAGGCTCTGTTGGCGGCCGCCGAGCCTGCGCCGGTGGCCTCAAGCCTGCTGCAGCGTTTCTCGAACCTGATCATGAACCGCCAGCGCTGAGCCTTGGCCACAGCGCCAGCCTCAGTCCAGGATGTAGGCGGTTTTCTCCAGGGAATTCTCTTCTTCGTCAACAAAGCGGAATTCGTTCCAGCCCACCCGAACCATGTCGTTGCTGTTCAGGCGCTGACGGCTCTCCAGACGGATGTCGTTCACGAAGGTGCCGTTGGTGCTGTCACTGTCGGTGATGTAGTAATCGATGGTGTTATCCAGGTAGGCGTTGGGCACCGCCTCGATTAACGCATGCTGACCACTCACCGAGATCTCATCAATCTGGATATCGTTCTCGGCACGACGTCCGATCCGGGTTTCGGGTTGATCCAGCTCGAACGTGTTTACCACCACGTTATCCACCAGCTGTGAAAAGGTTGCCATCTCAGGTTCCTCTGCTTAGTTCAGGGTCAACAACACAACGGACACGTTGTCCGATGCCAGATTGTCCAGGGCTGTCTCAATCAATGCTTCAACCGCAGACTCGCCACTGTCAGCCTGCTGCAAGATGTCTTCCCACTCCTGCTGTGCCACCGAATTGGTTAATCCGTCGGAACACAACATGAGGCTGTCGCCGGGCTCAAGGGTCTGTCGGGCGTAGCTGATTTCCAGCGGCTCCATAGCACCCACGGCCCGGGTCAGAACGTTCTTGAATGGCACATTCGGAACATCTGCCTCAGTAATGCTGCCGTCGTCGAGCATGTTCTGAACCACAGTGTCATCCCGGGTCAGGCAGGTGCCCTTCCCTTGTCGAATCAGGTAGCACCGGGAATCACCAACGTGGGCGATGTGAGCTTTGGCGCCATCCAGCCAGGCCGCCACCAGGGTGGTCCCCATCTTGTCGAGCTGACTGTCTTCGGCCCGGCGATCTTGAATTCGCTGGTTGGCGAGGGCGAATGCCGCCATCAGGTTGTCGTGGGCTGTCATCTCATGCTCGTGCAGATCCCCCGAAAACAGTCTCGGTGTGAGCGATTCCATGACCGCTTCGGCCGCCAACCGGCTGGCTATTTCGCCACCCTGATAGCCACCCATTCCGTCCGCCACCAACACCAGGGCCGCACAGGCGTCCTCCCGAACCTGCCACACCGCCACGTCCTGATTGTGTTCCCGGACGGCTCCGGTGTGACTTCGCCCTGCAACCGTTATGTTCATTACGACACCTCCCTGGCTTCCCTGACTGCCAGGCGCCGTACCGCCTCGGCCATGGTGGCGGCGGACGCAAAACGCTTGTCCGGTTCACGCTGAATCGCCTTGTTGATCAGCCGCACCACGCCATTGGGAATGTCGGCATTGAATTCGCGCACACTGCGCGGACGCTTGTTCAGAATCTGATAGGTCAGGTTAGCCAGGGTATCGCCCTGATAAGGCGTCTCCCCACTCACAAGCTTGTAGAGCGTGACCCCAAGGCTGTAGATATCCGAAGCGCCGGTGACTTTCTGCCCTTTGAGCTGCTCCGGGGACATGTACAGCGGGCTGCCCATGACACTGCCCGTCTTTGTGCGGGAGTCGTCGGAGATCTTGGCAATCCCGAAATCGGTGATTTTGATGGCCCCGTCATTCGGGTTGTAGATGATATTGCCCGGCTTGATATCCCGGTGGACCACTTTCTGGCTGTGGGCGTAGGCCAGCGCATCGGCCACCCGGGCAATGATCTCCAGCACCGCCGGCAGCGGCAACAGCCGGCCCGACTTGCCAAATTCGCTGAGCGGGCGGCCCTGGGCATAGTCCATGGCTATGTAGCAAGGTCAGCCTCTTCGCCGACGTCGTACACGGTCACGATAGAGGGATGATCAAGCCGGCCGGCAGCCTCCGCCTCCCGGAAGAAACGCTGTTTCAGTTCCGGGAGGTGGCCATCGTCGAAAGCCTGGTAGCTCAGCGTCTTGATGGCTACGGTGCGGGCGATTTTCGGGTCTTTGCCCAGGAACACAACGCCCATGGCGCCCCGACCCAACTCCCGCTCAATTTCGTAACGGCCCAGGGTCGGGCGGCTCAGGGACTGTTCCGGCATCAGCAGTGTGCGGGTATTGTCGAAGCCGCTGGGCTGAATCGAGGTAGACTCGTTCGACAGCTTCTCCAATGCGGACAGGCGCTCACTGGCATCCCGGAAGTTCTTCCGGTGCTCCTGAATATGGCTGTAACTGGCGATGGCTTTTTCGTACTGACGCTTGCGCTCCTGCTGGATCGCAACGTCGTATCGCAGCTCCAGAGCGTCCTCACAGGTGGGGCATCCCTGGAGCGCACTGACGGCTTCATCCGTGTGGCCCTGTTGCAGCAACAGCCGGGACAACCGTAACCGGGCTTCCTGCACGTTCGCTTTCAGCGAGCATATTTCACGATTGGGCTGGAGCCAGAACAGCATCACGACAAAACCCGCCACCAACAGGGTGATCACTTCGCCCAGGGGTAGCCACTCATTCCGATAGAAGGTCAGCGCGGCCTGCAACACCACCAGGCAACCACCCAGAAGCAGCGTGACCGGCAGCGCTACCGCCACGCCCATTCTTGGAATGGCTAATGCGAGGTAAAGCGAAGACAGCACCAGGGCGATACCAATGCCTAGCTCGGACCACAATGGCTCCGAGATCGCCCGTGCCGCCAAGGTGTCTGACACCGCACCGGGCGGGATGGGCACCGGCCCATTGCCGGTGTCAGGAGCACCCATCAGGCCCAGGAAAACCCGATCGGCCCAGCTGAGGAATTCCAGCTGCCCGCCCGCCAGGGCAAGCACCACGGCTGCCAGAACTAGCAACAACCTCAGGCTAAACAGGTGCGAGCACAGGTAGAATAGAGCGTTCACGAGTCACTTATCTGTAAATGGTTGATCTGGCTAGTTTAGAAACAGTCAGGGCCGGGTGATAGCGCCAAAGAAGTGTTTTTTGTAAGGGTTTGTTCACCTGGGAGGCGGGTCTAAATTTTCAAATAGGTTCAGCAGATTTACTTTTTCGCGGGCAGCAGATCCAGTTGATGACCAAACTGTATGTTGAACAATAACCTATGTCTGGACTATCGTCATATCACACCAATTAGAAACAGGAGCCAAAGATGTCCGGTATTAGAAAGCACCTTAGGTACGTTTCGTTTTTCATGGCCTTGATGCTGAGCCTCGGTTCAGTCTGGTCCTCCACAGCCACCGCCGCCATGGTCGGCACTGGAGAAATGATTACCGGACAGGAAGTCCAGCTCGATCGTCAGCAGCTGATGGATATGCTGGAGAAACAGGAAGTGAAGGATAAGCTGGCCGATATGGGCGTTAGCGAAGATCAGGTTCGGGACCGTATCCAGAACCTCACCCCGCAAGAACTGGCGGAGTTTGAGCAGCAACTGGCAGAAGCACCTGCAGGCCAGGGTGTCGTTGGCATCATCGTGCTGTTCCTGCTGGTGTTCATCGTGACAGACATGCTCTGCGCGACCGATATCTTCCCGTTTGTGCACTGCATCCGGTAAGTGTCCTTTCCCTTCACACCCAAGCCAGCCAGCGGCCTGATCAGCCTGTTACTGATCCTGCTGCTGGCCGGCTGCAGCACAACCCCAAAGTGGCCTGCCACTGACGACAGCAACCTGTCGTTGCAGACGCGCACGGTGCTGGAGGATGTCCCTTTCTATCCTCAAGAGCTTTATCAGTGCGGCCCGGCTGCCCTGGCGATGATGCTCAACAGTCAGGGTTTGAACACCAACCCGGATATACTGCGGGAGCTGGTGTACATACCCGGCCGGGAAGGCTCTCTGCAGGTGGAAATGGTGGCCGCGGCAAGGTCCCACAACATGTTGGTCTATATTCTGGATGGCAAGCTGGACAGTCTGCTGCGTGAGGTGGAAGCCGGCAACCCGGTGCTGGTCATGCAGAACCTGTTCTACAACTGGTGGCCGCAGTGGCACTTTGCGGTCGTGATGGGTTTTGATCCGGAAAAACAGACCATCATCCTGCACACGGCACCCGCGAGCGTCATGAAGCCAGCGTGGAAGTGTTTGCCAATACCTGGGCCAGGTCTGATAACTGGGCCGCAGTGATCCTGCCGCCAGACCAGATTCCCGCAACTGCAAAGCCATTAAAGTACCTGAGTGCCGCCAACGATCTGGAAACCACCGGCCAAACCAATGCCGCCATGACCGCCTACCGCACCGCCGAACGCCGCTGGCCGGATCAACCCGCCGCCATTCTGGGCCAGGGCAACATCGCTTACACCCGCCAACATGTGCAGCAGGCCCGCAAGCACTTTGACCGCCTGGTCACAAAATTCCCGAACGAAGCGGTGGGCTGGAACAACCTTGCCCACACTCTCGGTGAGCTGGGCTGCTCTGAGGAGGCAACCAAAGCGCAGCAGTGCGCCGCCGCGCTGGCTCCTGAACGGTTCGAATCGCACGTGGAATCAGTATCAGACAAAGTACACGTGAATCAGTGCTCCGTACCGGCCTGCCCCGCCCTGCCTCAAACCAAAGATTGAGAAATTCAGTGAGCCTTGCGGGTCCCGGCCTTTCGAAACAAAGCCACGTCCTTTCTTGGCACCACCAACTCCCACCCCAGTTGATCGGCGATGACCGCCAGCGTGTGCTCCCGGTAGAACACCACGTGGGTGGGGTCGCGCCGGTAATGCCAGTTCGCAAAGCGGGCGTCGTCGGTCTGGAAGCAGGTCATAACACCCAGCCAGCCCCCGGGCTTTAGCAGGCCATCCATCTGGCGGAAGACCTGCGCCGGCTGATGCAGATGCTCCACCACCTCCGTACAGGTCAGGAAATCGTACTCCCGTTCCAGGGCCTGGGCCGAGTCGTGGAAGAAGGGGTCGTACAGGCTCATTGCCATGCCCGCCTCGGTGAGCATCCCGGCCAGCGCAGGCCCAGGCCCACAGCCGAAATCCAGACCGGCCATTCCCGGTTCCAGACTTTCCAGCAGCGGCTCGGTCAGTTTGCTCAGGAATTTCCGATAGCCCGGATCCTCGGTCTCATTTTCGTGGAAATCGTAGATCGCCCGTTCCTCAGAGGCTGACAACCGACAGGCTTGCGCCAGCAAAGTAGCCTCGCAGACCTGACAACGCAGGTATTGCTGGGACTTGACCACCTGGAAGTCCTCCAGCTGGCCTCGCTCGCATACCGGGCATTCCGTCATGGAGTTGCAACACACTCATCAGCCACGCCAGCCGCTTCTTTCATAGCCTGATCCAGCTCGGCGTCCGACAGCGCCTCTGGGCTGATGGCTTCCAGTCGGGATAACTCACGGCTGTCGCTTTCTGACACCGACAGCGAACCGTCGACCATGTTCAGGGTCCGCCAGCCGTCGATGCAGTGAACAACAGCTTTGAACCGTTCAAAACGGCTGTCCATTGCCAGAGCCATCAGCGACTGCTCGTCGAATCGGATCTCCGGATGAACGCGCCAGCCCAGGCTGACATAGCCCTGCCCTTCATTTCTGACCAGTTGCCAAGGCTGCTCCGTGATATCCGGCGCAGGCGCCACCGTCTTGGCATGATGGTGATCGTGGGCATGGGGCGAGCTGACAGCTGGCAGGCTGGTTTCGCCATCCAGCCACTCCGGGCGGAGCCTGCCATGATGGGTCTTGAAAATCGCCTTCTTGGCCGGTGCCAGCTCAGCGGCCCAGCGATCAAAGCCCTCAATTTGCTCCGGCGAGGCCACATCCGTCTTATTGGCGACCAGAATATCCGCGGCGGCGACCTGATCCCGGAACTGAACATTCTCCAGCACCCGAGTGTCTTCCAGCTTGCGCGGATCCACCAGGGTGATGACCGGGCCCAATGCCAGCACATCGGCGTAGTGCTCGGCAGTCAGGGTTTCCAGGATTTTTGCCGGGTGTCCAAGGCCGGTGGGCTCGATGATCAGGCGGTCCGGCTTGGCCTTTTGGATCAACATATTCAGACCAATCTGCATGGGCAGACCGGCAACACAACACATGCAGCCACCAGGTACCTCACGAATGAAGGCGCCCTCGGTCTGCAACATGGCGCCGTCTATGCCGACTTCACCAAACTCGTTAACGAGCACGGCCCAGACTTCGCCCTCAGGCTTGGTTTTCAGCAGATCCAGTATGGCGGTGGTCTTGCCAACGCCTAGGAAACCGAGGATCAAGTTGGTAGGAATGGGTTGTTTCATGGAAGGGGGTCTAACCTCATTGGTTCTTTTGGTGCACCAGTCGGTCCAGCCGCAGCCGCTCACGATCATCAAAGAGCCGGCGGCTGCCCCAGGATACCGCCATCAGGGTGCCGAATCCGGTGCCGACAGTAATCGTGAGCATCACCAGGATCTGGTATTTCACCGCAATGGCGGGTGGACTGCCAGCCAGAATCTGACCCGTCATCATCCCGGGCAGGCTGACAATGCCGGCGGCGGCCATGGCGTTGATGGAAGGCATCATACCGCTGCGCATGGCGTGTCGGCGAATATCTTCCAGGGCCTGGTTCCATGGTTCACCGAGCATCAGCCGGTTTTCGATGATCGTGCGCTGGCTCCAGACCGATTCGTTCAGCCGGTCCAGGCTCAAGCTACGCCGGTCATGGTGTTGCCCAGCATCATGCCCAGCAGCGGGATGGCGTACTGTGGCGCATACCAGGCTCTGGTCCGATCACCACCACCAGGGTCAGCACCGTCACCGTGAACGAGGACACGAACATGGCACCGGTACCAATCCCGAACGCCCAGATGCCACTCAGGCGTCGCTGCTGCCGCGCCATCACTTCACGGCCGGCCACCAGCAGCATAATTAGCGCCAGCAGGGCAATCCAATAAAATTCCGAAGACGCAAACAGGGCCTCCAGCACCAGCCCGATGAGCGCCAGCTGGATAACGGTTCGGCTGGCAGCGATCAGCAGGCTGCGCCCAATACCCAGCCGGGTCGCCAGGCTTACGCCGGCCAACGCCAGAACCAGCAGCGCTGTCAGCGCCAGTTTCCACCAGGCGAGATCAATGACTTCCATGAACCGGCTCCAGTGTGCTGCCCTGGATGTGGTAGTGCCGGCTAGCAACTCGCTCGATCTGGCCGATGTCGTGGGCGATCCAGATCACAATCAGGTCCCGGGCGCGAATTTCCTCCAGCAGCCAGTTCTCCACCTGATGGGTCATATCCTGGTCCAGATTCGCCGTTGGCTCATCCAGCAGCAGAACCCGAGGCTGACGTGCCAGCGCGCGCGCAATGGCAAGCCGCTGACGCTCGCCGGATGACAACCGGTTAACGGTCCAGTTCATGGTTTCCGGGGGCAAACCCAAGGCACTGGGGAGTGTGCGCTGTTCTGGTTCGAAGTGGGCGCCGACGTCTTCATACCACCACTGGCTATCGGCGGGCACCATCATCACCTGCCGGCGCCAGCAATGGCCCGGCATCGATCCCTGCTGCACCTCATCCAGCACCACAGTGCCTTGGTGCGGGTCGAGATCCGCCACGGCCCGCAACAGACGACTCTTGCCAGAGCCGGATGGCCCAGAGACACAGACAATGTCGCCGCCCTGAAGGGAGAGGTTCACCCCCTCCAGCGCGCCGACCGAAATGTTATCGAGTGTTAGTGTTGTCACTGCTATCCCGTCAGAGCCCGCTTGATGGACGTTCGGTGATGAGATTAGCCGCTTTATAGCGTTTCAGGGCATTGGAAAATTTGACCACGAAATCCTCCGGCACTCCCTGACGGAACGCCAGGTAGAGCGGGCCACGGCTTATTGGCAGTTCAGACACAACAATATCGTCGCTCACACCCTGCCTTTGGGCTTCCGCCATTATCACGTAGTGGTTCGACAGCATGGCGTCAATACGCCCAAGCATGAGCATCCTCACCCCGGAATCAATACCTGGCATGGAGACTCGCTCAAAATTAGTGACATCTCGAATGGCTCCGTAATAGCTGTAACCAGGCGAAATGCCGACCTGCAATCCCGCCAGCGATTCAGGGCCCGAGTAAACCACGTAACGATCTTTTCGGGACACCACCACGGTTTCACTGATCAGTAAAATCTCGTCTGGAAAGCGCAACCGTGAAGCCCGCTCTTCAGTAATGCCGATGCCAACGATGCCGTCTCGCTCACCTTCTAGCACCATTCGAAGAGCTCGTTTCCAGGGTACGAACTCCAGACTCACCTCATACCCCAGATTGGTCAGTACATCCCGGGAGATTTCCCACAAGATGCCCGCCGGGCCATCGTCAGTATTGTCGATCAGCGACGGCCACTCTTCGGTCACCAGACGCAGGCGTTCCGCGGACGCAAAAGAAGCTACTGTCATTGATACCAAAAATAGAGAGAGTGTTGGCAGGCGCCACAGGCTGGCTGGAAAAAGGGCAGAAATAAGTTTGATTATCACGGACTACGCTCACCTGCCAGTTGGTATAGATCAGAGCCGGAATCATCGCAGACCCAGGAAAAAACCGCCAGCCGCAAGGCTGTAAGCCCGCTATACCCCTGTTATCATGGGCGCACTCAGTCACCCAACGGACCCCCGATGACCAACAGCTCTTCCACCCGTTTGAACAAATACATCAGCGAAAGCGGACTCTGCTCGCGGCGGGAGGCCGACCGTTACATTGAGCAGGGCAACGTGTTTATCAACGGCAAACGGGCCACCGTGGGCGATCAGGTGTTGCCGACTGACACGGTGAAAGTAAATGGCCAGGTAATTGAACCCCGGGCTGAAGAAGATCTGGTGTTTATCGCAGTGAACAAACCCGTAGGCGTGGTGAGCACCACCGACGACGCCGAGCGCCACAACATCCAGCGTTTTGTCGGCCACAGCACCCGAATTTTCCCGATCGGGCGACTGGACAAGGATTCCCAGGGCCTGATCTTCATGACCAGCAACGGCGACCTGGTGAACAAGATCCTGCGCGCCGGCAACAACCATGAAAAGGAATACCTGGTCACCGTCGATCGTCCCATCAATCGGGAGTTCGTGCAGGGCATGGCCAATGGCGTACCAATCCTCGGAACGGTCACCAAGAAGTGCAAGGTGCAGCAGGAATCCCGCTTCGTGTTCCGGATTACCCTGGTACAGGGCCTGAACCGGCAGATCCGCCGGATGTGTGAGCACTTTGGTTACGAGGTGACCAAGCTGGAGCGGGTGCGCATTATGAACGTCAGCCTGGGTGGGCTGCCCGTGGGCCAGTGGCGCGACCTCACCGATAAAGAACTGGCGGTGCTGTTTGACGCCATCAAGGATTCCTCGTCCGAAGCACCGGCCGGTGCCCGGAAGCAGATCCGCAGCCAGCCTGGCAACTCACGTGGCAACTCACGTGGCAACTCACGTGGCAACTCACATGGTAAGCCATCCGGCAAGAACAAGCCTGCCGGTTCGGCGCCCGGCAAACGCCCGGGTGGCAAACCCCGCAAACCTGGCGCCGGCACCAAGCCTTCAGGCAAACCTTCAGGGAAACCGGCGGGCAAGCCGTCTGGGAAACCTTCGGGCAAACCCGCTGGCCGCCCGGGTTCCTCTGCTCCGGGACGAGGCAAGCCAAAAAAACAGCGCCAGCGCAGCACCAAACGATAGCCGCGCCGGCCTGGCTACTCCCCGCGCCAGTTCACGCTATAGAGGTCGTGCCGGCGATCCTGCAGATTCTTCACCGTGCCGCTGTTGCGCGCGGTGATCAGCACTTCCGGCCTCAGATCGGCGAACGCGACTGTTTCCACATTGGGCTCGGTATCCGCGGCGATGCCGTCCCGGGCAAACGGGAAATCACAGGGGGTGAGAATGCAGCTCTGGCCGTACTGGATTTCCATGTTCGGCACATTGGGCAGGTTGCCAACATTGCCAGACAGCACCACGTAAACCTGGTTCTCCACCGCCCTCGCCTGGCAGCAATACCTCACCCTCAGATAACTCTGGCGTTCGTCGGTGCAGAAAGGCACGAAGACGATCTGCACGCCCTGATCCACCAGGTGACGGGTCAGCTCCGGGAACTCCGCGTCGTAACAAATAAGTACGCCAATGGGGCCGCAGTCGGTCTCGATGGCGCTGACCCGATTGCCACCCCGTACGTTCCACCAGTAGGCCTCGTTCGGCGTCGGGTGAATTTTGGGCTGGGTAAACACCTGGCCATCGCGCAGGCACACGAACGCCGTGTTGTGCACAGTGCCGTCTTCTTCCCGCACCGGCGTGGAGCCGGCAATGATGTTGATGTTGTACCTGAGCGCCAGGTCCCGCATCAGGTCGCGGAAGCGGCCGGCATAGTGCGTAACCGCCGCAAACGCGTCGGCCGCGCTGCCCTCCCGCCGCTCGATGGAGAGCAACTGGAGGGTGAACAGCTCCGGAAACACCACAAAATCGCCCTTGTAGGTGGACACTACATCGACGAAATAACGGACGATGTCGCTAAATTCATCGAACGACGCCACCGGGCGCTGCTGATACTGAACAGTGCCCACACGCACCGTGTCCGGCATGCGTTTGCCATAGCGCTTGGCTTTTTCTTCAGGGCCCGCCTGGGGCACTTTCGGATTACGCCAGACCAGATGAACGCCGTAGCCCAGGGAATCGTGATCGGAATCCAGGTAATGGGGAATGACCCCGTGGACGTCGAAGCCGTTATGAAGCTGGAACGACAGCACCGGATCGGACTGTTCCTTGGACTTGATGGCTTCGATGTAGGCCTCTACCGAATCGTATTTTTTCAGCCGCTTGCGCAAGGTTGGCAGGCGCCCCGCAAACACCACTCCTTGCAAGCCTAACCTTTGGCAAAGTTGTTTACGCTCGTTGTACAGGCGCTCACCAATACGGTAACCGCGGCATTCGGGGTCCACACACACTTCCATCCCATAGAGCCAGTCCCCCTCCGAATCGTGGCGGGAGGCGTAGCCATTGCCGGTGATGGAGGTCCAGTCGTGGGGCCCGAGCGCAATCTCACCCGAGATCCGGAAGGTCGCGCAGTAACCCACCACCGTGTCCCCGAGCATGGCCACGAACTGGCCATCGGGGAAGGTATTGATTTGGCCGGTTAGTGGGCCTTTGGAGTAACCGTACATGCCCGTGCCTTCGTAGACACGACGGCTCAGGGCGATTATTCCGGAAAGGTCAGACAGGGACGCATTGCGCACGAACAAGCGCTGATCGGGATCCGAAAACGGAGGACACATAAACACCTCAAAGAAGGCGCAGAAGTACCTTCATCTTTGGTGAGGCAAGCCAGTTTCGTCAAGGAGATTCGATGAGGGGGAAACGCTCGAGCACGGTGTAATCGGAGCCCCTGGATCCCTGGGTGCTTTGCAGAAGGACAAAGTCCCGGACCGGTACAACGCCAAAATCGTCCTGACCATGTTCGGTGAGCAGCCACTGTACTGAGCCTGGCTGTTTTTTAAAACGTGCCAGAGTTATGTGAGGCCTGAACGGGCGCTTCTCGAACGAGAACCCGAGATGGTTCAGGCGTTCTTTAAGTGCTGCTTGCAGAGCTATCAAAGGCGCTTCGGGAGAGACGCCCGCCCAGAGGTTACGGGGAGTGTCCGGCTGGCCAAAGCAACCCAGCCCGCATACGTGTAGATCGAACTGCCGCAATGACAGTTCCCGCAGGGCCAGACTGATGTCTGGCACCGTCTCTGGCGGCACATTGCCAAGGAACAGCAGCGTCAGGTGCAGTTGCGCATCACTCTGCCATCGGGCCCCGGCCACCGGCGCCTTGATGCGCAGCAATTTCTCCCGGACCGGCTCTGGCATCTCCAGGGCAAAGAACAGACGCTGCATGTGTACTAATCCTCGTAGATCATTTTGCGAACCATGCCCCCGTCGGCCACAAAGTTCTGCCCTGTAATGAAGCCGGCTTTAGGCGAGATCAGGTAGTCCACGAGTGCGGCGATGTCATTGGGCACCCCGACGCGCCCGGCCGGGTGCTGGCTGTGGTCATCCTGGGTCAGCGGTGGCACGCCCTCGGAGCTGCCCTGATGGGCGCGGGTGTCGATCCAGCCCGGGCTGACGCAATTCACCCGGATTTCCGGGCCAAGACTGACGGCCAGCGCATGGGTCAGCGCGACAATCCCCCTTTAGTGGCGGCGTAGGCTTCGGTGTCCGGTTCGGATTGCAGGGCGCGGGTCGAGGCCATGTTGACGATGGCACCGCGGCTTTTTTTGAGATGGGGTACGGCGTGTTTGGTGACCAGAAAGGGGCCGGTCAGGTTTACGTCGAGGCGGCGCTGCCAGTCTTCCAGGCTCAGGTTCTCAATGGGCCCGGTCTCCGGATTCGCAATCCCGGCGTTGTTGATGACGGCGTCCAGCCGGCCACCCCACTCCAGGGTTGCCTGCAGCAGGCGTTCAACATCGGGTTCCCGGGCAACATCGGTTGGGACGAACTTCAGCTGGCCGGAACCGGCCTGGGCCAGTTCCTCACCAACCTGGGTGTCGGTGTCGCAGAACACCACACGCCAGCCTTGCTGCGCCAGGTACTGAACGATGCCACGGCCTATGCCTTTTGCGCCACCGGTCACCAGCGCGACCTGGTCAGATTGGTTCATGGTGGTCTCCTGAAACCACAGCTGCCAGGGTTTCCCGGCAGCCGCAAGCGCTCATTCAGTTTAGTCGACGCGCTTGAGGGTAACGTCGATGTTGCCACGGGTAGCGTTGGAGTACGGGCATACCTTGTGGGCTTCATCAATTAGCTGCTTGGCCTGGGCGTCATCCATGCCGGGCAGGCTGATGCGAAGCTCAACTTCAACACCAAAGCCGCCGGGAATCTGGCCAATGCCTACCACGCCTTCGATGGAGGCATCTTCCGGCATCGCCAGGTCGTCGCGACCGGCGACAAACTTCATGGCACCGATAAAGCAGGCGGAATAACCTGCGGCGAACAGCTGCTCCGGGTTAGTGCCCTTGCCACCAGCTCCGCCCAGCTCTTTCGGGGTGGTCAGTTCCACATCCAGTACGCCGTCGGAGGAGATGGCGCGGCCATCCCGACCACCTGTGGCTTCTGCTGAGGCGCGATACACTACTTGTTCAATGGACATTACACTCTCCTTGCTCTTCGTTGATGATGCAACCTGAGATCAGACTCTCAGGCCTTGCCGGAATTCAGATGATGATACAGATGTTGCATCCAGCCGTTGAGCTGGCTTTTCAGTTCGTGCGGAATCTGGCGAGCGGTTATTTCTCAGCCGGAGTCGGCCGCACCAGAATTTCGTTCACATCCACATGGGCCGGCTGAGAGACCGCGTACATGACCGCGCTGGCCACATCTTCAGGCTTCAGGGCATGTTCCGGTTGCTCGTCGAAAAACGGTGTATCGACCATGCCGGGTTCAATGAGCGTAACTCGGATGCCAGAGCCGCGAAGTTCTTCTCGTACACCATAGCCAATCGCTGATACTGCCCACTTGGTGGCACTGTACATGGAGCCGGGGATGGTCACCCGACCGGCGGCCGAACCGGTCAGCAGCAGCTGGCCCTTGCTTTCCCGGAGCGCCGGGAGGCAATGCTGCAGGGTGAGGCCCACGCCATAGATGTTGGTCAGGATCATGTCCTTCCAAACCTCGGGATCAGCCTTGCTGAAGCCACCGGGCTCACCACCGCGACCGGCATTGGCGAACACCGCATCAATCTGGCCGAACTTGGCCAGCGCTGCATCCACCATGGCTTTTTGATCGTCGCTGTCCTGAACATCGCACTGGACCGTCAGCACCTGATCGGCGCCGCCCAATTCCTCGGCCAGTGAACTGAGTTTGGCTTCAGACCGCGCCGCCAGCACCAGCCGATAACCCTGCTCGGCAGCTGCCCGTGCCGTGGCGGCACCGATGCCCGAGGATGCGCCTGTAATAAGCATAACTGGCTGATTGGCCATAAACCTTTTCTCCTTGTGATGAACGTGTCGAAGAAACTACGGCCGCAAGGGCGCGACCGATCAGTGATGCATCAAAGACAGGGCGAGATCAGTAGGCGTTGATCAGAACAACTGCAACGATGGCGAGCGCCAGCAGAAACCAGCGGGCGTAGAAATCCGGTTTGTCGTCATCATCATCGGACGCCACGGCGGCACGCCCGCCCGATTCGTATTCCCGCACCAGTTCCCGGGCGCGATACAGGTCATCGTCATCGACATGAACATTGCTGAAGCCGGCGGCGCCGATTTCGCCCATGGCTCCCTGCAGGTAATGTCCGCCCACATGAGCCTCAATACCGTTGGCATTGAGGTATCCAGCAACAATATGGGCTTCGGTGATGTCTCTGGCCCGGTAAGCTATTTGCATCGCCCTACTCCTTCTGTGATCTTTGAGGGCAGCACCCGCCTGAACAGCGGGTATTATTTGAAGGATAGTTCGCCCCCACGCCCGGGGCCAATCTGAGACGGACCGCCCATGCTCTGGTTTTTCCTGGCCATCATTGCTCTCTTTATCATCACTACCCTGATTCTGTTCAGGGTTGAAGACCTGTCGCACCTCGACCAGCACGATCACCCGATTCGGGAGGGCTCCCCAAGCGATGCCCACCATGAGGTCCTTGGCAGGATCCGCGAACTTGGACAAAGTTCCCGGGGACTTCGAGGCAAGGCCCGCCTGGCGGCCTTGCGCAAACACATGGATGGGCTCAGTGAGGGCCTGGACCTGCAGGCCGAATTCCGGGCCAATGACGAACCCAGGGGCGAATGGGTGATCGCACCCGGCGCCGATCCTCGTCGCCGGATCCTGTACATCCATGGCGGCGCCTGGGCAGCGGGTAGCCCGAAAAGCCACCGGGGTATTACCGACCGTTTATCTCACCTGGCCAACGCAGCCGTGTTCGCGGTGGATTATCGGTTGATGCCAGAAAACCGCTATATGGATGGCGTGCGCGATTGCCGGAAAGCCTACACCTGGCTGCTGAAGCATGGACCGGACGGCCCCGGAGATGCTTCATTCATGGTGGTGGCCGGGGATTCCGCGGGCGGAAGTCATACCCTCGGTTTGCTGGCCTGGATTCGCGACAATGGACTGCCCCAGGCCGATGCGGGAGTGGCGCTGTCGCCGTCGACCGACCTGACCCTTACCGCGCCCAGCAATCGTGACAACATTAGCACTGACCCACTGCTGGGGCCGGCCTTCGGGGGGCTGTCTCGGATTCCCTTGCCGGTAATCTGGTGGGCCACCCTGGCCGCATTCCGTGTGTCTCCGGCCAGCGCCGTGGCGTCCCCGGTGCGGGGGGATCTGCGCAACCTGCCGCCCATACTTATTCACGCCAGCGACAGCGAGATGCTGCTGGACAATGCCCGACGCTATACCGCCAAGGCCCAGGCTGAGGGCTCGCCAGTGGAGCTGCATACCTGGCCGGGCATGGTGCATGTCTGGCACATTTTTGTGTCATTACTGCCGGAAGCGGACGACGCCTTTGAGGACATCGGGGAATTCCTGCAGAAAGTAGAAGCCGGTCGGTCACCGGCCCAGACCGCTTAGACCTGAACTTTGCCGCGCAGGGACTTGGTTTTACCTTTCTGGGTTTTGCGGTCAACCCGTTTGCGCTGTGCCGAGCGGGACGGCTTGGTAGGACGACGAGCCTTTACCGGTTTTACCGCCTCGAGGATGAGTCTTTCAACCTCTTCAGCGCGTCTTCCTTGTTCAGCTCGAGAGTTCGGAAGGACTGTGCTTTGATTATGAGGATGCCGTCCTTGCTGATGCGCTGGTCGTTCAGCGACATCAGCCGTTCCTTGTAGAACGGCGGCAGGCTGGAGTGCAGAATATCAAACCGCAGGTGAACGGCAGAGGCCACTTTATTCACGTTCTGGCCGCCGGCCCCCTGGGCACGGATCTGGGTGATATCAAGCTCCCAGTCAGCAATTTCAACAGCATTAGACAGTTTCAGCATGGCCCAAGGATAACAAATCCGGGGTCAGAAGGCGCCGCCCTTTAACTGGCCTCGAAACAGGGTAATTCCGATATGTGCGGACGATTCACCTATTACACGCCTCCGGAAACACTGATCAACGACTTCTTCCCGGACGGCCTGGAGATCGATGGCCACTTTGAACCCGGCTATAACATCCCGCCGGGCGTCGGCATCGCATGATCCGCGCGACCATGAACGGCCCGCTCCTGCTGACCCACTCCGACTGGGGCTTCCGCCCGGTTTGGGCCGGCGACAAGGCCCCCACCCCGATCAACGCCCGCGCCGAAAGCGTGGCCACTTCCAGCTACTTCCGTGACGCTTTTGCCCACCACCGCTGTCTGATTCCGGCCAACGGCTGGTACGAGTGGCGCCAGACCCCATCTGGTAAGGAACCTCACTACATCACTCCGGCCAACCCGAAACAGAACCCGGCTATTTTCTTTGCCGGCATCTGGACCCCGAAAGAGGGCGATAACACCAGCGCCTGCGCCATCATCACCGAGCCGGCGAGCGAGACACTCAAGCACATTCACGATCGTCAGCCAGTCGTGCTCGACCCCAGCTGCCTGCAGGAATGGCTGGACCCCAGCCGCACCGATCGTGACAGCATCCGCTCTGTGACCCGCCGCCTGCCCACGGAACAACTGGAAGAATTAAGGGTATCCACGGCGGTCAACAATGCACGCCACGACTCACCAGACCTGATCAAGCGCGCCTGACTCACCTGTAGTATCCCGCTAATACCCGCTGCTCCAGAGGCGCTGCTATGGTTTTCCGAGCCGCGCCCGAGGCTTTGCCGGCTGCTCTGACGAACAACCACAAGGAGAGAAACATGAGCGGGAAAAAGATTCTGATGATTACCGGTGACTTCACCGAAGACTACGAAACCATGGTGCCCTTTCAAGCGCTGCAGGCTGTCGGCCACACCGTTCATGCGGTATGCCCGGACAAGAAAGCCGGTGACAACGTGGCGACCGCCATCCACGATTTCGAAGGCGACCAGACCTACACCGAGAAACCGGGTCACCGTTTTGCCCTGAACGCCGATTTTGACGGCCTGAACCCGGCGGACTACGACGCCCTGGTGGTTCCGGGCGGCCGGGCACCGGAATACCTGCGCCTGAACAAGGATGTCCAGAATCTGGTTAGGCATTTCTTCGAAACTGAAAAGCCGGTCGCCGCCATCTGCCACGGCGCCCAGCTGCTGGCCGCCGCTGGCGTGCTCGAAGGTCGTAAATGCTCCGCCTACCCCGCCTGCCAGCCAGAAGTGGAACTGGCCGGTGGTAGCTTCGCCAGCATTGAGGTTGATCAGGCCGTGACCGATGCTAATCTGGTGACAGCGCCGGCATGGCCAGCCCATCCGGCCTGGCTGGCCCAGTTCTTCAAGCTGTTGGAAAAGTAAGCCGGCTAAAGGCCGGGCAACAGCCCGGCCTTGCCTTTGCCAGACCTAGACAGGAGGTCCACCATGTGCAAACTGTTCGTCAACGCCGACCCTGAGCTGTGGGTTAGCAAAACCCACTCGCTGCGCATTGATGGCATGGTAACCAGCGTGCGGATGGAAAATACCTTCTGGAACGTGCTCGGGGAGCTGGCCGAGCGGGACGGTATGAACCTGCCCCAGATGATTACCCGGCTCTACCACGAATCCATCGATGCCGGGCACGATCTTGGCAATTTCACCTCGTTCCTGCGGGTGTGCGCCATGCGCTATCTGGCTCTGCAACTGAGCGGTGACATCCCCCGGGATACCCGTGTGCCGATCGCAACGCTGGACGCCGACCGCATCCTCGAAAAAACCGCCGGTGCACACCTGCCCGGCAAGTCTCCGAGTAAATCAACACATTAAGAATTAACCGTAACCTGACATCCGGCGCTTTCAGTAATAAGGTTGGGCCAGGTTCAATTGCCCGGAGTCAGTGAATGCCCCTCAAGCTCAGACAATCCCTCATTCTGCTGGTACTGGCATTCGTGCTGGGCGGCTGTGCCAGCAACCAGAATCTGCGCACCGAGCCCGCCGATACCTGGCCAATTCCGGTTGAGGCCCGAGGAGCAGCGTCCGACAAGACTGACAAGCTGTGGCAGGTCTATGAACGCTATGTGGGTGTACCCTACGAGTACGGCGGCACCTCCGCCGAGGGTTTCGATTGTTCCGGGTTTATCACCACGGCTTTTCGGGAAGGGCTGGACCAGCAACTGCCGCGAACAACCTCACAGATGCTTCGACATGGCGAGGTGGTTCCTCCCAGCGAGATTCAACCGGGCGACCTGGTGTTCTTCCGTATTGGTGGCAAGGAGCAGCACGCGGGCATCTATATGGGTGGCAATCACTTCATGCACGCGTCAACGTCTATCGGCGTGACGCTGTCAGAACTCAACGGCTATTACTGGAAAGACCGGTTTACCCAGGCCCGTCGGTTCGACTGAAGCCCACAAGCACTGGGTTTCTACACAGTTATTTTTTTTTACTGCGGCTTCGTCACTACCGCTTCTTGCGCACGTACAGCACCTTGTGCACCCGAGCGACCAGCTCTCCGCTTTCATCGAGGATGTCGATGTCCCACTCCGGGAGGTACTTGTCGCCCTCAGCAGTCATTCTTCGGATCTCTTCAACCCGCTCGTCGGTGAGCTCAAAATGGGCGCGGACGGTGCCCTTGCCCGGCCGGATGAAATCGATACTCGCTGACTTGTCCCACACGATATAGCCCGTGCCGAGCCGACGCATGAGCAATAGCATGTAGTGGGGATCAACCATGCTGTAGAGCGAACCGCCGAAGTGCGTGCCCACGTAGTTGGTGTTGTACCAGTGCTGACGCAGCTCCACCGTGGCCGCGCTGAAATCCTCTGCAACTTTGGTGACCTTGATGCCAGCGCCCAGGTAAGGGGCAAAGGTTGAGAGCATTCCGCGCAAAGCGCTTGCGCTGGCGAACCACTGGCGGATTTTTCTGTTCATAAATGTGCCCCTGCAGAGTGTTCAGTTTTACGTAGCAGGCTATCTTCTCCAAGGACACGGGCGCATGCAACAGAATTCCATACGGTCGATTGGTCTTCAGCGTGGTCGGCAGCCGGTCGTTACAATCCGCCGAAGGCCAGCTGCAGGGCGATGCCTGCCATCATCAAACCGATAAAACCGTCAATGATTCGCCAGGCCAACGGTCGCGACAGTACCGGCGCCAACGCAGAGCCGCCCCAGGCAATCAAACCAAACCACATGACGGAAGCGCTGCTGGCGCCGGCGACAAAGGTAGTGGCATTTTCCTGCTGGGCGCCAATGGCGGGAATCAGCAACAGGGTATCGAGATACACTTGAGGGTTCAGCAGAGTGACAGCCAGGGTAGTAAACAACACCCCTTTCAGGCTGCGCCGCTTGATTTCACCGACTTCCAGGGCCACCCGCCCCCGGCTTGCCCGGTAGAAAGCCTGAATCGCCAGCCAGCCAAGGAAAACAACGCCGAGCCAGCGCAGAATCTGCAGGGCTTCGGGCATCGCCATCAGCGCGGCGCTGACACCAAACATGCCGAGGGTAAACAGGCTGATGTCGGCGAGCATGCACAACCCGGCCGACCACCAATGGTGCTCACGGCGAATTGCCTGGCCAAGAATGTAGGCATTCTGGGCACCAATGGCCACGATGATGCCACCACAAACCACCAAACCTGTCAGATAACTTTCCAGCACAGCACAACTCCAGACCAGGACAAATTTATAAATTGGTGGCGCAAGGATAGCCATTCATCGTTATACTTGAAATTCATACTGGTAATGCTGCATAAGTTTTTCTTATGATTGATTACAAACTGCTGGAAGCGCTGGCCACGGTGACAGAATGTGGCGGCTTTGAAAAAGCCGGTACGGCTCTGGGCCTGAGCCAGTCTGCCGTGTCCCAGCGCATCCGAACCCTGGAGATCCGCCTGGGCCAGCCCGTACTGGTGCGCAGCCCAACACTGAGGGCCACGCCGGCCGGCCAGAGGCTATTGAACCACGTCCAGCAAGTGCAACTACTGGAGCGGGACCTTGCCCGCTCGATTCCCGCCATCTCCGAACCTTCTGCCCGGCTGAGAATCGCGCTCAATGCCGATACCCTGGCCACCTGGTGGGCCAGTTCCATCGGCAAGTTCTGCAGCGAGGAAAGCCTGCTGCTGGACATGGTCATTGAAGACCAGGACATCGGATTGCGCCGCATGCGTGAGGGCGACGTAGCCGCTTGCCTGTGCAGCAGCCCGCAACCGATCGCCGGGGCCCGCAGCGTTCCGCTGGGAAGCATGACCTATCTGCCGCTGGCCACGCCGGAGTATGTTCGGCGGCATTTTAGCGAGGGCATCAACGAGCAGAGTCTGGAGACCGCCCCGGCCATTGTTTTCGGCCCCAACGATCAGCTCCAACACCGGTTTCTGGCCGAGTGTGGTTTTCACGGCAGCGTTCCCCACCACCTGTGTCCATCTTCGGAGGGGTTTGTAAAGCTGGCACTGGCGGGCATGGGCTACGGCATGATCCCGGAAATGCAGGCGCGGGAGGAGCTCAATGCCGGGAAATTGGTTAGTATTGCCCCCGGTAAGTCCTTGCAGGTACAGCTATACTGGCACTTTTGGCGCCATGGCGGCGGTATCATGGATCGACTGACCCAATCGCTGACATCCGCCAACACGTTTACCCAATAGAGGAGTTGTGGGAATGGCTACACTGATCGCCGGCCTGGTTCTGTTTCTCGGCATTCACTCGCTGTCCATCGTTAATGAACCGCTGCGCAATCGCTTGCAGGCGTCCCTCGGTGAAGGGCCGTTCAAAGGTCTCTACTCAGTGATTGCACTGATCGGCCTGGTGCTGATCGTTGTCGGCTACGGCGCCGCCCGACTGGAACCGACAGTGCTCTACACACCGCCCGGAGCTGCGGCATCTGGCCCTACTACTCCTGATTCCAGTGTTTCCGCTGCTGTTTGCTGCGTACCTGCCGGGCCGTATCAAAACCACGCTCAAGCACCCGATGCTGGTTGCGGTGAAACTCTGGGCCCTGGCGCACCTGCTGGCCAACGGCATGCTGCATGATGTGCTTTTGTTCGGCACCTTCCTGGCCTGGGCGGTGGTGGACCGCATTTCGCTTAAGCGTCGGCCCCAGCGCGCAACGCCTACCCTGCCCGCGGGTAAAGCCAACGACATCATTGCGGTCGTTGCCGGATTGGCGGTTTACGTGGTTACTGTGGTTTGGGCGCACCAGTGGCTGATCGGTGTGTCTCCGGTCTCCATGGGTTGAGGATACGGGCGTGACACAACGGGTCGCAGTCTATGGCACGCTGAAACGAGACGGCAGCAACAGCAAATTGCTACGGGGAGCCACTTTTCTCGGGGAAGACTGGCTGACTGGCGTAACACTGTACGACCTCGGTCCATACCCCGGCGCACTGGCTGAGCCTTCGAAAGGTGTGAAAGTCGAAGTGTTTGAGGTTAACGATCAAACCCTGGGGCAGCTCGACCGGCTTGAAGACTTCTTCCCCCAGGCGCCCGAGGAAAGCTTGTACCTGCGTCGGGAAATGCCCACCCAGTTTGGATTCGCGTGGGTCTATATTTACAACAGGCCGGTGGCGAACCACCGGCGCATCGCTTCAGGCAACTGGTAGCGCTTGTCTCACCTTTACCCCGGAATACAAGGACTCCGCTTTGGATCTGACAACGCCCGCATTGCTATTTCCAGCCATTTCGCTCTTGTTGCTGGCCTACACCAACCGCTTTATGGTGCTCGCCCAGCTGATTCGGCAATTGAAACAGATGGATTCCGAGGAGGACCACTCACTCATTGCCCGACAAATCGGCATGCTGCGGCAACGCATCACGTTGACCAAGCGCATGCAGGCCTTTGGAGTGCTGAGTTTTTTCCTGTGCACTGTCTCCATGTTTCTGCTGTTTCTGGGCGCCGAGCTGCAGGGCGTTGTGGCCTTTGGCATCAGCCTGGTGCTGTTGTCCTTGTCGCTGCTGTATTCGCTCTACGAGATACAGATATCCACCAACGCCATTAACGTTGAATTAGCCAATTTTGAAGCACGCAAGGATGCTTCAGCGAAAGAAAGCGATCAACGATGAAAGTGGCGTTTTACGCCAAACCAGTGGGGAAAGCGAAGCAGGCAGAACAGTGCAATCATGTCGTAGATAGCGTGCCAGATCATGACCAGAGCCAGGCTGTCTGACAGCGCGTAAGCCGTGCCCAGCAACAGCCCAAGCCCCGTTGCCACCAGGAAATAGGTAAACGAGACGTAGTGCACCAGGCCAAACAGCACCGAGCAACGGCAATAGCCGCGCCAGTTCCCAGGCTTTGTGTCAGCCAACCTTGCACCGCCCCCCGAAAGAGCAGCTCTTCCCCCACCCCGGCAACAATCGACAGCGCAACCAGCGCTGGCCAGCCAAAACTGGCGGCAAATTCATAAAGGTGGCGCATTTGGCGCTCGAGGTTATCCGGAAATAACCCGGGCACGCGGGTCAGCAAAACCAGAATTCCATAGGTGCCAAACGCACCGAAACAGCCCCAGCCCAAGCTCTGCGTCCAGGACAGGCCGCTGTTCTGCACCGGGATGTCGAACAGCATAATGGCGATCAAGCCCAGCACGCCGATACCGCTCTGAAACAACAGAGCGGTCCGGGCAGACATCCGGGATCCGGAACCTTCAGCCATTCAGGACTCGAACAGGCCCTTCAGAGGCAGCAGGTTATCGTATTCCGGTGTCTGCTTCTGGGCTTTGGCCTGGAAGGTTTTCATCATATCGCCCGGGCGGAACATCCCCGCCTGCCAGGTTGCCATATATCGAAGGCTGTCCTCCACGGAATGGTCACGGCTGTAGTTGAGCATCTCTTTGCAGCCGGTAACCGCCAGCGGTGAGTTGGCAGCAATCTGGCCGGCAATCGCCATAACGGCATCCAGCATGGCGTCCTGGCTTTCGTAGGTGGTATTCACAAAACCAAGTCCCTGCGCTTCCTGGGCCGAGAACTTGCGACCGGTATACGCCAGCTCACGCACCACGCCCTCGGGCATCAGCTTGGGCAGGCGCTGTAAGGTACCAACGTCGGCCGTCATGCCCAGCTCGGTTTCCTTGATGGTGAAATACGCATCCTCAGTGCAATATCGGCTGTCAGCGGCACAGACCAGATCCAGTGCACCACCGATGCAACCACCGTGGATAGCGGCCAGCACAGGCAGCCGGATCTTCTCAAGCGATGTCAGGGTGTCCTGCAACTGCAGCACAACCCTACGCAGGTTCTCTGCCATACGGCCGGGATCACCGCTCATCGGGACCGCCTTCGGGTCGCTGAACACGCCCAGGTCCATACCGGCGGAGAAGTGTTTGCCAGTGCTGGAAATTACGATGACCCGCGCGTCGGAATTCGCCTCAATGTCCTGCATGCACTTCGGCAGTTCCAGCCAGAATGCCTTGTTCATGGAGTTCAGCGCCTCCGGGCGACTGAACTGAACGTGGGCAATATGATCCTTTACTTCAACATTGAAACTTTCGTAAGTGGCGAGGTCAGACAAAAGAGGACTCCTTCATTGAAATTGTTTTGGACGCCTGGGCACAGCCACCAGACTCACGGCTTATCATAATTACCCAGCTAACCATAAGCCGACAACCCGGCGCCCAAAATTTCTGAAACATTCAGTGGAATTGCCTCTGACCAGGCGCTTGCCGTTTCAAACCGGCAGGACCATGCTGAAGCTACAGTGAACGAGGCAGAACTTATGACACAGCGTTTTCAGGCCCGAACCGGGGAAGTTGGCGGCATCCCGGTTGCCCGGAATCTTCCCACTCGCGGGCGCCGCCAGATAGGCGCCTGGTGCTTCCTGGACCACATCGGCCCGGTCACGTTTGATGAGACCGAGAAGGGATTGCGGGTTGGTCCTCACCCCCACATCGGCTTGCAGACCTTTACCTGGATGATTGAGGGCGAACTGCTGCACCGGGACAGTCTGGGCACCAGCCAGCCCATCCGCCCGGGTGAAGTGAATTTGATGACCGCTGGTCACGGCATCAGCCATACGGAGGAATCCGTATTTGGCGAGCGCTCACTGCACGCGGCGCAATTGTGGATTGCGCTCCCGGAAGCAGATCGCGACACCACGCCACGTTTTGATCATTACCCCACCCTGCCCCGCTGGCAGAACCAGGGCGCGACCTGGACCCTGCTGACCGGGCAGTACGAATCCAGAACCGCCGACACGCTTCAGTACTCACCCATCATGGCACTGGACATCGACTGTGAACTGCCCCAGAGCATCAGGCTTACCCTGGAGCCCGGTTTCGAATACGGCATCTTGCCTTTGACCGGAACCTGCGATATTGAAGGTGAGTGCTTTGAAGCCGATGAACTCGCCTACCTCGCTCCAGCCTCAGCACCCTGACCATCAACTGCACCGCGGGCACTCGCGCGCTGTTGATCGGCGGTGAGCCGTTAGGGAAAGACGTCGTCATGTGGTGGAATTACGTGGGTTACCACCAGCAGGAAATCGTTCAGGCCGAGCAGGATTGGGACGCCCGCAGCTCACGCTTTGGCGAGATTCCCCAGTGGCAGGGCGAACGCCTGCAAGGACCACGTTCACCGTGGCGGCGGTGACAGCTCCCCGGGCTGTTCAGGATCCAGCATGCGGGCCCGAATTCTGGGAAGGTATTCCGGGTAGTTCTCCTGCATGAAAGTAATCAGCCCCTCACGCACGGCGCAGCGCAAATCCCAGGTCTGACTGGAGTCCGGCGCACTCATCAGAAACCGGACCTGGATAGTAGTGTCGTCGGAATCAGTCACCTGAACGGTCTCAGTCTTGCCATCCCACTGGGGCGCTTGCCGTAACAGGCGAGCAAACTCCTCCCGCAACGGAAACAACGGCATGGTGTAATCGACCCGAAGGAACACGGTGCCCAGCAGGTCGGCGGCGTTTCTGGACCAGTTCTGGAACGGGTTCTCGATGAACCACTGCAACGGCACGATCAGACGCCGCAGATCCCAGACTCTCAACACCACATAGGTTGCAGTCACTTCCTCTACCCAGCACCACTCGCCCTGAACATTCAACACGTCATCAATCCGAAAGGGCTGAGTCAGCGCAATCTGCATCCCCGCCAGCAGGTTGCCCAGCACCGGGCGGGCGGCAAAACCCAGGATGATGCCGCCGACACCGGCCGACGCCAACAGACTGCCACCCACGTGCCGCACCGACTCAAAGGTCATAAGAGCGGCACCCAGGCCGAGAATCACGATCAGGATATTCAGGCCCCGAACCAGAAACCGGGTTTGGGTCTCCACCTTCCGGGCCCGTTTCCATTCGTTTTCGAGGACCGGATTGAGGGTGACGATGACCTCACCAATGGCCGACGTACAGCGTACCAGGGCCCAGGTCAGGGAAAGGATTAGCAACAACGTTGCCAGGTGCTGAAGCTCCGGCAAAAATGCCAGGTCTTCAGGCGCTGCCTCCAGCACCCCGTTCAGCACCATCAGACAAATCACAAAACCCAGGGCTCGGGCGGAGGCATCGAGAAATAATCGGGGCACGGCTTTGCGTCGAGTAAGCCGACGAATCACGCCAAGGGCGAGGCGAAAGCCTATGTAGGCCAGTAGCACGGAAATCACAGCCGACAGTGCAGGATATAACCAGGCACTCACTCCTGCTTCGACGGAATCCCACATTACTAAATCCCCTGGTTTGTTTCGTTGTCTCTCAAGATAGCAGGCATTTTCAGCCAGACCTCCCTGGTGGAAGTACAACCCACTCAGGCTCCTCAAACTCCCCAAGCGGCGTGATTTCCACAAACGGTGCGACGCTTCGAATAATTTCGGCTACGCTGGAATTATGTTTCGACTCCATGGCATCTCTGGCCTCTTTGCTGTCCCAGCGAGCGATCGCGATCATGGTGTTGGGATCGCCGATCTTGCGATGCAGTTCAGTGCCCCGGGCACCGGGCGCCTGCTGGATGATTTCGCTGGCTCGTACCCAGGCCTCGGCATATTCTTCCGGCGCATGCCCTTCTTTCATGCGGACCTCGAAAATAAACTTCATGGTGTCCTCCACAATTTTCGTCATCGGCATTTATGCTTTGCATTCTGCGCCTATGCCATTAATCTGAAAACAAGTTCACACGCGCATTTTGCGATGTATCGCTGCTCAGGAAGGCGGTAATGACTTCAGCCCGAAGGAATAAAAGCACGAAGCTTCTGCAGGATGCCCTCTTAGTTTGCCCGGCACTTAATCCCTGTGGTTGTGTTGTCTCCCGCGTAGAGGTGCAGGGTGATCGGGCCCTGCTCTCTCTCAGCCAGTTGACCTCTCCCGCCGTGACCAGCCGATTCGCCTCGGGCGAGCCTGGCAAGGTGGATCTGCACATCCTCGGAGGCGGCAACGGCCAGGACTTCAGCCTGCATTTAAGGGGCACTCTCAGCGCCAGCGAGGGCGAAACGTTTGTTCTAACGGCAAAACCTTCTGCCAGCGTGCTTGCCAAGCTAAGCGCGCCGCAAGAGGTACTCGGCCGACAACCCGTTCTTGCAGACAAGGCGGCAATGGATCGCCTGAAGCGTCTGTACCAGCAACACGCAATTCGCCTGCTGGAGCGGCTGCTACCCGATTTTCTGGAAACCGCCGGGAAGATGATTGAGCAGGAGCTCGAGAATGCCGCGGAGATGCGGGAAATCACTCGTCTGAAAGACATGCGATTCATTTTTGCCAGCCGCCAGCCCCAGATCTGCCAGGATTTCGAGGCAAGATTTACGAACAACAGCACGAAAATAACCGACAACCGGGTCGAGCAGGAACAGGAGTCAGAACTTCACATTCTTCATCAGCAGGTATTTGAGGACTGGCTGGACCTCCAAACCGTTGCCGCACGATTGGCCGGCGAACACTCCGACATTCTGTTCGCTCTGCACCAGTTGCTGAATCAGATCTTTCGAAAAGACATCACCGAGTCCAACAACCCCCTTTCTCCAGCCGCCCTTTGCACCTGCCTGCAATACGCAACCGATCGCCTGGGGATTGCAAACGAACACCGCCACACTATCTATCATGCATTCGAATCCTCACTGAGAGAGGTGTGGGCGCCGACCATGCAAGCGCTTATTGATGACTGCGCGCGCAACGGCCTGAACACAATCGGTTTTGCCCAACTGCCGCCCAATTGGTCAGCACGGGGAGTAGCCAGTGCGGAGGCCGAATTGTCACCAGACACCGCTGAAGACGAAACCCAGAGCGATACCGACGACCACTTTGCTTCCTCTCAGCCAGAGCAGCACGAGGCCCACACCCCAGACCAGTCTCTGTTCCGGCTGATGGGACTTGCACACGGAGGCGACGCCGATCTGGTCGGCTGGCAGCAATCGAGCCCCCAGTTCTGTGCCGATCTGAAACCGAGACGGTCTGACTTACTTGAGAAACTGCAGACCTCACAACCAGAACTTACCGAGGCCCTGAGGGAACTGGCAGAGGCCGATCCGGATTTTGGCAGCTCTATTGATGAACCGACGCTGGCGAAGGCCAACCTTGTGGACCAGCTGTTCGCGCCACTGCAAACCCAGCAGCGAATTTCCGGCGGATTGCGAGACAAACTGGAGCAATTGAAACTTCCGGTTTTCGAGGCCTTGCTCGATACGCCCGAATTCCTCAACGACGAAGACCATCCGGCGCGGGAAATCGTGAACGACCTCATGCGCCTTTGCCTGGCCGAGCGCGCCTCCACAAAGAATCTGGAGTCCACCGTTTCCGGCATCATTGAGGACCTCATCCACGCTGACAACCTGGATTCCGAACAGCTTCAACTTCTCAACGGCAAACTCAAAACCCTGGTCGAGCGTCAGGACCAATCCTTCGTCAGGAATTCCGAACGTCTTGCCAAGACACTGGAAGGCAAAGAACGGCTCAAGAAGACCCGAAAACTGGTACAGCAAGAACTCAATACGATTGTTGGCGGCCAGGAAATTCCCACGGTACTCCTGACACTTCTGGCGGCCGGCTGGGAGCAACTGATGGTGCTCGCACTCCTGCGGGAGGGCCCGGACAGTCATTACTACGGTGAATTGCTGGAAGTTGTGAAGCTCCTGAAGAGCTGGCTCACCCCGGACTCTCCGGATGCATCAAATGATGAGCTGGCCTTTGAGCGGGAGCTGGAGAGCGGCAATGTTCTGAGGTTTATTGACCGGGAGCTTCGTACCGTTGGCGACATCGGCCGCTTCCGGTCACTGATGACGGAGCTAACCGGGCAACTTCAGCGACAGGAAAGCATCACCACAGTGTACCTGGAGGTTTATGCGAAAAGCCGAAACCCGAGGCAGAGTCGCCAGAAGCCGAAACTGACCGCTGGACCACCCGGGCTCGTGAACTGACCGTCGGCGACTGGGTGGAGATCACACTGGACTCCGGCGAAACCCGCAAGCTACGCCTGGTCTGGGGTGGTGAAGATGTGCTGCGCTTTGTTTTCCTGTCGCCCACGGGCATGAGTGAAATCAGCTTCAATTTTCGGGAGTTTGTGCAAAAGCTGCGCATGGGAACCGCGTCACTGGTTGAGGAGGGCGACATTCCCTTTGTCGACCAAAGCCTGTTCAACATGGTTCAGGACGTTTATCGCCGGCTGAATTTCGAGGCAACGCACGACGCCCTGACTAAATGCATGCATCGCCACGACTTCGAAAAACTGGTGTCAGCGGTGCTAGCCCGAGGTACGATCGCAGGTAGCGCCGGGGCACTGGTGGTTCTCGACATCGACGAGTTCAGCGTCATTAACTCCACCTACGGCGCCAAGGCCGGTGACAGACTGCTTGAGGCCACCGGTGCGCTGGTCCAGAAACACTGCGCGTCGCATCACCCGGAGCCCCATGCTGGCCGAATCAGCGGCAACGAATTTGCCATCCTGATTGATGGCACGGCCATTGAGGAGAGCCTGGATTTTGCTGAGCACCTACGCCAGGCATTCGAGGATCAGGAATTTACCCAGGGCGACGCGGCGTATAGGGCAACCCTGAGTGTAAGCGTGTGCCCTATTACCGATACTGCAGAATCGGCTGGAGATCTGCTGAACTCAGCCAGTCTGTCATTGAAATCAGTGAAACGGTTGGGGGGAAACCGAGTAGAACTGGTAAAGAGCTCGAGCCCGCTGGCCAAACCGGAGACGCCGCAATGGGTGTCCGAAATCGATCGCAGTATCAACGACGGCAGCCTGTTCATTCGTGCCCAGCCGATTGTGCCGTTGATTGATACGGTAACAGGCGGCAAGTCCTACGAGCTTCTCCTTGGGCTCACGGACTCAGCCGGCAACCAGATCTCTCCGCAGGCGTATATCGAGGCGGCCGAGAAATTCCGACGCAGTACCCGGGTGGATCTTTGGGTGGTGCAGGAAGTACTCGCTTGGATGAACGGCAACCCAGACATTCTGGAGGGAATTGATACGCTCAACGTTAACCTGTCCGGCGCGTCGCTCAGTGACGACCGGTTTATGCTGGACCTGGAAGCGCTGCTGCGAGCCAATCGAAACCTAACACCGAAAATCTGCTTTGAAGTGACGGAGACCTCTGCGGTCGCCAACCTGCACTACGCTGCCGACTTCATGCGCGAACTAAAGCGCCTGGACTGTCGGTTTGCATTGGATGATTTCGGCACAGGCCTGTCGTCCTACGCCTACCTGCAGAAGCTGCCAGTTGATTACGTGAAGATAGACGGCATCTTTGTGAAGGACATGGCCACCAACCTCACCAACTACGCCATGGTGCGGTCGATCAACGAGCTTTGCCATTTCCTCGACCTGAAGACCATCGCCGAATACGTGGAAAACATGGAGATCATGGAAACCCTGCGGGAGATACAGGTGGATTACGCCCAGGGCTTCGGCATCGCCAAACCCTGTCGGCTCGACAGCCTTACCACGGAGATTCGCACATCCACGGGTTTATGCTTATGAAAAAGTCCTTTGCATTTGGAAACTTGTGAGGTACTGTAGATGCCGTTGGAAAGATTTAGCAAAGCATTTCATCAATAAGACGCATTGTAGCTGTAATAAGTCGTACGTCCTGTTTTTGATCACGCCAGTTTTTTGTTTCCCGCACAATGCTGATCGGATATCACAACGATAGTCTGACGGCGCTTTTAAAAGATCAATTTCAGGAAAGTTTATTATGTCTACAGTTACCGGCAACGTTAAGTTCTTCAACGAAGCGAAAGGTTTTGGTTTCATCACTCGTGAAGGCGGCCCGGACGTATTCGTTCACTACAGCGCTATTCAAGGCGGTGGTTTCAAGACTCTGGCCGAAGGCCAAGAAGTTGAGTTCACCGTGACTCAGGGCCAGAAAGGTCCTCAGGCGGAGAACGTTGTTGCTCTGTAATCCTTAACGGATTAAGCAATAACCGCGAAAAAAGGCAGCTTCGGCTGCCTTTTTTTATGCCCTTTTTTTGCAGATCCCCAAGCCCGTGCCATGCTTACGGTAAGCTCGTAACATGAACAATTGCACGCCACGCAATTCAGGGAGGGGTCATGTACAGCAAAATTCTGGTGCCCGTTGATCTGGCACATACCGAGAAACTCTCGAAAGCGTTGAATACGGCCGTCGATATTGCCAAGCATTACAATGCCGCCGTCTGCTACGTCACGGTAACCAATACTACTCCCGGTGCCGCGGCGCACAATCCCAAGGAACTCGCCGAGAAACTTCAGGTTTTTGCCGAAGAACAGGGTAAAGCCCATGGCCTGCGTACCAGTAGCGAAGTGCTGGCGACACCCGATACCGCCGTAGAGCTCGACCACAAACTCCTTGATGCCATCAAGGATACCGGCGCCGATCTCATCGTGATGGCCTCACACGCCCCCGGAGTGGGAGACCGCCTGCATATCCTCCATTCCAACGCTGGCAACATTGTGAAGCACAGCAATATTTCAGTGTTTGTGGTGCGCTGACTCAAGTAAGCTATGCTTCAATCCAGTTATCCCCGTGCCTCAACTTGACCCTGCCATGGGCCAAGCGTGCGGCGAGCCTGCATACTGTTAATCAGAAAGGCGCTATGAAAGTACCGAAGAGATTACAGCCCCTTGTCGACGACGGCATGGTGGATGAAGTGATGTACCAGTTAATGAGCGGCAAAGAAGCACAGGTGTACGTGGTGCGCTGTGGCGACCAGTTGCGTTGTGCCAAGGTATTCAAGGAAGCCCAGAAACGCAGTTTCAAGCAGGCAGTGGAATACCAGGAGGGCCGCAAAGTACGCAACAGCCGCCGCGCCCGGGCCATGAGCAAGAAAACCCGTTATGGCCAGAAAGAGCAGGAAGACGCCTGGCTGAACGCCGAGGTGGACGCCCTCTATCGCCTTGCGTCTGCCGGCGTGCGAGTGCCACAACCGCTGGGGTTCGTGGATGGCGTGCTTCTGATGGAAATGATTGCCGATGAAGACGGTCAAGCGGCGCCCCGGCTTGACGATGTCACCCTGACGCCAGAAGTCGCCCGGGAGTACCACGAGCAAGTCATCGCAGAGATTGTCCGCATGCTCGACGCTGGCCTGATTCACGGCGACCTGTCTGAGTTCAATGTGCTGGTTGACGCCCAGGGCCCGGTTATCATTGACCTGCCCCAGGCCGTCAATGCCGCGGGCAACAACAATGCCGAGCGCATGCTGGAACGGGATGTCGACAATATGCGCCGCCATTTTGGCCGTTATGCCCCGGACCTGCTCCTGACCGATTATGCCAAGGAAATCTGGGCCCTTTATGAAAGCGGCGACCTCCGCCCGGACAGCAGGCTGACCGGCTGTTTCGAACACGACACCCACAGCGCCGATGTCGACGAGTTGATGGCCGTGATCGATGCGGCCAAGCTGGAAGAGCAGGAGCGCCTGGAACGCCAGCAGATGGAAGAGGAAGACACCTGACCGGCCTTACCAGGCCAGCCAGATAACGTGCTTCGCCCCTTTGCCGGGGCGATGTGCCCGCACCGTAATCGGTTCAACCGACAACCCTGCCCGCTTAAGACGCTCCGTAAACGCCGGATCCTGCCCCGCAGACCAATACGCCAGAACGCCATCCGGCCGCAATGCCGCTTGAGCTGCGGCAATACCTGCCGTGGTGTACAGCCAGTCATTTTCCTTGCGAGTCAGACCTTCGGGGCCATTATCGATATCCAGCAGAATGGCGTCGTAGCTGGAAGGCGACTCTTTAATCAACTGCACCACATCGCCAATATGAACCCTGGCCCTGGGGTCTTTCAGGGGGTAACCGGCCGCCCCACCAAGGCCCCAGATTCCAATCTTTCACCTCGGGCACCAGCTCAGCGACGGTCACCTCAGCGGTCTCACCCAGGGATTGAAGCGCCGCCGCCAGGGTATACCCCATGCCCAGCCCGCCTATCAGCACTCGCGGTGCCGGGTGGTCAGCAATGCGTTCGCATGGCAGCGTTGCCAGCGCATCTTCGGAGCCGTGTAGACGGCTGTTCATCAACTCGCCGGTGCTGCCCGCAATCTTGATGGAAAACTCATCGTTACGCTGCAACAAACGCAGCTGGGTTCCCTTACCGGGAATGGTTGCTGTGCCGAGCAGCTCGAAACGGGCCATAAAAACCTCAGTGGCGGATAGGGAGGGGAAAGGTGCCGCGACACTTTACCACGGCAGTGCTTCGCCGTTGCTGTGCCAGAACGATCCCGTATTCTCCAGGTTCAGGCCTTCGATACGCGCCGCCAGCCCCTTGGCCGACTCCTCGGGCGTAATCAGACCGCCAAAATTTACCATCCGGGTCTGGACATAGCGGGGTGCAACTGGGCAACGGCAATGCCCCGAGGCTTCAGATCCATAGCCAGGGATTTGCCAAAGGCGTTTAGCGCTGCCTTTGAGGCGCGGTAACCGTAACGGCCGCCAGAATCATTATCAGCGATCGAGCCCATGCGACTGGTGATGTTGGCGATCTTGCCGCCAGAAGGAATCTGCGACACCAGGGCCTCGGTGACTCGCAGTGGTGCGTAAGCGTTGATTTCCATCTGGATGCGAATTGAGTCGAAATCGATGCTACCGAGCTTTTCATCTTGCAACAGGCCGGCGTTGTTGATCAGCAGGTCAATGCGCTCGCCTGCCAGGGCATCGGTGAGTTTGTCTACGCCAGCATCTTTGGTTACATCAATGCCCTCGATTACGCGCGCAGCCACCTCGGTCAGCTCGGCCGACGCCTCACGGCACACCCCGATCACGTCACAACCCTCACCGGCATAATATCGGGCCAGCTCAAGGCCAATGCCGCGGTTGGCACCAGTGATTACAACGGTTCGTTTCTCAGACATAGCAAACTCCAGAAGTTGGTATAGGGTAAGATGACGATACGCCCACCCGGACTGGAATCATACGGAATGTCAGCCCTGTTTGTATTTGCGCTGTTTGCAGTAACGTTCATTTCACTTTCCGTCTTTTACCTGTTCTTCTACCGCGGCTGGCGCCGACAGCGGGAGCTGGAGCAGCCCTTCCCGGCTCCCTGGCGCGCCCTGCTGCACGCCAACGTCCCCCTTTACCAACGACTGGCACCGGAGCAGCAACAGCGCCTTGAACAACATGTTCAACTGTTTCTGGCTGAAAAGGAATTTTACGGCTGCGACGGATTTGAGGTGGACGACGAGGCTCGGGTCACCATTGCCGGACACGCCTGCCTGCTGATCCTCGCCCGCTCGTTCAGTGATTACGATGAGGTACGCAGCATTCTGGTCTACCCGGACGTATACCGGGTGCAGTCCGCAGAAAGCGACGGCATGGTGGTGAGCGTGGACGAACAGATCCGGGCCGGCGAAGCATCTTCCCGGGGCCAGGTGGTACTGGCGTGGTCAGAATGCGAAGACGATGCCCAGCACCCGAACGAGCCCCACAACGTAGTTTTGCACGAGTTTGCGCATCAGCTCGACTACCTCGACGGAACTGCCGATGGAGCACCACCGCTAAGTGGCCAGCAAGCCGAGCAATGGCTACACACCATGACCGAAGCCTATGAGCACCTGCGGCGCTCCCTCAGGCATCACCATCAGAGCTGGCTCGACCCCTACGGCGCGACCCAGCCGGCTGAATTCTTTGCGGTGCTGACCGAGGCTTTTTTTCAACAGCCCACTCACCTCAAGGACACACAGCCGGCAGTGTATGCCGTGCTCTGCGATTTCTACCGGTTGGACCCGATGATTGAGTTTCGGCCGGAACCAGACTAGCGTGGTCGGATGATGAACCAGCTGAGTAAGACCAGACCACCGAACACACTGTAACTCAGGATGAACACCCATTCTGGCGCACTGAAATACAGAATGGCATGGAGCCAGTGCTGGATAAACGAGCCCTCATAACTGGCATCACCGGCCTGGCTGCGCAGCGCCATCTCCCAGGTGGTTAGCGGACAGATGACGCCGAGCCAGGACTGGACAACGACGATACCAATGGCAATCAGGTGGGTGACCCGAAACCAGAGATTGCGCACCCAGGACCAATTCAGAAAGTGGCCCAGGTAGATCATAAGCAAGCCGAGCACCACATAAGCGACAAAAGCCACATGCAGGACCAGCAACGAGTCCGCGAGAACAACGTAAACGGCACCTGGAACCATACTGGTTCACCCTTCACAATTCCCAGCAGGCCTCCATTGGAAACAATGGGGCCGCACCAATAATCTGTTATTCCTCAGTTAGCTCATCACTCCATGTGATGATCGGAGTGGTCCATTTTCTCTTTCATCGAACCGTCGTCGAGAGGCTTTACCATAAGCTCCACTTCCAGTGCTTCGGCTCCGTCGAATTGCAGGGTCAGCGGAATAATCTCACCCTCTTGAAGCGGCCCATTCAGTTTTTCCAGCATCAGATGGTAACCGTGGGGCTTCAATTCCACGCTTCGCCGGCGGGAATAGTCAGGCCGTCTTTGAGCGGTTGCATGCTCATCATGCCGTCATGCATCATGGATTCGTGAATCGAAACACTGGCCGCCCGTGGGGTTTGTGCACCAACCAGGGTGATGTCCGCGTCGCTGGTGTTCGTGATGACCAGGTAGCCCACCCCCATTGGCGTGCCCGGTGGCGTCGGCCGGCTCCATGGATGGTCAATGTGCACCGCCTCAGAGACGAATTCATGAGCTGCGGCCCAAGTCGGGGTCAGAGCGATTAGCGCAGCGGCAAGCAGGGCTTTTACTTTCATTACTCGGCGATTCCTTGTCCAAAGGTTGATTTGGGATAAATCTTAACGGAGGTGCGGACGGGCACAAGCATTTTCATGCGGCGGAGTGCAGGAAAAGGTCAGTAAGAATTCAGCTCACGGAGGCCGCAACCTGCTCCCGAACCCGCTCAATCGGCACCGGCCGACTGAAGTAGAAGCCCTGGAAACGCCGGCAGCCCATGGCTATCAGCGCATCGGCCTGGGATTTGTGCTCCACGCCCTCAGCGACCAGCTCCATGCCATGATTGCTTGCAATGGCGACAATACTTTCCACCATGTTCCGGGACTGCTTATCGGCGCTGATATGATCAATAAAGGATTTGTCTATTTTCAACTCGTCGATGGGCAAGTTACGCAACAAACTCAGGGACGAATAGCCGGTGCCAAAATCGTCCATCGACATCCGAATTCCGGCAGTACGGAGCTGGTTCAGCACCGGCAGGATTTGGGTGTGCCCGGACATAAACAAAGTTTCGGTGATTTCCAGAGTCAGCTCGCTCGGCGCCACCTGATGGTAGTCGAGCTTTTCCAGGACCGATTCGGCAAACCCCGGCTGCATGATCTGCAGCACTGAAATGTTTACCGACAGCTCCAGCGGTGCCTCTTCCGAGCGTGGCAGCAAACCGAAGTCAGCCAGGCTGTGGTCCAGCACATAGTCGCCCAGCTGAACCATCAGGCCGGATGCCTCGGCCACTGACACAAATTCATTGGGCGGCACGTAGCCCAGTTCCTTGTCGTACCACCGTGCCAGGGCTTCCATACCGATCACCTGTCCGTTGGCATCCACCTGGGTCTGGTAGGCCATAGAAATCAGGTTCGGCTCCAGCGCCCCCCTGAGTCGCTGTTCGATGTGAACACGGCGCAAATACCCGGTTTCAATGTCGTTACGGAACAGGCAAACCTCATTCCGATTTCGTTTCGCCTTGTGCAGGGCAAGGTGGGCACTGCGCACGATGCTGCTGAAAGAATGCCCGTTCTCCGGAAAAATGGCGGCGCCAATACTGGCGCCCAGCTGAAGCTCAAGGGAGCCGCCCTGAATGCAGTGGCTGGTATCGGTTAACAGTCGCCAGCAATAATTGGACACTTGCTCCGGTTCACACAGGTGGGTAACAACGGCAAACTCATCTCCACCCAGGCTGGCCACAACCGCTTCATTCCCCGCATTCTTCTTCAAGCAGCGCGACCATTCCGCCAGCACCCGGTCACCGAAGTCCTGGCCAAACCGGTCATTTATGCCGCGGAAATTATCAATATCCACCAACGCCATACTGAACGGTTGATGGCTGTTAATGCGGGTATGAATCTGGTCGATCAATCCGGCCCGGTTGAGCAGACCTGTCAGGTCATCGTGCCGGGACTGATGAAACAGTTCCTCAAGGCGCTCTTTCTCGATTTTATCGATGCGATTGAACAGAAAATAGAGCAGCGCCGAAACAACAAAAAACAGCCCCAGATAAATCGACAGCTCTTCAAAGAAATCCCGGAGAATGCCGGCCATGTCGGATTCGGATACGATCCAAAGTTCGAAGCGGGGGTCGTAAACCGCAGCCCCCATGTAATTACCGCTGTCCCGTTCCGAGTAGAAGACAACGGCTTCATCATCCGCTTTGATGGCCTCAATGGTTCGACCGGTCTGCTTCTCCAACCGAACCACTTCCTCACGCGCTTGCTCTTCAGTGCGGCGAATCGCTGCATAGTCCGCCGGGCCAACTCCCTCCCGGTCCAGGTACTGGAGATAGCCATCTCGCTCTCGGAACAGCATTAAACTGTCGGCGTCGCGGCTGTGGTGATCCTTGCGAAAGATCCCTCGGTCACTCTCAATTTCGAGACCGGCGGTCACCACCATGACCACTTCGCCACTGTCGTCCCTGAGGGCTTTGCGAACCGGAATGATCCATTTCTCGAGTGGCTCGAAATAGTAGGTCCGCCCCAGGATCAGCTTGTCTTCTGTGAGTGTCAGATCAAAACTGGGGGCCGTTGTTTCCGAGCCCCGGAGGTTGGGTAATTTTTCCAGATTTACGTTGGAACTCAATGCAATGAATTGGCCATCGGGCCGCACCAGCCCAATGCCTGCTATGGAAGGGTTAGAGGCCAGAACGCTGTCTAGCAGTGGCAGCGCATAGGGCACCTGAGGGAACTCACCCCGGCGCAGCAGCTCGCGGCCAACAACATCCAGCACGAGCTCCTGGGTACTGAGAATGCTGAATACGGATTGTGCGAAGAACTCGGCGCGGGATTGGTGATGACGCTCATAGCGATCAACGGTGTCATTCCAGGAGGACGACACCAGAAACGCCAGCAATACAAGGCCGCCGGCATACACGAGCCAGAATAGCGTCCAGATATTTCGCTTGCGTGTCGTCAAACGTCCCCCCGGGCATGCCCATGTTAGTGCACGGACAACATGCCAAGCCCATTATAGGCCGAGTCCACCTCCCTCGAATTTACGATTAGTTAATCGGTCACTCGTGACAGCGCCGGTTGCCGCACTGTGATCGAAGGTCAGCAAAGAACGTCCACTGCCAAGGCTCAGGACCTCTATCTATTAGCAGAGCCAAGTCTCACCCGGCTAGGATAGTTTCGCTGCAAAAAACCGGGCCCACTGTTTAAAAATTAGTCAACCCATGAGAAATGATCAACGGCGGCCGACAGGCAAGGCTCACAAACTCGCACTCTGATGTCATCACTGACGCTTCGTCAAACCTTCACCTTTCTGAAATCTCGCTGAAACCTACCGCTCCTATGGTGCATGAAACCCATGAGCCAATATACACGGAGTCGAACTCTGCGATGCCTAGAAAAGCTGCTCACAAACTGGCTGCTTACCTTAAGCACGGACTTCGCTCAATCGTGCCTCGACTGATCTGGCAATACCAGCGGCGCCTGTTGCTAGACTCATTCTCTCATTTGTCACGCCCGCAACAGGCCGACATCCAGCGCCGGGTTGCCTACTACAACCGTCTTCAACAGCCTTTCCGCCCCTCGTCCCGCGCTGAAGCCGTCGGCTGTTTCCGTTCCTCCGGTAAAAGCACCGCTTACTGTATCGACTTCTGTAGCCTGATCCGATGCTTCCCTCGCCACAAGAAAGTCGACTACCAGTTTGGCGACATTACCGAAGTTCCAGACCAGCCCAGATTCGTAAAAAGCCGCCCCATACGCGCCAATCGCAGCAACGAAAACTCAGTACTGCTGAAACTCAACAGCATACGCCACTACAACTTTGTCCCCGACAAGCGCGCCTTCACCGACAAAACGCCCATGGCGGTCTGGCGCGGCAAATCCAATCGCCCCCACCGCATCGAGTTCGCCACCCGGTTTGCCGATCACCCTCTTTGCAACGTTGGCTGCACCCGACACAAGGAAACCGGGCCAGCACCCTATCTAAAGCCGTTCATGAGTATTGAAGAGCAACTGGAATACCAGTTCGTGGTCAGTGTTGAAGGTATCGATGTGGCCACCAACCTGAAATGGATCATGGCCTCCAACTCCCTATGCATGATGCGCCGACCCCGTTTCGAAACCTGGTTTATGGAAGGCTCACTCGTGCCCGGCTACCACTACGTGGAACTGGCCGACGATCACTCGGACCTGCCTGAAAAGATCGACTATTACACCCGTTTTCCTGAGGAAGCCCAGGAAATCATCGCCAACGCCCAACGCCACGTCGCACGGTTCCAGAACGAGCGCATCGAACGGATCACAGCCCTGTTGGTGATGCAGAAATACATCGACCTCAGCCACCAGCCCGCCGGCCAAAGTATCGCCCTGCAACCTGGCTGACCAAGCAGCTCACGGATTCAAGTTCGAGCTCTTTACGGTGCGACTCGAGCGAGAATCTCCGGTGCATCTGACAGCGGCAACGCAATGATCACGCCCTCATTTGAGGCCAGATAAACCCCTGTCAACGCCGTAGTATTCACTTGATGGGACACCAGAATAATCGGCGCGCCCTCACCCATCTCATTTACGCCCTCAATAATCTCCCGAGTTTGTCTTGGCCCTTCACTCCGATTCTGAAAAAACGAATTCAACGGCGGCCAATCAGTCACGTCCCCAACATTCATCTCCGTCGCCGTGTCCATGCAGCGACACCATTGGCTGGAATACACCCGGGCCTCATCAATGCCATGTTCGGCGAGAAAGGGTTTCCAGGAACGGGCTTGCAACCGCCCTTCGTCGTTCAGATTGCGCTGGGTGCTACAGTCACCCAGCTCGAAGCGAGCCGGGTCGCCCATGCCTGGCGCAAGGGCGTGGCGCATCATCAAGACCGCCCGCCCTTCCCGGAGCGCCGACCAGGCATCGCCATTGTCATCGGCCCCCAGCACCGGTAGCGAAATCACCAGAGAAAGCAATGCGCAACAAAATGTTCTGAAAGCCATCACAACCCTCCAAGACCAGTCTATAGCTCTATTAACCAATGGCAGGAAGGCAACTGCCATGTGCAACCGAGGTATTGAAAGGGTTTTGCCAAAAATGTCGTAGGCCACGGAAGGCCGAAGACAAGCGCACATGGATGTGCTCGTAGCGGTTTTTGGCAAAACGCTTTCAATGCCTCAGCCCCCGAATCAAAAAGCCCAAAAGCTAATACGCAGCTAACGACTACCAAGCTCACACCAACACCCGTTAAACTCCCCAAAAGACACCAAACCAACGAAGGACCACACCATGCCAATCTGGGTCGACGCCGACGCCTGCCCTGTCCCCATTCGGGAAATCCTCTGCCGGGCCGCCGCCCGCTGGCAGATCCAGACCACCTTCATTGCCAACCACGCCATCAGCCTGCCGCCGAGTCCCTACATTCAGCGCAAGCAGGTAGCCCACGGCTTCGACGTGGCCGACAACGAAATCATGGATCAGATGACCCAGGGCGACCTGGTGATCACCCAGGATATTCCGCTGGCCGCCGAAGCCATCGAAAAAGGCGCCGACGTGTTCAACCCGAGAGGCCAGGCCTTTACCAAAGAGAATATTCGCCAGCGCCTGGCCATGCGCAACTTCATGGAAGAAATGCGCAACGCCGGCCAGGTCACTGGTGGCCCGGCTCCCTTCAGCCAGACCGACCGCAAGGAATTCGCCGACAAACTGGACCGCTGGCTGCAGCGCAATCGCCAGAGTTAACTATGCACTGATCGAGAGCACAAATATTTGTTGATAATGATTCTCTTTAATTTTTAGGAGTAACCCGCTACCCTTCCCGCTTTCCAATTTCCCACGGAGTGAAGACATGTCCGGCCGTTCCAGCGCCTCCAGCCCGCCCAACAGCAGCTTTGCCGCCCTTGCCCGCCTGCTGAGATACGCGCGGGGCTACCGGCGCCAGATCATCACAGCCAGCATCTGCTCAATCATCAACAAGCTGTTCGACATTGCTCCGGAGATTCTGATCGGCGTCGCCATCGATGTGGTGGTCAACCAGGAAGAGAGCTTTGTCGCCGGCCTGGGCTTCGAAACCGCCCAGGAGCAGATCACCATACTGGCAGTGCTGACCTTCTTCATCTGGGCCGGTGAATCCCTGTTCGAGTACCTGTTCCAGATCCTGTGGCGCAACCTGGCCCAACGCCTGCAATCAGACTTGCGGCAAGATGCCTACGAACATGCCCAGCGCCTGGACATGAGCTTTTTCGAGGCCCGCAGCTCCGGGCAGCTAGTCGCCACCATGAACGACGACGTCAACCAGCTGGAACGCTTCCTGGACGGCGGCGCCAACGCCATGATCCAGGTGCTGGTGACCGTGGTGGCGGTTGGTGCCGTGTTCTTCGTGCTCTCGCCACTGATTGCCCTGCTGGCGTTTACCCCGATCCCGCTGATTATCTGGGGCGCCTTCTACTTCCAGCGCAAGGCCGGCCCGCTGTACGCCGACGTGCGGGAAAAAGTCGGCGATCTCTCCAGCCGCCTGGCCAACAACCTGGGCGGCATCGCTACCATCAAGAGCTTTACTTCGGAGCAGCGTGAAGCCGAGCGCCTGAAGGCCAGCAGCGAAGCCTATGTGGAAGCTAATCGCCGGGCCATCCGCATCAGTTCGGCGTTCATCCCGGTGATCCGCATGGCGATTCTGGCCGGATTCCTCGCCACCTTTACCGTGGGCGGGATGATGGCCCTGGAGGGCTCACTGAACGTCGGCGCGTACGGCGTGCTGGTGTTCCTTACCCAGCGCCTGCTCTGGCCGCTAACTGGCCTGGCCGAAGTTATCGACCTTTTCGAGCGGGCCATGGCCAGTACCCGTCGCATCCTGGACCTGCTGGCAGAGCCCGTGCATGTGCACGACCAGGCAAGCCTGCCCCTGGCCGAGCCGGTTAAAGGCCATGTCCACTTCGAGCAAGTAAGTTTTCACTATCCTTCTAGCGGCGCTGGCATACGGGATATTGATCTGACCGTGCCTGCTGGCAACACCCTCGCCCTGGTTGGCGCTACCGGGTCCGGCAAATCCACCCTGATCAAACTGCTACTGCGGTTTTACGACCCCAGTCACGGTCGCATTCTGATCGACGATCAGCCTATTCAGAGCGTGAGTCTGAAATCCCTGCGTAGCGCCATTGGTCTGGTGAGCCAGGACGTTTATCTATTCGAAGGCAGCATTCGAGACAACTTGGCCTACGGCAAACCCGACGCCACCGAATCCGACATCATAGACGCCGCAAAAACGGCGGAGGCCTGGTCCTTCATTGAAGCCCTGCCCGATGGCCTGGACACGGCGGTTGGCGAACGTGGCATACGGTTGTCCGGCGGCCAACGCCAGCGTCTGTCTCTGGCGCGGGCCCTGCTAAAGGACCCGCCCATTCTGGTGCTGGACGAGGCCACCAGTGCAGTGGACAACGAGACCGAGGCAGCCATTCAGCGCTCCCTGAGGCGCATTGGCCACAACCGGACGGTGATCATGATCGCCCATCGCCTGTCGACCATTGTCGACGCCGACACCATTGCAGTCGTGGAAGCAGGCAAAGTGGTGGAATCCGGCACCCATGATGAACTGCTTGAACAGCGGGGCGCCTACCACGCCCAGTGGCAGGTGCAGACCGGGCAAGCGGCCCCGATGGTGCCTGGTTAAAAGAGTGCCGGCCTAAGAGAGCCCCGGCCTGAGACTGCACCTGGCTCGGACTAGCCAGGCGCACCAAATAACGCCATTGATAGTGATTCGCGTTTAGATTATGCTGCGGAGCTTCTGGGAATCGGGAGTCCGCATGTCTGCCTTTTTTGAAGTATCCAGCCTCGGTGTTCGCATCGGCAACACCAACATCGTAAAAGACATCAACCTCGACTTCCGGGAGGGCGAAGTAACCGCCCTGCTCGGCCACAACGGCTCCGGCAAATCAACCCTGCTCAAGGTGCTGGCCCGGCAACTTTCGCCAGCCAAGGGCGAAGCTCGCCTTCTTGGCAACCGCAACCACCGCACCGATGCCCGTGAATTCGCCCGTACCGTGGGTTACCTGCCCCAGCACCCGCCCGGCACCGACGGCCTGACCGTCAGCGAGCTAGTGGCCCTGGGTCGTTACCCCTGGCGCGGACCTCTGGGCCGCTACACACCCGACGACTACACGTTAATTGACCAGGCGATTGCCGACACCGGTTTGACCCCGTTCCGCCATCGCTCGGTGGATACCCTGTCCGGGGGCGAACGCCAACGGGCCTGGATTGCCATGCTGCTGGCCCAGCAAACCCGCTGCCTGCTGCTGGATGAGCCCATTTCGGCTTTGGATGTAAAGCATCAGGTTGAGACCCTGCGCCTGGTGCATCGACTGGCCGAGGAACGGGATCTCACCGTGGTGGTGGTTCTGCACGATGTGGACCTGGCCGCCCGGTTCTGTGATCGCCTGGTAGCCCTGCGCGGCGGCCAACTGATTGCCGATGGCACCCCGCAGGAAATCATGAACAGCGGCACCCTGGAATCCATCTACGGTGTGCCGATGGGAGTTCTGGAACGTGCCCCGGGCCAGTGGGTGTCCTATGTCCACTAGCTCGCCTTTCACAAACGCCGTTTTCAACAACCCTCTTTTCACCAATCCCCTGGCGCGGATAATGGCTGGCCTTTGCCTGTTGCTGTTGTCAGCGACGGCAGCGGCACAAACCTGGCAACACGAGCAGGGCCGTGTGAGCTCGATGAACCGCCGCAACGCATTGTCGCCCTGAACTGGGCCGCCACCGAGGCGCTGCTTCTGTTGGGCGTTACCCCGATTGGGGTGGCGGACAAAACCGGTTATGCCACCTGGGTCCGTGAACCGGTACTGCCGGACCACGTGCCCAACATTGGCACCCGTGTCGCCCCGAGCCTCGAAGCCATTGCCGAACTTGAGCCAGACCTGATTGTCACCAGCTCGGAAATGCACCGGCGGCGGACCTGTTGGAGAAGATCGCCCCCACCTACGTCAGCAGCGTCTACAAAAAAGGCTCCCAGCCGTTCGCCAAAGCCCGGCAGATGCTCATTACCCTGGGTGAAATGCTCGATCGGGAAGATCGGGCCCGGGAGATACTGGCTGATATCGACACCACCCTGGCCAATCAGCGCCGTCGCCTGGAAGCGCACGCGCCCATGAACGGCCGGTGGCGCTGGTCAGTTTCCTGGATGATCGCCACGTTCGCATCTTTGCGCCGAACGGTCTGTACCAGACCACCCTCGACGGTCTCGGGCTGGACAATGTCTGGCCCCACGACGGCAACTACTGGGGCTTCTCGACGGTCGGCCTGGAAGCCATAGCGCCCTACCCGAACGGCCGGGTCGTTGTAATAGAACCAATCAGCCCGGGGCTGTCTGACAACCTCGCCCAGAGTCCGTTCTGGACTTACCTCCCCGCTGTGCAGCGCAGTCAGGTTTACCAGATTGAGCCGGTGTGGCCCTTTGGCGCCGTGTTTCCGGTCAAGCGCTTGGCCATTCAGCTGACGGACGCGCTGATCCAGGGAGGTAGCGATAATGTACGCTGAGGCTCAAGTCGTCAGTACGGCGCCACGGTTGCCGGGCAAGCTGCCGCTGACCGCCATGCTGCTCGTGCTGGGCGCACTGGCGGCCAGCGCCGCGCCCTGGTTCCTGGAGCTTGATCCGCTGGCAGTCGTATCCGCGTTCTGGTCCTACGACACCACTGATTACACCTCGGTGCTGGCCCACTTCAGCTGGGCGCCCAGGGTTTCCATTGCCCTGCTCATTGGCTGCGGCCTTGGCCTGGCCGGTGCCGTAACCCAGCAGGTGCTGGGCAACCCCCTGGCTTCACCAACCACCCTGGGCGTCGAAGCCGGCGGCCAGTTCGGCGTAACCCTGGCCACCCTTTTTGCGCCCGCCTTGCTGGCGTTTAGCCAGGACCTGGTTGCGGTTGCCGGTGGCCTGCTGGCGATCGGAATGGTCATCGCACTGACCTGGCGACTGGGTTTCTCGCCGGTGACCGTCATTCTTGCCGGTCTGGTGATTACGTTTTTCATGGGCGCTTTGAACATGGCGTTCATGCTGATCAAGGGCGAATGGCTGGGCAATCTGTTTATCTGGGGCGCCGGCTCCCTGGTCCAGAACAGCTGGCAGCCGTTTATGGATCTTTGGCCGCGGGTTTTGATTCTGGGCGCCGCCCTGGTGTTGCTGATGCGCCCCTTGCAACTGCTGCAGCTTGGGCAAGCTTCCGCCAGTTCCCTCGGCGCCCGGGTTGGCCTGCTACGAATACTGGCGCTGTTCCTGGTGGTGTTGATGAGCGCCACCGTGGTCAGCCGGGTGGGCGTTGTCGCCTTCGTCGGTCTGGCGGCACCGGTTCTGGCTCGTCTGCTAGGCGCCAGAACCCTTCAGGAACGTCTGATCTGGAGCACCCTGCTCGGTGGCGGGCTACTGCTATTAGCAGACACCCTAGCGCATTGGGCGTCCTCCTGGGGTGATGGCTCTCTGGTGCCCACTGGCACCACAACGGCCCTGATCGGCGGCCCCATTATTCTGCTGGCACTGCAGGGCTTCAAGAACACTCATCACATGCCTGGCCAGGAATCCAACCCCGGTGCTTTCCTGCCGAAACGACGCTCGGTTCTGGTTACTGGCGCAGTTTTACTGTGCTTGCTGCTGGCCACCTTTTTTGTCTCCATGGGCTGGTCACCCGGCTTGCAGGAATGGAGCTGGACACCCATCGCCGACTGGGGCGAAGCTGGGTCTGGCGTGGCCCACGGCTGCTCGCCGCCATTCTCGCGGGCATCTGCCTGGGCCTGGCCGGCAGCCTGATCCAGCGCATGACCGGCAACGTGATGGCCAGCCCGGAATTGCTCGGCATCAGCGGCGGTGCGGCTCTGGTCATGGTGCTGATTGTGCTCACCGGCACCGAGATCGGCCGCGCCGGGCAGCTTGGTGCGGCCACTTTGGGCGCCGCCGGCGCCTTGGCCTGCTGATCCTGCTCGCCAGGCGCCATCGCTTTGCCGGCAACCAGCTGTTGCTGGGCGGTCTGGCGCTGTATGTCTTTATGGATTCCGGGTTGCGTCTGGTGATGGCGTCCGGCGGTACCGTTGCCGCCAAGCTATTGAACTGGATGTACGGGGCCACCTGGCTGATTTCGGAAACCGAGGCCCTGAGTCTTCTTGGCCTGACCCTGGTAATTTGCCTCGCTCTGTTTGTCGCGATCCGACCGCTGACGCTGCTGGCGCTGGGTGACACCTCGGCCTCGTCGCTGGGGCTGCCGGTCACTCGGGCCCGCCTGGGGCTGCTCATTCTTGCGGCCATTCTGACTGCTGCGGCCACGGTGGTCATCGGTCCTCTCAGCTTCGTCGGCCTGATTGCACCTCACCTGGCGCGGGTACTCGGGCAGCAGACGGTTGGCCGGCAGATGATTGTCTCCGCCTGACCGGGGGCCTGCTATTGGCAGTGGCCGATTACCTGTCCCGGATCGTGATCTTCCCGTCGCAGTTGCCGGCAGGCCTTCTGGCCGCGCTGGTCGGAGGTATTTACTTCCTGTGGGGGCTGAGCCGTCATGGCCGTGCCTGAGTGCCATTACCCAGACTGGCGTGACCACTATCGCCAGTTGCTGGCCAGCTCAGAACTCAACACCGATACGGTGTTGAGCCAAGCTCTGGCTCTGACGGGTTCTTCAAGGCAGGCTCAGTCGCCTTCAGCCCCCGGACAAACGGAGCCATTGTCCCTGGCGGAGTGTCTGGCTCAGCCGGAACGCCTGCGACACCAGCTCAGAATGGATCATCCGGAAACCTCAGACGCCCGCCTGATGCGGGCGCATGTGTCTGTCGTGCAACAGGATCTGGCGCTGTCGGTGATTGCACCGCTAACCCTGAACCTGTTTCGGTATGGCGAAGCACCGCTGCCGAATGAACACGAGGTATTTCTAGGGCCAGCCAACGGCGCCATGGCCAGTTCGCGCTGGTTTCATAGGCCGACCGGCCCGTGCGTTGGTATCAATAACTTCGTGAAGCATCTGGCTGACCAGCTTAACGCCTGGTACCCGGTATTTCGGCAGGCACTGGGCGTCAGCCCCGGCGCTTTCTGGAGCAGTATCGGGCTTGGCCTCGGCGCGCCGTTTTCAGCGGTGTGGAATCAAGCGGATGCACAGTCGGTGTGTGCGCTGGCTCAGGCGTGGCTGGACAATTTTGACTGCGACGGCAGTCGGTTTGTGGGTTGGATTCCGGCGACGTTCAATGGCCAAACCTGCGCCATCCCCCAGCGTAAGGGGTGTTGCCTCAAATACCTTCTGCCGGAGGGTGGTTACTGCGGTACCTGTGGTGTTTATCGTAAGGTGCGCCTGGCAGAGCTCAACCGCCCAGCCCAGCACCCATCACCAGCCAGTGGCAGCCAGGACAATAAACAGCCCTGCGCCTGCGGCGATTTTCAATCCTTCGATCATTTCCTGTTCCGGTGTCATCGCGTGTACTCCCTGCATCCAATGCGTGGAAGAGACTACCGGAGTGGGCTATACCCTCTCCGGTTCCAGGCTCCTTCTGTTGCTGGCCCCTTCTGTTCCTGGCCCCTACTGTTTCTGGCCCATCCTTAGTTCTAGAACACCCGGGAGACAGTCAGGCTGGCATTGGCCGGATCGCCGTAGAAGCCTGGGCGGCATCGCCAAACTTTTTCAGGCTTTCGATGTACTTTTCATCGGTCACGTTGTTGACGTTCAGTGTGGCGTTCCAGTGGCGGGCGAAGTCGTAACTGGCCATCAGATCAACCACCGCATAGCTCTCCTGCTTGGTTTCGTAGGAAATCGCGGTGTTGGCATCCGGACGATAGATCTGTTCTTGCGTGATCTCTGATTGCCAGCGAATTGCGCTGCCCAACTTCAGGCCCTCAATACCGGGCACTTGCCAGGTTCCGCGCAGCTGCGCCAGGTGCTCCGGCACAAAGGACTTTTCCGGATTGCCGTCGGCATCCTCAATGTCGACATAGGTGTAGCCGGCAAACAGTTGAATGCGATCAGTCACATCACCGACAAACTCCAGCTCGACACCCTGGCTCTCAAGCCCGTCCTGCCCCCTGTAGTAAGGATCCTGAGTCCCTGAATAGGTACCAGCCGCTTCCGCCACGTTCTCCTGCCTGGTCTGGAACAGTGCCACGGTGGTGTTCACACGGTCGTCAGCAAATTCGCTCTTCAGGCCAATCTCATAGTTAACGCCATCAATAGGATCAAGACGGTCCCGGTTGATGTCTTCCTCGGTCTGCGGTGTGAAGATTTCCGTGTAACTGGCATAAACCGAGTGATCATCAGTGAGGTCGTAAATCAGGCCAGCGTAGGGGGTCTCCACTGCATCGTAGCTGGTGGACTTGCTGCTGCCGTAGCTTTCACCGTCGCTATCGAGCCAGGTAAGGCGCAGGCCGGTGATGGCGGTCAGCCGGTCGGTCAGCGACCAGCGCGCAGCGGCGTAGGTGGCTACTTCCTTGTCGGTCCAGTCGGAGCCGCCAACACCGTTATCAAAGGCAGGCCTCGGATAGTTGCCCTGCCACTCCTCGAGCGGCGGCAGCGGGTCACCAATACCCTGGCCATAGCGGGATTCGTCTACGGTTTCCGAGCGTGACCAGGTGGCGCCCAACACCAGCTCGTGGGTGCGGTTTGCCAGCTTGAACGGGCCGGTGGCGTAGGCATCCACCACCCACTGCTCGACATCCAGATCGTATTGGCTGGGATAGGCGGCCATCCCTTCGCCCGTGTCGGGATCTGGCGTACCGTATTGATAGAACAGTTCGGACTCACTCTCGCTCTTCAGCCTGAGCACCGAGCCCTGGGCGCGCCAGCCATTGTCCAACTCCTGCTGGAGCTCCACAAAGCTATTACTCAGGGTGTTGTCCCAGTACGACCAGTCTGAGGACGTGCTGGTAGAACGGGCATAATCGGTGGCGGTGCCATCGGTATAGAACAGTGGCAAGGCGCCCCACATCGGGCTGTCAGTATCGGAGGTCTGGATGGAGTGTCCCAGGGTCAGCAGGGTGGTGTCGGTGAGATCTGCCTCAATCACCCCGTAGAACATCTGTTTCTCGTTGCTGTAACGGTCGAGGTAGGAATCCTTGTCTTCGTAACCGGCCACGACCCGGCCCCGAACCGCGCCGGATTCCGATACCGCACCAGACACATCACCAACAATGCGTTTCTTGTCCCAGGACCCACCGGTAACGGCGATGGAGCCTGAGTATCTGCGGTTGGGCGTTTACGAATGAAGTTAACGGTGGCCGAAGGGTTACCCGACCCGGTCATCAGACCGTTGGCGCCACGCACCACTTCCACCCGATCAAAAAAGGCGGTGTCCAGCTCGCCCTGCACATTGTCGTAGACTGCCGGCAGGCCGACGCCGTCGTACTGGAAGTTGTTGATATCGAAACCACGGGCGGTGTAATAGGTGCGGTCGGTTTCCACCGATTCCACGGTAACCCCGGTGGTGCCTTCCAGGAGATCGTTGATGTCGTTCCGGGCGAAGTCATCCATTTGCTCGCGGGTAACCACGGTCACCGACTGCGGAGTTTCCCGATGGGTCAACCCCATCTTCATGGTGGTGGTTGTGGTTTCAGCTACGTAACTGCGAGTCTGTTCAGAACTGGGTGCTTCGCGCTCAGCGGACACTTCAAGCGGCTCGAGGGCCACCGGCTGCTGGCTCTGAGCTACCGTCAGACCTGGCATAGAAGCCGCCATGATCGCAGTACACAGTGCCTTGCGGCGAAAGCCGGTTGCGGACATTCGGGACATCGTCTTCTCCGTTTTTTGAGTCACTCAGGTTTAATGCGCACATCTTAATGCGAATCATTATGATTTAAAATAATTATTTTGAATTGCCGGGGATTTATGCCCTTGAAAACGGATGCCGTAACGGCAGTAGAGTGGGACAGGTGCTATCCTGAGAGCTCCGTCGTACCGCATTTTGATGCCCCAACCTCAACGTCCAAGGGAGGTCCCGATGCCCTCAATAAAATCTCTGGCAACAGCCTGCTGTGTTTACCTAGCGGCCCTGCCCTGTGCGTTTAGCCAGACCTTTTCATCGGATGACGTAACCTTCCGACTGGACACCATTGCCTCCGAGCTGGAACACCCCTGGAGCCTGGCGTTCCTCCCAGACGGCTCACTGCTGGTAACCGAGCGTGCAGGCAGGCTTCGGGTGATCCGCAACGGCAAACTGGTTCCGGAGCCAGTTGCCGGCGTGCCTGACCTGGTGGTGTCTGGCCAGGGCGGCCTTCTGGACGTATTGCTTCATCCCGAGTTTGCCAGTAACCAAACGCTGTTCCTGAGTTACTCGCACCGAGGTCGTGACGGCATGACTACCCGGGTAGCCCGGGCAACGCTGGAAGAAAGGCGTTTGAACAACGTTCAGGTGATCTTCGAGGCCATGCCCCGGTCTGGGAATAGCCGCCACTTCGCAGGGCGCATGGCGTTCGATGAAACCGGAAATCTCTACATTGCGGTCGGGGATCGGGGCGAAATGGATCGTGCCCAGGATACGGCGGACGACGCCGGCGGCGTGCACCGGATTACCATTGATGGCAAACCTGCACCGGACAACCCCGAGCTCGACAACCCGCGCATCAACGACACATTTTTCACCTGGGGCAACCGCAACATTCAGGGCATGACGGTACACCCGGAAACAGGAGCCATCTGGACTCATGAGCATGGCCCACGGGGTGGCGACGAGATCAACATTCTCAGTGCCAGCACAAACTATGGCTGGCCAGAGATCACCTACGGCATCGACTATTCCGGACTACCGATCACTATGGATACGGAAAAGGAGGGCATGGCCCAGCCCCTGCACTACTGGGACCCATCCATTGCGCCGTCAGGTATGGCGTTCTACACCGGATCGCAGATTCCGGAGTGGCGCGGCGACTTGTTTGTTGGCGCACTGAAGATGCGGAAACTGGTGCGGTTGAGAATAAAAGAGGGCGAAGTAGTTGAAGAAGAGGATTTGCTGACAGACCTGGGAGCGCGCATCCGGGATGTTCGGATGGGGCCGGAAGGCGCACTTTGGCTACTCACCGATGCGCCGGACGGCAAGGTTTACCGGCTCGTTCCCGCTCAGTGAGGATCGTTGGTGCGCTCTGTTTTCTCAAACTGAGGCAAATCGTCAGTGATGTCGAACCAGTCTGACTTGGAACCGACGTAAATGTGCCGGGACGGGCCTTTTTCCAGTGGTTCATTGATGACACCAATCCGCAGGCGCAGGATACCCGGAATAGCATCCAGGCGGCTGTACAGGTGACTGCCACAGCGATTGCAGAACGCCCGGTATTTGCCGGGGCGGGATTCGAATTCGGTGACCCGCTCCTCACCGGTCAGGTACTGAAAGTGGACCTTCCGGACCGGTGAACTCGCCGAAAAAGCGCTGCCGTGGGCCCGTCGACACTGCTTGCAGTGACACAAAGAAATCGGTCCGAGCGGGCCGTCGTATTCAAAGGTAATGTCGCCGCACAGGCATTGGCCGGTAAACATGGGAATCTCTCTCGGTTCAGCGGGTCGAATCAAATCAGCGCTGATGATACCGGGCAGCCACTTGAAGAACCAGCGCGCCGGCACCATCTAAAGATCACACAGAACGAACAGGAGGAACGTATGTCATTCAGCACACTTCCGAACATCGGCATGGGAACTTTCCGGCTGAAAGGCAATGATGCGCGGGATGCCGTCAAAAGTGCCCTGTCTCTGGGTTATCGACATATCGATACCGCCCAGATGTACGAGAACGAGGCGGAAGTTGGCGATGGCATCACCTCCAGTGGCATTCCCCGTCGTGAGATCTTCCTGACCACCAAAATCTGGCATGACCAGCTTCGCGCCAGCGACCTAATCAACAGCCTGCACGACAGCCTGGCCCGACTGAAAACCGATCACGTCGATCTGACGCTGATCCACTGGCCGTCTCCAGACGCCGAAGTTCCCATGGCGGAGTATCTCAACGCCCTGCGGGACGCTCAGCGAGAAGGCCTGACCACGCACATTGGCGTCTCAAACTTCACTTGCGCCCAAATGGATGAAGCTGTTGAGATTCTGGGCGAAGGCGCCCTGCTCACCAACCAAGTGGAGGTGCACCCGTTCCTCGCCAACCGCAAGGTGGTGGAACACGCCCAGAAACTCGGCATTACCGTGACCGGTTACATGCCGCTGGCCGTTGGTAAGGTAATGGAGGATGAAACACTCCAGCACATAGGCGAGGCACACAACGCAACACCGGCTCAGATTGCCATCGCATGGGTTGCGTCCAGAGGCATAGTGCCGATTCCGTCATCCACCCGTCCCGCGCACCAGAAAGCCAACCTCGATGCGTTGAACATCACGCTGAGCGAGGAAGAGATTCGCGCTATCGACGAACTGGATCGCGGTGAACGGATTGCGGATCCCGGCTTTGCGCCGAACTGGGACTGAGGCAGCAGCTCAGGGCGAAAAAAATGAGCGTGGCCGCCGGTAGCAGCAGGAGCCAAACCATCTGCAATGCCCAATAGGTGGCCGCGCTGAACAGCACCCAGAGCAAGGGGATTGGCAGCAACGACCAGAGCAACACCCTGGGCATCATCGCCAATACCAGCGAACTGGCGGCAAGGGTGACGTCTGGCGTTAACCCAAACACCGCCAGGGCCCTCAGCTCTCCGGACTGCAGCACCGTCACCCAGGGCAGCACCCCAACGCCGGTCAGCCAAAGCCCTGTAAACACCCCGGTTCGGCCCTTCGGAATCGCCTTCAAGTGACAGAAGGTAGCCACAGCTGCCATTAATAATCCTTGAGCCACGAAAGCCCAGCCAAACCAGACCGCCGGCCAGTTTATTTCGCCAAAATAGCGGACCAGAAAGACCGCTCCACTGGCAATCCAGGCGGCGGCAACCAGCCACACTGCCAAGCGACGCGATGCGGGCGCTGGCCGGCACATCAACCAGGGTACTACCAACGCCAGCGGCACGATTAGCAGTTGCCAGGGCCAGACATCCTGATTGAGCCGGATGAACAGGCGAAGAAATACCTGCGGCCCGAACATCAGAAAATCCTGCAAGGAATAGCTCAGCCAGTCGACCTCCGTCACAGCGACCTCACAAATGCCGCCATCCGCTGCCGTTGCGATTCGCTGGGCAGTTGGCCGTACATTGCCGCCATATTCTGCTGCATGTGGGCCACCTGCGAGGTTGCTGGAATGGCGCAAGTGACCGCCGGATGGGAGATCACGAACTTCAGGAAAAACTCCGCCCAGCTGCTGACCCCAGCCTCCGCTGACCAGGGCGGCAAAGATTCAGACTGCACCCGCCGAAACAACGCGCCTCCCTGGAACGGTCGGTTCACCATCACCGCAATCCCCCGCTCACGGGCCAGGCCCAGTAGCTTCGATTCCGCCTCGCGATCCAGAACGTTGTAGGTTAGCTGCACAAAATCCAGTGGTTCAGCTTCCATGATCCGAGCAAGTTCATCGTGACGCCGGCCATGGGAGGTAGTGATTCCAAGGTAACGGATCTCGCCACGGGCCTTCATCTCCTTGAGGGTCTCAAGGTGTCCCCGCCATCCCAACAGGTTGTGTACCTGTAGCAGGTCAAAACGGGCTACCCCCCATCTCTTTCGGGACGATTCAGCCTGCGCGCGGGTCGCCGATTCATCAGCCGTCCAGATCTTCGTTGCGGCAAAAACCTGTTCATGCGCCTGTAGCGAGTTCAACGCTTTACCCAGAACATCGGCTGAAGTGCCGTACATGGGCGAACAGTCGACCACGCTGCCACCGCGATCCAAGAATGTTTTGAGTACCTCTGTTCGGTTCTCAATAAGATAGGGATCGTTGCCAACGTTGAAGGTAATCCAGGTGCCCATGCCTATGGCAGGCACAGATTTGCCGGTTGAGGGAATGGTGCGCAAGATTGGAGAAGCCGCAGAGCCGTCCGCCAGATCCGCAAACAAACTCGGGGATTTCAGCGCAAGCCCGGTGATACCGGCGCCAATCAGGAGCTGTCTTCGTGTTAGACGCACCACCATGTCTGGCCCTCCTTCCGTGCCCTTGCGCACAGTGCCGACCCTCTTGGAGGGGCATCAGGCCCCGTAGTGGGTCTCCAGATATTTCAGAATCCGTGCTGATTCGAACAGTCCTTCATCCGTATTCGGATCTTCCAGGTAGGGCACCTGTACCCGCCTGTGTTGCTGGAAGAAGACATCCCGTTTGCCGCCTGGAATCGGTGTGTAGGGCCCCGGCTTCAGCCGCTGCGTTGCTGGTCCGACTTCGGTCCAGTGTTCCTTGCCCAGATTATGCAGCGTGTAAGGGATCTCGAGCTCGCACAGCCGTTCCCGAACCAGGCGTGAAAAAGGGCTGCCCTCAAAACTCCACAGGTGCAACGGTTGCACTGGCTGGCTACTGGCCCTGGCTCTCAAACCCCGCAAGGCACTGACAGCCGATGCGACTGAACCCACCGCTGGCTGCCAGGGCTTGCCCCGGTAGAACTTCGGGACTGAACGCCCGGCATATTCCCGGAACAGATACGCCACGATGTCGCTGGATTCATACATCACGGTGTCGGTATTTTTGTCGACCAACAGTGGGAATTGCTGCTTGCCTCCGATTTCGGCGGCCTCAGTCCGGAAACGCTGGCCACCCCTCGGGCACGGACGGATTTCCACGTCCAGGTGCAGCGCCGTAAGAGCCTCGCGAACACGTCGACAAAACGGGCAGGCCTCCATGTCGTAAAGAATGATAGGCAGCTCGGGCTGTACGCACTTCTCGACAACCATGCAGCCCCGCCAGGCCGACAGAGACGAGGTTGTCACGGATCCAAGCACGTTGACGTTATGAGCGAGTATGTTGGGCATAGCTAAAAACCTTCAGTTGGTGTTTCTCTTAAATATCATGCCATCGGCCGGTTTTCCATTGGCCCGCAGGCGCTTATCGCCGTCAGCAAGTTCATGATTCAAAAGGCCACTTACAGGAAGTCACAAAAAATCAATACAAACAATGACTCTACTGCCATTTTTTAACGTCATGTATAGGTTTTCTGCATAGTACACGCAGCAAAGATGGGCTATTGTTGAGAAATAAGAATCCAACCATCTTCATCAGGGTAACCCGGGTATGCAGCGCGCTCAGAAGGCAATAGACAAGAGCTCGTTTTTCAAACGTTCGGTCATCGCCGCAGGTTCTGCGCTTGCATTGGCCGTCAGCCCTGCCCTGTTGGCCCTCGACAAGGACGACGGCGGTTTTTCGTCGGCCCAGGTCTGGAGCAACCAGGTTCGTGACTACGCTGCCAAGTCCCTGGACGCCGAGAACGCCCTGAGTGTTGCCGCTATTCCCCTGAATGGACCGGGCATCGAGCAGTACATCAATGCCGACGAGCTGATGAGCCCCGGCTCCATCATGAAGCTGGTCACCACCTACGCCGCCCTGGAAATCCTCGGCCCCAGCCACCACTGGGATACCGATTTTCTGACTGACGGCGACATGGTCGGCGATACCCTGACCGGCAACCTGTACGTGCGCTTTGGTGGTGACCCCAAACTCACCATCGAACGCCTGTGGAGTACCCTGCGGGAACTGCACAGCATGGGGATTACCACCGTTAAAGGCGACCTGATTCTGGATGGCAGCTATTTCAGAATTGACAGCGGCTTCCCTCAATTCGAAGACAATGGCGACAACCCTCACGCGCCATTTCTGGTGGAACCGTCACCCTACCTGACCAACCTGAATTTGCTGCATTTCCAGGTGCGTGCCGACGAACGCGGAACCCAGGCCTGGAGTGTGCCGAATCTGACTGATGTAGTTATCGATAACCGCGTCACTGCAACCGCAGAAGGTGCCTGCCCCAGCCGCCGAAGCTTTGAGTGGGAACCTATCTTCCACGATGACAACAAGGTGACCGTTCGGGTGACCGGCTCCCTGCCCCAGGCTGTCGAACCACCCGTTACCTGTCGTTGATGCCCCATGACCAATACAGCGCCGCCCTGATCCGGTCGATGCTTGCGGAAACCGGCGTCGCAGTCATGGGCGCTAACGGCACCGGCGAAACTCCTGAAGACGCTCGCCTGGTCATGAAGACCACCTCTCCTGACCTGGTCGCCATGGTGCGCGACATCAACAAGTGGAGCAGCAACGTGATGGCGCGCCAGATGTTGCTGAATATCGGGGCCGAAAACCGGTTGGACGACGAGGATGATGATCGGGTTGCCGGCATTCGGGTGATTTACGACTGGCTCGAGAAAAAAGGCATCAACACCGCTGGCATGGTGATTGACAACGGCGCTGGCCTCACTCGCCATGGCCGCATCACCGCGCGCCAGGGTGCTCAACTGCTGCAACACGCCTGGAACAGCCCGTTTTCCGCCGACCTGATGGCTTCCATGCCCATCATCGCGATGGATGGCACCATGGCCCGCCGGTTGCGCAACACTGGCATGGACGGCAGTGGCCGGATCAAAACCGGTTACCTGGAAGATGTTCGTTCCATCGCCGGTTTCACCCGGGATGAACACAACACAACCTGGGCCGTGGTTGGCATGGTTAACAATGATCCGGCCTGGAATGGCCAGGCAGTCCTGGACCGGGTTCTGTACTCGCTGCACTACCGGCCACCGACAGGCACTGCATTCTCGCGGGCCGAGTCCGGCAGCAAAAAGCCGGAAACCTCGATTCAATAAAAAAAGCCCCGGTCAGACCGGGGCTTTTCGTTTATGGCGGGGTCGTCCCGCTTATCAGTCCTAGGGTATGACAAAATCGTCCAGGAGCGTAACTGTGGCAACACTCGCCATGCTCTCTTCCAACCGCGCCAGCGCCGTGTAGACGCCACCGGCTGACAACGACAAGCTCGGAGATTTATACAGCTCTGTTGAGCCATCGTCAGAGGTAATGAAGATCACATACTCATCGGCTGCAACGCTCACATACCCCGAAGAGGTTCCATACTGGAAATCATCCAGCGCAGGTGACGCATTCCCGATCAAGGTTGCGCCCGCACCACCAGCTGCGGTGGGTATGAGGAACACATCCACGCTCTGGGCTTCCACTGCTCCGTGCAACACTCGCAGGCGAGCCTCTGTCGCAATGCGGCGATTGTCGTCAGTGAACGCAAACAGATCGAGACCGTCTGCGAGTATTCCAGCGGCAACGAGCGTCCGCAGATCGCCGTTAGCCAGATCCAACGTCTCGTCAATAACAGCGTTACTGGTGTCGCCGGTTGCGGTTATCGCTACCCGGTTGGAGCCGGCCGCCAGCTCCACGTAACTACCGGTTTCAGGACTTGCCGGCACTGTTTCTCCATAAGCCACCGGGCCAGCAGCCGGCGATCCGTCCGGATCCTCATTCACATAAATATCCACGTCCGGCGTCGGCGTTGCGGAATTGTGCGCCGCGCGAATACCCACGCCAGTGCCGACATCCACAATCTCAGACGTATCCGCACCGTTCACTACCAGCAGGCTGACCGGTGAGTCTCCAAACACGGTGTTATCCACCGCGCCAATCAGCAGATCGGCACCAGCGGGCAGAGGCACGGTGCCACTGTCGTAAACCACGGTGTCCGTGCCGGTTGGCGTTACCCGGATTTGATAATCCCCGGCCGGGACTTCCAGCGGGCCAACGCTCTCCTTGAAGGAGAAGGTGAAGGTGGCATCAGCCGGCAGTGGATCACCCGCCGCTGTCACAAACACATCCACGGGGCCGGCCGCAGCAGCCTCGGCATCAGGCGACAGATGGGCAACGCGGAGCCTAACGGAGGTCGAAGAACTACGACTGCCATCATCGGCGAGCACCAGAGGCGCGATGCTGCTATCGCCGACTTTGCCAACGGCAATCACATCGTAGTGGGTATCAAAACGGAGGGAGGCATCGGTCTCTATTACGGTGGTGGTTGTTCCGCCAGGCAATATGCCGTCGATAGCAATGGTGGAAGACCCGGCCTTTGGAGACAGTTCGGCGGCCTGTTTGTAGTCAGCGCCGGACAGAACCGTGTTGTTGTTGACGCGCACATTCACTGCAGGTGCGTCTGATGAGGCGTGAACTATCCGAACGCTGGTGTCCTTAGAACTATCGCCGTCAAAACAGCCGGATAACAGCACTGATCCGGCCATCGCTACTAGGAGTAAGGTGAATTTGGTGTTCATTGTCACTGTGCCTCGATTGCTGAGGTAGTTACCAGAAAAGGTGGTTCGCATCTGCAGTAGTTAAAAACCTGAACTATGCATCACAGCAATTTACGGGCACCCAAACGAAACGGTTTAACAGTTTTTGACAATTGAACAGATAGGCATTGGTGGAGCCTCAGGCTCAAAGCGCCGGAGGGTGAACTCGGTTAATTTCGCCGCCAGCGGCGCAATGAAAGTGACCAGGGGGAACGCCACCGCCCAGGCGACCAGCCAGGCCGCAGTCCAGCGAGCGGGATACCCGGAATCAATACCGGTGTTGAGCCAGGTGATAACACCGGACATCAGAAACGACATGATGCCGGACATATAGATACCGAAAATCAGCTGTCGGACCCGCGCAGGCTTGAGCTTGCTCATATCATCTCCCGTTAGCCCCAACCTGGTTTGGAGCCGCATCCGAATTAAACTAAATACCGTACACTGACAGGATAGGAAGAGCGCATGCTAATAAGCCTGCGTGCTTTTTGCGAGCACTCGTTTCAAGTAACCCGCTCCTCCGGCCACAGGGTGAATTATGAACAGGCAATACGCTGCACCAACGAAAACCCTTGTTTGGAGCACATTGGTGCTTATCGCACTGTTCGTTTTGTCCGGCTGTAGCTCAACGCGCATGGCCTACCGCTATGCGGACTGGGGCGTTGTCTGGTGGGTCGAGGATTACGTCACCCTGACTGATGTTCAGAAAACACAATTGTACGACGACCTGGACGACCTCCGGGGTTGGCACTGCGCCACGGAACTGCCCAAATATCAGGTGTGGCTGAACACACTGGAAACCGATGTCCGCCAGCAAAACATCACACCGGAGGTTCTCTCCGAACATCAGGATGAGCTCCTCGGCTTCTTCCCGCCATTACTCTCCCGGGCCACCCCGATCGCGAGCAGGCTGCTTGCCAGCTTGGATGATGCGCAGGTGCGCGAGCTAACTGAGAATATGGCAGAACGCCAGCGCGAACTGGAGCAAGAGTATTTGGGAGAGGATCCCGAAACTACCGCGGCAGCCCGAGCTGAGCGCACCTCGGAGAGACTGGAACGCTGGCTGGGCGATTTGAACGACAACCAGCAAGCTATCGTTACCCGCTGGTCGGAGCAACGCGATCGCCAGACCGAAATCTGGCTGCAGGGCCGTCGCAACTGGCAGCTAGCCTTCATTGATGCGCTGGAAAGGCGCCAGGAACCGGGATTTGAACAGGAGGTTGCGCGACTGCTGAACGAGTCAACATCGATACGGGGAGAGGAATACGAGGCGATGATGGAGCGCAGCAGAGTCGCCCTGAACACCCTGATCCACGACGTGGTGGCAGCAGGCAACACGACTCAGCTGGCCCATCTGGAAAACCGGACCGTTGAACTCAACCGCGATTTCGAGGCCCTGACCTGCTCGCCCGGGTCCGAAATCGCTGAGAGCTAACCGTTTAGATGGTCAGGTAACCACCGTCGGCGTTGATGCAGGCACCCGTGGTGTAGCTTGAAGCGCCAGACACCAGATACAGCACCGTGCCAGCCATCTCGTCAGGATCGGCCACCCGCTTCATGGGGATGTGGGCCATAGCCTGCTTCTTGATGGCTTCGTTGGTGGTCAGGGCACTGGCAAACTTGGTGTCGGTCAGACCCGGCAGCAATGCGTTCACCCGAATGTTTTGCTGGCCCAGCTCCATGGCGAACGACTTGGTCATGGAGATAACCGCCGCCTTGGTGACCGAGTAAATGCCTGGTAATGACCGGGATTCACCCCATTCACCGACGCCACGTTTACGATGCTCCGCCGCCGGCTTTCTTCATCATCTGCGCGCCACGGGCACACATGAAGAAATAGCCCCGGATGTTCACATCCACGGTCTTATTGAATGCACCCAGATCCGTATCTTCAATCGGCCCGAAGTAAGGGTTGGCGGCCGCGTTGTTGACCAGAATATCCAGCTTGCCGTGGGTTTTCTCAATATGCGCCCAGATACCCTCGATCTGATCCATCTCACCAATGTGGCAGGCATAGGCTTCGGCGCTGCCACCGGCTTCGCGGATGCTGCCCGCTACGGCCTCACAGCCATCAATCTTGCGGCTGCTAACAATCACGTGGGCGCCATAGTTGGCCAGGGTGCGCGCAATGCTTTCACCAATACCCCGGCTGGCACCGGTAATCAGCGCCACCTTGCCGGTCAGATCAAACAGGTCTTTGCTGCTCATTCGTTTACCTCAATCGTTATCGGTAGGTCACCAGGGCGGGGTCTTCCGCTTCCAGGTGACTGTAGTTGTTAAAAACGGACAGGCTGCGACGGGGGCCGGAATAAAGCACACGGGTAACGCTTGTGTTGGCTATCACCTCGTTCAGCCCCAGTGCCCGGGCATCATCCAGCCCCAGGAGCTCCTGACAGATCACCGAGATCGGGCCACCGGAGGTAGCCACCAGAACGTCACTGCCATCGGCATACTCGACCATCTCCTCGAACGCCTGCAGCACCCTGGCCTTGAACCCGGGCCAGGTTTCCGAATAATCACCGTCGTGCTGCCCCGAGGCCCAGCGCCGAACCGCCTGAACAAAGGCTTCCTGGAAGGCCTTGGCAGGTTTCGGAAACGCCCTGAGGTCACGGGTCATGATCTCTCGATCTTCCCACTCGGGCCGAAAACGGGTGACCACCTCGTTATGGTCAAACTCGTTAAAGCCCGTGGTTACCTGCATATCGGGTAGCTGACTGCCAAAGCCGGTGGTAATGGCCTCAACCGTTTCCCGGTGACGCTCCAGGTTACCGCCGAAAACCGCACCCGGGGTTAACCGATTCGCCAGCCAACGCCCCAGCACCCGGCCCTGCTCCCAGCCCGTCGGCGAGAGCTGATCGTAGTTGGCCTTGCCAAAACTGGCCTGGCCATGGCGCACCAGATAGACCGTCGCCATTACAGGGAACTCTCTGCAATCAGACGCTGACACCGCTTCTCCAGGTAATTGGCCGCGTGGCCAAATGCCGCAAAGCGCTTGTCCTTGGTCTGGCCGTGGTAGAAGCGGTAGTAAATCTGCTGGACGATAACCGCCAGCCGGAAAAGCCCGTAGATCTCATAGAAATCGAAGTTATCAACCCGGAAACCGGACTTCTCCATGTAGTACTCCACCACTTCCTTGCGGCTCAGCATGCCCGGGCGATGGGTGGGCTGGCGCCGCAGCATCTGGAACGGGCCTTCGTCGTCAGCTTCGATCCAGTACGCCAGGCTGTTGCCCAGGTCCATGAGCGGATCGCCGATGGTCGCCATTTCCCAATCGAGAACGCCCACCACCTCAAACGGGTTGTCTGGGTTCAGCACCACGTTGTCGAACCGGTAGTCGTTGTGAATCACCACCTGGGCAATGTCGTCCGGCATCTTGTCGTTGAGCCATGCCATGACTTCTTCAAAATCGCCGACATCCTCGGTGCGCGCCTTGCGGAACCGGTCACTCCAGCCGCCAATCTGGCGCTGCACGTAGCCGGCGCCCTTGCCCAGCTTGTCCAGGCCAGCTGCCTGAGCATCCACCCGGTGCAGGTCCACCAGCTTGTCGATCACATTCAGGCACAGCTTGCGGGTGTCCGCTTCGCTCAGGTCGAAACCGTCCGGGAAATCCTGACGCAGAATGATGCCTTTCAGGCGCTCCATCACGTAGAAATCACAACCAAGGACATCGTGGTCGTCACAAATCGCAATGATGTTGGGCACGTAGGGATAAACCGGCTTCAAGGCCTGCATTACCTTGGCTTCGCGCAGCATGTCGTGTGCGGACTTGGCGATCTTGCCAAACGGCGGCCGGCGTAGCACGAACGAGCGCTCACCATAATCCACCTGGTAGGTCAGGTTGGAGGCGCCGCCCGGGTACTGCCGGATTTCAGGTTCACCGCTGAGATCGGGAATCGCCTGCTTCATGAAGCGATCAACAACGGCCACATCCAGCTCTTCGCCTTCGCGGACATCCTTTGCCTGATCAATCTGGGTCATTCAGGACTCTCCTCTCGTCTTTCCAATCGTTCAGGCTTTGGCCTTACCGCCCATCTTGTTCATCCAGCGCTTGCTTTCCTGGTGCATCAACCAGTCAAACGCCTTAGGCGCATGCCGTTTAACCATCCACATGCGGCGCTCCTTGGCGTGGGGCAGCACCCAGAAGCTCTTGTCTTGCACCGACCGCATGATGTCTTCAGCGACATCTTCCGCGGTAATGCTGGAGCGCTTCATCAGCTTGTTCACGTTCTGCTGAATACCCGGCAGATCGGAACGCATGCTGCTGGCCAGATTGGTCTGGAAAAACGCCGGGCAGACACAGCTCACGTGGATACCGTCATCCCGCAGCTCGTGGCTCAGGGTTTCGGACAGAGCAATAACACCCGCCTTGGAGACATTGTAGCTATCCATCAGCGGTGCCAGCATCAGACCAGCCATAGACGCGATGTTCACAAACGCACCTGAACCCTGCTTCTTGAACTGCGGCGTAAAGGCCTTGCAGCCACGAACCACGCCCAGCACGTTGATATCCAGAATCCATTCCCAGTCCGCCATAGTGGTGTCTTCAATCGACCCGGCGGAAGCCACTCCGGCGTTGTTAACCACCACATCGACACCGCCCCACTTGGCAGTCAGGTCGTCACAGATCTTCTCCAGATCCGTCAGGCGCCGAACATCACATTCAAAGTAGTAGCCTTCGCCCCCGGCGTTGTTGATCTCCTGCTCGACACTGGCACCCTGCTCAGGTTGATGTCACCAATACAAACCCTGGCACCCTCTTTGGCATAGCGGAGCGCAATTGCACGACCAAGGCCGCTGGCGCCGCCTGTAATGAAGATTCTCTGAGTCATAATTATTTCCGTCACGTGTTATAAAAAACCGAAGCCAACTCCGAACAACGACGGAGCTGGCGGGTGGGTATTTCTGAAACTGTGCGGAGCCATGGATGGCGGAGCTCAAGCGTCACATGGACGTGCTTGAGCGGGTTTCAGAAATACCGCCCGCCAGCTCCCGCCCCAGATTCAGGAACCCCGATTTTTATATTTAGCCAACTCAAGACGCGCCACCATAGCCCGATGCACCTCATCCGGCCCGTCTGCCAAGCGCAGAACCCGAGCGTAAGCAAACAACTGAGTCAGCGGGAAATCATCATCGCTTACACCAGCGCCACCGTGAATCTGAATAGCCTGATCAACAATGGTCTGCAGCATCGCCGGAATCACCGCCTTGATCATCGAAACCTCCTGCAGCGCACCAGCAATACCCTTGGTATCCAGCGCCCAGGCGCATTTCAGAGTCAGCAGGCGCGCCTGCTCAATGGACATACGGGCATTGGCGATGATGTCCGGGTTACCACCCAGCTTGGCAATCGGCCGGCCAAACGCTTCACGGCTGGTGGCGCGTTTGATCAACAACTCCAGCGTACGCTCCGCGGCACCGATGGCACGCATGCAGTGATGCACCCGGCCTGGCCCCAAACGACCCTGGGCAATCTCAAAACCACGGCCCGGCCCGGCAATAAAGGCACTCTTGGGCAGGCGGACATTGTCGAACACCACCTCACCATGGCCATAAGGTTCATCATACTCGCCAAAAACCGGGAGCATACGTTCAATACGAACGCCCGGCGTGTCCAGCGGCACCAGAACCATGGAGTGGCGACGGTGCTTCTGGGCATCCGGATCGGTCATGCCCATAAAGATAGCGACCTTGCAGTCCGGGTGACCGATACCGGTGCTCCACCATTTACGGCCGTTGAGCACCACCTCATCACCCTCAACCACGGCGGTAGCTTCCATATTGGTGGCATCAGAGGACGCCACGCCCGGCTCGGTCATGCAGAACGCTGACCGGATCTCGCCGCTCATCAAGCGCGGCAGCCACTCGGCTTTCTGCTCCTCGGAACCGTAATGGATCAACACTTCCATGTTGCCGGTATCCGGCGCGTTGCAGTTGAAAATCTCCGGAGCAATAAAACTGCGGCCGGTTTCCTCGGCAATCAGGGCGTAGTCGGAGTTGAGCAGACCACAGCCATGCTTCTCGTCCGGGAAGAACATGTTCCACAGACCCTGGGCCTTGGCCTTCTCCTTCAACTCCTTGATGATCGGGAGAACCACCCAGCGGTTGTCCTGGGACGCTAGCTCCTTGTGGTACTGCGCCTCAATGGGAAAAATCTCGTCGGCCATAAACGCCTTCACGCGCTTGAGATAATCCTGGCCTCTCTCGGAAATATTGAAATCCATCGCCCTATCCTCGCTGAAATCCTGACGGCTGGTGCATTGAATTGATCACGATGAAGCCAGTCTAGGACCGCTCAAACTATTACGCGACTGAATTATTCTTATCCTTTATCATTACCCGTACTTATTCACAGACACGGATCTCGACATGGCACTGAATCGCCTCGACCTGAACCTGCTGCACGTCTTCGACACTATCTATCGCGAAGGCAGCCTCACCCGCGCAGCCCGGGCCCTGCACCTGACCCAGCCGGCGGTCAGCCACTCCCTTTCGCGGCTCCGAGACCACTTTGATGACCCCCTGTTCACCCGGCAGGGAAACCAGATGGTGCCCACCCCACTGGCCCGCCGATTCCTGGAGTCCATGCGGCCCGGCCTTAACCAGATACAGGGGGCGGTAAACCAGTTTCACGCCTTTGATCCCGCCAGCCAGCGCAAAACCTACTCGCTGGGGCTGCGGGATATTCTCGAATCCACCTTTTTGCCGCAGCTGATGAAACGACTGGAGCCTTACCCCGAGCTGGAGATTGTCAGTCAGCGGATTCCGCGGCGGGAAATGGAAACCCAGCTCGCAGCCGGGAAGCTGGATTTTGCGGTGGATGTGCTTTTGCCGGTCAGCAACCAGACATCGCACCAGCTGTTGCGGCGGGATCGATTGGTACTGATTGCCCGTAGCGATCACCCTTTAATCAAGGGCAAATTGACGATGGAAGAATATCTGAAGGCGAAGCACGTGCTGGTGTCGTCGAGAACGGAAGGACCAGGCATTGAGGATTTCGAGCTTTCACGCCTGGGGGTGCAGCGGGATATCCGATTGCGCTGCCAGCATTATTTTGCGGCCTGCCGGGTGGTTGAGGAAACCGACCTGCTTTTGACCATGCCCGAAACCTACGCCCGGATTATCGCCGAGCGGGCCAGCCTGACCCTGATGGATCCGCCGGCGGAGTTACCGTCTATTGATGTGCACCTGTACTGGCACCGGGCCTATGAAAAGGAACCGGCCCTGATCTGGTTCCGGGAGCAACTGCGAGAAATCGCCTGAGACAAGGTTCAGTAAGCACCCACGGCCATCAAGAAGCCGAAAAAGCCCAACCCGGTGATCGCCATAGATGCCAACACAATCCCAAAGCCCCACCAGATGGCGGCGCCTTCGGAAATGTTGACGTCGTGGCCGCGCAAAGTCCGGTAGAAGGCCCAGGGGCCCAGCACAAAGGCACCTACCACGGCAAAAACCAAACCAACGCTGATGCCTGCGAAGGTCCAGGTAGCGAGTACCGTCGCCCGGTCCGATACCTGGTCAGTCACACCATGGTGCTGAAGGAATTTTCTACAGAAAAACCACAGCAGAGCGAACAGTGCAGCAACAAATACGAGACCGCCAATGACGGTCATGATGCGATAGAGCAAAGCAGTTCCCTGTTAGTTGAGGCTGCCTCAGACCGGAAAGACCGGTTCAGGCAAGCATTCGAATCCCGGCTTGGCGAATAAAAACCCCTGGTAAAGGGTGATGCCCTGAGAGCGCAACCAGAAATACTCTTCCTCGGTCTCCACCCCTTCGGCCACAATCCTTCCACCAAGCTGCTTCATCATGGTGATGATACCGGACACCACAGCCTGCTTGTTAGGCTCATTGTGAATATTGCGCACCAATCCCATATCGAGCTTAAGAATGTCCGGAGGGCTAGCCATCATGATGTTGTAGCGTGAGTAGCCGGCGCCAAAATCGTCTATTGCTGTTTTGAAGCCCATCTCCTGGTACGCCTCAATGATCGACACCAGATGATCAACAGACGTTAATTGCTCGTTTTCAGTTAATTCAAAGATCAGCTTGCTGGTGTCGAAATTGTAGGTCTTTGCTGCCGCCAGCGTAGTGCGAATACAATATTCAGCCTGATAAACCGCGTTCGGCATGAAATTGATGCTGAGCATCGTTTTCATGCCCAGTCGCGACGCCAGTTTGACCGCCTTGACCCGGCAAACCTGATCAAAAGAATAACGGTTAGTCTCGTTAACATTCGACAGGACGCTCATGGCCCCCTCGCCTTCCGGACCACGAACCAAGGCTTCGTAGGCGTAGACGGACTGATTTAGGACGTCAACAATCGGCTGGAACGCAAAGGTAAAGGAGAAATCCAACCCTTCGCCGCAGGCACATTGCTCACAGTTGGATTCATCAAATAGGACTGCGGGTTGGTTCACTGGGTCTCCTAAACAAACGAACTGCACCACTTAGGTACAGCAACTATAAGGTATGTATGCCCCACTATAAGGTCCAGAGCGCGGGCGCAACCTAACCTGGAGCCATTACCCGAATGAGTGGTGGCATCCCGCTCTTGGACGTCTAAACTGGGAGACTGGTAAACATACGTGCCGATTTAAAAAAGGAGTCGCCTGAATGGCTGAAACAACCCGCATCGCAGTCACCCCCGGTGATGGCATAGGTCCGGAAGTGGTGGGTGAAGCCGTCCGTTGCCTGGAAACCCTGCGCGCAAAACACGGCCTGGCGGTGGAGTGGACCCGATTCCCCTGGCCTTCCCATGCCTGGCATGAGGAAAACGGCGAATCCATGCCTGAAGATGCCCTCAAGCAACTCCAGGCTTACGACGCGATTCTGCTGGGAGCGCTGGGCGACCCGGGCCCGATCGACGATTCCGAGCGCTATCTGCTCTCAGACAGCGTCTCACTGGCGCCGCTGCTGGAGATGCGCAAGGGCTTTGACCAATGGGTCTGTGAACGCCCTGCCCGGCTTCTACCAGGCGCCCGGCAGTACCTGGCCGACGAGCGAGCCAAAGACATCGACATGCTGGTGATTCGCGAGAACTCCGAAGGCGAGTACGTCAGCCAGGGTGGCCGCTTGCGCAAAGGTACCGAGGATGAAGTCGCTACCCAGATGGAGGTATTCACCCGCAAGGCCACCAACCGGATTATCCGCTACGGCTTCGAGCAGGCCCGGAACCGGGCTGCTGAGCGGGTAAAAGAGGGGCGGACGCGCAGCTTCCGCACTCTCGATGGCCGAACTTGTGAGAGCCAGGTATGCCTGGTCACCAAGCGCAATGCGCTCCGGCACTGGGGCGACATGTACACAGAGGCGTTCGAGGCAATCAGCGAGGAATATCCGGATGTGGCCGTCCACCACGAGCTGGTGGATGCGGCCTGCATGAAGTTCGTGCAAAGCCCCTGGGCCTTCGATGTGGTGGTCGCCAGCAACCTTCAGGGCGACATTCTGACAGACCTGGCTGCGGTTTTGTCAGGTGGCATGGGTGTGGCGCCGTCGTGCAACCTGAATCCGACCGATCCGGAAATGCCCTCTATGTTCGAACCGACCCACGGCAGTGCGCCGGACATTGCCGGCCAGGGTCTAGCTGACCCAACCGCGATGCTGTTTACCACAGCGCGTATGCTGGAATGGCTGGGCCGGAAAGACCCGAATCTGGCTGCGGCGGGCAAGGAACTTTACGATGCGGTGGCTGCTGATCTGGCCGAAAACGCTGGCAGCAAACGTGGCACCCATGAGATCGGTGTTGCTATTTGCCAGCGGCTGAACGGTTGAATCTGCCAACGGCGGCGCATCTGCACAGCGCCGCCGTTGTACTCTCCTCGAAAGCTTCGGCCTGTCCGATAACTCTCTTCTACTTATCCGCCATCACGAATTCCAGACGCCCCGGAGCCACCCGCACATCCACCGGCATGGCGCCAAACATACGCTGGGCAAAGTTAGTTTCATCCAGTCGGTAAACCGGCATGGTTTCCAGCATCTGTGCCACCGCCCGCATAACGTGCTCTGTTATCGGTTTCAGATCGCCCCGGAAAAACGGGGAATCGATGCTGCTATCCAACAACTGCAGCCGCCGGATAAAGATGGCTTTCTCAGTGCTGTCATAGACCGGTGCACCTTCCACTTTGAGCGCGATATCAACCGGCAGGCGGGCCAGCATGGCATTGACCGCCACCTGCCCTTTAACATCAATCACCGCTACGTCCCGGCCATCAGGACCCAGGGTAATGTCGGCATCACTCAGACTCAGGCTGAGCGGCGACCCGCTTTTGAGTTGCTGGCGATCAAAATCGCTCACCACGTCCTGAAGATGGCGCTCCAGCTCGCCCTCGGATATCGAATACGGCGACAGGCTTGCACAGCCACTGGTCAGGGTAAGCGTAAGAAGAATCAGGCCCAAAGGCCGGACTTGGAAAAAGTGTGCATGCGATCGCCTCCATGAGTTACCCACCTATCCTGAGCACGGTGCCAACTGGGGGCAAGACGGCAAGATTAAGGATCGGTCAGAATTGCCGGGCGCCGCTATTCGTTCTCGGCGCGGGCTTCAACATGGGGCGTCAGATCATCATCAAACAACACGCGTATGAGAATGGGCTGGCAGCAGACCTGGCAGTCTTCCACATACTCCTGCTCCTGCACTGACGGGTCGACGCTGACATCCAGCGTCTCCCAGCAGTAGGGGCATTGTATGAGGACAGACTCCAGGGCTGACATCACAACTCCTCAGAACTGTTGCTTCGCCATCCACGGGATGACGCGATCAAAGGCTTCTTCCAGTTTCTCACAGGTCGTCGAGAAACTGATCCGCACGGCGTTGGTAGACGCCTCACCAAAGGCATCCCCCGGCACCATACAAACGCCGGTTTCCTTCAGCATGCGCAGCGCCAGATCAGAGCCATCCACATGGGGCGGCAGGCCCGGGAACGCGAAGAAGGCACCGCCGGGCTTATAGCCGGTCATGTAAGGGGTCTGGTCAATCAACTCCACCACCTTGTCACGGCGCTCCTTGTAGATACTAACCATGTCCTGCACGCACTGCTGATCACCGGTGAGCGCCGCCACGCCAGCAAACTGGGACGGCGTATTGGCCACGGAGGTGGTGAACATGTGGTACCGACGCAGGGATTTGATTGCCGCCTGACTCGCGATCACCCAGCCAACCCGCAAACCAGCCATGCTGTAGGTCTTGGAAAAACTGCTGATGCACATGATGTTGTCCAGGTCCATGGAGCAGTTCAGGACGCTGGCGAAATCGTCATCATCGAAGATCAGGTGGTCATAGACTTCATCGGCGTAAACCTGAATTCCCCGGTACGCACACTCCTCCAGGATGGTCTCCACCGTGCTGCGCGGATACACCGCTCCGGTCGGGTTGTTGGGGTTGTTCAGGATCAGCGCGAAAGTACGCGGACCCATGGCGCGGATGACTTCGTCCGGATCAAGCTGGTGATCATTCTCGGCGTGAGTAGGCACGAACTTGACCTCGCCACCGTTCATCCGGATCAGGGCGCGTACAGAAGGAACGACGGATCCGTCACGATGAACTGACGGCCCGGCGCCGACGTTGCCGAGATTGCCAGGTACATGGCCTCGGTGGCGCCACTGGTGATCAGGATGTTGTCGCGGGTCAGCTTGCGGTTGTAGCGCTTGCCATAATAATCACGGAGCGCGACCAGGAGCTCCGGCAACCCGGCATCCATGGTGTAACCGGTTTGCCCGGCGTTCAGCGCCTCAACGTAGGCGTCAATAATATGCTTTGGCGTCGGCAAGTCGGGCTGACCGATCGAAAGATGAATAACATCTTTCATCGAGGCCGCCATGTTCACCATGCGACGAATGCCCGGCACAGGAATCGCCTGCATGGCAGGGTTCCAGCTGGCCTTGTTCTTCCGGTACTTCACTTTACGTGGTCTGGACTGGCCAGTCTCGTAGTTGGCAGAGTCTGCCATAAAACACCTCCTGCGAGCGGGGCAAAAATAACTTACCTCTGCAGGTTAGCCAGTAAGAACAGGCCACACAAGACAAAAAAGCAGAAAGATACCAACTATGGAATTGGCCTACTTCCGCTCACAAGAAGCCAACTTTCACCGTCACAAGTTGACCGTACCGCAGCGGGATACCAGACTGTCGTGAGACCCAGCTTCGAGGTCGCCCATCAGCTCATAAGGCGGAGGTTCAATGACACAGCCAAGCAAACCCGTGATAACCGTTCTCACTGCACCCGGCGAGCCGGAGCCACCGGGCATGGACGCACTCAGGCGCGTGCGGAAGTGCGATTCGCCTGCGACGAGCAGACGCTGAGAGACACCTTGCCGGGCACCGACGTCATGATGGTCACCGACTTCCGCACCGAGGCCCTGGAAGCGGCCTGGGAGTCAGCCGACAAGCTGCAGTGGATTCACGCCACCAGCGCTGGGGTTGATGCGCTGATGTTTCCTGCGCTGATTCACAGCGACGTGGTGGTCACCAACGCCCGCGGCATTTTCGACCGCACCATTGCCGAGTACGTGCTTTGCACCATCCTGATGTTCGCCAAGGATTTTCCCGGCTCGATCCGCTTGCAGATGAAACATCAGTGGAAGCACCGGGATACCGAGCGCGCCGAAGGCAAGCAGGTCCTGGTGGTAGGCGCCGGCTCCATTGGCCGGCAGATCGGCCGCCTGGTCAGGGCAGCCGGACTGAATGCCCACGGAATTGCCCGGACACCCCGCCACGACGACCCGGACTTTGTTGCCGTGCACGGCAACGACGAACTGTTCGAACAGTTGGGGCACGCCGACTACGTAGTAATTGCTGCACCGCTAACGCCGCAGACCGAAAGCCTGTTTGATGAGAAGGCGTTCAAGGCCATGAAATCGTCGGCCCGGCTGATCAACATTGGCCGCGGCCCCATCGTCAAAACCGACGACCTGATTGCCGCGCTGCGAAATGGCGAAATTGCCGGGGCAGGCCTGGACGTATTTGAAGAAGAGCCCCTGCCGGAAAACCACCCTCTGTGGGACATGGAGAACGTCACCATGACCGCCCACATGGCCGGTGACTTTATCGGCTGGAAACGGGCGCTCACCGATCAATTCCTGGAGAACTTCGACCACTGGCATGACAGCGGAGAGCTGTTCAACCTGGTCAATAAAGAGCTGGGGTACGCCGGCAGCAAATAACCTGCCGGCGGATGCCGTCAGCCGCGATTGCTGGCGGCGTACTGTTGCTGCAATGGCAGCAGATCCACCACCCGCTCCGGCCGGTTCGGATCAACCAGTTCAGTGGACGATTTGTAGACCCGGGGCGTGGTGTACAACAGCTTCAGCGCTGTACTGTGGGGCATCGCCACGTAACGTTCACCGTGATGTTGTTCCAGCCACGCCCGAACCCGGGGTGCCTTGTTGGAGGCCATCTTCGGGAAGAAATGATGCTCCACATGGTGACTGAAACGGAAGTGCAGCCGATCAAGAACCGGATGACTGCGCAGGCTCATGGAGTTGTCCAACGGGTTATTGGTGGCGGTCTGAGGCCGCAGGAAGTGGTTGGTCAGGATATACCCCTGCCCCAGCACGTTCGCCACCATGAACGGGATCAGCACGGTGAACACCGCCAGCGGACCCGAAAGCACGGCCAACACTGCCCAGGCCACCACGCAAACAACCGATTGCCGGACTGCCCTGGTCCGGTCAAAGCCCTTGAACTGCTTACGCTTTCGGGCCTGGAACCACAGCACCAGCTGGGCATGAAAGGTGAACGAATAGGTCAGAAATAGGTAGCTGTACCAGGTGCCGGAACCGGGAGCGAGCTTGGCGAATTTCTTTTGCTTGGGGTCGGCGCGGTAGCGACGCAATGTACCAAAGCTATCCGGATCGGTATCGCCGGCGTTGGTGTTGCCGTGATGAATCACGTTATGCCACTTGCGCCAGAACTCCGGCGGCACCACAAAAGGTCCGAACCCGAGCCAGCCGAAGAAATTCTGCCAGCGCCGGCTCATCCCCAAAGCACCGTGCAACACCTCATGGGCCAGCAAGGCCTGGCACCCGATGCTGTGACCAACCACCAGCCCAGCACCAGGTTGGCATACCAGGGCAACCCCGCCAGCAGAATCGTCGCGATCCCACCCCAGATCATCAACTGCAGCGGCACAAACCAGACCACCCGCCAGGTTTGCGTCTTGAAGGTATCGGCCGGCAGGTCCTTCTTCATTCGGTCTCTGAGCTCACGCTCATCAGGTTTTCCATACACGGCTTGGCCCAGGGCTTCGGGCTTCACGGCTGCGTTCATTCGTCACCTTTACTCTTTCAAGAATCCAGACTGGCGCACTCAAATTTTATTTTGAGAGTACACTTGTGCGCTGAATTTACCGAAAGACAATAACGATGACAATGCCTATCTTTTAAATTTGCTTATAAAACGGCTTTAAGTGAGTACACGTGTACCACTAAACAGAGAGAAGAATGTTCATAGCGCCCGGACAAAAATCCAGAACATAAAAAAACGGGAGCCCAAGGGCTCCCGTTTCACATTCACGCTGATTAGCGCCGTTATTAACTGCCAGACAATGACTGATCCGAAGGATCGATCTCCATCTGCTGAATCGCAATGACCGCCTGAGTCCGGTTACGAACCCCCAGCTTGCGGAATACCGCGGTGATGTGAGCCTTGATGGTGGCCTCAGACACATCCAGATCGTAGGCGATCTGCTTGTTCAGAAGCCCTTCGGCCAACATGCCCAATACCCGGAATTGCTGCGGTGTCAGCGACGCCAACTTCTCGGAAAAATCCGTGGCGTCTGAGTGCATGCGCTCAATCTTGTCCGCCACCCCGTCTGGCAACCAGACATCCCCTTCCAGAACGTCCTGAATAGCCTCGGTGATGGTGGGCAGGGGCGCCGACTTGGGAATGAACCCGGACGCGCCATAGTCGATCGAGCGACGCATGACCTGCAACTCCTCCGAACCCGACACAACCACCACCGGCAATCCCGGGTACTGCCCGCGCATGAACACCAGCCCGGAGAAGCCGTGGGCGCCCGGCATGTTCAGATCCAGCAAGACCAGATCTGCATCCGGGTGCGACTCTACCGCCGCCTGCAGAGCCTTGATGCTATCGACTTCAACCGTCTCGGCATCGGGCACCGCCTGACTGACCGCCTGCTTCAATGCTGCGCGAAACAACGGGTGATCATCAGCGACGATAATTGTTTGTGCCATTCAACAAATTCCTTAACAGGGTTACGGTCTTGGATTCGACCTTATTTAAATTCGCGACTGCTGATCAGCTCGTCAACTACACCCGGGTCTGCCAGGGTGGACGTATCGCCAAGCTGATCGTGCTCGTTGGCAGCAATTTTACGCAAAATCCGACGCATAATCTTGCCCGAACGAGTCTTGGGCAGTCCAGGTGCCCATTGAATCACATCTGGCGAGGCGATCGGACCAATTTCCTTGCGCACCCACTGCACCAGCTCTTTCTTCAGCTCATCCGATGGCTCTTCGCCCTGCACCAGAGTGACATAGACGTAGATGCCCTGCCCCTTGATGTCGTGGGGGAAACCAACCACGCGGCCTCAGCAACCTTGCTATGAGCGACCAGCGCACTTTCTACTTCCGCCGTACCCAAGCGGTGACCGGACACGTTCAGGACGTCGTCGACACGACCGGTAATCCAGTAATACCCATCTTCATCACGGCGCGCACCATCACCGGTGAAATACCGTCCCTTGTAGGTGCTGAAGTAAGTCTGCTTGAAGCGCTCATGATCACCGTAAATGGTGCGCATCTGCCCAGGCCAGCTATCCATGATCACCAGGTTGCCCTCAGCCTTGCCATCCAGGACATTGCCATCGTTATCGACCAGGGCCGGCTGAACACCAAAGAACGGCACGGTCGCCGAGCCAGGCTTGAGGTCGGTAGCGCCCGGCAGCGGTGAAATCAGGATGCCACCGGTCTCGGTCTGCCACCAGGTATCAACAATCGGGCATTGGCTGTTGCCAATGACTCGGTGGTACCACTCCCAGGCTTCCGGTTGATCGGCTCACCGACGGAACCCAGCAATTTCAGGCTGTCGCGTTTGGTACCGTCCATGCAGGACGCACCTTCGGCCATCAGGGCCCGAATGGCGGTAGGCGCCGTGTACAGGATGTTGACCTGGTGCTTATCGACCACCTGCCCCATACGGGAGCTGTCCGGGTAGTTGGGCACACCCTCGAACAACACGGTGATGGCACCATTGGCCAGCGGGCCATAAAGAATGTAGCTATGACCGGTCACCCAGCCAAAGTCGGCGGTGCACCAGTATACGTCACCGTCGTGATAGTCGAACACGTACTCGTGCGTCATCGACGCATACACCATGTAGCCACCGGTGGTGTGCAACACACCCTTTGGCGCGCCAGTGGAACCTGAGGTATACAACATGAACAGCGGGTCTTCCGCATTCATCGGCTCAGGCGGACAATCCGCCGAGGCAGACTGCATGAGGTCTTCGTACTTCACATCGCGGCTGTCGTCCCAGGGCACCTCGGAATTACCGGTGCGGGAAACTACCACCACTTTCTCCACCGCATCAGCGCCGTCGGTCTTCAGGGCCGCGTTGACGTTTTTCTTCAGCGGAATCTTGCGGCCGCCGCGAACACCTTCATCGGCCGTGACCACGAACCGGGATTTGCCGTTAACAATGCGTGCACCCAGGGCCTCGGGCGAGAAACCGCCAAAAACGACGGAGTGAATCGCGCCGATGCGAGCGCAAGCCAGCATGGCGACCGCGGTTTCAACGATCATCGGCATGTAGATGGTGACAACATCGCCCTTCTTTACACCCAGCCCCTTAAGCACATTTGCGAACTTGCTGGTTTCCTCGTGCAGCTCACGGTAGGTCACATGGCGAGAGTCCGCCGGGTCGTCACCTTCAAAGATGATGGCGGTCTGGTCACCCTTTTTCTCAAGGTGGCGATCAAGGCAGTTAGCGGAGGCGTTCAGTTCGCCGTCTTCAAACCATTTGATGGACAGGTTGTCGAAATCGTAGGTGGTGTTCTTAACCTTGGTGTAGGGCTTGATCCACTCCAGGCGTTTGCCGTGCTCTGACCAGAACGCATCGGGATTCTCGATCGATTCACGATACATCGCGTTGTACTGATCCCGATTTACCAGAGCCCGCTGGGCCACCTCCGGCGCTACTGGAAAGACGTGTTTCTCAGTCATGGTGCTCCCCCTTTTCAGAGTCTTTTGTCATTGTCGATGTGGAAAAAAGAGCGGTGCGGCCAGCTCGGGCCTGAATACGACGAATGTCTGTAGTACAACATGGGTGCGACTGAACAATTAATTAGACTAACGTCCTAATGTGTCTGAACTTTTGACGCAGATACCTATTAACTGTCGCGAGCCACCACAGACACGCGGCGGACAGCCCCCGCTGAACGAGAAACATCCTTAAGAATAGACAGAACAAGACTGTTCGCAAACTCGGCTGACGCCGACGAACAACGAGGATAGGTAAGGAGGGAACACGCGGACCGACCCAACCTGCCGGCCCGCGATTGGTCTGGTATTACGCCGCTTTCTTGCGGGTTTTAGCAGACCGTAGACTGTACAGCTTGCGCTCTTTCAACGCGTAGCGGTTCAGGCCGGCCAGATGGATCTTGCGCAGGTAGACACTCCAGTCGATCTGACGGGCATCTACCGGGAACAACACTCGATCAAGTCCGCCCATCCGTGACGACAGGGCCAACAGACCATCGTTCTGGAAGACGTAATCCGGCGCCGTGTAGAAACCAAAAATCGTGGCCAGCGAGCGCGTGGTATCCAGATTCCTCAGCACCTTCAACTCCCGATTATGGCCCAGCAACTTGATGATCCGGCTGGTGAAACTCAACGGGATGCGCACACCACCAACCACGGCATCGAACAGTTTCCGATTCACCGCAACGAACGGCTTGGTGGGCCGACGGTAGAACAACTGATCATAATCCGCGTAACTGGCCTTGGCCTCGACCATCAGATGATCGATGAATTCACCAAGCGAGATTGGGTTGCTGCTACCGCTACAGCATTGGTAAATGCGGTGGTCAGCGGGCTCTGACAGGGCCTCGGCCAGTGACAGAATTATGCTGTTGGCCACCAGATCCACCGGAATGACATCAATTACACCAGAGCGTTTGCCGGGGAACAGGGTCACTTTCTCCCGCGCATAGGCAAGATGATGGCATCCGCCACCTTAACTCCTTCAATCCAGCCGGGAGCGGGCTCTTCCAGGGCGCTTTCGATAATGGAGGGACGGACAATTGTGAGGGAACGACCAGCCAGCGCCTTCATCAACAGCTGTTCGCCCAACCATTTGGTGAAGGTATAGGTATCGCTCCAGCCGTAGCGGTTGGCTTCCTGGATACCCAGATCCACCAGCTTCTTCTCCAGGGCCTTACCGGAATAACGCGAACGCACGTCGGCAATCTTGTCGTCCAGCAAACGCACCAGTTCATCAATCTCGTAGTGGCCATCGACACTGCGCGGCAGGGCCTCACCCGCCGGCTTGATCACCGCTTCGGATACGTGCCCGGAGTTCATGCCATTGACGTAACAGGTCGAGACCTGCAGAACCGCCAGCCTGCTGTTCTGGCGTGCCAGCTCGGCGATGTTATCGAGACAGCGGGTGTTGATCGCCAGGGCCTTATCCAGCTCCTCCCGGAAGTTCACGCTGGCGGCGGAGTTGATCACGGCATCGACGCGATTGGCCAGGGCCTGGAATTGTTTAACCGGCAACCCGAACATCGGCTCCGTCACTTCCCCAGTCACGCAGTGCACGCGCTCTTCCACGAACGCTTCGAAAGCCTCGTTGTCGTCAGCGCGCAGGCGCTCGAATACGGATGAGGTCGCAATTTCATCGAGGAATCTTGCACGCGCCTCCGGGTGCCGCTTGTTGCCCCGGACCAGCAGGTGAATACCGCCGATATCCGGAACCGTCCGAATCAGTTTCTCAAGTACAACCTTGCCCAGAAACCCGGTTGTTCCGGTAATCAGGACATGTTTGCCACGGAGCTGTGCAAGAACCTTGGACGACGACTCTCCGGTATTCAAATGCGATGTTGCCATTGGAAGAACTCCTTCTCTGTAACCTATATCTACAGCCGCTCTAACAGCCTGTCGGCGGGAAATCTGTTAATGAAATGCGCAGGAAAGATTCACTGCATTTTGCGGGCCACGATCGTCTACGGTGATTGATTTTCACACAACCAGGGTTACAGTGCGGTGACACACTGCAAAATTACTCTACAAAAAGAGTAAAAGAAATGACCAAAAAAGGGGCAGGTATTAACCCTGATCTCAGGACTGATTGCGACCGTTTCCGGCCAGGGAGCGCAGCAGCTCATCCAGGGAAATTTCCGCAGGCTGTTCCCGCAGAGCCCGCACCAGACGCTCCTGCTCACCGAAGCTGACCCGGTCGTAAACCGGATCTGTCTGCTCGTTTTCTTCCGGTGCGGGCGTCGATGTTGGGGGTGCAGTCGACACGATCTGGTCGGCTAAGTGGCGGAGGTGGGCAGCCAGGTGCTGTCGATGCTCCTCGTTCAACTTTTCCCATTCAAGAGAGCCGAGACCAGTTTGAATAATTTCGATGGTGTCACTGTCAGGTGCGCGCCCCAGCAGTGCAAAAAGCCGGGTGAATGCTTCATAACGTAGCATGGCGTTGTCAGGAGTTTGAACCAATACCGACTCCAACTCACTCACCGCCTGAAGACAACGGTCCTTTGGGCTGGCCTGCGCAGTCGATTTCGCCGAGGCCTGCGTTGCTTCCGATTGCTGGCGCGACACCCGATGCCAATAGGCAGCTATGCCAGCCTTCCTGGGCGGCAACTGGGCAAGGCGGACATTGAGCATGTCGGCCAGGGTATGGAACTGGCGACAGGAAGGATCGGCCACCGGCAGCAGGGCCACTGGCTTCTGATTCAGAACCGATTGCCTGAGGGTTTCGTCACGCCAGATGCCGCCCATATAGTGGAGGGACAAGCCCAGGTGACGCTGGGCCGCGCTATCTAAACGCTGAAATACCGAACGTGCCTGGCTGGCGCCCTGGGCCATATTCACCAACACGCTGGGCACCCGTTTATAGCCACGACGCCGGATAACCTTGATTAACGAAAAAGCATCGGTCAAAGACGCGGGATCCGGGGTAACGACAATACAGGCAAGCTCAGCAGACGCGATCATATGTAGGCTGGGCGCTTGCAGACCGGCCGCCGTATCGGTGATGACGTAATCGTACTGGCTTTCAAGCTGAGACAGGGCCCGCAGAATCCGTAAGCTGTCAGTCGGCCCCATATCCATGCATTCCTGGACACCCGAGGCCCCCGGCACAATATGCAGGCCGTAATCCGTCTCCAGCAATGTGTCCTGCAGACGACACTCACCGGCGATCACGTTCGCCAGAGTTTGCTTGGGGTACATCCCCACCATGATGCTGACGTTGGCCAGGTCCGTATCGCCATCCAACAAGAGCACGCGTTTATCCTGCCGCGCCAGGGTCAACGCCAGGTTAAGTGCAACCGACGTTTTACCCACACCGCCTTTGCCGCCGGTAATTGCTATTGTTCTGTGTTGGTTCGGCATCTGCTTTGCTGGCTCTTTTTTTGCTAACTCTTTTACAGGCATGACCAGAAATCTGTTCGCTACATGTTAGCATTCGCACGCTGAAACCTGTAAAAAGTCTACACATATCACGCGACAGATATTATTCTGTTTAAAAAAACAACAATAAGTATTTAATAACGACGGGTAATTGTCTAAGCTCCAAAACCAAAACAAGAACCAAAAATGCCGTCGACAACCAATTGAATAACCAAAAACTAATTACGAATGGGGCGGACAGGCTTCATGGATTTAGCTCCTGATCTTCAGTTACCAAGTATTCCGGAGGTTACCCTTCGGGCGCTCGAAGCCTGCCAGCAAGAAGAAAGCTACCGCACTATCAGCGAAATCGTATCTGTCGACACTGCATTGGTTGCACGGGTCCTGGCACTGGTCAATTCCCCTCTTTACCGACCCGAAGCCCCATCAAATCTGTCGAGCAGGCTCTGCTCCGACTCGGTATCCGCCGCTTCCATACCCTGCTCTTGACTGCCGCGCTGCGCCAGCTGCTGTTCGAACTGGGCGGTGACGAGTGGCAGCAGCTCCGCGACTTCTGGCGACACTCGCTGACCACAGCACTGACGGCTCGGGCGCTGGCCACCCTGACCCGATACCAGGAGCCGGACGAAGCTTCATGCTCGGCATGCTGCATAATATCGGCGAGCTGATCGCACTGAAAACGCCAGCCCCGGAAGCGCAGGAATACTACGTCAGTCACCAACCCGAGGTAGCCGCTGAATTAGTGACCACCTGGGGACTGGGCGCCATGGCCGCCGATGCCATGCGCTACCAGCAGGCACTTCCAAATGAACTCCGGGATGCCAGCCACCTGGTCAAGCTGATCAGCCTTGCCACTCGTCTTGCTCTTTCAGATTCCGCCGGCATTGCAGCGGCAACGACGGTTTTTGGCCTGAATGAAGAACTCACCCGGGAAATCAACCGCCGGATCGCCAATGAAGTTTCGAGCATGGCGGCCTCCATGGGCATTCCTCTGGATGACGACTATAGCGGCGAAAGTGCCACCCGGAAACTGAAACAGACCATTCTGCAGCAGGCCATTGCCAGCCAGGCTCTGGGGCTGGCCGACCTGCAGGGCCCAACGCAACAGGTGCTGGCAGAAACGGTGAACAGTCTGACGCTGATTACCGGGCTTCCAGCGCTCTGCTTCGGCCACACTGAGGACAGCCTGATGCTGTTGTCGGGCACCGCTGGAGACACCCCTCAGTTTGCCCTGTCGGCGCAACCCGGCGGCAGCGTCCTTACCGAAGCTTTCACAACGGGCCAACCGGTCAGCCTGGGCACTCGCACACCAACCGTACTGGATCGACAGCTGCTGTCGCTCCTGCGCACCCCTTCACTACTCGCTGTGCCGGTAGTTACCGGCAATGAATGCCCCGGGATATTTGCGCTGGGTACCGATAACGCAAATCTAAAGACCACTACCGAGTTGGCACTGCTGTTCACCCGCCAACTGTCAGCTAGCCTGGCTGAGCCGGCACCAGAACCCCAGGACACCAACCAGCCAGACGAAATTCAACAAGAGCTGGCGCGACAGCACCTGCGCTCGCAGATTCACGAAGTCAGCAACCCGCTGACCATCATCCGGCAATACATCTACCAGCTCCGAAACCGACTGGACGATACCGAGGTTCAGCAGGAACTGGACATCATTCGGGACGAGCTGGATCGCGCTGGCGACCTTTTGCTGAACATGAGCCGCAGCGAAAATGCACCGGAGGACACCGGCAGCATCGAGCTCAATGCCGAGCTCAAGGATTTGTCACGCATTCTTGAAGACAGTCTGTTTTCCGACGGTCACAGTTCGCTCAGCGTGCTACTTTGTGACCATCCAACCACGCTGACCTCAGATGCTGCGCCGCTTCGCCAGATTGTCATAAACCTGGTGCGCAATGCAGCCGAAAGCCTGCCCGAACAGGGCGGCGAGGTGCTATTACGCACCGCTGCTCCAGTCTGGCAGAACAATCGCGCCTGGGTGGAACTGGAGATTACCGACACCGGCGGAGGAATCCCGGATCAGGTTCGGGCTTGCCTGTTTTCACCGGTAGCAACAACGAAAGGGAACGGCCACAGTGGATTGGGCCTGAGTATTGTAAAACAGCTTATTGATGACATGGAGGGCATCATAGCTTGTCGCACGGGGCACGAAGGCACCACCTTCAGGATATTGCTGCCGGCGGCCAGTGAAACTAAAAACCAGACCGACTGACGCAGAAATAACGGACACAGACCGATGGCACCTGAAGTCACTGCACAGCATTTCAGTAACGGGTTAACAGCCCGCATTCTGGTGGTGGATGACGAACCGCGCCTGCTTGATACCCTCGCAAAGCTGCTGCGATCTAGCGGCTACGAGGTCACCGAGGCCCACGGTGGCAAAAAGGCCTGTGCTCTTATTGATGCGCAAAGGTTTGACCTGGCACTGCTCGATTTGCGGATGCCCGAGGTGGACGGATTCGATGTCATGGCTCACCTGACCAATGTGCAGCCGGAATGTGGCGCCATTGTGGTAAGTGGTGAAAGCTCATTCAGCGCGGTCAGTCGCGCACTCCGGCGTGGCGCGCTGGACTATATCCGCAAACCCTTTGACCCCGATGAACTGCTGGCCACGGTCGCCAGTGTCACCAGCAAGCAAAGCCTGCTCAAGGCGCACGAGCATGTCCAGCTGCGACTGGAAAAATCCGAAGCCCTGCACCGCTACATCGTCAACAGCTCACCTGACATCGTGTTCATGCTCGACGATAACGGCCGCTTCTGCTTTGTGAACAGCAAAGTTGAGAGCCTCCTGGGCTATCAGCCCGGTGAACTGTGTGACCGGCACTTCCGGCATATTCTGGATGACCGGGATATCGCCCGGGGCATGTATGCCCTGAACGGCCCCAACATCTCGGCTGACAATCCCAGAACCCTTGAAGTCAGGCTGAAGACTCGGGGCAGTCGACGCGCGACCCGACACTTCGAAATCACCGCGTTCCCGATCGACCCGCAAACCTGGCCGCACTCAGATGCCACCCGCGGCGGCGGCAGCGGCAAATCGGCGCGTTATTACGGCACCGCGCGGGATGTCACCGAGCGTAAGGAAGCCGAAGCATTCATCAATTTCCAGGCCTACCACGATCTGCTGACCCGCCTGCCCAATCGGGCCCTGTTCAAGGACCGGCTGGAGCTGGCAATAACCCAGGCCCGGCGCAGCGCCAGAAGTTGGCCGTCATGTTCCTCGATCTTGATCGCTTCAAGGTGGTGAACGATACCCTAGGACATGCCATGGGCGACCGACTGCTCCAGGCAGTGACCCATCGGCTAGAAGGCTGTTTGCGCAAGGGCGATACCCTGTCCCGTTTTGGCGGCGACGAATTTACCCTGCTGTTGCCGTCGATCCACACCCATGAGGATGCGCGGCTTATCGCCAAGAAGCTGATCAAAGCCCTGCGGGCACCGTTTCAGCTTGGCGAGCACGAAGTATTCGTGGGCGTGAGTATCGGCATTGCGATTTACCCGGATGCCGGCGAAAGCATGGATCAACTGATCCAGAACGCTGACATCGCCATGTATCACGTGAAAGCCAAAGGCAAAGACGGCTACCGCTTCTTCTCCGAGTCCATGAGCATCGATTCCGCGAATCGCCTCAACCTGGAACGGGATCTGCGACTGGCCCTGGAACGGGACGAACTGCGGGTGTTCTATCAGCCCCAGGTCTGCTCAACCACCAACCGGATCGTTGGCCTGGAGGCGCTGGTGCGCTGGCAGCATCCCGAGCGGGGACTGCTCTACCCGCGGGATTTCCTGCCACTGGCCGAAGAAACCCGACTGATTGGCCAACTTAGCGAGCGGGTGCTCGATCAGGCCTGCCAGGACGTAGGAGCCTGGATTCGCTCCGGCTACCCGGATCTGCGCCTGGCCGTGAATCTCTCGCCGGTGCAGGTTGAACACCCGAAGTTTGTCGAGACGCTGATGGAGCGGGTACAGGCCCACCAGTTCCCGGCCGGGAATCTGGAGATTGAGATCACCGAAAACGTGATCATGCAGGACCTTGAACAGATCAGTCAGAAATTGCGGGAGCTGGCTGCCCTCAGTGTCCGGATCGCCATTGACGACTTCGGCACCGGTTACTCTTCCCTGAACTACCTGCACCGACTCCCCATCCACACCCTCAAGGTTGATCAATCCTTCGTCAAGGCCATTCGCAGCGGCGAAGACGGCGCCTGCATCGTCAACGCCATCGTGGCCATGGCGCACGGTCTGAAACTGAAAATCGTGGCCGAGGGTGTTGAAACCGACGAACAGCTGTCCTACCTGCGCAGCCTCGGCTGCCATCAGGTTCAGGGCTTCTTTTACGGGCCTGCACGGCCTGCCGTGCATATTTCCCGAACCCTGGGCCAGCCCACGGTGAAAGCCGCTACCACCCAGCCCGTCATCTGATTGTCCGACACTCCTAACGCAAACCATGAAATGGTTTGCAGAGTGTTGCATTGCGTTATCTTTTGTATCCAGAAATGCGCATTACTGCACATAAATCCGCCAACCTGTTCCCTAAGCTCCTTATGACAGGCGTTGATCACCGAATTCCCGACAGGCTGTCAGGCCAATAACGACAACAACGGTGACAACATTTTGAGGAACAAGAACAGGCGGCAGTCATCATGCGCGACAAGTACAAGTACATTGGTCCGGTCTACGATTTCCTGAGCAACCTCTACAGCGGCAAGAACATTCACCGGTGCAAAACCGCGATGCTGGATGTCGAAACCGTTAAACCGGGCGATCGCATCCTGTTCGCCGGCGTCGGTCATGGCCGCGATGCCATCCGGGCTGCCGAGCTAGGCGCCGACGTCACCGTGGTTGACCTGTCGGAAACCATGCTGCGCAAGTTTGCCGAAGCCCAGCAAAAGGAAGCTCCCCAGCTTACAATTCGCCGAATTCACAGCGACATCATGAAGGTGGAGGAGTTTGAGCAGTATGACCTGGTCGTCGCCAACTTCTTCCTGAACGTGTTCGACGAGAACATGATGGTGCGTGTGCTTGAGCACCTGATCCGGCTCGGCAAAGCTGATGCCGGCGTGGTAGTCGGTGATTTTTGCTACCCCACCGGCAATCTGGTGGCCCGCCTGTTCAAGAAACTCTATTGGTACATGGCGGTGTTCACGTTCTGGCTGTTCGCCAACAATGCCTTCCACAAGATCTACAACTACCCCGAGCACATGCAGCGCCTGGGCCTTCAGGTCACCGAGAAGAAGCACTTCAAGCTTCTGAACATGGATTGCTACTGGTCCATTCTCGGGCGCAAACAGGCCTGATTGATCCAGCCTTCCACCACTTCAACTCATGGGGAGCAATGACATGTCGGATCAGATCCTGGCACTGGACGGACTGCGTGAACTGGCGGACAACACGTTCACGTTCACTGAACGGGTGGGGTACCTGAAAAAGCACGGGGTTCATTCCCAGTCCTTCTCCACCCTGCAACCCGGCATGCAGTACTTCGATGTGCCCGGCGTCGGCTACATCGCCTACATGCGCAAGTGGGGAGGCACCTTTGTACTGTCTGACCCGGTCTGTGCCCCGGAGCACTTCGCCCTCATTCTTGAGCACTTTCACAAACGCTTCCCGAACGCCAGCTACATGCAGGTGTCCAAGCCGGTGGTCGATGTCCTGCACCTTCGCTTTGGACTGTACGGCACCCAGTTTGGCAGCGAATCCCGTATCGATCTTGCGACCTGGTCGCTGTCCGGCAAGAAGAAACAGATCCTGCGTACTGCTCTGAACCAGGCCGAGAAAAACAACATCACGGTAAAAGAACGATTCAGCGACGACCATACTCGGGAAATCTCCGAAGCCTGGATTCGCACCCGCAAGTGCAAGAGCAATGAAATCCGGTTTCTGATCCGGCCCATGGAGATGGCATATCGGGAGAACGAGCGTCACTTCTATGCCTACCAGGACGGCAAGGCGGTGGGATTCATCTACTTTGATCCGATCTACCAGAACAACGAAATCATCAGTTACGTGCCCAATATTTCCCGCGCCAACGCCGATTTCCGCCAGGGCATTTTCTACACCCTGATGGCGCATGCCATGGAAGTGTTCAAAGCCGAAGGCGTTCCTTTTCTGGATCTGGGGCTAATTCCTTTATCGCTGGATGCCACCACCGAGCATCAGGAAAGCCGGCTGCTAAAACAGCTGTTGCATCTGGTCTATGACAAAGGCACCTTCCTGTACAACTTCAAGGGCCTGGAATTCACCAAATCACGCTTCCGGGGCGAAGGCTTTAAGACCTACTGCTGTCATCGGCGCGCCATTCCAGCTCTGGAATTCCTGGCGATGTTCAAACTGACGCGCTTGATCTGACCGGCTCGTTGCACCCGGGCCAGTTATCGAGCACGGCCTGAGGACTCAGGTCTAACCCGGCCATGAATTTGGCCAAGCCTGTCGGAGCGGCCCCGGAAAAGAGAGCCGCACGTACCGGGGAGCCATTGGAAGTCCCCGCTTCGGCCGCACTGCCGTGTTTGCCCTGTTCTGATAACAGGTGACTGACTCGGCGGGCAATGGCCTCACCCGAATCAACCAGAACCGAACCTCCGGCAGAACCTCTCTAAGGGCGCTCAGCAGCAAAGGGTAATGCGTACACCCCAGCACCACGGTATCCACGCCAGCCTCTCGGAAGCGAGCCACTGCCGACGACAACGCGGCTCGCGATACTTCGACACCGCTGACCGACTCCTCCACCCAGCGAACCAGGTCAGGATGGCCAATACGCTCCACCTGACAGTGGCTGGCAAATTCCGACACCAGCTGATCCAGATACGGCCTTCGAACAGTTGCCGGCGTCGCCAGCACTCCGATCCGGCGGTTTTCGGTTTTGGCGGCCGCCGGCTTAATGGCGGGCACCACACCGACCACCGGCGTTGCGGTCATGGCCCGGAGATGAGGCAGAACAACGGTACTGGCAGTGTTACAGGCGACCACAATGACGTCCGTGGAGTACTGCTCGATCGCCTTGCCTATCAGCCGGCAACAGCGCTCGACGACCACGGATTCAGGCTGGTCGCCGTAGGGAAATCCGGCGTTGTCCGCCAGATAAAGCAGTTCCGTGCCCGGAAGATGCTGGCGCACACAGGCGGCGACACTGAGGCCACCAACCCCGGAATCAAAAACCAGCACGCGGGCTTTGGAAACCGTAGTCAAAGAGCTATGCCTCCCCGGGTAATCTCGCTTTCCATGGCACGGATCAAGCGCCCGGCAATGGTGGTTTGCGGCGGCACCGGCGGGGTATCTCCGGGCAGAAACCAGTCGGCGTGCGCCAGCTCATCTTCCTGCAGTATCAGTTCGCCGCCGGCATAATCGGCAAAGATCCCACCATCAGCTGGTGTGGAAACGGCCAGGGCTGGGACGACTGGTAGCGCACGTTGGCGACATCCAGGCCGGTTTCTTCCCTGACCTCACGGGCGACCGCGCCTTCCAGACTCTCGCCCGGCTCGACGAAGCCCGCAATCAGACTGTAGAAATGGTGCCGCACGTGCGTTCTTGGCCAGTAGCAACCTGTCGTCCCGCCTGATCACCACAATCACGCAGGGGGCCAGTCTCGGGTACCAGGGAATGCCACAGGGCTCACACCACTTGGCACGTTCACGGGGGTGAAAGCCGGTTTCCAAGCCGCACCGGCCGCAGTAGCGATGGTCGCGCCACCACTGCCAAACCTGAAACCCGGTACTCAACAGCTCTGCCGGGACCTGTTCCATCATCAGCAGGGCGTCCCGAAGGCCCACAGGCTCCAGCCCCGCCTCGCCCGCGTCTTCGAGCTCGGTCACGTATACCGGCACGCCGTCCAGGGTCCCTACCGAAACCGCCACGCTGGCCCGGTCTCCGAGCCTGGCGTCATCTGCGGCCAGCAACCAGCCCTGCTCCGGCTTGAGAATGTCTGAACCTGAAATGGCCAGAACCCGGTCTCCAGGACGCGGCGCATTCGTGGTCCAACCCGGGGACCAGTCTGAATTTGAGCTCGCCATTGTCTGTTTTCACCTGCCTGATGAATGGACCAAGCTGAAATGTACCACACTGGGCAACAAGGCAAGTAAGATCAACGGCTTTCCGCACCGAACGCAACCAAGTAAACTTGGCAGCTGTCTGATTCACCGGAGCAACACTTTATGCGACTTTACCAGGCATTCGCAGCCTGATCCTGACCATTTTCCGCAAGATACTTTTTCTGTGGGTCAGGACCGACGTTAGCGGCAACACCCTGGAAGCGCTGGGGATCGACCCCGACAAGCCGGTTTGCTACGTACTTCAATACAGCTCCCTGTCGAGCCGACTGGTGCTGGAACAGGAAGTGATCCACGCCGGCCTGCCCGGGGCCACCGAGGCCCTGCCGGTCAAGAATGGCCCTTCCCACTCGTTTTTCTTCCTGTACCGGCGGACCGGAGGGCTCTTTCGTCGGCGTCAGACACCGGTACCGACCAATGAATTCGAAGCCCTGATTCACTATGGCGTGGAACACACCGAGCAGGATGTTCAGATTGTGCCGGTGTCCATGTTCTGGGGTCGCTCTCCGGACAAGGAAAAATCACTGGTGAAGCTGCTGTTGTCCGACACCTGGTCGGTGGCGGGCCGGCTCCAGAAGCTGCTGATCATCATGGTCCATGGCCGCAACACCTACGTGCAGTTCAACCAGCCACTGTCCCTGAAACTGGTGGTCGACGAATACCGCCACTCGGAGGAACGGGCCAAACGCAAACTCGCACGGATCCTGCGCACTCACTTCCGGCGCGTGCGCCAGGCCGTGCTCGGGCCCGACCTGTCACACCGGCGCACACTGGTGGGCGGTTGGTAAGGACCCAGGCGGTCAAGGAAGCCATCCGGGAAACCGCGGCACGGGAGGAAATCCCGCCGGAAAAGGTGCGCGCAAAGGCCTGGAAGTACGCCGATGAAATAGCTGCCAGCATGTCCGTTGTCACCATTCGTATAATGGAAGTGGTACTGGCCTGGCTCTGGAACCGGATTTACAACGGTATTGCCGTCAACAACATCAAGGTGGTGAAGGAAGTCGCCCAGGAGAACGCAGTGGTCTACGTGCCCTGCCACCGCTCCCACATCGATTACCTGCTGCTCTCCTACGTACTCTACAAGAACGGCCTGATGCCGCCGCACATCGCCGCCGGCATCAATCTGAACATGCCCCTTGTCGGCCCTATCCTGCGCCGTGGTGGCGCCTTTTTCATGCGCCGCAGCTTCAAGGACAACCCGCTCTACGCCACCGTGTTCAACGAATACATGCACGTGATGTTCTCCCGCGGCTACTCAGTGGAGTACTTCGTGGAAGGCGGCCGCAGCCGCACCGGTCGCATGTTGCAGCCACGCCCGGGCATGCTGTCGATGACCGTCCGGAGCTTCCTGCGTGATCATCGCAAACCGATCGTGTTTGTTCCGGTCTATATCGGCTACGAAAAAGTAATGGAAGGACGGTCCTACCTGGGTGAGCTTAGGGGCAAGAAAAAGCAGAAAGAAAGCGTGTTTGCGCTAGCCAAGACCGTGCGCAAACTCAGCAACTCCTTCGGCCGTGTAGCGGTGAACTTTGGCGAGGCCATTCCTCTGGCCGATGTACTGGATAACATTCACAGCAGTTGGCGTGAGGAAGCCTACGACGCCGAGTACCGTCCGCCCTGGCTGAACCAGGCGGTCAATGAGCTGGCGCTGAAGGTTGCCTCCAACATCAACGCCTCGGTGGCCGTAAACCCGATCGGCATTACCGCTACCGTGCTGTTGGGCACCGATCGCCTGGCCATGGATGAGCACCAGCTAATCCGCCTGATGGATCAGTACGCCGGACTGCTCAAGGCCTACCCGTACGCAGAAACAGTGACCCTGCCGGAGGGCAGCGGTAAGGACTGGGTGGCCTACTGTGAGAACATGGGTCTGGTGGCACGCCAACCGCAGAAACTGGGTGACATCATCGCCCTTGAGGGCAGCAACGCCACCCTCATGACCTACTACCGCAATAATATCCAGCACCTGTTTGCGCTGCCGTCGCTGATCGCCAGCCTGTTTGAGAACAAGGACACCCTGCGCCGGGAGCGCGTGGTGTTCCTGGCAAGCGTAGCCTACCCCTATCTGCAGTCGGAGCTGTTCCTGAAGTATCAGGCAGACGAGGCAGAGCCGGTTATCAACGACTGGATCAATGTGCTGATTGAGCAGGGCCTGCTGGAAGAACTGGATGACGACCGCATTGGCCGCCCTGAGGAAGGCACGGAAGCGATGCTGAGACTGCGGGTACTGTCACGCTTTATCATTCAGACGCTTGAGCGCTACCACATCGCTCTGGGCATCCTACGCAAGTACGGCTCGGGCAAACTCAGCGCCGCCGAGCTCGAAGAGCAGAGCACTCTGCTGGCCGAACGCATGTCGATTCTGTTTGGCCTGAATGCGCCGGAATTCTTTGACAAGAGCCTGTTCCGCAACTTCATTGCCAATCTGCAGAAGAATGGTGTGATCACCACCGAGGAGAACGGCTGATTTGCTATGGCGAGGGGCTGGATGAAGTGGCGGAAGATGCCCGCCTGGTGTTGAGCGTCGAGAAGCGCCAGGCCATACAGCAAGTCACGATGCTAGGCGCCTGAGGCGCCCCCTATGTAGATAGAGCCTGAAGCGCCCCCTCTATGGATAGAGTCTGAAGCGCCCCCAGTATGAACAGAGCCTGAGGCGCCCTAGCGGGCAGGCAGTGCTTGATGGAGTAAACATCATAGCGACTGCTTTTGCCCTCCACCCGGGTTGTTGGCTCGGGTCCGGCAATGGCGGGGGCCTTGCGCGGGCGCTTGACTACAACGCGGTAGCGCGCGCACTCCAGAGCCGCAGTCAGTAACGCCTCGGAATCGTCGTCATCGCCAACCACTCGCTGGAACAGCTGCATTTCTTTCTTCACCAGGGCCGATTTGTCCCGGTGCGGGAACATCGGGTCCAGGTAAACAACATCGGCGCACTCCGGGCCTGCAGACGCTAACCAGGCGATGCTGCTGCCCTCGCGCAGATGCATACGCTCGATGATGGGTGCACAATCGACATTCAGCGACGCCCGCGCGAGCCCATCCGCCAGCAAGGCATGAATCACCGGATTGCGCTCAAACAGGGTCACTGTACAGCCCAAACCGGCCAGCACGAACGCATCCTGTCCAAGACCTGCGGTCGCATCGAGCACGTGCAGATGGGCGCGGGTTTTATGCAGACCCACTGCTTTCGCCACCAACTGACCCGCTCCACCACCGTGTTCACGACGGTAACCCATCTTGCCGGTGACAAACTCGGCTCGAACCGGCCCGGGCGCCCCCTTGCCGGTCAACTGCAGGCCGAGCCCCTGATCATCCAGGAACAGCAGCAGGGAGTAGTCGCGCACATCCTTTGGCCGCACCACACCAAGATTCGGGATCGCCAACGCCTCACTCAGGGCAACCGCCTGCTCGCCATCACCCAGCGGGCTGCGCCCTACGGCTAGATTCTCGGAAGTCTCAGAGGGGTCGGTTTTGTGCGAGCGGGAGTCAGTCATCAGACCAGAATATCAATGCCGGCCAGGGGGAGATCGTCACCCGATTCTTGCCCTGCGGCTGCGACCACAGCGAAGGTAGACAGCGCCTTGGCGGTTGGCAACGGCATGTCGTCGGCTCGGAAACGTTCCAGCCGGGTATCTTCGGCGGCTCGGCGAGCTCAATGCGACGCTCGAGGCTCTCGCCCGACGTGCGTTCAACCAGTGTTCCCGTGCGGGCATCGGCGAGATCGCGGCGGGCGCTTTCCGGCGTTTTTTCCGGGGAGGCTGCCGGTGCTCGGGCTACATCACTGCGTTCCCGAATCGGGCTGTTGTTGCCTGACTGGGGGGTAAAGCTGTTGCCTGAATTTATACTGCCGATCATGACCCGATACCGCTGGCCTAATAACGAAAGAGGTAAGACAAAGTATGGAAGAATCGGCCTTGGAAGAAAAGCGTTTGCTCAGTTTCTGACCGGCGCGCCGACCGAGCGCGCCCGATTACTCTCGTCCAGGCAGCTTTTTCCAGGTAACCTCATTGCGAATGTACGCAGGCTGGGCCTGCTCCGCCGGGACCGCCTTACCATTCCGGAACCCGATTTCGGCCAGTTTAGCGACCCAGGCTGCATGCGGAATCAGCGTGTCATCAGCGGCCACAATCCGGTCAGCCACCTCAGATGGCATGTCTTGCTGGAAAGCCCAGCCACGGCCAGCACCGGACCATGCTTTCGCGTCGCCTTCAAGCGACACCAGAGAGGGCGCGCAGACTCGCTCCTCGCCCTGCAGCACCGGCAGTCCGTCGCGGCAAACAAAACAGCCCCAGTACAGCTCACCCATGCGGGCGTCAAAAGCGATGGCAACACCGCCCTGCTCGCTGACACCCATGGTTTCAATAGCGCCAAAGGCAACGGTTGCCAGAGACGACACCGGCACGACCGGCACGCCCAGTCCCCAAGCCAAACCCTGAGCCACGCCCGTGGCAATTCGAATACCAGTAAATGAGCCCGGACCACAGGCAAAGGCCACCGTGTCGAGTTCTGCCGGCGCCACGTCAGCCTCTGCCAACAACTCTCTCACCATGGGCATCAAGAGCCTGGTATGGCCCCGGGGGGCTATTTCAAAACGTTCGGATATCTTGCCATCAACAAGAAGGGCTGCCGAGCAGCCCTCCGATGATGTATCCAGTGCCAGCAGTTTCACGGACGAAACGAAGCCTCAGGTCAGGATAACGAGGATTTATTGAAGCTTGGACAGAATCTGGTCACGGATGCTGTCGAGACTGCCAACACCAGCGACGCGCACATACTTGGGTGCAGCGGCGGGGTTTTCGGCAGCCCAGTCCTGATAGTAACCAACCAGTGGTGCGGTTTGATCATGGTAGATCTTCAAACGCTTACGTACGGTTTCTTCTTTGTCGTCTTCACGCTGAACCAGCAGCTCGCCGGTTTCATCGTCTTTGCCCTCCGCCTTGGGCGGATCGAATTTAACATGATAGATTCGGCCACTGCCTTCGTGAACACGGCGACCAGACAGACGGCTGACGATTTCTTCGTCATCAACGGAAATCTCAACCACGTAATCAATGACAATGCCCTGGTCTTTGAGTGCTTCGGCCTGTGGAATAGTGCGCGGAAAGCCGTCGAGCAGGAAGCCGTTCTTGCAGTCCGGCTGCTGAATACGCTCCTCAATCAATGCGATGATGATGTCATCAGACACCAGACCACCGGTCGCCATGACTTCCTTAACCTGCAATCCCAGCTCGGATTCGGCCTTGACCGCCGCTCGCAGCATGTCACCGGTGGAAATCTGGGGGATGTCGAAGCGTTCGGTAATAAACTGTGCCTGCGTCCCCTTGCCGGCGCCTGGCGCCCCTAACATGATGATTCGCATAACGTTGTGCTCCCGTATAAGTCATTATCGTTGGAAAAGTTGCGGCAAAGACCCTCGCCTTTGCGACAACCTCTCAGCACCGAGCGGCAATTAGCCGGACTCGGAGCCAGCGCATTATACGAAGTCCGCCTCTATAGAGAAAGTCGACCTCCGTATCATGCACGGAAAAGGGGCATACGATGTCTGAACCCGAGCCCTGTTCAGGATGACAGGGAGTTGGCCAGTGCGTCCAGATCTGGAGCCACACGATCAATCTCAGCTTCCAGACCGACGACTGTATCGGGCGCCAGCCCCAGGCCTTCCAGCAGAGCGGGAATATCGTCCGGATTGAATTCGTCACCAATGCCACGGGGCTTCAGCAACGCGTTCGCCAGCTGAACCATCAATACGTAGGGTTCGTGATCGCCGTGATAGCCCGGGTGTTGATGCATGGCCGCGGCTTTGACTACGGCATCCGGCAATTGCCAGAGCTTGTGCAGGATGCCACCAATAGCACCATGGCCAACGGCAAGGATCTGCTCATCACGGGCATGGCCAAACACCTGCTGCTCCAGGGAATGCATGCTGGCCTCAGGATTATCCGCGTGCAGAACATTGAGCTCTTCAAACTCGGCTGGGAACAGGTGGCCGATCAACAGCAGACCGAAGTTGTGCAACAAACCACACAGATACGCCAGGGCCTTGTCGGCGCCACAATGCACCGCGAGACTTTGGCAAACGAACGCACTATAGAGGGAGTGGCGCCAGAAGTTATCAATCCCAAGCGCGCCCTTACGGGGAACATCGAAAGCCCTTACCGAAGCAATACCCATGGCGATGTGAGCGACGCGATCGAAGCAGAACGCGGGTTACCGCCTCCTGCACCGAGTGAATATGGCCGGGATAATTGAACAGCGCAGAGCGGGCATAACGCATGATCTGGGCAGTCAGGCTGGGGTCGAGTTCGATCAGCTCCGCAAGTTCTTTCGCCGTGGCCTCGCTGTGCGCCGTCAGCCGCAAGATCCGCAATGCCAGAGCTGGCATCGGTGGCAGCCGATACAGTCGCTGGAGCTTATCCGCCACTTCATCCAGGCTGAGGGCAGCACGGTCGCCGCTGCCCTGGCCCCGAATTACCAGATGACCATTCCGGGCGCCGGCCAGAGCCAGCCGGAAATCACGCCCTTCCATATTGACCACACCATGGTTGGTGCCACCGGTGAGCAAGACCCGTTCGGCGTGCGCGACGTCGTCGTCGATGAGAACCGGCAGGTCGTAGGCCGTTCCGATGGGCGGCACAAATCCCGGATCACAGTCACCGAACAGGCGCATGGTCTGGCGCGCCGTCAGAGGCTGGAGTCGGCGGCCGGTCAGCTGGAATACCGCCTCCAGATCCAGGGTGCTGTCCAAACCATGCGCCACCAGCAAGGCGCCGCCGACATCAATCAGGACGGTTGCCTGAACGAAATCGGAACGGGGCTGGCCCGAAGCAATCACGGCTGCCTCAAGATCAGCGGCTTGCGGCGTCGGCAGCTCCGAATACGGAATGCCCTTGCGGGCCAGAAAACGTTGCAGTCGCGCAGCGAGAGCCACAGCTTACTCCTTTTACCTTGATCAGCGGGCTATATGGCCACCGCTCTTATTGTGTCCGGCTTAACCGGTGTTACGCATGCCCGCTGCGATACCAGCCATGGTCACTTTCAACGCCCGCTCCACCAGATCCTGAACATCGCCCCTGCCTTCGCTTTCACGATTGCGGCGCAGCAGTTCGGCCTGGAGATAATGCAGTGGATCGGTGTACGGATTGCGCACGCGCATGGAGTGGGCGAACACCGGCTCCCCCTCAAGCAAGTCCGACTGTTCCTTAAGCTCCAGAAGCCGCTGGATACATCGCTGCAACCGCTCCCGGAGGTCGGTTCCCAGCGCTTGCAGCTGATCGTCGTCAAGCAGAGTCTGCTCGTAATAGCTGGCTATGCGCAGATCCGATTTGGCCAGCACCATCTCAAGCATGTCGACGTAGGTCCGGAAAAACGGCCAGCCCTTCATCATTTCACGGAGCTGCGGTAACCGGTTGTCCTGGGCCGCCGCTTCCAGCGCTACATCACTGCCCAACCAGCTCGGCAGCATCAGCCGCATTTGCGTCCAGGCAAAGATCCAGGGAATAGCACGCAGGCTCTCAACGCCGCCGGTGGCCTTGCGTCGGGCCGGCCGACTGCCCAGGGCCAGCTTGCCCAGGGCCTGTTCCGGCGTGACCTGCCGGAAGTAAGGAACGAAATCCGGATTTTCCCGCACCACGTCCCGGTAGGATTTCAGCGAGCGTTCAGTCAGCCAATCCATGGTGGCTCGCCATTCCGGCTCTGGCTCGGGCGGCGGCGCCAGGGTCGCTTCGATCACCGCGGTGGTGTAGAGCGTCAGGCTCTGCACCGCCAGGTCCGGCAGGCCAAACTTGAAGCGGATCATTTCACCCTGCTCGGTAATCCGGAAACTGCCATTAACCGAACCCGGTGGCTGCGACAGGATCGCCCGATTGGCTGGCCCGCCGCCGCGACCCACGGTGCCGCCCCGGCCATGGAACAGGGTCAGGTGCACATCGTACTGTTTGGCAATGCGGGTCAGTTGTTCCTGGGCCTGATACTGTGCCCACGCTGCCATTAGCTGACCGGCATCTTTCGACGAATCCGAATAGCCGATCATCACTTCCTGACGACCCTGGCAGTAGTCCCGATACCAGTCGACCTCATACAGGGCCGCCATGCTGTCCGGCGCGCCCTTCAGGTCATCGAGGGTTTCGAACAGTGGCACCACTCGCATCGGGAACTTCATCCCGGATTCCCGCAGCAACAGTATCACGCTGAGCACGTCTGACGGCTTGGAAGCCATGGAGATGACGTAGGAACCCAGCGCCTGCGGCGTTTGTTCCGCCACCGCCTCGCAAGTGGCCAGAACCTCGCGCACCGGGTCGGAAGGCTCCCAGTTGCGCGGCACCAGCGGCCGGCGCCCGCGAAGTTCTTTGACAAGAAACTCCTGACGCTCCGCTTCCGACCACGACAGGTAATCCCCCAGCCCCAGGTAGTCCACCATCTCCGCCACTGCCTCAGCATGGCGCGAGGCTTCCTGGCGAATATCCAGGCGAATCAGCGGCAGCCCGAAGGTGTGGGCGCGGCGAATGGTATCCAGCAGCGGGCCATTGGCAATGCTTTCCAACCCGCACTCAACCAGCGACCGGTAGCACAGCTCCAGAGGTCCGGTGAAATCCTCGTTCTCGAACAGGATGTCGGTGGCATCGGCGGCGGTGCCATTAACCCCGGCCTCGGCCCAATCACGGGTCTTCACCAACCGCTCGCGCAGCTCCGCCAGAACCTGGCGATAGGGTTCACGGGCGTCACCCACCCGTTGCCGAAGTTCATCACTGGCCTGCCACATGGACAGCTCTGCCCGCAACGCCTGGATGTCACGCAAGTACAGGTCCGCGGCCATCCAACGGCCAAGCAGGAAAACCTTGCGAGTAACCTGGTGGGTTACGTTGGGGTTGCCGTCCCTGTCGCCGCCCATCCAGGAGGCAATACGAATCGGCGATGCTTCCAGGGGCAATCCTCGCCCGGTCGATTCGGTAAGAGACGCATCGAGACTGCTCAAAAACCGAGGCAATGCCTGCCACAGGCTGTTTTCGATGACCGCAAAGCCCCACTTGGCCTCGTCCACCGCCGTCGGCCGTTCGTGTCGTATCTCATCGGTGTGCCAGGCCTCGGTGATCAACCGGGTCAGCCGATCAATAACTTCCTCACGCTCCGCTGGCATCAGATCATCGTGATCGAGCTGGGCCAGGCACTCTGACATCTCGTCGTACTTCATGATCAGGGTGCGACGCGCTACTTCGGTCGGGTGGGCAGTCAGTACAAATTCGATACGCAGGTTGGACACCCGCTCATGCAGCTCCTCCGACGACACACCACCGGCTTTCAAACGTTCAAACACCTGGCCCAGGGATTCCACCATCAGGTCGGACTGGTGCCCCTTCTTACGGCGAATGCGTGATATTGCTCGGCCAGATTGGCAAGATTGAGAAACTGGTTAAAGGCCCGGGTTACTGGCAACAACTCATCGTCGCTCAGCTTTCCCAACAGATTGACCAGGCGCTGCCCGGAACCACTTTCCTGGCGCCGGTCGGCCTTGGCCGCGGCGCGGATCTCCTCGATCAGTTCGAAACAGTCCTGGCCTGGGTGGCGCTGGATACTCTGACCCAACAATTCGCCCAGCATGCGTACGTTTTCTCGAAGATCGGAGTGAAGCTCAGTCACATTGACGTCCTTTTAATTGACGGAGGCAAAGTAAACTTACGATACTAAGGAATAGTCGAAAAAGTCTATTGGCGATTGGAGCCTATAGCCGTAAGGAGTACTAATGAAAGTTACCGATTTGCCCAAGCACTGGGAAAACCAGAAAGCGCCCGTGGACCGGACCCACGACTACAATCTGAGACTGCCTCTGGAGGACGCGGCAAGGATTGCGGCGCTGGCGGAACTGTACCCGGACCGGACCGAAACCGACATTCTCAATGACATGATCGGTGCCGCGCTGGACGACCTGGTTCGGAAAACGCCCCTTAAGGATCGGCTTGAGAACAAAGACAAGTAAGGAACACGAGGGGTACTGAAACGGAGTGGCAGGCGCCACTCCGCGCAAAGATAATCGACCGGGCCAGATCGAATTCGGGTCGTTAGGCGACCGATTCCAACTGACGGGCCTTGAGGCGCTGGATGTGCTTCTGGCTCAGACTCACAAATTTCGGGGTTAAGCCCTGATCCTCATAGATCTCGAAACCGTCCTCGTCGTAGGCCACTACCTTGGTGCCCTCGACGTAGGGGAAGCTGGTTTCCATCTCGTCCAGCGCGGCCGAAATCAGGTCCCGCATCAGATCCTGCGGCGATTTCATGGGATAGAGCGCGGCCAGTTTCTCCAGACGCTTATGATGCTGGTCAGACAATGCCATAAAGTAAGCATCGCGAGTCAGTCGACCGCGAGCGTGCTTGTCCCAGTAGTTGACCAGATCCTTAATTTTCATGGTGCCCTCACTCCTGCATCTTATTGATGGCGCACGGCGCACAACATCAGTGCAGCCACACTTCGAAGTGTAGACGAAGCCAGCGCCTCGGGAACCTGCTAATTGGTAACGGATTGTACTTACCGAAGACCAACAATCAGTGCCCGGAACTGCCCTTCTCTACCCCCTTGACCGTCTGGTAGACGGCTTCCAGCGCATCCAGGCTTTCCTCGTCCATGTCCCGCCCCTCACGGTTGAGAATCCCTTCAATGGCCCGGAATCGGCTATCGAACTTATGGTTGGTTCGTTTCAGAGCCTGCTCAGGATTTACCTTCATAAAGCGTGCCAGATTGACACAAACAAACAGCAGATCGCCCAGCTCGTCCTCCACCGCATCGTGGTCCCCTGCTCCAGTCTGGGCAGCGTGCCAAGCTTCTTTCAGTTCATCCAGCTCTTCGTGCAGCTTGTCGAACACCGGCTCGATATCTGGCCAGTCAAAACCATGCCTGGCGGCCCTTTTCTGCAGCTTCTCGGCCCGGGCCATGGCTGGCAGGGTGCGGGCGATGCCGTCAAGACGACTTACAGGCTCATTGGAAGGCGGCACCATGGCCCGCTCCTCGGCCTTGATCCGCTCCCAGCTCTCTTTGATCCAGGCTTCGTCGGGCCGATTTTCCGGATCAATTTTGCTGTCCAGCGTGCCCGCCGGAAATACGTGGGGATGGCGACGAACCAGTTTACGCACCAGGTTGTCGACGATGGCGTCGAAATCAAAATGGCCATCTTCCTTGCCCATTTGGGCGTAGAAAATTACCTGAAACAGCAGATCGCCCAATTCGTCCTTGAGATGGGGATAGTCTCCCCGCTCGATGGCATCCGCCACCTCGTAGGCTTCCTCAAGGGTGTGCGGCACGATGGTCTTATAACTCTGCCTGGTATCCCACGGGCAGCCGGTCTCCGGATCCCGCAGCCGTGCCATCAGGTTTTTCAGGTCGTCTATGGTGTAACTCATCCGCGCTTGCGCCTTACGTCAATGATGTTGGGCAGGTTGCGAATCTGCGCCAGCAACCTGGCCAACTGCTCAAGGCTGGAGATCTCCAGCGTCACCGTCATGGTGGCCGTGTTCTCGTCCTTGTTGGTCAGGGTGTTCAGTGCCAGCACATCGCTCTTGGAGGTGGACAGCACCTGGGTGATGTCCCGCAACAGGCCGGAGCGATCGTAGGCCTGGATTTCCACATCCACCGGGTAAACAGCCGCAGGCTGGCCACCCCAATTGACCTCGATGATCCGATTGGGCTCAAACTCGCGCAGGTTCAGGAACGTCAGGCAATCCTGCCGGTGCACGGTGACTCCGCGACCTACGGTAATGTAGCCCCCAATGGGATCACCGGGTAGCGGCTTGCAGCACTTGGCGACCTGGGTCTTGAGCTTGCCAACACCCTGGATCTGAATATCGGTGGCGGTGTCGTAAGGGGCCTGACGCTGGCTGCTGAGTTTCAAATCCAGCTGCTCGGATTTTGGCTCGAGCATTTGCTGCGCCACATTGGCCACGTGGGTAGGCCGAAGATCGCCGGCACCGATGGCGGCAAACATGTCTTCCGAGCGTGGTAGTTCACCTTTTGGGCGAGCTCGTTCAGGTTCACATCGTAGAGCGACAACCGCTTGAACTCGTCTTCCAGAATAGCCCGGCCATCGACAATGTTGCGGTCACGATCCTGCTCCTTGAACCAGTGCGTTACTTTGGCACGGGCACGGGAGGTCTGCACGTAGCCCAGACTCGGGTTCAGCCAGTCCCGGCTCGGAGCCGCGTTGTTGGAGGTCAGGATGAAAATCTGGTCGCCGGTTTTCAGCGGATAAGTCAGCGGTACGATGCGGTTGTTGACCCGCGCACCGCGACAGGCGTGGCCGATTTCCGTGTGCACGCGGTAGGCAAAGTCCACCGGTGTTGCACCTTGCGGCAGATCGACCACATGGCCTTCCGGGGTAAAGACATAGACCCGGTCCGAGGCCACGTCAGACTTCAGATGGTCGGCCAGACCGGACAGATCACCCAGATCTTCCTGCCACTCCAACACCTGCCGGAGCCAGTTGATCTTGGCGTCGTAACCGGTCGATTTGTTGCTCTTATCCGTGCCTTTATACAACCAGTGGGCACAGACACCCAGCTCCGCCTCCTCGTGCATTTTATGAGTACGGATCTGAACTTCCATCACCTTGCCCTCGGGCCCGATCACGGCGGTATGCAGGGACTGGTAGCCGTTTTCCTTGGGGTTGGCGATGTAGTCGTCGAATTCGTTGGGAATGTGGCGCCAGATCCCGTGCACGATGCCCAAAGCGCCGTAGCAATCGCGGACTTCCGGCACCAGAATGCGAACGGCACGAACATCGTAAACCTGGGAAAAATCGATGCCCTTGCGCCGCATTTTGCGCCAGATACTGTAGATGTGCTTGGCGCGACCGGACAGGTCCGCGGTGATCCCCGAGGCTTCCAGTTCCGCCTGCAGAGTCTCGATGACCCGTTTGATGTAGCCGTCCCGGTCGAGGCGTTTTTCGTCTAACAGCTTGGCGATCTTTTTATAGGCCGTTTCGTGCAGGTAGCGGAACGACAGGTCTTCCAGCTCCCACTTGATGTGACCGATGCCGAGCCGGTGCGCCAGCGGGGCGTAGATATCAAACACCTCACGCGCGACCCGCATGCGCTTTTCTTCCGAGACGTTCTTGACCGCCCGGATGGCGCAGGTCCGCTCCGCCAGCTTGATCAGCGCGACCCGGACATCATCAATCATGGTGACCAGCATCTTGCGGACGTTATCCAGCTGACCCTCACTCTGCCCCAGGACATTGCCCTTGAGCGGATGATGGATCGAGGAGATCGCCGCCATCTGCTGAACGCCGTTGATCAGACCGGCAATCTCGTCACCGAACTCCTTACGGATGTCCTCGAGGGCGACCCGTTCCTCCCGAACGGCCCGATACAGTATCGCCGCCACCAGGCTGGCCTGATCCAGGTGCAGCTCCGCCAGCACCTGGGCCATTTCGATACCAATGCGAAAGCTGCTGGAGCCCGGTGCCCACAGGCGGTCCTCCCGGAACGCCTCCAGATCGATTTCCGCAGCCTTCTCACAGGCACGGCGAAACTGGTCGACATCGTCCAGCTGGGTTTGGGCAGCGATGTGCTGGACACAACGCTCGATGTCCACCTCACCATCGCCAGTAACGGCATAATCTTCGCGAACTTTTACCATATCGGTTTTACTATTCTCGGTCGTTCCCGCCGCCACCCGGGTGGCGGCGCCAATCCTTTAGCCGGAATCCCGCTCAAACAGGGCGATGGATTCGACATGAGTGGTGTGAGGAAACATATCCATCACGCCAGCACGCACCAGCCGATAACCATTGCGCACCATGACACCGGCGTCCCGTGCCAGTGTTGCAGGGTTACAAGAAACATAGACGATTTTACTGGCCCCGAACGCCGTCAGGTACTTGCAGATTTCCTCTGCACCCGAGCGAGGGGGGTCAATCAGGATCTTGTCGAACCCCTCTTTTGCCCAGCTCTGACCAGTGAAATCACCGTGCAGATCGGCTCCGTGGAAGGCCACATTATCGAGGCCGTTCAGTTCCGCGTTTTCGCGGCCACGAACCACCATGGCATCGTCACCTTCAACACCGACGACCTGACCACCCTTGCGCGCCAGCGGCAGGGTGAAGTTACCGAGTCCGCAGAACAGATCGAGGACACGCTCACCCGGCTGCACATCGAGCCAGTCGACAGCGCGATGCACCATGGTGCGATTGATGCCGGCGTTGACCTGGGTGAAATCCATCGGATGGAATTTCATGGTCAGGTCAAACTCGTCCAGCCGGTAACTGAGCCGCTCATCATGCCGCCCGGCAGACTCCGGCCAGATCCGGTGTACCGTGTCCGGTCCCTTGGGCTGCAAGTAAATATGCAAATCATGGGCCTGACCGAACTCGATCAGGCTGGCCCGATCACTGTCACTCAGGTTGTCCATGTTGCGGAATACCATGACCGCCTCATCATCGCCGCAGGCCACCTCGACCTGGGGAATGCGATTGTAGCGTCCAGGCCATGGAGCAGTTCACGCAGGGGCAAAATGCGCTCACCGATGCGCGGATCCAGCACCGCGCATCGGTCGATGTCGGTCAGAAAACTGTTGCGTTTTTCGCGAAAGCCCACCAGCACCGATTCCCGCGCCGGTACATAGCGCACGCCCAGGCGCGCTTTACGGCGGTAACCCAGACCGCTTTCCGAGCGCATCGGCGCCACCCATTCTTCCGGCTCAATGCCCCCAAAATGGGCAAAGTGTTCGCGCAGGGTGTCTTCCTTGAACTTGATCTGGGCATCGGCACTCATGTGCTGAAGACTGCAGCCGCCACACAGGTCGGCAAATTCGCACGGCGGCGTCTGGCGCTCCGGTACGCTTTCCAGCACTTCCAGGCTCCGCAGTTCGTCGAATTTGCTGCGGGTACTGATCATCTTTGCCATGACGGTTTCACCCGGCAGGGCACCGTCTACAAACTGGGTCTTGCCGTCCTGGCGGGCAATACCCCGGCCGTCATGACTCAGTTTTTCAATTTCACAGCGCACTGGCTCTTTAGGAAGAGCCTTACGGCGTCGTCTACTCATACTGACTACTCTTGATGAAAGGTCCTAGTCTTGGGGCTGCTCAGGCGCCGGGAAAGACGCCAGTGGAGAGGTATCGGTCGCCACGGTCACAAATGATGGCCACGATGACGGCGTTTTCAACCTGCTCAGACAGTCTAAGGGCGGCGGCAATGGAGCCGCCGGAGGATACACCACAGAAGATACCTTCCTGGGATGCCAGGGCGCGCATGGTGGTTTCCGCCTCTTCCTGGCCGATATCAAGCACCTGATCCACCCGGGCGGCGTCATAGATCTTTGGCAGGTACGCCTCCGGCCAGCGCCGTATACCGGGGATGGAGGCCCCTTCCTTCGGCTGCAGGCCAATGATCCGGATGTCGGGATTACGCTCTTTCAGGTAGCGGGAAACGCCCATGATGGTGCCGGTCGTCCCCATGGAGCTTACAAAATGGGTGACCCGCCCGTCGGTCTGTGCCCAGATTTCAGGCCCGGTGGTGCGATAATGGGCCAGCGGGTTATCCAGGTTGCTGAACTGATCCAGCACCTTGCCCTTGCCCTCGGATTCCATCTGCAGCGCAAGATCCCGGGCCGTTTCCATGCCCTCTTCCCGGCTCACCGTGACAATCTCGGCGCCGTATGCGCGCATTGATGCCCGACGCTCTTCGCTCATGTTGGCAGGCATGATCAGCACCATGCGATAACCCTTGATTGCTGCCGCCATGGCCAGGGCGATGCCGGTATTTCCGCTGGTAGCCTCGATCAAGGTGTCCCCGGGGCTAATCTCGCCGCGCCGTTCGGCCTCCTGAATCATGCTGATAGCCGGCCGATCCTTGACCGATCCGGCCGGGTTGTTGCCTTCCAGCTTTGCCAGGATGACGTTGGAGGTCTCGCCCGGAAGTCGCTGCAGGCGAACCAGAGGGGTATGCCCGACATAATCTTCAATTGTGGGGAAATTCATATCATTACCCTGTGGTACACTTTTGCGATCGCATGATACGCGTTATAGCCCCCGTCTCCCAATACAGCTTCTCGCTATATCCATGACCGGCAGCTATAACCGAGTCGACTTTTCCCGGGGCGTTGGGACTGATACCTCAGTCAATCGCCTACGGATCATCTATTCTGACAAGGACGTGACCCCGTAACTACACCTCGGGGCCCAGGCAATAAATCAGGAACCGGGTATGCGGCGCTGGGGCATTCGCAAAAAAGTATTGGTGGTGACCCTCATTCCCACCCTGCTGACCACATTGATGCTGGGCATGTTCTTCACCTACAGCTGGGTGAACAACATAGAAAGCCTGCTGCGTGACCGTGGCGAATCTCTGTCACGGCAATTGGCGGCAGCCTCCGAATACGGTCTGTTCACGGCCAACCGCAGCCTGCTTAGCAATCTATCCAATGCCCTGCTGGAAGAGCAGGATGTCCGCTCCATAACTTTCTTCGATAGCGACGGCGCTCGCCTGTTGCATACCGGGCCAGGCAGCTCCGAAGCCGTTACCAGTGAAAGCCTGGTGTCAGACAACGCGATCCGGATTCCCCGGGAAGACAGCACCCGGTTCGTGACCCCTGTATCACTGCAGGAACTGATGATCGAAACCATGCTCGACCCGGACGCGCGTGAACTGGGGGCGGAGCCACGGCCGCCTCTGGGCTGGGTTGCGGTGGAAATGTCCCACGTTCGCACCGAAAAGGAAACCTACAAGGCGCTGCTGATCTCGCTGCTGCTGGTCCTTGCCGGCGTGGTACTGAGTCTGGTCGTTGCGCTGCGCCTGAGCCGGGCCTTTACCGACCCGGTTTTCGAGCTGAACGAGGCAGTCGCCAAACTCAAGGAAGGCAAACTCGACACCCGGGTATTCACCCAGGCCGGTCCGGAATTCGAGCAACTGGAATCAGGCCTCAATGCCATGGCCGAAGAACTGAGCAAGGCCCAGGCGGAAATGCAGCAGAACATCGACCAGGCCACCGAGGATCTTCGGGAAACCCTGGAGACCATCGAGATCCAGAATATCGAACTGGATTTCGCCCGCAAGGAGGCACTAGAGGCCAGCCGCATCAAGTCGGAATTCCTGGCCAATATGTCCCACGAAATCCGCACACCGCTGAACGGCATCATCGGCTTTACCGAGCTGCTGCTGAAGAGCCCCCTGCCCCGCCAGCAAAGGGACCACCTCAGCACCATCCGAAAATCCTCGGAAATTCTGCTGACCATCATTAACGACATTCTGGACTTCTCGAAGATCGAAGCCGGCAAGCTCATCCTGGACCGTGTGCCGTTCCAGCTTCGAGACATCGTCGAAGAGGTCATGGTAATGCTGGCACCGGCAGCGCACGCGAAGAATCTCGACTTGGTACCGCTGGTCTATAACGACGTACCGGACAACATCATGGGCGACCCGTTGCGGGTCAAGCAGGTAATCACCAACCTGGTGAACAACGCCATCAAGTTTACCCAGACCGGCGAAGTGGTGCTGCGCGCCAGCCTTGAGGAAGACTCTGAGGACAGCAATCGGGTGACTCTGCGCCTGAGCATTTCCGACTCCGGTGTTGGCCTTTCCCGGGCCCAGCAACAATCGCTCTTCAACGCCTTCAGCCAAGCCGACGCGTCCACCGCCCGCCAATACGGCGGCACCGGCCTGGGTCTGGCGATTTCCAAGCGTCTGGTGGAAGAGATGGGGGGCAAAATTGGCCTGGACAGTGAACTCGGCAAGGGCTCTACGTTCTGGTTCACGCTCACCTCGGAACTGTCCACTAGCGCCGAAAGCGTTGCGCCCCGTGATGGTCTCCAAGGCGAGCGGGTCATCTATCTGGAGCAACAAACCACAACCGGACTGGCAGTGGAGCACCTGCTGCGAGAATGGGGCATAACGGTCGACCGGGTCGCCTCCCCCGGCGCTCTGCAGGAACAGATCGAAGAGGCTCAGAAAAGACAGGCCGGCTACGCCCTGGCTATTATCGGTATCACCCGGCACCTGCTCAATTCCAGCCAGTACTGTGCCATGTTCCGAACCCTGGAGATTGAACGGGACTGCCGCACTCTGCTGCTGACACCCACCCTGGAAACGCACGATACCCCTCTGTCCGGGCTCGCCAGCGGGCACCTGACCAAGCCGATCTGCCGGGGCGCGTTCTACGACGAATTGCTGCTACTGGTACACGGCATCAGCTCAGGTGGCCACCTGGCACTGGATTTCGATCACCGTACCACCAGCCTGGCCGCTACCGACGTCCCCAGAGTGCTGGCAGTGGATGACAACGACGCCAACCTGAAACTGGTGATGACGCTGCTTAAGGACTGCCAGATCGACGCAGAAGGAGCCTCGAGCGGCTTTGAGGCACTGAGCAAGGCGCGCAAGAAACCGTTCGACCTGGTGTTCATGGACCTGCAAATGCCGGGCATGGACGGAGTGGAAACCACGGCCCGCCTGCGGGATCTGGACCAGTCCCCGCACCGTACCGCGGTCATAGCGCTGACCGCCCATGCATTAGCGGACGAACAGGACCGGCTATTCCAGCAGGGCTTCGACGGCTATATGCCCAAGCCCATCAGCAGCAGCCAGCTCACCAGCATTATCCGGGAATACACCGGTTATGAAAGCGTCCCAGCCAGCCACAACGAGCAGATCCGGGTTCCGGAGATACGTGATACCCGGCGGGCCATGCGACCATCAACCCGTAAGATGGAGCAGGACTGCGTCAGTATTCGCGAGAGCATTCAATTGGCAGCGGGAAAGACCGATCTGGCCGAAGAATTGTTCAGCATGCTGCTGGAACAGGTTCACAATGATCAGAGTCAGGTAGCGGAATTCTGGCGCCGGGGTGATCTGGATGGACTGCTGGAATGCGTGCATAAGCTGCACGGCGCTACCCGTTACTGCGGCGTGCCCGAACTCAGGGCGGCCGCCAACCGACTGGAAACCGCTCTGAAGTGCGCTGCTCCGGATATCGAGCACCACAAGGAACAACTACTGGCGGCGATGGAGCGGCTACAGAACTGGAGCGAACAGACTGATTGGCAACGGTTGTTCCGGGCCCAGTCCCAGCCGACCGAAACCAGCTGAGACCGGGGAAGGCCTAGAAAAGTTAACTCAGGCTCAGGCCCGGCCGCGGGCCTGATCGAGAATCGCCTTCATGTCCCGTACCGCGTCCTTAAGCCCGGTGAACACCGCACGGGCAATGATCGCATGGCCGATATTAAGTTCGTTGATCCCGGTAATGGCGGCGACCCGCTCGGTGTTGTGGTAATGCAGGCCGTGGCCGGCATTGACGATCAGGCCTTTCTTGCGGGCATAGGCGACCGCAGAGGCAATAGCCTGAAACGCAGCCTCGGCTTCCTCAGGGGTCTTGGCCTCGGCGTATTCACCGGTGTGCAACTCAATAACCGGTGCGCCACAGCGCACGGCGGCATCAATCTGGGCAGTCGCCGGATCGATAAACAGCGACACTTCCGCACCCAGCTGAGCCAGGCGATCGCAGGCCTTAGCCACTCTCGCCTCCAGGCCCTCAACGTCCAGACCGCCTTCAGTGGTAAGCTCCTCGCGCTTCTCCGGCACCAGGCACACGCACTCCGGCCTAACCTGTTCGGCAAAGGCCAACATGGCGTCAGTCACTGCCATCTCGAGGTTCATCTTGGTCTGCAGGGTTTCCCGCAACAGCAGGACATCACGATCCTGAATGTGACGACGATCTTCACGCGGATGAATGGTAATCCCGTCAGCTCCCGCCTCTTCCGCCATCAGGGCGGCCTGAACCGGATCAGGATAACGGGTACCCCGGGCCTGGCGCAGGGTTGCGACGTGGTCAATATTGACGCCGAGTAACACTCTAGGATTCATGCCGTTCTCTCCGAAGGTGACTGAATAAATTGCGACTGTGGAGCGGACGCCCCTGCAACAGGTAATCGGTTAAGGCCCGCATGACGCGCTTGGCGACGCGCCGGCAAGGTTCGGCGTCCAGATCTCCGGCCGCGAGCGCCTGCAAGACCTCCCCGGGAAGTTTCTGGACCCGGGCGCCAGGGCCTGGCTGCGCGACAATTCCCTGTTCCGGATCATAACAATACTGCTGACCCGCCTCGACGGATTGCCCGGTATCGGTGGCAAGGTCCCAGGAAAAATCAAACCCCAGCTCTGCGGCAAAGGCGCGCTCAAAACGCCGCAGCACCGGTTCGATGTCGGTGGTTTCGGCCAACTCGGCAATGGCGTCGATATAGGCTGCGAACAGGGTGGGATGTGGGTCTGCCGCCGGCAGGATGCGCTGCAGGAGTTCGTTCAGGTAGAGACCGCTGTACAAGGACGCCGTGCGGTGCAGCGAGGGGCCAATGCGGGTATCAACATGGGTCAGGGTTTTCAGGTCGCCGCGCCCTGCCCAGTCCAGCATCAGCGGCTGGAAGGGCTGCAATTGGGCCTTCAGCGGACTCTTGGCGCTGTTGGCGCCCCGGGCAATGACGGTCAACCGCCCACGATTCAGGGTGAACACATCCACCATGAGGCTGGTCTCCCGCCAGGGTCGGCGGTGAATCACGTAGGCGGGCTCTTGGTGCTCCGGCCCCGTCATAGTTGCCTCAGAGGTCGTTCATACCGAGCTTTTCAGGGCCCGATCGCTGTCAGCCCAGCCCCGTTTCACCTTGACCCAGAGCCGCAGCATGATCTTGCTATCAAACAACCGCTCCATATCGGCCCGGGCTTCCTGACCAATGCGGCGCATGCGCTCACCCTTGTCGCCGATCATGATCTTCTTCTGTCCCTCACGCTCGACCAGAACCAGTGCAGAAATGTGCAGGGTCTTGCCTTCGCGCTTGAACTCCTCAATTTCAACAGCCACGGAGTACGGCAGTTCGGCGCCCAGTTGCCGGGTGATTTTCTCCCGCACGATCTCAGAGGCCAGGAAACGCTCACTGCGATCGGTAATCTGGTCATCCGGGTAAAAATGGATGCTTTCCGGCAGGAAACGGCCAACGGCCTCCTCCAGCGGTTCCAGGTTGTTTTCCTTGAGCGCTGACAGGGGAATAATTTCGGCGAAATCCCGCTTTTTCGACAGCATGTGAGGTGCGGCAACAGGGTTTCCCGCTTCTCGATCTTATCGACCTTGTTCACCGCCAGGATCACCGGACACTTGAGCTTTGACAGTTTCTCCAGAACCAGCTCGTCCGCCGTGGTCCAGGACAGCTGATCAACCACGAACACCACGACATCAACGTCGATCAGCGCCGAGGTGGCCGCCTTGTTCATATACCGATTCAGCGCCCGGGGTTCTTCCTCGTGCATGCCCGGGGTATCCACATAGATCGCCTGAACCGGCCCCATGGACTTGATGCCCAGAACCTGGTGCCGGGTGGTTTGTGGTTTCCGGGAGGTGATGCTCAGCTTCTGGCCAAGGATATGGTTCAGCAATGTGGATTTACCCACATTGGGACGACCGACAATGGCCACGAACCCGCAGCGACTGTCCGGGTTTTCCGGCCGGGTAATATCATTCATTACTGATTCTCCACGCCCAGTTCTTTCAGGGCGTTTCGGGCTGCCTGCTGCTCGGCGACGCGGCGGCTGTTGCCGGTTCCGCTGGTCTTGCGATCCAGTGACGGCAGCGCGCAGGTTACGTGGAAGGTCTGGTTGTGGGCTTCACCATCAACCGAAATGACGTCGTACTGTGGCAACGGAAACTGGCGCGACTGCAGGTATTCCTGCAGACGGGTCTTGGGGTCCTTCTGGGTGTCCTGCAAATCCAGGTTTTTAAGGCGTTGCTCGAACCACTGCAGCACCTTCTCGCGGCAAGTGTGGAAATCACTGTCGAGATAGATAGCACCAATGATCGACTCTACCGCGTCGGCCAGGATCGACTCACGGCGGAACCCGCCGCTCTTCAGTTCACCCGACCCAAGACGCAGATAGCTGCCCAGCTCGAACTCACGACCGATTTCAGCCAGGGTCACGCCTTTGACCATGCGCGCCCGCAACCGGCTCAACTGCCCTTCCCGGGCCTTTTCGAAGTGCAGGAACAGATATTCGGCGATCACCATATTAACAATGGAATCACCGAGAAACTCCAGGCGCTCGTTGTTCTGATTACCAAAGCTTCGGTGGGTAAGCGCCAGCAAAAGCCGCTCTGGCGATTTGAACTGGTAGCCTATGCGGCGCTGTAACTGGTCCAGGTCTGGTTGCGAACTCACTTGCCCTTCATCTCGTATTCATGCTTGAAATGGACGACCGTATCGACATTGCTGAACAGATCGTTGCGAACCTCATAATCGACCAGGATCATCACGGTGTCTCCATCCTTCTCGACAGTGATGTTCTTGGCATCAAACCCGCGAACGTTGTTCACGCTCAGGCGTTTGTTAATCAGAGTGCGCACCTGCGCCGGACCCATGGTGGACAGGCCATCAGTGCCGTCGAGGCTTTCCAGCGCCTCCTGAATGGTGATGTCATCCAGATAGATCGGGCCAAGTTTGATCGCCAGGGTCAACAGGCCACCGAAAAACAGCACCATCACCATCATTGTCAACGCCGAAGCACCTGTTTGCCGGGTCATGGCGGAGAGATTATTTTTCTTCATTTTGACTGCACTCCAGATTTGTCGGAATTACTCGATACCGCCCACACGATCAAAGGATGGCAGACTGGTAAGCGATTTCCAGTGCATCCAGATGCCAAAGGCCTTGCCCACAACCAGTTCATCGGGAACCATGCCCCAGTACCGGCTATCGTTGCTGTTGTCGCGGTTGTCGCCCATAACGAAATAATGATCCTCGGGCACCACCCACTCACCTTCGCCACTGGCGCCGGGCCGTCCCATGGTCAGGAAAATATCGTGCTCGACATCACCAAGGCTCTCGCGGCGTAACTCCACCGGCGGAAGACGGGCGACAAACTTGCTCTCAACCTGCTCACCGTTAATGAACAGCTGCTTGTTGCGGTAGCGGACAGTGTCACCGGGCATACCGACCACACGCTTGATGTAGTTGGTGGCGCCATCCTTGGGGTAACGGAAAACCATGACGTCTCCGCGTTCGGGGTCGCCGAGCTCCAGTACCTCGGTACCGGCTACCGGCAGCCGAAGCCCGTAGGCGTATTTGTTGACCAGGATAAAGTCACCCACCTCAAGGGTCGGCAACATGGAGCCAGAGGGGATCTGAAACGGCTCCACAAGAAACGAGCGCAGCACCAGCACAATCGCCAGAACAGGGAAGAACGACCGGCTAAGATCGACCAGATAAGGCTCTTTCGGCTCGTCAGCCTCGTCGACAGTGCCGACCTGGGCATCAGGGGAAGCCGCCTGACCATTGGCCCGAGCTGCGTCCAGCCTGCGCTCACGCAAAAACAGTTTGTCCGCCAGCCAGATCAGACCTGTCGCGAAGGTCAGAACTACCAGAACCAGGGGAAAATCGATGTCCATCCAGGCGCCTTCTATTTATCCACTTGCAATACGGCCAGAAACGCTTCCTGAGGCACCTCGACATTACCCAGCTGCTTCATTCGTTTCTTACCCTCTTTCTGCTTCTGAAGCAGCTTCTTCTTACGGCTGACGTCGCCGCCATAACACTTGGCCGTCACGTTCTTACGCAGGGCCTTCACGGTCACCCGCGCCACCACCTGGGTGCCAATGGCAGCCTGGATGGCGATATCGAACATCTGCCTGGGGATCAGTTCTTTCATCTTGTCGATCAGCTGACGCCCCTTGTAGTGGGCCTGTTCCTTGTGAACGATCAGCGCCAGTGCGTCAACCCGTTCACCGTTGATCAACACGTCCAGACGCACCAGGTTGGCTGCCTGGAAGCGAATAAAATGGTAGTCCAGGGAGCAAAGCCACGACTCGCAGATTTGATACGGTCGAAGAAATCCAACACCACTTCTGCCATCGGCAGCTCGTAGGTCAGCTGCACCTGCGTAGACATGAAGTGCATGTTTTTCTGTACACCACGCTTTTCTTCACAGAGCGCAATCACGTTGCCAAGATGCTCTTGGGGCACCAGGATGCTGGCTTCGACGATGGGTTCACGCATTTCCTCAATAGAGCCAACATCCGGAAGTCTGGACGGGTTGTCCACCGAGAGCGTCTCACCCTGCTTGGTCTCCACCTCGTAAATTACCGTGGGCGCCGTGGTGATCAGGTCGATGTCGTATTCCCGCTCAAGCCGCTCCTGGATGATTTCCATGTGCAGCATGCCAAGGAAGCCACAACGGAAGCCAAAGCCAAGGGCATCGGAGCTCTCGGGTTCGAAGAACAGCGAGGCGTCGTTCAGGGTCAACTTTTCCAGAGCATCCCGGAAATCGTTGTAATCATCGGCACTGACTGGGAAAAGGCCCGCATAAACCTGCGGCTTGACCTTCTTGAAGCCCGGCAGCATCGGTGTCTGCTCGGAAAACTTCTGATGTACGATGGTGTCACCGACCGGCGCCCCGTGGATATCCTTGATACCCGCAACGACAAAGCCACATCGCCGGACTCCAGGACATCGGTGTCTTTCGGCTTGGGATTGAAGATGCCCACCTTCTCCGCGTTCCAGGATTTTCCGGTGGACTTGATGACAATCCTGTCCCCTTTACGCATGGTGCCTTCGGTGACCCGTACCAGTGACACCACGCCGAGATAGTTGTCGAACCAGGAATCGATGATCAGCGCCTGTAATGGGGCGCCGCGGTCACCCTTGGGAGGCGGGATACGCTTGATCAGGTCTTCCAGCACGTCCTCAACGCCGATACCACTCTTGGCACTGCAGCGGACCGCTTCCGACGCCTCAATACCAATAATGTCCTCAATTTCGGCCGCCACCCGCTCGGGCTCAGCCTGGGGCAGGTCCATCTTGTTCAGAACCGGAACCACTTCAAGCCCCTGCTCGATGGCGGTGTAACAGTTGGCTACCGACTGGGCCTCAACACCCTGGCCGGCATCGACCACCAGCAGAGCACCTTCACAGGCGTACAGCGAGCGGGAGACCTCGTAGGAGAAATCGACGTGTCCAGGGGTATCGATGAAGTTCAGTTTGTATTCATGACCGTCCTTCGCCGTGTAGTTGAGCGTGACGCTTTGGGCCTTGATGGTAATCCCGCGCTCCCGCTCCAGGTCCATGGAATCCAGGACCTGCTCGGCCATTTCGCGCTCGGTCAGGCCACCGCAGATCTGTATAAAACGGTCCGCGAGGGTGGATTTACCATGGTCAATGTGGGCAATGATGGAGAAGTTACGGATTCGGCTCAGTTCAGTCACAGACAATAAATACTCGTATAGACGAAGGATTGAGCCGGAAGGGCCGGTGCCGGGATCCGGGAACGCCGTGATTTTACCGGTTACCGGCCGTCATTGCCATGATCAGGACATCAGCGGCTTCTCGTACTGGCGAATCAGGAAGCCAATCAGGGCATCTTCATCCAACGGGTAGCTGAACAGGTTACCCTGACACTGGGCACAGCCTGCAGACTTGAGGAAGGCGAGTTGCTGTGGCGTTTCCACCCCTTCGGCCACGACCGTCAGGTGCAGCTTGCGCGCCAGGGCGATAACCGCCGAGGCCACATCGGTGGCGCTGACGTTGTAGGGAATGTCGCGAATAAAGCGGTGATCAATCTTGACCACATCCAGCGGCAGTTGCTGCAGTGACACCAGGGAACAGGAACCAGTACCAAAATCGTCCAGAATCAGGCACACCCCCAGGTCGTGCAGGGCTGTTAACAGCTCGCGCAGGACTCTAGGGTCTTCGTTCAGCAACTCCGCCGGCATTTCCAGTTCCAGGCGCTCCGGCGACACCCCTGTCTCGGTAATTACCTGCCGGATCATGTCCAGGAACCCGGCATCGGTGAGCTGCCGCACTGACAGGTTAATCGCCATCTTCAGGGACTCGAAACCGGCCCGCTCCAGCGCCTGCACCTGAATACAGGCCTGGCGCAGCGCCAGCTCACCGAGCTGGAGAATAAGACCGGTTTCCTCGGCCAGGCCAATAAACTGCTGCGCCGAGACCAGCCCCTTCTCCGGATGATGCCAGCGCAAAAACGCCTCAACACCAATGACCCGCTCGCTGACCAGATCCAGTTTCGGCTGGTAATGCAACACAAAACGATCGCCTTCCAGCGCTGCCGCCAACTCTTCCTGCTGCAGCAGGCGGCGAGCCGCCTGGATATTCATGGCCGGCGTGAAGAACTGGTAGGTATTGCGGCCCATTTCCTTGGCACGATACATGGCCAGGTCCGCGTATTTCATCAATGTCCCGGGATCCTCACTGTCCTGCGGAATCATGGTGATACCGATACTGACGGTGATACCAACCTCATGTTCACTAAGCCGGACACGCTGGCACAACCGGTGCAAAATCGTTTCCGCCACCTTACCGGCAGCCTCCGATTCACCCACCCGGGACAGCAAAACAACAAACTCATCGCCACCCAACCGGGCTACCGAATCCTCCTCGCGGACACAGCCTTCCAACCACTCGGCGACCTGGCGCAACAACTCATCGCCGGCATCGTGCCCGAGGGTATCGTTGATCCGTTTGAAGCCATCCAGATCCAGGAACATCAGCGCGGCGGGCTCACCACTGCGTCGGCAACGACGCACGGCATGATTAAGCCGATCACGGAATAACTGGCGGTTCGGCAGTCCCGTCAACGGATCGTAAAACGCCAGCCGGTGCAGCTCTGTCTGGGCCGCCTTCAGCTGCGTCAGGTCGCGCAGGCTGAGCACCACGCCATTCACGCCGGGCACCGAGAGCATGGCGGTAAAGGTGCAATCCATATCGCGCCAACGGCCTTCCGAGTCACGGACTCGGGCCCGAATCACTGGTTGCTGCTGTCCGGGAGCACCGATGGCGCCCTCGAAGCCTTGCTGCAACTTAGACCAGTCGTCGACATGCACCAGGGTTTCAAGATTCAGCGACGCAATCTCGCCCGGATCGAAGCCCAGAATTTCGTCGCTGGAGGGACTGGCGTAGGAAGCCTGGCCGGCGCGATCCAGCACCAGGGTCACACTGGCCGCGCCTTCGGTGATGGCCCGATAGCGCCCGGCACTGATCTGCGCCATCAGGCGCGACCGGATCAGGGCCAGCACAAACAAAAACAGCAGAACACTGATAACAATACCGCTGCCCAACACAATGGGTGGCCGCGGGTCCGAGGCCAGGAAATCAAAGGCGGGCGTGGACCGGGTCTGGAGCAGCCATTCCCGGCCGCCGGCATTCAGCGTCTGGCTCATCTGGAAACTGAAGTCGTTATCCAGGGAGCCCAGGTTCGAGCCGTACATCAGGTTTTCACGGCTGACCGCTCCGTTGTCGTAGATACGGACATCCAGAAAGGGTGAAATCAGCCCGACGATACCATCAATCAGGTTATTCATCCGGAACGCACTGAAGACAAAGCCCGCCAGCATCATCCGCCGTTCGTTGCGAAGCTCCGGCACCGTCCCGCCCTGGTACACCGGGTAGTACATCAGGAAGCTGGCCTGATCTTCGGCCACTTCTTCCTGAATCAGTACCACCTTGGCGGTCACCGTCGGCTTGGCTTCGTCCCGCGCCAGCTCCATGGCCCTGCGATGCACTGGATCGCTGAAGGCATCGTAGCCCAGGGCCCGGTGGTTGCGGTCAGTGCCGGGCTCCAGATACACCATCGGGTAGTAGTAGGGACCGGTGCCCAGCGGACTGACCAGGTAATTGTAGACACCCTCTTTGCGCACCGAAGAGATGTGGTCGGCCATCTGCCGGACCCCGATGCGCTTGACGTAACCGATCCCCTGGATACCCGGGTAATAGCGATCAATGTCGACCTTATCGACGTAAACGCGCCACTCGTCACGTGAGACATCGCCTGCAACAGAGAACAGGCCAGCGCTGCCCGCCAGCACCTGCTCGTAGTTCAGCAAACGTTCTTCAATCGCGGTCTTAAGCTGGAGGGACTGAGTGCGGAAACGGGCCTCGGTGCGTTCATCGACCAAGTGGATCGACACCTGCCAGAGCAGAACAGTAACGCCAAGCACGACAAAAAAAATCAGCCAGGCAACCCACGCGTTACGAAATTGCAGCAGCTGTCGTAGAGGAAGATCCTTTGCGTTCGTCATCTGTTCTGGTCCGATCCATGGCCATGATTTTGCTGGAGATGTGCCAGTATAACAAAAGCCCCCGAGTGTGTCGTTTTTGACAACACCCGGGGGCTTTGAGTTCACCGCTCAGTCGGCGATAACAGCGCTCATTGGCGGGAGGCCCGGAAGCTCAGGGCTTCATAACCAGATAAACTGCCCTGCCCTGACGGATTACTCGCACTGACACCGCCCGGTCCTTCGGGAGTGCCTCAATCACCTCGCGGAACTCCTCGACCGACGATACCTTTTCCCGATTGATCTCAGTGATCACGTCCCGCGGCCGGATACCGGCCTCGAAGGCGGGCCCGCGGGCGACATCAGACACTACCACACCGCCATCGACGCCAAGGGAGTCAGCCAGTTCAGCCGGGACGGGCTCAACGAGCATGCCCAGCGGCGCCGACGATGAATCCCCCGAGCTATCCTCCGGTGCGGCTTTCTTCTCGCCGCCCTGCTCCGGGAGCTTGCCAATTTCGACGTCCAGCTCAATCTCTTCACCACCGCGAAGCACTGTGAGCTGAGCGGTTTCTCCAATCGGCGTTCTGCCTACCATCGGCGGGAGATCGGACGACAACTGCACGTCCTCGCCATCATAAGCCAACACGATATCGCCCGATTGCAATCCAGCCTGCTGTGCCGGCGACCCCTCCATCACTTCTGCCACCAGCGCGCCTCTCGGCCGTTTCAGGCCAAAGGACTCGGCCAGGTCACGGTTGACCTCCTGGATCAGCACGCCAAGCCAGCCCCGTGCCACGGTGCCGTTGTCGCGGATCTGCCGAAATACGTTCATGGCATCGTCGATGGGAATGGCAAACGAGACCCCCATGAAACCACCGGAGCGGGTGTAGATCTGGGAGTTAATACCGATCACATCGCCATCCAGATTGAATAACGGGCCGCCGGAATTTCCCGGGTTGATGGCAACGTCGGTCTGAATGAACGGAACATAATTCTCGGTCGGCAGTGACCGGCCGAGAGCACTCACAATACCCGCGGTTACGGTGTAGTCGAACCCGAAAGGCGAACCAATCGCGAACACCCACTCGCCCACCTTGAGATTGCGGGAGCGGCCAATTTGTACCACTGGCAGGTCATCACCGTCTTCGATCTTCAGTACTGCCATGTCCGAACGGGGATCGGTTCCCACCAGAGTCGCCGGCAGTTCGCGGCGATCGTTCAGGCGCACGATGATTTCATCAGCCCCTTCCACCACGTGGTTGTTGGTGAGGACATAGCCATCCCGGGACACAATGAAACCCGAGCCCATGGAGCGGCGAGGCCGGGACTTGCCCTGACCGCCACCAAAAGGTGACTGGGGCCCCGGAAGAAATCCTGGAAGAACTCGGGAAGTTGTTCGAACTGCTCCTGATCAAATGGGGTGCCATCAAAACCTTTGAAACCCCTGAATCCCTGCGAGCCACTTTTGGGCGCGCTGGTGGTGGCAATATTAACCACTGCACTGGAGTTTTCTTCCACCAGCTCGGTGAAATCGGGCAGGCCTGCAGCCGCAACACCCTGACTCCAGAAAACCGAAACCATGACGGACAGCATCAGCAGAGCACAGAACCCTCTCCACACCCGATTGGCAGGTGCAGGTTGAGCGACCTCTGTCAGTATTGTCGGCATGTTGTTCTCCCTTAGATTCATGTCACCACACTCATTTTTTGAGATCGACGAAGCGTTTTTCAACTTAAAAAACGGTAGGGTTTGAGTACAGGTCAGGCCCACTCCCCAGCAGCAATGCGATTTACCCGAAGCAGCCGGGGCTGGTAACGGTCACCCCGGCCAGCCTGGAGCCGTCGGCCGATCCAGAAACCGGCCGCCAGCCCAGCCAACGCCCCCGCTATCGCGCCAGCATCCTCGCCACCGGACAACTGGTGGCCGGCGATACTCGCCAGCACCATCAGCAGCAGCGGAACCGCATAGACCACCAGCGAAGCGGACAGCAGCGCCTGCTCATTGATGCCAAGCGTCACCTCGTCACCAACCCGGGCACTCACCGCATTGTGTACCAGCACCTGATTGGCGCGTCCGCCGGACGCCGATGCCATCACCCGCTGGCCACAGCCACTGCGGGCCGAGCAACTTTCACAGGCACTCTGGCGAATGGTCTGAACCCAGACCTGCTCACCTTTGAGTGCAATTACAGTTCCGGTTTCAGTAATCATGAATCATCCGAATGGAGTGCCAGGCATCATCAACGCGCACCGATTCCGCCACTTTACGCGCGGTTTTTGGCGGCACTTCGCCCACCACGGTCACAAGGAACCGGCCATTGCCGGCATCAAGCTCCCGCATGTATACGGTGGTGGCACCAATACGTGAGGCACCAACCGGCATTCTGACCGCACCCTCCGGCTCAACGAACACCGAGAATGCTGCCAGACCGTCGGAAAAGGCAATGGCTCGCCCTGGACCAGAGCGCGGCGCGGCGGCCGGCACAAACCCCGGCGGCTGCCACCCCAGATTCCAGCCTTTCATGACTGAACTCTGAACCGGCTCCGGCGATGGCTCCTGTTCAAGACTGTGGGTCACTTCCCGACCCTTGGTCTGAATTTCAAATTCGCTGTCGGCGAGGTCATCCGTAATTTCCAGACTGGTAAACTGGAAATGCTCCAAGACCTTGCCACGGGGCTCGCCCACGTGACTCTTGACCAACAGGCCACTGGCTTTCTCCAGCCAGAGGCGATGATTGTATCTATGTGGATCTTTGGCCGTTAACGCAATGATCACCGCGTCATAGCCGGCCACACGATCTTCGCCAACCAGCTCAGCCTTGTACCAGCGGCTTACCGGCACAAGTTCATTGGCGTAGGCCTCGGCAAAAGGGCCTGACGGAATCACCTGGTCCAGCCGAACCTCGCCATGCCGGGGCAACACGCACACCACGTTCATGCCCTTGCGGACAATTTCACCATCGCCACCGTCCTGCAAAACCAGGCGTTCGTGAACCATGCCATTCCTGAACCGGTGCGCGATACGCATGGAATGCACCCGGTCGCCGCGGGCGTATACGAAAACACCTCGATAAGAGGTCATATTCAGGGCTGGCCCCAGACGCTCCAGCCATTGGCTGGCCTGGTTCGGTTCGCTCGCCGCCAATGGGCTGGCGACCAACATTACCAGTGCAGCTGCGGCCATCAGATGACGCCAGCCTCGGTGCAGGAGACCGCCCGCCCGGCTAAACGCATTGAACTTTGCATCCAACATCAGTAACCGCTGCCTGTGGCACTGACCATGCGCGCATAGCCCACCGATCCGCGACCGGCACCCACGCTGTTGTGCTGGGCATGCTCCAGCAAGTACCGACTGACGTGTTCCCACTGCTCTTGATCCAGCCCCTGCAACGCCACTTCATCCACCGGTTGCATCTCAGTGGATTTGTTGAGTTCAGCGCTAGCCACCGGCGCACCCTGATTGGTATCTACTGACTCCCAACCGGCACCGGCACCAAAGCCTATGAGCAGCGCCATGGTGACCATGGCAACCGCTGGCCACTGCCAGCGGGCTACCGATCTGGCGCTGCCGGATCCTTTTCACTGATGCGCCGGGGCCGGCCATCGAGAACCTCCCGGACGGCACCACTGACATCCACGCCCTCGGCCGGCGAGTGATTCTTGTGCATCAAGCCCCGAACCTGCTGCCAACGCTGCCACTGATCGCATACTTCGTCCTGCCGACCGTGGGACAGCAGGCGACGAACCGACAGCTCGTCGGCTTCATCGTCCATCATGGCGGAAAGTGTTTCTCTGAGACGATCATCCATCGGATGCACCCTCAACTACGTCACTGAATGATTGAGCAAAGGCCCGAGATACCGATCAACGGAATCACGGGCCCGAAAAATACGCGAACGCACGGTACCGATCGGGCAGTCGAGAATCCGGGCAATGTCTTCGTAACTGAGCCCGTCATACTCGCGCAGCAAAAACGCCGAGCGTAGCTCTTCCGGCAACTGGGAAATAGCCTCTGACAACGCCTTCTGGAGCTCTTCCCTCTGCAACATCCGCTCGGGCGACGCGACGTCCCGAAGCCGACCGCCGTCATCAAAATTCTCGGCCTCGGCCACGTCTGCGCTGCCCTGGGGCCTGCGCCCGCGCGACTCGAGATAATTTTTGGCGGTATTGACCGCTATCCGGTACAGCCAGGTATAAAACGCACTGTCACCACGGAACCGATCCATGGCCCGGAAGGCTTTCACAAAGGCCTCCTGGGTCAGATCCATCACTTCCTGACTATCGTAAACATAACGGCTGATGATCGACGCCACTCGGGACTGATATTTGACCACCAGTAGATCGAACGCCGCACGATCACCATTCCTCACCTTGCGTACAAGCTGAAGATCGGTCTGACTGTCGCTTCGTTCACCCTGTCGTGGGTCTTGGTCAGGAGTCATGGACGGCTTGCCGGGCTTCCCTGTTTTCTCGGCCAAAGATTGGGCCTTTGCGAGACTTCGTTGATTCATTCTTGCTGTCCGGCGTCCATTAAAAGAAGAGGGCGCTCCCCGTGAGGCGGCTGACCCATTCAGGCCAAATAGACAGCACGTGCAAAGTTTAGTTCAATAGGCGTCCACATTATGGCCCGCGATCACAACCCAATGCCACAGTCCTACGAATTCGATGTCCTTGTTATCGGCAGTGGTGCAGCCGGCCTGACCGTTGCACTCAACCTGCCCGAACACCTGCGGATCTGCGTTATAAGCAAAGCCGACATTTCCAGCGGTGCGACACTGTGGGCCCAGGGCGGTATTGCCGCGGTGCTCGATGACGACGACTCCACCGAAGATCACATCCAGGACACTCTGGCCGCAGGTGCCGGGCTGTGCCACGAGGATGCAGTCCGATTTACCGTCGAGCACGGCCGCGAAAGCATCGACTGGCTGATTAATTCCGGGGTCGATTTCACGAAAGATGAAAACGCCCATTACCACCTCACCCGGGAAGGCGGTCACAGTCATCGCCGCATCATCCACGCCGCCGATGCGACCGGCCACGCGGTGTCTACCACACTGACCGAACAGGCGCTGGCACGACCCAATATCGAGCTGATGTCCAGCCGGGTGGCAGTCGACCTGATCACCCACCGGAAGCTGTCGTTGCCGGGTAACCGCTGTGTAGGCGCGTATATCCTGAATCTGGAAGACAACCACGTGGAACTCTTCCGGGCCCGGTTTACGGTGATCGCCACCGGCGGCGCCTCCAAGGCGTACCGCTACACCACCAATCCGGATGGCGCGTCCGGGGATGGCATTGCCATGGCGTGGCGGGCCGGCTGCCGGGTTGCCAACATGGAATTCAACCAGTTCCATCCGACCTGCCTGTACCATCCCCATGCCAAGTCGTTTCTCATTACCGAAGCAGTCAGGGGTGAAGGCGGTTTGCTGAAACTGCCAGACGGTAGCCGCTTCATGGACCGCTTCGATGAGCGCGCGGAACTGGCGCCCCGGGATATCGTGGCCCGGGCCATCGACCATGAGATGAAGCGCCTGGGTGCTGACCATTTGTACCTGGATATCAGCCATAAGCCGGCCGACTTCATCAAGCACCACTTCCCGACCATCTATGAGAAATGCCTTGGTTTTGGCATCGACATAACCCGCGAACCCCTGCCGGTGGTGCCGGCCGCCCATTACACCTGTGGCGGCATCATCACCGACGAGCGTGCCCGCTCCGACATCAACGGCCTGTACGTTGTTGGCGAGGCGGGCTTTACCGGTTTGCACGGAGCCAACCGGATGGCCAGCAATTCCCTGCTGGAATGCCTGGTCTATGGCCGTTCGGCGGCGGCGGATATTGCCCGCCGGGAAGCAGACATCCCGCCACCGCCCGACGCCCCGGACTGGGATGAAAGCCAGGTTCGCGACTCCGATGAGGACGTCGTGATTTCGCACAACTGGGATGAACTGCGCCACTTCATGTGGGACTACGTCGGAATCGTGCGCACCACCAAACGGCTGCAGCGAGCCAAGCACCGTCGATCTGCTGTCCCGGGAGATCGGCGAGTTCTACAGCAATTACCGGGTATCCAATGACCTGCTGGAATTGCGGAATCTGGTGACCGTGTCTGATCTGATCATCTGCTCGGCCCTGCAGCGCAAGGAGAGCCGGGGTCTGCACTACACCCTGGATTTCCCTGGACTGACCAGTGAAGCGAAGGACACCGTGCTGGTTCCAACCACCTACCGTACGCTATCCCCCTGACCGGGGTGTGTTTTAGCTAACAACCCATTCAACTCAACGGAATCCGCTATGCCCGAACACACTGCTTCCTCCGACAACGTCGATTTCAACCGCATGTGGTGGCACAGCCGCCGCGGCATGCTGGAATTAGACAACCTCCTCATTCCATTTATCGAGGAGGTCTACCGCGACCTTCCTGACGAAGACAAGGCTCGTTACAAGAAGCTGCTCAGCTGCGAGGACAATGACATGTTCGAGTGGTTCATGCAGCGCAGCCGTCCGGAAGATCCGGATCTTCAGCGCATGGTCGACATGATCGTGAATCGTGTCCAGCCGGATTGAGCTGCCACTTCAGCCATCGCTAGCCGCCGGTCTGGTTGCCTCGGCATCCTGGCTGGCGATGGCCTGCTTTATCCTGATAGCAGGTACGTCCAACAAAGGCCCGCTACTGCTGGGCCTCATTCCAACCCTGGCCGGCGCCCTCTTTCAGTTCCGTAGCACGGGGTTGCTGAGCACAAAACGCGCCGTGACCGCCCTACAGGTTTTGGATGGGCAACTTTACGCCCAGCTGGGCCATTCCCGCACCGTCGCCATGGAAATAGCCAGCTCCAGTCAGCTCGCCCCCCACCTCGCACTCTTGAAACTGCGACCTGTCGGCACCAGATTGTTTCCATATTCCGCGATTCTTCTGACCGGCAACGGCATTGTTCGTGGTAACGTGCCGGAAGATGAATTTCGTCGCCTGCGGGTATGGCTCAGACTGGGCCGATCTCAGCCAAACCCCGTGTAACGCCCCGAGTTGGAGTACTCCATGACTGACGCGAAATCCCCGGTCACCGCAGACAGTGGTTCTGCCCCATTGACCGCCGATTTTCCTTTGCCCGAGACCGGCTGGTCGAGCTTGAGCAACCGGCTGCTGGTGCGCATCAGCGGACCGGGCACTGACAAGTTCCTGCAAGGTCAATTCAGCCAGCACCTGGATGAAGTCATCACCGGGTACTCGCCCCGCGCGGCCGCCGCCACGCCCAAGGGTCGGGCTTACTGCCTGACGCGCATGGTTCGTGACGGCGACGACGTGCTGATTGACCTGCAACACGATTTGGCTGACGCCACCCTGACCCAACTGCGCAAATACCTGATGCTGTTCCGGGGCACGTCGGCAGAGACCGTCAACGAAGGCCGTGTCATGGGTCTGTTCGGCACCTCGGTGGCAAGCGCCCTGGCTGGCGACGGGCTCGGCGAGCTGAACCAGCCCGGCGATACGGTGGCCGTTGACGGTGGCTTCCTGATTCGCGTCGAACCAACTGGTGATGGCCTCGACCGGTTCGAACTCTGGCACACAGGGCCTGGTCAGACTGCCCTCGATGACACCGATGAACATCCCGAAGCAGACTGGCAGGCGTCGGAGATTGCCGCCGGAATTGCCAGTCTTACAGAACAGACTCGAGAAGCTTTTGTTCCCCAGATGCTGAATTGGCAACACGTCGGTGGTGTGCATTTCAAGAAAGGCTGCTACACCGGTCAGGAGGTCATCGCGCGGATGCATTTTCTCGGTCAGCTGAAGAAAAGCCTGTTCCGCTGCCGACTTGCCAGTGCGGAAACGCCGCAGCCCGGAGCATCGGTTCAGGCCGACGGCCGGTCGGTCGGCACCGTGGTCAATGCGGTAGCACTGGCCAACGGCACCTGCGAGTTACTTGCGGTGCTTCGGCACGATGCCGCAGACAAGCCACTGGCGGTAGAGGGTTACGCTGACGTCGCGCTAGATCTGCTGCCGCTGCCCTACGCCGTACCTGAGCGGGAAAAAAGTCCTCAGACAGATACATAAGTTGACAGGAAAATATGGGCTGATTTGCTATAAAGTAACTCACTTAATTGATTTTCCTGGGCGCTGGCAGTTTCTGACCGCCGGAACCCATTCCTGACAAGCGGATTGCTACTGACCATGTCGAATATCGTCGAAACCATTAAGACTGAACTGCTTGATGCCATTGAAAATGACAAGATGCTGCTGCCCACGCTGCCGGAAGTTGCCCTGCAGGTTCGGGAGATCGCGGAGAATGAGGATTCGGGCATTGCCGATCTGGTCAAAGTCATCAGTAATGACACTGCCTTGTCTGCCCGCATCATTCGGGTCTGCAACAGCCCGCTGTTCCGGGGTAGCCGGGCCATTGAAAACCTGAACATGGCGGTCAGCCGATTGGGCATGGCCTACACCAGCAACCTCGCGATGGGCCTGGCCATGGAACAGATGTTCCAGGCCACCTCAGACATGATCGACAAGCGCCTGCGTGCAACCTGGCAGACCAGCACCGAAGTGGCTGGTATCTGTCACGTGCTGGCCCAGCACTACACCCGGCTCAAGCCCGACCAGGCAACACTGGCGGGGCTGGTGCACCTGATTGGTGTGCTGCCGATTCTGCGCTACGTGGAAGACCAAGACATCCAGATCAGTAGCATCATGCTCGACAACGTCATTGAGGAACTGCACCCGCGTCTGGGCGCGACCATCCTCAAGCGTTGGGATTTCCCGCCCGAACTGCAGAATGTGCCCCTGGAATACGCCAACTTCCAACGCCAGGCTCCGGCTGCCGACTACGCCGACCTGGTTATGGTGGCCAACCTGCAACTGGTGGCAGGCAGCGAGCATCCATGGACTGAAATGGACTGGAATGACATCCCCGCCTTTGAGCGCATGGGCCTTGATCCGAACATCGACATGAGCGAGGAAGAAGACCTCAACGCCCAGATGGAAGCCGCGATGGCGCTTCTGCAGTAACGACTGGACTTGGTGATCAGGGTGGATCGCTAGAACTGATAGTTAGCGATCAACTCGGCTTTGGAGGGCAGCGTCCAATCAATGGATGGCTGCCCTTTTTGTTGCAGCCATTGATTAGCGCGGGAAAAGTGGCGGCAGCCGAAAAAACCGCGATAAGCACTCAACGGCGAAGGGTGCGGTCCCTCCAGCACCAGATGTCGATCACGATCAATGTGTCGACCTTTCTTGCGGGCGTAACCGCCCCAGAGTAGAAACACCACCCCTTCGCGCTCACGATTGACGGTCTCGATCACCCTGTCGGTAAACGTCTCCCAGCCCTTGCCCTGATGGGCGCCAGCCTGGCACTGCGCCACGGTCAGCACGCTGTTCAGCAACAGCACACCGCGATCGGCCCACGGCTGCAAACAACCGTGATCAGGCGTCTCGATACCAAGATCGCTGCGAATTTCCTTGAAGATGTTGACCAGAGACGGTGGCGTCGCCACCTCGGGCCGGACCGAAAAGCACAACCCGTGAGCCTGCCCGGGTCCATGATAGGGATCTTGCCCGAGTATCACCACGGAGACATTGGCAAGAGGGGTACTGTTGAGGGCATTGAAGCAGTGATCGCGGGCCGGGAACAAAGCCGTCCCGGCCTGCTCCTCTGCCGCCAGAAACTCCGCCAGCGCCTTCATATAGGGCTGGCGGAATTCATTACCGAGGTGATCGGACCAGCCCCGATCAGGCCTGAGCTGATGCGCCAGAACCTCAACCGGTGCATGGCTCAGCCCTCGTTGTTGCGGGTTTCTGCCTTGTGCTCCGGGCGCATGGCCGGGAACAGGATGACGTCACGGATTGACTGGCTGTTGGTCAGCAGCATCGCCAGACGGTCGATACCAATACCCTCACCGGCGGTCGGTGGCAGGCCGTATTCCAGCGCCATGACATAGTCTTCGTCGTAGAACATGGCCTCGTCGTCACCGGCATCCTTCTCGGCAACCTGCTCCTGGAAACGCTCAGCCTGATCTTCGGCATCGTTCAACTCGGAGAAGCCGTTGGCGATTTCGCGACCGCCGACGAAGAATTCGAACCGCTCGGTAACAAACGGGTTGCTGTCCTTGCAACGAGCCAGCGGCGATACTTCTTTCGGGTACTCGGTGATGAAGGTCGGCTGAATCAGACGATGCTCGGCAGTGGCTTCAAAGATCTCGATCTGAACCTTGCCCAGGCCCCAGCCTTCTTTCAGGTGAATACCAAGGTCCCTGGCCACCTGTCTGGCTGAGTTCTCGTCCGCCAGCTGCTCGGCCTTCACATCCGGGTTGTAGCGCAGAATGGCTTCAACGACAGTCAGGCGCTCGAACGACTTGCCGAAGTCATACTCCACTGACTCCTCAGTACCATCGGACAGAGTCCGGGTATTGACCACCGTGGTCGTATCCAGGACTTTCTGGGCGATGGTGCGGATCATGTCCTCCGTGAGGTCCATCAGATCGTTGTAGTCAGCGTAGGCCTGGTAGAACTCCACCATGGTGAATTCCGGGTTGTGGCGGGTCGAAAGCCCCTCGTTCCGGAAGTTACGGTTGATCTCGAACACCCGCTCAAAGCCACCGACAACCAGACGCTTGAGGAACAGCTCCGGCGCGATGCGCAGGTACATGTCGATGCCCAGGGCATTGTGATGAGTCACGAACGGACGGGCGGTGGCGCCACCCGGGATCACCTGCAGCATCGGAGTTTCCACTTCCATGAAATCCCGGTCGGTGAAGTACTGACGCATGGCACTGATGATTTTCGAACGGGCGTGGAACACCCGGCGGCTGTCTTCATTGACCATCAGGTCCACGTACCGGTGGCGGTAACGGGCCTCGGTATCGGTCAGACCCTTGTGCTTCTCGGGCAGCGGACGCAGGGACTTGGTCAGCAGCACGTATTCGTCCATGGTGACGTAGAGGTCGCCCCGGCCAGATTTCGACAAGGTGCCACGAACACCGATGATATCGCCCAGATCCCAGTGCTTGGTGTCCTTCTGCACGTCTTTCGACGCGTAGATCTGGATACGGCCAGACGCGTCCTGAACCACCTTGAACGCCTTACGATCCAGCATCATGCGGCCGGCGATGGCCACCTTGATACCCATGGACTCCAGCTCTTCCTTGGTTTTCTCGCCGTAGGTCGCCTGCAGCTCGGCCGCAGTGGCATCACGACGAAAATCGTTGGGGAAGGGATTGCCCTGCTCGCGAAGCTCCGACAGCTTGGCGCGACGCTCGGTAATCAGCTTGTTGTCCTCAGGCTGTGCATTCTGGGTGTGATCAGTCATGTTGGCTCACTAAAATCGGGAATGTCCGGGTTCTTTGGGCGCTGCCAATAATTACAGCGCCATCTTCAGGCTGGCTTCGATAAATTTATCGATATCGCCATCCAGTACCGTCTGGGTATTGCTGGTCTCAACCTTGGTCCGCAGATCCTTGATGCGGCTGTCATCCAGCACATAAGAACGGATCTGGCTGCCCCAGCCGATGTCGGCCTTGGCGTCCTCGGCCTTCTGTTTCTCCGCGTTGCGTTCCTGCATCTCGCGCTCAAACAGCTTCGCTTTCAGCTGTTTCATGGCCTGATCTTTGTTCTGATGCTGGCTTCGGCCAGCCTGACAGGCCACCACGATACCGGTCGGATTGTGGGTCAGACGGACCGCAGACTCGGTCCGGTTAACGTGCTGACCACCAGCACCGGATGCCCGGTAGACATCGACGCGCAGGTCCGACGGGTTGATCTCAATCTCAAAGCTGTCGTCCACTTCCGGCGACACAAACACCGACGAGAACGAGGTGTGACGACGGTTACCGGAATCGAACGGCGACTTGCGAACCAGGCGATGGACACCGGTCTCGGTGCGCAGCCAGCCGTAGGCGTAGTCGCCCTGGATATGGATAGTGGCGCTCTTGATACCGGCCACGTCGCCTTCTTGCAGTTCGACAATCTCGGCCTTGAAGCCGCGACGCTCAGCCCAGCGCAGGTACATGCGCAGCAGCATGTTTCCCCAGTCCTGGGCCTCGGTGCCGCCGGAGCCAGCCTGGATATCCAGGTACGCGTTGTTGGAATCCATTTCCCCGGAGAACATCCGGCGGAATTCCAGCTTTTCGAGTTCCTTGTCGAGCGTTTCCAGATCGGCTTCGATCTCGGCAACCGTGTCGGCATCCTCTTCCTCGGCGGCCAGATCGAGCAGGCTCTCGGCGTCGCCCAGACCACTGGTGAGGTTGTCGATGGTTTTCACGATCAGCTCAAGATCGGAGCGCTCTTTACCCAGCGCCTGGGCCCGCTCTGGGTCGTCCCAAACGGTGGGCAGTTCCAGTTCGCGCTCTACTTCGACCAGTCGTTCGCTTCGCTGATCGTAGTCAAAGATACCCCCTGAGCGCTTCAGTGCGCTCACGAAGGTCTTTAATCTTCGTCACAATGGGATTGATTTCCATGAAACCCTTACTCGCTCTATAAAATGATGAGTAAAAACAGAGGCGGGATTCTACCGGATTTCCGGCAGTAAATCAGCCTGCGGGTTTCCGCATAGAGGGCTGAACTGGGGTTCGGGTTCAGGCTTGGGGTAAGCAGCGGGGGCTGGCTCCGGCGTAGGGAGAGCTTTTCTTTCGTGAAAAGAACTCGCTGCGCTCAGACACCTTTGTCACTGCAGAAAAGCTCTCCCCACACCGTAGCCGGCAGACGTTATTGCCAGACGCCTCAACGCCTCCAGACAGGGGGCAGCTTTCTCATCGGACCAACGTCAAAAAGAACGGGAGCAAGCACGGGATCTTTTACCTGGGCTCGGTCGGCCGGGGGCCGGGGTGTCTTTTCTGCCGGGAAAAAGATGTCTGAGCGCAGCGAGTTGTTTTTCCCAGAAGAAAAGACACCCCGGCTCGCGGCCAGCCACCAACAAAAGATCAGCCCAGAGGCTCGAGATAGTCCACCAAAAGCTGCAAGTTGGTCCGCCCGCGAAAGGTATTGGCATCCGGCTTGTACACCACCCGCGCCCCGGTGCGAGTGTAGTCCGGCACTTCGGGGCCGGTATTGAAGGCAATGCCATCGATGATACCGCCACCCTCAAACGGCTGCAGCACCAGCTTCAGGTGATTCTCGCCAACCACGCGCTGACTGACCACCCGGAACTCGCCATCGAAAATCGGCTCCGGGAAATGCTGACCCCAGGGCCCGGCGCGCTTCAGCAGAGCTGCTGTTTCCAGGCGCAGCTCATTCAGCGCCAGCGGGCCATCGGTGGTGATCGCGGCTTCCAAATCTGCAGCCACCAGAGTGTCGCGCACAACCTTGTCGAAGGCTTCGGAAAACGCGTTCAGGTCGCTTTGGGCCAGGGTCATGCCAGCAGCCATGGCGTGGCCGCCGTATTTCTTCAGCATACCCGGATGGAGGGCATCCACGGCAGCTAGCACATCGCGGATGTGTAAGCCGGGAATGGAGCGGGCTGAACCCTTGATGTCTTCGCCGTTATCGTCGCTGGCAAAGGCGATGGTCGGCCGATTGGTTTGCTCCCGAATGCGGGCCGCAAGAATACCAATCACGCCCTGGTGCCATTCCGGATCATACAGTGCCAATCCCCAGGGCAGACCTTCCAGATCCAGTGACATCGAAGCCAGCAGATCCTGAGCCTGGGCTTTCATGTCCTTTTCGATGGTGCGGCGTTCCCGATTAAAGGTGTCCAGTTCACGAGCCAGTCGGCGAGCCTCGTCGGGACTGTCGGCGAGCAGGCAGGCAATGCCGATACTCATGTCATCCAGACGCCCGGCGGCGTTCAAGCGCGGACCAACCACAAAGCCAAGATCGGTGGAGCTGATGGCACTGTGGTCCCTTCCAGCGACCTCCAGCAATGCCAGAATGCCCGGCCGGGCCTCGCCCTGACGGATTCGGCGCAGGCCCTGCTCAACAAAAATCCGGTTGTTATGATCCAGGGGCACCACATCCGCGACGGTGCCCAATGCAACCAGGTCGAGCAGCGCGCCGAGGTTGGGTTCAGGTTGCGGCAGCAGCGACTGCTCACGCAGGTGCTTACGCAGCGCGGTGAGGACATAGAACATGACTCCAACACCGGCGGCATTCTTGCTCAGGAACGGACAACCGGGCTGGTTCGGATTCACGATGGCATCGGCTTCCGGCAGGGTGTCGCCAGCCAGGTGATGGTCGGTGACAATTACCTTCATGCCCATATCGCGGGCAGCCTTCACCCCTTCGATAGCGGAGATACCGTTATCCACGGTCACCAGCAGGTCCGGCAACTCGCCCTCATCCCGAAGTCGTTCGATGATGCCCGGGGTCAGGCCATAGCCATCAGCAAACCGACTGGCACCCGGAAATCGACACTTTGCAGCCCGAGCATCGACAGTCCAAGCATGGCGACAGCTGTACTGGTGGCACCGTCGGCGTCGAAATCGCCCAGCACCAGAACACGCTGCTGCTGCCCGACGGCCTCGGCCAACAGCTCGACGGCACGATCGATGCCGCGCAACTCCATCGGTGATGCCAGGGATTTCAGGGTATAGCTCAGCTGCTCATCGGAGGTGATACCCCGGGCAGCGTAGAGACGGCGAAGCAAGGGCGGCAGGTTCTGCCCCCAAGCCGGCGTGGTGTCCGGCTGGGGGCGACGCAGAATCTTTTTTGGTGTCATACCAAGTCAGGCGTTCTTCCAGTGCTTGGCAATAAACTCCTGCACACCGGCGATGTTGTTGTCGAGCACGGTGTAACGTTCCTCGCGCTCAAACAGGTCCGCCATGTGCGCGGGAAGCTGCGGCTTCACCGACACTCCGGATTGGGCAATGGCATCCGGGAATTTGGCCGGATGGGCCGTACCCAGAGTAATCATGGGCACCGAGCTGTCCCGACGGCAATTGCGAGCAGCCCGCACACCGATGGCGGTGTGGGGATCCAGCAGATACTCGTTCTTGTCCTGGATCTCGCGAATGGTATCGCAGGTCGCCTTGTCGTCCACGGCATCGCTGTCGAACAACTTGCGGGCGTGCTTCCAGCGGTAGTCTTCGATGCTGACCGGACCTTTAGCAGCGTTCTCCAGCAGCGTTTTCACGGCCTGGCCATCGCGGCCATGGAGATCGAACAGAAGGCGCTCGAAGTTACTGGACACCATGATGTCCATGCTCGGCGACAGAGTATGTTCGAGCTGATGCTGCTCGTACTTGTTGCCACTCATGAAGCGGTGAAGGATATCGTTGCGATTGGTGGCAATGACCAACTGGGAGATTGGCAGCCCCATCTTCTTGGCCAGATAGCCGGCGAAGATGTCGCCGAAGTTCCCGGTGGGCACGGAAAACGCCATGCTGCGATCCGGACCACCCAGGGCCAGGGAGGCCTGGAAGTAGTAAACAATCTGAGCCATGATCCGGGCCCAGTTGATCGAATTCACCGCAGCCAGCTGGGTCTTGCCACCCAGGAAGTTCTGGTTACCAAAGCTTTCCTTCACCATGCGCTGACAATCGTCAAAATTGCCACGCACAGCGATGTTGTGGATGTTGTCCCCGGTCACCGTAGTCATCTGGCGACGCTGGACTTCCGACACCCGCTCGTGAGGATGCAGGATGAAAATGTCCACGTGCTCACAGCGACGACAGCCTTCAATAGCCGCAGAACCGGTGTCACCGGAGGTCGCCCCCATGATGACCACGTGCTGCTTGCGCTTCTCGAGTACGTAATCAAGCAAACGACCCAGCAACTGCAGGGCGAAATCCTTGAACGCCAGGGTCGGCCCCCGGAACAGTTCCATCACCCACTCGTTGGAGTCCAGCTGCACCAGAGGCGCTACCGCCTTGTGGCTGAACACCGAGTAGGTTTCATCCAGCATCTTGCGGAAATCGTCGGCCGGAATCGCGTCGTCCACAAACGGATGCATCACATTGAATGCAAGCTCACTGTACGACAGCCCGCGCCAGCTCCGGATTTCTTCCAGGCTGAAATGGGGCAAGGATTCCGGAACGTACAGTCCGCCATCGGTGGCGAGACCGGTGAGCAGAACGTCTTCAAAGCCCAGTGCGGGGGCTTCGCCCCGCGTACTGATATATCTCACGTGCGAGCTACCTGTCAGTTAAAGTTTTCAGCGCGGATGCGGACCACATGACCGTCGGTGTCGGTCAGGGCTTCCAGCTCTTCAATGGCGCGATTGATCTGCCGCTCCTGAACGGTATGGGTCAGGATGATGACCGGAATGCGGCCATCCTGCAGCTCGGATTCCTTCTGCATGATGGACTCAATGTTGATGCCATGCTCACTGAGGATCGAGGCAATCTTGGCCAACACGCCCGGACGGTCCAGGGCAGTAATGCGCAGATAGTACGCGGACTGGATGTCTTCCATGGACAGCACATCCAGCTCCTCAAGAGCCTCGGGTTCGAAGCCAAGGTAAGGCACCCGCTGCTGACTGCCACTGGCGACAGCCCGTGCCACGTCAACGATGTCGGCGATAACCGCAGAAGCGGTTGCTTCGTCACCGGCACCCGGGCCGTAGTACATGGTCTGGCCGACGGCATCTCCATCCACCAGAACGGCGTTCAGCACACCATCAACCTGGGCAATCAGGTGACTCTGGGGCACCAGGGTCGGATGCACCCGCAGCTCGATACCATCATCGCGGCGACGGGCAATGCCCAGGTGCTTGATGCGGTAGCCGAGGAGCTCGGCGTGGGAAATATCGTAGGGCGTAATCTGGGAGATGCCCTCAGTGAATCCTTTTTCAAATTGCAGCGGCACACCAAAACCGGCCGAGGCAGGATGGTCAGCTTGTGGGCGGCATCAATGCCTTCCACGTCAAAGGTCGGATCGGCTTCGGCGTAACCGAGGTCCTGGGCTTCTTTCAGCACTTCGGCAAACTCACGGCCGGCGCGCATCTCGGTCAGGATGTAGTTGCCAGTGCCGTTGATGATACCGGCGATCCAGTCGATGCGGTTGGCCGCCATACCCTCGCGGATGGCCTTCATCACCGGAATACCACCGGCGACACCGGCCTCATAGGCCACAACCACGCCCGCTTTCTGAGCTGCCTCGAAAATCTCGTTGCCGTGCACAGCGATCAGGGCCTTGTTGGCGGTGACCACGTGCTTGCCATTATTGATGGCAGTCATGACCAACTCTTTGGCAGTGTCATAACCACCGATGAGCTCGACCACGATGTCCACGCCGGGATCATTCACGACGTCAAAGATATCGGTCGAAAACGGCACATCGCCCAGATCCATATCGGTCCGGGGACGACGACTGGCAATCCGGGTAATTCGGATGTTGCACCCTGCTCTGCCGGCAATGAGCCTGGCATTCCGGGTCAAGACATTGAATGTACCGCCGCCAACGGTACCCAGTCCGCAGATTCCGACACTGACGTCTTTCAAACTTTCACCTCTGATCCCGAACGGGTGCTGATGAATTGCAATTTTGGGGGGACAGTATACCGATTCAGGTGCCCGTGAATAAGCCCTGAACCGGAACCGTATCAAATCCGTGAAGGGTCCCGTATCGGAACGGGACCCTGGCAGGCGTTAGAGCAGGCCCAAACCCTCGGCGAGGTTGTCTGCAGGCACGTAACCACGAACCATGTTGCCGTCTTCGAGCACGATGGCGGGGGTTCCGGTCACACCCACACGACCACCCAGCTGGTATTGTTCCAGCACTGGATTCTCACAGCTGGCTGAGGCGACCGAGCGACCACCCTTGGCGGCATCCATGGCGGCTTGCTGATCCTCGGCGCACCAGACTGACACGTACTTGGTAAACGAAGGGGTGCCCGGACCGGACCTTGGGAAGGCGTAGTAGTTGACGGTAATGCCATAGGCGTTGAGCTGGGGCACTTCGTCGTGCAGCTTCCGGCAGTAAGGGCAATCGATGTCGGTGAAGACATGGATTTCAGCCTTTTGCTCGCCTTTGGCCGGGAACCGGATCACGCCGTCGTCACCAAAATCAGCCATGGTCTGTGTACGCTGACTGGCCCTTGCCTCTTCGGTCACATTGGCAATGCCGTTATCGGTGATCTTCAAAAGATCCCCGGTCATCAGGTACTGACCATCGGCGGTGGTGTAAATGGTATCGCCGTTGTTGCTCTGGACCTCGTACAGACCCGGCGCCTCGGACTCCTTAACGGACAACACCTTAAGGCCTGGCACGGCAGCGGTCAGGCGGTTAGCGATCCCATCCTCGACCTCACCCGCCGTGCTCGGCGCGGCCACCACAACACCGGCGAACAGGGCCGCACCCATAACCACATTTTTCACATAATTTCTGGCAGACATACCTACATCCAGTTAGATGACATTGGGCCCCGGGCGCACCGGACAAGCCATGAAAACACGATACTGCGACACAGCGCGACCGCAAAAGTTCAACGCCGACACCTTAACCAAAAAACACCGGCTCAGCCACGGGGGTGATGCGACTGGTGCAGCGACTGCAAACGTTGGCGGGCAACGTGAGTGTATATCTGCGTGGTGGAGAGGTCGGAATGTCCGAGCAGCATCTGCACCACGCGCAAATCCGCCCCGTGATTCAGCAAGTGGGTTGCGAAGGCATGCCGCAGGGTATGAGGGGAGAGATGCTTGCGAATCCCTACCCGGCTTGCGTAGTGCTTAACGCGATACCAGAAGGTTTGCCGGGTCATCGCCTCTGGCCGGTTACCGGGGAACAGCGCGTCGCAGGAACGTCCTTTCAGCAGCTCCCCGCGCGCCTCTTTCATGTAGCGGAGCAACCAATCGACCGCTTCCTCGCCCAACGGCACCAGGCGCTCCTTGCCACCCTTACCGGAAATCCGGACCACACCCTGACGCAAGTTGACCTGGTCTACCCGTAACTGGGTCAGCTCAGACACCCGCAAGCCACAACCATACAATATTTCCAGCATGGCCCGATCCCGCAGCTCAATGGGCGCTTCAGGGTCCGGCTCGGCCAGCAGCGACTCCACTTCCTCTTCGGTCAACGAATCCGGCAACCGGCGCGGCAGCTGGGGCTGTCGATGCGCAGAGTCGGATCCTCAGCAATTACGCCTTCGCGTAACAGAAACCGATAGAAGCGCCGCAAGCCGGACAAGCGCCGGGCGGCAGTGGAGGTCTTTACACCCTCAGCCAACCCCCTGGCCATCCACGCCAGCAGATCGGTTCGGCGCACGGCCGTGAGCAAGGGCTGACCCGGCTGTTCGTGCAACCAGTCTGCCAGGCGAACAAGATCACTGCGGTACGCTTGCCGCGTCTTCTCGCCCAACCCGTCCTCCAGCCAGATGGCATCGGTAAAACGGGCAATGATGGCTCATCTTCGAGTCTCAATACTCAAATCCCATGCAGTCGCTCTGACAGTAGCATGCCTGACCGGACAAACAGACACAAAAAAGGCAGCCAGTGGCTGCCTTTTTTACAAGCGTTCTGCTCAGCGAATGGCTGATCAGCCCAGCTTTTCCTTGATACGAGCTGCCTTACCAGACAGGTCGCGCAGGTAGTAAAGCTTGGCCTGACGCACGTCACCACGACGCTTCACACTGATGCCGTCGATCAGCTTGGAGAAGGTCTGGAAAGTACGCTCAACACCAACACCGTAGGAAATCTTACGCACGGTGAAGGAGGAGTTCATGCCACGGTTACGCTTGCCGATGACAACACCCTCGAACGCCTGCAGACGCTCACGGTTACCCTCGGTTACGCGAACCTGTACGACCACGGTGTCGCCCGGCGCGAAGGCAGGGATTTCCTTGGTCATCTGTTCTGCTTCAAGTTGACTGATGATGTTGTTCTTGCCGCTCATCGTAATGCTCCTGATACCCAATCTTTTAATGCCCTGATGATTCAGAGGCACCCGGTTCGTTCAAAATCTCTTCCAGTAGCTGACGCTCTTCATCCGTAAACACCCGCTGTTCCAGCAGGTCGGGGCGTCGCTCCAGGGTTCGCCTCAGCGACTGTTTCAGTCGCCAACGCCGGATCTGATCATGGTGACCGCCCAATAAAACATCCGGCACCGCCTGACCTTCGTAAACTTCGGGCCGAGTGTAGTGCGGACAATCCAGCAAACCGTCAGCAAAGGAATCCTGCTCTGCCGACTGCGCATGACCCAGCGCTCCGGGGATGAGGCGTGTAACCGCATCAATGACAGCCATGGCCGCCAGTTCGCCACCGGACAGTACAAAATCACCCAGCGACACTTCCCGATCGACTTCCGTCGCAATCAGGCGTTCATCCACACCCTCGTATCGGCCCGCCACCAGAATCAGTCGTTCTTCCGCCGCCAGGGACTCAACAACGGACTGATTCAGCGTTTCACCTTGCGGTGACAAATACACTACACAGGCCTTGCCAGGTGCCGACTCCCGTGCCGCACTGATAGCATCGCGGAGAGGCTGAATTTTCATCAGCATCCCCGGCCCACCACCGTATGGCCGGTCGTCCACGGTGCGGTGACGATCATGGGTGTAGTCACGGGGATTCCAGCTTTGGAAGGTCAAAAGACCATCCCGAACTGCCCTTCCCGTAATCCCAACGTCAGTTACCGCACTGAACATCTCCGGGAATAAACTGACTGCGCCAATCCACACCCGTCAGAACTCCGGATCCCAGTCTACGACCATTCGGCCCGCTGCCAGATCCACATCCCTGACCACTTGCTCGGCAGGTAAGGAATCAGACGCTCGCGCTGATCGATGGAGCTTGCCGAAGCTTGCACCACGAGGACGTCGTTGGAACCCGTTTCAATCAGGTGGTGCACTGTTCCCAGGCACTCACCGTCGACCGTAGATACCTCAAGACCTTCAAGCTGAAACCAGTAAAACTCACCTTTCGGGAGCTCTGGCAGCTCATGAGTGCCGACTTTGACCTCTGCACCACAGTACTTGAGAGCAACATCTCGATCATCAATGCCTTTAAGCCTGACGACGATCCCCTGCCCTTGGCGGCGACCTTCCTCAAGCTTGGCCGGAATACGTCTACCGTCGAGCTCTAGAGTCCAGTGGCGGTAGTTCAGGATTCCGTCCTTGGGGTCCGTGAAGGAGTAAACTTTTAGCCACCCCTTGACCCCAAACACCGAGGTAATCCGGCCGATCACAGTTTCCTGCGAAGTCTGTGTCATGCCATAAACCCCGGTCTTAAATCGTACTTACTCAGCGCCTTTCAGCAGCTGGGCAACGCGCTCACTCGGCTGGGCGCTTGGCCCATCCAGAATTCAACGCGCTCACGATCTACACGCAGACGCTCTTCCTGACCGCGGGCGACCGGGTTGAAAAAGCCAACTCGCTCAATGAAACGACCGTCGCGAGATTTGCGGCTGTCGGTAACTGTCAGATGATAGAACGGGCGCTTCTTGGAGCCACCACGAGCCAAACGGATGCTTACCATTTAACCAATATCCTGTTCTGTTGTACGAAACTTGTACGATTCACGCCAGCTGAAACGCAGTTGGCGCGAAGACCCATACTCGAAAGGGGCGCTATTCTATGCTAATTAAGCGCCAATGAAAACAGGGAAACACGTTGATTCCCCGTTTTCGGTGTAAGGCTTTTTACATACGGCCAAACGGAGGCATTCCACCTCCACCACCGCCGCCGGGCGGCATCATACCACCAAGTCCGCGCATCATATTCGCCATACCACCCTTTTTGCCAAACTTTTTCATCATCTTCTGCATTTGCTTGTGCTGCTTGAGCAGACGATTGATGTCCTGGATCTGGGTGCCAGAGCCGGATGCGATTCGACGCTTGCGCGAATTATTGATGGTATCGGGGTAGCGACGCTCCTTCGGCGTCATGGAGCAGATAATGGCCTCCATCTGCCCCATGGACTTGTCATTGACCTGCTGCTGCGCCATCTGGGCCATTTGCCCCATGCCCGGCAACTTATCCATCAGACCACCGATGCCACCCATGCTCTTCATCTGCTGGAGCTGGTCCCGGAAGTCCTCAAGATCGAAGCTTTTACCCTTCTTAATTTTCTTAGTGAGCTTCTGAGCCTTCTTCTGGTCCAGTTTGCGCTCTGCTTCCTCTATAAGGGAGAGCACATCGCCCATCCCCAGAATCCGGGAAGCAACCCGGTCCGGGTAGAAGGGCTCGAGGGCGTCGGATTTCTCACCCACGCCCAGGAACTTGATCGGCTTGCCAGTGATGTGACGAACGGATAGCGCCGCACCGCCACGGGCGTCGCCGTCGGTCTTGGTCAGCACAACACCGGTCAATGGCAGTGCATCATTGAACGCCTTTGCGGTATTGGCGGCATCCTGACCGGTCATGGCGTCAACGACAAACAGGGTCTCAACCGGATTCACCGCTTTATGCAGTCGGCCGATCTCACCCATCATCTGTTCGTCTACGTGCAGACGACCGGCGGTGTCCAGGATGACAACATCAATGTGCTTTTTGCGGGCCGCGTCGATTGCACCCTCTGCAATATCCACCGGATCCTGCTCGGCAGTGCTGGGGAAAAACTCCACACCCACTTCACCAGCCAGGGTTTCCAGCTGCCGGATAGCGGCAGGGCGGTATACGTCGGCACTGACCACCAGCACTGATTTTTTCTGGCGCTCTTTAAGGAAGCGAGACAGCTTGGCAACGGTTGTGGTTTTACCCGCACCCTGCAAACCGGCCATCATGATGACCGCCGGCGGTTGCACTGCCAGGTTAAGGGACTCGTTGCCCTCGCCCATGACGCGTTCCAGCTCCTGCTGGACCACCTTCACGAACACCTGGCCAGGCGTCAGGCTGCGCTGAACTTCCTGGCCAATGGCCCGCGTGCGGACACCTTCGACGAAATCCTTGACGACCGGCAGGGCGACATCCGCTTCCAGCAGCGCCATCCGAACTTCGCGCAGCGTATCCTTGATGTTGTCGTCGGTTAGCCGCGCCTGACCGGAAATCTTGCGCAGGCTACCGGAAAGTCGGTCTTGGAGGTTCTCAAACATGTTGCTCTTCCGTACCCCGGATAAATTGAGTGCATGGAGTGCAGGTGCCGGCTCGGCGCCTTGATTCCAGTTGCATAATCGCGACATTATAACCAGACTATCGCCCTGAAACGACCAGCCCGGTCAAATCGGTGAAACGAACCACCGATCTCCTGTAATAACAGTGGTATATAAGGAAGTTATGGGAACGCTGATTCTCGCGGTCACCGCTCTTTTCCTGTACAGCGTCGGCACCGCGCTGCAGGCTTTGCATTTCAGGGGACGCATTACCAGCAATCTCGCCATCACCACCCTGATCGGGGTGCTCGCACTGATCAGCCACGGTTTGCTCATAGCCCAAAGCGTCCATCACGACGGCGGCTTCGACTTCGGCTTCTTTAAAAGCTCAGTGCTGATTTCCTGGCTGATCGTCCTTATGTTGCTGGGCCTGAACCTTAGAAAGCCGGTTCAGAACCTGTTCCTGATCGTTTATCCGCTGGCCACCCTGACCATCATCCTGGCCCTGGTAACGCACACGCCATCGAGCTGGTCTCGGATGACAGCTACGGCATGCTGTCACACATCGCACTGTCGGTCACAGCCTACAGCCTGTTTACTCTCGCTGCCATCCAGGCAACCCTGCTCTACTTCCAGAACCGTCAACTGAAACGCAATTACAACAGTCTGCTGGTGCGGAATCTGCCGCCGCTGCAGACCATGGAGTCGCTGCTGTTTGAGATGGTCTGGGCAGGCGTGGTCATGCTGATTCTTGCCATCGCGACCGGCGCCCTGTTTGTACAGGACCTGTTTGCCCAGGACCTGGCGCATAAAACCGTATTCTCCATGCTCTCCCTACTGGTTTTCGTCGCCCTTCTAATCGGGCGTTATACCAGGGGCTGGCGCGGCCTGACTGCGAGTCGCTGGACGCTGGCAGGCTGCGCACTGCTGATGCTGGCGTTTTACGGCAGCAAATTCGTCCTGGAACTGCTGTTCCAGAAAGGTGCCTGAGCCCGGACCTCATAACTTGACACCGACCTTGGCCACACCCTATTTTCCCCACTTGTCGGTAATATAAGGACACACCCCTTGAACGAAACATCGCTGACCGCGCTGTTTATCCTCCTCGTCGGCCTGATCATGTTGTCCGGTTTCTTCTCGAGCTCGGAAACCGGCATGATGTCCCTGAATCGATATCGCCTCAAACACCTGGCCAAAACCGGTCACCGGGGCGCACGCCGGGCAGAAAAGCTGCTTCAGCGAACCGACCAGCTGATCGGGGTCATCCTGATCGGCAACAACTTCGTGAACATCTTTGCGTCGTCGATCGCCACGGTCATCGCCATCAAGATCTGGGGCGACGCCGGCATTGCCATCGCAACCATCTTGCTGACCGTGGTGATTCTGATTTTTGCAGAGGTCACCCCAAAGACCCTGGCGGCCCTTTTCCCCGAGAAAATCGCCTTTCCGGCCAGCTACATCCTTGGCCCGCTACTGAAAATTCTCTACCCCATCGTCTGGGCGGTGAATCTGCTCACCGGCGGAATCCTGAAACTCCTGGGCATCTCGCCGGAGGACGCGGCTACCGACCACCTCAGCCGGGAAGAACTGCGCACCCTGGTGAACGAGGCTGGCGCCCTGATACCGGCCAAGCACAAAGACATGCTGGTCAGCATTCTGGACCTGGAAAAGGTCACGGTGAACGACATCATGGTGCCGCGCAACGAAGTGGTGGGTATCGACCTGGAAGACGATACCGACACAATCCTGCGTCAGCTCCGAAGCAGTCAGCACACCCGCCTGCCGGTGTTCTCGGGCGACATTAACGAGATCAAGGGCATATTGCACCTGCGCAGCGTCTCCAAGCTGCTGCTGCACGAGGAAGTCAACAAGGCCATGATCATGCAGCTGTGCCAGGAGCCCTACTTTGTGCCCGAAAGCACGCCATTGAATACCCAGTTGATCAACTTCCAGAAAGGCAAGCGTCGGTTCGGTGTGGTCGTTGACGAATACGGAGACGTGCTCGGCCTGGCCACCCTGGAGGACATACTGGAAGAGATCGTCGGCGAGTTCACCACCGACTACGCGGCCACCAGCCCTGACATCATCCCCCAGGACGACGGTACCTTTATTATCGATGGCACCGCTGCCGTGCGCACCATCAACAAGACTCTGGCTGGAAACTGCCGATCGATGGCCCGAAAACCCTGAACGGACTGATCACCGAAACCCTGGAGAACATTCCGGACACCAACGTGTGCCTGAAAGTCGAAGGGCACTGCGTTGAAGTGCTCCAGATCAAAGATAACGTGGTCAAGGCCGCCATTGTCCACCCACGCAAACGCCGTAAGCGCTCAGTGACAAAGTAAACTCCGGGCTCGCTATAGACCCCGGAGTTATGAAGAAGCGGACTTTAGAAAGATCAAATATTAACCGCTTTCTTGACCCTTATGGATTCGCCACCAACACTTAGAATGGTGACGAATAAGTAATCTTTGGGAGCAGGCCCCTGGCCCCATCGCCCAGCGTTGGGTGGCTGCCCCACCCCTGAGCCCCTCAACCCGATACTTCCCAGGCTCTCACTGGCGGTACGGAGAACTGGGCCAGTATTACCGAATACAGTGCCTGACACATGCACCGTTTTTTGACGTCGGTCGCAGGTCTGGCTTTAGTGATGTTAACTTTGCTGAAAATGCGGTAAATTTGACCAATAATTAGAAAATCAGGATTTTTGCTCGGTCATGTATCCGGTTGAGGCGTAAAAGGAGTCTGCCATGAACAAGCAGTCCGGCATACATTACCTTCGCGAGCACAGGGAAGCGGGCAACAAAAAACCGGTCCCTGCGGAGGTTACCCGCATCCGTGACACGGTGGTCGCCGGGCTGGGCGATCTGATGCAGGGCGCATTCGATGCCGTCGACGATTCACTGTTCGAGCTCGCCAACAATGCGCGCAGCAACAACGAACAGAATCGCTACTTTGAGGCTATGCGCGAGATCCGAATCAAGCGCAAAGGCGTTGAGCGCCATTTCCAGAGCGCCGTCGCCCACTTCTTTTCGAATCCACCGCACACCGGCCATAGTCAGGAAGAGATCCTGAGCAAACAGGCCAGCTCCGAGAGCCTGTCGCTGGTCGGCGATGAGGACCTGGAAGAACAGGTCGCCCTGAATGCCATGATCACCAAGCCAAGGCCCATTTCCAGGGCCCGCTGCTGCAATTGCAAACCCGGTTCGGCCAGGTCTACTCCGAAGCGACCGAAGAATCCCCCGTCAATCCGATGGCTCCCGAGCATCTCTGCAGCGCCTTCACCGAAGCCATTGAAGCCCTGGAAATCCAGATTCGTGAGCGTCTCATCCTGCTCAAGCAGTTTGATCGCTACGTGGTATCCAACCTGGGCATGCTCTTGGACGAGGCCAACCGGATTCTGATTCAGGCCGGTGTGATCCCGAATTTCCGCTACCATGGCAAGGCCGGCACGCAACACACTGCCGAATCCACCAAGGATGCACCGCCCCCGGCGCCAGAGGCAACGGAGCAATCCAGCGCCGAGGCCGCAAGCAACAGCGCGGTATTCGAACAAATTCGTCAGATGTTGGCCCTGCAACGGGCTAATGCTGGAATTCCGCCACGCGCCTCCGATCCGGGCATTCGTCTGGTTGGTGATTCCGAGCTGGCAGATCTTCTGAACGCCCTGCCCCTGCCGGATACCCGCCCGATCAACGGCAACCTCAGCGACGGCGAGCCAATCACCATCGATCTCCGCTACGTGGTCCAGCAGATTCTATCCCAGGCCGATGCCGGCGATGGCCGGAAGCCAGCGCTGGACGAGTTCGATGAAGACCTCATCAACCTGGTGTCCATGCTGTTCGAGTTCATCCTGGACGATTACAACCTGTCAGCGCCAGTACAGGTTCTGATCAGCCGATTGCAGATCCCCATTCTGAAAGTGGTGATCCGGGACAAGACCTTTTTCAGCCAGGCCAACCACCCGGCTCGGCGCCTGCTCAACTCCATGGCCCGCGCCGGCATTGGCTGGAGCTCCAGCGATGAAAAGGCAAAAGACAAGCTGTACAACCAGATCCATAACATTGTTCAGCGGATTCTCAACGAATTCACCGGAGACGTGGCCCTGTTCGAAACCCTGAACCAAGAATTTGACCAGTTCCTCGAGAAAGAGAACCGGAAGTCCTCACTCGTCGAGCAGCGCACCCGGGAATCCGAGCGTGGCCGCATCAAGTCTCAGCGGGCTCAGGAAACCGTCGACAACCTGCTGAAGCAGAAAGTCTCCCGTTACAAACTGCCTGAAACCATCCACGATATCCTGATGAATGGCTGGAGCCGCGTAATGTTCCTTGCGTACCTGCGGGACGACGTAGAGCATCGCTGGAACGAATCTGTGCGTGTCGTCGACGACCTGATTTGGTGCCTGCACCCGCACCAGGAAGACGACGAACGGGATCAGTGGGTACGGGTGGTCCCCAGTCTTCTCAAGACGCTTCGCGCCGGACTGGAAGAGGTCTCCTACAACTCATCGAAACTGGATGTAATGATCGGCCACCTCAAGCACGAGCTCGCCGAAGCCTTCCGGACCAACGCCGCTATCGAAGCACGACAGGACTCCCCAGCCGAGCCCGAGCAAGACATTGCCACGCTGCACCAGACCGCAGTGGAGCGCCAGCAGGAACTGGAAGACGCAGCGATTTCGGAGTACGTAGCCCAGATCGATACCATCGCAATTGGCAACTGGGTGGAATTCCGCCTGGTGAATGGTGCCAGCTTCCGCTGCAAGCTGTCGGCGATCATCGAAGAGGCGGACTGCTTCGTGTTCGTTAACCGCATGGGCCTGAAGGTCATCGAGAAGAACCGGATTGAGCTGGCGCACGAAATGCGCCGGGGCCGCCTGACCCTGCTTGAACAAGGCGCCCTGATCGACCGGGCCCTGGACGCGGTAGTCGGCAGCCTGCGGAGCAAAACAGCCTGAGTCTGATTCAGCAAACAGAAGGCCCCAAGCACAGCCTGCCGGCCGGTTATCGTATAGCTCTTGCGATGTCGGCGGCCTTTCTGGCCCACACGCTGCTACTGTCCGGGTTTCCGTCGCCGTTTCAGGAGCCCGACGATGCCCACCATCGCGTCAGCGTTGAGTTGATCGCCCCCGGCACAGTAACCCGCCCGGAACGTCCCACGGCGACGGCACTGGCCAATAACCGCAACCCCAGATTTGAGGTCTCCCCTCTTCAGACCGAGACAAAAAGGTCACAGTCTGAACCCGTTGCCCAAACCACCAGCACCATGACCAGCACCCCCGCCCGCGCAGGCGAGCAGGCTCCTCTAGTGGAGCCACAACCGGTAGCAACTGCCACCCGGATCACCGAATCACCGGACGAGCAAGACCCCTACCTCGTCAAACTGGCAGTCCACCTTGGTCACGCGCTGGAAAAATTGAGAGAGCCAGCGATCACCCAACTGTCGGAACGGAGGGCGATGGAGATCGAACTTCAACTGCTGAACAATGGTGCCCTGACTCGGGCGAGGGTACTGAAATCGACGGGTCTTAAACGAATAGATGATGCGGCTTACCGCGCATCACTGGCCGCCAGCCCCTATCCGGAGCCTCCGGTCGGCGGCCAGAGCCGGTTCGAGATTGAACTGGTGTTCTCCCCGAACCGGTTCTGAACCGGTCAAGTCAGGCTTCGGCCTGCTTGGCAGCGTCCTTGACAATTTTAGCCAACTCACCGCTCTCAGACATTTCGAGGACGATGTCACAACCGCCAACCAGCTCACCGTTGACGTACAGCTGGGGATAGGTTGGCCAGCTGGAATATACCTTCAGGGCTTCACGAAGTTCCTGGTTGTCCAGGATGTTTACAAATGCGAAGCGCTCGCCACAGGCCATCAGAGCCTGAACCGTCTTGGCGGAAAAGCCGCACTGGGGTGCCTGGGGGCTACCCTTCATGTACAGGATGACGGGGTTATCGGAGAGCTGGCTTTTGATGGTTTCGTTAATGTCCATGAACATTCACCTCTGATCGGAAACGGAATTGCCAATGGGCAACGGACTTGCCGTCTATTGTACACGTCCAGCGAAGACCGCACCAAACACGGCACCTCGCTGACCGCCTCAGCCGGGCGCCACAGCGTTGTCATCCCTGCTACGAAGGGCTAGACTTGTTGGCCCATTTTTTCAGGCAACGTATTCGCCAACTCCGGTGATGCCGGGCTTCGTTGACATAAGGGCCAATGCATGGCGGCACGACACTTTCTGACACTGAATGACATGACCACCACCGAGCTGGAAAGCCTGGTGGATCATGCCTCCAAACTCCGGGATGAGTGGCATCAAGGTAAGGTGCGGGACACTCTCAAGAACCGCGTCCTGGCAATGATCTTCGAGAAATCCTCGACCCGGACCCGGGTGTCGTTCGAAGCCGGGATGGCACAGCTGGGCGGCTCGGCCTTGTTCCTGTCACCCCGGGACACCCAGCTGGGTCGCGGAGAACCGATTGAAGACTCCGCCATTGTCATTTCCAGCATGGTCGATGCGGTGATGATCCGTACCTTCGCCCATGACACGGTCGAACGCTTCGCCGCCGCTTCCCGGGCCCCGGTTATCAACGCCCTGACTGACGATTTTCACCCGTGCCAGCTGCTTGCCGACATGCAAACCTACCGGGAACACCGTGGCAGCATTCGCGGTGCCACCGTGGCCTGGATTGGCGACGGCAACAACATGTGCCATTCATACGTCAATGCGGCGGCGCAGTTCGATTTTCATCTTAATGTTGCCTGCCCGGAAGGCTACGAGCCCGATGCCGGGCTGCTGAAAGCCCATGGCGACCGGGTAACCGTGTTCCGGGATCCGGCTGAAGCGGCGCGCAAGGCCAACCTTTTGGTCACCGACGTCTGGGCGTCCATGGGACAGGAAGAGGAACAGAAGATCCGTGAACAGGCCTTCCGAAGCTATCAGATCAGCCCGGCGTTGATGCAAGTGGCTGACAAAGACGCCCTGTTCATGCATTGCTTGCCGGCTCACCGTGGTGAGGAGATTTCCGCTGACATGATGGAACATCCCAGTTCGGTGGTGTGGCACGAGGCCGAAAATCGGTTGCACGCCCAGAAAGCTCTGCTGGAGTTTCTCATCCTTAACCAGCTGGACTAACCCCATGCATACTCCCACCCACTCCCCGGACGGCTGGCTGCTTGAGGTGAACAACCTTTCTTGCGGTTACGGGGGTGACTCCGTGGTCAAGGACGTCAGCTTTGCCCTCAGCCATGGCGACATCGGGTGTCTGCTGGGTCCCAGTGGCTGCGGCAAGAGCACTATCTTGCGAGCTCTGGCCGGCTTTCTGCCCCTTAACGGCGGCGAGATCAGCCTGCTCTCCCAGGCCATCAGCCTGCCCGGCCGGACGCTGGCGCCGGAGAAACGCCGGGTGGGCATGGTGTTCCAGGACTATGCCTTGTTCCCGCACCTGACCATCGCCGACAACGTCGGCTTTGGCCTGCGCGACATGTCCAAGGCCGAGAAGCATCAGAAAGTGGCGGAACTGCTCGAAGTGGTGCACCTGCAGGACCTGGCCAATAACTACCCGCACGAATTGTCGGGTGGCCAGCAACAGCGCGTCGCCCTGGCTCGCGCCCTGGCCCCGGAACCGACTTTGATCCTGCTGGACGAGCCCTTCTCCAACCTGGACGCAGACCTGCGTCGCCGGTTAAGCCTCGATGTGCGGGACATACTGAAGACGCTCGGCATCAGCGCCATCCTGGTCACCCACGACCAACAGGAAGCCTTTGCCATGTGCGATCAGGTGGCGGTGCTTCGCGACGGTCAGATCCAACAGTGGGACGTCCCCTACAACCTGTACCACGAACCCTCGAATCGCTTCGTTGCCGGCTTCGTTGGCCAGGGCGGTTTCGTACCCGGGAAGACCCTGGGGCCGGATACCATCGAATCCGAACTGGGTGTGATTCACGGCAACCGGGCTTACAACTGGTCAGCCGGCACCCTGGTGGATGTTCTCATCCGCCCCGACGACATCGTCTACGATGCCGACTCCGAGCTTCGCCCCAAAGTGATTGAAAAAACCTTTGCCGGAACCTCAACGCTCTACCGTTTCCGATGTTCTGAAGACACCGAGTTCGAGGCACTGTTCCGAAGCCACCTCGATTTTCACCTGGGCGAACACGTGCCGGTGCGCGTCGAAGCTGATCACCTCATTGCGTTTGAGCGCAACGTCTGACCGCAGTCAGTCGTTGCAGACACGCTCAACAGCATCGATCCAGCCAGCGTACAGGGACTCCCGCAGCGAGGGCCCCATGCGCGGCTCGAATCGGTGCTCGCATTCCCAGAGTTTGGCGATTTCTTCAAGACTGGAGTAGACCCCCGTTTGCAGGCCTGCCAGATAGGCCGCGCCCAGAGCGGTTGTCTCAGTGATTTTGGGACGGTCCACGGTGACATCGAGGATATCGGCGAGAAACTGCATCACCCAGTCGTTGACCACCATGCCACCATCCACCCGCAAGGTTTTCAGGTGGGCGCCGTCGTTTTGGATGGCCCGAATCAGATCCTTGGTCTGGTAACACACGGACTGAAGACCGGCGGTCACAATTTCAGCTATTCCGGTATCCCGCGTCAGCCCCATGATCGCGCCTCGGGCATGCGGGTCCCAGTGTGGTGCGCCCAGACCGGTGAACGCGGGCACCAGGTATACCGGATTCTCAACACCTACTGACTCCGCATGCGCCGTCGATTCACTGGCATGTTTGATCAGCTTCAGGCCATCCCTCAGCCACTGCATGGCAGCGCCCGCCACAAAGATACTGCCCTCCATGGCATAGCAGGGCTTGCCATTGAGGCGGTAGGCCATGGTAGTGAGCAACCGGTTTTCCGACCGCAGAGCCTTATCGCCAGTGTTCAGCATCAAAAAACAGCCGGTGCCGTATGTGCTCTTCGCCATCCCCGGCTCAAAACACGCCTGCCCGATCAAGGCTGCGTGCTGGTCGCCGGCAACGCCCGCAATGGCTACCGGCGCACCCAGCCAATCCGCCTGGGTAGTACCATAATCGGCAGCGCTATCCAGCACCTCGGGCAGTAACGACCGGGGCACCCGGAACAGCTCCAGCAGCCTATCGTCCCAGTTCTGGTCGTGAATGTTGAACAAGGCAGTACGAGAAGCATTGGTCGCGTCAGTGCAATGGGACTCGCCACCGGTCAGATTCCACAGCAACCAGCTATCAACGGTGCCGAAGGCCAGCTCACCGGCCTCAGCGCGAGCCCGCGCACCTTCGACGTTATCGAGAATCCAGCTATCTTCGTGGCCGAGAAATAGGGATCGATCAGCAGACCGGTGCTCTCCACCACCGCATCCTCATGACCATCAGTCTTGAGCTTTGTGCACACTGAAGCGGTGCGTCGATCCTGCCAGACAATGGCGTGGTAGATGGGCTTGCCCGTACTGCGCTCCCAGATCACCGTGGTTTCGCGCTGGTTGGTGATGCCGATGCCCGACAGGTCTGCCGCCGACACATTTGACTCTTCCAAGGCACTGCGACAAACCGCCAGCGTACTTTCCCAGATCTCAATCGCATCGTGCTCAACCCAGCCGTCCTGGGGGAAATACTGGTGAAACTCCTGTTGGTCAGAAGCAACACTGGCACCGGTGTCATCAAACACGATGGCGCGAGAGCTGGTAGTACCCTGATCGATGGCAAGCAGGTAGCGAGGCATAAAGATCTCCGTTTGTTTTTCCCGGATTCTAGCAGTAGTGGAAAAACGAGGAGACCGAATGGGGCAAAAAAGGAGGGGAAAATAAAAAAAGGGCCGGAAAACCGGCCCTCAAATGACGAATGAAACAAGGAAAGTTCGTAAGAACTACAACCTCAAAAGCCATCCCTTACACTCTTAGTATTAGCCAAGCGGTCGCGTTCGTCCGTAGCGGTTGTGTAGCGACTTTGTTACATCTGGTTAGACCCTGAGCTGTAAGTCACACAATAGTCTATCGGCTTCTTACGCGGCCATACCAGGCTGAAACGCGCCCCACCCAATTCATTACTGCGGCCCACAAAAGCCTGCCCGCCATGCCAGTAAAGGATGCGTCGGACAATGGACAGGCCCAGGCCATATCCGCCAGACGTACGGGTGCGGCTGTCATCAAGGCGTGCAAAGGCGGTAAACACTTTCTCCCAATCTTCCTCAGGAACCCCGGAGCCGTCATCTTCGACGTCGATCCGGCAGTTGTCCTCGTCGATGTGGCAACGCACCAGCACCTGGCCAGCGGCGTACCGACCTGCATTACCGACCAGGTTCTGAACAGCCCGGTGGATATAACGCGGCTCGACATCGGCAAGGGCCCATTGCTCGGAAGCTGGGTCAATATCAGCCTCGATTTTCAGTGCCGGTCGAATCAGTTGCTGCTCCGACACCACTTGCCGGACCAGATCGGTGACCGACGCTCCTGCAACGAGAACACCGGCCCGCCCTGCTCCAGCCGGGCGTAGGTCAGAATTTCATCAATCAGTTCATCCAGTTCCTGAATATCGCCATCGATGCCATCGAGCTGCTTCTGCAACCGCCCTTCATCCTGGCAGTCCTCGATCATCTGCACGCCGAACCGGATGCGGGCGACCGGCGTGCGCAGCTCATGGGAGACCGCGTGAATCATTTCGCGCTGCACATTGACCAGACGCTGAATGTGCTCCGCCATGCCATTGAAGGAGGCGCTGAGGCGGGCAACCAGGGTGCCAGACCCGGTTTCCACCCGGGCGCCCATCTCACCGCGGGCAATCCGAACGGCCACCGACTCAACCTTCCGCAGGTTACTGTCGACCGCACGTACACCAAGGAAAACCGCGACCGCGAGCACTCCACCCACCACTGCTACCAGCAGCAAAATGACCGGCCAGGCCCAGGGCGTAAACGGCGGCGGCATGGCAACCCGGTAAAGCTCACCATCGTCAAGCTGCAACAACACATGCCCCTTACCGACTGGGCCCTCCTGGTAAAACACCAGGCCATCGCTGGCTACCTGCTCAAGCACTTCATCAGATGGCAGCAGGCCGACATCGTTCACCGACGCCACCTCGACATTGAGCGCCTCGGCAAGTTGGGACGTCAGGCCGGCACGCTCATCCGGGCCGGTCGCCCGCAAATGCCAACGGACGATCAGGCGACGGCTTCAGCCACTTCCTGGTAGGGATCGTCAAACTCCATCTGCAACACCCGGCCGCCAGGCCCGGCAGCAAGAATTCGGTAACCAGCCGGACTGGCCAGGGAGACAATCTGATCGTAACCGAGGCGCTCCAGCGTTACCGGAGACAGCGTCAGCTCGTCGGGGGAAGTTACTTCGAAGTCGTAGAGAGTGCCAAGCCAGTGATAACGCTCGGCTGCATCGGGGTCGGACTGGAGCCAGCGCATCAGCGGCTCGGGGAAACGCTCGTGCCAGAACTGGGATCTGACTGAATTGACGCCCACGAAGAGAGCGACACAGACAACAAGAACCAGCATCACCAGGGCGGCAAAGCGAGCATAAAGCTTGAGAAAGAACATCAGGGGCATGTCATGAACCCTGGTACGGAACGCCGGCGCCTTTCATAGAGGTCGCACCGGCTCCAGAGACTGAATCGTCAGGCTTCCTTTACGAACAGGTAGCCTTTACTGCGGACGGTCTTGATTCGACGGGGATGGATGGGATCGTCGCCGATTTTTGGCCGGATACGAGAGACCCGAACATCAATGGAGCGATCCTGACCGTCGTATTCGATGCCACGCAAGGCGGTAAAGATTTCCTCGCGGCTCAGCACCCGTCCGGCGTTGCTCGCCAACAACCAGAGCAGATCGAATTCCGCACTGGTCAGGTCGATACTGGCATCACTCAGCCAGGCTTCGCGCATGGACCGATCGACCACCAGATCGTTGAACTGTAAACGAACCGGCTCTTCGCCATTGGCTTCGTCACTTGCCGCCTGTCCGGCTTCCGTCACCCGGCGTAGCATGGCGCGTATGCGAGCCAACAGCACTCGCGGCTTAGCCGGTTTGCCGATGTAATCGTCGGCACCCATTTCCAGGCCGAGGACCTGATCCAGATCATCGGTGCGGGCTGTCAGCATGATGATGGGGCCGGAATAGAACGGGCGCACACGACGGCAGATCGACAAGCCATCCTCGCCCGGCAACATCAGATCCAATACCACCAGATCCGGCTGCTCGTTGCGGATGCGCTCAACAGCCGCACCACCGTGGGTTTCGAGCGAGACTTGCAGACCGTTACTCTCCAGATACTCACGGGTCAGCTCGGCCAGTCGCTCGTCGTCCTCAACAATGAGAATTCGCCAACTTTCGTTTGTCTGTTCCACGCCATCCATCTCTGATTTTGTTTTTCCAATTGTGAGTCGTACCGTTTGCCCGACAATACAGACAACCTCCGGTAACAGCAATTATACATGCTATTCAGAAATATACATGGAACCCGGACTCTGTTACAGCCCGTGACAAAGCGCTTCACCTACATCAGCTAATCGCGATCTGTCATATAGACGTCATTCCGTCGTCATGGGTGTGTCACACCGGCTTCATAGGCTTGTCGGGAAATGGACACAAAAGAGACCATGCCATGACTGCACAAACCGCGAGACCACGTCGAAGCGCCCGTCGCCTGACCAGCGCCATCACCCGCGGCCCCGATTTGATTGAAGCGGCGCAGCGTCTGCGCTACCAGGTATTTTCCGACGAATACGGCAGCGACCTGGGCGCCGAGGTGCCCGGACTGGATCGCGACTCCTTCGACGCCGTCTGCGACCATCTGATCGTCACCGACGGTGACAGTGGTGAGCTCGTAGCTACTACCCGCATCCTGCATCAGGCCGACACCGAACTGGTCGGCGGCTTCTATTCCACTGGCGAATTTGATCTGTCGGCGCTGAACCAGTTGCCGGGCACCGTCGCCGAGCTAGGGCGCACCTGCGTGCACCCGGACTACCGCAATGGCGCGACCATAGGATTGCTGTGGTCTGCCGTGGCTGAATACCTGATGGCCCGCAAGGTGGACTATGTGATCGGTTGTGCAAGCATCAGCATGGCCGATGGCGGCCTGAAAGCCTGGCGGATCGCTCGTCAACTGCAGAACGAATACCTGGCAGACGACGAGTATCGCGTGTTTCCGCGACGAAAACTGCCGCATCTGACCCATGTTATTGATGAAACCCGAGCGGTCATGATTCCACCGCTGATCAAGGCCTACATGCGTCTGGGCGCCAAGGTATGCGGCGAACCCTGCTGGGATCCGGAGTTCCGGTGCGCCGATTTGCTGGTCTTGCTGGAAGTGAACAATCTGGCCACTCGCTACAGCCGCCATTTCCTGGGCAAGGCCTCTTAAGGCCTCTTGGGGCCTATTAACGGAGCTTACAGACTGCCAGTGAGACGGCAAAAAACAGGAGACCTGCCATGGCATGGCTCAGACTCACCTTTCGGCTGGCTGCATTTTGCCTGTTCCTGGCAGCGACCGTGCTGCTGGCATCCAGCCTCCTGGCCTTCGACATGCTGACCCGCCGGCAAATTGATCGAACGCCCTGGGCGCGCCGATGTTTCCTGTGGGCGTGCCGGTGTCTCGGGTTTGAGGTTCGGGTTCACGGCGCCCCACCCGAACGCAACGTCCTTTACGTGAGCAACCACATCAGCTGGTCCGATATCCCGATTCTGGGCAGCTTGACCCCGATCCTGTTCCTGTCGAAAGCGGAAGTGAGCGAATGGCCAATCATTGGCTGGCTGGCGCAACAGGCCGGCACCCTGTTTATCAAACGCGGGGGTGGGCGGGCCAGGCGGGTCCGGGCTTCGATTACGGAAAAATTGCAGGCGGGGGAATCGGTACTGGTGTTTCCGGAAGGCACCACCGGTTTCGGATTAACAGTGCTTCCCTTTCACGGTTTGTTACTCGGCGCCGCCACCGACTGCGGGGCGCCGATCCAACCAGTCACCATCAGCTATCGCCGCGCGGGACGCCCGGACCATCTGGCTCCGTTCGTAGGCGACGACGCCTTCCACAACCACCTGGTAACGCTGCTGAAACAGCCGCCAACTCAGGTCGATGTTGTGTTTCACCCGGCGATTAGGGTCAAGCCCGAGCTGAGCTCATCGCAATTGGCTCTCCAGCTCCGAAATACCGTTCAGGCCGGTCTGTCGCAGGTTCAGGCCGGGGAGCTGGACCACGCCGGGGACGACTGCATCAAAACAGCGGACGGCCTTGGGCCATCTCATCCTCAGTAGCTTCCCGGCGGCCCACAATCTCCAGATCGAAGTACAGGGTGAAGCCGGCCAGCGGATGGTTGGCATCAACCTTGACCAGATTGCCGTCAATAGAGACAACCTGAACGATCTGCGCCTCATCACCGGTATTGGTCTGGAACTTCATGCCGATCTGAAGATCCTCGACCCCCTCAAACAGCGAGCGCGGCACCTTGCGGATCAGCTCCGGGTTATGCTCGCCGTAGGCCATCGCCGGCGGTACCGTGACTTCCAGGCAATCACCGACATTGCGATCCTTCACCGCTTTCTGAATACCCTCGATGATGTCCGGGCTGCCATAGATAAAGTGCAGCGGCTCGCTGCCTTCAGAAGTATCGACAAGTTCGCCGATCTTGTTTTTCAGCACGTAATGAACGGTGAAAACGTCAGGTTTGGTTTGTGAGACATCCATCAGGCTTCTGGGTTTCCTGTGTCGGTTGGTGTGTCATTCAGTTGCAGACCGTAAATCACCAGGCGCTGATCCAGCTTTGCCCGCAGCCCCGATGGCTGCGCCAGCCCCATGCGTTCGAGCAATGAAGCGAAGCAGTTGTCGTGATCCCTGGCTCTGACAGCCTGCAGAAGTGTCCACAGTTTACCACGGCGGGTTGCCGTTGCGGCTTTCAGGGTCTTAAGGGCTTTCCCTAACGTCAGTTCCTCGTCAGTAAAGTCCCGTCCGAACGGGAACGCCGGAAACACATCGGCATCGCCCCCGGCCGCAATTGCAGCCTGAACAGCTTCCGGCGTGTTGTCACACCAGTCCGCCGGCAGGCGGAAATCTGCGGCCACCTTGCCGGCCTTTTGCGCCTGCTTCAGCAAGCCGGGCTGGAAACGGGAATCGGCAATGCGGATCAGCCGCAGATAGACCTGCTCGTCGGACTGGCCCCGCAGATCGGCGATACCGTACTCGGTAATGACAATGTCCCGCAGATGCCGGGGAATGGTGCAGTGGGCGTAATTGAAGACAATATTGGAGAGGGTCTTACCGCCCGACTGGCGAGTCGCCCGCAGGGTCACAATGGAGCGGGCTCCGGGCAGCTCGTGGGCCATGGCAACGAAGTTGTACTGTCCGCCTACACCACTGACCACGCGCCCATCCGCCAGCCCGTCTGAAACTGCGGCACCGCCCAGGGTATACATCATGGTGGAATTAACGAACCGGCTGTGGAGCCGCTGTGCCACTTTCAGCCGCTGGTCACCAAAGCGATGGTCGTACAGGTGATTGATGAAATTCACGCTGGTCATGCAGATCTGATCCCGGCGCTCGTCACTCAGGTCCCGCAACGCCCGGTAAAAACTCTCGGGGCCGACGTAGAAGCCGCCGTGCATGGTTACTCCGCCCTTCAGCCGCGACCCAAGCGCCAGGGACTCAATGGCCTCCCGGGCCTGAGGATCATCCAGATCCCCATCCACCGACTCGGAGCCCACAAGCAAACGGCCACCCCGGAATTCCACGCTATCCCGAAGGATGCCCAACCGGACCAACCAGGCCACATCCCGGGCCCGCATGGGTGAATCGATCAGCTGTTCGCGGCGAAGCACATCCAGGGAAGCCATCGTCACCTGCTCACTCAGTTCGCCCCGATTGATCAGTGTCTGCAGGCCGGCATGCTCGAAGACCTCGCGCCGGAGAATGCCCGCCTGCATCAGGTACAGAAAACCATCCACCATCATCTCGCTGCAGCCATACAGCCCTCGCTCGAACGGGCCGGTGCCGCCGTCGGTTTCGGCCACGGGAAAGCGCTCGGCAATTCTCAGGTGATCGTACACCGAGCGCCAGTGGTCGTTGTCCTTGTGCCGGAGGATGGCGCTGTGCACCAGCGCCGCCCCCAGGGAACCGATGCCCACCTGCAGGGTGCCGCCGTCTTTCAACAGGGCGCTGGCGTAAAAACCAATCAGATGATCTTCCGGCTGATGGCCATCTCCGGCGCCGAGAACAACGGGTAATCGGTGGAGGGCTGCTCGAACACCACATCAAACACCGACTCTTCCACGGCGCCATGGCGATCCATCCAGGGCAGGTTTCGATTCGTTTCCGCCACCAGCGCCACCGGCGTGCCCTGCTCTTCCCGGGCACGCAGCTCCGGGATCAGGTCGAGGGTCAGATCCGGATTACAGCTCAGACTGACCATGCCCTCGCGATCGGCGAGTTCACCCGGAGCGACCATCTGGGCCACCACATTGACACCCTGCGCCATCAGATCTCGAACCGCATGGGTGTAATTGCTGCAGACGTAATGCCGCTGTTGCGATTTATTGTTGAGATAGTTGCCGGCTTTAAAGAAGAACTCGGAAACCTGCACGTTATCGGGGAGACGGTTGGCGGAGACGTCCCTGGCGTAGGCCAGTTCCGGAATCCGACCGTAGAGCCGGTCGGCAAAGGGGGTCAGGAATCGTTTCTCTAGTGACGAGCCACCCCTGGGCGCCAAAAGCGACAGGGCGGTAACAATGTGCAGCTGTATTTCAGGATCAACTTTCGCACGCTGGTACAGGGCGTTAACGAAACGGATGGGTTTACCCAGCCCCAGGGGCAGGCCGAGCGTGATGGTCTTCCCCACCCGGTCAATCACTGCATCAACACAAGCCTCTACATCGTGTGAACGTCGACCAGTATCAGTCGCCATTGCCAAGCTCCTTATGGATCAATACGGCTGTTGTTACGGGCGATGATCACACGACACCTGAACGCTGGCAATGCGCCAGATCAGGTTTACGACAGAGAGATTAGCAATGCGAGGGCAAGAACAAACGAGATCGGGAGAAAGTCAGAAATTCCACTTCAGGTTCAGGCAGGCACCTTCGTTAAGCAGCGCGATGCCATGATCGGGCCGGGCCGGCTCGGACGCATATCGTTTGCCACCATGGTCGGAGCGGCTCAGGGTCAGCGTTAACAGTCGGGAGCCAATCTCACTGACAGCCTCGACCGGGCCATCTTCAAAATCACCAGACATGCGCTCCTGGAGCTCGTAAACGTCCTCGACGGTGACTGTTTCGCCAAATTCGTCGAACACGCGCTCAGCAGCTTCGGCGCGGACAACAAAGGCGACTAGATTAAGGGCTAGTAATGCGACAAAGATGCGAATAATCATGACACTTCAACGACCTGGAAACCGAAAGGATTGTAATGATACCTAAGGCTAAAGTCTAATGATTAAACACCGGAAAGATGTGAAATTGAACACAAAATCGCCACTGTTTTGTCAGCGAACATCCCCGTTTATGTCAAAAAATAATCCAGGGTATTTCAGCGTGTAACAGACAACGCCCAGCCCCGGCATTTGCCGGGACCGGGCCGCCGGTTATGGGCAGGGATAGGTGAACTCCGTGTGTAACGCCTCGATAGCGTCGAGCACATCCTGATCAAGGGTAATGGCTGCGGACCCGATGTTCTCCTTCAACTGCGCCATGGTGGTAGCGCCCACGATGTTACTGGTGACAAAACTGCGACTGTTGACGTAGGCCAGCGCCAACTCCACCGGTGACAGCCCATGCTCCCGTGCCAGCTCCACATAGGCCCGGGTTGCGGCCATGCCGCGGCTGTTGCTGTAACGCTTGAACCGCTCAAACAGGGTGAGCCGGCCCTTCTCCGGCCAGCTCTCGCCCAGGTACTTGCCGGAAAGCATGCCAAACGCCAGGGGCGAGTACGCCAGCAGACCGGCCTGTTCGCGATGGGCGATTTCAGCCATACCCACTTCAAACGACCGGTTCAGCAGGTTGTAGGGATTCTGGATACTGACCGCGCGCGGCCAGCCCTTTTCCCGGGCCAGGCGCAGATACTCCATGGTGCCCCAAGGCGTTTCGTTGGATAACCCGATCTGCCGAATCTTACCTTCCCGAACCAGCTCATCCAGCGCTTCCAGAGTCTCTTCAATGGGGGTCGAGCTCTCCTCCGGGTTGCTGGTAACCCAACTGACCGAAGAAATTGGTGCTCCGATCCGGCCAATGCACCTGGTAAAGATCAATGTAATCAGTTTGCAGGCGCTTCAGACTGGTCTCGCAAGCCTCCCTGATGTGTTCGCGGGTCAAGCGGGGGCCGTTTCGGAGGTAGGTCAGGCCATTACCCGGCCCCGCCACCTTGGAGGCAATCACCAGGTCGTCACGGCGACCGCGGCGCGCCAGCCAGTTTCCCAGGTACTGCTCGGTCAAACCCTGGGTTTCAGCCCGGGGTGGCACCGGGTACATCTCCGCAGCATCAATGAAGTTCACACCAGCCTCGGTTGCGTAGTCCAACTGCTCAAAGGCTTCCGACTCGGTGTTTTGCTCCCCCCAGGTCATGGTACCCAGGCAGATCAGGCTGACATCAATGTCAGTATTTCCCAGCTTTCGCGTTTGCATAGTGTCTCCGCATCGGATGGTGGAACGGGTAAAGGGATTGTCATGGGACTGTCGCAGAACTGTCACGCCCGGTTTCCATAGTAGGGACATGTCAGGGGAACCCCAGGAATCATCGTGACCGAGACCGTTCAGGCCGCACGGCGCCAACAACACATTACCATTGTATCTGAGACCTTTCCGCCGGAAATCAATGGCGTGGCGAACACGCTCAGGCACCTGTGCCAGGGTCTGATGCAGCGAGGCCATCGGGTTACCGTGATCCGGCCTCGTCAGCGCCAAGAATGCAAGGGCCTGGTCGCCGAAGCGGGCCAGGCACTGTTCAGTCGGGAACACCTGGTTACCGGCCTGCCACTGCCCGGCTACGCCGACCTGCGTTTTGGCCTGGCTCGAAGTGGAACTCTTCGCAAACTCTGGAAACAGGACCGGCCCGATGTCATCTATGTGGCCACCCAAGGCCCCTTGGGCGTAGCGGCGGTTTCGGCGGCCCATAGCCTGGGCCTGGCAGTCAGCTCCGGCTTTCACACCAACTTTCACAGTTACAGCAACTACTACGGCGTTGGTGTGCTCGAACGCCTTCTATGCGCCTATGGCCGCTGGTTTCACAATCGCACGTCGATCACTCTGGTGCCGACCCGGAAAATGGCACAGACCACCGCTGCCATGGGTATCAGGCCCACCGGACTCTGGAGCCGCGGCGTAGACTGCACCCGGTTTGCTCCCCATAAACGGGATGAGAAATTACGGGCGCAATGGGGACTGAAGGCTAATGAGCGCGCGGTGATCTACGTTGGCCGGCTGGCCCCGGAAAAGAATCTACGCATGGCGGTGGCCTGCTTCGAGCGACTTCGCAACCTGCACCCTCGGGCCCGGTTCATCCTGGTGGGTGACGGACCGATGCGCCGGCAACTGGCCGAGCAACACCCGGATTACATTTTTGCGGCACCCGGCGCGGTGAAGACCTTGCTCGACACTATGCCTCCGGCGACCTGTTCCTGTTCCCGAGCAAAACCGACACCTTTGGCAACGTGGTGCTCGAAGCCATGGCCAGCGGGCTGGCAGTGGTTGCTTTTGACGACGGCGCCGCCAGCGAACACCTGCGGCACGAGGAGAACGGCATGAAAGCCGATCTGCAGGAGGACGAAGACTTTGTCGACGGCGCCCTGCGGCTGGCCGACCAGCCGACGTTACTGAATCGCATTCGGGCCCAGGCCCGACTGGACGCCCTCGAGCTGGATTGGAACTCGCAAATTGAACAGTTCGAACAGTTGGTTTTCACGCAAACAGCCAGGACCCGATATCATGCCATCGACAACCAAAGCATCTCGCTTCTTTGAACTGGTGGATCAGAGGGAATACGCGTTCTGCCAGCCATCAACCGGGTTGCCGGCGTCCCCTCAGTGCTCGGCTATTTCCGACTGGTCAGCCGCCTGGGCGATGGCTGGTTCTGGTACGCACTGATTCTGACCACTCCCTTCCTTTGGCCAACTGAAGGTCCAGCGCTGGCTTTACTCATGACCCTGACCGGTCTGACCTGCACCCTGACCTACAAACTGCTCAAACGACACCTGATTCGAGAGCGACCGTTTATTTCCTTCCCGTCCATTAACTGTGGCACGCCACCTCTGGACCGATACAGTTTTCCGTCCGGTCACACCCTGCACGCGGCCTGCTTTCAGACCATGTTGTTCATGGCCAGCCCCGCTTTTGCTCTGACCATCCTGCCCTTCACCCTCAGTGTTGCCGCTTCACGAGTGGTGCTGGGACTGCATTACCCTACCGACGTTGCTGCCGGAGCGGTGATTGGCGGCTTGTTGGGGTGTCTGTCGATGCACTACCTGCTGGGCGACTTCCTGCTGCTGTTCCCGGGCTGAGCTCAGTCAAACAGCCGCAGCTGCGTGACTGGCGCATCGTCATTGCGGAATCGCACCCCCAGCCCGAGAAGCCGCACAGGTCGATCTTTCTCGCCCGCCAGCTCTTTGAGCAAGGGCAGATAGTCGTCGAATTCCGGCTCCTGCACATGCTCGCGGACCCGTTCGAGGGTATGGGTGGAAAAGTCGCTGTAGCGGATTTTGATGAACAGCTTGTGGATCGGTTTGCGCCCGCCCTTCCGGGTCAGCCGCAGATTCAGATCCGCGACCAGCGACGCCATCACCGTCTCGCAGGCGGCTCGGTCAGGCAGATCCTGGGAAAAAGTACGCTCGACACTGATTGATTTGGCAATGCGCGACACCACCACCGGCCGGTCATCACGACCGTGTGCCATCTCGTGCAGACGGTAACCCTGCTTGCCAAAACGGTCCATCAGCACTTCCGGACCAATGGCCTGGAGATCGCCGCAGGTCTCGACACCCAGGGCGTTGAGCTTGGCCGCAGTCACCTGCCCAACGCCGAACAGCTTCTGTACCGGCAATGTACGGACAAAGCCGTCGACGTCCTCAGGCCGGACAACAAACAGGCCATCGGGCTTTTCCCAGTCACTGGCAATCTTGGCGAGAAATTTGTTGGGTGCAACACCCGCTGACACCGTAATGCCGACCTCGCGGCGAATGCGCTCGCGCAGGTAACGGGCCATCAATGTGGCGCTGCCTTTATGATCGGTAATTTCGGAGACATCGAGGAAGGCTTCGTCCAGTGACAACGGCTCCACCAGATCGGTCATTTCCCGCAGAATAGCCATGACCTGCTGGGAAGCCGCCCGGTAACGGCCCATATCTGTGGGCACAGTCACCAGGCCCGGACATAGCCGCCGGGCCTCACTGCCCGGCATGGCAGAGCGCACACCGTAGGCGCGGGCCTTGTAGTTGCACGTGGTCACCACACCCCGGCCGCCGGCGCCGCCTACGGCCAGCGGCACCTCCCGCAGGGTTGGATCGTCACGCATCTCCACCGCGGCGTAAAAGCAGTCACAATCGACATGAATGATCTTGCGCTGATGCATGGTGCCTGGAACTCGCGTCAACATTCTGTACATTTATACAGCCTTGTATCTTACGGTACTATGCTGAGAATGTCAGGAAATCCAATGATCACGAGTCGACCCCTTCGCGAGGCCCTATGAGCAACCCTATCCCCGAATCCAATCGCACCGAAATCGAAGCTGCCGCCTTTCGTCGCCTGGTGAAGCACCTGCGCGAACACACGGAAGTACAGAATATCGATCTGATGAATCTGGCAGGCTTCTGCCGCAACTGCCTGTCGAAATGGTATCGCGCCGAAGCCGAGCAGCAAGGCTTCGAGATTTCGGACCCGCAGGCCCGTGAAGAGATTTACGGCATGCCCTATGACGAGTGGAAAACCCGCTACCAGACCGGTGCCAAGCAGGACCACAAATAATGAATGTGAACGAGGCGGTACGTATCCACCTGGCCTCCCTGGCCGCCGGCCACGCGGATTTCGACGATACCCTGGCGCTGATCGAGCGGCATTTCGAGTATCAGCCGACCGGTTTTCACAACGGCCCGCTGTTCAACGCCGCCGGTGAGAATGCCGGCTCGTGTCGGGTCTTTGCCCTGGGCCAGTACTGCAACCTGGCCGAGGCCGACACGCTGGCACTGTTTGCCCAGCACTACCGTCAGGTTCTGGATGAGCCTGCCGGCAACAGCCATGGCAATATCCGCCAGTTCATCAGCACCGGCTGGTCCGGCATCCGTTTTGAAGACAGCCCGCTGCGGCCGCGCCCGTCGCCCAACACCATGGAAGAGACCCCTTCATGACCGATACCGCTAACCCCGGCGTTAAACAGGCTTTCCAGTTGAAAAGTGCCAGTGTCTCCATGACTGCATTGGAACTGCACTATTTCGACAATGACGACTTTGAGGCCACGCTTCGGGACAAGATCAGCCAGGCACCGGGGTTCTTCAAGGACATTCCGATCATTGTCAGCCTGGAAAAATACGAAGGCCTGGACAGCGAACTGGACTTTTTCAAGATCATCGGCGCCTGCCGTCGACATCAGATCCATGTGGTCGGCGTCCGCGGCGGCAATGACGACCAGCGACGACTGGCCCGTGGCGCGGCTCTGGCGCTGCTGCCAGGCAACAGCCAGCGGGACCGTGCCCATGCTCCGGAAGCCTCAACCGAGACCCCGGAGGCCAGCGGTGCCGCCGCGTCGGAAGCCCCGGTAGCCAGTGCTGGCGAACCGGCACCGGCGCGGGTGATCAACCAGCCAGTGCGATCCGGCCAGCAGATCTACGCGCCCGAGGGTGACCTGGTCATACTGGCACCGGTGCAGGCGGGCGCTGAAGTGCTGGCCGCAGGCAACATTCATGTCTACGGTCCGCTGCGTGGCCGGGCACTGGCGGGCATTCACGGAGCGGAGTCGGCCCGAATTTTCTGCCAATCTCTTGAGGCGGAGCTTGTGTCCATCGCCGGACACTATAAAATCTCCGAAGATCTTCAGGATAACGGTTGGAAAAAAGCTGTACAGATCCAGCTCAGGGACGACCTGCTGGTGGTGACGCCACTGGACAAGGCCTGATATCGAGACGGACTGCAAAAAATTGACCGGATAATTCCGCAGACACGACGAATCCACCGCGAAACAGGAATTTTACCTTGGCTAGAATCATTGTCGTTACTTCAGGAAAGGGCGGCGTTGGTAAAACCACAACCAGCGCCTCGATCAGCACCGGACTTGCCAAACGCGGCCACAAAACCGTCGTTATCGATTTCGACGTGGGCCTGCGTAACCTGGATCTGATCATGAACTGCGAACGACGGGTCGTGTACGACTTCGTCAACGTCATCCAGGGCGAAGCGTCCCTGAACCAGGCACTGATTCGCGACAAGCGGGTGGATTCCCTCTACATCCTCCCCGCGTCCCAGACCCGTGAAAAGGAAGCCCTGACCAAAGAAGGCGTTGAAAAAGTCATCAACGAGCTGTCGGAAACCTTTGACTACATCGTTTGCGATTCACCGGCCGGTATTGAACACGGAGCCCTGATGGCGCTCTACTACGCCGACGAAGCCGTGGTCGTGACCAACCCGGAAGTATCATCGGTACGCGATTCGGACCGTATCCTGGGCATTCTGCAAAGCAAATCCCGCCGTGCGGAAATGGGCCAGGATCCCGTCAAGGAGCACTTGCTGCTGACCCGCTACAACCCACATCGGGTCGAGCGCGGCGAAATGCTGTCCGTAGCCGACGTTGAGGAAATCCTCGCAATTCCGCTGCTAGGTGTGATTCCGGAAAGTCAGGTGGTCCTGAATGCCTCCAACCAGGGCCTTCCGGTCATTCTGGAAGGCGAGAGCGATGCCGGCCAGGCCTACGACGATGCTGTGGGGCGGCTTTTGGGTGAAGACCGGGAACACCGGTTCATGACTGCCCAGAAGAAAGGTTTTTTCTCACGGATGTTCAAGGGAGGCTGAGGGATGAGTTTCCTCGATTACTTTAAAGGAAAGAAAACACAAACCGCCAGCGTCGCCAAAGAGCGACTGCAGATCATTGTCGCCCATGAACGCGGACAGCGAGACCAACCGGACTACCTGCCCAAGTTGCAGCAGGAGCTGCTTGAGGTCATTCGCAAATACGTACAGATCAGCGATGACATGGTACAGGTGGAAGTAGACCGAAACGAAAGCTGCTCGGTGCTGGAACTGAACGTCACCCTGCCTGAGCGGTAACCGAAGCACCACGCCCGCCGAACTACCAGCGGGCGTAATGGTCTTCCATCAATCCCCGTAGCCCGTCTACGGGGATTTTGTTTCCGGCATCGTCTCTGACAAATCCGCGGAAGGTGCCGATGAACTGCCTGAAGTTGGACGCCAGCACCAGCGCATTCAGCTTTTCCCGACGCACGCCAGACGGAACAAACTGCAACGCCACTCGCCCGTCGTCAGTGCTTACATACCAGTCGGCCCCTGGCCGGTAACGATCAAAGACAAACCGGGCCGTTCCGACCCGGATGCAGCGCCCATCCAGCCAGATGGCGTTTTCAGTCATGCCCGTCTCATTGACTCCAGCCGCCAGATTAAGCCCCAGCGAGCGACCGTCGGCCAGCGTTCCCGCCATACAAGCCCAGTTCCAGGCTGTCTCCCGGCGCATGAAGCCGCAGCTCCAATCTACTGTCGCCCGGGTATCGGTATCACACCGCCAGATACGATGATCCCAGCGAATTTCGCCCTCCACCGGCAGGCCGGCAGATTTACGGGTGAAGACCCAGCCATCGTAACCCGCCGGGCACACCAGCCGGAGCGGATCGTTATCGTCCTTGATTTCCAGATCAATCCGGATGCCACCGGGCGCCGAAACACTGATATTACGCCCACCGACGGCGGCGCTAACCCGGAGCGAGACATCGCCCTTGGTGAAGCTGGCGACACCGTGCTCAGGCAGGGGCTCGATCCGGCTGCCGCGGGCAAAGGCTGGAGAAAGGACCGTTCGTACTTGGTGCCGGTCTCAAAGTCGTACAGGTAGAAAAAACCGTTGGCCACCAGCTTGAGATCCACCAGGGCCATACCGAAAACCCAACCGGGCGCCATGGCACTGACAAACTGGAACTGATTGAACCTCCAGCGTCGGGCCAGGCGAGAGCGAGGACGGTCCATGACCGAGCGCAGGTCATAGTCCAGATAATTGATCTCCTCCACCGGGTGGTCGATCACCCCAGGAGTGAACCTTCCCTTGTCATCGATGAGCTTGCGTAAGGTCATAATCGCGTCAGTTCGGGCCATTTGACGGGACCGCCTGCCCAGGGAGTTACCTGGTTCACAATCCCTTGTTTTAGTGGCCTTATCGGTTATCGCCTCATGCTAGACTCCGGCCACCACCGTCAAGGAAGTTTACCCCATGAGAAAGACCGGAGCCCACCGCTTTTCGGGCTACGTTTCAGCCATCTCCGGCGGACTCTGCGCCCTACTGGTGACCGGGCTCGCGGCCGCCGGCGTCCAGACCGAATTACCAGCCGAAAGCGACGATGGCTGGAGCCTGCGCAAAGAAGCCGGCAACATCCGGGTGTATACCATCGATCACCAGGATTCCAGTTTCAAGGCGTTCAAAGCTGTTGCCATGCTGGACGCGCCCATCGAAACCGTGATGGCAGTCATGATGAACCCCAAATCCTGCGTCGAGTGGGTCCATAACTGCACCGAATCCTATGCCTTCGGCACCGGCAGCTTTCACGACCGCTACGCCTATTCCGTCAACGACATGCCCTGGCCGGTTACCGATCGGGATTACGTGCTGCACATCCGAACCCGGGGCAACCGTGACAGCAGCGAAATCGTTATGGACCTGAGCGCCACCCCGAACCAGCGGGCGGAATTCGATAACCGGGTTCGCGTGGATCGCTCCGACACCCTGTACCGTTTTATCCCGGAAGGAGATAAAACCCGGATGATCTGGTTGCAACACACCGACCCCAATGGCGCCCTGCCCGGCTGGCTGGTCAATTCGCTGTTGGTAGATATTCCCGTTCGCTCGCTCAAGGCCCTTGAACAAGTGGCGGGCAAAGATCGGTACCAGGATTTCGAGCTGGTCTATGATGACCAGGATCGGTTAGTGGATGTGCGCCCAACCGAGCATTGAGGGATGACGCACACCCACTGACAGGCTAAGCTTGGCCAAACGAACACATAGAAGGCAGGCCCCGTTTAATGACCGTTCTCGCTTTCGAGATCATGACTCCGACCATCAAGGCAGTTCCTCAATCCTGGACCATGGACCGACTGGCTCGGTTCCTGACTGACAACGAAATCACCGGCAGCCCGGTCACCGACGAAGACGGCGACATCGTCGGCATCGTTACCCTCAAGGACATCACCGAATTTCGCTGGAACGCAAACCGTTCCGGTGCCGATACGAGCCTGACTTCCGAAGAGCAGGAAGAAGCCCGACGCCTGCGCATGGTGATTTTTGAGGAAATGGGCAAAGTTCCGGTCGAAGTCCGGGATATTATGACCCCAAGCGTTTTATCGGTTGACGAGCAGACGTCCGTGCGCGACATTGCGGATATAATGATGCGTGAACACCTGCATCGGATCTTTGTCACCAGAGATTCAAAAATTACCGGTATCATAACGACTTACGACATGCTGAAGCTGATTTCGGACACCGCACTCACGCAACGGTGTACCGGTAACGACTGAGCCACCAGAGAGGTAGCGCCACCTATGCCCAGAGCACCAGAAGCTCGCAAAAAGATGTACGTCCTCGACACCAACGTTCTGATTCACGATCCCAACGCCCTCCTCAACTTTGAAGAACACGATGTCATCATTCCGATGACCGTTCTCGAAGAACTCGACAGCCTGAAATCCGGTAAGCAAGCGGTCGCTGCAGACTGCCGTCAGGCCATCCGAAACATCGATAAACTGCTGGGCGATGCCACTCCAAAAGAGATCGAGAAAGGTGTCCCGATTGTGCGTGGCAAAAAAGCCGAGCCACTGGGCAAGCTCCTGATTCTTATGAGCACGCAGCATGTGAATTCTCACTCGTTGCCCGAACACCTGAACGACAACAAGATCATCAATACCCTGGCGGCGCTGCAGAACGAGCACCGAGCCCGGGACATCATCCTGGTGAGCAAAGACATCAACATGCGCCTGAAGGCGCGCGGCTTTGGCGTTGAAGCCCAGGATTACCACAACGATCAGTTGCTGGACGACATTGACCTGCTGCCCAAGGGCTACCGGGAGTTCCCAAACTCGTTCTGGGACACCATTGAGAAGGTGGAAACCATCCAGCGTGAGGGCATTACCGAACACATCCTCCGGCGCGAGGGTGAGCTGGCACGACTGAACATCAACGAGTTTGTGATTGACCAGCAAGGCTTTGTCGGCAAGGTCTCCGACCTGTCCGAGAGCCAGATAGTGATTCGCGACCTGCACCAGCATGACCTGATGAACGAAGAAGTCTGGGGCCTGGTGCCGCGTGATATTTACCAGGCACTGGCGCTTAACCTGCTGCTGGATCCGGACGTGCACCTGGTTAACCTGACCGGTTCTGCAGGCTCGGGCAAAACCATCCTGGCCCTGGCTGCCTGTATCGAAATGACGGTCGCCAGCAAGCTGTACAAGCGCATCATCGCCACCCGCTCAACCCAGGGGCTGGACGAAGACATCGGCTTCCTGCCCGGCACCGAAGCCGAGAAGATGGAGCCCTGGCTGGGCGCCATCGTCGACAACCTCGAGGCCCTGCACGAAGACGATGAAAACATGACCGCCAGCGTGGACTACATCCTCAGCAAGGTGCCACTGCACTTCAAGTCGATGAACTACATTCGCGGTCGCAGCTTCCAGCACAGCCTGATCATCATTGATGAATCCCAGAACCTGACACCGCATCAGATCAAGACCATCATCACCCGCGCCGGTAACGGCTCCAAGGTGATCTGCCTGGGTAACCTGGCACAGATCGATACGCCGTACCTGAGTGCCCTGAGTTCGGGCCTGACCTACATGACCGAACGCTTCAAGAGCTTCCGCCACGGTGCCCACATCCACCTTCAGGGTGTGCCGCGCTCGGTTCTGGCGGAGTTCGCCGAGGCCAATCTCTGATCAGGCAAACATAGAAAAACCAACACGACATAAAAAAACCGGGGCCTGAGCCCCGGTTTTTTATTCACCTGCCGATTACACCCGGTAGCGGCTGACCTGATCGGACATATCCGATGCCAGGGCTTTGAGTCGCTGGGTTGCGGCCCCGGCCCGACGGGTACCGTCGGCCGTCTGTTCGGTGATCGCCACGATCTCGTGAACATTCTGGTTGATGGTCTCGGAAACGCTGGTCTGTTCTTCCGCCGCGCTCGCAATCTGGCTGTTCATATCGTTGATGGTGCTGACTGCCTGATTGATCCGCTGCAGGGCATCGTTGACCTCACGGGTCTCTACCACAGTCGCCTCACTGCGCTCGCTGATCGAGCCGATCAAGGTGACGGCATTGTTGGCGCCAGTTTGCAGGCGCTCGATGGTTTCCTGGATTTCCTGGGTGCTCTGCTGGGTACGGCTTGCGAGGGTACGGACTTCATCTGCCACCACCGCGAAACCACGACCGGCCTCACCGGCACGCGCAGCCTCAATCGCAGCATTCAGGGCCAACAGGTTGGTTTGATCGGCAATCTCACGGATCACTTCCAGCACGTTATCAATCTTGCGCGAGTCCGACCCCAGCTTTTCGATAACCTTAACGCCCTCCTCGACCTGCTCAGACAAACCACCGATGACACCGATGGTCTGGTGGACCAGGCCCTGGGCGTCACAGACCTGGGCGTTGGCGTGGTCCGCCGCCTCGGAGGCCTCACTGGCGTTGTTGGCCACTTCCTGGGCCGCCGCAGTCATCTCGTTCATTGCCGTCGCGACCTGGTCACTCTCGGACTTCTGGCGCTCAACACCGCCCTCAGCTTCCGCCATAACCTGATTCAGCTCTTCGGACGCCTCGTTCAGGGTGCGCGTGGACGACAGCACCTGCTCCACCAGACCATGCACCTGATCGGCGAAACTGTTGAAGGCGGTTGCCAGCTGGCTCAGCTCGTCCTTACCATCAATCTCCAGACGACGGGTCAGGTCACCATCGCCACTGGCGATGTCATTCATCGCCGATACCGCCGACTTCAGTGGCCGAATGATGCTGCGCACGACGATCAAAGCCAGCAATACAATCAGGGCCAGCGCCACCAGTGAAGTGGTGATGGAACCAAACACAGCGTCATTAAGGGATTCACCAACCTTGGCATCCATGGCGGCAATCTGGCCTTCCAGACCGTCCACCCAGAACCCGGTGCCAATCATGATGCCCCACTTCGGCAGCATTTCGGCGTAACCGAGTTTCGGTGCAACCTGACCGGTATCGCTGTTTTTCCAACCGTAGGATACGTAGCCACCGCCACTGCGGGCCGCCTTGACCAGCTCCCGGATCAGGTAGGTGCCGTTGGGATCCTGAAAACCCCAGAGGTTCTTGCCTTCCAGCGCGGGTTTCACACCATGCATGACATTCACACCGCTGGTGTCATAGGCAAAGATGTAGCCGGGGCTGCCGGAATCGTTGAACCGCAGCTGGCGCAGGATGTCGTAAGCCTGCGCACGGACTTCGGGATCGTCAGCCGAGCCCGGCTGTTCGTACAGATGCGCAATCGAAGTACGCGCCAGTTCCAGGTAGTTTTTCAGTTCTTCGCGCTTACTGGCTTCCATGTCGGTGGAGAAACCGGCCACGGCTTCATCGCCGATTTCCCGGGCCTGGTTCAGGTTGTAACTGGTAAGGAAAGCGGTCAGCACGATGACGGGCACCAATGCCAACAACAGCACCCGGGTCTGGATGGTCAGGTTTTTCATAACAGGGGCTTCTTTTAATTCGATGCACTGAATGGCCGGTGAATCCGGACTCATGAAAGTGCCGTAATGTTACCGAACTCTGACCCCATAAATCATTGGACATAGTGCGTAATTTGGAAACAGTCCGTAACCGGAATGGACTGCCACCGGTGACTTGCTCAGTCCTTGAACTGGGCCTTGTCCAACCCGTGCTTTTTCATCTTGTCGTACAGGGTCTTTCGGGCAATTCCCAGCTGCACCATAGTGTCCTTGATGCTGCCTTGGCAGGCATTGAGGGCGCTGACGATGGCCGAGCGCTCAAAGCCGTCCATCATCTCGGTGAGGGTCTGGCGGCCGGCGACATCGTCGGCGCCATTGCCGGCATTGCCGTCCAGCGCGGCCCGGCCCAGCAGCACATAGCGTTCAGCCAGGTTGCGCAGTTCCCGCACGTTACCGGGCCAGGAATGCTGCATGAGCCGGGCGGCCTGACTCGCGTCCAGGGGAATACTCTCGCGATCGTAGCGGGCGGCGGCAATCAGCACGAAGTGATGAAACAGCAGGGGGATGTCCTCCTTGCGTTCCCGAAGTGACGGTATATCTACCTTCACCACGTTCAGCCGGTAGTACAGGTCCGAGCGAAACTCACCGGCATCGCTCAGCTCTTTCAGATCGGCCTTAGTGGCGGCAATGATGCGCACATCCACATCAATGACCTGATTGCTGCCCAGGCGCTCAACTTTCTGCTCCTCCAGCACCCGCAGCAACTTGACCTGCAGGGCCATGGGCATGCTTTCCAACTCATCGAGGAACAGCGTGCCCCGGTGCGCGTGTTCGATTTTACCGATGCGACGCTTGTCGGCCCCCGTGAATGCACCCGCTTCATGACCAAAAAGCTCACTCTCAATCAGGCTTTCCGGCACTGCACCACAATTGATGGCGACAAAGTTGTGGGCGCTGCGCTGACTGTTTTCATGAATATAGCGAGCCAGTGCGTCCTTACCGGAACCGGTTTCACCGTGCAGCAAGACACTGGCGGAGATATCCAGAACCGGATCGATGGTGGACATCACCCGCTGCATGATCGCCGATTCGCCCAGTAGCCGAGGTCCGGGGCGGGCCAGGTGCTTTAACTGGGCCTTCAGGCGCCGGTTTTCCAGAGCCAGGTGCCGCTTCTCCAGCGCGTGCCGCAAGAGCTCGATCAATTCCTCATGATCGAACGGCTTTTCGATGAAATCGTAAGCCCCGTGCTGCATCGCGGAGACCGCGGTACTGATATCGCCCTGGCCGGTCAGGATAACCACCGGAATGGCGTCGTCCAGGTCGCGTACCCGGTCCAGCATGGCGAGGCCGTCCATACCCGGCATGTTGTAGTCGCACAGCACCACACCCTCGTAATCGGAAGTGATGGTTTCCAGTGCGGAGGCTGCGTCCTCAAAACAGGCGACCGCCAACTCCTCCAGCGCGAACGTCTGGCTGATGGCCTTCCGGATGTGTGGATCATCGTCCACGAAGATTACCGAAGGTTCTGTCATTCCATGGTCTCCCGTTTTTTCAGGGTCAGCACAAATTCCGCTCCGGGGCCGTCGGTCCGGTTGTGCCCGGTTAACCGGCCGCCCAGGGCATCAACAATCTGGCGCGAGATGGACAGGCCGAGCCCAAGACCCTGCTTGACAGACTTGGTGGTGAAGAAGGGTTCAAAGATCTGCTCGCTGTTGCCGGGCAAACCGGAACCGTTATCCCGCACCACACATTGCCAGTGCTCAACCTGGTCCTTGATGTCGATGCTGATCAGGGGTTGCTCCCTGTCTTCAACCGCCTGTACTGCGTTGGCCAGGAGATTAACCATCACCTGTTCAATACGGATCAGGTCGCCATGGCACAAGACCGGCTGCTCCGGCCGATGCCAATGGATTTCAACACCTCCACTGCTGGTCTGGGCCTTGATGATCTTGAGTGCGGCATCAATGGGCTGGCACAGATCCACCACCGACGGCGGACCTTCGGACTTGCGGGCAAACACCTTGAACTGCCGGGTCAGCTCCGACATCTTGTCACACAGGCTGACGATCTCCTGCAGGTTAGCATCCACCATCTCGGTAGCGCCCTTGTCCAGAAACTTTCGGCTGTTACGGGCGTACGTCTGAATGGCGGTCAACGGCTGGTTCATTTCATGGTTCAGGCCAGCCGACATCTGCCCCAGAACCGCCAGCTTGGCGGCCTGAATCAGCTCTTGCTGGGTTTCCCGCAGTTCGGTCTGGGTGCGCTCCCGCTCCTGAATTTCTTCCAGCAGCTTTTGATTGGAGCGTTCCAGATCCACCGTGCGCTCGGCCACACTGCGCTCTAGCTGCTCGCCCCGCAGCGCCAGTTCCGCCTCCCGGCGGTAGCGCTCGCGCAGATACAGCCAGGTCAGCAGGCCCCCGAAGAAAACCGCCAGACCGCCACCCACGAAAGCCAGCCGCATCCACACCACCGGCTGGGTACTGACCATCACCTGCAGGGTCCAGTCCAGTCGAGGCAAGTCCGTACGGACACTGAGGTAGTCCCCCTTTTGCCCATCTCCGAGGATCCGGATTTTGCTGGACTGTTCGGACAGCCCCCAGGGCCGCCCCAGCGGTTCAAACTGGATCGGCGCCAGTTCCCGGTCGGGATAGCGCTGGCGGACCGTCGCCCCCATCTCGACATCGGGTTGAAAGTCCCGGTAAAGCCAGCGTGATTTGCTGGCCAGAAAGCTGACGCCGGATGGATCCAGCACCACCATTTCCGCCTCGGTCAGAGACGCCGGCCGGTGCCACTGGGATTCCAGCTCGTGCACCAGGACTTTCACCGCAATAACACCCAGAACCTTTCCTTCCGCGCCCCGGATCGGATGGGAGAAATACAGGCCGCGCACCCCAGACATCAGACCCAGGGCAAAATAGACTGCGGAATCACCGGTTGCCAGGGCCTCGGAGAAGTACGGACGAAAGGAGAAATTGCGACCGACAAAACTGTCGTTTTGCTGGTAATTGTTGGCGGCGATGGTCAGGCCGGAAGTGTCCATCAGGTAGACATCGGAACTGCCAACAATGGTGGCCATTCGCTGCATTTCCTCGTTGGCCAGCAGGATCAGCCCAGGGTTATCAGGTTGGCGCAGCGCCTCTTCCAGCAAGGGGTGTTCGGCCATCAGTTCGGGGATCGGCAGGTAGCGGTTCAGCTCATTGGCCACCAGCTGGCGATAACGAAAGGATCTTCGAGGCTTTCCTGTTCGACCTGGCGATAGCCAACCCAGCCTCCCAGTACCCAGGACAGCACCAGGGTGAGGCCAAGCAAAACAACGATACCAACCCGGTAGGACATAGACCCCGAACCCCGAAAAACCGCTAGCCTAACGCCTGGCACCACCTCGGGCAACTGCACCTGAGTGCAGCAACCCGGGTGACCAGCCAGCTATGCCTTAGGCTGTGGCCAGCCCAAGTTTTCGCTGACGCTGGATCAGGAAAGAAACAATAGCCAAGCCGATGCCCGCCAGATCCGTCCAAAGACCACCCTCAATCATCATCAGTGCGGCACCAATGAGCAGAATCCGGGTGAGCCAGGATGCCGAAATATTGGCAAACCAGCCCAGGACACCACCCGACAGCATGTACACACCGAAAGTTGCGGTGATCAGCGCGCGGGCGATCTCGAACCAGCCGGCGTCCATCAACAGAGCGCTGTTGTAAAAGAACATGAACGGTACGATGAACGCGGCTATGCCGATCCGGAACGAAGCGACCGAGGTTTCCATCGCGTTGGCACCGGAGATGCCCGCCGCCGCGTAGGACGCGAGAGCCACCGGCGGAGTGATCGCCGACACCACGGCAAAGTAGAACACAAAGAAGTGCGCGGTGAGCGGCTCAATACCCAACTGGACCAGACCCGGCGCCACCACCGAGGCAGCCACCGCGTAGGCAGCCGTGGTCGGCATACCCATGCCTAGCAAAATAGAAATGAACATGGCAAAGATCAATGCCAGCAGCTGACTCGCCTCGGCGACATCCAGCAACAGCACCGAAAAACGTGCACCGACGCCGGTCAGCGAGATCACCCCGACAATCACACCCGCCGCGGCACACACCACGATGATCTGGATAGCCATGTAAGAGGCGATTTCGAGGGCGTGCAAAATCTCGCGGATACCCATCTTGTTGGGGGACAGCCAGCTCACAACCGCAGCAGAAACGGTGGCCAGCGTACCGGCCCGAATGACCGAGTAGCCCATGAACAAGGCAACAATCAGGATCACGATGGGAATGAACAGGTAAGCCTGCTTGGCCAGTCGCTTCAAGTTCGGCAGCTCATCTTCCCGCATGCCGCGCATACCGGTCTTGGCAGCTTCAAAATCGACCATGAAGTAGACCGAAGCAAAGTACAAGATCGCCGGGATGATCGCCGCAATGGCAATTTCCGAATAAGGAATACCGGTGATTTCGGCCATGATGAAGGCGCCAGCGCCCATGATCGGCGGCATGATCTGGCCACCCGTGGAAGCAGCAGCCTCAACCGCACCTGCAGATTGTTTGCTGTAGCCCACCTTCTTCATCAACGGAATAGTCAGCGATCCGGTGGATACCACGTTACCGGCACTGGTGCCGTTAATCATACCCATCAGGCCGGAGGCAAAAATAGACACCTTGGCGGGCCCACCGCGGGAACGCCTGCGGCAGCGAAGGCGAAGTTAACAAAGTAGTCACCGACCTTGGAGCCTGGAGAAAGGCCGCAAAGACGATGAATAGGATAATGTAGGTCGAAGAGACCGCGGTGGTCGGCCCAAGAATGCCGGCATCAGTGTAGACCTGGCTAAAGAAACGTTGAACCGACAGGCCTGGGTAGCCCAGGAACCCCGGCATATAGGGGCCGGCAAAAACGTAAGCCAGAAACACAATCGCGATTATCACCAGAGCCATACCGGCCAAACGCCGAGTCAGCTCCATGATCAGAGCTGTACCTGCAACAGCCGCGAAGGAAATGCCAATAGGCGCAAAAGAGGTGCCCGTGGACATCCGCATGTTCGTGTTGTAGGCCATCAGGAAGTAGCCGGCGACCGCAATGGAGCAAATCGCCAAGGTCAGGTCTGGTACGCTGAAATGGGACCGCTGGCGCTGATGGAACCAGCTCATGACAATGCCGACGGCGGTGGCGGCCAGCAGTGGCCAGCCAAAGTGCCAGGTTTCCAACTCAACCGGAATCCGCATGGCACCGCCTTGAACCTGCTGGTAAAACGCGAAGGTCTGATATAGAGCGTAAAGAGCCGGCAGCATGGCGCCCCCTCCAATCCAGGTGGTCCATCGGTGGCGGGCCTCGCCTTCTTCGGCGGAAACAAATCGGGCGCTGCAAACAGGATGAAGCCCAGAACCAGAGCTCCGGCCACGTGGATGATCCGGTAAGACCAGGTCTCCAGCGGCGCAATGTTCAGGGTGTAAAGATGAAACGACGAATAAGCAATGGCAAGCAGCGCCACAAACTTGAGCATGCCGCCCTCAAAAAGCCGGCGATTACCTTCAACCGGTTCTTCGTCGACATTGTGCGCGAGCATGTGGTCTTCTTCGGGCAGGGCCGCAGACGACTCTTGGTGTTGGGAATTGTTGGACATGGGGCTACCTAAGGGCAGTTATTCAAATGTAGCCGGCCGAAAGGCCGGCTAGACGTCGGGGGCGTTGACCATCCCCCGACGCAGATCCGGCTATTACTTGATCATGCTGGCTTCGATCGTGTAGCCGTTTTCGTTAAACCAACGGGCCGCGCTGGGTGCCAGGGCAGTACGTTGTTCTTGCTATAATTTTCTGCAACAGAGTTGCGGGCAGCCTTATGAATGGAGACCATCTTGTCGTTGTTCTCCATGGTCAGCTTGGTGATTTCATACACCATGCTCTCAGGCATGTCGCAATTCACCATGGCGAAGTTCCACATGGATACCACACGCGACGGCTTGTCCAGGGATTGGTAAGTACCGGCCGGAATAACGAACTCGGCGACAGGGTAGTTGTCGGTAATAGTCTTGGCCTCGGCGTCGGTCATCTCGATGATGTTCACATCGGCCTGAACTTCCAGCTGGCTGACTGCGGGAATCGGAATGCCTGCAGCAAACGCAACCACATCGATCAAGCCATCCTGGAGCTGACCACCCAGGTCAGACCAGCTGCCGTTACGGCGCTCAAAGTCAACGCCCAGGGTTTCCATCATGCGCGGAAAGTAGGTGTCTGAAGTGGAGCCAGCCGGGCCGAACCCGATGGTGGCACCCGCGGGAATATCTGCGATGGTTGTGATGCCGGAGCTGGACAGTGCCGTTACCGAGAACGGTGTCTCGTACATGGGGAACATCGCGCAGACGTTAACCATTTTCATACCTGGAGCCAGGGGGCTGTTGCCGTCCATGGATTCCCGGGCCGGGCCCATGGTCGTCAGACCGAACTGCAGATCACCAGTGTGTACCAGTGCCATGTTCTGCATCGGGCCGCCGGTAATTTCGGCGCCGCCAGACACGCCCAGGTTTTCGGCGACAAAGTTGGCCCAACCGGAACCGTAGGCGAAGTAAGTGCCGCCCTGGCTCGCAGTGCCCACCGTAAAGTTATTAGGCCAGCCTTCACGATCCTGCGCGCTGACAGGGTTTGCGACAATGAGAGTGGAGGCAAATGCTGCCGCCATAATGGCTTGGGTCTTCATAGAGGATGCTCCCCGTTTCATTTTGTTTGTTGGGTGCTGATTAGAGCCATCAGAAAGACCAACGGCTTCAGATCAATGAGCAAGGAGCAGACCAGTTCGAGAAAATTGTTTTAAACCAATACGATACGAAATACACCGGGCAATCCCTGCTCGAAAATGGGTGAACTTCCACCCATAATTTTCGGGCAATGGGTGGAAACTCACACTCAGTGTAGAACGAATCGGGAAACTCGTAAGGCGGGAAGGCCAGGCCGGGTATTTACCATCGCCCCTGAAGGGTTGCGACCAGACGACGGCCACCGGCGTGGTCCCGGTGCTCGCACAGATAAATGCCCTGCCAGGTTCCCAGGGCCAGCCGACCATGGTTAACCGGCAGAGTCAGGGAGGGACCAATGAGGACACTCTTGATGTGCGCCGGCATGTCATCCGGCCCTTCCATCACATGCTGATAGTGGGGCGCATTCTCGGGAGCCATGACGTTGAAATGCCGCTCAAGGTCGCCGCGGACATCGGGGTCTGCATTTTCATTAACCGCCAGCGACGCCGAGGTGTGCTGGATAAACAGGTGCAACAGTCCCACCTCGCAGTTGTTCAGGTTGGGTGCTCGGGCCAGAACTTCATTGGTTACCAGGTGGAATCCCCTTGGCAGGGGCTCCAGGTCAATAAATGTCTGATCCCAGATCATCGCTAGCCTCCCGTCATTTCTGGTTTTCGTCCCACGGGTGCACCGGCACTACATCATCGGCCAGATCCGACTCATAGCTGCTACGGAAATGCTTCATGGCGGCTTCGGCTTCACCCAGCTCGTCAAAGCGTGCGATGTGGTAAATCGCCTCGCCCTCGTTGACCAGGGGCAGGTTGTTCACGCAGATGACGATACCGGAACAGGGTGACAGCACCGCGTTCTCTGACTCGCCAAACGGATCAGCCACCATCGCCAGCTTCTGGCCTTTCCGGACCCTCTGCCCCAACCTCGCCACCGGGCGCATGATGCCGTCTATGTCGGTACGCACCCACTGAGAGTTGGCGGCGGTTTCTGAGGGTGTCTTCGGAGCACCCGGGCCTTTCTTGGCCGGAATCATTTCCAACTCCCGCATCACGCGAATCACGCCTTTCACGCCGCTGGAGATAACCACCTCATCGAACCTCAGGGCTTCACCGCCCTCGAAGGTGATAACCGGGATGTCCTGGGAATCTGCGTAGGCCCGCAGACTGCCCTCGCGCAGGCCAGCATTGATGATGATCGGTGCACCAAAAGCCTCAGCCATGCGAATGGTTTCCGGGTTCTTCAACTCGGCCCGAATCTGGGGCAGATTGAAGCGATGAATCGCACCGGTGTGGAGGTCGATGATGTGCGATACGTTCTCCATGATCTGGGTGCGCAACAGGTAGGCGATGCGACCACCTAGCGAACCGGATTCAGTGCCCGGAAAACAGCGGTTCAGATCCCGACGGTCCGGCAGGTAGCGAGTGCGCTGCACAAAGCCGAAGATGTTCACGATCGGAACCGCCACCAGGGTGCCCCGCAGATGACGCAGGGCGGAATTCTTCAACACGCGGCGAACAATCTCCACACCGTTGATTTCATCGCCGTGAATCGCCCCGCACACCATCAGCACTGGGCCGGCACGACGTCCATGCACCACCTCCACCGGGATATGCAGTGGCGTATGGGTATACAGCTTGGCGACCGGTACTTCCACGGTGCGCCGGGTGCCGGCTTTTATTTCGTAATCGGCAATAACAAAGGGAGCGCGTGCTGCCATCTCAGCCGCCCCCGCCCTTGGTCCGGGTTTTCCAGGGTTTCTGATTCTTCTCGGTCCAGTTGATGATCATGCCGGCGATGTTCTTGCCGGTGGCATTCTCAATCCCCTCCAGGCCCGGCGACGAATTCACTTCCATCACCAACGGCCCACGGCTCGACCGCAACAGGTCGACGCCGGCTACATTCAGGCCCATGGCCTTGGCAGCGGCAATTGCTGTGCGTCTTTCTTCAGGCGTAATGCGCACCAGAGAAGCACTGCCACCGCGGTGCAGGTTGGAGCGAAATTCACCTTCCGCGCCCTGACGCTTCATGGAGGCAATCACCTTGTCACCGATGACAAAGCAACGGATATCGGCGCCACCGGCCTCCTTGATAAACTCCTGCACCAGGATGTCAGCTTTCAGCCCCATGAAGGCCTCGATCACGCTTTCCGCAGCCTTCCGGGTTTCCGCCAGCACAACACCAATACCCTGGGTGCCTTGCAAAAGCTTGATGACCACCGGCGCACCGCCCACCATTTTCAGCAGCTCGGGTACGTTATCCGGCTTGTTGGCGAAGCCGGTCACCGGCATGCCCACACCTTTTCGCGCCAGCAACTGCAATGAACGCAGTTTGTCCCGGGAACGGGTGATGGCCACTGATTCGTTCAGCGGAAACACGCCCATCATTTCGAACTGGCGCAATACCGCTGTGCCGTAAAAGGTCACTGAGGCACCAATTCGGGGAATAACCACGTCGTACTCTTCCAGCACTTCCTCGTGGTAATGGATCTGGGGCTTGGCCGAGGTGATGTTCATGGAGCAATGCAGGCAATCAATCACCTGCACGTCGTGACCCCGATTGATGCCCTCTTCCACCAGACGACGGGTGGAGTACAAATTCTTGTTGCGCGACAATACCGCAATTCTCATTTCTCGGTCCTTAGCGCCGGCTCGCCGGCTAAATAAGAGGCTTCAGGGTAAATCATTGAGCGCCCGGCCATAGCCGTACGCCCCAGTAGCATCCGGAATCGCATGGAATCCCGGTTGGTTAACGTCATTTCAATCGGCCAGCTCTGATCACCCACTACCAGTGTGGTTTCGATCACCAACCGCAATTCTCTATGTCCACCGGAATCGGATACGTCGCGCTCATCCAGCACTTTGGCATCGCACTCCACCACCTGTTGCAGGTTGTTCTGGACCGGATGGACCCAAAATCGAACCCGGCGCTCACCATTGGCGGTGTATGGCTCAGTGCGAAAGGTATGCAGGCACGAAGTTCGGGCTCCGGTATCCACCTTCGCCTTGATCCGGCCAATATCCAGATCCGGCAGTGCGATCCACTCCCGCCAGCCCAGGGCAACCTTATTGTCGTTGGGTATCGGTGGGGTTGATTTGATCTTCTCAACGGTCTTGGTCGACATCCAGCGGTTCCTTGTTAGCAGTGGTCTCCGGTCCCAGCAACTGCACCCGGAACGGCTCAGAATGACTGCCGGCATAGATACTGGTGTGTGGGAATGGAATCTCGATCCCGTCTCGGTCCAGCGTCTGTTTGATTGCCACCATCATACTGCTGCGGCCATCCAGCACTTTGTCCTTTGGCACCCAAAAGGAAAACTGCAGATCCACCGAAGACGGACCAAACGCAGTGACCAGCACAAAGGGTTTGGGTTCTTCCAAACAAATGGGGTTCTTTTCGGCCAGTTTCAGCAACAGGGCCTCAACTCGCTCTACATCCTCAGCGTAGGCAATACCAACGGTCAGGTCGAGCCGGCGAATGGGGAACCGCGACCGGTTGACCACCCGGGTCTTGATCAGGGTTTCATTGGGGATGCGGACATACAGGTTGTCCGGCGTCCGCAATTTAACGCTCAACATATCGATACCGACTACCTCACCAATGGTGGCATCGGCTTCAATGACATCACCGATTTCAAAGGGCTTTTCCACCAGCAGGAACAACCCGCTGATCATATTGGAGGCGGAGGTCTGGGAGGCGAAACCGATGGCCACCGTCAGTATCCCCGCCGCGCCCAGAACCACATCCAGCGAGAAACCGGCTTCCCGGAGGGCGGCCACGGCGAACAGCAGCACGATGACGTAAAACACCAGCCGCCGCACCATCACGGTGTGATGCCGGGTGCTGCGCTGTTCCATGAATCGGGCCGCACTGCGACCGGCCACGGAGCCTAACACCACACCCAGTACCAGCAAAAACAGCGCACTGGCCCAAACACCCCAGGCAATATCAGTAAACACCGACATCACGCCGGCCTGAATTTGTTCTAGCAAAACGATGACTCCCTCAAACGGGGTTAACCAAACATGCGATCAAAGGCGCGGACAAGACGGCCACGGGCAATGGGCTCACGGGCGGGCCCAACCTGCTGGCACGGGCCCGCCGCTGCCAACAACGACTGGTCCACGTTCAGACTGGCCGAATTCATTTCGGTTTCACACACCACCGTCACCCCTGGCGTCCAGAGCTGGCCGCGTTCGTTCAGGTGCAGAGACAGCAACGGCGTCGGCAAGCTGAACCGCTCCAGCAACAGCGGTTCTGTCCGCTGGTTCACGATAGTGACTGGCGTCACCGCCCGCCAAGGCCGCTTGGGTACCGCTTCCAACACCAGCCGGGCAAAACTGGACGACGAATAGCACAGCTCCCCTTCCATGGTGTTGCGGCCAACCCACGTGAGCGAAGGTATTCCCAGCGGGACCTCGGTCAGCAGCGTTTTCGTCTCGCCAACACAGACCTTCATCCAGACCACCGTGCCGACATAAATGACGCAGCGGCCACCGGCGGGGATGGTCAGCGGTTGAAAAGGGCGGATCACTGTGGGCAGGGACGCAACACCCGGGATAAAGGTAACGACATTGGAATCGCCGGGGCGGATGAACCGCTGAAGCTCCACATCGGACGATGGCAAGGTGTGCCCGATACTCTGGGTCCAGGTGACAGGATCCGTCTCCGGTGCCAGAGTCTGGGACCGCACCTGCCATTCCTGATCCAGAAGAGTCACCCAAAGACGCACTTGCCCCAGCTGATGATACTGGGTTTGTCCGGAAGCCAGGGTGTACAGCTGAGCCCACACACCGTCTTGCAGGCCTCGGTTTGGAATTCCATTTGTGCCACGGGTCTCCTTAGCGTCTCACTGGCAGATTTCACTAACTATAATCCAATCATGCAGCTCAGCGAATATCCAAGTCTGTGATTTTATTGAATCCTTGGCATGTATTTACCCTTATGCCCGGCTTGATAAATTAAGGTACTCCAAATGTACCTCCTAGAGAGCAACGCGCGACAGGACTTCCCATGACACAGCTGGTCTGGTTTCGAAACGACCTCCGTACCGCCGACAACCCGGCGCTCACCGCCGCCTGCAAATCCAAGAGCGCAGTGCACGCCTGTTTCATCCTCACCCCGGAGCAGTGGCAGGAGCACGACTGGTCTCCGGCCCGGGTGCACTTTGTCATCGCCCACGCCAATGCCTTGGCCAAGGAACTTGCGCAACTGGGTATCCCGATGACCTTTATTACTGCCAAGCGATTCAGCGACAGCATCGAATCCCTGGCGCAGCTTTGTCGCGACAAAGGCATTAGCCACGTGCACTTCAATGAGGAATACGGGGTCAACGAGCGCCGCCGCGATAAGCAGTTGAAACAGAAATTGGACACTGAGGACGTGGGAGTCTGTAAGTACCGTGATCAGACGGTCGCCCCGGTGGGTGAGATCCTGACCCAACAGGAAGAGCCCTACTCGGTGTTCACGCCCTTTTCCCGCAGCTGGAAAAAATGGATCGATGTCGCCCAACCGACGGTGCTGCCGATTCCCGAAGCCCGGGGCAAGCCAGTGAAGGCGGCGAGTATAGACGAGATACCCAAGGCCTTTCGCGACGCCCCGCCAGCACTGGTGGAAACCGGTGAAGATGCCGCCCATGACCAGCTGGAGAGCTTCCTCAGTGAGCGCGCGGGAGCCTATAAGGAAGACCGGGACTTCCCATCACTGGACGGCACCAGCCAATTGTCGCCGTACCTGCCAACGGCGTGCTGTCCGGCCGGCAGTGTTTGTTGGCCGCACGCCAGGCCCAGGGCATGGGCGGCAACCAGGAAGGCCTGACCACCTGGATCAGTGAAATTGCCTGGCGCGACTTCTATATCAACATTCTTTACCACTACCCGCGCGTGAGCATGCATCGGGCGTTCAAAACCGACACCGAAGCGCTGACCTGGAATGAACCCGGTGAGAAGTTCGAGGCCTGGAAAGAAGGCCGGACCGGCATCCCGATCGTCGACGCCGCCATGCGCCAACTGAACGAAACCGGCTGGATGCACAATCGCCTACGCATGGTAACCGCCATGTTCCTGACCAAGAACCTGTTCATCGACTGGCGCCTGGGCGAGGCCTATTTCATGTCGAAACTGGTGGACGGCTTTCTGGCATCAAACAACGGTGGCTGGCAATGGAGCGCGTCGACCGGCACCGACTCTGCACCCTACTTCCGGGTGTTCAATCCTGTTACCCAGAGCGAGCGCTTTGACCCGAAAGCTATTTCATTCGCCAGTGGGTGCCGGAGCTGGCCAAACTCGACAACAAACGCATTCACGATCCCGGCAGCAAAGGCGGCGTTATTCCGAAGGGGTATCCGCGACCTATTGTGGACCTAAAGGAAAGCCGGAAGGAGGCGATTGCCAAGTTTCAGGCTTTGAAGGACTGAGACGGGGCTAGGTGTAGGCAACAGACTGGAAGGCTCTGCCCACACCCTGCGGCAGCATGCTGGAAGGCACTTCCAAAACCGTGCGGAGCCATGGATGGCGGAGCCGAGCGTACAGGGATGTATTCACAGCGTGTTTTGGAAGTGCCTTCCAGCTTGCTGCTCTCCGAAGTCTAATGTTGCCCGCATACAGGGCATTCAGGATCCCGAGCCAGTTTCATTTCGCGCCACGCCATTTGCCAGGCATCCAGGATCAGCAACCGACCAACCAGCGGTGCGCCGACACCGGAAATCACCTTGAGGGCTTCCATGGCCTGGGCCGACCCGATCATGCCAACCAGGGGTGCGATCACGCCGGCTTCTGAACAGGTCAGTTCCTCATTGCCCTGCTCGGGATAGAGGCAGTGGTAACAAGGGCTCTGGGCATCCCGGGAATCATAAACCGAAAGCTGGCCCTCACCCCGGATCGCAGCACCCGACACCAGTGGCACCTTGGCAGCCACGCAGGCCCGATTTACCGCGAACCGGGTCTGGAAGTTGTCACAGCAATCCACCACCAGACTCGCTTCTTCTACCTGCCGAGCCAGTGCATCGCCGTCCAGGCGCCGGTTCAGGGCTGAGACTGAAATCAACGGATTGATGCGCTGCACCCGGTTAGCCAGGGCTTCAGCTTTCGAATGCCCCAGTTCCGACTGCTCGAAGCCAATCTGGCGCTGGAGATTCGCCAGCTCAATGTCGTCGTCATCCACCAGGGTCAACTGACCCACGCCCGCCGCACCGAGATACAAAGCCACCGGGCAGCCCAGGCCGCCCGCGCCTATAACCAGCACCCGCGCCGATTTCAGTGCAGCCTGGCCAGCCACGTCAAAGCTGGGCATCAGAATCTGTCGACTGTAACGCAGCAGCTCGTCATCACTGAGCATGTCGCTCTCCTGTTTGCTGAATCGATGGCACCGAACTCCCAGCCCAACGCCCGAGCGTCATCCGGTCACGGTCACCGTAATCTTTCCGGCTTTCAACCGCCACAAAACCACGCCTCTCCAGCAACGAACGAACCCCGCACGCCTGATCGAAGCCGTGCTCCATCAGCAACCAGCCGCCGAGCTCAAGCCAGTCTGGCGCCTGCTCCACAATCTGTCGGATATCGTCGAGACCGTCCACGCCAGACACCAGGGCGGACGACGGCTCAAACCGCACATCACCTTCACGGAGATGATGATCAGTATTTGCAATATAGGGCGGATTGGACACGATCAGATTAAATTTTCCCGGAGCAAGGCCGGAAAACCAGAAGCTTTGCAGCACCTCAATCGACAGCCCTAACTCCCGGGCATTACTGCGGGCCAGCGTCACGGCTTCGTCCACGCAATCGCAGGCGATCACCTGCCAATCTCGCTGTTCACTGGCCAACGCCAGGGCAATGGCACCCGTGCCGGTGCCCAGATCCAGAACCCGAGCCGCCGCCGGAAGCGGCAGCGACAACGCGGCTTCCACCAGGCACTCGGTGTCGGGGCGGGGAATCAAGGTAGAGGGGCTGACCAATAAAGGAAGAGACCAGAATTCCTGGTGCCCGAGAAGATAAGCACAGGTTTGCCGTCAGCGCGTTCAAACACCAGGGAATTGAATTCTGCCGCCTGCTCGGCGGTAACCTCACGCTCTGGCCAGGCCCGGAAACTGGTCCGACTCAGGCCAGTAACGTGGTTGAGCAGCAACTCCGCATCGAGGCGGGGGCTGTCACCGCCAATCTGCTCAGCGGCCTGGCGCAACAAGTTCTCACAGCTCAGCGGGGTATTACTGGTCATCAGCCAGTGACGCCAGCAGCTCGGCCTGGTGCTCCTGCTGCAACGGCACCAGCACCGCATCCAGATCACCGGATACCACTTCGTCCAGCTTATACAAGGTCAGGTTGATGCGGTGATCGGTCACCCGGCCCTGGGGGAAGTTGTAGGTGCGAATCCGCTCGGAACGGTCGCCACTGCCGACCAGGCTTTTGCGGGTCTCCGCCATGGATTTTTGCTGCCGTTCCAACTCGGCGTTTTGCAGCCGGGACGCCAGGAAACTCAGAGCCTTGGCCCGGTTCTTGTGCTGCGACCGTTCTTCCTGACACTCCACCACAATCCCAGTGGGCAGGTGGGTAATGCGGATCGCGGAATCGGTCTTGTTTACGTGCTGACCACCGGCACCGGAGGCGCGGAAGGTATCAACCCGAAGGTCAGACTTGTTAATTTCCACCGCCTCGGCCTCATCGGCCTCTGGCATAACCGCCACAGTGCAGGCGGAAGTGTGGATGCGGCCCTGGGATTCGGTTTCCGGTACCCGCTGAACCCGGTGCGCACCGGATTCAAACTTCAACGCGCCGTACACGCCGTCGCCGGCAACCCGGGCAATGACTTCCTTATAGCCGCCGTGCTCGCCCTCACTCTCGCTGACAATTTCTACCTGCCAGCGACGGCGCTCGGCATAACGGCCATACATCCGGAACAAGTCGCCGGCAAAAATAGCCGCTTCGTCGCCGCCGGTGCCAGCCCGGATTTCCAGAAACACGCTTTTACCGTCATTGGGGTCTTTCGGCAGCATCAGCCGCTGCAGCTCTTCGTCCAGCTCTTCGTTTTTCTGGCGGGCAACCGCCAATTCATCGGCCGCCATTTCGCGCATATCGGCATCGGTGTCTTCGGCCAGTTCTTTGGCCGCTTCGATGTCGTTCAGGGATTCACGCCAGGCTTCGAAGCAATGGACAATCGGCTCTATCTCGGCAAATTCACGGGACAGATCCCGGAACTGGTTTTGATTAGAGATAACGGATGCGTCACTGAGCAACGCGCTGACCTCCTCGAAGCGGTCAGTAAGCTGTTCGAGGCGAGATTGGATCGATGGTTTCATATTTTTTCCGGGGTGGTCGGCTCGTCTGCTTCGAGAACATCCAGCTGGTGCAATTCACGCAGCCATTCGGTCACCTCGGGACGTCCTTCGGTAGTCGCCTTGCGGACCTGTACCGACGGTTCATGCAGAAGTTTGTTAGTCAGACCACGAGCCAGACTGCGCAGCACCGTTTCCGGATCGCCTCCGTTACGGAGAGTGCGCAGGGCTTTTTCGGTTTCCACATCGCGCAAAACTTCGGCGCGTTGGCGGAATTGCTTGAGCGTTGATACCGCATCGAGCGCGCGGAGCTGATTGAGAAAATCCTGAACCCCGGAGTCGACCAGGTTTTCAGCTTCCCGGGCCGCGCCTTCGCGGGACCGGATATTTTCTTCAATAACCTGACGCAGGTCGTCGACGGTATACAGATAGACATCGTCCAGCGAGGCCACTTCCGGTTCGATATCCCGGGGTACAGCAATGTCCACCATGAAATAGGGCCTGTGCTTGCGCTTCTTTAACGCCCGCTCAACCGCGCCTTTACCCAAAATGGGCAAAGGGCTCGCGGTTGAGGAAATGATGATATCGACGTCAGTCAGGTATTCCGGGATTTCCGACAGCAGAATGCCCTTGCCGCCATGTCGGCCGGCCAGGGTCTGGGCTCGCTCAAGGGTCCGGTTCGCCACCAGGAAATCCTGCACGCCGGCATCGGCCAGATGCCGGGCCACCAGCTCAATGGTCTTGCCAGCACCGATCAACAAGGCCTTGTTGCGGGACATGTCGGCGAAAATGTGGTGCGCCATACTGACGGCGGCGTAGGCCACCGACACCGGGTTTTCACCGATCGCAGTCTGGGTGCGCACCCGCTTGGCTACCGAGAACGCCTGCTCAAACATTCGGGACAGGAAGGCGCCACTGGCGCTGTTTTCCCGCGCCAGAGCGTAGGCATCTTTCAACTGCCCAAGGATCTGGGGTTCGCCCAGCACCATGGAATCAAGACCCGCAGCAACCCGCATCACGTGCCGGACGGCCTCGGCATCCCGATAGACATACAGCGACTGCTCCAGCTCGGAGCTGTCCAGATCGTGAAAGCCCGCCAGCCAGCGCAGCACCGACGGCGCGCAATCGTCGTCGCCCGCCAGGTAGAGCTCAGTGCGGTTACAGGTAGAAAGGATGGCCGCCTCGGTGGCACCGGACGCCGCCCGCAATTCGGCAAAGGCGTCACCCATGTGCTCCGGTGTGAACGCCACGCGCTCGCGCAGCTCTACAGGAGCTGTACGATGATTGATTCCGAGCGTTACCAGTGCCATGTCTTGGTTGTACAACCTTATGCCAACAGGAGTTAATGAAGGACATTTTAACGACCAGCGCCCTCCGCTGCCACCTTAATGCCTGAACGCTGCGGCAAGTGCGGACAGGTTGGGCAAGATCAGACGCTTATGCCATTATAGGGAACCGGCCACGGCCGCGAGCCGATCCAGCTCAAACCAATGGCGGGTTGGCGTCAATCTCTGATGAGTTGTCGACAGAATCACGGGAAGTTGCATGCACAAATCCGCACCCTTACTGGTCACCTGCCTGCTGGGCCTCTCCCTCGCCGGCTGCGCCAGCCTGAATGGCTCCGGGGAAGACACCACCACCGAAGCCCAAGCCGCCCCCGAGGCCAAGCCGGCCAGCGAGGCGAGCATTGAGTATGCCGACTTCGAGCCGGATGTTCTCTACCTTCTCCTTACCGGCGAGATCGCCGCTCAGCGCGGTCGCTACGATGTCACCCTGGTGAATTACCTGAAAGCTGCCAAGAAGTCCCGGGACAAGGGCGTGATCGAGCGCGCCATGCGCATTGCCCAATCCCTCAATGGCGACAACGCCCAGACCCAACTTGCCGCACTGTGTTGGAAGTCGACCCTGACAACCTGCAGGCCCTGCGGGTATCTGCCATCCAGGCCATCAAACGCAACGAACTGAATACTGCGCTGGGTCATATGGAAAAGATCATGAACCAGGGCGGCGATGCTGATTTCGACAGCCTGGCTGCCATGGCCGGCAACCTGCCTCCGGAACAGCAACAGGAACTACTGCAGCTCTATAAGGAGCTGGCGGAGCGCTACCCGAATTCTCCGGAGCTCGAATACAGCATTGCACTGCTGTTAAAAGTAACCGGCGAGCCCGGTCTGGCCCTGAACAGACTGACCCCACTGCTGGAGGAACACGCCAACTTCCAGCCAGCGATCATTCTTAGAGGCGACCTGCTCTATCAGGAAAACGCCCAGAAGCAGGCACTCGATTACCTGATGACCAACACCCGGCGCTTCCCGGCCAACCGCCGCATGGGCACACTCTATGGCCGCATGCTGCTTGGCGAGGGTGAATTGCAGGCCGCCCAGGACGAATTCAAGCGCCTGGTGCAACAATACCCGAACACCCCGGGTATTCGCTTGTCCCACGCCCTGGTTGCCATGGAAAACGGCCAGACCGATTTGGCCAGACAGGAACTGAACCGCCTGATTCAGCAAGGCCACCACACCAACGAAGCCAACTATTACCTGGGACGCATGGCAGACGAGGCTGGCAATACCCAGCAGGCCATCAGCTATTACCAGAGCGTCACTCAGGGCAACTACTATTTCCCGGCACTGGCGCGCACCAGCGAATTGCTAGCCGAAGAGAACCGGCTGGACGATGCCGTTGCCAACATCCGCAACCTGAAAGGCACCAACCCGCAACAAGCCGAGAACTTCTGGCTGCTGGAAGTAAACCTGCTACTTGACCAGAACCAGAATCAGGCCGCCCTGGAAACGGCCACCGAGGCACTGGACGAGTTCCCCGGCAACATTCAGATTCGCTACGCCCGTGCCATGATGCTGGATACCATGGATCAACCGGGACGTGCCGAGGAAGACCTCAAGCGCATCATCGAAGAAGACCCGGGTAACGCAGTCGCCCTCAATGCCCTGGGTTATATCCTGACCACCCGGACTGACCGACTTAAGGAAGCCCGCAATTACATCGAGCGTGCCCTGGCCCTGGACCCTGAAAACCCCGCCATTCTCGACAGCATGGGCTGGGTTCTGTTTCAGGAAGGACAATTGCAACCGGCCCTCGACTACCTGGCACGGGCCTGGTCCGCATTCCCCGATCCGGAAGTCGCTGCCCACTATGGCGAGGCGCTCTGGGTTAGCGGTGCCGAGGATCAGGCCCGCATTGTCTGGAAGGAAGGCCTGGAACAGGATGCCGACCACAGTGTTCTGCGCGAAACCATCGACCGCCTGACCGACAACGGTGATCTGTAATGCCCCGCACGTGCCGTTTCTGGCTGCTACTGCCATTGATCGCCCTGCTTGGCGCCTGCACCACTATTGACCTGACACCCTTGCCAGAGGGCATGACCGATCAGCCACCCGCTGACTGGGCCAGGCGCAGTCAGCAACTGACCCGCTTCGACCACTGGCAGCTGATGGGTAAACTGGCGGTGCGCCAACCCTCGGACAGCGGAACTGCGCTGATCAACCACTGGATCCAGCAAGGCGAAGCTACGACCTGGCCCTGTCGTCGTCGTTTCTTGGTATGGGCAGCACCACCCTGAAGGGCGTGCCGGGGTTCATTGAACTCACCCTGCCCGGCGGCGACACTTACCGGTCCGGCGAGCCCGAAGCCCTGGTGGCCGCTGCTACCGGGTGGCAATTACCCCTGAACCACCTGGTGTGGTGGATTCGAGGCCTGCCCGCCCCGGGCGACGACTTCCGCCTGCTGTTTGACGACGCCAGCCAATTGGCGATCATCCGCCAGGCCGGCTGGGAAATCCGCTACGACCGCTGGCAGCAATTCCTGCCAGACCACCCCACCCTGCCGGCGAAAATCACCGCCCTGAAGGGCGACAAGCGGGTGCGATTAGTGGTCAGTGACTGGAACACCCTGGACACCAAGCCGTGACTAGCAGCATCACTCTGCCGGCGCCGGCGAAACTGAACCTGTTTCTGCACATTGTCGGGCGCCGGCCCGATGGCTACCACGAACTGCAAACCCTGTTTCAGTTTCTCGACCACGGCGACGACATCACCCTCACACTGACGCCCGAGCGCCCCGGCATTCGTCTTACCCAGGCCCTCGACGACGTTCCCGACCAGGACAACCTGGTGGTGCGTGCCGCCGAAGCCCTGGCGAAACGTGCGAACACGCCCTTGCCCGGGGTCGACATCAGCATCACCAAGCGCCTGCCCATGGGCGGCGGCCTGGGTGGTGGCAGCTCTGACGCTGCCACTACCCTGCTGGGCCTGAACCATCTCTGGCAGCTGGACCTCGATAGTGATGAGCTGGCACAACTGGGCCTGACCCTCGGCGCCGACGTGCCGGTGTTTGTCCGAGGCCACGCCGCTTTTGGTGAAGGTGTAGGTGAGAAACTGACACCGGCGACACCGCCGGAGGACTGGTTCGTGGTTCTGAAACCTGGCTGCAACATCAACACCGGTAAGATTTTTTCAGATCAAGGGTTGACAAGAAACACCCCGAGAATCACAATAGCGCCCGCTTTTGAGGGAGACGCCTCGAGGTACCGAAACGACTGTGAAGATGCGGTTCGAAGACTGTATCCTGAGGTCAACCAAAGCCTGGATTGGCTTGCACAATTCGGACCTGCAAGATTAACCGGAACCGGGGCTTGCATATTTGGACGTTTCCCTACAGAATCCGCAGCCCGGATTATCTGGGAAAGCAAACCCTCCGGCATCACGGGGTTCGTAGCTAAAGGGGTGAACTATTCGCCTCTACACAAAAAGCTGACAGAGCTGAAATGATGCCAAAAAAGCACGATACTGGGGTGTCGCCAAGTGGTAAGGCAACGGGTTTTGATCCCGTCATGCGCAGGTTCGAATCCTGCCACCCCAGCCACCTTTCTCCCGCTTCTTCTGAATCAAACGCCGATACTGAGAAGGATGCCGTCGTGTCCAAACTGATGATTTTCGCTGGCAATGCCAATCCTGAGCTTGCCAAAGACATCGCACAGAAACTCCACATTCCCATGGGCCAGGCTACTGTCGGTCGGTTCAGCGACGGTGAAACCACCGTTGAAATCAATGAGAATGTTCGCGGCCATGATGTATTCATCATCCAGCCGACCTGCTACCCCACCAACGATAACCTGATGGAACTGATCGTGATGGCCGACGCCCTTCGCCGGGCCTCCGCAACACGCGTCACTGCCGTTATCCCCTATTACGGGTATGCACGCCAGGATCGCCGGGTGCGCTCCACGCGAGTTGCCATCAGCGCCAAGGTAGTAGCAGACATGATCTCCAGCATCGGCGTGGACCGTGTCCTTACTGTCGACCTGCACGCTGATCAGATTCAGGGCTTCTTCGACATCCCGGTAGACAACATCTACGCCACGCCGGTCATGCTCGAAGACATCGAGAAGCAGCGCTTTGAAAACTTCATCGTAGTTTCTCCTGACGTTGGCGGCGTTGTTCGCGCCCGCGCCGTTGCCAAGAAACTGGACGATGCCGACCTGGCCATCATCGACAAACGTCGCCCGAAGGCGAACGTGTCCCAGGTTATGCACATCATCGGTGACGTTCGCGATAAGACCTGCATCCTGGTGGACGACATCATCGATACCGCCGGCACCCTGTGCAAAGCGGCCAACGCTCTGAAAGAGCATGGCGCGGCCCGGGTTGTGGCCTATATCACCCACCCGGTTCTGTCGGGCCCCGCGATTGATAACATCAACGCGTCGGATCTGGACGAGCTGGTTGTCTGCGATACCATCCCGCTGGGTGACAAAGCTAAAAATTGTGATAGAATCCGCGTCCTCGGAATGGCCGGGCTGATGGCGGAGTCGATTCGCCGCGTCAGCAACGAAGAATCGATCAGCGCCATGTTCGAGAACGCCTAAGCGGGTTTAACGCTTTAGCCCTCAGGCAAAACAAGCAGTTACCGAGTCGGGAGCCTAATCAGGCTCCCGACTCTTTTAGTCAGCCGGAAAAATCCGGCTTTTCAGAAACATCACCTGATCCAACGCCTGGTCGCGGGCAGTTCAGGTGACGATTGAGGTTATTACCATGTCTCAGGATTTTGTTATTGAAGCATTTCCTCGTGACGATCAGGGGAGAGGTGCGAGCCGCCGCCTGCGTCGTGAGGAACGGAAAATTCCAGCCATCATTTACGGTGGTAACAAGGAAGCAACCGCGATTTCCATCTGGCACAACGAGCTGAAGAAAGCGCTGGAAAACGAAGCGTTCTTCTCCCACGTTCTGACCGTTGAACTGGACGGCAAGAAAGAAAGCGTGATCCTGAAGGATCTGCAGCGTCACCCGTACAAGCCTATCCTGACGCACGCTGACTTCCTGCGCGTAGACAAGGACCACGAAATCCACGTGAACGTACCGCTGCACTTCATCAACGAAGAAACTGCACCGGCTATCAAGCTTCACGGCGGCGTGGCTAACCACCAGATCAACGAAGTAGAAGTGATCTGTCTGCCGCAGAACCTGCCTGAGTTCATCGAAGTCGACATGACTGCGGTTGAAATGGACCAGGTTGTTCACCTGAGCGATCTGAAACTGCCGGAAGGCGTTCGTGTTGCTGCCCTGCTCCAGGGTGAAGACCACGACCTGCCGGTTGTCGCTATTCACAAGCCGCGCGGCGCGAAAGTCGACGAAGCGGAAGAAGGTGAAGAAGGCGAAGAGAACGGCGAAGAGAAGGAGTAATTACTCCGGGGGCAACGGCGAATGGGACAGGATATTGTCATGGTGGTCGGACTGGGTAATCCCGGTCCTGATTACGAGAATACCCGCCACAACGCCGGCGCCCTGTTCGTCGAAGCGCTGGCCCGCCATGCGGGCCAGACGCTCCGTCCCGAAAAGAAGTACCACGGGCTTTATACCCGTATTCAGTGGCAGGGACTCGACCTGCACTTGCTGAACCCCTCCACGTTTATGAACCGCAGCGGCCTGTCCATCAAGGCTCTGGCGGACTTTTTCAAGATTTCCCCCGAACAGATTCTGGTCGCCCACGACGAACTCGACCTGCCCCCTGGCACTGCCAAGCTGAAAAAAGGCGGTGGTCATGGTGGCCACAACGGTCTGCGGGATACCATCGCACACCTCGGCAGCAAAGAGTTCCAGCGCCTACGATTGGGCATTGGCCATCCAGGCGACAGCCGGAAGGTAACCGGCTTCGTGCTCGGCCGACTCGGCAAGAAAGAAACCGAGGAGCTGACCGCGGTCTTTGATGAGGTCATGCGGGTTTTGCCAGAGGCCGCCAGCGGTAAACTGGCCGCCGCCATGAACCGCCTGCACAGCTTCAAGCCTGCGCCCTGAGAGGGCATTTCCCCTTACTCGCACGTTCCGGCTGACACCGGTATAATCCGCCCACATTTTTTAGTACCAGCAGAGGCATTCCATGGGATTTAACTGCGGCATCGTCGGCCTCCCCAACGTCGGCAAATCCACCCTTTTCAACGCACTGACCAAATCTGGCATTGGCGCTGAGAACTTCCCGTTCTGCACCATCGAGCCCAATGCCGGCGTGGTAGCGATGCCGGATCCGCGCCTGAACAAGCTGTCCGAGATGGTCAAGCCAGAGCGCACGGTTCCAACCACCATGGAATTCGTCGACATCGCCGGACTGGTTGCCGGTGCATCCAAGGGCGAAGGCCTGGGCAACCAGTTCCTGGCCAACATTCGTCAGACCGACGCCATTGCACACGTGGTGCGATGCTTCGAAGACGGCAACGTGATCCACGTCGCCAACAAGGTTGATCCGGCATCTGACATCGACGTGATCAACACCGAGCTGGCCCTGGCCGATCTGGACACCGTGGAGAAGGCCATCAAACGCGTTCAGCGCGTGGCCAAGAGTGGCGACAAGGAAGCCAAGGCCCAGCTGGAGATGTTCGAGAAGCTGCTGCCCGTGCTGAACGAAGGCAAGCCGGTGCGCAGCATGAATCTGGACAAAGACCAGATGGCGCTGATCCGCGAGCTGTGTCTGCTCACCGTGAAGCCAACCATGTACATTGCCAACGTCAACGAAGACGGTTTTGAGAACAACCCGCACCTGGATACCGTGCGGGAGATTGCCGCTTCCGAGAACGCCGTTGTCGTCCCCATCTGCAACAAGCTGGAAGCCGAGATTTCGGAACTGGAGGACGAAGAAAAGGCGATGTTCCTGGATGAAATGGGCATGGAAGAGCCGGGACTGGACCGCGTTATTCGCGCCGGTTACGACCTGCTGGGTCTGCAGACCTACTTCACCGCCGGCGTGAAGGAGGTTCGTGCCTGGACCGTTCGCATCGGTGCCACAGCGCCCCAGGCAGCAGCCGTGATCCATACCGATTTTGAGCGTGGCTTCATCCGTGCCGAGATTGTGGGCTACAACGATTTCGTCCAGTTCAATGGCGAAGCCGGTGCCAAAGACGCCGGTAAATGGCGTTTGGAGGGCAAGGATTACATCGTTCAGGACGGCGACGTCATCCACTTCCGCTTCAACGTGTAACTTTTCAGGAAAAAGTGGGCCCAAAGCCTTGACAGGATGGGCCCAAATACTGAAAATACGCGCCTCGTTTGGGGCAACGCCCGGAACGAAATGGCAAGGTAGCTCAGTTGGTTAGAGCACAGCACTCATAATGCTGGGGTCGGCGGTTCGACTCCGCCCCTTGCTACCAGACTTCGAAAAGGGCCACGATTAACGTCGTGGCCCTTTTTTCGTTAGCGGCACTTTACTGGGGACGACCCCACCCTTCCCGGGAACTGAACGCGGGACGACCCGCCTTCGTATGGTCCTGCTATGAGAACGATCAAAGACAGAATTCGCCAGGCCATCTCGTTCGAGGTGATTGGCCTCCTGTTATCCATCCCCCTGGCTGCGTTTACCTTCGGGTACGATCTCGGTAAAACCGGCGTCCTCGGTGTGGTCGGTGCAACCATGGCCACGATGTGGAACTATGTGTTCAACCTGGCCTTCGATCACGGCCTGAAGCGCCTGACCGGCTCAACCCGTAAAACCCTGCCGGTACGATTCGTTCACGCCATCAGCTTTGAGCTAGGCTTGATGATCGCATTTCTGCCGGTGATCGCCTGGTGGATGGGAATCGGACTCATCGAGGCCCTGATTGTCGACGTTGCTTTTGTGCTCTTTTACCTGGTGTACGCGTTTGTGTTCACCTGGTGTTACGACACCGTGTTTCCAGACCCGGATTCCGGGGAGGAACTGGACACAAGGGCCCAACACTGAAACCCGCGGGTGACGAGCCAGTCGGCAGGCTGCGCTAGTACAGAGCAGCGTCTACGGCTATGCTGGCTGCAGGAATCCTTGCCACAAAAATAAAAAGCGGGCGCGCAGGAGGCAAATTGAGCTCAAGCCACATCACTCCTACCATTAGCGATGACCGGTTGCCCCCCCCTCTTAAGGTCCGTTTTCGATAAACTGGATGTCGCGGTGGTTATCGCGAACGTGCAACGCGAAATCGTGATGGTTAACGCCGCCGCAGAGTCACTGTTCCAGTATTCGGAGCAAGAAGTATGGGGCCAAAAAATCAAGATGCTCTACGCCTCCCCCGATGAATTTGAGGAACAGGGCCGACAGCGTTACAACGCGACTGCCAGTGAAACCTCCCTTTACACCATCACTTATGCCCGCAAGAACGGCGAAACATTTGAGGGTGAAACCCAGGGCGGCCCCATCCACGACGAGCACGGCAAGCTGATCTATTTTGTGGGCCTGATCCGCGACGTCTCAGCGAGACTGTCCGCCGAGCGCACACTGAACCGCCTGCACAGCATTACCTCGAACCAGAGCCTTTCCTTCAATGAACGGGTGGATGCGATCCTGGAACTGGGCGCTGATCATTTTGGGCTCCCGATCGCCATCTTCAGCAAGATTGATGGCGCCACCTACACCGTGATCAGGGCGGTACACCCGGAAAACGCTTTGTCCCCCGGCATGACCTTTGAGCTGGGCAACACCTACTGCTCTCACGTTTTTGAAGCCAATGATGTGCAGGGCTTCCACCATGTCGCCGAGAGCAGGATCAACAGTCATCCCTGCTACCAGACTTTTGGACTGGAGGCCTACCTGGGCTCGCCCATTTTTGTCGACGGCGGCCGCTTCGGCACCCTGAACTTCTCCAGCCCCGAGGAAACCCGCCCGTTCACCGGCCAGGACATTGAGCTGATCCGTTTGTTTGCAGACTGGATTGGCAATGAAATCCAGCGTCAGCGGCATCTGGACTCACTGACCTCAACCCGCCTAGAGATGGAGCGTTTAGCGGCGACCGATCCGCTGACCGGGCTGGGCAACCGCCGAATGATGGAAACATCAATGAAGAAGGAAGTAGCCCGGGCCAAGCGCCACGGAACCGACTTTTCGATCGCCATCATCGACTTCGATCACTTCAAGCGCATCAATGATCAATTCGGCCACCAGACTGGCGACGACGCGCTCAAGGCTTTTGCTGCCATCGCCCAGCGTGAGGCGCGCGATGAGGATTTGTTTGCGCGCTGGGGTGGCGAGGAATTCATCGCCGGCTTGCCCTGCACCACCAGTGCCGAGGCCGTCAAAATCATGGACCGGCTGGCCAGCCAGCTCCGGGATGTGATCATTTCCGATGACGAGGGTGCGCCCACACTGACCATCAGTGTCGGGGTGGCCCAGTTGCGTGAGGGTGAGAGCATCGGCAGCCTGTTATCCCGGCAGATGACGCAATGTACCTGGCTAAGAGTTCCGGACGGGATCACATAGTCATTCACAGCTGAGGCGCACCCATCGAGCAATCGTTTACCAACCGACGGGCAAATTACACAACCTTTGACAATCAAGACCAGGCTATTGCGGTAATATCAGACTCTGGCTCCCTGAACTCTTTCTGGTTAGTTCACATCATGCAATCGCGACAAGCCGAGTCCCTGTTCCTGATCGTTCTGGTGGTGACCGTTAGCCTGCTTTCGGCCGGAAGCAGCCTGAAAACGGTCGCTGTCTCCCTGTCTTTGTTCGCCACCTGCCTGGCGGTGTTTTTCTACCCTTCTATCCACGACTACCTTAAGCGTCGCCGCCATGGCGGTGAAGACGGCGGACACTAGCCCAAAGTTCCCCAATCCCAGACCAGCTCAGAATCCCAGGTAACGATAACCCAGCGCTCGCTGGAACCGACCTATATACTTCTCATCGATCGCCATTATCAAACCGTCAGCGTAAGCCTGGTCAAAACAGCGATCGAAAGCTTCGGCCAGCGATGGGTCGCGGAACACCAGTTTGTAGGGAGTGGGTGTAAAAATGGGGGCAAATTTCAGGTCTGGCAACTGGTCCAACTCAAGCATGGCAGTTGTTGAAGTCAAAATTCGCCGGTTGATCTCCGCCACGATCAGCCCGTCGGCAAGAATGGCGTCTACCCGCCCAAGCATCAGCAGGTGGGAGTGAATCCGCTGGTTGGAGAGCTCGAGGACCGAGCCCAAACTGGCCTCAAAATCTTCCAGCTCGAGCAACTCAATACCATTCTTGAAGGTCACCACCTTCCGGCCCCGAAGATCATCCACAGTGGTAATTGGGGGAATGCGATTGGCGTCGTAAATAGCACCGTTCTGATACCAGATGTAGGCCGCGGTAGAGTAACCGGGGAGCTTAGCGCCCAGGGGCACCGTCATCACCGCGTCGGCTTTATTGGAATCCCGATAGGTAAAGATGTGTCGACCAAATGGCTGGATCAGGAATTTAGCCTCATAACCGCACCGCTGTAACACTCGCTTGACGGTTTCGGCATCCCGGCCCTTGCCGCCCGGTTCGGAGGTGCCCGGTAAATCGGGAGCGAGGATACGAAGCACACCTGCCAGACTGAAAGACGAGAAAGCCAACAGGAAAAAGCCGCAGAGAACGGCAAGCAACGTCTTGGAAGGGTTCATCGCTCTGATGTGGCGCCCCATTCAGGATAGAGAGATCAAACTCGCAATCTGAGTATACCCACAGCCGACAGGATAACGAAATCCACAGGTCTGATCGCGGTATCACCCCAACCTGTAGAATCACCACCCAGTCAGTGACCACCCGCCCGGGACAGCACGTTCAACACGAACACCCCGGATACGATCAGCGCCATGCCAACCACACCCCAGGCATCCAGTTTCTGGTCAAACAACAGCCAGCCCGCTGCCGCCACCAGAACAATCCCCAGACCAGCCCAGATCGCGTAGGCGGTTCCCACCGGTATGCTTCGTAACGCCAAAGACAGCAGATAAAAGGCCACGCCATAGCCCACAACCACGATTAACGAGGGCGTCAGCCGGGTGAAACCATCACTCGCCTTCAGCGACGAAGTGGCCACCACTTCCGCGACAATCGCCAACGCCAGAAAAACCCAATTTGTCATTTATCGTCACCTCCCGAGGAATGGCGCGTCATTGTGCTGATTGGCTTTCAGAATGTGAATCCCGGCATTTCCCTACCCGGCTGGATCCGCCGGCCGCCACCCTTCTCGCCGCCGTCAGAATGGCATAAGCTCCGGTTTTACCCGAAGGAGTCCGTCATGCCCCAACCCAACGTTGTCGCCGGTTTGTCGCTGGATCGTCTGGAGCGCATTGCAAGTCATCTTGATGACAACTACATCAAGCCCGGCAAGCTACCCGGCGCCGTTACCCTGGTGGCCCGCCACGGGCAGGTGGTCTGGACCCACGCCCAAGGCTTGATGGATGTAGAGCGCAACAAGCCAGCACGGAACGACACCATCTTCCGCATCTACTCCATGACCAAGCCGGTGACTTCCATCGCCATGATGCAGCTCTATGAGCAGGGGCGCTTCCTGCTAGACGATCCGGTGCACAAATACATTCCGGCGTGGCGCAATCTGGCAGTCTACAAAGCCGGAAGCTGGCCGGATTTCGAGACCCAACCGGTTACCCGCGCCATGACCGTACGCGACCTGCTCACCCATATGTCGGGCCTGACCTACGGGTTTCTGGACCGCACCGAGGTTGATGCCGCCTACCGCCAGCTCAAACTGGATGGCAGCGGCACCCTGACTCTGGACAAACTGGTCGATCGGCTGACCGATCTGCCATTGGAGTATTCACCCGGCACCGCCTGGAATTACTCGGTATCAACCGATGTGCTCGGCTACCTGGTACAGAAGCTGTCTGATCAACCGCTCGACGACTACTTTCAGGAGCACATCTTTGACCCTCTGGGCATGATTGATACCGGCTTCCAGGTACCTCAGGCTCAGCTGGATCGCTTTGCCGCCTGCTACCTGCACCAACCGGGTGACACCATGAAGCTGCAAGACGATCCGCAGCGTTCGCGCTACCTGAAAACCCCGGGTTTCCTTTCCGGCGGCGGCGGGCTGGTGTCCACGATCAGCGACTACCACCGGTTTGCCCAGGCCCTGTGCCAGGGCGGCGAGTACCAGGGCGAGCGCATCATCGGCCGAAAAACCCTGGAATTCATGCGTAGCAATCATTTGCCTGGCAATCAGGATCTGCCGACGCTGTCGATCGGCGCTTTCAGCGAAACACCTTACGAGGGCAACGGCTTTGGCCTGGGTTTCTCGGTCAAAACCGACGTGGCCAAGTCCCACACCATCGGCTCCGTGGGCGAATATGGCTGGGGCGGCCTGGCCAGCACTAACTTTTTCGTCGATCCGGTGGAGGACATGGTAGTGGTGTTCATGACCCAGCTCATGCCCTCTTCAACCTACCCGATTCGCCAGGAGTTGCGAGCGATGGTGCACGGCGCTCTCGTTTGACCGGTGTGACAACCAGGCCCATTCGACGATTTGAAACTCTGTGGCATACTGCTGATCAACACCAATAACTTCAACAAACCACAAGCAAGGAAGTTGCAATGAAACTCGAAACCCTGGCATTGCACGCGGGCTTCAGCGGAGACCCGGCAACCAACGCCGCCACCACCCCGATCTACCAGACCACCTCCTACACCTTTGACGACACCCAGCACGGTGCGGATCTGTTCGACCTGAAGGTACAAGGCAACATCTACACTCGCATCATGAACCCCACCAACGGTGTTCTTGAGGAACGGATGGCCCAACTGGAAGGCGGCATTGGCGCGCTGGCCCTGGCATCCGGCATGGCGGCGATCACCTATGCCCTGCAAACCATCTGCAAGGTTGGCAACAACATCGTCAGCACCAGCCAGCTCTACGGCGGCACCTACAACCTGTTTGCCCACTCTCTGCCGAACCAGGGCATCGACTGCCGCATGGTCCCACATGACGACTTTGACGCCGTTGAACAGGCCATCGACGACAACACCCGGGCCCTGTTCTGCGAATCCATCGGTAACCCCGCCGGCAACGTGGTGGACATTCAGCGCTGGGCCGACATCGCCCACCGTCACGGCATCCCGCTGATCGTGGATAACACTGTCGCCACCCCGTTCCTGTGCCGTCCGTTCGAGCACGGTGCCGATATCGTCGTGCACTCCCTGACCAAATACATCGGCGGCCATGGCACCACCGTTGCCGGCATTGTGGTGGATTCCGGCAAGTTCGACTGGAAAGCCAGTGCCGACAAGTTCCCGATGCTGAACGAGCCGGATCCGTCCTACCACGGCGTGGTCTATACCGACGCCCTGGGCGCAGCCGCTTTCATCGGTCGCTGTCGTGTGGTCCCGCTGCGCAACACCGGCGCCGCGCTGGCTCCGTTCAACGCCTTCCTGATCATGCAGGGCCTGGAAACCCTGTCCCTGCGCATGGAGCGTCACTGCGAGAACGCGGAAAAGGTCGCCAACTTCTTACAGCAGCATCCCTCGGTGGAGTGGGTTAATTACGCGGCGCTGGCCGACAGCCCGTACAAAGCCACCTGTGAGAAAATCTGCGGCGGCAAGGCCTCCGGCATTCTGAGTTTTGGCATCAAGGGCGGCCACCAGGCCGGGGCGAAGTTTATCGACGCCCTGCAGCTGATCTACCGCCTGGTCAACATCGGCGATGCCAAGTCCCTGGCCTGTCACCCGGCCTCCACCACCCACCGCCAGCTGAGCCCGGACGAGCTCAAGAGCGCCGGTGTGAGCGAGGATCTGGTTCGCCTGTCTATCGGCATTGAACACGTTGATGATCTGATCGCCGACATCACCCAGGCGCTGGACGCCGCCCAGGCCTGATAAGCCAGCGTCTCCAATTTACCGGGTACGACCAATGTCGTGCCCGGTAACCCCGTGATTGCCCCTACCCGCCTTGTAACTGGCCCCGCCTGACATTACCCTTAAAGACTGACCAATTTTTTCTGCTTGAATGCCTCATTGCATGCGCTTTGACGCATGCCCAAACGAGAGTCCCGTTGCTATGAGCGACAGCGTAAAACCCCGCATTACCAGTGGTTCCAAATTCCGTAACGAGCACGGCTTTTCCGCCATCAAGGATGGTATCAAGCGCAGCTCGGGCGAGACCTCGGAATCCAAACCGGTAGAGCGCAAGCCCAAGTGGCTGCGGGCCAAGATGCCCGGCGGTGAGCGTTACGAGGCCGTTCGCAAGAATGTCAGCGACCACCGTTTGAGCACGGTCTGTCAGGAATCCCACTGCCCGAACATTGGCGAATGCTGGGCAGCCGGCACCGCCACCATCATGGTGATGGGTTCGGTCTGCACCCGGGCGTGCAAGTTCTGCGCAGTGGACACGGGCAACCCCAAGGGCTGGCTGGATCACGACGAGCCGGACAACACCGCCAAGTCGGTGGAGCTGATGGGGCTGCGCTACATTGTTCTGACCTCGGTCGACCGGGACGATCTCGACGACGGCGGTGCCGCGCATTACGCGGCCTGCGTGTCGGCCATCAAGCAGCGGACTCCACAGGTAGCCGTTGAAGCACTGACCCCGGATTTCGACGCGGTGATGCCCCACGTAGAGAAGGTGGTGGACTCCGGCCTGGACGTCTTCGCCCAGAACGTCGAAACCGTAGAGCGCCTGACCAGCCGGGTACGTGACCCCCGCGCCGGTTACGAAAAAACCCTCAGCGTGCTGGCTCACGCCAAGAAGCATCGCCCCGACGTGCTCACCAAGACTAGCCTGATGCTGGGCCTGGGTGAAACCGAAGAGGAAATCCTGAAAACCATGGACGACCTTCGTGCCATCGGGGTGGATATCCTGACTCTCGGCCAATACCTGCGCCCGACACCGAACCACCTGCCGGTGGAGCGCTACGTCACGCCGGAAGAGTTCAACCGATACCGGGAGCTGGGCCTGGAAAAAGGCTTTATGGAAGTGCCCTCAGGCCCAATGGTGCGTTCAAGCTACCGAGCCGATAAGGTCTTTGACCAGAACAACCTGGGCCTTGCGGTGCCAGAGGTTCCGCAAGTCGACAACGCCATGCAGATTCCGGTCAAAGCGGTCGACTGATCCGGCGCCGCCAGGCGCCAAACAAAGCCCAGCCAAAGGTCACAGTTCGCGGCACTTTGTGGCACACTCTGCACTCGTTTTCAGCTGAGTAGTTGCTTCATGAACCGGTTCGGTACCCTGTACGATCGCCTGATCCTTGCTCGTCCCCTGGTAGTTCTTGGTATTTTTGCTCTCCTGCTGGCCGTAGCAGCCATCAAATTCGGCCAGTTCCGGCTGGATGCCTCGGCCGAGTCTCTGGTGCTGGAAAACGATCGATCGCTGGAGCAGTACCGCAAGGTCAACCGTCGCTTCACTACCTCCGACGACTTCCTCATCGTCACCTACACCCCCGAGGGTGAACTCTTTTCCGAGGCCGGCCTGGGCCGGCTTCAAGCTCTGCGCGACGAACTCCAGGCACTGCCGGCGGTGGGATCCACCAACAGCATATTGAACGTGCCCCTGCTGCACAGTCCCGAGCTGACCCTGGACACCGTCGATGCCGAAATCAAGACCGTAGATGAAGACAATGTCCCGCCAGATACCGTCCGCACTGCCCTCTTGGACAACCCGCTCTACCCCAACCTGCTGATCAGCGAGGATGCCCGGACCACCGCCATCCAGGTCAACCTGCCGACCCCGGAGCGGTATTTTGAACTGCTGCGGGAACGGAACCAGCTGCGTGACAAGGTAGAGGCTGACGATGCCTCGGCTGCCGAGCAGGAACAACTGGAAGCGGCCCAGCAAGCCTTCATCGGCTTCACCGAAACCCAGGGCGAGGAGCGCGACGCCACCATCGAGCGTGTGCGAAGCATTCTCGACAGCTACCGCGACGGCGCCGAGATCCATCTTGGCGGCGTGCCTATGATCGTGTCGGACATGATTCGCTTCATCAAGAATGACCTGTCCACCTTCGGGCTGGGAGTGCTGGCGTTTCTGGTGCTGACCCTGGTTATCATCTTCCGCCAGTGGCGCTGGGTACTGGTGCCACTGCTGTGCTGTGGTTTTACCGTGTGGCTGATGATCGGTTTCCTGGGCTGGGCCCAGTGGCCGGTTACCGTGATTTCCGCCAACTTTATTGCACTGCTGCTGATCATGACCCTGTCCCTGACCATTCACCTGATGGTGCGGTACCGGGAATTCCAGCATGACGACACCGAGGGTGAGCCCCGGGAAACCCTGCGCCAAACCCTTGCCGCCATGTTCAAACCCTGCTTCTACATGGCCATCACCACCATTGTCGCCTTTGGCTCCCTTACCTTCAGCGGCATCCGCCCGGTGATCGACTTCGGCTGGATGATGACCCTGGGCCTGACCGTGGCCTTCCTGATCACCTTCCTGATCTTCCCGGTATTGCTGCGGCTACTGCCACCCAAGGCGGACTGGACAGTCACCTCCGACCGGGTGCCGTTTACCGACACCTTTGCCCGCTTCACCGAGCGGTTTGGCAAGAGCGTGCTGGTGGGCTCGGCGGTCATCGCCGTGCTGTGTGCCATTGGGGTCAGCCGGCTGACGGTGGAAAACAGTTTCATCGACTACTTCAAGCCGTCGACCGAAATCCACCAGGGCATGATCACCATCGACGACCGCCTGGGCGGCACCACGCCCCTGGACATCGTGATTACCGACGACCCGGCGCCGGAGAACGCCAGCACCGACAGCGACCCGTTTGCCAGCAGCTGCGACCCGTTTGTTGAGGATTGTGGCGACGGCGAGGAATACCGGGATACCTGGTACACCTACCAGAAAATGCAACGTCTGGAGCAGGTCCACGATTACCTCGATAGCCTGCCGGAAACTGGCAAGGTACTGTCGATCACCACCACCCTGGAGATCCTTGCCCAGATCAATCAGGGCGAGCCGCTGGACGCACTGGAACTGGCCTTTGTGCCTGCGGCCGTACCGGACGATCTGCAGGACACCCTGCTGACGCCCTACATTTCCGAGGAGCACGATCAGGCCCGGTTCAGCATCCGGATTCTGGAGACCATGCCAGAGCTGCGCCGACAAGCCCTACTGGACCGCATCCGCACTCACCTGACAACAGAACTCGGCTACGAAGAGGATCAGGTGCTGTTTGCGGGCATGACCGTCATGTACAACAACATGCTGCAGAGCCTGTTCGATTCCCAGATCAAGACCATCGGGGCGGTGTTCGTAGTAATCACCATCATGTTCCTGCTGTTGTTCCGCTCACTCAAGCTGGCCCTGATAGGTATTGCCCCCAACCTTATTGCCGCCGGCTCGGTGTTGGGCCTGATGGGCTGGCTCGGAATTCCGCTGGACATGATGACCATCACCATTGCGGCCATTACCGTTGGCATCGCCGTGGACGACACCATCCACTACATCCACCGGTTCAAGACCGAATTCGCCAAGGACCGGGATTATCTTGCCACTATGCATCGCTGCCACCGCAGTATCGGCCGCGCGATGTTTTACACCTCGCTGACCATTATCGTCGGGTTCTCGATCCTGGTGCTTTCCAATTTTATCCCGACCATCTACTTCGGGCTGTTCACCGGCTTCGCCATGTTCATGGCATTATTGGGCGCGCTGACACTGCTGCCGAGACTGATCATTCTCATCCGCCCCTTCGGTCCGGGCGCGACCGAATAAAGGCACAAAAAAAGGCCGCATCCGGGGATGCGGCCTTTTTTGTTCAGCGAAACCCGTTCGGTTTACTGACCCTGCATCTGCTGCTGCATCATCTGCTGCTGTTGCTGACGCTGCTGCTGCATTTGCTGCATGCGCTTGTCCAGGGTATTGCGCTGCTCTTCGGTAAACACGCTGTCCACTTTCGCCTGCATCAGGGTGGACAGGGCCGCGATCTCCCCGGTTACATCACCAAGCTCTTCGGCGTTGTCACGAATGGAATCTTCATCGTACTCCGGCTTGATCTCAGCCTGCATCTGCTGCTGCAGAGCGCGGGCTTCCTGGCGAAGCTTGGCAATCTTGTCCTGCTTCTCATCGATGATGCCGCGGATCTCGGTCTGCTGATCATCGGACAGGCCAACCATCTGTGCCAGCTGATCCACCTGATCCGGCTGACCACCGGCGGCCTGCTGTGCAACCGCAGGCGCGGACAGGCTCAGTGCGACAACAGCGGTACCAAACATCTTTGCGAGCTTCATAGACTTCTCCGTTATCGGGGTGGCCACAATTTAAAACCACCGATTCGTGCCAGTTGTGTTGTTCAGGCTGTACACCCTAAAACATCACGACGCCGATTTTCACCCCGATACCCCTTCTTTTTGTACATATTTTCCGGCCTGTTAGCGCTCAGCCCGCCACACAGGCGGGCCGAAACAAATGTGAAAATTTAGTCATTCCCCTTCATAATGGCGCCGACCAACGACCTCCGGAGTATATGAGATGGCTATTAACTGGTTTCCAGGGCACATGCACAAGGCCCGCAAGGAGATCAAGCAGGTCATGCCGCAGATGGACCTCATCATTGAGGTGCTGGATGCGCGCATCCCGTTCAGCAGCGAAAATCCGTTGGTACCTTCCCTGCGTGGCGACAAACCACTGATCAAGGTGCTGAACAAACGAGACCTGGCCGATCCGGAGATCACCCAGCAGTGGCAGAACTGGCTTGAAAAGGAGCGGGGGGTGCGCACCATCACCCTGACCCAAAACCAGCGCAACGAAGCCCTGGGAATCCTCAAGCTCGCCCAGGAAATGACCCCCGACCACGACCGCCAGAAAAGCGCCCTGCGGGTGATGATCCTGGGCATTCCCAACGTCGGCAAGTCCACCATCATCAATACCCTGGCGGGCCGCCCCGCGGCCAAGACCGGCAACGAGCCGGCGGTGACCCGGGCGCAGCAGGCTATCAAGTTGCCGGACAACATCCTGCTCTACGACACCCCCGGCTTCCTCTGGCCCAAGCTGTCGCCGGAGGCCTGCGGCTATCGGCTGGCAGTGACCGGCGCTATTCGCAGCTCGGTGCTGGACTTTGAAGATGTCGCGTTGTTCGAGGCGGATTTTCTCCGCCAGGCCTATCCGGAACTGATAAAAAGCCGCTATGGGTTTGAGGAGCTACCGGTGGATGGTCTGGCAGTGATGGACGGCATTGCCGCCAAACGCCGGTTCTTTGGTCGCGGCGGCGTACCAGACCTGCACAAGGTGTCTGAGGTGCTGTTGAATGAATTCCGGGCCGGCACCCTTGGCCGGGTGTCACTGGAAACCCCGGCGATGGTCGAGCAGGAAGCCGAGGAGCTGCCCGGGCCGCCGCCGAAAAGGCCGAGCAGGAAGCTACGAAAGAGAAAGGGAAGAAGAAGAAAGGCCGCAGCGGCAAACGGTGAACGCACCGGTGGTCACGTACTCAGAGGGCATGGCATCAAACATGCCCCGGGCGGTGCGGACAAAATGGGGCTGGTCGTAGAAGCCTGCATCCATCGCCAGCTGGGACATCGACTTGCCCCGCTCCCATTGGGCCAGAACCTGGTTCATTTTCAGGTGCAGCAAAAAGCGCCGCAAGGTTACACCGGTTTGCTGCCGGAATAGATGACTCAGCCGCGAGGACGACAACCCTACTGCCTGCGCCAACCGGGAGACATCCACCTTGTCCGGCAACTGGCTACGGAGCTCGTCACAGATTTTTCGCACTCTCCTGTCCATAGGCTCCGGCGGACCACCCAAATGCTTTACAGCGCTCGACAAAGCCTGCCAGGCGGCCTGGCAATCACCGGGCACGGCACTGGGTAGGCTCGCCCCGATTACCGGAATATCCACCGAGGCTGATCACCGAGCCTGTGCTGCAGGGCCCGCCAGAAATCACTGTCCGGATCGAGCTGGGCGCACCACATCCGGGTGTCACCGGGATCCAGGGATTGTTCAACGTCCGGCGCCACCAGCGCAGCCGAGGTCGTGCGCCAGTGACCATCGACCTGCAATCGGAAGGGGCCGTCGAGGCCGACCAGTAAGGACGCACTGATGTGCCGATGAGGTCGGTTCGGTGTCAGGTGCCCGATCACCTGCCAGTGATCGGGCCAGAGGAACAGGGTGCCGCGTGGCGAATGGTGCATATCCGGGCCGGTTATCTGTTGATTAGGGTGCCCAAAGCATACCTCAGGACAACCTTTTCTCCAGCCTCGTGCGACCGCCCTACCTGCCATCCGGGAAGACGGCGCGGGGAATTGAATCACTCAGTGACCCTGAATCTGTCCCTCGGTGTGGTCTTTGCCGTGGCTGCGCTGGGCGTATGGAACAGGCAAACCAAGCTTGGACGCAAACTCGATACTGACAAAGATTGGCCCGATCAGCAGGAACACCAGGTCTTCCACAAACGATGGTTTTTTTCCTTCGATCTTGTGCCCATAAACCTGCAGGGCCCAGGCCGCGATCCAGACCACGAGACTGGTCCAGAACAGTGACCACCCGGCAGCCAGGACACCCTGGATGATCAGGGCCGAGACCGCGAACCAGCCGGCCATGAGCACAAACACCCCAACCGACAGGCGCAGGTACACCAGGCCCGAGATCGCGGCCAACAGGGTCGCGCCATTCACCCATTCGCCCGCCGTGCCGGTCAGGCCGAGCCAGCTTCCAACAGGAATCAGCCAGAGCAGGCCGAGGGTTGAGAACACAATGGCGGGCACGCACACGATGTGAACCCATTGGTTGAAGTTATTCTGGTGACTGTCGCCATAATCACCCAGAAACTGCGCCAGTGTACGCATATTCAGATCTCCGATGTTGTCTTTAATAACCGCCACTTTAGCAGGCGCCTTAGCGTCAACCTTGTACGTAACGGCTATTCTGCATGCTGACAGCTCAACGCCCCTGCCCCTTACCAAGGTCAAATATCACGGGCCTGGCAAAGAGCCTACACTGGGGGACAACAGCATTGATCGCATGACGTCGCCCCACCCGGGCGAGTCGCACAGGAGGAATGTATGAGACGCGTTGTCGTCACCGGCATGGGCATTGTGTCCTGCCTCGGAAATTCGCTGGATGAAGTGCTGGACAGCCTGAAACACGGCAAATCCGGCATCCGCTTCAATGAAACCTATAAAGAAATGGGCTTTCGCAGCCAGGTTTCTGGCTCGCCAGACGTCGACACCTCAGTGATCGATCGCAAGATGCGACGTTTCATGGGGCCCTCGGCCATGTACAGCTATTTGTCCATGGAACAGGCGATCGCCCAGGCCGGTCTGACCGAAGACCTGATTTCCAATGACCGCACCGGCCTGATTGCCGGTTCCGGTGGTGCGTCATGCTCCAGCCAGGTCGAAGCGACCGACATCATGCGGGAAAAAGGCGTCAAGCGTATTGGGCCTTACATGGTGCCTCGAATCATGACCAGTACCGTATCCGCTTGTCTGGCCACCGCCTACAAGATTCGGGGCGTGAACTACTCCATGTCATCTGCCTGCGCCACCAGCGCTCACTGTATTGGCCATGCCATGGAGCAGATTCAGGCGGGCAAGCAGGACATCGTTTTCGCCGGTGGCGGTGAAGAAGAGGACTGGAGCCTGACCATGATGTTCGACGCCATGGGCGCCCTGTCCACCAAGTACAACGATGCGCCAGCAACGGCCTCGCGTCCGTTCGACAGCGGCCGGGACGGCTTTGTTATCGCCGGTGGCGGTGGCATGGTGGTGCTGGAAGAGCTGGAGCACGCCAAAAAGCGCGGCGCCAATATCATTGCCGAACTGACCGGCTACGGCGCTACATCCGACGGCTACGACATGGTCGCGCCCTCCGGCGAAGGTGCCCAGCGCTGCATGAAGCAGGCCATGGCAACCATCCGCGGCAAAGTTCAGTACATCAACGCCCACGGCACCAGCACTCCAGTAGGCGACGTGGCTGAAATGGGCGCGGTGCGCGACACCTTCGGCGCAGACATACCGCCCATCTCCTCGACCAAATCGCTGTCCGGGCATTCCCTGGGCGCGGCCGGGGTACACGAGGCTATTTACTCTCTGCTGATGCTGCAGAACGGTCTGATTGCCGGCACGGCCAACCTGACCAATGTTGATGACAAGATCAGCAACATGCCACTGGTCGGCCCGGCAGCGCAGAACGCCGAGCTCAACACTGTCATGTCCAACAGCTTCGGCTTTGGCGGCACCAACGCCTCACTGGTGTTCGAGAAACTGTAATAAGGATGGGGATGACAGGCTTTCGGGCCTGTTACTTCCCGCCTGCCGCAACACCCCGGACTACCTTTCCCATTGGCAAAGCCGCGCTTCCGTACTAAGGTTAGAAATTGATCAGGATCAATTTGGACGTCGCTTATGGCCCAAACACTCCCCTTCCGACCGGTGCCCTCTCCGCTTAAAGCGTCGTGTCATACCTGCAGTCTGAGCAACCTGTGCCTGCCTCTGGCTATTGATGAAACCGACCTCGAAAGCCTGGAAGACATTGTCCAGCAAGGACGGATTTATAAACGGGGTGAGCACATTTTCGACCAGAGCACGCCCTTCCGCTCCTGCTTTGCCGTGCGCAGTGGGTCGGTGAAGACGTCGATTGTGTCTGAGGATGGCGAGGAACAGATAACGGGGTTTTTCCTGCCCGGCGAGCTGATTGGACTCGACAGCATGGGAGGGGATTATTATGCCTGCACTGCCCGGGCACTGGAGCGGACCAGTATCTGCGAATTTCCCGTGCAGAAGCTGGAGGAGCTGACAACCAGGCTACCCGACCTTCAGCATCACATGTACCACCTGATGAGCCAGGAAATACAGCATAGCCACCAGCTGAACATGCTGTTGAGCAAAAATACTGCCGAAGAACGCGTTGCCGCACTGTTGCTGTCGCTGTCCAGCCGGTTACAGCGCCGACGCCTGTCCGGCACCCGTTTCAGCTTGCCGATGGCGCGCAACGACATTGCCAACTTTCTGGGCCTGGCGGTTGAGACCGTCAGCCGGGTATTCACCCGGTTCCAGACTCAGGGCGTTATCAAGGCCCGGGGCCGGGAAGTGGAGCTGCTGGACTTAGCTGCCCTGCAAGGCGTTACCCGGGAGTTGTCCCGTCAGGTCTGCCCCTAGCAGTTGCAACCGGTGACAGCGCTCAATTGACCGGCGCTTTCTCATCCTGCCCATTTTGTGCCTTCATCATCGCGAACTCTTCCACCAATCCGGAGCGCCAGGGTAACTGCTTGATACCGAATGTGTTGCGGACCTTGGTGCAGATCAATGTGGTGTTCACCGGCTCCAGGTGCCCCCAGCCCGGCACCTCATCCACCACCCGGATATCTTCGGGAATACCGGGCAGTCCCGCGATCGCCAGCCCCAGCTCGTACAGGTTGATCTCCTCGGCCCCGGCATACTGAAACGTACCCCAGACCTCGGCCCCGCAATCGATCTGCTGAATCACCGCTGTCACCACCCGGGCAAGATCCCGGACCGCCACCGGCTGGCCACGGCAGCGGCCCGGCAACATCAGGGTTTCGCCGGATGCAGTGCTGGCCTGAACCTTGCGAATAAAGCGGGCCAGACTCCAGCCGGTGCGCAGAATGATATGCCGGGGCAACAAAGTCCGTAGTGCTTGCTCGCACTCCCACTGCCAGTTGCCCAGCTCGTTACAGGGATGCCCTGGGTTCGAGGTGATATAACCCGTTTGCTTGCGTCCATCGAACACATAGCACGACGACAGCTGTAACAATGCCATGCCACGATCACGGGCAAACTCAGCGATCGCTACGGGCAGGGAAAAGGCGGCCTTATGAGTGCTCTCAGGATCATCTTGAGCCACTTCAGGATCAGACAGCCACAGCGCATTAACAATCAGATCGGTGTCTTCCGGAATCCAGTTCTCCAGGGCATTGAGATTGGCACCGGCAGGATCGCTGACCAGCAATGGGCTCACCTGCAGTGGCGTCTCGCGTAGACGCTCCAACACCAATTTGCCCAAGGGGCCATAATCATGAACAACTAGCACGTGCACGAGGGGTCAAAGCCTCCAGAACTTCACTGATTTGACGGAATTGCCGAACCGATCTGGCCAATGGTTAACGGAGATCGGTCTCTACAATAACTGCCAGCTACAAGCGCTGGCAGTTTTCTCTTTACCTTTTCTTTCAACAGTCTACAACAGCAGGATCCAAGATGCTGAAACAACAAAGCCACATTGTGGCACCGATTCCGGACGAACTGCGTACCCGGGCACTTTACACCGTGGAACAGCTGCGGGAACGCGGCAAGGCCGACAAGGTTGCCATCGACCAGCTGTTTGATCTTATTGTGGAACTGACCGACGCAGGTCTCGACTTCTTTTTCCTTGAGCCACTGCGCCGGCTGAACGCCGGCAACATGATGATGGGCATGGCCAAAATGGGCATCAGCAGTATGCTCAAGGGTAGCAAGATGGTGGTGCACAAGGTCTTGAAAAAACTGGACGATCGAAGCCTGGCCGCGATTCTGGATTTCATTGCAGAAATCATTCACGAGCCGGAACCGGCCTGAACGAGCCCCAGCTATCAGCTATAGCAAGCTGTCAGCTATTGATAGACCCGTGGCACCCGAGCCGTGATGCCCGTCAGCAGCTCATAGGAAATGGTACCGGCGCAGCTGGCCACTTCATCCACCGCCACGGTTCCACCCCAGAGTTCTACCAGGTCACCGGCCCTGGCATCGGGCGCATTGCTCAGATCCACCGCGAGCATGTCCATGGACACCCGACCCAGCAGGCGAATCCGCTGGCCATTGACGGCTGCGGGCGTGCCAGTGCCGGCGTGGCGCGGGTAGCCATCGCCATAGCCGATCGCCACCATACCCATCGGGGTATCCCGGTCGGCCACGAAACCGGCACCGTAGCCTATCGACTCACCGGCACGAACCGTGCGTGTGGTGATCAACGGTGCTTCCAGTGACATCACCGGTTTTAAACCCAGCTCCGGGCCAGTCTGAGCCAGCTTTGGCGAGCCGCCGTAGAGCATGATGCCGGGCCGACTCCAGTCATACAGTGGCTGGCCCTGAATGAAATGGGCGGCGGAATTACCGACGCTCTTCATCAGTTCGGGCCAGGGGGTGGTGGCTTGTTCAAAACACAGAGTCTGCTCTCTGGTCATCGAGCTGGCATTGTCGTCGGCGCAGGCAAAATGGGTAACGAAACCAAGCAATCCCGGCCGGGCACCCATGGCATCCAGGCGTGTCATCACCTGCACCAGCTCATCAGGCTGAAACCCGAGCCGATTCATGCCACTGTTTACCTTGAGCCAGAACGCCGGGCGGGCGCCGGTCTGGGCCAGCCAGTCCAGCTGGTGATGGCCGTGCACCACCGGCTCGAATCCCCGCCGGGCGCACAATTCAAAATCTTCCGCGGCGTGCACGCCCTGCAACATGACCACCGGTTGCAGCAGGCCGGCATCTCGAATCGCCTCCGCCTCACCGAGACAGGCCACCGCGTACTTGGGGGCGTCGTCGGCGAGGGCCTGAGCCACCGGCACAATGCCATGGCCATAGCCATCGGCTTTCACCACAGCCATCGACAGGGCGGCGCGGCGCGCTCGGAGGCCAACCGGTAATTATGGCGCAGTGCCTCCAGATCAATGCGGGCAACGGTACTGCGCGGCATCAGTATTCACCACCATAATCGCCGTAGTTCCCATGGGCGAGATCCTCGAACTTGGTGAACTTACCGATAAACGCCAGGCGAATGGTGCCGATCGGGCCGTTCCGCTGCTTACCGATGATGATCTCGGCAATGCCCTTGTCCTGGGTGTCTTCATTGTACACCTCGTCCCGGTACACAAACATGATGACGTCGGCGTCCTGCTCGATGGCGCCGGATTCCCGCAAGTCGGAGTTCACCGGGCGCTTGTTGGGCCGTTGCTCCAGGCTTCGGTTGAGCTGGGACAAGGCCACCACCGGGCAACTCAATTCCTTGGCAATACCCTTCAGGGACCGGGAAATCTCGGAGATCTCGGCGGTCCGGCCCTCGGTGTTGCCGGGCACCCGCATCAGCTGCAGGTAGTCGACCATGATCAGGCCAATCTTGCCGTCGTTTTCCCGGGCAATCCGCCGGGCCCGGGACCGCATTTCAGTCGGGCTCAGGCCCGGGGTATCGTCAATATACAGCGGCTTGTCCTTGAGCAGGCTCACCGCCGAGGTCAGGCGGGGCCAGTCATCCTCTTCGAGCTTACCGCCCCGCACCTTGGTCTGGTCAATCCGGCCAAGGGAGGACAGCATCCGCATGGCCAGGGCATCCGCGGGCATCTCCATACTGAATACCAGCACCGGGGTACCGCTACTGATCAGCGCATTTTCAACAATGTTCATGGCGAAGGTGGTCTTACCCATGGAGGGCCGCCCTGCACGATAATCAGATCGGCCGGCTGCATACCGGAGGCTGGTCGTCCAGATCCCGAAACCCGGTGGTCAGGCCGGTGGTCTGCTCACCGGATTCAAACAGTTCTTCAATCCGGCTCAGGGTCTTGGTCAGGATCGGGTTGATTCCCTGCGGGCCAGAACCCTCCTTGACCCGGGATTCGGCAATCTGGAATACGTTGCGCTCGGCCTCATCCAGAATCTCGTTACTGTTGCGGCCCTGAGGATTGAAGGCCGAATCCGAAATCTTGCCCGAAACTTCCACCAGTTGGCGCAGCACCGATCGCTCACGGACGATATCGGCATAGGCCCGAATATTGGCAGCACCCGGAGTCTTCTCCGCCAGCTCGGCCAGGTACGCCAGACCGCCGGCATCTTCGATATCCCCGGCACGCTCCAGGAATTCCGCCAGCGTGACCACATCCAGGGGTTCACTTTCGCTGGCCAGGCGCTCCACTGCCCCGAAAATCAGACGGTGATCCTGCCGGTAGAAGTCGCCTGCGGAAATGATTTCCGACACTTCATCGAACCGACGGTTATCGAGCATCAGGCCACCCAGCACTGCCTGCTCGGCTTCAACCGAATGCGGCGGCACTTTGATGCGACTGGTTTCTAGATCACTACTGGCGGGTTTCAGATTGGGCTTGGCCATAACTACGTCTTCTGATGGATAACACGAATGGTCCAGTTTACGGGGAACGCTTCGGGTTTGGGAGAGGCTGAGAAAAACTAAGAATACCAGAAAGCAACGGGCCCGAAACCGTCGCCGGTTCGGGCCCGTTCAATCAAGCTAGGCCGGCAGTGCCGGCCAGGCTGGACGCTGCGACAAGTTACGCCGCAACAACCGCCAGCTTAACAGTCACTTCTACGTCAGAGTGCAGCTGCAGCTCGATTTCGTACTCGCCGGTCACGCGAATCGGACCTTCGGGCAGACGAACTTCGCTCTTCTCGACGTCAGTTCCACCAGCGGTGATCGCATCAGCGATATCACGCACACCGATAGAACCGAACAGCTTACCTTCTTCACCAGCTTTGGAGCTGATGGTGAAGGCTGCGCCTTCCAGAGCTTCAGCGCGTGCCTGGGCAGCAGCCTGCTTCTCGGCAGCGGCTTTTTCCAGCTCGGCGCGACGCTCTTCGAACGCCTTCAGGTTTGCTTCGGTGGCAGGTACAGCCTTGCCATAAGGAAGCAGGAAATTACGACCGTAACCGGCCTTAACCTTTACCTTGTCACCCAGGGAGCCAAGGTTTGCAACTTTCTCGAGCAGAATAACTTCCATCTCGTTAACCTCTTCGTGCTTTATTCAGCCGGCCCGGCAGGCGTTATACGCTTCCGGATATCCAGCCAGCTATCCACAAAAGCCAGAACCACTAACAGAATCATCAGGCTTGGGCCCAGCAAAACCAGCGCAATGTAAAACAGCACCAGCCACTGACCACTCAGCTTTTTACGTCCAACGATGCCATGAGTCAGGGCCAGGCTCGCCAAAAACAGCGGTGTCCCGGCAACCCAGACCAGCAACATGGCATTCAGCCCGAGTACCGGACCAATCACCATGGTGACTGCACACACCACCGCAACGGCGGGCGACAGTTTCAGGGCATGGAATTCCGTACGGAATCCACCGGGGTTATAAAGACCCGCCTGCCATGACCTGGCCAACATCGTCATACCGATGCCAGTGGCGAAATAAGTGCCCGCCATGCTGGCATTCATGGTGTCCCGAATGACCTGTTCGAGGTCGCCCCCGAGGGTTCGGGCCACATCGGCATTGTACTGTTCGTAAAAGCTGACCCCGGCCTGGACCAGATCGTCCAGCAATCCGGGGTAGATCACCGGCAACATAAGCCCGGTGACAATCGCCAGAAAGCTCCCTCCGAGAAGGGCTCTTTCCCAGGACAGCGTGGCTCTGAGCACTGACGCCATCAGCATTACCTGAAGCAATACCGCCAGAGCGGTCGGGTCTTGCCCGAACCAGCTCCAGCCGAGTGCCGGAAGCAATGCCCAAAGGCCGATATTAAGCCCCTGACTGATGCCAAGCCTGAGAATCACCAGGCCGACAACCGCTGCGCCAATCCAGAACAGCAAAGGTACCGCAGTTGTGACTGCTGCTACCGCACTGGCCTGAAGGGGACCGCGCATTACAAATTGTGCGAGTGCACGCATGGTCCCAAGTCCTGTTTATCTGTTACTTAGTTATCGTGGCTGTCCGAGTACGGCAGCAGTGCCAGGTAGCGGGCACGCTTGATAGCGGTAGCCAGCTGACGCTGATAACGTGCTTTGGTGCCGGTGATGCGGCTGGGCACGATTTTGCCGGTTTCAGTGATGTAGCCTTTCAGGGTGTCCAGATCCTTGTAATCGATCTCTTTAACACCTTCTGCCGTAAAGCGGCAGAATTTACGACGTCTGAAAAAACGAGCCATAACTTAACTCCTCAACTCCGGTTAATTACTCTTCTTCGTCCTGGGTCTCAGCTTTCTGACGGTCGTTTTGACGATCATCAGATTCTGCTGAACGACGCGGACGGTCGTCTCCGCCGGAACGACGGTCCTCACGGGACTCGGCAGCTTTCATCGGAGACAGATCGGTAACAGCTTCATCGCGACGCAGAATCAGTTCGCGAATAATGGCATCGTTGAACCGGAAGTTGTGAGTCAGCTCGTCCATCGCGGCCTGTGAACATTCAACGTTCATCAGCACGTAGTGAGCTTTGTGAATCTTGTTGATCGGGTATGCCATGTGACGACGGCCCCAATCTTCCAAGCGATGTACCTGACCGCCATCTTCAGTGATGACGCCGGTATAACGCTCGATCATCGCGGGCACTTGCTCGCTCTGATCCGGATGTACCATGAAAACGATTTCGTAGTGACGCATGAGTTCTCCCTACGGTTTAAACAGCTTTCTTTTTGACCGCCATTTCAAATATCGGCGGCAAAACGCGAAAGCAAGGAGGTGACAGCCTTAGCTGTCGGTTTCTTTTTGCTTTATCAATAAGGCTTTACGAGAAAGGCTTGATCAAAAGCGTGGCTGGGCATGCCTGACGAGCAGACAACACGAAGCCACCCCTTGGAAAAGGGGTGACGTATTCTAGGCGGACGGGGGCTTCTGTGCAAGGGTTAACCAAGGCGCTGGCGCAATGCCTGGTATAGGCAAACACCCGTAGCCACGGACACATTCAGGCTGTCGACATGACCCAGCATGGGGATATTGATGAGCTGGTCACAATGCTCCCGGGTCAGCCGGCGCATGCCCTTACCCTCGGCCCCCATCACCAGCGCGACCGGCCCCTTGAAGTCGGCCTGGAACAGCGTTGCATCCGCCTCACCGGCAGTACCAATCAACCAGACCCCTTGATCCTTCAGGGTTCTCAGGAACCGGGCAAGGTTGGTTACCCGCACAAAAGGCACGGTTTCCGCGGCGCCACAGGCTACCTTTCGAGCGACAGGCGTCAGGGACGCGGACTTGTCTTTCGGCACAATCACCGCCTGGACACCCACGGCATCGGCGGTGCGCATGCAGGCCCCCAGATTATGAGGATCGGTGACGCCATCCAGTACCAACAGGAACGGCGGCTTGTCACTGCTGGCCAACTGGGCCAGCAGATCATCTTCGGTCCATTCCCGGCTCTCGCTGACGGCAGCCACGATACCCTGGTGCACACCAGAGACGCGCTCATCCAGTTCACGACGGTGAACCACCTTCCAGCGCACGCCCAAACCATCGAGCGCATCGGTCACGCTTTTGACGCGCTTATCCTGTCTGCCGGTCTGAATCCAGACCTGCTGCAACCTCTCGGGCTCACGCTTGAGGACAGCCTCAAACGCGTGCCAGCCAAACACAAATTCTCCGGACACTGACTCTGCTTCCTGTTATTTACGGGATTTGCGCTTTTTGTCGGCTTTACCGTCCTTGCCCGGCTTCTTGTCCTTATCCAGGGCCAGCTTGGCGGCTTGAGCCACCAGCTCATCCCGAGCAGACATCGGCTCGTCCGGGTTCGGCTTCGAGCTTTCCGGCTTGGGCTTGGAACTGGGCTTGGAGGCCGCAGGTCGTTTCCGGGGCGCCTTCAGCGGGGCGTCCGACTTTTTATCCGAACCCCCGGTCCGCGGCGCCTTGCCTGGAGCTTTCGCACGGCCCTCTGGCTTGCCGCCTCCGGACTTGCCACCGGCCTTGCGCCGACCTTTCTTGGCATCCGAACGATCCGGGATATCGAGCGCGTCACGATCTTCTTTACGGTGCACCGGCTCACTGACCAGCTCCAGATCGATCTTGCGATCTTCCATACCGACTCGCATCACCTTAACCCGCAGCTCGTCACCCAGCCGGAAACTCATGGCCGTGCGCTCGCCGATCAGCCGATGCTTGGCGGAATCGTGATGGAAGAAATCACCGCTGAGCGTCGAGACATGCACCAGCCCTTCAATATAGACACCGGACAGCTGAACAAAGAACCCGAACGGCACCACGGCCGCAATCACACCGTCGAACTCCTCGCCGACGTGATCACGCAGGTACTCGCATTTGAGCCAGGCCATGACATCGCGGGTGGCGTCGTCGGCGCGGCGCTCGGCCATCGAGGTGTGTTCGCCCAGCTGCTGCATGCGCGCGAAATCGTAGGGGTATTCCGCCAACTCCGGATCCGACTTCGGCGGCTTCACAATATCCTTGGACGTTGACTCGCTGTGAATCACCGACTTGATGGCCCGGTGGGCGATCAAATCAGGGTAGCGACGAATCGGCGACGTGAAATGCGAATAACCGGAAAATCCGAGACCAAAGTGACCGCCTTCCTCCGGGCTGTACACCGCCTGACTGAGTGAACGCAACATGACCGTCTGGATGACGTTGGCATCGGAGCGATCCGAAATCTCTGACAGCAATGCCTGGTAGTCGGCGGAGCTGGGGGTATCACCGCCACCCAACTGCAGACCCAGCTCGCCCAGGAACAGCCTGACTGCATTCAGACGCTCTTCGGACGGGCCATCGTGAACCCGGTACAGCGCCGGTAGCTTATGCTTCTTGAGGAACTTGGCGGTAGCCACGTTCGCACACAGCATGCACTCTTCGATGATCTTGTGAGCATTGTTCCGGGTAACCGGGACAATCTCTTCAATCTTGCGATCAGCATCGAAGACAATCTTCGTTTCCGTGGTTTCGAAATCAATCGCGCCGCGCTCGGTCCGGGCCTTACGGAGCAATTGATACAGACCATAGAGGTTGTGCAGCTGTGGCAGCACATGAGCGTACTGCTCACACAGACGATAACCCGACTCGGTATCGGGATTTTCCAGCATGTCGCTCACCTTGTTATAGGTAAGCCGGGCATGACTGTACATCACCGCCTGATAGAAACTGTAGCCACTGATTTTGCCGGAAGCACTGATGGTCATGTCGGCCACCATGCACAAGCGATCGACACCTGGATTCAGCGAGCACAGACCGTTGGACAGCTTCTCGGGCAGCATTGGAACCACGTGGTCCGGGAAGTAAACCGACGTACTGCGGTTTACCGCCTCATCATCCAGCGGCGAGCCCGGACGGACATAATGGGATACGTCTGCAATCGCAACCAGCAGGCGGTAACCACCCCGTGGCCTTGGCTCGCAATAGACCGCATCGTCGAAGTCACGAGCGGTCTCATCATCAATGGTCACCAACCGGAGGTTACGGATATCAACCCGGTTTTCTTTATCTTTTTCAGTGACCTCATCCGGAATCTTGGCGACCTGCTCCCCTAACGCTGGCGGCCAGCTGTTGGGAATGTCGTAGGACCGGATGGCAACATCAATTTCCATGCCTGGCGCCATATGCTCGCCCAGCACTTCAACAATCTTGCCCAACGGCTGAGTTCGCACACTGGGCTGACGAATAATATCCACAACCACGTATTGGCCGTGACGAGCTTCACCGGCATGCTCCTGTGGTATCAGCACTTCGTGATTGATACGGGCATTTTCCGGCACCACGAAACTGATACCGCTTTCCTGGAAAAACCGGCCTACAGTCTGATTGGTACGGTACTCGAGCACCTCGACAATGACGCCCTCGCGGCGCCCTCGGTCGTCAACCCGATCCACCCTGGCAGCCACCCGGTCACCATGAAAGACCTGGCGCATCTGGCGTGCGGTCAGGAACAGGTCGGAGCCACCGTCGTCCGGCACCAGAAAACCGAAGCCGTCCTTGTGACCGATGATACGACCGGTTACCAAGTCCGCTTCTTCGATGGGCAGGTAAGCACCACGACGGTTGCAGATCATCTGTCCGTCACGACACATGGCGATAAGGCGGCGGCGAAGCGCTTCAACACCCTCAGGCGAGGTTTGCCCCAGCTCGTCGCACAGGGTTTCATGAGTTGCCGGCGCCCCTCTCTCTTTCAAGTGGGCGATGATGAACTCACGACTTTGAATAGGATTTTCGTACTTATCGGCCTCACGATTGGCGTGAGGGTCCTGATGCTCTTTCTTCCTGGAAACCATTCGGATCCTTTCTATGATTACTGTGATACCGAGCCTCTAAGGCTCATGTGTATAAGATTTGTGTTGCAGTATAACGTCGTGATGGGGTAGCTGCCTAACAAGGGGAGAAGAATAGGCACAAATACCTGCCCATCTTTTTCGAAACGTTTGACAGCTTTTGTCGGAATTATTAAAGTACGCGCCATCGGTTGAGGGACACACCTCACCGCTGGCAGAAACGTCCAGTTTTTCAACTGACTAACGACGAACTGCAAATCACCTGCCGAGGTGGTGAAATTGGTAGACACGCTAGCTTCAGGTGCTAGTGGGGGCAACCCCGTGGAGGTTCAAGTCCTCTCCTCGGCACCATTTCCTCCCCCAGGAAATGGCGAATTACCCAAATCAAACGATTTTTCAAACGACTACGACCCGCTGATCTGCGTGGCCGGACTGTTTTCGTTATATCTCTTGTGGGCGCTCACCTACTGCAACAGCCCTATCAGGTAATCAGACAGCGACTGATAATCGTATTCGACCCGTGCGTAGGCCGATGTTGGCGTGCGATCAAACTCGCGACCACAGGGCTTGTCGCCGTTATGCCGAGTTAGATAAGCTCCTCGATCAGGTTCGGCTGGGCAGGCGCAAACGCCGAACTTGCCACCGGCGGGTAGTACATCATCCATTCAAAGCCCCGCGTCGAATCCACGTTGCTCAGACCGGCAGTTTGTGGATCCAGGAAGCCGTAACGCAGTAAACGATTGAATGTGACCTCGCCATTGGTGCCGGGATCTAATAGCGTGCGGGTGTCCAGCTCCATTTCCAGATCGCTGAATGACACTGGCTGCGGCTCGTAGCCCGAGTACGTGAACGGCTCTACCGCAGTGACCGCGCCATCTAACCCAGCCATGTCATCCGTCACCTCACACTGCTCACGAGTAGCCGCCAACTGCAACGACATCAACTCAGTCGCGCCCTCGCTCAGGGTGTGAGGGACAAAGCCGGCGATTTCATCTGCAATGGATCCTGACGCAAGAGTCCGCTTGGTCAGCACGGAGCCATCAGGCCGGAAAATGCGAGCCTCAAGCTCAACCCGGTCGTCGCCATCAATTGTCCAGCTGTAGGTCACCTCCGGATTGCCACCCAACTCGCTGGACCCAGCAAAGATGCCCTCATGCTCATGGCAGGTGGTCGCCGTTTCGAAATGGATCTGATCCTTGGCCCAGTCGAAAACGAGCCGCTCATCGATGCCGGGATTGTCGTAATTAATCACACTCTGCTCAGACAGCGCCGCCGAGGGGAACCATTGAGTAGCGAGCCCGGAAACATAGCCATCAACCGCAACCAGTCGAGCCAGCTCTGGCATCGATGGCGCCAGACAGCCATTGGCCGAAATGGACTGGAGCTGCCCTGCCTCGTTGTAGTCAAACAACAGTTCCGCCGACTGTTTCAGATCCGACACGCCGGTTGGCAGGTCGGCTGACAACGTCGGCTGGGCAAGTATGTACTGACGAGTCAGCAAGGTCGGATTACTGAGTTCCAGAGCAACTTCCGGCAACACCAACGATTCCACCGCCACGGTGGCGTATTCGCTGCCGGCCACTTCATCGACGATATTCACGATGTCAGGGGCATGCTGCGCCAACGACACCCCCAGCAAAACCGCCGCATCTGCGCTCAGATAACGCTCGGTCCCGGTGCTGCCGGCATTGGCCAACAGTTGGTTATAGCCATCTGGAATCTGACTCGCCATGAACCGGGCCAGTGCCCGGGCGTACGCGTGGGCACGCTCGTCTTTCGCCTGGACGTAATCCCGCCGGAGGTTCATCCCCACCAGACCTTCCGGAAGATTATGCGTGGACCCTTCTGCCAGCCCAGCCAAGGCCCGAAATCTGGCCAGGGTTGTCAGGGGCGTGACATTGCGCACCCCGGGCGGTGCCGACAGCAGGTAGGCACTGGCAACCGCAACATTCCCGGCCGGCGTTTGCTCCAGGGTCTTGCCCGGCAGCGCCAGGGCGTGCAGCGGGTAATCCCGGGGATCGAGGTCCGGCCCTACTTCCGGATCCTGCTCGAGTTCGGCCACATCGAGGGCAAAGTCGCCGTTTTCACCCGACATTGCCGTCGGCTCGCCGGCTTCAAGCACCACTTCTGCGCCGTTATCCAGGGTAATCGTCATCGGCCCCGGGGTGTGCTGGCCGTCGCCGTCCATATCGAGCCAGACCCGGGCGTTGATCAGGTAACCATCGATGGCCTTGCCGGTGTAGGCCACCGGTTCGCTGTATTCGACACCGTCAAAGTCTCTGCCATCGACAGGCAGGTTGTCGGATTCCTCGCCACACCCGGCCAGACCGAGGGCGAGAACCAGAAGTGACACACTGGGGCAATGGGGAGGCTTCATCACGGCAACCGTTTATCCTTGTTAGAGGTTGTGCCGACACTCTAAGGGATGTGGGAACGGGAGACCTTGATAGGTTTGGCAATTTGTAAACTTTGGTAACTCAACCTGTATAACCCCCGGCGCGCGGCACCGGGGGTTATCGATCAGAACGAGCGGGCAACAATTTCCTTCATGATTTCGTTGGTGCCGGCGTAGATTCGCTGCACCCGGGAATCAGCCCAGGCGCGCGCGATCGGGTATTCCCACATATAGCCGTAGCCACCGTGCAACTGCACGCATTCATCCATCACCTTGCACTGGAGATCCGTGGTCAGCTGCTTGAGCATGGCAGCGGTCGGGATATCCAGCTTCTTGTCCAGGTGCAGTTCCAGGCAGCGATCGGTGAACACGCGCGCGGCGGTAATTTCAGCCTTCATTTCAGCCATCTTGAACCGGGCATTCTGGAATGCGATGACCGGCTTATCGAAGGCCTTACGCTCTTTCACGTAATCGAGAGTCCACTGCCATGCAGCCTCCGCAGCGGCAACCGCCGACAACGCCACCTGCAGGCGCTCAGCCGGCAGCTCCTGCATCAATTGCACAAAACCCTGGCCTTCCATGGAACCCAGCAGATGGGTGGCGGGCACTTTCACATCCTGGAAAAACAGTTCCGACGTGTCCTGGGCTTTCATACCTACCTTGTTAAGGTTCTGGCCCTTCTCAAACCCTTCCCAAGCCGCCTCAACCAACAGCAAGCTCGTCCCCTTGGCGCCCGCTTTCGGGTCGGTCTTGGCGACCACGATCACCAGGTCCGCCAGCTGGCCGTTGGTGATGAAGGTTTTGGAGCCGTTCAGTACATAGTGGTCGCCGTTCTTGACCGCCGTGGTCTTTACGCCCTGCAGATCGGACCCGGCACCGGGCTCGGTCATGGCGATGGCGGTGACCATCTCACCGGAGACAAGCTTGGGCAGGTAGTGCTGCTTCTGTTCTTCCGAGCCGTAATTCAGAATGTACGGCGCCACGATGTCAGAGTGCAGGCCCCAGCCGATGCCGGTCAGCCCGGCGTAGGCAACTTCCTCCATGACCACCGCGCTGTAGCGAAAATCCGCACCTACTCCACCGTACTCTTCCGGCATGGTCGGGCACAAAAAGCCCAGCTCACCGGCCTTGCGCCACAGCTCACGACTGACCTGGCCGTCTTTCTCCCACTGCTCGTGGTAGGGTGCCGCCTCCTGCTCAAGGAATTTACGGACGGAATCGCGGAAGCCTTCGAGATCGGCGTCGAATAGTGTACGTGGAATCATGGTGAACCTCGGTGAGTAACCCGTATTGTGATTGTCGTTCACCAAGTCTCGGCCGGGCGGCCGTTTCACTCAATGGTGAAAACCATCAATCGGGCTGACCAAAACCATCGGCGGCCGGCGTCAGTCCTGACTGTTACGCTTACTCTCCGAGCGGGCTTCGCCCCAGCGCGGCATCAGGTCCTGAGCAATTCCGAGGTGGTCCAACAGGCGGGCAACGATAAAGTCGACCAGATCCTGGACCGAGTCCGGCTTATGGTAGAAGCCGGGGCTGGCCGGCATGATGACCGCGCCCATTCGGGTCAGCTTCAGCATGTTCTCCAGGTGCACCTCGGAGAACGGCGCCTCCCGGGGCACCAATATCAGCTGCCGGCGCTCTTTCAGGCGACGTCGCCGGCCCGCTCAATCAGGTTGTCGCTGGCGCCGGTGGCCAGCGCTGACAAGGTGCCGGTACTGCATGGGCACACCACCAGCGGGGCTTTTTCACCGGACCCGGACGCCGGTGGCGCAAACCAGTCGTCACGTCCGAATACCAGAATCTGCCCGGGCCTGGCGTCCGCCCAGTCGGTCAGGAACTCCTGCATAGCCGGCGGTGTGCCCGGCAGTTTCAGCTCGGTTTCGGTGGCAATCACCACCTGGGCCGCCCGGCTGACCATGACATTGACCCGACAACCCGCCGCCACCAGGCATTGCAAAAGGCGCATGCCATACTGGGCACCCGATGCGCCGGTAAAAGCCAGATTGACGGTTCGCGCCTGCGCTGCGGTTTCAGTCATGGTTCGCCTTGATCATAGGTGTGATAGCGGAAGAATCAGCCCTGAATACGCTCGAGTTCGGCAACAAGTTTACCGTGGATACCGCCAAAACCGCCGTTGCTCATAATCACAATGTGGCAAGGCGCGGCAGATCGTCCAACACCTGGCCAATCAGGGCTTCGACTGAGGCCTCGACCCGGTGCCGCCCCTCATCTTCATGCGCGGCTTGCCACTCGGCGACCAGTGCCGGCAGCCAATCCATGTTGTTGAGGTTAGCCCAAAGCACCCGGTCTGCCATGGCCGCGCTAGGCAGCAGTGTCTGCTGGTGCACACCCTGCTTCATGGTGTTGGAGCGCGGCTCGATCAACGCCACAATCGGCTCGTCACCGACCTGCGCTCGCAAGCCTTCAAGTGTGGTCGCGATCGCGGTTGGATGATGGGCAAAGTCATCGTAGACCCGGACGCCGCCCACATCAGCCAGCAACTCCATGCGCCGCTTGACGCCGGAGAACCGGCACAGGGCTGCAACAGCATGGTCCGGCGTGATGCCACATGGCGCGCTGCGGCGATGGCAGACAGCGCATTGCGCACATTGTGCATGCCGGTCTGCGACCACTTCAGGGTGGCCACCGGCTGCTCATGGTGAATCACCATAAACCGGCTACCGTCCTCAGAAAGCAGCTCAGCTCGCCAGTCGCAGGTTCGGGGCGTTTCACTGCCAATGGCGGTGTCCTGAACCGGACTCCAGCACCCCAGCTCCAGGGCATTGTCCAGATGCGAGTCCACGGCCGGGCGAATCACCAGGCCCTGGGACGGCACGGTGCGCACCAGGTGGTGGAACTGTCGTTCGATGGCCTCAACGTTGTCGAAGATATCGGCGTGGTCAAATTCCAGGTTATTGAGAATCAGAGTGTGCGGCCGGTAATGGATAAACTTGGAGCGCTTGTCGAAAAATGCACTGTCGTATTCATCCGCCTCGATGACAAAGAAATCGCTGTTTCCGAGCCGCGCCGACACCGGGAAATCGTTAGGCACGCCGCCTACGAGGTAACCGGGCTGGAATCCGGCCTGCTCCAGAATCCACAACAACATGGAAGTGGTGGTGGTTTTTCCATGGGTACCCGCAACCGCCAGAACCCAACGATGCCGCAGCACTTCCCGGGCCAGCCACTCCGGCCCCGACATGTAATCGATGTTCCGGTTAAGCACCGCCTCCACTTCGGCATTACCGCGGGACATGGCATTACCGACCAGCACCAGGTCGGGTTTAGGCTCTAAATGATCGGCGCTATAGCCTTCCATCAACCGAATGCCCTGGGCCTGTAGCTGGGTGCTCATCGGCGGGTACACGCCCTGATCGGAGCCGGTCACCGTATGACCGAGCTCCCGGGCCAGTACCGCGAGGCTGCCCATGAAGGTGCCACAGATTCCCAGGATATGAATATGCATTCCGTTACTGCCTCTGTCATTGAAACCCGACAAGCCTCCCGTATCCGTCCGAGCCCGTCAAGAGCCGCGCCATCCGCAATCCTGCTCATGAAAATCGACGCGGTTTGGCGTATCATCTGCGCCTACGTTGAATCAGAGGAGGCTCCAGCCCAAGATGGCCATCAAGAACGCATTCTACGCTCAGTCTGGCGGTGTCACCGCCGTCATCAATGCCAGTGCCTGCGGTGTCATCCAGACCGCCCGCAAACACCCGGACAAGATCGGCAAGGTCTTCGCCGGCCGCAACGGCATTATCGGGGCGCTGCAGGAAGAGCTGATTGATACCAGCCTTGAAACTGATGAAGCCATCCAGGAACTGATCCACACTCCAGGTGGTGCGTTTGGTTCCTGCCGTCACAAGCTCAAGAACATCTCCGAGAACCGCCGCGAATACGAGCGTCTGATTGAGGTGTTCCGCGCCCACGACATCGGTTACTTCTTCTATAACGGTGGCGGCGATTCCCAGGACACCGCTTACAAGGTGTCGCAGATTGGCGAGAAGATGGGCTACCCCATCACCTGTATTGGCGTACCCAAGACCGTCGACAACGACCTGCCATTCACCGACTGCTGCCCGGGCTTTGGCTCTGTGGCCAAGTACATTGCCACCTCCACCATGGAAGCCAGTCTGGACATCAAGTCCATGTGCGAAACCTCCACCAAGGTGTTTATCCTGGAAGTGATGGGGCGCCACGCTGGCTGGATTGCGGCATCCGGCGGTCTGGCTGGCCAGGGTGAAGGCGAGCCGCCTCACATCATCCTGTTCCCGGAAATCCCGTTTGATCGCGAAGCCTTCCTGGCCCGTGTTGATCACTGCGTGAAGGAATACGGTTACTGCGTGGTAGTGGCTTCCGAGGGTGCCCAGTACGAAGACGGCCGCTTCCTGGCCGACGCTGGTGCCAAGGATGCCTTTGGCCACACCCAGTTGGGTGGCGTAGCACCTGCACTGGCCAACATGGTAAAGCAGGCCCTGGGCCACAAGTACCACTGGGCCGTTGCCGATTACCTGCAACGCAGTGCCCGCCACATTGCCTCGGCCACAGACGTCAAGCAGGCCTACGCGGTCGGCGAAGCCGCCGTGGAAATGGCCATCAATGGCAAGCAGGCGCTAATGCCTACCATCGTCCGCGAGCAGGCTAAACCCTACCGCTGGAAGATCGGCGAAGCGCCCCTGAGCGAAGTCGCCAACCAGGAAAAGAAGATGCCGATTCACTACATCACCGATGACGGATTTGGCATCACCCAGGATTGCCGCGATTACCTGCAGCCGCTGATTGAGGGCGAAAGCTTCCCGCCATTCGATAACGGGCTGCCGCGAGTAGCGAAGCTGAAGAATCAGCTGGTCGAAAAAAAGCTGAAAACGCCGTTCCAGATCTGAACTATTTGAACGATCTGAAGGCATAGAAAAACGCCCGGCGCTCAACGCGACCGGGCGTTTTTTCTTTGGGGCCTGAACTCAGTTCTGGAGCACGGCTTCCCGACTACGGACGAACTGGAAAAATTCGTCACACCCACCGACGTACTCGTCACCAACCAGGATCTGCGGCACGGTGTGGACGGGCCGGCCAATCTTCTCGGCAATGTCTGCCTTGCTCAACCCTTCAGCCGCAATGTCGATCCAAGTGTGGGCCAGCCCCTTGGCCTCGCAAAGACTCTTCGCCCGGACACAGAACCCGCAGCTGGTGCGACCGTAAATTGTTACATGATCCATCAGGACCTCCTGAAATACGGAAATTTGCGCGTAACGCATTCGTGAAATCTTGGGCGCTATGATCGCACGATCGGGAAAAATTGAAAATTGATGCTCTGAATCAGGGTCATAGCGCAGGACCATACCGCCGGCCCCGGCCATGCCCACCCTGCCCTCAGGTCTTCAGGCGACCCAGCTCCCGCTCCAGCACTTGAACCTGTTCATCCAGGGTGGATCCGCTGCCCTTGACCCGGGACGCCAGCTCACGCAAATCATTGGCAGCGTCGCCGATGTGGGTCAGGTTGCGGTTAATCTCCTCACTGACCGAGCTCTGTTCCTCGGCCGCCGTGGCCACCTGGGTAACGTGCTCGACAATGGTGCCGATACGCTCGACCACCGTCGCCAGCGAGTGAGCAGCTTCCTGGGTGCCATCGACCGCAGATGAGGCACGTTCAACGCCATTCTCGATCACCGATACCGCGCCGTTCACATCCACTTTCAGGCCATCAATCATCTCGCTGATCTCGTCCGTGGATTGCCGGGTGCGCTGGGCCAGGGTCCGGACTTCGTCAGCAACCACCGCAAATCCCCGGCCCTGCTCGCCGGCCCGGGCCGCTTCAATGGCGGCGTTCAGCGCCAGCAGGTTGGTCTGCTCGGCAACACCGCGAATCACGTCCAGAATCCGGTTGATGTCCTCACTGCGGCTGGCCACGTGACCAATGGCAGTGCTGGCCTGGCCCATATCGGTGGAGACCGCGTTCACGCCACTGACTGCCGCCTGCAAGGTGTCCTGGGTAAATCGAATGCCGTCCTGGGCCATGCGCGCGTTTTCGGCGGCATCGCCGGCAAAGCCGGCCACCTCACCGGCCGCCGCCGACATCTCATTCATCGCGGTCACCACACTGTCGATGTCCTGGTGCTGGCGCGAAGTCTGCTCGTCTGTCTCCAGAGCAATGGCGCCTACGCCCCGGGCCTGCTCACGGACCTGTGAGTTCACGTCCTTCAGGTCGTTGATCATGCCCCGCAGCCGGCCCAGGAAGGTGTTGAACCCACCCGCCAGGTCAATCAGCTCGGCGTGGGTGTCGATGTCCAATTCCCGTGTCAGATCACCTTCGGCACTGGCCAGGTTCTGCATCCGATCGCGGATTTCGTTCAACGGCCGGGTCACCGAGCGAACCAGCACAATCAGGACCAGCGTGGCCAATACCACGACCACGATACCAACCACGGTCTGATCGGTGGCAGTCGCGGCCACTTCATCCTTCAGCAAACGCGTCATCTCCTGCACGCCGGCCAGGGCCGCGTCCCGGGGCAGCTCGATCAGCAACGACCATTGGCTATTAGCCAGGTTGATGTCCACCGGGTAGGACACGGCCAGGGTTTCACCGTCGTCGAAGCTGCCCTCGCCCTGGTGCAATTGCACAAATTCATCCGCCAATTCCGGCAAGGCTTCGTTCAGCGGGCGGCCCAGCTGGTCCTGGTAATGACTGGATGCGGCGATCAGGCCGCGCTGGCTCAGCAGAGTTACTCGGGACTGGCCATCAAACAGGGTCTGGCTGACTTCGGTGATGGCCTGCTGCAGAGTGGTCAGGTTGAGATCGGTTCCGGTCACGCCGGCGAACTCACCATCATCCAGGATGGGGATGACGAGACTGGTCATCAGCTCGGTGTAGCCTTTCTCAATTTCGTACTCGTACGGCTCCATGATGCACGGGGTCTTCGATTCAAGAGAGCACAGGTACCACTCGCCGTCGCGGATGCCGAATTCGTTGCGGGTTTCCAGGTACTTGAACGCAGTGTCTTCCGAGCGGTTAAACACTACGTTGCCATCCGGTCCCCGGTAGTAATAGATTTCCAGGGTGCCGTCGTTGCTGCTGTGCTCTTCAACCCCGCCAGTGAAATACCGATCCTGACCATCGTAGGCGTCCGGCTCGAAATGGGCGTAGATAGAGCTCAGGCTGGTCTGTTCCTCCAGGATTGCGCCGATGGTCTCCTGCATGTCCCGGCGGCTAATCCGACCTGAACTGTCGGCCTGGATATTGCGCGTGATAATATTGCGCACCACCTCGGGCGTGCGATAAGCCGTGGCAAACTGACCGCTGACCAGCTCGCCGTACTTGCCTGCGGTTGCACTCAACTGGTCCATGACAATGCCCTGCACCGTGTCCCTGGCTTCCGACGTCAACCGGTCTTCCATGCTGGCGAGTGACATCTGGGCGGTGACAACAATACTGATACCCAGCACCAGCAATAGGGAAATCACCAGGGCATAGAGTTTGAACTGAAGGGAAAGCTGTTTCATCGTGGGGCAACCTGTTTGTCGCGGCAGCAACATTGTGAATTTCAAATCGAGGAGACCTGATTGGCGTATCTGACGCTTTTCCTGACGGCGTTTGCGGCCGCAACATTACTTCCGGCCTACTCGGAAATCATGCTGGGTACAATGGTGACGCAGGGATTTTCGTACTGGTGGCTGTGGTTTTCAGCCACCCTCGGCAACACGCTCGGCTCCGTTGTTAATGGGATTATCGGCCGGCAAGTCGATCGCTTTAAGGATAAAAAGTGGTTTCCTATCAGCGAAATGCAACTGCATCGCGCACGCAACCGGTTCAACCGTTACGGTCAGTGGTCATTGCTTCTGGGCTGGCTGCCGCTGGGGGGCGATGCGCTCACGCTGGTGGGAGGCATCATGCGGGTGCCCTGGCTTAATTTCGTTATCCTGGTGGCCATCGGCAAGGGCCTTCGCTACGCCTTCGTGCTCTGGCTGGTCGCCGAGGCATCCTCACCGTAGAGGTATTTGCGCAGCAATGGCTCGCCGTTAAATTCCGAGTGCAGCACGGCGACAAAGGTATACACGCCAATCAGTTTGCGATTGAGAAACACAAACTCCTTGGGCGGCACCCGGAAATACCGGCTGATGGCCGAGCGGGCCGCCTGACGGGCCACCCGTGACGGCAAATCACTCTGTTTCCAGCGGTACTGACCCTGGCTGTTTACCGCGTAATCCGGCCACTGGTCATGGTCCGAGGCCAGCGGTTCCAGTACCGACATGCACACGTTGCCGAAGGTTTCCAGCACGTCCCGGGGCCAGTCCAGGCTCATGAACCGCAGCTTTACGCCACCATCGATCACCGCTTCCAGGTCCTGCTCATAGGAAGCCCGGATCATCTGTCGAACCGGATCCAGGAACCGGTCGGAGTAGGATTGTACGGCGCCAAAATCGAGCAGCACGATGCGGTCGTAGCCGGGGTCTTCCCCTTCTTCGCCCGCAATCCGGATTCGGTAGTTGCCAAAGTTGGGATCGGTCTGGATTTCGCCCCAAACGAAAAGCTCCCGGAAAAACAGCTCCAGGGCGGCTTTGCCCAGCGCACTGCGACGCTCCAGGGGCAATTCCTTGACCGGCCCCGAACTCACTGAATGACCATGTTCGTAGGTAGAGGCAATGACGTGGGCGCTGGAGTATTCCTGAAGCACCCGCGGTACGATAAAGCGCGGATCAGAGGCCAGCATTTCCCGGAACTTTTCGGTGGTCCGGGCCTCCAGTCGATAATCCACCTCCCGGTGCATCATGTCCCGGACTTCCTCCAGCCAGTCATTGAACTCTGGACCGAAACTGACTAACCGGGCAATTTTCAATAGCTGAGCAACGGAGTTCAGGTCGCTGTCGACCGCATCAGCGACCCCGGGGTATTGAACCTTCAACACCAGTTCCAGGCCGTCACTGCGGCGCACGGCCCGGTGTACCTGACCCAGCGATGCCGCGCCGATGGGCTCGGGATCAACCTCCAGCTCCGCCAGGCGCGCCGCCCCCAACTCCTCTTTCAGCACCCGCTCAATGGCGGACCATTCCAGCGAGGTGGTCTGATCCTCGAGCGTGTGCAGGGCTTCAGTGACTTCGTCCGGAAGGAAGTGCTCCCCATACAGCGCCATGACCTGCCCAATCTTGACCACGCTGCCTTTAAGCTGACCCAGTTCATCCACCAAAAAGCGCGCCTGACTCGAAAGCATGGCGCGATGCTTCTGTTCCCGCTTTTCGCGATTGCTGAACCAATTGGTGGCCATGTGCGAGGCCATGCGGGTACCGGCATACAAACCGGCGCGGGTGAGACTGAGCCGGCGCTCGAAGCTGCCGGTTTTAATGCGGGAGACCGATTTTCCTGGACGTCTGCTGGCTGACATGCGTGACCTGTCGGGATCCGAGAATTTCACCGCCACCGGCGGCTCTGTTCATTATACGGATGCGGTGCCAATCTGACCTACCTCTATCGACTCGGCAAGAGCGGCCACCGGGCCAATGCAAGAGTGACCCGATGCAGGGGTGGCGCTTACCAGCCTGGCGGTGGTCAACTGCTGATGCGCCGAGACCGGCGACCAGCTGGGCCGCCAGGCGACGCTCAAGCTCGGGCACGGTGGCATCGGGGCTGAAATCGGAGACCTGACTCATGGGCAGGCCGGCGTAGCCACAGGGATTGATGCGGCGGAAGGGTTCCATGTCCATGGCCACGTTCAGGGCCAGGCCGTGGAACGAACAACCGCGCCGGACCCGCAGCCCGAGCGAGGCAATCTTGGATTCGCCGACATAAACGCCGGGCGCATCCGCCCGGGGCGCAGCCTCGATATCCAGCTCGGCCAGTGTGCGAACAATGGCCTGCTCGATCTGGTCCACCAGCGCCCGCACTCCAAGCTTACGCCTGCTCAGATCAATCATCAGATAGATCACCAACTGACCCGGACCGTGATAGGTGACCTGACCGCCCCGGTCCACCGGGATAACCGGAATGTCGCCGGGGGCAAGAATATGCTCGGCCTTGCCCGCCTGCCCCTGGGTATACACCCGGGGATGCTCCAGACACCAGAGTTCGTCGGTGACGGTTTCATCCCGCTCGGCGGTGAAGGCCTTCATGGCTCCCAGGTTTCCATGTAGGGCTGCTGCCCCAGTGAACGAACGATCAGGTCGGCCATTGTGTTTACAGCACCATGTGAACTCGGCCGCTAGCCTTGAGCTCTTCAAACAGCGCTTTGAGCTGGGCTTCCCCGGTCGCCACGATGGTCAGCTGAACAGATGAAAACCGCCCTTTGCTGCTGTCGTTCACCGCGATTCTGTCCTCGGTAATCCCCGGCGCATGCCGCTCGACAACCTCGACCACAAAGTCGGTGAAATCCGGTGCGGCATTGCCGATGACCTTGATGACGTAGTCACAGGGAAATTCAATTTTAGGTGCGTTCGGCTCACTCATGCCGTCAATACTCCCGGAGGCATAGCGTCCCCCTCACTGAAACAACTGAACGAAAAAGAGCTTGATGGCATCCCAGATGCGCTTGAAGAAGCCGCCTTCGGGAACTTCCGTCAGGGCCTGTACCGGCTGGTCAACCAGAACCTCACCGTTCAGGGAAACCTTCACCCGGCCCAGCTCGTCTCCCACCTTGATGGGCGCTTTAATCACAGAATCAAGGTCAACCGTGGATTCCAGGTCATTGCGTGAGCCCCGGGGAATGGTCACGAACACATCGTCCGTCAGGCCAACAGACACCTGATCGGCCTGACCCGACCAGACGTCGGCCTTCATCACTTCCTGGCCGGTCCGGAACAGGCGTTCGCTCTCGTAGTAGCGGAAGCCATAGTTCAGCATCTTCTGGACTTCCTGGGAGCGGGATTCGGAGCTGCTGGTGCCCATCACCACGGCAATAAACCGGGAATCATTACGTTTCGCCGAAGCCACCAGGCAGTAACCCGCTTCCTCGGTGTGGCCGGTCTTGAGGCCATCAACCGTATCGTCCCTCCACAACAGGCTGTTGCGGTTGGGCTGACGGATATTGTTGTAGGTGAAATGCTTCTCCGCGTAAATCGGGTAGTTTTCCGGGTAATCATTGATGATGGCCCGCGCCAGAATGGCCAGGTCGTAGGCGGTGGAGAAGTGCTCCGGCGACGGCAGGCCGGTGGCGTTTTCAAAATTGGTACCCTTCATGCCCAGCAGTTGGGCCTGCTGATTCATGATGTCGACAAACGCGTCCTCACTTCCAGCAACAAATTCGGCCAGCGCCACCGACGCATCGTTACCTGACTGGATGATCACGCCTTTAAGCAGGGTCTCAACCGGCACGCTGGTGCCTTCACGGACGAAGGTCCGGGAACCCTCGGTTTTCCAGGCGCGGACGCTGATCGGCACCATATCCGACATGCTGATCCGCCCCTCATCCAGCTCACGCTCGACAATGTACGCGGTCATCATCTTGGTCAGACTGGCCGGCGGCAGCCGCTCATGGCTGTTTTCTTCCATGATGATGCGACCACTCTTGGGGTCCATCAGCACGTAGGAGCTGCCGGCAATCTGCGGCGGCGAGGGAATCAGAACTGACTGCGCTGTCGTTTTTCCAACCAGCGCCAGCGTCAGAACCAACAGGATCGAACAGGAACGGAGCAATGATTTTAGGGCCATGGGTTCAGTCATTTGTCGTTTGAGTGTGTGTCTTTCTGGTTGTTTATCAGTGTGAATCAGTCAGCATAATCGATTGGGCGAAGCCCCGGGATTCCAGCAGGCTCTGTGCCTTCCGGGCACTGGTTTCGTCGGCAAACGGGCCTACCTGTACACGGTGGAAGCGGCCCGAGCTGGTATCAATGGACCGGACCCGCAGCGGGCTCTCAACGATAGCCTGGGCCCTGTCCCTGAGTTTCTCCGCCGGACCACGGCTGCTGAACGAGCCCAGCTGAACAAACAGAGCATCACCGCCGGTGGCCATCTCGCCGCTGGCAACCACCTGGGTCTCAGGATAGTTCACGGCGTTTCCGGGCATGAACGGCTGACCCGCCAGCGACATCGAGCCATCCTGCCGGACAGTGATTGCTGCCACCTCGACCCGGGCGGTGCCCCGGGACTGGTAGCCCAGCTTTTTTGCCGCAGCGTATGACAGATCAATCAGCCGGTCGCCATGGAACGGGCCACGATCGTTCACCCGAACAATAACCGAACGTCCGTTATCCAGGTTCGTCACCCGGGCATATCCCGGAATTCTAAGGGATTTATGGGCCGCAGACATTGAGTACATGTTAAAGGTTTCGCCATTCGACGTCTTGTGGCCATGAAACTTCTCGCCGTACCAACTGGCAGTACCCCGGGCTACATAGCCATCATTGCTGCCAAGCACCTGATACTGCTTGCCCCATACCGTGTACGGTGACTTGTTGCCAGCCCGGCGCGGCGCCTCGTAGACCGGCTTGGCATCAGACAACCCGGAGGCATCAAAATTGCCCGAGGGCGCCCGATCCTGGGAAATGCTGTAACGGGAAGAATGGTCAGTTTCCGGCGATGACGCGCACCCGGCAAGAAACAGGGCCAATGACAGCGCCAAAAGGGATGAGAACGAAGGCTTGAAAATCACAGTCCGGAAATCCTCTTGCACAACGGCCACCAAATCAACGGGTGGGCAGCCGTGACTTATTGTAACGGGTTATAACCAGGGTTCACCATTACCCACTCGCCACCTTTACTCAGGCGCTGATCATCCGGCGGTGGGTGTGAATGGACATCAGGACACCAAAGGCCGCCATCAGAGTAACACCGGAAGTGCCGCCATAACTGATCAATGGCAGTGGTACCCCTACCACCGGCAGCAGGCCACTGACCATGCCGACGTTAACAAAGATGTAGATGAAGAAGGTCATGGTCAGGGCACCGGCCAGCAGGCGACTGAACGAATCCTGGGCGGTGGCGGCGATGTAGAGACAGCGCAGGATAATCAGCACGTACACCAGCATCAGCACCAGCATGCCAATGAAGCCAAACTCCTCCGCCAGCACCGCGACGATGAAATCAGTGTGACTCTCAGGCAAGAACTCCAGATGGGACTGGGTGCCTTGTAGCCAGCCCTTGCCGTCAACGCCGCCGGAACCTATAGCGGTTTTCGACTGAATGATGTTCCAGCCAGCGCCCAATGGATCGCTCTGGGGATCCAGCAAGGTCAGCACGCGCTGCTTCTGATACTCGCGCATGACGAAGAACCACATCATCGGAGCCGAGACCGACACCAGACCTACGAAAGCCAGAATCAGCTTCCAGCTGATACCCGCGAAGAAAACCACAAACAGACCTGCCATGCCGACCAGCAACGAAGTGCCCAGGTCCGGCTGCTGAATGATCATCATCATGGGGACCAGCACGATGGCCAGCCCGACGATGACATGGCGGAAACGGGGTGGCAGAAAATGCCGCGACAGGTACCAGGCCGCCATCATCGGCACCACCAGTTTCATCAACTCCGAGGGCTGGAATCGGGGCAGCCCGGGAATGGCCAGCCAGCGTTGGGCGCCCTTGGCCCCGACACCGACGAGCAGTACCGCCAACAAAGCTGCAATACCGGCCGCATAAAGCCAGGGCGCCCAACGCCGAAACACGGAGGGGTCGAGCTGGGCGAACACCAGCATCACCACAAAGGCGACGCCGAGTCTGATCCCCTGCGCCTTGACGACCTCGATGTTGCGGTCGGCGCCACTATAGAGGATGAATAAGCCACCGGAGACCAGCACCAGCAGCAGGAACAGCAGGATGGGATCCAGGTGCAGCGCTGACCAGATACCACGGGGCCGGCCGAGCGGATTGGTGGCAGTAGAATCAATGAAATCGTTCAGGGCCATTACTCCCCTCCCCCGGAGTCGACGCTGCCCACCAGCGCCTCGTCATCTGACTGCTGGAACTCCAGCAACCAGGCGTCGAACAGTTCGCGGGCCACGGGCGCCGCCGTGCTGCTGCCGCCACCGCCATTCTCGACAATGACAGCGACTGCGATTTCCGGATTCTCAACCGGTGCAAAGCCGACAAACAGCGCGTGATCCCGAAGCCGCTCCCGTATCTCCTCGGCATCGTATTCCTCGTCCTCAGCCAGACTGAAGACTTGCGCCGTACCGGTCTTGCCCGCCATACGGTATGGTGCGCCAGCCCCGGCCCCACGCGCCGTACCTTTGCGACCGTGCATGACCTCCGCCATGGTGTCGACCACATACTCCCAATCACTGGGGTCCTTCAGTTTCAGGGGTTCGTGATTGCTATCGGGCAAGAAGCCAGACACCGAGGTGTCACCATCAATATCTTTCAGCAACCGGGGCTCGGCCCAGGTACCCCGGTTGGCAATCAGAGAGGTGGCGGTAGCCAGTTGCAGCGGCGTCGCCAGCATGAAACCCTGGCCAATTCCCAGGTTCACCGAGTCACCTGGATACCAGGGTTCGTTACGCGTCGCCCGCTTCCAATCCCGAGACGGCAACAAACCACTGAGGGCGCCAGACACATCCAGGGCAGCATCTTCACCAAAGCCAAAGCGCGACAGATAGTTATACATAGTGTCCACGCCCATTTTCACCGCGATTTCATAGAAGTAGACGTCACAGGATTCGGCCATGGCGTCCATCAAGTCAACCCAGCCGTGACCGGACCTCTTCCAATCCCGGTACCGGCGGCCGGATTCATTCAGCTTGAAATAGCCAGGGTCCCAGATGGTGTAGTCTCGGGTCGTCGCGCCACTGTCCAGAGCCGCGATCGCCAACATAGGCTTCATGGTGGAACCGGGAGGGTACTGGCCGCGCAGCGCGCGGTTGAAAAGCGGCTTATCCCGGCTCTCGCTAAGCTCGCGATAGTCCGCGACACTGATCCCGGTGACAAACTTGTTGGCATCGAAACCGGGCACGCTGGCCAGCGCCAAGATGCCGCCAGTTGCTGGCTCGATTGCCACGATGGCACCGCGCCGGCCGTCCAACAGTTCGTGGGCGCGTTTCTGCAGCCTCAGGTCGAGATGCAACTGCAGGTCTTCGCCCGGCACCGGATTCTCTCGCTCCAATACCCGCAAGGTACGGCCGCGGGCATTAGTTTCCACGTGCTGATATCCAACCTGCCCGTGCAGGACTTCCTCGTAGAAGCGCTCGATTCCAGACTTGCCGATATAGTTGGTGCCAGCGTAATTAACCGGGTCGATGCGCTGCAGCTCATCCCGGTTGATGCGGCCAACAAAGCCCAGGGCGTGGGCAGTAAGTTCACTGTGGGGGTAATACCGAACCAGCTCGGCCTTGACCTCAACCCCGGGCAACTGGTGCCGATGCACGGCCAAACGAGCCATTTCCTGCTCATCTAGGTCGTAGCGTAGCGGGATTTCCTGGAATGGACGACGGGGCTCCTGCAGGCGACGCTGGAAGCGTTCAAGGTCTTCTTCAGAGACATCCAGAATGCGGTCGAGTTGAGTCAGTGTCTCGGACATGCCGTCCACCCGCTCAGGCACCAGGGTGACACTGAACACCGGGCGATTTTCCGCCAGCAGGGTCCGATTGCGATCGTAGACAAGTCCCCGGGGCGGCGGGACGGATTGGACCTGCACCCGGTTCTTGTCGGACAGGGTGGTATACACCTCGTGCTCGACAATTTGCAGCTGGTACATTCGGGCCAGCAAGGCGCCAATCAGCATCAGCACGAACGTCAGCATAACCAGGGTGCGGCGCTGGAACAAACGGCGTTCGGCGGCAGTATCCTTGAATTCACCCCACGGCATACCCGCCCCTATGCCCGGTGATACGGGTGGTTACGGGTAATCGACCAGGCCCGGTACAGTTGCTCGGCAAGCAGAATACGAACCAGAGGATGGGGCAGCGTCAGGGGCGAGAGCGACCATTGCTGGTCGGCACGTTGACGGCAGGCGTCGGCCAGGCCATCAGGACCACCGACGAAGAAACTGACATCGCGGCCATCCTGCTGCCAGTTCTCAAGCTGACTTGCCAACTTTTCCGTGGACCAGGGACGACCACCAACCTCAAGCGCGACGACCCGGTCCTTCGAGCCGGACGCGGCCAGCAGAGCTTCGCTCTCGCGTTGCATCAGTCTGGGGATATCCGGGTTTTTGCCCCGGTGTGCCAAGGGGATTTCGACCAGTTCCAGCGGCAGTTCCGGCGGCATCCGGCGGGCGTAATCATGATACCCGGCACTGACCCAGTCGGGCATCTTCTGCCCCACGCAGATCAGACGTAAGCGCATGCTTATTCGCTGCCCGCAACACCAAGATCCGGGGCATCACGCCAGAAGCGCTCCAGATCGTAGAACTCGCGCGTGGCGGGCATCATGACGTGAACAATCACATCGCCCAAATCCACCAGGATCCAGTCGCTCACAGTGTCACCTTCCACGCTGTTGGCGCGAATGCCTTCGTCCCGGGCGTCCGAGACCACTGAATGGGCGAGGGATTTCACATGTCGGTTGGATGTTCCGGATGCCAGAACCATGAAGTCGGTGACACTGGTACGGTCACGGACATCAATTACGCTGATGTCCTGTGCTTTCACATCTTCGAGCGCGTTAACTACCAGATCTTTCAGTTGTTCTGCCTGCATAATCACCCTGTTAGACGGGCGTCAGCCGAAGTGGCCGCCCGAAAAGTCTATTCAGACGCGATTGTAGCACTAAAAGTTGCCATCGGGGCAGGCTCGATAGAGCCCCTGACGACGAATCTCCTGCCACACCGAATCCGGGACCAGATAACGGGGTGACCGCCCGGCTTCGATCCGTTCGCGGATGCCGGTCGCAGAAATCTCCAGCAGTGGCAGCTGCAGGTCCAGCATCAAGCCGCAAGGCTGGCCATGCAAGGCCTGAGGGTCAGACACCCGGCGCTCGGCCAGCATCGCCGCTGGCAATCCATCCGGGTCGAGCTCAGCCCCGGGCCGACGAACCACAACAATGTGGGCAAGCTCGGGAATGGACTGCCACTCCCGCCAACGGTCAAAACTGGCAAACGAGTCGGTTCCAACCACCATGGTCAGGGGGTGCTCAGGCCCCAGCTCTTCACGCAACTGGCGCAGAGTATCGGCGGTATATGACGCCCCTGCCCGCTTGAGTTCGCGCTCATCGACGCGCAGCTGGGCTTCCCCAGCCAGTGCCAGCTCCAGCAGCCGCAACCGCTGTTCGGCAGAAGCCCCGGTATCACCTCGGTGCGGCGGAATGTGGCACGGCACCAGATTGATCGGTACAACTTCCAACCGATCACTGATCTCAAGGGCCAGCCGAAGGTGTCCGTGATGAATCGGATCGAAGGTGCCGCCATAGATCACATGCATTGGCATCAGGTCCGGATGTGGCCGTCGCCGAACACCACGTATTTCTGGGAAGTCAGACCCTCAAGCCCCACTGGCCCGCGGGCATGAATCTTGTCGGTGGAAATGCCAATCTCTGCGCCCAGCCCGTACTCGAAGCCGTCAGCGAAGCGTGTGGACGTATTAACCATCACGGAGCTGGAATCCACTTCGGTCAGGAAACGACGCGCCCGGGTGAAGTTTTCGGTGATGATGCTGTCGGTATGCTGGGAGCTGTAGCGGTTGATGTGCTTGATCGCACCATCGAGGCCATCAACCACCCGTACCGCAAGGATTGGCCCAAGGTATTCTGCTTCCCAGTCAGCCTCGACCGCCTCAACGACATCGATGATGCTCCGGGTACGCTCACAGCCGCGCAGCTCTACTTCCTTTTCTGCAAAAGCCGTGGCCAGCAACGGCAGGATATCATCGGCGATCTCGCCATCGACCAGAAGGGTTTCCATGGTATTGCAGGTACCGTAGCGCTGGGTTTTTGCGTTCACCGCAACGTTCAGGGCTTTTTCCGGATCAGCGTGGCTGTCGATATAGACATGGCAAACACCGTCCAGGTGCTTGATTACCGGCACACGGGCGTCACGCTGATGCGTTCGATCAAGCCTTTACCTCCACGGGGCACGATGACATCGACGTACCGGGGCATGGTAATCAGCTCGCCCACCGCCGCACGGTCAGTGGTTTTGACCACCTGCACCGCGGTCTCCGGCAAGCCGGCCTCGGCCAGACCCTGACTCAGACACCGGGCTATAGCCTGGTTGGAATGAATGGCCTCGGAGCCGCCCCGGAGAATGGTCGCATTCCCCGATTTCAGGCACAGGCTGGCAGCCTCTACGGTCACGTTCGGACGGGATTCGTAGATGATGCCAATCACGCCCAAAGGCACCCGCATCTTGCCCACCTGGATTCCGGACGGACGATAGGTCATGTCAGTGATTTCACCGATCGGATCCGGCAAGGAGGCAACCTGTCGAAGCCCCTCGATCATGGTATCGATTCGCTCGGGGGTCAGCTCCAGCCGGTCCAGCATGGCACCGTCGAGACCGTTGCTCCGGCCGTTGTCCAGGTCCTTGGCGTTGGCCTCGGCCAGCTCGGTGCGTGCCGTATCCAGGGCTCGGGCAGTGGCCAGCAGGGCCTGATTGCGCACCGCCGTTGTGGAACGAGCTACCAGCGTCGCGGCTGCGCGAGCCTGCTCGCCGACCTCAGCCATGTAAGCTGCAATATCCATCCGTTTACCTTCGTGTTAACCAGCAGAATTCATTATCAGGGCCTAACTTTACCTTTCCCGTTTCAAGTACGCACCCCAAACAGATATTATAACCCTGCGATATGCCACATACTTAGGGAGTTTCTAAAAAGGACGGATACCATGGCCCAGTTGGCCGAAAACTTTTTGTTGAGCAGACTGTCGCGGGCCGGATTCGTGGTCCTGATTGCCTTTTCGGCGCTCAGCGCAACGCTGGGTGAGCCCTTGACGGCGGCCGCTGCCGCCGCTGCCGCCGGCATCGTGATTTGCGCACAAACCTTTCACAGCAATCGTCAGCAACACCCCTGGCCGAGTGTCCAGCGGTTTTTCTTCGTAGCGCTTTTGTTACTGATGCTGACCAGTTTCTGGACCGGCCCCTGGGCGCTCAGTCACTGGTTTTACGCCCTTCCCCTGCTGGCGTTTGCGCTATTGCCACTGCAACTGGCGATGGGAATCACCCTGGCGATGATGCTGCTTGCCGGCCTGACTATCCCACTCGCTACTGGCCTGGCCGATCGACACCAGATGGTCAGTGCTTTTATGCTGACCACCCTGCTCTCGGGCCTGCTTGTTTTCCTGCGCGAATACAAAAACCGCCAGCTGGCGCCGCTGCGCCGTACCGATGAGCTGACCCAGGCCGCCAGCCGGGAATACCTCTCGGCTGACCTGCACAAGGAAATCCAGCGCAGCGAGCGTGAAGGCACCGATATGTCGATCATCATGATTGGCCTCGACACCCACCTCAGCGACCGCAATCCGGACCAGGATATTCGCTCTATCCTGCCCCGCATCGGGCGCTATCTGCATTCCCAGATCCGCGACTTCGACACCTATTATCGGGTCGCGGACCTGCAGTTCCTGGTCATTCTGCCCGGCATCGCCACCCACGACGCCATCAAGCGTTCGGAGATCATACGCAACGGACTGGGCAAGCTGCTGGAATCCCATGACATGGCATTGACGGTGAGCACCGGCGTTGCCGGCCTGAACATCGGTGACGATGCCGACAGCCTGCAGCAGAGCGCCGCCAACGCCCTGCGCCGTGCCCAGCAACAAGGCGGCAACCGGACCCAGGCCTACAGCGCCTGGAACCAGACCGGGAGCAAGACCCCACCGCCCGCACAAGGACCCACTTCATGACCGAGACCCGCCTGAGAACCTGGACGCATGGAACCGGCTATGTTCTGGCTACGCTCTTCATCCTGGCGCTGGCGATGCAGAATCTCCGTTATGGCTTCTATGAGCTGTTCTACCTCGCCACTGGCATGGCAACGTTGACCCTGGCAGGGGTTGCCTATACCGCAGTGTGCCGTCGTCACCAATTGTCAGCGCCGGGACACCTGATCATTCTGTCCGGCCTGAACAGCGGCCTGCTGGCTGCCATGCTGACACTCGACGGCCCGGGCATTACCCACTGGGCCATGCCACTGCTGATGTTGAACCTGCTGATCCTGCCGCTGCGCCAGGGCATGGCGCTGTCATTCCTTCTGCTAGTGCCCACGTCAGGGGTGGTGCTGTTCCAGCAACCCACCACCGATGCCATCATTGCCATTACCGGCATGGCTATCCTGCTCGCCGCGGCGTCGCTGTATATCTGGCACTACGACCACATGGCCCAATCCGCCGAAGATCTGGCCATTACCGATCCGGTGACCGGGGCCCATAACGCCCGCTTTCTGGATGAAACCCTGCAAAAAGAGATCAGCCGAGCCATCGCCACCGGACATCAGCTGTCGGTTATCGATCTCAGTATCGACTACGCCGACGAAGCGGCGGACCTGCATGGCAAGGCCGGCGTTCAAACGCTGTTCCGCGACATGACCGAGCATCTGTTTGATGTCATCCGGGCCGGCGACACCCTTTACACCCTGAACGATTCGGAATTTTTCCTGATCCTGCCGTACACCCCTGAAGAAGGGGTGCGAGTGATTGCCGAACGAATACGCCGAACCATTGCCGAGCATCAGTGGGCGGTGGTAGGCAAAGCAACGGTCAGCATTGGCTGCACTACGCGAGGTAGCGGAGATACCCGCACCGACAACCTGCGCAAACGGGCTCACGCTGCCATGGAAGAGGCCCGCCGACGCGGTGCTGATTCGGTCTGGTTCAGTGCCGGAGAGACTATCGCAGCATGAGCGGTGATTGGCTCAGGGAGTTATCGGCCTGGTTAAGCCTGAACCCGGGATGGCTGGCCACGGCCCTATTCAGTACCGCCTTTGTCGAGTCTCTGGCGATTGCGGGCATCATCGTGCCTGGAGTGGCGATTCTGTTCGCTATGGCGGCACTGGCCGGGCAAACCGGCATGCCACTGACCGAGGCCCTGATCTGGGCCGGCCTGGGTGCCATTGCAGGCGACACCGTCAGCTTTGCCCTCGGGCGCAAACTCCAGGGCCGGCTCAATGTGGTATGGCCACTCAGCCGCTACCCCATCCTGTTGGCAAAGGGCCAGGCCTTCTTTCGCCAGCACGGCGGCAAGAGCGTGGTCATCGGACGCTTTGTCGGGCCTATTCGCCCCATCATCCCCCTGATTGCCGGCGCTCTGTGGATGCCGTGGCAGCGATTCCTGGCGTTCAATATTGTTTCAGCGGTGGGTTGGGCGCCGGTGTACATTCTTCCCGGCTTTCTGGTGGGCAGTGCGCTGGCCAGCGACCTTCAGCCGCCGGCGTACTTTTATCCAGTGGTGGGCATCAGCCTGGCCACTTTGATAGCGGTGTACCTGGTGTTGATCCAGTTTCAGCTGGGCCTGGGCAAAGGTGGACGGCTGTATCGCTGGCTGGAACGGCGCATGGCCAGATACGACGCCACCCACCGGTTCTGGCGCCTGTACACCAACCACCGCCCGGACCGAGGAGGCGAATTCCCCCTCGCCTCCATCATGCTGGCGCTGGCCGCCTCCGGCCTGTTTCTGCTCTGGGGCCTGCTGGCCACCCAGACCCACGTTCTTGAGCCATTCAATCAGCTGGCACTGGCCTGGTTTGAGCAGCTCCGGCAGCCGCTACTCGATAGCCCGGTGATTATCGCCACCCTGCTGGGTGATCCACCAGTGCTGACCGCCGCAGCGATATTGACCTGCCTGGCACTCGTCTTCCGGGCTACTACGCCGCCGCCATTCATATCGTCATGGCCGCCGCGCTCGCGATCGTCCTGGTCTGGCTGCTTAAGGTTACCCTCGGCGTCGACCGGCCGGACGCCGTGTTCAGCCCGCCATCGTCCGGCGCATTCCCGAGTGGCCACAGCACCGGTATCACCGTGTTTGTCACCTTGCTGGCCAGCTTCGTCGCGGGCGAAAGCCGCAAACGCAGCGCTGGCAGTTCTATGTCCTGTTCTCATTGCCACTGGTACCAGTGGCACTCAGCCGGCTGTACCTGGGAGTTCACTGGTTTACCGATGTGATTGGCGGGATCTTGCTGGGGCTTGCTATCACCGGAGCAGTGCGGGCGAGTTACAGTCGGTACGACCGGGTGCACCTGGCCCCGGATCTGTCGATGGCCCTGGCGGCAAGCGCGTGCTGGTGCTTGCTATCGGCTATGTTGCCCTGGCCTGGCCTGAGGCACAAACGAACCTGCGTCCTGCCTAGAGTCTCTGGTTTCAGCCCTCTTCCAGAGCCTCCAGCAATTCCTGCAGACGCTCAGCCGCTCCAGCGGGTCCTGCAATTCAACCAGACGCTGCTTTTCCTGCTTATCGAGGGGCAACAGCTCGGTCAGGCGCCAGCCAACGTGTCGGGCATCGCCATAGTCCACGTCCATATCCAGATCCCGCACCACCGGGTGCCGGAACAGCGCCCGGAGCACCGACGGCAGTTCGTTAAACCGGTCCGGCACTTCGCTGTCAGCCTCATCGAGCAAAACCTCGACATCGCCGACGTTGAGACCATCCTCCTGCTGCCAACTCCTGACCACGGTGACCTTGGCCGCCCCCTCCACCGTGATGCCCAGCAAACCGTTCTCCAGTTGCTGAAAATCAATGATGCGAACGTAAGTGCCGATGTCATAGAACGACGCGGTCGGGCCAACTTCGGCGCCATCGCGCAGCAGCACGACAACAAAGCCTCGATCTTCTTTCATACACCGGGTCAGCATGTCGATGTAACGCGGCTCAAACAGCTGCAGGGGTATCCGCCCCCGAGGGAGGACAATGGAATTCAGCGGAAAGAGCGGTACATTCATATCAGTACAGGTCACCGAGAGGTGGACTCCAAAGTAAACAGACCCAACAAGGTCATCGAATTGACAGCAACTGTTGCACTTCATCTACCCGGGCACGGGCTTCCGTGAGAAGCTGCAGACTCCTCGACGCATTCAGTTCCAACTCACCCAGCCGACGATAGGCGGGTACCTGATCAAAGCACGGCAGCCCGGCATTCTGCTGGGATCCGATCATCGAGTGCAACTGCGCCACAATGACCACGTCCGTGAGCTGGGGCTCGGCCGACCGGCACTCATAGTCCCAGCTCTCCGCGTGGCGCACAGCCTCGATGAACGGCGTCGGGAAGCCCCAGTTTTCCAGCACCGCCGTGCCAACATCGGCGCGCAGCTCGCTGATGGCATGGTGCAGATTATCCGGGTTGGCAAACAGGCCAGCATGGTGCTCCGCCTGAACCAGAACCGGTACCACACCTATGTCATGCAGCAGGCCCGCCAGCATAGCTTCTTCCGGGTTTAACCGGGTGGCATGATCGGCGAGCACCCAGCACAGCGCCGCCATTTCCCGGGAATGCCGCCACAATCGTTCCATTTCCTGCTGCAGCGCAGGCTGGCGCGTCTTGAACACCTCCCGCATGGAAAACACCGTCACCAGCTGACGGGTGGTGTGCATGCCTAAACGGACGACCGCCTCACGCACGGTTCGAACGTCACTGAAGCCCCTGTAAAGCGGACTGTTGCAGGCCCGCACCAGTTTGACAGCAATGGAGGGATCCGCTGAAACCGCATTGGCCACCAGCTCGGCAGTGGAGTCGTCCCGGTCCACCGCCCGACGCACCTTCCAGGCGACGTCCGGCACACTGGGCAGCTTGATCTGATTTGAACGCAGCTCAGAGTAAAACTCCATCAGCAGCTCGCTCTCGTCATTGCCCCCGCTGACCTCAGTGGCCAGGGATTCGTTCGAGCCCATCCCTTCCGGCTCTACCGGCGCCGAACGCAGCATCTGGTTCAGGATATCCTGCTCGACGATAAGGAATTCGCACAGTTTGACCGCAATCACGTCGTACATCCGTGGCTGCAGTCTGGCGATGGGGTTGAGTGCCGCATCCGACTCTGCCTCTATCTGCGTTTTCCGCCCGTCCACCGACTCCAACTCGACCTTGCCGGTGATCAGGAAGAAATCGAGACCGTCCCTGACGCCCTTCTCAACCACTCTCTGACCCGAGCCGAAGGTGCGGCGCTCAGCGCGACTGGCCAGCAAAACCAGTTGCGCATCGGTAAGCCGATTCAACGGATGGAATTCTCTAAGACGACGAAAAGGCAGGCTGTCCTCGCCGGCCATAGGCAAGCTCCTTGTATCATCCCGATCCAGTGACGATGATTGATTCCTGTTCTTCATTGTAAGCGCCGCCCGCCAAAACAACCATGCGATAGGTGTCTAATCTGGTATCCTTTAACGCTGCACAACGCCAACCAACAACCATCATCCGGTAAACACAGAGAGATCAGAACATCATGCCTCAGTATCGTTCGCGGACTTCCACCGCCGGTCGGAACATGGCCGGTGCCCGCGCCCTCTGGCGCGCCACTGGTATGAAAGACGGAGATTTTGGCAAGCCCATCATTGCGGTTGCCAACTCCTTTACCCAATTCGTACCCGGCCACGTTCATCTGAAAGACCTGGGGCAGCTGGTCTGCCGCGAAATTGAACAGGCCGGTGGTGTCGCCAAGGAATTCAACACCATCGCCGTGGACGACGGTATCGCCATGGGCCACGACGGGCATGCTGTACTCCCTGCCGTCCCGGGAGATCATCGCCGACTCCGTCGAGTACATGGTCAACGCCCACTGCGCCGACGCTCTGGTGTGCATTTCCAACTGCGACAAGATCACTCCGGGCATGCTGATGGCTGCCATGCGCCTGAACATACCGACGATCTTTGTTTCCGGTGGCCCGATGGAAGCCGGCAAAACTAAACTTTCTGAACACAAGCTGGACCTGGTCGATGCCATGGTGATCGCGGCCGACCCGAATGCCGACGACGAAACTGTGGCCGAGTACGAGCGCAGCGCCTGCCCCACCTGCGGCTCCTGCTCTGGCATGTTTACTGCCAACTCCATGAATTGCCTGACCGAGGCCATCGGCCTGGCACTGCCCGGCAATGGCTCCATGCTAGCCACCCACGCCGATCGGGAGCAGCTGTTTCTGAACGCCGGTCGTCAGATTGTGGAGAATGCGCGGCGCTATTACGAGGAAGACGACGCTTCGGTACTGCCCCTGAGCATCGCTTCCATGGCGGCCTTCGAAAATGCCATGGTGATGGACATCGCCATGGGTGGCTCCACCAACACCATACTGCACCTGCTGGCTGCAGCCCAGGAAGGCGGCGTGCCGTTTACCCTGAACGAGATTGACCAGCTGTCCCGCAGGGTGCCGCAGCTGTGCAAGGTGGCTCCAAACTCCCCGAAATACCACATGGAAGATGTCCACCGTGCCGGCGGCATCATGGGCATCCTCGGGGAACTGGAGCGAGGTGGCCTGATCAACACGGACCTGCCCACCGTGCATAGCAAGACTATGAAGGAAGCCCTGGAGACCTGGGATATCATGCGGTCACCACCGGCGAACGTAGTGGAGTTCTACAAGGCCGGACCTGCCGGCATCCCGACCCAGACCGCCTTCAGCCAGAGCACACGCTGGCCAACACTGGACGGCGATCGTGAGACCGGGTGCATCCGGGCCGTCGAACACGCCTACTCCTCCGAGGGTGGCCTGGCGGTGCTTTACGGCAACATCGCCCTGGACGGCTGCGTAGTGAAGACCGCAGGCGTGGACGAGAGCATCTTCGTATTCGAGGGCACGGCACGGGTATTTGAAAGCCAGGATTCTGCCGTGGCCGGCATCCTCAGCGATGAGGTTTTGCCCGGTGAGGTGGTGATCATTCGCTATGAGGGTCCCAAGGGCGGGCCGGGCATGCAGGAAATGCTCTACCCCACCAGCTACCTGAAATCCAAGGGCCTGGGCAAGGACTGCGCGCTGCTGACTGACGGCCGGTTCTCCGGCGGCACATCCGGCCTGTCTATTGGCCACGCGTCTCCGGAAGCGGCCGCCGGCGGCGCCATCGGTCTGCTTGAGACAGGTGATCGCATCCGCATCGACATTCCGAACCGCACCATCAATGTGGAGCTGGACCAGCACGAGCTGGACCGTCGTCGTGAAGCCCGCGATGCCAAAGGCTGGAAGCCTGAACTAGCCCGGGACCGCAAGGTCTCTGCGGCACTGAAAGCCTACGCCCTGCTGGCTACCAGCGCGGACAAGGGCGCGGTCCGGGATCTCAGCAAACTCGACTGAGTTGTCACTGACCCACAAAAAAGCCCGCTCAGGTGCACCTGGCGGGCTTTTTTTATTCTTGCCGGTTTACCAGAGCGACCAGCCGCCTTCCTCATCTTCTTCAATGGCGCCCTCAGTCTTGTCGTCGGTCTCAACTGACGCCGAGGAATTCGAAGCGTCGTCGTTGCTCGCAGACTGGCTGGAACCGTTCGATGCCGCAGCAACCTGCACCGAGATCATGCCCAGGGCCTTCTTGGTCTCTTCATCAAGCGTACCGGTGGCCTGCAGACCGTTATCCTTCTGGAACTCGGTCAGCGCTGCGCGGGTTGAGTCGTCCATCTGGGCACTGACATTCTGGATTTCATAGCCAGCCCCGTAGAGCGCATTTTTAACGGCTACGGTGTTGTTGGCAGAAACCGCGGGAGCCAGCCCGAGCATCATTACGGTGCCGGCAGCGATCGCCAGACGCCCCAGATTGTTGGTCATTTTTTTTGTATTACTCACCTGCATTACTCCTGATCTCATCGATACACTGGTCTTGTTATGTTGAGGTGCCCCTCTGCACGATCTACGAGGCAAACGCTGAAACCTTACCACATTTTCATCTTTGCGCACCCCGGGCGATGCGGCGTACGTCAGGCCGAATCCTCATCCTGACGATTCGGCACCGTAACTGACGACTGCCGATGGGACTCTTCACCAAACTCCCGGATAAAGATGCCCCAAAAGGCCATGAACAGTGCGGCCACCAGCGGCCCCATGACAAACCCATTGACCCCGAACATGACGATGCCACCCAGTGTCGACAGCAGCACCATGTAATCCGGCAGCTTGGTGTCCCGGCCCACCAAGACCGGGCGCAGCAGGTTATCCGCCAGCCCAATCACCACCACACCGAAGATGGTCAGAATGGTCGCCTCCACCATGTCTCCAATCGCGGCCAGGTAAATGGCGGCCGGCACCCAGACCAGCGCTGCGCCCACCGCCGGCAACAAAGAAACGATGGCCATGACCACGCCCCACAACAGCGCGCCCTTGATCCCCAGAACCCAGAAGATCAGACCACCCAGGGCACCCTGGATGATGGCGATCAACAGGTTGCCTTTAACCGTGGCCCGGGTGACCTCGGCAAACTTGGCAAACAACAAACGCTCGCGCTCATCCCCCAGCGGCAGCGCCTTGATCAGCAACTCCACCAATTTGCTGCCGTCCCGCAGCAGGAAAAACGCCAGGTACACCATCAGTGCCAGGCCTAGGAAAAACTGGAAGGTATTCTGGCCGACCCCCAGTGCCTGCTTTGCCAGGAACTGGCTGCCGCCCACGAACAGGCTGACGACCCGGTCCCGAAGTTCTTCAAAACTGATATCGAAAGGCGCGAGAAACGCCTGGATGGCCGGGAACGCCCGGTTAACCTGGTCAACGTACTCACCCGGGCGTATTTCGCCGCTCTGGATTCGCTGGTACAGGCCAACACCCTCGGCGATCAGGGAGGTGACCAACACCAGCACGGGGATCACCACAATCACCATGCAGATGATCAGAGTGATAAAGGCAATGAGATTCGGGCGCTCCCCTAGCTTTCGTACCAACAGCTGCTGCACGGGATGAAAGATGAGCGCGATAGCCACGGCCCAGAAAATAGGGCCAAAAAACGGCTTCATCAGCAACACAAAAGCCAGGGACACGCCCACCAGCATTGCGAGAAAAGTCCGTGTTTCAAGTTTTGCGTACATAGTTCTGGGTATTCCTGACCAAGAAGCGAAGACGGGCCCACGGTGGTATCAGCCGGGGGATGAGCTTAGCCTATCACGGCAACGTGGCCACTGTAGCTTCTTAGGGGTATAGTGGTCGGTTATTGATCAGCTAAACTGAGACAGGTTCTACTGTTGGAATTGGAAACGTTTACGCCGGAAACTGCTCTGGAAGCCGCCGTCGAATTGCGCCGGGTTCTTGCCGCCCGTACCCACCGCCGCAAGGTGATGGGACAGGAGGTGCTAGTGCCAGTCAGTTGGGCGAGGCCTTACAACTGCCGCGTACCATCAACCGGCTGCAAAGCAAACAGCTGCGGCAGCGGGAGCTTGGTCTGGACGATTTTCACGAACTCTGGCCAACCCTGTCGCCGACCACCCGGGAAAAGGTACTCCGGGCCATCGGCTGGTACGATCCGAAGGCGCTTGATTGGGAAGACAAGCGCTCCAACCGTCGACCGGTGGTCGATCCGGACAACTGAGGCGTAACACTAAGTCTTAACAAGGGACCTAATCTTTAAATTGTCACACTCCGTCCCTAGGTTGGATGTATCAGGAGGATAAATATGACTATGAATGATCATCAAATCTACACCGCCCACCTGGCCGAGGGCAGCGCCGTACCCACCCTACTCTGCGGCCACTGCCGTTCGATTCTGTCCCGGGCCCGGATCTTCCGGAATGAGGGCGACAATCATCAGGACGCCGAATGCCAGACCATCGGACTCTGTTCTGCCGACGACTGCGGCGCGGTGAACTGCTGCGATGCGGCCATGGCCCACATTGACAACCCGGAACAGCTGTTCGGCATCGCGTCCTGATTCAAAGCGGCAACGCTCTGTTACGCAACTCAAACACACAAATTTTCCATCTGATTTATCCTGATCTTCGACGATTGTCTGAATCGGCCCGTCTTTCGGGACCGGCAGTCTCCGGCAATCACCACCCCATCAGTCAGGACAGTCGATGGTATGCGTATTCTGAGAACCGATGAAGCCCGCTTCGCAGGTCTTCCGGATTACCCGTTCGCTCCACATTACCTGGAAGTAGCACCTAATCTGAGGATGCACTATGTGGACGAGGGGCCGAAGACGGCTTCACCGGTGCTGATGCTGCATGGAGAACCATCCTGGTCTTACCTATACCGGCACATGATTCCGCTGGTTGCCAACGCCGGACACCGGGTTCTTGCCCCGGATCTGGTTGGTTTTGGCAAGTCTGACAAGCCGGCGGAGGTTGAGGACTACAGCTACGACCGCCACATGGCATGGCTGAGCGCCTGGCTGGAAGAATTGGACCTGCGTAATGTCACGCTGGTGTGTCAGAACTGGGGCTCACTGCTGGGACTGAGACTGGCCGCCGAGCACTCGCACCGCTTCAGCCGGATCATTGTTGGCAATGGCATGCTGCCCACGGGCGAGGAAACGGTACCGACGGTGTTTTCACTTTGGAAGGCCTTCGCTGGCCACAGCCCCTGGTTTCCCATCGGCCGCATTGTTCAGCTGGGCACCGAGCGCACACTGACCAAGGCCGAACTGGCCGCCTACGAGGCACCCTTCCCGTCAGCGGACTACAAGGCCGGTGCCCGAGCCTTCCCCCGACTGGTTCCGCTATCCAGCGACGATCCTTCCGGAGCGGCGAACAGAGACGCCTGGCGGGTGCTGGAGAAATGGCGCAAGCCTTCATCACCTGTTTCAGCAGTGGCGACCCGATCACCCGCGGCGGCGACCGCCATATGCAGCGCCGGATTCCCGGTGCCCACGGTCAGCCCCACATTACGCTGCGGGGCGGTCATTTCCTGCAGGAAGATTCGCCGGACGATTTCGCGCGCATTGTAATCGACGCGATGAAAGCAGAAATGGCGGCCTGAGCCGCCATTTCCTTCGATCTCCCACCCTCGCTCCAGCTCTCGACAACCCCGTTAGCCAAAGACCGTCACGGTCTGGCGACTGAGGGCCACCAGCTCGCCACTGGCGGTCCAGATACCGGCCTGGGTGTGGCCATAACCGGCGCCGGCCTGGTCGATACTGGCCTTGTAGAGCAGCCAGTCACCGGGCTCCAGAGCCGGACGCGGGTGCACAATGTCCAGGGCCCAGCTCAGGGAGCTGGCCGGTGCCGGACCACTCAGGTGCGGCAGGACCGCCGGCGGCCACGCGTCAATCAGGGCAACAATGTGAGCGTCGGAAAAGCTCTCCGGAGTTTCCCGGAACTGCATCCAACCACCCATCTCACGGCCGCCTTTACCACTGAAAGGCATGTGACCAAACGCCCACCGCATCTCGATGTGCTGGGTGAAATCTGGAGTGACGCCCGGAATGTAGGGCAATGCCTGGCACTGCTCGACCGGTTCGCACCCGGGTGCTGGCAGTGCATCTACCTGCACTGCGGATTGGCGGTCGCCACCAAAGCTGGCGAGACAGACCAGGCGCGGCTCGCCACCCTGTAAGATGCGGCCCTGCACCTGACTGACGGCCTTGCCCTCGCGCAGAATCTCGGCTTCGAAGGTGGCCCCAACGCCCGGCTCCACCGGACCGACGAATGACACCTGCAACGACCGCATCGGCCGCCCGGCACTGACCAGATGCTCCATGCGGTCAAACATGAGTGCCGCCACCAGGCCACCAAAGCTTGCCCGGCCCTGCCCCCAACTGGGGGGAATGACAAGTTCCTCATCGGCTCGTACCGCAGACAACAGCTGATCAAAGGTCATATTGAATTCCTGTTAGCAACCTATCGGGAAAAAGGAGACTGCCGTATCTACGCTGCCAACGCAATAATGGCGCACCGGCAACTACCTACAGGGTTCACGGGAATATGCGTATTAAAGAAGCGCCAAAGCAGCTATAATGCGGTCACATCATGCATTGCCTGCAATGCCTTACCTCCCGAATTCCGAGTGAATCAATGTCAGAATTGTCCTTTGCCGAACTGGGTCTGGACCCGGCCGTACTTGAAGCCGTGACCGCCGTTGGCTATGAAAAACCGTCGCCCATTCAGGCGCAGTCCATCCCCGCCCTACTCGCCGGAAACCATCTACTGGGTGTTGCCCAGACTGGTACCGGTAAAACTGCGGCTTTTGCCCTGCCGCTGCTGAGTCGAATCGACGCGTCCGTTACCGAGCCCCAGATTCTGGTGCTGGCACCAACGCGGGAGCTGGCCATTCAGGTGGCTGAAGCTTTTACTACCTATGCCAGCAAGTTCCGCCAGTTCCACGTTCTGCCAATTTACGGTGGCCAGGACTTTTATCCTCAGATCAAAGGCCTGCGTCGCGGCGCCCAGGTCATTGTCGGCACTCCCGGCCGGATGCTGGATCACCTGCGCAAGGGCACCCTGAAACTGGACAGCCTGAAGGCCCTGGTTCTGGACGAAGCCGACGAAATGCTGCGCATGGGTTTCATTGACGACGTTGAGGCAATCCTCGCCAAAACGCCGGATAACTGTCAGCGCGCCTTGTTCTCGGCCACCATGCCGCCGCAGATCAAGAAGGTTGCCCAGACTTACCTACGCAACGCCACGGAAGTGAAGATCGAAAGCGAAACCCGCACCGTCGAGCGCATTTCCCAGTTCGTTCTGCCGGTTTACGCCGAGCGTAAACTGGATGCCCTGACCCGCATCCTGGAAGTTGAGCCGATCGATGCCGCCATCATCTTCGTGCGCACCAAGGCTGAGACCACTATGCTGGCCGAGAAGCTGTCAGCGCGGGGCCATGCCGTGGCCCCCCTGAGTGGCGACCTGAACCAGCGCCAGCGTGAGCAGACCGTTGAAGATCTCAAGCGCGGCAAGAAAGACATCATTATCGCCACCGATGTGGCAGCCCGTGGTCTGGACGTGTCCCGAATCACCCACGTCATCAACTACGATGTGCCCTACGATACCGAAGCGTACATCCATCGGGTTGGCCGTACTGGTCGTGCCGGTCGTACCGGTAAGGCGATTCTGCTGGTCACTCCGCGCGAGCGCAGCTGGCTGAAGACTCTGGAGCGCGCCACCAACTCGCCGATGGAAGCTTACGAGCTGCCCTCGCCGACCGATCTCAAGAAGATGCGCGAGCAGCAGTTTGAGAGTCAGTTGCTAGGCTTTGCCGAAGACAAGAAGCTGGCCAAGGCGATGTCTCTGCTGGATGAGATTGCCGAGCGCAACGAGATGGATATGGCCATGGTGGCTGGTGCACTGGCATGCTGGATGGAAGCCGCTCAGCCGGGTTCTCTGCCGCTGGAGCAACCAGAAGCGCTGCCGGTAGTCTCCGCCACTCCGCCCCGTCGTGACCGCAAGGGTGGTCGTCCAGGTGGCTTCAAGAACGGCCCGAAAGGCGGCTTCAAGAAGGGTGGCCCGAAAGGCCGCGGTGGTCCTGGCGGCGGCCCCGGCGGTCGTGGCAAGCCTCCCGGAAAGGGCGGCAAGCCCGCAGGCAAGCGCCCGCCTCGCCAGGCTTAAGCCTGGCGCTGATAGACTACGAAGCTGTAGTCGTAAGGGTTGTTATCGGACGCGGAGAAATCCTCCCGTCCGATTTCTTCCCACCTATCCCAGTTCACTTCAGGAAAGAATGCGTCCCCTTCCACCTCTGCGTGCACCTGGGTAACGTACATTCGATCCACCATCGGTAGCGCCTCGGTATAGATCTGGCCACCGCCGATGATCATCACTTCCTCACCACCTTCCAGTTCTGCCTGTGCCTCAGCTTTGACGAGGGCATCTTGCAATGACGTTGACGCCACTGTCCCAGCAGGGGCTTCCCAGTCCGGGTTGCGGGAGATCACCACGTTCATGCGGCCCTGCAAAGGGCGACCAATGGAATCCCAGGTCTTACGGCCCATGATGATGGGCTTACCCATTGTTGCCTGCTTGAAGTAGCGCAGGTCACCGGGCAGGTACCAGGGAAGATTGTTGTTTCGGCCGATGACCCGGTTGCGGGACATGGCTACGATGAGGGCTTTCCTCATTTCAGGTCCTCTTTGTTGGTGTTAGCAAGGGCTGGGCCGAGCTTTTCAAAACCCGCTCGAGCACATCCATGTGACGCTTGAGCTCCGCCATCCATGGCTCCGCACAGTTTTGAAAAGCTCGCCCCAGCCTCGCGATCAGACTTTGAGGCAGCCGTCTGCCGTTTAAATTGCGATCGGCGCCTTGATCACCGGGTACGGCTCGTAACCTTCAAACTCGAAATCTTCCAGCTCGTACTCAAAGATCGAAGCCGGCTTGCGCTTAATGACCAGTTTTGGCAACCCGCGCGGCTCCCGCTTGAGCTGTTCGAATACGATGTCGTCGGTCAGGTGGTTCTGGTACAGGTGGCAATCGCCGAAGGTGTGCACGAACTCACCCACGTCCAGATCGCATTGCTGGGCAATCATGTGGGTCAGCAAGGCGTAGGAGGCGATGTTGAACGGCACCCCGAGGAACAGGTCGGCACTGCGCTGGTAGAGCTGGCAGGAGAGCTTGCCGTCGGCCACATAGAACTGGAACAGGCAGTGGCAAGGTGCCAGTGCCATACGGCCTTCGCGCACGTTATCCTGGGGGCCAATGGACTCGTCCGGCAGTTCAGCCGGATTCCAGGCCGAGACAATCAGGCGGCGGGAGTTGGGCTTGGTTTTGATCTGCTCGATAACCTCGCTGATCTGGTCCACTACCCGGCCGTCCGGGCACTGCCAGCTGCGCCATTGTTTGCCATAGATTGGCCCGAGATCGCCGTCTTCCAGCGCCCACTCGTTCCAGATCGAGACCTTGCGCTCTTTCAGCCAGTTATTGTCGGTTGAGCCGTTCAGGAACCAGAGCAGCTCGTAAATGATGCTGCGCAGATGAACCTTCTTGGTAGTCACCAAGGGGAAACCATCCTGCAGATTGAAGCGCAGCTGACGGCCAAACACGGAGCGGGTACCGACGCCGGTTCGGTCCCCCTTGTTAAATCCGTTATCCACGACGTCCTGCATCAGGTCGAGATAGGCTTTCATTCTGCAGTTCTCCGATAAGCAATAAACATGAGTACGGCGCCGGCCAGGATCATCGGTGTAGACAACACCTGCCCCATGGTCAGCCAGTCAAAGGCCAGGTAACCCAACTGTGGGTCCGGCTCGCGCACGAACTCAACCAGGAACCGGAAGATCCCATAGAAGATCAGAAACATGCCGGATACCGCCATTCTCGGCCGGGGGTTCGCGGAGAACCACCAGAGGATGACGAACAACGCTACACCTTCGAGGGCAAACTGGTACAGCTGGGACGGGTGTCGAGCCAGGCTGTCCGGAGCAGTGCGAAACACCATTCCCCAGGACACGTCGGTCGCTTGCCCCAGAGCTCGCCATTGATGAAGTTACCGATACGCCCGGCACCGAGGCCGACCGGTACCAGAGGAGCCACAAAATCGGCGATTTTCCAGAAACCGGCACCGACCTTGCGGCCATACCACCACATAGCCAGCATCACGCCCAGCAGGCCTCCGTGGAAGGACATGCCCCCTTCCCAGACTCGCAGCAGCCACAGTGGGTCCGCCAGAAAGACGTCGAAGTTGTAAAAGATCACGTAGCCGAAGCGGCCACCCAAAATCACGCCCAGTGCCAGGTAGAACAGCAGGTCGCCCATCTGCTCTTCGTTGATCGGCGACCAGGGCTTGCGAGTACGCAAACGGCCCAGCCACCAACCCGCTAAAAAGCCAACCAGATAGGTCAGGCCGTACCAGTGAATCTTAAACGGCCCAATGGCGATGGCCACCGGGTCTATTTGGGGATGCTGCAGCATCGACTACCTCTCAGCTCAGAAGAAAACGGAGTCCCAAAACCAGCAGGACCACGGCGAAGATTCGCTTCAGCACCGCACCATCAAGCCGGTGTGCCAGCGCCGCACCGAAGCGGGCGAAAAATACACTGGTCAGGACGATGCCGAACAGTGCCGGCAAATATACAAAGCCCAAACTGTACTCGGGCAGACTCGGCTGACCCCAGCCGGTCCACACGTTACCCAAGGCACCGGCGACGGCGATGGGCAATCCGCAGGCCGCCGATGTTCCCACCGCCTGCTGCATCCGCACATTGCACCAGCTCAGGTACGGCACGGTCAGGGTGCCACCACCAATGCCAAAAATGGCAGAGACCCAACCAACGACTCCGCCGGAAGCGGCCAGTCCGGGGTGACCTGGGATATCCCGTCCGGGTTTCGGATTGGCTCCAATCAGCATTTTGATCGCAACGGCAATGACGAACACGCCAATAACCAACTCCAACGCCTGCCCGCTGAGTAGTGACGCCGACCAGGCACCCAAGACCGCACCAATCACAATACCCACCGCCATCGGCCGGAATATCTCCCAGCGCACGGCGCCCCGTTGATTGTGCGAACGAATTGAACTCAGGGAGGTGAACACGATGGTCGCCAGCGACGTGCCAACTGCGAGGTGGGCCGCCACCTCGGAACTGACGCCCTGAAGGCCAAAACTGAAGATCAGTACCGGGACAATAACCAGCCCGCCGCCAATACCGAAAAGACCGGCCAAAGTTCCAGCCAGAGCACCCAGCGCAAGGTAGGACGCAAAAACGTAAAACAGGGCCATCGCCTTGCCCACACCCCCAAGAAAATAAGGCTGGTATGATACACACCACAACTTGCAACTTCATTAACTCCCGGAGCGCCGCGTAACGCCATGTGCCTGATTGCTTTCACCCTTGGCCAGCATCCTGACTTCCCTCTCGTAGTGGCCGCTAACCGGGATGAATTTTTCCGCCGGCCGACGGCGGCCATGGACTGGTGGACGACGGAACAGGGCACCGAGATCCTGGCCGGCCGTGATCTGCAATCTGGCGGAACCTGGCTTGCGGTGGACGGGAACGGCCGCGTCAGTGCCGTGACCAATGTCCGCGAGGGCTCCCCCGAAACCGGCCAGAACAGCCGTGGCGAGCTGCCGATCCGCGCCCTGGCCGAACCCACCTCGGCCCTTGCAAGCTCGCTGTCGAGCCGAACCGAACAGTATGCCGGTTTCAATCTGGTGCAACTGAATGCGGAATCTGGATGGTATTACAGCAACCGGGATGCCCACCCCGGCCGACGGGTGCATCGCGGCGCCTACGGGCTCAGCAACCATCTGCTGCAAACGCTTGGCCGAAGTTGCTGCGTCTCCGCCAGAATGTCGCCGATGTGGTGGCCTCGTCTGGTGGCGACGCTGACCAATTGCACCAGGCGTTGATTTCCCTGCTCCAGGACTCCACGCCGGCACCGGATAACCTACTGCCCGACACCGGCGTTGGCCTGGACACCGAGCGCTTCCTGTCATCACCGTTCATTGTCGGCGACGCTACGGAACCCGTGCCACCACCGTTGTAAGCGTGTCTCACCATGGCCAGGTCACAGTCAGTGAACAGGGCTGGGGTCCCAATGCGCAAGCGCTTGAATATCGCCGTTTCCAGTGGCAGCGATAGCCCGCAAGCTCTGGTATAATCCGCCAAATTCTGACACCCGATCGGAGGGCCCTGATGGCCACTGAACAAGGCGCCACATCCATTGCAGACTTCGAGAAATCCCTTGATGAACTGGAGAAGCTGGTTCGGGACCTCGAGCAGGGCGAACTTTCTCTTGAGCAGTCGCTGACCGCATTCGAACGGGGCGTCAAGCTGACCCGGGAATGCCAACAAGCCCTGAAGAGTGCCGAGCAACGTGTGGAACAGCTGGTCCAGAACAGCGACGGCACCCTGGAAACCCGACCGTTCAAGCCGGACGATGCCAACTGATGACTGATCAGAACAAACTGGCCATGGATTTCCTGGAGACCTGTCGAGTTCGCGTGGACGCGGAGCTGGATCGATGCATCGAACGAAGCGCAGCCTCCGAGCGGCTACAGGAAGCCATGCGCTACAGCGTCCTCGGCGGTGGCAAGCGCATCCGCCCGGCGCTGTGCCTGGCCGCAGCCAAAGCGGTTGGACAAGCCGGCGACCAGGGCCTGACGCCTGCCTGTTCGGTGGAACTGATTCACGCCTACTCCCTGATTCACGACGATCTGCCGGCCATGGACGATGACGAGTTGCGCCGGGGCCGCCCCACCACGCACATTGCATTTGACGAGGCGACCGCCATTCTGGCCGGCGATGCCTTGCAAACACTGGCCTTTGGTTTGCTGGCCAATAACAGTGAAGGCAGTGCCGAGGCACGGCTGGCGATGATCCAGGAGCTGGCACGCGCCAGCGGCTGTCTGGGCATGGTTGGTGGCCAGGCCATCGATCTTGAGTCAGTAGGCAAGACGCTGTCTTTGAGCCAGCTCGAAACCATGCATCGGCACAAGACCGGCGCCTGATTGAGGCCAGCGTACGGCTCGGCGCCTTGACCGCGCCATCGGTGTCAGAAGGGGCTTTGACGAACCTGACTGCCTATGCCCGCGCCCTGGGCCTGGCGTTCCAGGTTCAGGACGATCTTCTGGATATCGAAGGTGCCACCGAGGTGATCGGCAAACCCCAGGGCTCAGACGCCGCCCGCGCCAAGCCGACATATCCGGCCCTGCTGGGCGTGGCCGGTGCCCGGGAGCATCTGGCTGCGTTACTTTCCGGTGCGCTCGAGAGTCTCCGGGCCTTTGGCCCCGAGGCAGACCCGTTGCGGGCAATGGCGGATTACGTGGTGGCACGAACCCATTGAACCCCTGCCCCCGAAGGGCGCACACTGACTTTAATCAATGCGTAACAACTGGCCCGATTGGTGTGAAACAGGCAGCCCTGTTCCCCTATAATGCCAGGCAGTTGCCGAATTTCCGGAAAAGACCCGAGCAGATGCAGGATACTTACACATTCAAGGAAATCCCGTCACAGCGGCCCAACACCCCGCTGCTGGACCGGATCGATGCCCCGGCCCAGCTGCGAGAGTTGCCGGCTGAACAGCTTACCCAGCTGGCCCGGGAACTGCGCGCGTTTTTGCTGTGGTCGGTGGGCCAGACCGGGGGCCATTTTGGCGCCGGACTTGGCGTGCTCGAGCTGACCGTGGCTTTGCATTATGTCTTCAACACTCCGGAAGACCGGCTGGTCTGGGACGTAGGTCACCAGGCCTACCCCCATAAGATTCTCACCGGCCGACGTGAACAGATGGGCAGCATCCGTCGCAAGGACGGCCTGGCCGGCTTCCCGAAGCGCGCCGAGAGCGAGTACGACACCTTTGGTGTGGGGCATTCCAGCACCTCCATCAGTGCGGCCCTGGGCATGGCCATCGCCGCCCGCATGCAGAATACCGGTCGCAAGAGCATTGCCGTCATTGGCGACGGCGCGATGACCGCAGGCATGGCCTTCGAGGCCCTGAACCATGCTGGCCATCTCCATTCCGACATGCTGGTGATTCTGAACGACAACGACATGTCGATCTCCCGGAATGTCGGCGGACTCTCCAATTACTTCGCCAAACTGCTGGCCAGCCGAACCTACAACCAGGTTCGCGACAGCAGCAAGAAGGTGCTTCAGGGCGCGCCGCACCTGATGGCCCTGGCCAAGAAAACCGAAGAACATTTCAAGGGAATGATTGCTCCCGGCACCCTGTTCGAGGAGCTGGGTTTCAATTACATCGGCCCCATCGATGGCCATGACTTGCCGTTGCTGGTCGAGACCCTGGAAAACATCCGGGAACTCGAAGGACCTCAGTTCCTGCACGTGGTGACCACCAAGGGCAAAGGCTTCGCCCCGGCCGAAGCCGACCCGATTGGTTATCACGCCATCAATAAGATCGAACCGGTGCCGGCCCACAAACCCGAACCGGTCACCCCCAAGCCGGCCAAGCCCAAGTACGCCAATATCTTTGGTCAGTGGCTGTGCGACACCGCAGAGCAGGACGAACGGGTGGTTGGTATCACCCCCGCCATGTGCGAGGGCTCGGATCTGCTGGCGTTTGCCGAACGCTATCCTGAGCGCTATTTCGATGTCGCCATTGCCGAGCAGCATTCGGTCACCCTGGCCGCCGGGCTCGCCTGCGATGGCGCCAAACCGGTCCTGGCGATTTACTCTACTTTTCTACAACGGGGTTACGACCAGCTGATCCACGACGTTGCGATCCAAAACCTGGACGTGCTGTTTGCTATCGACCGGGCTGGACTCGTGGGCGAGGATGGCCCGACCCACGCCGGTGCCTTTGATATCAGCTACCTTCGCTGCATCCCGAATATGCTGGTGATGACACCGTCGGATGAAAATGAAACCCGCCAGCTGCTGCAAACCGGCTGATGTTCAGCGGCCCGGCTGCTGTTCGATACCCCCGTGGTACTGGCCCTGGCGCAGAGATACAACCGTCTCTGGACGGACTGCCCATTGGCAAGGGCCGACGCGTTCGTGACGGCAGCAACATTGCCATCCTTAACTTCGGCACGCTTCTCACGCCTGCGCTGGAGGCAGCTGAGGCTCTGGGTGCGACGGTGGCGGACATGCGCTTTGTGAAGCCGTTGGACGAGGAGCTGATCGTCGCCCTGGCGGAGCAACACGAGTTGCTGGTGACACTTGAAGAGAACGCCATTGCCGGTGGCGCCGGCAGCGCGGTGACCGAGTTCCTGAACCATCGCGAGGTACAGATGCCGGTACTGCAGCTGGGCCTGCCGGATACGTTTATTGATCACGGCAAGCACGGTGAGCTGTTGCACGACTGCGGCCTCGATGCCGACGGCATCCGCACCGCCATCGAAGGACGCATGGAGCGCCTGCAGCGTCAGAGCCTGAAGGCGGTGCAACAGTCTTGAACTGGTAGACAGTTTTGAACTGGGGGTGCCGCCACCACAAAAAAGCCCGCCATTTGGCGGGCTTTTTCATGCAACTGGCAAAGCTTCCGGACCTCACTCGGTGAGATCGTCATCCTGATGGGTTTCCAGCCAGTGTCCAAGCTTGCTCTGCTTGGTGTCCAGGTAGTGCTCGTTGTGCGGGTTCCGGCCCACATGCAGTGGCACCCGCTCGGTGATATCGATGCCGTACGACTCCAGGGCCTTAACCTTCCTCGGGTTGTTGGTCATCAGCCTCAGGCTCTTGATGCCCAAATGCTCCAGCATGTCCTTACACATACTGTAATCCCGAAGGTCGGCGGCGAAACCCAGCTGCTCATTGGCCTCGACCGTATCGGCACCCTGATCCTGCAGGTTATAGGCGCGGATCTTGTTCAGCAGGCCAATGCCACGGCCTTCCTGACGCAGGTACATGAGAATGCCCCGGCCTTCCCGGGCAATACTGCGCAAGGCTTCTTCCAGTTGGTAGCCGCAGTCACAGCGCATGCTGTAGAGCGCGTCGCCGGTGAGACACTCCGAGTGAGTACGGGCCAGCATGGGCTCGTTCCTGTCCAGTTCACCCAGGGTCAGGGCCACGTGCTCTTTACCCGTGTCCGGTTCCTCAAAGCCGTGCATGTCAAAAACACCGAATGGAGTCGGCAAACGGCAGGTCTGGATGTAACGAACAGCCACAGTCGTTCCTCGTGGTTCAATCAATCGGGCCGCGCATTCTAGCACGCGGTCATTGGCTTGGCGTAGTCCCGACATGGCTCCTCTCCTGGGCCTCTGGATTATCAGGGATCTACGAGCAAACACCCGGCACGGATTAACTCTCAGGGCGTCGGTGATACCCAATGGCCACTGCGACCGCCCTTCTTTTCGAGCAGGCGCACGGCACCAATTTCCATCCCGCGGTCTACCGCCTTGCACATATCGTAAAGGGTGAGAGCCGCAACACTGGCTGCAGTCAGCGCTTCCATTTCGACACCCGTCTGCCCCGAGAGCTTGCATCGGGTCTGTATATGTACCGAGGCACCGTCTTCGCCCGGCGCCAGCTCAACCTTAACCGAGGTCAGATTGAGCGAGTGGCAAAGCGGAATCAGCTCATGGGTCTTCTTCGCGGCCATGATGCCGGCAATGCGAGCTACCGCCAGCACATCCCCTTTCGGATGATCACCGGCAATAATCATGTTCAGGGTTTCCGGGGCCATGCTAATGGTGGCCTCGGCCCGGGCTTCGCGCTCGGTTACGGCCTTGTCAGTGACATCGACCATGCGCTTCGCCATTATCATCAAGGTGCGTCAGCTTGCTCACGGTGTCTCCAGAACTGTCTTGAATGAGGGTTTCGATTGGCAGGATTAAAAGCATACCAGAGATGAGCGCCACAGCCCCGGATAACGATTAGCCTTGCGGCCACCAGAACCTGATACCCGCAATGCCCTGACCACCCTCGTTGCGGGCACGATCAATGTCTTCAGGCTCAGGCCGCCCAGTCCGAACACCGGAATGTTTGCGATGGCGGTCAGCTCTCGGAAGGCGTCCCAGCCGATGCCCTCTGCTCCAGGGTGGGTAGCCGTCGCCCGCACTGGCCCAAGGGTGGCGTAGTCCGCCCCGATCTCGACCGCATGAGCAAGCTGATCGGCGCTGTGACAGGACACACCGAGCCAGACCTCCGGCGGCACCGGCCGGGACACAAGGTTTGCGGCCTCGCGCCACGGCAAGTGCAGCCCCGCAGCACCCGACGTGTCGGCAAACCTTTCCGGCGCCCCGTGGACGATCAAACCGGTGCCGGCACTCCGGCAGACCGACAGTGCCTGCTGAGCTACCGCCCGGTAGGCGTCTGACGCCAGCTCCGGAGCCCGAAGCACTATTAATGTCTGCTTTTGCAACGACTGCTTTCGATCCTCAAGCGCCGCCTGCAGGCTCGCCACGCCACCGTCCACAGTGGTCATGGTGCCGGTTATTGCCAACGACGAGGGCAAGCGCAGGGCCCGGATGATGGGGCGATTGGCGGCCGGGAACTGATCATCCTGAAGCTCTTCCGGCGCCAGCCAGGCGATAGGCTGACCTTCACAGCCTACAGCCTCACCCGCGGCCTCTGTGGTGCACCAGACGTCCAGAAACACCCGCTTGTCACCGTAGTCATGGCGGATGCCGATAACCGGCTCAAGCGACACCTCCGGCACTGCCAGAGCGGTTTCCTCGGCAATCTCGCGCACCAGTGCCTGCTGGACCGTTTCGCCCGGCTCGACCTTACCACCAGGAAACTCCAGCAGCCCTCCCTGGTGGGCGTGGTCCGGACGCCGGGCAATCAGCACCCGACCATCACGGATAATTACCGCGACGGCGACGTGAATCTCACGGATCGGTGCTGCTACGTCGGTCATGCTCAGGTCCGGTACTCAGCGTTAATGGTCACGTAGTCGTGGGAAAAGTCGCAAGTCCAGACGGTTTCATTCACCGTGCCACGCTTGAGATCGATGGCGATGGTAATGTCCTCACGATCCATGACGGCCTGGCCACGCACTTCTGAGTAGTCGTCGGCGCGACCACCGTTGCGAACCAGGCAAACCTCGCCCAGGAAAATCTCCAGGGCATTGAGATCCAGATCAGGCACGCCGGCACGGCCCACCGCAGCCAGAATCCGGCCCCAGTTGGGATCGGAAGCAAACAGGGCGGTTTTCACCAGGGGTGAGTGCGCCACGGTGTAAGCCACATCCAGAGCCTCCTGCTGCGTCGCAGCGCCGCTGACGTCAATGGTGACGAATTTGGTGGCGCCCTCGCCGTCACGCACGATGGCGTGTGCCAGGTCCAGGTAAACCTGACGCAGGGCTTCGCGCAGCTTGGGTAGCTCGGGGCTGTCCGCAGTGATCTCGGGCCCGCTATACTGACCGCTGGCCATCAACATGCAGCAATCGTTAGTGGAGGTATCACCATCGATGGTAATGCGGTTGAACGATTTCTCGCCCAGCTCGTAGGCGAGGGTCTGCAGCAGTTGCGGCTCGATGCGGGCGTCGGTGGCGATGAACCCCAGCATGGTAGCCATGTTCGGGCGAATCATACCCGCACCCTTGCTGATGCCGGAAATGGTCACGGTGTGGCCACCGAGATCCAGCTGGCAGGATGCTCCCTTGGGCCGGGTGTCGGTGGTCATGATCCCGCTGGCTGCTTCGGCCCAGCGGTTTTCATCGGTGCTGGCAAGAGCGGCCGGCAAAGCATCGACAATCTTCGCCACCGGCAACAGCTCCCCAATCACGCCGGTGGAGAATGGCAGCACCTCTGTGGCGCTGACTCCGGCCTGGTCCGCCAGCGCGGTACAGCACGCCACGGCATCGGTCATGCCGCGCTCACCGGTGCCGGCGTTGGCATTGCCGGTATTGATCAGCAGGTAGCGCGGTGCCTTTGCAGCAAGATGCTGTCGGCTCAGGGTGACCGGTGCCGCGCAGAACTGGTTACGGGTAAAGATACCGGCGACCCGGCTTTGCGGCGCCAGTTCGAACACCACAATGTCCTTTCGGCCGGGCTTCTTGATACCGGCGCTGGCAATGCCCAGCTTGACGCCGGCCACCGGGAAAAATTCGGGCAAGGTTCCGGGACCTACTGCCATCCTGCATCTCCTCTGACAATGCCTGAAACAGGCAATTCATAACGTAAAAACCCGCAGCCTGAGGATCTCAGGTTGCGGGTCTTGAACCTTGGTTCAGTCTCAACGATTAACTGACCTTACCATGCATTGCTTGTACTTCTTGCCGGATCCGCACGGACAGGGTTCGTTGCGCCCCACCTTGCGTTCCTGGCGGACAAAGGTCTCCGGCGCGGCGCCAGCCTGCTGCTCACCTTGACCGGCGCCTTCAGCAGAGCTCTCAGCGGTGGCGCTGGTCTCGTCGTGACGCAGACGGGCACGGGCCAGTTCCTGCTCCAGCTCCTGCTTGCGACGGCGCTCGACTTCTTCCATCTCTTCCCGGCTCTGCACCCGGACGTGGCAAAGCACCCGGGTAACATCACGCTTCATGGTTTCGAGCATGTCCTCGAACAGATTAAACGCCTCGCGCTTGTATTCCTGCTTCGGGTTCTTCTGGGCATAACCACGCAGGTGGATACCACGGCGCAGGTGATCCATGTTCGACAGGTGCTCTTTCCACAAGGTGTCCAACACCTGCAGGAAAACCTGCTTTTCGAACTTGCGCATGGCCTCGGCGCCGGCAATTTCTTCCTTGCCCTTATACGCGGTGACGATTTCGTCGAGGATCTTCTGGCGCAGATTCTCTTCGTGCAGGTTGCTGTCTTCGTCCAGCCACTTCTGCACCGGCAGCTCGATGGACATTTCTGACTGCAGCTGGGATTCCAGCCCGGCCACATCCCACTGCTCCGGCATGCTCTGGGGCGGGATGTACTCGCTGACCATGGTGTCGACCACGTCGGCACGGATGGTATCGACCATGTCAGAAATGTCTTCCGAAGACATCACTTCATTGCGCTGCTCGTAGATCACCGTACGCTGGTCGTTGGCGACATCGTCGTATTCCAGCAGCGTCTTACGCATGTCGAAGTTGCGGCCTTCAACCTTGCGCTGGGACTTCTCAATGGCATTGGTCACCATGCGGTGCTCAATGGCTTCGCCCTTCTTCATGCCCATGGCCTGCATCAGGCTCTTGACCCGATCCGGCGCGAAGATCCGCATGAGATTGTCTTCCAGCGACAGGAAGAAGCGGGAGGAACCCGGATCGCCCTGACGACCGGCACGACCACGTAGCTGGTTGTCGATACGGCGGGATTCATGCCGCTCGGTACCGATGATGTGCAGGCCACCGGCATCCAGCACATGGTTGTGGCGCTCGGTCCACTCGGCCTTGATCTTGGCAATGTCTTCCTCGGACGGGTTCTCCATGTCCGCGACTTCAAACTCCCAGTTACCACCCAGTACGATGTCGGTACCACGACCGGCCATGTTGGTGGCAATGGTGACCGCACCGGGGCGACCGGCCTGGGCAATAATCAGGGCCTCGGAATCGTGCTGCTTGGCGTTCAGGATCTTGTGATCAATGCGCGCCTTTTTCAGTAGCATCGACAACAGCTCGGACGCCTCAATGGACGCAGTACCCACCAGGATCGGACGGCCCTCGGTGGTGACATCCTTGATCTCATCGATGATGGCGTGGAATTTCTCTTCCTGGGTCAGGTAGATCAGGTCGTTGTAATCGATACGCTGGATCGGCTTGTTGGGCGGAATCACCACCACATCCAGGCCATAGATCTGACGGAATTCAAACGCTTCGGTGTCAGCGGTACCGGTCATCCCCGCGAGCTTGTCGTAGAGACGGAAGTAATTCTGGAAGGTGGTGGAAGCCAGGGTCTGGCTCTCAGCCTGGATGTTCACGCCTTCCTTCGCCTCAACAGCCTGGTGCAGGCCCTCGCTCCAGCGACGACCCGGCATGGTACGGCCGGTGTGTTCGTCAACGATGACCACCTGGCCACCCTGGACGATGTAGTCGACGTCTTTCTGGAACAGGTGATGGGCACGCAGTGCCGAATGAACGTGGTGCAGCAAGCTCAGGTTTGAGGCCGAATACAAACTCTCGCCCTCGGCCAACAGCTCCTTATCCAACAGCAGTTCTTCGACGCGCTCGTGACCGGATTCGGTCAACTCAACCTGACGGGACTTTTCATCGATGGTGAAATCGCCGGTAGGTTCGCCTTCTTCCGGCACTTCGCCCTGCTCCAGATTCGGGATCAGCTCGTTGACCGCCTTGTAGAGTTTGGAGCTATCCTCTGCGGCGCCAGAAATGATTAGCGGGGTCCGCGCCTCGTCGATCAGGATCGAGTCAACCTCATCCACGATGGCGTAATTCAGGCCACGCTGCACCTTGTCCTCGGTGCTGAACGCCATGTTGTCGCGCAGGTAATCGAACCCAAATTCGTTGTTGGTGCCGTAGGTGATGTCGGCCTGGTAGGCAGCGCGCTTCTCTTCCTGCGGCTGACCTGAGGCAACAACGCCGACCTGCAGTCCAAGGAACCGGTACAGCTTGCCCATCCACTCGGCATCACGGCGTGCCAGGTAATCGTTCACGGTTACCACGTGAACCCCTTTACCCGGCAGAGCATTCAGGTACACCGACGCGGTTGCCACCAGGGTCTTACCTTCACCGGTCTTCATCTCCGCAATGTGGCCTTCGTGCAGGGTGATACCACCAATCAGCTGGACATCGTAATGACGCATGCCCATAACCCGGCGGCTGGCCTCGCGAACCGTGGCGAATACTTCCGGCAGCAAGGCGTCCAGGGCCTCGCCTTCTTCAATTCGACGTCTGAACTCAGCAGTCTTGCCTTGAAGTTCGGAGTCGGAAAAATTGCCAAACTGTTCCTCAAGTTCGTTAATGCGTATTACTGATTTACGCATACGCTTGATTTCTCTGGCATTTTTACTGCCGAACATCTTGGTTGCAAGCTTTGTGAACATAGACCACTGCTTCTTTGATTAATCGGAGGAAGCCGGCATTCTAACCTTATTTCGCGACAGGAAAAAAGGTAGCGCTCACGGCCGGACAGATTGGGATAACTTGTTGATGTTCCAACTGCCGGTCAAGGCGACGCTGAGGACGCCGGGACAGCAGGACGTGAGGGAAGGAACCCTCACGTGGAGCGGAAAGAAACTTCAGTTGCTGGATCGGGCGATGTACTTCACCGGATCCTTGGAACGGCCGTTATGCAACACTTCAAAGTGCACGTGCGGCCCGGTAGACCGGCCAGTGCTGCCCATCAGGCCACGACCTGCCCTTTCTGCACGACATCACCGACGTTGACTTCGATTGTCTTGCAGTGGCCGTACCGGGTGACCAGGCCATCACCGTGGTCGATCTCCACCAGGTTGCCGTAACCGTAGCGCTCGCCGGCCCAGGTTACGACACCTCCGGCGACCGAGATAATGTCACTGCCTTCCTTGCCAGCCAAGTCCACGCCGTCGTGCCAGGTGCGCTTGCCATTAAAGGGGTCCGAGCGATAACCGTACTTGGAGGAGAGCCAACCCCAGGTGATCGGCCGGCCCTCAACAAACATTTCATCTTCGAGCTTCTGCCGCGATGCCAGCTTATCGAGTAGCCGCAACTGCTGCTCTCTGTCGTCCAGCTGCTCTTCCAGGCGCTCAATCATCCGGGTCAGTGCCGGTGCGCTGAACGACTCCCGCTCACCGATGTCTTCCGGACCGCCAACGGCGGCTGGCTCGTCAAAATTGAACTCTTCACTGGCAACCAGTCCGGATTCGACAAACCGCTGCCCTAACGCATCCAGCCGGAGTAAGCGGCCCTGTATCTGGCCCAGGCGAAGGGTCAGCGCATCAATCTGCTGCTGAACTTCCTGCTGTACCACCGACAATTCTGACTTCTGTTCGTCCAGCCGCGCCTGCCAATGAGCCACCAGGGCCGACGGAGTCGGTTTCGCGGCCTCAGCCTTGCTGACCGCAACCTGAAAACCTGCCCAGCCCGCCATACCAAGCACCGCCAGTAACAGGCAGAGCAGGCCCACGGCCACCGGCGCGTTCAGTGCCACCACGCGGGATTGCCCGTGATGTCTGCCAACAAGGATAATGTTCATATCATTTTCTGATTTCATCTTGAGTCGCAACCTGTGTCCTGTAGTGTTGCGCCTCGGAAATTTCCATATGGGCTTGCCATCCATGACAACAACTACGTACTGAAAAGTCGTAGTGCCCGGTAGACATACTTCGTCTCGACAATGTAAAACGAGTCTAGTACTGGCACTACGCATAAACCGTGCCGAAGTGTAACCAATCGTAAACAAATTCGTCGAGTGAAAACCCGCCCATGAAGCGAAAAAGCGAACAGAAAGCAAGCTTTGACAAGCTCGGTGGCACCCCGGTCCTGAAAGAGCTCATGACCAAGGCGGAGCTCCATCGCCAGGCCGAAGAACAGGTGCTGTCCGCGCTACCCGGCTCGCTTGCCGAGGGCACACGCTTTGTCAGCTGTCAGGAAGGTGAGCTGGTTCTGTCCGCAGGGAATGCCGGTAAAGCCAGCCAGATTCGCTTCCGCCAGCACGAGATCATGGAGAAAGTGCGGGAGAACGAGTTGTTCAAGTTCGTCTGGAAGCTCAAGGTCAAGGTTGTCCCGCCAAGATTCCAGGACGCACCCAGGTTCGTAAAAGCACCCCTGAGCAAAGAAAATGCCCGGCTCCTCAAAGAGGAAGCCGGGCACACGAAGGATAAAAAACTACGCGAGGTTCTCGAAAAACTCGCAAGCCACGTCCGGGATTAGGCGTCCTGCCTTAAGCCGGAGCCGCCAGCACAGGCTTCATGTAGGAGATGGGCGCGGTCGCTTCGTCATCGAAAGTAACCACTTCCCAAGCATCCTCTTCAGCCTGAGCTTGCGCAGTAGCTTATTATTCAGATCGTGACCGGATTTAATGCCCCGGAACTCACCAATCAGGCTATTGCCCAGCAGGTACAGATCGCCGATGGCGTCCAGCACCTTGTGCTTAACGAACTCGTCATCGTAACGAAGACCGTCTTCGTTAAGAATTTTGTAATCGTCAACCACAATGGCGTTGTCCACACTGCCACCGAGGGCCAGGTTCATCGCCCGCAGCTTCTCAATGTCGCGCATGAAACCAAAGGTCCGAGCGCGGCTCACCTCTTTCACAAACGAGGTGCTGGAGAAGTCGACGGTTGCGGTCTGGGCACGACCCTTGAACACCGGGTGGTCAAAGTCGATACCGAAGCTGACCTTGAAACCTTCAAACGGCAGGAAGGTAGCCTTCTTGTCGCCTTCTTCAAGAGTCACTTCCCGCTTGATGCGGATGAAACGTTTGGCCGCTTCCTGCTCGGCAATGCCGGCAGACTGAAGCAGGAACACGAACGGTCCAGCGGAGCCATCCATGATCGGCACCTCAGCAGCGCTGAGTTCCACGAAGCAGTTATCGATACCGAGACCAGCCATTGCCGACAGCAAGTGCTCTACTGTCGCCACACGAACACCGTCTTTTACCAGCGTCGTAGACAGCATGGTCTCACCCACATTTTCCGCGCAGGCACGAATCTCGACCATCGGGTCCAGATCGGTCCTCCGGAAGATAATGCCTGAGTCTACCGGGGCGGGCTTCAGGGTAAGGTAAACCTTTTCCCCGGAGTGCAGCCCTACACCGGTAGCACGGATAGTGTTTTTAAGTGTCCGTTGTCTGATCATCGGTTCATTATTCCGTCACAAAATGTCGATATTCTGAGCAAAAATCTGCCCGGAGAATATCAGAAAGTAAGACTGAGTACCATTTAACCAACGCGGCTTTGCGTCAAATTTACAATAAGCCAACGCTTGGTAATCAGCGCACGTTTATCCGGATTAATGGTTCCCTTTTGCTGCTCCAGTTTTCAAACCTGGACCGGCAACAGCTTAAACCGGATCACACTTGCAACAGATTATCAATCAGCCTGACGTCTCAGGAATGCGGGAATATCGAGATAGTCGACACCCTGCTCTTCACTTTCCTTGCTCTGGTCAATCGCAACGTTGCCGTGAGACACAGCGCGACGACGCAGAACCGCCGGACGATCCAACTGGTTGTAATCGGTTGTTCCATCGAGTGTGCGGGAGTTGTCCACCACCTTGGTGGGCTTTTCCCGGTCACCACCGAGGCCTGTAGCTACTACGGTGACCTTTAGTTCGTCGGTCATTTCCGGATCGATCACGGTACCCACAACCACGGTGGCGGAATCCGAGGCAAACTCACGCACAATGTCACCAACCTCGGAGAATTCGCCCAGGTTGAGATCCATGCCTGCGGTGATGTTGACCAGAATACCCTTCGCGCCCTGCAAGTTGATGTCTTCCAGCAGCGGGCTGCGTACAGCGGCTTCGGCAGCTTCGCGGGCCCGGTTTTCGCCGGTGGCGCGGGCAGTACCCATCATCGCCATGCCCATCTCCGACATCACCGTCTTCACGTCGGCAAAGTCGACGTTGATCATGCCGTTGCGGGTAATCAGATCGGCGATACCCTGAACCGCGCCCAACAGCACATCGTTGGCCGAGGCAAAGGCGTCCAGCAGGCTGGTCTTCTTGCCCATGACCGCCAGCAGTTTTTCATTCGGAATGGTAATCAGCGAGTCGACACACTCTTCCAGCTCCTTCAGGCCGGCTTCGGCGACGCTCATGCGCTTGCCACCTTCAAAGGTAAATGGCTTGGTAACCACTGCCACGGTCAGGATACCCAGCTCGCGAGCCACTTCGGCCACAACCGGGGCTGCACCGGTACCGGTACCTCCACCCATACCTGCGGTGATGAAGACCATGTCCGCGCCTTGCAGGGATTCAGCAATGCGGTCGCGATCTTCCAGGGCAGACTGGCGCCCTACTTCCGGATTCGCGCCGGCACCCAGGCCCTTGGTGATGTTGCCACCAAGCTGGATGATCTGGCGCGCATCCATGTCGGTCAGTGCCTGTGCATCTGTGTTGGCGCAGATAAACTCCACACCTTCGATGTCGCTGTTAAGCATGTGACGCACGGCGTTACCGCCGCCTCCGCCTACACCGACGACTTTAATGACAGCGTTTTGCTGGACATTATCGACGAGTTCAAACATTTCCCCTACTCCTTCGTGCTGTTAGTTCAGCCTTTCCAGGCTGTTTATTCGAGAATGTTTATTCGAGATACCTTCGTTTTCTGCATTCCTGGCGGTCAGAATTGCCCCGTAAACCAGGCTTTCATGCGCTCAAACAGCGAGGGTGCATCTTCACCCTTGAGCACCGGCGCCCGCCCCAGATCCATCTGGCGGAAGCCATGGATCAGCAACCCGACGCCGGTGGCGTATATCGGATTGTTGACCACTTCCGTCATACCCGAGACTGCCTGCGGACAGGCCAGCCTTACCGGCATGTGGAAGATTTCCTCGGCCAGTTCCACCACACCTTCCATGGTGGAGGAACCGCCCGTGATAACGATGCCTGCCGGGATCATGTCTTCGAACCCCGACCGGCGCAGTTCGGACTGGACCAGCGTGAACAGCTCCTCGTAGCGCGGCTCGACCACTTCCGCCAGGGCCTGACGGGACAGGTCTCTGGGCGCACGATCGCCAACGCTCGGAACCTTGATGGTCTCATCGGCACCCGCCAGCTGTGTCAGCGCACAGGCATACTTGATCTTGATTTCCTCGGCGTTCTGCGTGGGTGTCCGCAGTGCATGGCAATGTCGTTAGTGACCTGGTCACCGGCAATCGGGATGACCGCGGTGTGCCGAATGGCACCACCGGTGAACACCGCGATATCGGTGGTGCCGCCGCCAATGTCAACCACGCAAACACCGAGTTCTTTTTCATCCTCGGTCAGAATGGCGTGGCTGGAAGCCAGTTGCTCCAGGATGATGTCATCCACCTCGAGGCCGCAGCGCTTCACGCACTTTTCGATGTTCTGAGCCGCGTTAACGGCACAGGTCACCAGGTGCACCTTGGCTTCAAGCCGGACACCGGACATGCCCATCGGCTCCTTGATGCCTTCCTGGCTGTCGATCACGAATTCCTGCGGCAGGATATGCAGGATTTTCTGGTCCGCCGGGATGGCCACCGCTTGGGCGGCATCGATGACCCGATCAATATCAGCCTGGGTCACTTCACGATCGCGAATTGCGACGATGCCATGGGAGTTCAGGCTCTTGATGTGACTACCGGCAATGCCGGCATACACCGAGTGAATACGGCACCCCGCCATGAGCTCAGCCTCTTCCACCGCACGCTGGATGGCCTGGACGGTGGTTTCGATGTTGACCACCACCCCACGCTTTAGCCCCCGTGAAGGGTGGGAACCAATGCCCACCACCTCAATGGTGCCGTCCATCTTGCGCTTGCCGACAATCGCAACCACCTTGGATGTTCCGATATCGAGGCCGACAATCATGTTTTCCGTTTCAACCGATGACATGTATCTCACCAAACCGTGGTCTGAATTAACCGTTGCTATGATTTCGGGCTGGAAGTGGCTTGCGCCTCCTTCCATTGCACTGCCACACCGTTGGTGTAGCGGGCATCGACCCGACTGACTTCGTCCGACCGTGACGCCAGTCGGGTTTCATAAACTGTGATAAACCGTTCGAATCTCTGCTCGACCTGATCCCGTCCCAGCACCACTTCTATGCCGTTGGCCAGTTGCAGGTCCAGGCGCCGCGCTGTTCCAGCGACAGGCCTGCGAAGTTGAGGCCGTGGCCGACCAGATCTTCGCTCATGGTCTGGGCCATGCGAATAACATCCCGAACCCGCTCATCGGGCCCTGCCAGCTTAGGCAGACGGCCTGCCACTTCCGGGTTGGGCGGCAGAAACAGCTCGCCGGTGCGGCTGACCAGCCGGCCGTCGGTCCAATAGGCCAACGGCTTCTTTTCGCGAATGTCGATGGCCAGCCGATCCGGCCAGACCCGACGCACCGCCGCGGACTCAACCCAGGGCCGCCGCTCCAGACTGTCCTTGATCTCCGACAGGTCAGTGGCGAAATAGCTTTTGCCAATCCAGTTACCGGCAGCTCGCTCGATCGCGACCTTGCTGTCACCCACCAACTCGCCCTTCACATCGACCGCCAGAATCTGCTGATCCATGGCTCCCAGCACTTTGCCAGTGCCCCAGGGCACTAACGCTGCGAGCAGTACGATCACTGCCCCCATGCCCACCTGCAACCAGGGCACAGTGGCCAGCACTGCTTTCAACACGCCAAACCGGTCCCGCTCCGGACCGAGGGACGTAGCCCCCCGGCGCCGCGGGGGATCGGACGGTTCCGCCCGACTCCGGATCAGCAGTGTTTCAAGCATCGCTACCCTCCTGGGCGTTAGAGGCCTGGGTGTTAGGGACCAGCGTGTCGTGGAGAATCCGGACCACCAGCTCCTCAAAGCTGATGCCCGCCGCCCTGGCTGCCATCGGCACCAGGCTGTGATCGGTCATACCCGGCACCGTATTCACTTCCAGCAACCAGAACTGGCCGTCGTCGTCCTGCATGATGTCGACACGCCCCCAGGTCCGGCAGCCCACCACGCGGAACGCATCCAGTGCCAGCTGCTGCAGACGGATCTCGTCGTCAGTGGCCAAGCCACAGGGAATCCGGTAACGGGTGTCGTCGGCCAGGTACTTGGCGTCGTAGTCGTAAAACACGTGATCGGTGCTCAAGCCAATGGCCGGCAATGCCCGATCCTGAAGCAGGCTCACGGTGAACTCCGGCCCTTCGATCCACTCTTCCACCAACACCAGGGTGTCCAGCGCCTCGGCTTCCTCGTAGGCTTCCACCAGCTCTTCGGCAGTGTTGACCTTGCGGATGCCGATGCTGGACCCCTCGCGGGACGGCTTCACGCTCAATGGTGCGCGAAGCTCCGCCACGATCTGCTCCGCCTCATCGGTGGACGACATGGTGCGGAACTTCGGCGTCGGCAGACCGCAGCCTTCGAACACGTATTTGGTGCGCAGCTTGTCCATGGCCAGTGCCGACGCCAGCACTTCACTACCGGTGTACGGTATCCCGGCTTGACCGAGAATCGCCTGGAGCGTGCCATCCTCTCCACCGCGTCCGTGCAGGGCGATGAAGACCCGGTCAAAGTCCGGTTCTTCCACGGTCTTCAACAGGCAACCACGGACATCGACCGCAAAGGCATCAACGCCGGCTGATACCAGCGCCGCCAGCACTGCTTTTCCGCTTTTCAGGGACACGTCCCGCTCGGCGGAATCGCCGCCCATAAATACGGCCACGCGCCCCAGCTCTCGCACGAGCTCAGGGGGCGCCTGATAGGGCTGGGGTTCGGGATGTTGCATGTCACTCACTGGCAATTACTCCTGCTGCAGCCAATCTGGCTGCCACACCACCAATATCTCCGGCGCCCTGGGTCATCAGCAGGTCGCCGTCCTGTAGCACGTTCGCCAACAGGCTTTCAATTTCGTTGTTGTCTTCCACAAACATTGGCTCAACCTTGCCCCGCTGCCGGATGCTGCGGCACAGCGCCCGGCCATCAGCGCCCGGAATGGCGGCTTCACCTGCGGAATAGACGTCCATCAGCAGCAAGCCGTCGACCTCGGACAGCACCCGCACGAAGTCTTCATACAAATCGCGGGTGCGGCTGTAGCGATGGGGTTGATAGAGCATCACCAGACGACGACCCGGCCAGGCATCGTGCGCTGCGCGAATGACCGCCTCAACCTCGGTCGGATGGTGGCCGTAATCGTCCACCAGGGTGATGTTGCCCTTCGGCGTCTGGTAATCGCCGTAGACCTGGAATCGGCGCCCAACGCCGGCAAAACTTGCCAGGCCCTGGCAAATGGCGGCGTCGTCGACACCCTCGTCGGTGGCCACGGCAATCGCCGCTACCGCATTCAGGACGTTGTGCCGACCCGGCATTTTTAGCTCTACCGCCAGATCTGACCGACCCCCGGGGCGTTTTACCACAAAGCGGGTACGCAGGCCGTCAGATTGAATCTGTTCCGCGCGGTAATCCGCCTCCGGGTTGTCGATGCCGTAGGTGATGATGGCCCGGGAAATGCGCGGAATGATTTCGCGCACGTAGCCGTCGTCCACACACATCACGGCAACACCATAAAACGGCAGGTTGTGCAGGAAATCGACGAAAGTCTGTTTCAGCTTCTCGACGTCACCACCGTAGGTGTCCATGTGATCAGCTTCGATGTTGGTCACCACCGAAATCACTGGTGTCAGGTGCAGGAACGAGGCATCGCTCTCATCGGCTTCCGCTACCAGGTAACGGGAACCGCCCAGCTGGGCATTGGTGCCGGCGCTGTTGAGTTTGCCACCGATAACAAAGGTGGGATCCAGTCCGGCTTCGCCCAGCACTGAGGCAATCAGGCTGGTGGTTGTGGTCTTACCGTGAGTGCCTGCCACCGCAATACCATGGCGATAGCGCATGATTTCGGCGAGCATCTCGGCCCGCGGCACGATCGGTACCCGGCGACTGCGGGCAGCAACCACTTCCGGGTTGTCCGCTGAGACCGCGGTGGATACGACCACCACATCGGCCTTGTCACTGTTCTCGGCCCGGTGGCCGATGTGCACTTCAATACCCATGGCCTCCAGGCGCTTGGTGACCGCGCCGGATTTCAGATCAGAACCTGAAACGTCGTAGCCCTGGTTCTTGAGCACTTCTGCGATACCACTCATACCAGCACCGCCAATACCCACAAAATGGATTTGGCGGATACGGCGCATTTCCGGCACCTGATAAACCAGCGGCGGATTGGTTGGGTCAGCCATTGGCGGCCTCCAGACAATAATTCACAACTCTCTCCGTTGCATCGGGGCGGGCCAACGTACGCGCGGCCTTCGCCATGTTGATTACGCGGTTTCGGTCGCGTCCCAGGTCAGCCAGGGTCTCTGCCAGGTTTTCCGGGGTCAGCCGGGTCTGGGGAATCAGCACCGCCGCGCCGGCCGCGACCATCTGCTGACCGTTCTTGGTCTGATGGTCATCAACCGCGTGGGGAAAAGGCACCAGGATCGCTCCGACCCCAGCCGCGCAAAGCTCAGAAACCGTCAGCGCTCCAGCACGGCAGAGCACGACATCGGCCCAGGCATACGCCTCGGCCATATCCTTGATGAAGGGCTCGACATTCACTTCCAGCCCCTGCTGTTCATAAGCGGACCGGGCCGCCTCCAAATTCTTTTCACCACACTGGTGACGGATGACCGGACGGTCAGCCTCGGCCATTGCTGCCAGCGCTTCCGGTACTTGCCGGTTAAACACTTCGGCACCGAGACTGCCACCCACAATAAGTACCCGCAGCGCTCCTTCGTGCTCGGTCATGCGGTCTTCCGGGGTTGGCAGCCGGGCCAGATCCTGGCGCACCGGGTTGCCCGTGCAGCGGGTAACCACACCGTTACCGAAACTGCCCGGGAAGGCCTCCAGCACCGTTTCTGCGAACCGAACCAGAATCCGGTTGGTCATTCCGGCAACCGCGTTCTGCTCATGAATCACCAACGGTGTCCGGGTCAGCCAGGCAGCAACACCGCCCGGGCCGGTGACGAAGCCACCCATGCCAACCACGCAGTGGGGGCGAATCCGGCGCATAATCGTGAACGCCTCACCCAAAGCTCGCATCAGGCGGAACGGTGCTTTCAGCAACGCCAGCTTGCCTTTGCCGCGCAGCCCGGATATGTGAATCAGCGACAGCGGGATATCGGTATCGCCGATCAGCCGCTGCTCCATCCCGCCACTGGCGCCCAGCCAATACACCTGGTGACCCTGTGCCTCAAGCGCCCTGGCCGTGGCCAGCGCGGGAAACACGTGGCCACCGGTGCCGCCGGCCATCATCAGGAATCGGCGCTGCTCACTCATAGGCAGCCCCTCCCCGGGTTCGCCGACCGGACTTTTCTTCAGCCAGACGCGCTTTATCCAGACGTTCCATTTCCACTCGAGCCAAAACACCAATACTCACGCAAACAATCATCAAACTGGAACCGCCATAGCTCACCAGTGGCAGGGTCAGGCCCTTAGTCGGCAGCATGCCGGTACTGACCGCAATGTTGATGGTTGCCTGCAGACCGATCAGCAACGTAATGCCGTAGGAAAAGCAGGCGCCAAAGGGCATGTCTGCTTTCTCTGCCCGGCGGGCAATCACGAAACCACTGACTACCAACAGAGTGAACAGGGCCAGCACGATCAGCGATCCCAGCAGGCCAAATTCTTCGGCGATAATGGCAAACACGAAGTCCGTGTGAGCCTCGGGTAGATAGAACAATTTCTGGATCGAGTTGCCGAGCCCGACACCGCCCCAGTCGCCACGGCCAAATGCGATCAGCGACTGGGTCAGCTGATAGCCGCTGTCGAACTGATCCTTCCAGGGGTCGAGATAGCTCACCACCCGTTTCAGTCGATAGGGCTGGGTCAGCACCAGCAGCGAGCCCAGCACCACCAGAATCACAATCAGCGGCACAAACCGGCTGAGCCGAACGCCACTGAGGAAAATCATGCCGGCGGCGGCCGATACCAGCACCACGGTGGCACCGAAATCCGGCTGAATAACCAGCAACACCGAGGCAACCCCCAGCACCACCAAGGGCTTGAGAAATCCCGGCCAGGTGTTCAGCAGCTCGTCGCGGCGGCGCACTACGTACCCGGCCAGATAGGCGATCAGGCACAGCTTGGCGACTTCCGAGACCTGCACGTTAAACAGGCCAAACGGGATCCAGCGGGTGGAGCCGTTGACGGTCCGCCCCAGCGGCGTCAACACCAGCACCAGGGCCAGAAGGCCGATCCCGAGCAGTAGCCAGCCACTGCGCTCCCACCAGGCAACCGGCACATTCACCGCCACCAGGGCCATGCCGCAACCCATCGCGGCGAACAGCAACTGGCGGATGACATAGTGGTAGCTGTTACCCATGGTCTCCGCCGCCATGTCCATGGAGGCCGAGGAGATCATCACCACGCCCATCACCAGCAGCGCCACCGAGCTGATCACCAGCATCGGCAGCGGCTGGATTTCACCCAGCCACTGATGTCGGTTTGGTACGGCGAATCCGGTCTGCATCAGAGCGCCTCCACCAATGCGCGGAACTGCTCACCGCGATCGAGATAATCCCGGAACATATCGAAGCTGGCGCAGGCCGGTGAAAACAGCACCCGGTCGCCAGACTGGGCCAGCTTGCCTGCGGTTGATACCGCGTCCGCCAGCGTCTTGACCTGATGACACTCAACACCGGTACCCACAGCGTCGGCAATCAGCCCGGCATCGCGGCCAATCAGCACCAGCGCCCGACAATGCAACAGCGCCGGCGCCTGCAGCGGTGCGAAATCCGCACCCTTGCCGTCACCACCAGCAATCAGCACCACCTTGCCCTGTTCCGGCGCCAGGCTTTCAATTGCTGCCACAGAGGCGCCAACATTGGTGCCCTTTGAATCGTTGATGTAATCAACACCGGCTACCTGGCGGATAAACTCGCAGCGATGCGGCAGTCCGCCGAATTTGCGCGCCACCTCGAGCATCACATCCATAGGCAGCCCGGCGGCGCGGCCAAGACCGAGGGCCGCCATCACATTGCTGACGTTATGGTGCCCCATGAGCGACAGCTCACTGGTTCGAAGCAGGTTTTCGAAGCCGAAGGTCACCCAGGTTCCGCCGTCGTCGTCGCGGGTGCTGAAGGTCTCCGGATTGACCCGATGGAATCCATAACAGATGAACTGCAACCCTTCCCGTGCCATGGGCGTGCTCAAGGCATCGTCCAGATTCACCACAGCGGTTTTGCAGCCCTGGAAGATCCGTTGCTTGGCCTGGAAATAAGCCATTTTGTTCGGGTACCGATCCATGTGGTCGTCACTGACGTTCAGCACAGTGGCCGCCAGTGCATGCAGACCTTCCGTGGTTTCCAGCTGGAAGCTGGATAGCTCCAACACGTAGAGATCAGCACCACGGCCAAGCAGATCCAATGCCGGCGTGCCGATATTACCGCCCACCTCGACCTTGCGCCCCGCGGCCACGGCCATCTCACCAACCAAGGTGGTAACCGTGGTTTTCCCATTGGAGCCCGTGATAGCCACGATCGGCGCATCCGCAGCTTCGGCGAACAGGTCAATATCGCCCCGAATTCGGGCGCCGGCCTGTGCGGCCTGCTTGATCGCCGGCTCTGCAATGTCGATACCCGGGCTAACAACCAATTCGTTGAAGCCGGAGAACAGCTCCGCATCGAACGGCCCCAGGTGCACCGGCACATCTGGCCAGCCTGCTCGCAACTCGTCCAGGCCGGGAGGCGTTTCGCGACTGTCGGCGACCGTGATGTCACGGCCCTGCTCGGACAGATAGCGCACGCAGGAGAGCCCGGTTTTACCGAGCCCTACCACCAGTGTGCGACGATCCGAAACAATGACACTCATAGACGATGCAAACCCTTAGCGTATTTTCAGGCTGGCCAGGCCAATCAGGACCAGAACTACGGTGACCACCCAGAACCGCACGATTACCCGCGGTTCAGGCCAGCCTTTCAATTCAAAATGGTGGTGCAACGGTGCCATCCGGAAGATCCGCCGACCGGTGAGGCGAAACGAAGCCACCTGCAGGATCACCGACACCGTCTCCATGACGAACACGCCACCCATGATGAACAGCACGATCTCCTGACGGACCACCACTGCAACCACACCCAGCGCAGCGCCGAGAGCCAGGGCACCGACATCGCCCATGAAGACCTGGGCCGGATAGGTGTTGAACCAGAGGAAACCGAGCCCGGCACCCACGATCGCACCGCAGAACACAATCAGTTCGCCGGTGCCTGGCAGGTGGGGAATGAGCAGGTAATCGGCAAACTGAGCGTGACCGGACAGGTACGCGAAAATCCCCAGGGCACCCGCCACCATCACCGTCGGCATGATCGCCAGGCCATCCAGGCCGTCAGTGAGGTTCACCGCGTTACTGCTGCCGACGATGACGAAGTAAGTCAGCAGGATGAAAATGACCGGCCCCAACGTCAGCGACACCTGCTTGACAAATGGCACGTACAGGGAGGTTTCCTGGGGCATCGACGAGCTTAAAAACAGAGCAATGGCGGCCGCGGCACCAATGACCGACTGCCAGAAGTACTTCCAGCGCCCGGGCAGACCACGGGGGTTACGCTCCACGACCTTGCGATAGTCGTCGACCCAGCCAATGGCCCCGAACAACAGGGTGACCAACAGGGTGATCCAGACGTAACGGTTGCTGAGATCGGCCCACAGCAGAGTGCTGATGCCGATGCCCACTAGAATCAGGGCACCACCCATGGTCGGCGTGCCGGCCTTGCTCAGATGGGTTTGCGGGCCATCGTCGCGCACCGCCTGGCCGATCTGATACTGGCTCAGCTTGCGAATCATCACCGGTCCGATGATCAGTGAGATCAGCAGCGCCGTGAGCGTACCCAGGATCCCGCGCAGGGTCAGGTACTGAAACACGGTCAGTGCCGAGAAATATTGTGATAGAACCTCTGTCAGCCAGAGCAGCATGAGTTATTCACCTTGTCTTTAATTCCCTCTACCACGCGATCCATGGCAGAACTGCGGGACCCCTTCACCAACACCGTCAGCGGTGACTGCTTCGCGCTGATCACAGCATTAACGGCGTCTTCGTGGGTCTGATATACCTCTGTCGCTGCACCAAAGCCCTCGGCGTAGCCTTCGCAGCCGGGGCCAACGGTCAGCAGACGTTCAATCTGTTCAGTATGGGCGAACTCACCCACTTCCCGGTGCAGGGCCTTGGCCTGCGAACCCAGTTCGGCCATGGCGCCGAACACGGCGATGCGCTCACCTTCCTGCTTGGCCAGGACACTGAGCGCGGCTTCATGGACGCCGGGTTGGCGTTGTAACTGTCATCAATGACGGTCAGTCCCGGCGCCAGCTCGATATTTTGCAGGCGGCCCTTAACCGGCGCTAACGCCGCCAGCCCGGCGACAATAGCCTGATCATCAGCACCCAGTTCCCGCGCCGCGGCGATGGCCAGCATGGCGTTGGTCTGGTTGTGCTCACCCGCAAGCGCCAGACCTAAGGTGCAACTCCATCCGTCTGGCCCAATGACCTGGAACGACTGACCGGGTGCCTGCGATTGAACCGCTTTCACGACGTAATCGGCGTCGATGTTATCCTCCCGGCTAACACTGACCACGCGGCGATGCCCTGCCCGTGCCTGCCATTGGTCGAAGGCGGGATCGTCCCGGTTCAGCACTACCAAACCGCCATCTTCGACACCATCGATGATTTCGCCCTTGGCCTGGACAATGTTCTCGTAACTGCCAAACCCTTCCAGGTGCGCCGTGCCTGCGTTGGTCAGCATCACAACCTGGGGCCGGGTAATGGCCACGGTGTGCGCAATTTCGCCCAGCCCGCTGGCACCCAGCTCAATGGCGCCGTATCGGTGTTCCGGCGCCAGCCCGAACAGAGTCAGCGGCACACCAATGTGGTTATTCAGGTTGCCACTGGTGGCCAATGTCGGCCCCAGTTGCGCCAGGATTGCCGCGGTCATTTCCCGAACGGTGGTCTTGCCACTGCTGCCAGTCACGGCCACCAATCGGGCGCTGCTTTCGTTGCGATTGCCACCCGCCAGCTGGGCCAGTGCGTCAACGGTATCGGCCACCACCAGTTGCGGCAGGTCCACGGTGGCATCAGCCTCATCCACAACGGCGGCCACCGCGCCACAATCACGGGCCATCTGCAGGAAACCGTGACCGTCAAAATTATCACCACGCAAGGCGACGAACAGTTGCCCCGGCCCAATTGAGCGGGTGTCCGTGGACACGCCAGTAAACTCGATTCCCTCGAGCCCTGAATGGGTGCAGGTAGCACCGGTCCACTGCCGGGCTTCCGCCAGCGAGAAGGCGCGCATCATGCCACACCACCATTCAGGTTCAAGCCATGCTGAACCTGCTCTGCGTCACTGAACGGAAATTTCTGCCCGGCCACTTCCTGATAGGCTTCGTGGCCTTTTCCAGCGATCAGAACCAGATCGTCCGGCGTGGCCATTTTTATCGCCGTCTGTATAGCTTCTGACCGGTCGTGAATCACCGACGCCCGGTCTGGAGTAGAAAAACCGGCCACGATGTCATTGGCGATCACAGCAGGATCTTCGCTTCGCGGGTTGTCGTCGGTAACAATGACAACATCGGCCCGGGCCTCAGCTTCACGCGCCATTTCCGGGCGCTTGCCACGGTCGCGGTCACCGCCACAGCCGAACACGCAAATCAGGCGTCCGGTCACGTGTGGGCGCAGGGCCGCCAGTGCGTTGGCCAGCGCATCCGGGGTATGGGCGTAATCGACCACAACCCGGACGCCGTTGGCGCCGCTGAATTTTTCCAGCCGGCCCGGCGGTGGCATCAGGCCACTCACCGCCTGCTGCACGCGCTCAACGGGCACGCCCAAGCTCAGTACGGTTGCCATGGCTGCCAGGACATTGCTGGCGTTAAAGCTGCCCATCAGGGGAACGGCGATGTCGAACGATCCCCACTGGCCATCTACAGTGGCCTCAAAGCCTTCATCGGTGGGCCGGAAGGACTTCAGCCAGAGTTCGGTCTGGGCCTCGTGGAGGCTGTAGCGAACCCGGTCGCACTGACCATCGAGCTGATTAAACAGTTGCCGACCAAACGGATCGTCAAAATTGATCACCGAGACGTGCACGGCTTCCCGGTCAAACAGGCGCGCCTTGGCTTCGCCGTAGGCTTCCATGGAACCGTGGTAATCAAGGTGGTCACGGGTAAGATTGGTAAACACGCCGGCCACAATAGTGAGGCCATCGACCCGGCCCTGATCCAGGGCATGGGAGGACACTTCCATCACCGCAGCACGACCACCCTGAGCCAGAATGCGGGACAGCATCCGGTTGGTCTGCACGACGTCGGGCGTGGTGTGGGTAGCGGGCTGCAACGCACCGGGCATGCCGTAACCAAGCGTCCCAAGGACACCGCAAGGCGTTCCGGTGTCTTTCAGCAGCGCCGCAATGTACTGGCTGACCGACGTTTTGCCGTTGGTGCCGGTCACGCCAATCAGACGCAGACGCTGGGACGGGTGCTCAAAGAACCGATCGGCGATCTCGCCCAGACGGTCACGCAGGCCGACCACTGGTACCACCAAGGCACCATGAAATTCCGAACATTCGCCCGACTCAGACGATTCCAGCAATACCACCGTCGCGCCTGCGGCGATGGCCTGTTCAACGTAATGATCTGCAGGCGTCTTGGCGCCGGCGAGAGCGACAAAGGCATCCCCGGACTTTACCGTTCGGCTGTCCGTTTTGAGCCCGTGAATGGTCACGTCGAACACCGACGGCACGGACACAGTTCCCTGTAACAACGTGCTGAGTGATGTGATGCACATAGGCTTACCCTCGCTCCCCGGCTGTCTTGACCGGCGCACTCGCGCCACCGACTTCCAGTTCAGGCTTCACATTCAACAGTCGCAGTGCGTCACTCATGACCCGGGCGAATACCGGCGCAGCAACTTCACCACCGTAATATTCGCCGGACTGAGGCGCATCCACGGCTACAACCGTGACAATTCGGGGGTTATCGATCGGGGCCATGCCAGCAAAAATTGCCTTGTATTGGCTGTCCTCGTAACCCTGCTTTCCAACCAGGTGAACCGTTCCGGTCTTGCCGCCAGCGGTGTAAAAGCCCGGCTGGGCGCGCTTACCACTGCCACGGGAAACCACTTCCCGAAGCATGTTCCGAACCTCATAGGTCACCTTCTCTGAGAGTACCCGCTGCCCCTCAGGTTCCCGATCCAGCTTAATCAGACTCAGGGGATAGCGAACACCGCCATTGGCGATCACCATGTATGCCTGCGCCAACTGCAGGGCGTTAACACTCAGGCCGTAGCCGTAGGACAGCGTGGCTTCCTCAACCGGACGCCATTTGGGCGGCGACGGCAATACACCGACGGCCTCGCCCGGGAAACCGATGCCGGTTGGCTGGCCAAGCCCCAATCGGCTGTACAAGTTGCGGATGGTGTCACCGCCAATGTCCGTGGCAATCCGGCTAATACCGACGTTACTGGATTTGGCAATGATATCGGTCAGACTGATCACGCCGTAGTTGCGATGATCCCGAATAGTGAAACGGCCAAACCGGCGATAACCGGGCGACGTGTCAATGGTGGTGTTCGTGGAATAGTCACCGGTTTCGAGTGCCGCCGCCATGGCAACAGGCTTCATGGTTGAGCCCGGCTCGAACAGGTCGGTAATCGCCTTGTTCCGGAGATTTTCCGGGGCCAGCTGACTGCGATCATTGGGGTTATAGGAGCCCTGGTTCACCATCGCCAGCACTTCCCCGGTATCCACATCCAGCATCACCAGGGTTCCGCCCCTTGCACTGTGCGCCTGAACCACGGCCTTGAGTTCGCGATAGGCCAGGTACTGAAGACGAAGGTCGATGCTGAGCTGGAGGTTATGGCCGGGGCTGGCGTCACGAATAAGAGTCAGATCCTTGATGACGCGGCCACGGTTGTCCTTCAGTACGCGCTTGCGACCGGACTCACCGGACAGCCATTGATTGTACGCCAGCTCCATGCCTTCCTGGCCACGCTCATCAATGTTGGTGAAGCCAACGATGTGAGCAGTCACTTCGCCAGCCGGATAATAACGCCGGTACTCCTGACGGGAATAAACGCCGTCGATATCCAATGCCATGATTTCTTTGGCAAGGCCGGGCTGAACCTTCCGGCGCAGGTAGATGAACTCACGATCGGCGTAAGTTTGCAGCCGTTCACGAAGACGAGCTTCACTGATATTGAGCAGCCGGGAAAGGTTGGTCAGGCGGGCTTCTTCTGCATCCATCTCGGACGGATTGGCCCACAGGGTCTGCACCGGCGTGCTGACTGCCAGCGGCTCACCGTAGCGGTCAGAGACAACGCCACGATGGGCATCAATGGACTCGACGCGAATGGTTCGAACATCACCCTGCTTGCGCAGGAAATCGTTATCGACCACATGCAGGTCAACCAGACGCCAGCCCAGAGCCACAATCACCAGCAGGAAAACGCCCAGCACGGAGCCATAGCGCCAGGCCTTAAGGCCGGACGCCAATCGCTGGCTCCATGTTTTCTGCGTTCCCTGACCGGACAAATCAATCACCCTGACGGTTGTTATTCTCGTGTATTAGTGCGCCAACGCCGGCGACATCAGTGGTACCAGAACGATATCCTGGCGCCCCGGAACGACCATCCCGAAGCGCGCTGCTGCGAGTTTTTCCACTCGACCATGGGCACTCAAGGCACTCTGCTCCAGCAGCAGCTGACTCCACTCCTGCTGGTAGCGGTCGCGCTCGGCCTGCAGCTGGGACAACGTGTTGAACAATTCCCGGTTCTCATGGGCGCTGACCACAACGCCAATGGACGAGGCCACCAGCAACGTCACCAATGCCATAGAGATCATGACGTTGCGCTGCCGGGTGGCATCAAAAACCTGCCGGGAAATCCGCACGGCCGTGGCTACACCCACACGCATCCGCTGCTTGTTGAGCCTGGCCGCTTTAACTGGTTGTTCGATTGCTACCGCACCCATGATTAGGCGCTCCCTTTCGGCTTATTATCTGAATCAATTCGCTCCAGAACGCGCATGACGGCGCTCCGGGCCCTGACATTGTCTCCAACTTCGTCTGCACCGGCTTTCGCCGCCTTGCCAATCAGGCGGAATGCCGAAGCTTCCTGATCGGCAGTGACCGGGATGCCTTTCGGCAGTTGCGGGCCGCGCGCCAGATCACGCATGAAACGCTTCACCACCCGGTCTTCCAGGGAATGAAAACTGATCACCACCAGTCGACCACCGGGCGCGAGCCGATCAACGGCGACCTTCAAACCTACTTCCAGGTCCTCGAGCTCCCGATTGATGAAAATCCGGATAGCCTGAAAGGTCCGGGTCGCCGGGTGCTTATGCTTTTCTTTCTTGGGTACCGCCTCGCTCACCAATTCGGCAAGTTGACGGGTGGTTTCAATCGCCTCTTCCTGACGACGCGCTACCACCAAACGGGCGATACGGCGGGAGAAACGCTCCTCGCCGTATCGATAGATGACATCGGCAATGTCCTTTTCGTCCGCCTCGGCCAGCCATTCCGCTGCGCTCGGGGACTGCTGCGGATTCATCCGCATATCCAGTGGACCATCACGCATGAAGCTGAAGCCCCGCGAGGCGTCATCCAGCTGCGGCGACGACACACCGAGATCCATCAGAATTCCATTTACGGTCGGCCACTGCTGCCGCTCGAGCGCCACGTCCAAATCTGCGAACGAGCCGTGAAACCAGGAAAACCGCGCATCTTCAGCGGCCAGCTCCTCGGCTACCCGAATGGCCTCCGGGTCTTTATCAATGCCCAGCAGGTGCGCCTGCTCGCCCAAGCGCCCTAAAACCAGCCGACTGTGACCACCACGACCAAAGGTGGCATCAACATAGGCGCCTTCGGGATCATTGACCAAGTAGTCGACCGCCGAATCCAGAAGTACCGAGCGGTGCGAATACGCGGCTCCTGACTTCTGCTTACGTCCGGAGGTCATAGGGAAAGCGCCTCCATCTCAGGGGGCATATCATCGTCATCGGAGGATTCGTCGAGCCAAGCGAGCCAGCGCTCCTCACTCCACAGTTCCAGCTTCTTACCCTGACCAATCAACATCAGTTTCTTCTCTAGATGGGCGTAACTTCTCAGTGTCGGTGGAATCAGGATACGCCCTGCGGAGTCCAGCTCCATGGGCGCAGCATTACCAAGCAGCAATCGCTGCAACCGGCGCGCTGCCTTGTTCATGTTGGGCAGCGCTTCAATCTTGGGGCGCAGCGCCTCCCATTCGGGCTCGGGGTAAACCAGCAAACACCTCTCTTCATCGGCATTGGCCGTCAATACAATGCGCCCACCACAGAGCTGCGCGAGCTCTTCGCGCAGCTTGGCGGGGATCGCCAAGCGACCCTTCGCATCCATATTGATGGCATGACTGCCAAGGAAATTGCTCATTTACGCCGTCTCTGGGGGCCTGAAAACCACAAAAAACCACTACTAACCACTTTTTCCCACTTATGCACACTATAGAAACACGCAATACACAATGCAAGCGCCGCGAACAGCGTCGTACTGGTAAAAGTTCCTTTTATGACAAGAGGTTACAGCGAGTGATTTGAGGCGGCGCCGAGATTACGAATAAGAAAAGAAGGAAAATCAAGTACCTGCAAAAAAGTCTGAAGAAGGCAAGTTAGGTTTGAGAATCTTTGGACATAACAGGCGCCACCTTTGGCGGCGCCTGTTATAAGGAGAAGAGAAGTGAGTTCGCCGATAAGCCGGGTTCTGTCGTGGACAGTCATTCATCTAGGGTCTGCGTCACCACAGACCTCAAGCAACCTACCCGAATCCAGCGCGGGCCACGCCATTGGATTCCTATTTGGTCTTGCTCCAGGTGGGGTTTACCATCGCCGTGAACTGTTACCAGTCACGCGGTGCGCTCTTACCGCACCGTTTCACCCTTACCGGCGCCCGAAGGCGCTTAGGCGGTCTACTTTCTGTTGCACTTTCCGTCGGCTCTCACCGCCCAGGCGTTACCTGGCACCTTGCCCTGCGGAGCCCGGACTTTCCTCCCCCGGTTAAAAACCGGCGGCGACTGTCTGGCGAGCTCGGTCGAGACCATACTCCTGCACCACAGGCCATGCAAGGAAAAGTGCCGGCGTAGAAATGCCTATTTCAGCTCCAGCGCCCGCTGATACAGCTCGTTCTTTGGCCGCCCACTCAGTTCGGCCACCAGCTTGGCCACCTTTTTAACCGGCAATTCGGGCAATAGCAGCTTAAGCAGGCGATCAACATCCAACGCCCCGGCGTCATCGTCACTGGTCACCGGCTCGGCACCATGAATCATCACCACGAACTCCCCCTTGGTGCCGTGTGGATCGGCCTCGAGGGTTGCCAGCACCTCAGCGACACTGCCCGAATAAAAGGTCTCGAAGGTTTTGGTCAGCTCACGGCCCAGGACAATTTCCCGCTCCTCGCCAAACACCGCCGCAATATCGCTCACGGCATCCAGAATTCGGTGGGGCGATTCGTAGAACACCAGAGTCGCTGTCTCCCGAACCTGCTGCTCCAGGGCGGCGCGTCGACCGGAACGCTTGGCCGGCAAGAACCCGACAAAGAGGAACCGATCGGTGGGCAGGCCGGCCGCACTGAGTGCCGCCACCAGGGCACAGGCTCCGGGAATAGGAGAAACCTTGAGACCGCGACTGCGGGCTTCACGGACTAGGACATAGCCCGGATCCGAAATGAGCGGTGTACCGGCATCGGAAATCAGCGCAACACTGCGGCCCGCTTCCAGTTCCTGCAGCAAACTGCCGGCCCGGTCGCGCTCGTTGTGGTCGTGCAGCGCAATCAGGCGCTTGTGCAACCCCAGGTGCTGCAGCAACCGACCACTGTGACGAGTGTCCTCTGCGGCCACCACATCGACCCCGTTCAGCACGGACACGGCACGAGAAGACAAGTCGTCCAGGTTGCCAATGGGTGTCGCCACAATATAGAGAACGCCTTGAGCCTGCTCTTTTTTGCCGGCCTCGGACACCGACTCCCTACCCTCAGATTTCAAATTCTATGCCTCATTGTCGCTGATGCCTGCACGATGACACTTACGTCATGTGAATTAACCCCGGAGCTGTTAAACTTGCCACCGTCAGATTGGCGCCACAAGCCCATTTATCCGGAGTAGTTCGAGCTTGCCATGATCAAAAACCCCGTCAACCACCGAGCCCTCGCCACCGTCTTTGCCGTGGCCCTGTTGTCCGCCGGTTGTGCCAGCGTAAACCTTCAGTCCCACGTTGCCCAGAGCCCGCAACAGGCGCTGGAGCTTGCCGGCCAGGAAGACAATCGCGAAACCGCGCAACGCTATCTGCTGCGTATTGCCAGCCGATTTCAGGATCAAGGCAACCATGAGGCCGCGCGAACGCTACTGCAAAGCCAACAGCTAACGCAACCGGCACCGGGACTGAAAAGCCAGAAACAACTGCTGGCTATGGCAAGCGCCACCGCCTTGGATGACAGCGACTGGGCGCGCAACCTGGCTGCCAGCTTGTCTCCGGACAGCATCACCGAGTACAGCCCGGACTTGATGAACCGGGCGGCCCGATTGCAGGCCGAGACCTACACCCTGGCCGGCGAGCCACTGCCCGCAGCCATGACCCTGATCCTGCTAACCCAGACCGACAGTCAGGCGAATCCGCAGCAGCTGCACGATCAGATCTGGCAGCAACTGAAGACCGTGCCAGATCGGGCATTGGAAAGCGCAAACAGCGAAGCTATCGGCTACGAAGTACAAGGCTGGCTGGAACTGGCCGTGACCGTGCGTGCGCCCGGCATCGAGCTCGACCAGCAGGGCCGGACCATTCGGAACTGGCAAAACAACTGGCCCGGACACCCGGCCGCCCAGGTCTTACCATCAGAGTTGCAGCTGATTGCGAGCCTGGCGGAAAGCCGCCCTGAAAAGATTGCACTCGCGGTGCCGCTGACCGGCCCATTGGGCGCCGCAGGCAAGGCGATCCGCGATGGTTTTATCGCCGCCTACTACCAAGATCCGTCCGTAGACCGTGACGCCACCGAGATCCGGGTGGTTGATACCTCGAGCACTCCGTTTAAGGAACTGTACGGCAAGTTGTCCGGGGAAAACGTCGACCTGATTGTCGGACCGCTCGATAAAGAAGCACTGAACACCCTCAGCGCAATGAACACCCTTCCGGTTCCGGCACTGGGGCTTAACTACCTGCCCGCAGGCAAAAAAGCTCCTGAGGGCCTGTACCAGTTTGGCCTGTCGGCAGAAGATGAGGCCCGCCAAATTGCGGACCGACTCAAGGCCAAGGACATTCAGCATGCCCTGGTCCTGATCCCCCAAGGCGAATGGGGCGACCGTGTTGAAGCGGCCCTGAACCAGCGGATGGCCGAAAACGGCAGCCAGGCCCTGGACATCGAACGCTTCTTCCGGGAGGACAACCTGCGCGCGGTCACCGCCGACTTGCTGGGTATCAGCGTGTCCCGGGACCGGGCAATCCAGGTGGAGCGCACCATCGGCCTGGACGTGGAATTCGAGCCCCGCCGGCGGCAAGATGCCGAAGCCATCATCATGGTCGCCGAGCCGACCATTGCCCGCCAGTTCAAGCCTCTGTTCGCCTACTACTTTGGCGGCGATCTTCCGGTGTATTCACCGTCAATCGTTTACGAGGGCGATCCCGACCCGGCTCGGGATCGTGACCTGGATCAGGTAATCTTCACCGATACCCCCTGGACCTTGAGCGAGGACAACAAGCTAAAAGCCGAAGCCAACAAGCACCTGTCTGGCACCCATGGCCAGCTTGGCCGCCTGTTTGCCATGGGGGCCGACGCCTGGCAGTTGAGCAAACGCCTACCCCTTTTACGCCAGGTGAAGTCGGCCACCATCGACGGCCAGACCGGCGAACTGAGCATGACCGACGACGGCAGCATCCATCGGAAGCAACTCTGGGCGCAATTCCGCAATGGTCGTCCGGAACTGTTACCAGAGCTCGAGGCTGCCGAGCCGGAAACGGCCGGAGAAGAAACCTTCGGCTCACCGGTTCAGGGCGAATAAAACACCAGACAACGGATTGTTTTTGCCATGGACGGCAACAAAGCAGTAGGCAACCATTACGAGGGCGTTGCCGCACGATACCTGACTGGTCGCGGCGTGCGAATTATAGCCCGCAATGTCCACAGCCGTGGTGGTGAGATCGACCTGATCGGGCAGGACGGGGAAACACTGGTGTTTTTCGAGGTGCGCTATCGCGGACCCGGCAGCCTCGCGGACCCGGCCAGCTCCATCACCCCTCAAAAACAGCGCAGAGTCCGGCAGGCGGCGGCTTTTTACCTCCATCGCCATGGCCGATGGGACTGCCTGAGCCGCATTGATGTTATCGCCATCAGCCCGGGAACCGTAAAAAGATACCGGGTAGAATGGATCAAGAACGCAATTGACGCAGGGTAAACAGACGTAATGACGGACACCGAACACCAGATCAACCAATGGTTCGCCAGCCACATGGAGCAGACCGCACAGGCGGCAAGTACAGCTGGACCAGCCATCGAGGAAGTCGCCGATGCCTTCGTCAACGCACTGCTTCAGGATGGCAAGATCATCACCTGCGCAAATGGCAATGCCAACGTCCTGGCCCAGTATTTCTGCACCGCGCTACTGAACCGTTTCGATCAGGATAGACCCGCCCTGCCCGCCATCAATCTGGGCGCGGACGCGACAACCTACTCGGCGATCTGCCGGGATAATCGATTCAACGACACCTTTTCGCGCCAGGTGCGCGCCATCGGCAAACCAGGCGACCTGCTGTTTGTCATTGTTGACGACGGACACAAGGCCAACCTTATCCAGGCCATTCAGGCGCCCACGACCGGGAAATGAATGTAGTCGTGCTGAGCGCGCGGGAGAAGTCCGACATCACCTCCCTGATGCATCCGGAAGACCATGAAATCGCCCTCAACAACCTCTCGCCCACCGAGGCAACACCACTGCTGATGGTCATCATCAACGCCCTTTGCGGACTGATTGACAGCAAACTATTTGGGGGATAAAAAAAAGCCAGCTGATGCTGGCTTTTTTGACGATCGACTCGCTATTTCACGACCTTTAGCGTTGGCCGGCCCGATGGCCGATCCTCTCCACCCGGGCCGGAATCGCCCTTGTCCGTGGTGCCGTCCGGATCCGGTGAACCCGGCTCACTGCCAAACACCATGCCCTCACCGTTCTCCTTGGCGTAAATGGCCATGACCGCCTGCAAGGGAATGAACACCTGCATCGGCACACCACCAAAGCGCGCACTGAACTCCAGGGCACCGTTACCGACTACCAGACCTCGCACTGCGCCCGGGCTGATATTCAACACGATCTGACCGTTCGCAACGTGCTCAGTGGGAACCTGAACGCCCTGAACTCCGGCATCCACTACGATGTACGGGGTACAGTCGTTATCCAGAATCCACTCGTTGAAAGCCCGGACAAGGTACGGACGGCTCGATGTCATGGTGATACTGTTATCAGGCACTGCCAATCTCCTGGACCGGTATAGCGGGTGTCGACCGTTTAGCTGCGCATGTCTTCTTCGAGGTCAGAAAGGCTGGCTTTGAAGCCCTCACGACTGAAGATGCTTTCCATGTACTTATGCAGCGGACGCGCCTGCTTGTCGTCCAGATCCACACCGAGCGCCGGAAGACGCCACAAGATCGGGGCGATGCAGCAATCGACGATGGTAAATTCTTCAGACAGGAAGAACGGCATCTCACCAAACAGCGGCGCAGTCGCCAACAAACTCTCGCGCAGCTCTTTACGAGCGGCATCAGAGGCCTTGGCATTCGGCTGGGCCACAATCTGATCAACCAGACCACACCAGTCGCGCTGGATACGGTGAATCATCAGACGGCTGTTGGCGCGAGCCACCGGGTAGACCGGCAACAACGGCGGGTGCGGGAAGCGTTCGTCCAGATACTCCATCATGATGTTGGGCTCGTATAGCACCAGATCACGATCAACCAGCGTCGGCAAGGCGTTGTATGGATTCGTGTCAGCCAACTCAGCCGGCGGGTTATCAGGATCCACGTCCACAATGTCGACGGTAACACCCTTCTCTGCCAGAACAATACGCACTCGGTGGCTGTAATGGCTGACCGGATCCGAGAAAAACGTCATTGATGACCGCTTGGTCACAACGCCCATAAAACTACCTCACGAGTAAACAAACCGAAATGATTCCGAAAAAACGCAAAATTCCAGTGGGCCGGTTATTGCCCACTGGAAATCGGGAAACGGGATTATACCCTATTTCTTAGTGCACGTCCTTCCAGTACTCACGATTGAGCAGATAGGCAAAGACGAAGAAGATCGCGACGAAGATCAGAACGAACACGCCCAAACGCTCGCGCTCCACCCGAATCGGGTCGGCCATGTAAGACATGAAGTTGGTCAGGTCGTACATGGCCTGATCGAACTCCGCAGCAGACATGCTGCCTTCAATCGCATATTCCGGGCAGACGTCAGCGTTGTTGATGTTACCGCTCAACGGCTCGACACTGGCATCGACGCCGATCTTCGGCTCAACCGCACACAGGCCCTGCAGACCTACCATGACGTGAGGCATACCAACATTCGCATAGACCACGTTGTTCACGCCCAGTGGACGACTGTCGTCCTTGTAGAAGCCACGCAGATAGGAATATACCCAGGGCTCGCCGCGCAGACGGGTTTCCAGGGTCAGATCCGGTGGCGGTGCGCCAAACCAGTCCGCTGCCATATCCTTGTTCATGGAGTTCTTCATCAGCTCACCGATTTTTGCACCGGTGAAAATCAGATTCTCCTCGTACAGCTCGACAGGAATCTCCAGGTCATCGGACACGCGCTTATAGCGGGCGTACTCCATGGAGTGACAGCCCATGCAGTAGTTGGTGAACAGAGCCACACCACGCTGCAAAGACGCCTTGTCGGTGTGGTCCGTCTCGATGTTATCGAGCGGAACACCGCCGCCGGCAGCCAGCCCGAGGCTGGCAGGATTGCGATGAAAAGACCAAAAATCAGCTTTCTCATTATCCTGTCACCCTCTCTGGCACTGGCTTGGTAGTTTCCATACGCGTGTAGAACGGCATGAGAATGAAGTAGAGGAAGTACAGCACGGTCAGGATCTGGGCGACGGTGGTACGACCCTCGGTGGCCGGCACCAGCCCCAGGTAGCCCAGCACCACAAAGCTGACAACCAGGATGGCAAGCGCGACGCGGCTCATCCAGCCCTTGTAGCGCATGGAGCGAACCGGGCTACGGTCCAGCCAAGGCAGCACGAACAGGATAGCAATGGCGCCACCCATGACCACGACACCCCAGAATTTCGCTGGCAGACCAAACAAGTCGACCGTGACCGCCCGCAACATGGCGTAGAACGGAGTGAAGTACCAGACCGGTGCAATATGCTCCGGTGTCTTCAGCGCGTTCGCCGGCTCAAAGTTCGGCTTCTCGATGAACAGACCACCGGCCTCCGGGAAGAAAAACACCACCGCAAAGAAGATGAAGAAGAAAACCGCCACACCCAGCAGATCGTGCACGGTGTAGTAGGGGTGGAACGGGATACCGTCTTTGGGAATGCCGTTCTCATCCTTGTTCTTCTTGATATCGATACCGTCAGGGTTGTTTGAACCCACTTCATGCAGCGCCAGAATGTGCAGCACAACCAGGCCCAACAGCACGATCGGCAACGCCACCACGTGTAGAGCGAAGAACCGGTTCAGGGTGATACCGGATACCAGATAATCACCACGGATCCACAGCGCCAGGTCTTCACCGATCACCGGAATGGCACCGAACAGGTTAACGATTACCTGGGCACCCCAGTAGGACATCTGACCCCAAGGCAGCAGATAGCCCATGAAGGCTTCCGCCATCAGCATCAGGTAGATCAGCATGCCGAAGATCCAGATCAGTTCACGGGGCTTCTGGTACGAGCCGTACATCAGGCCACGGAACATGTGCAGATAGACGACAATGAAGAACGCAGAAGCGCCGGTCGAGTGCAGGTAGCGCAGCAGCCAGCCCCACTCGACATCACGCATGATGTATTCAACGGACGCAAACGCCCCCTCGGCGGAGGGGTTGTAGCTCATGGTCAGCCAGATGCCGGTGATCAGCTGGTTAACCAGCACCAGCATGGCCAGTGAGCCAAAGAAGTACCACATGTTGAAGTTTTTGGGCGCGTAGTACTTGCTACGTGCTTGTTCCAAGCATCAACAACAGGCAGACGCTCGTCTACCCAGTTCAACAACTTGTTCATTACGCCGCCTCCGGATCAAGTCCAATCGTGAGGGTCGTATCATCGTCGTAGCGATACGGCGGAACCTCGAGGTTCAAGGGCGCTGGCTGTGCGTCGTATACCCGGCCGGCAAGATCGTACTTGGAGCCGTGGCAGGGGCAGAACAAACCGCCGAGCCAGTTCTCGCCAAGATCCGCAGGTGCCACTTCCGGGCGATAGGAAGGCACGCACCCCAGATGGGTACACAAGCCCACAATGACCGCGATTTCCGGCTTCAGTGCGCGATAAATGCCCTCGATATAGGGCGGCTGCTGGGGCGTTTCTGACTGAGGGTCTTTCACCGCCTCATTCAGTTTCTCGATATTTTCTAGCATCGCCTTGTCCCGGCGGATAACCCATACCGGCTTTCCGCGCCACTCGACGGTAATCTGTTGGCCCGGTTCCAGCTTGCTGACATTGACAGTTACTGGTGCGCCGGCAGCTTCAGCCTTTGCACTGGGATTCCATGACCCCAGGAAAGGAACTGCCGCACCAACAACGCCAACCCCGCCGACAGCTGCTGTAGCGCCAATCAGAAACCGGCGCCGGCCTTGGCTCACGTCGCCATTACTCATTATGGTTTTCTCCCATCAGGCGATGTCACAGCCCGCAAGACAGCTGGCAATGTGCATCTAAAAGGACTTCACAACCCAAAAATATAAGCGACCAAATGGTAATGAAATTACCATGTGCTTACAAGTCGGAAAGCCGCCATCGGCGGCCGTTCCCCACTCCAGCTTAGCTGGCTGGCCCGGAAAACGGACATAAAAAAACCCGACCGATTGGCCGGGTTTTTCGGGTGCTGCTCCAGCGGTATTAACGCTTGGAGAACTGAGGACGCTTACGCGCCTTCCGCAGACCCACTTTCTTACGCTCGACTTCACGGGCGTCACGGGTAACATAACCCGCTTTGCGCAGAGCCGGACGCAGAGTTTCGTCATAATCCATCAGCGCACGAGTCAGACCGTGGCGAATAGCGCCGGCCTGACCACTGATACCACCACCTTTAACGGTGATGTTGATGTCGAAACGATCAGCTGATTCCGCTACAACCAGCGGCTGACGAACGATCATGCGCAGAGTCTCACGACCGAAGAAGTCTTCGATAGTGCGACCGTTGATAGAGATGTTACCGCTTCCCGGCTTGATAAAGACCCGAGCCGTGGATGTCTTGCGGCGACCAGTACCGTAATTTTGTGCTACAGACATATCCGCCTTCCGTTAAATGTCGAGTTCTTTGGGCTGCTGGGCTGCGTGAGGATGCTCAGCGCCGGCATAGATTTTCAGCTTCTTGAACATGGCGCGGCCGAGCGGGCCTTTCGGAAGCATGCCTTTGACAGACTTCATAATAACTTGCTCGGGCGCCTTGTCTACCAGCTTCTCGAAGTTGATGGATTTGATTCCACCCGGAAAGCCAGTGTGACTGTAGTACATCTTGTCAGATGCCTTTTTGCCGGTAACCCGGACCTGGCCAGCATTGATAACTACAATGTAATCGCCAGTGTCGACATGAGGGGTATACTCAGGCTTATGCTTGCCCCGCAGACGACGGGCGATTTCGGTTGACAGACGACCCAGCGTCTTGCCGGCTGCGTCTACAACGTACCAGTCACGTTTTACTGTTTCTGGTTTCGCACTCAGAGTCTTCATTGATTCCGCCTTGAACGCTATATAAGAAACGTTAAAACCTCCACCCGAACAGCTTGGTTCCGGGAGAGATCTTTACCTGTAATTACTGTGGCAGTGACACCGTTCGGGGCTGAGACAGTGACATCGCCTTGAAAAGCCAGGGCGCGAAGTATACTCGAACCACCAAAGAATGCCAACCCTGACCCACGGTGTTTCGTTATTCCCCTATGTCACCGGGATTTCACCGAGACGTCACCGGGTTGCCAGCGGTATAGCGCCGCCACGTTTTCTAACAGAATTGGCGCCAGCGCCTGCTCTGACAAGCCCCGTAACTCGGCGAGCACGCTCAGGATCTGCCCGAGATTGGCCGGCGAATTGCGCCCGGCGCCCACACCCTGAGGCGACATATCGGGCGCATCGGTTTCCAGCACCAGCGCCTCCAGCGGCAGCCGGGCTACCGCATCCCGGGTCTTGCGTGCCCGTGAATGGGTAATGACTCCACCGACACCTATCGAGCACCCCAGTTCCACCAGCTTGGCTGCCTGCTGATAATTGCCGGAGTAGCCATGAATCAAGGCAGGCCCATTCCAGTTGAGGCGGCGCAATGCACCGTGCACCTCGTCGTGGGTGCGAACCGAATGAATCACCAGGGGCAAATCCAATCGCGCCGCGAGTCCGGCTTGTGCCTCAAACCAAGGCCACTGCTCTGCCAGCGTGCCGCGAAGCCGATCCAGCCCGCACTCGCCGATAGCGAGAAAACGCTCAGGATGATCACTGGCCAACTGCTCAAGTAATTCCAGGTCGCCGGCATCATGCTCGCCAACGTACCAGGGATGAATTCCCAGGCAATAAGCCCCTTCCGGAAAAGCCAGCGCGGTATCGCGCACCCGGGACCAGTCGGATTGACGAACCCCGGGGATAACCAAACCTACCAGGCCAGTGGCCCGCGCTTTCGCCAGCTCACCGTCGCGACAGTCGTCGAACTCCGGAAAGTCAAAATGACAATGGGCGTCGACCAGCTGCACAGCAACCTCCAACTCGGTAGCTTAATGCTCCCGGGTCTTGTGGAATTCCACGTCCGGGAACCGCTCCTGGGCCAGATTCAGATTAACCATGGTTGGCGCGATATAGGCCAGCCGGTCACTGCCATCCAGGGCCAGGTTGTCGTTGTTCTTGCGCTGGAACTCATCCAGCTTGCGCTCGTCCTTGCAGGTTACCCAGCGCGCTGTTGCCACGTTGATGGGTTCGTAAATCGCCTCAACTTTGTACTCGCTCTTCAACCGGCTGACCACCACATCGAACTGCAGCACACCGACGGCACCAACGATCAGATCGTTATTCCGCAGCGGCCGGAAGACCTGGACCGCACCCTCCTCGGACAACTGAATCAAGCCCTTCTGGAGCTGCTTGGCCTTGAGCGGATCCTTCAGGCGAATACGGCGGAACAGTTCCGGGGCAAAGTTCGGGATGCCCGTGAACTTCATGTTTTCACCCGCGGTGAAGGTGTCACCAAGCTGGATAGTTCCGTGGTTGTGGAGGCCGATGATGTCGCCAGCAAAGGCTTCGGCGGCATGGTCACGATCGCCGGCCATAAAGGTGAGCGCGTCGGAGAAGCGCACTTCCTTGCCAATACGTACGTGGCGAGCTTTCATGCCCTGCTCGTATTTACCGGAAACAATGCGCATGAACGCCACCCGGTCCCGATGCTGGGGATCCATGTTGGCCTGAATCTTAAACACAAAACCAGAGAAGCCATCGTCGGCGGGCTCTACCTCGCGCTGGTCAGTTTCCCGGGGCTGAGGTTGTGGTGCCCACTCAACCAGACCGTCGAGCATATGATCGACACCGAAGTTGCCCAACGCCGTACCGAAGAACACCGGGGTCAGTTCACCGGCGAGAAACGCCTGCTGATCGAATTCGTGGGACGCGCCTTTGACCAGCTCGATCTCATCCCGCAGGTCAGCGGCATAGGCACCAATGACCTCGTCCAGCTCGGGATTATCCAGACCGGAGATGACCCGGGTGTCCTGAATCATGTGACCCTGACCTGACTGGTACAGAATAACCTCGTCACGGAGCAGATGGTAAACGCCCTTGAACCCCTTGCCCATGCCGATTGGCCCAGGTGATGGGCGCACAGGCGATCTTGAGGACATCCTCGACTTCGTCCATCAGTTCAACCGGGTCCCGGGTGTCCCGGTCCAGCTTGTTCATGAACGTTATAATCGGTGTGTCGCGCAGGCGGGTGACTTCCATCAGCTTGATGGTCCGTTCCTCAACACCCTTGGCGCTGTCGATCACCATCAAACAGGAATCCACCGCGGTCAGGGTGCGGTAGGTATCTTCAGAAAAGTCTTCGTGACCTGGCGTATCCAGCAGATTCACCAGCTTGCCACCGTAGGGGAACTGCATAACGGAGGTGGTCACGGAGATACCCCGCTCCTTCTCCATTTCCATCCAGTCGGACTTGGCATGCTGGCCGGACTTCTTACCTTTAACGGTACCGGCTTTCTGGATCGCCTGCCCGAACAGCAGGACCTTTTCCGTGATCGTGGTTTTACCCGCATCCGGGTGCGAGATGATCGCGAAAGTACGGCGCTTGGCCACTTCCTGAGGAAGGTTCGACATAATAGAAAGACAACCTGAATCTGATGTTCCGAGAAAGGCGCTATTATAGGGGCTAAGGGATTCTGACGCGAACCGCTATTACCGAGACATCAAGCCGGGAATTGGAGCGCCATTACCCGGGCATCCTCACGGCCGTCGCCGTTTGGATAAAACTCCGGTCGTCGACCGATTTCTTCAAATCCCTCCACCGAATAGAGCCGGTAAGCGGTGTCGTTACTGAGGCGCACCTCAAGAATGGTCTGCACCATCTGCTCACGGGCTGCTTCACTCAGCAAATGCCTGAGCAATCGTCGCCCGGCACCCTGGCCCTGCCAACGCGGATCCACACACAGGTTCAGCAGGTGGGCTTCGTCGAACATGTAGGCGACCACGGCGTAGCCCACCAGTAGATCGCCATGGCAGGCAGCCCACAACCGGTAGTTGGCCCGAAAGCAGTCGCGGAATAGGGCCTCAGTCCAGGGGTAGGAATGCCCTTGGCGTTCGATCGAGAGAGCCCGGGGTAGGTCATCCGTGCTGAGGCCGCGAATCAGAAGATCCCCGTCCAGCACCTGTTGATAGGTTTCTGAGCCCCGCATCACTGACCAGCCAGCGGCTTCAGCTCCTGCCACAACGCGCGCTTGAGAGTCGGACTGGTGGCGAGCTCGGCGAGGCTATGGTTAAAGCTGATTTCCGGGCTGATACCGGCAATGTGTTGAAACCAGGCTCATCGCCGCGATAGTCCTCCGGTGCAGCGACCCCCAGGGCAATCAGCTTCCGGCCGTCCAGATCCGACAGCGCGTACCCCAACACAGCTCGAAGATCGCTCAGGGAATTTCCCGGCGCCCGGACATTGTTGAAGACTGGCCAGTGAATGGGACCGACCGAGCGCAAATCGCGCTCGCCCACACTTCTAAGGATGTTTTCGGCCAGGGTCTCCTGGAGCCGGAGACTGGCCTCCTTCGAGACACTGGCAACCACCGCCGTTTTTCGGCCAACCCAGACCTGCAGGTTCAGCGCCGGGACAACTTTTCCGGCAGTCGAAACTGGCGCCTCTTCAACCGGCGGAGTATCGGTGGTGATTTCGGCGGCAACATTGGCCGAGCTCGACGGCTGCGGCCGGGCAGGCTTCGACGCCGGCGTATCCATCAGCGCCTGGAGATTGGCCACCCGGGCACTGTCAGCCTCGGACCGGCCGGGCCGGGACAGTCGATCCCGGATCGCCAGCGCCAGCTGGTGCAGCAGGTCATCCCGAAAGCCCAGGGCCTTGCGGGTGTGGCTCATATCGACCAGCTCGAACGACAGGCCAAGCAGTTTGAACGGCATGAACAAACCGGCCCCCGCGCGGCCATCCGGCCGGTCACTGTGCTCGCTGATGGGACGGATGAGCAGAATCAGGCCCTGGTAGCCATTGATGGGTTTTACCGGCAGACGCACCAGCGCGCGCTTGAGCGTGGCATGGCGGAGCTGGCGCCGGGCATCGTCCTGGGTCAGGTCACACAGACCACAGAGGAAATCCAAGGCGGTCATCCGATACACCGACACCTTAGCCTCACCGGCAATCTCCAAGGCCCGGGCATTGACCTGCAGCACCTGGCCAAAGAGGTCGTACATGATGGCGCCGGTATCGAGGTTGTTGAACATGGCTTCAAGCGACAGCAACCGATTCCCCAGCAGCTCCTGGGCCGATCGCAACTGCTCGTGGGGGGTGCGACCAATATCCAGCGCCAGGATCCGTCGACCGAGCCGGCGCTCGCGCGCCCTTTCCCGCTCCAGCTGCTGCCGATGGTAGAGCAGCTCGCTGATTTGGCTGGCGAAACTGGCGATGTTGTTTTCGAAGGCTTCCTGACTCCAGTTTTCCTCCGGCATCACCGACAGCGCCCAGAACCCAAGCACCTCGCCGGCGTAAATCAGCGGCGTCAGGTACTCCAGCTCCTGCTCGCCCACGCGCTCGAGGAAAGCCCGGCGTAATTGGAGCGCCCCCCGGTGCTGCAGCGCGTCGCTGTAGGGGGCACGTTCGTAGTCCCGGCGTTGCTCAGCAATATCCTCGATGCTGCAGTTCAGGGCCTGGATTTCCCGGACCCGGTGATCGCCGGGCACCCGCTCCAGCAGAATGGTCCGGCTCAGGTTGAGCTGCTGATTGATGAAGACCACCAGCTTGGGCCACGGCGACTCGCTATCATTGAACGCCTTCGGTACGTAACGCTCGAACAGGGCCGAATGGGTTGTACCCAGCATGGTCGTTAGGGTCTTGGCTTCCGCATACCGGCGAGCCTGATAGACGAACAATAATGATACCAGTTGTGCTGCGGTGCCGTCGGCCACAGGCGGCAACATGTCGAACGACTCGAACAGCCACCAGCCCACGAACCCGAAGCCGACCACGGCAAACAGCGAATACAAGACGCCATTAACCACCGACAGCCATTGGAAAACAAACAGATTAAACAAAAAGAGAAGGCCGACCACCAATCCGACCCAAAGGGGAGCGGGAAATCGCAACTCCGCATCGGCGGCCACCGTGGCCAAAGCCAGGCCCTGTATCTGCAGATTGCTCAAAGGCGCCCCGACTCCGGGTACCTGATACCCCGGCGAAAGCAATGGATCAGCTGATCCAATCAGAGCCACTCGCCCCTGAACAAGCTCCGAGATGGCTTCACCAGCCAAAATCTGACGTTGACTCAGGGTTGGCAGGCCATTCCCTAAAAGCGCGAAGTTGAGTGCCACAGAATCGGCCAGATCGCGCCCTCCCTCCAGCAAGGGAACAAACCAGGCGGCGATTTCCATGTCGTTGTTGATGCCCTGACCGACGAATCCTGCCGGAACGACTCGGAAATAGCCCGCGTCAAACTCTGGGGTGGTGACCCAACCGGTCCTCATGCCTTCGTATAGCCACTTCGCACCATCAGGAACCTCAGTGTCATGCTCGCCGGCAAAGCGGGTCACCAACAGCGAATCGGTGACTCGCCGAGCCTTTTCCCTGGCCACCCTTGGCTGGGCCAGGGGCAGGAGAACCACCTCACGAGCACCCAGTTCGTTCAGCTTTGACTCCAGTGTCGACAGTTCCTCCGGCTGAACCGATGCTTGGTCGAGCTCAACGAGCAACACCTTTGGATCGATATCGGAGGTGACCAGACTAGCGTTAATTAGCCAGTCACTGAAGGTTAAATTGGCGTTGCGCCATACGCCTGCAACCGAGAGAACGACCAGCAGGGCAAGGAGCAGCAGGCTTGCGATAATTTCGCGCCAGTTACGAATGTTGGGCATGTTTGAAAATACGTTTCCAGGTATGTCGATGAACGGCGCTCAGGCGGTAAGAGCCAGCACCACCAAACGGTCACACGGCTGTAGGTCCAGGTAGTCCCGCCGTGGCGGATTCAAATGCAAGTGCCGTCCCTGGGCATCGGCCTTTTGCCGGAACACTCCCAGTGCAATCTCTCCCTCATCGGCCAGGATGCGCTCCAGCAGATGGAAATCGACGCTGCTCGGAAGCGGGTAATCGCTCGGGTCACGGAACTGGATTTCCGCACCACCCACCGTAAACAACTCATCCAGCACCACCCTTAGCTCCCGGCGCAATGCGACCTGGGCCAGGATGTGGCTGAGAATCATCGGACTGATCAGCATCTCGCTGCGATGTTCATACAATAGCGGCCGGTTATCCGGGTCACTGAGTTCAAGAATGAGATGAGGACGACGTTCTTTCTCCATCAAAATATCTTCAAGCTGCAGGTACCCGACCATCGCCCGGGCATCTGCCTCTTCCCCCGATGCTAAACGGTCACTGCTCAACAGAACCACGGAATCGTATGAGGATGGATCAAGCCGCCGCAGCTCCCCCTCCACCATATAATCCGCTTCAACATGGTGGCAGTGGACCGTTGGGTGATCGCCCACGTAGCGGGAAATCGCCAGTGAGCGTTCCGCCGCAGGCACCACCGATACCAGGTCCAGCGAAAACGACTGATTGCTGTAACTGCCAAACTCTGCGACCAGGCTGGGCACGCGCCGGTTCCAACCCAGTACCAGCACCCGCTGCCCAAGTGCTGCACCGTTGCGGACAGCTACCTTCGGCTTCAGCCGGTCGACTGGCGGCAGCGTCGGCCGCTTGGCGTTAGGTTCGGTTTCAGAGTAGTCCCTGGCCATCATGATGACCCGGTCATTCGCCTCAATCCGCGTCGCCGAGGGCGCCAATAGCCGGACATCCCAGCCTTTGCCAACCGGGCGCAGCAAGCCAGTACAATCACGTTCGGCCGCGCCGACGCTAACTCCGCCAGCGACAACCCCGCGATTGACTCACCACCCCGAACATAGATGCTGTTGCCTTCGGAGCCGGTCAGCAGCTCGTTGTATACCTCCGACAACCCCGGATGAATGATGTTCTGAACAATCAATGAGCTGATCGAGGCATCACCGGCGACTACTTCCACCTCACCGGGATAGGCTCTCTCGATGACTGGCAGTTTGCGCACGTCCTGAATCTCGGCCACCACATACGGCAGAGATGACTGGTACTGACGAGCCTGGGCGGCAATGGACAGCAGTGCCTTCACGGTCTCGACATCGGAGGTCACCAGGCTACCCACGCCCTGGGTAGCGCTGGGCACGATCACTGCCGCCGCATCCAGGCAGGCAACCCGATGCAAGGCGTCCGGCTGAATGGCAGAGCCCGACCGTAGAATGATTTGTCGCGCGCGCCGCCGGATACCCGGTTCACTCCGGAGCTCATGCACCTGTTCAGCGGAGGCCTCCTCGGACAGCACCACCAGGTTCAGCTTCTGGGTATCGTGCTTTTCCAGAAAGCGCCGCATCCGGCCAGACGAGCTCAGCAATTCCGACAACAACGGCAATGTCTGGCTGGTCCACCCCAGCACCACGATGTGATTCTTCAGGGTGACTGGCGTCAGTCCGCGTTCCAGATCGGCCATCTTGGCGATCAACCAGCGGGTCAGGATGGCCACCAGCGTACCCATGAACACCACATAGCCACTGACTGTCAGCAGAGTCGAGACAATGCGCTGCCAGCTGCCGACATCGTCCCCCAGGTAGCCCGGGTCAGTCAGCCTCAGAAACGCCCACCAGATCGCCGAACCAACATCGTCGAAAGACTCCCCCAGCGGCACGACCAGGAGACCACCAACCAGCGAGATCAGGGCGATGAACGCAGCGACTACCAATAACTGGAAACCGGCCCCTTTCACCAACTGGCGTTCGACCAGGAACTTGATTCGATCAACAATCCGGAAGGGAAGCATGCGGGGTCCTGTACTTAATGAGCAAATGTCCTGCTAGCATAGCTGACAATCACCTGATTTCCCGAACCTTTTCCCTATCTATCAGCGCCATCCCTGACAACCAAACAGGACCGGGTTGCGATCATCAGGACCTATTGCGGTCTGGGTTTCGTATACTGCTCCCATGAGACCTCCACTGATTACCCTGCTCCTCTCCTCGTTGATCACTCTGGCCGGCTGCGCCACGGCCTTGGATCCGCCGGCGACGCTTGAGGCCCCTGAAACCCAGTACGATGCCACCATCGTGGATGCCGACAATGGTACTTCGCTGAGCATTGCTGCCTTGGCCGACGCACTTACAGAGGCCGATGTCATCGTCGTCGGGGAGTATCATGGCCACCACGGTTCGCATCTTTTGCAGTCGAGGCTCCAGGCGGCGCTCTACCGCCAGAACCCGGCCCTGGTCCTGACTATGGAGCAGTTTGATCTGGACCACCAGCGAGAGCTGGACCGCTACCTCGCCGGGGAGACGGGTGAGGCAGAACTGATTGAGGATGCCAGTGCCTGGGACAACTACCGGGCCTCATACCGTCCGCTGATTGAGTTGGCCAAGGCCCGGGCAATGCCCGTGATCGCCGCCAATGCGCCGAGCCAGGTCGTCCGCTGTGTCGGGCGCCAGGGCCCTGATTACCTCGACACCTTGCCTGCGGATGTTCGCGCACAATTACCGGCGAATCCCTTTACCGACACCCCGGGCTACCGGGAGAAATTCGTAACCGCGCTCACCGGCGGTCATGGGATTGGCGAAGAAGGCATGAATGAGCGCATGCAGAACATCTACAAGGCGCAACTGCTCCGGGACAACACCATGGCGGTGGAGATTCTGCGTGCCCGAAAGCTTTATCCGGGTCACCAGATCCTGCATCTAACGGGTACCTTTCACAGCGAAGAGCGGCTGGGCACTGTGGCGCTGCTGAAGCAACGGGCACCAGAACTGGATGTGGTGGTCCTGACACCGATATTCTGGCCTACGGGGCAGAGCCAACCGAACCTAGAGGACCAGCGCAGCAAAGGTGATTACCTGTACTTTCTCCAGCCCCTGCCCAAGGAGTATCGCGATGCCGAGCGCGCCCGGGCGGCGATGTCCGACCGGTTCAGCCAGGCAAAATCAGCAAGCTGCGAATAAGGGTCGCCTTATTGGGTAGCCACCATCTCGTCGGTCACCTGATACTCGCCCCGGAGCCAACGCAGAATTTCCTCGGCCGCCGGATGGCTGAAGGCGCCATAGATGCTCTCCAGGCTTGCGCGCTTTTCATCGCCAATGCGGCCCAGCCCGGCGTCCTGCAGCACCAACAGATCGCGCAGTATCTGATCCGCCAAGTCGAGCCCCAGAGCCTCCCGCGCCGCATGTCGAAGCGAATGGCCATACTGATAGTCCGGGCCCAGGCGGTAGGATTCCGCCAGGGTAATTGCCGGCACGGTGGTCAGCGTTGGCTGCAACGCTGGGTTGATGCCGTGGCCCGCAATGTGGGCGGCATTAGCCGCTGGCCGGCCGGTGAAGCCCCGCAAGTGCAAGTGCTGGGACATGCGGTCACCGTCATTTACCGGGTAGTTATCCCACAGCACCGGTTTACGCCCGAGTACATCGCCCACCCGTTTCAGGTGTCCCGGTGAAATTTCCCGTGAACAGACCTCTTCGCCGGTCCAGAAGATATTGACCTCATGGTCCAGTTTGCGTCCCAGAGTCTCCAGGTAATCGGCCGGGCGCTCCCCGAACACACGGTCCAGCACCGGATCGTCTGAATAATAACTAGGGCAGACGCTGAGCTGTCGGACTGAACTGTGGTCCCGAACCCAGTCCACTATCTCGGCCTGGGTGTGAGCCAGGTCGGGGGTGTCAGAGCGCATGTCATCAAACAGGATGGCCAGTTCATCGATACCCATGCGATCCAGCAACGCCAACTTGCGGGCGAGTGCCGCCCGGGCCTCATCGTCGAAACGATTAAAGATCTCGAATGGGCTTAACCCAACCCCAAACCGCAGGCCTTCTTCACGGCAAAAACGGGCGAAGTCCGCCAGCTCCGCAGCCACTTCTGCAGGATGAGGCTCCCGCCAGCGCCGCCGAAGGAAGGCGTCGGCCTTGGGTGCGTACAGATAAAAGCCGTAGCCGTGGGGTGCCAGGGCGCGCACCAGACGGCGCCGCTCCTGCCAGCTCCACATCGGGCCATAGAAGCCTTCGATGATGCCTAACGTGGTTGCCATGGTCGCAACTCCCTGCCTTATTCAAGAAAACCGGTGACTTGTGCCGCGGCGGATTAACACATGGTATAGCCGCGGCAAGCATACCGTAGGTCACAACCATATTGCCGGCCCCCAATGCGGGCTATTATAGCGGTATCCAAAAGGACCGACTTATGACCTCCTCACCCAACCGTTTAGCCAGCCTTGATGCCTTGCGTGGTTTGGCCGCACTTGTGGTTGTGTTGTTCCACTACCTACCTTACTACGACAAGCTCTACGGCCACGGGTTCGAACTGCCGGCCATCCTCAACAGCAGCCTGCAGTTCGGTCGGTACGGGGTCCATCTGTTTTTTATTCTCAGCGGCTTTGTGATCTTCATGACGCTGGAGCGCACCTCCAGGGCCGGCTGGTTTGGCCTGGCTCGCGCCTTCCGTCTGCTACCTGCGCTCTGGGCCGCCATTGCGCTCACCTTCATCTCGGTGCACTGGCTCGGCCCGGAAAGCCGAGCGGTCACCTTCGAAACCGCGCTGCTCAATACCACGCTACTGCACGAATACTTTGGCATGCAGCATGTTGACGGCGCCTACTGGAGTTTGGTGGTGGAGGTTACCTTCTATAGCTGGATGGCTCTACTGTTCTTCAATCTCCGAACTTGGCCACAGCTTCGCGCTGCCTTAACGGTCTGGATACTAATCAGCTATATCGGCGTGCTCTGGTGGAAACAGATCCCGGAGGGCATCGAGTTTCTGGTCAAGGATCTGTTGTTTGTGAAATACGCCCCGCTGTTTGTAGCGGGCATGCTGATTTATCGTCGCCACCGTTACGGGGGCGGCTCGGTCTTCGATAACACGCTGCTGATTGCCAGTATTGGGCATGGCCTGTTCGCCTACAAAATGCCTTACAGCCTTTTTGTCCTAGGGTGCTTCGGGGTGTTTGCCCTTGCCGTCTACGGCCGATTGCCATGGCTGGCGAACCGCCCCATGCTCTGGCTCGGCAGCCTGTCCTACAGCCTGTACCTCGTCCATCAGAATATTGGTTACGGCGTTATCGACCTGAGTTACCGGACAGGGCTGCCGGGTTGGATTGGCGTGGGACTGGCGCTGGCAATCGCTTTGGCCCTGGCCGCGGCCATTCACTACTCGGTGGAAAAACCGGCACTGGCCCGGTTTCGCAGCTGGCGGCAAAAAGCTGAAACCGCCCACGCGTAACGGTCAACATCAAACTGATCCAAATCCACTTATCTGCTGTAAGCCATCACAACTGGCGAGATGTTAGCTAGACTGACAAGTACCTCCCATTATTTTCAATGCACTCCGGCCCAAGGAGCCCTCCATGGAAATAAAAACCTTCGAGGATCTCATCGACTGGACCCGCCAGTTGCACGCGCACTTGGCTGAGAGCCTGCACGAATCCGCCGCCAAAACCCAGAATGAACGCGCCAGCGCGCTGCTCGACTACGTCAGCAGTCACGAACGTATGCTGGAGCAAGCGGTCGCTGAGTTTGAGAAACAGGCCGACTCGAAAGCGATGAAAACCCGCCTTTACGATTACGCCAACCACAAGCCAATCGAAAGCCATCGCACCTGCGACACTCACTACGCCGATCTGGATTTCGATGGTATCGCGCGTGAAGTGTTCGATTTTCACGATCAGGTAATGGAACTGTACGACGCCCTGATTGGCAAAGCAGAAATTCCCGAAGCAGTCACGCTGCTGGAGGATTTGAAAGCCCTGGAAGAGCATGAAGCCATGCGGCTGGCACGCCAGATTGGCCGGATGGATGATATGTAAACAGCCGTACGACCTAGGTCGTAGATATGGCCGGTTTTCGTTCCGTTTCCTAACGATAATTGTTAACTTGGGCTACCGTTATGAGTTAACTCCTCCTACCCGGAGGACGCTCTGAACAAAAAACGATAAGAGGATTGAAGAGCAATGAAGATCCGTTCTGTTCTTTCCGCGGCTGCGCTGGCTGTGGCAACGACCTTTGCCGCCACGCAGGCGCTCGCTCAGGATACGTTTACTCTTCGCCTTGCCGAAACCTGGGGCCCGAACTTCCCTATTTTCGGTGATGCGTCTAAAAACATGGCCAAGATGGCCGAAGAGATGTCCGATGGCCGTCTGCGCATCCGCATCGACTCTGCCAACAAGCATAAAGCGCCATTTGGCGTGTTTGACATGGTAAAAGCCGGTCAGTACGACATGGGCCACTCCGCGTCCTACTACTGGAAAGGCAAGGTACCCAACACCCTGTTCTTCACCAGCATGCCTTTCGGCATGAATGCCATGGAACAGTATGCCTGGTTCTACCATGGCGAAGGCATGGAGCTGATGCAGGAAGTGTATAACCCGCACAACCTGATGTCCTTCCCGGGTGGTAACACCGGCATCCAGATGGGTGGCTGGTTCCGCAAGGAAATCAACTCCGTTGAAGACCTGCAGGGTCTGAAGATGCGTATTCCTGGTTTCGCCGGCGAAGTCTTTGCTGAAGTGGGCGTAAGCCCGACCAACATTGCACCGGGCGAGCTGTACACAGCACTTGAGCGCAACACTATCGACGCCGTTGAGTGGGTAGGTCCAGCTCTGGATCTTCGTCTTGGCTTCCAGCAGATTGCCGACTACTACTACACCGGTTGGCACGAGCCGGCCACCGAGCTGCAGTTCCTGGTCAACAAGAAGACCTGGGAGAAGCTGCCAGCTGACCTGAGGGAAATCCTGCGTGTTTCCATGCGCCTGTCCTCATACGAAATGCTGGTTCAGTCCCAGCATGAGAATGCCAAGGCCTGGGCCAGCATTCAGGAAGAATATCCGAATGTTCAGATCAAGAGGTTCCCGGACGAAGTCTTCCAGGCTATGAAGGAGGCTAACGATAAGCTGCTGAAAGAAGCTGCTGAAGGCGACGAACTGGCCGCCAAGATCGTTAAGTCTCAGCAGGAGTACCTTGAGCAGTCCCGCGCTTACACAGACATTTCTGAGCGTGCGTACCTCAACACGATGGGCGAAGTCGAGTAAGATAGCGCCCCAAATCGAGCCGGGATTGCTCTCTGAGTGGTCCCGGTTTCGTTGTTTATAGTAGACGAAAAAAACGCCAACCCGCTTGGCGGAGGATTGTAAATGCGGTGGATTATCAAACTGGACGAGGGCCTGGCCCGATTGTCCAATCTCTGTGGTTGGGTCGCCTGTATCGCGATGATACTAATGGCCGCAAACGTGTTTTACGACGTGGTGTCCCGCTACGCATTCAATGAAGTATCGATCGGCATGCAGGAAATGGAATGGCACCTGTATTCAATCGTTTTTCTGTTTGGTATTCCCTACGCACTCCGCACGGATGGCCACGTTCGCGTAGACGTTTTCTACACCAACTGGAGCAACAAGGCCAAGGCTTGGGTTAACCTGGTTGGCGCAGTGATCTTTGTTCTCCCGTTCGCTTACCTGATCGGCACCTACGGCTACAGCTTTGCCCTGGACTCCTACAGCATGGGTGAAGGCAGTGGCGATCCCGGTGGCCTGCCCCATCGCTATTTGATCAAATCGGTTATTCCCGTCACGGCGTTTTTCATCGGCACAGCCGGTCTGGGCATGATCACTTACGCCTGCGGGTAATGTCCGGCGAGAAAAGCTATACCTCTGAGCACAGCGCGGGAGGTCTGGCATGATAGGTATGATTATGTTCGGCGTCGCCATGCTGATGCTGATGGCGGGTTTCCCTGTCGCCTTTACGTTCGGTGGTGTCGCACTGTTCTTCGGTATTTATGCCGAGGGCATGGATCTCTTCGCGTTCATGCCGTTCCGGATCATGAGCGTCATGCAGAACACCGTACTCATGGCAGTGCCCCTGTTCATCTTCATGGGCGTGGTGCTGCAGCGCACCAAGCTGGCTGAGCAGTTGCTCACCTCCATGGGCCGACTGTTCGGTGGCCTGCCGGGTGGTCTCGCCATCTCCACCATTCTGGTAGGCGCCTTGCTGGCTGCCTCCACCGGTGTGGTCGGTGCCAGCGTTGTGGCCATGGGCCTGATTTCCCTGCCGGTCATGCTGGCCCACAAGTACGACAAGCGTCTGGCCACAGGCACCATCTGTGCTTCGGGCACCCTGGGACAGATCGTTCCACCGTCGATCATCCTGATCATTCTCGGTGACGTTATCGGCATTCCCGTCGGCGACCTGTTCAAAGCTGCGGTCTGGCCGGGCGTTGTCCTGATCGGTCTGTACATTGCCTACATCCTGATCCTGACCCGTCTGAAGCCGGAAACCGCACCGGCGATGCCGCAAGATCCGAACCACTCACGTAAGAAGGAAGTCGTGTCGGCCCTCCTCGCGATCATTCCGCCACTGGCGCTGATTGTTATCGTATTGGGCTCCATCTTCAGCGGCATCGCCACGCCCACCGAGTCCTCGGCACTGGGCGGTGTTGGCGCCGTGGTTCTGGCTCTCATCTACAAGCAGTTCTCGTTCAAGATGGTCTGGGACAGCGCCAAGGATACCGTCAAGGTAACCGCCATGGTGTTTGCGATCCTGATCGGTGCCACTGCGTTCTCTATGGTGTTCAGCTACACCGGCGGCGACTACCTGCTGGAAGAATGGCTGCACCTGCTGCCAGGCGGCCAGTGGGGCTTCATAATCCTGGCGATGCTGGTGATCCTGATCCTCGGCTTCTTCATCGACTTCGTGGAGATCTCGTTCATCATTGTGCCGATTCTGGCGCCGATTGCCGAGGCCATGGGCATCAACATGCTGTGGTTCGCCATCCTGATTGCCATGAACCTGCAGACGAGCTTCCTGACGCCACCGTTTGGCTTCTCGCTCTTCTACCTGAAAGGGGTGGCACCGCCGGAAGTCCGAACGGTGGACATCTACCGAGGGATTATCCCGTTCATTCTGATCCAGATTCTGGTGTTGGCACTGATCGTGATCTTCCCCGAATGGTTCGGAATGAGTTCCACCTACTGACCCCTCTGAAAAACCGGGCCCCATGGCCCGGTTTTTTGTCGCTACCCATCATTTCCAGCCCTTTCACGTCCTAACCTGACAAAATCCCAACCTTTTCTATACTGAACACAGAACCGGCGGTTCCCGGATGAACAGACGGGACAAGTCCCTGTGCGCATTCGCACAGAGGGCCGCGATGTTCAGGTCAGGCTAAGGGAGAGAGGGACCCATGACACAAAACACCGCCCAGAAAACCGAGCAAACGGGCCGTGAATCCACACCACACGTGCTAACCCTGCCGCTGGAAGCAGCACAGACCGACCGCAACCCTCACAACTACGAACGCTGGCTTATCGCCAAACTTATGCGCATGGCCGGATCGCCTCCCATCCGATTCCAGCTGTGGAACGGCGACGTCATTGATCCCAAGGATCAGGAGATCCGTTTTGCCCTCCACCTGAAAGACCCAAAGGCGCTCTATTCCCTGGTCGCCAACCCCAACCTGGCCTTTGGCGATCTCTACAGCGCGGGCAGGCTGGACGTTGAAGGCGATCTGCCGGATCTGATGGAAACCCTGTATCGATCGGTGCACGCCGCGCGGCAGGAATGGCCAAAATGGCTGGACGCACTCTGGCGCAATCACAACCCGCGCTCCACCGGGATCACCGAAGCCAAGGAAAACATCCACCACCACTACGATCTGGGCAACGAGTTCTACCAGTTGTGGCTGGATCAGGCGGAAATGCAGTACACCTGTGCTTACTACGAGCGCCCCGACCTGACCCTGGAGCAGGCACAACTGGCCAAGCTGGAACATGTCTGCCGCAAACTCCGGCTCAAACCGGGCATGACCGTAGTCGAGGCCGGCTGTGGTTGGGGCGGACTGGCCCGTTACATGGCCCGTCACTATGGTGTGAAAGTGCACTCCTACAACATCTCCCGGGAGCAACTGGTCTATGCCCGGGAGCAGGCCCGCCAGCAACAGCTGGACCACCTGGTTGAGTACGTGGAGGACGACTACCGAAATATAAAAGGTCAGTACGATGCCTTCGTATCGATTGGCATGCTCGAACACGTCGGCAAGGAGAATTACCCGGCACTGTCGGCCCTGATCAAACGCAGCCTCAAACCGGACGGCATTGCCTTGCTCCACAGCATCGGCCGTAACCGGCCCATGCTGATGAATGCCTGGATTGAGAAACGGATTTTCCCGGGGGCCTACCCGCCCAGCATTGGCGAGTTCATGGAGATCTGTGAACAGGGTGATTTCTCCGTCCTCGATGTGGAGAACCTCCGGCTGCACTACGCCCAGACCCTGAGCCACTGGATGGATCGGTTCACCGAAAACCAGGACCAGGTCTCGGAGATGTATGATGAGCACTTTACCCGGGCCTGGCGCATGTATCTGGCCGGCTCCATTGCTGCATTCCGGACCGGCTCACTGCAGCTTTTCCAGGTAGTGTTCACCCACGGTGCCAACAACCAATTGCCACAAAGCCGACAAGACCTCTACACAACACCCGCAGCACCGGAGCAAGCGTGATGGATTACTACGATCTGATCATTGTTGGCGCCGGCCCTGCAGGCTCTACCCTGGCCCAAAGCCTGCAGGACAGTGGCAAACGCATACTGTTAATCGACAAACAGGACTTCCCACGGGACAAGACCTGCGCCGGCTGGGTCACGCCAGCAGTGATGAACACCCTTAAAATCGATCGCGACGACTACAGCCACGGCCGAACCCTGCAACCCATCCGACGCTTCCGCATCGGTATGATGGGCCAGGCACCGGTGGAAAACGACCATGGCGACGTGGTCAGTTATGGCATTCGCCGGTGCGAGTTTGACACCTACCTGCTGGACCGGGTGACCGCGCCAAAGATGCTCTCCACACCCGTGAAAAGCATCAATCGCGAGGGCGGAAACTGGCAGGTCAACGGCACCTGGGAAGCACCGCTGATCATCGGTGCCGGTGGCCACTTCTGTCCGGTGGCGCGATTACTGGGCGAGGGCCCCGGCAGTCATGAAACCATCGTTGCCGCTAAAGAGGTCGAGTTCGAGATGACGCCGGAGCAGGCCCAGATTTGCCAGGCCCGGGGTGACACCCCGGAACTCTGGTTTTGCCGCGATCTCAAGGGCTACGCCTGGGTGTTCCGCAAGGAGAATTATCTGAATATCGGCCTGGGCCGGGAAGACAATCACCGGCTGACCGAGCACCTGGAAGCCTTTGTGCAGGACATGAAAGACACCGGCCGCATTCCGGCCGATCTTCCGGGTCGGTTCAAAGGCCATGCCTACCTGCTCTATGCCCACGCCGAACGGCCATTGGTCGACGACGGCATTTTGCTGATTGGCGATTCTGCCGGACTGGCTTACACCCAGAGTGGCGAAGGCATTCGGCCGGCAATTGAATCCGCCCTGATGGCGGCCGATGTTATTCGCGATGCACAGGATTATTCGGCATCGTCACTGCAACTCTACGGCGATGCCATCGCCGAACGCTTCGGCACCCGGGCCACCGAACTGGAGCAAGGCTGGCAGGTGCCCGACTGGATCAAGACGCCGCTGGCTACCACGCTGATGCGCTCCCATTGGTTCACTCGGAAGGTAGTGACCGAAAAGTGGTTCCTGCATCAGCAGGTTCCGCCGCTTGAAGCCGCCGTCTGATTTCGTCCGGTTACTTTACCCGGCACAAAAAAGGGCGGCCTGGGCCGCCCTTACTTCGGGAATTCTATCGGGCCTAGTGACCCAGATAGCTCCGATACATCCACACAGTTTTTTCCTGCTGTGAGATGTAGTCACTCATCAGTGCCGCGGTGCCTTCGTCGTCGGAATCGCTCGCCAGGCTCAACAGATCACGCTGCTTACCAATCAGCTTGGCAAAGCTTTCAACGATGTTTTCCATCGCTTCCAGGCCGTCGGAAACATCTTTCTTTTCCTGCACCTCTGATTTCTCGATATAGGTGCTGTAGGCATGGGCCGGACGATGACCGAGAGTAAGCACCCGCTCGGCAATCTCGTCAATTTTCAACAGAAGGTCGTCGTACAGCTCCTCAAACTTCACGTGCAGCTCGAAGAAATTATCACCCTTGATGTTCCAGTGATAACCGCGCACGTTCATGTAGAAAATCTGATAGTTGGACAGCAGATCATTCAACGAATCTGCCAACTGCACAGTTTTTTCCGTGTCCAAACCAATAAAGTTCTTACCCATTGCGTGTCTCCTTGACGTTAACTTAATTGAGTATGACCGCCATCCTAGGCCACAACCAGACGGCACAGAAGTAAAATTCACCAATCCTATTGATAGGGCCCGGTTATTGGCTAAGTAATCGCTATAGGCACTAACTCATACCCTTCAGACCGCCTATGAAGACCGCCCGCTAAACACCGGGGCCACAATCGGTACAGCCTTCTGCTGGCTCTGGGCCCTTACTGAGGTTGCGATTCAGTTGTTTCAAGGCCGTGCGCAAACCTTCTTCAATGACCGGGTGATAGAACGGCATCTCGAGCATCTCACTGACGGTCATCCGGTGTTGGGCCGACCAGGCCAGCAAGTGGGCAATGTGCTCGGCCGCGGGCCCGAACATCTCGGCGCCCATGAACAACCCGGAGCCGTGCTCGCCGTATACCCGCAAAAGGCCCACGTTCTTGCCAATAACCCGGCTGCGGCCCTGATCTTCAAACGACACTTCGCCAACGGCAAAGCGGCCCTTGCAGCGCTCGTCCACTTCATCAATGGTCAGGCCCACGGCGGCAATCTGCGGATCGGTAAACACCACAGCCAGGGGTGTGCGGCGCATGCCCGCCATAACTTCCGGGTAGGCCGCCGCGTTGTCGCCGGCGATTCGGCCCTCGTCGGCCGCCTCATGCAGCAGCGGCAGTGTGTTATTGGCATCGCCGGCAATGAAAATGTGGCTGTCGCCGCAGCGAAGGGTGTACGGATCGAACAGCGGCATGCCTTTGTCATCCAGCTCAATTTCAGCATTCAGGATGTCCAGGCCATCAACGTTGGGACGCCGACCGGTCGCGGCCAGGAGGTAATCGAAGGTCTCGGACACCTCTCCCTGATCGTCATCCTGAAAGGTAATCCGGACGCCGCTCTCAGTGCGTTCCACCTGTTTTACATCCGCCTCGGGGTTGAGCGGGAACTCTCGGTTGAACGTGTCGAGGGCGTACTGCCGAATGGTCTCATCAAGAATCGGCCCTACCGAGCCACCCACACCAAACATTCGCACTCGCACACCAAGACGGCTCAAGGCCTGACCCAGCTCCAGGCCGATCACTCCGGGACCAAACACCGCAACGGACTCCGGCAGGTCCTGCCATTCGAAGAGATCATCGTTAACCACTAGGCGGTCTTTCGCTTCCTTTAGAAAACCCGGGATATTGGGGCGGGACCCAGTGGCAATGATGATCCGTTCAGCATGCACCTCCCGGACGTCGCCGTTGGTGCCCTCAATCATCAAGCGCTTCGGACCGGCAAACCGGGCGTGCCCGAACATGCGGTGGTGATCGGGGAATTTGTCCACCGACTCCACCACCGGGCCAACAAAGCGATCCCGTTCCTGGCGAACCCGTTTCATCACCGCCTTGCCATCGATGTTGATGTCACCGGCTGAAATGCCAAACAGTGGCCCAGTAGTCATGTGATGGGCATTGTCCGCCGCTGCGATCAGCAGTTTACTGGGCATGCAGCCGACCCGGGCACACGTAGTCCCGTACCGGTTCGCCTCAATCAGCACCACATTGTCAGTGGCTTTGCGGACACGCTGGTAGGCGACCATCCCGGCGGTGCCGACCCCGATAATGGCAACATCGACCTCTCGCTTTTCCATACAAACCTCTCCTTGCAACCGTCGTGACGTCGAATGACGTGCTGGCAGAGCCTTATGTAATCAACAGTATAGGGTATAGGCTGAAAGCAGCAGATCAGATCGCCCATGAGCCAGAAGGGTATGAGCAAAGGGGAAATTTCCGGATAATTGACTTAAGCTGGGGCGCTTGCAGCCTTTTGCGACCACCTGCAACCTCTTGCAACCAACAGGATCGAGGGATTGAATCGTGTATAATTTTTGGCCTGAATTTCTGACTGTCGCCCTTGTGCATCTTCTGGCGGTGGCCAGCCCTGGCCCAGACTTTGCCATTATGCTCAGGCAGGCGCTCAGTCAAAGCCGGGACCGTGCCCTGCTGACCGCGGTGGGTATCGGGCTCGGCATCCTGGTGCACGTGGCTTATTCACTGCTGGGTATCGGCCTGATCATCCAGCAATCGGTGTGGCTGTTCAGTATCCTGAAAGTGGTCGGTGCCCTATACCTCACCTGGATTGCCATTCAATGCCTGCGTTCGCGCGCCGGAGGCATTCACGTCAACGCTGAACCTGGCACTCCTCAATCGGGGCTGGCGGCGCTGCGCCTGGGTTTCTTGACCAATGCTCTTAACCCCAAGGCCACCCTGTTTTTTGTTTCCCTGTTCTCCGTGGTGATCAGTCCGGACACCCCGGTTGCCCTGCAGGCCGGCTACGGCCTCTACATGGCTGCTGCCACCGCCTTGTGGTTTGCCCTGGTTGCAGTGTTCTTCACACTGCCCCGTGTCCGCCGGGGCTTTAACCGGTTTGGCCATTGGCTCGACCGCATGATGGGCGGCGTACTGCTGTTACTGGCCGGCCAGCTGTTACTGTCTACAGTGAGCGGATCAGAGCCTCCGTCTGGCTCCAGCCCAGGCACGGATCTGTAATCGAGCAGCCGAAGATCAGGTCGTCGCTGTCATCCTGGCGCCCGGGTTCCAGGAAACTCTCCAGCATCAGGCCGCGGATGTGGTCGTTACCTGCCGCACGCTGCGCCATGACCTCACGGGCGATGTCGATCTGACGTTCCGCCTGCTTCTGGGCATTGTCGTGGCTGCAATCCACCATGATTGAAGTGGACAGGTTGGCCCCAGCCAGGGCCTGCACCGCGACGGCAATGCTGTCGGCATCGTAATTGGTAATTCCACGTCCGCCCCGCATCACCAGATGGGTATCCGGGTTGCCCTGGGTGGTGATCATCACCGGCGCACCGCTGTCTGAAACTCCCATGTGATGGTGCGGGTGGGCCGCCGACCGCATGGCATTAGTGGCGACACCAATACCACCGTCGGTTCCGTTCTTGAAACCCACCGGCATCGGCAGGCCGCTCACCAGTTCCCGGTGAATCTGGGATTCGGTGGTGCGGGCACCGATGGCGCTCCAGCTGATCAGATCGCCCAGGTAATCCATGGCAAAGGGGCTGAGCGCCTCGGTTGCCAGCGGCAATCCCATCTGTGACAGATTCAGCAACAGTCGGCGGGAACGAACCAGGCCCTCGTTCAGATCGCCGGCCCCGGTGCGCTCGGGATCGTACAGCAGCCCCTTCCAGCCCACGGTGGTCCGCGGTTTTTCCAGATAGGCGCGCATCACAATCAGGAAACGGTCACTGACAGAATCGGCGAGGCGCTTCAGCTTCTCACCGTACTCCAGGGCCGCCACTTCATCGTGGATGGAGCAAGGCCCCATCACAATAAGGGTGCGGTCACCCTCGCCTCGCAGAATCTTTCGGACGGCCTCGCGCTGCCCGGCGATCTGCCTGGCCAAGCTGGCCGAAACCGGCAGTTGCTGGCGCAAACCGGCGGCGGTGGGCAAGGCCACTTCCTGGCGCTGACTGACTGCCGTATCGGTGGCTGGCTGGTTCAGTGCGTTGGTATCATTCAACGCTGCAGAACTTGTCAGCGTCTCAGAACTCGGTGGCATGTTCATATCAGTGTTCCCGTTTCCCTGTGTCAGAATCAAAAAAGCCCCGGCTGGGCTACCAGTCGGGGCTTTTTGAGTCCGGTGGCAGCCTGGGTTTTCTGCCGGGCTGCCTTCCTCGTTATTCGGTCGATGAAGATCTTATGGGCGGCCCTGGCTCTGGCTAAAATAAAAGCCATATCCAAACCACCAAGAAAACACAGCAGCGATCGCCGCTATCGATTTTTCACCGAAAGCTTGCAGAACATTCAATTGACAGATCGCGTGTGTGGTCTTCATGCTTTTCAATATATACCCCCGGTTTTCAACTTGGCAACCCCGTTGTCCAGACTTTTTCAGTCGACGGCAGGGTCGGGAGCAAATATGACACTCACAGAACCTCATTTTCTCCGACGCGGTCCGGTTAATTTGCCCCGGATCCTGGCCCTGTTCCTGAGCCTGCTAATATTGCCGGCCACGGCCCAGGCTGAGGCACGAGTCTACGAGTTACAGAACCGCCCCGCGGACGACGTCGCCCAGCAGATCCGTGAGCTTTACCAGAACGCCCCGGTTACCATTACCGCTCGGGGCCAACAGGTGGTCGTGCGAGGTGAGCCTGCCTTGCTGGATGAAATCGGCATGCTCATCGACACCATGGATGTGGCACCAGCGCAGCTGCGCATCACCGTCCGGTCCCGTCAGGATATTGGTGGAAAACGTTCCGGGGCCGGAGTCTCCGGTTCGGAGAAACGGGTCAACGTCACCGTTGAGCGCAAAGTCACCAGCACCAACAACAGCCAGCTCCGAACCCTGGTGGTGCAGGATGGCCAGTCGGCCCACATCACCTCCGGCCAGGTCCGAACCCTGCCGTTTGCTGTTCAGGGTGGGCGCAACCCGGCGGCTATTCTCCAACAGGTCGAAACCCGCAGTGGTTTCCTGGTAAGCCCGCAGGTTATTTCGGACCGGGCAATTGAGGTGAGTATTGTATCGTTCGAGGAAGATCCGGCGGCCCTGCCCGGCTATGAAACCGAGGCCGTGGTAACCATTCGCCGGGTGGAACCGGGCGAATGGGTGGCACTGGGCAGCACCTCCACCTCCGCCAACACTGAGCGCTCGGGCATCACTTACAGTGTTAACAGTAGCCGTTCCGACAACCGCAGCTTCGAGGTCAAGGTCGACATCCTGCGCTAACCGTCAACTGTCTTGGCTGTGGGCGTCGGCGCGGGAACGGCCTCGAAGTAGAACGGCTTTTGCCTCGTTGATCTTGGCCGCCAGATAATCATTGCCGCCGCGGTCCGGATGCAGTTTCTGGATCAAACGGCGGTGCGCCGCAACGACCTCCTGTTCCTCGCAACCGCGGGCTACCCCCAGAATTTCGCACGCTTCCTGCTTCGACATGCCCCCATGGGCGGCAGAACGACCCGAGCCCTTCTCGTACTGTTCATCCCCAGAACCCTGCCCAGCACCACTCCCATCACCCCGGCCCAGATGCTGTTTCACCATGGGCATGAATTTGAGCAGCGCCGGCAACTTGCGCAATAGCGGCAGCACCGCCGCCACCGCCGCAGTGAGCACATGCACCCGCCCGGTCAGCACCAGAAACAGCAGCAGCGCGCCGCCGACCACCAGCACGCCTTTCCAGATTGCGGTTTTCTGCTTGTCGGGCGACAACGCCCCCCACTGCTTCAGAATGACAAAGACAGCAGCCGCCAGAGCGATACCGAGAATCCAGTGCATGGGTTGATCCTTAGCGAATGAATGGTCGTAATTCTGTCACTTCTTCCGTCGACAATACCAGCCTCGAGCGCGTAAGCCGGCAGCGTCACCGGAGTCCCAAACGCCCAGGCGCCCTACGCAGAAATACCGACAACCCGGTGACAAGCACCCTGCATATTTTGTAGGATGCTATGTTTTGTAGAAAACATGTATTTTCCGGCTGCACCCACGAAAGAACAAACCCGATTCCCAGGACCCGAATTATGCGTACTGCCTCCCGCTTCGTGATCGTTATCATCTTTCTTGGCGTCGTCCTTGGCGGCATTTTTGGTTACAAGTTCTACCAGTTTGGCCAGATGGAAGAACAGATGAGTCAGCCACGCCCACCGGCTCAAGTGTCCGCCGTTGAAGCCAAAATCGAAAAATGGACACCTGCCATCAAAGCCGTGGGCAGCATCGAAGCGGTAAACGGCGTTCAGGTCGCCAACGAGGTGCCCGGAGTGGTCGAAGTGGTCAACTTCGAATCAGGTGACACCGTCAAGCAGGGCGACGTGCTGCTGCGTATCGATTCCGCCATCGACCAGGCGGCCCTGCGCACCCGTCGCGCCGAAGCCCAGCTGGCCGAGCAGGAATTCAAGCGGGTGTCTGACCTGCTGCCCAAGCGCGCTGTGTCCCAGTCCCAGTACGACGAGGCCAAAGCCAACTTCGACGCCGCCCGGGCTCGGGTCAACGAAGCTGAAGCCCAGTTGAGCAAGAAAATCATCCGCGCGCCTTTCGATGGTCGTCTCGGTATCCGCATGGTCGACCGTGGCGAATACGTCGCCACCGGCACCCCCATCGTTGAAATCAACATGCTGGATCCGATTTACGTGGATTACACCCTGTCGGAGAAGAACCTGCCGGACGTGCAAACTGGCTACCCGGTTGTAGCAACCGTCGCCGCCGTGCGCGAGCGCGATTTCAAGGGCACCGTCGCCGCCATCAACACCTCGGTTAACCCGGAAACCCGCACCGTGCGTATTCGCGCCACGCTCGATAACGAAGAACAGCTTCTGCGCCCGGGCATGTTCGCCACTGTCATGACTCGCCAGCCGGAAGACAACGAAGTGGTCACCGTTCCGCGCACGGCTGTCTCCTACAACACCTACGGTGACTTCGTGTTTGTCATTGGCAAGAACGATGACGACACCCAGGTCGTCACCCGCCGCACCGTGGTGACCGGTGAGACCCGGAACAATAAAGTGGCCATTCTGTCGGGTCTGGAAGAAGGCGGAACCATCGTCTCCAAAGGCCTGCTGCGGTTGCGAGCTGGCCAGCCAGTCGCGATTCAGGACGACTCCGCCCAGTCAAAGGAGGCGTCTGAATAATGCGATTTACCGACATTTTTATCCACCGTCCAGTATTGGCAACGGTGGTCAGCCTACTGATCCTGCTGCTCGGCGCCCGAGCGGCTATGGAGATGGAAATCCGGCAGTATCCGGAACTTGAAAGCACCACGGTAACCGTCACCACGGCCTACCCCGGTGCCAGCTCGGATCTGATCAAAGGGTTCATCACCACCCCGTTGCAACAGGCCATTGCCGAAGCCAGCGGCATCGACTACCTGACCTCCACAAGCTCCCAGGGCACTTCCACCATCGAAGCCAAGATGGTGCTCAACTACGATGCCAACGCCGCATTGGCGGAAATCCAGGCCAAGGTGGCCAGTCAGCGCAACGTGCTGCCGGCCGAAGCCCAGGATCCGGTTATCACGTCCACTACTGGTGACTCCACGGCGCTGATGTACATCGCGTTCTACAGTAGTGAGCTGGAAGTTCCGCAGATCTCCGATTACCTGACCCGCGTCGTGCAGCCAAAGCTGCAGGCACTCCCCGGCGTCGGCAAGGCCGACCTCATTGGCCGCAAGTTTGCCCTGAGAGTCTGGCTAGACCCGGAGCGACTAGCCGCGGTAGACATGACACCACCGGAAGTCGTCGCCAAGTTGCGCGCCAACAACTACCAGGCTGCGGTCGGCAACACCAAGTCAGTACACCGCAATCAGCATGACCAGCGACACTGATGTCGCCGACCCTGACCAGTTCCGCAACCTGGTGGTGAAGCAGTCCGGCAGCACCCAGATTCGCCTACAGGACATCGCCCGCGTGGAGCTCGGTTCTGAATCCTACGACCAGCTCGCGCTGTATAAAGGCGACCCGGCTACCTACGTCGCTATCGAGCTGGCACCCGGCGCCAACCCCCTCACTGTTGCCGGCCTGGTGAAAGATTCACTGCCTGATATCGAGAGCCAACTGCCCTCCGGTCTGAACGTCCGGCTGGCGTACGACGCCTCCGACTTTATCGAAGACTCCATCAACGAAGTTATCAAGACTCTGTTGGAAGCACTGGTGATCGTACTGGTGGTGGTATTCCTGTGCCTGGGCTCCGTTCGTGCCTCCATCGTGCCATCAGTGGCAGTGCCGCTGTCGTTGGTGGGTGGCGCCTTTATCATGCTGATGTTTGGCTTCTCCTTGAACTTGCTTACCCTGCTGTCGATGGTTCTGGCCATTGGCCTGGTGGTCGACGATGCCATCATCGTGGTCGAAAATGTGCACCGCCACATCGAGCAGGGTGAGACCCGGTTTGATGCCGCCATCAAGGCGCCCGGGAAATGGCGGTGCCAATCATCGCCATGACCACCACCCTGGTCGCCGTCTATGCACCGATTGGTTTCATGGGCGGTTTGGTCGGTTCGCTGTTTACCGAATTCGCCTTCACCCTGGCCGGCGCCGTGGTGATCTCCGGTATCGTGGCCCTGACCCTGTCGCCAATGCTGTCTGGCATGGTACTGAAACCCCACGGCAACCCCGGCAAATTCGAGGGTCTGGTCGAGCGCAGCTTCAACGGCCTGTCCAATGGCTACAAACGGGCACTGACCTCGCTGATGGAAACCAAATCGGTGGTCATTTTCTTTGCCTTTGTCGTACTCGGCTCCATCTACTTCATGGCAATGATGAGCCAGAACGAGCTGGCGCCGACCGAAGACCAGGGCATTCTGTTCTATCAGGGACTGGGACCACAGACCTCAACCCTCGATTACCTGCAGGAGCACGGCGACGAGATCCAGAGCCGGATGTCATCCCTGCCCGGGTACGAGGAAGACTTCATGATCATTGGCTTCACCGGGCCGAATGCCGTGTTCGGTGGTTTCAAGATGGCGCCCTGGAGCGAGCGGGAAATTTCCCAGTTCGAGGCACAACCGCAACTGGACGCCGAACTTAGCAAGGTAACCGGTCTGCAAACCGCGGTGTTCCCACGGCCGTCGCTGCCCGGTTCTGGTGGCGGCCTGCCGTTCCAGTTCGTGATCACTACTGGCAACAGCTATGAGCAGCTGAACCAGGTGGCGGACGAGCTGCTGGGTGAAGCCATGGGTAGCGGCAACTTCATGTTCCTGCAGAAGTCGATCAACTTCGACCGGCCCATCACCCGGATCAAGGTCGACCGGGATCGAGTAGCCGATCTGGGGCTTTCGATGCAGGACGTTGGCCAGGCACTGTCCAGCATGCTGGGTGGTGGTTACATCAATCGATTTAACATGGAAGGCCGGTCGTACCAGGTAATACCCCAGGTTGACCAGAAATTCCGTCTGGACTCCCAGGCCTTGAACGATTACTACATCCGTTCCGATACCGGCACTCTGGTGCCCCTGGGCAGCGTGGTGAGCTTCAGCAATGACGTTGAACCCTCATCACGTACCCAGTTCAACCAACAAAACTCGCTCACGCTCCAGGGTGTGGTGATGCCGGGTGTCGCCGCGGGTACGGCCATGGACTACATGGAGAAGACCGCCGAGGAAGTGTTCCCCCAGGGCTTCAGCTTCGACTACACCGGTCAAAGCCGGCAGCTAGCCACCCAGGGCAGCGCGCTGGTGGTGACCTTCTTCCTGTCGCTGCTGGTGATCTACCTGGTGCTTGCGGCACAGTTCGAAAGCTGGCGTGATCCGCTGATCATCCTGGTATCAGTGCCCATGTCGGTAGCCGGCGCCATGTCGTTTATCGTGCTCGGCTTTGCCAGCATGAACATCTATACCCAGGTGGGCTGATTACCCTGATCGGGGTGGTGTCCAAGAACGGCATACTGATCGTGGAGTTCGCCAACCAGCTCCAGGTCGAACGCGGGCTGGACAAGATCAAGGCAGTCATCGAAGCGGCGGCCATCCGCCTGCGCCCGATCATCATGACGTCACTGGCGCTTATCTTCGCCATGGTGCCACTGCTGATCGCGGTCGGCCCCGGTGCCGAGAGCCGGTTTGCCATCGGCCTCACCATCAGTGCGGGCCTGGGTATCGGTACGCTGTTCACCATCTTCGTGTTGCCGGCGTTCTATATCCTGCTGGCCCGGGACCACAACAAGACTACACACTGAGCCTTGCCCGATCCCTGCCCGGCGTGCCGACATGCCGGGCAGTATTTCCCCGGGCCGCCCTGATGGGGTAGTCTGGGGCCCATCCTTTACTCTCCACTCCCATTGAAGCTGCGTTTATCGTGACCCTCGGAACCCTTTTCTGGCTCTTCACAGCTACGTTCGTTGTCTGGTACTGGTGGCGTGCCAAGGCCATCAAGGACTTTGTGCTGCTGGCCGCTCGCCGCTACTGCAAATCGATGGACGTGATGCTGCTGGACGACGCCGTTTTTCTCCGCGGAATCTGGTTCAAGCGCGACCCCGAAGGCCGGATCAGGGTCTGGCGCCGATTCCTGTTCGATTTCACCAGCACCGGAGAGGAGCGCTATACCGGGCGGATCATCATGCTGGGTCAACGCATCATGCACATGGAACTGGACGCTCACCGGCATCCGTGAACGCTTCTCTGTGAGCACTCTCTCCTAAGCAGTCTGCCCCGATAACCCTATCGCCACTATTCGCTCACACCCCTCCCCCAAATGGGCGATTTATTGCCCCTGCCTGGACACCAATAATCGACAACGCATTAACGACCTATGGCCGCACTAACGTGGCCGCTTACAACAACAATTGGAGTTAATCATGCGTATAAGAAAAACCGCAGCCTTCGCGCTGGGGCTCGTCCTGTTGTCAGTCTCATTCTTCACCCACGCAGGCTATACCTCAACCCGGCACCCCATCGTTCTGGTCCATGGCGTCACCGGTTTCAACACCATCGGCGGTCTGATCAACTACTTCCACACCATTCCCTGGAACCTGGAACGCAGCGGTGCGCGAGTCTATTCCGCCAGTGTTTCCTTCGTTAACAGCAGTGAACAGCGTGGCCAGCAGCTGGCCAACTACGTCAACGGCCTGGGCCACTCCAAGGTGAACCTGATGGCCCATAGCCAGGGTGCGCCCACCTCCCGGGTCACCGCGTCACTCATTCCCCACAAGATTGCCTCCATCACCTCCATCAACGGGGTAAACAAGGGCTCCACCGTGGCGGACGTGGTCCGTGGTGTACTGCCACCGGGAAGCTATGTTGAGGGTGGCGCCCAGGCCATTGCCAATGCTCTGGGCGGCCTGGTGAACGCCCTGTCCGGCTCCAGCAATCCACAGGATGGCGTCGCAGCCCTGGAAACCCTGACCACCCGAGGCACCACTGATCTCAACGACGCCCTCGGCTGGAAAGGCGTAAACCGCTCCTCCTGCTCTGGCACCAATGAAGATGTCTGGATCAACGGCAACCGCATCAAGTACTTCTCATGGACCGGCCGCGGAGTCTGGACCAACATTCTCGATGCTACCGACCCCTTCCTTGGCATTACCTCCCTGGCCTTTGGCGGTGAGCCCAGCGATGGCTTAGTCGGCGTCTGCTCCACCAAGATGGGCAACGTCATCGGCACTCACTACGACATGAACCACGTTGATGCCATCAACCACCTGTTTGGGGTTCGCTCGCTCTGGACCAATCCGGTGTCACTCTATCGCTCACAAGCCAACCGCCTGAAGAACCGTGGTCTGTGAGGCAGTTATGAGACATCGTCCCCAGCAATATCGTCGATGGCTCATCAGCTTCGCACTGTCGGCCCTGGTGGCCGGCAGTGCGATCTGGTGGTACCTGCCAGAGGCGTCCGCACCCACCACCGACATCAAGACAGTCAACGCGCCTGCCCCGGTGCCGACTGCTGACACGACCATCAATCCGCCAGCAGATTCGTCCGATGGGTCAGCCGCGGATGACTCGAAAACAGGCGCCGAAGTGGCGAGCAGCACCCCAACCAGCCTGGGCCCCGATCCCTATGCACCCTCACTCAAGGGCACCGACATTGATGGTGCGCTCAAAGCTGATAGCCAGGGCAAGCTGATCGTCGATCTGGAGACCAAGGATTTCTTCGACTATTTCCTGAACACCGTGGGTGAAGTGTCCCCAGACCAGGCACTGGAACAGATCCGGACGCTGGCCATAACCAGTCTGCCACCCACGGCGGCAGATGAGACCATGGCACTGTTGGACCAGTACCTTGAGTACAAGCAGGAAGCCCTGGCCGTTCAGGCCACAGCGCTGGACCCGAGCCGCCAGAATGACCCGACTTACCGATTAGAGATGCTTGAAAAAGCGTTCACAGATTTGAAACAGGTGCGCCAGGGCGTATTCAGCCCGGAAGCCCACCAGGCCTTCTTTGGACTGGAGGAAGCCTACGGCGAGTACACCCTGGCAACGCTGGGCGTCGCTGCCCGCACCGACCTGTCGGCAGAAGCCAAAACCGCACTGGTAGCCTGGCACCGCGACCAGCTGCCGTCGCAACTGCAACAGACCGAGCGACACCTGCTGACAAGCAACGAACTGAACCGTCGCCGCATGGCCACCATCAACGCCGCCGAATCACCGGAAAGCGCTGGCCAGAAGCTCATGGCACAGGGCATGTCGCCGGAAGCGGCCGCCAGCGTGACCGACTACCTGCAGGAGCGGTCAACCTTCGATGCCCGTTACCAGCACTACGAAGCAGCTTTGGACCAGTTGCGCGCTTCCGGCCTGAGCGAGACGGATGTGTCAGCCCAGCAAACTCAACTGCTGAACCAGCACTTTCCCGATCAGAAACAGCAGACCTGGGCACGCCTGAAAATGCTGGGAAGCAATTGATCAGACTGTGCGGGCATGCGCGTCTTCGGCCCGCACAACGTTTTACACTGGCGGTCGCCCAACACCGGCAGGTAATTGATCATGGACCCTCAGGTCATCATGTCGCAGCAGTCATCCGGGTTCCGGAGGCTGCGCTTCTGCACCGAACTTGAACCAGCATACCGGCAGCGCCGGGCTTTGGCGGTGCGGGAACGCGCCCGGCTGGTGTCCGCAGCAGGTCTGCTGATCTTCGGCATCTTTATCCTCCTGGACCTGGCCACACTGCCCCCAGCACTGGCCGAGGTGACTGTGACCATCCGGCTGACGGTCACCTGCCCGGTGATTGCCCTGATCTGCTGGCTGTCACATCAGCGCTGGCCGGGAGACCTGGCCTTCGAGCGTCTGTATACCCTGGCCTATCTGGTCGGGGGTTTGAGTGTTGTCGCCATCATTGCTGCTGCCCGCTTGCGGGATTTCCCGCTGCCCTATGAAGGCATGCTGCTGATGTTGATGTTTGGGTACTTCGCCATGGGCCTGCCCTTCTTTTCCGCCAGCCTGGCTTCCGCCTGATCATCCTGGCGTACCTGATTTGCGAGCTGACCATTGGACTACCCACCCACGCACTGATGAACAACCTGTTCTTCATGCTGACCGCCAATGGCATAGGCATGATCGGCGCCTGGCTTACCGAATACCGTCACCGCGCCCACTACCTCGACCAGCAGCTAATCCACCATTTACACCAGACTGCTGCAGAAGAGAGCGAGCGCAAGAGCCGCCTGATCACCGTGGCCAGTCACGACCTCCGCCAACCCCTGAACATCATCGGCCTGAACCTCGCCAACCTGGCAGCAACCTCACTGCCAACCGAACAACAGGCCCTGGTACATCGGCTGCAGGGTACGGTCGGTCATTTTCAGCGGTTACTGAGCACGATGCTGGATATTTCCCGCATCAACGAGGGCATGATTCATCCGGAACCCCAGGTCGTAGATCTGGACGGGCTGCTGGATCAGCTGATCGACCTGACGGTTGATCATGCTGAACTGCATAAGATCCGGCTGTACCGGACCGATACTGCGTCGGAACTACAGGTGCTGGCCGACCCTCAGCTGTTATTGCGGGCCCTGCAGAATCTGGTCTTTAACGGAATCGATCACAGCGGCGGCACCGACATTCGCACCTCAGCGATGCTGCGGAACGGGCTGATACGGATCAGTGTCAGCGACAACGGCAGCGGGCTCGCCCCGCAGCTTCAGGATCGGGTGTTCCAGCCGTTTATACGCGGCACCGGCAATCACGAACACTCAGCCGGGCTTGGGCTCGGACTGGCCATCGTAAAGGAGCTGACTGAATTAATGCACGGCACCTGCGGCGTCAGCTCGACGGTCGATGCTGGCACGACCTTCTGGCTCGATTTGCCGGCGCTACCAATCACCCCGACTCAACCTCCGATGGCACAGCAGCAAGCCCCCCCTTGGTCGGTTACAGCCAGCCCATCTGGCGTGCCTGACTGACGCACTCGGTGCGATTGTGCACCCCAAGGTGCATGAAGATGGCCTTCAAGTGGGTTTTAACGGTGTGTTCGGTAAGGTTAAGGCTCTGGCTGATGCGCTTGTTCGGAAACCCCTGTGCCAGCAGCGCCAGCACATCCTTTTGCCGGGGCGTCAGCACCTGAATCTGTGTCGGCAGAGACCGCCGTCCCGGGTAATATTCCCCACCCCGACTGACACTGCGAACCATACGGATCAACGCCGTCCGACCTGCGGATTTTGGCAAAAAGCCCCGGGCGCCAGCGGCCTGTGCCGCGCGCACCGTGGTTTCGTCCTCAGAGCTGGAAATCACCACCACAGGTGGCTTGTGGGCATTCATTCTGGGCAGCAACATCAGCCCGGTTTCACCCTGGAGCGAAACATCCAGTAGCACCAGATCGATTGTGCATGGGCCGGACAGCGCGGCAACTGCCTGCTCCACCGACTCCGACACCTCCACCGCACCAGCCAGGGCAGACTGGGTGAGCAAACCGGCCAGTCCCTGGGCAAACAGCGGATGATCATCAACAATCAGAACCCGGTGCAGCGGCAATGACTGTCCGGAACGGGCGAGCTGATCACGGACCACCTGGCTTGAGGTTTGGTTCATGGGTAACCCCGCATCTTGTGTGTTTTTGTTACTGCAGCCCAATCACTCTATGCCAGTTATCGCCCAGGCACCGCGGCCTGCTTAACAGTTCTGGCCAAAACCCCGTGCAGCTTCAGCCCTGGCTCAGCGCACCTGACACATAACTGTCACATTTCTGTCGCATTCTTTTAAAACGCTAACTATCAGTTTTAACGGAGTTTTAGGATGAAAAACCTGCATCCCGGCGGAGCCTGCGCCATGCATTCCTGTGGTTTCTGGCCACAGTATTCTGGCTACCCCTGGCCCAAGCCAACGACCTGGCCATTCACGGCTCTAACACCGTTGGCGCCACGCTGGCGCCCATGCTGGTTGAGGGTTTCCTGCACAGCCAAGGCGACACGAGGGTCATCACCCGCAACACAGGTACCGAAAACGAAGCGATCCTGATCGGCGAACGCTCAGACTCACCGGTGCGGGTGCTGGTCGCCGCGCATGGCTCCAGTACCGGCTTTGCAGCTCTGAACGCGGGCACAGCCGACATCTGGGCATCGTCACGCCCGGTGAAATCGTCGGAACTGTCGCAAATGGCAGGACGCGCTGATCTCACCGAACTGGCCAGCGAACACGTCATCGCGATTGATGGCCTGGCCATTCTCGTGCACCCATCCAACCCGGTTAACCAGCTCAGCATCGACACCCTGGCTCGCATCTTTGCCGGCCAGATCAGCAACTGGGCAGAGCTCGGAGGACGAAATGAACCCATAAACCTCTATGCCCGGGACGACCGATCCGGCACCTGGGATACCTTCAAGAGCCTGGTTCTGCGCAAGCAATTCACCCTGGATGCTACCGCTCAGCGCTACGAGTCCAACGATCAGCTGTCCGACGATGTTAGCCTGGATCCCGCCGGTATTGGCTTTGCCGGCCTGGCTTCGGTTCGCAACAGCAAGGTTCTGGCCATTTCTGATGGTGCGGCCCCGGCCCTGAAGCCCAACCAACTGACCGTTGCCAGCGAAGACTACCCACTCGCCCGACGCCTGTTCATGTACACCCCGGGCGAGCGGACCACTCCCCTCGCGAAAGCCTTTATTGAGTTCGCTCTTGGTCAGGAAGGCCAAGAAATCGTCTCCCGGTCTGGCTTTGTGTCGCAAACCCCCATCGCGGTAAAACCGGAGCTGGACGGCAAGGCACCCTCGACCTTCAAACGCCTGACCGGCAATTATCAGCGGTTGACGGTTAATTTCCGGTTCGCAGAAGGGCGCACCCGCCTCGACAACAAGGCCCAGCGAGATTTGGCGCGAGTAATGTCCTTTCTCGACAGCCATAACCAGAGCGCCGACGATGTCCTGCTGATCGGCTTCGCCGATGCCCAGAGCAATGAATTACGAGCCCAGATGATCTCCGAGTTGCGCGCCCTGTCCGTTCGCAAGGCTCTGTCGACGAAAGGGTTAAAGAATGTTGCCTACACCGGTTACGGACACTACATGCCGGTAGGAACCGTTGGCGGCGATAGTGGCCAACAACGCAATGGCCGGGTTGAGGTCTGGGTGCGCACGCGCTGATGAGCTAGACTCCTTGAGAAATCAACGATTCATGCGGGGAAACCTTTACCTATGCTGATCCGCCACACTATCAGCATCCTCCTGATATCAGCAGCCTTGCCGGTGCTGTCGGAAACGGCACCGGTGCTGAAGGTGGTGACTACAGAGTATCCGCCTTTCGAGTACGTTGAGGATGGCGTCCTTCAGGGCTATGACGTCGACACCATCCGTACTGTACTTCGGGCGATGGGCTATGAACCGGAGTTTCAGGTTCTACCTGGGCCCGGGCGGAAATGATGGTTCGCCGCGGCAATGCAGACCTGCTGTTCTCACTGACCAGCTCACCGGAGCGCGAGCGCTATTACCTGTTCACCGCACCAATCAGCTCAGCACGAGACGTACTATACGCCCGCAAAGACGCCGCGCTTTCCTGGACCAGCTACAACGATCTGGCAGATCTGAGCGTGGGAGTGACCGCCGGCTACAGTTACGCTCCGGAGTTCATGGCCTGGCTTGGGCAAGGCCCATCGCAGGTGGTGACCATGAACCAGGAGAATCCTGATCTGGCCGGTCTTCGCATGGTCGCGATGGGCCGGGTCGATGTATTCATCTGCGAAAAAAAGGCGTGCAATCATCTGATCGATACCAACAAAGGGCGATACCCTGAATTGTCGCGGATAACCGCCTTACCCGGAGTAGTCGGTGACGAACGCCTCTTTCGCGCGGCCTTCTCCCGGCATCATCCAGATGCCCGTGCCTTGCGCAGCGAATTCAATCAGGCACTGGAACACCTGGACCTGGAGATCACCGACTAAAGTCCAACCCTGGAATGCGGCAATCACCTATCCTTACCCCGGTCACAGATATGTTTGGGTTTTCTATACTGAAAAAGCCATTCAAAAACCACAGACCGGGATAATGGACATACAAACCGAACACCGTTATGCAATCAACCTGAACGTTCGGGGCATTCAGCCTCCGCGACCCTCCGCATCAACGAGCTAAGTAACCAACTCAAAGCCGATGGCAAAGACATCATCAAACTCGGGCTGGGCCAGTCACCTTTCCCGGTGCCAGAGCGGGTTGTGGACGCGCTGAAAGAGCACGCCCATGAAAAGGACTACTTACCGGTCAAAGGTCTGAAAAGCCTGCGCGAAAGCATCGCAGGCTACATCAACCGCAGCGAACGCATGCGCTGCTCCTGGGAAGACGTGTTAATCGGCCCGGGCTCCAAGGAACTACTATTCATCCTGCAGCTGGCCTACTACGGCGACCTGCTGATACCGCGCCCAAGCTGGGTATCCTACGCCCCCCAGGCGCGGATCATCGGCCGCTCCGTGCACTGGCTGCCAACCCACGCTGAAAACAACTGGCAACTGACCGCCGAAGAGTTGGACATCATCTGCCGCGACGACCCGTCACGGCCGCGGATCCTGATCCTGAACTACCCGTCCAACCCCACCGGCTGCACCTACACCGACGACCAGCTGCTGGCCATCGCCAACGTCGCCCGCAAGTACAAGCTGATTCTGCTGTCGGATGAGATCTACGGAGAAGTACACTTCGAAGGCAAGCACAAGTCCATCGCCCGCTACTATCCGGAAGGCACCATCATCAGCACCGGCCTGAGCAAGTGGGCCGGCGCCGGCGGCTGGCGACTGGGCACCTTCATCTTCCCGAGGGAGCTTCGTCCACTGCTGGATGCCATGGCAATCATTGCCAGTGAAACCTTCACCTCCACCAGCGCGCCAATCCAGTACGCCGCCATCTCGGCGTTCAATGGCGGCGACGATATCGACGAATACCTGGTGCAGTCCCGTCGTGTGCTGAAGGTGATCGGCGAATACGTGCACCGTCGCCTCAGCGATATGGGTGCGGTCGTGCAAAAGCCCGAAGGTGCTTTCTACCTGTTCCCGGACTTCTCCAACTTCCGCGAACAGCTCGCCAGCAAAGACATCAAAACCAGCCAGGCCTTCTGCCAGGCCTTGCTGGAAAACACCGGCGTGGCGATTCTTCCGGCCAGTGATTTTGGCTTCGTACCAGACCACCTCGCCGCTCGCTTGGCCTTCGTTGACTTCGATGGTGCCGAAGCGCTGAACCTGGCCGGTGGTGACTATGCCGCCACGGACTTGGCCGACGACTTTGTCGAGCAGGCTTGCCCGCGGCTCGTCAAAGCCATGAACAAGATGGAGGCCTGGCTGACCAGCCTCTGAACTTGACGTGATAGACTGGCGCCCTCATTCGCACTTGCGTAAACCATGGGGGCGCCGTGTCCGATTCTGCATCTTCTCTTCAAGCCATCACCGACTTCGCCGAGCAGCTGGCCCTTCAGGCCGGTGAGCTGATCCGCCACGAGCGGGAAGAAAACACCCTGCGCACAGACCTGAAACAGCAAACTGAATTGGTCACCCACGCCGATGTGATGGCCGACGAATTCATTACCGGCGCCATCCGCGAACGCTTCCCGAATCACCGCATACTCTCCGAAGAAACCATGCCCGACCTATCCCAGGCCGAAGAGCTGGACACACCGCTGTGGATCGTTGACCCCATCGATGGCACAGTGAACTATGCCTATGGCCACCCGCAGGTAGCGGTGTCGATTGCCTACGCTGAGAAAGGAAGGGTTCAGGCAGGCGTAGTGCACGCGCCGTTTCCGGGCGAAACCTTCCGAGCCACCCGCGGCGCCGGGGCAACACTGAACGGCGAGACGATCAACCACAGTGGCGCCACCGTACCCCGGGACTCCCTGTTCGCCACCGGCTTCCCCTACACCAAGGACAACCTCGAACCCCTGGTGCGCAGACTGGATGCGATGATCCATCAATGCCGGGATCTGCGACGCATTGGCTCGGCCGCACTGGATATCTGCTGGGTGGCCTGTGGTCGCTTGGACATTTACTACGAGAACGTCAGCCCCTGGGACTTTGCTGCCGCACGACTGATCGCACTGGAAGCCGGCGCGACAGCGGGTCATTTCGGTGAAGTGCCGGAAGGCTACCCGGCTGATCTTTATGGCAGGGATATTCTGATCTCAGCACCTGCAATCTGGGAGCCTGTACGAAAAATCCTCAGGACTGCTTCGGCCTACGACTGAAGATTGGGTGATTGTCGGGTAATGCCGGCACAGAATGTTGGAGGCCATGGATGGCCGGAAACAAGCCCACATGGATGTGCTCGTAGCGGTTCTGTGCTGGCATTACCTGGCAATCACTTCCACGGATTTTGAGGACAAAACCCTCAGCCCCAAACACCCTCAGCAACCAACCCCCAACTCTCATCAAAGTCAGCCGACGGCAATCGAGTAAAGGACGAGCGCACAAACCGCTGAATCCGCCCCTCCAGGAACACCAGCACAAAATCCGCCCCTCGGGCCGCACTGGTGCGCGGTCGCAAACCCTGACGAATCTCACCCTCTTTCAAGGCCTGGCGCACCTGAGTCTCCAGACGTTCAAAGAACTGCGACGCACGCCGGCGCAGGGCATCGTTTTCACCCATCAGGGCATCCCCTGTGAGCACGCAGCAAAGGCCGGAGTTGCGCTCGGCAAACACCAGCACCAGATGCACCAGCTGCTGCAGGCGAACACGGACATCCTCCTGCTCCTGCAGTATCAGCTGACAACGGGAGAAAACCGCGTCTTCAGCAAACTCAATCAAGGCTTCGAACATCTTCCGCTTGCTGGGAAAATGACGATACAGCGCCGCCTCGGTAACGCCCACGGATTTGGCGAGACCGGCGGTAGTGATGCGGGCTCCTGGATCGGATTCAAGGAGTTCCACCAGGGCTTGGAGAATGGCCTCACGGCGACTCGGTTTTTGATCGGTCATGGCAGGACTACAGCGCTCTGATTTGTCGTTTTTCGGGGCCGGTCGCTATGCGCCGGCCCTCGTTTTTTCGTGGTTGGACGGAAAGCCCGATATTAGAAGAAGGTGCCATCAATGGGCGATGAAGCACTGGCATAAAGCTTCTTGGGCATACGGCCAGCCAGGTAAGCCTCGCGGCCGGATTCAATAGCCAGGCGCATGGCGTTGGCCATACGGATTGGATCCTTGGCCTGAGCGATGGCAGTGTTCATCAGCACGCCATCACAACCCAGCTCCATGGCAATGGTAGCGTCAGAGGCAGTGCCTACCCCGGCATCAACCAGAACCGGAACATTGGCGTTTTCAACAATCAGGCGGATGTTGTAGCGGTTCTGAATACCCAGGCCGGAGCCAATCGGTGCACCCAGCGGCATGATCGCCACACAGCCCATTTCCTCAAGACGCTTGGCTAGCAGCGGATCGTCGGAGCAGTACACCATCACCTTAAAACCATCTTTGATCAGCTCTTCCGCCGCCACCAGGGTTTCAGTCATGTTGGGGTACAGGGTCTTCTCTTCGCCCAGAACTTCCAGCTTCACCAGATCGTGACCGTCGAGGAGTTCCCGGGCCAACTTACAGGTACGGACCGCATCCTTGGCGGTGTAGCAGCCGGCGGTATTGGGCAGGATGGTGTAGCTTTCCGGGGAAATCACATCCAGCAGATTGGGCTCATCCGGATTTTGGCCCAGATTCGTACGGCGCACAGCCACGGTAACAATTTCAGCGCCACTGGATTCAATGGCATGACCGGCTTCCATCAGGTCACGGTACTTGCCTGTGCCTACCAGTAGTCTGGACTGGTAAACCCGGCCCGCAATTTCCAGGGGCTTGTCTTCGGGAAGCTGTGTCTCGGGAGTGTCGCTCATAACCTACCTGCGGTTTTCAATGAATCTTGGATTTGTAGCCCCGGCAGCGCAAAGCCGGACGGAGCCAAAAGCGTGGCAGTTCAGCCGCCACCGATGGCGTGAACAACTTCCACCCGGTCGCCGTCACTGAGTGCAAAACTCTGGTGCTGACTGCGCGGGACAATGTCTTCGTTCACTTCCACGGCCAGGCGCTTGCCTGCCAGGGCCATTTGATCAATCAGGGAGCCTATGGTTGCTCCGGCCGGGAGCTCCATCGCATCGCCGTTCACTTCAACTTGCATAGCGTTTGCTTACCTCTGTTTTCCCGGTGCACTAACTCTGGCCCGGGACTCTTGGATGGCGCACGGCAGCCACAACCAGCAGGGCCCAGGCCATCATAAAGCACAACCCACCCAGGGGTGTGAGTGGTCCAATCCAGCGCAGGTCGGTTAACACCAACAGGTATAGGCTACCACTGAACAGCACAATACCTGCGCTGAACAACACAGCCGCGCAAGCCAGCAACCGTCGACTGAGCGAGGTTAATGCCAGCAACGCCACCAGCACCAGAGCAATGGCGTGGTGCATCTGATAAGTGACGGCCGTCTGGAAAACCTCAAGGCCGCGCGCATCCAGCGTACCCCTGAGACCATGACTGCCAAAGGCTCCGGCCATGACAGCCAGCAACGCCGCCCCGGCACCAAGAGCCAGCGGCGCTCGCATGATACCGGGCCCGGGTTTTACGTGCTCAGCACTCACAGTGGATCTTTTCTCCTGTGTCCAGGTTCATCATGGTGAGCACACCACCCCAGACACAACCGGTATCCAGCCCAATGAACTGATCGTTGCCCGTTTGGCCTTCCAGCGCTGCCCAATGACCAAACACCACGCGTACGTCATCCGGCCGGGCATAGGTGAACCAGGGAGCATAGCCTTTGGGTGCATGTTCGGCTGACTCCTTGGTCGCCAGCTCCAGCGTCCCATCCGCACGAATAAAGCGCATGCGGGTAAAGTAATTGGTGATTGCCCGCCAGCGGTCCATGCCCGCTAAGCTCTCATGCCAGCACGCCGGCTCATTGCCGTACATGTGGGTAAAGTAGTACTCGGCATCGTCGCTCCGAATCACCGACTCCACTTCCCGGGCGTACTCCATGGTCTGGTCCACATTCCAGATGTGGGGAACACCGGCATGTACCATGATCAGATTGCGATCCGGGTCATGAACACTCAGGTTCTGCTGACGCAGCCAGGCCACAAGCCGGTCATGATCGGGGGCATCGAGAATATCCGCCAGAGTGTCCTTGCGCTTTGGTGGATGTCCGCCCAGCGCCACCGCCAGCAGATGCAGGTCGTGATTGCCCAGCACCACCACCGCCGAACTGCCCAGACTCTCAAGGTACCTGAGCGTTTCCAGTGACGACGGGCCACGATTGATCAGGTCGCCGGCGACCCACAACCGATCCCGCGACGGCGAAAACTCAACCTTGGCCAGGACATCCCGCATGCGGTCATAACAGCCCTGAATATCGCCAATGGCGTAGTCAGTCATTACTTACCTCTTCGGAGCCGGCATCTGAGACTTTCTGATCGACCAGCAGATCGGCAATCAGAACATAGTCGGCAAGACTGAGGTTTTCCGGTCGCAGGCCATCGTTGATGCCAAGGCTTTGCAGCTGGTCGACGGTGATCAGGCTGCCGAGTGCCTTGCGCAGTGTCTTGCGCCGCGCGTTAAACGCGGTGCGAACCACCGCCTGCAGCGTACCCAAATCTTTGGCCGGGTGCGGCAGGGTCTCATGGGGCACCAGGCGAACAATGGCCGAATCCACTTTCGGCGCCGGCCGGAACGCGCCGGGGCCAACTTCAAACAGGGGCTGCACCTTGCAGAAGTACTGCGCCATGATGCCCAGGCGACCATAGTTGTTATCACCGGGCACTGCCGCCAGTCGCTGCACCACTTCCTTTTGCAGCATGAAGTGCATGTCCTTGACCACACCTGCCTGTCCCAGCAGATGAAAGATCAGAGGCGTGGAAATATTGTAGGGCAGGTTACCGATGATCCGCAGGCCCCGGTCATCGTCGGCGAGCTGGCTGAAGTCGAAGCTAAGGGCATCGGCCTCGTGGATGCGGAATTCCGGGTAGTTGAAGAACTTGGTTCGCAACACCGGAATCAGATCACGGTCGAGTTCCACCACCTGCAGCCTGGGGTTCACCGCCAGGATTTCTTCCGTGATTGCCCCCAGACCCGGGCCGATTTCCACCAGCGTGTCCTCGGGTTTTGGGTGGATCGCACGCACGATGCGCTCGATCACGCCGGGATCGTGGAGAAAGTTCTGACCAAATCGCTTTCGGGCCTGGTGGCCGGCTTTATTACTCACGGACGGTTCTCTTGGTTAGCGACATTTCGACAGCGGGCCATTTGTGCACCCACGCGGATTGCCGTCTGCAGGCTGCCCGCATCGGCGGTACCGGTTCCGGCCAGATCCAGGGCAGTGCCGTGATCGACGGAGGTACGGACAATAGGCAAGCCCAGGGTGATATTTACCGCCCTGCCAAAGCCCTGGAATTTCAACACCGGCAAACCCTGGTCGTGATACATCGCCAGGACGGCATCGGCATCATTCAGCCAATGGGGCGTAAATAGGGTATCGGCGGGCAAGGGACCGGTCAGCTGTATGCCTTCAGCCTGAGTTGCTCAAGCGTCGGCTCAATGGTCTCGATTTCCTCGCGGCCAAGGTGCCCGCCCTCCCCGGCATGGGGATTCAGGCCGGCGACCAGGATACGCGGCTGCTCAAGGCCGAAAAACGCCTTCAGGTCAGCATTGAGAATGCGGGTTACCTGCGACAGTCGCTCTGGCGTAATGGCCGCGGACACGTCTTTCAGCGGTAAGTGGGTGGTCACCAGCGCGACCCGAAGATCCTCGGTTGCCAGCATCATGACCACGCGCTCGACGCCGCACAATTCCTGCAGGAATTCGGTATGGCCACTGAATGCGATGCCGGCCTCGTTGATTACCCCCTTGTGCACCGGGGCGGTAACCATGCCATCGAAGTCTCCTTGCAGGCAGCCGTTGGCGGCCGCACGAAGCGTCTCCAGCACGTAGGCGCTGTTGGCCGGATCGAGCACACCGGCTTCGGTACTGGCGCAACCATCGACCACGAGGACCGAGAGCTCACCGGCCCTGGTAGCAGGACGCTGGCCCGGTTGCCAGTCGTGCAGGATGACATCCAGCCCCAGCTGCTCGGCGCGGGCGCCAGCAGCGTTTTACTGGCCACCACCACAATACCCTCGTCCCGATGCTGCGCAGCCAGTTGCAAGCACAGCTCCGGGCCAATGCCTGCGGGCTCACCCGCGGTCAGAGCAAGGATCACCGGATCGGTCATGACTCGCTGCCGTCTCCATCGGTGGTTTCTCCATCGGTGGTTTCTTCAGGGGCGTACTCGCCCTTGAATTCAACAAACGCTTCGTCCCGAATCTCGCGCAACCAGTTCTGCAGCTCGGTTTCCGATTTGCGACGGTATATTGCCTGACGCGCTTCGGCTTTTTTCACATCGCCACTGATGTCCTTCTGCCGGCGCTCCTGCACCTGCAGGATGTGCCAGCCAAACTGCGAGCGGAAGGGTCCGCGCAGTTCACCCAGGTCCGCCTCCAGCATGGCCTGCTCAAAAGCCGGCACCATCTGGCCCCGATTGACCCAGCCAAGGTTGCCGCCGTCAGAGCCGGAGACCGGGTCGTCAGAGTACTCGCGAGCCAGATCCGCAAAGTCTGCGCCCTGCTCAAGCCGGTTGTAGATATCGCGGATCTTGGCTTCGGCACTGGCATCGGGCACCGCCTCGGAGGGGCGAATCAGAATGTGCCGTACCTTGTGCTGCTGGATAACCTGCTGTTGGCCACCGCCGCGCTTGTCCAACACCATAACCAGGTGGAAGCCACTGTTGTTCTCAAGCACTGCCGAGGGCGTGCCCACTTCCAGCTCGGGCACCACCGGTGCCACCAGCGACGGCAACTGGCTTTCGGTACGCCAGCCCATATTGCCGCCCTCAAGGGCGTTGCTGGCGTCTGATTCCGCTACCGCAACTTCCCGGAAATCACGGCCATCGACGATCTGCTGGCGCAGATCCTGGGCACGTTCACGGGTCTCGGCCACGGAGGCTTCGTCGCTGGGGTCGTCCACTTCGATGAAAATGTAGGCCAACTGGTACTCGGCGGTATTTTGGCCAGACGCTTCCAGCGCTTCCAGATAATTCTCGATTTCACGATCAGTTACCCGCACCCGGTTGCCCACCTGGCGCTGCTGCACCCGGCTGGTCAGCATCTCGTTGCGGATCTGTTCCCGAGCCTGGCGGAAGGTCACACCTTCGGACGCCAGCTGCTGCTCAAACTGGGCCATGGTCATGCCGTTGCGCTCAACGATGTTGTCCATGGTTTCGTTCAGCTCGTTGTCACTGATCCGCATGCCCAGCTTATCCGCTCGCTGGAGCTGGATGGATTCGGTAATCAGCTGTTCCAGCACCCGCTCTTCAAGGACATCTTGGGGCGGCAACCCCGTGCCCTGGGCGCGCAGCCGGGTGGTAATCGTATTGATGCGGGCATCAAGTTCCGTCTGCAGAATGACGTCGTCATCAACAATCGCAACCACCTGGTCAAGCAGCTTGCGCTCCGCCTGCGCCGATAGCGACAGGGCAACGGCCGCGACCAACAGCAACGTTTGTACAGCATGGCGAAGGGTCGCCTTCATAAACACCTCTTGATAATAAATGGGCTGCGGGCACCGTGGCCGTGGGTTAGTCTGAACTCCGGTCAGGGAGTTCCAAACCGACGACGCTCCCGCTCATCAAAACCGTAAATAGCCTCGGAAATGCGGGTGGACGAGCCACCACTGCCACCGAGTCCTTTCAGCTGAATCTGGAACAGCAACCGGGTATCCAGTTCACTGTCATCGGTCAGGTAGTTCTGGTGCACCACCTGAACGCTCCAGCAGCAATTGTTGTATTCCAGCCCGGCCAGGGATCCAACCGTGCGATCCAGACTGGAATCATAAACCCATCGACCGATCAGGCTAACACGATCAGTGACCGGTAAAACCCCGGCGATGTCCGACTGTTCAAGTTCGTCCTTGCTGTAGGTGTGACCAAGGCTGGCCAGATAGCGGTAATCCTCGGAATGGTATATCAACTGGCTGCGGCCTTCCTCGGTTTCACCCGTCTCTGGGTCCCACAAACCCGATGACCGGATTTCCAGGGTGTCGAGGGGCGCCAGGACCATCTCACCCGCCAGCGGTGAGCGAGACCGGGTACCGGCGCCCTCACCGAACAGGGTCACCTCACGATCCTGAAAGTACTGGACCTGGCCGATACTGAAGCGAGCACGCTCCGCACCCGTCACCAGATCGTTGAATCGACTGGTGACCGCCACCGTCAGCTGATTGGTGTCACCGACCCGGTCACCCCCGGTGAATCGATCCGGCTGGAACAGCTGATCAAAACGAAAGGCTTGCAGATCGGTATCGAAATCCGGAATGTCGTTCTGGTCAGCTTCGGCATCGGCCCAGGCGTAGTAGAGCCGGGGTTCCAGGGTCTGGTTGTAGGGCACATCGAAAACGCTGGACTGACGATCAAAGTACAAACCGTTATCCCATTCGGCGATCGGCACCGTGCGGTCAATGCTTTCGTCACCCAGGGTGTAATCTTCCAGCTCGTAGCGAGTGTAATCCACACTCACCGAGGGCCGACTGAAGCCCCACAGAGCCCGCATCGGCAGCGCCAACTCCGGCACCGCGCGCAGGCGCTGGCCATTGGCCCGATCCAGCCCGGTCAGGTTCTCATTGTCGCGATAGAACACGGTGTACTGGCTTTCCAGACCGGCTTCCAGCCAGCCCATTTCCCGGGTGGCACCGTAGAGCACCTCCGGCAGCTGGGCATAGGGCTTGTTGACGTCAGCGATGCTGTCACTGATGGTCTGGTAGTCATTCAGGTAGGTTTCAAAGTACTGATTCCGATCCCGATACCGCACGCCGCCCCGACGCTGCAGATGTGTGGTCTGATTGATTTCCAGGCTGCGGTTGAGATCACTCAGGTAGTCTTCGTCGCTGACTACCGAATAGTCACCGTAGCCAGTCCAGCCGCTGCCGATGTTGGCGCGGGTGGCGACATCCAGCGCCCAGCGCTCGCCGTCTTCGCCCGGATTCTCGTCGGTGTAGGCCGAATCGTTGTCGATGTAGCCGAGCTGCAGCACCGATTCGCCCCAGCGGCTCAGGTAACGGCCCTCGGCTTCATTGAACAGGCCGCGGCCGTGAATGTACTGGGGCGTCAGGGTGGCGTCGTAGTGCGGCGCCAGGTTCAGGTAATAGGGCACCGAGACAAAGGCACCACTGCCGGCGCTGGAGGACCCGAACGACGGATACAGGAAGCCGGTCTTGCGCCGGTCATCAATGGGGAAACTGGCCCAGGGCCAGTAGAACACCGGCACATCGAGCACCTCGAGGCGCACGTGTTTGGCAGTACCAAAACCCTCGGCCTGATTGAGATGAATATCCGATGCGACGATGGCCCAGTCGTTCTGCTGGGGACCACAGGTGGTCAGCATGCCATCACGGATGTCGACCTGGCTCTCGTCCAGCCGCGTCAGGCTGCCGGCCTGGCCGCGCATGTCGGCACCGTGAATCAGGAAGGTGGCAGTGTTGATATCGAATCGTCCGGAATCGACGCTGTACTCGGCGCTGTCACCGGTGAGCAGAAAACCCTCGCCCCGGCTTACCAGCGGCCCCTGCACCGAAACCCGACCTTCGGACTGATTGTAGCGCGCCTCGGACCCGCTGACTTCGAAGCCACCCTGCGTATCCGGACATCGCCCTTGAGGTAGAGCGCGCGATCAATTTCGTAGCGGGCATCAAGCCGCTCGCCTCGATCGGTGCTGGCCCAGCGCCGGATTCGCCGAGCATGGCGCCGACGCCAGCCTGGTGACCGTCGGCACCGGACGGCAGATAACCACCGTCACAGAATACCGGCAGGCGCTCGAGCGCCGACTCTGGTAACTGCGCCCTTGGGCGCCAGTCAATTTCCGCGGCAGTGGGTGCAGACTGGGCGAGCACCGAAAACGGCGCCGATCCCAGGATCGCGACCGCCACACACCTGCCGAACCGGAGCGCAGGCCTTTGCAGATGGCGATCGGAAATTGGCACGGTGACAGGCTTCCTGTTGCTGGTCAGTGAATCGACGGCATGATTATGGGCACGACTGCGCATCACTGCGCAACACCACGAAAGCAGCCTAGTTTACACGTGCCCTAAGGGGTTGTTAACGGAAAGTCCGCTGCAAAACCGATTTACCGTCTTTATACTGGTCTGCTAACTTTCGCTGTCATCGATCATCCATTTTTCCAGGAAAGCCAGCCGCATCATGGATACCCGTCAGAAGTTGCTGACCAACTGGGTCAGGCAGTTCAATGGCCTGTCCGAAGCCATCGCCGAGCCGGTCTCCGGTGACGCCAGCTTTCGGCGCTATTTCCGGGTCTGGCGCAATGACCAGAGCCGCCAACCCACTCCGCTGATTGTCATGGATGCGCCCCCGGAGCACGAGGACTGCACTGCTTTTCTCGCCATTGCCCGTCACTGGCACCGGCACGGCATCCACGTGCCCGAAATCCTGCAGACTGATCTCGAGCAGGGCTTCCTGTTGCTGGAAGACTTCGGTGACAACCTGATGCTAGCCGAACTGAATGACAGCAACGCCGATCGCCTATATCAGGGCGCGCTGACCGAGCTGGTGCAGATCCAGCAGTTGGCCGCACCGGACGACTATCCGCTGCCGCCCTACGATGCCGCGTTGCTGGACCGTGAGATGGCCCTGTTTCCAGACTGGCTGCTCGAGCAATACCTCGGCCTGAGCCTCGACAACACGGAACGGGCCTTGCTGGATACCGCATTCGCTTTCCTGCGGGAAAGCGCCCTGGCACAGCCGGAAGTGACCGTGCACCGGGACTACCATTCCCGCAACCTTCTGGTCGCCGACAACAGCGACCGTCCGGGCGTCATTGATTTCCAGGATGCGGTCTGCGGGCCGGTCACCTACGATGCGGTATCGTTGCTGAAGGACTGCTATATCCACTGGCCCGAGGAGGCCATTTGCCGCTGGCTCGAGTTTTTCCGCCAGCGCAGCGCCGACGCCGGGCTGCACCGGGCCGATGCCGAAACCTTCCGCCAGTGGTTTGAACTGATGGGCATGCAACGGCACCTGAAAGCCGCGGGCATCTTTGCCCGCCTGGCGATCCGGGATGGCAAGCACGGTTACCTGGCCGACATTCCCCGCACGGTGAACTACCTGATCATCGCCAGCCGCCGGCAACCGGCCCTGCGCCATTTCCACGAGTGGCTTAGCGCTGTGGTCATGCCCGCCATCGAACAACGCATTGGTGCGGCTCCGAACCAGGAGCAAACCCCGCAGTGAAAGCGATGATCCTGGCCGCCGGCAAGGGCGAACGAATGCGGCCGCTGACCCTGACCACGCCCAAGCCTCTGCTTACGGCCGGGGGCAAGCCGCTGATCGTGCATCACCTGGAGCGGCTGCACGCCGACGGCTTCCGCGATGTGATCATCAACCATGCATGGCTGGGCGAACAGATTGAATCGGCACTGGGCACCGGTGAGGATTTCGGCCTGTCGATTCAGTACTCCCGTGAAGGCGAGCCACTGGAGACCGCCGGAGGCATCGTTCGCGCCCTGCCCCAATTGACCAGTGCGGATTGCGACTGGTTTCTGGTGATCAATGGCGATATCTGGTGCGACTTCCCGCTCTCCGAACTGACACCACCGTCCGACTGCGACGCGTTACTGGTGCTGACCAGCAATCCTGAGCACCATCCGGCGGGCGACTTCCAGCTCCACGCCGACGGCACCGTGACCGAGGACGGCACCGACAAACTCACCTTCACCGGTATCAGCCTGCTACACCGCCGGCTGTTTCAGGGCCTGGACGACCAATCCGGCAAACTCGGCCCAGTATTGCGCGAAGCTATGAGTGACCAACGCGTTCGCGGCGTCGAACACCATGGGCAGTGGGTCGATGTAGGTACGCCGGAACGCCTGCAAGCCCTGGACCAGACCCTCAAGCACAGGAAGCCCTGAGCCATGGTGGACAGCACGGAGCAGCCACTACTACCGGCCCGGATCGAAGCGGAATTCACCAGCCTGCTGCGGGAGTTGTCGTCCTGTGGCCATCAAACCTCAACCCTGCTCGAGCGCACCCGACTGCCAGGCTGGTGCCGGCTGCCGCTGTTCTATTTCCTCGGCTATGTCGCCAAGGCCGAGGGCCGGGTCAGTGAAGCCGACATTCGCTACGCCGAGGGCCTGATCAAGGCGCTCAAACTCTCCCAGCGTCAGCGCCGCCGGGCCATCAACTGGTTCCAGCGCGGCAAGTCCGCGGAGCAGCTACCGGGGCTGCGGGGCCTGTCCCTGCGCCTGAGCAACCGGATCTGGCCCGCGCCGGCGCTGATCGTGGCGATTTGCCTGTGTCATGCCGCCCAGCTGATGGGCCGCCCCGGTAAACAGCGCCGTTATCGCTGCGAAGACGCGATCGATCAGATTGGCCTGCCGGTGGCTGTCAGCGATGACATTTTCGACAGCTACGCCAGCAAGGTCTGGATCCGCCATGCCGAAAACCTGGCCAAGCCAACCAGCTACGAACAGGCCTGCGAATTATTGGGGGTGACCCGCCGGGACGCTCTGATCGACATCAAGCGGGCCTACAAGAAGAAGGTGTCTGGCTGCCATCCGGACAAGCTGGCCCAGCAGCAGGTCAGCAATGAAGAACGCGCCCTGGCCAAGGAACGCCTGCTGCGCTACCAACAGGCCTGGGAACTGGTCAAGCGTCGGCACCGGGCACTGCGATAGAAACTGGTTTCAGCGGGCTTTGAGCCAGGCATCGATGCGACCGGCAAGGGCGCCCGCACCATGGGCCGACAGCGGTCGACTAATCGCTACCGGCTGACGATCCAGCTGCTCAACACCGGCACGGCGCAAATCGGCCCAACGCCGCTGGCTTGCCGCGCTGGCCTCCCCCCGACTGGCGTATAACTCCAGTATTGCCACCTCGCCGCCACTGGTTAGCGTGTCCGCCAGGGCAACGGCATCGCGGGGATAGAATTCCGGTGCCACCCAGATCAACGCTGGTGCACCTTGAAGCTCGCCATCGGTCGCGATCAGGTGACTGCTGGCCCGGCCCAAGCCCACCAGCACCGGCTGGTCATAGCTTCGCTCCGCCAGCACAGCCGCAGCGGCCGCCAGACTCTGGCGAACCCGATTCCGATAGACCTGCTCCGGGTTTTCGCCGGTAGGCGAGGCCATGACATCAATCATCACCGACGAGTCGTCACTGCCATCCCCCTTGGCCTCTTCGGTACCGTCCTCCGCGTCGGCATCCGCGGGCTCCGGCTGCGCCTCCAGGTGACGTTGCAGCGGCGGCGAAGGCGCCGGCAGCCCCACCGCCAGCACCGACCAGCCCTTGGCCGTCAGGTGCCGGCTCAGCTCGTCGGCGACACCAGCGGCAGCGTTGTCGCCAACATCCGCCAGAATCACCAGAGCGCCGTTGGCCGGCGGGTCCTGTTCCGGATAAAACAACCCCAGGGTACGACCACCACTCTCAAGCTCCAGCCAGACCGCCGCCTCCGGGCGCAACCGACTCAATGCATTGTCCGCCAGCTCAGTAGCCACCGCCGGCCGGATGGTCGTGGCAGTGGTCGCCCCCACGCTTGCCGGCTCTTCGCCATCGGCGGCGGCAACGGCATAGCCCATGCAACCCACCAGCAACAGGCCGCCCAGCAGTTGTTTGATCGCCTCTCTACCGACTCTACGCACAGATCCTGACTCTTTGGCTACGAAAAAAGCGCTTCAAACTGCTAGACTAGCATTCCTTTTATACTCTGTGCGGCAGGGATTGCTCGACACGTCCATCTCGTCGCATGCGCGCGCCAACGTCTTTGAGAGATCCTGAGAGAGCCATCATGAATCCATACCTGATCGCCCCATCCATTCTGTCTGCCGATTTTGCCCGCCTGGGCGAGGAAGTTGATAACGTATTGGCCGCCGGCGCCGATGTGGTCCACTTCGACGTGATGGACAATCACTATGTGCCCAACCTGACCATTGGCCCCATGGTCTGCGAGGCGCTGCGCAAGCATGGCGTTACCGCCCCCATCGATGTTCACCTGATGGTGTCTCCGGTCGATGACCTGATCCGCCAGTTCATCGACGCCGGCGCCAGCTACATCACCTTTCACCCGGAAGCGAGCAACCACATTGACCGTTCCCTGCAATTGATCCGTGATGGCGGCTGCAAGGCCGGCCTGGTCTTCAACCCAGCCACCCCGCTGCACTACATGGATCATGTCATGGACAAGCTCGACATGGTTTTGATGATGTCGGTCAACCCGGGCTTTGGTGGCCAGAAATTCATTCCCGGCACCTGGATAAGCTGCGGGAGGCGCGCAAGCGCATTGACGCCAGCAACTTCAACATCCGCCTGGAAATCGATGGCGGCGTGAAAACCGAGAACATCCGGGAAATCGCTGAAGCGGGCGCCGACACCTTTGTCGCCGGCTCCGCGATTTTCAACACCGATGACTACAAGACCACCATCGACGCTATGCGCGAAGAACTGGAGCAGGCCCGCAAGGTGATCGGCCAATGAGTCTGGCTGGCCTGTTCAGTTCGCGCTGGCCTGGAGTGGCGCTGTTCGATCTGGACGGCACCCTGGTCGACAGCGCCCCGGACCTGGCAGCCGCCGTGGACCAGATGCTTGAGCACCTGGGCCGATCACCGGTTGGCATCGACCGGGTTCGTGATTGGGTCGGTAATGGCGCCAGTGTGCTGGTGCGACGCGCCCTGGCCCGACAGACCGACTGGGAACCGGCACAACCCAAAGACGACGCGCTGTTCAACGATGCCCTGGCGATTTTCTTCCACGCCTACGAACAGATCAACGGTCAACACGCGGTGGTGTATGACGGCGTCGAGGCCTGCCTTGCCAAACTCAAGGGGCACGGTTGCAAACTGGCGGTGGTGACCAACAAGCCGGAACAGTTTATTGCGCCGCTGCTGGAACAGATGGGCCTGGACCACTGGTTCGATCTGTCGGTCGGTGGTGACACCCTGTCGGTCAAGAAACCAGACCCCGCTCCCTTGCTGCACGCCATGGAAGCCCTGGGCGGCACCCGCGGCACCACGGTGATGGTGGGCGACTCGTCGGCGGACATTGATGCAGCCCTGGCGGCCGGCCTGCCTTGCGTTGCCGTCCGCTATGGCTATAACTTTGGCCAGTCAGTGGATGCCCTGGGCGCAGACGCGGTTGTTGATTCGCTGGCCGAGCTTTTGTAATCTCAAAGGACTTTATCTTGATCACTTCATTTCGGGAGATTCCTGCCGTGCAGGGACTGAATCTGACTGCAGCGCGAGGCACTCTCACTACCCGCGCGACACGATGGTGGCGATGGCGTACCGGCTGAAACAGCCCGGCGGCTGACTGGCTATGGTCGGATCAGCACGCAACCATCCGGACGGCCCGCCCAACTCCCGAGCCGCCCGAAAGCAGATCAGACTTCAGGGAAACAAGACATGACACCCGAGCAATTTACCGAGCTCGCCCACGCCGGCTTTAATCGGATTCCGGTCTATCGCGAGGTTCTCGCGGATCTCGACACGCCCCTCAGCACCTATCTGAAACTGGCCAGCGGCCCGTATTCGTACCTGTTCGAGTCAGTTCAGGGCGGCGAAAAATGGGGCCGTTACTCAATCATCGGCCTACCCAGCCACGAGGTGCTGAAAGTCTTTGATCATCGCATCGAAGTGCGCCGCGGCGGCGAATTGGTGGAAGAGGCAGAGGTGGAAGATCCGCTGGCGTTCGTCGAGGACTATCAGGCCCGTTTCAACGCCCCGGATCTGGAACAACTGCCCCGTTTCAACGGTGGTCTGGTCGGCTATTTCGGCTACGACACCGTGCGCTACATCGAAAAACGCCTTCGCAAGAGCTGCCCGCCGGACAAGATCGGCACCCCGGATATCCTGCTGATGGTGTCGGACGAGATTGTGGTGTTCGACAACCTGCGCGGCAAGCTCCACCTGATCGTCCATGCCGACCCCAACGTCGAGGGTGCCTACGAACAGGCCCTGGCCCGGATCGATGAACTCGAAGGCCATCTACATCGGCAGACCGCCGACGCTCCCCGCACCCCGGCACACCTACGGGGCAAAACCGTGGACGAGAGCGACTTCATTTCCGGCTTCAGTCAGGACAAATTCGAGGCCGCGGTCGGCAAGATCAAGGAATACGTGCTCGACGGTGACGTCATGCAGACGGTGATCTCCCAGCGCATGTCGATCCCGTTCGAGGCGCCGCCGCTGAACCTGTACCGCTCCCTGCGCGTACTGAATCCCTCGCCGTACATGTATTTTCTGGATCTGGACGATTTCCACATCGTCGGTTCCTCACCGGAAATTCTGGCCCGGGTGGAAGACGAGGAAGTGACGGTCCGGCCCATCGCCGGCACCCGCAAGCGGGGCGCCACCGAGGCCGAAGACAAGGCACTGGAATCGGAACTGCTGGCTGACCCGAAAGAAATTGCCGAACACCTGATGCTGATTGATCTCGGCCGCAACGACGCCGGGCGAGTCGCAGAAACCGGTACCGTGCGCCTGACCGACAAGATGATCGTGGAGCGCTATTCCCACGTTATGCACATCGTCTCCAACGTTACCGGCCGCCTGAACGAGGGCACCAGCTGCCTGGACGTTCTGAGGGCCACCCTGCCTGCGGGCACCCTCAGTGGCGCACCCAAGATTCGGGCCATGGAGATCATCGACGATCTCGAGCCGGTCAAGCGCGGCGTTTATGGTGGCGCCGTGGGCTATCTGTCGTTCAACGGCAACATGGACACCGCCATCGCCATCCGCACCGCGGTGATCAAGGACAACACCCTGCATATCCAGGCCGGTGCCGGCGTGGTAGCAGACTCGGTGCCCCGCCTTGAGTGGAAGGAAACCATGAACAAGGGCCGCGCAATTTTCCGCGCGGTGGCCATGACCTACAACGATTTCGACCACTGAGGCGGAGGAACGATTTATGTTGCTGATGATCGATAACTACGATTCCTTCACCTACAACGTGGTGCAGTATCTGGCGGAACTGGGCACGGACGTTCAGGTGTACCGCAACGACGAAATTACAGTGGAGCAGATCGAGGCACTGCAACCGGAGCGCATCGTGGTCTCTCCTGGTCCGTGCACGCCCAATGAGGCCGGTGTGTCCATGGCGGCGATTCGCCATTTCGCCGGCAAACTGCCGATCCTGGGCATCTGCCTGGGTCACCAGGCCATCGGCCAGGTTTACGGTGGCGACGTCATCCGCGCCGGTCGGGTCATGCACGGCAAGGTGTCCCCCGTCTTCCACCAGGACACCGGTGTGTTCCGGGGCCTGAACAACCCACTGCAGGCCACCCGCTACCACAGCCTGGTGATTGACCAGAACACCCTGCCGGATTGCCTGGAAGTGACCGCCTGGACCCGCAACGACGATGGTTCCATCGAGGAGATCATGGGCGTGCGGCACAAGACCCTGCCTATCGAAGGCGTTCAATTCCACCCCGAGTCAATCATGACCGAGCAGGGACACGAACTGCTGCGCAACTTCCTGAGACGCTGAATCAGCCAATGACTGATCAGCCAATGACAATGGAGAGCCCCAACACCATGGACATGAAAGAAGCTCTGAACCGGATTGCCTCCAACCTGGACCTGTCCCGGGACGAGATGAAACAGGTTATGCGCATCGTCATGAAGGGCGAGGCCACCGACTCGCAGATCGGGGCCTTCCTGATGGGCCTGCGGCTCAAAAGCGAGACCATCGATGAAATCACCGGGGCTACCGAAGTCATGCGAGAGCTGGCCACCGGCGTCACCGTCAAGGCCGAACCCCTGGTAGACATCGTCGGCACCGGCGGCGACGGCGCCAACCTGTTCAACGTGTCCTCGGCGGCCGCCTTCGTGGTCGCCGCTGCCGGCGGCTTTGTCGCCAAGCACGGCAACCGCGGCGTGTCATCCAAGAGTGGCAGTGCCGACCTGATCGAGAAGGCCGGCATCAACCTCAACATGTCGCCGGAACAGGTAGCCCGCTGCATCGAACAGATCGGCGTTGGATTCATGTTCGCCCCGGCCCATCACGGCGCCATGAAGCACGCCATTGGCCCGCGCAAGGAACTCGGTTGCCGCACCATCTTCAACATCCTCGGCCCGATGACCAACCCGGCCGGCGTAAAACGCCAGCTGCTTGGGGTGTTCACCAAGGACCTGTGCCGGCCGATGGCAGAAGTTCTGCAGCGGCTGGGCTCCGAGCACATCATGGTGGTGTGCTCCAAGGACGGGCTGGACGAAATCAGCCTGGCCAGCCCCACACACGTGGCCGAACTGAAAAACGGTGAGATCACCGAATACGACATCACCCCGGAAGATCTGGGCATCAAAAGTGAATCCCTGGTCGGCCTGACCGTGGACAGCTCCGAGGACTCCCTGAAGCTGATCCGGGCCGCCTTCGGTCGCGGCCACGACGAGATGGCCGAGAAAGCCCGCGACATGATCGCCCTGAACGCCGGCGCAGCGATTTACGTAGCGGGACTTGCCGCCACTCCAAAAGACGGGGTAGAACTGGCCCTGGACGCCATCGGCTCTGGCCTGGCTGCCGGCAAGATGTCCGAACTGGCTGACTTTTCACAGTGTTTCTGAGCGACAGCACCCATGACTGACCGACACACCGACCGCACCCCCACCATCCTGCGCAAGATTGTTGAGCGCAAATGGGAAGAAATTGCCGATCGCAAAGCGAAGGTCAGCATCGATGACCTGAAGGCGATGGCGGGCGACCAGGCGCCGACGCGAGGCTTTGCCAAGGCCCTGCGCAGCCGGATTGAAAGCCAGGCGCCGGCGGTAATCGCGGAGATCAAGAAAGCCTCACCCAGCAAGGGCATCCTGCGGGACCCGTTCGAGCCGCAAGTGATTGCCGAAAGCTACGAGCAAGGCGGCGCAGCCTGCCTGTCCGTGCTCACCGACAGGGACTTTTTTCAGGGCCACGAAGATTACCTGGTCGCCGCCCGCAACGCCTGCGGCCTGCCGGTAATCCGCAAGGACTTCATGGTGGCGCCCTACCAGGTGTACGAAAGCCGGGCCATGGGCGCGGACTGCATCCTGCTAATCGCGGCCTGCCTGACCAAGGACCAGATGCAGGAGCTGGAAGGCATTGCCCACGAAATCGGCCTGGATGTGCTGGTGGAAGTGCACAACGGAGAAGAGTTGGACGACGCGCTGACCCTCAAAACCCCGTTGGTTGGCATCAACAACCGCAACCTGCACACCTTCGAGGTGTCGCTCGACACCACCTTCGACCTGCACGAACGCATTGGCAAGGATCGCCTGAGCATCACCGAAAGCGGCATCATGACCCGCGCCGATGTGCAGGCCATGACCGACCGGGGAATTTACGGCTTCCTGGTGGGTGAATCGTTTATGCGTGCAGAAGATCCCGGCAAGAAACTGCAGGAACTGTTTTTCTGAGAGTGCTTACTCAAATGCCAGAACGGGGCGGCGGGTAGAGCTGACCAAAATCGTGCGGAGCCATGGATGGCGGAGCCGAGCGTACAGGGACGTATTCACAGCGAATTTTGGGCGGCTCTACCCGCCGCCCCGTGCACGCAACTGGAAGCCTACATCACTCATCAGCTCCCGCCAGCGCCTCCTGCAACAGCTCCAGCAAATGGGCAGGCATACCCTCCGCTAATTTAAGCGCCGCCTCATGCCCCCGAGGCGACATCTTGCCCCAGGTCCGGCGAACGATTCTCAGCCACTTTTCCCGGTCGTAGTCCGCTTTCTCTTCATAGAAATCGGCAAAGTAACGCTCCAGGAACACCATACAGGCGACGTCTTCCAGCAACTGGGTATCGGCATCCTGGCGCAGCTCGCGCTTGGTCAGAATGGTTTCCACCTTCTCGCACTCGGCCGCCTGGTAGCCACAGTCCGCCATGATCTCGGCGGCCCGGCGTCCGTGCATGCGGCCACAGGCCTGGCGCCATTGGTAGTAGGCTTTGCGGCCTTCCGGGTAATCCGAGCGCGGAATGGTCCAACGTTCGATGTGCTGGGCCCGGCAGGCAATCTGCATCCGCTCGGAGGGCTCCGATTCCAGCGCAAACAGCCAGCGGGTCATGTGCTGGCTGTAGGCGTACTCCCGCGGCAACGACTCGCCATCGACGGTTTCCCGGTTCGGGTCGCGCGGTTGGCGCCATCAATCTTGTCCAATGCACAGGTCAGTTGTGCCGAGGCGATCATGCCGGTCTCCTGTCGGTTGTCATCAAGGCTGTGATTTTACCCGATGCTCAGCGAGTTACCATGGTCTGGGCACTCTTGACCAGGTCGTCCGAACTTCCCGGGCGCTCCGGTTTGTGAATACCGGCCACACAACCGGGGCGCTCATAGAGCTCGTTGACCCAGCGTATCAGATGCTCCAGACCCTCCACCGAGGCGCCGGACCAGTTATGGGTACGCACCCAGGCCCAATTGGCGAAATCGGCAATAGTGATCTCGTCGCCGGCCAGGTAGCGGGATTGTTCCAGGCGGGTGTTCAGCACTTCAAACAAACGCCGGCACTCGTGCTGGTAGCGATCAATGGCCGGCTGGATCTTCTCCGGGAAATAGCGATAAAACACATTGGCCTGGCCCATCATCGGCCCCACTCCGCCCATCTGGAACATCAGCCATTGGAGCGCCCGCGAACGCACTTTGGGATCGTCGGGGTAGAACTGGCCATACTTTTCAGCCAGGTAAATCATGATCGCCCCGGACTCGAACACCACGAAATCGTCGTTGTCGCGATCCACAATGACCGGGATACGGCCATTGGGATTCATCGCCAGAAATTCCGGGGTCTTCTGTGCACCCTTGGACAGGTCGACCGGGATCAGGTTGTACTCAACCCCCATCTCTTCCAGCAATACGGACACTTTATGGCCATTGGGGGTCGGCGACGTATAGAGATCAATCAAAGCATTCTCCTGATTCAGATGATCGGCGGCTTGGCATCACAAGTAGCATTAAACCTGTGCCGATGGCCGCGCCTTGATGCGCTCGAACCAGGCCTGCAGATTGGTTTGCTCAGGCTTGATGCGGATATTGATCACCCGGGCAAAGGCAATGGTGGTGAAGGCATTGATATCGGCCGCAGTGAAGCGATCGAGACAGATGTATTCTTTACCCTCTAGCTGCTTGTTCAGGAAGTGCAGAAACTTCTCGACCTGCTGGCCGCACTCCTCGCCCCACTCCTTGATCGGATTCATGCGATCCTTGAAGTAGCCGCTGGTGTGCTGAAAACACATGCCCGTGGGCATGAAGAAAAACAGCTCGATCCACCGCATCCACTGTTCCAACTGTGCTTTCTCGAGCGGAGTATCACCCAGTAGACTTGGGGTGTCCGGGTAGCTTTCCTCGAAGTAGCGGCAGATGGCCATGGTTTCGGCAATGCAGGTGCCATCGTCCAGTTCCATCACCGGAACTTTTTTCATCGGATTCTTTGCGACGTATTCCGGTGTCAGGTTCTCGCCTTTCATCAGATCAATCTCGACAAACTCGGCCTTCTCGAGCAAGCCCTTTTCGGCCATAAACATGCGCACGCGGCGAGGATTCGGGGCGGTTTTGGTCTCAAAGATTTTCATTGTTGTTGGCTCCGTTCCAGACGGTTTAGAGTGGTTGAGGGTGACTGCCACCGGCAGACAAACGCTGAGCCTGCCCCGAACAGAGAGTTGCGTCAAGCAACCACTACTAGCGAGACAGCCAAGCCAACAATTGTCGGACAATCCAGTCCGGATCGTCGATAACCAGATCGTGGCCGGCATCCGGGTGCAGCTTCAGTGTCCACAGCCAGCGCTCTTCCAGGACCGCACTGCACTTCCAATGCACCATTCGATCGCCCCGGCTGGCCAGTAGCAGCGCTTCAGGCATGGGTCTTTTGGGCGTTGGTTTAAAGCGGGCTGCGGCGGCTATCTGTCGGCCCGCGTTGCGGACACTGACCGGGCGCTGGCGCTGGATACGATACCACTGCTTGATCAATTCCAGGGGCGGAACACGATTGGAGGTCAATCGGAGCAGGTCTCGCTCCCGGTCAAACAGCTCGCGTCGAGCCAGCAGTCGGACCAGCTGTGGCCAGACGCCTGGACGCATACGTTGCCAGAATGGACTGAAGCCGGAACTGGTGTTGATCAGCACCAGATGCTGAATTTCACCCTCCGGCGCGTGCTGGGCCCAGTCCAGAGCCACCATGCCGCCCATAGACAGCGCCAGGATACTGAAGGGCTTGGGGATGTGAGCGACCTGCCGCCGAACCGCCTCACGAATACCGACGATAGTGTCCGGACTGTCGTCGCGACAATGCACACCGGTGCCCGGTAAATCGACCGGGTGAAAACGGTGTTCCGGAAATACCAACTGCAGGCGCTGTGGAAAGTCACCCCAATGGGCCTGCTCACGGGTTAACCCCCGCAACAGAATCCAGTCCATACTATTGAGCGTCCCGATACCAGTGCATAATCGCAGCTTCTCTCAGCATGGACTCCTGCTCCCTGGCCGGCAACCAGTTTTCATGGGCGGCCGCGGCACTGAGCAGGAAGTCCAACCAGGCCAGGTGACTTCGCAAAACACGTTTGTGACGGTGCGGAGCCTGTGGATTGAACAGCCCATCGAGCCGTAACAATTGCCGTGGCCTTTTACGCACCCAGCGCCAGGATCCCATTTCCAGCGTGAGCGGCAGGAACACCCCGTCGCTGGTGCGATTCACCTGCTTGTAGAAGTAATCCCAAAGATCGCCATGGGTCAGGTAATGGCGCGACTGGGGCTCGAACTGGTAATCATGGTTCGGATACGCCTGCTCCCAGATCAGCTTTAGCGCCATCACCGAGGCGATACGCCGCATTGGGCGACGGCGGTAGGCATAGGGAAACCAGATCTGGTCCTTCCAGCCAAAGCCGGAGTGACAATCCAGGGCCACACTAAACGGCCGTCCCGGAACCACATCGTTAATCACCGACTCAAGCGCCAGGTTTTCTGCTTCCATACCCTGCTCAGGGGCTCCGATGTACCAGGGTAACCGGCCCGATAATCGCTGACCGCCCAGCATGAAGGCACTGCGCTCCTGGGCGACAATTGGCGCATTACGCATCAGATCCACACCACCCGGATTGCTGCGCTGATTCAGGAACATGCCACCGGGATTGAGAATTGGCAGGATGGTCACCCGTACGGTTTGCAGCAACTTTCGCAGGCTGTCATCCCAGCGCAGCCGCGCCAGCACGGATTCCAGCCAGGCCATGACCACCTGAGTACCAATGCGCTCCAGGCCGTGCACCCCGCCAACCAACACCATCGATGACGCATCTGGTCGCTCAGAGCCGAGATCCACCCGATAGATGGGCAACGACATGTCAGCAACCGGTATGCGATCCAGAATCCGGGTCGTCACCGACCTCGGAGCCTCCGCCAACAGACGCTCCAACTGCACCATTTCCGGCAGGAACGAACGCAGCAAACGACGCTGTCGACCGTCCCGGGTGGCTTGTTCCTCCGCGATGGCGGTGTGCGGTGTCAGTACCCGTAATTCTGTCATGATTCACCTCCCCTAAACGGACGGAGTCTAATCGGCGAATGCTACAAAGCGCTGACAGATCGGGCATTTTAATCGACCAATGCGTACTGAAAGCAGACACATATTTAGTGTCAAACTTGTATCTCTGCTCAAGATCCTTATCCTGAACGGTATGTAATGTCAGAAACCTACTTATTTTGTCTGCCAAAACCAAGATTGAAATTATCGTTCCCGCTCCGATCTGTTACGGCCCCCCAACCGTAATTCGTGAACTATCATTAATGTACAAGCAACTAATTAGCCAACCCTGATAAGGAGAAGTGACTATGCGCAAGATTATGTCTGCTGCGCTGTTGTGTGCAGCTGCCGCCCCAGGATTTGCCCAGGCCAATGAATGCGGCCAGGTGTCCATCACCGAAATGAACTGGGCCTCTGCCTCCGTGGTCACCAACGTCGCCAAGTTCGTGATGGAACAGGGCTACGGTTGCGAAGTGGCCGTGGTGCCTTCCGACACTGTACCCGCAATCACCTCGGTTGCTGAAAACGGCGAGCCGGACATTGTGACCGAGCTGTGGGTGAACTCCACTGGCGAAGTCTTCGAACGTCTGGAGAAGGAAGGCAAGATCGTCCGGCTTGGTGAAGTGCTGTCACCCGGCGGCGTTGAAGGTTGGTGGCTGCAACCTACGTGGTCGACAAACATCCGGAGCTGAAAACCATCGAAGGCATTATGGCCAACCCCGAGCTGGTCGAAGCCCGCTTCAACAACTGCCCGGATGGCTGGGGCTGCCGGATCATCAACGACAACCTCATCCGCGCCCTGAACCTCGAAGCCTCCGGCATTGAAGTCTTCAATCACGGCTCTGGTGAGACCCTGGCCTCGTCCATGGCGTCGGCCGTACAGAACGAAGAGCCCTGGTTTGGCTACTACTGGGCCCCGACCGTACCGCTGGGTAAATTCGACATGACCCGGATTGACCTGGGCGAGTACGACGCCGAAGCCCACGACGCCAACGGCAAAAAAGACAACGACAACCCGCAGGTTTCCGACTTCCCAGCCGCATCGGTGCTAACCGCAGTGACCACCAGCTTCCAGGAGCGCGAACCGGAAGTTGCCGAGATGCTGAGCAAGCTGACGTTCAAGACCGAAACGATGAGCCAGGTGCTGGCGTGGAAGAGCGACAACAACGCCTCTGCCGAAGAAGCGGCGGTGTACTTCCTGAGCACCAACACCGACACCTGGAAAGACTGGCTGAACGACTCGGCTCGTGAGCGCCTCGCCGCGATCCTGGGCGAGTAATACTTTCCGTTTGAGGCAGGGCCCGCGCCGGCCCTGCCTATCTTCCACTCACCAACCCGATGTCCGTTGACCTGGCGGAGATACGCGCAGGAACCTGACGAATCATGGCTACTTACGACGCTTTATTTTCCTCACTCGGTCTGGAAGACTGGTGCTCACAGGGCAAGAGTGACGCCCCGATGTCCATGGCACAGCTGCTGTCTAAAGCCAAAGGCGGCGAACCCACCGAAACCTCTTTGTGGGATCTTCCCTTCCCGTCCATGGACGCCCTGAACAAAGCCTGCCCGGCGTTTCCGCAATCCCGGGATCTGACCAAGGGCCTGGAAGAAGGCTTCCTGGCCGTCAAGGACAGCATGAGCCTGGTCCTTGATCCCATCACCCAACCGCTGAGCTGGGCCCTCGATGGCACCCTGTATGCCATGCTCAGCGCACCCTGGTGGATCGTTATCCCGTTGTTGCTGGCGGTGGTGTTCGTGGTGAGCAAATCCTGGAAACTGGTGGGCTTTGTCGCCGCCAGCTTCGTTACCCTGGCGTTTATCGATTACTACACCTACGCCATGCAGACTCTGGCAATCATCTTTGTCTGCGCCTTCCTCTGCGTCCTGTTAGGGGTACCCATTGGCATTGCCATGTCCCGAAGCGACATGATGCAACGCATGACCATCCCGGTGCTGGACATGCTGCAAACGCTGCCGCCATTCGTGTACCTGATCCCGCTGATCTTCCTGTTCAGCGTGACCGAGTCCAAGCTTTACGGCATTGCCATCATCCTGTACGCCATTGTTCCGGTCATCCGGCTGACCAACCTCGGCATCCGGCTGGTGGACAAAGACGTGATTGAGGCTGCCGATGCCTTCGGCATGACGCCTCGACAGAAGCTATTCAAGGTCCAGATCCCGCTCGCGCTTCCCAATATCATGGCTGGTGTTAACCAGACCATCATGATGAGCCTGGCCATGGTCGTGATCGCCTCCCTGGTGTCTGCACCGGGTCTGGGCGTACTGGTTCTGCGCGGCATCCGAAACCTGGAACTGGGCGTGGGCCTGGTATCTGGCCTCGGCATCGTGATTCTGGCCGTGATCCTCGACCGGGTCACCAAAGCTTCTCTGGCACGCATCAATGCCTCCCAAAAGCACTGAGGACAGAGACGTGGATAAAGACATCAAGATTTCCATCAAGAACCTGTACAAGATCTTCGGCCCGACACCGGATGTCGGGCTGGAATACGTACGCCGCGGCATGAACAAGTCCGATCTGCTTGAAAAGCAGAACCATGTGCTGGGCCTGCGCGACATCAACGTTGATATGCGCGATGGCGAAATCACCGTGATCATGGGGCTGTCCGGCTCCGGCAAATCAACGCTGATCCGGCACCTCAACCGCCTGATTGAACCGACCGCCGGTGAGATCCGTTTTGGCGACGAAGACGTCATGCAGTACGACGAAACCCAGCTGCGCAAACTTCGGCGCGAGCGCATGTCGATGGTGTTCCAGAAGTTCGCCCTGCTGCCGCATCGGACGGTGCTGGAAAACGCGGGCATGGCAATGGATGTGCGCGGCAAGAAAACCGAGGACTACGAAGCGGAAGCCCGCAAGTGGCTGGCCCGGGTTGGCCTGGAAGGCAACGAAAACCAGTACCCGCATCAATTATCCGGCGGCATGCAGCAGCGCGTGGGTATTGCCCGTGCGCTGGTTTCCAACGCCCCAGTCATGCTGATGGACGAGGCCTTCTCGGCGCTGGATCCGCTGATTCGCTCCGACATGCAGGACCTGCTGCTGGAACTTCAGGAAGAACTGAAGAAGACCATTGTCTTCATCACCCACGACCTGGACGAAGCGCTGAAACTGGCCGACCACCTGGTGATCCTGAAAGACGGTGAAGTGATCCAGCAAGGCGATCCCCAGGATATCCTGCTGAACCCGAACGATCCTTACATCATCGACTTCATCAGTGACATCAACCGCGCCCGAGTGCTCCGGGTTCGGTCGATCATGACCCAGCCAGATCGGGATGACATTGAGTACGCGGGTGACATCACCGAAAAGGACAACCTGGAAACAGTACTGTCCCGCTCCAAGGGTGACACCTCTTTGACCTTCCGGGTGGTGCGGGACGGCGAGCAGGTTGGCGCGCTGACCATGAAGGACCTGACTCGGGCACTTGTGCCAACCGAGGCCTCCAGCGAGAGGGACAACCGGGCCTAGTTGGCCCGGTCGGGTTACAAAAATCTGGGGCGGGCGTATGATGAAGGTCTAGCCGCTTTTGCGGCGATCCGGCCAGTTCATCATGCTGAACGCCTTGTTGTTGATTGCTCTTGCCTTTCTGGCGGCCTGCTCGCCGCCAGAAGACTCTTCCCCTATAGTCACTCAAACCCCCGTTGTCGAAGTCTCCGTCACCACCGAAATCCGCCAGCCTGAAGCCCAACGAACTATCACCATCGCCGCCGATCCCTGGTGTCCCCACAACTGTACGGCAGGCTCAGAGCGGGAGGGCTACATGATCGAGATCGCCAGGGAGGCCTTCGCCCTGGCTCAACTGGACGTCGAGTACACCAACGTAAGCTGGGCGCGGGCATTGGAACTGGCCGATGAGGGCTATATCGATGCGGTAGTCGGTGCCTTCACCCGGGACGCAAGGGGATTCGTCTATCCCGAGGAGGCCATCGGCTACGCGCGCACCGCTCTGTTTACCCACGTAGAAAGCGACTGGAGCTATCAGGCATAGAATCGCTAAGTGAGCAGACTCTGGTAACCATCAACGGCTACTCCTACTCATCAGAGCTTGATGCCTACATTGAGGAGCACAGGGATAACCCGGAACGAGTCTGGATTTTATCGGGCCTATCGCCACTAGACCGGGCCATAGAACTGCTGGAGCACCATCGCTCCGACGTGCTCCCTGAAGACCTGGACGTGATGCAGTGGACCCTCGGGCAACTGGGCAAACAGGACAATTTGCGTATGGTGGTCAAGCTGGAACGCTTGCCCGTCTACATTGCCTTTTCACAGGTCCATCCCCAATCTGAGGAGTTCGCCAGCCTGTTAACCGAGGGCGTTCGCAAGCTCAAGCAAAGCGGGCGTCTTGATGAAATTCTGGCGAGTTATAACGTGTCGTGGTCCGACTGAAACGCCGACAGTAACCCGGCCTCTGAGGTTAACAGCAGAAGCTCGCCATGGGGCCCAATCCGAATCCTGGATGCACGCTCCAATGCCTCAATGAAACGGGCTTCCTGGGCCATGAGTGCGGGTGCACAGGCCATTCGTGTCATCGTAAGCTCACTGACAGTGATACCGCCTTCATCGGTCAACTGGTAGCGGCCAGTGTAGCGATTGCACGAAGCCTGGCCGGCAATCCGGTTGTCGTCCATAAACCTCAAGGTTAGCCGTGACCGATCGATAATCCCTTCGGCAGCCAGATCCTCCACCACCCATTCGGCACCCCGAATCAGGCGCAGCGGATTACCACCGCAGCCCTGAAAACTCTGACCATTGATGGTGAGTCGAACCTGATTCGGGTACTGGGCTCCGGTTACCGGATCCTGGCAGAGTTGGTTCGCCACCGTCAGTGTCGCCCGGGTACCGCTGGCTTCGGCTACGACTCCCGCCCGTGCCTGTTGGCGGTAACCAATTCACTCGGCAGCCTGAGCGACTGTTGATCCTCGTAAGGCGGGCTCAGGACCAGCTCTGCACTCGACACGTGGGCCTGCCAAACCGGGTCGCTGCCCTGGGCGGTGAAGGGCCGCTCCAGCGCACCCGGTGGCAGGCATTCCGGGAAGGTTTCGCCGCGAATGGTCAGTTCGGCCTGCTCGCCCTGGCGCTGGAATCGGGTCGTGGTATCGCCCGGGGCCACGAAGATCTCCCTTGAAGCGCTGCTGTCAGGTTTCAGGAGTAGTCGTTTGTCGCGGTAATCAATGCCAAGAAGCCGACGATCGGGATCGTCGGTGACACGAATGTGCAGCTGGCCGCAGGCATACTGGCTGACGACGGCCGGTTCTTTGGATTCGGTGTCCGAAGGCGATGAGGTGCAGGCTGACACCAACAGACCGGCGGTGGCGACGACAGGCACTAGCCGTGCATGGCGTGAATACATGGTCAACGTCCTTTGTTTCTGTGATCCTGGCGCGACAGTGTAAGGCGCTGGGATAGCCATGACCACCGTCTGCCGCACACTCCCACGCGCCGGCTTCTTCTGACGGCGATTCGGGACTATGCTAGGCACCTACAACAAGGAGATTTTTAATGGCTCTCAAGCTCTATCAGTTCGCCATTTCCCACTACTGCGAGAAAATCCGGTGGGCCCTGGACTACAAAGGCCTCAATTATGAGACCGTGACTCTACTACCAGGACAACACATCAAGACCGTTCAGCAACTCACCGGGGGCAAATGCACCTCGGTTCCGGTGCTGGATCACGACGGTCAGTGCGTGCAGGGCTCGGCCCAGATCCTGGACTACCTCGATGAGACTTTCCCGGACCGTCCCCTCACTCCGGCCGACCCCGGGCAGCGGGAGCAGGCCCTGGCCTGGGAGCGACGCCTGGATGAGGAAGCCGGCCCGGCCGTGCGGTGCTACGCCTATCACCACTTCCTGCAGCGCCCAAAGGTGGTGGTGCCGATGCTGGCCGCCGGTACCCCGTTCTACAACCGCATCCTGCTCAGCCTGGTGTTCAGCCGGGTCGACGAGACCATGCGCAAGTGGATGAAGATCAACGAAAAAACCTCAGAACAATCGCGTCAGGTCATGGAAAGCCTGCTGACCGATCTGGCCGCGGCGTATGGTGCTAAGCCGTATCTGGTGGGAGACAGCTTTAGCCGGGCCGACCTGACCGCGGCAGCCATATTTGCGCCCATGTTCCAGCCCGCCGAGTACCCGGTGCCCTGGCCCAAGCCGGGCAAGATCCCAAAGGACATCAAGGCCTGGCTTGACCAGTGGCAGGACCAGATCCAGCCGCTCTCGGAGCTGTACGAGAACCACCGCAAGGCGAACTGAAAGCGCCCCTGCGATGTCGGAAATCGCTAGCGCCGGTGTCGGAAACAGACACCGCGCTGGACCCGAAGCCATGCCAGAATAGAATCAGATCAATAATTAAACTGGCAGGCTGATATGAATCTGACTGACATGCTGCTGGCGGTGCTGGAAGATAGCGGACTACGCCCCCTGTGGGACGCTGTTTCGCCCTGGCTCGCGCTGGACGAACGCCAGCTCATTTTTGTTATCGCCACCCCGGTATTTATCGCTGTGGCGCTGTGGGAATACCTTCGAATCCGTCATAACCCGGCTCTGATGGACACCCGGGAGGCGATCCGCAATTTTGCCCTCGGCGCCGGCTACCAGACCACGGAGCTGTTGTTTGCCGGCATCATTGCATTTCCGGTGTTTGCGCTTTGCTACCACTATCGTTTATTTGAGCTGGAACTCACGTGGCTAACGGCCTTTCTCACCTTCCTGGGTGTGGAATTCTGCTTTTACTGGATGCACCGGGCCAGCCATCGGATGCGCTGGTTCTGGGCTGCCCACGTGGTACACCACTCCTCCGAGCGGATGAATTTCTCCACCGCCATGCGCCAGAACGCCACCAACATCTTCAACGGCGTCTGGCTGTTTTACCTGCCACTGGCGCTGCTGGGCTTCAACCCGGTCTGGATCGGCATCGCTACGCACTGTCGCTGGTGTATCAGTTCTTCATCCACACCACACTGATTGGCCGTCTGCCGCGCTGGATTGAGTGGGTATTCAACACCCCCAGCCACCACCGGGTGCACCACGGCCGCAACCCCGGTTACATCGATCGCAACTATGGCGGCGTCCTGATCATCTGGGATCGCCTGTTCGGCTCCTTCGTGGACGAAAATGCCCAGGATCCGCCTGATTACGGCATCACCCGACCGGTGCCATCCAATAACCTGTTGGTGCTATGGACGCACGAATACGTGGACCTGTTCCGCGACATGGCACGGCCCGGCGGATTATGGTCTCGACTCAGACACCTTTGGAAACCGCCGGAATGGGAACGCCCGGCATCGGACGCTTCAGGGACAACCCATGCACGAACACCCGTTCACACTGACCAGCCAGGATGAGCACAGCATCCGCGGCACCGTATTCCAGCCAGCAACGCCAAATTCCGTTCTGGTCATTGCCCATGGCATGGCTGAGCATGCAGGGCGTTACTCCGAGTTCGCCCGGTGGCTGAACGCGAGAAGTATCGCCGTCGTCACCTACGATCATCGCGGACACGGCGCGGCCACGCCAGAACAGGACCGCGGGCACTATAGCGACAGCCACGGCTGGGCCAAGGTCACCGACGACCTGCACCGGGTACTTTGCCACAGCCGGGCTCTGTTTCCGGGGCTGCCGGTGTTATTGCTGGGCCACAGCATGGGCTCTTTCATTGCCCAGAGCTGTGCCCAGCAGCATCCGGAGGCGTTGGATGTGCTGGTCCTGAGCGCCACCAACCGAATTCACCGACCTCACCTGCTGGTGTCCCGGCTGATCATTGGCGGCCTGAGCCAACTCTACGGCGGCCGGCACATCAGCCCCCTCATCGCCCGAATGACCTTTGGCAAGTTCAACCGCCTGTTCCGACCTAACCGAACCGACTGCGACTGGTTGAGCCGGGATCCGGCCCAGGTGGACGCCTACGTTGCCGACCCACTGTGCGGCTTTGCCTGCAATACCGGACTTTGGCACGATTTTATTCGGGGCATGCTGACCATCAACCCCACCCGGTGGCGCAAGGACCTGCCAGTGCACCTGTTTGCCGGCACTGACGATCCAGTGGGCGAAATGGGCAAAGGCATTACCCGTCATTTTCAGGCCATCCGCGACGCAGGTGTTGAACGGGTCAGCCTGAGACTGTTCGAGGGCGGTCGCCACGAGATGTTAAATGAGACCAATGCCGAGGAGGTTCGTGAGTTCATCCTCTCCCTGTGTCCGCCAGCGGACAAAAAAAAGGCCGCTGAGATCAGCGGCCTTTTTCTGGCGGAGGAACGGATCAGCTAGCTCAGCGCGTTCCGTAGACCACCATGGTCTTGCCCTTCACCCGAACCAGACCCTGATCCTCCAGGGTTTTCAGAACCCGGCCCACCATCTCGCGGGAGCAGCCGACAATACGGCCGATTTCCTGCCGGGTGATTTTGATCTGCATGCCATCGGGATGCGTCATAGCATCCGGTTCCTTGCACAGATCCAGCAGAGTGCGGGCAACCCGTCCGGTGACGTCCAGGAATGCCAGGTCGCCGACCTTGCGGGTGGTCTGACGCAGACGTGAAGCCATCTGTTCGCCAATAAAATACAGCACGCGGGGGTCCTGCTGGGCGATTTCCCGGAATTTGGTGTAGGAAATCTCCGCCACTTCGCATTCGGTTTTGGCTTTAACCCAGGCACTACGGGAATCCATGTTGTCGAACAGGCCCATCTCACCGAAAAAGTCTCCGGCGTTCAGGTAGGCCATGATCATTTCCCGGCCGTCGTCATCTTCGATGATGACAGTGACGGAACCTTTGACGATATAAAACAGCGAATCACTCTTGTCGCCGGCATAAATGATGGTGCTCTTGGCCGGGTAACGGCGTCGATGGCACTGCGAAAGGAAATAATCGAGATGTTTGGTTTTCTGTTCAACCGGCTTGACGATAGTGGCCATAGTGCGAGTCGTGCCTCCTAAATACTGGCGGGTCCCTATGATTGTTATGCACCCAGCTTTCCCTGCGGGTTCGTTCTTTTTTATTCAAAAACACCGCAACTTATAGCAAGAAGGCCTTATTTGGGCAACCGGAACAGTTCCACAAAGTGAACCAGGTAACGGCCCGTTCAGCTGCCGCGAGAAAGTGACTGTGCTAGCATCCAGCCAACCATTTTTAACAGCGCGCCGACGATTTCGGCCCTGATCAGACAGAAACGGAGAATCCCCCATGAAAGCAACCGTTGACTGGACCGGAAACGCCAGCTTCAAGGTCACCAGTGGCAGTGGCCACAGCGTGCAACTCGACGGCCCGCCCGATCACGGTGGCGAAAACCTGGGCCCGCGCCCCATGGAGATGCTGCTGATGGGACTGGGCGGCTGCTCCTCGTTCGATGTCATGAGCATCCTCAAGAAAAGTCGGCAAGAGGTCACCGCCTGTCATGCCGAACTTGAAGCCGAGCGCGCTGACGCCGTGCCCGCAGTGTTCACCAAAATCCATCTACACTTCGTTGTGACCGGGCACAACCTGAAAGAAAACCAGGTCAAACGGGCAGTTAGCCTGTCGGCTGAAAAGTACTGTTCGGCGTCCATCATGCTTGAGCAGGCCGGCGTTGAAATCAGCCACAGCCACGAAATCCGTGACGCCGATTAAAGCCAACACTAGGACCGCTGTACCGGCGGCGTATCAGCGCCGGAACTCTCCGGCTGGAGCCCCCGCCACAGCGGCAATCACGGATGTGGAAATGCAGTGCCTGTACTATTCAACGTCACCCTCGGTGTGCATAATACGCACCCTCTCCGCCGGTCTGCGCAAAAGGTGAACAACCGGGTCAGTTATCGGTGGCGGCCTTGGCAGAGCGTGTAACACACGTCTGCAGTCATTCATCTCCACGATACGGAGGGGCTGAGCATGGAATCCAAACTCCAGCTGCACGGTTTCAACAACCTGACCAAATCCCTGACTTTAACATTTACGATATCTGTTATGCGCAGACCGAAGAACAGCGTGAGGCGTACATCGATTACATCGACGAGATGTACAACGCCGAGCGTCTGACCCAGATTCTGACCGATGTCGTCAAGATCATCGGCGCCAACGTGCTCAACATCGCCCGTCAGGATTACGAGCCCCACGGCGCCTCGGTCACTATGCTGATCGCCGAGCACGAACTGACCAACGGTGAGGAGCCGGATAACGAGGAGTCGCCGGGACCTCTGCCCGACACCATCGTTGCTCACTTGGACAAGAGCCACGTGACGGTGCACACCTATCCGGAAAGTCACCCCCACGACGGCGTCAGCACCTTCCGGGCCGACATCGACGTGTCCACCTGTGGCCTGATTTCACCGCTGAAGGTATTGAACTACCTGATCCACAGCTTTGATTCGGACGTGGTGACCGTGGACTACCGGGTGCGCGGTTTTACCCGTGACGTGGATGGCACCAAGCATTACATCGATCACGACATCAACTCGATCCAGAACTATCTGACCGAGGACACCCAGGCCGCCTACCAGATGATCGACGTCAACGTGTACCAGGAAAACCTGTTCCACACCAAGATGATGTTGAAGAACTTCGACCTGGATAACTACGTGTTTGGCGTTAATGCCAGCGACCTCGGCCCCGGGGAAGCCCAGTCCATCGAAGACCGCCTGCGTCGGGAAATGCTGGAAATCTTCTATTCCCGCAACGTCGAATAACGCCTGTCAGTGCCCGCTAGAGCCCGTCCACATGCGGGCTCTAGCGTTTAATCAAAAATTCTGAATAAACCTTCCAAGATTCTCCGATTTCATCTTTGCCGGCGACGCAGTTCAATACCTCTATATTGTCGAATTATCCCGGAGGCATTGAACATGAAAAACATTCTCGTCATCACCGCAAGCATCTTTGGCCAGGACGGCCAATCGTCCCAGTTGGTCAAGCGTACGCTCGAGCAGTTACGGGCCAGCCATGGCGACCTGGACATCCTGCAACGTGACCTGTCGGCAGAGCCGGTGCCGCACCTGGACGCCGACCGCTTTGGCGCCTTCCTGACCAACGCAGACGACCGCAATAGCCAACAGCAGCGCGTGGTGGATTATTCAGATTCACTGATCGAAGAGGTGAAACAGGCCGACATCATCGTCATCGGCGTGCCGATGTACAACTTCGGCATTCCGTCCGTGCTCAAGGCCTACTTTGACCACATCGCACGGGCCGGCATCAGCTTCCGCTATACTGAAAACGGCCCGGTGGGCCTGCTGGAAGATCGCCCGGTCTATATTCTGGCGGCACGCGGCGGCATCTACGCCGGCACCCCGAACGATTCACAGACCCCGTTCCTGCGCTCCTTCCTGGGCTTTTTGGGCCTGAAGGACCTGCACTTTGTTTACGCAGAAGGCCTGAACATGGGGGACGACCGCAAAGCCGATGCACTGCAACAAGCCCGGCGCAATATCGAAACTCTGACCGCCTGATAACAACGTTCCAATGCCCTTTTGGAAGGAGGCAAAAATGACAGATCGACCTCTCAAGCAGGTGATCGCGGGTGCCGAAACATCCGACGGTGCAGGTGTTCGTATCAAGCGCTCGCTGGGACAGACCCAGGCGGTTCGGCTGGATCCGTTTCTGATGCTGGATGAATTTGGCTCGGCCGATGCGGCCGATTACATCGCTGGCTTTCCGTCTCATCCGCACCGTGGCTTCGAGACCGTGACCTATATGATTGAAGGCCACATGCTGCACCAGGACCACCTGGGCAATCGGGGCGAGTTGCGCAACGGCGGTGTGCAGTGGATGACTGCCGGGCGCGGCATCATCCATTCGGAAATGCCCCAGCAGGAAGAAGGCACCATGCGAGGGTTCCAGCTCTGGCTTAACCTGCCGGCGGCAGAAAAAATGACCGATGCCGGTTATCGCGACATCCAGCCCGAGCAGATCCCGAGCATTAATGTGGATGGCAGCCAGATCAAGCTGATTGCCGGCAACCTGGTGCTGGGCGACACCGCGCATCGCGGCGCCGAGAGCGGCCGCAGCACCCAGCCGATCTATGCTGACCTGCACCTGGAGCCGGGCGGAGAAGTCACGCTGCCGGTGCCGGAAACCCACAATGGCCTGTTATACCTGTACGAGGGAGAGGCCAGGCTTGGCGATGCCGCGCTCTGCCTGAGCGCGGCCAATATCCTGGGTGACGGCGACCAGATCCGGTTAACGGCTGGTGCTGCGGGAGCCCGGCTGCTATTGATTGCGGGCAAACCCATTGGCGAGCCGGTGGTGCAATACGGCCCCTTCGTGATGAACACCAGTGAGGAAATCGAACAGGCCCTGCGCGACTACCGGGATGGCAAACTAACCGCCTGAACGGCCTCAGGCAAAGGGCTTGCGCGCCATCAGGCGCTGGACCATGGGTCGCACCACCAGATCCATGGCCAGCGCCATTTTTGTGCCCGGAATCACCAGGGTGTCGTGACGGGACAAGCTGCTGTTGGCGATGACCTGCAGCAGATAGGGGAAATCCACCTCAGAGGGGTCCCGGAACCGGATCACCAGCATGCTTTCGTCTTCGGTCGGTACATCTCTGACCACAAACGGATTGGAGGTGTCGACCAGGGGAATACGCTGGAAGTTGATATGGGTGTGGGAGAACTGGGGCACGATGTCGTGCACGTAATCGTCCATCCGGTTGATAATGGTTTCTACCACCGCTTCCTGGCTGTAACCCCGCTTGTTGGTGTCCCGGTGGATCTTCTGGATCCATTCCAGGTTCACGATTGGCACCACCCCAATCAGCAGGTCGACGTACTGGGCGATGTTGTAGGTTTCACTGACCACACCACCGTGCAGGCCCTCGTAAAACAACAGATCGCTCTCCGCCGGCAAAGGCCCCCAAGGTGTAAAGGTACCGGGCTTGTGGCCCGCCGCCATCAGGCTCGGTCCTCGTCGTGCACGTACTGCCGGTAGCGGCCATTGCCGGTGTGGCCGTAGTCGTAGAACAGCGCTTCCAGCTTATCGATATGGTTGGCCGCCAGCGCGAAGTGGTTGCGCTCACCAAACTGACCTTTGGCCGCCAGCCTCGCCATTTGCTCCCGGTTGTAGCGGTGAAAACTGTCACCGCTGACCATCGCGGCATTCAGTTCCTCACTGGCAAACATCCGGCTAAATATCTGGCCGGTGGTGGTCGTGCCGGCGCCTGAGGAGCCGGTAACCGCAATAATCGGGTGACGCTTGGACATACAGAAAGGTCCGGAGATCAGGTGAGACTGGTGAGCAATCGGGGTCTTTCCACCACGAAGCCCTGAGCGTAATCGACGCCCAGCTCAGTCAGCATATCGAGGATGTCGCGGGATTCAACCTGAGAGGCAATGACTTCCCGCTTCATGTAGTGAGCCATTTCGACCATGGACTTGACCATGGCGCGGTCGGTTTCACTGGTGCTGAGCTGACTGGTGAACGAACCGTCGATCTTGATCAGATCCACCGGCAATGACCGCATAAACTGGAATGAGCTCGGACCGCTGCCGAAATTACCGAGGCAGAAGCGACACCCCAGTTCCTTCATTTCCAGCATGAAGTCAGCAAAGGCCTCAACGTCGTTGATGGCAGAAGCTTCGGTCAGCTCAAACCAGAGCCGTTCGATCGGCGCGTCTTTCTCACTCAGTTTTTCGTAGATAAACTCCAGCAAGGACTGGTCGTTCAGGGAATGCCCCGACAGGTTTATACAGATGCCACCCATATGACGCGGATCCGGCGCACGCTCGCGCAACCAGTCCAGCATGTGGCCGACTACCCAGCGATCCACCGCCTGCATCCGGTCATACCGTTCCGCCATCCGCACGAAATCCCGGCCGGTAATCAGGTTGCCGTAATCATCGTACATGCTGATCAGCACCTCATACTGAGGCGCCATAGCAACCTGGGCATGCAACGGAATGATTTTCTGGCAGCGCAGCAGCATACGCTCTTCGTTGAGATCGCTGAGTCCCGCCACCTTGGCGGCGATCTGTTCCTGGCGCGACTGGTCGTCCGGGTCCAGGGTGTACTCGCTCACTTTACCGTGACCGTCCTGCTTGGCCGAAGCCAGAGCCTGCTCCGAAGCCCGCAACCAACGTTCGGCACTGACCAGACCCGGCAACTCCGCAACGACCCCGGCACTGGCCGACAGCCGGTAGGTCCGGCCATCAAACACAAACTTTGCCGCCTCCACCGATTCGATCAGGTCGCGGGCGGTCTGCTGGGCGTGCTCCGCGGGCACCAGCAGGGCAAATTCAGTCCCGGCAAGACGTGCCAGCGGCATGCCGTCTTCCACCGCGCGACCGAGCAATTCGGCAACCTGCTTCAGGGTTGCGTCGCCGGCCTGATAGCCGGCGGTATCGTTGAGCAAGCGGAACCGGCGCAGGTCCAGCCGGACCAGTGTGCGCTCGTCTTCGCGGCGGGCCAGTTGCTGCTCCAGCATGCGCTCGAACTCGCGACGTCCCAGCAACCCGGTTAGCTCATCGTGAGTGGAGGCCCAGGACAACTGATCGTAGACCTTACGCACCATACGATCGATACTTTCATCCACCAGCGGCCGCTCGTATTGGTTGTCCGGCACAATGATGCCCTTGCGCATGTGGCGGGCCAATGCCTCGAGCTCCAGTTCCACCACCCGCATACCCTGGTGGTTCACAAACACGAACCGACTGAACCCGCGGGCAATCCACACCAGGCGAATGTACTGGGGCTCATCGGGGTTATCCTGGTCCCGCAACCAATCGCCGGTCCGCAACTTCTGGGCCCGGTTGATCCAACGCTGCAGGCTTCGCTGTTCACGCTCCGACAGGACCTTGTCGGTTTTCTGCTCGGGCTTCGCCGGTGGCACCTCAACCATATCCGGCGCCTTTTCAGGACTACGCACCAGGAATTGTTTCAACTCATCGCGAATCTGTGACGAAGGCAGGTGATTGCTGGAAATAGACGACAGACCGTCCTGAATCACCCGCAGTAGCTCTGGCAGGTTCAGGGTGCTGTCCGGATCGGCAGCAAACGACAACAGCGAATCGATCACCGCCAGGTAATCGTGCCAAAGCGGACTGTCCGGACCCTGGCGGATCCAGGTCAGCGACAACAGGTCGCGCCAGCCGCCATCAAGCAGGCTCAGCACTGCCCTGGGCACCTTGCGGCCAGCGAGTTTCTCATCCAGCACCTCGGAAACCGCCTGTTTGGAGTCCGCCACTTTCTGGGCGCCTTCGGCGGCGGCAGCTACCCGCTCAACATTGCGCCGGTAAACCAGGTTCTGGCGATCAATGAGGGAATCGAGCTCCTGCACAGTCTGCTCGAACACCCCGGTATCCTGTTCGAATTCGGTGGTAATGCGCTGGATCAACTCATCCACCCGCCGCTGCACCACCGGATTGATGCGCCCGCCCTTGGTTCCGAGCTGCGCCAGCCGGTTCATCACGCCTCGCACCGGGCTGTCGAGATCGTCAAAAAACGCCGGATCGCGCATCACCACCTTGAGCACCGGCACTTCCAACTGCCGGATACGCTCCTGGGCATATTCGCTCAGCTTCGGGCTTTCCACCACCGACCGGAAAAACCGGTCGACCACATCCAGAGTGCCCTGCTGCTCCTCGTCCAGCTTGCTGTCGCCGCTGGCACGGACCTTCTCTACCACTCGCTCCTTGAGTGTGGTCTCGGCTGCCGAGGCTTCAATGGCCGCCACCTGAAGCTGCTGCAGCTCCCGCTGCAGTTCGCCACTGGACAGCGGCCGGGCATTCACCGGGAAGGGCACGGGCTCCGGGTCACCGCGAGAAATACGACTGGCGGTCAGTGTGGTCAGCAGGTTGCGAACGGTGGCAAAGGCAGTTTGTGCCGCCTGGGTGTAACCGCGGAATTCACCGCTGCTGCGATTGTCCCGGCTACGAGCAGGTTTCGGCTTTTGCTGTTCCGCGCTCTTTTCGTCATTCTTGCCGGCACGCTGCTCCTGTTCATGTTCCTGAACAGCGGGCTGCGGCTTGGCTCAGTGGCCGGCGTCGGGCCGGACTCAGCCTGGGAGGCGGTCTGATCGCTCAGGTATTTGCTCAGATCCAGGTCCGGCAACACACCGTGACGAATCAGGATGTTGTTGAGCTCCTGGTATAGCGGCCCCAACTGCGTAAGTACGGTCTGTTCAAAAACTTTCAGGCAGACTTTCTCGACCTCGCGGGACGCCTTCAGCTGGCTCAACCCGCTGTGAAAGGCCTCGCAGACCAGGGAAGGTCCTAGCGGATTGTGGTGTCCGGTACTGTTGGCAATGCCGAGCTTGTCGAGTCGCAATTTCAGCTGAAGCAAGTCGCCACGGAATTGGGTGTCGGCCTTGGTCACCATCACCCGGATGGTCAGCCAGTCTTCGAACTCGCCTTTGTCCACCACTGACAATTCCGAGCCCGGAAAACCTTTAGGTGCCGGTTTCAACGGCGATTCCAGAGTCCGTGCCATCTGGTGCCAGATCACCCGCTGACGCCCCTGGAGCTGGCCCGAGGCATCCATGAATTCGTTGGCCTGCTGGTCGTTGGGCGCGCGCTGGGCGGCTTGTTTCAGACCCTCGACCATCTTGCCAAAACAGTCGTCCATCAAGGGCTCGATAAACTGGATAACGGCCTTGGCGGACTGGTGCAGGACATACTGGACCCGGTCATTGGGTGCCTTCAGCGAGGCGCGATCCTGGTCCCGGGAGCCACCCCATTGCTGCAACATGGCGTCGACCGCCTCGGGCGCGGAGCGGGTGAAGTGAACGCCCATGGCGCCATCGATGCGCCGGACAATACTGACATGCAACTCGTGGCGCTTCCGACCGTCCAGGCTCCGGAAACGCACCACCAGCTCGGCGGGGTCGCCGTCGGCCAGGGCGCGGTCGAGTTTGCGGGAGGTTTCGGCTGAATAGCGGACGAACAGACCTTCGGCGCAGAAGTCCGCGATCTGGCATGGCCAGGCTTCGCCCCTGCCCAGGTCTATCTGGGCTGCCAGTTTGATGGGCTTGCGAGGCTACTGCGACGTTCTCTCGGATCCATTAACTACCTGATCATTCTTGAAACCAGAACGAGAGAGCAATTGCTTCCGCCCCATCTGGCCTACGTCCCTGGAAACGATGGCAATTGCCACCTGCTACTACCTGCTAATATCGGAACCATGCCTGTAATATACCGGCTTGGTCCCAACCGGCAATCGTTACCAATATAACATCTTGATCCATGAAACAGCTTAGTCAGATCTACTTCCTATTTCTACTTATTGCCGGAGTTTCCGGTTGTTCCAGTATTGGCTATTACAGTCAGGCGGTGTCGGGCCACGTTTCTCTGATGATGGCGGGCGAACCGGTCGAACAGCTGATCGCCCGTGATACCACATCCGAGGAGCTGAAAGCGAAGCTAAAAACCAGCCAACAGGCCCGGCAATTTGCCCGCGACACCCTGAGTCTGCCCACCGGTGACGCCTATTCCGAGTACGTCGCGCTTGATCACCCCTGGGTCGTGGTCAATCTGGTCGCAGTACCGGAATTCTCGCTGGAACCACACCGCTGGTGCTATCTGGTGCTGGGTTGCCAGGCCTATCGGGGCTATTTCAACCTGGACGACGCCAAGAGGGAGCAGGCCAAATTTGAGAGCGACCGGTACGACACCTTCGTTGGCGGCGTCACCGCCTATTCAACACTGGCTGGTTCGACGATCCCCTGCATTCCGGCTTCACCAATCTGAGCGAGGGCCGGATGGTGGCGCTGATCTTCCATGAACTGGCGCACCAGGTCCTCTACGTCAGTGGCGACACCACTTTCAACGAAAGCTTTGCAACGGCGGTGGAGCTGGAAGGCCTGAAACTCTGGTCCAGGCAAAACGACAATCCCGAGGTGTTTGAACGCGCCCGGGAACGCCTGCAGCAACGGGAACAGACCCTGAACCTGGTGCGGGCAACCAGCCAACAGCTCGAAGCTCTGTACCAGCAGCAAGGGCAAATTCCGGTGGCGGCCCTGCGCCAACGCAAAGATGAGCTGTTAACCGAACTGGTACAGACTTACCTGCGCTTATCGGAACAGTGGCAGCAACCCGGCCCGTTCGGTGCCAATCCCACGAGCCTGAACAATGCCAACCTGGCGCTGTTCCGTCAGTACAACCAGTACGTGCCGGGATTCCGCCAGCTGTTGCTGGAACTGAATCACGATTTCCCGGCCTTTTACCGGGCCGTCGAGGACCTGTCCGAGCGCCCTCGCCGTGAACGTCAGCAGACCCTCGAGGCGCTGTCAGAGAGGTTTAACGAAGACTTTTGACTTGCGCTGGGCGTTGTAGGACGCCAGCTTGGGGCCTGGCAGCGCCTGTACCGACGAGATCTGAAAGCCCCGCTCCCGGAACCAGTGTTCGGTCTGCGTGGTCAGCACAAACAGGTTCTGGATGCCCTGCGCCTTCGCCAGCTTCTCAACCATGGCCAGGATATCGTCGCCGCGGCCGGCCCGGCGGTAGGACGGGTTCACCGCGAAGCAGGACAGCTCGCCGGCTTGCTCTTCCGGGTAGTAATACAGGGCCGCACACCCAACAATGGTGCCGTCCCGTTCGGCCACCACAAAACGGTCAATCTCGGTTTCCAGCATTTCCCGGGACCGGCGTACCAGCACACCCTGCTCTTCCAGGGGCTGGATCAGCTCAAGGATGCCGCCGATGTCTTCAACCCGGGCCTGCCGGATCTGCTCGTAGTTATCGCCGCTGACCAGCGTGCCCGAACCGTCCCGGGTGAACATTTCTTCCAGCAGGGCACCGTCGTTCACATAGCTGATGATGTGGGCCCGCCGCACGCCTTTGACACAGGCGTCGCAGGCGGCCCGCAGCAACGCCGCGTCATGTCCGGTTACGGCTCCGGCGGCCAGTCGCTCCGAGGCCTGTCGGGCGGAGAGTTCACGGATCAGACTGCCGTCTTCTTCCAGCAAACCCTCGTCGTCAATGAACACCAGTAGTTTCTCGGCCTGCAAGGCCGCCGCCACCTGGCTGCCAACGTCCTCGTAAGACAGGTTGAAGGCGTCGCCGGTGGGCGAATAGCCCATCGGTGGCAGCAGCACGATGTGCCCCAGCTCCAGCAGTTTCTCGATTCCGGCCACATCTACCCGCCGAACCCGGCCGGTGTACCCAAAATCAATACCGTCGAGCACGCCCACCGGACGGGCCGCGACATAGTTACCGCTGCTGACCCGAATACGGGCGTTGTGCATGGGGGAATTCACCAGCCCCATGGACAGCTGGCTTTCGAGAAACGCGCGCAGACCACCAATGGCTTCCATGACCATCGGCAGTTGCTGTTCCGGGGTGATTCGCAGGCCCTGGGCGAACGAGGACTCGGCACCGGCACCGTCCAGACGCGTCTGGATTTGCGGGCGGGCACCAAACGCCACCACCAATCGCACCCCCAGACTGCTCAACAGGGCGATGTCGTGGATGATGTTGATGAAGTTGCCGTGTTCAATGGCATCTCCGGGGATAGTCAACACCACCGTACGGCCGCGATGGGCGTTAATGTAGGGGGATGAGTGGCGGAATCCGTGCAGCCAGTCGTTCGATTTCAACCCGGTCTCCAAGTTAGTCGTTACAAGCTTCTTACAAGCAGAATTGTCTGATCAGCCCCTTCAGGATCCGAATCGTCGGCTCCAGCTGGGCCAGCTCAATGTACTCATCGGGCTGATGGGCCTGATCAATGGAGCCAGGCCCCATGACCAGGGTTTCCAGACCCAGTTTTTGCAGCCAGGGCGCCTCGGTGGCGAAGGCCACCGCGTGAGCGGTGTGCCCGGTCAGCTTTTCACAGGCCTTTACCAGTGCGGCGTCGGCCGGCGTTTCGAAGGGTGGTACGCCATCGAACAGCGGCTCGAACTCCATGCTCAGCTCCCGGCGCTCGGCCACCGGCCGCACCTTGCTCAGGATGGCCTGGCGCAGGCTCTCCATGTCCATGCCTGGCAGTGGCCGAAGATCGAAATGCAGCTCGCACTGGGCACAGATGCGGTTGGGATTATCGCCACCGTGAATGCAGCCAAGATTCAGGTAGGCACCTGAACCTCGAAGTTCGGGTTGCGGTACTGTTCCTGCCACTGACCGCGGAGGGTCAAAAGCTCAGACAGGGCTTCATGCATCCCTTCCAGGGCATTGCGACCGAGTGCGGGGTTCGAGGAATGGCCAGACTGGCCCTCGAACTTCAGGCGTTCCATCATGATGCCCTTGTGCATACGCACCGGCTTCAGACTGGTAGGCTCGCCAATGACCGCGTAACGGGCCTTGGGCTTGCCCGCCTCGGCGAGCGCCCGGGCCCCATTCATGGAGCTTTCCTCATCGGCGGTCGCCAGCAGAATCAGGGGCTCCTTCATCGGCAAACCGGCGAACTCCCGGGCGGCTTCGATAGCCAGGGCGAAAAAGCCTTTCATGTCACAGGTGCCAAGCCCGTACCAACGGTTATCCCGCTCGGTCAGGGTGAACGGATCGCTGGTCCAGCGCTGATCGTCGTAGGGCACCGTATCGGTATGACCGGACAGCACCAACCCTCCTGGGCCACTGCCCAGGGTGGCAATCAGGTTGAATTTGCCGGGCATGCCCGGTACTTCCAGGATTTCGACGGCAAAGCCAGGGGCTCCAGCCACTCGGCCAGAATCCGAACAACCGCTTCGTTGCTGTGATCCCACTTGGCCGAGGCACTGCTTATCGAAGGCAGGGAGATCAAACGCGTCAACATGTCCTTGACGCCCGGAACCGACGCAACATTTACTTCAGACTGCGACATACACTCCCCTCGGACCCGATTCGGGTCACTGTTTGCGACCGCGCCGCCACACCTCAAAACCGGTAATGGCACGCGCCAGCATTGGATACGCTACTTCACCGCCCGCCACGACCCGAGCGACTTCAAGCTCGCGCTCGCTGACGCTGACCAGCCGACCTTCAACCACGTTGTCATTGGACAAGGTGACGCGCACCTGGCGCCCTATCCACTGACTGGCATTCTCAACCGAAGCAGCATACCACCCTTGCACCTCCGGGTTCTCCTGCTGCACAGCGGGTTCGGCAGCCCCCGGATCAGGCTCCGCGAGCACCGGTTCGGCTTCACGCAGGAACACATCGGGCACTGTGGCGCCGTTGTACGCCACGGTCCATTCGGCACCCTCAGGCTCTTCGCCCACGGGCACAATCGGGATGCCAAGGGCGGGCGCTTGCGGCTGCACAGCCACCGTTATTTCGCCCCCTTCCAGCAGCCATTGCCGATACAGCGCAAGCAGTTGCCGGCTGGCATTCAGGCCCCGGGCGTCGAGGCCCTGCTGAAAAGCAGCCAGAGTCTGGTCGGCCCAGGCCGATGGCTCCAGCCCCGCCTCACGGGCGCAGTAGGCTGCTACCCGGCGCATCAAGCCACCATCGCGCAGGGTCACGGTCATGGCCTGGGTGGTGCTGTCGAGCACGCGTTCGGGTCTATCACATCAATTCGGGCGTCGGGCCATTGCAGCTCCAGGCTGCCGGTGCCCGCCGTGTTCAGCTCGGCGTGAACACCGTCGGCGTTCTGCCGGATCAGGACTTCGCCGCCCAATGCGGTGATCCCCATCCGCATCAGGTCGCCACTGCCCAGCTGCTGGCGCGGATCCGGCGCGCAGGACAGGGTCATCAGCGTGGGCTCACCACTGCTGTTCTGACCCTCGGCCGTAACCCAGTTGCGAAACATAGTGGCCTCAAGCACCAGCCCCAGCCCGTCGGCTTGCAGGTCCAGCTGTTCGGCAGTGTGCCCGGGTCTATCAGGGCCGACGCCAGATCCAGAGGCGATCCGGCATCGAACTCAAGGCGACCGATTTCCAAAGGACGGGTCAACCGAAAGTCCTGCCAACTGCTGCCGGACAACAGCACCCGGCCGTCAACGCCCGAACTGATGGTGCCGCGCTCGATCACGCCGTACGACTCCAGAGCGGACCGGGCCTCGGCCAGGCGCTGGTCAGTCAACCACCAGACCCCGGCCTTGAACACCACAAAGCCGCCCAGCCCGAGCACAACCAGCAGTTTCAGCAGGCGCTTCATCCACAGTCTCCTCGTACCAGACGTTTAATTGCGGGAAATCAGGGTGCCGACACCCTCGTCGGTAAAGATCTCCAGCAGGCAGGCGTGGGCCACTCGGCCGTCAATGATGTGCGAAGTCCGAACCCCATTTTCGACGGCGTTCAGGGCGCAGCGGATCTTTGGCAGCATACCGCCATGAATGGTGCCGTCTTCAATCAGGTCATTGACCTGCTGGGCGGTCAGGCCGGTCAGCACCTTGTCTTCCTTGCTCTTGAGCCCGGAAACGTTGGTGAGCAGGATCAGTTTCTCGGCTTTCATAGCTTCCGCGACCTTGCCGGCCACCAGATCGGCGTTGATGTTGTAGGAAGCGCCATCCGGACCAACGCCGATGGGCGCAATCACCGGGATCACGTTGCTGCGGGTCAGCATGTCGATAACATCAACATTGACGCTGGCCACCTCACCAACATGACCGATGTCGATGATTTCAGGGCGCACCAGCTCCGGTGAGCGGTCCACCACTTCCAGTTTGCGGGCCCGGATCAGGTTGGCATCCTTACCGGTGAGGCCAACGGCGGTGCCACCCTGGGCGTTGATCAGGGAAACAATTTCCTTGTTCACCTGGCCACCGAGCACCATTTCAACCACGTCCATGGTTTCAGCATCGGTCACCCGCATGCCGTTTACGAACCGCGACTTGATGTTCAGGCGTTCCAGCAGCTCACCGATCTGGGGGCCGCCGCCATGCACCACAATGGGATTGATTCCCACCAGCTTCATCAGCACCACGTCCCGGGCGAAGCTGCTCTTCAGGTCTTCGTTTTCCATGGCGTTGCCGCCGTACTTGATTACCACGGTCTTACCGGTAAACCGCTGAATATACGGCAGGCCCCGGCTCAGAACCGAAGCCACCTGCATTGCTGTTTCACGATCCAACGCCATCTTGTTGCCTTCTAAATACGTGGTTAAAAAGGTTCGATAAACAGCGGTCAGAAGTCCGCTGCGATATCCGGAGCTGCTTTCTGCAACTGCTCCCGGAAAATACCCTTGATCCGCTCCAGGCCTTCATCGGTTTCCGCCTCAAAGCGCAGCACCAGAACCGGCGTGGTGTTGGACGCGCGGCATAGTCCCCAGCCGTCGGCGTAATCCACGCGGATACCATCAATGGTGCTGATATTACCGTCACCAAATTGTCCGTCCTGGCCCAGCCGTTCCATGATCCCGAATTTACTGCTCTCGGTCACTTCGACATTAAGCTCCGGCGTGCTGACGTCTTCAGGGAAGTCCGCGAACACCTCGTCGCTGTGACGGTCTTCGATGCCGAGAATTTCCAACAACCGGGCGGCGGCATAAAGGCCATCGTCAAAGCCGTACCAGCGTTCGCCAAAGAAAATATGCCCGCTCATTTCACCAGCCAACTGGGCGCCGGTCTCTTTCATCTTGGCCTTCATCAGCGAGTGGCCAGTTTTCCACATGATCGGCCGTCCGCCGGCTTCTGAAATGACCCCGGCCACGCGCCGGCTGCATTTGACGTCGTAGAGCACGTCGCACCCGGATTGCGAGAGACCACATCGCGGGCAAACAACATCAGCAAGCGGTCCGGCCAGATGATCTTGCCGGTGTTGGTCACCACGCCGAGGCGGTCACCGTCGCCATCGAACGCCAGACCAATATCGGCTTTCTCTTCCTTTACCCGAGCAATCAAATCGACCAGGTTTTCCGGCTTGCCAGGATCAGGGTGGTGGTTGGGGAAATCGCCATCCACTTCGCAGTACAGCGGCACCACTTCGCAGCCCAGTTCTTCCACCAGCATCGGTGCCAGCTCTCCGGCAATGCCATTGCCGGCATCCACCACCACCTTCAGCGGCGCGGCCACGGCGATATCGCCGACGATGCGATCCAGATAGGCCCGCCGGACATCTTCCGACGACTGACCACCCTGGCCACTGGCAAAGTCGGCAGCCTGGGTGCGCTGGTACAGTTTCTGGATGGCATCCCCGGACAGGGTTTCGCCGCCCAGCATGATCTTCAAACCGTTGTAATTGGCCGGGTTGTGGCTGCCGGTCACCATCACGCCAGAGCCGGTCTGAAGCTCCTGGGTGGCGAAATACAGCACCGGCGTTGGCACTGCGCCAACATGAATGACATCGCAACCGGTGGCCATAACGCCACGGGCCAGGGCATTGGCCAGTTCGGGGCTGGAATGACGACCGTCGTAGCCAATACACAGGGCACCAATGCCCCGTTCAACGGCTTCGGAACCAATCGCCTGACCTATCAGCTTGACCGCATCAGCGGACAGCGTCTCGCCGACGATGCCGCGAATGTCGTAGGCCCGAAAGATGTCAGGGGATAACTCCACGGTTGGTTCCGGCGTTTCTTCCACTTCCAGGTGTGTACCACCCAGCATGTCATCGCCACCAAAGCCCAGGACATCGTCATCACCATCGAGCATATCGATGTCGGGCATGTCCTTGTCCTGAAACAGGGGCTCATCGCCGGCCGCTGCGGGCTGTTTGCTACTGGCCGACTTTTTCGGCCGCGCCATTTCGAGGGCCTTGGACACGCGCTTGTCCACCACCTGGGACAGCCGGGCCAGAACCTCGCCGGTGGACGCCACCATGTCCCACTGGAGCGGCGGCAGCTTGACCCGGTCGCCGCCAAATACTTTATGCGCCCACTGAATCAGTGTGGTCACGTCCTGGCGGATACGCTGCTGCGCACGGCTGAGCAGAACCCACACCAGAATCGCCGCCAACAGGATCGGCGCCCCGACCAGGATGGCGATCATTACAATGTCCACCGGCGCGGTTGGCGCCTTGGCGGGGGTATAGGCGACAGACCAGTCGGGGTTCGCCAGTGACCGGGTTTCGGCCGCGCCAGAGCCGCTGCCCTGGCTGACGATCGCGCGCGTGGTGCCGGCCACGGTTTGGGTCAGCTCCAACTTGCCACCCAGATCGTCGTTTACTACCTGCAACAGCGGCTGCAAGCGAGCAGCGTCAAAGATCACCAGCAGGCTGCCAATCACGGCATTGCTAACCGGATTGCGTACCGGCGTTGCCATCTGAACCAACCAGCGATTATCCCGGGGAAACGCATCCGGGTGCAGCGGCTGGCTATTTTCCGCCCGCCGCAGCAGCTCAAGACCGGCGAACCCGAGCCCGCCTTGCTCGTTGGCGGTGCGGGGGATCTGCTTGTACGGGAACAGATGCACATCCTGAATACCTGGCAGTGCGCTGGCCAGGCTCTGCTCGGTGGCCACGATACTGCTGGGCTCAGTTACCGCGCCAATAACATCCGGGCGGGCGGCCAGACCGTTCACGCTGGCCTGCATCAATGCCAGATACTGGTTAATCCGCAGTGCCGCCGACTCGGCCTCAACAGCCTTTTCCACTTCGAACCGCTCGATCGCGGCTGGCTGCACCACCAGAAAATGCACCAGGACTGCCGCTACGACTCCGGCCAACACAACCACTAGCGCCTGACTGCGGGCCACCGAATTCAGCTTCTTGAGCTTTGGTCCCGAGACTGCCTTCTTTTCCTTCTTGGCCGCCTTCTTGGCAGACTTTTCATCACCGGAAGCGTCGTCAGTTTTTTTCTTACCCAGCTTCATAATCCTTCCTGCTGTTGTATTTTTTATCCTGAACTCGCACGTTGCGCTCAGTATAGACGCCGGCCTGGGGTTGTGCGTGGCAGGGCCGCGACTCAGTGAGTACCGGTCGAACCAAAGCCGCCCTCGCCGCGATCACTGACATTGAATTCTGACACCACTTCGAAATCTGCCTGAACTACCGGCACCAGAACCAGCTGGGCAATGCGCTCTCCCACTTCGATGGTGAAGGTGGTTTGGCCACGATTCCAGCAGGACACCATGAGTTCACCCTGGTAGTCGGAATCAATCAGCCCGACCAGGTTACCCAGTACGATGCCGTGTTTGTGGCCGAGTCCGCTGCGCGGAAGGATCATCGCCGCCAGCGCAGGATCTCCGATATGAATCGACAGGCCGGTTTTGATCAGCTGGGTCTGGCCCGGCTCGAGGGTCAGAGGCTGGTCGAGGCAGGCCCTGAGGTCCAGACCGGCGGAGCCATCGGTGGCGTATTCCGGAAATGCGATCTGGTTGCCAATGCGCTCATCCAGTATCCGCACCTGAAGTTTTTTCGTGGTCATAATCATCCTATTACTGAAAGAGGAAGCGGTTCGAGCTCAGCCCGTCGCCTGGTCAAGATGTTCGCCGATCAGTGCCATCAGGCGATCGGCAATCCGTTGTTTGCTGTCCGGCCCGATGGAGGCCTGGCCGTCCGGCCAGAACACCGTCACCGCGTTGTTGTCACTGTTGAAGCCGAGCCCCGGCACCGAGACGTCATTGGCGACAATCATCTGGAGTTTCTTGCGCTGCATCTTGTCGATAGCGTACCGGGCTACGTCAGTGGTTTCGGCGGCAAAGCCCACGGTAAAGGGGGCATCGGCCCGGGCGGCAATGGTGGCCAGGGTGTCCGGGTTGCGCACCAGCGACAGCGCCATCTGCTCGCTGGATTTTTTGATTTTGTCGGACTCGCAGCTTTGTGGACGGTAATCGGCCACCGCCGCACTGGCGATAAACAGGTCACAACCGACATCGACCGCCTCTGACGACGCCTTCAGCATGTCCGCCGCGGTCGTCACATTGCGCACCTCGACACCAGAAGGCGCTGGGATGGCAACCGGACCGCTGATAAGCACCACCTCCGCACCGGCATCCCGGGCAGCCGCGGCCAGGGCGTAGCCCATCTTTCCGGAACTGTGGTTGCTGATGTAGCGCACCGGATCAATCGGCTCTCGAGTCGGCCCTGCGGTAATCACCACCCGCTTGCCCGTCAGGACACCGGTGGGCGGCTGACCGGCGACCAAACCCGCCAGCACCAGCGGCTCCAGCATCCGACCCGGACCGGTATCGCCACAGGCCTGCTCACCCTGGTCCGGCCCCCACAGCGTGACCTGCGGATCGTCCTGCAATAACCGGAGGTTACGCTGGGTGCGGTGGTTGCCCCACATGGCCTGATTCATCGCCGGGGCAACGGCAATTGGCGCTTCGGTGGCGCAGCACAGGGTCGTCAGCAGATCATCGGCCATGCCATTGGCCAGGCGCGCGATAAAATCAGCCGAGGCCGGTGCGATAACCACCTGATCCGCCCATTTCGCCAATTCGATGTGCCCCATGCCGGCTTCGGCCTCAGGATCCAGCAACGAGGTCCGAACCGGCTCGCCACTGAGGGCCTGGAAGGTCAGCGGAGTGACAAAGGCCTCGGCACCGCGGGTCATGACTACCCTCACGCTGTGGCCGGCCTTTTTCAGCAGACGAACCAGCTCCGCACTCTTATAGGCAGCAATACCGCCGGTAATGCCCAGCAGAATTCGTTTGGCGGCCATAGGGGCTCCGTATCTTCATAAAAAGAAAGCTTATAAGATAGCATGCTCAGGCGCCACAGACAGCTGCATGCGTGGCCGGACGTTTACCGATTGTTACTTTTTAAAGTAACCTTTGTAATCTCGAATCAAGGCCGACGCAGGATGCGTCTGAAGCCACTAGAACCTGCAAGGAAAGCCTATGAACACTCCGTCCTGGCGCCCGGACGAGCGCCCCCGGGAACGGTTGCTCGCTCACGGCGCCGACAGCCTGTCGGATGCCGAACTACTGGCCATCTTCCTGCGCACCGGCACCACCGGCATGCCGGTGATGACCATGGCGCGCACTCTGATCAACCGATTTGGCAGCCTGCGCGCCTGATGACCGCCTCCCGCAGCCAATTCTGCGACACCAAGGGACTGGGTACCGCCAAATACGCCCAGGTCCAGGCCGCCATGGAAATGGCCCGGCGGGTGATGGATGAACCGCTACGCCAGGGAGACCCGCTGCGCTCACCAGAGGACACCCGTCGCTTCCTGACCAGCCGGCTCGGCACCTACCCTCACGAAGTGTTCGCTGGACTGTTTCTTGATAACCGGCATCGGGTCATTCAGTACCGTGAGCTGTTCCGTGGCACCATCGACGGTGCCGCAGTGTACCCCCGCGAGGTGGTGCGCCAGCTCTGGAGGACAATGCCGCTGCCGTTATCTTTGCCCACAACCACCCGTCCGGGGTGGCCGAACCGAGCGAGGCGGACGTGGCCCTGACCCGGCGCTTGAAAGAAGCACTGACTCTGGTCGATATCAGGGTTCTTGACCATATGGTTGTCGGCCACGGTGAGGTAGTATCGCTGGCTGAACGCGGACTGATGTGATTGCCCGAACCATGGCGCCGGAAAACTGGCCAAATTCCCAACAATTTTTTGCGTTGGGGGGCGAGTTCTGGTATAAAAGCGTCCCTTTCTGGCGGCGTCTGGCGAGCAGCGTTCAGTTTAGAGGCGCGAAACAGGGGCGCAAGCGTTCCTTAGCAACCAGAGACGCATTAAAAACGAATTTGTACTATAGAGACCATTGCTCAGGTCGGAGGCAAGTATGTCCAGAGTTTGTCAGGTTACCGGTAAGCGTCCGGTATCCGGTAATAACGTTTCCCACGCGATGAATCACACTCGTCGTCGTTTTCTGCCGAATCTGCAGAACCACCGTTTCTGGGTTGAGTCCGAGAAGCGTTTCGTGAAGCTGCGCGTATCCACCAAGGGCATGCGCATCATCGACAAAAAAGGCATTGACGCTGTGCTGGCAGATCTTCGTGCCCGCGGCGAGAAATTTTAAGGAGCCGCATCATGCGCGAGAAAATCAAGCTGGTATCATCAGCAGGCACTGGTCACTTCTACACGACCAACAAGAACAAGCGTAACACTCCGGAAAAGATCGAGATCAAAAAGTATGATCCGGTTGTCCGCAAGCACGTTGCGTACAAGGAAGCCAAGATCAAGTAATAACTGATCCGGCATCCACAAAAAAACCCGGCGCTTATCCGGGTTTTTTGTGCCTGAAATCTTATACCTGAACCAAAACTGGACCAAGACTAGAAAGTCTCCAAATACCCTTTTGGCAGCGCCACATCCATGGCAATGGGCAAGTGGTCCGAAACCGGATAACTCACCACTTCTGACCGGCGGATTTCCAGCGACGGGCTCACCAGAATATGATCCAGCGCCTTTTCCGGCCGCCAGCTCGGGAAACTGTGCGCCGACTCCGGAAGCGGGATCAGATCGGTTTCCTTTAACGGGGTCTGGGTCAGCAGCTCTTCGGCGTGGTTGTTCATATCCCCCATCAGCACAACATGCTGGTAGTCGGCAATCAGCTCACGAATGTAGCCGAGCTGGCGCTGCTGCGCCGCCTTACTCAGCGACAGGTGCATCAATACCAACACCAGCGGATCGTCCTCAGAACCATAGCGGGCGATAATGGCGCCTCGCCCCGGAATCAGTCCGGGCAATTTGTGCTCGGTGACATCCAGCGGCCGGAAACGGCTCAGCAAACCATTGCTGTGCTGGGCGATCTGCCCGAGATTGCGGTTCAGCTGCTGGTACCAGTAAGGAATACCCGCCGCTTCGGCCAGATACTGAACCTGATTAATGTAACCACTGCGCAGGCTGCCGCCGTCGCACTCCTGCAGCGCGACCACGTCGTAGTTACCGATCAGATGGGCAATGCGGTCCAGGGTCTGGATCCGATTACGGTGAGGCAGTATGTGCTGCCAACTGCGGGTCAGATAGTGCCGATAAGATGAGGTATTGATGCCAACCTGGATATTGAAGGTCAGCAACCGGATGTGTCGGTGGGGCTCAAACTCCGGCACATGTTCAAAGCCCGAGCAAGTACTGCGAGGCGTTTCGCCCGCTTTCGCCGTCCCGCTGAACTGCTTACGGATTCGCTTGTACATGCTGCCAGCCCCACTCAACTCTCGAAGGTTCCGCAACCCGAAGGCGAAGGTTCCGCGACCCGAAGGCCGCGGACGGCCCCGTTACTCGGCTTCACGCTCCTTGGCGACCAGGTAGTCGACAACGTCCAGGGCGGCCTCGTGACTGCCGGCCATGGAAGCGCTCACTTTGTACTTGCCATTTACCAGCATAGTTGGAACACCGGTGATGCGCGCTCCCCGAATTTTCGACTGGGCTTGCTGCATCCGGGCGTTCACACCAAAGCTCTGGTAGTTCTTCAGGAACGCTTCTCCATCGACACCATGACCGGCCACGAAGTCCGCCAGTGCCTCCGGAGTGTTCAGCTGACGGCGCTCGCCGGCCAGGGCATCAAACAGTGCGTCATGCACCTTGTGCAGTTCACCCATGGCATCAAGCGCGTAGTAAGCGCGGGCGTGGGGCTCCCAGGAACGGCCAAGGGCGGCCGGCATCATCACAAACTCGACATCGTCGGCCATGTCTTCTTCCCAGGCCTCAACCACCGGTTTGAAGTTGTAGCAGTGCGGGCAGCCATACCAAAACACCTCAGCCACTTCGATCTTGCCGTTGTCGTCCGTGCGAACCGGCGTATCCAGTTTCTGATAGTGAGTTCCCTCTTCCCAGGTTTCGGCACTGGCCGGGGCACCAAAGGCAAACATCGCAGCCAGGAAAGTTGCCGCTCCAAGTGTTCTGATCATTAGACATCTCCGATATCGTGAAGTCGTAAGTGTGAGGGATTATGACCCAGCCAGCGGAAAAAGTTCCACAGACGGAGTAAATCAGCCGATTACAGAGCCGTAAGCAATAAAAAACCCCGCCTGAGGCGGGGTCTTTGGAGTCTCAGCTACGCGCTGTTCAATCAGTGCAGGCCAGACACGTAGTTGGCAACCGCCTCGATTTCGGCGTCGGTCAGCTTGGCCGCCACGTCCATCATGATGGCCGCGTTGGAGCCAGTGGCCCGCTCGCCGCCACGGTAAGCCTTCAGCTGCTTGCTGATGTATTCGGCGTTCTGGCCACTCAGGCGGGGATAGCCGCCGGGCTCGTTGCCTTTACCCTGCGGACTATGACAGCCAGCACAGGCTGGCACACCGGAGGCCATGTTGCCACCACGGTACAGAGCCGCGCCCTGCTCAATCAGGTCCGGGTTGGCCTGGCTCAGGGGCATTTCCTGGTCGTCGAAATAGGCGGCCAGATCCCGCAACTCCTGCTCGGACTTACCGTCCAGGATACCAGTCATTTCAGCAATCGCACGATCGCCGGTTTGAATCGCTACCAGCTGATTGTACAGGTACTTTTCACCCAGCCCGGACAGCTTAGGATAGCTGCCCATGATCGGCTTCTGGCCGGCCTGGCCATGACATCCGGCGCATACCGCTGCGTTCTGTTCGCCCGCTTGAGGATCTCCTGCCCCGTGTGCCATCGCTGTGAGGCTTACACCGAGAACAACTCCTGCGATCAGTTTTTTCATGCTCGCTCCGCTTCTCTCATCTTAAAGGTATTCTTCGTTGTGCAGCCGGCAGGCACTGACCAATCAGGCGCAAAACCGGGACTGACAGCGGTCGCGCTCAGCGCGCCGCCCGGATTTGGTGTAGCATTATACATTAATCCCTGATAACTGAAATCCAAAGGAAAGCCAACCGCTGTGGACCCTGATCTGACCCCGAACTCCGTCTCTTTCAACAGTGCCCGCTTCTTGATCAGCGCCTCCCGGCTGGACGAATGCCCACCGGATTTTGGTGCCGAAGTAGCCTTCGCCGGCCGCTCCAACGCCGGCAAGTCCAGCGCACTCAATGCGATCACCGCCCATGGCAAGCTGGCCCGGACCAGTAAAACACCGGGCCGCACCCGGTTGATCAACTTCTTCACCCTGAACCGCGAGGGCTGCCGTCTGGTGGATCTGCCCGGCTATGGCTACGCCAAGGTGTCCCGGGATCTCAAAGACGACTGGCAAAAGCACCTGGGCCACTACCTGAACGACCGCCGCTGCCTAAGGGGCCTGGTGCTGGTGATGGATATCCGCCACCCGCTGACCGAATTTGACCAAATGATGGTGGAATGGTGTGAACATAACAACCTTCCGCTGATGATTCTGGCCACCAAAGCCGACAAATTGAAATTCGGCCAGGCCAAAACCGCCATGATGGGCATCGCCAAAGATCTGAAGCCGTTCAGCTGCGTGCATCACCTGATCATGTTTTCAGCGACATCGAAAAGGGGTGTGGATGAGTGCCGTGAGGCACTGACAAACTGGCTGGAAGCACCCGCCGACGACTGAACGTCAGCCCGCCAGGCAGACACTAGACGCCTTACAGCGTGCCCCCGCACTCGATCCGGTAGCCCAGATCAATACAGGTTTCGCCCTGGGGCTGACCGGACAGTCGCGCCAGCAGTTCCCGGGCTGCCCGCTGGCCCACCGCTTCCCGCGGGGTAATGACACTGGCAAGGCGCGGCACCATCACCTGTCCGACATCGTGGCCATGGAATCCGGCAATGGCGATGGCCTGTGGCACTGCAATGCCCTGGCGCTGACACTCAAAATAGGCACCGATGGCGACGTCGTCGTTGGTGCAAAAGATGGCATCGGTGTTGGGATTGTCCGCCAGGATGCGCTTTAACAGCGTGGCCCCGACGCTGAACGACGAACGCTGTTCGCTACGCAGGGTCACCGGCGTCAAACCGGCTTCGGTCATGGCCATGACATAACCCTCCTGCCGCTGCAGGGTTCGGGCATCCAGCCGCACCGCCAGGTAAACAATGGCGGTGCGGCCCCGGCGAATCATTTCCCGTACCATGTCGTAGGCAGCCTGAACGTTGTCAAAGCCGACAGCCTGCTCAAACGGCCGGGTGTGGGTGTCCATGATCTCGACCGTGGGCACGCCGGCGGTTTCCAGCATCCGGAAGGTTCGATCGGTGTGCTGACTCTCGGACAGGATCACACCGTCAACGTTATAGGACAACAGCGACGCCAGGCTACGCTCCTCAATCTCCGGACTGTAGCCGTAGTGGGCCAGCATCAGATGGTAGCCGGCCTGTTCGGTGACCGACTCGATCCCCTTGATGACGTCAGCGAATACCTGGTTAGTCAGCGAAGGCAGCAGCACCCCGACGGCGTGACTCTTGGATTTGGACAGCAGGTCCGGTGCCCGATTCGGGATGTAACCGAGCGCCTCGGCTTCCGCAAAGATACGCTCCCGCATCTTCTCGGACACGTTGTCGCCGCCGCGCAGGCAACGACTGACCGTCATCTTGGTGGTGCCAACCCGGTCGGCAATGTCCTGCAACGTCGGACGCTTGTTCTTACCCATGCATGATTCCTGCAACGACAGAGAGGCGGCTAAAGCTGAGGCGAACAGGAGCCCGTACGGGCCCCGGCTTCAGCCCCTGGCATCTTCCCCGGTTGTGACCAGCGCCGCAAGGCACTGGCGCACCAGGCTCTCCGGACGACCGGTGACGTCGAGAGTGACGGCACCCTCGTCCAGCTCGGGCTCCTGCAATAGCTGGAACTGGCTCTCGAGCATGGCCTGACCATTGAAGTAATGGTCCTGACGCTGCGACAGCCTCGCCAGATGGTCTGGAAGTCACCCTGAAGATAGACGATGCGCAGCTCCGGGTTGTCGGACCGCAAGCGCTCGCGATAGGCCCGCTTCAGTGCCGAGCAAGCCAGCACCAGACCGGAGTCCTGTTGCCGGATCAGCTCCGCCAGGTCGGTCAGCCAGCCGGCCCGATCGTCATCGGTCAGCGGGATGCCACTGGCCATTTTCTCAACATTGGCGCGGCTGTGGTAACTGTCAGCATCGAAGAAGGGAACCGCCAGCTCCTGCGCCAGCAGACTCCCCACCAGGCTCTTGCCGCAGCCCGAGACACCCATGACGACCAGTTTCGGTACGTTCGCCATTATTGCCACCACAGTGCCAGTTGCGGGAAGGCAATCAACAGCCCCAGCGCGACAATTTGAAGCACAATAAACGGCAGCAGTGACTGGAATATCTCACCCAGGGAGATGTCTTTCGGCGCCACCGTTTTCAGGTAGAACGCGGCCGGTCCGAATGGCGGCGACAGGAAGGACACCTGCATGTTCATGCAGAACACCACCCCGAACCAGATCGGGCTGTAGCCCAGCTCGACCACAATCGGCACGAAAATCGGCATGGTCAGCAAGGCCACGCCGACCCAGTCCAGGAACATGCCCAGCACCAGCAAGATCAGCATCATGAACAGGATGGTTAGCAGGGCATCGCCGCCACTGACCGCGAACACCATGTCCCGGACAAAGTCGATGCCGCCCATCAGGTTGTAAACACCCACCAGTGCGGTTGCACCGATACCGATCCAGATGATCATGCCACACACCCGCAGGTGCTGATGGTGGCTTTTCGGATCATGTCCAGCGACAGCTCACCGCGCACCCAGGTGCTGAGCGCAATACCGATCACACCCAGGCCGAAGCCTCGGTCACCGAGGCGACACCACCGTAAATGCTACCGAGCACCACCACTACCGACAGGATGGGAAACAGCAGGGCCTTGAAAAAATTGGGCGCCGGCGTGTCCGGCTGATCCTGATCGGACGGCAGCGGCGCCATCTCCGGCTTGAGCCAGACCCGGATCAGTACATAGCCCATGTACAGCAGGGCCAGCAGCAGCGCCGGTAAAAAGGCACCCTTGAACAGGTCGCCGATGGAGACGTTGGCGGTCAGGCCATAGATGATCAGCACGATACTCGGAGGCAGCATGGTGCCCAAGGCACCGCCGGCACAGGTGGTACCAATGGCCAGCTTGCGGTCGTAGCCCAGGCGCAGCATCTGGGGCAGCGCCAGGATGCCCAGCAGCACGGTTTCGCCGCCAATCACCCCGGACATGGACGCCAGGATAACCGCCACCACCAGGGTCTGTATGGCAACACCACCGCGCAGACGACGACCCAGGCGGGCCATGGCGTCAAACAGGTCCCGGGCGATACCGGAGTGGTCCAGCAGCGACGCCATCAACACGAACATCGGCACCGCCAGGAACACATAATTGCCAATAAAGCTGTATAGCCGGCTACTGACAATCGGCAATGCGTCGGGGCCAAACCAGCCCAGTGCGAACAGCAAAGCCACCAGACCGGTGGCAAACGCCAGCTGCATTCCTGTCAACAACAACAGGATCAGCAACCCCAGCATCAACAGGCTGCCGTAGCCGATGCCCATGGAAGCAAGTTCAAACATTGCGCTCTCCCTTGTCGTCCGAGACCTGGTTAGGCGTGGGCTTGTTACGCAGGTCACGAATCAGGTGCAGCAGGAATTGCAGCGTGAGAATGACCACGGCAACAAAGATGACGACCTTCAGCAACGCAGGGAATGGCGGATTCCAGGCCGAGCCGGAGGTCTCCAGCCGCCAGCCGCCCCAGGGCGCGACGACGGCCGACTGGGCCATGAACCAGCTGGCGTAGAGCAGCAGACTGCTGAACAACAACCCCAGAAGATGATGCACAACCCGGAGCCAGCGCTGGACGGCCGGCGACACCGAGTCGTACACCAGCACAATGCGCACGTGCTTGTCCGTCGCCAGCGCGTACAACCCGCCCAGCACGAACAGGGTGGCACCGGCAAAGGTGACGGTTTCGTGCACCCACAGGGTGGGCGAGTTGAACAGGTAGCGGCGGACAATTTCGTACAGGGACACCACAGCGATAAGGGCAAAGACCAAGCTCAGTTTTTTGCCCAACCACACGATGGCGCGATCCAGTGGCGTAAAGCCAACATCCTCTGGGGGCTCCGGCACCAGATCACCTGGCGCCTGCCCTGTTGGTTCATGTTCAGCAGACATTAGAAACTCCCGACTCCGGCCCCTGAATACGGGGCCGGAGGGTATCGGTAGGGGACGAAATCAGATCAGAGCAGGCCTTGCGACTCGAGGTAGGCGGTCACTGACTTGTAGACCTTCTCGGCGTTGGGGGACTGCTCGGCGTAGGCTTTCCACTGATCGCGGGCGATGGTGCGGAACTTCCGGCGCTCCTCGGCTGACCAGTCGTGGACGGTGATCTCCGGGTTGGCGCGTGCTTCCATGACCGCGGTCTTGTCCGCCATGGCCAGCTGGGTGCTGATGTCCTGGGCGAAATCCCTTGCCGACACCGTCATGATGGTCTGGATGTCCTCCGGCAGCTTGTCCCAGGCCTTGAGACCCATTGCGATCTCGATCAGCGGCAGGGAGTGGAAGCCCGGATACACCGGATGCGCGGCAATTTCATGCAGGCCAGCGTTGTGATTGGTGGAGAACACCGTGTAGTCGGCAGCGTCGATCACACCCTTGCCCAGTGCGGTGTAAACCTCAGAGCCCGGCAGATTAACCGGTGCGGCACCGGCAGCGGCAAACACCGACTGCACCAGGCCTTCAGGGGCGCGCATCTTCAGACCCTTGAGGTCTTCAACGCTGTTCAGCGGCTTCTTGGAAACGAACGACTCCAGGCCGGTACCACCACCGCCAACAAACTTCACACCGTACGGACGGTAAAGTTCGTTCATCAGCTCGTAGCCGCCGCCATGATTGATGTAATCGATCAGCTGGTCGGGGCTGGACCAGGCACCCACGGTATTACCGATCAGGCCAAAGGCCGGATCCTGGCCGGAGAAGTAACCGGTGACGGAGATATGGCCATCGAGCACGCCCATTTTCATGGCACCGAGGGTTTCGGTGTGACTGACCACACTGCCAACCGGCAGCAGATCAATACTGACCCGACCGCCTGACATTTTTTCCACCCGGTCGGCCCACTCCTGCTGGATCTCAAAGTTCTTGACACCGGACGGGTCTGACGACTGGAACTTGAAATTAAAATCGGCGGCAGCGGCGTGAAGCGCGAAAGTGGCCGAAATCAGCCAGCGGCAAGTCTTTTGGTAAACATACGTGGGACTCCTGGTTGTTTTTGTATCGGCAAATGTTACCGGTAACATTTGCGAGTCTAGTTAAAACCAAAAGTGCTGACAAGCTCAGGCAGGCGTCAGAAACGGGAAAAAACATAAAAAAACCGGTCTGCCAGAGACAGACCGGTGAAACGTCAGGGTTTGCGACGTGCTAAAACCTGAGAACTCGCTCAGGAGACGCAAGAAATGTCCGGATTTCCTACGTCCACTATTATGACGGCTAGCGTCCATGAAAGTTCCCTGATGCGGTTACTTTTTGAACAGACCTAGCGGCTGGCCACCCGACTCGGCTCAGGTGCCGCCTCGTCCTGATCCGACAGCGTTGGCCGGTATTGCTCCCGCAGCGCCAGCACCCGGTCCCGATAAGCCGGCGTGAGGTATGGCAGCTCCAGGGTCAGCACCTGGTAAATGCCCTGCTTGAGCTCATTCAAAGTCAGGTTGGCGTAGGTTTCCTCGGCGTGCGCGGTTTTCAGGAACGCCATCCAGTTAGTCACCACCAGCCACACATTTAGCGACATGGCAGCGCGCAAAGCTCCGGCTGCGCCTCAATGATGCCAGCCTCCGCCAACCGCTCGAAAATGCGATTGATGGCCGTGAGGCAGCGCTGAGTGAACTCCCGATAGTCCTGGCGCAGGCGCTGATCGCTGTCCAGCAGGTATTCCAGATCGCGGTGAAAAAACCGGTAACTCCACAGGCCATCAAACACCGACTCCAGGTAAAAAGTCATGTCGGCGAGCGTCATGGCCCGGTCTTCCGGAATATCCAGGTAGAAATCCACCAGCTTTTCGTACTCGAGGAAGATCTCGTAAATGATGTCCGACTTGTTGCGGAAGTGGTAATACAGATTACCCGGCGAGATCGCCAGGTGCGCCGCTATATGATTGGTAGTGACGTTACGCTCGCCCCGTTCGTTAAACAGCTCCAGACTTGAGAGCAGAATCTTGTCTCTTGTTTTCATAAACTTGCCGGCGATTGTTAGGTGCCTTGAGGATGGCCTGATAGGCCACCGTACCCTGCTTGACTCCCTAGAGTATATACTCTAATAATACCGCTAAGCGCAAATTGCGCACTTTTTCACCACTACAGAACCGCACACTGCCGGCCCGATACGCCGACAGTGAACGGAGGGAGCAGAGTATGGGAGCCACGGTCGTTCAGCTTACCGAAAGTAAAAAGCAGATCCAGCACACCCACCGGGTTTTTCAGGATCAAAAGCAGGCGTTTCGTAGCAACCCCATGCCCTCGCTCACTGAGCGCAAGGAAAACCTGAAACGCCTGAAGCGCACCCTGCTGACGAATCAAGAGCGCCTGCTCGACGCCATTGACCGGGATTTCAGCTGCCGGTCCCGGGACGAATCATTGATTGCCGAGGTGATGCCGTCTATCCAGGGCATCAACTACACCCTGAAGCATCTGGGTGAGTGGATGAAGCCGTCGAAACGGCATGTATCGGTGCTGTTCCAGCCCGCCAGCAACAAAGTGCACTACCAGCCCAAGGGCGTGGTCGGGGTTATCGTGCCCTGGAACTACCCGCTATACCTGGCAGTAGGGCCACTGGTGGCATCACTGGCAGCCGGCAACCGCACCATGATCAAGATGTCCGAGTTCACCCCGCACACCTCGGCGCTGGTCAAGGAAATCATTGAAGCCACTTTCCCGGAAGAACTGGTTTCAGTCATTACCGGCGAGGCCGATGTCGCCGCCGACTTCTCCGCCCGGCCCTTCGATCACCTGCTGTTCACCGGCTCGACCTCAGTTGGCAAGCTGGTAATGCGGGCTGCAGCTGAAAACCTCACACCGGTCACCCTGGAACTGGGCGGCAAGTCCCCGGCCATTGTCGCGCCCGACGTGCCGATGGAAGACGCCGCTCAGCGTATCGCCTTCGGCAAGGCCCTGAACGCCGGCCAGACCTGTGTCGCCCCGGACTATGTGCTGTGTCCTGCTGATCGGATCCAGGCCTTCGTGGACGAGTTCCGCACCCGCTTCTCGGACATGTACCCCAGTCTGCGTGACAACGACGACTACACCGCCATCATCAACGAGCGCCAGTACGACCGCCTGCAGGGCTACCTGGAAGACGCCCGCGCCAAAGGTGCCGAGCTGATCGAAATCAACCCGGCCCGGGAAAACCTGGGCGATGGCACCCGGAAAATCCCGCTGACACTGATCCTGAACACCACACCGGACATGAAAGTGATGCAGGACGAGATTTTCGGCCCGCTGCTGCCGGTGGTCAGTTACAGCGGCCTGGACGAGGCCCTGCACTACATCAATGATCGCCCCCGGCCGCTGGCCCTGTATTTCTTCGGGTACGACAAGAGCCAGCAGCAGCATGTGGTGGACAACACCCACTCCGGCGGCATGTGCATCAACGATGCACTCATGCATGTGGCACAGGATGATCTGCCATTCGGCGGTGTCGGCGACTCCGGCATGGGGCACTACCATGGCAAGGAAGGCTTCCTGACCTTCTCCCACCACCGGGCCATTTTTGCCAAACAGAAATTCAACAGCGGCAAATTTGTGTACGCACCGCACGGCACCGCTGCCCACAAGATGATATACAAGCTCTTCATCCGCTGAGACCTGGCGCGGGGGCAAGCAAAGCCCCCGCCATCCATAACGATCCAAAGCCACCCAGGACAATAACAAGAAGGGAACTCGCCATGCTTGACCCGTCCGCCGCCCAACCGGGCGACACCGAATTTGCCCGGCTTGATCGCCGCAGCTTTCTGAAAAGCGGACTGGGCGGCACCCTGTTTCTCGCCACGGTCAGCACCACTGCCGGGCTGAGCGGCTGTGCAACAGCGCCGGCCGGTCGGCTGGACGACGTCGACAGGCAAATGGACACAAGCTACCAGTTCCGGTTCCTGACCCGGGACGATATCGAGTTGTTTGAGGCGCTGCTGCCTGCCATGTTTGGCCCGGCGCTACCGGAACAACCTCAGGCGCGGCGTCTGGCCGTTGCCGGTACCATTGAGCGTATCGATTCCGGCATCCACAACTTCGGGCCAGCAAATCAACAGGAACTGCGGCGGCTATTCGACCTGCTGACCTTTGGTTTCACCCGGGTGACCATTGCCCGTGTGTGGTCTCGTTGGCCCAATGTCAGCACCGCCGACGCCAACGCGTTTCTGGAGCGCTGGCGCACCAGCGGTATCGGCCTGTTCAACAATGGTTACATTGCCCTGACCAAGATCAGCAACGTCGCCTTCTACGGCGGCCATGACCAATGGCACCTGTCGGGCTACCCGGGACCGCCCCAGTGGGCCGTAGACGCCCTGCCCCAATTCAAGACTGCCTGATTCCACGCTCAGTAACGGAGCTATCCATGTCGTTAACCGATCGCATTGCCCGGGGCCTGGAAGCAGGCTGGAAAGTAACCGATGCCACCACCCTGACCGACCACCAGACCCACGAACCGATGTGGTCATCGTCGGGACTGGCGCCGGCGGTGGCACCACCGCTGAAATCCTGGCCAAGAGCGGGCTGTCCGTGATCCTGGTAGAAGAAGGTCGGCTGTACTACCAGAAAGACTTCACCATGGATGAGCACAGCGCTTACGCCAGCCTGTATCAGGAGGGCATGAGCCGGACGACCCAGGACGGCGCCATCGCCATTCTCCAGGGCCGCTGCGTGGGTGGATCGACCACGGTGAACTGGACCTCCAGCTTTCGCACCCCGGCTCAAACCCTGAACTACTGGGCCGACAGTTTCGGCCTGGACAACCTTAGCCCCGAGGCCATGGCCCCCTGGTTTGAAGGCCGGGAACAGCGGCACACCGTGGCGCCCTGGCAGACACCTCCGAACGTCAACAACGACATCCTGCGTCAGGGCTGCGAACAGCTCGGTTACAGCTGGCAGACCATTCCCCGGAATGTGAAAGGATGCTGGAACCTGGGCTACTGCGGCGTGGGCTGCCCCACCAATGCCAAGCAGGGCGCGCTGATGACCACCATTCCCGGTGCCCTCGATCATCAGGCCCGACTGTTTCACGGACTTCGGGCAGAACGGCTGGTCATGGACCAGGACCGTATTGATCACCTGCAAGCCAGCGCCATGGCCGCGGACGGCATTACCCCGTCCGGTGTCACGGTGACCCTGAAAGCTCGCCACTTTGTGGTTGCCGCCAGCGCCATCGGCTCTCCGGGCCTGCTGTTACGTTCCGACATTCCAGATCCACATGCCCGTGTTGGCAAGCGCTCGTTCATCCATCCGGTGAACGCCACCATTGCCCAGATGCCGGAAAAAGTGGATCCGTTTTACGGTGCGCCCCAGTCGATCTACTCCGATGAGTTCAACTTCAAGAATGGCGTAGATGGACCAGCCGGCTTCAAGCTGGAGGTTCCGCCACTGCATCCGGGCATGTCGGCGGGCGTGATTCCGGGCCACGGGCCGGAGCAGATTGACGCTATGGCGGGCCTGCCCTGGACCCAATCCGTCATCGCCCTGATGCGCGACGGTTTCCATCCCGAGAGCCCCGGGGGCACGGTAACCCTGCGCGACGACGGCTCACCGGTTCTGGACTACCCGATCACAGATTACCTCTGGCAAGGACTGAGACAGGCCTACCTGACCATGACGGAGATTCAGTTTGCCGCCGGCGCAAGCAAGGTCCGGCTGGTGCACCTGGACTCAGACTGGTACACCACCTGGGGCGAAGCCAGGGCCGCCATCAACAGCATTGCCATGGAACCGCACCGGGTACGGTTGTTTACTGCCCACCAGATGGGCGGCTGCAGCATGGGCCAGGATCCCCGATCTTCGGTGGTGAACGGCTTTGGCGAGCACCATCAGGTCAGCAACCTGAGCGTACACGATGCTTCGGTGTTCCCGACCAGCATTGGTGCCAACCCACAGCTGTCGATCTATGCCCTGGCAGCTCGGAACAGCGCACGGCTGGCCGCTAAATTGACGAGCTGAGCGCCCGCCATTTTGGGATGGCCGGCAAGCTGGTATTCTAAGGCCTCACGAATTAAGGAGCTGTGCATGCCGAAAGTCATCTACCCAGGCACCTTCGATCCGATTACCAATGGTCATACCGACCTGATCGAGCGTGCCGGTCGCATGTTCGACGACATCGTGGTTGCCGTCGCCTACAACCCCAAGAAACAGCCACTGCTGAATCTGGAAGAGCGCTGCGATCTGGTCCGCCAGGCCACCGCCCACATTCCTAACGTCACCGTCACCGGCTTCAGCAACCTGCTTGCGGATTTTGTCCGGGACCAGGGCGCGACGGTCATCCTGCGTGGGCTGCGGGCTGTGTCTGACTTCGAGTATGAATTCCAGCTGGCAGATATGAACCGGCGGCTGGCACCGGAAGTGGAAAGCGTATTCCTGACCCCGGCGAACCACCTGTCGTACATTTCCTCGACCCTGATTCGGGAGATTGCCTCCCTGGGTGGCGATGTCTCGGAATTTGTCGATCCCGCCGTTGAGGCGGCTATGAAGCAGAAGTTCGAATCAGCCTGAGAAAACGTGGCGTGAGCGGACCAGGCCTTGGCCGGGACCTGGTCACGCTTAACGTGGCTCAGAGCAATGGGGGCAGCGGAATTTCCATTCCGTTCACGTCCACCATCAGATCCTTCATCACCGCCTTCATCACCAGCTGATCACCGTCTTTGATCAGCAGGCCCTGCTTGATCATCGGCGCCAGCTGCATGCGCACGCTCGGGTAATTCTCCGCCAATGCTGATGGCACGCTCAGCTGCATGTCGCCGGTCAGTCGTTGCATCACCATCAACATGCCCGCGCGCTCGTCAGCGCTGAGCTCCGGATGACGAACGGTGACATTACCGGTGACCACCCCCTCTGGTGTGCTCAGGCTCATCTGTGGCATACCCAACGAAAATCCAGCCGAGGCCAGCTCGCGCAGGGCCAAATTGATCTGCTGCATGGCTGCCATTTGCTGCTCCGGCTCCACTGGCGCCGAGCTTCCGTTTTGCAGCATCACGGTTTGCAGATCGGACATGCCCCGGGTAAGGGAGCTCCAACTGGCCAGATCCAGATTTTCCAGGGCGAATTCGATTCGGTGGGGGCCGTAGCCCTGGCCGCCACGAATGATTTCCTCCAGTTCCAGAGTAACCCGGGAATCCAGGCGGGTTTGCTCAGGGTTGGCTTCAGTGCTGCTGGACAGACTGAAGTCCCGGAACTCCACCGGCGGTTCGGCCCGATGGACCACCGTCATAGACCCAACCTCAAGCTCTCCGGCACCGGTCCAGACGTCCGCCATCAGGTGATTCAGGCTTTGCTCCATATGGATGTCGGCCATACGGATATCGATTTCAGGGCCAAACAGGCTCAGTGTCGGCCAGACCATCAGTGCGTCGGCGTGGGAGCCAGTATCGCTAATCTCGATACGCGCCAGGCCGCCGCTGGTGTTCAGAGTTTCGCCAGTGACCTCGTTGGTCATGGTCATCACCGGTGCCTCAAGCTCCAGCGTGGCACTTCCCCACAGCCGGGTTTCCAGGGTCAGCTTCGGTTTGGCTTCGGGAAACCAGTCACGTCCTTCCGGCGACCAGCGTCCACCGGCTCGAAATCCAGCAAGCTACCGGTGACACCGTGGGTCACATTGGCCCGGTACTCGACCTGATGTGACTCGCCAGTCTCCGGATTCTGTACCACCAGGGCCCCGGTCAGCTCCGAGCCCAGGACCCCGCGACGATAGGCACCGGTTTCCATCTTCAGAAACGACTGGGCACGATTCATCTCCTCGGTCGCCTGCTGCCACTGCTGCTCCGTAACAAAGCCCACAACCCAGGGCATGGCCCCAGCTACCGCCAACACGGCAACGCCGGTGATAATCCATTTTTTCTGCAAGACCTGTCTCCGCCTCAGGATTTACCGGTTAGTCGCTCTAGCAACACCAGTTGAGATGCCAGCCGCTCTTCACCTTCGGCCGGTTGTTTCTGCACGTAACTGCCATCGGACAGTAACGCCCAGGACTGACAATTGTCCGCCAGGTAAGTATCCAGATCCTCACGCATTCGAGCCACCAGCGCCGGATCCTCAATCGGGAACGCAGTCTCTACCCGGCTGAGCAAATTCCGCTCCATACCGTCGGCACTGGAGCAGTAAACATCCGGGCGCCCCTTGTTGCCAAAGTAGTACACCCGGGTATGTTCCAGGAAACGACCAATGATCGAGCGGACCCGGATGTTGTCCGACAGCCCCGGCACTTCGGGCCGCAGGCAACAGATACCCCGGATAATCAGATCAATTTTCACGCCCGCCTGGGAGGCCCGGTACAGCGCCTTGATCAACTGCGGTTCGGTCAGCGCATTGAATTTCATGATGATACGCCCCTTTTCACCGAAGCCGGCTTCGCGCTCAATCAGACTGAGCAGGCGGGAATGCAGGGTAAACGGGGCATGGAACAGTTTCTTTATCTTCAGCGCCTTGCCCATGCCGGTCAGCTGCTGAAACAGCTTGTTGACGTCATCACTAATGGAATCGTCGCAGGTCATGAAGCTGTAGTCAGTGTACAGGCGGGCGTTCCCGGCGTGATAGTTGCCAGTCCCCAGATGCACGTAGCGCCGCAGCTTGCCCTCCTCCCTGCGCACGATGAGAATCATCTTGGCGTGGGTCTTGTAGCCAACCACCCCGTAAACCACGATCACACCGGCCTCCTGGAGCCGGCTCGCCAGCTCCAGGTTTTCGGCCTCGCTGAACCGCGCCCGCAGTTCGATCACCGCCGTTACTTCCTTGCCGCGCCGGGCAGCGTCCGCCAGCGCTTCCACGATCTCGGAATCCGCCCCGGTACGGTACAGGGTCTGTCGGATCGCCAGCACCTGGGGGTCCTTGGCGGCCTGGCGCAGCAGATCTACCACCGGACTGAAATTCTCATAGGGGTGCAGCAACAGGATCGGCTGTTTGCGGATACTGTCGAACATCGAATCCTTGCTGCGGATCGGCTTTGGAATCGACGGTGAGAAACCGGAATAGGTCAGGTCCGGGCGATCCACCAGGCCACCCACCGCCATCAGCCGGGTCAGGTTAACCGGGCCGTGAACCTGGTATAGATCCCGTGCAGTCAGGCCAAATTCGGTCAACAGGAACTGGGTCAGCTCATCCGGGCAGTTGTCCGCCACTTCCAGCCGCACCCCATCGCCAAAGCGACGGCTCAGCAGCTCACCCCGGAGCGCCGACGCCAGGTCGTCCAGATCGTCCTCGAGCTCAAGGTCGGCATTCCGGGTCAGGCGGAACTGATAGCAGCCCTTCACCTCCATGCCCGGAAAGAGCTCGTCGGCATGGGCGTGGATCATCGATGACAGGAACACCAGGTTCTCGCCACCGTCGCACACGTCGTCCGGCAGGCGCACCAGGCGCGGCAAGGACCGCGGAGCGGGCACGATGGCCATGCCGGTTTCCCGACCAAAGGCGTCCTTGCCATCGAGCTCAACGATGAAGTTCAAACTCTTGTTGACGAGACGAGGGAACGGGTGCGACGGATCCAGCCCGATCGGACTGACCACCGGCAGAATCTCTTCTTCGAAGTAAGTACGCACCCACTCGGCCTGGGCCGGCGTCCACTCGCGCCGACGGACAAAGTGGATATTCTGCTGTTCCATTTCCGGGATCAGCACGTTGTTGAGGATGTCGTATTGCTCGTGGATATACTCGTGGGCAACCCGGCTGATCTCCGCCAGCGCCTGCTCCGGCATCATGCCGTCCATGCCCACGGTTTCCCGGCCATACTTCATCTGCTGGCGCAGACCGGCGACCCGGATCTCGAAGAACTCGTCCATATTGCTGCTGAATATGCAGCAGAAAATCAGTCGATTGATCAACGGGTGCGTGGTATCCAGCGCCTGCTTGAGGACCCGGTAATTGAACTGCAACTGACTGATTTCCCGATTAAAGTAGTTCTCGCTGGCCTCCAGATTAACGCTCTCACCAAGCGCCGGCATATCCACCGGGGCTGGCACATTCTGGTCGGGGTCAGCCTTGAGCTTCTTGGCGGTTTCCGTGGTCATAGTTCCTCAATTCCAGTCTGTAGCGGGAGCGGCAGACACCGGTCACGCTGTCATGTCGTCCGTGGTTCTAGCGTCGCGGCTGGTTCATCAGGCGCGCCGCGCGCACTGCAAAATAGGTCAAGATGCCATCGGCGCCGGCCCGGCGCATGGCCATCAGGCTTTCCATCATCACTGCGTCGCCATCAAGCCAGCCGTTCTCGGCCGCTGCCATGTGCATGGCGTATTCGCCACTGACCTGATAGACAAAAGTAGGCACCTGCAACTCGGTCTTCACCCGGTGCACAATATCCAGGTACGGCATGCCCGGCTTGATCATCACCATGTCCGCGCCTTCAGCCAGATCCAGGGCCACTTCGTGCAACGCCTCATCGGAATTGGCGGGATCCATCTGGTAGGTCGATTTGTCGGCCTTGCCCAGATTAGTAGCGGAGCCGACGGCATCCCGGAACGGACCGTAATAACTGGAGGCATACTTGGCAGAATAGGCCAGGATTCGGGTGTTCACATGCCCGGCCGCCTCCAGCGCTTCCCGAATGGCGGCTACGCGCCCGTCCATCATATCCGACGGCGCCACCACATCCGCGCCGGCATCGGCATGGGACAAGGCCTGGTTCACCAGGGCTTCCACCGTGACGTCGTTCAGCACGTAGCCGGCCTGATCAATGATGCCGTCCTGGCCGTGGGTGGTGAACGGATCGAGTGCGACATCGGTAATTACGCCCAGCTCGGGCTGCGCTTGTTTCAGCGCCCGCACGGCACGCTGCGCCAGGCCATCCGGGTCCCAGGCACCAGAACCGGACAGATTTTTCTGGTCCGCAGCCACCACCGGAAACAGCGCTACCGCCGGGATACCCAGCTCGACCAGCTCCGCCGCCTGCTCAACCAGCAGATCGACACTCAGACGCTCTACCCCCGGCATCGACGGCACAGCTTCGCGCTGGCCTTCGCCTTCCAGGACAAACACCGGGTAAATCAGATTGTCCGGCGTCAGCTGGTTCTCCCGCACCAATCGACGGGAAAAACTACTGGCGCGGTTGCGACGCAGACGGGTGGCAGGGAAAACACGGGGAGTCGGACTCGGCACGGATAACCTCCTGGATGGTATGGCCGGACATTCAAAGACTGCTGGCAGCGCCGGATTGGCGCTCTGCACACCATCATACACGGCACGGGCCACCCATTGCAGACTCCCTGGACAGGTTAAGGAGTAGCCGTGACATTCGTGTTACCGGATTGAATCCAGGGCCTGGGCGCGAACCCGCTCCGTATCCGTGAAATGCTGTTCGCGCAGGTCGGCAATGGCCTGCTTCAGCTCGGGCCCGGCCAAACCGGAAGTCAGCAGGCTTTGGCGCTGGGCCGAATAGGCATGCCAGCGCTGGTTCCAATTCGCCTGCTCCTGCTCCAGGGCCTGCAGCCGTTGCGCAGTTTCAATGCCGAAGCCTCGCGGCGCCAGTTTTTCAGGGCCTCGGGATCATCGGCCAGTTCCTGGCGCGCCCTTTCATAATCAGTAAACCTGCGGGTTTCGCGGCGCGCCTGCCGCAATGAGGCGGGCAAGGCATCTTCGGCCTGCGCCAACGCAACCTCACGCTGATCCCCGGTCAGGCTCGGGTCGCGGCTGATCCTGAGTTTCTCGATCTGAAAACGATCGATGGCCTCGTCCTGGGCAAAAAACGCGTCGGCGGTGGCACTGTCGAGCCAGGCCCGGCGCAGAGCCTGAATTTCCTGCATGCGCTGCTGCATCTGAACCGCATCCAGCTCAGTACCGCCCCCATAGCCGGCCTCCAGGTCGGAAATCGCCAGTTTGTAATCAAGATAGGCGCGCAGGGTATCCAGGGCCTGGGTGCGTGCCGGTTCCTGCAGCGCCAACAGTGTTTGTCCGATACGGGCGACCAGCTGCTCCAACGATTCCTCCCCGAGCGCCGACAGATAGTATTCAAACAACTGTCGCAACGCCGGCGTTGGAATCAAGTCGCCGACACTGTCCACCTGGTTCCAGCCAGCGGGCACCGAGGTGCCGACCAATGAGGCCGGCAGCTGCTCCGGCACCGAAACAGCTTTAGCCTGCCCTACCAACTTCGATGGCGCTGTGGCGATGGAGACCGTTGCCAGGCCAGTGCCGGACTCGGCTTCAGAGGGACGGGGCTCGGTCGAGGTCTGCGCCGGAGTGCCAGCTTGTGACGTCAGCACATACCAGCCGGACACCAGCAGCAGAGTCAGGATGAACGGAATCAGGATGCGGGGGCGAGCAAGGGATCTCATGGTCAGCGCGAATCCGTGGTCTTTGGGTGCGGGCGTATTGATTCAGCATCGCCAGAAAGGAATGGCACGAGGATAGACCAGCGCGGGACCAACTACCGAGAACGGTGTCAAAAACAGAGCCGGGGCTAATCGCCCCGACCTGATCTGGCATTAATCACAAGGAACGGTTGTTAAAACCTACAGCGACTTTACGCGGTGCGTCTGAGCGGAAGAGGGTATCAATCTCATGGATTTCACCACCCTGACTCAGGTAAGCCTCGATATCGGCCTGCAGCTGCGCCCGAACCCGTGCCCGACCAGCAATGGAATGACTATCATCGCTGTCCTGGCCCCAGCTTCCGGGTTGTTCAAGATTGCTTTCGTCGAATTCACTCATAATGCTCTCCCCATCAACGAAAACAGAGAATCGAGTGCCGGCGCGCCCCGCAGGGCAACTACACTCAGTCTCGACGAACGGCCGGCTTTGGCATCGTCTTGGCGTCTTTATAATCCTGTTTCGGTGACCGCGCTATTTCAATCAAACCCATTTTTTGTAATTTTTTGTAACTGTTAATAAAGCACTGATTTTATGTGACAAAATGAGGCTCAATCAGGGGCTTGTGAAATTGACACAAAGAATGAATAGTGATTCACTACTTCTAGGGAGCCGGCATGGCTTATCGTGAAACGGAGAAGATGCGCCAGCGCAAGGCCGAGGCGCGGCAACGGATTGTTGACTGCACCTTCCAGTGCGTTATGGATGGCGGGTTCCGAAGTGCTCGCATTAACCGAATTGCAGATCTCGCCGGCGTTGCTACGGGCACAATTTACCGGCATTTCGAGTCCCGGGAAGACCTTTTTGCCGGCGTATTCCGGCTGGCCACCCAGCGCGAGGTCGACAAGGTCGCAGAAGCGCTGGCAACCGAGGGCAATGCCGCAGCCCGCCTGGAAACGGCATTACGGCAATTTGCCGAACGCGCCTTGCGCGGCCCCATGATGGCGTGGTCGCTGATTGCAGAGCCGGTCGACCCGAAAGTAGAAGAAGAACGACTGAAGTACCGCAAGGCCTACGCCAGCCTGTTCGAAACGGCGATTCGCGAAGGCATCTCCGAAGGTTGCCTGCCGGATCAAGACGCCCGCCAGAGCAGTACCTGTCTGGTGGGTGCCATCGCGGAAAGCCTTGTAGGTCCACTGTCACCAACTCAGCCGGCCAGAATCCGGCGGCAACACCTGACAACACCGATGCACTGGTCAATTCCATCATTCGCTTTTGCATGCAGGGACTGACTGGCACCAGGAGATAACCATGAACGCGCGGCAGCCACACCCCGAGACCCCAACCAACGGCTCCGAAGACCGATACCTGGCCAGCACCCACGAAGTGGTCAACCAGCCCCCGGCGCTGGAGAACTACAACCTGTTCGAGCAGGACACTGCTCTGCAGGAAGCGGTCATCCGGGAGGGCGCCGAGGCTGCTGCGCCGGAATTGAGAGAGTTTGGCGCGCTCGCAGGAGCTGCAGCCACCATTGATCTGGGCTTCAAGGCCAACAGCAACAAACCGGTGTTCCAGACCCACGATCGCTTCGGTCACCGCACCGACGAGGTGGAATTTCACCCGGCCTACCACGACCTGATGACCATTGCACTGGAGCATGGCCTGCACAGCAGTCCGTGGACCAACCCCGGCAAGGGGGCCCACGTGGCGCGGGCTGCCAAGTACTTCATGCACTCCCAGGTAGAAGCTGCGCACGGCTGCCCCATCACCATGACATTTGCCGCCATCCCCTCCATCCGGAAACAGCCCGAGCTGGCCCGGGACTGGGAGCAGCGCATCCTTGCCAACAGCTACGACCCGCGCAACCTACCCGACAGCCAGAAAGCCTCCGTTACCATCGGCATGGCAATGACCGAGAAACAGGGCGGCAGCGATGTCCGTGCCAACAGCACCAAGGCCTACCCGGTGAGTACCGAAGGCCCGGGCCAGGCCTACGAACTGGTTGGCCACAAATGGTTTGTCTCGGCTCCCATGTGCGACGCCTTCCTGGTACTGGCCCACTCCCGGGGCGGCCTGTCCTGCTTCCTGATGCCACGCTGGCGCCCGGATGGAAGCAAGAACCCCTGGCAGATCCAGCGCCTGAAAAACAAAATGGGCAACGTCGCCAACGCCTCCAGTGAAGTCGAGCTGCGCGGCGCGCTGGCCTGGATGGTTGGCGAAGAAGGCCGAGGCGTGCCCACCATCATTGAAATGGTGGCCATGACCCGCTTTGACTGCATGATCGGCAGCTCCGCCGGCATGCGCCAGGCGGTGGCACAGGCCACCCACCACTGCCGCCATCGTAGCGCCTTTGGCAACCGCCTGAATCAACAGCCCCTGATGCAAAATGTCCTCGCAGACCTGGCGGTGGAAAGCGAAGCGGCTCTGGCCTACACCCTGCGCATCGCCCGCGCCCTGGACAATCAGGACCAGGAACACGAACGACTGCTGGCACGCCTGGCCACACCGGTTGGTAAGTACTGGATCTGCAAGCGCACCCCCAACCATGCCTACGAGGCCATGGAGTGCATCGGCGGCAGCGGCGTGATGGAAGACTGCATCATGCCGCGGCTGTTCCGGGAATCACCGGTCAACGCTATCTGGGAAGGCAGCGGTAACGTTCAGTGTCTGGACACCCTCCGCGCGCTGCAAAAAGAACCGGAAACCCTGGATGCCTTCTTCCGCGAAGCCGCCGAAGCCAAAGGCGCCGACCGCCGTTTCGATCTGTTCCTGGCCCAGCTGCAGCAGGACTTCGGCGACATCAGCGATATCCAGTACCGGGCCCGCAACCTGGTCGACCGCATGGCCCTGGTCATGCAGGGATCACTCCTGCTACGCCACTCCGACCCGGCGGTTGCCGACGCCTTCTGCGCGTCCCGCCTGCAATCAGCCGGCGGTATGAATTATGGCAACCTGCCTTCGGGCACGGATGCGGCGGCGATTATCAAACGGGCAACACCTGTAGTAGGCTAAGGATATTCAACGTCCCTGAAACAGGCCAAGGAGGGGGCGGGGCGGAGTCTCTGAAACTGTGCGTAGCCATGGATGGCGGAGCTCAAGCGTCACATGGACGTGCTTGAGCGGGTTTCAGAGACTTCGCCCCGGCCCCTCATGCACGGATTAAAATGTCTGAAGCCCTGAGAAAACTCCTGAACCAGTCCACTGCACAGCCGGTGATTACCCCGCACGTGGGTGTACTGACCCTGCACTTCCAGCTCTATGGCTGCGAAGACCTCAAGGCCAAGCGCAAGGTCTTTACCGCCCTGCGCGCAGTCTGGGGCAAAGAGCCGGACCTGGCTGTCGCCGAAACCGCCGACCTGGACGCACTGGATTGTGCAACCTGGACCATCGCGGCCCTTGGCACCTCATCCCAGCAGATCACCCAGCGCCTTGACCAGATTGAAAAAGCCATCGAAGAGCGCGTCGATGCGGCCATCTTGGACGTGCACCGGGAAATTCTCTGATCCACTATCTACACTGCAATGGGGCCTTATAGCGTATGGCTACGACAGCCCGTATACTACTGCTCCTCAGGGATGTCAGAGCGCCTGCTGACCGCAGGTGGCCAGTTTTGAATCGCCGGACCGACACTCCGGCCATATCCGTCGGGCATCCGGAACTGGCCCAGCGGATAACCGCTGATCATGTGTGGCACCTATGACCGGAAAGAAAAAATCCGCCCAGGCCTCAGTCGAGGCGATGTATCGCGTGTTCACGGTGCCCGAGGCTCCGGAATCCACGTTGAGCCGGATCGACCAGAATATCTCCAACAACCTTGCCGGTTTTCTGCAGGAACACATCGTTGCGGTTGAACGGGACCTGTCGGACGTCGAAAAAAACTTCTCCGACTACGCCATCCCGGAAAAACCCGTCTTCGTGTCCGAGCAAGCGCAATTCCTGCTCGACAAACTGGTGGCCAACTCGGTCCACACCGCCTCCCCCGCCTTCATCGGTCACATGACGTCCGCGTTGCCGTACTTCATGCTGCCGCTGTCGAAAATCATGATTGCGCTGAACCAGAACCTGGTCAAAACCGAGACCTCAAAGGCGTTTACGCCCATGGAGCGCCAGGTCCTGGGCATGATTCACCGCCTGGTCTATGAAGAAGACGGCGCCTTCTACCGCAAGTGGATGCACGACCCCCGCTATGCCCTGGGCGCCATGTGCTCCGGTGGCACCGTTGCCAACCTGACCGCACTGTGGGTCGCGCGCAACCGCGCCTTCCCGGCCGAGGGCAGCTTCCGCGGTCTGCATCAGGAAGGCCTGTTCCGGGCGCTGAAATACTATGGCTATGAGGGTGCCGCCATCGTGGTGTCCCGACGTGGGCATTACTCCCTGCGCAAGGCCGCCGACGTACTCGGTCTTGGCCGCGAAGCCCTGGTACCGGTGGACACCGACGACGACAACCGCATCCAGACCGACGCTTTGCGGGACAAATGCCTGGAACTGCACCGCCAGAAGATCAAGGTCATGGCCATCTGCGGCGTGGCTGGCACCACCGAAACCGGCAACGTCGACCCGCTTGATGGCATGGCAGACATAGCCCGGGAATTCGGCGCCCATTTCCACGTGGACGCTGCCTGGGGTGGCCCACCCTGTTCTCCCGTACCCACAAACACCTGCTGCGGGGCATCGAGAAGGCCGACTCCGTCACCTTCGACGCCCACAAGCAACTCTATGTACCCATGGGTGTTGGCCTGGTCGTGTTCAAGGACCCAAGCCTGGCCAGTGCCGTCGAGCATCACGCCCAGTACATCATCCGTAAGGGCTCCCGGGATCTGGGCAGCACCACCCTGGAAGGCTCACGCCCGGGCATGTCGATGCTGATTCACTCGGGCCTGAAGATTCTGGCGCGGGAAGGCTATGAGATTCTGATCGATCAGGGCATAGAGAAAGCCCAGAGCTTTGCGGCGATGATCAATGCCGAGCCAGATTTCGAGCTGATCACCAAGCCCGAGCTGAACATCCTGACCTACCGCTACTGCCCGGAATCTGTCCAGAACGCCCTGGCAATAGCGGACCCCCTGCAAGCGGAAAAGCTCAATACCTGCCTGAACCGCATCACCAAGTTCATCCAGAAAACCCAGCGGGAGCGGGGCAAGGCCTTTGTCTCACGGACCCGGCTGGAACCTTCACACTACTACCATTTTCCGTGCATCGTGTTCCGGGTGGTTCTGGCGAACCCGCTAACCACGCGGGAAATCCTGAGCGATATCTTGATCGAACAGCGGGAGCTGTCGGCGGAAGAAGGGATTGAGGACGAAATGCAGATTCTGCATCAGATGGCCGATGCGGTGTTGAAGCAGCACGAACAGAGTGCCAAGCAGGCCTGAGCTTAACCCCTCAGGCTTGGGGTATGCGAGGCAGGCAAACGCCCGGTCAAAACACGCTGTAAATACTTCCCTGTACGCTCGGCTCCGCCATCCATGGCTCCGCACGGTTTTGCCCAGGCGTTCGCCTTCCGCGCTCAAAGCTCAGTAATCGTAGCCAACCTCAATACAGCGCCTCTTCGTCATCCAGCACCTCGTGGATGATATCGAGAAACATGTGATCCGCCTTGCTCCAGCTCTCCGGAATCCGGATCGTCGTATTCGCGCTGATTTCCCGAGCGATGATCTCGTTCGCATTGGGCTCGTTGCGATACTTGCGGGCAATTTCCATGGACTTAACGGCGATAGTCGGCTCGCTCAAGACTTTCTTGATGAACACCCTCAGCTCATCAATCATCTTGGCCTGTTGGCTTTCAACAGATGTACTCATTATTCACTCCACGGATAATCGGTTGCCGGGGGCACAGACGGCCCCCGCTCTTGCTGAATAGTATGACCAAAGTGGCCAGCGACAGCCAGCCTACGGGATCAGATCATCAACCCACGCAGGGTGAAGAACAAGAGGGCGGCCATGATTGCGGAGGCCGGAACCGTGATGATCCAGGCTGCGGCGATCTTGAACAGATGCGACCGCTTGACCAACTCTTCCCGGTAAATCTTCTTCAGGCGCTTGCGCTCGGACTTGGACAGCGGCACCTGCTTTTGCTTTTTAGCCTGTTTCAGCAGATCTTCCATCTCCTCAACGGAGGCATCACGGAAATTATCCAGGAACGGCTTCAGACGCTTCTGCTCGTCCTCATCATGGTGCTCCATGATCTTGTGCAGCTGGGTCGCGTAATTGGATTTGAGGTATTCCCGCAGGAAGCCAACACCAAACACGCCACCAATGGCGATGTGGGTGGAGCTGACCGGTAGCCCCAACTGGGACGCCACGATCACGGTCAGGGCGGCCGAGAGCGCGACACAGAAAGCGCGGGTCTTATCCAGTTCGGTAATTTCGCTGCCCACGGTTTTGATCAGGCGCGGACCGAACAGCATCAGACCAACCGCCAGACCGAGTGCACCGACCATCATCACCCACAGCGGAATGCTGGCGGAGGTCACTACACCACCGGATGACAGCGCATCGTTGATGGCCGCCAGCGGACCGATGGCATTGGCGACGTCGTTGGCGCCGTGGGCAAAACTGAGCAGCGCGGCAGCGAAGATCAATGGCCAGGTGAACAGTGTGTTCACACCGGCGGCATTATTCTCCATGGTCGCCGCGCGGCGGCCGACCAGGGTGCGGACCGCGAAATAGACGATCGCAGCGGCCAGCAGGCCGATCAGGGCCGCGTCCAGGAAGTCGACCTTCACCACCTTTTTGACGCCCTTGATCATCAGATAGGTGCCAAAGGCCCAGGCCATGATCGCCACAAGTATCGGCACGAAGGTGCGCGCGGCCGGAATCACATCCTTGCGATAGAGCACGGTCCTCTTGACCACATACAGGAACAGTGCCGCCAGAGCGCCACCAAGAACCGGGGAGATCACCCAACTGGCGGCAATCTTGCCCATCACGGCCCAATCAGCAATACCCCAGCCGCCGGCCGCAATACCGGCACCCAAAACGCCACCAACAATAGAGTGCGTGGTGGAAACCGGTGCCCCCATCCAGGTAGCCAGATTAAGCCAGAGCGCGCCGGCCAGAAGTGCAGCCGTCATCAACCAGACGAAGGCCTGACTGTCGCTCAACGACGACGGATCAATGATGCCACCCTTGATGGTGGAGACCACATCGCCGCCGGCGATCAACGCCCCGGCCGATTCGAAAATGGCCGCTATAATGACGGCCGCGCCGAGAGACAGCGCGCCCGAACCAACGGCTGGGCCGACGTTGTTGGCAACATCGTTAGCACCGATGTTGATCGCCATGTACCCACCGATAACGGCTGCCGCCATCAGCAACATGCTATTGGGCATGCCCTGACTGAAAGAACCAACGGTCAGCCATACGCCGAGGAGAAAAAGCAGACTGAATCCGACCCTATACCGTTCCGTGGTGGGGCTGGTGAGGAGAGTGTCCAAAAGTCCGGTTGAACGGGCCATAAGAGATTGGGTCTCGTTTGGTCTGAATGGGAAATTGAAGTTGTTTACCGGGCGCAACTATAATTTTTTTGTCATCAAATTGAAATAAAACGGTCATTGTTCACCCAGATCACATTCTGACCAGGCAATAGATGCAAACCTACGGCTAATTGGCTCATAATCCGGAAAAATGCGCCAAAATTACAAAAACCCGTCGCAAGGTGCCCATGTCCAACCAGTCGATCACAGGCCAGCTCGCCGAAGGAGAGCGTGAAGACGCCCAGGTATCACGTCTGATCACCTGGTTGTCCGCTATGGCCATTTTGTTTCTGGTCGGCATTGGCGCCAAGGCTGGTATGCCGGGCACCATGGCCACGCCTGGGTGCTCTGGGGTTTCGCCCTGGTGGTGATCGTCAACATGGCGTACTTTGCCCAGACCGGAAACCGAACCGCGCAGAAGGGCGGCCTGCTGCTGATGGTCTGGCTGTTGTTCACCTACCTGATCGCCTCGGGCGGAGAGAGTAATACCGGGCCGCTTTGGTTCTACGTGTTTCCTCCACTGCTGTTCTATCTGACCAGCCTGAAGACCGGCACCGCGGTGCTGCTGTTCTGTTATCTGGTTGCCGTCATTGTCTTCCAGTTCCCCGGGTTGCCGATGGTCAGCGCGGAATACAGCCTCGATTTCAAGATCCGTTTCTTCGCCACCCTGACCTTCGAGTCGGTTCTGTGCTTCGTACTTGAAGCCAGTCGCCTGAAGGCACGCAACGAACTGGTTACACTGGCACAGAACCATGAACAGGCGGCCAAGACCGATGAACTGACCGGCCTGTCCAACCGCCGCGATATGCACAACCGGCTGAGCGCGGAGTTTTCCCGCTATCAGCGCTCCGGACACCATTTTTCCATCGCTCTGATTGACCTGGACCTGTTCAAGGGCATCAATGACAACCACGGCCACGATGCCGGCGATGAAGTGCTCAAGGCGTTCTCGGCACTAATGCAAACCGTCATCCGACAAACTGACGTTGCGGCTCGCTGGGGCGGTGAAGAATTCCTGATCCTGCTGCCGGACACTTCCTTGCTCCAGGCGCTGACTCTGGCCGAACGGCTGCGCTCGGAAGTAGCCCAAACGCCGTTCCGCTTCCGTGGCGCCGAATTACCGGTCACCATTAGCGCCGGAGTCTGCTCCATCGCCAAGGCCGGCTCCATCGACGAGCTGCTGAAACAGGCCGACATCTATCTCTACAGCGCCAAGAAAGATGGCCGTAACCGCATCGCTCCACGGGTTCGCAGCCGGGACACCAGCAAGGCTGCCGACGTTGATGGTTGAGTGACCCGACAACGGACTTTATGATCGGGCTCCAAACCAATTTCGTCGCCCCGAACCGGGTGTTACCAGCAAAACAGGAACCGCAATGACAGCTATACGTATTTTGGTGGGCAGTGTTTACGGGGGCGCCCTGCTGACCGCCCGGGACATCAAGAAAACCCTGGATGCCGAAGGCCACACCGTGACTGTGCTTGAAAACCCGGCGCTTGAGGACATTACCGGCAATGAAGACGCGCTGCTGGTGTGCACCTCCACCACCGGCCAGGGTGAAGTGCCTGCCAACCTGCTGCCCTTTTACGCAGCCTTGCGCGACCAGTTGCCCCAGCAGCCGGGCCGGCCGTTCGGCGTGATTGTTCTGGGTGACAGCTCCTACGGCGATACATTCTGCGGTGCCGGTGACCTGATGGAAGAAGCCCTGTTCGAAACCTCGGCACGCAAAGTCGGCGACACCTTGCGCATCGATGCACTGGAGACCACCGAACCGGAAGCCGAGGCATTGCCCTGGGTTCGTGACTGGCTGGACAGAATCTGAGCAAAAGGCTGCAAAACCGCGACCAGTACCGGTGCCAGGTCTTGAGCCGGCGCCCATGAGAGGCCATACTCGCAACCATAACGAAAACAAAAAGCGGTACTGCGTGATACTCACCCACTGGTCAAGACTCTGTGCAACCTTGCTGTTGCTGTTTGCGATCGCCCAGCCAGGCTGGGGGGCCGACGTTGTTAAATCTCCCCAGACCAGCTACCTGACCGTACCGCCGGGCACAGAAACGTCCGCCAGCGAGCTCCTGACCTCCAGCCAGTGGCAGCCGCTGGCAGACAGGAGTCCTAATTTCGGCTACATCCCCGATACTCTTTGGCTGAAACTGCCAGTTCCGGACCAGCCGAACCTGAATCTGCTGGAAATCAGTTATTCACACCTCGACCAGATTCGTTTTTTTCTGATCGAAAACGGGACCGTAGTTCGCACCGTTACCACCGGCGACAAGTTCCCGTTCCAGCAGCGCCCGATTCTACACCGGCACTTTCTGTTCCCATTCGAGCGGCCGAATGACGCCGATTACGAGATCTTGCTGGAAGTTCGCTCCAGTGGCGCAATGCAGGTCCCCCTCACGCTCTGGAATGATCAGTCGTTTTTCGAAGGTTCCTTTATCGAAGATCAGGTACATGCGGTCTACTATGGCATCCTGATCACCGCCATCCTGTTCAACCTGTTCGTATTTGTGGCTCTGCGGGAGCGGGTTTACCTGCTCTACGTGCTGTCGACACTGAGTTACCTGCTGCTCATTGCCACCCTGAATGGCATCTCTTTTCAGGTGCTCTGGCCTACCAGCCCCGACATTCAGAACCGCGCCATGCTGCTGAGCGTGCCTGCCGCCATGATTTTTACCCTGTGGTTCTCCCAGGCGTTCCTGAACCTGGGCAACACCAGCATCGCCCTGAAGCGCACACTGGCCCTGGCCATGGCCGTGAACGCGGCAGCAGGCCTGGCCACCTTTGTGGCCGATTACAACACCGCTATCCGGCTGGTGGTGGCATTGTCCATTCCCACCAACCTGGTTCTTACGCTGATTGGGCCCCAGCAGTGGCTGCGAGGCAACCGACAGGCAGCCTATTATTCGCTGGCCTGGGGCGCTTTAACATTGGGAACTGCTATAACAGCCGCGAACAAATACGGTCTGCTGCCCAATAATTTCGTGACAGTCTACGGCATGCAGATTGGCTCGGCGGTGCAAGCGGTCCTGCTGGCCATGGCTCTGGCCGTGCGCATTTTTCAGGAACGGCAAAACAAGGTAGAAGCACGAGAAGCTGAATTGCGAGCCATGGCAGCTCGTCGGTCGGCGGAGCTCAAGCTGATGGACCATGCACTCCACAACCCCCTGACCGGGCTGCCCAACCGCAGCAGTTTTGAAATGATGCTGAACGACCTGATGATGCGCAGCCCGGAAAAACGCTACGCCATCACTGTCATTCACCTGTACAACCAGGATTCGGTCACCAAGACCCTGGGCCACCGCAACAGCGACCATATCCTGGCACTGGCCTCCAAGCACTACAACGCCGCCATTCGCAATCTCCCCGGCGCGATCGCCACGGAATTGACCGACGAACGCAGTTACTTCCTGACCTTCCTGGACCCGCAAACCTTTGCCTTTGTGGTGGATGCGCAAGTTACCCGGAAAACGCCCCGCGAGGTGGTCAGAACGCTCGAGGATATCCGCTATCCGATCGACTACCTGGGCATGCAAGTTCCGCTGGATGCCCGTCTGGGCGTCGCAGTGTTTCCTGACCATGGCGCCGACGCCAACACCCTGATTCGCCGCGCTGCCATTGCCGCTGGCTCCGAGCGGGCAAAGGAACGAGGGATGGCCTACTACAAGCCATCACGGGACTCATTCAGTGCCGACCGACTGACGATTGTCTCGGAACTACGCCAGGCCCTGATCAACAACAGCCTGGCGCTATATCTGCAACCCAAGGTGTCGCTGACCAGTGGTGAAGTGGTCGGCATGGAAGCACTGATTCGCTGGCCAGAAAAACAGAGCCAACTGCGTCCGGACGAAGTGATCGACATAGCGGAACAGACAGGGTTGATCAAACCACTGACCCGCTGGGTCCTGGAACAGGCCCTGGCCATGCGCAGCGGGCTACTGGAACATGGCTGGAACATCGGCATTGCCGTCAACATCTCCCCCAACAACCTGCGGGAGCCGGATTTCCCCAGCTACGTTCAGCGTCTGATGCGCAGTTTCCCGAAGCACCAGGGCCGCATAACCTTCGAGGTTACTGAAACCTCCATGATGCAGGATCCGGCTAATTCCCTGACCGCGCTGAAGCAGCTGAACGCTAACGGCATACCTGTTTCGATCGATGACTTTGGCTCGGGCTACTCGTCGCTGTCCTACATCAAGCAGCTGCCCGCCAGGGAAATCAAAATAGACCGATCACTGATCACTGAACTGACCACCCGGGCCGAAGACCGTGTGATCGTTCAGACCTCCATCGACATGTGCCACAGTCTCGGCTATTCGGTGGTGGCGGAAGGTGTTGAGGATGAGCATACCGCCCAGCTTCTCAGGGATATGGGCTGCGACATGATTCAGGGCTTCCTGTTGTCCCGGCCACTGCCCTTCAACGATGCCCTGGACTGGCTGCGCCAGTCGGCCAGCCAGATGTCAGAGTTCCCGGAAGTGCTGGCGAATCAGCGTTGACGGATCAGGGCTTCCTGAGTGGTCGAAGCCACCAGGCCACCCTGCTGATTGAAGAAGTTGCCACGGTTGAAGCCCCGCCCTGCTGAGGCGCTGGGGCTGTCTTTGTCGTACAGCAACCACTCGTCCATGCGGAAATCCCGATGGAACCAGATGGCGTGATCCAGACTGGCTACCTGCATGTTCTTGCTCATGAAAGTCACGCCATGGGGGTTGAGTGAGGTACCCAGGAACTGGAAGTCCGAGGCGTACGTCAGCAGGCACCGGTGCAATACCGGGTCGTCCGGCAGCTGTCCCTGGGCCCGGAACCAGCTCTGTTTGTGCGGCGGGCGCTTCTCCGGCTGAAACGGGTTCATCGGATCAACCGGGCGAATTTCGATCGGCCGGTCGCGGGTGAGCGAATCACGCATGCGCTCTGGCACTTTCGACGCCATGATCTGACCCCACTCGTGCTCGGATTTCAGGGTATTCGGGTCTGGGGCGTCGGGCATCGTCAGCTGGTGTTCGAAGCCCTGCTCCGTCACCTGGAACGACATGGAACCGGTCAGGATCTCCTTGCCGCCCTGGCGCGCAATCACCCGGCGCACGGAAAAGCTGCCGCCATCCCGCACCCGCTGAACCTCGTAATCGATGGGCATGCTGTGATTGCCCGGGCGCAGGAAATAGGCATGGAGGGAGTGGCACAACCGACCCTCAACGGTGCGGCTGGCCGCCATCAGGGCCTGGCCCAGTACCTGGCCACCGAAGACATTGGGAAACCCCAGGTCTTCACTGTCACCCTGAAAGTGGTCATCGCCGATCGGCGACAGATCCAGCAGATCGACCAGCTTTTTCGTTACCTCAAGCATGCCTGCTCCTGTCAATTTCCTACTCTGTGAAGACGCTGCGTGCCGCCCCGCGGGATCACTGATGAATGGGCGGCACTTCCTTGGACAGTGCCTGTTTCTCCACGGCAAAGCGCCCGGTCACGGCAAATCCGAGCACCTCACCCTCCGGACTGCGGAACAGGGCTTTGACATCCGAACCCTCGGCCTCAACATGCCATTCGCCGTCGGCCTCCGGTGCCGGCGGGCACACCGCAGTCGGGCAGCAAGGTGTCTTGATCATCACAGGCATGGTGCCGTATTTCACTTCCGTGCGCTCGCCGGCGAGGGTTTTCGCCAGGGCCCGGGCACAGGCCATCAGCGGCAACACATACAACAGCACATGGCCGTCCACTTCAGCACAGTCGCCCAGGGCGTAGACATCCTGAGCCGAGGTTTCCAGCGCGCGATTGACCGTGATGCCGCGCCCGGTCTCGATGCCGGCAGCGTGGGCCAGCTCGGTGCGCGGGCGCAGGCCAACCGCGGAAATCACCAGATCCGCGTGCACAACCTCACCGTTGGCGAGCGTGAGTGAGACTCCCTGCTCGGCACGATCGATGCGCTCGACCACGGTTTCCAGATGGAAGCGCGCGCCCAGATTTTCCAGCTCGTGCTGCACGGCGGCAGCCGCAGGCTCTGGCAGCAGGCCAGGCATGACCACATCCGAGGGGGCAATCACATCAACCTCGTAGCCGCCATTGCGCAGGTCATTGGCAAATTCGCAGCCAATCAGCCCCGCACCCATGATCGCCACCCGCTTGCCGCCGGCCAACGCCTTGCGAAAGGCCCGGTAGTCCATCAGGTCGTTGATTGAGAACACATGCTCAAAGCCATCGCCGTCGATCGACAGCCGAATAACATCAGCCCCCCAGGCCAGCACCAGCTTGCTGTATTCAAGCCGCTCCTCACCCAGCAACAGCGCCTTGGCCTCAGTATCTATCCCGGTAACAGTGGCGAAGGTGCGCAGCTCGATGTTCAGCTGCTCGGCCATGGTATCGGTGGAGGCCTGGGCCAGACCGTCGGCGTCCTTACCCTTAGTAAAGCCCGTGGACAACATGGGCTTGGAGTAGCTGACGCCATCATCGGCGGTCACCATGACAATGGGCTGTTCCTTGTCCAGCTTGCGCATTTCCCGCGCCAGCGAATAGCCGGACAACCCGGTACCGACGATAACGATGGGGGCCTGTTCAGTCATATCCGTGCTCCGAGGGGATCAGCCAATCTCAATCATTTCAAAATCTTCTTTACCCACGCCACAGTCAGGGCAAACCCAGTCCTCCGGCACATCTTCCCACTTGGTGCCCGGCTCGATACCGTCTTCCGGCCAGCCCTCGGCTTCGTCGTAAATCAGGCCACACACCACACACTGCCACTTCTTCATTACTACTCTCCCGGTTGATCAGAACGCGATCATAATTGTCCGACAATTATGCGCGCAACTGTTTAATTTGGTTTACAGTGGCCGGCGTCACCGCACGGCCAACCGTTTTAGTCAGGCAGCCATCATACCCATCACCCCGGAATTGACCAATGCCGGCATCGACGGACGCTTCCGGGGTTTTCTGCCAATAGCCATAAATACAGACATTCGGCCCGACACTGCCCCTCCCTTCGAGCGCCCCTCTCCGGTATAATCGCCCGTTTTACGACAGGACCGACCGTTATGACCGATACCGTCGCCGAAATGAATCAGGTAATGGCCGAAGCCGACTGCCTGGTCGATGAACAGCAGGTGCACGCCGCCATTGGCAACCTGGCTGACGCGCTTACCGACCGCCTGAAAGACAGCAACCCACTGCTTTTCTGTGTCATGAACGGTGGCCTCATCCTGACCGGCCAATTGCTGACTCAGCTGAAATTTCCGGTGCAGGCCGAATACCTGCATGCCACCCGTTACCGTCAGGAAACTACCGGCGGCATCCTGGAGTGGAAACTGCGTCCGGAAGCGGACATGCAGGACCGCACCATTGTCATCGTTGACGACATTCTGGATGAAGGTACGACGCTGTGTGCCATAGCCGATTACTGTCGGGCTCACGGCGCCAAGGAAGTTCTGACCGCGGTTCTGGTCGACAAGCAGCACGATCGCAAGGCCCAGCCTGGCTGAAGGCGGATTTCACCGGCCTGGAAGTTGAGGATCGTTTCCTGTTCGGCTTTGGCATGGACTACAAGGGCTACTGGCGCAACGCGCCTGGAATTTATGCCGTCAAAGGACTTTGACACCGGCGCCCACCCGACCTCCGGTCACTCCGATAAGCGTCGCCTGACTATCCCCTCGACGGACTGGTACCGGTCCCTGGCAGCAGCCGGGCTCCGGAATCCCCAGGTGCATGGCCCGGCCAGGTATTGGTTACAGGTAGAGGGCTCGTTTACCCGGGCCCTGCAACGACAGTGCACCGAGACCTTCCACGTTGAGGTGCAACACGAAGGTTTTGCGGTTCCCACCCGGGAAGAAGCTCAGCATCTGGGCCTACCGGCCCGGCAGCGGGCCTGGATTCGCGAAGTCCGGCTCTGTGGCGACGGCCAGCCCTGGGTGCTGGCCCGAACCATTATCCCACTGGCCTGCCTGGAAGGCCGGGGCCGTCGCCTGCGCCACCTTGGCAATCGTCCCCTGGGCGCCTATCTGTTCAGCAGCCCGGACTGGCAGCGTGGCCCGCTGGAAACCGGACTGTGTAATCGGGTTGTGAGTGGCCAGCCGGCCATGGCCCGGCGCTCGATGTTCTGCCACCGCCAGCAATGCCTGTTGGTCGGTGAATACCTGCTCCCCGACCTGTTCAACTGACCGCCGCCTTTCATCCGCCACCTTTCATCCTCTACCCAGCACTGGCTATAATCCGGGCATCACCCGCTCACCTGCATCTGCACACGGACCAAGCCTATGCTTCTCGACGCCATGCCCGATCATCTTCAGAACCGGCTTGCCGATTACGCCCGGTTGCTGCGGATAGACCGCCCGATTGGCAGCCTGCTGCTTTTATGGCCGACGTACTGGGCGCTGTGGCTGGCCGGGGATGGCAGCCCCGCCATTGGCAACCTGATCGTGTTTACCCTGGGCGTGTTCTTCATGCGGGCCGCCGCTGCGCCATTAACGATTTCGCCGACCGGGACTGGGATCGTCACGTCAAACGCACCCAGGACCGCCCCCTGACAGCGGGGCGCATCAAAGCCTGGGAAGCCGTAGCCCTGTTTGCCGGTCTGTGCCTGGTCTCGTTTCTGATGGTCGTGCTGTTCACCAACACCCTGACGCTGTACCTCTCCTTCGGCGGCGCACTGCTGGCGTTTATCTATCCGTTCATGAAGCGCTACACCCACCTGCCCCAGCTGTTTCTGGGCGCGGCCTTCTCCTGGGCCATTCCCATGGCATGGGCAGCCGAGGCCGATGGCCTCAGCCAGATCACCTGGCTCCTGTTTACCGCCAACGTGCTCTGGACCGTGGCTTACGACACCTTCTACGCCATGGTCGACCGCGACGACGATCTGAAAGTGGGCATCAAATCCACCGCCATCCTGTTTGGTGAAGCCGACCGGATCATCATTGCCATCCTGCAAACCATGGTGGTGCTGATCCTGATGATGGTCGGCAGCCATGCGGAGCTTGGCAGCCTCTACTACCTGGGCCTGGTGGGCATGGCCTGCCTGTTCATCTACCAGCAGTTTCTGGCCCGTGAGCGGACCCGTGATGGTTGCTTCAAGGCCTTTCTGAATAACAACTGGGCCGGATTTTCGGTGTTCACCGGACTGGTGCTTGATCTGATGTTTACCTGAGGCTGTCATATACTTGTCATATTGTCGCTGTGTAATGAGGCAGCAATACAACAAGGTCTGACACAGGTTTAGCTTATGTCTGGAAAAACTGTCCTGATCGTCGATGACGAGGCGCCCATCCGGGAAATGATCGCCGTGGCCCTCGAAATGGCAGATTACGACTACTTAGAGGCAAAGGATGCCCGGGAAGCCCACGCCCTGATCGTCGACAAACTGCCCGATCTGATCCTGCTAGATTGGATGCTACCCGGCACCAGCGGCGTTGAACTGGCCCGACGCTTGAAAAAAGAAGAGGCGACCGCAGGCATCCCGATTATTATGCTCACCGCCAAGGTGGAAGAGGACAACAAGATCCAGGGCCTGGAAGTGGGTGCGGATGACTACATCACCAAACCCTTCAGCCCCCGTGAACTGGTCGCACGCCTGAAAGCGGTACTGCGCCGAACAACACCGCCGGGCGTAGACACGCCCATCGAGGTAGACGGACTTACTCTGGACCCGATCGGCCACCGAGTGACGACCGGCGAAGGCGAACTGACGATGGGGCCGACCGAGTATCGTTTGCTCCAGTTCTTCATGACGCACCAGGAACGTGTCTATACTCGCTCCCAACTCCTCGATCAGGTCTGGGGTGGAAATGTTTACGTAGAAGAACGGACCGTTGATGTCCACATCCGCCGGCTGCGCAAGGCATTGGGAGATGGCTACGATCACCTGATCCAGACGGTGAGGGGAACGGGATACCGGTTCTCCACCCGGGCCGCCTAGCCCACCCGGGCATCAGCTCCGTTCATTAGATAAGGCAGCGTTTGATGCAGTACAACTGGTCACGGCATGTCCGTTTGATAATTAGCGGGATCATCGGCGCAACGCTGATCGGCCTGTACCTGGGTTCGCCCATCTACGGGTTTACCTTCGCCGTGACGGTGTATCTGTGGTGGACACTGAAACAGACCGGACGCCTGTACAAATGGCTTGGCAACCCCAATGCCTCTGAGCAGGCACCCCAGAGCGTCGGCTTATGGGGCGACATCTTCGACCACCTGCACAGGCTGCATCAGACCCATCTGAGCACCCAGGACCGGCTCCGGGCCCAGATTAACCGGGTTCAGGAATCCACCAACGCCATGCGCGACGGCGTCGTGATGACCAACAATAGAGGCTCCATGGAATGGTGGAACGGCTCCGCGGAATACCTGCTCGGTTTCCGCCGCACCACCGATCAGGGCCAGCTCATCCACAACCTGATTCGCACGCCGGCGTTCAAGAGCTATTTCGACTCCAGAGATTACCGTGAGCCGCTGGAAATTAATTCACCCGCCAAACCCCACATTCACCTGCAAATCCAGATCAGCCTGTTTGGCGACGACGACCGGCTGATTGTCGCCAAGGACGTGACCCGTCTGTACCAGCTTGAGCAGATGCGCCGCGACTTCGTCGGCAATGTCTCCCACGAGATGCGCACGCCACTGACGGTGATCAGCGGGTATCTGGAAACCATGGTGGACAATGCTGAAGACTTGCCGCCGAAATGGCGCCGGGCCATCAACACCATGTCGGCCCAGTCGTCCCGAATGGAAGCGCTCATTACCGATTTGATTCTGCTGTCCAAAATCGAAACCGGGGAGCAGACTGTCCACGACAGCCTGACCGATGTTGAGGAGCTACTGGAACAGATTTGCCGCGACGCCCAGGCCCTGAGTGGCGATAAACAGCACCAGCTTTCGGTTCAGGTTTCCGACCGGCGCTTGTTACGAGGGGACGAGAGCCAGTTGCGCAGCGCATTCTCCAACCTGATTTTCAACGCGGTGAAATACACTCCGCCCAAGGGCCAGATCACTGTCAGCTGGTTCAGCGATCGCGACGGCGCTCACTTGTCGGTCAAGGATACTGGCATCGGCATTGACCCGATTCATATCCCCCGGCTGACCGAGCGTTTCTACCGGGCCGATCCCAGCCGCCACAAAGATACCGGCGGCACTGGTCTGGGCCTGGCCATCGTCAAGCACGTGCTGCTGAACCACGATGGCGCCCTGAACATTCGCAGCAGTATTGGCTCCGGAAGCGAGTTCATCTGCCACTTCCCCCGGGAGCGCCTGGTTGAGCGAGTGCCCGAGAAAACCGATTCCGACGCCTAACGGCTAACGGGAACCGGCCCGGAAACGGGCGACAAAGCGGGACAGGTCTTCCAATTTCTTGGGGTCTTCATCGACAAACCGGATGGTGACACTGACAAACTCAGTGTCCTGGCGTTTATCGACGGCCTGCAACTGATGAACATAGCCGTTCAGGCGGGCCATCTGCCCCTCAGCGATCTCGATATCAACGACGGCCTGGTCAAGAATGCCCGGGAACGCCTGGTCACGCTTTGCCAGCACTCGCACTTCGGTCAAGTTGATGTCCTTGATCACGGACTTGAGGGTACTGTCTGAGAACCGTACCGAGGCCAGGGTCAGTGAGGCTCGGGCCGGGGCGCGACTCGCTGGGGCAGCATTACCCGCCAGCAACGGCGACGCCGATTTCGGGGATGACTGAGCGACGGGCTCCGGGGCGGGCTCCCGCTTCTGGGTCAACAACGTCGCCGATTCCTTGAACGCATCCGCCGGGCTCTCCATGGATTTACTGCCCCGCTCCATGGCGTTTTTCAGCTGGCTGCCCATCACCTTGATGATCTTCTTGCTCAGACCCTCAGGACTGAAGGGCTTGCCAAGGTATTCCGACACCCCTTCCTTGACCGCTTCGATAACGTGATCCTTGTCGCCCCGGCTAGTGATCATGATGAAGGGTACTTTCTGGTATTGGGGCTGCTGGCGCATCCACTGGAGCAACTCCAGCCCTGACATCTCCGGCATCTCCCAATCGCAGAGCACCAGATCAAAGGCCGTGCGGGACATCAATGACTGGGCACGCCGGCCATTCTGAGCATCGGTGGTTTCAATGACCGGGAACCGCTGACGCACTGTGCGTTTGACCAGATCCCTTACGAAGCTGGCATCATCTACCACCAGCGCTTTCAGCGTTGCCATTATTCAGACCTTACGTTATCCACAGGCTCATTGTTGTCGCTTCACTATAAAACAAAGGGCGGTGCCGGAAACCCCGCAGCAACAAAAAGACGACAAACGGCACAGAGTGATCCAAACAGCGGAACCCCGACGTTAAACAATTGTCACTCGGAAGGGCCCCGGACGGTATTTCTGTCGTTCCAAAACGCGCTACCATGGTCCCCGGGAATTTCACACCATCGTAATTGTGCCGAGGTTTTGTGTGCTGAACGCGTTTGCAAGGATTCTGCCCCAACGGAGTACCGTTTTTCGCCTGTCGATCACCGGTCTGCTGACCACCCTGCTTTGCCCGCCTTCGGCCAGGACACCACCACCTCAGCCAACACCGACGCCTTCGGCGAATGTAAGGCACGGCTCGCGGACCGGGCGATAGCGGCCGGCGTCAGCCAGCAAACGGCCAATTCGGTCATGGCCGACGTTGAGCACCTGGACCGTGTCATTGAGCTGGACCGCCGGCAGCCGGAGTTCACCACCACCTTCGCCGACTACCTGGGCCGACGGGTGAACGAGGACCGCATCAGCAAGGGCCGGATGCTGCTCGAGCAGCACAGCGAACTACTTGACCGGGTTACTGCAGAAACCGGCGTACCGGCACCCTACCTGGTTGCCTTCTGGGGCCTGGAGACTAACTTCGGCAGTTACTTCGGAAAGATGTCGGTGCCCAGCTCCCTGACCACTCTGGCCTGCGATCCACGACGCAGCAGCTTTTTCACCGAACAGCTGATCGCTGCCCTGCGCATCATTGATGAAGGCGCTATTCCGGCCAAGCAGATGGAAGGTTCCTGGGCCGGCGCCATGGGACACGTGCAGTTCATGCCCACGGTCTTTCTCAAACACGCCGTCGACGCCGATGGTGATGGCAAACGGGATCTGTGGAACAGCCTGCCAGATGCCATGATGTCCGCCGGTAAGTTTCTTGAATCCATGGGCTGGAACCCGGACTATCGCTGGGGCCGGGAAGTGCTGCTGCCCCAGCGGTTTGATTACGCCCTGGCCGATGGCCGTCGCCTGCCACTGAGCAAATGGCGGGAATTGGGGATCACCGATGCCTTTGGCAATGCCTTGGCCAATGAGCCCATCGAAGCCTCACTGGTAGTGCCAGCCGGGCACCAGGGGCCGGCTTTCCTGGCCTATCACAATTTCAAAGTCATCATGGGCTGGAACCGCTCTGAGTTCTACGCCATTGCCGTTGGCCACCTGGCCGATCGCGTCGCTGGCGCCGGTGGTTTGCAAAATCCACCGCCGGAAGACGTGCCCGCCCTGTCCCGGGACGCCATTCTCGACCTGCAGCGCTCGCTGAACGAACGCGGATTCGACAGCGGTAAACCCGATGGCATCATTGGCTCGGGAACCCGCTCAGCCATCCGGAAGTACCAGTCAGCCTCTGGCCTGGTCGCCGATGGCTACCCTGGGCAGGCAGTGCTCGACAAACTTGGGATTACTACCAACCGGTAACCGACCATGGACTCCATAACCCAAATGGCACTGGGTGCCTCCATTGCCGGCGCGGTAGCCGGCAAGACTCTGGGGCGGACCGCGCTGATTACCGGGGCCGCCCTTGGCACCCTGCCTGATCTGGATGTCGTGCTGGACTACGGCTCGGCGGTGGCCAACTTCACCCAGCATCGCGGGTTTAGCCATTCCCTGTTTGTTCTGATTCCACTGGCGATTGCGCTGGCCTGGGGGCTCTGGCGCTGGCGACCGGCGCTCGGTTTTCAGCGCTGGCTGGCGCTGACCTCGCTGGTACTGGTCACCCATCCATTGCTGGACAGCTTTACCACCTACGGCACCCAGCTGTTCTGGCCGATCGGTGGACCGATCGCGCTCAGCAGTATCTTTATCATTGATCCGCTCTACACCCTGCCGTTGCTGGCCGGCTGCCTGGCCTTTCTGCTCCGGCCGCCGGCCACTGGCGCCATCGCAGCGGGGCTGGCGGTGTCCAGCCTGTACCTCGGCTGGACCCTGTTCGCTCAACAGATCATTAGCGACCGTGTCCAGCCGGCGCTGGCCGAAGCCGGGCTTGAGGAATCCCGGGTGCTGGTCCAGCCCATGCCGTTCAACACCCGTGCTCTGGCGCGCTACCGCGCTCACCGAGCGCGATCACGTGGAGATTGTCACTGGCTTCTTCGACGGCAATACGCCTCTGAATCTGGAGTATTTCCCACGCCGCCCTGACCTGGCCCAGGCCGTAGCTGACTTCCCCGAAACCCAGCGACTGGAATGGTTCACCAAAGGCTTTCTGGATTACCGCATAGCGGGCAACCAGATTACCGCGACCGACATCCGACTGGGTATTCCGGGGGCCCATCCGTTTACCTTTGTGCTGGCGCAACGAAATGGCGATGCCCTGCAACCGGTCAACAGCAGTCAGAAACCGCGCCCGCCGCTTGATCCGCAGGCACTCGGCTTGCTCTGGGCCCGGCTCACCGGTGAAGCACCAGTTATCTGCCTGGCCAACCTGGCCATCCCTGCACCGGGTCAAAGCTGCTGATCATGACCCGGCTGGATCACTTCATCTCCACCAGTACCGAGCTGTCACGGAAGGAGGCCAAGCGCGCCATCAGTGCCGGGCGGGTGCACCTTGATGGCCAGCCCTGTAAATCGGCCAACATCAAGATATCGGCGGCAGTTGAGGTCACCCTGGATGGACAAGTGTGCACGCTGCCGGGCGAGCGCTATCTGATGTTGAACAAACCGGCTGGCGTGGTCAGTGCCACTCAGGACAGCGACCATCCCACCGCGCTGGACCTGCTGCCAAGCGACATTGCGCACACCCTGCACATCGCCGGTCGGCTGGACATAGACACCACGGGGTTGTTGCTGCTGACAACCGATGGTCAGTGGTCGCATAGGCTGACGTCACCAAGGATTGAATGCCCAAAAACCTACCGGGTCAGCCTGAGCAATCCGCTTACCCCGGAGGCTGCCCGCCAGCTGGAACAGGGGCTGCTGCTGCGCAATGACCCGAGCCCTACCCGGCCAGCACAGGTTCGAATGGTGGAGGACAAGATGATAGAACTGACCATTTCGGAGGGCCGCTACCACCAGGTTAAACGCATGCTGCAGCGGTGGGTAATCATGTGGAGGCTCTGCATCGCAGTCGCATTGGCAGCATCGCGTTAGATCCGACGCTGAATCCCGGCGAGTTCCGGGAATTGACGGCTGAGGAAGTGGCCTCAGCCGATTAAGATTAAGGCTCTGCCTGGGCGCGGTTCAGGTCCGCTCGAACCGCTGGGCTTTCAGATTCTTGCGCACAGACCCTGCCTCAAATACTTCGCCGTTCATGGCGATGTACACACCCGGCGCCAACAACTGCACGGCCGACCAGGCAAAACCGATATTGAACAGGGCATCGGTGCGACGCATGCGGGCCGGCTGCATGGCACCAATCAGCACGATGGTCTTACCTTCCAGCTTGGCCAATGCGGCGGCGGTGTCGGGCATGGTATCGGTGCCATGGGTGATCAGGATCCGGTCGCACTCGGAGGCGGACACCGCCTCCAGTACCGCCTGCCGATCGGCATCGGTCATTTCCAGACTGTCCTTACGCATCAGTTCCTGCACCCGGTAGCCGTCGTGGATATTGGACTCGGCCAACAACTCCGGCAACAACGAAGTCCCCACTTCGAACTGACTATTGGCGTCGAAATACACCTTGTCGATGGTGCCACCGGTGGTGAAAATCTGGATCATGACGGCTCGTTTTCCTGTTGGCGTCAGTTGGTACTGACGGAGTTATTTTTGGCAGCCGCATAGGCGCATTCTTTGACTGTTCATAGCGTCGGGCCGCCCTGGCCACCTGGCCTTTTGCGCCTGTATCCAGCCAGCGCTTGATGCGGCCGGCATCGCCCATGGGTGAGCGGGTGCGAGGGAATCCAGCAGCACGGTCACCACCTGTTTGCCATTCATCTTCGAGACCATCACCAGACACCGGCCCGCATCACTGAGATAGCCGGTCTTGCTCAGAGTCACACCCCAGCTGTCACGGTGCACCAGGGCATTGGTATTGCCGAACGACAAGCTATAGCGGGGGCTACGAAACCAGGCCCGATAATAGCCAGTAGTGGAGTACTCGCGAATCTCCGGGTGCCGCAGCGCCGCCTTTGCCAGCTTTACCAGATCGGCCGCAGTGGAGACATTGTCCACCGACAGCCCGGTTGGATCGACAAAGCGGGAACCAGTCATGCCTAATTCCCTCGCCTTGGCGTTCATAGCCTCAATAAAAGCGTCAAAGCCCCCGGGGTGACTTCGGGCCAGGGTGTAGGCAGCAAAATTCTCGGACGACATCAGGGCGATGCGCAACACCGCAGAGCGACGCATCTCGGAATCAATTCGTATCCGGCTATATGCGTTAGCGGCCGCGGGCGTATGGCGTTTCTTGAAGGTGAGCCATTCATCCAGCGGCTCACCGGAATCCAGCACTACCAGCGCCGTCATCACCTTGGTTAGCGAAGCAATGGGCACCGGGCGATTGGCATTTTTGCCAAACAACAGGTCGTCTCCATCCACCAGGCCGCGGCAGCGTTAACCGAGGCCAGATTCGGGCCCTGCTGTGCCGAAGCGGCCATGGGCAGGGCAAGTAGCAATAGATAGACGACGCAAGTCATCACGTCGCGCACGCCGGACCGTGCAAAACCTGAGTTCAAAATGGTTCCGTTCCTGTGTTCTATGGCTTAATCCGGGCAGGCGTTCGACCCGCCCGAATGTAATCTGGCCTGATTATACCAGCCAAAAGCCAACGCAATCATGGCAGATCGGTAACCGCACCCTTGGACGCCGAACTGACTGTACGCGCGTATTTGGCCAACACCCCGCGCTCGAACCGAAGCGCCGGTTCCTGCCAATTCTGACGCCGTTGTTCGAGGGTCTGTTCGGACACATCCAGCTCGATTCGATTGCTGACGGCATCGATGGTGATGGTGTCGCCATCCTCAACCAATGCAATCGGACCACCCTCAGCTGCCTCCGGGGTAATGTGACCGACTACGAAACCGTGACTGCCACCTGAGAACCGGCCATCAGTAATCAGGCTACGTCGTTACCCAGGCCCTTGCCCATGATGGCAGAAGTCGGGCTCAGCATCTCGCGCATGCCCGGACCACCCTTCGGGCCCTCGTAGCGAATCACCAGCACATCTCCGGCCACTACAGTGCCGTCCAGAATTCGTTCCTGGGCTTCTTCCTCGGAATGGAACACCCGCGCCCGTCCGGTAAAGCTGGTGCCTTCCTTGCCAGTGATCTTGGCGACCGAGCCGGTGGGGGCCAGATTGCCATAGAGAATGCGGAGGTGGCTGTCGGCCTTGATCGGATTGTCGAAGGCATGAATGATGTTCTGATCTTCCGGGTAGGGCTCGACGTCCGCCAGATTCTCAGCCAGGGTCTGACCGGTTACGGTCAGGCAGTCGCCGTGGAGCAGGCCACGCTCCAACAGCATTTTCATTAACGGCTGGATGCCGCCAATCGCCACCAGCTCGGACATCATGTAATGGCCGCTGGGGCGCAGGTCTGCCAGCACTGGAACCCGCTTGCCAATCTCAACGAAGTCTTCCAAATCAAGCCGGACACCCACGGTGCTGGCCATGGCCAGCAGATGCAGTACGGCATTGGTTGAGCCGCCCAGGGCGATCACCACCGCGATGGAATTTTCAAAAGCCTCCCGGGTCATGATGTCGGAGGGTTTGATGTCCTGCTCCAGCAGATTCAGCACAGCAGCCCCGGCAGCACGACAATCGGCCTCCTTGGTTTCAGACACCGCGTTCTGGGCGGAACTGCCGGGCAGGCTCATGCCCATGGCTTCGATCGCCGAGGCCATGGTGTTGGCGGTGTACATACCGCCACAGGAACCTGGGCCGGGGATCGCGGTTTCTTCGATCTGCTTAACCTCAATCAGGTCCAGATCGCCACGAGCGTGCGCACCGACGGCTTCGAACACCGAGATAATGTCCGTGTGATTCTCGCCCGGCATGATGGTGCCGCCGTAGACAAAGACCGAGGGGCGATTCAATCGCGCCAGTCCCATCATGCAGCCGGGCATGTTCTTGTCACAGCCACCAATGGCCACAAGGCCATCAAAGCCCTCACAGCCGGCCACGGTTTCAATCGAATCGGCAATGACCTCCCGGGACACCAGGGAATACTTCATGCCTTCGGTGCCATTGGCAATGCCGTCAGAGACCGTGATGGTGTTGAAAATCAGGGATTTGCCACCGGCCGAATCGGCACCAGCGGCGGATTGCCGGGCCAGGCCATCGATATGCATGTTGCAGGGGGTGAGATTACTCCAGGTAGACGCGATGCCCACCTGAGGTTTCTTGAAGTCGTCATCATTGAAACCAACCGCACGCAGCATGGCCCGGCTGGCAGATTTTCCGATACCGTCCACCACTGGGGACGAATAGCGCCGACGTTTGTCCTGGGTCATCGTTGCCTCTCCTGTTGCACTGTTTTATGTGCTTCAGGCTGGCAGAATCGACGCCGGCCGGCAATGGCTATTACAGCCCTATGCCGGCCGCCTCGAATCTTGAACGATGATCACGTTACTTCAGCTCAGAGCACTAGCCACTGACGAATACCGGGCCAACCCCGAAGTTCCAGAGAATCACGGAACCAACCCGGGTGGAGACCAGGATAACCAAAGCCACGGTCAGCAGCGCCCCGCCATAAAAAACCGCCCGGTCCTTATCAATCCCCATCACGATGGGCAGGCCATCGTACATCAACCACGCGCCGTAACAGGCCGCAATCAGGAAGACGATGGCATTAAACCAGGGCACCGGGTACAGCAGTGCAAATCCCGCCAGAAACAGCGGTGTGCACGAGTAGGATGCCAGCGCAATGCCGTACGACGGCACGTGCTCTTCCCTGGCTCCGTACGTTTTCGCCATCCAGTTAACGGCGTAACCAAGCGCAAACACACCCACCAGCATGGCGAGGTAAGTCAGCACACTCATTTGCAGGGCACTGATTTCCGTCAGCTTGATCAGCCGATCATTGCCGATGGTCCAGCCAAAGTGAGCGGTCGAGATGTACGCACAGATCGGGCCAATGGCCGCAAGAATGAAAACATAGGCGACGTAAAGGCGCCGTGGGGTGTGGTGTTCTTTTCGAATGGAAGCCCACTCATCATCGGGGTGAGTGAATAGACCAAATGCATGTGACAGGAGCATGGATGACCCCCTTGGATCGCTGTTTTTAGTATTGTCAGGTACGTTCCGCCGATCAACTCGGATCGAACGCCATCCTTCTCCCTTACTATAGTCAAGATCAGCGATTGGGGAAGCGGAATTGGTGAATTTTTGTTCCGACTGGGGCAGTCGAAATCAGGCCACCCCGGCAGGCTGCCGGTGGTGGCCTCACGGGATCAGCTCAAGCGCGGATCGGTCTCGGCAACCCAAGGTTTTTGCTGCCGACTGTCACGGAAGGCCAGCAGGCTCTCAACCCCCGCCCAGTCAACCAGGTCGCGGAATTCCAGCCAATCCACCAAGCAGTAAAGACAAATGGCCGGATAGTTCCAGTCTTCAAACTGGCCGTCGTCAACCATCGCAGCCAGAGTGCGCAGGGTCGTCATGATGCGCTCTCTCTGGAGGTTGAAGAACATCACGTCCTGCTTGGTATCGATGCCGGACTTTTCCGACAGCAGCAGGGTGACGGCAGAATCGTTGGCACCGTCAATCAGAGTCAGCTGGTTCTGCTGGTCCCAGGTCAGCGGGTCGCGGCCCTGCTTGGCGCTGACATAGCGTGCAATGACCCGGGAGTCGTAGATTTCCTGGCCATCGTCCTCCAGAACCGGGATTTTCAGGGTCGGATTCGTTTTCCGCAGCTCATCCCGGCCTTCGCCATAGATATTGAGATTGACGAAATCATAGCGTTCCTCATCCAGCAGGATGCGAATGCGTCGGACGTATGGCGAGGTGGTAGATCCAATCAGTTTCATGCTTTCTCCGAGGGTTTTACGGCTCAGGATCCCAGCAGGGATTCAGGGTCTGTGTATGAATGCCCGGTCGCTTCCGCCACCTCCCTGTAGGTTACCTTGCCACCGGACACATTGAGCCCGGCCAGCAAATGCGGATCGTCTTTCATGGCCTGCACCGGGCCCTTGTTCGCCAGCGCTGCCACGAACGGCAGGGTGACGTTATTGAGCGCCAGTGTTGAGGTGCGTGCCACGGCACCGGGCATATTGGCCACGCAGTAATGTACCACACCGTCGACCACGTACGTGGGGTCATCATGGGTGGTTGCCTTCGACGTTTCGGTACACCCACCCTGATCGATAGCCACATCTACAATGACGCTGCCTTCCGGCATCCGCTTGATCATGTCTCGGGTGACCAGCTTGGGTGCCGAGGCGCCAGGAATAAGTACGCCACCAATCACCAGGTCTGACTCGGTAACTGCCTGGTCCAGCGTCTGGGCCGTGGAAAAGAGCGTGCTGATGCGATTGCCATAGAGGTTGTCGAGCATACGCAGCACATCCATATTCCGGTCCAGCACCGTGACCTGAGCGCCCATGCCCACCGCCATGGCCAGCGCATTTTGGCCTACTACGCCACCACCGATAATGGCTACCTTGGCGGGACTAACACCGGGCACACCACCCAGCAAGACACCACGACCACCCATGGCTTTTTCCAGGCAATGAGCACCTGCCTGGATCGACATACGGCCGGCTACTTCCGACATCGGCGCCAGCAAGGGCAACCGGCCGGTCCGATCGGTCACCGTTTCATAGGCGATGCAGGTAGCCCCGGACTTCACCAGATCGTCGGTCTGCGCCTGGTCCGGCGCCAGGTGGAGATAGGTAAACAGGGTGTGATCCGGTCGCAGCATGGCCCGCTCCGCCGCCTGCGGTTCCTTGACTTTAACGATCAGCTCGGCCGCATCGAAGACCTCCTGGGCGGTGTCCAGAATGCGCGCCCCCGCTTGCCGGTAATCCTCGTCGGTGAAACCAATGGCCGCACCCGCGTTAGTTTCCACATAAACTCTGTGTTCGTGATTGCACAGTTCATGCACCGCGGCTGGCGTCATACCCACTCGGTACTCGTGGTTTTTGATTTCCTTCGGTACGCCGATTTTCACTGTAAACCCCCAGAGTTTATTGGCACTCGTTTATACGTTGCTAAAGTGTAGTTGAAGGGTATTACGTAAACAGTCGCACTTAAGTCCAAGACGACGACGGAAACCCAGCCAAGACCAATAAGCCAGGGAAGCTACTGACCATGCACTACTATCTGAGACCAGCTGTTCTTACTGCCTTAACCTTGATGCTCATTCACACGCAGGCGGGAGCGGAGATGCACACGGAAACAATCGACTACACGGTGGGAGACCAGACCTTTACCGGGTACCTTGCCTGGGATACCGAGTACGGCCAGAAACGCCCCGGTGTTCTGTTGGTCCATGAATGGTGGGGCCATAACCAGTTTGTGCGCGAACAGGCAGAGCAGATTGCCGCGGCCGGCTACACCGCCTTCGCCCTGGACATGTACGGTTCTGGCAAGCTGGCGCAGCACCCCGACACCGCCAAGCAGTTCATGCAGGAGGCCACCAGCGAGCCGGAACAGGTTAAAGCGCGGTTTGTCGCCGCCATGGAACTGTTGAAAAACCATGAGAGTGTCGACAGCAGCCGAATTGCAGCACAGGGTTACTGCTTTGGCGGTGCCGTGGTGCTGAACATGGCCCGGCTGGGGCTGGATCTCGACGGTGTGGTCAGTTTCCACGGCTCTCTGGGCAGCCCGGTCAAGGCTGAGCCTGGCCAGATCAAGGCACGGATACAGGTCTACACCGGCGGCGCCGATCCTTTCGTGCCCACCGAGCAAGTGGCCGGACTGGTAACCGAAATGCAGCAGGCCGAGGCGGACCTGACCCTGGTCAGCTTCCCGGGAGTCCAGCACTCCTTTACCAACCCGGGCGCGGACGCCGTTGCCGACCAGTTTGACATTCCTCTGGCTTACAACGAATCGGCGGCTAACCGTTCCTGGCAAGGCGCCATGACCTTCTATCAGGAGATTTTTAATCTGCCATCTGATTAGAGAGCACTGGCGATGGTTGCGCGCACCTGGTCCATCAAATTATCCAGAGGTACGTCGGCGGTTTCTACGGGCGGATGAATGACGATTTCGATCACGCCCGGACTGAAGTCGGCGCTGCCCTTGGGCAGACGATCGTGGGAACCGCGCACGGTCACCGGCAAAATGGGCAGCTGGCCATCCCGGGCAATGACAAATCCGCCTTTTTTGAACGGGAGCAGTTGGCCATCCCAGGACCGGGTTCCCTCCGGGAACATCAGAATGCCAGTGCCATCAGGCAATTGGGCAACACCCTGTTTGATACTCTCCAGCGCAGCGCTACCCTTGGATCGATCGATGAACAAATTGCGAGAGGTCTCCAGCGCCAGACCAAACAGCGGCACCTTGCGCAGCTCCTTTTTGATCACCCAGCGATACTGCAACCCCAGCGCGAGGACCAGTGCCGGAGGGTCAAAGTAAGAGGCGTGGTTACTCAGAATGACGTAGCGCTGATGGGACTGAATATTTTCCAGACCGCGCACCCGCAATCGGATACCGCAAACCTTGAGCATGCACCAAGCAAAAACCTGGGTTCCATGAAAGGCCGCATTTCCGCGTTTGCCGGTCAAGGCCGCCACAACGATGGGCAGGAATAAAATAACGGTGAGCAGGATGGCCCAGAAGAAAATCCAGATACTCTTGAGGGTCTTAAGCATGAAAGGGTCCTGTATTTCTCGACGTCCGTTTTAACGAGCAACAGGGGCACTAAGATTACACAGCGGGAGAAAAATCACAAAGCGGGTCAAAACGAGCGAGTTTTAACCACAAAAAAAGGCAGCCTGAGCTGCCTTTTTTCTGTTAATGCCTGATCCTTAAAGGATTACAGAGCAGTAACATTCTCCGCCTGAGGACCTTTCTGGCCCTGGGTAACGGTGAACTCAACCTGCTGGCCTTCTGCCAGGGTCTTGAAACCGCTGCCCTGAATTGCGCTGTAGTGAACGAATACGTCCGGGCCGCCTTCACGAGTAATAAAGCCAAAGCCTTTAGCTTCGTTGAAGAACTTAACAGTACCGGTAGTAGTAGACATACTTAAACTTCCTGAAATCAATCATTTAATCTGCCGCCGTACACCTCGTGGCGTAGGCTGGCGTTCACGGAAATACAGAACTCGCGGAATCAAAAACAGGACGGTCACTACTAACTGCGGAGGTACGTCTTATTCATGAAATGCTTTACTGAATCTTTCCTACGCGAATAACTGTACTCTTGATTTTTTGAGTTGCCAAGTGGATTTTCAATAATTTAAGTAAGTAGTGGTACCCACCCATATCGTGCTCAATCATTGGTCAACCGCGCACCAAACCAAAGCAGTAAATCCCGAACGCGGTCATCAACAATGACCCCACCACATGGGCCAGAATACCGGCCACCGCCATCCCCCACCGGCCCTGCTGCAAGGCCGCGAACATTTCCAGCGAGAAGGTCGAGAAGGTGGTCAACGCGCCGCACAGGCCGGTAATGGCAAACAACCGCCACTCCGGTGTCAGGGAGCTGCCGTGACTGAAATAACCGATCAACAAACCTATGAGCCAGCCGCCGCTGAGATTGGCCACCAAGGTGCCGTAGGGCACCGCATGATAGATACTATTGAGCCAGAGCCCCAGGGCCCACCTCAAGTTCGCACCGATAACGGCGCCGGCACTCACTGCCAGAACTGAAAGCCACATCCGCTCGGAATCTCCTCATTCGCTGACGTCGGCCGCGCCCCTTACCGGCGACCTGTCCTGAGTATGCCGACAATCACCAGGATAGTTAAGGTCTTGTTTGCCCTGAAGACTGGAGGCCCGGCACAAAAAAAGGGGCGCCTGTGTGCGCCCCTTTTCATTTCAACTGCTCCGGCTAGTCCGGTTCAGCTGGCCCGGTCAGGCCGGGTTGTGGTCGATGACCGTTTCCTTGTTGCGGGCAAACGCATCAAACGGAAAATCGTCCACGGTCAGCATTTCCAGCACCACCGCTTCGTACTTCCGCATAAAGTCGGCTTCTTCCTCGGTGTACACGCCGGCTTCCAGCGCCGCTTCAAACCGCTCTTCCGGATGCAGGGCGGTCATTGGCAGCTCACCCTTGGCGTAAGCCTTGGTGGCTTTGCGGTACAACTGTTCAGCTTTGTCGTAATCCTTCAGCAGGCCGTTGTACTGCGCCAGCGGATTTTCCACCGAACCTTCACCGTCCTCAGTCCAGACACCGGCAATCAGCTTCTTGCGGATTGGCGTATCGGTGGAGATGGCCCGCGCCAACTTCCGTGACAGGTCGTCGTGCGGTGCATCCCAACGGCGGCCCAGCGGCATGGTGATCGCTCGCAGAGCCAGCGCCACCGGGCGGCTCGGCAGGTTCTGCAGGAACTCATCGAGCGCGTTTTCGGTGCGATACAGCAGCAAGCCGAGGCTGTATTCCATCACCTCTTTCTCGCCTTCCACCGGCTGCCCCTCGTGCCAGTTCTTCAGCACCATAGAGGCCAGGTAGAGGTTAGACAGCATGTCACCGAGGCGTGCGGAGATCAGCTCGCGCATCTTCAATTCGCTGCCCAGCGTGGTCATGGCAGCATCGGCACACAGACCGAAGGCCGCACTGAAGCGAGCCACTGCCTGGGCGTACCGGCGACTGGCACTGTCGAACGGTACGTCGGCTTTGCCCAGACCCAACGCCTGGGTAAAGGCTCGGGCGGCGTTGCCGAAGATCAGGCCGGCGTGACCGAAGAAGGCCTCGTCGAACGCCTTGATATCATCGGCGTCCTTGGCCGCCAATTCTTTCAGCACGTACGGATGACAGCGGATGGCACCCTGACCAAAGATCATCAGGCTGCGGGTCATGATGTTGGCGCCTTCGACGGTAATCGACACCGGCGAACCACTGAAGCCAATGCCCAGGTAGTTGCGCGGCCCCAGGGTGACGGTCTTGCCACCGTGCACGTCCATGGCGTCGGACAGGACACCACGCTGGAACTCAGTCAGGTGGTATTTCAGGATCGCTGACGGCACCGCCGGTTTCTCACCCCGATCGATCATGTTCGCGGTGTGGTTAACGGCGGCCTGAGAAATGTATGTCTTGCCCGCGATCCGGGCCAGCGGCTCCTGAACGCCTTCCATGTCGGCCACCGGAGTGTTGAACTGGCGTCGAATACGGGTGAAGCCACCAGCGGTACCCACCGAATAGGCGGCTGCGCCTGCAGCACCGGACGGCAGGGTGATGCAGCGTCCGACAGACAGGCACTCAACCAGCATACGCCAACCCTGGCCTGCCATTTCCTGGCCACCGATGATGTATTCCAGCGGAATGAACACGTCTTTGCCCTTGATAGGACCGTTCAGGAACGGCGTACCGATCGGGCAGTGCCGGCGGCCAATTTCCATGCCGTCGGTATCACGGGGAATCAGGCACAGGTAATGCCGTAATCCTTCTGCTCGCCCAGAAGACCATCCGGATCGAACATACGGAACGCCAGCCCCACCACCGTGGCAATGGGTGCCAGGGTGATCCAGCGCTTTTCGAAATTGAGCTTGATGCCCACCACTTCCTTGCCATTAAACTCGCCCTTACAGACGATACCGGCATCCGGCAGCGACGTGGCATCCGATCCGGCGCGAGGGCCAGTCAAGCCGAAGCAAGGAATCTCACGGCCATCGGCCAAACGCGGCAGGTAATGGTTCTTCTGTTCGTCGGTGCCGTACTTGAGCAGCAGCTCGCCTGGGCCGAGGGAATTGGGTACCCCGACCGACACCATCAGCATTTCGTTGGCGGCCAGTTTCTGCAGCACTGCCGTCTGGGCTTTCGCAGAGAACTCAAGACCGCCGTATTCCTTTGGAATGATCATGCCGAAGAACTTCTCTTTCTTCAGGAAGTCCCACAGTTCCTTCGGCAAATCGGCGCGTTCAACCGCCAGATCCCAGGCATTGCACATGGAAATAGCCTGGGCGCACTGGTTGTCGACAAACGCCTGTTCCTCTTCACTCAATCCGGTGTGACGGTTGATCAACAGGTTGTGCCAGTCGGGCTGACCGGTGAACAGCTCGCCGTCCCAGCCGACGGTACCCGCTTCAAGGGCGACCTTTTCGGTGTCTGACACTTTCGGCGCCACTTTCTTGAAGGTGGCGAAGATTTTCGGTGTCAGCCAGCTCTGCCGGAAGCCCGGCAGGCCTGCTGCAGCAGTAACACCTGCTCCGACAAACAAAATCAGGGCCAGCCAACCGGAGGCAAAAATCCAGGAAAGCAGTCCCGTCACAACCATCACGCCAATAGCCGGCGTGGCACCAGATTCACGACGCATCACGACCAGCAGGCCGGCCAACGCCACAACAAACAGAATGAAGGTCATCATAGGTTCTCTCAGTCATCCATGGTTCGTAACATACTTAGACGAAAGTAGGTACGCCCACACTACCTCATCAGATGAGCGCTTAACAGCGGTCGCAAATCAGTATGTTATCCCTGCCTCATCCAAAATCAGGAGGTGACGATCACCCGAATGCCCTCAAGCGCCAGACTGGCGCTGCCTATGGCATCCCGGGCGGCGTCAAGCTGGGTGCGGAAATAATCGATCTCCTCATCCCGGATCGCCGGATTTACGGCCTTTAACGCCTCCAATCGACGAATTTCAGGCTCAAAACTTGCCTCTACCCGCTCCAGAGCCTGCTTTTTCAAGGGTTCGAGATGGGGCTCCGACAGACGCTCGGCGTGATCGACCATGGTTTCAACCTGGGGCCGGATCTGCGGCACGATGGCCTGAGCGGTTCGGCGCCGGATGTTGGAGCTGAGTTTGTTCAGCTGGTCATGGGGCAACGCCTTGGACAATTCCTTGCCATTCACATCCACCAGCAGGCGCAGGGGCGAGACCGGCAGATAGCGCGACAGCTGCAACGATTCTGGCGCCGGGCAATGCACGGTATACAGCGCTTCCATCAGCAGCGTGCCGGCCGGCAACGCCTTGACCGAGAGATTAGCCAGGGCGGCCTTGCCCAGGCCGGAACTGGTTACCGAGTCCATTACGCCGGTGACCATTGGGTGCTCCCAGCTCATGAACGCCAGATCTTCCCGCTCCAGGGCCTGCTGCCGATCCCAGGTCACGGTGATCCCCTCTTCCGGCAGCTCGGCCACGTGCCCGGCGTGATACTGCTCGCCCGGACGCAAGACATCGGAATGATCGCTGTGATCCTCCACATCCACGCCCAGTATGTCGAACGCTTCCATCATGTAATCACGGACCTGAGCGGAGTTCTCCTCCGCGTCGATATCGTCGATAAGCTGATCGGCAACGTCCCGGCGGCACGAATTCAGCTCAATCAGGGCATCGCGGCCGTTCTGCAGCATCGTGCGCAGGCGCGCGGCTTCTTCGGCCGTGGCCGCCACCAGGCCATCCAGCTGAGCGGTGTCACCGTCCAGGGCGCTCTGCCACTGACCCTGAACCTGCTCCTGCACGGCGACGCCAACGGCGCAACTCTCGGCAAAAGCATTCAGGCCCTCGTGGAACCAGCGGTACTGCACTTCCTGGGCGGTGCCCTGCAGGTAGGGAATGTGAATATCGACGGTGTCGGTCTGGCCAATACGGTCCAGACGACCGATGCGCTGCTCCAACAGATCCGGGTTGGCCGGCACGTCGAACAGCACCAGGTGGTGCGCGAACTGGAAATTACGGCCTTCACTGCCGATTTCAGAGCAAATCAGCGCTTGGGCGCCCTGCTCGGTATCAGCGAAATAGGCTGCCGCCCGGTCCCGCTCAATCAGGCTCAGGTGTTCGTGGAAAGCGGCACTGCGGATACCTGCGCGCAGCTGCAGGTAATGCTCGAGCGCTATGGCGGTCTCGGCCCGGGCACAGATCACGACCACCTTGGCCGGACGCAGGCCTGCCAGTGTCTTCTCCAGCCAAGCCACGCGGGGGTCGTCAGACAGCCATTGGTCTTCCTCCACGGCTTGTTCCGGCGCCAGGCCATCTTGGCCCCAGGCCTGGCCCTGGTACATCTCCGGGCACGGCAGCGGTGCTGGCAAGGGGCGACGCTCCGGGAAGCCCTGGATCGCGGCCCGGGTATTGCGAAACAGCACCCGGCCGGTCCCATGACGGTCCAGCAGCGCATCGATGATGGCCTGATGCGGCTGATCGCCGGCCAACAGCTGATCCAGCTCATCCCCGAGCCAGGCCTGAAGCGCCGCACGGTCATCGGCGGTCATCTCCGAGCCTTCGTCCTGCAGGCGCCGAACCACGGCATTAATAGCCTCGTACTGCTGCTCTTCCTGCTTGAACGTCTCCAGGTCGTGGAAGCGCGCCGGATCCAGCAGCCGTAATCGGGCAAAGTGGCTGGCCACGCCGACCTGTTCCGGGGTCGCGGTCAGCAACAACAGGCCACGACTGGCGGCGGAGAGTTCCTCAACCACCTGGTACTCGGTGCTGGTTTCCTCCGGGCTCCAGGCCAGATGATGGGCCTCATCGACAATCATCAGGTCCCAGCCCGCTGCAACCGCATCTTTCTGTGCCTGCTCGTTGCTGGTCAGGAAATCCAGACTGCACAGCACCAGTTGCTCGGTCTCGAACGGATTGACGGCCTCTTCTTCACCGAAGATGTGACTCATCAGGGCATCGACGTCGTCCTGATCGTCTTTGAGCGCGTCGTAGCGCTCCTGGTCAATCAGCGAGAAGCGCAGGTTGAACCGGCGCAGCATTTCCACCAGCCACTGGTGCAGCAGCGAATCCGGCACCACCACCAGTGCCCGCTTGGCGCGGTTGGTATGCAGCTGGTAGTGCAGGATCAGGCCGGCCTCAATGGTTTTACCCAGACCAACTTCATCCGCCAGCAGCACCCGAGGCGCGTGTCGCTTGGCCACTTCGTGAGCGATGTAGATCTGGTGCGGCAGGTGCTGAGTCCGGGCGCCGATCAGGCCCTGGGCCGGCGAGGCACGTAGCCGGTCCTGGTGCTGAACCGTGGCCATGCGCAGGCGGAACGCCCCATTGCGATCGAACTGGCCAGCAAACAGGCGCTGGTGAGGTGCCGAAAAGTTCACCGAGCTGCTCAGCTTAACTTCCGAAATTTGCTGGATGTTTTCGCCGTCATCGGCGTGGTACATCAACACGCCACCAATATCTTCAACGGCCTGCACGACATAGTGCTCGCCGTCGTAGGTCTCGATCTCCTCGCCCATTTGGTAAATGATCCGGGACAGGGGCGCGTTGTCGATGGCGTAGGTGCGCTCCTCGTCGGCGGCCGGGAAGCCCAGGGTGACTCGACGGCCGGAGATATCGGTGACGATCCCCAAGCCCAGAGCGGTATCACTGTGACTGACCCAACGCTGACCGATGACAAATTCCGACGTATCCAAGAAACCTCCAAACAGAAATTAGTGTCGGGTAGCGCCGTTTTCGCGCACCCAGTAGGCCGTGGCACCGCATACCGCCGCGGGCACGACCACAAGATTAAGAACCGGCACCATGGCCGCCAGGGCAACCGGCAAACCAAAACCGAAGGCCGACAACCGGGTATCACCCAGCAGTCCCCGCAGCGCCTTGAAGCTGACCTTGTGGTTGTCGGCCGGGTAATCGACGTACTGCAACGCCATCATCCAGCTGTTGAACAGGAACCACAGCACGGCCGCAACCAGGTTAACCACCGGAATCAGACCAATGATCAACAATCCAAGAGCCCGCGGCAGGTAGTACAGGATTTTCTGCACCTCGCGCAGCAGCACCCGGGGGATGTCTTTGACGATGGCAGCCCAGCTGTCTTCTGTGGTCACTTCCTGACCGGTGAGGTGTTTTTCGGTGAGTTCGGCCAGGTAGCCGTAGAAAGGCGCCCCAATCAGGTTGGCCACGATCACAAAACCGTAGGCCAGCATCAGCAGGATGACCGCGCCATAGAGCAGCCAGAACAGCCAGTCCAGCGCCTGCAACCAGGCCCAGTCAGGCAACCAGCCCATGGCAGCGGCAATCAGTCCGGCGAACATTTCGGCCAGGAAATAGAACAGCAGCCCAAACAGCAGGACGTTTATAACCAGGGGGATGATGACAAACAGGCGCAGGCCAGGCTGTCGAATCAGCCGGAAGCCTTCTCCCAGATAGCCCAGTCCTCGAAAAAAATTACCCTTGAGCATTCCGGTAGGCCCTCCGCTTCAATGACAGTGACGGGGCGCAAAGCATATCATGTTGCCACCATTCCCACAGCCCGAGGCCGCCTACGGAAATTCCCCCATGGCAGATTTGAAACACCAGGTTCTAACCCTCCTTCGCTGTCGGCCACTATGGCGAATTGCCCTGCTCATTTCCGTGGTAGCCATCCTGTTCCTGGCTACCACGGCGAACCCCTACCCCGTGCCGGCCTCGGCCAGCGACAAGGTCAACCACGTGATCGCGTTTATCGAGCTGACCCTGCTTACGCGCCTGTCCTGGCCCGAGGTCAAGGCCCTGTGGTTCGCCCCGGCATTACTGCTGTTTGGCCTGGCGATTGAAGGTATCCAGGCCGGCCTACCCTACCGGGAATTTTCATTAGCGGACCTTGCCGCTGACGGCGCCGGTATCGCACTCGGATTGTTGCCCTGGCCCGGACTACGACAGGCCGAAAACCCGGACTTGAGAGATTCGCCCAAATCCTTGTGAGATATTTCCTACATGTACGTAAGACGATACAGCGAAATTACGTACGCAGCTTGGAAACCCATCAGCCAAGAGATCGCCAACTAATTGAATACCAGCGATTTAATTCCATAGCGCCCAATTCGTGTCAAAAACTCGCGGACTCGCGTCACAAGTCTGTAAAGCAGGAATTGCTATAGTGTTTACATCAAGGATGAGAAGGATAAGGACGACGCATTGGACGCACCCCTGCAAGGATTGCAGGGAGAGGCAGGGACACATGGACGCCTCGCTTAAAGGGTAGATTCGGAACGCCGGCTAGGACGCCAGCACCAGGGAGCGGCACAGGGACTCGCAACAAGGTTGTTGCCCTTTGCGCAAGGAAGCGCCGACTTGTTTCGACAAAGCATTGAAAAGGGTAGCCTGAGCGCTGCCCTTTATTTTTTACCCCGCCAGAATCATGCTCCGCCACGTAAATTCGCACCCGATTGAACTCTCCAAACTCGTTCAGATCCGGCCAGGTTCGCGCCTCCACGACAGTCTGTTGCTCATAGGCATCGTCACCCAGATCCCGGACTCTCGAATCTGCCAGCAGAACCGTTGGCACTGCACTTCGGAAAACCTTCAGCAATGGCCGATTTTCAGGATCGTACAGCACATCTGCCGCGGTCATCACATCGATACCATCGGGCCGGGCTTGCCAGTCGTCGCACAAGGTCACCGACACTTCGTTCAAAGCCGCGTTCGCCGCCACTGCATCCAGAGAAGCCGGATCAAGATCACAGGCAATCACCTCGCGGGCACCGGCGAGAGCAGCGGCGATCGCAACGATGCCGGAGCCCGAACCGAAATCCAGCACCCGCTTATCCGCCACCGAGCCGGGATTTTCCAGTATCCAGCTTGCCAGAACCTGACCGCTGGCCCAGCAAAACGACCAATACGCCGGTTCTGCCACCACCGCCTGGGCTTCATCGTGGCTAAGCGGGCCTTCCAACACCGACGGATCAAAAAGATGCAGTGGAATCCTTGAACAACCGGCCGGCCGCGACACCGCCACCCGGCCCCGGCTCAGGGTTTTGCGCAAATGCTGATCAAGACACTCGGGGGACATCCGCTCTCCGCACTGATTGGTTTCTTGGGCTCGCCATTGTACCCAGCTCTCGGGGGTGGCACAGCGCTCGGCGAGCAGAAAAACGCCAGTTCGGCTATACTGGCGCCTCATTTTCCGCAACCGGTTACACCCTGAAATGGCAACCAGACCCGACACCGACGACTACCTGTCACTGTTCCTGAATGATGTCCCGCTGATGGACGTCCGGGCACCGGTAGAGTTCGCCAGAGGCAGTTTTCCAACTGCCGAAAATGCCCCGCTGATGAATGATGACGAACGCCATCAGGTGGGCATCTGCTACAAGGAGCAGGGGCAGGACAAGGCCATCGAACTGGGGCACCAGCTTGTCAACGGCGACATCAAGGCCGAGAGAATTGAGGCCTGGAAGCAATTCGTCCGACAACACCCGGAAGGCTACCTGTTCTGTTTTCGCGGCGGTTTGCGCTCACGCCTGACCCAACAGTGGATCAAGGATTCAGGCATTGACTACCCACTGGTTCAGGGCGGCTACAAGGCCCTGCGGCGTTTTCTCATCGACAGCCTGGAGCAGCGTCTTGAAGCTGGCGAATTCCAGGTCCTGAGTGGCCGGACCGGTACCGGCAAAACCCGGGTTCTGCAGAAGATGCCCAACCCGGTGGATCTCGAAGGCCTGGCCAACCATCGCGGTTCAAGTTTTGGTCGCCAGGTTACCCCGCAGCCGTCACAGATCGATTTTGAGAACCGTCTCGCGATTGCCCTGCTGAAGGCCCATCACTTCCAGACCGGGCCCGTGCAGCTCGAAGACGAGAGCCGCCTTGTAGGGCGCTGTGCGTTGCCGGAGACTCTGCGCGAGCGGATTTCAGCGACCCCCCTGCTGGTACTGGAACGCTCGCTGGAAGAACGCACCACCATCATCCGCGAGGATTACGTCGAGGGCATGTGTGCCGACTACCTTTCCCGCGATGGCGAGGAAAATGGCTGGCTGAATTTCCAGGAGTATCTGCTGAGCGCCCTTGACCGCATTCGCAAACGACTAGGCGGTGAACGCCATCAAAAGCTCAGGAAAGTGATGGAAGACGCCCTGACCCTTCAGCACCGCCAGCACGACCTCAGCGGCCACGATGTCTGGATTCAGGCCCTGCTCCAGGACTACTACGACCCCATGTACGACTACCAGTTGAACAAGAAACAGGGTCGAATTCTTGTCCGAGGAGGCCCGAAAACCATCATCGAGTGGGCCAATTCTGGCGCAACTGCGTAGACCCGGCCGTAACCCAAGTTCCGATCAGGATCTTCTGAAGGTTCATGCAAGGCACTATCAGGATCCAACCAAGATCCTGCGGGCAGGCCGGTAAAACATTTGTCTGCTATAAACAATGCAGAAAACGCATTTTTTTCATGAGCCTATTTCCCTTACCCTTGGGTCAATCTCAAAACTAACGAACAAGGAGTCCCCCTATGGAAGACCTATTCGGATCTGAAGGCAGTGCTTCAGAGCTGATCGAGCAAGCCATTTCCCTGACAATGACTTACGCACCCAAAGTCGTTCTGGCCATCGTTACGCTGTTCATTGGCCTGTGGCTGATCAACCGCTTTGTCGGCGTGCTCGACGTCAAGCTTGGCAAGAAAGACCCAACCCTGAACAAGTTCCTGTGTGGCCTGATCAGTGCGGTCCTCAAGATTCTTCTGCTCATTTCCGTGGCCTCCATGGTGGGCATCGCCACCACCTCCTTCGTCGCCATCATTGGTGCCGCCGGCCTGGCAATTGGTTTCGCTCTGCAGGGCAGCCTCTCCAACTTCGCAGGCGGTGTACTGATACTGATCTTCAAGCCGTTCAAGGTGGGCGATACCATCGAAGCTCAGGGATTCCTGGGTGCCGTTGACGAGATCAGCATTCTTTACACCATCGTTAACACCTTCGATAACCGTCGTATCGTGATCCCCAATGGCAGCCTTTCCAATGCCACCCTGGTGAACGTCAGCATCTATGAGAATCGCCGCTGCGACATGACTTTCGGCATCGGCTACGACGACGACATCGATAAGGCCAAATCCATACTGAAGCGCTTAATGGAAGAAGACGATCGCAGCCTCACGGATCCGGCTCCCCGTATTTGCGTCGGCAGTCTCGGAGACAGCTCCGTCAATCTGATGTTCCGAGTCTGGGTACCTACTGATGACTTGTGGCCATACTACTGGGACATGCAGGAAAAAGTGAAGAAAGCCTTTGACGCCGAAGGCATCACCATTCCGTTCCCGCAGCGCGACGTGCACATGTACAAGGCCGAGTGATCAGCAAGAGTAATCGGCAAACACCGTTGCGCTTTGATACATCTGGTTACTCGCAAACCGCGGATCCTCGACTAAGATGACGGTTAATGGTGGAGTTTACGGGCTCCACCAGGCCGTCCGGGCCCGTCACAGACATCACAACGGCCCCGAAACGCTGTCATTGCTGGTAGGAGGCTGTCACTATGCCCGCACAGCAGTTGAAGGACTTTCTCGATGAGGCCGCCGTGGAGTACATGTGCCTCTCACACCCCCCTGCGTTTACCGCCCAGGAACTGGCGCACCACGTAAAAATAGCCGGCGACCGTGTTGTTAAAACCGTCATCATCGAGCTGGACGGCAAGATGGCCATGCTGGTCATGCCCGCGACCTGGCGTATTCGCTGGGACCGCCTATCCCGAATCCTCGACACCGACTTCATTGATCTGGCTGACGAACAGGAGTTCAAGGACCGCTTCCCGAACTGTGAAGTGGGGGCCATGCCGCCCTTCGGCAACCTGTTCGGCATGTCGGTCTACTGCAGTGAGGCATTGACTGAACAACCAGAGCTGGCCTTTGCCGCCGGCAGTCATACCGAATCGGTGCACATGAAAACATCCGACTTCCTTACTCTGGTCCAGCCGATGATCTTGAATCAGGCTTCAAAAAACCAGGAACCAAGAAACCCGCGTGGCTGGCGAAAGGTCGGCGGCGCCCTGAAGATCTGCGACCCAGTGAACCCACTGTGGCCGGCTACTAAAGCTACACGACTGCCCCCTCGGGTCGCTTGTCTGAGCTGTGCCATCGCGTAAACTGGTGGCTTCAGACAGGAACCCAATATGACGCACGCATTTGACATAGTGGTGGTTGGCGCTGGCATGGTCGGCGCCGCCCTCGCAACCGGCCTGGGCCAACAAGGCTTCCGGGTCTGTTTGATCGACCGCCTGGAAGCCCCAGCCTTTGACCCAGACGCAGCGCCAGATATCCGGGTGTCGGCACTCAGCGCCGGCAGCCAACGCTATCTCGATAGCCTGGACGCATGGGACCAGATCACCAGCATGCGCAGCACCCCCTACCGCCGACTCGCCGTCTGGGACGAAACCCGTCACCCGCTCAGCAAGCTGATGCCCCGCCAACTGACCCGCGTCGAATTTGACGCTGCCGGCCTGGGCGGCAGCCACTTGGGCCACATCGTCGAAAACTCGGTGACCCAACGGGCGCTCTGGCAATCAGCACAAGCGCAGGACACCGTCACGACACTGACCGGATTGAGCGTCGTCGCGCTGGAAGAAAACGACACGACCGCCACCCTGATTCTGGATGACGGCCAGCGATTGGAGGCACAACTGGTCGTGGGCGCCGACGGCGCACAATCAAAAATCCGGGACCTGGCTGGTATTGGCATCAACCGCAATCAGTATGCGCAGCAGGCCATGGTGATGTCGGTGCGCTACCAGGGTCCGGTGGATGACATCACCTGGCAGGGATTCTGTCCCAGCGGGCCCAGAGCCTTCCTGCCACTGCACAGCGCCGAACCCGACCACCCGGGCGAAAGTTGGGCATCACTGGTCTGGTACGACTCTCCGGAGGAATTAGCGCGGCTCAAGGCGCTGCCCGAAGAACATTTGCTGCAGGACATCCAGACAGCGTTCCCGCCGGAACTGCCCCAGCTCACGCACCTCGAGGCCCGAGCAAGCTTTCCCATTGCGCGCCAACACGCCAAACGCTACTTCTCGGGCCGGGTGGTATTGGCCGGCGATTCTGCCCATACGATCAATCCCCTGGCAGGCCAGGGCGTGAATCTCGGTTTTCAGGATGCCCAGTGCCTGCAGGGGCAGCTCAAAGAGGCCGCCCGGGCCAACACGGACCTGGCCGATCCGGCCTGGTTACAGCAGTATGAAGCACTGCGACGTCCGGCCAACCGGCGGATGATGATGACCATGGACCTGTTCTATCATCTGTTCAGCAATCGCGTGCCACCCCTGCACCTGCTGCGCAACCTGGGTCTCGGCGCCGCCCGCGCCCTGCCCTTCGCCCGCAATCAGGTGGCGCGCTATGCTATGGGCATTGATGAAAGATTACCGGCCGGGCTCAGCCAGCTGATCGACCGGATTCCCGGCCTGCGTCAGCTCTGACGGCCGGAGACACAGCACTATTTACGCTCACGAGCAAACCCAGCATCATTCAGGAGCCACCATGTCAGAAACGCTGTTTACCAAGATCATCAACCGGGAAATCCCGGCAGATATCGTCTACGAAGATGACATCAGCCTGGCATTCCGGGATATCAACCCCCAGGCACCGGTGCACCTGCTGGTGATCCCGAAAAAAGCCATCGCCACCATCAACGACATCGGTGAAGACGACCGCGAACTGGTCGGCCACCTCTACTGGGTCGCTGGCAAACTGGCTAAAGAGATGGGGTTCGCCGAAGACGGCTATCGTACGGTGATGAACTGCGGGGAGAATTCAGGGCAGACGGTGTTTCACATCCATCTGCACCTGCTGGCTGGCAAACCTATGGGCTGGCCGCCCTACACCGACCGGATGAAGCAGGCGTAGTCTGAAAAAACAGGGACTGAGTGGGGCTTAGCGCCCCACCACCCGCTCGGCTTCTTCGACCGAGGTGTGACGGACGTCCTCGCCCTTCACCATGAAGATCACATTCTCCGCGATGTTGCAGGCGTGATCACCAACCCGCTCCAACGCGCGCAGCACCCACATCACTGACATGCAGCGAGAGATGTTGCGCGTGTCTTCCATCATGAACGTCAGCAGGGTCCGGGCCGCGGCCTGATACTCTTCGTCCACCCGCTTGTCTTCCTTCATAATCCGCAGCGCCTGCTCGGAATCAAGACGGGCAAAGGCGTCCAGCGCATCGTGCAGCATGGTCAGAACGTGCGTGCTGATATGGCGCACTTCCACATAGCCACGCGGGGCCTGGCCTTCCTCTGACAGCTTGATTGCCAGTTTGGCGATCTTCTTGGCCTCGTCACCAACCCGCTCCAGGTCTGCTACCATCTTGATGACCGAAATCACCAGGCGCAGATCCCGCGCAGTCGGCTGCCGGCGCGCAATGATCAGGGTGGCTTCCTCGTCGATGGCCACTTCCATCTGGTCGACACGCTTATCCTTGGCCCGAATCTCTTCGGCCAGGTGACCATCGCTGTCCATCAGAGCCTGAATGGCGTGCTCGACCTGGGATTCGACCATTCCGCCCATTTTCAGGAACTCGGTTTTGAGCTCCATCAGTTCGTCATTGAACTTGTGGGAAATATGATCCCCGTAAACATCGTCCTTCTTTATAGGCATACGTTTGTTCTCCAATGTTCCTCTGCGCCGGGATCAGCCGAAGCGACCGGTAATGTAGGATTCAGTCAGTTCGTGTTGCGGCGAAGTAAATACCTTGTTGGTCTCGTTCACTTCCACCAGGTGCCCAAGGTGGAAGTAAGCCGTGCGATGGGAAACCCGAGCAGCCTGCTGCATGGAGTGAGTCACGATCACAATGGTGTAACTCTCGGACAGCTCGGCGATCAGTTCTTCAACTTTTGCCGTAGCGATCGGGTCCAGTGCTGAACAGGGCTCATCCATCAACACCACTTCCGGATTAACGGCGATGGCGCGGGCAATGCACAAACGCTGCTGCTGACCACCGGACATGCCGGTGGCATTAGCCTCCAGCCGATCTTTTACCTCTTCCCACAGCCCCGCCTTGCGCAGGCTGTTTTCCACGATTTCATCAAGGTCGGCCTTACGGTTGGCAAGGCCATGGATCCGGGGGCCGTAAGCGACGTTGTCATAGATCGATTTCGGGAACGGGTTAGGCTTCTGGAACACCATGCCCACCCGAGCACGCAGCTCCACCACGTCGCGCTTGGAATCGTAAATATCCTGACCGTCCAGCTGCAAAGAACCCTTGACCTTACAGATTTCAATACTGTCGTTCATCCGGTTCAGACAACGCAGGAACGTGGACTTGCCGCAGCCTGACGGCCCGATAAACGCCATGACCTGGTTCCGGGCAATGTCCAGGCTGATCTTCTTGATGGCCCGGCTTTCACCATAGAACACTTCAACATCGCGCAAGGAAAACTTGGCATTGTCTGCGAACGGCTTGCCGACGGTCTTGCCTTCCTCAATTACAGTATCAGCGGGCTGACTCTCTGCCACCGGTGCGACTGAGTCATCCTCGGAGGGCACTTCATTGGCGATACTTTGGTTCATGCTATTCATCTCAATTCTCCTTACCACCGGCGTTCGAGGCGTTTGCGCAGCCAAATGGCCAATGCATTCATACTGATCAGGAAGGCCAACAGCACCATAATGGCGGCTGACGCACGTTCAATGAAAGCCAATTCAGGCTGCCGGCCCACAGGAACACCTGCACTGGCAAAACCGTTGCAGAGTCGAAAAATCCACCGGGCACATCGACGATGAAAGCACCATGCCAATAAGGAGTAGCGGCGCTGTTTCACCCAGGGCCTGGGCCATACCGATAATGGAGCCGGTAAGCATGCCCGGCATGGCCAGCGGCAGCACGTGATGCAGCACCACCTGCATTTTCGAGGCGCCGATTCCTTCCGCGGCTTCCCGAATGGAGGGCGGCACACTCTTGATCGCGGCCCGGCTGGAAATGATGATGGTGGGCAGGGTCATGAGTGTCAGCACCAGCCCGCCGACCACCGGCACGGAGCGCGGCATCCCGAACAGGTTAATGAACACCGCCAGACCGAGCAGACCGAAGATAATCGACGGTACCGCCGCCAGGTTGTTGATGTTCACCTCGATGAAATCGGTGAACTTATTCTGGGGCGCAAACTCCTCCAGATAGATGGCCGCGGCAACACCAATCGGGAACGACAGGATCAGGGTGACGAACATCGTCAGCAGGGAGCCGACAATGGCACCCAGGATGCCCGCCTTGGACGGATCCCGCGAATCACCACCGCTGAAGAAGGTGTCGTTGAACGAGGTATCGATCGCGCCGCGCTCACGCAAGGTCTCAACCCAGGTTTTCTGCCGGTCGTTGAGCTTGATTGAATAGGCGGCATCACCGGCGTGTTTTACATACACGTCGACGTCGGTGTGGGACAGGAAGGTCAAGGTCCGGGTGGTGTTCAGCCAGTCCGGATTTTCCTTCAAGGCGTCACGCAGGGTCACCGAAGCATAGGGGTTGATCAGCCCCCGAACATCCTCACGATCCTCTTCTGTGGCACCTGGAATTTCCTTGATCAGCGCCTGCACCAGCGGCTCGACAAAGTCTGCCATCTTGAGCTGGCGACTGTCGGTCGGATCGTCCAGATACATCATGTCCCCATCCAAGTTCACCTCCATGGTGATGGTGGTTTTCATGAAGCCGGTGTAGCCCTTACCGATGATATCGGTAAACAGGATCACCAGCGCCGACAGGGCGATACCAATGGCGAGGATGCCGTAGGCGCGGAATCGACGCTCCTTGCGATACCGGCGTTTGAGCGACTGGCGGACAATCTCCGCCTGTGAACGTTGGTCAGTCATACTGTTCCCGATATTTGCGCACGATTTTCAGGGCTATTACGTTGAGCAGCAGGGTAGACAGGAAGAGCATGGCGCCCAGTGCAAAGGCAGCCAAAGTCTTGGCGCTGTCGAATTCCTGATCCCCGGTCAGCAGGGTCACAATCTGCACGGTCACGGTGGTGACGGTTTCGAGCGGGTTTGCGGTCAGGTTTGCAGCCAGGCCAGCGGCCATCACCACGATCATGGTTTCGCCAATCGCCCGGGACACCGCCAGCAAAACGCCGCCCATGATGCCCGGCAAGGCAGCCGGGAAGATGACCTTTTTCATGGTCTCGGACTGGGTAGCACCCAGGGCCAGCGACCCATCACGAAGTGTTTGCGGCACCGCGTTGATCACGTCGTCCGACAGCGAAGACACAAACGGGATGATCATGATGCCCATGACACCGCCTGCAGCCAGCGCACTCTGGGAAGACGCTTCAATGCCAAGGGAGGCGGCAAGGTCGCTGATGAACGGAGCCACGGTGAGCGCGGCGAAGAAGCCATAAACCACGGTAGGAATACCGGCCAGCATTTCCAGCAGCGGCTTCACCACACCCCGGACTCTCTTGTTGGCGTATTCCGACAGGTAGATCGCCGACAGCAGACCAACCGGTACCGCCACCACCATGGCAATGGCTGAGATCAGCAGGGTGCCGGTGAACAGCGGAATCATGCCAAAGGCGCCCTCGGCGGCCACCTGATCCGCTCGCAGGGCGGTCTGAGGGCTCCACTGGGAACCAAAGATAAATTCGGTAAACGGAACCTTGCCGAAGAACCGGAAGGTTTCAAAAGCCACTGAGAAGATGATGCCAACCGTGGTCAGGATAGCCAGGGCGGCACAAGCAAAGAACAGCCACTTCAGGATGGACTCGACCTGGGACCGGGCATTAAGCCGTGGCCGAATCCGCAACCAGCCCAAGAACCCGGCAAGTACCGAGACTGAAACCACGAGAGTCGACATCAGCAACCGGCTTTGCGCCCGCAATGCTCCAGGCGTTCCGCCGCTTCAGCGATTGGCGCTTCTACGAAGCCGGCCGGCAGGGCGCCGCTGGCGACGTTGCTGATTTTGCTGAGCAGCAGGCTGGCCTGGCCTTCGGTCTCGGGAATCAGTTCCGGCGGCAATCCGCCAACAATGATGAGCTGAATCACCTTACCCTGAAAAGCGGCCCAGCAGCCGAGCACGATCAGCGCGGGGATACCGCTCCACAGCGCAGCACGCGCGCCATAGTAGAACGGCAGGGATTTCAGATGACGAATGCCGCCCAGTGGCGCCGCCAATGACCGTGACCGGGCATACCCCAGACCATAAGCCACAACGGCGAACACAAGGGTGAGCAATAACAAGTTAGCCGGTTGCATGAAAAATCCTGTCTACGACCTCAATTAGGCGCCTAGTTTACAGATTGGAACAGCTCGTGACACCAGATGGTCTTCCTGAACGTGCGAAAGGGTGCGGGCCCTTTGAGGACCCGCACCCTTGCTTAATCCCGATTCCTTCGGGTTACTTCAGTTCTTCCATGGCCAAGTTAGGCATGTTCTCTGACTTGTCCATCAGATTCATCAGCTGGTCCCGCGGCGGGACGATCAGACCAACGTCCTTCAGGTAGCCGTTCTGGCCCATGGCGGCGTTGCTGGTGAACTCACTAACGTATTCCTGGATACCCGGAACCACGCCAACGTGCGCCTTCTTCACATAGAAGAACAGGGAACGAGCTACCGGATACTTGTCAGCAGCGATATCTTCGGCGGTCGGAACCATGCCGTTCAAGGTAGCAGCCTGCAGACGATCTGCATTTTCTTCCAGGAAGCTGTAACCAAACACACCGTACATGTCCGTATCGCCGATCAGTTTTTGCACGATCAGGTTGTCGTTCTCACCAGCTTCAATGAAGGCGCCGTCTTCACGGACGCTTTCACAGATAGCGCCGTGCTCATCTTTGCCCAGGTTTGCCGCTTCAGGCAGTTCGTCGCAACCCGCGGCCAGTGCCAGCTCGTTAAAAGAGTCACGAGTACCAGAGGTCGGCGGCGGACCCATTACACGGATCGGCTTGTTTGGCAGGCTGGAATCAACATCGCTCCAGTTCTTGTTCGGGTTGGCAACCCACTTACCATCGACCGGCACCTTGGAACCCAGGGCCAGGAACAGCTGTTTCAGGGTGATGTCCAAATTCTCGGCATCTTTGGAGCTGGCGATAACAATACCGTCAGAACCAATACGGAATTCGGTGATGTCAGTTACGCCGTTCTTCTGGCACAGCTCATACTCTGACGTCTTCATCCGACGTGAAGCGTTGGTGATGTCCGGGTGCTGGGTACCGATACCCTGACAAAACAGCTTCATGCCACCACCGGAACCGGTTGATTCAAGCTTCGGGGTTTTAAAATCAGTCTTGGTGCCAAAGCGCTCAGCAACAACCGTCGCAAATGGGTAAACGGTAGAAGAACCGACGATGCTGATGGTGTCACGAGCCATGGCAGGTGCGGACATCGCGGCTACAGAGCCAGCCAGTGCGAAAGTTGCGAGTGTTTTGTTCAGTTTAATCACGTTGAGTCTCCAAGATCGGTTGGACAATTTGTATGAATGAACTTTGCCGATGAGTGAAGAATAATGAAGCTCTATGACAACTTTGTTACAGATACGGAAATATAGTCGGAAAAGTGCAAATCTGCTTGCAGCCCTAGCTAACGCCGCTAACATGCGGGATATAACAATTCGAGACTTAACACCAAGGCAGACTTCCATGACGGCTTTAGACGATGACAAACCCACCCCTCGCGGTGAGTTGACCCTCCAGATTGTGCCCCTTCCCTCTGACACCAACCCCAACGGCGACGTGTTCGCGGGCTGGCTGGTCAAACAGATGGATATCGCTGCCGCCACCATGGCCGGCCGCATTTCCCAGGGTCGGAACGCGACTGTGGCGATGGATCGCATGGAATTTCTGTCACCGTTGCGCGTGGGTTCACAGGTAGGCTGCTACTGTGAGGTGGTGGAGATTGGTCGGAGCTCCATGAAGCTCCGGGTGGAAGTATGGACTCGGGACCGCACTGCCAAGCACCCGCGCAAGGTTACCGAGGGCATGTTCGTTTACGTGGCGATTGACGAGCACGGCCGCATTCGGGAAGTGCCTGAACAAAACCTCTGACCCGAGCTTAGTCGCTACTCAGTCTCAGCCGGCCAGTTTCCGGGCGCGGCGCTCTGGCGCCGTCAGTGCGAGCAACCCGAAAACTGGCCCGGGCAGCAGTAGGCACACCACCCAAACGCCCTGGAATTCCCACAGCCAACTGGTCAGCCAGATCGCAGGCAGAGTCACGCCAAAGCCAATGGCGTTCATGACCGCCAGCGATGACCCCACGAAGGCTTGTGGCGCCCGAGCCGCTGCCAACGCTGAGAACTGGGGCGAATCGGCCACCACCGCAACACCCCACACCATCAATAACAGTGCCAGCAGGACTGGGGAAAATCCGGATAAAAACGGGTAAATCAGACAAACCAGCCCCGATGTCGCCAATGCCATCCGTGCCACCCACTCACTACCCCGTCGCCGACTCAGCCAGCCACCGCCAATACAACCGGCCGCGCCCGAGGCGATGATGGCGAAGGCGAACCAGGGCAGGAAATCATCTCCCATACCCAAGCGCGCCAATTCACGCCCGGCCAACAGGGGCACCAGTACCCAGAAGGCATAGAGCTCCCACATATGACCGACATACCCGCCCACAGCCGCCCGAAACTTGGGCGCTCGCAGAGCAGCCAGTCCCTGCCTGAGGGGCACGCGGCCAGCGCTCTTGGGCAAGTGAGGCCCTTCACCCAGCAGAAATACCAGGGCACCGCCGACCAGCGCCAACCCGGAGGCCCCAAATAACGGCCACTGCCAGGGCAGCCCCAGAGTGGCTCCGCGCATCAGATGCGGCAGCGCGGTGCCAAGCGTGAGCATGCCTACCAGCCACGCCAGTGCCACGCCGGCATGCTTTGGCGTCCATGCAATGACCATTTTCATGCCCAGGGGGTAGATGCCCGCCAAACAAAGCCCGGTGGCGAATCGCAATAACAGATCGAGTGGCGGGTACGAAGCCACCAGAATAAAGCCGCCGTTCACCAGTGCCCCGAGCAGACTGGACAACGCAAAAATATGGCTGGCGCCGAACCGGTCGGCCAGGCCGGTAACCGCAAGCGTCAGGGTGCCGGCAATAAAGCCGGCCTGCACCGCCAGGGTCAGCAACCCGAGATCGGTCTCACTGAGCCCCAGCTCCTGTGAGAGCGACAACCAGACACCATTCACGCTGAACCAGAGCGAGGTTCCGAACAACTGGGCAAGCACGATCACGGCCAAAGGGTAACGACGAAGCAGTGCAATCATAGAGTCCGATCTTTAATGTTGGCCGGCGAGCGCCAGCCTATGGTCCTTAAAAACCCGACCATACCCTACTTTGTGTGCTGAGTGCTCGCGCCTGGCTCCTCCAGGCTCGCCGGGCCGGACTGTTCAGCCCCCGGGTGCCCTGCTACTATCCGTGCCTGCTTGTAACACTGCCCCAGTCAGACAACGGATTTGCCATATGGATGCTTTTCAGGCCCTCTTTCTCGGCCTTTTACAGGGACTGACCGAATTCCTGCCGATCTCCAGCTCCGCTCACCTGATTCTGACACCAGCATTTTTTGGCTGGACCGATCAGGGCGTGGGATTTGATCTGTCGGTACACCTGGGGACTCTGCTGGCAGTGGTGCTCTACTTCCGACACGACGTGTTCGGCATTGCCCGGGACGGATTGCTGTCGGTCACCCGGCGCAAGCTGGTCGGCCAGGGCGCGCTGGCACTTTATCTGGTGATAGGCACCATCCCGGCCGGTTTGGCGGGTCTGGCGTTGCTGGACATGATCGACAATGAACTGCGGGCCGTGGAAGTGATCTTTACCACCACCCTGGTGTTCGGCCTGCTGCTGGGCATCGCCGACTGGCTGCCCAAGCGCCAGCGCACCCTGGACCAGCTGAACTGGAAAGACGCCATTGTGGTCGGCATCGCCCAGGCCATGGCTCTGGTACCCGGCACCTCCCGCTCCGGCGTCACCATCACCGCCGGCCTGTTCCTGGGCATGACCCGTCACACCGCCTCACGGTTCTCCTTCCTGCTGGCCATTCCCATTATCGTGCTGGCGTCGGCAGTTAAACTGCTGGAAGTGGCCACCTCGGATATCATCGTCGACTGGAGCGGCTTCCTGCTCGGCGGCGTGACGTCCTTTATCATGGCCATCACCGCCATCCACTTCTTCCTGAAATGGCTGAACACCGTTGGCATGTGGCCGTATGTGATCTATCGAATCGTTCTGGCGGGTGTGATTTACGCAGTCTTAATGTGAGGTCTTAAGCTCGGCCTTGGGGAAGCAGGCATCGGGTAAAGCTCCCCAAAACCCGCTCAAGCACGTCCATGTGACGCTTGAGCTCCGCCATCCATGGCTCCGCACAGTTTTGGGAAGCTTTACCCGACGCCTGCGCGATCTCCGAATAGCCCGAAACTAGCAGGCTTCCAAAGGCGCATACGCCAGCACCAACCACTTGGCACCGTCGTCAAAGTTCACCTGCACCCGGGTATGATGCCCGCTTCCTTCCGAATTCATCACCACACCCTCGCCAAACTTCGGATGCCGTACCCGCTGACCCAGGCTAAACCCGGACTGTTGGGCGGAATCCTGGCTGAACATGCTCTCATTGGGGCGTTCCAGCATCGCCGGGCGCGTGACGGTATTGCGCAGCCGGACTTCCTGTAGACAGTCGGCAGGAATTTCACGCACGAACCGGGACAGCGCGTTGAACTTTTCCTGGCCGTATAAGCGGCGGGATTCAGCGTAAGTGAGCACCAGCTTTTGCATGGCACGGGTAATACCGACATAGGCCAAGCGGCGCTCTTCTTCCATGCGTCCCGGCTCTTCCAGCGACATGCATGGGGGAACAAGCCCTCCTCAACGCCAGCCAGGAACACCATCGGGAATTCCAGGCCCTTGGCGGAGTGCAGCGTCATCAGCTGAACACTGTCCTCATGGGCCTCCGCCTGAGCCTCGCCCGCATCCAGGGCGGCTTGGGCAATGAACTCGGCCATCGGGTCGACACCGTCTTCTACCTCGTAATCCGACAGCGCGTTAACCAATTCTTCCAGGTTCTCCACCCGGGCCTGACCTTTCTCGCCCTTTTCACTGGCGTGGTAGTTCTTCAGGCCGCTGTCTTCGATGGTCTGCTTCATCAAGCCATGCAGGCTGGCATCGCCCACCATGCCGGACAGACCCTCAATGATCGAGATAAAGGACTGCAATCCGGTCTTGGCCCGGCCTTTAACCTGACCGGCTTCCAGTAGCCGTTCCGCCGACTCCCAGAGCGAAATGCTCTGTTCAGTCGCATATTCCCGCAGCTCAGCCAGGCTCTTGGCGCCTATGCCCCGGGGCGGGAGGTTTACCACCCGTTCGAATGCGGCATCGTCGCGGCGATACTGGACCAGGCGCAGGTAGGCCAGCGCGTTACGGATTTCCTGGCGATCATAGAACCGAAGGCCGCCGTAGACCCGGTACGGAATACCCTGGCGCATCAACGCTTCTTCCAGCACTCGTGACTGGGCATTAGAGCGATAGAGAATGGCCGACTCACTACGCAGGTTGCCGTCCTGAACCCAGGCGGAGATGCTATCGGCAATGTAGTTAGCTTCGTCCTGCTCGTTAAAAGCGGCATACAGGCTGATGGGCTCGCCGTCAGGTCCGTCGGTCCACAACTCTTTGCCCAGCCGGCCCTGGTTATTGGCGATCACCGCGTTGGCCGCCTTCAGGATCATCTGTGTGGATCGGTAATTCTGCTCCAGCCGCACCAAACGGGCATTGGGGAAATCGCGCTGGTACTGCTGGATATTCTCAACCTTGGCGCCGCGCCAGCCATAGATGGACTGGTCATCATCACCAACGACCGTCAGCGGCACCTGCTGGCTAGCCAGCACCTGCAGCCAAGCGTACTGAATGGTGTTGGTATCCTGGAACTCGTCCACCAGAATATGCTGGAACCGCTTCTGGTAATGGGCGAGTAGTTCCGGTCGGTGCAGCCAGAGTTCGTGGGAGCGCAGCAGCAGCTCCCCGAAATCCACCAGGCCGCCCTGCTGGCACAGGGTTTCGTACTGGCGATAGATCTTCAGCATTGTTGAGGTGAAGTGATCGCCCGGATTATCCTGAATGTGGTCCGCCCGCAAGCCTTCATCTTTCTGGCTGTTGATAAACCATTGCGCCTGCTTGGGCGGCCACTTGCTCTCATCAATCTGGTTTTCCCGCATTACCCGCTTGACCATCCTCAGCTGGTCGTCGCTGTCCAACACCTGGAAGTTCTCCGGTAACCCTGCGTCCTGCCAATGTGAGCGCAGCAATCGGTGAGCAATGCCGTGGAAGGTGCCGAACCAGAGGCCACGAGCCGGGATGTCCATCATCTGTTCGATGCGGTAACGCATTTCCTTGGAGGCCTTGTTGGTAAAGGTCACCGCCAGGATGCCAGTCGGCGGCACCCGGTCCACCGTCATCAACCACGCAATTCGATGCACCAGTACCCGGGTCTTGCCACTGCCGGCCCCTGCCAGCACCAGCAGGTGATCGTTCTGGGCGGTGACGGCCTCGCGCTGGGCATCATTGAGAGGGTCGATTATGTGAGAGACATCCATAGGAAAACGTTCGCTACTGGTTAAATAAACAGGAGTGGAAGTATAACAGGAGAAAAAGGGGATTTCCGCGAGGGGCGAAAGTTCCGATAAGCCATCACCGAGTGTCAGAAAAAGCGCGGGGGAACGTCTCCTTCAGGACTGTGTGTGGCCAGGGATGGCCACACCCAAGCGCACATGGATGTGCTCGTAGCGTGTCCTGAAGGGGACGTTCCCCCGTGCGACAGCTCAATACTTAAGGGCTGCCAGCTTCTGCTTTTAGGTTAAAAACCGCGCGGCACCGTCTGCGCTTCGACAAACTCGAACAGACCTTCCAGGCCGCCTTCGCGACCAGTGCCTGAGGCCTTCATGCCGCCAAATGGCGCTTCCGGCGTGGGACCGGTACCGGTATTCCAGCCGCAGTGGCCAAAGCGCAGGCCGGCAGCCACGCGCTGGGCGCGCTCGGCGTCACCGGTGAACACGTAAGAGGCCAGACCGAACTCGGTATCGTTACCGGCTTCGATAACTTCCTCTTCGGTGCGGAACAGCGCCATCGGAACCAGCGGCCCGAAGGTTTCCTCGCGGTAGCAGCACATATCCCGGGTGACGTCGGTAATAACCGTCGGCGGGAAGAACAGACCATCACCCAGATCGCCCGGCTGCTTGCCGGCCACCAGGCTGGCGCCCTGCTCGAGCGCGTCTTCCAGGTGCCGCTTCACCTTGTCGAAACCGGCCTTGTTGATCAGCGGGCCAAGATCGACATCACCGTTGATGCCATCGCCCACGGTCATCTTGTTCACGCGCTCGGCGAGTTTTTCACCGAAGGCGTCGGCCACCTTTTCATGCACGAAGATACGGTTGGCACAGACGCAGGTCTGGCCACCACCGCGGAACTTATTGGCGATCAGGTTATCGGCGGCGGCGTCCAGGTCGGCGTCGTCGAAGACGATGAACGGTGCGTTCCCGCCCAGTTCCAACGCCAGCTTCTTGACCTGATCGGCGGTGTCGACGATCAGTTTCCGGCCCACTTCAGTGGACCCGGTAAAGCTCAGCATCGGCACGTCCGGGCTCTCGCACAGCACCTTGCCGATCACGCTGGCCTTGCCCATCACCAGGTTAACCATGCCATCAGGCATGTCGGTGTGCTGGTCCATAAGCGTGAACAGGGCAATCATGGTCAGCGGTGTCTCACTGGCCGGTTTGATCACCGACGGGCAGCCCGCCGCCAGCGCGGCTGACAGCTTCTTGGCGATCATACCGATCGGGAAGTTCCAGGGCGTGATCAATCCGGTTACGCCCACCGGGCGGTAGTGAACCGTCCAGGTGCAGTCTTTCGGCTTTTCCGGAATGGTGTGGGCGTCCAGCGCCTGAATGTGCTTGGAGCAGTAATCGAAGAATCCCGCTGCGTAATCCACCTCACCCTGGGCTTCGTGCAACGGCTTGCCGTGTTCCATGCACAGAATCCGGCCGACCTCTTCCTTGTTCGCCTTCAGCGCATCCCGGATGTCTTCCAGCCACTTGCGGCGGGTTTCGATGGAGTAGGGGCTGGTCAGGCGCAAAGCCGACTTGCCAGCAGCAACGGCATCTTCCACCTCGGATTCCGACATGGAAGCGACTTTTGCGATCACATCGCCCGTCGCCGGATTGAACACATCAAAGGTGTTGCCCTGTGCATTATCCGTCCAGCGACCGCCGATATAGCCATTGAGCTTTTCCAGCAGTGGTGACTCGATCATCTTGGCTCCTCTTTCTGTCAGTAGCCATATCCTGCGGGACACAGTTGCGTAGGTTGAATATGTCTTCCATAGTGGATGCTGAATCACTGGCTGTAAAGTCGATGGCCGGGCTTTTAATCGCCCTCTGAGGCACCCACACTCAGGGGCTTGTAGAACCTAGGAGGTCAGCTAATGAAAGCGTTTTTCCATCCTGCCCAGGATCAGCATATTCCGCAGACCTACTTCACTCGCGGGCAGATGCGCCAGCCGCAGGAGGTACCCGATCGCACCGGTCAGATGCTGGAAGGCCTGAAGGAGATGGGGATTCCGGTTCTGCAGCCGGCCGACCAGGGCGCCGCGCCGATCTCCAAGGTGCACGACCTCGGCTACCTGCGCTTCCTGGAATCGGCGCATCGGCGTTGGATGAAGATGGACGACTGGGGCGAGGAGGTGATTTCCAACATCTTTGTTCGGTCACCGAACCACCTGACCGGCATCCTGGCGGAAGCCGCCCGCTACCAGGCCGACGGCAGCTGCCCCATTGGCGCCAATACCTGGAATGCCGCCTACTGGTCTGCACAAACCGCACTCGGAGCCGCCGACGCCCTGATTGCTGGTGATCGTACCGCCTACGCCGTGTGTCGCCCGCCAGGCCACCACGCCCGTAAGGACGCCGCCGGCGGTTTCTGCTACCTGAACAACGCCGCCATTGCCGCCGAGCACCTGAAGACCCGGTTCCCGCGCATCGCCATCCTCGATACCGACATGCACCACGGCCAGGGGATTCAGGAGATTTTCTACGATCGCAGTGACGTGCTGTACATCTCGATCCACGGCGACCCGACCAATTTCTACCCGGTGGTGACCGGCTTTGAAAACGAGCGCGGAGAAGGCGACGGCTTCGGTTACAACATCAATATGCCGATGCCCCACGGCGCATCGGAAGACGATTTCTTCGACAAGCTGGACGAGTCACTGGCGGCGCTCAAGCTGTACCAGCCCGACGTGCTGGTGCTCGCACTGGGCTTCGATATCTACCAGAACGACCCGCAAGCTAAGGTTTCGGTCACGTCGGAAGGCTTTTGCCGGCTCAGCTCCCACATCCGCCAGCTGGGATTACCAACGCTGGTGGTGCAGGAGGGCGGCTATGATCTGGAAACGCTGAGCGAAAACGTCCAGCAGTTCTTCAAGGGTCTTGCCGGCTAAAGGCTCAGGAGGCGGGCGCGTAAACCTTGATGTTGGCGTGCCCTTCAGACTTCAGATGGCCGGCGTGCATCCGGCTCATGGCTCCGCGGTCGCAGTACAACAGGTACTGGCGGTCGCCGGGCAATTCCGCAACTCTCTGATTCAGCTTATAAAACGGAATTTTCATCACCTCGTTATTGGTCAGCTTCAGCGGTGATTGTTCGCCCTCGAACGGGTGACGGACGTCGATAATCACGTCCTCCACTCCCGGCGTTTCCACCAGCTCGACATCTTCTGGCGTGGTGGTGGTATCCAGCAGGCGGCTGATGGCCGTTTCTTCACGAGCCTCGACCGCGCTGGCCAGAACCGCTGCGTCCATCTCTTCCTCATCCGCTTCGACTTTGTGCAACTTGGCGCGGGTCGCCGGCTTCTGGGAGATGACCCCGCAGTACTCCGGCATGTTGCGAGCGAATGACTCGGTACCAATCTCACGGGCAATGTTGATGATGGTTTCCTTGTCCATGGACACCAGCGGGCGCAGAACAACCTCGTCACTGGCGCGATCCACCACGTTGAGGTTACTCAGGGTCTGACTCGAAACCTGGGCCACCGCATCGCCGGTCACCAGGCCAATGGCGTTGTTCTTTTTTGCGATCTCGGCGGCCGCTTCAGCATCTGGCGCTTCAGTACCACGCCCCAATGGCGGTGATTGACCGAACGCATGATTTCCGCAATCACGCCATCAAACGGCACTGAAATAAACTTGGCACTGTGGGACGCGCCATACTGCTCCCACAGGTAATGCACCACTTGGCGCACCCCCACCTCGTGGGCAGTACCGCCGAGGTTGAAGAACAGGAAGTGACTGCGCAGACCTCGACGCATCATCAGGTAAGCGGCCACCGATGAGTCGTAACCGCCGGAAATCAACGTCATCACGGTTTCGACGCTGCCCAGGGGATAGCCGCCGAGCCCGCGGTGTTTGCGGTGGGCGATGTGAAAGTGGTCATCCTGCACCTCGATCCGCACTTCCACATCGGGCGATTTCAGGTTCACGCCTGCGGCCTCGGAGGCCTGCATCAGAGCCGAGCCGACAATCCGCTCCAATTCACTGGAGCGGAATTTGTGGTCGCCGTGCCGACGGACCCGAACTCCAAAGGTCTGCCCTTTCAGCCGCTCGGCAAACGCTTCCACCGCCTTGTCCGCGATGTCATCAAGATCCACAAACGGGAACACGCCAATTTCCTGAATGGTGGAAATCCCGGGAATGCGCAGCAGGGCGTCCAACACCATCCCGGACAAACCGCGATCATCGGGAAACTCAACCGTTACCCGGTCCCAGGTGCCCTCAACTACGATGGCACTATCCAGCCGAGCCAGTAGCTTTCGGATATTCTGCCGCAGGTGCCGCATCTGCTGTCGGCGCACCGGCTTGCTCTTGATAGCGACTTCTGGGGCGGGACGAATAAGTAATTTCATAATCGGAATATTGTCGAGTGGCGTATAAGGTTTAAAGCACTTAGTCTACCTTTTAAATACCATGCCTCAAAATCAGGCATAGCCGAGACACCGGCCCGTTTGGCAACCTTCCCCGCCCGGCCGGCAACATTCAGGAGTTGTTTCGTTCATGCAAGAACCCACCATCAATGCTTTGGTATCACCAGAAGGCAGCCTTGAAATTCTCTCCAACCATGAGGTGAATCGCCTTAAGGACCGAAGCGAGGGCGGCCTGTACAGATTATTCCGCCAATGCGCCCTGGCGGTCCTCAACACCGGCGTAGAAACCGACGACTGTAAGGCCCTGATGGAAGCCCACGCAGACTTTGACGTGCACCTGGTGCCGCAGCCGCGCGGACTGAAGCTGGAGCTGGTCAATGCGCCGGCCCACGCCTTTGTCGACGGAGAAATGCTGAGAGCCATCCGCGAGCACCTGTTCTCGGTGCTTCGGGACATCATCTATTCCCACTCGATTCCCCAGTCTGCCAGCGGTTTCCGCCGCGACGATCCCGAGGACCTGACCAACCTGGTGTTCCACGTGCTGCGCAATGCCCGGGTTCTGGAAGCCGGTCGTCAGCCGGATCTGGTGGTGTGCTGGGGTGGTCACTCCATCAGCCACGATGAGTACCAGTACAGCAAGGAAGTGGGACACCAACTGGGCCTGCGTGGACTGAGCATCATCACCGGCTGTGGCCCCGGCGCCATGAAAGGCCCGATGAAAGGCGCCACCATCGCCCACGCCAAGCAACGAGTGAAGAACGGACGCTACATCGGCATCACCGAACCCGGCATCATCGGTGCCGAGGCGCCGAACCCGATCGTCAACGAGCTGGTGATCATGCCGGACATCGAAAAACGGCTTGAAGCCTTTATTCGTTGTGGCCACGGGGTGATCGTGTTCCCCGGCGGCGTGGGCACCGCTGAAGAAATCCTGTACCTCCTCGGTATTCTTCTGCACCCGGACAACGCCGACCTGCCCTTCCCGGTGGTCTTTACCGGCAAGCAGGAAAACGCGGAATACTTCGAAATGATCGACAAGTTCATTCGTAACGCCCTGGGCGACGAAGCGGCCAAGAAGTACGAAATCATCATTGATGATCCGGTGCGGGTAGCCCAGACCATGAAGAAAGGTATGAAGGATGTGGAAACCTTCCGGCGTGCCATGCAGGACGCGTACTACTTCAATTGGATGCTGAAAATCGATCCGGTGTTCCAGCTACCCTTCCACCCCAATCACGAAAACATGCGTGACCTGGAATTGCACCGCGACCAGCCGGTACACCTGATTGCAGCGAATCTGCGCAAAGCCTTCAGCGGCATTGTTGCGGGTAACGTCAAAGAGGATGGTATTCGTCAGGTTCAGGCCCGGGGACCGTTCGAAATCGCCGGCGACCCCACGCTGATCAAACCCCTGGAAGCCATGCTGGCTCAGTTTGTGGCGCAGAACCGGATGAAGCTGCCCGGCTCTTCGGCGTACCACCCCAGCTATCGCATCGTCAGTGAGGCGGATTGAACCGCCACACTGACCGTTAAACAGCCCTCGGTGGAGCGGCCTTACTTACCGCCATCCGCCGGCAGGCTGGCGAAATAGGCCGCCAGATTGGCAATGTCCGTGTCGCTCAAAGCCGCGGCTTGGCCCTGCATGATGGCGGCCTGACCACCGGTGCGCTGCTTGTTCTTATAGGCTTTGATAGCAGCGACCAGGTATTGTTCGTTCTGGCCCGCCAAATTCGGGTAAGTCGGAATCTGGCAATGCCATTCTGGCCATGGCAGGCAGCACATACGGCGGCCTTGGCCTTACCTGCGGCAGCGTCAGCCGCAGTGGCGAAGCCCGGAATGGCGGCACTGAGCGCAAAAATTCCCGCAACGGCGTAGTGTTTCAGTTCCATTGTCTTTACCCTCTCTTCTTCGTTTTTGGTTTTTGCCCACCGGTAGTGGATACTGGTTTTATAACCTGCTGTGTTCTTATAACACAGAGCACGGCCCAGCCAAACGCGTTAAAACAATAGCTTTTGCGCCCAGATGATTCTCGAACACCGGAGACTCCCTCAATGTCCATAGCAGTTCAGGAACTTGAATGCCTGGAAGGCCGAATTGGCCTGCTGACACTGAATGCCCCCGCCTCACTCAACTCGCTCACAGAGGCCATGGTCAATGACCTCCAATGCGCCCTCGACGGCTGGGCGGAGGACGACCAGATCTGCCTGGTGGTGCTGCAGGGCGAAGGGGAGCGAGCGTTTTGCGCCGGTGGCAATATCCGCAAGCTGTACAGCGCTATCCGTGGCGCTGGCGAACCCGATGCACCGGCACGCTTTTTCACCAATGAGTACCGACTGATCGACAGCTTGCACCGGTTTCCGAAACCAGTGGTGGGCGTAGCCCACGGTGCGGTCATGGGTGGTGGTCTCGGACTGTTGTCGGCCTGCCGCTACCGGCTGGCAACGCCGGACGTGACCATGGCCATGCCCGAAATCTCGATTGGACTGTTTCCCGACGTCGGCGCCAGCTGGTTTCTGAACCGCCTGCCGGGCCGGATCGGTCTTTTCATGGGCCTGACCGGGGCGCGGCTGAACATTACCGACAGTATTCGAATTGGCCTCGCCGACATGGTGTTGCAGCCGGAAGACCGCGACCTCATGCTCCGCACCTTGCAGGACCAACGCTGGACCGGCCAGGCAGCCGCAGATGACAACCGTCTGTTCCGGCTGTTGAGCCAGATGCATGCTCCGGACTATCGCAGCCTTCAGCGCAGCAATCTGGAGCAGCACGAACAGCACATTGCCCGGCTGAGCGCAGGTGATGAACTGCCGGAAATTGTCGACCAACTGCTGTCAGCGGAAATCGACAGCGAATGGTGGAATGCCTGCATGAGCAACCTGCGGAGCGGCTGCCCGGTTACGGCCTGGCTGGTTTGGAGCCAACTCCAAAAAGCCCAGCAAATGTCCTTCAAGGATGTGCTGCGCATGGAATTGGCGATGGCGATGGAATGCACTCGGCGCCCGGATCTGCCGGAAGGCATTCGGGCGCGATTGGTGGACAAGGATCAACGACCAATCTGGTCGTACAACTCGGTTAGCGACGTTCCCGCCGAGGTAGTGGAGGCACACTTTCAACCGGAATGGGACGACCAGACCGACCCCATGCAGCTCGGCTGAGGCTTAGTGCCTGGCGCCCGCCTGGACCAGCAACATATCAAGATCCTGACTGTTGTTGGCCCGGGCCACATCCAGCGCCGTGCGGCCTTGCGGCGACCGATAGTTCACATCAGCGCCTGCGGCCAACAGCATTTCTGCGGTCAGCAGGTCGCCACTGCCAACAATCTTCATCAGCAACGACTCACCGCCCTGACTGACATTAACGTTCGCCCCCGCCGCCAGCAGTACCTTCACCACGGACAAATGGCCCTGCTCAGCGGCACGCATGACCGGGCTATAGCCATCAGCGTTGCTGGCATTAACCTGGGCCCCGGCCGATAACAGTAATTGCACCAGACGCCGACTCCCCTGCGCCGACGCCACCATCAACGGCGTTTGGGCACCCACTGCAGCCAAATCCGGCGCCGCCCCCTCCGACAGCAGATACCAGACAATCCGATCTTGTTTGGCCGCAACCGCAGCCATCAGTGGCGAGCCGTTTTCGGTCAGAGTATTGAGTGATTCACCCGCTTCAGTCAGTGCCGCGACCCGATCCAGGTTTCCAGAGGCGGCTGCCGCCATCAACGGCGTGGCGGCAATGGTAGAGGTTTCCTGGGTCAGATTGGTGGGTTCAACGGAGGTGGCGCAGCCGGACAGCCAAGCGAAGATCACAACACAGGACAACAACAGACAGCGGGAGTAGCCGGTTCCCTTGGCCATAACAAACGGTCTCAATCGGTTTGGAGTGAGCCTATTCTGGGCAGCGGCGCGGCAGAATTAAATCGAGCGGGTCACAACTCCGGGCCGTTTTGCAGAAGTTGACGAACCAATGCCCGCAGTCGATCTTCTCCATCGCGCTGCCCCAGACACAGGCCCTGCCCCTGCAGCGTCGGCCAGCTCTGTTGTTGCTGGACGGCAGCAATCCACAGCGGCAATTCGTCCTGGGCTTCCAGCCAGGAGGCCACGCCCGACACGGCACAGGTCTTACGCAGGACAGGCAACGAGAGCAGAAAGCCACGATGGCCATGGGCAAAACTGTGCAAGTCTCGCCGGTCATCGTCACAGAGACGACTGGTGGCAGGCAACTGAGCACTCAGGGCTGCCGCCAGCCGGGCATTCAGCGCCGGCCAGGCAACGGCAGCAAGGTTGGCCAGTGTTCGGCCAGGCGTTGCTGCAGGCGCGCAACCAGCTCCTGGCCGACAGCACTGAGGCCGTCCAGCATCTGCAGCGGATACTCGCCGCTGCTAGCTTCCTGATTCAGGCCCAGGCGCACCGGGACCAAATCGCAGGCACGCCAGAACTGCAGCAATTCCTCACTGCCACCAAAGCTGGTGCCAAGCGTATCCAGACCTTCCTGCATGACGGCCTGCCTTGCCGCAGCCACCAACCGGCGGCCAACACCCAGCCGACGAGCCTGGTCAGCCACAGCAATCCGGGTAATTCGCAAGCATTGCTGACTGGCTGCTTCCGGGAACCCGCTGTGACTGGCCAGCGATTGCGGCAACAGGTGACCACGAAGCCGTCGTTGACCCAGGGTTACCTGTTCCGCCAGTTCAGGCTGAGGCCACCCTCAATTACACCCCAGAGAATTCCCACGGTAGTATTACCAACCCGGGCGCGCCAACTGCGCACAGCTGTCGCATCCAGCCATTGCCGGAGATCCGCTGGCGTAGTGCGGTAGTGCGCGTCCACCAACAACCCGAACGCCTCCGACAATTGTTGATCGTCCAAGTGCCGGGGCTCAATGGGTTCGATAATGACGTCGGCTGCGTCCAAGGTCTCGGGCGCCAACTCAGGACTTTCAGCCGCCAGCAGGAACAGGCGGGAGATTAACGGTTCCAGGGCATCGGTGGCGGACCAGCGAATCGGAGCGCTAAGAGTCATCGCTTGCCAGTGCGGTGTTTCCCGATCCAGAACCTGCCGGAAACGAATGGCGAAACCACGGCCGGCACCCTCATAGCCATGCACGGTGGACGCAAAAGCCACCCGTGGCCAACCCAACAAAATCTGCTTCAACAGCGGCGCTGGCAGGGCTGCCGCCTCATCCACCAGCACCACCTCGGCTTCCGGCTTCTCCGCCAGCAGATCCCGAGCAGCCAGGAACCGCACGCCGCCACCCGCACGGGTTTCGAGTGTCGACGCTGTTACTGTGAGGATATCGTCGCCAAGGCTGTGCTGGGCGTGGCGAAACAGTGTCGCCACATTGTCCCGAGACGGCGCAGTTACCAGAATCTGGCGCCGGCCCTGGCGCAGCAATTCGGCCGCGGCCATCCCCAGGGCTGCGGATTTACCACGGCCCCGGTCCGCCGTGACAACCACTGGCCGGCGGCGCCGCCCCAGACCAAACCGCACCAATCGATCAATCAGATCACGCTGATCATCGGTCGTCTGCACGGAAAATGGCTGATCCGGTTCCGCCAGCACGGGCAGAGCAACTGACGCCGACTGGCCAGGTTTTACCCGAGTTACCTCTGAGTCAGCCGCCAGCAAATCCGCCATTCGCGCGGCAAAGGGATGCTCAGGAAGGTCATCCAGACCGGTTCGGGCGTAATCCGGATCGGGGAAATTCGACCACTCATCCAGGGGCGGCATCAGCCAGAACAGCAGGCCTCCCGCCTTCAGCGTGCCCGACAGAGCGGCAAAGGCATCTGGCGGATTGCCGTGCCAGCCATCCCAGACCACCACCGAAGTCTCACGGCCCAGCCATTGCCGAATTTGCTTGGATGCGATGGGTGTTAATGCTGAATCGGGCCGATCCGCGTCAGCCCCCACCCAGACACCAGTCTCCTTGGCCAGCGCTGGCAACAGCGTCGCCAGCCAGCTCAGAGCCTGGGCGCGCCCACCCTCAATCAGCACAAGACGGCGCTCACCACGCCGCACCAGCCCACGCTGGAATAACTGCCAGGCGCCGAGTTCCTCAGCCGTGAGCACACCCGGAGTCATTAGCTGAGATCCACCGAATGACGTTTCAGGTCGTTCAGTTCGCACATTTCCAGAGTAGCCTGATGAGTCGCCCTCAACCGCACCCGCGGGGCGGCGCCGGCTTCAAAGGCTTCCTGCCAGCGCGCCGCGCACAGGCACCAGCTGTCACCTTCCCGCAGGCCAGGGAAACCGAATTCTGGCCGGGGTGTGCTCAGGTCGTTGCCCTTGGCTTTGGAGAATTCAAGAAACGCATCGGTAACCACCGCGCATACGGTGTGAAAGCCCAGGTCGTCTGGTCCGGTGTTGCAGCAGCCGTCACGGTAGAACCCGGTTTTCGGATCGGTGCCACAGGTTTCCAGGGTTTCGCCAAGTACGTTGACGGATTCGGATATTTGCATGGGTTTGTCCTCTATCTCCAGAAGTGAGCAGGCTTTTGGTTCGGCTTTCCAAAACTGTGCGGAGCCATGGATGGCGGAGCTCAAGCGTCACATGGACGTGCTTGAGCGGGTTTTGGAAAGCGAACCAAAAGGCTGCGACAGGTCCCGGAGTTGTAGTTAAATGACTTTGAATAGGTTTTTTCAATTATGCGGGACGGGTACCCGCTCTACCAGTTGGCCAGTACAATACGCCCTATGCCAACCAAACCCCAACACGCCGCCCTCGATCTGCCAGATTTTCTCACCGACGAGCAACGGGCGATCATCACCGCCGGTTACGAGCACTCCGTTATCACCGCCGTAGCTGGTAGCGGCAAGACCTCCACTCTCGCCTGGCGCATTCGCTACCTGCTGCAACAAGGCCACGATCCGGATCGCATGCTGGTACTGATGTTCAACCGCAGCGCGCGGGTGGATTTCGGACGCAAACTCCAGGAGGTCTGCCACCAGAGCGGGCTGGCACTGCCGGAGATCCGCACCTATCACGCCATGGGGTTACGGCTGTACAAACGATTCGTCCGCGAGGGCTACCTGCCGGGCTTTTCAGACAAGATCCTGACCGAACAGGAAATTAGCTTCCAGGCCTGGCAACTGACCCGCCGCCTGGCGCCCGAGGACCTGGCCGACGAGATTCGCCGCAACAAGAAGGATTTCGTGGAAACCGCCACCGGCTTCATTGATCTGGTGAAAACGACCTTGTCGCCAGCGGAAATCGTGTTCGAAGAGCTGGGGTACGCCGACAAGCACCGATACCTGATCGACCTGTTCCACAGCTTCGAACAATGGCGCAAAAGCCAGAGCCGCATCAGCTACGCCGACATGCTCTACGAGCCGGTGATGGCAATTCACCAGAATCCGCCACTTCAGCGGTTGGTGGGTAACAAGATGGACCTTATTCTGGTCGACGAGTATCAGGACACCAACGAAATCCAGCATCTGCTGCTGCGCTATGTGGCCGGTGACCGGGCCCGGGTCACCGTGGTTGGCGATCCCGACCAGACCATCTACGAATTCCGGGGCGCCAAGCCGGAATTCATCCTGAAACGGTTCAGCGACGAATTTGAGAGCCCGCTGGAGCAGACGCTCAGCTACACCTTTCGCTACGGTCACCGAGTAGCCCTGCTGGCCAATCATCTGATCTGCCACAACACCGGTCGCAAAGATGTGCTGTGCCACTCTCACCCCTCAACACCCGCCACTGAAGTGGAGCTGCACCGGGTCGACAGTGACAGCGACGCCGTTGTCCGGATTCTGCAGCAGACACCAGAGGCAAACCTCAGCGACACCGCCATTCTGTTCCGGGTCTGGAGCCAGAGCGTGCCGATCGAGCTGAAACTGCTGGCCCGGCAGATTCCTTACCGCATCGACGCCGGCAAGGGCGCCCTGTTCAGCCGGGAGGTTCAGGCCATCATCTCCGTGCTGATGGTAGTGACCGGCCGATTGAGCAACCTGCCTGACACCGACCGGCTCGAGGTAGCACGACAGTTACTGCGTTTCCCGCACGTGGGCCTGAAAGAACCGGAACTGGAACAGCTGGCCCGTTTCCTGTCCGGCTTCGCCAACGACTGGCACGAACGCCTGCTAGCCATGGACTACGACGCTCTGTCACCCATGGCCGGTCGCAAGCTTCGAAAACTCGGCGAGGTACTGGCCCAGCTGCGCGATTACAAGGGCCCGGTGGCCGGACTGATCAGCGGGTATGCCGAGCACACCGACCTGTACGAAGGCATTCGCAGCCTGGCGTTGACTCACGAGAGCGCCGAGGAACGCATCGACACCGTGCATGGTTTCCGCGAGTACCTGAAAAGTCTGGATGTGGATGCCAATGGTGCCCTGGATCATCTGAAAACATTGAAACAGCAGGCGGGCGAGAACCAGCAGGGCGGTGTTTTGCTCTCCACCATTCACCGCACCAAGGGGCTGGAGTGGCCACGGGTGATCATCCCCGGCCTGCAGGAAAAGTACCTGCCTTACAGTCCAAGGGCCGAAGACGACGCCCGGGCGATCCTCGAAAGCGAACGGCGCCTGCTGTACGTCGCCATGACCCGTTCCCGCCAGCAGTTACACCTGCTTAGCCGACCGGTGAGTGCCCAACCCCACCTGGAGGGCGATCAGGGCCCGAGCCGGTTTGTCGAGGAATTCTGCTTCGATCTGGCCCACGAACTCGGGCGCCTGCTTGATGAAGGCAACCACAAAACGGACAGCGCCATCGAACTGTCGGCTCCGATCACGCCCGTGAGTCTGCGTTACGCCGAACGGGAGGGCATCTCCCTGAACGGCTCTGAAGTAACCCAGACCGACTCCACAAGCGTGCTCTGGCACCGACAACGCCTGAGCCACGCCATCTTCGGTGCCGGCAGCGTGGTCAGCGAAGACGAAAGCGCCTTCGAGGTACGCTTCGACAACGGCGACACCCTGAACTTCAGCAAAAAGAGTGCTCACCTTTATTTTTCGCCTTTGGCCTAAAACGACTGAAACCAATCCGACTTTTATTACGTAAAAATAATGAGTTTCGAATGCGCGCGCACAGTTAAGCACTAAAATATGCGGCAGGTTTATGCCAAACTGCGCCCGCTTCGCACCTGCGAACTCAACTCAAAAAGTCGGACAGGAGGTTCTGCATGAGCATCATGCGATCATGTGCCATGGCTGCGGTTGCCGCCACGTTGGTCACGCCAGCTATAGCCGAAGAACGCCGGGACACGATTTACATCAACCCCTTTGCGGGATTTCAGTACTTTGATGACAAACGGTCCCTGGACGAGAGCGCCACTTACGGTTTTGGCGTTGAATACCGCTTCCTGCCGCACTGGGCGATTGAGGGCGTGTACTCTCGCGCCAACGCCGACCATAAATACGGCAGCGGCGATTCCGATTTTGAAGAAGTTCGTGTGGACGGCACCTACTACTTTGCCGGTCCGGAAGAAAAATGGAACCCTTACGTATCGCTCGGTGCCGGGCATGCTGATTTCGGTAACGACTCGTCCCGCATGGGCACCTCCGGCAGTAACCACGATGAAACACGCGTGAACGTGGGTACCGGCGTGCGATACAACGTCACAGACAAATTCTCGCTGCGCGGGGATCTCCGTGAATTCCACGGTATCGACGAAAGCACATTCGACACTCAGGTTTCGCTTGGCTTCAGCCTGGCGTTTGCCCGAACCACAACATCCCCCTCTCCTGCTCCGACTCCTGCCCCGGTTCCCGCGAAGCCTGCAGATAGCGATAACGATGGCGTGATCGATAGCCGTGACCAGTGCCCCGGCACCAAGGCTGGCATAGCGTGAACACTGCCGGATGTGAGCTGGACGCTGACAACGATGGTGTCGTCAACAGTGCCGACCAGTGCCCGAACACCACTGCCGGAGCGGATGTCGATGCGACCGGTTGCGAAGGTGTGACTGAAACCATTGAAACTTTCGAGGTAGAGGTACAGTTTCCGACCAACAGCTCCGTTATTGGCAACAAATACGATAATGAAATTCGTCGCGTAGCCGATTTCGTGAAGGCCCACCCCGAGACAGTGGTAGAAATTGGTGGCCATAGTGACGACCGTGGTGATGCGGACTACAACCAGACGCTGTCCAAACGCCGCGCCCAAGCCGTTGCTGATCGTCTTACCGACGCGCTCGGCATTGATCCCGAGCGCGTTACCGCAGTGGGCTACGGTGAAACAGAACCCGTAGCGAGCAACACCACCGCCGAAGGCCGCGCAGCCAATCGCAGGGTGGAGGCGCGCATCCAGGTACAGCGTTAATGCGCTAACATCTCAGCAACTAAAAAGCGCTCACTACCCTGGGCGCTTTTTTTGCTCACCACGACCGTTCTTTGATTTCTCAGCTTCCCTTTCAGCTTATCTCCAGCTTTACGCCAAAGGCCCAAAACGACTGGAACCAAATGACCTCCCGTTGCGTGCTAGTACAGATATAACCCTCAGTGCCAGTTACCTTTTTCAGCTGTACTGACCCAATTCTCGGATTACCCGACGTTACCGCATCTGCGGCTCTTTACTACCCACTCGACAGGAGGCTCTGCATGAGCATCATGCGATCATGTGTCATGGCTGCCGTCACGGCTACCTTGGCATCACCGGCAATGGCTGAAGACCGCCAGGCTACCACCTACATCAATCCGTTTACCGCCTACCAGTTCTTCGACAATGAGCGTGAGCTCAGCGAGACCGGTACGTTTGGTGTGGGTGCTGAATACCGCTTCACTCCAAATTGGGCTGTGGAAGCCCTGTTCTCCCGGGCCGATGCCGATCGCGAAGGTGCGCTGGGTTCTTCCGATTTCGAAGAAATCCGCATGGACGCCATCTACTACTTCGCCGGGCCTGAAGAAGCCTGGAACCCGTACCTGTCAGCCGGTGCCGGTCATGCCGATTTCGGCACTGACGCAGCAGCGCCACGAACCGCAGGCAGCAACCACGATGAAACCCGATTCAATGTAGGCGCCGGTGTGCGTTACAACATCACCGACATCGTGTCCCTGCGCGCCGACCTTCGGAAATTCCACGGCGTTGAAGACAGCACCTTCGACGCACAGGTTTCCCTGGGCCTGAGCCTGGCGTTCGTGCACGCCACACCTCCACCGCCCGACGCTGACAACGACGGCGTTATCGACAGCGCAGACCAGTGCCCCAACACGCCTGCCGGCGCCAAAGTCGACCGCACCGGTTGCCAGCTTGATGGCGACCAGGATGGCGTTGTCGATGCCCGTGACGCCTGCCCCAACACCCCACGCGGTGCCAAAGTGGATGGTCGCGGCTGTGAACTCGACAGCGACAACGACGGCGTTGTAAACAGCATCGACGAATGCCCGAACACCGCTGCTGGCGCCAAGGTAGATGCCAAAGGCTGCGAAGGCATCACCAAGACCATCGAGACCTTCGAAATCGAAGTACAGTTCCCGCTCAACAGCGCCGAAATCGGTGATTCGTACGATGACGAAATTCGCCGGGTTGCGGACTTCCTGAAGGCCAACCCTGAAACCATCGTTGAGATTGCCGGCCATTCCGACAGCACAGGCGCCGCGGACTACAACCAGAACCTGTCGCAGCTGCGCGCCGAAGCCGTCGCCGCACGCCTGACTGATGCCCTTGGGGTAAACCCGGCACGCGTCAGCGCCACAGGCTATGGCGAAACACAGCCCATCGCCTCCAACGACACGGCCGAAGGCCGCGCGACTAATCGCCGGGTTGAGGCTCGTATCAAAGTTAAGCAGTGATACGCCGAATACTGCTGCAGTAACAAAAAAGGCGCCCTCATGGGCGCCTTTTTTAATTGTCCGCTTGGGAAGTCCTAACCGCATCCAGTAAAAGATTCCTAGGGGTCAGGGACCGGTCACAGAATTCCCCAAGCCGCACCCGATAGCCCTGCTCCTCAAGGTAGAGCGCGTAGTCCAGCACCATCCACAGCTCCAACGGACGGCGGAACAGGTGGCGAACCAGTTCGTGGCGGCGCACTTGCTGCCAACGCCGAACACCCTCCGCTTCCCAGGCGTCGAAGTCGATATCCGGCGACAAGGCTATTGCCTTCTTGTTGGCGGCCCAGCGACAGAAGCCAGCAAAGCCCTCATGGATCACTTTGGAGGGATGCGAAGGCACGGCCAGATACTCATCCACGCCCCGTAACTCCCGCTGCAGGCTATCAAAGCCCAATCGCCACTGGCTCACCAGCCGGGTCTGCTCTCGTACCCGGGCCGGCGCGGTCACCGTTTCCCGCACCGCAAGGCGCAAGTCACTTTTGGACAGAGCAGGATTCCATTATGGCTGACCGCCCGACGCGACATTGGCCGATAAGTATCCGCATCGGTCAGATGATAACAACAAGGCGAGACACTCAACCGGGGCAGACCCGCCTCGCTGCCCCGGCGCATCAGGCCTCGGTGCAGGTCGCCACAGGCGTGCAGGGCGACACCGTGGAATCCGGGCGGCAAGACCAGATCTTCCGCCAGGACATCCTGACACTGCAGCGATACGGCATCGCCGTATTTGACCGCCAGCCGATTGCCTTCACGCACTAGTTCGGCATTCCATTCCAGTCCTTGAACAGGCTCCTCGCACACCGCCGCCAGCGTGCGAGCAAGATGGCCCTTGCCACAGCACCAGTCCAGCACCGACTGTTCCAGGGGCCGAATGGCCGCCGCAAACGCACCGGACTGACCGCGCTTGCGCCCCGGCATGTCCGCCGCCCGAACCTCCGGCAAGGTGGCCTGACTGACCTCAGACGCAGCCGGTCGCAGATCGGCCACTGCGGTCAGGTGCTCGTATCGTGCCAGCGAGGGCACCTGCACTCCGACCATGGCCGCCAACCTTGCTGGTGCATCTTCCAAAATCTGACATTGCTCGTCACTCACCTTAGCGATGAGCCGGGCCAGGTCCGGATACTGTCTGGCCCATGGCGGTTCCGGCTCCTTGAACGGCGCCGGCTGCCAAAACCCACGATGCTCACGCAGCCAGTCGTTAAGCGCCATCCAGTGGCTATAAAACGATTCGGCAGGGTCGTTTAAACTCGCGGCCGGAAGTACTGTCATGCAATTGGCCTTTGCTCTCGTTGAACCAATAGTTCCTGCCGTTGACCGGCTACTCGCTGAAACGACCGGGGCGGAAGGCATCCAGGCACACTGACGGCGCCTCGCCATCGATCACCTGGGCAATCAGATCGGCACTGCCGGCCGACAAGGTCCAGCCGAAGGTGCCGTGACCGGTATTGAGGAACAGGTTATCCCGCGGGCCACGGCCAATGATGGCGGGGCCGTCCGGTGTCATCGGGCGAAAACCGGTCCAGGTTTCAGCGGCCTCCAGATCGGCACAGCCGGGAAACCGAGAGTTCACGGATTTCCGGATGGTGTCTAGCCGGGCCTCCGGAATGTCCCGATTGAAGTCCGCCAGCTCGACAAACCCAGTGGCCCGCAGGCGATTCCCCAACCGTCGATACCACCTTGTAGTTGTCATCATGAACCGTTGAAACCGGCGCATGGTCGGAGTTACTCAGTGGCACGGTCAGGCTGTAGCCTTTGACCGGATAGATCGGCAACCCCAACCCCAATGGCCGAACCAGATGATCGGACCAGCACCCGGCACTAATAACAAAGGCATCGGCCTCTATCAGCTCCCGGTCACCGTCCTCGGTGGTGATGTTAATAGCCTCAACGGCATGGTCATTGGCCACCAGACTCTGGGCTTCCACCTGATAGCGAAAATGGACACCCCGGGCCTCGCATTCACCGGCCAGCGCCTGGGAAAACTGGTGGCAGTCGCCCGTGCCATCGGTGTCATAACTCAGGGCTCCGTATAGGGGCCCACTGCCAACCATGCCCGGCTCGGCGGCGCGTACCTGCTCCGGTGTCAGCAATCGGGACGCTATACCAGTTCCGCCAGCAGCCCTTGGGTCTGGCGATAGCCATCCAGCGCCTCCGGGGTGCTGGCCAGGTGCAGCAAACCACGGTGATCACCATCGAAGGCCAGATCAAGTTCGTTTTCCAGAGCCTCGAACCGTTCCCGGCTGTGCACGCCCAATCGCAGCATGGCGCGGCGGTTCAGCCCAAATAATCCAGGCGCCCAGGCGTAACGCAAGGTGGACATCATGAAGCGAATGGCTTCCAGGGAGGGCGGCATTCGCCACTTCAGTGGGCCGTCTTGCTTCAGCAGCCAGGGCACTGCTTTCAGCACCATCTTCGGATCGGCCCAGGGGTAAACCACTCCGTAGGAACGCTGGGCGGCGTTACCCTTGCTGGTTTCATTACCGGCGATTGAGTGTCGCTCCAGCACTGTCACCTCGTGACCGCGGCGATTCAATTCGTACGCCGTGGTGACACCAACGACCCCACCACCGACGACAACAATGCGCATGCAAAACTCCCTTTACTGGTGACGTCCCGCCATTTAACAGAATTTCGGGGAACTTAGGCCAACTTACCCCCATTTAGCCCTATTTAACCCCATTCCGGGCTAATAACTTGCGGTATTCATCAAGCACCGTCTGGTCCTCTTTTGGATAATCCGGCGCAAGGTGTTGCAGCTGCTCGGCCAGAATCGCCGCCACAATCGCCCGGGCCTGGGGTTTTCGGTCGCCAGGTACAATGAACCAAGGTGCTTCCGCGGTATGAGTCTGCGCAAGCGCCTCTTCCGCATAAGTCTGATACTGACTCCGCTTTACCCAGCCGTCGATATCGGATTGTTCGAACTTCCAGCGCTTGCGGGGTTTGTCCAGACGCGTTAACAAGCGGCGGCGATGCTCATCCTCCGACAGGTTCAGCCAGATTTTTACCACCGTTGTGCCCTCCTCCACGAGGTGGCGCTCAAAGTTACGGATGGACCGGTAGCGGCTGCGCCAATTGTAGGTCTCCGGTGGGTGTACCGGCCAGACCCGCTCCGCCATAACCGCCTCGTGATGACTGCGATTGAACGCCACCATTTCGCCGAAGCCTGGCAGCAGGGGCGTCACCCGCCACAGGAAGTCGTGGCAGGTGGCGGCGCCCCGGGGCCGACTGAACGACCAGGCATGGAAGCCAGCAGGATCGGTGTAAGTCGCCAGAGTCCGGATCAGGCTGTCCTTGCCGCTGGTGTCCGGGCCATGGATCACCAGAAGCAACGCCCGAGCCCGATTGGCCCAGAGCCGTCGCTGGTATTCCCCAATCTCTTCAAGACTGGCCTCCAGTGCCGGCAGATTCTCGTCCTCTTCCAGCACAGTCGGGTAACCATCCAGTCGGGCCAGGCCGGTATTGAAACGCCAACGCTTTGCAAAAACCGATATATACATGCTGGAAATTTCCTATGGTCTATATAGAGGCCAACAGTCGTACAAACTGTTAGTATCTACACATTCATTTTTCAGCGTAGCAGTCTCCTGTGACTGCGATGGAGTAGACCGTACTGCAATGAGTAAAAAACGACGTGAGATTCCCGTCTTCGATCACCCAATCATTGAAACCCACTGTCATCTGGATTACCTCAAGGATCGCCCTCTAGAGGAAACCCTGGAGCAAAGTCAGCGGGTCAATATTGAAAAAGTGATCACCATTGCGGTCTCCCCGGACAACCTTGCCCGAGTTCGGGAACTGAGCAACATGACCCCGTGGCTGTATGGCACCCAGGTATTCACCCCCATGAGGCTGAGCAGTACTCCGACGCCACAGAAGCGGAAATCCGCACCCATGCCGGTGACAGCAAGATTGTCGCGGTCGGTGAAATCGGTCTGGACTACTTTTACGACAACGCTGACCGGAGCGTACAGCGGGACGTGTTTCGGCGTCAGCTGCAGATCGCCTGTGACACCAATCGCCCCGTGGTTATCCACAGCCGTGAGGCGGATGACGATACCATCGAAATTCTCAAGGAATTCGAGCAGTCGCTGACCCGCCGGGGCGTGATTCACAGCTTCACCTCCGGCCCAGGCTTGGCGCAGTACGCCCTGGATCAGGGCTGGTGCCTGGGCTTTAACGGCATCACCACCTTCAACAAGGCGGAGAATGTGCGTGACATCGTGCGCATGTCGCCCATCGAGCAGATTCTGCTGGAAACGGACGCACCCTTCCTGACACCGGTCCCTTACCGCGGGCGCGAAAACGCCCCGTTCTATCTGCCGTTCGTGGCCGAGAAGATCGCCGAGGTCAAGGAGTTGCCGCTGGATGAGGTGGTAGCCACGACCTATCACAACAGTTTGAGGACGTTCTTCCCGGAACAATGATCAAGCGCATCCCCATATCTGCCCTGAGAGTCGGTATGTACATCACCGACCTCAACAACGACTGGATTCCTCACAACAGCCAGCGTAAGCAGGGTGTGATCAAAAAAGAGGAAACCATCGAGAAGATCCGGCGTATGGGGGTCACGTTCGTTTATATCGATGCGTCCAGGGGGCTCGACACCCAGGATTCAGAAACTGCCGCTGAAGTAGACCGCCGCAACGAAGCCGCCTTGCAGCAGGCCGGCGAGCAAACACAAGGTCTGAGAGCACACGTTCCCATGGAAGAAGAGCTGGTGGTGGCGCAACGCATCCACAACCAGGCTCAGGGACTGGTGGGCAGTTTCCTGAATAACGTGAAGATTGGCGGCGCCGTTGAAGTCGCGCCTATTCATCAGCTTGCAGACGAGCTTCAGAACTCGGTTCTGCGCAACGCCAATGCGCTCGGTTGCCTGGGCCGGATTCGGGAAAAAGACAACTACCTGCTCGAACACTCGGTCAACCTTAGTGTGCTGATGTCGCTGTTCGGCAATTATCGATCCCTACCCGCCGACATTTTGCACCAGACAATCGTGGGTGCCTTGCTGCACGACCTCGGAAAAATAATGACCCCGGATGAAATCCTGCACAAGCCGGGGCGTTTGAGCGCCGAGGAATTCGAAGTCATGAAACTGCACGCCCGACACTCTCGGGATATCCTGGCCAGCACCGAAGGCATCGGGGAACTGAGCGTAATCACCGCTGCCCAGCACCATGAACGCCTGGACGGCTCCGGCTATCCGGAGGGGCTGAAAGGCGATGAGATCTCCGAATACGGACGCATGGTTGCCATCACCGACGTCTACGACGCCATCACCGCGGACCGGGTCTACCACAAGGGACTCACACCCACCCAGGGCCTGAAGAAACTGGTAGAGTGGAGCGGCGACCACCTGGACCCCACCATGGTCAAACAGTTCATTCGCTGCATCGGCCTTTATCCGGTGGGCAGCCTGGTTCTGCTCGAAAGTGGCCGCCTGGCCGCTGTAGTGGAAGCCAACGAGAAAGACCAGCGCCTGCCGGTCGTCCGGGTGATGTACCACACCAAGTTTCGCATGGCGATTCCGGTCGAGACCCTGGATTTGGCCAAACCCGGCACTCAGGACCGTATTTTGCGTGCAGTCGACCCGGCCGATTACCGGATCGACGTCCGCAAATTCATGGTCTAAGCGCACTCCACTCCTGCTCACCGCCATTCCCCACAGTCACGCCCCCTGACACCAGCCTGCTAAGCTGTCATAAAACCTCTGCGGCGGAATCCCAGTGATTAACACTCTCTTCCAGATTCTCGGCGGTTTGGCCTTGTTTCTATTAGCCATGGGAATGATGACCGACGGACTGAAAAATTCGGCGGGACATCAACTGCGCCACATTCTTGGGGTCTGGACCAAGACGCCACTGAAAGGATTTGGTACCGGCGTACTCATCACCGGCATTGTGCAATCTTCCAGTGCCGTGACCGTTGCCACCATCGGCTTTGTCAATGCAGGCCTGCTGAACATCAGCCAATCACTGGGGGTCGTCTTTGGTGCCAACGTCGGCACTACGATGACCGGCTGGCTGGTCAGTCTGGTTGGTTTCGGCATAAAGATTGAGGCTTTCGCCATGCCCTTGCTCGCCACCGGATGGCGCTCAAGCTGCTTGGTCCAGGCCATCGCAGTAAGTCTTTAGGCGATGCGCTAGCTGGTTTCGCCCTGTTTTTCCTCGCGCTATCACTGCTGAAAGACTCGCTCGGCGGGCTGACGGACGAATTCAACGGTGAAGGGATAGTGGGGCAAGCTTATGGATTACCGCTTTATGTCCTCTTCGGCTTGCTGGCGACAATGCTGACCCAGTCCTCCAGCGCAGCCCTCGCCATCATTCTCAGTGCCGCCGCCAGCAACCTGTTAACTCTGGATAACGCCGCTGCCGCCGTCATCGGAGCCAATCTGGGCACCACCTCCACCGCGGCCCTTGCGGTGCTGGGCGCAACGGCCAATGCCAGAAGGTTGGCGCTCGGGCATGTCATCTTTAACCTGGTCACCGGCCTCATTGCCCTGGCGATATTACCCTTAATGTTGTGGCTGGTAGCCACCCTGGCCAACTGGTTTGAGCTGGGCGCCCACCCGGCAATATCCTTGGCGCTGTTTCACACCCTGTTCAATGTGCTCGGCGCAATGATCATGTTGCCGTTCGTTCCCCGATTTGCCCACCTGCTGAGCCGCATGTTTCGGGGCCAGGAAGAAGACAACGCCGAACCCCGTTATCTGGACAAGACACTGGTAAAAACACCGGAACTGGCCATAGCCGCGGTCGACCAGGAAATGAAACGCCTGATCGATCTCACCCGCGGACTACTGAGGGTCTGCATTGACCGGGAAGCTTTGAAGGTCCACCAGATCCAGCCAAAGTCCGAGGCTGCGCTGAATCTAACCACTGCAATCACCGATTACATTTCCAGGCTGCGTTCCGAGAGAATGCAGGCCAGCACTGTCGAAGCGCTTGCCCGTGGTTTCGTGACCTGCCGTTATCTAACAGAAGCCATCTATTCAGCCCCAGCACTCCTGCGCATAAGGGCAGCCGTCGATTTGCCTGAAGGGGCAACACTTAGACAGGAACTAACGGACTATCTGACCGAGCTTCGCCAGCTGATTTCAGCGGATGTTGCTACACCGGAGCAATTCGCCGAGGCGGAACATGCTTACCATCGCCTGAAATCTTCCATGCTCAGATTAGTTGTCCAGCAGTCCTTACCCATCGAAAACGGCGAACGGTCATTGGATGATCTCAGTGCGGTGCGACGGTTATCCGATCAATGGTACAAAGCCCTGAACTGGTTCCCCACGACCGAAGCATCGGCAAGCGCCACCCCGGCGGTGTTAGCCGAGGGATAGAAACACCCCCATCAATACCGGTGACAGGAACGACAGCAAGAAGCCAGAGGCAATCGCCACAGGCACGCATGCCAAGCCACCGCTGCTACGAATGACTGGCAGCGTGAAATCCATGGCGGTAGCGCCGCCATAGCCGATCGCCATGGCCGGCCGGGCACTGATCAGCAGGGGAATGATGGCCAGGGCGATGATCTCGCGGATGACATCGTTCAGGAAGGCGACACCACCCCAGGCCGGCCCCAAGGCGTCACCGATGACGATACCCGACAACGAGTACCAGCCAAATCCGGACGCCAGCGCCAGCACATCGTGCCAGGGCAATGCCAGTATCGGGATCAGCAGAACCCCGGCAAGCAATGAGCTGAGCGTCAGTGCCAGTGCAATACCCAATCCCTGCCGGTTCATCAGCAATTTGCGCAAGGACAATCCTGCATTCCGGAGCTGAAGGCCGATTAAAAACAGCAGCAACATCAATGCGCCCGTGGCTATGGATTCGGCCATAGGCAGGGGCGGCAGCAGGTAATAACCCGCCAGCAGGCCCGTCAGGACCGCCAGCATAGGCTTCAGACCCGCCAGGAACAGCCGCCGGTAACTCGGGTTGCCAACGGCCTCGCCCTCAGCCGGCGCCATGGGCTGCCAGCGATGAAACAGCCACAACCCAGCCATGTTGGCCACGAACAGGGCGGCCACCAGCACCAGTACTTGCACGGCCATACCGCTCAGCTGGTCCGCCAGGCCTTCCATCTGACCCAGGCCAAGACCAAGCAAGCCCAGAATGAAATACACCAGTGCCTCCACCGAGTAATGGATCACCGTCATCGCCTGGCGATTCTTTAATGGCAAAGCAAAGCCCAGAAACAACGGGGCAAGAATTAACAATGCGCCGGTCAGCATAAAATCCTCGAGAAGGCATTAAGGGAGTGCGTTTTTAGACGAGAGGTTCGAACTGGTCTGGGTCCACTGATTCGGTGGTCACCCGGATTCTCTGATCGGTTTGTATGGTCCGTGACAGCCGCTGAGCGGTTACCGACCAGACTACGTAATCGGAGGGACGAGCTTCGTAGCCATTACCCATCAGGGCGCCAGCCGTTCTTCGCAGTGCCGACTCGGCTTGCGCCAGAGTCTTCCAGGGCCCCTGGCACTGCTGGCGTTCCGGCCGCCCCTGGTCGGGTCCGGCCAGAACCACCAAACCCCAGGCCTGTTCGCCCAAGGGTTTGATAAACAGCTCGAGGCGCTGCTGCTGACGCACCATAACAAGCACCCGGATGGGCTCACGGCCATGGAAATAATGCAGCTTCACAGCGAATCCGAGGCGTCAATGCAAGGCATGATCGGATCGATCCTGTACCAGTACCCAGGCGCGATGACCACGGCCCAGAGTTCTGTGTTGTTGTCATACCAGGATTGGGCCAGGTCTAGTGGAACTTCACCCACCTTGCCGTCTGCCATCCACTGCTCGAACCGGGTCTTGTTATCGGCGGTTAGCTCCGTGGCAACCTCCAGCAGATCGAGGTCCGGAGCAACCCGGACCACATGGCCTCGGGCAAAGTAGGTTTGCAAGTCGTGCCAGTGAATGCGGGAAGTTTCCAGATTCAGTTTTGCTTTCAGTTCATCTCTGGAAGATTCTGACGTCATTATTCGGAGCCTCAAGATTGCCAGCTGGATCAATCCTACAGGTTACCCGAATGGACAGCCGGGACACCAGAGCAGACCGGTTCAGAAGCCTATGCTGAACGCTGTTCAGGCTCAAGATTGCTCCAGATGTCTCGAATCTTGTCTGACAGTGCCATGGGATCAAACGGTTTGGGAATCACTGCGACGGCGCCTTGTGACAGATAGCCATTGACCTCTTCTGGCTGCACCTTCGCGGTCATAAAGATGGCTGGCGTATCGACAAATGCGGGATGCTCGCGGATGGCTTTCAGGGTGGTTGGCCCATCCATACCCGGCATCATCACATCCAACACAATCAGTTGAGGCTTGAAATCGGCCAGGGTTTCCAGCGCCTTCTGGCCCGACGCGCAGGTAGTCAGGGTGAATCCACCCACAGCTTCCAGCGCAAGCTCTGCTACGGCCCGAATATCTTCTTCGTCTTCCACCAGCATGATGCGCTCAAGCGTGGTTTCCGTCTCCGTCATTCCCATCATCCTCATCCTTCTGCTCGTGTTCACTGGATTGCTGCTGCCAACCTTCCAATCCTAGCTGTCGTAAGACCTTCCCCAGTTCCGCCTCCGGCGCAGCGCCTCCCGCAATCAGCGCGCCGGCTCTCATTATCAACCGTTCCTGAGTGACATTTTCCCGCGGCAGGTAATGCACTGCACCAATGAGATTCCTCAATTCAACAGGGATAAACCACTGTATTTTCAACTTATTACCATAAGGCTGAGCCCAGTCCCTAAGCGCCTGCGACACCTGCTCATCACTCAACTCGCCACCCTGCCGCTGGAACTGGTCCATGACTTTGAGTACCGCAAGTTCACCGATGCGGCTCAACAGCCCGGCCGTGAAAAACTGTGACGACCGTTTTCCCAGTGATAGCGCGACACGCTGGGCCTCATGGGCCACGGCCTTCGCCTGCTTCTGGGCTTCTGAGGCGCAGGAAACCAGTGCCTCAGAAGACAGAGCGGCGTTGACATCCAGAGCCAACGCCAGCCCCTGATTCAGCGCCATGGGCACGCCAATGGAGGCTATCGCGTCCCGCAGGGTGACCACCGGCTGTCCAGTGCGTCGGTATGACGAGCGGTTAGCAACGTCCAGCAGGCGCGAGCATAAGGAGGGATCACTCTGCCAGCGCTCGGAGAGCTGGGCCGCCGATATATCGTCGCTGCGCCCCACCAACTCCAGCATGCTGGCAACGTCAGCGCTTACTGGCAGCTGGATGACTGTCTTCACACCCTCCGACAGAAGGACCTCCAACGAAGCAGCCGGGGCCAACTCCTCGGGAAGTAACTTGCCAATCATCTCTAGCAACCGTTGATGCAATACGTCTACCTGGAACGGCTTGCTGATGTAGCCGTTAATACGGTAATGCGCTGCTTTCAGAATTGACTCCCGATCGGCACGACCGGTTATCATAACGATGGCAACATCCTTGTCGCTGGCACGGACCTGGCGCAAGAAATCCAACCCGGAACCGTCTGGAAGGTCCCAATCGACAATCAGCAGATCTGGCTTCCGTTTTTGCCACAGGGTTAGGGCCTCATGAAAACCTGCCGCCTTAAACACCGTGACGGCGGAATGAAGGCCGGCCACTACCGTCTCCAGCAGGTCCGCCATTAAATCGTCATCGTCTACAATCAATGCATCCATGCGTTAGCCAAGTGTCCTCACCCGTTCTGATTTGTCTCCACCAACCCAAACACCGTTGCGCCCCGCCTGCTTTTGCTGGTAAAGCGCCTGGTCGGCAGCATCGATGGCATCGTCACTGGTGAGGAAATCCTGTAACGGCACCATGCCAACGCTCAACGTGACCGTGAACTCTTGATCGTCGCTGTGAAATTCTATCCCGGCCATATGCTTGCACACTGACTGCATGATCCTTTGGGCATTCTCGACCGAGCAGTCCGGGAGCGCGACCACAAATTCTTCACCGCCATAGCGACCGATCACATCCGATTTACGAAGCTGGTGTCGCAGCAGGTTGGCCAGTCCCTTGATCACCAAATCGCCGGCTCGATGGCCAAAGCGGTCGTTCACCTGTTTGAAATGATCCAGATCCAGCATGGCAACCACGGCCTGTTCACCCCGGCGCCGGCAGCGGGCATGTTCGTTCTGGATTTCAGATTTGGCCAGTGAATGCTTGAGCAGACCAGTCAGACTGTCGCGCGACGCCAGCTTGTCCAGCTGCCGGGCCCGGTAACAGCGCACAGTGACAGCCCGCAACAGAAAGTCATCAGAGACTGGCTTGGTGAGGAAGTCATCGCCGCCCTTGGCCATGGCTTCGACCTGGAACTCCCGATCGTCTTCTGAAGATAGGTAAATAATCGGCAAACCCAGCCAACCGGGTTCAAAACGCAGCATCTGAGCGAGATTGGGGCCACGGTACTTGCCCATCTGCACATCCATAAGGACGATGTCTGGCCGGAATTCCGAGAGCGCAGTCAGGATATCGGCAGGATCATTCACCCGCCAGACTTCAAGCCCGCCTGCTTCCAGCACCAGGCCGTAGTGCTCCAACAGTTCAGGGTCGTCATCCACGATCATGACTCGACCAGAACCGCTCTCTTCACGCTCCGTAATCAGCCGTTCCATATAATCGGCAAGTACCGGAATATCGACGGGCTCACCGAGGAAACCATCCACCCCGCACTCGGCCAGAGCGTAGCGCTCATCGAACGAATCGCCAGCGCCCAGGCTAATAACCGGTGGCGTGTCGGAAATGCTCTCCAGTTGCCAACCATCACGGAGAATCTGCGTATCTTGTGCGATCAGGGCAGTAACGTCTGACAAGCCGTATTCTGCGGCTTTCTGGAGAGTTGGCAGAGCGAGCGGGGCAAAACCATGCAGCTCGAGGCCCTGAACCAGCTCCTGGGCTCTGTCCGGGTCCGAATGTACGATCAGAACACACGACTCTGTTGCCATCTCCCCATTGACCGGCAGAGATGCCGCTGCGGCTCTCTGACCAACGGCCTGATCCAGCGACAAAAAATCAATCAGGTGCGCCACTCGCCAGGCGAACGCCTCATCAATTACACTCTGAACTTGCTCCGGTGCAACCTCATTACTGGCTTCTGCCAGCGGCTTCAGCATGACCTCCAGTGCTCGGGCTTCCTCACCCAGGGCCAAATAGCCAAAACTACCCGCCGACCCCGCCAGTCTGTGCAGGGAATGATAGGCAGCAGCGACATCATTGGGCCCAAAACGTCCGACCCGAAACTGATCTATCGCCTGTTGCAACAGACCAATATCCTTTGTCGCTTTGTCCTTGAAACGCAACTTGAGAAGTTCCAGCTTCCGTGCTACTTCAGAGAGACTCTCTTCAGACATGGCTCTTCAATGTAATCTACTCCATCTATTACTCACGACAGACTACTATAGACATCAAAGCAACAATTACCCCAAAGTGCCACAAGGAATTTGATTTGCCGTCACTTTCGCTCGGAACACGCCTCGCCCTGATCATTCTGCTGGGAACCATCGCGACCGTTGGTTCTGTGCTGTTCGTGGCCTATGGCGCCCTGGTAGAAGATTTCGAGGACATTCTGACCGAGCAACAGCTTTATGAGACCCGTCGCATAGCCAGCGAAGTCAATCAACGGTTGCAGTTGAAACTGGATGTATTGGCCGAATCTGCGAGCCTGCTCAGCGACGGCAATCAACTGGTCAGCCAGAATGAAATGGCCACCCAACTGGAACGACAAGAACTCCTCAGATCCCTGTTACCCGACGGAATACTGGTTTTCGATAGCAATGCCACCGCCATCTTCGAAAATTTGTACACGCCCGGGCGGATTGGTACCAACTACGCCGACCGAAAGCATTTCCGTCGGGCCATAGAAAGCCGAAAGCCGGTTATCAGCCGGCCTGTTATTGGTCGGACGACCGGTGTTCCACTGCTTTCGCTTCTGGCACCGATAGAGTCCGACGAAGGAGATTTATTAGGCTTACTGGGCGGCACCATCAATTTGGGCAGAACCAGCATTGTCCCGGTCGACATGTTGGAGGAAATCGCCAACGACGAGGCGACCTTCACGATCATCGACAGTGAAAACTTCCTGTATATCGAGGGCGGCGTTATTGCCAAAAATGGCATTACCCCCTTGCCCGCCCCTGGCGAGAACGATCTGATCGATGCTGCGCTTTCGGGCATCACGTCGGGGCACGCTGTTGGCCCCGAAGGACAGGAGCTCATATACGCCACCAGCACCTGCAACGCCTGGGCTGGCAATTTGTTCGAGCGGTACCCTATAAATGGGCAACCGCGCCGGCCAAGGAGTCATTTAGCCATTTTGTCTTGATCAGTCTCGGCATCGCACTGGTGATTTCCCTCGTCAGTTATTTCTTGACTCGTTCTACTCTCAGTCCTCTGGACCAAATGACTCGGAAAATAAACAGCATGGTCCAGACGCCATCCAAGACAGATCGACTGGACCCGGGCGGGGCCAGTGAGGTTCGCAATCTGGCCATCGCCTTTAATCACCTTATGGATGAACGGGATGCCATCAGCACAATGAAGGATCAGTTCGTCTCTAACGTCAGTCATGAGCTGCGCACGCCACTGACCTCCATCAATGGTGCGCTTCGTCTGATTGATTCAGGCGCCACCGGTAATCTGCCAGCGCGAGCCCAGGCCATGAACAGTCTCGCGTTGCGTAACGGCCAGCGATTGCAACTTTTGATCTCAGACCTGCTGGACTTCGGCAAACTGTCTGCAGGACAGATGTCGGTCACATTAGCGCCAGAGCTACTGCAGCCGATTATCGAGTCAACGGTTTTGGACAACCAAACCATGGCCGATGAGAACAAGGTTGTACTGACCGCACAGGGCAACCTCCGACAGAAAGTGATCACCGATCCACATCGATTACGGCAAATACTCGACAATTTCGTCAGCAATGCTATTAAGTTCTCACCGGCCAATGGAAACGTCAGGATTTTCGTCGAGCCAGGAACGGCAGGCTCTACACGAATTGTCGTTCAAGACCATGGTGACGGTGTGCCAGAAACCTTTGTCGAGCACCTGTTTGATCGTTTTTCGCAAGCGGATACAGGAAATACAAAAACGACCGCCGGAACCGGGCTCGGACTGGCAATTTGCCGCGAGCTTGCTGCCCTTATGAATGGACGCTTGGGCTACTACTATGATCAAGCGCCCATTTCTGGGTTGAGCTGCCGTCTGTCGGAAATAAGGCCTGAGTCGACCATGAAAGCACCGGAAATACCGTCGAATGAACTGGAGCGCCAGTTCGCCCTCGACCAATCGGGATTGCTGGATTCAAATCCGGAGGAACGCTTCGATCGCTTCACCCGTATGGCCTGCAAGATGTTCGATGTACCCATTGCCCTGGTCAGCCTGATCGATAGGAACCGGCAGTGGTTCAAGTCTTGCCAGGGGCTGGCCGTCCCGGAAACCCCCCGGGATATTTCATTCTGTGGTCACGCCATCCTTCATTCCGACCTGTTCATCATCGAAGACACACTCCAAGACGACCGCTTCAACGACAACCCGCTGGTAAGGGACGCCCCCTTTATTCGCTTTTACGCCGGCGCGCCCCTGCACAACAGCGAAGGATATCGACTCGGCACCATGTGCCTGATTGATCGGAAACCGCGCCGGTTCGACGGCGAGGATCAAGCCTTGCTAAGAGAGTTGGCAGACTGCATCGAGCGCGAAATCAATATTCAGGCAGCCTCGGAATTTTATATCGACCTCAAGCGAAGCGAGCGCCGGGCGCGAGCAGTAATCGACGGCACCAAGGTTGGCACTTGGGAATGGAACGTTCAAACCGGGGAAACGGTCTTTAACAAACGCTGGGCCGAGATCTGCGGTTATCGCCTTGAGGAACTGGAACCCGTCAGCATACAGACCTGGCGAAATCTGGCGCACCCGGAAGATCTGGCGGAATCAGAGCGCTTGCTCACTGCCCTGTTTGACGGCGCAATGGATGAATACGACTACCGGTGCCGCATGCGCCACAAAGACGGCCACTGGGTATGGGTACACGACCGTGGCCAGGTCTTCGAATGGACCTCCGAGGGTCAACCGCTGCGCATGTACGGAACCCATGCCGATATCTCCGCGGAAATGGCGAACCTTGAAAAGATGCAGCAGCAAAACACCGCACTGAGCATCCTGAACGACCTCGCTCTGGACCCCGAGACCGACGATGACACCCGTATCCGCAAGGCGCTCAAACTAGGCGCAGATTACCTGGACCTGCCACTGGCCATTGTCAGCGAAATCACCGGCACTGTGTATACCGTTCGATGGTTCGATGCCCCAGAGGATGCCGGACTCAGCGCGGGGCAAAGCTTTGCCCTGGGCGACACTTACTGCTCCATCACCGTCGATTGCGACGAGAGCCTGTCTATTGAGCACATGGCCCGGTCCCCATACCGAAGTCATCGCTGCTACAACCAGTTTGGTCTGGAGAGTTACGTCGCCGCCCCCATCTATTTGCAGAACAAACTGTTTGGCACCCTGAACTTCTCGTCCCCAACCCCACGCTTCCAGGCTTTTCCGACACCGAAGTTACCTTCGTGACCTTGCTGGCCCGCTGGATTGCCGGCGTGATTGAGCGCCAGATGAGCGTACAGATGCTGACCAAACTGGTAAAACAGACCCCCGGAATGCTGTACCAGTACCGACTCTGGCCCGATGGTTCATCAGCCATCCCGTTCGCCAGCCCCGGGATTCGCGACATTTTCGGCGTTTCCAGTGAAGACGTAGCCGAGGACGCCACCCCCTGTTTCGGCCAGGTTCACCCCGAAGACTTTCCATCGGTTCGCGACAGCATTACCAACTCGGCCCGTAACCTGGAGGTCTGGCATCAGCAGTACAGAGTCCGGAACGGCGACCATTGGCGCTGGATCGAAGGCCGGGCAACGCCTGAGAACCTGGCTGACAACAGCACCATGTGGCACGGCTACATTACCGACATCGACGAAAAGAAGAAGATCCAGCTCGCGCTCCAGGAAAGCGAGGACCAGCTGCGCCGCCTGTTTGAGCTGTCGCCCATCGGTATCGCCCTGAACGACTACCACTCCACAGCGTTCCTCGACGTTAATCAGGCCTTACTTACGCCCACAGGCTACAAACGGGAAGACCTGATGGCGCTCAACCTGAGTGACTTGGTCGCGGGGGGGATCGAAATGGTCCGTGATCGGGCCATGATCGAACTTGAAAACACCGGGCGTTTCGGCCCTTTCGAACAGGAGATTGTGCGCCGCAATGGCTCAGTGTATCCGGCTGTGATTCAGGGCATGCGCATTACCAACGCCTCTGGCCGGGCGCTGGTCTGGTCGCTGATTGAGGATATCTCGGAGCGCAAGAAGGTCGAGCGGATGAAGAACGAATTCATCTCCACTGTAAGCCATGAATTGCGCACGCCGCTGACCTCCATTGCCGGGTCCCTCGGGCTGGTGGCCGGAGGCGCACTGGGCCAGCTGCCGGAAAAGGCCGAGCGCATGGTTTCTATTGCTGCCCGCAACAGCGACCAACTGAAACGTCTGATCGACGATCTGCTCGATATGGAAAAACTGATTTCCGGGCGGATGTCGATCCGGATGCAATCAGAGACCGTCAGCCCCGTAATCAAGGACTGTATTGAACGGTTGCACACCTACGCGGTGGATCGAGGCGTTTCCATCCGGTTCAGGGATCATCATCCACAACAGCGCATCCTGGTTGACCGCAACCGGCTCGATCAGGCCCTGGCGAACCTGTTGTCCAATGCCATCAAATTCTCGCCCGAACATTCCGAGGTGGTGGTTGAGACTCTCTTCGATGGTCAGAATTTCCGCATTCAGGTTTCGGATAATGGTCCAGGCATTCCAGCAAATTTCCGATCCCGGATTTTCCAGAAGTTCGCCCAGGCCGACAGCTCCGATACCCGGGGCCGTGGCGGCACCGGCCTGGGCCTGGCCATCACCCGTGAGATCATGACTCAGATGGGCGGTTCAGTCGGCTTCGAATCCATTGAGGGCGACGGTGCCACGTTCTGGCTGCAAGCCTCAGCCAGTGACACCCGGTCGGATGCGAATTATGAAGGCGACTAATCGCGACTCGCGATTCCTTACTCTGATCTGGGCATCCCGGCTGGCCATTCTGATATTAATGGTCGCGGTGTCTTTGCTGCTGGATGCGGCAGGGACGTCTAACCACCGAACCGATGTCAGGCAGCAGTGGCAAAACGAACTGGATGAAGTCAGCCTGAATCTGCAAAGCACTATCATCCAGAACATTCAGACGGTCTGGGGCCTGGCAGCCAACGTTGCTGTCGAGCCCGACATTAAAGATGAGCGATTCCGGGATCTGGCCTCGGTTATTTTTCAGTTAGCGCCGCAACTCCGGAACATTGGTCTGGCGCCTGATTTTGTCATCCGCCACATTTATCCTCTGGAAGGCAACGAGGCGGCCCTGGGTTTGGACCTGAGCAACGGAAGCCTGCCCCCTGCGCAAATTGAGCAATTATTCGAGATCCGACAGGCCGTTTATTCCGGACCCATCGATCTGGTTCAGGGCGGCCAGGGCCTGGCCGGGCGCATCCCCATTTTTGAACGGGATTCCGGCGATTTCTGGGGCGTTATTTCCGTGATACTGGATCTGGAGCGAATCTATCAGGCCGCCGGCATCTTGCCGATGAAGGACGGCATGAGGTTTGTCTTGTCCAGATCGGATAACCCAAAAAACCAGGCCGACATATTCCTGGGCAATGCCAAGACCGATTGGCAAGACCCTGTTGCCGCCACCATGAACATGCCCGGCACCCGCTGGACCCTGTTCGCCGAGCCGGCACAAGGGTGGCCCGACCACCCGGAATCGGCCCTGCTGACCCGGAGCCTGCTCTTCGCCATGGTGTTACTGGTAACTGGGATCACCTTCTGGCTTACCAGCCTGATGCTGAAAGACCGGGAAATGCAGCGCCGGTTCTGGGTCTGTTCGAACAGGCGCCCATCGGCATTGCACTCTACAGCAGGCATCGCAAGGCATTACTGCGATCGAACCGGGCGTTCGACCAAAGCTTTGGCAATCTGGCGAGTTCGCTGCAATATTTCGAACGCGGATTCGATCAGCACGGTCAGCCGATACCAGGAGGCCTGGGCATTCAGCGGCGCCTGGAAAACGACGTCAGTTTCAGTGGTGTGGAAGGGTACTTGCCGGGGCCCGACCAGACTCTAAAACCCATGATGCTTCAGGGTCTGCGGCTGGAGACGCTCAACAGCGAGTCGGTTGTCTGGATGATTACCGAGGACATCTCGGAGCAGAAACAAGCGGACCGCCTGAAAAACGAGTTTGTCTCCACGGTGAGTCACGAACTGCGCACCCCCCTGACCTCCATTTCCGGCTCTCTGGGTTTGCTTGCCAACAACGCTGTAGGCCAGCTGCCGGAGAAGGCCTCCAAACTGGCGAACATCGCCTATCGCAACAGTCGCCAGCTGGCCCTGTTGATCAATGACCTGCTGGATATTGAAAAGCTGGCCGCCGGCAAGATGCCCTTCGTGCTCGACGAATACCCCCTGCCCCAATTAATCCGGGAATGCGTGGAAAACATTGAGCCCTATGCCCGGGATCGCGATGTCAGGATCAACATCGGCCACATGGCGGATGTTCAGGTGCAGGTGGATCAGCATCGCTTCCATCAGGCGGTCACCAACCTCTTGTCCAACGCCATAAAGTTCTCCACGAAGAATTCCCGAGTCGATATCTTCACGGAATCTCACGAAGGCTGCGTCAGGCTATGCATTCGCGATCATGGCGAGGGCATTGCTCCGGAATTCCGGGAGCGGATTTTCCAGAAATTCTCCCAGGCGGATGCCTCGGATCGGCGGGCAAACGGAGGCACCGGACTGGGCCTGGCCATTACCCGCGAGCTGATGCTGAACATGAAAGGCACTGTGGATTACGCCTCGACGCCAGGCGAAGGCGCGGTGTTCTGGCTGGAACTTCCCATTGCTCATCGCGCCGTCGAGCAGGCGCTGGATTGAGTACCGGGTAGGGCTATTGAGCTAAAAGAGCCCGGCAGGCCTCACCTGCCGGGCTGCGGGCTTAAGCTGACTTGAGCATCTCACGCACCACGTAGTGCAGGATGCCGCCATGCTTGAAGTACACCGCCTCGTTGGCAGTATCGATACGCGACTTCAGGTCACAGCTTGTCGTTGAGCCGTCCTTGTAGGTCACCGTCATGGTCAGAGTCTGGCCGGGCTGGATGTCACCCGACAAGCCCTCAATGCTGATGGTCTCTTCCCCGGTGAGCTTCAGGCTCTTGCGATCCGTGCCCTCAGGGAACTGCAGCGGCATGACCCCCATACCAATCAGGTTGGACCGGTGAATCCGCTCGTAGGATTCCGCCACCACCGCTTTAACACCCAGCAGGCGCGTGCCTTTGGCGGCCCAGTCCCGGCTTGAGCCGGTGCCGTATTCCTTGCCGGCAATGACGACCAGTGGCGTGTCGGTTTCCTGGTACTTCATGGCCGCATCGTAGATCGGCATTTCGTCACCGCTAGGCACGTGGCGGGTGAAACCGCCCTCAACGCCATCCAGCATCTCGTTGCGGATGCGCACGTTAGCAAAGGTGCCCCGCATCATGACCTCGTGGTTGCCCCGGCGGGAGCCATAGGAGTTGAAGTCCTTGGGTGCCACACCATGCTCCTGCAGGTACTTGCCCGCCGGCGTGTCGGGCTTGAACGAGCCTGCCGGGGAGATGTGATCGGTAGTCACCGAATCGCCTAGCAGCGCCAGGATGTTGGCGTCCTTGATATCCTCGATGGCGTCCGGCTGCTCGCCCAGACCTTCAAAGAACGGCGGGTGCTGGATGTAGGTGGATTTGTCAGACCACTCATACACCTTGCTCTCGGGCACCTTGATGGCTTTCCAGATTGCATCGCCGTCAAAGACTTCGGCGTATTCCTTGCGGAACATGCCGGTTTTCACTTTCTCTACCGCCTCGGCGATTTCCTGCTGGCTCGGCCACAGATCCTTCAGGTATACCGGATTGCCTTCGGTGTCGTTCCCCAACGGATCCTTGCTCAGATCCAGGCGGACGTTACCGGCCAAAGCATAAGCCACCACCAGGGGCGGCGACGCCAGCCAGTTGGTTTTCACCTGGGGATGAACCCGACCTTCGAAGTTACGGTTACCCGACAACACTGACGCGACCGTGAGATTGCCATCGTTAATGGCTTTTTCTACCGGGTCTGGCAGTGGTCCGGAGTTACCGATGCAGGTGGTACAGCCATAACCCACCAGGTTGAAGCCGAGCTTGTCGAGGTCGTCGTCCAGTTCAGCCACTTTCAGGTAGTCGGTGACTACCTTCGAACCCGGGGCCAGGGAGGTCTTCACCCAGGGCTTGGTTTTCAGGCCCTTTTCCACCGCTTTGCGAGCAATCAGGCCAGCGGCCATCATGACACTCGGGTTGGAGGTGTTGGTACAGGAAGTAATAGCGGCGATCACCACGGCGCCCGGATCAAGACGGCATTGCTCACCGTCCAGCTCCAGGGGCTGACTGGAGGCATGCCGGTAGCTGTCGTCGACGCCCACGGCGGTCTGACCACCTTCGGACTCAAGCTTACCCTCCCGAACTTCTGCAGGGCCCTCAGCGGTTTCCATCAGCAGTTCGAACGAGGCTTTCATATTTTTCAGGGCGACCCGGTCCTGAGGCCGCTTGGGCCCGGCCAGACTTGCCTCAACTTCGCCCATGTCCAGTTCCAGGGTATCGGTGTATACCGGCTCATGGCCCGGTTCGCGCCACAGGCCCTGGGCCTTGGCGTAGGCTTCCACCAGCGCAATCTGGTCGTCCTCGCGTCCGGTCAGGCGCAGGTAGGTCAGGGTCTGGTCGTCCACCGGGAAGAAGCCGCAGGTAGCACCGTACTCCGGCGCCATGTTGGCGATGGTGGCCCGATCGGCCACGGGCATGTCTTTCAGGCCGTCGCCATAAAACTCGACGAACTTACCAACCACGCCTTTCTTGCGCAGCATTTCGGTAACAGTCAGCACCAGGTCGGTGGCGGTGATGCCTTCACGCAGCTTGCCACTGACCTTGAAGCCCACCACTTCCGGAATCAGCATCGATACCGGCTGACCAAGCATGGCCGCTTCCGCCTCGATACCACCAACACCCCACCCGAGGATGCCCAGGCCGTTGATCATGGTGGTGTGGGAGTCGGTACCGACCAGGGTGTCCGGGTAGGCAAAGGTTTTGCCGTCCTGGTCTTTTGACCACACAGTCTTACCCAGATACTCCAGATTGACCTGGTGACAGATCCCGGTGCCCGGCGGGACCACCCGGAAATTGTCGAACGCCTGCTGTCCCCAGCGCAGGAACTCGTAACGTTCCTGGTTACGCTCCATCTCGATGGCCACGTTGTCCTTGAATGACGAGGCGTCGCCAAACTTGTCCACCATCACCGAGTGGTCGATCACCAGGTCCACCGGCGATAGCGGGTTGATCATCGCGGGATCTTTGCCCGCCTTCTTGACCGCTTCGCGCATGGCAGCCAGATCCACCACGCCGGGCACGCCGGTGAAGTCCTGCATCAGCACCCGGGCCGGACGGAATTGTATTTCGGTGTCGGAGCCCCGGTCCTTCAGCCACTGCACCATGGCATCAATGTGGCTACGATCGACCGTGGTGCCATCCTCGTTGCGGAGCAGGTTCTCCAACAGAACTTTCAGTGAGAATGGCAGGCGGTTGAGATCCCCTAGGGTCTCGGCCGCCTTCGGCAGGCTGTAATAGTGGTAGGTCTTGCCTCCCGCTTCCAGGCTGGACAAGGTGTTCAGGCTATCGTTCGACATGGTCTGCCTCCTTTGCGTCGTATTCCGACTGATGCGATAACTATTGCACCGATTAAACAGAGTTCAACCGCGGACTCCTGAATGTTCGACATTCGCCCGCTGAATAGTGCCCTTCTGAATAGTGCCCTTGCAGTAGTGCCGTTAGAGCAATGTCTTTGCATTGCTCCAAGATACCTACAATTGCCGCTCACCGTACAGCTGCGCATAAAGTCCATCTTGCCGGATCAGCTCATCGTGATGGCCTTCTTCGATAATCCGTCCGTCCTCAAAGACATAGGCCCGGTCCGCCTGTTTTACGGCGCTGAGCCGGTGCGCAATGATCAGGGTAGTGCGCTGGCTCAGGAAGGCTTCCAGATCCCGGTGCAGCTGGTACTCAGTCTCGGCATCCAGCGCCGAGGTTGCTTCGTCGAGAATAACCACCGAAGGATCCGACAGAATCATTCGGGCGATGGCCAGGCGCTGGCGCTGCCCCCCGGACAACCGCACACCCTGGCGCCCAACCATGGTGTTGAGCTGCTGGGGCATGTCCATCACGGTTTTATCCAGCTGGGCAATCTGCAACGCCTGCCAGAGCTCGGTATCGGATTTTTCCCGGCCCAGGGTTAGATTCTGGCGCACGGTGTCATTGAACAAGGCCGGATGCTGCAGCACCGTAGCCACGTGTTCCCGCAGGCACGGCAACCCGATTCTCTGCACCGGTACGTCATCAATCAGGATCTCCCCGCGCTGGGGTGTGTACATGCCCAGGATGACCTGCACCAGGGTCGACTTGCCACCGCCACTGGTGCCGACCACGGCGACTTTTTCACCAGGCTTCAGGTGCAGGTTGATGCCGCGTAGCACCGCCTCGTCGTCGTAACTGAAGTGCACATCCCTGAGGGTCAGGCTGACGGTATGCCGTTCCCGGAAGGGGTTTTCCAGGGCCGGATAACGGGGCTCCTCCTTCAGCTCCAGCAACCGGTTGATCCGGCCCAGGGCGGCATTGGCAGCAAACCAGGCGTACTGCATGTTGAGCATTTCCTGCACCGGGGTCAGCATGAACCAGAGATAGCCAAAAATAGCGAACATCATGCCGATGCTCAGATCGCTAAACAGCACCGTGACCATGCTGCGCCGCGAAACACGTCGACGCCGAACTGGAACAACGCAAAGCTGGCCCGGGTGGCGGCATCGCTGCGCCATTCAAACTGGATGGCGTGATCCCGGACCGTCCGTGCCCGATCAATCAAGTGGCGCAGGTAGTGTTTTTCACGGTTGGCGGCCCGGAGCTGATGAATGGCATCGAGGGTTTCGGTGAGATCGCCCTGAAATTCCTCGTAGGCCTCATTTTCCCGGCGTTTCAGATCCTTGACCCGCTTTCCGATCAGGATGGTGGAAAAAATCACCAGAGGGTTAAACAGCAGAATCAGCAGGGCCAATTGCCAGTGCACCCACAGCAATACCATGGCGGTGCCGGTCACGGTCAGACTGGCCACCAGAAAACGGCTGATGGTGGTGCCCAGGAACTGGTCGATGGTGTCCAGGTCGGTGATGAAGTGACTGCTAATGCCGCCCGCGCCCCGGGTCTCGTACTCGGACATGGCCACCCGCTGCAGACGACCGAGCAGTCGCGACCGGATCCGGAAAACCACGTCCTTGGAGACCTTGGAAAATTCCCGGGATTGCAGAACATTAAACGATAACGCCGCCAGCCTCAGGCCAAAGGCCACCAGCACCATCACCCCGATATACACCAACGGCTGCTGCCAGGCCTCCGGCAAGACCTGGTCCATCACCGGCAGCACCGGCCCGCTCTCCTCAAGCAACACCTCATCCACCAGCACCGGCAACAGCAGGGGCACCGGCACACTCATAAGTGTCGCATGATCGCCAGGCCATTAGCCTTGACCAGGCGCGGCTTGTGCTTCAGCGCCAGCTGAAAGACATCGCGCCACTGGTATTTGCGCTGGCCGGCGTCCTGATCCGCGGTCTGGCTGGGGTGATGATACTGGTTCAAAAATCCTCCGGATTGAGTGCCTACCAAGGTCGATACGATGGCGACTAGCATCAGTCTACCGTGTCACGGGATTGCTGCGATTGCCGATCAGTTCTGTCATGATTGACCGACGCTTTTTCTGACGGACCAGGAACAAAACCCGCTGTGAAACACGACTGCCATTACCACCCCGGCGACCCTGCCAAGTGGCACTGCTCTGAGTGCCAGATGCATTACTGCACTCGTTGTATGCCCGATGCCGACACCCGCCAGCGCCGGGCACTCTGCCCCCAATGCAGCAAGGCCATGCGCTACCTGGGCGCCGCCACCGAGGTGGTGCCCTTCTGGAACCGCATCGGCGCATTTTTCCGGTACCCGTTCCACAGCGATCCGCTGGTGGTGATTGCCATCTGCACCCTGGTTCCGATTGTCGCCCCCGCCAATCTCATAGGCATCGTGATCTGGGTGTTGCTGGCCCTGGCCCTGTTCAAGTACACCTATGCGGTGATTAACCACACCGCCGAGGGCCACCTCAAACCGCCGCCTGTTTCCGTGGCGTTCAGCGGTAGTGGCTTCAGCATCGTACTGCTACAGTTTTTGGTGTTCCTGTTGATGGGCGGCCTGGTAGCCTCTGCCGGCATGCTGGGCGGGCCGCTATTGATGATGCTGGCGCTGGCGTTCGTGGTGCTGGCGCTGCCAGCCAGCATCATGGTGCTGGCCATGGAGCGCTCGGTGGGTGCTGCGGTCAACCCGATGAACCTGGCCATGCTGATATCCCGGATCGGCAGCCCCTATTTCCTGCTTTACGGTTACCTGATCCTGCTGACTCTGGCCTCGGGGGCAGCCCAGGATTTCGCCGTTAATCATTTCCCGTTCTGGGTGTCCCAGCCACTGGCCGGCTTCCTGAACAGTACCTTCACCCTGATCCTGTTCCACATGCTCGGTTACCTCCTGTTCCAGTATCAGGAGGAGCTGGGCTTTGCCTCAGACCTGCAGGACGGCGCGGAACAGCAGGACAGCCAGCACCGTGACCGCAGCACCCGCTTCGACGCGGACATCGACATGAATCTGAAAGACGGCAATTACGATCGGGTTCAATCGATGCTGAAAGAGGCTCTGAAACGGGACCGGGATAACAGCCAGCGCCTCGGCCAGCTGCATCAGTTGCTGACCGCCCGCAACAACGTCTCGGAGCTCTACCGCTATCACCCCCGATTGCTGGCCTGGCTGGCCGATCACAACGACGGCGACAGCATGGCGGCATTGCTGGACACCCTGCAAACCGCCGAACCCCAGTTCCGGCTCGACGACCCTGAACTGGCGGTACGCTGCGCCCGAGCACTGTACCACCGCGGCCAATACAAACCCGCGCTGCGCTTGCTCCAGGACTTTCACAAACGCTTCCCGGACAGCGATCAGTTGGCGCAGGCCTACCTGCTGGTCGCCCAGTCTCTGGCGAATGGTCTGAATCAGTGGGAAAAAGCGACGGCGTTCCTGACGTTCATCCAGAAACGCTGCGGCAACGATCCGCTGCACAAGCAGATTGGCACCTACCTGGAGCAGGCCGAGAAGCGGGAGCCGCTTAAAGGGCCGAAGGCGAACTTCGCAATTCAGGAGTAGGTTAGCCGGGCGGACTGCTTCCAAAACACGCTGTGAATACGTCCATGTACGCTCGGCTCCGCCATCCATGGCTCCGCACGGTTTCGGAAGCAGCCCGCCCGACTACCCAGCAATCATTCAGTTCGCGCTCAACAACTGCCGGTAGTGCCGTGCCTTCGGCTCCATCTGAAGCTTCTCGAATTCCTCCACCAGCAACCGGCAGGCCTCTGACGCAAGCAGCTGATCACCGGTGCCGCGCAGCCGTTCAAACGCTTTTTCGGCGGCCTTCATATCATGCTGCTTCAGGCTGGTGAACAGCACCCGGTTGTGGTCTTCAGCATCCAGGGCTGGTGACTCTCGCCCTTGCCCAGGAATTCCTTCCAGATCTCGATCACCTGCTCCGGCTGACGCCGGGCCAGGGCGTCGTTCATCAGCTCCCGGGTCCGGTCCCGGTACTCGGGCAAATCCGGGCGTAACTTGGCCAGCTGATACAGGTGCTCAAGCAGAATGGGCCGGTCCGGGTAGTGCTCCCGCAAGGCTTCGAACTGATGGCGGGCCAACTCAAACTCCATGCGCCCCAAACTGGCCATGGCCTGGGCGTAGCCAGAGGTAAAACGGGCATCCTGCTCGTCTTCCTCGGGCTCGAAAAACTCTTCTCGCACCTGCAGCCAGCTGCGACCAAGCATCCACACCAGGCCCGCGCCGGCGACCAGACCGCCCGCGTGCGCCATGTAGCAATACCGGTAGCACCGGCAAACCAGTAATCGTAGATCTCCTTGCCCAGCCAGACCGGCAGCATGGCCAGAGCCGGGGCCCGGAAATAATTGAAATACACCCCGAGAAAGTAGAAAAACCGGATTTTCTGCAGGCCATAGATGGCCACGTACATCCCCATCAGACCAGAGATGGAGCCAGACGCGCCGACCAGGGGCATGTAGCTGCCAGCCGAAAACGCGGTGAACACCAGACCGGACAGGGCACCACAGATCAGGTAAGCCACCAGGAAACGACCGGCCCCGAGGGCTTTTTCCACGGTGAAACCCAGCAGGAACAGAAACACCAGGTTGCCGATGATGTGACCCCAGCCGCCGTGCAGGAACTGGTAGGTAATCAAGTTGTAGAGAGACAATTCCGCCGGCACCAGGCCAAGCTGGAAGGAACTGAGTTTCTGGATGAAGTTTTCTTCGATGGAACGCCGCTGCTCGGCCCAGCGAGCCCTGTCGGCCGGCGCCCAGATCACTTGCTGGTTGTTCTGCAGGTAGCGGTAGAAATCGCGGTCCATCAGCAGGCTCACCGCCAGCCAGAAGGGCTCGTCGGCCTCCCGTAGCTCCTGGAATTGCTGCAGCTCATGGATCCTGTCCTCGGCGCCCTCGAAGCGGATCTGGCGCTGGAGGTAATCCTCATAGGCCGGGGCCTCAAGCGATCGCAGGTCGGAATTCAGGTACTGACCCACCGCCTGCTCTATTTTCCGGCTGTCGCCACCCTGATAAAACAGGAAGACCAGCAGGCACGTCAGCATCAGGCCAAGGGTGATCCAGGGCGGTCGCTTCCAGTTAACGGTGTTCTCGGCGGGGATTATCAGCATGGGCGGTCACAATTCATCACAATCTGTCCCTGAAAACCTGTTTTTTACCACAGTAAGGCCTTCTTTTCGCGTTGTAATGTCTTTTAAGCGGTAAGGCGTCACGAATGCACACCAGCAACGATGACCGATGCCATAGATTACATGGTGCCCTGTCATGCAAGGGTCACAGAAATGCCATTTAATCGGGCTATCAGGGTTGCCGTGCAAACGCTTATCGACCTTTCGCCAATTGCCGTTAGTCCCGCGCCAACGAATAGTGAGCCGGACTAACAAGAACAACCGGATACTGGAATCAAGGAAATTGCCAATGACCGTACTCGTTTTGGATAACCCAGAGCTGATCGCCAAGCCGCCGTGGCGTCCGGTTTCACAGCCGCTGCCCTCGCCTCCGATGCCAGGCGTCCGCACCGGATGAAGTTTCATTACGGCTTCAACAAGCACGCGCTGGACGGCACTGATGTCGCCATTCTGCAGCAGCATGCCACCTATCTGCGGCAATACCCGGGTGTCCGGGTGCGCATTCACGGTCACTCCGACAATTTCGGCGCTGAAGATTATAACCAGTTTCTGTCTCGACTTCGGGCCAACGCCGTAGCCCGGCTACTGATGCAGGAAGGGGTAGCCGAGAGCCAGATTCTACTGACCGGCTGGGGCTCAACCCGGCCACTGGCAACCCTGGAAGACCACGCGGCCAATCGCCGGGTGGAGCTGGAATATCTGACCCAGGACATGGCCCAAGCATTACAGGGCTAAAATCGGCGCAAAAAAAGGGGGCTCGCAAGCCCCCTTTTTTTGATGCCGGTCTGAGCAACTCAGCCATAAACCTTCCAGACGTTCCACAACAGCAGCACGGCCGTAAACAGAATGGCCAACCAGGTCATGATAATGCCCAGAAAGCGCGCCCAGTGGGTGCCGCCCCGGCCATTCAACATGCCCCAGGCATGCAGGATACGGCCAACCACCAATACCATGCCGGTCCAGTAGACCAGGCCAGTGGCAACGCCGTTCAGCTCGGCAATACCCAGCATGATCAGAGCAATGGGTGCGTATTCCACCAGGTTTCCGTGGGCCCGGACCGCCGCCTGAAAATCGCGGTCGTCGGTTACGCCAATACCCTTCTTGAACTTGAGGCGGAATTTCACCACCTGAACCGACAGCACCAGCAAAAGAATGCCAATGACTGCGGCAAAAACTCCAGTTACGGGTACGATCATGGTCAGCCCTTCTTGATCTGGCTAACAATCGCCAGCAACAGTACTGCCCCCACCGTTGCCGTTACCAGCTCGCCAACCGCGCCCTGAGCCGCCAGACCGAGCAGACGGAACACGAAGCCGCCGATCACGGAGCCGACGATACCAATACCGACATTGGCCAGCACTCCAAAACCACGGCCTTTCATGATCAGCCCGGCCAGCCAGCCAGCAACACCGCCGATTATCAAAAACAGAATCAGATTCATGGTTTGCCTCTCCGTGAAGTTCGTTCAACAATTTTTCAGACCCGCAAAGCCTGCCCTGTTTCCCCAGGCGCTTCAAGAACTTCCACAGGTCAGTGGGGGACAATTACAGAATGGCTAAAGATCGGCGATAGTCTCGGCCATCAACTTATGGCATCGGGCCATCAGCTCGGGGATGTCTGCGGTGGTCATCCCGGCCGTCTCTATGGGCGGCAGGATACGAACTGGCACCGGCTCACGCTGACCACTCCAACCCAGGGTCTTATCCTGATACTGGCGGGCACACACGAGAGTGATGGGCGCGCCGGAGCCAACGGCGGCGTGGAAGGCGCCTTTCTTGAATTTTTGCAGGCCGCGGCCCTGACTGCGGGTGCCTTCGGGAAAAACCCACAGGCTCTTACGGTCGCGGGCAATGGCTTCGCTGGTGGCCTGCATCACCGCAATGGCCTTGTGGGACCGGGCGCGATTGAGAATCACATTGCCACCAAGCCAGAACACCTGGCCAAAGAACGGAATCCACATCAGCGCCGATTTACCAACGGTGACCGTGCGTGGTGGCAGCAGGTCGCCCATCACGAACAGGTCGTCGTTGTGTTGATGATTGGCAAGCACCACGGTCGGACGGTCGGTGGGCACATTTTCCCAACCCTCCAGTGGGCGCTTCATACCCAGAAAAGCACGGCCGACCCGGGCCACTGCCGTGCCCAAAAACCGGTTGTTGTCCGGGTTAAACGGCCGGGCCAGATACAGCACCAGTGCGAACAGGCAGATAACCGGTACGCTGACCCAGGCCAGAAATTTTCTTAAAGCTCCCATGACATCCAACTCTATCGCCAAACTTTGGCGCACAAGTGTACGCTAACCTCAAATTCCGGCAACAGTATCCATTGGTTCCAGTTGGTTACGGCTTGGTGCCATCTCGCACGGGCCTCCACCACATACCGCAGGGGACCACGGGCGTCCATGCCGTCAAACGGATAACAGGTCACCAGGATCAAGCGTCGTCGGCCAGTGCCCTGGTATCAATCCGCTCCGATCGGCTGTCGACAATCCGCGTGGCCTGAACCCGGTAATGGCGCCAGCCACCTGCCCGGTCCTGCAACCGAAGTTCGCTGCCAGTCTCCAGATACTGTAGCTGATCAAAATGGGTATCGCGGTGACCGGCGATGATTACCGGGCCCCGATGGCCCTCCGCGCCCAGCAGTTGTCCCGGCCCAAATGCCAGACTTTCACCATGACCACCCGCCAGCACAATCATCGAGTCGCCCAGTTCCGGCACGGTTAACCGAGCCACCGGCCAGGTGTCGGCCCAGGGCCAGGGCCGGGTTTCGGCCTGCCGGGCCTGGCTCTCGGCCCAGGCCAGCTCCAGCAATTCCTGGGCAACCACTGCCTTGAGGGGAATCCACAGGCCGAACACCAGCAACGTGGCTGAGGAGGTCAGCAGCAACAGCAACAGACGGCTCATGGCGTGGCCCTCCGCTGCAACAACCCGAAGGCCAGGGTAAACATCAGTCCAATCAGGCCCAAGGCGGTAAACAGCGGGGCCGTGGTTGCGGTCTGGGGGTAACGCAACATGCCGGCCTGACTGCCCGCGGGCAACAGGGTGGGTAGATGCTCGGTTTCAGGCGGCACCCCGTTGGGCCGGGCCGGCACCTCATCCACCGCAACAAAGCTGGTGTAGGGCGACATCAGCCTGTGTTCCACCGCCAACTCGGTCACCCGCGCCTTGTTTGGCTCGCTGCCTTCCACACGCGCGCTATCCAGCAGGTGATCGATTTTCTGCCGGGCCCACTGGCGGTTCAAACCACGTCCCGGCGCCGCTTGCTGCAAATCCAGCGATTGCGCCCAGCGCCGTCCACCGGGCAACTGGCCGGACACCTTCACCACACCCCCCGGTGCGGTGCCACGAACAACTTGTACCAGGGGCTCACCCCGGAACAGATCGCCGGTGCGGGCGGGGAAACTTTCTGCCTTGCCGTTTTGCTCAGGCCACTGCACCCGGACATCGGTCAACACCGGCGCTTCCATGGCCGCAAAGAGTCGCTGTAAGGGCCCACTGACATCAGCCGAGTCCTGAATGGCGGTGTACAGGCCGCGGCCCCAACGTGCCGCTTCACGCATGAAGTGCATGTTGGGCGCCGAGCCAATGCCGACGGTAAACAGGCGCTGACTGCCAAGCTGCTGGCGAATCTGGGCAAACAGGGCGGCCTCATTGCCCACCGCACCGTCGGTAATAAACACCACCTGGCGCACCCGCTCGCCGGCGTTTTCGCCCGCACTGGCCGATGTGGTTAGGGCTCGCTCCAGCGCCGGGGCCATCTCGGTGCCGCCATCGGCCTGCAAATTGGCCACGTAGCGTCGGGCCCGCGCCAGGTTGTTGCCCGTGGCCGCCTCCGGTTGCATGAACAGAGCATGGGTCTGGTTGTTGAAGCGGATGACATTAAAGCGGTCGTCCGGGGTCAGGGTCGCGAGCCCCTGCTGGAGTGCCGACCGGGCCTGGCGAATGGACTCCCCGGCCATGGAGCCGGAGGTGTCGATCACGAACACCAGATCCCGGGGCAGCACCTGGGCCTCGTTGACGCCCGGCACCACCATGGTTAACAGATAATCCTCGTCCTGCCAGCGCTGATGGAACACCGCCGCCGTCGGCTCCCGCCCGGCCAATGGCTGCCAGCGCATCACGAAATCCCGGTCCATCAGTATCTGCTCAGACTGCACCTGAACGGTCTGACCATCGAGGCGCGTCTGCAACGGATGGGACGGACTGATAACCCGGGCCAGCGGCAATCCGGCATCAATGGTCATCCGGATGTCAGCCCGATGACTGGTAGCCGCAACCTCATCCGCCTGAACCGTAAACGGGCTGATGGCATCGGCATCCGGCACCTGGGTCGAGGGCAGCGCCCAGCCGTCGTGCCATTCCCGGGGCTGTCCCGCCAGCGGCTCACCGGGCATGTACCGCGGCATCAGGGTGGTGGGCACTCGCAACTCAAACTGTCCCGCCCGGTAGCTTACCGGTTGCTGGTATTGAAGCTCGACACGGATGGTCTCGCCCGGGGGGATGTTGGCTACCCGGGCGGTAAAAAGGTTTGGCCGCTGCTGTTCGACGTTGGCGGCACTCTGCCCGGCCGACCGGGCCTTCTCATAGGTCTTACGGCTTCGGCTTTGGGCTGCACCTCGCCAACAATGATGCGCTCACCCACTGTCATGGTCAGCCCATAGACACTGGCTTTCTCCGGTAACGGAAACACAAACACGCCCTCGCGCCAGTCTTCGCTGGTATTGCGAAACCGCCGCGACAGCCTGGTTTCCGCCAGCAGGCCACTGACCTCAATATCGAACTCGCTGTCCAGAACGATGGCCGGCTCCTGCCACCGGCCGGCGGCATCGACAAAATGCAGCACCCCGGCACTGTCCGATTGGCGCTGATCCGCCTCGGCATACAGCGGGTGGACAAACAGCATCAGCAGGACCGCCAGCCACAGGCTGACGGCCTTCGGCAAAGCGCCGGGCCCGGCGCCGCTGGCTGTCGGTTCGCGTGGGTGTTAATTTGAGCAATCCGGTAGAGAGCATCATGTCGGGATCCTTTTCGCTGCATGCTTGGTCGAGTTGTCAGCATTTCAGCAATCCCGAGGGTTCAAGAGATGGCAGAACCGGGCATTCCGGCCGCAAATAGTGATCAATTGTGGCAACCATCGCTAACAGTCTTGTACCGATGCCTGCAGATGTTTAAATAACAGTTCCCCTATTAATCAGACCGTAACCAGACTGTCGTGACCATGAAGAAACACATTGTTCTGATCGAAGACGAACCTGCCATTCGCGACAATTACCGGGTCGCGTTCGAGCGCCGTGGTTACCAGGTGTCGGCCTTCGGCGACCGGCCATCCGCCTGGCAGGTGCTGCGCCAGGAACTGCCCGATATCGCCATTATTGATGTCGGCCTGGGCGAGGAACCGGAAGGGGGCTTCGCCCTGTGCCAGGACCTTCGCGCACACTCCAAGACCCTGCCCATTATTTTCCTGACCGCCCGGGACAGTGACATCGATTCGGTGCACGGCCTGCGCCTGGGCGCCGACGATTACGTCACCAAAGACATGAGCATGGAGCATCTGCTGGCCCGGGTGACCGCGCTGTTACGGCGAGCCGAGGCCTGGGCTGAAGCCCTCCAGAAGCCGGATGAAGTGCTGGAGCGGGGGCGCCTGACCCTGAACCTGGACCGGATGACCGTGGCCTGGGACGACCAGCCCCTGGACCTGACCGTAACCGAGTTCTGGATGCTGCACTCGCTGGTGCGGCATCCCGGCCATGTCCGCAGCCGAGATCAGCTGATGGAAGCAGCCAGCACCGTGCTCGACGACAACACCGTGACCTCCCACATCAAGCGAATTCGCCGCAAGTTTATCCAGGTGGACGACCGGTTCAACGGCATCCAGACCGCCTATGGCATGGGTTATCGCTGGAACGCCCATGAGGTCTGAGCCTTGAACTTGAAACGGCAACTCCTCGTTGCCAGCCTGCTCATGCTGTTCATTCCATGGGCGGGTCTGCAGTTTGTGCTGGAACTGGACGACGCCCTGCGCCAGCAGGCCGGCGAGCAGCTTCGGCTACAGGCCAAACGGCTGGCTGAAACTGCCGGCGACGCGCTTATTGGTCAATCGCCGGTAACCTCCGATGAACCCGCCATTTACGTCGACACCCTGAACCGCTCGCTGAATCTGGATGGCTACCCGGACGACTGGCCCGGCTACGAGGAAGGTGCGGCAAATGAAAAAGGTCCGGTTTCAGCGCCAATCAGCGGCGAAGGGGAAACCAGCCAGCCTGCCCTAACCTGGCAGGCTGCCTCGGATGGCCGCCACCTGTACCTGCTGATTCGCATCAGCAACCGGCAACCGGTGATGTACGACCCCGGCAATCCCGACGCGGCCCACGACCGCCTCTTGCTCTGGCTGAAGCCACCTTCGGATACCGTCGATGAGGCCGTCGGGCAGCAAATCTGGCTGATCCGCACCACCGCACCCGGCACGTTCTACGCCGTAAACGGCGGGGATGGAGCATCTGGAAAAGCCAGCCTTCGTCCCGACTACCGGGTAACGGGGAGCTGGCAATCCACGCGTTCAGGCTGGCAACTGGAACTCCAGATGCCAGCACCGCCGCCAGGCAGCCGGCTTGGCTTCGGTGCCCGCTGGACCGAGCAAGGCCAGCAAGCGGGGGTGAGCACGGCCATGGACCCGCTGCCAGTACTGGTGCGCCCCAACCGGGCCCTGGAGCGACAATTGGAACCACAGCTGAACCCCGGTCAGCGGGTGCAGGTACTGGAACCGGCGGGCTGGGTGAGCGCGCAGCAACAGGTAAGCGCGGAGCAAACCCGGCCGGAATTTGACCAGCTCAGTCCACTCGAAGTCACCGAACAAATCAGCCTGAATGCCTTGCGGGCGCTGATCCGGTTCTATCAGCCGGAGCCGGCTCAGGCGCTCGACGCCGGCCACCAACTAACCCCGGAGGCGCAACCGTCGGAAGGCCTGGTCCGGCACAGCGATGGCAGCACCTGGCTGCTCACCACCGAGCCGGTGTTTGGCGGCCGCACCCTGATCCTCAAGCAGTCCCTGGACCAGCTACTGACCCTGTCCGGCTCGGCGCTGGGATCGGTCATTGCCCGCAGCACCCTAATTATCGTTGGCCTAACCCTGGTGCTGCTGGGCTATGCCAGTTGGCTATCATGCGCATCACCCGATTGCAGCGGGCGGTCAGCGCCAGTGTTGACGACGACGGCCGGATTATCGGCACCTTACCCACCGCCCGCTCCAACGATGAACTCGGCCAACTGCAACGCCACTTCAGCCAGATGGTGGATCGCCTGCATGGCTACAACCGCTACCTGGAGAGCTTTTCCCGGCGCCTGTCCCACGAGCTGAAAACTCCGGTCGCGGTGGTGCGTTCTTCACTTGAGAACCTCAGCCACAGCGAATCGGAAGCTGAGCGGGCGCAGTACCTGCGCCGAGCCTCGGACGCCACCGATCGCTTGCGCCAGATCCTGAACGGCATGAGTGAGGCGGCCCGGCTGGAGCAGAGCTTTAATCACGCCGACAAAGAGCCCTTCGATCTGGCCGAGGTCGCGTCCCAGGCCACCGCCGCTTATCAGGGCGTGGACCCAAGCCACCGGATTCAGTACGTCGGCCCGGAACAAGGGCTGGCCATGACCGGCTCACCGGAACTGATCGTGCAACTGCTGGACAAGCTGGTGGATAACGCCCGGGACTTTACCCCCGAAGGTGGTCTGATTCAGGTGGCCCTGGCATCGCAGCCGGACGGCCTGGGCCTGACCGTGTTCAATGAAGGATCGGCACTGCCGGACAATGCCGGCACCGACATCTTTGACCCGTTTATCTCCCTGCGCGACGGGCGCGAAGGAGGCCACCTCGGGCAGGGCCTGCTGATCGTCCGCCTGATCGCCGATTTCCATGGCGCGAACGTGGACGCGGCCAACGCCACTGAAGGCGGGGTGGATGGCGTTCGGTTCCGCGTCACCCTGCCTCAGAACGGCTAAGGCTAGTCCTGCGCGAACGAATGTCCGGCGAATTGGCGATAAAACTGATTGGCCGTGCGGCCATTGCGAACGCCCTTGCCGGTCGCAAACCGAATGGCGTGCCGATGCAGCGCCTCCCGGTCCGGCACCTCCGGGAACAGGGCATCGACGGCCTGTAGGTAGACGTCCTGGGAGAACGGGTAGAACGACAACTGAAGTCCAAAGCGATCCGCCAGCGAAACCTGCTCCTCGATGGCTTCGGCCGGGTGCACTTCACCATCCTGCATGGTGCTCTTGAGGTTGTCGGACATGAACTCGGGCATCAGGTGTCGGCGATTGGAGGTGGCATAAACCCGGACATTCTCCGGCGGCAATTCCAGCGAGCCTTCCAGCACGCTCTTTAACGCCTTATAGCTGGATTCGCCGACATCGAACGACAGGTCGTCGCAGAAGATCACGAACCGGAAACTCAGATCGCAGATGTCATCGACAATTTCCGGCAGGTTCACCAGATCGTCCTTGTCCACTTCGATCATCCGCAAGCCGCGATCACTGTAGCGATTCAGCAGAGCCTTGATCAGCGAAGATTTTCCCGTGCCCCGTGAGCCCCAGAGCAGGGCGTTGTTGGAGGGCTGGCCAGCAAGAATCGTTCGGTATTCCGGGCCAACGCCTGTTGTTGGCGTTCGATACCGGTCAACGCCTCCCACTGAACCGGATCGAGGCGGCGAATTGCGCGCAAACCGGACCGATGCCGGCGCCAGACGGCGGCGGGCGTGGTGGTCCAATCCACTGAACTGACAACTGTACTGGTCACTGGCATACCCCTTCTGTCCTATACCGTCCACCGTCGGCTTGTGAAACACTGAAGCCCTGGATGGATTCTGTAACACGGAGACTTTACCTCAAATGGCCGTAAAATCCGTCGCCCTGGTGGCGCACGACAACAAGAAGAAGGAACTGGTGGACTGGGTTGCCGAGAACCGCACCCGCTTTACCGCACTGACGCTATACGCAACCGGCACAACGGGCCGCCTGTTAGGCGAACATCTAAAGCGGGACGATATCCGTTGCCTGCTCAGTGGTCCTCTTGGTGGCGATCAACAGATCGGCGCCAAGATTGCTGAAGGCGAAATCGATCTGCTGGTGTTCTTCTGGGACCCCCTGGAACCTCAGCCACATGATCCGGACATCAAGGCCCTGCTGCGCATCGCGGCGCTGTGGAATATTCCGGTGGCCTGCAACCGGGCAACGGCAGAGTTTATCCTCACCTCCGCCTACATGACTGATGACCATCACCAGGCGAAACGACCCGACTTCAACGACTACACCAGCCGCGACGTGTCTTCCTGAGCGCCAGCGCGTTGGGCAATGCCGACTGCACCGACTAAACTGAAACAAACAATAATGTCGAGCAGCCGGCAACCCAATGAACGACAGGTTGGCCCCCCTCAAGAGTTCACTATTAACCGGCCTGGGGCTCGTCGTTCTCGCTGTACTTCTGATTTTGAACTCGCGCCCGATCCTGGGCGATGAAACCTCGGACGACAATCTCGTCGTTTCTATTGGCGTCGTCGCCGACAGCAAACCCTATTCCTTCTTTGAAGGCCGATCTACCTCGGGATTTTCCGCCGACATACTCAAAGAAATTGCGGCCAACAGCGGCTGGAGTTTAAATTCCGCGCCGGAAACTGGCCTGAGCTTTACGCCGCCTTCCTGAACGGAGATCTCGACGCCATTGATGCGATCTCTTACCGGGAGAACCTGGCCGACGAAATCCTGTTTACCGAGCCCTACCATATCCGCCAGACCTACCTGATGCAGGACGACACCCGGCCGATCGGGAATATCCAGTCTCTGACTGACCTGCAAGACCTGAAGGTGGGTGTGGTGGAAGACGTGTACTACCGAGACCTTCTGGTTGATCAGGGCATTGCCGTCAGCACTTACGATTCGTTCCCAAGCCTGGTGCGCGCCCTGGCCTTCGGCTGGGTGGACGCTATCATCGGGCCGCGGCTTAGCCTGAAATACCAGGCCAATATTGCGGGTCTTTATTTCCTGTCCATTGCCGGCCCCGCTCCTCTTGGCCCTAAAGCGCAGGAGGATCTACGGATCGGCGTACGAGCGGAAAACCCTCGGCTGTTCCGTAAAATACAGCTGGGCCTGGCGGCCATTCCCAAATCAAGAAAAGCCCAATTACTTCAACGTTGGCGGGAGTTTGGCGGTGCCAGTCTTATTGACGCGGCCGACTTCCAACTGGATGAAGACCAGCGTGAGTTCCTTACCCAACTGGGACCGGTCCGGGTCGGATTGATGGAAGACTATGCGCCGTTCAGCTTCAAGGACGCGGGCAAACTGCAGGGCTTGTCGGTGGATGTGCTGACTCGCCTGGCCGACCTTACCGGACTTCAGATCATTCCCGTAAGCGGTCAGTGGTCGGAACTGTTTCCGATGCTGCGTGAGGGCACCATCGATATTCTCGGCAACATGTCCCTGACGGAAGACCGCAAAGTCTTTACCCGATTTACTTCGCCGTACTACACCATCCCCAATGTCGCATTCACCCGACATGGCGGCCTCGAATTTGATGGCTTGAGCAGCCTGCACGATTACACCGTGGGAATCAGTTCAGAGATTTACTATGAGGACGAGGTGGTCAGCGTACTTGGCGACAACACCAAGGTGTTCAAATCCCAGGAGACCATGTTCTCGGCTCTGGAGCAGGACCGCATTGATGTGGTGCTGGCCGCGCTCCCCAATGGCAACTACTGGGTTCAGGAACTGCGTATTCCTGGCGTTCGGATTGCTGGAGAACTGGTGTTTGAGAACCATCCCGGAGAGGACCTGCGATTTGGCATCCGCAAGGATCTCACGCCCCTGGCCAGCATTCTGGATCAGGCACTGGCGGCCATTAGCCCTACCGAGATGCGCACCATCGAAAACCGCTGGCTGGGCGCCTCGGCGGCTCCCAGCGACCGCGACGCCGACAAACCCAGGTTTTCAGCTGAACAGCAACAATGGCTAGACCAACGCAACCGTACCTTTTCCTATTGCATCGACAACGACTGGATGCCTCTGGAGGGACTGGAATCATCAGGCACCCACTCGGGTTTGTCGGCCGAGGCCCTTCGCCTGTTCAGCGAACGCGGAGACATACAGTTCAAGCTGGTGCAAACCGAGTCCTGGCAGGCCAGTCTGGATGCCGCCAGAGAGCGGCGCTGTGATCTTCTGACGCTGGCAATGCGCACACCCGAGCGTGCCCAATACATGAACTTCACCACTCCGTACCTGCACGTGCCCAATATTATTTTGGGACGCATCGAGGCGCCGTTCATTGAAAACGTCGGGGACCTTCGCAATCAGCGTGTGGGTCTGGTCCGCGGCTACGCCTTTTCCGAGCTCCTGAAATATCGTTATCCCGGGCTGGAACCGGTCGAGGTAGAGGACGAAACCGTAGGCCTGAAACGGTTGCAGGACGGTGATCTGGATGGCTACATCACCACGCTGGCAACCGCCATGTATCACATGCAGGAGCAGGGGTTGGCCGACATCAAAGTCATTGGCCGTGTACCCGCAGACTGGTCATTATCGATCGCCACTCGCAGTGATGAACCGATCATGCTCGACATCATGCAAAAACTGGTCGATAGCCTGACGCCGGAGGAAAGACAAAATCTCGAGAGTTACTGGCGCAACATCAAGATCGAGCAGTCGGTGGATTACCGGGTGGTCTGGCAGGTATTGGGCATTGCCCTGTTTGGCGCCTCACTGCTGTTCTACTGGAATCGCAAACTGGACCGGGTTAACCGCCAGCTGGAGGGGGCCAACGCCGCCCTCGCCCGCCTAAGCGTAACCGACGATCTGACCCAGCTGGGTAACCGCAGCTACTTTGACCGCGAGTTCCGCAAGAGTTTTCAATGGTGCCAGCGCAACCGCGACGGATTTGCGATCGCCATGGTCGACGCTGACCTGTTCAAGGGCATCAACGATACCTACGGGCATGAAGCCGGGGACCACTGCCTGAAGGCTCTAGCGGAGAAAATGAGGCACCATTTCAGGCGCGAGACCGACCGGCTGGCCCGTTTTGGCGGCGAAGAGTTTGTCATCTTCACCACCTACCAGAGCGCCAAAGAGATTGTTGAGCGCCTGGACCGATTCCGCAATGCAGTTGCCGAAGGCCCAACTGTCTGTGACGGACGGGACATTGAGTTAACCGTAAGCATAGGAGTGGCCACCGGTGTGCCCGAGCCGGACGACTCACCGGCGCACTTCCTGCGACTGGCCGACCAGGCGCTTTATGCCGCCAAGCAGAATGGCCGGAACCGGTTGGAAGTCCGCGCCATCAAAGATTGATGGGTGCTAGACTGCAGGAAAAATCGCAAGGAGGACACCATGGCACGCATCTATCAGGACAATTCCCTTTCCATCGGCAACACCCCCCTGGTTCAGCTGAACCGGGTAAGCGACGGGGCCACCATCTGGGCCAAGATTGAAGGCCGCAACCCCGCCTATTCCGTCAAATGCCGCATCGGTTCTGCCATGATCTGGGATGCCGAGAAGCGCGGCACCCTGAAACCGGGCATGACCATTGTCGAACCCACCAGTGGCAATACCGGCATTGCCCTGGCGTTCGTGGCGGCCGCCCGCGGCTATAAGCTGCTGCTCACCATGCCGTCGTCCATGAGCCTGGAACGGCGCAAGGTACTCAAGGCCCTGGGCGCCGAGCTGGTACTCACCGAGCCCGCCAAAGGCATGCCCGGAGCGATCGCCAAGGCGGAAGAAATCTTTGCCTCTGACCCGGATAACCACTTCCTGCCCCAGCAATTCCAGAATCCGGCCAATCCCCGAATTCACGAAGACACCACCGGGCCGGAAATCTGGCAGGACACCGACGGCGAAATCGACATCTTTGTGTCTGGCGTCGGCACCGGCGGCACACTGACCGGCGTATCACGCTATATCAAAGAAACCCGGGGCAAGAAGATCACCACGGTGGCCGTCGAACCAACCGACTCACCGGTCATTACCCAGACCCTCAACGGTGAAGAACCGAAACCTGCTCCCCACAAGATCCAGGGCATTGGCGCCGGCTTTGTGCCGAAGAATCTCGATATGGAAATGGTGGATCAGGTCGAGACAGTATCCAATGACGAGGCCATGGAGATGGCCCATCGCCTGATGCAGGAAGAGGGCATTCTTTGCGGCATCTCATGCGGTGCGGCGGTGGTTGCGGCAGTACGTGTCAGCGAACAACCAGAGCACAAAGGCAAGAATATCGTGGTGGTGCTGCCGGATTCCGCGGAACGCTATCTGTCGTCGGCGCTGTTTGCCGACCGATTTGGCGATCTGGAAAACAAGCAGTAAAGATGAATGTAGGGCACGGCCGATGCCGTGCCCCTTGTAGTCCGTGTACTTGCAGTGTTCCTTAGAACTGGTACTTCAGACCGACCCGACCCGTATCAAACTCAGGCCCATCGTTGGTGACCTGACCATTGAAGTCATCCTCGTCAATATCCACGTTGTAGTGGTTGTACTCGGCAAACGCGGTCAGCTGGCGCGTAACCCGGAAATCGACACCGGCACCCACAAATGGACTGACCTCATCGTAGGTTTCGTCTTCATCAAACGCGTCCACGTCGAACGCTGATGCAAAGGCACCCACCTTACCGTATACGCCGAAGCTGTCAGTTAGCGGGAGGCGGCCAATGGCGCTAAGTCCAGCACCTTTGAGCTTGCCTTCAACATCGTCTTCGCCGAAATTACCAAAGTCGATGTATTCCGCTTCCAGGGCAAAGAACGGGTTGAACTGATAACCCAGAGCTGCGCCAAGCATGTCGTTTTCATCTTCGAATTCACCACCGTGGGCCTTGTAGCACCGTAGCTACCGCTGATGTAAGGCCCGGTCTGCTCCCGATCAACACCAGACTGAGCCCAGGCAGCTGGCGCGGTGAACGCAGTTGCAGTCAGAACCGTGGCACAGGCAAAACGGGTTGTGGTCTTCATAAGGCAGTCCTCCTAGTGAGTTCGGATGTCGTCCTTTCTCTCAGGCAATCAGACACCTACGTCGCGATTGCTTGAACTAACCCTAACTGGATTCCTGCCGTATGGGGGTTAAAACCGGGCTACAATATTGTCATATTCTGTTCATTTCGGGGCGTTTCCCTTGCCCGCGAACCCCATGCAATTGGCATAGAAAGTCGTCGTTGCCGGCCAGTCGGAGAAGACCGCGATAACGCCAACCTCCCGGGCCAGCACGTCAAGAACGGTCAGCATGTCGCCGTCGTTGTTGATGGCGTCGGTCACGCTCTGGTAGTACCAGCCGCCGCCTTCAGCCAACGGGCCACTGCGTTCAAGCGACCAGGCGATCATATCGAGGCCAGCCATGCCGGCATTCCTGGCGTATTCCGATGGCACAATTTCCTGGTGGCTGTTCAGCGTCAACATCTTCCAGATCGCCGGTGCCAGGATGTTCACGCCCTGCTTCTTTAATCCCTCCATGTAGGCCAGGGAACTATTATCTTCTGTGTGTGCGGCCTCATCGAGGAACACCGCCTGACGGCCATAACGGGGTGTTTCGTTCACCCAGAACAGAACGTCATCCAGATTGAAGGATTGCGGCCAGACATCATTCGAGTTCACGCCGGCTTCGCGATACTCGGCGATCAACTGTCGAGCATAATCCTGCTGGCTGTATTCGCCCTCGAATGGCATCTCCACCACCGGCGTTTTCAGTTCCGGCGTGAATTTCACCCCCAGAGTCTTGAACAGCTCGATACTCTCCTTGTGACTCATCAAGGTGCCGCGTGAAGAGTAAAGGTCGGTGCGCCAGTCCGCGGTACCGCCGACATACTCTTCAGGCGTTGTCGCCATGGGATCGTAAGCATCCATCTTGCCTTCAAGCGACTTGAACTCGGCCAGGGTGATATCACTGGTCCGGCATTCCGCCTGCGCCTCTTGGCCGCTAGCCGGATCTGCCGGCACAAACGGCTGGGTGCACTTGGCATTCAGTTCGGGCACGGTGACGATGTTGGTGGTGGTGTGAAGATCGTTCTGGGCATGACGGCAGACCAGTTGCCGATCCTTGGTAAAAGCCACATCGCACTCGACAATACCTGCGCCCATGCGGGCGGCGGCAATGTAGGATTCACGGGTATGTTCCGGGAACTGAAGCGGGGCGCCCCGATGACCAATGGAGAAATCCGTTCGCTTCATGTTCTTGGTACGACAGGCCTGCAGGCGCTGTTTCAGCGGGCCCTCATCCATGTCGTCCACCAGCCAGAACGGACGCGGCCCTACTTCAACAGACTCACTGCCTTTGCCATAGTGACGCTCTGCCTCGGACCAGCCTCAGCGCCGTCGGCATTGGACGAGGCCTGAGCCACTGTGAAGGGCACCGCGAGAGACATCGAACACAACACCATGCCTACCAGTATGCGTAACTTCATATCCAGCTCCTTTTGAAATGAATGTACTGACGAGTCAGTGTTCACTCACAGAGTTACGTTAGCATGACCTTAATTTGACAGGCGGTTGGCAAAAGGCCAAAAAAAAGCCAGCGGCACACGGCCGCTGGCTTTTTACCGGACAATCACCGCCCGCGAGGGCGGTCGCCATCAGAATGCCGGAACGACGGCACCTTCGTAGTTGTCCATGATGAACGCCTTAACAGCATCAGAGTTCAGTGCCGCGGCCAGCTTCTTCATCGCTTCGCTGTCCTTGTTGTCCGGACGGGCAACCAGGATGTTCACGTAGGGCGAATCAGAACCTTCAATCACCAGCGCATCTTCAGTCGGGTTCAGGCCCGCTTCCAGCGCATAGTTGGTGTTGATCAGAGCCACGTCGACCTGGTTCAGGATGCGCGGCAGAGTAGCGGCTTCCAGTTCCTTGAAGTCGAGATCTTTCGGGTTGTCAGCAATGTCACGGGGTGTCGCAGTGATCTTGCTGGCATCCTCAAGGGTGATCAGGCCGGCTTTCTGGAGCAGCAGCAGGGCACGACCGCCGTTGGTGGGATCGTTGGGAATGGCCACGACTGCGCCGTCTTCCAGATCTTCCAGGGAATCAATCTTGCTGGAATAGGCGCCGAACGGCTCCACGTGGACACCCGTCACAGTGACCAGCTCGGTGCCACGGCCAGCGTTGAATTCATCCAGGTACGGCTGGTGCTGGAAGAAGTTGGCGTCCATACGCTTCTGATCAACCTGGATGTTGGGCTGGATGTAATCAGTGAATACTTTCACATCCAGCTCGACGCCCTGCTCGGCCAGAGCTGGCTTTACGAATTCGAGGATTTCAGCGTGCGGCACCGGTGTTGCTGCCACGGACAGTTCTTCGGCAGATGCAGCAACAGAAAAAGTTGCAGCTGCGGCCAGCGCCGCCAATGATTGCTTGAGGTTCATAAGATTATCTCCTGTTTGAATTATTTACGGCTGAAATGCAGCACCAGACGGTCGCCCAGCATTTGCAGCACCTGAACAAAAATCACCAACAATGCCACGGTAATGACCATGACATCGGTCTGAAAACGTTGGTAGCCAAAGCGGATCGCCAGATCGCCCAGACCACCGCCACCAATGACACCAGACATTGCCGCGTAGGACACCAGTGTGATCGCGGTGACGGTAATGCCTGCGATAATACCCGGCAGGGCCTCTGGCAACAGGGCGCCGAACACGATCTGTTTAACGCTTGCGCCCATGGCCTGGGTCGCTTCGATAATGCCGCGATCAACCTCGCGCAGCGACGTCTCCACCAGCCGGGCAAAAAATGGCGCTCCACCTGCTACCAGCGGCGGTATGGCACCGGCGACACCCAGCGAGGTGCCAATCAGCATCACCGTGAACGGAATCATCACGATCAGCAGGATGATAAAGGGCACCGACCGTAGCACGTTCACCACGAACGACAACACCGCGTAGGCCGCCGGCTGCTCCAGCAACTGGCGCTTACCCGTCAGGAACAGCAGAACCCCGATCGGCAAACCGATCAACACACTGAACAGCAGGGACATGCCTACCATGATCAGGGTGTCCCAGCTGGCCAGGCCAATTTCCGACCAGTCCACGTTACTCAACAATCCGTCCATCAAGGCTTCCATCAGCGCAGAACCTCCACGTGAACGTCGGCGGCTTTGAGCGCGCTCATGGCAACATCCAGATCGCCACCGACCAGCGACAGGGTGAGCTGCCCGTAGGGTGTGTCCTTGATGTGATCAATACGCCCGGACAGGATGCTGAAATCGACCCCGGATTCGCGTGCCACACTGCCCAACAAGGGCTTGTAGGTGGCATCGCCCTTGAACGTGAGACGCATGATACGGCCTTTGGCCTTCTGCAGATCTTCCTGCATCTCCTCGCTATCGATGCTCTCGCTTTCGAACACAAAATCCCGGGTGGTTGGGTGTTGCGGATGCAGGAACACCTCGCTAACCGGCCCCATTTCCACCACACGGCCGGCATCCATCACCGCGACCCGGTCGCATACCCGGCGCACCACGTCCATTTCATGGGTGATCAGAACGATGGTCAGACCCAGCTCGCGGTTAATGTCCGCCAGCAGCCTCAACACCGACTGGGTGGTTTGCGGGTCCAGGGCGCTGGTGGCTTCATCACACAGCAGGATGGTTGGACGGCAGGCCAACGCACGGGCAATACCGACCCGCTGTTTCTGACCGCCAGACAGCTGCGACGGGTACTTGTTGGCATGGTCACTCAGGCTGACCCGGGCCAACAGTTCCTGCACCCGGTCCCGGATTTCCGCTTTCGAGTAAATACCCGCCAGCTTCATGGGAAACGCGATGTTGTCGGCCACAGTTTTTGACGACAGCAGGTTGAAGTGCTGAAAAATCATTCCAACCTTGCGCCGGAAGGCGCGCAACTCAGACGCGCTGTAGTGGGTGATGTTCTCGTCGTCGATCAGAATCCGACCGCCGGAGGGCGGCTCAAGCAGATTGATCAGACGAACCAGCGTGGACTTGCCCGCGCCGGAGTGACCGACGATGCCAAACACCTCGCCGGTTTCAATGGTCATATCTGTGGGATGGAGCGCGGGGATCGCCCGGCCTTCCACCTGATACGACTTCTGTACCTGGTCAAATACAATCACGGTCAGCGCCTTGTGGGTGCAGCGATTAAAGCCGGCGATTATAGCCCATTCGGGCGCCAAACCCGAATCCGGGGCATGTCGCCCATGTGGGTAGTTGCCCTTACACAAACCGTTACCTGACACCCACTCCCGCGGTGCATTAGACTGATTTGAAAGGCGCTCCAAATCCTAACAATCACCGCCCCGAGACCACCACCGTGACCACTGACAACAAGACCACCCCTGCAAGGATGACGTCGACCCAGGCCTGGGTAACCTACCTGAGCAAGGTAGAATTGCCGGTTCTGGCCAACACACTGCGGCGTATCAATGAATTGGCCGACAACCGCAACAGCACGGTCAACGAATTGGCCAATGTCATCCTGAATGATGCCCAGCTCACCTCCCAGGTGCTACGGCTGTCCAACACCGTGTTCTATAACCAGACCCGAACCCAGGTCAGTACCGTCAGCCGCGCCATCACCCTTATCGGCTTTGATGCGGTGAAATCCATGGCCATTTCATCGCTGATTGTCGACGCGCTTTTACAACGCAACGACCGACCGCACCTGCTGAGCTGCCTGGCCCGGGCCATCCACGCCGCGGTTCAGGCCCGGTGCCTGATGCCCAAACGCAACGAAACCGCCCTCGAAGAAGTGTTCATTGGTGCCCTGCTGATGAACATTGGTGAGCTGGCGTTCTGGTCCTGCGAGACCGATCAGGCCAACGAACTGGAGCAGCTCCTGCGGCTGGAAGAAGCCCCTGTGCCGGCCCAGAAGGCGGTGCTGCATTCCACCTTTACCGAAATCACCCGTGGCCTGGTCGAAGCCTGGTCATTGGGCCCGTTTATCCGCGATGTGGTCTCGTCGGGGCCAGCCAATTCCCCGGCCGCCAGCCTGGTGCGCCATTCGGTGGAAATGGCCCGACTGTCAGAACAGGGCTGGAGTGGCGCCGAAATGGACAAGGTGCTGGAGCAGTTGGGCAAGGACATCGACGAAAACCCGGCGACCGTTCGAGACCGGATCAAGGTCAACGCCTCGGAAGCCGCACGGGTCGCCATTTCCCTTGGCATTCCCCAAGTCACCGCACTGATGCCCGGCAATCGCAAAGCCGATGATCTCAGCAAGACCCAAGCCCCGGAGATGGATCCGGAGTTACAGTTGCAGATCCTCCGCGACCTGACCCATAGCCTGGCCGAACAGCCCAATATTAACGAGATCTGCGAGCTGGTAATTGAGGGCATACATCGGGTCATCGGCATGCAACGGGTAGCCCTGTTGATGGGGGATAAGGACGGACAGGTTCTGGTGCCACGAAAACTCAGTGGCCGGGGCACCGAGGGCTGGCGCGACCACCTCACCATCTCAAAGGACGGCAGCGGCATGCTGGGCGGCCTGTTACCGGAAAAAGGCTGCTTCATCTACCGGCCCGGGGAAAAGGCCGGTTCCGTGGGCTACGACCGCTGGCTCGGCCAGGTACCGGCTCTGATCGGCCCTCTCCGGGCCGGCAACCGCCTGGTAGGTCTGTTCTATGCGGACAACGCCGCCGGCGACTACACACCCTCCGAGCAACAGCTGACGGCGTTCGGACACTTCATCCAGAACGCCCAGCTGTGCCTGACCCTGATGGCCGCCCGTTAGGCGGCGTTATAGCTCATACAGTTTGGTTACGTGCAGAATTGGGCCGGTGGGAGCGCCCGTCGGAGAACCTCCCAGGGGCTCCAGACTGATCGCCAGGGTTCGGCTTTGGGACAGCGCAGTCCGAGCCTCGTCAGTCAACGTGACCTGATGTACGCCACCGGCCGGGATTACCCCGAGCGATAACGGCTGACCGTCCTCCGGCACGATCCAGAGCTCGTAATCCTTGCCCGCATCAGCCGCGCTGGCCGCAATCGAACGCAATTTCAGCAACCGGTCCGGCCCGGACTCACTGACCAGCCAGAGCGGGTCACTGACATCAGCCTGGACAATCGCGCCAGAAAGCTGGGGCGCCGGCGCCGGCTGCTGCACAATCACCACCGCCAACATCACCGCGGCGGCTGTTGCCACCAGACTCCAACTCGGCCATAGCCAACTCAGCCCTGAACGCGCTTGCTCGCCGGACTTGGCCGTGTCTGGCCAAAGCCGCCGTTCAATCGCCTGCCAGGCTGATTTGGGCGGCTCCACCGGCGGAACTTCCGCAGACAGCTGGCCCAGTTTCTGTTCCCAGTACCAAACCTCCTGACGCACCCGGCCCGATTCCATCATCCAGCGCTCGAACCGACGACGGGCCCGACCATGCAGAGAGCCCAGCACATACTCTGCCGCGAGGCTCTCAATACGTTCCGTTGTCATTTTCATGTTTCGAGACACCTCTTGAGGGCAATCAAACCGCGCCGAATCCAGCTCTTGACCGTTCCGATCGGAGAACTCAACGCCTGCGACAATTCGTCGTGGGTGAGGCCCTTGTAGTAGGACAGCAAAATGCTGTCCCGTTGCACGTCACTCAGTTCCTCCAGACACCCGGTCAACTGGGTGGCACCGGCACTGCGAAGCGATTCATCCAGCGGACCGGCCCGCTGGTCCTCCACATGCTCCAACTGGTCTTCGCCCGCGTGTTGTCGAACTTTTCTGGCGCGCATCAAATCCAGGGTCCGATAACGAGCAATGGTCATCATCCAGCCCAAAGGCGTGCCGCGATCACTGTGATATTCACGGGCGTGATGCCAGATCTGAATAAATGTCTCCTGCAAGGCTTCTTCCGCCAGTTCCCGCTGCCCGGCCAGCTTCAGGCAAACGCCGTACATTCGGCCGGAAATCAGCTCATACATTTGCTGGAACGCACGTCGGTCCTCGTGGGACACCGCAATCAAAAGGCGCATCAGGTCATCCTGACTGGCGTCATTTTGAGACATTTCAGCTCCACTTATCGTTGTTTTGGGTACGCGCCGACTCTCGGGTGAGATGCAGCACATGAATTTAAATATTTTTTTAGCCGGGTGTGCATCTATCTCACGAGGCCGTCCGTTGCTTCTCTTGCACAACCCAACAATAGACGAGGAACACGCAATGAACACAGCCACCAAACGCTCGGCCCTCGCAGTCGCCGTAGCGGGAATCTGTTTAGGCGCCAGCCTGAGCCAGGCGTCCAGCCACCGGGAAGCTCCGTTTATCACCGAAGTTCCAAAAGTGGACGGTACTGATTTTTACATGTTCCGCAGTTATGAGACAGGCCGCGAGGGTTTCGTGACCCTGATTGCGAACTACCTGCCTCTTCAGGATGCTTACGGCGGACCGAACTATTTCGATCTCGATGAAGACGCGATTTACGAGATTCACGTCGATAATGATGGCGATGCGGTTGAGGATGTTACGTTCCGTTTCGACTTCGAGACCGTCAACCAAGACTTCACTCTCAATATCGATGGTACTGACGTTGCCATCCCGCTGAAAACCGCAGCAGCTCTCGGGCCAGACGCGACCGCGGATGCCAATAATCCTGCGCTTCAGTCTCGTCAAACCTATTCCATTGACGTTATCAGGGGCGACCGTCGTACCGGGACTGTTCAGGCAGTAACGGATATGTCAGGTGGCACCGATTTCAGTAAGCCGGCTGACAACATCGGTTCAAAAACCATTTCCAAATATACCGATTACGCAAAGAGTCACGTAAACGACATCAACATCCCGGGCTGTGGAATGGGCCGTGTCTTCGTCGGACAACGGCAAGAGGCCTTTGCGGTTAACCTGGGCGAGATTTTCGACCTGGTTAATCTACCACTCGAAGATGTCGCAGGGTTTAATGGCCGTGGCACTGACCCTAATTCCAACCTCGACATCTTAAACGACAAGAATGTCACCTCGTTGGCCATCGAAGTACCGATCGAATGTCTAACAGCAGGCGGCGAACCGGTCATCGGGGGCTGGACTACGGCGAGTCTGCGCCAAGCTCGGTTCTCAATCCCGAACCAACCAAATTCACCGATACTGATATGGGCAAAGGTGCGACTGTCGAGGGCGGAGCTTACACTCAGGTCTCCCGCTTGGGTTCACCTTTGGTCAATGAAGTAGTCATTGGACTGCGTGACAAAGACAAATTTAATGCCAGTGAACCCAAGGACGACGTAAACAACTTTGCTTCCTATGTCTTGACCCCAACCCTGCCGGCATTAGTAGAAATCCTGTTTGGCGAGCAAGCTGACAACGCTGGTTTCCCGGGAGCTGCCGATGCGCCTACCGCATTCCCGCGAGCAGACCTGATCTGGGCGTTCCTGAACGGTGTGCCAGGCTTGAACCGTCCCAGCGGCGAGGTCACTTTAGGCGAGATGCTGCGACTGAACACGGCCATCGAACCGACCGTCGAGCAACAGAACGATCTGGGCGTGATCGCAACCGATGGCATGGGCTCCTTGGGTGACCTAGCAGGCTTCCCGAATGGTAGACGCCCAGTTGACGACGTCGTTGATATCGCCTTGCGTGTGGCCATGGGTGTCCTCTACGCAGATCGGTTCAACGCCGTACATCCGGACTTCGAAAGTCTAATGCCCGGCGATGCCACGGCTCGAGACACGGAATTCACAGACAAGGCGGTCACAGCCAGCCCATTGCTGGCCGAATTCCCTTACCTCGCCCACCCGATTGCCGGTTCACCCAACCCGCAACGTTAACCTTAGGTGGATGAGGAGAGAATCATGAAGAAAATGCTCACTATCTCAGGCTTATTAGCCGGAGTTCTGTTGTTGGGAGGCTGCGCCGACGGCTCCAGCAATGGACTTGAGCGGCCGGATCCGTCGGTTGATTTCACCACCTTCGTTAAAGCGGAGATCGCCAATACCAGCGATACCCGTGCGGCGGTGGAGATCAACGACACGGACTTCAGCTTCAACGATGAAAACAATCCACAGGCCTACGATGACCTGTTCCGTTAAGACGACCCTTCGCCGGAGCGACATCCGTCGCCATCCGGCGATTTCCTTCCCTGCCCTCCCGGGCAGGGCTTTTTGGCTTGGGTTCAGCCTGGCCGGATCACTGCTGGCAGCACCAGCATTGATTGCCGCGCCGAACCCAATCCAAAACGATTTCTCAGACGATGCTGTGCTGGCAACGCTTCCGGAAGTGTCGCCCAACCTGAGTTCTGTTCCAGAGAATGTCAATGAGCTGGCTGATGAAGTTCAACAGCTGATCGAACAGGCCCGGGAGACCGGCGACCCCCGATTCCTGGGCTACGCCGAGCGCTTGCTGCAGGACTGGCCGGAAGCTGACTTTAACGATCGGCTACGAGTTCTGCGCGCCACCCTGGCCCAGAGTCTGCACCGCTTCGATGCGGCCCGGCAGGATCTTGAGCAGGTCCTGCAAACCACCCAACAGCGTCAGCAGCAGATTCAATCCCGGCTGACCCTGGCCAATCTTGAACTGGTGCAGGGCCGCTATATCAAAGCCCAAGAGCACTGCCAGGCGCTGGCCGATGTTTATCCAGGACTGATTGCAGCCAGTTGCCTTGCGCAAACGGAAGCCCGAACCGGCGGTGCCGAATCCGCCTACCGAAACTTGCGAGCTCAACTGGCCTCAGCCACCAATGCCGACCTAACCAGCCGGTTTTGGGCCGAGGGCACACTCGGGGATCTCGCGGCACAACTGGGCCTCGACTCCGCGGCAGCCCACTGGGGCAACGTGCTCCAGCAATCGCCCGAAGACCTGTACACCCGGGCGCAACTGGCAGATTGGCAACTACAGAGCAGGAACCTCCAGACAACGCTCGAACTCACAGAGGGCTATGACCAGGTCGACGCTCTGGCAGTCATCCGCGCGATTGCCCTGCGCGAAGCTGGGCCCCGGAGGCAAAAACACTGACGAACTCTCTACGGGAACGCTTTGCCGAAGCCCAATGGCGCGGCACCCTGCTGCATCAGCGGGATTTCGCCCGTTTTCAACTGGACATTGAAAACCAGCCGGCGCTGGCCCTCAAGCATGCACTGGCAAACTGGGAAACCCAGCGTGAGCCCCTGGATACTCGCTTGGTATTGAGAGCTGCCCACCAAGCAGAAGATCAGCCTGCCTTACAGAAACTGCGCCAATGGCTGGCAGAGTTTAATCAGACTGACCACCGTTATCCGGAGGCACCGTGACGGTCCTGCGTGCTCCCATATTAATGCTGACTATGTTTCTCTGGCTGCTGACACTGGCCAATCCGGTGCTGGCGCATAAAGCCAGTGACAGCTTCATGTACCTAGACACCGACGCCGGGCAGTTCCGGATCGACGTGGCTCTGCGGGACCTGGCTTTGCTGGTTCCTCTGGATTCCAACCGCGACGGCGAGGTGACCGGGGGAGAGTTACGCCAGCATAGAGGCGCTATTCTAAACGCCGTAGAGGCCGGGATTACGCTGTCTTCCGGCAACTCCGCTTGCGCGCTACAGGGCCAGCAGTGGGGCATCAGCCAGCACAGTGATGGCGCCTACGCCGCCACCAGGTATCAGGTGCTCTGCGCCGACGGCCAGGCCCCGGACCGCCTTGAGTACCGCCTGCTGTTTGAGCAGGACAGCCTGCACCGCGGCTGATTCAGATCAGTACCGGCGACGCGTCATCGCTGGCAGTGGCCGGGCCAAACAGCCAGACGGTGGATTTGCGCCCCTCAGGCACGTCAGGACTCTGGCACAACTTCATCACGTTTCTCTATGAGGGCGTGGTACACCTGCTGATCGGCCTGGATCACATCCTGTTTTTGCTGGTGCTGGTGCTTCCAGCCAGCCTCGCTCGTAACCACTCTGCCACCGCAGCCCGGCGCCGGTTGCCCTCCCGAGCGCAGGTCATCGAGCTGGCCGCCGTGGTCACCGCCTTCACGGTAGCGCATTCGATCACCCTGCACTGGCGGCCCTGAAGATCGTGAGCCTGCCCATTGCCTGGGTGGAAACGGTGATTGCTGCATCGATTGTAGTGGCGGCCGTGAACGTCGTCTGGCCCTTACTTGGGCGTAAAACCTGGCCTCTGGCTTTCGGCTTCGGGCTGATTCACGGCTTCGGCTTTGCCAGTGTGCTGTCGGACCTGACCTCTGGCACCGCCAATCTGGCCGTCGCCCTGGCAGGTTTCAATGTCGGCGTAGAGCTTGGTCAACTGGCACTGTTGGCTATCTGTTTCCCGCTGCTCACTCTGCTGGCACAGACAACACCGCTCTATCAGCGGGCGCTGGTTCCACTCACCCTGCTGGGAGTCATTGGCATCAGTCTGATGTGGGTGTGGGAGCGCGTACCGGCCGTCTAGCGGGTAGCTAGAGGCCGGGACAGGTTGAGCATGGACTTGACTGACATTGCTTAGTGAAGCGCTCTCAGCTCTCTGGGGTAAAGGGCTGCGCTGACTTCCGGTTCTTCAAGAAGATCAGCCAGTTCCCGATCGACGTCAGATTCCTCGCCTTCATCGGGCAGTGGCTCGAACAAGGTGCTGAGCCAGGCCGTAACCGACGGGGCTTCGTGCCGTTTGTAGTCGGTGGACAGCGCCTTGATTCGGCGAAAGCGACAATGCGCTGATGCTTGGGATCCCGAATCTGCTCGAACCCCCGCCAGTACACATGATCTCGGGTGTGCAGCTGGACGAATAGAGTATCGATCGGGCTGTTATCGGCGGCGTCTGCATCAGCGTCGGCATGCTCCGAATCGCTGTCCGGCGCCATTTCCGGGTTTTTGTGACGAATGGTGGTCCAGGCTGGGTACAGCACGGCCACTGCATCCGCTTCCACATGCTCGCGGGCGGCGCGGAGGATCAGTCCCCAGCGGGCCTTGTCGGCATCGGTTTCAAGGGAGTTAATGGGCAAGTCGTAGCTTTGTTCACTGGACAGGACGATAGCATCATCGGGGCATCTAGCTCCCCCATTGCCTCGGCCTGTGCTACTGATACCAGATCATCGATTGCCATCGGTTGGTTCATAATACGCTCGCCTCCTCGATGCCATCAGGGTCGTTCAGGAAGGAAGGAACCTTCCTGATTGACAGCATAGCCTGTTCCGAACACAAAGATAAACGTGGAGTTGCCCCAACCGGATCACAACCCCTAGCCGTCGAATGCGTTCTCCAAGCGCTCGTATTGACCAAACCACGGGCTCGCTTCTTCCAGTTGTGCCGCCAGTTGCAGCAGCCGGGCTTCATCGCCGTGGCGGCCACCAAACTGCACCCCAACCGGCAAACCGGACTGACTCCAGTGCATGGGCACCGACATCGCAGGGGTACCCGTCAGGTTAGCCAGCTGGGTAAACGGGGTGCGGGCCAGGCTCTCCATCGCCATCTGATCCACCTGGCCGGTGCGGTGCACCAGCTTCCCCGCTTTCAGCGCCAACATCACTTTAGCCGCCAGTTTCAGGTGCGCCGGTGTATCCAGTTCGCTGATCCGGGCCGGAAGCTGACCGGTGGTCGGGCACAGATAGCAATCGTAACGGCCAAAGAACGTGCCCAGGGCACGGGAAAAGTCGTTCCAGCGCTGCCGGCGCCGGACGTAATCAGACAGCGGCATGGTGTTGCCCAGCATCCCGATCAGCCGGGTATCCAGCTCGAAACTGTCGTCCCCGGCACCAAACTCCTCGCGAGCCCGGGCCATCATCGCAGACACCTCGCCAAAGTAGAGCCCGAGGTAACAGCGGGCCAGCGCCATGCCGTCGTAATCCGGGCGGGCGTATTCCACCGAGTGACCCAGATTTTCCAGCACCCGCGCCGTGGCTTCCACTGCGGCGACGCAGTCGGGTGCCACCTCGGTCCCGTAGGGCGAGGCCGTGAACACACCGATTTTCAGGGTGCCTGGAGACTGCTGGATCAGATCCCGATACCGGCCCTCTGGCGCCGGGATTTCAAACGGATCGCCGGGGGCCGACCCACTGAGGACATCCAGCATGGCCGCGCTATCGCGAACCGTGCGGCTGACCACGTGGTCAGAAGAGGCGCCCGTCCAGGCCTCGCCTACCAACGGGCCACTGGAAATGCGGCCCCGGGAGGGCTTGAGACCAAACAGGCCGTTGTAGGCCGCGGGAATGCGAATGGACCCGCCGCCATCGTTGGCACCGGCCATGGGCACCACGCCGGCAGCCACCGCCGCACCGGAACCACCACTGGAGCCACCAGGAGTGCATTCGGTTTGCCATGGATTACGCGATGGCCCCCACAGCTCGGACTCGGTCACCGCTTTGAGCCCGAATTCCGGAGTCGCGGTGCGACCCAGGAACACCAGGCCGGCCTCCCGGGCACGTCGGACAAACTCGGAATCCTGGGAGCAATATTCCGGGTCAGGCCCCGGCTGCCATAGGTGCAGGGATGACCCGCCTGCTCCTGGGCCAGATCCTTGAGCAACAGCGGCACCCCGGAGAACACCGACGACGCCGGAAACTCCTGCTCCAGGGCTTCCGTGAACTGGGGGTGGCAGATGGCGTTCAGCGAGCCGTTGACCCGGGTTGCCCGGTCTATAGCCGCCTCACACACTTCCCGGGGCGTTACTTCGCCACGCTGGATCAAATCTGCCAGTGCGGTAGCGTCATACCTCAGATATTCTGATTGCTTCATGAGCGGTTCCGTTTGTTATTGTGGTCTCGGGACGGTCACGGATTTTCGAATATGGATTGGAGAGTCATGAGCTTACGACAGCTCTGTGTGTTTTTCACCCTGATCTGGGCGACGCTTGGCACCGCCAACGCCAACCCGGAAAAAACCGCCACCAGTGACGACTGGACCCAGGTGGTTCGAAGCTCGCCCTACTGGGTCAGCCAGGGGGTCTACAGCAACGTGTTGACCATTCGCGGCTGGGTACTGAAGGAAACCGGTTACTGCGCCAATGCCGATCGCCACATCCTGTTTGATATGCGGGGCCAGTTTCTGGCTGGATCAGCGATGGCGCTGATCGTGACGAAACCCAGGCCCGGCTTAACGACACCCGGCAGACGCTGTTCGATGATAACCGCACCGATACCTGGCTGCCTGGCAAAACAGGCCAGACCGGCTACCCCTTCGCCCTGGCCTGCAACCAGCCACACCTGAACCTGGATGAGGCGGTGGCCCGCTACCTTGGCACCTTGCCTTCGGAGCGTATCTGGGGTGCCTGGGACGATCTGAATTTCGCCTCCAGCGGCCAGCCGGAATCCCTCCACAATGCTCTTCGTTATGTAGCCCAAACCCGTCAGGACCAGAATCGCCTGGACCTGCCGCGGGAGCTGCCCCTGTACCTGGCGGGCCAGATCCTGATCGAAAGCGGAGGCCAGGCCCGCGCCCATTCCGTCGCTAATGCCCGGGGCATTCTGCAGCTGTCACCCTCGGCGCTGTCCGATTGCCGGATCAAACCACGCAACTACTGGCACCGTCTGGCGCAGATCGACTGCGCCCTGCGCCTGATGAATCAGAATGCCCGCAATCTCGAGCCCGCATTTGCCGAGCGCTTTGGCCACCTGCCCGAGACCAAGCAACAGCGCCTGTTCACCCTGCTGCTGATCCAGGCCTACCATGGCGGTGCGGGCCGGGTTGAGGCCCTGCTGACCGACGACGCCCTGGCCAAGCCCGCAGCCTACTTTGCTGAACATCATGACCGATTCACCGCCGGCGACATTGCCTTCGGCATGGTGTTCCATAACCTGGGCCGTGATCGCCTCGGGCTGGCCTCCCTGTATTATGTGGCCGACGTGCAGCTGGCCACGGAAGCCCTGTGCCGCTCCCCCCGACTGAACACCACGGACTTCTGTGTATGGAAATAGCTCTCCTGCCCGACAGCCTGAGCCTTCCGGTTGCGGCTTTCCTGTTGGCCTGCTCGGTCCTGACCTCGATGATCACCGCCAGCCTGGGCGCCGGCGGCGGGGTACTGCTGCTGGTGCTGATGGCCAACTGGATGCCGCCTGCGGCAATCATTCCGGTGCATGGCATGATCCAGCTTGGCTCCAATGGCGGCCGCGCTCTGCTGACCCGGAAACAGGTCGACTGGAAAGTGATTGGCACCTTTGCGCCGGGTGTACTGGTGGGTGCGGCCCTGGGGGCCTGGCTACTGGTCGATCTGCCGGCCTCTGCCTGGCAACTGACCATCGCCCTGTTTGTGCTGTTTCTGTGCTGGGGACCGGCCCTGCCGAAGGCCTCATTTGGTAACACCGGGATATTTCTGGCCTCGGGCCTGACCAGCTTTGTCAGCCTGTTTGTGGGCGCCACCGGGCCACTGGTTGCAGCCTTTATCAAACAGATTCACCGGGACCGGTTCACCACCGTCGCCACCTTCGCCACCGCCATGACCCTGCAGCACGCGCCCAAGGCGCTGGTTTTCACGGTAGCGGGATTTGTGTTCCCGGATTGGCTGCCCTTCATTCTCGCGATGATTGCCAGTGGCTTTGCCGGAACCTGGCTGGGCCTGCACGTGCTCAAGTCACTCAGTAACCGGTGGTTTCACCAGGCCTTCAATCTGATCTTAACTGCTCTGGCCGCCCGGCTATTGTGGCAGGCCGGCCAGTCCTCAGGCTGGTGGTAAGCGTCAGGACGGAGCTGGCATCACCACCACGGCGTTGCGACCACGGGACTTGGCGGTGTAGGAGCCTCATCGGCCCGGGCCATGACTTCCCGCGGCCCGCTGTCACCGGGGGCGAGTTCGGTCAAACCGATACTGGCGGTGACACCAAAACTTCGACCGTCCTGCTCGATCCGTAATTCCTCAACCCGCGCCCGGATGCGCTCAGCCAGAGCCTCCGCCCGCTCCAGCCCACACATGGGCAGGATAATGCCGAACTCATCACCACCCAGCCGGGCCACAGTATCCGACTGTCGAACCGTGTCCTTGAACAGGTCGGCCAGACGCTTGAGCAGGTCGTCCCCGAGCAGGTGACCACCCTCATCGTTTACCGGCTTGAAATGATCCAGATCGATCAGCATCAGCACCGAGCGGGCAGTTGGCTCGGTCACTTCTGCCTGGCATTTGAGCAGGGACGCGGTGAAAGCCCTGCGATTGAGCAGGTGGGTCAGGCTGTCGTGGGTGGCTTCCCAGGACAGGCGCTCTTCCTGGCGACGCCGTTCGCTGTCATCCCGGATCACGAACACCATGCGTTCGTTATACCGGCCCTGACGGACATGAAGCACGGTCAAGTCGATATCGTACCGGCCGTCTTTGCGATTCTTCAGGGTGGCGTACAAGCTGTCGATGTCGCCACCAGTCAGAAAATCATTGTGGGTCAGAACCTTGTCGTCACTCTGTATCTCCACCAGATCAAAGAAATTCTGCTGGGCACAGTCGCCTTCGGCGCCGAGGAACTGGCAGGCAGTCTGGTTGGCGAACCGGATCCGGCCTTCAACATCCACCATCAACACGCCTTCCTGCAGCACACCGAGGATGTTTTCGGCGCGTTGTTGCTCCTCGCGCAGAGCCTCTTCCGCCTCGAGTTCCCGGGACACGTCTCGAACTACGGTAATGCTGCCCAGGGTCTTGTCCGGTGTTTCGATCACCGAGGTCATCACATCGCCCCAGATCAGATCCCGCTCGCCGCGGCTGGGTATGCGGAATCGACCCCGAAACACCTCTTTGTTCCTGAGTGACTGCTTCCAACCACTCAATACTGCTTCCCGATCTGCCTCGAAGACGCCCTCGATCAGATAAGTATGCTGAAGTTCCGACGCTGGCCGCCCAATAAGGTTCTCAAAGGCCGGGTTAACGAAATCGATGCGGCCAAGGACATCGGTCTGGATAATGCCGATCGGTGCGCTCTGGGTTACGGAACGGAAAAAAGCCTCCCGCTCCGCCAGCGACGTCAGCACATCTTCCCGCTCGTCCATGACGGTATTGAAAATCTCAGCCACCCGCCGGATTTCCCGACCACCGGTAACATCCACTGGCACGGCACGAACCCCAAGGTGTCGTTCATTGATTTGCTGACCCAGAACCTTAAGCGGCGCCATCAGCCGTCGGAAACGCCAGAGTGCAATGGGTGTTACAACGCCGAAAACACCCAGCAGCGTCCACAGAAAGGCATCGGTCATTCGGGTGATGGGTGCGAAGGCTTCCCGGGCCGGCCAAACAGCCGCTACAAACCAGGGCACTTGAGCCATTTGCTGGACCGACATGATGGTGCGGTCACCGTCGCCATTGCGGGTTTGCCGGGTGCCTTCAAAACCTTCCATGGCGTCCTTGAGCACCGGATTACCAACGCGCACAGGCGCCATCACCTGCCCGCTTCGGCCGTGGGCGAGGGTGATTCCGCTGCGGGTGGCAACGCCCAGGTACCCGGTCTCGCCAATTCGAAGACTGGCAACGTCTTCCATGAAATTCTCACCACTCAGCAGCAAGGCGCCACCGAGCATACCGATGAATTTCTGGCGATGATCGAAGATCGGCGCAACGATAGTAATCGCGGGCTGGTCCTGATAAATCGACACGTAGGGTTCGCTAATAACCGGTGTCAACCGCTGGGATGCGTCTTGAAAATAATCACGATGACTTAAATTAGAGCCGGTCAGATCAAGATCCGGGAGATTTTCTGCAAGAACATTGCCCTTGGAATCAATCAGGTAAATAGCATCAAACAGATGTTCGAGAGCATATTGTTCGCCAACAAGGACACCGGAACGCGCCTTTAGCATGGTTTCGTCCATGGTAAAGCTGTGGGCCACATGCTGATCGTTTCCAGCCGACGCCCTAGCTTGTCATCCAGCTCACCGGCAACCAGTTGCGCAATGGTTGCTACCTGGTTTTTTGCCTGCTGCTCCAGCTCACTCTGACTGAGCACCGCCCCCACTACAGTAACGACCAGCGCTGACAACAGGGTGAAGCAAATCACCAGCACCACCGCACGGTTCACTAGACTCCCGAGCCAGCGTCTAATCATCGTTATCTTCCGGCGTTGAGTGCTTGGGGGTTGGGATTGGAGTTGGTGTTAGGGTTGGGCTAATCAGATCGTCTCCGCAGCTGACCACGTTGTGGTTGGGCTTGGTGAATTAAGGCTGGCGCCGGGCATTTTAGCAGAGCTGGGTCGATTGTCAGATTACACCTTGCAAACGCATTGATAAGCGTTATCATTTGCATCTGAATTTATTTTTGCGAGGCTGCCCATGCCAGATTCTTCCCTGTTCTCATCAGCCGAGCCCTTCACCGGCCCGCTAGCCCAGCTGTTTGAGATGGGCGGGCCGGTGATGATGGTGCTTGCCGCCCTCGCAGTCATCGGGTTCGTAACCTTCCTTTACCTGATGCTGATCGGTGCTTTCTACGCACCACGCCTGACTCGACAACTGAAACGCTTCATGACGGTTTGGCAACAAACACCCGCTGATGCCGAGCCCGAGACGTTCCGGCAGCAGGCCAGCGCCGTCGGTCGCCTGAATCCGTTGCTGCCGCTGGTACTCGATACCGCCAAGGCCTGCCAGGAGCAGCGCGACCCGGCCCGCATCAGGCGACGGCGGCCCGGGATGCACAGGAGGCTCTGCAACCGTTTGAAGCTCCGCTGAAGATCATTGAGGTGATTGCCGCGCTTGCTCCGCTACTGGGGTTGCTGGGCACGGTAATGGGCATGATCGACGCCTTTGGCGCCATGGCGGCATCCGAGGGCCGTGCCAACGCGACGCAACTGAGTGGCGGCATCTACGAGGCTTTGACCACCACCGCTGCTGGCCTGGTGATTGCCATCCCCTTTGCGGCCCTGGCCGCCTGGATCGAATTCCGGCTGCGCCGACTGCACGCCACCATCAACAGCACCCTGGTGACTGTCCTGAATGGCGCTGACGGCCTTGAGCTCGCAACAGCCGGTCCGAAGGACGAAATGAGGCCGGAAACCGGCACCGGAGACAGCAGCGAGCCACAGGATTTTGCGGCACGCAGTCGACAGCGCCTGGCCCATGCAACTGGTTGAACCCCGGCCCAGCCGACCCATTCCCATTCGCATGACACCGCTGATTGATGTGGTGTTCATCCTGCTGGTGTTTTTCATGCTGACCAGCCGTCTATTGCCCGTGGGCTCACTGGAACTGGCCAATGCCACTCCGGACCAGCGCACCGAGGCAGGTGAGCCGATACCGGAACTGACCGTTGGCAACGACGGCCGGGTGCTCTGGGAGGGAAAAGGACAATCGTTTGAACTGAACGAGCTGATCCCTGCCCTTGCCGCAGAAGAGATCAGCGAAGTCACTCTGGGCACCCACCCGCAAACCATACTGGGGCAGTTCACCCAGGCCCTGACCCGTCTGGACGCCGCCGGCATCGAAACCCATTGGCAACGACAATCCGAACAGACCCCATGACCGACCTGCTTCCACCACCGTTCAGCTCAGGCAAGACCTTGATGGAGCGCGTGGAAGATGCGCTATTGCCACTGATCAATCTGGTGTTCCTGCTACTGATGTTTTTTATCGTAGCCGGCCAGATTGCCGATGAACCGCTGCCCGAGCTGCCCACGGCCGAGATCGGAGCGCAGCAACAGGAGCCCCGGGCCGATCTGTCGGTGACCAGCAGTGGCGACTGGAAGATCGCCGGCCAGGTCCTGAACAAAGAACGCCTGCTTGCATCACTGCCGCCGGCAGACCCGCAAAAGCCGCTGACCATCGCTGCGGCCGAAGGCTTGGCCATGGCCAAACTGGAGAGCCTGTTCAGGACCCTCGAGAACGCCGGCCACACCGAAATCCTGCTGTTAACGGAACCGGGCTCATGAGACCCACGCAGGGATTGATCAAGGCTGGACTGTTGCTGGTGGCGGTGGTGACCGCTGGGCTGATCCTGCTGTTCGCTCTACCCCAACAACCGATCACCCAACTGGCAATGGGTGAGGCGACCAGCAACACCGCTCCGGCGGTTCGCATCAGTCTGGCCCCACAGCAGGAACCCGAACCTGAGGCGCCCCCCGAGCAGCCATCAGAGCCGGAGCCCCAGCCAAAACCCGAACCAGAACCAGAACCAAAGCCAGCACCGAAACCGGAGCCTGAGCCAGAACCGGAGCCAAAGCCCGAACCGGCTCCGGAACCGCCGGCCGAAACCAGCCCGCCGGAATCATCAGTAACCACAGCCACGGACATTTCCGAGAGTACCGAACCACAAAACCAGCAGGTACAACTTGAAGCGGGCAGTTCCGCCAGAATCGACGAGTACCTGAACCAGCTCAGCCGGCATCTGAGCCAGCATTACCAATACCCCAGACGGGCACGTCGGTTGGGACAGGAAGGCACGCCACTGGTGGTCTTCAGTTTCGATCGGGAGGGGGAGCTGCTGGAACTGCACTTGAAAACCGGTTCTGGCCACCAGCTGCTCGATGACGCCGCCCTGGAGATGCTCAGAGACGCCGAACCCCTGCCGGCGGTGCCTGCCAGAATGAATGGTCAGAGTTTCAGCTACGCTCTGCCCGTCCGATTCCGTCTGCGTTGAGACTGAACTGAACTCAATCGAACCAGAAGGCAGCACTGACCTGAAATTACGCACTGAACGGGTGCATGCCACCGTGCGAGAAGGCCAACGAGCCACTGTAAAAAAACAAACCGCCCTCCGTAAGCCCCTGAACCTAATAAGCTTTAAGCTTTACCCCACGACCCTGGCACAGTCCCTGCAACAACCAGATCAGTAGAGCCAACGTGGGCTCTGCTCACAGCGACAGCATCATTTCAGACAACGGCGTCTGCTCTTCACCCTGCACAGGCAGCATTAAAGGTGGTGAGCAGCGCCGTTTTTTTGTGGGCCAGAGGAACCAGCTATGTCTTATATTTTACCTTCCGAGTTCGCCACCAAGATGGTGGACGCGGGTGAATCCAAGATCTTCATGTCCACCCGTGACACCCTGATACGTGCCTTCATGGCCGGTGCAATCCTGGCTCTGGCGGCGGCGTTTGCCATCACCGTTGCGGTTCAGACCGGGGTGTTCCTGATTGGCGCCATCCTGTTCCCGATCGGTTCTGCATGCTGTACCTGATGGGCTTTGACCTGCTCACTGGCGTGTTCATGCTGACCCCGTTGGCACTGCTGGATAAGCGCCCGGGCGTTACCCCCAAGGCCATTTTGCGCAACTGGGGCTGGGTGTTCCTGGGTAACCTGGGCGGTGCCCTGACCGTTGCCTTCATGATGGCGTTCATCTTCACCTATGGTTTCAACACTGACCCGGGCGCTGTCGGCGCCAAGATCGCCAGCGTGGGCGAAGACCGCACCCTGGGTTACGCCGAGTACGGCGCTGCCGGCTGGGCCACCATCTTCATCCGCGGCATGCTGTGCAACTGGATGGTGTCCATGGGCGTGGTTGGCGCGATGATCTCCACCAACGTCAGCGGCAAGGTACTGGCCATGTGGATGCCGATCATGCTGTTCTTCTTCATGGGCTTCGAGCATTCCATCGTGAACATGTTCCTGTTCCCGTCCGCCATGATCATGGGCGGTGAATTCTCGGTCATGGATTACCTGTGGTGGAACGAGATCCCGACGGTGCTGGGTAACCTGGTAGGTGGTCTGGCCTTTACCGGACTCACGCTCTACAGCACCCACGTACGCACCGCGCCCAAGCGCCCGGCACCTGCGGCCTTTGACGACTCAGCACTGGCCAACCGTGCCTGAACCCTGTCCTGATCCGGCCACCGCACAGGCCGGAACGCCCCCGCCGGTATCGCTACCGGACGGGGGCAAACCCGTTTCAGCACAACTGGAAATCACCGTTGGCCAGTATTCAGACCGCGGACTGAAAACCGCCAACCAGGATTTTCACGGTCTGCTGATTCCTGACCCGCTGCAGCGGGCAACCAAGGGCATCGCGGTAGCCATAGCCGATGGCATCAGTTCCAGCAATGTCAGCCAGGTGGCGAGTGAATCGGCGGTGGCCGGCTTTCTCAGTGACTACTTCTCCACGCCGGAAACCTGGTCGGTCAAGAAGTCGGTGCAGCGGGTGCTGCTGGCCACCAACGCCTGGCTCCACGCCCAGACCCGACGCAGCCAATACCGGTATGATCTCGACCGTGGCTACATCTGCACTCTGAGTGTCCTGGTGCTGAAATCAACCACCGCGCATGTGTTCAACGTGGGCGACTCGCGGGTCTACAGGGTTCACGACCGGGCCCTGGAGCAATTGACCACGGATCATCGTCTCTGGCTGTCCCGAACCGAGAGCTGTCTGACCCGCGCCATGGGCATGGACCACCAGCTGGACATTGACTACCAGCAGGCTCCGCTGCAGGTCGGCGACAGATTCCTGCTGGCCACCGACGGGGTTTATGAACCTCTGGCAGAAACCGAAATCCTGGAACGGCTGCAACGGCACCCGGATGATCTGACCGCGGCTGCCAAAGCCCTCGCAGCGGCTGCTCTGGCCGCTGGCAGTGACGACAACCTGACGGTGCAGATCATCCGCATCGATAACCTGCCAAAGACCCAGCAAGCGGGCGAGCTGAGCCGCGAACTGAGCCAGCTGCCCTTCGCCCCGGAACTGGCCCCGGGACGATCCTTCGACGGCTACCGTATTCAACGCCAGATCCACGCCAGTGGCCGCAGCCACGTATTCCAGGCGGTGGATGAGGCGACCCAGACACCGGTGGTGATCAAGATCCCATCCACGGATCTTCGTGACGATCCGGAATACCTCGAACAGTTCGCCACCGAGGAGTGGATTGCCCGTCGCATCTCAAACCCTCACGTAGTAAGGCCTTTCGCCCCGGACAGGCCCCGCAGCTGGGTCTATCTGGTGACCGAATTCGTGGAAGGCCGAACCCTGAAACAGTGGATGCTGGATCACCCGGCGCCTGCCCTGGAGACGGTTCGCAATCTGGTGGACCAGATCGGGCGGGGCTTACGTGCCTTCCACCGGCTGGAGATGGTGCATCAGGACCTGAAACCCGAAAACATCCTGGTGGATGCAGCCGGCACCGTCACTCTGATCGATTTTGGCGCCACCCGGGTCGCCGGCCTTCAGGAAATGACCGACACCGATACTGGGCATTATCCCCGCGGAGCAGCGCTTTACAGTGCACCAGAAACCATGCTGGGCGAACCCGGCAGTTGGCTCGCCGACCAGTTCTCCCTGGGAGTCATCACCTATCAGTTGTTGACCGGTCAACTGCCTTTTGGCGCGGAAGTGCCAAAAATACGCAGCCGCAGTCAGCAACGCCGACTCACCTATCAATCGGCCCGGCCCTACCGGGAAGATGTCCCGATGTGGGTGGATGACGCCCTGGCGAGGGCACTCCATCCCGAACCGCACCGCCGCTATCCGGCACTGTCGGAATTCCTGCACGACCTCCGCCAACCCGGCACTGACTGGCAGAGCCGGCACCGCCCCCCCTTGATGGAGCGACACCCCGTCGCCTTTTGGCAAAGCCTGTCAGCGCTACTTCTGCTGGCCTTACTGGCCGCCCTGGCATTCGACTGAGTCCGGCCGGGCAAGGTTTTGCCCAGTCAGCAAGTCCTCGCTCAACCCTCGGGCATCGTCTTGCCTGGCACCGGCCAAAGCCAACACAGAATTCACCTTAACCACTGTTTTATATGGCCTTTATTTCACTGGCACGGAGTTTGTAGTTGTTTGGAAGTCCAGGGAAGACCCATAGGGACACTCATTCAATCACACGTCATGGAGCAGACAATGCCAACTCCTTGTTATATCAGTATCGAAGGGCAGACACAGGGCAACATCACCGCCGGCGCATTCACTTCCGACTCGGTCGGCAACATCTACGTGGAAGGTCACGAAGACGAAGTGCTGGTACAGGAATTCAGCCATGTTGTGACCGTGCCGACCGATCCGCAGTCAGGCCAGCCGTCCGGCCAGCGCGTGCACAAGCCGTTCAAGTTCACCTCTGCCCTGAACAAGGCCACACCACTGATGTACAACGCCCTGGCTTCCGGCGAAATGCTGCCCAAAGTAGAGCTCAAGTGGTACCGCACCTCCGTTGAGGGCAAGCAGGAGCACTTCTTCTCGACCATCCTGGAAGACGCCACCATCATCGACATCCAGTGCAACATGCCTCACTGCCAAGATGCCGCCAGCGCGGACTTCACCCAGTTGGTCACCACCTCCCTGTCATACCGCAAGGCACCTGGGAGCACGCAGTGGCCGGCACCTCCGGCGCTGACGACTGGCGCTCGCCGTTCGAGGCCTGATCCAAGCGCGTTGCCATCTCCACATCGGCCAGCTTCAATGCTGGCCGATGTGGTTTTGCGCCGGCCCCGGGAGCGGGTATCATCAGCGTCGATATTCCCGACAAAGCATTTGCTAGATGGCTCCTTGATGACCCGTAACCAGGCCCGGCAACTCGGCCAACTGATGTGCGACACCACCTACGACATACTCTGGCAACCGGCCACCGGCTGGCTGACAGACCGCCTCCCAGGCAGTTCCCTGCAGTGTCGTGTCGGTGCCGGCCAGGCCACCTACCACCGCTTTGATCCCCAGCGAAAACAGCACCTGATTACCTACGGCGTGCGCATGGTCGAGGCCAAGCAACAGCCAGACACCGCCCATGGCTGGCTGTCCAGCCGGGAGATCCGGAAACGGGGTTATTTCGACGGCCAGCTGAGCCCGCTGAACCTGCTGGCGCACACCTGCTGCCACGAGTTCGCGCACCTGCTACAGCAGAACGCCGGCAAACGCTTCCGGGGTTCGGTGCACAACCGGCATTTCTACGAGATTCTGGATGAACTGCACGCCTGTGGTGGGGCTGGAGCGGTGCGGCGGTCTCTGGCCATCCGTGCCGCCGACCGCGGCATGGCGCTGTCGACAGATCCGTTCGAACTGCCGGATCCGGTTGTAGCACGCAAACACTGGCAGGTCGGCGAGGTAGTGAGCTTTGGAGCAGGCACCCGGGAGATTCAAGGTCGGATTCGCCGGGTCAACCGGAAGACCTGCACCATTGAGGGTACCGGCCGGTCTGTAGGTTTGCGCTACCGGGTGCCCTTACCGCTACTGCGCAAAGCCGGCTGACCAAAGCTCAGGAAACTTCGGCCGCTTCCGGCGCCGGATGTTGGCTCAGCAAACCGCGCAATTCCGGGATGCAGGAGCCGCAGTTGGTGCCGCACTTCAGGGCCTGACCCAGCGCTTCCACACTGCCTTCACCGGCCTGAATCGCCTTGGCTATCTGCTTTTCCCCTACCTGGAAACAGCTGCACACCAGCGCGCCGGTGTCTTCGCTGTCTACCGCCCGAGCCGCAAGCAAGCACTGACGTTGCTCCGGGCTCAGGCACTCGGCTCCAAAGCACTGATCCAGCCAGGCCAGATCCGGCAACTCGGACGCACTCGATGCCACCAGCAGAATCGCCTGCAGCTGACCATCAACAATTCTGGCAGCCCGAAACCGGCCGCAGGCGACATCACCCATCACCACCTGAGCCGCACCGCCCAGCCAGACATCCGCCTCCCGTTCCCAATCGACCGGTTGATTACCCGCCAGCCACCAGCTCTCGCTGTGACTCAGCGGCTGCCGGGCCCAGTAACCCGAGGGACTGGCCAATTCCGGCTGCCATCCGCTGGCCGGCCGGCGCATCACCCGGGCGTGCCAGCGACTCGGCAACGGTTGCAGGCTGGCGACGCCATGCTTGCCCTCGGGCTGCCCGGATACCGGGTCGGTCACTGCCATCATCAAATCAGTCGCGGTGCCCCGGGAGGCAAACTGGCGGTTCCAGTGAATGGGCACAAACACCTCGCCCGGGCGCTGATCCGGCGTCACCCGAATCCGGCCCACGTATTCGCCACCGTTGCGTCCTGTCAGCCGACCCAGTTCGCCCTCGGCCAGGGTCAGCGCCTCGGCATCGTTGGGGTGCACCTCAATAAACGGCTCCTGCCGGTGGGCGAGCAGCTCGGTGCCAGGGCGGTCCGGGTCATGGTGTGCCACTGATCGCGAATCCGGCCCGCGTTTACCACCAGCGGCTGGGCCGGCGAGGGCTGTTGGCCCACGCTCACCGTGTGGATCGGCACCATGCGAGCGCGACCGTCGGGGGTGGCAAAGCCGCCCTGGCCAAAAAGTCGGCGGGTGCCGGCAATCCCGCCCTCCGGCGTGACTGAAACTGGCCATTGCAGCGGTTCGAATTGATCGTACTCGGAGTCGGACAGGGTTTTCAGGCAATCGATATCAAACTGTCGGCAACCACCGCTGGCCTGGACGGCGATTCCGGAAAGAGCAGCGTGCTCGCGAAAGATATCCGCCGGCCTCTGGTAGCCAAACGCCTCGCCATAACCCAGCTCCCGGGCCACGTTCGCCATGATCCACCAGTCCGGTTTCACCTCGCCGGGCAGGGGCAGGAACGACCTCTGGCGGGAAATGCAGCGCTCGGAATTGGTCACCGTGCCGTCTTTCTCGCCCCAGCCGGCGGCGGGTAACAGAATGTCGGCATACGCGGTGGTGTCGGTCTCGGCCATGCAATCGGAGACAATCACCGTGGGACAACGCGCTAATGCCTCGCGCACCCGGTTCGACTCCGGCAGCTAACCGCCGGGTTGGTACCCATGACCCAAAGCACCTTGATCTCGCCCCGATGCACTGCTTCGAAAAGCTCCACAGCTTTCAGGCCAGGGCCCTTAGGAACTCGCTCGGTACCCCAGAACCGGGCCACACTGTCCCGGGCACCCGGACTGTCGTAATCCATGTGGGCTGCCAGAGTATTGGCCAGCCCGCCGACTTCGCGCCCGCCCATGGCATTAGGCTGACCGGTCAGGGAAAAGGGTCCGGCACCCGGCAAACCAACCCGACCGGTGGCCAGATGGCAATTGATAATGCTGTTGCACTTGTCCGTTCCCGCTGAGGCCTGATTGATGCCCTGAGAAAAACCGGTAACCGTTCGGGGAGTCTGTGCATACCAGCGGTAGAAGGTTTCCACATCGGCTAGTGGAAGATCGCACTGCTCAGCTACCGAACTGACTGAGGCGCCGCCTGGGTGGCCGCCTCCAGGGTTTCATCAAAGCCATGACAATGGCGGTCAATATAGCGCTGGTCCAGGCCGTCGTTTTCCGCCAGCCACACCAGCAGGCCGTTGAACAAAATAGTGTCGGTGCCCGGCTTCAGCTTCAAGTGCAGGTCCGCCAGCTCGGAGGTAGCCGTCCGGCGTGGGTCGATCACCACCACCCGGCGCCCGGCCCGGCTAGCCGCTTTCATGCGCTGATACAGTACCGGATGGGCCCAGGCGGCGTTGCTGCCAGCCAGTACCAGCAGATCCGCCAACTCCACATCGTCATAGCAGCCGGGTACACAGTCTTCCCCGAACGCCCGTTTATGAGCGGCCACCGCGGAAGACATGCACAGGCGGGAGTTGGTATCCACATGCGGTGTGCCGACAAAACCTTGGCCAGTTTGTTGGCAACGTAATAATCCTCGGTTAACAGCTGACCCGACAGATAGAACGCCACCGAACCTGGGCCGTGCTTGGCTACCGCTGCGCGAATGGCCCCAGACGCGGCTTTCAGCGCCTCGGGCCAGTCACTCTCCACACCGGCGAGCCGGGGCCGCAACAGGCGACCGTCGGACACCAGGGTCTCGTGCAAGGCCGAGCCTTTAACACACAACCGCCCCTGATTGGCGGGGTGCTGCTGGTCGCCACTGACTTGCCCTGAGCCGGCCGTCACGCCGCAACCAACACCACAGTATGGGCAGGTGGTCCGAACCTCGGTCGCTGTCTGATGCTCGCTGTTCACGTCGTATCCTTTTGTCTCTAAAGCAAATTGTCTCTAAAACAAAGACGCCCGCTTCCGGGAACCGGTATATCCGGCGCACGGGAGCGGGCGTCTTTGCCTGTTCATAGTTTTCTAGAGTGTTGTCTAAAGTGCTGTCTGCAGTCTTTTTTGCTGAGTTAACCGCTGCAATAACAGGGCCATCCTGGCATTGAAGCTATGAGGGACTCCGGCGGGCAAAAGCATCACGTTTCACGGCCCACAATGGTGCAAGGCTCAAAAAATCGCACTAAAACACATCGGCAACCAGGCGCCAGATTCCGGCCCATTGTCGGGCCCGAATCCTTACTCGACTGTTTTAAAGACCTTTTTTATCTCTGGCACAGGCTGTGCAACCAACACCTTCGAACATTTCAGATCATTGTTGATTCAACAGGCATAGGCGCTGCCTTCCGATAACGGAGGGCAGGCGCTTTTTTTTGCCTGAAAGAACATCACGAGGAAAGTAACCATGAAGACATCCCTGACAACCGTCTCCGGCCCACTCAGGCAGCTGGCCGGACTGGCCACGGCCATCTCCCTGATGGCCGGCACCGGCCTGGCCCAGGCCGAGATTGGCGCCCCGGAGAAGCCGGACCTGAGACTCGGCTTCATAAAACTGACGGACATGGCGCCCTTGGCAGTAGCTGGGAGCAGGGCTTCTTTATGGACGAAGGCCTGTTCGTGGAGCTGGAAGCCCAGGCCAACTGGAAAGTACTGCTGGACCGGGTCATCACCGGCGAACTGGACGGCGCGCACATGCTTGCCGGACAACCCCTGGGGGCAACCATTGGCTATGGCACCCAGGCCGACATCATTACCGCCTTCAGCATGGACCTGAACGGCAACGGCATCACCGTCTCCAACCAGGTTTGGGAGACCATGAGCCAGCACATTCCCGAGGAAAACGGAAAACCGGTACATCCGATCAGCGCCAGCGCCCTGAAACCGGTGGTAGAGCAGTCCCGGGCAGAAGGCGAGCGTTTTCGTATGGGCATGGTGTTCCCGGTGTCTACCCACAACTATGAACTGCGTTACTGGCTTGCCGCCGGTGGCCTGAACCCAGGCTTCTACGCGCCCCAGCGCGGTGACACCAGCGGCACTCTGGAAGCCGACGTGCACCTGTCGGTGACGCCACCGCCACAGATGCCCGCCACCATGGAAGCCGGCACTATCCAAGGTTACTGCGTGGGCGAACCCTGGAACCAGCAGGCGGTGTTCAAGGGCATTGGCGTGCCGATAATCACCGACTACGAAATCTGGCCCAACAACCCGGAAAAGGTGTTCGGTGTGACCCAGTCCTGGGCCGAGCAGAACCCCAACACCCACCTGCGCCTGCTGCGCTCAATGATTCGCGCCGCGCATTGGCTGGATGAAAACAACAACGCCAACCGTGCCGAAGCGGTGGAAATCCTGGCTCGGCCCAGCTATGTCGGCGCCGATGCTGAAGTCATCGCCAACTCCATGACCGGCACCTTTGAATACGAGAAAGGCGACGTCCGCGAGGTACCCGACTTCAATGTCTTCTTCCGTCATCACGCCACTTACCCGTACCCGTCCGATGCCATCTGGTACCTGTCGCAGATGCGTCGCTGGGGCCAGATTCCAGAGGCCAAATCCGATGACTGGTACATGAAGACCGCCGCCCAGGTTTATCGCGGTGACATTTATGCCCAGGCCGCCCAGTCATTGATCGACGACGGCACGATGCAGGCAGAGGACTTCCCGGATTTCAGCCAGGAGAACTTCGCCCGCCCGTATCAGGGTGAGCTGATTGATGGCGTCGCCTTCACCCCGCGCCAGCCGAACGCCTACATCGACAGTTTCGAGATCGGCCTGAAAGGCGCCGAAACACCGTAACCAGGCGTAGCCAGGAGAACGACATGACCACGTTAACCAACCCCACTTCCGGCACCGGTGCACCCGGCTGGCTGAAAGCACTGGCAGGCCGGTTCACCGGCGCCGAGCTGGCCCAGTCGGGCAAGCAGCTGCTGCTGCCGACGATCGGCATCCTGATCTTCCTTGGCTTCTGGCATCTGGCCGCGCCCCAGGTCAACACATCCCTGGGCGCCTTTCCGGGCCCGGCTCAGGTCTGGGAGCAGGGCGGTCAGCTCTGGCAGGAACACTCCAACCAACGGGCGCGGGCCGACAAATTCGTAACCATGCAGGAAGAGCGCAATGCGCGCATTCTGGCCGATAACCCGGAGGCTGAAGTCAAAATCCGCGACTACCCGGGCGCACCCACCTTCCTGGACCAGGTGGTTACCAGCCTGATCACCGTGCTCGCGGGCTTCCTGCTGGCGACGGCAATTGCGGTGCCACTGGGCATTGTCTTTGGCCTGAACCATTACTTTCAGGCCGCGGTCAATCCGCTGATCCAGATCTTTAAACCGGTATCGCCGCTGGCCTGGCTGCCCCTGGTGACCATGGTGGTCTCGGCCACCTACGTCAGCGACGATCCAATGTTCGAGAAGTCGTTTCTGACCTCCATGATCACCGTCACCCTGTGCAGCCTATGGCCCACCCTCATCAACACCAGCGTCGGCGTGGCAGCGGTCAATCCGGATCTGCTCAACGTGTCCCGGGTGCTGCGTCTGTCGTTCTGGACCCACGTTCGCAAGGTAGTACTGCCCTCATCGGTACCGATGATCTTCACCGGCCTGCGGGTCTCTCTGGGTATCGCCTGGATGGTGCTGATTGCTGCCGAAATGCTGGCCCAAAGCCCGGGCCTGGGCAAATTCGTGTGGGACGAATTTCAGAATGGCAGCAGCCAGTCCCTGAGCCGGATCATGGTGGCGGTACTGGCCATCGGTTTTATCGGCTTCCTGCTGGACCGGCTGATGCTGGTGATCCAGAAGAAAGTCGCCTGGAATGAATAACGGAGACCATCATGACTAAAGCACATCTGGAATTAACCGGCGTGGAAATGGCCTTTGAGACGCCCAAAGGCTCCTTCGTCGCACTCGACAACATCAACCTGAAAATCAAGAAGGGCGAGTTTGTATCCCTGATTGGTCACTCCGGTTGCGGTAAATCCACCGTGCTGAACATTGTCGCCGGCCTGCTACAAGCCTCCAAGGGCGGCTGCGTTCTGGACGGCCATGAGGTCAACTCACCGGGCCCGGAGCGGGCGGTGGTGTTTCAGAACCACGCCTGATGCCTTGGCTGACCGTATACGAAAACGTGGAACTGGCTGTCCAGCAGGTATTCCGCAAGACCATGGCGAAACAGGAACGAAAAGACTGGATTAATCACAATCTGGAACTGGTGAACATGGCCCACGCCGCCAACAAGCGGCCGGGGGAGATTTCCGGCGGCATGGCACAGCGGGTCGGCATTGCCCGGGCGCTGGCGATGAAGCCCAGCGTATTGCTGATGGATGAGCCGTTCGGCGCGCTGGATGCCCTGACCCGGGCCCACCTGCAGGATTCACTGATGGAGATTCAGCAGGAGCTGAACAACACGGTGATCATGATCACCCATGACGTCGACGAAGCCGTGCTGCTGTCCGACCGAATCATCATGATGACCAATGGCCCGGCCGCCACCGTGGGTGAGGACCTGCGCATCGAACTGCCGCGACCACGAAATCGGGTGACCCTGGCGGATGATCCCACGTATGTGCACTATCGCCAGGAAGTACTGAAGTTCCTGTACGAGAAACAGCGCAAGCTGGAGAACATCAAAACGCGCAAAACCCGCAACGCCGAACAGGAAGAGAACGCCGATAAAAAGGAAAGCACCACTCAGGCCGCAGGCGCCTGAGCCTGGTGGCTTTTTCAGGCCGCCTATGCAAACCCGGTCACTTTAGAACATCGGCCATGGATACCAGGGCCCGCGCCACCTCGGGCAGCTTCTTGCCCTGGTCCATGGCCAGTTTCCGCAGCACCCGGTGGGCCTCGTTGTTGTCGATCTTGCGATGCTCCATCAGCAGCAGCACCGCTTTTTCCTGAGTTCTCCGGTCTTCCAGCGCCTCCTTGGCGCTCTGCAGTTCATCCGTCATCTGCTGCAGCCTGCGGGTCTGCTCCTGCACCAGATCGAAGATGGAGCGACCAAACTGCTGACCCACGCCCTCACTCTTCCAGGCTTCCCCGGACCGGGCATCGTCACCGGAATCGCACAACACCAGCAGCGGCTGCGCTGGTGGATTCTGCTCGTCCAGCGAGGCGATCAGGGTTTCCTGATGGGCCAGGGAGTTCCGGGCCTCGGCAAAGCGCTCAACACAGCGAGTGTGAAAACTGCCCTCGACCGCGTCCTCGACCTTCTTGAGTTCATCCATCCGTTCCGACATCAAGGCAAACCAGCGATCCGCCAGCCCGGAGTCCAGGGTTTTGTAACGCCCCACCGAACACCCGAGCTGACGCAGGCGCTCGATTTCCGTCTCCCGTTCATGGGACCGCAGGGTCTGCCACAAAGCACGGCTGTCGTCGTCGGCAAAGCTGACAAACACCTCAAAACAGCGTTCCTGTGCTTCAACAAGGTGCGTCATGCGCTTGGATAGTGCAGTTTCGAAGCTGCCGCTGGAGAAGCCGGCAGAACCCACCGCGCGCTCCTGGCCACAGAACTCCTTGCCATTCATCAGGTGAACCATGGCCACCAGCAACCCGGCCAAGGACGGATCAACCGCGGTGTCGGCAGCCTCAAACACCACCGTGATCAGTGCCTGGATCCGGCCGCCATAGGCCTCAGTGGCCTCTGCCGCCGACACCGCCTGCGCGGCGACCTGGGAACGTAATGCGGGCAACTGCTGCAAGCCGTGCAGGGCATTGGCAAGATGGTTCAACAGGTGACTGCTGACCGGATGGGCCGTCAGCGCCTCCTGCACCTCAGCCAGAGCCTGCTCAAACAGCTCCGCCAACCGATCGGATTCGTCAATCATCGCCTCCCGCTCGTCGGCAAATTTCTCGCCGCCCGAGCCCAGGAATACGTTGGAGGCGCCCCGCTCCCGCTGCAGGCCGTGCACCAGGTTGCTGATGCTCTGCACCACCTTACCCATCTGCAGAAAGTACTGGAGGTTCATCAGTTCGCACTGCCGGGATGCAATCAGGAAGTCCGCGGCGGTGGGTGGTTTGGGGTTGTGCTGCTGTCGCTTGGTGTTCATCGAAGTACTCCCGGCACTGGCCGTGCTGTCTCAATAGCAGGTACCGGAGCAATAACCACGCCAGTGAAAGCCTCAAAGTCGTGCAAAACGCCCCAGCACAGGGCAGAAAATCTCATACAGAACCGCCTTCACCACTACCTGAAAATCGTATCCACCTGATTTTAATGGCTTTAAAAAACTGGCACGAAGATCGCAAAGTGTTTGTCAAGGATGAACGTCCCGGCCAAGGATTCGGCCGGACCATCAGATCATTGTTGTTGGCATTGGCGCCGGACCATCGATTCCCCCTGGGGACGAGATGCTCCGGCTTTTTTTATGGGTTCAGAAAACGGTTCGGGAAATGAAGGCGCGGCCATGACCAAAATTATCAGTGGAAACAAGCAACGCACCTTGGTGGTTTGCGGCCACGGCATGGTGGCGCAGCGCTTCCTGGAGGAGCTGATGGCCCAGGCGCCAGTGCCCTACCAGAGCATTATTGTCTTCAACGGTGAGAGCCGGCCGGCTTACAACCGCATCCAGCTTTCAGCGCTTTTAAGCGGTGATGCCGATGAAGACAGCCTGACTCTGAAGCCCGATGACTGGTTCGCCAACCGCGGCATCCAGGTGCATCACGGCGAACCGGTCCGTGCCATCAACCGCCAGGAACGCACGGTGACCACCCTGACCGGTCGCAGCCAGCATTACGACACCCTGGTACTGGCTACCGGCTCCCGGCCCGGGCAACTGGGGCTGCCGGGTGAAGACCTGGATGGTGTCCGCTACTTCCGGGACATCAACGACACCCGAACCTTGATCGAGCAGAGCGAAACCCGGCAACGCGCGGTCGTGGTCGGTGGCGGATTTCTCGGCCTGGAGGCGGCCGCCGGCCTGCACAGTCGGGGCGTGGCCGTCACCGTGCTGCACCGTAGCAAACACCTGTTGAATCGGCAGTTGGATACCGTGGGCGGCCAACTGTTGGCCGAGGCACTGGAGCGCAAGGGCCTGAACATCCTCACCGGCACCGCACCGCTTCAGCTGCTGGGCCGGGACCGGGTAAGGGCCGTGCAACTGAGTGACCAGACCCTGATCAGCACCGACCTGGTAGTCATTGCCACCGGCATTGTGCCGAACCGCGAACTGGCCGAGGCCGCAGGCCTGGACTGCGGCCGGGGCATCCGGGTGAGCCCTCAGCTTCGCACCAGCGACCCTGACATCTACGCCCTGGGCGAGTGCTGCGAACTGAACAACGAAACCTTTGGCCTGGTGGAGCCCGGCTACCAGCAGGCCCGAATACTCGCCCGGGTGCTTGCCGACGACACCGGTGCTGCCGGCTGGGCCCCTTCGGTCATCGCCACCCGGCTCAAGATCAGCGACGTGCCGGTGTTTTCCTGCGGTCAGCAGGCTCCGGACGGGGCCACCGAATCACTGATCTTCCGGGATTTCGACACCGGCAGTTACAGCCATCTACTGGTCCGCGACAACCGCCTGATCGGTGTGGTGCTGATTGGCAACACCAGCCAGGGCCCCTGGTACCAGGAGCTGATCACCGACCACACCGACATTACCGGCATCCGCGCCCAACTGCCCTTTGGCAAATCATTTTGTGAGGCGGCGGCCTGAGCCGCTGCCAGGAGAGAGGACATCACCATGAGCAAGAAAACCCTGATCGTCGTTGGCAATGGCATGGTTGGCCACCACTTCCTTGAACAGCTGGTCGCCAGTCCTGCCGCCGCAGACTACGACATCCTGGTCTTTGGCGAAGAGAAACAACTGGCCTATGACCGAGTACATCTGTCGGAATACTTTGCCGGTTCCACCCACGCCGATCTCGCCATGGGCACCGCAGACTGGTACACCGATCAGGGCATCCAACTGCTGCTGAACGAGCCAGTCACGGGTCTGGATCGCGACCAGCGCACGGTGACCACCCCCAAGGGCGATTACAACTACGATGAGCTGGTGCTGGCCACCGGCTCCTACCCGTTCGTGCCCCCCATTGAAGGAAAAGAGCACCCGCACTGCTTCGTTTACCGCACCCTGGAAGACCTGGACGCTATCCGTGCCAGCGCCCAGGCTGGCAAGTCCGGCGTGGTGGTGGGCGGCGGCCTGCTTGGTCTTGAAGCGGCCAATGCGCTCAAGAGTCTGGGCCTGCAAGCGCACGTGGTGGAGTTTGCGCCCCGGTTGATGCCGGTACAGCTGGACATCGATGGCGGTGCACTGCTGCGCCACAAGATCGAGGAGCTGGGTGTGCAGGTGCACACCGAAAAGGCCACCACTGCCATTGTCGCCGGTGAAGAAGCTCGCTTGCGTATGAACTTCAGCGATGACAGCCACCTGGAAACCGACCTGATCGTGTTCTCCGCCGGTATCCGTCCCCAGGATGCCCTGGCCCGCAGCAGCGGCCTTGAGGTGGGCGAACGCGGCGGTATCGTGGTGAACGATCAGTGCACCACCTCGGACCCGCACATCCACGCCATCGGCGAGTGCGCGCTCTGGGATCAGCGCATTTTCGGCCTGGTCGCCCCCGGCTACACCATGGCCCGCACCCTGCGTCGGTGCTCAACGGCGATCAGGAGGCCGCGTTCACCGGTGCTGACATGAGCACCAAATTGAAACTGCTGGGTGTGGATGTCGGCTCCATCGGCGATGCCCACGGTCAGACCCCGGGCGCCCGCAACATCCGTTTCAACGACGAACAAATCGGCCATTACCGCCGCATGGTCATCAGCGAGGATGGCAAGAAACTGCTCGGTGCCATCCTGGTAGGCGACAACAGCCACTACGACACCCTGCTGCAATATGCCCTCAACGGCATTGCCCTGCCAGACAACCCGGAGACCCTGATCCTGCCGGAGAGCCAGGGCGGCGCCCCGGCCCTGGGCCCGGATGCTCTGCCGGAAACGGCATCAATCTGCTCCTGCCACAACGTCACCAAGGGCGACATCTGTGGCGCCATTGATGCCGGCTGCGGCGATCTCAGTAGCGTCAAGGCCGAAACCAAGGCCAGCACCGGCTGTGGCGGCTGCACCGCACTGCTGAAAAACGTGGTCGACAGCGAACTGGAAAAACGCGGTGTGGAGGTCAGCAAGGATCTGTGCGAACACTTTCCGTATAGCCGCCAGGAGCTGTTCCACCTGGTCAAGGTGAACGGCATTCGCACCTTCTCCACCCTGATCCGGCAACACGGCCGGGGTCACGGCTGCGACATCTGCAAACCGGCGGTGGGCTCGATTCTGGCCAGCTGCTGGAACGAACACATCCTGGCCACCGACCATGTGCCGCTGCAGGACACCAACGACACCTTCATGGCCAACATGCAGAAGAACGGCACCTATTCCATTGTGCCGCGCATTCCCGGTGGCGAGATCACTCCGGACAAGCTGATTGTGCTGGGCGAGGTGGCCAAGCAATACAACCTGTACACCAAGATCACCGGCGGTCAGCGGGTCGACCTGTTTGGCGCCACCCTGAGTGAGTTGCCGGAGATCTGGGAAAAGCTGATCGCCGCCGGCTTCGAGACCGGTCACGCTTACGGCAAGTCTCTGCGTACGGTGAAATCCTGCGTTGGCAGCACCTGGTGCCGTTACGGCGTGCAGGACAGTGTGGGCATGGCGATTCGTCTGGAAGACCGCTACAAGGGCCTGCGGGCACCGCACAAGGTGAAGATGGCGGTCTCCGGCTGCACCCGCGAGTGCGCCGAGGCCCAGAGCAAGGACTTCGGGGTGATTGCCACCGAAAATGGCTGGAACCTGTATGTCTGTGGCAATGGCGGCATGCGTCCGCGCCACGCCGATCTGTTTGCCACCGACCTGTCGGACGAGGAACTGATTCGCACCATCGATCGGGTGGTGATGCTCTATGTGCGTACCGCCGACCGGCTGCAGCGCACCAGTGTCTGGATGGAGAATCTGGAAGGTGGCCTGGAGTACCTGAAGCAGGTGGTGCTGGAGGACAGCCTGGGGATCTGTGCGGAACTGGAGGAGCACATGGATGGCATTGTTGGCACTTACCAGTGTGAGTGGAAGACGGCGGTGGAGGATCCGGAGAAGCGTAAGCGGTTCCGGGAGTTTGTTAATGCGCCGGAGAAGAAGGATCCGGTGCAGCAGTGGACGACAGAGCGGGATCAGCGGCGGCCGGTGCTTGAGTCGGCCTAGCCTGCTGACCTCGGGGTGGAGCGAGGGGCACGGGGATGCTTTTCTTCTGGGAAAAACAACTCGCTTCGCTCAGACATCTTTTTCCCTGACAGAAAAGCATCCCCATACCCCCCACTCAGTGAACTTTTGAAGATAGAAAGCACAAGAATTAGGGAGAACAACCATGAAAGCTCGAACTATTTGGGAAGCAGTGTGTACGGTTGAGGATCTGGTGCCGGAATCGGGCATTGCAGTGTGGACAAAAGACGGACCAGTAGCGGTGTTTTACCTGCCGCATCGGCTGCCGGCGTTGTTTGCCATCAGTCACACCGATCCGTTCAGCGGCGCCAATGTACTGGCCCGGGGGCTGACTGGCGATCTGAAGGGGCAGCCGGTAGTGGCTTCGCCGTTGTACAAACAGCATTTCAATCTGGTGACCGGCCAGTGCCTGGAGGACGATTCAGTATCTGTTCAAACCTACCCAGTGTTACTGGACGGCAATGAGATTCGGCTTGAGGTTCCGGTCAAGCAATCAGAGACCGAGGCGGCTGATCAGGCTTTGAGGATAAACAGGGCAGTGACTTCGCGAGGCGGTTTTCTCGTGTAAGATCAAGGCAAACACCAAGAACAAGGATGCCTTTGTGAAGTCACTCAGCCCCACCGACCAGTTGTTCCTGTGGCTCGAAAAACGCCAGCAACCCATGCACGTAGGCGGCTTGCAGCTGTTTTCCTTTCCGGAGGATGCGCCCGATGACTATGTCGCCCAGCTGGCCGAACAACTGCGCCAGCAAACCCAGGTAACCTCGCCGTTTGACCGACGGCTGGATAGCCGTCTGGCCCAGCCGGTGTGGGTTCACGATGACCACCTGGATCTGGAGCATCATTTTCGCTTTGACGCCTTGCCCACACCAGGCGGAGTCCGGGAATTACTCAGGTTTGTCTCGGCCGAGCACTCTCACCTTATGGATCGGGAACGGCCGCTGTGGGAGTTTCATTTAATCGAAGGGTTGGGCAACCGTCAGTTCGCGCTGTACAGCAAGATTCACCATTCCCTGGTGGATGGGGTTTCCGCCATGCGCATGTTCCAGCGCATGCTGTCCACCGATCCGTCTCAGCGCAATATGCCGCCGATCTGGGCGCTGCCCCGGCGCCGTGGCAGGAAAACGGATGATAGTCAGCCCTCGCTCTGGCAGACCATCGGCCAGATACTGGGGGCATCGGGCAAACAACTGGGCACGCTGCCCAAGGTGACCCGGGAGCTGCTGCGGACGGTGAACGAGGCCCGCAAGGATCCGGCCTACGATTCCATCTTCCATGCCCCACGCTGTGTGCTGAACGAGAAGATTACCGGTTCCCGCCGCTTTGCCGCGCAATCTTATTCCCTCGCGCGGATCCGAGGCATTTGCCAGGCCTTCGGCACCACCGTCAACGACGTGGTCACAGCCATGTGTGCCAATGCCCTGCGAACCTATCTGATGAATCAGGATGCACTGCCAGAGAAGCCATTGATCGCCATGGTGCCGGTGTCGCTGCGTAAGGATGACAGTGCGGAGGGCAACCAGGTCGGCGTTATTCTGGCCAACCTGCATACCGATGAACCCGATCCAGTGGAGCGCCTGACCAAGATTCACGAGGGTATTCGCGCCGCGAAAGACCGCTACGCCCACATGTCATCCGAGGAGATCATCAACTACACGGCGATGATGCTCTCGCCTGCGGCTTTTCACCTGCTCACCGGCCTGGCCCCGAAATGGCAGACCTACAACGTGGTGATCTCCAACGTGCCCGGCCCCAAGGAGACCAGTTACTGGAACGGCGCCAAGCTGGAAGGCATGTACCCGGTTTCCATTGCCATGGATAGGCTGGCCCTGAACATGACACTGACCAGCTACAACGACCAGGTCGAGTTTGGTCTCATCGGCTGCCGGCGAACGCTGCCCAGCCTCCAGCGCATGCTGGACTATCTGGAGGAGGGCTTGACCGAGCTGGAACAGGCGGCAGCTCGGTGATCAGCCGAACCGTCGTTCCTTATTACGCTCGGAGATCTGGTCGTTGAGGGTCCAGAAATCGTACAGCACGCCCAACAGGAACAGGCCGCCGGTGAGCAGGTAGATAATGCCGGTGATCCACTTGCCCTGGTACATCCGGTGCAAACCGAAGACCCCGGTGAAGGTCAGCAGCAGCCAGCCGATATTGTAGCTGACCTCGCCTTCCCGGAACTTCAGGTCCGCTTCCCGGTCCATGGCCGGGATCAGGAACAGATCAATGATCCAACCAATGAACAGCAGCCCCAGGGTGAAAAACCAGATGGTGCCGGTGATTGGCTTGCCGTAGTAGAAACGGTGAGAGCCCAAGAATCCGAAGATCCAGAGCAGGTAGCCAAAGAGTTTGCTGTGGGTGTCTGTTCGGGCTTCCATGGTGTTCCTTGTGGTTTGGGTTGGTGACCCAGCCTTGATGGATTGGTGGCTGGCCGCGGGTCAGATCATTTTTCCCTTGGGAAAAACAACTCGCTGCGCTCAGACATCTTTTTCCTGGCGGGAAAATAATCTAACCCCCGTCCGACAGACAATGGGGGCATGGTCAATGAATACAAAGAATAAAAACGAAAAACCCCATGGACGGCCCTCTTTGGAGCCAGCAGGGCGTGGGGTCGCAGGAACCCAACCTCAAGGTCCCAATTCAGGCGCCGGATCCGGCCCACCCTCGCGAAACTCACTCGCCGACTTACCCGTCCACTTACGAAACGCCCGGCTGAAATTCGACAGATCGGCGTAGCCCAACTCATAGGCAATCTCGCTGACCGACTGGCTGGTGTAACGCAACAGCTGAATGGCGCGATCCTTCAGCACCGATTCCACAATCTCCCGGTAGTGAGTGTCTTTCTCGGCAAGGCGCCGTTTCAGAGTTCGGGAAGACACGCAGAAGCGTTCGGCCATATCCTCCAGAGACGGCAGTGGGCCAGGCATCATGCGCAACATGTTGCGGATGGCCAGGGTGATGTCGCCCTGTTCTTTCAGCGCTTTTTGCAGCTCGAATTCACACTGATCCCGCGCCATATCCGATGCTTCCGCATCAGCCAGTCGCATGCGCACATCCAGCAGGCCCCTGGGGAACACCAGCATGACTTCCGGCTGGCCGTAATGGAACTGCACCGGCAGCTGGCTGGCAAATCGGCGATAATAGGCAGGCTCCGGGCTGCGGAGGCACACGCTAACCCCGGGCAATTTGCCCGCGTCCAGGGCAAAACCCCGGCGTTCGGCATCGCCCCGGTCCAGCAACTGCTCGGTCAGAAGGATCAGCGTGGCACTGACTGTCTCAGACAAAAAAGGATCGAGCTCGGGCACCTCGAACTCGGTGCACAGCTGCACCAGTACGCGGTCGTCCTTCAGGGACTGCTTCATGCTGAGAAACGGGGCGCGCAATTGCAGGTAGCGGTGCACCGAATTGAGCGCACCTTCAAAGGTAGGACTAGTAAGCGCGGCAAACCCCAGGGTGCCGTGGATAGTGAGCCGCAGTGCCCGGGCCAGGGCAAAGCTGAGGCCATCCTTGCCCGCCAGATCCACAGCGCGCTGGGCCATGATCATGGCGTCAGTGACAAAAACCCGGCTGTCGTTCGATTTTAGATCCTCGGGGCCGAACGCCAGGCCCTCGTAAAGTCTGCGATCATTATAGCCGAGCTGTCGAACGGTCTCGGCCAGAACCCGCATGTAAACCCCGGGTACCAGGAACAGCCCCAGCATTCGCCGCTCGTTGTCCGCGCCTGTTGTTGCCATACAAGGGTCCTTAAAGGGAGTTCACAACGACACTCTCCGGACTCTAGCAAAAGCCCATCAGCACCACAGTGGGGCGAGGAAGAGGGTTGAGCGTCAGCACAGTCAATCATGGTTCGGCCCTGGCCCAATCTGAACGGTCGTCGTCCCGTTCGCGCATTCCTTCAAATTGTTGACTCTCACAGACTGGTTACAGGACATCAGCCAAGGTAAGGAGTCATCCATGCTGAGCTCAAAAACACACGAAACACCACCTGTGACCAGCCCCCGGGCATCCAATACTCCGGACAATGTCAGCATCAAACCACAGCGCATGGGCTTTGAATTCGGGGCTCAGGTGCCTCAATACTGGATGGGCGAAAACTATCTGGTGAGCCACACCATGAATGCGCTGTCGGTGCTGTTCCCACAGGGCGAGCAATTCTTCGTGGATTCAGTGCGCGCATTCCGCGGCATCCTGAACGACCCAAAATTGAAGGAAGAAGTACGCGGCTTTATTGGCCAAGAAGCCATGCACTCTCTGGAACACACTGCCATGAACCAGCACGTGCGCGACCAAGGTATGCCAATTGAAGCCATGGAGGAGGATCTCAAGGTACTGCTGGATGCGGTTCGGCTGCTGCCGAAACGGCATCAACTGGCTGTTACCTGCGCCCTCGAGCACATCACCGCAATGATGGCGGATATGTTGCTGGAGCGGGACGACGTACGGGACGACATGGCCGACAGTATGCGCCCGCTGTGGGTCTGGCACGCGATCGAAGAGACCGAGCACAAGGCCGTGGCCTTCGACGTGTTCCAGCAGGCCGGCGGCACCTACACCGAACGAACCGTCTACCTGGCCGTGAGCACCGCCATTCTCGGCGTAGTCGCAACCTGGTTTACCGGACGCATGATGCTCAACGATCGCCGCAACTTTTCGATCAAAGGGACGGCTACGGGTCTCTGGCGCCTGTGGGGCCGTAACGGCTCCTTCTCCAGTCTGATTCCGGCTTGGCTGGAATACTTTAAACCCGGATTCCATCCCTGGGACAAAGACAACAGTAAGTTGGTGGCCCAATTCAAGGCGGAGATTCAGCAATACGCGGCGCCGGCGTACCGCGATGGCAACCGGCGAACCCTCCAATAAGCCGACAGGAACACGGCTTGTGATTTACGGCGGTGGCCTCAGGGGGCCGCCGTTCCGGTCATGATTACTTCGCCCTGGCGCCAGAGCCGCCATTCCCCGGGCTGGTATACGTCCCAAACTTCATCCGTAGTGAGCGGCTCGGTCACAACAACGCTGACCACATCATCCGGCGTCGTTTCCGATTCGAAATCAACAATGACATCCGCATCTTTCAGACGGGCCGGGCCAAACGGCGCCCTCCTGGTAATGCTGGCCATCTTGGTGCTGCAATAAGTAAACAGCCAGTCGCCGTTGCTGAGCAGCAGGTTGAACACCCCCTGGCGGGAATAGTCCCGTGCCAGTGCCACCAGATTCTCGACGATGACCTCAGTCATGGTGTCACGATCACAGTCCCGGCGCAGGTGATTGAGGATGTCACAAAACAGCGCTTCGCTGTCGGTAGCGCCGACCGGTTCGTAGAAGCCGGGCGACGGGCGGAAGCCGGTGAGCTGACCATTATGGGCAAACACCCAGTAGCGCCCCCACAGCTCCCGGATAAAGGGGTGGGTGTTGGCCAAGCAAATTTCACCGACGTTGGCCTGCCGGATATGACAAATCGCCACCTCACTTTTGATCGGGTGAGTCTGCACCACTTCAGCCAGGCGCGAATTAGCACTGGCATCGGCATCGTGGAACGCCCGCACGCCTTTACCCTCATAGAACGCCACGCCCCAACCATCCTTGTGGGGGCCGGTATCGCCACCGCGCCGGGTCAGGCCGGTAAAACTGAAACAGAGATCGGTGGGGGTGTTGGCACTCATCGCCAGCAGTTCGCACATAACCGGGGCTATTCCTCCAGAGTCTAGGTAATGCCCCCAGAGTAACCGATTTAGCCCGCCCGGCCAGCGGAAATCCCTTGCGCCGGGGTAAGCCTCGCGCCATCGGCCCGGGCCACGCAATTACGACCGGCGCGTTTGCCGGTATACAGACCCCGATCCGCCATGCGAAACAGCGCTTCTGCGCTCCGTCCGTGCTCCGGCCATTGGGCGATGCCGAAAGAGGCGGTCACCCGGATTCGAGCTTCACCGTAGGGCAATTGGCAGTCGGCAATGCGCTGTCGAAGTTCATCAATCAGCTCGAAGGCAACCCCAGACTTCACGTCCCGAAGAATCAAACCAAATTCCTCGCCGCCCAGGCGACCTACCGAATCGGTGGCGCGCAGCCGCTCGGTAAGACGTTGCCCGATACTTTGCAGCACCATGTCCCCGGCCTCGTGGCCGAGGGTATCGTTAACCAACTTGAAGTGATCGATATCCATGATCACCAGCGCAAACTCGGTACCGCTACGGTCGCACTCGGCAATGGTCCTGTTGAGCGTACTCTGGAAACTGCTTCGATTGGCCAGGCCGGTTAGGGCATCAGTCTGGGCCATATCCACCAGGCGCTGTTCCGATTCTTCCCGGCGCTGTTCGTAGACATGCATGAAGGTCAACATGAGGACTGCGCACAGCAGCAGGTTGAGCAGATCAATCATGACCCGGGCGCTGCCCACATCGCCAAGATGGCGGTAGTAGATGAAAGCCCCCACCAACATGAATGGCAGCGACAGAATCATGCCCTCGTGCTTGCCTAATAGGAGATACGCCAGAACCGGAATCATCAAAATCCAGACGAAGGCCGAAACCGAGGCCTCAGGCAGCACCATGATGATCAGGAAAAACGAAAACAGCAGGACCAGGTAACCGTAGATCCACTGCTGCAGGAGATCGGTAACCTGCAGGCGCCATACCCCGAAAAATAGCGACGCACTGGCCACCAGTTCCCCGGCCGCCACCCACCAGAAGCCGTTGAGGATTTGCAGACAAGCAAACACAACCAACGCCCCGCCGGTGACGGCAAAAAGCAGACGCATCAGGGACCGGCGATGGCTGTCCCTGAGACCTGAACGACTCTGTTCGAGGGTCGCCCCCAGATCCATGTGGTTCGGCGTTTTCATGCAGTGTCTTCCCTGGCTGATCCGCAAGTATAGACCGTGCTCACGATCTTTACAGCTGCCCTACACACCTGAAGCCCCCTGATCAGCTGCGATCAGCGGTAAAGATTCTTGCGAGAGAACCGTTCTACCAACGGTTGGTATGCAGCGCCCAGCAACCGATTGATCGCTTCAATACCCCAGGCGTCCGGTCCCACCAAAATCCGGGACTCATCTTTGAGGATGCCCTTAACAATGGTGGCCGCGGCTTTTTCCGGCGTGGTCATCGCCATCTTGTCAAAGCCCTTGCGCTGGGCCGCAGCATTCTCGGACTTGCCCATGCGCGCCGCATTGGCAATGTTGGTGCGGATACCGCCGGGGTGAACGCAGCTGACCGCGACGGGTTGCTCTTCCAGCTTCATTTCCTGGCGCAGGGCTTCGGTAAAACCGCGCACCGCGAACTTGGCAGAGTTGTAGGCACTCTGCTTGGGCACACCGATCAGACCGAACACGCTGGAGACGTTCACCACATGACCATCACCGGAGGCGATCAGGTGCGGCAGGAAGGCGCGGGTGCCATGGGCAACGCCCCAGAAATCAATGTCCATGACCCACTTGAAATCCTCGTCGGTCATTTCCCGGATAGAAGCCGACAGCGCAACCCCTGCGTTGTTGATTACCAGGTTGACCTGACCAAAATCGGCCGCCACCGCGTCGGCGTGGGCGTAGATGGCATCCCGGTCCGACACGTCCAAGTGATAGCTTCGCACTTCCACTTCTTTCAGCCCGGCCACGGTCTCCGCCAGACCGATCTCATTGACGTCCGACAGCGCCAGCCGGCAGCCCCGGGCCGCCAGGGCATTGGCCAGCGCCCGCCCGATGCCGGAGCCGGCGCCAGTAACAACTGCAACCTTATTCGTCAGATCCTTCATGGTCACACGACCCCTTTTGTTAGTATTCGGATAGCTTGGTGAGTGCTCAGACAGACTGATACCTTACCAGTTGCCCGGGCGCTGAATATGGCCTCAGTCGACATCGCCAACAGGCACTGCGGCCACCTTGGGACGCCATTGCCGGAATTGGGTACAATCGATTTTCGTCGGCCGGCGAGTACCGCCAGCCCACCACCACTGGATTATGGTAGCTGTATATGGAATGGAGTCTTACACATTTCTGGCTGATACTGGCGCTGGCGCTCAGCTTGGCCGAGCTGACCTCCGGCGTTCTGCTGTTGTTGGCGCTGGGCATTGCCTCGGCTTTGACCTCGGTGCTGGCCTTCATCGGTTTGCCGTTTGAATGGCAGCTGGTCGGCATGGGTATTTTTTCCGGCGTGCTGGTGCCTGTTGCCATTCGCTGGATTCGGCCGCGGTTCTCGCCCAAAGGCGTGGCCTATGGCACCACTGGCACGGGCGTCGAACACGGCCGGCGCTATCGCACCCTGATCAGGGACTTCGACCATGCCAGCGGAATCAAGGTGAACGGTGATTTCTATCGACTGCGGGTCGAAAGCACCGGCAACACCGAACTTCCGGAAGGCACTCAGGTTCTCTTCAAGCACTTTGACGGCACCACCGCCGTCGTCGAAACCATCACTCACACGGAGCAGTAAACATGGAGTCGTTCATTTCACCGGGGCTGGTACTCAGTCTGGTTTTTGTGGTTATCGGTATTTTTATCATTGCCAAGGGCCTGGTGATCGTTCGCCAGTCGGAGGTGATGGTTATCGAACGTCTGGGATCGTTCAACCGGGTTCTGGAAAGTGGCGTCAATATCATCATTCCGTTCATCGAACGGCCGCGCCCGATCACCATGATCCGCTACGTGCGAATGGGTGAGGACTACCACCCGGTCACCAGTGATGAAATCCGCATCGATCGCCGGGAAACCGTAATGGATTTCCCCGGCCAGCCGGTGGTCACCACCGACAACGTCACGGTCAAGATCAACGGCGCACTGTATTACCAGATCATCGACCCCCGCCGCGCTGTGTACGAGGTGGCTAACATGAGCCAGGCGGTTGAGGTTCTGGCAAAGACCACCCTGCGTTCCGTGGTCGGCAAGATGGAACTGGACAAGCTGTTTGAATCCCGCAGTGAGGTAAACAACGCGATTCAGGCTGAGATGGAAGAACCGGCCTCCAAGTGGGGTGTGAAACTGACCCGGGTGGAAGTTCAGGACATCAGCATGCCGGAGGAAGTAGAAGAGGCCATGCGCCTGCAAATGGCGGCCGAGCGTAAACGTCGCGCCACGGTCACCGAGGCCGAGGGTGAGAAGTCGGCAGCCATCGCCATGGCCCAGGGCCAACGGGAATCCGCCATCCTTAACGCCCAGGGCGACAAGGAGTCAGCCATCCTGCGCGCCCAGGGTGAGCAGGAATCCATCCGCCTGGTCCTCAGCGCCATGGGCGATTCCGAAGACAACAAGCAGACCGTTATCGGCTACTTGCTGGGCCAGAGCTACATCAAGGCCCTGCCGACCATGGCCAAGGACGGAGAACGGGTGTTCGTGCCCTACGAATCATCAGCCTTGCTGGGCTCCATGGGCATGTTCCGGGAACTGGCCGGCAGCCCGGACGACGCTGTGCGTCAATCCCTGCGCCGTGACGGCCTGCGCGGTGGCCTGGTCGGTTCTGCCGCCGACGCCTGAGGCTCGAAATCACCTGCTGGAGCGATTACTCCAGCAGGTTATCCAGCGGCTTGTCGTAACTGGGCGCGAATACGTCCATGAAATATGCCACTTCCCGCAGCCCGTCTTCATCGAGACGGGCCTTGATCTGATTCGCCGCCGGCTCGAACTCGCTGTTGCCGGCGCGAATTTCCGCCTGGCATTTCAGCCATGCCGACAACCGGTCGGCCGCCTTGATCAACTCCCTATCTTCCGCTGGCAGCTTCGATTCTTGTACGTAAGGCGCGAAATCGGCGCGCAAATCTTCCGGTAACAGCGCCAATAACTCACCTTCCGCTTTGTGCTCTATGTCACCAAACGCTTCACGCATCACTTTCGAGTGATATTTGACCGGTGTCGGCATATCACCGGTGATCACTTCTGTGGCGTCGTGGTAGAGCGCGGCCGTAGCGATCCGATCGGCATTGACCTGGCCGCCAAAATGGCGGTTGCGGATCAGCGCGAGGGCGTGGGCGAGGGTAGCCACCTCCCAGGAGTGGGTAGCCACGTTTTCCTCAATGGCATTGCGCATCAACCCCCAACGCCTGATCCAACGCAGGCGTGAAATATAAGCAAAGAAGTGGCTTGCAGCGTGAACCATGTTGCGCTTTCCTATCTTGCATAACTTTATAATTTAAAAGTTCAGCCCAGGTAATACCCGGTGTTAATCTTACTATGTATTTAATTGCTACATAACTTGGGTCAAGCATGTCACTCCCGCACAGACTAAACCGAACCCTGGCACTGGTCATTGCCGCACTCTTGCTGGGCGGCATTACGGCTGCACAGGCAAAAACCGTGATTACCGTGGGCGCCTACCATTTCCCACCGGTTGCAGAGGTTAGCGAAGACCGACAGCCCCAGGGATTGCTGGCCGATCTGATCCAGGGGCTCGAAGCGGCCCACGACGACATCGACATTCAGATCTTTCACACCTCGCCCAAACGCCGGCACCTCGATTTCGACGCCGGCCTGTACGACGTAATGTTCTTCGAAAGCCCCAACTGGGGCTGGACCAACCGGGACATCACCGTAAGCCGCCCAATCCTGACCGATGAAGACTTCTACATTGCCCTGAGAAAGCCGGCCGGGACCTGGATTTCTTCGAAGACATCCGCAACCGTCAATTGATCGGCATATCTGGCTACCACTATGGTTTTGCGACCTGGATAACAACACCAAAACCCTGCAGAACAACTTTAGAATCGAGTTCTCTGACAGCCACAGCCGCAACCTCAAGCTGATCAAGGCCGACCGCCCCTCGGTGGCGGAGGTGGCGATCATCAGCCGGGCCTACCTGCAGCGGCACCTGTCGGAGCAACCGGACGACTGGCGCCAGCTATTGATTTCTGACCGGCTCGATCAGCGCTACGAACTCCGGATTATTGCCCGCAAACACGGCCCGATCAGCGCCAGCGACATGATGCAGAGGTTAGCACCGCTGGTGGCCGATGGTTCCTACCGGATGATGGTCGAGAAGTGGGGGCTACAACTGCCCGCCGGCTTCCTGACCAACTTCAAGAGGCGCTAGCGCACGTCCAGGCTGAATTGCACGGTCACCGCACCATTTTCATCCAAAGACGCCTGGCGCGAAGGATCGAGCATGAACAGCTGGTCCGCCGGTACTTCATGGGTGTCCAGCAACACGGTCCTGACCGCCCGGCCCCGGGCTGAGGCGAGATTGTTCAGCGCCTCCGGCGGCAGTGTGCGTTCGCCGGCCAGGTAGGCCTGGCGGGCAGCTTGCCAATCCCCCTCCGACAGCGATTTGGAGCCGCCCGCAGTTAACTCCTTGCGCAGCAGCGCCAGACCATCGGCTTCGGGCGCCACGCCACCACGAACGCTCAGCAATAAATTTGGACGGTCCAGCAGGGCGCTGGACAGGGCCGATAACTTGGCCGGTTCTCCCTCCGCCAGTTCAGTGCTGCCAGGTTTGAAACTGACCTGCCCCAACTCATTGCTGTTGAAGCCGGCCAGATCGGCAATAGACCCCAGCATGCCAAACGGCGACGAGGCCGCTTTCGCAAGCACGTTCACAAAGGCGCGCATGACCACCCGGCCAATGTTGAACTGAGGATCGGAAAGGTCGCCGCTGATCGGCAGGTTAACTTCGATAACCCCATCCCGATCACGGAGTAGCGCCAGCCCCAGGGACACAGGGGCATCGACAGCATCAGCGCTGGCCACCGGCTCCCCCAGCTCGAGACGGTCCATCACCACGAGGTTGGTACCATCCAGCCGTGTGCCGGTAACTTCATACTTCAGATCAAGATTGAGTTTACCGCTGTCCACTTCATAGCCAATGTAACGGCCGAAATAGGGGCCCAGCTCTGGCAGCGACAGTTCGGTCATGACCAGCTCCATCTGGCTGACGTCGTCGGTACCCAGGGTACCGAGATCGCCAGAAAAATCGAGCTTGGCCACTTCGCCAACACGCCCCCTGATTTTGACCTTACCCTGTTGCGGCGGAATGTTGCTGAGACCGGTCACGCTGCCGGACAGCTGGTCAAAGCGCGTAGTAAATACCGGCTCAATGGAACGATCGGTGTAGGCGATCTCGCCCTGCTCCAGCATCAGTTGCTCAATCCTGAAAATGAAGCCGGGGTCGTCGTCACTCCGCTCTTCGGAGGCGCCCTCGGAGCCGGAACGGAACACCTGAGCAAGGTTGTGGACACCGCTGGCGTTGCTCACCACGTTGACCCGTGGCCCGATCAGCGTCACCGTGCCGATCTCTAGCCGGGCCGGAGCGACGTTGTATTCAATCGGTGCCAGGCGCAGGGTTTGCCAGGACAGCAGTCGGTTGTCTTGGTCGCGGAGTTGAACCGCCAGCCCGGCCACTTCCGCGGTGCCGCTAAAGGTTCCCGTTAAAGGTTCCTGCTGGCCATCCAGGTCCAGGTTGCCATCCAGCCCCAGGGTGCCACCGGCAATGCTCAGGTGGGCGCCCTCCTGGAGATAGGGCTCGAAGGCGGTCAACGCAATCTCAGAGCCGGACACCGCCGCTTCCAGGGTGAAGGGTTTTGGTGTCAGCTGACCGTCGACTGTGAGCCGGCCACCGCTAGCCAGGGTTGCGTCGGCTGGTAGTTCACCGGTTCATTCAGCATGTGATCCAGGGACCCAACCGACAGCGACAACTGCTCCAAAACCAGTTCCACCGGCGTTTCCGGTTGCCGGTCCCGCCACCGCAACTGGCTCTCAGACAGAGCGATTCCCGCTACTGACCAACGGAATGCCGACGCCCCGGACTCTGACGCCTCAGTTTCCGATGCCGACTCGTCGGCGGTCTTCGAGAAGGGCGCCAGCCAATCGATGGCGCCAGACTGGTCCCGGGTCACCGCAATTTCGAATCCATCCAGACTAACCTGGCCCACTTCGGCCTCCAGGGCATCGAGGTCAAAACCGATCTCATCGATACCGATGGTGCCCGAGGTCAATTCTGCTTCCTCACTGTCCTGACCAATGGCGATGGCCAGCTCATCCACTGACAGCCTGCCATTGCGGGTCACTAGCAGGAACCGCTGCCCGATCTGCAATTCGTAATCGGAGCTCAGGCTGACCTTGCCGCCACGCAAATCGTAAGGCAAATAGGGTGCAAGGAAGTGCTCCAGAGTATTGAACCCAATCCCACTGACCTTGACCGAGCCTTTGGAGTAAAAGGGGGCGAGGCTGAGGTCGCCCTGCCAGTCGATAGTCTCATCACCCAAGGCAGCTTGCAGGCTGTCGTTGCTGACCTGCTCATCCCGGGGCCAGCTGGCGAGGTCATTCAGACTCAGGTCCAGCGGCTGATCCGGAACTCGGCCGGCTCCGCCTTGCTGAAATCGCGAAATAGCAGCTCACCGCCATTGATGCTGATCTGGCCGAAGTAGAGCCGGGGCAGGGCAGACTCGTCATCGGTCTCGCCGGGGTCGGCAGGCTGGTCCGGGGCCGGACTATTGCGCTGCCAGTCCCGAACAAAATTGACGCTGTAATCCTCCAGCAGGTCCAGACGAACGAACGGCTCCTGAAGCTCAATGGCTTCAAAGCCTACCGTGCCACTGACCAGCTGAACCAGGTTCAAATCCAGCGCCAGGCGCTCAAAACTGAGCACCTTGGCGTCATCGCTGTCCTGCGCCGACAGCCCCTCTGCGCCAACGGTGAAAGTGAGCGGGTTGAACGAAACATCGTTGACCTCGACCTGCCAGCCCATACGCTCAGCCAGCTGATCGGGCAACGCCCGCTCCAGCCACCAGGGCACCAACAGGAAACCCGCCAATACGTACAGCGCGATGAGCACCAATAATCCCATCGTCAGGTAACCAATCAGGCGGTTTGCTCGACGGCTCGCGGCCACAGATTTCTCCTTATCAACAGCGGGATACAGGGCGTACGCCCCCTCTGATCAATAGGATAGTCGGGCGGGCCCCGTTTTGTCAGGTGCTAAAGAGTTGCCCCGGCATCGCCACATCTGGACTGGATTTCATGTTCTCAAACTGGCCGATCTCTCTGAGGTCACGAGGAAACATGGCTGCACGGATCAATTTCCTGCTTGAGGTGCCTGAAACCGGGAACACTGACTGACCTGCGCGCCAGGTTACGGTCGTGCTGCCCACGTCAATGAGCTCATCCAGTTGGCGCAAGCGCTTATAAATGCGGTCATAGTCAGCGCTCTGATGATCCGGCAACAAAACCATGAAGCACTGGCGGAGTAACGGGCCAAGTACACGGTCTCGGTGAGTGTGTCTCTGAGTGCCGAGCTGATGGCCACCAACGCGGCGTCTAAACTTCGATGATCAAGCCGGTCGGCGAGGTCCCGAAAGTTGGCAATATCGAGATAGACCAAAGCAAAGGGATATTCCCGGACGTTCTCCTGCGCAAGCCTGTCCAACAGCGCCTGCTCCAGACCAGATCGGTTGGGAAGGCCTGTGACCGAGTCGACGAACGCCATCTCGGCAACCCAACGGTTCTCTTCCTCATTGATCGCTTCCCGTGCGCGGCGGTTACGGACATCCAGCACGGTGACCGTGAGCGCGACGCACAGAATCGCGACACAGGCGAGCGCCAGAGGAATCCCGATCCATTCCCCGCGCAGACCATTGTCTGCGGCCGGCATGGCTCCCTCCGGGAATTGCATCGCCATCATGCCGGTATAGTGCATGCCACAGATGGCCGCCGCCATCACAAGCGCGGCCACAAACGGCAAGATAAGGGAGCCTGCCTCTTCCACTTCCTGCAGTTTTCGGCAGATAGCTAGTGCGGCTCCCGAAGCGGACACCGCAATGGCCACCGACAGCGCCAGCAGGCTGAGATTAAACATGGGGTCAGCTGACATCCTCAGTGCATACATGCCCAGATAATGCATGACAACGATACCGCCGGACATAGCCAGCGTGGCGACGACAAAAAGACCGGCGCTGATCTTTGCCCGCCCAATGATATTCAACGCTAAACCAGAAGCGGTTATTGCCGCCAGCCACGATACCAACGTCATGATGATGTCGAATGACATCGGAGCTTCCATCGGCATGGCTGCCATGCCGACAAAATGCATGGTCCAGACCCCGGACCCCATAATCAGAGCGCCCGTCGTCAGCCAGACCCGTCGTTCGCGACCTCGAGTAGTGCTCAGCCGAGTGCCGAAATACAGTGCGGTGTAGGCAGCCAGAACGGCCACTACGTAAGACGCTGTCACCAGCGATAAATCGTATCCAGCTATCATTGTGCCCATTACTCCATGACCGGTTGTGCGCCAGGAAGGCGGCCCGCCCGTAGTTAAAAGTTGTCAGCGATACGCCGTCGACCTCAATCGAGCTTCATTTTTTTGTTAAATATTTGTGAAAACGCAAGCGAGGTACGGCGCTGACAGATGCCACAGAACCCGATATGCTGCTGGCAGCAGACCCTTGACAGCTAAGTGATTGCGAGGAAAAGTCTATGGACATCGGCGACATGCGTCGTGATTTTGAAAGCGAAGGGCTCGACCGCGACGCTCTGGACGACAACCCTGTGCGTCAATTCAAGCACTGGTTTGAGGACGCCCGGGAGGCCGGCATCCTGGAGCCAAACGCCATGTCCCTGGGCACCACTGGCAGCGACGGCATGCCCGACCTGCGCACCGTTTTGTTGAAGTACTTCGACGATAAGGGCTTTGTGTTTTACACCAACTACGGCAGCCGAAAGGCCCGGGAGATGGATGAGAACCCTCGGGCAGCCCTGTTATTCCCATGGATTGGCCTGAACCGTCAAGTGTGTATTCAGGGCAGAGTGGAAAAGGTCAGCAAAGCTGAATCCCTGCGTTACTTTGCCTCTCGCCCACGGGGCAGCCAGATTGGTGCCTGGGTATCCGAGCAAAGCAAGGTCATCACCTCCCGGGGCTTGCTGGAGCAGAAAGTGGCCGAGCTGAAACACAAATTCAGCGAAGGCGAGATACCGCTGCCCAGCTTCTGGGGCGGTTACCGGGTGGTGCCCGAGCGCATCGAATTCTGGCAGGGTCGCCCGAGCCGACTGCACGACAGGTTCGAATACCTGCGGAACGACGAAGGCTGGCTAATCCAGCGACTCCAACCCTGACCCGACAGCGGCAGCCATTAATTGTAAAAAGGAGCACAACGGCTGATGCCAGACATGGAACGCTGCCCCTGGTGCGGCACCGACCCACTCTACGTGCACTACCACGATACAGTCTGGGGCCGGCCGGAATACGACGACCTCGCGCTGTTCGAAAAACTGTGTCTGGATGGCCAGCAGGCGGGGTTGAGCTGGATTACCATCCTGCGCAAGCAGGGCAGCTACCGGGAAGCTTACGACCACTTCAATCCAGAACAGATCGTGCACTACGATGAGTCCCGGATCGAAGACCTGCTCGCCAACCCTGGCATCATCCGTAACCGGCTGAAAGTGAAATCAATTATCAAGAATGCCCGCGGTTTTCTGGCACTCCGCGAACAGGGCATCGGGTTTAGCGATTACCTTTGGTCGTTCGTGGGTAGCAGGCCGATTCAGAACCGCTGGCACAGCATCGATCAGGTGCCAGTCACCACTCCGGAATCCGAGGCCATGTCAGCGGCTCTCAAGCGGGCCGGCTTCACGTTTGTCGGCCCCACCATCGTGTACGCCTTCATGCAGGCCACCGGGATGGTGAATGATCACCTGCTGCACTGTCCCCAGCATGAGGCCTGCCGGTTGCTCAGCAACTGATCCCATAACGCTCCAGGGTCGTAAGACTGCCTATATCTTCAACTCCCCGGAGCGTCATCGTGAGAATCACCCTGGAAGAACTGAGAGCCAGCAATGACCTGGTCATTGACCTGCTGGAAATCATCTCCCTGGAAGGCCAGCATTACATGGCACGCCTGACCCTGGACGGGCGCGAACTTCTGCTGTCGGACAAGCGTGGCATCACCAGCCTGTTCCGCAGCTCATGGGAAATCCAGGACACCCTCGCCACTTTCCGCGTGCGCGAAACCCAGGTCGTCCACCCCTCCGCCTACCACGAGATGGTCGGTATGGAGCCAGCGGAGATTGAACCGATGCGTATTCGCATTCAAAGGGAAAAATCGTGATCGCTGTAGCAAGACTGGCGATCGTCGTTGGCATTGCCGGACTTTTTCCGTTCATTGCCGCCGTTGCCAGCCTGTTCCTCGTGCCTCAATATAGCGTCACCGCGATTTCCTGGTTCTACGTCTACAGCGCCGGCATTCTAGCGTTCATGGCGGGGGTGTACTGGCCCATCGCGATGCAGCTGGAGAATTGCTCCTATCCACAATCGCCCCTCGTTACCATGGTGCTGAGTCAGGTCTTTTTCGTCATCGCCGGGGTCGGGCTTCTGCTGCCAACACTGGGGCAGGTACTAGTCTACAGCTTGGCATTTCTGGCTTTGTACGCGGTGGATGTGCGCTGGATGCGGGTCTACTGGCCTTCCTGGTATTTGCGCATGAGGCTGGTACTAACGTTGGTGGTTCTGGCCTGCCAGCTGACCGTTGCAGCGTGGTACATACTATTGCATGGTACTTAACCAGTAAGGGCCTTGCGCCCTTACCGGCTTTTCGTTCGAACCCTCAGGCTCCCAACATATCTTCCAAACCGTTGAAGCTGGCTTGCAGCTTTTTCAACGCCGTCTTCTCTATCTGGCGCACGCGCTCGCGACTGATGCCCAGGTCGTCAGAGATGACCTGCAGGGTATCCGGCTCGGGCAGACCGAGACCGTATCGGCGCGACAGTATCGTTTTTTCCCGCTCATTGAGCTCACTCAACATCGTGGCCAGGGTGCGGGTGTTATCCCGCTCTGACATCGGATGATCCGGCGCAGCCTGCTCGCCACTTTCCAGACTGTCACCGAGCGTTACCGAGCCGTCCTCAACCAGCGGTACGTCCGTGGAAATCTCCCTCAGCGCCAAGGCTCTGAGTTCGCCGATTCGCGACGGCGATGCTTCCATCTCCTGAGCCAGCTCCGATTGCGACGGCGTGCGGCCCAGATCCTGATGCATGCTCAGAGACACTTTCTGCAGCTGCCGGATTTCGTCGATAACGTTCTCGGGGGTGTGCACCAGGCGATTGCCGCGCTGCAGACAACGCTTCACTTCCTCGCTGATCCACCAATAGGCATAGGTTGAAAACCGGAAGCCCTTGGTGGGATCAAAACGTTCAGCGCCCTTGATCAGACCCACGTTGGCATCCTGAATCAGATCCGACATCGGAATACCGTGCTGGGAATAGCGCCGGGCAATGTGCACCGCCAGCCTCAGGTTGCTCTGAATCAGCTTGCGGCGACACGCAGTTGCCAGGTGAAAGGCACGGCGACTGCGTGTTGAAAAAGCGCACGCATCTCCCAGGCTGCCAACCACCGCCCTGAACGTTTGCGGCGTGTCTTCCGGCAGCGCAAGTTCGGTGCTGAGAATGCGGTAGCACAGGATCAATTTTCGACAGAGGCGACGCTCTGCCACGTCGGTTAAGAGTTCATACCGGGACGCATCCCTGAAGTACAACCCAACCAGGGAATCCCTTTCGCCATCGTTGGCCGTAGTCGGAGACGGTCCCAGCTTATCGGTCTTTCGCATAGCATTGGTACCGGTCAGAAATTTGTAAAGAATACGTCCAGGAGGCACTGATGGATTTATCAACAGGAGACGCCGGAACTGGCGTTTTGGGCAGGAATCAGGGGGCCTGAAAACAAAAAAGCCCGACCGCATGGCGGCCGGGCTTTTCTGAGCAGATACCGTTACTCGATTGAGGCCGCGACGATCGCGTATTCGTGATTATGGGGCTCAATCAGAACCTCGTGGAGGGCCGCAATCGCCTTCTCGTAATGATCTTCATCCACTACAAACTGGATGTCGACCTGGCGCATGCACTGGTGAATCGCCAGCACGCTAATCTCGTTATCTGCCAGCGACTTCACCGACCGGGCCAGAATACCCGGCACCTTGATGTCACTGCCAATCGCAGAAACCAGTGAAACCTTGCGAGTGCTGATCTCAGCGTTCGGGAACTCTTCCTTCAATGCGCGCACAACCCTCTTCACGTGCTTGAGCGTGCTGCCCACATAGTGAGTGATGGTGTTGGCATTGGTGTCTTTGGCCATGAAGCGCACCTTCAGGCGGCTGAGCACGTCCAGAATCCGGCGATCGGAACCCGGCTCGCCCTGCATGTCCTGGTCAAACACCTCAATGGCGAACGCACCCTTGGCGCCGGCGATGATCTCCACCTGCGGCGTCTCACTGACATAGTCGCCGGTGATCAGGGTACCGGTATGCTCAGGCTCGAAGGTGTTCATCACCCGCAGCGGGATCTCGTTCTGGCGCATGCCCTTACCGGCACGGGGGTGGATCGCCTCCATGCCCAGGTTAGCGAGCTGATCGGCAACGTCGTAGTTGGTACGACCCAGCGGCACCACCTTGTCCTCACCGACAATATTGGGATCGGCGGAGCTCAGGTGATATTCCTTGTGAATGATCGCTTCCCGGGCCTCGGTGATCACTGCCACACGGCTGAAGGTCATCTCGCTGTAGCCGCGATCGAAGGTCCGCATCAGACCTTCCTTGCACTGGGCATAACCGGTGACAATCGGCAGTTCCCGGGTCAGGTCGACAGCGTCGAACGCCTGCTTGAGCTTCTCATCCAGCGGCAGCAGCTCGGCATCACGCCAGCCGGTCAGGTCGACAAACCGGGCGTTGATACCTTCCTGTTGCAGCTTCAGCGCGGTGTTAAAAGCACTGTGGGCCTCACCGATGCCCGCGAGCATCTCGCGTACTGTCAGCAGATGCTCCTCGAGCTGGAACTGGCCGTAAGAACACAGGCGCTGCAGGTCAATCAGGCAACCCCGGACGCCTTCGATCCGGTCAGTGATGAACTGGTCAGCCTGCTGCTTGAGCATGGGATCTTCGAACAGGTCACCGTTCAGATCGGTGAGGAACTTCACCAGCTTGGTGAGATCGTCGCCCCAGGCCCAGTCCGACTCGGCATCGGCAAACAGGGCATAGACCCCGGGCTCACCCGTTTTCTTGTGCTCCAGCAACTCGTTGGTAACGCCGCCGTAGGCGGATACCACGAAAATACGCTGGTAAAGCTCATCCTTGCTGCGATTACCAATAATAATGTTGTCTCGGACAGCCTCGTAGTTGCTCATCGAGGTGCCGCCGATTTTCTCAACGGTGTGCTGTTGCGTAGTCATAGGTTTGCCTTCGCTATCCTGCAGTTTGAAAGATCTGGCTGGCCGGGGCGGCAGGGCGTCTTACGACGCCTCGCTAACCCCTTCCTGCACGATCTCGTCAATACTTTCCGCCAGCAGAGCGGCGCCCTTTCTCAAATCGTCTTCGCTGGTCGTTAACGGCATCAGACACTTGATGACTCATCGTTCGGGCCACTGGTCTCAATGATCAGGCCACGCTCAAAGGCGCGTTTGGTGATCGGACCGGTCAGATCAGCGTTCTTTGCTTCGATACCGCGCATCAGACCCCGGCCTTTCATTTTGAACTGACCGGGATACTTGTCGCAAATCGCCTGCAAGGCATCACCCAGAACCTTGGTCTTGGCCTTCACCTCGTTGGCGAATTCGTCGTCTTTCCAGTAAGTCTCCACCGCAGTACGGGCAGTGATGAACGCCATGTTGTTACCACGGAAGGTACCGTTGTGCTCGCCCGGATCCCAGACGTCCAGCTCCGGCTTGAACAGCACCAGAGCCATCGGCAGACCATAGCCGCTCAAGGACTTGGAAACCGTGACGATGTCCGGTTTGATGCCTGCGAATTCAAAGCTGAAGAATTCACCGGTACGGCCGTTGCCCGCCTGGATGTCATCCACAATCAGCAGGATGTCGTGTTTCTTACACAGATCCGACAAGCCTTTCAGCCATTCGGCACGGCAGGCGTTCAAACCGCCCTCACCCTGTACCGCTTCGACGATCACTGCCGCCGGCAGCTCAAAACCGGACGAGCCGTCAGAGAGCAGCTTGTCCATGATCTGCAGGCTGTCGACGTCTTCGCCAGGTAGCCGTCGTAGAACATGAAATCGACGTTACCCAGCGGGGTGCCGACACCACCGCGGTGATGCTTGTTACCCGTGGCCGCCACCGCGCCCATGGTCACACCGTGGAAGCCGTTAGTGAACGAGATGATGCCGTTCCGGCCTTTCACTTTCCGAGCCAGCTTGAGCGCGGCTTCAACACAGTTGGTCCCGGTCGGACCGGTAAACTGCATCTTATAGTCCAGACCACGGGGGTCAAGGATGTGCTTCTTGTACGACTCCATGAAGTCGTGCTTGGCCGTGGTAAACATATCCAGGCCCTGGCTAACGCCGTCTGCCTCGATGTACTCGAGCAGTGCCTTCTTCAGGATGTCGTTGTTGTGCCCGTAGTTCAGGGAACCGGCACCCGCGAGAAAGTCCAGGTATTCCTTGCCATCCTCGGTGTACAGGTGCGCATTCTTTGCACGATTAAAAATCACCGGGAAAGCACGGCTATATACGCGTACTTCTGACTCAGTGGACTTAAAAATTTCCATTATTTTCGCCTCTTAGCATGTAAGGTTCGAGGTAAATGCGCGGGGGGCCAATCTAGCAGTGCGTCAAACAGTGAAGTGCAGATCGCAATCAAGCCCACCGTGCGTTGGTTAAAGCCGAAGGGCAGACCTACCTCAGCGGTCTGCCAGCTTGTCCAAACACAGTCTCACAGTCGTTCACGACCGGCCTGGGGCCGGCGTGGTGGACCGGGGCTCTCAGACAGGCTTCGTGAAGGGCCCGATGCGCAGCAGGAATTCAGAATCGTGCTGCCCACCAAAGTGGGTCTCTTTCTCGAAGTGCTCGTGATAGGTAAGCTCAGCTCCCAGATCACGGGCGAATGAGCGGAACAGCGCCCAGGAAGCCTCGTTGTCAGCAGTGATCGTCGTTTCCATGTGCGTCACAGTTTTGCACGCATCACGGCCAACGATTTCTTTCAGCATCCGCTTGGCCAAGCCTTGTCCACGACCTTTCTCGTGAACGGCCACCTGCCAGACAAAAACGGTCTCGGGCTGTTGGGGAGGGATGTATCCGGAGATAAAGCCGACCAGATCGCCTTCCTTCTCCGCGGCCACGCCGGTTTCGGCAAAGTGGCTGCACTGCAAGAGGTTGCAGTAAATAGAATTGGGGTCCAGCGGTGGGCATTCAGCCACCAACTGATGCAAACGGAAGCCATCATCCTTAACGGGTGTGCGGAGGGTGATGGCGGTGGTATTCGATCCTTCAGATGTCATAGCGTGATCTTTTTGTCTTAAAAAGTTAGTGCAGAATTATATAGACCACAAAATATATATCAAGTCAGCGATACGCTGCACCCACCTGCGGCCCCCGAATTCATCTATTCAGAATAGCCCGGTTTATCGCTTTCGCCAGTGACAAATTGGTTAGAAGACCGAACTAAAAACCGCCTGCTCCGGTGCCAGGGACGTGCCCTGAGCGATGCGGGATCGGTAGGACACAGCGGCATCTGAACCGGCCGGCCACAAACCATCAAACTGCGGCAGCCAGGCCTCGAGATCGAAGGCCACGGGCACCAGGGAAACCCGGACATTGCCCAGGTCATGGCCAACAACAGCGTTATCTGAAGGGGCTTCGGCGCTGATGCGAGTGATCAGGCCCCGGGTGTCAGCATGCAGATTACCCATGCCCGCCGACCCGTTATTAACCACAGTTCGCGCCCGCTCACCAACCCGCCCTGACCACAGCACCGGCAGGCAGGTATGGGTGCAGGCAATGACATCGGCGTCGGTAGCCTGGAACCAGGCCTGCACCGCAGACTCGTTGCCAGCACTGAAAGCCTCATGGGCCAGACCCCAACCGGCCAGGGAGTCCGGGTCACCGTGCACAACCAGAATCTTTAGGCCTCCAAACATCAGGCACAGATAGCGGGGCTGGCGCGCAAGCTGCTCCTGAATCTCTGGATGGCGGGCAGCTATACCCTGAAGCCGGCTCATGATCCGGTTCGAACGTTCCACCACACCCTGATCAACAAAGTCTGGGTAGGCGCAGCCACACCCAGCCTCGGCGCTGGGATTGGCGAGCTCATACTCGACATTCCCCAGGCTGACGGTGTGCCGAAGCACCCGGCGGTTGATGTCCTGGAACAGCTCATCACTGGCGTTGAACCAGTTGAAATCGCCGTTGAACACTAGCCGCACCCGGTGCCCGGCCTGCTCCTCGGCTTGGGCCATGCGCTCAATCTCGGTCAGGGCATGGGGGTTGCCATAGAGGCCGCCGATAACGTAAACCACGTCTTCCGACACGGGTATTGGCTCAGCACACAACTGCGCGGCCCGGTACCGGTACGCCAACGGACAACTTCGACCTTCGGTCATAATGCGGCCTCAAGCCTCCCCGGCCGCAAGCGAGCGACCGGCCAAGCGACGCAGCACCAGAGGCAGGAAGAAACCACCGGCGCAGATCAGGAAACCGTAGGCGTTCACACCCAGCAGCATGGCGTACTTGCCCTCGCCAATGGCCCAACTGGCCGGGATCAACCCCACTGCCAGCAACACGCCAAGTGCCAGCCCGGTCCAGAAACTGAGATGGAAACTCCACGGCGACCACTGGGTAAAGCCGTAGAACAGAAACACCGGGCCCAGACCCATCACCATGGTGCCAGAGATGGTGGTGGCCTTGAGTATATCGGTGCCGGCGAACATCGGCAGGTTACCGGCAAAGGCGAAAATCACCATCACCACCGCACCAACCCGGATACTGGGCAGCCGGTCCTTGGCCCGACGCGCCAGACGCGGTAGATCCACCGCCAGCGACTTGGCCAGCGAGGTAAACGTGGAATCCAGCGTCGAGCCCGCTGAAGTCATCATCACCACGCTCATGAAGAACAGCGCCGCCAGACCCAGCGACTGGCCCACCGCGGCCGGGGCATTGCCCATGGCGTCGATGCCGTTCAGACGGGCGTGCACGCCCACCAGACTGAAGATAAAGACCGCAACAAAGCCAAGCAGGCCCGCCACCACAAAGCTCTTCAGCATGGTCTTTTCCTTGTTCACGAAACCCCGGTCAGTCAGGACCGGATCGTGGAACGGATAGCTGAACATCTGCAGCAGCGCGACCAGCAACAAGTCAAAACCGGCATCCAGCCGGAATTCGCCATTGCTGAGCAAGGCACTAGTGTCGTTGGCAGGAATGATCAGGAACAGCACGGCCCCGACAAAGAACACGAACACCACCGCCTGAATCACATCGGTAAAGATCGACGACCGCAGCCCGCCCTTTAGGCTGTAGGCCAGGGTGAAGATAGTAAACAGCATGGCCGAGACGTAGTACTCCCACTGCCCCGGCAGGCCAAAGTAACCACCCACTACGGCGGTGTTACTCCAGACCTCGTTGTACAACCGGATCAGAATCGCCGCGGCAAACGCCAGTGACGCCAGCCGCCCGAAACGTGACGTCAGAAAGTCCTGCAACGACCGAGCCCCGGTCTGGGTCCGGATCAGGTATATGATGTAGCCGGCCACCGGAATCGACAGCCAGTAACTGGCGTAAGCCAGGCCTCCGGTCACCCCGTAGGCAGCACCGAGGTTGGCGGCGTTGGTCACCGACTTGGCGAAAATCCAACTGATGAAGATACTGGCGGTCAGTGACCACTGACCAACCGGATTGCCCTGATCATCAGCTCCCTTGTAAAACGAATTGGCGTTCTTGCTCTTGGGCGACAGCACGTACATCACAACGCCGTACACCACCAAAAAGCCCCAAAACAGGGCGCCTTCAAAAGTTGTCATCTCTCACTTCCACTCTTGTAATTAGGTAGCCACACAAAAATCGGTGCGGTCTGTGGGATTGGGATTTTTCCGCCAGGAAAAAGGTGTCTGAGCAAAGCGAGTTCTTTTTCCCAAGGAAAAATCCCGATTCCACAGGCCGCCAATGCCCAACTAGCACGCTACGATTATCAGCCAGGCGCCGAACAACTCGCCCCAAACCGGTAACAAGAAAAGCACCGGTGATGCCGCAACATAATCCGCTCATCCATGCTCTCGGCCAGCGTACCGCCCAGGTCATACTGCGGATCGTCATCCACCAGCGTGCAGGCAAAAACCCGCACCTGATCGCCCTTCTTCACCAGCATCCGGGTATAAGTGCACATGAAGTGGCCCCGGCTATCTTTGGTCGGGAACTTCTCCATACAGGTCTCGGTGATTTCCGGACTGCCGTCTTCGGATCCTGGCGTACCGAGATCCGGAAACGCGGTAAAGGCCAGGTCCTCGGCAATGTTCCACTCCCGGAAGATGGCGCGGAATTCCGCCTCCACTTCCGCCGGAATCTCATCCGGATCAGTCTGACGGGCAATCGACACCTTGAAGCCCTGCTCCAGCAGCCACTGGATTCCTTCCAGGGCCTGATCGAAACTGCCATCACCCCGATCCTTGTCGTGGCGGGCCCGGCTGGGGAAATCGAGACTGACCCGGAAATGGATCGGGTAGGGATTATCAAGCAGCGGCAGCACCTGGTGCTTGCGCTTGAGCAACGGCTCGGTGGCGTTGGTCAGCACGAAACAGGGCCGGTGCTGGCTGGCATAATCGAGAATATTGACAAAATCCCGGATCACGAACGGCTCGCCGCCGGTGAACGAAAATTGCTCCACGTCCATATCCAGGGCCTCGTGGATAAACGGCTTCACATCGCTGAGCTTCATGCCCGGAATGCGGCCATCGCCCGGGTGTGAGCCCTCGAGGCAGAACGGGCACGCCAGGTTGCAGGCGGTGCCGGTGTGAATCCACAGCTCCTTCAGGCGATCGGCGTCGATATAGCCACGCGGGTCGCCATTACGGGTGTGGGTCCAGCTATCCCGCGCTCTGGGTTCAAGCACTTCAACCGCCGGAATGCGCTTCCGGGCCGGCCGTGTTTCAGTCAGGGGCATATACGCTCCGAGATTCTTTGGTGTCTTTGCCACGGCGCCAGCCGTGCAGTTTTTCCAGCAGATTCAACACACCTTGAGGCGCGTGGGCCCGCTTCCATTCCCCAGCGGCAAACTTGGCCGACTCATTCCAGGTGGGATAGGGATGAATGGTGCCCAGAATCTTGTTCAGCCCCAGGCCATGCTTCATGGCCAGGGTAAATTCCGCCAGGATTTCCCCGGCATGGGTGCCAACCACCACCGCGCCCAGGATCTTGTCCTTGCCCGGCTGAGTCAGCACCTTGATAAAGCCATGATCGGCACTTTCGGCAATGGCACGATCGAGATCATCAAGGCCGTAGCGAGTTACCTCGTAAGCAACGCCCTGCTCCTTGGCTTCCGTCTCACTCAGACCAACCCGAGCCACCTCCGGCGAGGTAAACGTCACCCAGGGCATCACCCGGTAATCCACCTGGAACCGCTTGAACTGACCAAACAGTCCGTTCACCGCCGCGTACCAGGCCTGATGCGCGGCAGCGTGAGTGAACTGATACGGGCCAGCCACATCGCCGCAGGCAAATACGTTCGGGTAGCGCATGCTCATATCTTCTTCCACCGGCACCGTGCCGTTGGGCAGAGTTTCGACCCCAATCTTGTCCAGACCCAGCTCCCGGGTATTAGCCGCACGACCCACAGCCACCAGCACCTGATCAAAGGCAATACGCACCCGCTCGCCCTGATGCTCGCAGTACACCACCTTCTCGCCGTCTTCGATGGCGAATTCCTTGGCCGCATGACCCAGGCGCACGTCGATACCGTCTTGCTCAAACTGGCTCTTGATCAGGGCGGAAACGTCGCTGTCCTCTTTCATCAGTAACCGATCCGCCATCTCCACCTGAATCACCTGACTACCGAGGCGGGCAAAGGCATGGGCCAATTCCGAACCGATCGGTCCGCCGCCCAGTACCAGTAGCCGTTCCGGCTGGGTTTCCAGAGACCAGAGGTTGTCCGAGTTCAGCGGTTCCATCTCGGCTAGGCCGGGAATTGGCGGCATCGCCGGCTTGCCACCGGTGGCAACGACAATGCTGCGCGCGGTCAGGCGCTCGGTATGGCCATCGCTGTGGGTGACTTCCAGTTCCCAGGGAGATACGAAACTGGCGTGGCCGGAGATGCAGTCGACGCCAAGTTTCTGATACCGCTCCGGCGAATCGTGGGGCTCAACCTTGGCAATGACGTTTTGCACCCGATCCATGATGGCCTTGAACGAGCCTTTGACCGGCACCGCTTCCAGACCGTAGCGGTTGGCATGGCGCAGGGTGTCCGCCGCCTTGGCACTGCGAATCAGCGCCTTGGACGGCACACAGCCTGTGTTCAGACAGTCACCGCCCATCTTGTGCTGTTCAATCAGAGCCACCTTGGCCTTCACGGCCGCGGCGATGTAGGCCGACACCAGGCCGGCGGAACCACCCCCGATCACCAGGAGGTTGTAATCGAACGAGGTCGGTTTCTGCCAGCCAGCGTACACCCGGCGCCGGCGGATAAAGCCGACCACGAATTTGGCAATCAGCGGGAACAGGCCCAGTAAGGCAAAGGACAACAGCAGGTCGGCCGAAACGATGTCACCAGTGGACTCGATCTGCGCCAGCTGGGTGCCGGCGTTCACGTATACGAAGGTGCCCGGCAACATGGCGGCCCAACTGACCAGCGCGTAGGTGCGCAGCCTCATGGCGGTCAGGCCCATGGCGATGTTGATCAGGAAGAACGGGAAGGCCGGCACCAGCCGCAGGGTGGCCAGGTAAAAAGCGCCGTCTTTTTCGATGCCCCGATCCATCCGCGCCACCGTACTGGCGTATTTTTCCCGCAGGGTGTCGCGGGCCAGGAAACGGGCCACCAGAAATGCGATGGAGGCGCCGATGGTGGAGGCGACGGACACCGCCGCCAGGCCATAGACATTGCCAAAGAACGCACCGCCGGCGAGGGTCATGATGGTCGCGCCCGGCAACGACAGAGCCGTTACCGCGATGTAAATCACCATGTAGCCGCCAACTGCCAGCCAGGCATGGTCGACAATCCAGGCGTCCAGGCTCTGCTGGTGGGCTTTCAGGGCATCGAGGGTCAGGTATTCCTGGGCTCCGCTGCTCCAGAAAACCACCACCACAACCACGATGGCCAGAATCGTCAGCCACTTTTTCGCGTTCATCACATCATCCTTTGCTAGACATTAGTTACGTCATCGACGCTAAAACGGAGCCGTTGTTACAGTTCCCCTGGAAAAAAGTTCCCGTACTGACATAAATCGCATTAGGTACAGAGTACGTGAGTCATTAGCCCTAAAGGTCACAAATTAATAACAATCCCCTCAAAAATCTGGTTCCTGATCTAAGCTTGAGGACAAAATCCACATTCAGGCCAAGTTATCGGGAACCTGAGCCGCCCGGCGCGGACCAATGGCTTAACACCCGTCAATCGGCAGAGAACGACCGTGAACATGCACCCGGATCTTGATGAAAGCAGACTGGTTGAAGCCCTGAAGCGTGGCGAACAGGCCGCCTTTACCGAGCCGTCTCGACCTACACCGCCGGCATGCTCGCGGTTGCACGCTACTATGTCGACCCTGCCAACGCCGAGGAAATCGTGCAGGACTGCTGGGTGACGGTGATCGACGCCATCCGCCGCTTCGAGGGCCGTTCGGGCCTGAAAACCTGGCTGCACCGGATTGTGGCCAATCGCTGCAAGAACCTGCTGAGAACCAGCCACCGCGAGATCACCACCGACTTTACCGAACGCCTTGAGCCGGAACTCGAAAGCCGCTTCAAAACGTCCGGCCGTTGGGCCACGCCACCGAAGCTGCGATTTGATGAGTCCGCCGACGCCCTGCTGGAAAACGGTGCCTTGAGCGATTGCCTCGACAAACATCTGGGCCACCTACCGGAAAATCAGCGTTCGGCCCTGATGCTGTACGAAGCCCACCAACACAAATCCGATGACGTCTGTAACATTCTCGATGTCAGTGCATCCAACCTGCGGGTAATGCTTCATCGTGCGCGTCAGAAAATCTTTCTGATGGTGGAAACATTCCAGGAGACCGGCGAATGCTGATGTGCCGCGAGCTGGCGGGGATTGCCAGCGACTACATTGACGGCGAACTGGGTACTGGCAGACGCCTGTCCGTGCAAATGCACCTGATGATGTGCCGCCACTGCCGCTCGTTCATTGGCAATCTGCGGGCGAGCACGGAACTGCTACGGGGGCATTCGTCCGCGCGCGTTGAACAGTCAGTGATTGATCGCATCAACAATCGCATCACTGAGGCCTTGAGCCACCGCCCCGAGGCTCCTGACCCAGACTCAGATTCGGACCGTTAAGCCTTGTTCGCCAATGCCGGTTCAGGCGATGGCAACCAGGACAGGCCCGTCGCTGTTGCTCCCCGGTGAGCGCCGCCGCCCAACTATCCAGATCCACCGGAATGGTGCCGGTCACTTCCAGCCGCCGGTCTTCCAGAACTTCTGCCAGTGATCGCCCGCCGCCCTCGGCAAGCAACTGATCACGGTGACGCAGCAACGCTTCGACCTGGGGTCGGTAGCAGCGCACCATCGCCGTAAGCCAGCGATTAACCGGCCAGCTCGGGTAGGCGTGGTCGACATTGAATCTATCCAAGGCGGTGATCACCGGTTCAGCACCCAGCCAGCTTTCATCGGTTACCCAGCGATTGACCGCAAACAGATCAGTGGGAAACCCCCAGGCATCCATCGCAATCGCCACCAGGTGCGCGACCCGAGCCTTACCGACAGGTCCCAGCACAGGCTCTGCTTCTTCCGGCAAGGCCGAATTCCGCAGAAACAGGTGGAAATGGCCATGCTCATCATGGTCGCTGCGGTGGGCGTGGTAATAGTACTGGGATGCCGTGGTAGCATCGAAGACATCGTCCTTGGGGTAGTGATCCAGTTCGTAAAACGGCCCCTGGCCCCGTAACACCTCGCCGACTATGTTCAGGCCGCCTTTCTCCAGCACCCGGTAGCATTCACGAATTTCACCAATGGCCGCCAGGCTGGTGCGGACCTGTTCGTTACTCAGGCCGGCCAGCTTTGGCGGCTGAAGTTCAATCATTTCACTCTCCCCCCTTCAATGCGCATGGATTGGCTGCCAGTTCCGTTTGTACCTTCGCCATGTACGCTGTTAACGCGGCCAGCTGCTCGCCATCCCAGGGCAAAGGTTCGGTGGCCATGGGGCGGACCATGCAGATCTGGACCATTTCATCGAGGTGTACGGTTCCCATGCCAAAGACATCCCGGGCCATGGCTACCGAGTGCGGATAGGCATCGGCAAAGGTGGCGTTATAGCCGGCGCCGTTGTTATGGCACGTCGAGCAGGCCAGGCCGTTGCTGCTGAGCGAGGTGTCGTTGAACAGCTTTTTGCCCATAGCCACCAAGGCACACGGGTTGCCCTCATAGGGCTGATAGCCGACCGGTCGCGTTACCCGTTTGGCGGCGCAAGGGTTCGGCTTGGCGGCGCACTTGCCAGCGGCAGCGCAGGGGTTACAGCCCTTAACCGCGCACGGGTTGCAGCCCTTGGTGGCACACGGATTTTTCACCGCGCATGGGTTTTTGCTGGCGCAAGGATTCTTGGCCGCACAGGGGTTTTTGCTGGCACAGGGGTTCTTCCCGGCGCAGGGGTTACACCCTGCCTTACACTGCTGCGACGCACCACACTTGCCCTTGCACGGCGAACACGGGTTACAGGCTGCTGCAACACCGCCGCCACCGGCGAGCAAGGCGGTCATCAGTAGCGCCGACCACCAGTTACTTTTCTGATGTTGCTGACTGGGCCGGTGCTGCTGACTGGCGCGAATCGCCTGTCGTAGTGGATGGATTGTAGTCATGACATCTCTCCCTGATCACAGAGTTAGTGGCGAAGCCTCAAAGCCCCGCAACCGCCTTATCAGGCGGCTATCAATGAGACACATGACTTACTCAACCATTACAAAAATACAGGCAAATTAATTGCTCTCGAAGATCCCGGTGTCCGGATGGAAGGTGTACCAGGCAAACCAGAAGGCCCGGGTAGCCGGCAGCAATGATCCGTCCGCATCCCGAAGCTCAGCGGACGGGGTTTCCGGATCGTAGTGAACGGTGACCGCCTTGCCACCAATGGAGTCCCGCAGCACGCCATCGAGCTCGGCCAGCTCCGGAAACGGCCAGGCCTTGGTCTCGCCGTTATGACGCCAGCCCAGCACCCAGGTCTTGGGATGGTATTTGCGGCTGGTCTGGGTCACCGGAAAGTAAATCCGCTCCGACTGGTCGTAGTTGCCATAGGGCGATTTTCGGTAATCCCGGCCATAGCCGGTGTCGGTGGATAACACTTCGCCACGGCCGTCGACTCTCGCCTGCCAGGCCTGCCAACGCTCGTGCCGGACCGGCACATGCTGCAATTCCTTGCCCGCCATCGGGCCAGACACCGCACGGCCCTCAATCTGGGACCACAACGACTCGGTCTGGTGGTCGTACATCAACAGGTCGCTGTTATAAAGCAGGCCGGAAACACCAAAGGTCAGGTACTGGCCGTCGACCAACGGATCAAATCCAATGCCGGTGCCGCACAACGGGCAGAAGGTAATCACCAGCGGCTGCGCCTGGTTCGGTAAATTGACGATCTCGTGCCAGTTCAGGATGCCAATGGGAAAGGCCCGGCTGCCACCCGCACCGTCGTAGGTCAGCATCAGGTCATTAGGCTGCCAAGGCTGGCTGCCGTCTGGCCGCTCGAACCGGGGCTGCTGTATCGCCGGAATCCCGTCACGAGGCGGCCCTCCGCGCATGATCTGCTCAGGCGGTATCAGTGCCGACTGCAGATCAAAGCCGTTCTTCTGCTGTGCCGCCAACCACGACGGCCCCAACAGCAGGCACAAACCCACACACCAGGCCAATTGCCAGAGTGGCATTCCGCGAAGCGACCGCTTGCTCGTGTCCATTCTCAACCTCCTGACCTTGGCTCGACTAATACCGCGCCCAACGTTTTCGTTCGGACATCTTTATTACGACACTCGGAGGCTGGTTTTGTTACGGCCCTGATCCGGGGCCGACATGGACCGGCTCTGTCCGCTAAAGTAGTTCCAGGAAACAGGGGAGGACAACATGGGCAGCATTTTGCGCTGGCTGTCGGGCTGGCTTGCCAGGTACCTGACCAAGCAGATCACCGAAAATTCGATACCGACCTCGACCTACCGGCAACTGGAGCAGGCGCTGCAACCGGCGGACGTGTTGCTGGTCGAGGGCGACACCCGTATCAGCGTCGCGATCAAATACCTGACCCAATCCACCTGGTCTCACAGCGCCCTGTACCTGGGCCCTGATGCGGGCCTGGGCCAGAGCGACACCGGCGAGCCCAACGTCCTGATCGAAGCTGACCTTGAGCAGGGCATTCGCGCGTTGCCGCTGTCGTACTATCGCCACAGCCATACCCGGATCTGCCGTCCGGTGGGTTTAAACAGTGACGACATTCAGAAGCTGACCGGTTTCGCACTCAGCCGGCTTGGCAATACCTACGATCTCAAGAACGTGTTCGACCTGGCCCGGTACCTGTTGCCCACGCCGCCGGTGCCCACCCAGTACCGGCACCGGCTCCTGGCGTTTGGCAGTGGCGACCCGACCCGGGCGATCTGCTCAACCTTTCTGGCCGAGGCCTTCCAACAGTTGCGCTACCCTATCCTGCCGCTAATCCGGATGGTGCCTGCGGACGATCCTGACTGTGCGGATTGCACCCGGGTCGCCTATCGGGTGCGGCATCACTCCCTGTTCACACCAAGAGATTTCGATGCCTCGCCGTTTTTCCAGATTATCAAGCCAACGCTGCCCCCAGGCTTTGACTATCACGGACTGGCTTGGGAAGATCGCTCGCAACAGCCCCCGCAGATGCCATAACGCACCCAAAACGAACTGACCTCTAGGAAAGCCCGTATCGATGACCGGTTCAGGCTTGCTAAACTATTGGCAAACTTGATTCCCATCTTCATTCTCATGCGCCTGCGCAATCGTCACTGACGACGACACGGCAACAACCGGAAAGGACGAGATTATGAAAACCCTGCTAGCTTCCGCACTGGTGATCCTGTCACTGGTAACGACTTCCGTTCATGCCCAGGACAACACCATCCGGGTCGGCATGTCTGGCCAGTACTTCCCGTTCACCTTCGTGGAGCAGGACATCCTGAAGGGCTTTGAAGTGGACGTCATGGATGCCGTCGCCAAGGAAATGGAACGTGAGGTTGAGTACCAGACTGCTGCCTTCTCCGGCCTGTTTGGCATGCTTGGCGCTGGCCGCATCGATACCGTGGCCAACCAGATCACCATCACCGAGGAACGCCAGAAGGCCTATCTGTTCAGCGAGCCGTACGTTTACGACGGCGCCCAGGTGGTCACCAAGGCCGGCAACGAAGACATCAACGGTGTGGAAGACCTCAAGGGCAAGACCGTGGCGGTTAACCTGGGCTCCAACTTCGAGGCGCTGTTGCGTGACCTGCCCTATGCTGACGAAATCGACATCAAAACCTACGAGAGCAACATCGAGCGCGATACCGCCCTGGGCCGGGTCGATGCCTTCGTGATGGACCGGGTCAGTGCCAGCCAGATCATCAAGGAAAAGCCGCTGCCACTGGCGTTGGCCGGACCGACCTTCTCCCAGATCACCAACGCTTATCCGTTCAAGGACACCGAGCGTGGTCGGGTCTTGCGGGATGAAGTGAACGCTGCTCTGAAAACCCTGCGGGACAATGGCACCCTGAAGGCCATTTCGGAGCAATGGTTCGGCACCGACATCACCGCGCCCTAATCACACAGGAAATACGCTATGGGCGCTCTCGACGTCGACTACATGGTGGGGCTGGTCCCCGTACTTCTGGGCTACCTGCCCCTGACCCTGCAGCTGGCGTCGTTGGGCATGGTGCTGGCGTTGATCCTGGCTTGCCTGTTTGCGGTCATTCGAGTGCAGCGGATTCCGGTGCTGAACCAGTTCACCGTTGTGTTTATCTCCTTCTTCCGCGGCACACCGCTGCTGGTCCAGCTGTTCCTGTTCTACTACGGGCTGCCCCAGCTGTTCAGTGCGCTCACCGTCATCGACGGCATCACCGCCACTATCATGGGTCTGACCATGCATTTCTCGGCGTACATGGCCGAGTCCATCCGGGCGGCCATTGTCGGCGTTGATCGCAGTCAGACCGAAGCGGCACTGTCCATCGGCATGACCAACAGCCAACTGATGCGCCGGATCATTCTGCCGCAGGCTACCCGAGTCGCCCTGCCCACCCTGATGAACTACTTCATCGACATGATCAAGGCGACGTCGCTGGCCTTCACCCTGGGCGTCACCGAGTTAATGGGCGCGACCCAGAAAGAGGCCTCGGGCAGCTTTCTGTACTTTGAAGCGTTCATTGTAGCGGCAGTCATGTACTGGATTGTGGTGGAGATGCTGTCCTGGCTGCAGGGCAACCTGGAAACCCGTCTGAACAAGGCCTACAGCCGATGATTGAACTCAAGGGTCTGCGCAAGCAGTTTGGCGATGCGGTGGTGCTGGACGGCATCGACCTGACCATCGAGAAAGGCGAGATCGTGGTGATTATTGGGCCCTCGGGCACCGGTAAGTCCACCTTGTTGCGCTGCGTGAACTTCCTCGAACAGCCCACCGCTGGCGAGATTACCGTGGGCGATCTGACCGTGGACGTAAACCGGGCCAGCAAGAAAGACATCCTGTCGCTGCGCCAGCAAACCGCGTTCGTGTTCCAGAACTACGCCCTGTTCGCCAACAAGACCGCCCTGCAGAACATCGCTGAGCGGCTCTTGGTCGTCGACCGCTGGCCTAAAGCCAAGGCCTACGACCGGGCCCGGGAGATCCTGCGGCGCATTGGCCTGGAAGACAAAGCCGATGCCTACCCGGCGTCGATGTCCGGTGGTCAGCAGCAGCGTGTGGGCATTGGCCGGGCCATGGCGGCCGGCGCGGAAGTGATCCTGTTCGACGAACCCACGTCATCTCTGGATCCGGAGTGGGTTGAAGAGGTTCTGGCGTTGATGAAGCAACTGGCAGCGGAACGCCAGACCATGATGCTGGTCACCCATGAAATGTCCTTCGCCCGCGACGTCGCCGACCGGGTAATCTTCATCGACGACGGCCGGATCGTCGAACAGGGGCCACCGAGCGAGATTTTCTACCACCCGAAAGACCCGCGCACCCAGGATTTCCTGCAGAAGATCCTGGCGACACATCAGCCTGAACCCGGCCCTGAACCCGGCCTCAAGCAATCGCAACAGGCACAACGCCTACCAGTTCTCGCCGAACGGCCGCAGATCCAGCTCAAAGGTCCAGGCCGAAGGTGCCTGTTGAGTCAGCATCCACACCGCATCGGCAACGGCGGCGGGTTGAACGAAAAAGTCATCCGGTTTGTCGCCCATGGCCTGGCGGGTGCGCGGCAAATCCACCACACCATCGATGATCACGTTAGCGACGTGGATGCGCTCAGGGCCGAGCTGTCGTGCCATAGATTGTGCGAGGCTGCGTTGGGCCGCCTTGGCAGAGGCAAACGGCGCGGTATTGGCGCGCCCCCGCAAGGCCGCCGACGCACTGGTGATCACGATGCTCGCGGTGTCATGCTGGCGCAGTTGGGGCAGAGCCGCCTGAAAGGCGGCGACCAGGCCACCGACATTGATACGCCAGTTGGCTTCAAAGTCGTCTACGCTGGCGTCCTCAGCACTCTTGAACACGCCACCGCCGGCGTTGTACAGCAACACTGAGACAGCGCCCAGTTGCTGCTCGATCCGGGCGAACACCGCGCCTGCCGTGTCCAGATCACTGGCGTCGTGGGCGAAGGCATGAGCACTGGGCAACTGACCCGCCAGACGTTCGATAAAATCCTTGCTGCGGGCCAGCATGGCAACCTCGTAGCCCTCCTGGCAGAACCGCCGCACCAGCTTCACCATTGCCCGGGCCAACGCCAATCACCACACATACCTTGTTCATATCACACCTCCGGCCGGTTACCCGGCAGGCTCAGTCTCGAGTAGACGGACACGGTGCACCGCAGGGCGCGCACGCAGTTTCGTCACGCTGGGTCAGGGCGGTTTCCACATTGCCCTGGCCTGAATTAAACGCGAACGTCGGGCTGTTCAGGTGATCGGCCAGAATCAACACCAGCAGGATAGCCAGGACCACCAGAATTCGGGTTCGACTGTAAGCTTGCTCCACCATCAGCTCTGTTTCCCTATCAGTTTGGCAGGCGGAACCAGGGCCGCAAGCGTATACCTATCAGCGAGCCAACGAAGGCACAGGCAAACCAGATCCAGGCGTGCACGCTGGCCGAGGCGATACCGGAGAACAGGGCGCCAATGTTGCAGCCGAAGCCCAGGCGGGCGCCGTAACCCAGCAGCAAGCCACCGACCACGGCCGCATAGAACTGCCGGGGTTCCGGGCGATTCCGACTGGCCTCATTGAAGCGGTTGGCCAGTCCGGCCGCCAGCATGGCACCCAGCAGCAAGCCAAAGTTCATCACCGAAGGGATGTTGGTCAGCACCGAATCCTTCAGGGCCATGGCCGGGTACTCCCACTGCCAGAACTCGAACTGGCCCATGTTCACACCTACGCCTTCCAATGCCTTTGCACCCCAGACGTTAAAGGCAAAGGTAATACTCCAGGGCGATCCGCCAATGGCCAGGGTCAGGGCGTTGCCCAGGGCCAGCACGAGGATCGCCCAGGTAAACGGCCAGCGGCCGCTCAGCAGGGTTCGAAATACCCCGTGGCCCTGTGCCTGCCAAAGCAACGCGGCACGTTCCACCGAACCGTGGGCCTTGCGCTCAATGCGATTCACCCAGAGCGCAATCAACCCCAGGCCCAGCCACTGGGCCATAATCGCACCGCTGACGCCAAGGGGCGTGACCAGAGATATCGGATCAACCCCGGGCTGGTCCAGCCACCAGGCAGGTGGATAGAGCCCGCCACCGTGCCGAGGATGAAAAACACCAGGGTGATCACCATTCGGATATTACCGGCACCGACAGTAAACAGCGTGCCGGAACCGCAGCCGCCGCCCAGTTGCATGCCCAGGCCAAATAGAAATGAGCCCACCACCAGGGAGGTGCCCACAGGCGCCACCGCGCCAATCAAACCCTCCTGGCCACTGTGCAGCAGCGGCACCATGATCAAGGAGCTCAGACCAAACAGCAGCAACTGCGCCCGCATACCGGCGCCCTTGCGGTGCACCACCAGGTTGCGCCAGCCGGCGGTAAAACCGAAGGCGCCGTGATACAGGGCGATGCCCAGCACGGTGCCAATCACAAACAGCGCCACCATAAACGGAGCAGTTTCCAGCCAGATCAACCCGCCCAACAGGGCGACGCCGGCCAGGGCGGTGCTGACAACAAAACGGTCTATCTGCCAGCGGCCGCTTAGCAATGACGGCTGGGCAACAGCGGATTCGGTCATGGATCAGGCTCTCAGTCGAACAGGTTCAGAATCTTGCCCAAGCCCTTGCGGGCGACCTGAATCGGCCGACTGCTGTCCTGGGACCACTCCGACATGGAGCCGTCGTACAGGGCCACTTCCTGGAAGCCGGCCAGCTCACTCAGCACAAACCAGTCGGTGGCGGCCCAATGCCCGGTGTTGCAGAAGGAAATGGTGCGGGCGTTCGGATCCAACTCGGCAGCATTCACCTGGGCGGTGATGCGATCGGCATTCAGGTACCAGACTTCATCCTGCTGACCAACAAACTCGTGATGGGGCAGATTCCTGGCGCCGGGAATGGTGCCCGGAGCCTTGGCTGCCGGCGACTTGGTCTCGCCCCGGAAATAATCCGACGGCCGCGCGTCCACCAGCTGGGCCTGGGACTCCCGGGCTTCTTCGACTTCCTCCAGGGTGGCAATCAGATCTTCCTGCAGGGCTCCCTCGAACCTCGCCAGTTCAAAGTCCGCGCCCGCTCCGCTGGCCACCTCATAGCCGGCCGCACGCCAGCCGGCGAAGCCGCCATTGAGAATGGTGACCTGGTCATGACCGAGCACCCGGAAGGTCCAGTAGACCCGGGCCGCACTGCCGAAATCGGTCGCTCCAGTGCCGGCCGGCACGATCACCACGGTGTCTTCATTACCAATACCCAGGCTGCCAATCAGGCGTTCCAGGCTGGCGGTTGGAGGCAACACACCTTGCACGCCGTCGCGACTTTCGCGCCAGCCATCGCCGGTGTAGCTGCTGTAGCGGGAGCCGGGAATGTGGGCCTGCTGAAAGCTGCTGCGGTCACCACCATTGTCGATGCCGGAGCGAACATCCAGCACCACCAATTGTTCCCGATCGAGATTTTGATTCAGCCAGCTGGCATCTACCAATGCTGGCGGCTGAGTTGCGGCGTGGGCCAGCGACCCCGCCAGAAATAGGATGACTGCCAAGAAGCGCGCCATAAGATCACCTGTTTGTGGATACGATTGGGCTGGAGTGTAGGCTTAAATACGCCAGCGTGCTCAGTTGGATCGCCGCCGGGGGCAAAGGTTCAAGGCCTACTGAATCAGACTCGACCGTCCAGCTGCAACCAGCGCGCAAGCCGGGACTGGGGACGACGACTGAGGTAGAGGGGCAGGGTGCTCATGAGCACCAGTATGACGGCGGCGGCGATGACGGTCAGGATGGGGTTAAATTCGAAGGTACGCCCGAGCCCGGCGAAGACAAAGGTCATCGGCAGCATACCCAGGGTGGTGGCCAGGGCGTAGCGCCAGAGCGAGATGGCCGTCACGCCGGCGGCGTAACTAATCAGGGCAAAAGAGAACAACGGAATCAGCCGGGTTAGAGTCACCGCAACAAACAGGAAACGCTGGGAACCGCGGGCTGAAAACACCGGGTTGCTGTCCAGTTTTCGCTGCACCAGTTCACGCCCAAGGATCCGCGCCAGATAGAACGCAATGATGGCGCCAGCAAGAGCACCAGCAACTGCCACGGCGGTGCCCAGGGCAGTGCCGTAGACCAGGCCGGCAGTGGCACTGATCGGCAGGGTGGGGATCGGGCCAATCACCACGGCCAGAACCATCAGCAGCATCAGCAACACCATGCCCAAGCCATTGTGCTGGCTGAGCCACTGGGACAACGCGTCCGGAGCCAGACTGGCCGGCATGCCGAGCTGGCGAAGTAGTAGCCAGATGGCAGCCATGACAAGCACGATGACAATCAGGAAAGACACGCGGAAAAGCCGGGAAGAACGGTTCATCCCGGTATTCTACCCGTCATCAGCCGGCGGGGAAGCCTCCCCGGCATTCACCTATCACTCACCTATCACTCACCTATCACTCAACTATCACTCAACTATCACTCAACTGGCCAGACGGTTGACCTGCTCGACAAAAGCCGCAGGCACTTTATCCAGCACCGGACGAACGCCGTCGCTCAGTTCAGCTTGGGGGGCATCGGGCTCTGAAGCCAGGATCACCGGCGCTTCCGACCAGTGTAACAACTGCAGCCGGCCATCAGCCTGTTCCACCAGTGCCGTGCAGTGCTCCACCCAATCACCGTCGTTGCAGTACAACCCGTTTTCGCCGCGCAGAAAGCCCGCCGAATGGATATGGCCACAGATAAAACCATCGTAATGGCCCCTTTCAGCCACCGTCAGCGCCGCCAGCTCGAAGCGACGAATGAAGGTGCGGGCCTTGCCGATGCGGGTTTTTACCCAGGCCGCCATCGACCAGTAGGGTTTACCCTGCAACCGACGGAATCCATTAACCCAGCGATTCAGTCGAAGCAGCAACCCATGGGCACGATCCCCCACCAGCAGCATGAGGGGACTGCAACGCACCACCTGATCGAACTGATCACCATGACAGACCATGAACCGGCGGCCATCGGCGGTGGTGTGTACCACCTTGTGCTCAAGCTCGATGCCGGCGATGGTCTGGCCGCAGAACTTGCGGAAGAATTCATCGTGATTGCCGGGCACATACACCACCCGGGTGCCGGTAGCGGCGATTTCCATCAGCCGCTGCACAATGGCCTGATGCTCCGGCGGCAGGTGCACCCGCTTCTGCATGGCGATCAGATCGACGATATCGCCGACCAAATAGAGGGTTTCGCAACGCACCTGATTCAGAAAATCCAACAGATAGGCCGCCTGGCAATCGGCGGTGCCCAAGTGCACATCGGAAATGAAAATGCTGCGGTAGTCTCGCATGGTGGCTCCTGCCTTCAACCCGCCCGGATAACTGAATCGTTACACGAGCGGATGACGGCAGGGTGACAGCCCTAAGACAATTCCATGACCGCGCGTTTAGCGCAGCGCCGGATTCAGCGTGTAGGTACCCGTTACCCGGGCACTGGCCAAGACGTGTCCGGCCATGGCTTCGCGCACGGCATTACCATCAAATTCGCCGGCAAGGCCCAGACTTTCCACATCCAGAGCGTGTACCTCGAAGTGGTAGTGATGGATGATTTCGTCGTTCCAGGGTGGGCAAGGGCCGTCATAACCGGCGTAGGTGCCCGCCATGTCAGGATTACCGGCCAGGAACTGGGTGTAGCTGTTCACGCCACGAATGCCGATGGGGCCTGGGCCGAACTCTTTACCCTTGGGAATCACGCCATCGCTGTCCTCACCCTCAGGGATGCGGCTGATTCCAGCGGGCACATCGACCAATAGCCAGTGGAAGAAATCAACCCGGGGCAGGTCTTTGGCCACGGTCTTGCCCTCCTGGTTCACATCATCCGCCACGCTGGGAACGTCCGGATCAAACATCATGACCACAAAGCTCTTGGTTCCCTCCGGCGCGCTTCCCAGAGGGTTTCCGGGTTGCGATTGGGACCAAAACTCATATGATCGGTGTCGCTGTAGACACCAAACGCGAATTTCTCCGGAACTGGCTGACCTTCTTCAATGCCTCGAACTTCTAATTTCACGACGTTGCCTCCTGTTGATCGTGGGCTCACCCTACAGACATTGTGTCTGAAGCCGGCCTGTTCAATCATACGTGTGTGATACACCGGTTGTAGCAATGCAGTTGCACGTCTGTCCAGAGGCGCGAAGCACAAGTCCCGTCGCGCCCGCCTTCGAACCTTATTGACCCACCAGGGGAGCAATCATGAGCAAGCAGCAACCCGGCCAGCCCCAGGCGCCGGACAACCAGAAAGACGAAGACGCCGTTGCCTTCGCCCAGGGCATCTTCGAACTGGCCCGAAACGGAGCAGCCGGACTTCTGATGCCGCTGCTGGGCGCCGGCGTGCCGGTGGACATCCGTACCAGTGAGGGCGAGAGTCTGCTGATGCTGGCCACCGCCAACGACCACACCCAGACCGTCGAGGTGCTACTGGAGCAGGGCGCCAACCCGAACCTGGCAGACAACCAGGGCCGGACGCCCCTGATGATCGCGGCCGACAACAACGCGGTTCATCTGATTGAGCCGTTACTGAAAGCTGGCGCCAAGCTGGAACTGACCGACGACAGAGGCACGACCGCTCTCGACCATGCCCGCGCGGCAGGCGCGGAATCGGCCATCGCCAGGCTGAGTGTCTGACGCCTGTGTTCAATCAGGGCGAGATTATTCACCACACCAAGGACGCCCTCGGCAGCATCCTGGTGATCGATTACCGAAAGCACAGGGTGCTGACCTTCAACTCGGCGTTCGAGCAAAGCAAGATCGACCGGCGTCGCCCTCATCTGCCGGTGCACGAGTATAACCGTGCCATGATGTTGCCGGCGGCCTTTGCCAAGCCCCGCCATGTCACCATTTTAGGTCTCGGCGGTGGTGTGATGGCCAGCGCTTTCCACCACCTGTATCCAAACTGCCATATCCACGCGGTGGAGTTGCGACCGGAGGTGGTGGCGGTATCCCGGGAGTTCTTCGGGCTGCCCGAGAGTGACCGGCTGACCGTGACCATTGCCGACGCTCGCGACGCGCTCTCGAAACTGCCGGATGCCAGCACCGATCTGGTGTTGGCCGACCTCTACAGCGGCGACCGTATGAGTCCAGCCCAGGCCCAGCGCCTGTTCATCGACCAGTGCAGCCGGGTGCTCAGCCCGAATGGCTGGCTGCCCCTTAACTACCACCGGCCACCGGAACCGGGCAGCGTCTATTTGCGCCAGCTCCGGCAGCGGTTTTCAAAGCTGCTGATGTTCCGCAGCAAAACCAACAACACCGTGATCTACGCCAGCAAGCAGCCTTTCGAAGCCCTGCACAGCCGCGATCCTGCTCTACTCGCCCTGGAGCAGCAGCTGCCCATTGACTGGCGCAAGCTGATGGCCAAGGTGACGCCCTTGTGAACGCTTCTACCTTGATCAATGGCCAGGATGATCCATAGTTATAGATAACAATCCCGCCACGGGAGGACGTGGACCATGCCTGACGAAGAGTACAAAAAACTGCACCCGATCCTGAACGAGGTCACCCAGACCTACGTTGGCCTTTACACCAACCGGCCCAATGAAAAAAACCGGGAAAAACTGATCAAACTGGAAGCGCTGCTGCACGAAAAACTGGAACAACTAGAGAAGGCCCGTAACGAAACCGAATAATAATTCAGCTCCATTTCTCATGGGGCGGGCGGTATCGACTGAATCCATCCACGAGCTGTTCAGGCGTGTCCGCCAGCACCAGCATGTCGATGTATTCCTGCTTCAGAAAACCGACCGCTTCCATACGCTGCACCATGGCCAGCAGCGGATCATAAAAGCCATCGACGTTATAGAGCGCACAGGGCTTGTGGTGAAAACCGAGCTGGCCCCAGGTCCAGGCCTCGAAAATCTCCTCCAGGGTGCCAATGCCCCCAGGCAGAGCAACAAAGCCATCCGCCAGCTCGGCCATCTTGGCCTTGCGCTCGTGCATGTCCGCCACCACAAACAGCTCGGTCAGGCCGGGGTGGGCCAGCTCACGGTCCCGCAGGTGCTCGGGAATCACGCCATAGACCTTACCGCCGTGGGCCAGCACCGCATCGGCTGCGATCCCCATCAGGCCAACGTGGCCGCCACCGAACACCATATCGATGCCATGGTTGCCAAAGTAAGCACCCAGGTCCTCGGCTGCACGCGCAAAACGCGGGTCTGAGCCAGAACGGGATCCGCAATAGACTGCAATTTTCATTAAGTCCTCACTGATTTCTCACAACGCCAACATCCGGCTGTTCCTAAAACAGTAGCAGAGCATAGGCACAGAGAGAGCAGAGGTCTTAATATCAGGGCAGGAAAAAAGGAAGGGCAACAGGCGAACGACGGATGCGGGCTGAGCCCGCACCCACGTTAATCAGCCAGAAAATTACTTGGCTTTTTTCCAGGCGAACTTCTGGAACGGCTCGTCGACCGGAGTTTCGGCGATGTGGTTGATGTAATTACTCATCACCTTTTGCGACAGCACCAGAATCACTTCCAGCACATGACTGCGCTCGTAACCGGCCTCGTAGAAAGCATTCAGTCTTCGCTGTTCACTTCGCCACGCTTGCGGACGACGGCCAACGTGAAGGTTCGCAGGGCTTCCAGCTTGTCGCTGGGCAGCGGTGTCTCGTCACGCAGAGCGTTGATGATGTCATCTGACACCTTCATGCTCTTGGCGATGCCGGTATGCGCCGGAACGCAGTAGTGGCACGCGTGCTCAACGTTGATGGTCTGCCACACCACGGTGGTCTCGTCGTTATCGAAGCTGGTATTCAACACCAGTTCGTGGAGCTTTTGGTAGCCATCTAGAACGGTCGGCGCATCAGCCATGACCGCGTGCAGCCCCGGAATCATGCCGAACGCCTTCTGAGAGTTTTCCAGCAGCGGCTTCGATTCTTCCGGTGCGGAATTTTTATCGTGCAGGGTAAAGTCGGTCATATCAGGCTCCTAATTTGAGTGATTGCTCAATAACAACGACACACTAACTGTTATTGAGCGATCGTTCAAGTTATAATTTGAGCATCCATTCAATTTCACTGAAATAGCTGAACGGACCGAAGTTATGGCCAGGCACGCCCGCTACGATCGACAAACCGCATTGGCAAAAGCCGTCGCCCTATTCTGGGAGCGTGGTTACCACGGCAGCTCAATGAAGCAGATTGAACAGGCCCTGGACATGCGCCCGGGTAGTATCTACGCAACGTTTGGCAGCAAGGATGGGCTATTTTCCGAAGCCCTGGCAGCGTATGCCGAGCAAGGCAGCCAGGAGCTCAAGACCTACCTGGAGCCGGCCGAGTCCATCGTGGACGGCCTGGAGGCTTACCTGCGCGGTATCGCCCAGACCTGCGAGCCATCCAATGTCAGGCCCTCCCGGGCCTGCATGATCGTTAAAACCCTGCTGGAGTCCAGCAACACCCATCCGGCATTGGCTGAGCAGGCCAACCGGATACTGGCCAACATCCAGCAGACCCTGTGCGCGGCGCTAGAAACCGCCAAGGCCAGGGGAGAATTGCTAGCATCCACGGACTGCCATCGACTGGCCCGCCTGCTACAGGCCCAGATCGTTGCGATCCGCTCTATGGCGGAACGCGACCTGGCGCAGGATGAGCTGTCGGACCTGGGCGCCGATGTTGCCAGCATTCTGGAGAGCTACCGCACCCGGCACTGATGCCGTCGCCCTTGGGGCACCCGTAGCACTTCCGTCCAATTGTGCCTGAGGTGCCCTCCGCGTTACTCTATTCCCTTCAGCATCAGCACCCTTCATTTTCTGCCCCGTCCCAGTGACGATAGCCAAGCATTTTGCCTGGAGAGTGTTTGGCTTTCTTCACTTCAGGGGCTGATTGTTATGGAAAACCTTCATCACATCGTGGTGGTCGGCGGGGGCGCCGGCGGGCTGGAACTGGTAACCCGGCTCGGCAACAAGCTGGGCAAAAAAGGTAAGGCTCGCGTAACCCTGGTGGATGCCGGGCTGACCCATGTCTGGAAACCACTGCTGCACGAAGTTGCCTCCGGTTCGCTGGATGCCAACGCCAACGAAATCAATTACCGGGCCCACGCCCGCAAACACCATTACGAATTTCAGCTCGGCCGCATGAATGGCCTGGACCGTGACGCCAAAGAGCTGGTGATATCCGCCTTTCACGATCAGGACGGTGCCGAAGTGGTGCCGGAGCGGCGCATCCGTTACGACACTCTGGTTATCGCCGTCGGCAGCACCGCCAACGATTTTGGCACTCCGGGCGCGCAGGAACACTGCCTGTTCCTGGACAGCCTCAGTCAGGCCCGCCGGTTCCACAACCTGATGCTCAATGCGTTCCTGCGCAAGAACCACGAGGCGCTGCAAGGCCAGAATCACAGCCTGAATATCAGCATCATTGGTGCTGGCGCCACCGGCGTCGAGCTGGCCGCCGAGTTACGCCTTGCGTCGCGGGAATTGCCGGTTTACGGCATGAACCATCTGCAGCCCTCGGATGTCTCGATCACCGTGATCGAAGCGGCTGACCGCATCCTGCCAGCATTGCCGGCACGGTTGTCGGCTGCTGCCAACCGGGAGCTGGAGCATCAGCACATCAACGTGCTGACTGGCCAGCCAGTCAGCGAAGTGCGGAGTGCCAGCATCGTCATGGAAGACGGCACCGAGTTGCCCTCGGAAATGACCATCTGGCTGCGGGTATCAAGCACCGGCGTTCCTGGCCGATCTGGACGGACTGGAAGCCAACAAGGGCAACCAGTTGGTGGTCGAGCAGACCCTTCAGGCCACCCGCGACGACAATGTTTTTGCCTTTGGTGACTGTGCCGCCTGTCCGCAACCGGATAGCGACCGGCCCGTGCCGCCCCGGGCCCAGGCAGCGCATCAGCAGGCGGATGCGCTGTTCAAGACCTTGCGCAACCGAATCACCAGCGGCGACGCAGTGCCGTTCGTTTACAACGACCACGGTTCGCTGATCAATTTCAGCCACTACACCACGGTCGGAAACCTGATGGGCAATCTGTCCGGTCGCAGCATGTACATTGAGGGCAAGGTGGCCCGGTTGTTCTACGTGTCCCTGTATCGCATGCACCAGGTTGCCCTGCATGGGCCGGTGCGGGCCGGCATTATCTGGCTGATGGACAAAATCAGTCGTGCGATGCAGCCTCGTCTCAAATTACACTAAGCAGGTTCGGGGTAAACTTTGAGAAAGAAATGGAGCGGGTGAGGGAATCGAACCCTCGTATGCAGCTTGGGAAGCTGCCGTTCTACCATTGAACTACACCCGCCTTTGCGATGACTGCGTGAGCAATCTAAGCAGTCAGTGCGCAAATGAGCAAGTACTCTAGCTGGAGCATTAATGGATCCCACCCTGACCCTGATTGGCGCCTTGATGTTGGTCATCAGCATTGTGCTCAGCCCGTTGTCGAGCCGGGTAGGCATGCCTGTGCTGCTGATATTCCTCGGGGTCGGCATGATGATGGGCGAGGACGGCCCGGGCGGCATCCAGTTCGACAACTTCGAACTGGCGTTCCTGATTGCCAATCTGGCGCTTGGGGTGATCCTGCTCGATGGCGGCATGCGGACCCGGGCCGAAACCTTCCGGGTCGGCCTGCGCCCGGCACTGGTGCTGGCTACCCTGGGCGTGTTCATGACCGCGGCCGGCGCCGCCATTGTGGCGCGCTGGGTCTTTGACCTGGAATGGCTGACCGCACTTTTAGTGGGCGCGATCATTTCTTCCACCGACGCCGCCGCCGTGTTCTCGCTGCTGCAGGGCCGGGGCCTGCACCTGAACGAACGGGTCAGCGCAACCCTGGAAATCGAATCCGGCAGCAACGATCCGATGGCCATCTTCCTGACGCTGATGCTGGTCACCCTGATTGGTAACAGCGGTGACAGCCCCACCTGGTCGGCCCTGATCATGCTGATCAAGCAATTCGGCATTGGCAGCGTGGCCGGGATTCTGGGCGGCTACCTCGTGGTGGAACTGGCCAACCGGATCCGGCTGACGCCCTCGCTGTATCCATTGCTGGTTGCCGCCGGCGGTATCGCCGTGTTCTCCGCCACTAATGCCCTGGGCGGCAGCGGTTTCCTGGCAATCTATCTGACCGGTGTGGTGATCGGAAACCGCCACGTGCGGATGATGCCAATGATCCTGCAGGTCCACGATGGCCTCGCCTGGCTAGCACAACTGTGCCTGTTCCTGATGCTGGGGTTGCTGGTTACGCCTTCGGATCTGCTTCCGCTGTTGGGTGGCGGCCTGATCCTCGCGCTGGCGCTGATTTTTGTCATCCGGCCGCTCACGGTATTGCTGACGCTCTGGCCGTTCGCCTTTAACCGCCGGGAGCTGGGCTTTATCAGCTGGGTTGGCCTGCGAGGCGCGGTGCCCATCGTGCTGGCGCTATTTCCGATCATCGCCGATCTGCCCGAAGCACAGCTGGTGTTCCACGCCGCCTTCTTTATCGTTCTGGTGTCGCTGGTGGTGCAGGGCACCACCATGGCGCCACTGGCCCGTAAGCTGCGGCTGGAAGTCCCAGCGGGCGAAGATCCGTATCGGCGCCTGCCGCTGGATGCCCCCGGCGCCGGCGATCACGAATTGATGCTGTTCCCCCTGCGCGGCGAGCCTGGGAAACTCCGCGTCCGTTGAGCCAGCTGCGATTCCCGGAAAACACCACCGTCGCCGGTGTATTCCGCAACCGGGTGTGCCTGCAGCCCAAGGGTGACCTGGAAGTGTCCAGTGGCGACATGGTGGCTATGTTCGCCACGCCAGGGGTGTTACCCGAGCTGAGCAAAGCCCTCAGTGGCCGTCATGCTCCCCGATACCTGGCCGAACGGGCCTTCTTCGGCGACTTCGTGCTCAACGGCGATGCCCTGCTGGGCGATGTCGAGCAGGTGTACGGTATCGAGTTTGACGACCTGCCACCGGAACTGTCCCTGGCCGAGTGTTTTGCCAAGCGCACCAAAGGTCACCCGGTTGTCGGTGATACCGTGACGCTGGGGCCGGTGGTGCTGGTAGCCCGGGCGACCGATTCCGATCAGGTCACCAAGGTAGGTCTCAAGATGGAGGGTTCACAAAACCCCTGATACTGAAAAGAGATAACTGAAAAAGTTAACAAAAGCCCTCAACATTCCATCGACGAGCTATGTTATAAAAGTGGCTATTCGAACATTAACCATTGGTAAGTTAAGGCCATGTTGACCCGTTTTCTGATTACCGTCTGTCTGATTGCAGCCACCGCTCTCGCCCCCCTTACCGGTGCGGCCAGCGAACTGCTGGCACGGGCCGACCTGACCATGCCCGGCGCAGAGGTGTTTGACCATGACTCGGTAGACATCAACAAGGTGCTGGTGCGCAAGAGCGAGCGCCGGTTGTACCTGATGGACGATGATCAGGTGGTGAAGAGTTATCGCATTTCCCTGGGAGACAACCCGGAAGGCCACAAGCTCTACGAAGCGACGAGCGCACCCCCGAGGGCGATTACACCCTGGACTGGCGCAATGCCAGCAGCGACTTCTACAAATCCATTCATATTTCCTATCCCAGCGAAAAAGACCGTGAACTGGCTCACTCATGGGGCCTGAGTCCCGGTGGTAGCATCATGATTCACGGCCTGCCGAACGACGCGGAAGACATGGCGTTCGCCTACCGCGGCCTGGACTGGACCGACGGCTGCATTGCGGTAACTAACGAGGAAATGGACGAAATCTGGCAACTGGTCGCAAACGGCACCCCGATTCGCATCCTTCCCTGACCGTTTACTGACAACTGCATTAAGTTGTTGTCATAAGCCGTGAAAATATACGTATCCCCAGTTAACATTTTATCTCAGAGTGTTTTACACTGTTTAACGACTCCGGTAGTCAACGCCTATCGGGCCGGTTTGACAGGAAGTCGTCCATGTACTGAACTGACTTCCGGATCTTAGGAAATAACTCGACCAATAAGGGGATTTACAATGCGTAAACTGACGATCGCCGGGTTTGCAATGGCTACTGTACTGACGGCCGGTTGCGCCTCTAACCAGGCAGCTATCGACGAAGCCAATGCAACTGCGAATTCCGCAGAGCAAACTGCAGAGAATGCACTGAACACCGCTAACAGCGCTGCCAGCTCTGCACGCACTGCCCAGCAGACCGCCGAAGAAGCTCTGGCCGCTGCCAAGGCAGCTCAGAAGTCTGCTAATGAAGCGAACGAGCGCGCCAAGCGTATGCTCGAGCGTTCTAGCATGAAGTGAAGCTCAGCTTACGCTGATGCTAAAAAGGCCGGGTAACCCGGCCTTTTTTTTATGCCTCTGATTCAGGCTTTTGAGGTGATGCTGGCGCGTTCTCCTTCAGAAACGTCGTCATCAACTCCATTGGCAGCGGGAAGACGATGGTCGAGGTATTGCTATTACTCATATCGGCCAATGTCTGCATATACCGGAGCTGCATCGAACCCGAGTTCGCCGACATCACGTTGGCAGCCTCTACCAGTTTCTTCGACGCCTGCAACTCCCCTTCCGCGTGAATAACCTTGGCCCTACGTTCGCGCTCGGCCTCGGCCTGACGGGCAATGGCACGGATCATGGATTCGTTTAGATCCACATGCTTAATCTCGACATTGGCCACCTTGATGCCCCATTCCTCGGTCTGGGCATCGATGATTTCCTGAATGTCGGAGTTCAGTTTGTCCCGTTCTGACAGCATTTCATCCAGATCGTGCTTGCCCAGCACCGAACGCAGGGTGGTCTGGGCCAGTTGACTGGTAGCGGAATTGAAATCCTCAACACGGATGATGGCGCGCTCGGGGTCGACTACCCGGAAATAGAGCACCGCATTGACCCGCACCGTGACGTTGTCGCGGGAAATCACGTCCTGGCTGGGAACGTCCAGGACAATGACCCGGAGATCAACCCGGACCAGTTGCTGGATACCGGGGATCACGATAATCAGGCCAGGCCCCTTCACCCCCTGAAAACGCCCCAGAAAAAACACCACGCCGCGCTCGTATTCCGGCAGGATCTTGATCGCCGAGCCGAGAATCAGCAACAGCACCAGGTTGGTGCCAGGTAGGGAATCAGTTCACCAATCATACGGCCTCCTTGAGTATGCCGTGAGCATGTCTGCGCCGGGTCAGCCGTTTTCGTCCATGACCTCGACAGTTACTGTCAATCCTTCCATTGCCTTGACCCGAACCGAGTCGCCCTCGCTGACCGGGCCGGAGCTGACTGCCTTCCAGCGCTCGCCGTTGAGCCGCACGTGACCGCTGAACCGGTCGTGGTCGTGGGCAAAGTCGTCCAACGCCAGGCCCTGCTCATGGCTCATCAGCTCACTGCCGCTGACCGGCCCCTTGCGCCGCAGGCCGATGAACTTGGTCACCGTCCACAGGATGAAGCCGGCGGCGACCACGGCTGTGCCTCCAATAGTGGGGAGCGAGATGTCCCGATGCGAGCCATCCATCAATATCACCGAGCCGGTAACAAAGGCGACAATGCCACCCACCCCCAGAATGCCGAAACTTGGCACAAAAGCCTCACCGACAATAAAGGCGAGTCCGAGCAGGATCAGCGCCAGGCCAGCGTAGTTCACTGACAGCACCTGGAAGGCGAAGAGCGCCAGGATCAGGCTGATGGCACCTATCACCCCGGGCACTACCGCGCCCGGATTGGCCAGCTCGAAGATAATGCCGTAGAAGCCGATGATCATCAGGAAGTAGGCGACATTGGGGTCGGTAATGACGGAGAGCAGCCGGGTACGCCAGTCTGGTTGTGAACGTACCAGGGCCAGCGAGCTGGTCGACAGTACCAGGTCCCCCCGGGCCATGCGCACCGTGCGGCCGTCAATCTGCCGCAGCAGATCCCCCAGGCTGGGCGCCACCACATCAATAACGTTCTGCTCCAGAGCGGCATTGGCACTGAGGTTGACCGCTTCACGCACGGCCTCCTCGGCCCAGTCGGCATTGCGGCCGTGGCGCTCGGCCAGCCCGCGGATGTAGCTGACGGCATCCTCCAGCACCTTGCGCTCCATGGCGGTATTGCCACGGCGCTTGCCGTCTTCGCTCTGGTCACCGTTAGCTGGCTCTGATTCCGGCTCAGGGCTGCTCGGCAGGCCGCCCATCTGTACCGGGGTTGCCGAGCCCAGATTAGTGGCCGGCGCCATGGCGGCGATATGGCTGGCGTACAGGATGTAGGTGCCGGCGCTTGCGGCCCGGGCGCCTGGGGCGAGACATAGGTGGCGACGGGCACGTCAGAGGAGAGGATCACCTTGATGATGTCGCGCATGGAATCCATCAGGCCGCCAGGGGTATCCATTTCCAGCACCACCAGGGCGGTGCCGTCGGCTTCCGCCTGCCGGATGCCGCGGGTGATGTAGTCCATGGTGGCCGGGCCAATGGCGCCGTCGATGGTCAGCACCAGGGCGGTGCCAGAGGCTTCCTGTTCAGCATGAGCCTGATGCAGTAAGGATCCGAGCGCGAGCACCAGACCGGCGACCAGGGTCGCGCACCAGATTTTGAGTCGTTTGGCGCGGGTTGAAGACAAGGGTTGGAAATCCTGCATACCACCTCCCCGGCCCTGATTGAGGCTCAGAACATCTTGGCTAACACCGACACGGGTAAGCGGCGTAGCAGAAATCCGACTGCCGTCCACGGCCAGCCCGGCACGAAACACTCCGCCCGGCCAGATTCAATGGCTTTTACCATGGCCTTGCAGCCGGTTTTGGCATCCACTCGGAACGGCGCATTCTTTACTTGTTCGTTAATGGCCGTTTTTATGTAGCCTGGATACAGTGTAGTCACACGAATCGGAGATTTCGCCTTTGCAAGTTCGACACGCAGCCCTTCCGAAAGTGCCGCAAGGCGACCTTGGTGGCGGCGTAGGTGTTGATGCTGCCGGGCATGCCCCGCACCGCCGATACCGAGGACACGGTCACCAGGTGACCCTCGCCCTGCTGGCGGAAAATCTCCATGGCTGCTTCCATCTGGGCCAGTGCGGAGACGAAGTTGGTTTCGGCGGTCTGGCGGTTGGCCTCGAAGTTGCCAGTTCCCAGGGCCTGGCCATGACCAATACCCGCATTCACGATGACCCGGTCCAGGGTGCCAAATTCACTCTGGAAGGCACGAAACACCTCAAACACCTGGTCGTGGTTGTCGACGTCCAGTGCCCGGACACTGACGGTCACCCCAGGGAAATCCCGTTCGAGTTCCGCTTTCAGATGATCCAAACGCTCTGTGCGGCGGGCGCACAGTGCCAGGCGATCACCCCGGGCAGCAAATTCCCGGGCCATGCCCTCGCCGAGACCGGAGCTTGCGCCGGTTATCAGGATGGTACGAGCCATGGGCTCTCCTTGTTGTCATTGTCATTGTTATTGAGAAGAGCCGTACGCAAGGCTCAGAAATACAGTGTGGATTTCGATTCCTGGTCGGTATTCGGGGTTTTGTCTTCGGAGCTCTCGTCGGCCGCCACCTGGGTGACTCGCTCGCCGATCATGGTAGGAATACCGTCGGCCTGATCAACGGCGATTTCGATCGCCCGACGCTGGATTTCCACTCCGGGATGCTGCTTGCGGAAAACCTCAACCTCGGCCAATGCCTGGCGCCAGAGTTCATCGCGATCCGAACGCGGGTATTCCTCGTCCGGGCGGTGCACTTCCAGCCAGACCTCGCCACCGGACAGGCCGATCTTCACCGGGTCCCGGATAACCTGCACCGAGGTACCCTTGTCGACCTGATAGACAAAGCGCGAGATGTCTTCGTTGTACATGCGGAAACAACCGTGACTAACCGCCATGCCAACACCAAACTTTTTGTTGGTGCCGTGGATCAGATAGCCTTTCTCGCTCAGCAGCAGGGCGTGGCTGCCGAGGGGGTTCGAGGGCCCGGGCGGGATCATCCGTGGCAGATAGTCGCCATCACGTTCGTACTCGGCGCGAATGCTGGCCGGCGGATACCACGCTGGTGATTCCAGCGGCATGGTCACCTTGGCATCGGTCAGCGGTGACGGGTTTTCAGCCTTGCCGATGCCAACCGGGTATACCTGCACACCATTCTCGGTGAAATAGTACAGGCGGTACTCCGCCAGGTTGATCACGATGCCTTCACGCCGGGCATCCGGCATGACATAGCGGCGGGGCAAAGTAATGGCGGTGCCTTCTCCGGGCAGCCAGGGGTCCACCCCGGGGTTGGCTTTGACCAGCTCCAGATAGCCCAGTGCAATCCGGTTTCCGATACCAGCAAAGGTGTCCTCGTAGCGGGTGGTAAACACATCAATCCGCCCCGCCAGGTCGCCTTCCAACTCAAACGTCGGCACGCGCGGGGAACGATCAGCCGCCGCTTCCTCGACCTTTGCCTCAGCCTCGGGGCCAGACTTGCTGTTTTCAGCGGCTTGCAACGGAGCCACTGCCACAACCAGGGCCATCAGGGTAAAACCTACACATCTGAACCACATAGAGAGTCTTTCCAACCGTCTTGTCGACACGGATACAGTGACAGCCGCCAGCATCAGGAGTTCATGAAGGTGGCGGCGATGGTCACAATCGCCAGCACCAAAAACAGGACGCTGGCACAAATTCTTGCGGTGGCCAGGGGAAGTCGATCCATCAGCCATCGCCCTGCCATGATAACCGGTATATTGGCAATCAACATCCCCACGGTAGTACCAAGAACTACCCATACCGTTTCGGTGAAGCGTGCAGCCAGCACCACGGTGGCCACCTGGGTCTTGTCGCCAATTTCAGCCAGGAAAAACATCACCGTGGTCGCCATGAAGGCGCCCATGCCCAGGAAGCGGGAATCTTCGGAGTCGTCTTTGTCAGGGATCAGCAGCCAGGCGGCGATGGCGACAAAACTCACGGCCAGAATCCACGGCAGCCAAGCCTCCGGCAGGAAATTGGCTATCCAGGCGCCGAGCCAGGCCGACAAGGCATGATTGAGCAAGGTCGAAATGAAGATGCCAAGGATAATCGGCAGGCGCTGGCCGTAGCGCACCACGAGGAACAGGGACAACAGTTGGGTCTTGTCGCCAATTTCAGCAATCGCGACAGCGGCCGTTGAGGCCAGAAAGGCTTCCATAAAGAGCTCCAGGGCGGATTACCAGACATGAGACAGCGCACCTTCCGCCCAACGGAGATGCCCTGCCTCAGGTCTTGCCAATTCCACAGTTATCCTGTGAAACACGATAGCCATGGAGATTGAGCTCCAAGTGTGTTGACTACCGTCCGGCCAGCAGATACTGCATGGCTCGGAGGCTACTCCCCTGAAGGAGCGCAAAGTTTAAGCTTTTGAAACTCGAGAGGCAACTAGGCCCGCATTTTCCAGACCGGGATTACCGCCAGCGCGACAAACACTGCCACCAACCACCAGGCGGTGTGAAACGCTTCGATGGTGGGCATGCCATTGCGGTGTTCACCAAACTCGATGGTCAATGCCACCATATTGACGCCAAAGGCACCCCCCAACTGGCGGGCGAAATTGATGGTGCTGGAGCCAGCACCCAGTTCTTCCGGAGCCAGCGGATTCAAAGCACCGGTCGAAAGAGCCGGCAGCATGAAACCAATACCAATACGACCGATCACAGTCCAGAGTGCCAGCCAGCCGAACGCCAGCGTCAGGTCCGATACCGCAAACAACACCGCCGAGGCGGCAAACAGCGCGATGCCGAAAACCACCAGTTTGCTCGCACTTTGCCGGTCGGCCAAACGCCCGGCCAGGGGAAAGGTCATACCCAGAACTACACCGGCCGGCAACATCAACAAGCCGGCCTCGGTGGCGGTGTAACTCAGCGCGGTCTGGACAAACAGCGGTATCAGGTAAGTTGACCCGAACAGTGCCAAACCAAGCGCCAACGCACCAAGATTGGCGCACAGGAACACCGGCTTGCGCAACAAGGCGATATTAACCAGAGGATGACGGGCTCGGCGCTCCCGCACCAGGAACAACACCAGGGCCAAAGCCGACACTACACCGCCGATGGCCACGCGCAGTTCCTGGCCAGCCAGACTCTGCAACCGGTTCAGGGTATCGAGCGACAGCGCCAGGGTGGCGCCCAACAAGATCAGCCCCAGCAAGTCAAAACGGTACGGCGCCGGGCGGGAGGGTGGCAAGGGCAGGAACCGCCAGGCCATGGCCACACCGATGATGGTGACCGGCGCCGGCGCAAACATGACGTAACGCCAGCTCAGCTGATCAACCAGAAAGCCACCCAGCACCGGCCCCAGGGCGGGCGCCAGGATCACCCCCATGCCATAGATGCCCATGGCCTGGCCTCGCTTCTCCCGGGGGAAAATGCGGAACACCAGGTACATGCCCATGGGCTGCATCAGCCCGGCCATTGCGCCCTGACCAACACGGGCGGCAATGAGCTGTTCCGGCGTGGCGGCAAAGCCGCCGGCAATGGAGATCAGGGTGAACATGAACATGGCGCCGGCAAGGGTCTTGCGGACACCGAAATGGTCCAGCAGCCAGGACGAGGCCAGCATGGTGGTGGTCATGGCGGCAATAAACCCGGTCGCCAGCCAATGCACCCGGCCCTGGCGAATGCCGAACTCCAACATGATGTCGTGCAGGGCCACGTTGACCACCGTGGCACTGAGCACCGTCGCCATGGTGCCGAGCATCACCGTTGCCACCGCCAGCCAGCGCCAGCGTTCCCCGTAGCGGGCCCGGAGACCCTCGACCGTGTTGTCGCTCAAGGCTTACTTCTGCTTTTCGGCGTTTTCCAGGATCTTGTTGAATACCCGGACCGTGGTTTCGATGTCGTCGTCGCTGATGCCTTCCAGCATCTGCTCCCGCAGTTTCTCGGCCCGCACAGTCAGATCGTCCATGAACTCCCGGCCAGCCGGAGTCAGGTGCAACCGACGCGCACGACGGTCATTGGGACAGGGCCGACGTTCGATCAGACCCTGCTCTTCCAGCTGTCCAGCAGCCGCACCAGCGTCGGGTTCTCAATGGCCATCAGGCTGGCCAGCTCCCGCTGAGTCAGACCTTCACCGCCTTTGTCCAGATACACCATGGTGCTCCAACGGGCCTGGGTTACGCCCAGATCCTTCAGGCGCTCGTCGAGCATTTTTCTCCAGCGACGGGTAACCCGGGCCACGGCAAAGGGAAACTGATCTCTCATGCCTCAAACTCCGTTCAAATAGGCGGGTTGGCGTGCCATCCAACTGGACTGACACGCCGACCTCGAAATGATCTTAAACTTACATTATCAGAAAGGTAACAATAGTATGCTAACCATTGCTATAAATACAGATGTGAATACAAAAACAATGTCGTAGAAAACCGAGAGACGGATCAGCGCCGGGTTCTGGGCCGCCCGCTGGATATCCTCCATTTCGGGCGATTCGTGGAATTCTTCGTTACGGGGGTCGATTTCCGTCAACACCGATGAGGTCTCTGGCATGGCCGGGACATAATGCTCCTGGTCCTGTACCGCGACATCGTCGGTGTGGCTTATGCGATAGCTGGTAATCACCGCCAAGACCAGCAGGAAGCCGGCGTTGCCGAAGAACAGGCCCGACGGGCCCAGCACGTTGATCAGTTCGGCCATGACCACCGGACCAATCACACTGCCCACGCCATAACTGAGCAGCAGGGTGGCACTGGCGCCAACAATCCGGCTGCTTTCCATCCGGTCATTGGTGATGGCCACAGCGACCGGATACAGGGTGGCCGACAGGCCAGTGAACAGGCCGACGAAAAGGGTCAGTTGCCAGATGTTATCCGCCCCGAGAACCGCCACGGCCACGGCGGAGCTGGCCGCCATTATGGCTACCCAGAACATCACCCGGCGCCGGTCAAAATGATCACACAGGCGTCCCAGAGGCCACGCCAGAATCATGGCGGCAACGATAGCGCTGGCCATGAAGGTGGAGGTTTTGGCGACATCCAGTCCCACCAAGGTGGCGTACACCGGACCCAGGGCATAAAAACCGCCAATCATCACGCCACAGGTCAGCGCGCCTGCAACCCCGGTAAACGATTCACGGGCAAGCGTAAAGATGGAGATCCGATCCACCTGATGAATGGCCGGCGCCTCCATCCGGGTCAGCGACAACGGAAGCAGGGCCAGGGTGAGCAGGATCGCCGCCAGTGAAAAGGGCATGAAGTTGGCCGGATCGCCAACATTGACGATCAGCTGACCGCCTGCGGCCGAGGAATAGAAGACGATTTGATAGACCGCAAACAGCGCGCCCCGGTTGGTATTGGTGGCGCGGCTGGAAAACCAGCTTTCGATAACCACCAGGACACCGGCAATACTAAATCCGGAGATCACCCGGAGTACCGCCCAGAACGGCTCGGATACGGCCATGGGGTAGAGCAGCGCCGCCACGGCGGACGCTGCGGCAAACACCGCAAAGGCCCGAATGTGGCCAACCCGGCCGATGATCTTGTGCACGTACAGGGTGCCGAGCACAAAACCAATGGAATAGCACACCAGAATCCAACCGATGATGTCCGGCGACACGGCCTCTATACTCAACCGGATACCCAGCAGGGTCATAAGGAATGCGTTGCCACTGACCAGCAGCACGATGCTCATAATCAGAGCAGACAGGGAAACGACCATCTGGGTCATGACAACAGACTCCGGGTATTGCAGATACGGTAGGTGATAACAAAAAACCGACAACATCAAGATCCGGAATCGGCCGGACGCGCATTAAATCAGTACGGAATATTCATCACCACTAAGCACTTGCCGAAACACTCTGCAAGCGTAGTCGACTCCTCTACAACTCCGCCAGCGCGCGGTTTTACAGCGTTTTACATTAATGGGTCGTAACAGACTGCACGTACCAGAGCAGGTAACATGAATTTCAGCTATTTATTAGACTCGTGAGCGCGTCGTTATGAAAAAAACGGACTGGCCCATTCGCTGGGATTTGCTGCTTCGCTACCGATTGATCGAAACCATTGCCTTGTGGGAAGGTCGCCTGACCACCAACCACATCTGTCACAGTTTTGGCATTGGTCGTCAACAGGCATCGAAGGACATCAACACCTATCTGCGCGAACTTGCCCCGGGCAATCTGGTCTATGACCGGCACCTGAAGGGCTATGTCCCGGCTCCCAACTTCCAGCCGGTGGTGACCCGCGGGCTGGTGGCAGAGTACTGGGATCTGCTGGCCCGCCAGCAGAACCTGAGCACCACCTTCGAATCGCTGGATATCGACTTGCCCGAGAGCACCATCGTGCAGGGTCCAAACCGGGTCATCTCCCCGGAAACCATGCGCGCAGTAGTGCTGGCAACACGTCACGGCCGGCAGCTGCGAGCCAGCTACGTGTCCCTGAGTCGCCCGGAAGCGGTCGAGAGCATCCTCGAGCCCCACACCCTGGTGTGCACGGGCAACAGCTGGCACCTGCGGGCCTGGTGCGAATCCAACCGGGAGTTCCGGGACTTCGCCCTGAGTCGTTTCCATCGGCCGCCCGAGGCACTGCGCCAGCGCGCCAAACGCGGCCGCCAGCAAGACAACGACTGGAACCGCGAAGTCACCATGGTGCTGACCCCGGATCTGCGCCTGACCGAAGCCCAGCAACGCATCATTGCCCGGGACTACGGCATGGAGCGGGGCCGGCTTGAGGTTGAAACCCGCGCGGCCCTGGCGCCTTACGTGTTGTCGCGCCTGGGTATCACCCTCGACAACCAGCATCCGGACCCTCTGGTGCAACAGCTGGAACTGGCCAACCCGGACCAGCTAGGCTTTGGCAGCAAGCGGGAGCGGGCACTGAAAGCGGTAGCCGGCGTCTGCTAGACTGACGGCGTGACCACCACCGCCCGCCTTCTCCTTCGTACCACCGCCCTGGCGCTGTTGCTCCTGCCCCCGGCAGGCGCGGCAGCGGCATCCTGCGGTGATCCCGCCACCCCCATTGCCCGCATTCAGGGTACTGGTGACCACTCGCCCATGGCCGGTCAGACCGTTACCGTCGAAGCCGTCATGAGCCAGGACAGCCGTCAAAAGGGCGGTTTTCGGGGTTTCTACCTGCAGCAGGCCGACCACCAGACCGACTCCGATCCGCGCACCTCCGAAGCCCTGTTCGTGTACACCCGCCGCAGCACCGGTGCCATCGGCGATCGCCTGCGCATTACCGGTACTGTGAAGGAATTTCACGGGCTCACCGAACTGGTTGGCATCAAGGCTATCACTCGTTGTGGGCGCGAGCCCATACCGGCCCCTGTTGCCCTGAACCTGCCCTGGCCACAGCACCCAGAAACCCTGGAAAACATGCGGGTGCGCTTCGAACAGCCGCTAACAGTGATCGACAGCCACAACCTTGCCCGCTACGGCGAACTTACCCTGGCCCGGACCGATCAAGTCAACGCCACCGAGTACCTGGAGCCCGGACCGGCGGCCCAGCAAGTCACCGAGCGCCAACGCCTGCAGCGGGTGGTGCTGGATGACGGCCACCGGCAACAGCAGCCTCGGCCAGTACCCTGGCCGCCGGGAGGGCTGACAGGCGACAACACCGTGCGTGCCGGTGACCGTTTCAGTCAGCTCGTCGGCGTTCTGGATTTCCGCTTCGGCGACTGGCGACTGCAGCCCCAGCCAACGCCGGAGCTGCTGCCGGCCAACCCCAGGCAGCCGCCGCCAGCACGCCCTGAACAGCCACACCTGCGCCTCGTCACCCTGAATTTGGCCAATTACTTCAACGGCAATGGCGAGGGCCAGGGATTTCCCACCAGTCGTGGCGCGCGCTCACAAACCGCCTACGAACACCAGCACCAACGCCTTCTGGCCGCCTTGCGGGCGCCGGATCCGGACATCCTCGCGCTCACCGAACTGGAAAACGACGGCTATGGCGCCACCAGCTCGGTGGCCGAACTTGCCGAGGCCCTGGGGCCAAGCTGGCGCGTTGTGACCACCCCCGGCGTCGACGGCCAGGATGAGATCCGCACGGCACTGCTGTACCGCTCCGATCGGGTGCAAACCAGTGGTCGGGCCGAGCGCCTGAATACTGGACTGTTCCGGCACCGGGGTCGGCCACCGGTAACTCAGGTGTTCCGCGCCAAAGCTGGCGACGCCGGGGTTCGAATCATCGCCCTGCACCTGAAATCGAAATCCTGCCGCGGCGCCACCGGAGCCGACCAGGACCAACGGGATGGCCAGGGCTGCTACAACGATCGCCGGGTTCGGGCCGCCCAGGCGATCGTGCAATGGCTCTCGGAATTGCCCACGCCGGACCACCTGGCGGGCACTCTAATTACCGGTGATCTCAACGCGTACGCCCGGGAAACACCGCTTGAGGTATTCCGCAGCGCCGGCTTTGCCAGCATGGTGCACCAGCTCCAGCCCTGCGATGCCAGCACCTGCCCGCACTACACTTACCGCTACAAGGGCGCCCGCGGCTCGCTTGACTACACGCTGGCGTCCGGCCCCTTGCAACCCCGAATCCTGACCGCCGCCACCTGGCTACTCAACGCCGACGAGCCCCGGGCCCTAGCCTATGACGGCCCGCTCGACATCAAATCAGCTCTGCCCTGGCGCTCCTCCGACCACAACCCGGTGATCACTGATATCCGACTCTGACGATGACCACACGACGGCGCCGGGCTCTCGCCAAAAACCTGGCCAAACTCGGGTTATGACCTCATCGCCACCGGGAGCCGGCTCACTGGCCAAGGCCCCGAGGTCCACGGCCGCTACACTGGGCTTCTGTTGCCAGAGTGATCACGCCCATGAAAATGCCCACACCCAATCTGTGGCCCCTTGCCAGAACCGGTCAGCGCCTGCTGCACCAGCCAAGCGCCGAATAACCATGGTGGATGCCCACCGCATGGTCTACCTGGAGCGCGGCAGTGCGGGGCCAGACCGGCCGACCCTGGTGCTGATCCACGGCTTCGCTCAATGAAGGAAAACTGGGGCTTCTGGTTGCCACGCCTGCCGCGGCACTGGCATTTACTGGTCCCGGATCTGCCCGGGCTAGGTGAGAGCGACTACCAGGTCGACGCCAATTACGGCTACGAGGCCCAGGCCCGACGCTCCGGGACTGGCTCACCGGCATACCCACCGACAACCTGCACCTGATCGGCAGTTCCATGGGCGGCGCCATTGCCGCCGTACTGGCCCACCAGCTCCCGTCCGCACCACGTTCACTGACCCTGCTCAACAGCGCCGGCATTCCGGAGCGCCCGGACAGCGAACCGCAGGCGCGGGTGGAAAACCACGCTGATGACCTGTTAATCCCCCGGGACTGGAAAGGGGTGTATCGCATGTTCAACAGCGTCAGCGACGGCAAAGCCACCATCTCCGGACTCGCCATGGCCGGTCTGCTGGGGCCGGACCTGCTCCAGCGAACCCCGGCCCTACGCCATATTTTCCGGGACATGGCCGCCGATGGCCTGGCACCGGTGCGCTACCTCGGCCCCTCGACGCCGCCGCTACAGGTCCAGTGGGGCGACCGGGACCGGATCACCCCGACTCGTTGTGTCGACTGGTTTGCCGGCGCAACACCCAAGGCCGAGGTGCACGTTTTCCGCGGCGTCGGCCACCTGCCCATGCTGGAAAACCCGAACCGATCAGCCCGCGTTCTGCGCGACTTTATCAGCCGTCACGGCCACTGAGTCCATGCTCCCCTGTTGTTAGACAGGGACCTGTCCAAATGGGTCAGTTGGCCCGTTTGGCCTCACCATCTGTCAGTGGGGTCATGGGGGGCGGCACAAGTACAGGTCATAATCCTTGGCAATCCGCACCCTTTGATAACAACAACAGCTTGAATACGAGGAACCTCCATGCGCGCGTCCACCTCCACCGCACAGGATCTGGCATGCCAGCCATCTACCTGCACCTGCTGGCCGACCTGCTGCACAGTATCGGTATCGATGAGAAAGCCCTGCTGCTGCGGGTTGGTCTCGATCCGCTCAGGCTGAATTCTCCCGACCTCAGGGTCAGCCAGGCCCAGGCCAGCGAATTTGTCACCCGGGCCATCATTGAAAGCGGCGAACCTGGCCTCGGCATCATGCTGGCGCGGGAACTGAAGATGCCCCTGCACGGCGCTCTGGGCACCGCAATCATGAGCAGCCGCACCCTGGAGCAGGCACTGGAGCTAATGACCCGCTACCTGACACTGCGGGCACCGAACCTGCACGTCACCACCCGGCTCAGCAATGGCAATGCCTGCTATTCAGTGACCTGTGATCAGGATTTGGGGCCGCTGCAGGGTTTCATCATGGACGCCATGTTGTTCGGCTGTATTTTTATGGGTGCGCAACTGACCGGCTCGACCGTACCCGGCTTCCGGATCCTGCGGCGGGGGCCTGAGCCCTCCTTCTTCCAGCGTTTCCGCCCGACGCTGCCGGTACCGGTGGAATACGGGGCTACGGAAGATGCGTTGCTGATCCCGGTCAGCCATCTCGATATGCCGATCCGCTTCTGCGACGACCAGCTAGCCGAATCCTCTCGGATTAAATGCGAAGAAGCGCTCAGGGAACTGACAGAAGACGCCGGCTTTGCCTGCCGGGTACGGCGGGTGATTGAAACCAGCTACCCATTCCCGCCGAAACTGGCGCGAGTGGCGGCCACCCTGTTCGTGTCCGAACGAACGCTGAAACGCCGCTTGCAGGAGGAATCCGCCAGTTTCCAGAATTTGGTGGATGAGGTACGACTGGAGCGGGCCCGGGCTTTGCTAACCACCACCGGCATGAACCTGAGCCAGATTGCCGACGCCTTGGGCTACGCTGACGCTGCCAATTTTACCCGCGCCTTCAAGCGCTGGACCGGAAGCAGTCCGAGCCGATACCGCAACTGGGCGCGGCAACCCAAGGCAAAGCCAGCACCAGCAGCAATGGCCGCCAGCGTCTGAGACAGCAGTTCAGTCGATGCCGATGATCTTGTGCATCTGCAGGGTCAGGCGCCACTGGGGGTGAGCCAGACAGTACTCGGTGGCTTTTCGGGTATTGCTCTGCTTGATCGGATCCGGGCCTGACCCGGGTACGGTGGGTGACGCCATCGGTGACAGGAAATAGTGCCGGGCACGAATGTGCTGGAATCGATCCGGCATGGCCAGGACCTGTGGATAAACCAGCTTGAGTTCATCACAGGTTTCCAGCACCACCTGGGCATCGGCCTTCGGGCTCACGCACAACCAGTCGATGCCCGCCGGGGCCGGCAGAGTGCCGTTGGTTTCCACCCCCACCTCAAAACCTTCCCGGTGCAGGGCTTCAATCAGCGGCACGTCCAGCTGCAGCAGAGGCTCCCCACCGGTACAAACCACATAGGGCGCCCAGGAGCATCCGGCCACAGGCTGCGGATGTGCGCCGCAAGCGCTTCGGGGCTCTCGAACTGGCCACCGTTCTGGCCATCAGTGCCGACAAAATCAGTATCGCAGAAGTTGCACACCGCCCCGGCCCGATCCTTTTCCCGGCCAGTCCACAGATTGCACTTGCTGAACCGGCAAAAGACAGCAGCACGTCCAGCCTGGGCACCCTCGCCCTGCAGGGTGTAAAACGCTTCCTTGACCCGATACATCAGGCACTCTCCTCATACGCCAGGGGGTCGGTTACGCCATGGCTGGCGAAGGCTTCCAGACGCTCGACACAGGAGCCGCAACGACCGCAGGCCCGCTCCCGGCCGTTGTAACAGGTCCAGGTCTGGCTGTAATCGAGGCCCAGCTTTAGCCCCTCGGCCAGAATCTCACCCTTGTCCAGGGCCATGAACGGCGCCTCGACCGCCACCGGTTCGTAGTTGGCTACCCGGCATACCGCGTCCATCTTCTCGACAAACTCGGGACGACAATCGGGGTAGATGGCGTGATCACCACCATGGGCGCCATACCAGACGGCACCGGCACCAACGGTAACGGCATAACCGGTGGCCAGTGACAACAGAATCATATTGCGGTTGGGAACACCGTCGCCTTCATGCTGTCTTCCTCGTAGTGGCCTTCGGGCACATCTACCTCCGAGGTCAGCGCCGAGCCGGCCATCACCTCGCCCATGGCCCGGATATCGATGACCTTATGGGGAATATCGAGGCTTTCACAAACTGCCGACGCGGACTCCAGCTCCCGAACATGACGCTGCCCGTAATTGAACGACAGCGCATGCACGTTCAGGCCCCGAGCCCGGGCCACATGCAGCAGCGTGTAGGAGTCCATGCCTCCGGAAAAGATTACAACCACGGTGTCAGTCATTCGGAATCCCCAGTCGGTGAAGCGCAGGTTCAAGCGGCCAACGGCCGCGCCCAATACAGGTGGCTGTCATCAGGCTTTTACACTCAGTGGACATATTGTAACAGTGCATGCACAGGTTGGGTTCGCGTCTCACGACCGGGGCGGGTAAACTCGGCTAAAAACAACGCATCGACTACACTGAGCCCATGACCACCGACAGCACCCGGCCTTCATTGATTTTGAGGCTTCCAGCCTCGACCTGATCGCGAGTTATCCGATTGAGGTCGGTCTCTGCATGCCCGATGGCACCCTTCATAGCTGGTTGATCGCCCCACACGTACTTTGGCAGGACTGGTCAGACAGTGCGGAACGAATCCACGGTATTTCGCGGGCAACGCTGGAAGCCGAGGGTTCCTCGGTACGGGACGTGGCGCACCACCTGAACGAATTGCTACCAAACCAAGTGTTTTGCGATGCCTGGACCTTCGACAGCTTCTGGCTGCACCGGCTATTTCGGGCAGCAAGATACGGCCGGAGTTCCAGCTCGAATCCATCTCCATGCTGCTGAACACACAGCAGGTCCGGGAATGGTCTGCGGTGCGCCAGGAGGTCATCGTTGAGTTGGGCCTACCGGTACACCGGGCCGCTAACGACGCGCTGATCCTGCACAAGACCTGGGAACGAATCCGGCCAGAGGACAATGCGCCTTTGCCATCTACGGATCACAGTCATCAGGTCTGATGCCTGATGGCTAATGCCTGATACTGATAGACCCCGAAAAACCTGGTCGTTAGTGGCGAACGCCTTTGGCGCGCAGAGCGATGACTTCCAGACCATCCCGAAGTATTCAGGGTCCAGTAGGTCACCAGGGCCATCAAGCCTGCGCCAACGACAGTAAAGATAAGATCTTCGCCGACTGGCTTTTCCTGTGCCAAAACCATGTACAGAGCCAGGGCGGCGATGAGGGCAAGTTCGATAATTACATGAGAGCGGAATTTGTTGCGGATAGAACCGGCTTGGTCGGTCATTTGCTTAGGTTTAAACCTCGTTGAACTTCGATATGAATGATTAATCGATGTGCAAATTATCACCAGTTTGATGTCAAATTTCTGTACGAAGTAATGGCTACGAGGTTTCCACTATCAAAAAAAAACGCAGCCAAGAGGCTGCGTAGAAAGGAGAGATCCATGCAGTTTCTGGCTCACCAGAAGCTGTGGATTGCACAACGTAAAAACACGTGACGCTTGAAATTATCCCGACCAGGCCCCAAGCCGTCTGTACGGGTTTGCCGAAGCTCCCAGACTCTTGCAAACCCGCAACTAGCCTATACACTGATGACTGAACCGAACCACAAAGAGCCGGTATGTCGAAGATGATCACACAAACCTGTTTCCAGTCCGCTACAGATTGCCGCGTCGCGCAATCTGCGCGCGCTATGGTGAAAGACATCTAACGGCTTTCGGTCAGTCCCGGGAGCCTCAGCAGCGACCGGGTCAGCTTCTCCGCAAGAACCCCGGTTGCTCAGGCTCCGGGGTTTTGTTTTTGCAGCCGCAAAACGACAAGGAGAACATCATGAAAAGACAACCGACAACACGTGCAGCAAACCAGCCTGAGCATCAGCGTCCCGGTGCCCTGAAGCGCCCGGCCAAGCTGCCGCTGCTGGATGCGATCTGCAAAAAACTGAATCAGCGAGTCAATCTCGACGACGAACAGCGAGTGCTGGGTGTGTACGAGCGTGGCTGGATCTTCAAGGGCGTGCTCGGCAATCTTGATGGCGCTGAAGCCCGCTATGTCAGGGCCCTGGCCACTCGCTACAATTCCTGGATTGCCCGTCAGGTGGCTTGATACTTAACCGCGACCGGTCCTGCCTGTCAGGACCGGTGCAGCGCCAAAGCGGCTAGTGGCGGCGATTGAATTCAAGCACCACGGCCGATTCACCGCCGTGCACAATTGAGTAGTTGCTAATCACATCGGAAATCTTTTCCTGGGAGTAGGGTTTAACCACGTAGCCATTGGCGCCGGCACTGATAGCACGCTGGATACTTTCAATGGAATCGTCAGCGGTCACCAGCACTATGTGCTGCTCGGCCCGAGTCCCCTTAAACGCCCGCATCAACTCGTGCCCGTTGCCATCGGGCAGCCCCAGGTCGAGCAGGATAATCTGAAACTCCTGATCCGCGAACGCCGCCTTGGCTGCCGCCGCGTCGACACAGGCAAACACCTGAGTGGCACCGGCCTGATACAGCATGTTGACCAGCCGCTCGCGCATGATTGGCTCGTCTTCTACGACCAGCACCCTGAGGTCACTCATTGATTGTCTCCTTCAGTCTCTTGCACCCGGTCATTGTCTGATTCCTTCATAGCGGATCGTTGCCCGACCGCCGTGGCAGATCGAGCGGTCCAGGCCGGACATCGCCGGAGTGATGGGGTGCGCCCGTCCCAGCACCATAGACATCGCCATAGCCGGTCCCTGAATCTCCGCCTTCGGTGCCAAAACCGGTCAGGATGTTACTGATGCTGACCGCCGTGGAATACAGCGAGATAGCGATAATCAACAGAATCGGCTGCACAAATGCCACGAAACCGGGCACCTGATTACTTCCCAGTATACTCAGCATAAGAATAATCGCAGGCCCGAGCACGGCAAACAGCGTCAGGGCGATAAAGAACACGATCCGTTCCTTGTACCGACCCAGATCCCGGTTGGTCACCAGCCCCAGCACGAACTTACCGATGGCCAGGCCGGCGAGGATGGCGGCCGCAATGCTCAGGTCCGGGCGCATCAGGGTCTCGTAGAGCCGGCCATCCCAGAGTCGCTGCATGCCCAGTACCAGGAATGGAAAGAGCACGAACAGGATATCGGCGTAGGTACCGTACATCATGCTCAGGGAAAACTGTTCGCTGCGGGGTTGCTTGTTATTCATTAGCCAGTTCCTGTCTTTATTCTGAGAAGTGCGATCGTGGCGATGTGACGGCGGCCGAACACGCTCGTTCAATCATCGCATTGAGTTCATCCAGCTCGCCGCGAACCTGCCCCCAATCCGGAGCCCCGGTTTTCAGCAGAGCCTCAACCGTGCCCGCCTGCTCGGTCATTTTCGGGTAGCCCATGGCCCCCGCAGTGCCCTTGATCTGATGGGCCTCGGATTTCAGAGTCTCGACATCGCCGTGGATGCAGGCCGAGTCCATGCGCCGCTGACGCTCCGGCAGACCTGCCAGGAACTGAGGCACCAGGCGTTCAATGTCTTCATCCTCAACGTCGCTTCTGACACTGCCAGTCTGGGGCCGGAGATACCGCTCCAGCAGGGCCTGAACATGGGTGTGGTCAATGGGCTTGTTAAGCACATCGTCACACCCGGCCGCCAGCAGGGCGTCACTCTCTTTCTGGTCGCCAGCGGTGAACGCAATAATGGGGCGCCGGAAACCGGTCTGGCGTAGCAGCCGGGTGGCGGCAACCCCGTCCATGCCCGGCATGTGGCTATCCATCAACACCAGATGGATCGACTCGGACAGGGCCCGGCGCACCGCGTCCTCACCACTGGCCACCGCCAGCACCTCCAGACCCTGCCGGCCCAGCATCCGCTCCACCAGGCGACGGTTGTCCTCGCTGTCCTCAGCCACCAGAACCCGGCCCTTGAAGCACGGGCCGGAGGTTCGACCGGTTCCGGGCTGAACTCCAGGTATCTGGCAAGGGCTTCGTAGAAACGCTGTTTATCAATGGGTTTGGCCAGATGCTCGTTGCAGCCCGCCAGACGGTAGTCGGCTATGTCTTCGGCCATGACGTTGGCGGTGAGCGCAATCACCGGCGTATTGACGCCAGCCTCCCGCAACGCCGCAGTGGCATCGCGGCCATTCATCACCGGCATCTGGATATCCATCAGGATCAGATCGAAATAGTCGCGCAGGGCCAGCTCGAGGGCCTCAGCACCATTGCCCACGTGCACCAGCTCGGCACCAGTGCGTGCCACCAATAGCGACACCAGGCGCCGGTTGGTCTCGTTATCTTCGGCGCAGAGAATGCGCCCCGTCAGTCTCGGCGCCAGCACCATCGGAATGGAGCGCCGGCGTTGGCTCAGTTCCGAGGCATCCCGCAGGAAATAGACATTGGCAAGGGCTCCCGTGCGGATCGACAGTTCAAATTCACTGCCCTCGCCGTAAGTGCTGCGCACCTCGATATCTCCACCCAGCATTTCTGCCAGGCGCCGGGAAATACTCAGCCCCAGCCGGTGCCGCCGTATTGCCGGGAAATGGCGGCGCTGCCCTGGGCAAACGGATCGAACAGCCGGACCAGCTGTTCCGGTTTCATCCCGATACCGGTATCCACCACCCGGGCAACCAGAGTTTCCTGCGCGCGATCGCACCGAATCGACAGTGAAATAGAGCCTTTTTCGGTGAATTTAAGCGCATTTCCGCACAAATTAATAATTATTTGCCGCAGTCGGGTGGGATCCGTGAGAATCCGTTCTGGCAACGGATATTCACAGACAATGCTGAACTCCAGGCCCTTTTCCCGGGCTCTCGGGGCAAAGAATGCTCGGATTTCATCCAGTAGCTCCGGCAAGTCCACCGACACCACGTCCACGGCCAGTTTGTTGGCGTCGATCTTGGAGTGATCAAGAATATCGTTGACCAGTTCCAGCAGGTGCCGGCCACTGCGCACAACCGTTTCCGCGCTACTGCGCTTTTCCTGGGGACTCAGGTCCGGTTCCAGCAGGGTCTCGCCATAACCAATGATTGCCGCCAGCGGAGTCCGGATTTCGTGGCTCATGTTGGCCAGGAACTGGCTCTTGGCCTCGGCCGAGTTGCGCGCCACTTCCTTTTCCAGCCGCTCCTGTTCGCGTTCGCGCTCGATACGCTGACGCTGGCGACTTTCTGTGGCATCAATGCAAGTGCCTTCCAGATGGGTAGCTCGCCTTTCGCGTCGTATACCGTGTGCAGGGAGATGTTGGCCCAGCGCTCTTCACCATCGCAGGTCAGGTACCGGGTTTCCACGCCCTTGATCGTACCCTCAGCTTCCAGCTGCGCCACTACTTTCTGCCGAACCTGATCATCAACAATGCAGGTTTCCAGCACATCGAGGTTACGAGCCAGCAGATCACGGGCACTGCTGTACCCCATCAGTTCTGCCATCGCAGGGTTAACGGTGATGAAGCGACGATCCGGCGACATCTGAAACACACCCTCAATGGCGTTATCAAACAACGACTGATAGCGCTGCAAATTCGACAAGGCCCGTTGACTCCAGCCCAGGGCTTCGCCCTGAACCTGCTTGATCCGGTCAGCCAGGGCGAAGGAAAACAGGATGATCTGGGCCGTCAGTCCGATCTGTGGCGAGTAGTTGGTGAGGGGATTGAGCGGCAGATAGCCCATCACCGTGAGGGCATAGACTCCGAACCCGATCAACGCCAGGGTCCAGGCAAAGAAGTAGGAGCGGGCGGCCGGGTTGTAATAGCGCCAAGACAGATAGCTGACCACGATCAGCACCACACTGAGCACCAGTGAGCCAATCACGATCCACTCCATCGCCACATGGTAGGGCAGGAACAGCGACAGCACGCCCGTTACCACCACCGAGTACAGGCACAGCCGCAGCACCTGATCGAGATCGGCCGAGCGCTCCGGGGTTTCTAGCAGATGGCGAGCCATCAGCAGACCCCAGAACCAGGTCATGATGATCTGAAAATGCAGGTAGGCCTTATCAAACAGCGCCGGCCGGCTGTCCAGCAACTGGATGCCATGCACCTGTTCCGTGACGATGAATATGGCCGCTGAAACCAGATAGAGCACGTAATAGATATTACTGCGTTCGCGCACAGATACTGCAACAAACAGGTTGTAGGCAAGGATGGCCAGCACGGCGCCTAACAGCAGCCCCCGCACCACCTCGTCCACGGACACTTTCTGGATGTAGGCATCGGGATGCCAGAGGGTGAGCGGCAGACGGAAGGTGTTGGTGTTGGTAATGCGCAGATAGACGGTGTTGACCGCATCCGGCAATAACCCGAGCCGGAAGGTAGGATTAGGGACGGCCAAGTCCCGCTCGGTCCAATTGTCCTGGTAACCGGCCCGGCTCTGCTGCACGACCTCCCCTCCCTGCACCAGATACAGCCGCACCTCATCCACCAGGGGCAGGGCCAGCTCCAAGATCCAGTCGCTGGCCCCGGCGCTACCAAGCGTGCGCACGTCAAACCGAACCCAGTAGGCGGATTCGGTGTAACCGAAGTTGAGCACCCCTCCATCGTGCCGGGTAAAAGCGCTGAGACCGCGATCCTTGACGGTATTGAAATCCAGCTGCTGTTGAGGGTCTTCCAGGTACCAGATACAACGGCTCAGATCACGGACGCTGGTGGTACTGCTGTTCAAAACCAGTGAGCCGTCACGACAGGCGGGTTGTATAGAAGCTGACGACGACAGAGATGCCGTCAGCAGGATCAACAACGCCACCAGCACGCGCAGCGCAACGCGAACCACTGAAAGCGATGTCGAATAGTGCCGTTGACGCAAAATGTGATCTCCGCGCGGGCAGATGCCTGTCTTATCGTTTATTGTCAGCATTCACAGCGGGCCCGAGAATCCCGCAGACAATCACTTTAGCGGTTTACCCGCGTTTGCGCACCTCAGGGTCCGACTAAATGAGACATATCCGCCACTTCATTCGGATCGCCTGCATCCCTCTGGTGCTTGCCGGCTGCGGTTCCGAGGATTCCGGGCCAAGTGCCTTCAACCCCGCCACTAATGTGGATGTCACCTTTTCAACCTTTACCCTGACCGAGGCCACCGCCATCCTGCTGTTCAGTGATTTGGTTCTGGCGGTAAAACCGGCTGACAGTAGTGACAACGCTGACCAGGATATCGCCGCAGACATCCGCGCCCAACTCGCCGTCTTTATGGATTTGACTTATCCGGACAATACCCCGACGGCCATCGCCTCGGTGCGCAACCCGCTGGATTTGATGCGCCGGGTGATTGGGGAAAGCGCTGTTGGCAATTTTATCGATGGCCGACGCTACATGAGCGAGCGCATTGATGACGGACAGGCTGGCGAGTACAGCAACACCACCAACAACGTCTCAATCCGATTCACCGATCAGCAGGCGCTGACAGACGGGCTAGGGGTGTCCGAGTACAGCTGGCGTTACCCGATCGTGAAATGGGTGTACACGCCAGACAGCTCCAATCGGGTCACCCGGGTGATCAACTGGGTGGCTTCCGGGTCGTTCGAGGCAGAAACCACCAACCCCAGCGCCACCCTCGGTACCCAGTACCTGGCCCGGGACTTCCAGACCTCCGGCTATAATGACGGCGCCCGGGCCCTCACAGAAGGCAGCATCGTGATTGAGGGCGAGCGGGAAATGGCGTTTGTCCGGGAGTATCAGGGGCTCAACACCGACATCGTGCGAATTGATGGCACGGCTATTGGCACCAACGGGGGCACTGAAGGTGGGCCGGAATTCGAGTTTGCAGGGGAAACCGTTGATTGTCTGCGCATTGAGATGAACTACACCGATCCGTCCGTTGCGGTGTTCACCTCACTGGACGAACCACCGCAACAGGACGATCCCGACAACCCCGGCCAAACCGAAGCCAATCCGGATTACTGCCTGAATCTGGAAACCCCGACATCAAACTACGCCACCGCGCCTAGCGGGCTGCGCAACTGATCTGGCCCTCGACGGTCAGCTCATGCTCCGATCATTCAGGTCCCAGTTCTGCAGAAAGCCTTTTTTCTGGTCGATCATGCGTTGGTAACTGGAAATCACGAACTGGGCGTGAGGTGCCTGGGTCAGACGCAGGACTTCAATGCGGCGCTGCAACCGTTCAACTTCCGAGCTGACGCGCTGGTGCACGTGGTTGCGGACACTGTCGTGGTGATCAAGGTCCACCGTTCGTTCGAACTGGCCCTGGTGGGCGGGCGTGGGCGCTGGCTTGTCCATTCGGCATCTCGTCCATTGAGTGTTGATAAGGTCCATCTCCCAACTTCGGAGTGTGCCCAGCTACTACGCCAAGTGCAATAAAAATGAACAGAGTTTCACTTTTATTCAGGCGCCGGGACTGGGTCACCGCTCTCCCCACTTGGCCAGCCCTGCTATAGTTCCCTTTAGATCATTCCCTGTAAATTATTCCCTGTACTGTCCGAGAGTGACCATGCCCCAGACCTCCGTCTCCGATACCCTCCGTGAATACCTGTCCCTGCTGGAACTGCTGGACGACGCCTATTGGGAAGCCGGCAGCATCCATCACAAGGACATGCTGTACGACATCATCAGCATTTTCAGTCAGGAAGTGGCTGAAATGAACAAGCTCAGCATCCAGGACCATCACTACCCGTACGAGGTCATTACCGAGGGTATCCGGCGGGTGGTACCCAAGCTGGAGAGACTGGATGAAAACCGTGAGGATGTGATTCAGAGAACCCAGACACTGACCGACTTCCGCGACATCCTGTCGTCAGTGCTGGGCATACTGGAAGACCAGCTGAGAACGCTCTGACCCCGGTAGCCTTACGCAGCTACCAGTGGCCGCTGATTCTGGGGGATCAGGGGAAAGTTCTTGCAGACGGTGTAAACAAACTTGGCCAGTGCCGGCAGATGGTGACCAACAATCGGGAAACCGGTGTTCAGCAGGCTGACCGAGATGTCCCGCGCCGGATCGGCCCAGCACAGCTTGTTGATCAGGCCGACGTGGCCGAAAGCATCGCGACTCTGCGGCCCCCAAAGGCCAACCGGATTCCCGCCCAGCATCAGGCCCGCACTGAAGCGCATCGGAATCATCATGGTCCGGTCTATCTGCAGTGAACCGAACTGCTGGATAGCGCGCCGAACCGTCATTTCGCTGCAGATCCGCTTACCATTCCAGAGCCCACCATTGAGCATCATCTGGTAGAACCGCCCCATTTCCTCAGCCGTGCCACACAAGTTACCAGCGGGAATAACCGCCTCCTGGAATCGGGGATCGTTGGTGACCTTTTCCACCGTCCGGATGTCGCTGCCCAGGGCACGATTGACGATCCAGGACACCGGGAACCGGGGGGTTGGGCCAGTGGCGTAATTGCTCGCGAGCTGGTGCAGGTGTTCCGGGGCAATGCCGTAGGTGAACCACTTCATGCCCATGGGCTGGCGCAGGTGTTCATCCAGGAATTCTTCGATGCTGCGACCAGTGACCTTCTCCAGCACCCGCTGCAACACGAAACCGCCCGTAATGGCGTGATAGGCCACCTTGGCACCGTCGACTTCTACCGGCTTTGCTTCACACAACAAGCGCCAGATTTCATCCTTCTGCCAGAGCACTTCAATGGGGGTATCCCGGGGAATCGCAGGAATGCCGCCACGATGGGACAGCACCTGATGCACGGTGATCGTACGCTTTCCGCCCTGGGCGAATTCCGGGCAATAGTAGGCCACCGGATCAGTCAGATTGACCAGGCCCTGCTCAGCCAGCATGTGAATCAGCAGCGCCGTCACCGCCTTGGAGGCAGAAAAATAACAGATCGGTGTATCGGTGGTCATGGCCGACTTCAGGACGCCTTCACTGTCGTTAGGACCATTGCCGGTGGCGTGTCCCAGCGCCCGATGCAGCACCTGCTCACCCCGGTGGCGCAGTGACAACTGCAAGCCCGGATGCACGCCAGTACGATACAAAGCCTCGGCACTCTGCCAAATAGCATCAATCGTCTCCTGGCTGACACCGACCACGTCCGGGCGTTCGCCCGCAGTATCGCGGTAGGTAACGGCGGACAAGTCTGCAGGGACTTCGCAGGTGTGCAGGGCACGGCGCGCTAAACGATTCATCCAGATACAACCTTAATTCAGTGGTTTGTTTTTATTGCTGGTTCAGGCGTCATTATGAACATGCGGGAAGAGGTGTGCCATAGGTGTACGTTGAGCACGCCATGCGCGCCAGCAGCGAGCTCGCCGTTCCGACTGTGCTAAATTCTATCCTATCAAAACTTATCAGGAGACCCCATGACCCCGGGAATCAACGCCGCCAGAAAAGCCAGGGTTGTCCACGACATTCACGAGTACCATCACGATCCGGCCAGCGAAAGCTACGGCTCCGAAGCGGCGGAGAAGATCGGCGTCGAGCCCGGCCGTGTGTTTAAGACCCTGGTGGTGGCGGTGGATGGCAAGGAACTGGCCGTTGCGGTGGTTCCGGTAACCGCCCTGTTGAGCATGAAACGGATTGCCCGCGCGGCCCAGGGCAAAAAAGCCGCCATGGCGGACCCGGAGGCGGTCCAGCGCAGCACCGGCTATGTTATGGGCGGGGTCAGTCCACTGGGCCAGAAGCGGCGGCTGAAAACCTTCATCGACGCCTCTGCCCAGGCTTACGACACCGTCTTTGTTAGTGCCGGTCGACGCGGCTTGGAGATAGAGCTGGCGCCGAAAGATCTGGCAACGCTCACCAGCGGCCGGTTTATAGAACTCCAACAGGAATAATCAGGAAACGCCTGTGCACCATGCAATGGATTTGCTTCTGATCGGTGGCACCTTGCTGTTGGCTCTTGCAGCCCACGGCCTGGGACAAAAGATCCATGTACCCCGGGTCACCCTGATGTTGTTGCTTGGAGCCCTCGCCGGCCCAGACCTGCTCGCACTGCTTCCGGAAGACAGCGATCAAAGCTTTGGCTTTGTCACTCAGTTGACCCTGGCACTGGTGGGCTTTCTGCTCGGTGAGAGAATGTCCATGAAAGACCTGCACGAAGGTCGGGAAGCACTGATCCTCAGTCTGGCGGTTACTCTGGCCACTGCAACGGTTGTCACGCTGGTCGTCTGGTTAATCACCGGCGACGGTGTCGCAGCGTTGCTCCTCGGCGCCATCGCCACGGCAACCGCCCCGGCAGCGACCATGGACGTGCTAAAGGAGGCCGGGGCCCGAGGCCCACTGACCAGGCTTGTCTACCAGGTAGTTGCCATTGACGATGCCTGGGGCGTCATCCTGTTCAGTCTCGCTCTGGTGACTGCCGGGCTGCTGGCCGGTTCCTCTGACATGGGATGGACAATTTTTGGCCAGGGACTTGCTGAAGTCGGCGGCTCGATTGTGCTTGGTCTTACGCTGGGCTTTCCCATGGCCTGGCTGACCGGTCGGCTAAGGCCGGGTGAGCCGATGCTTCTGGAATCCGCCGGATTCGTCTTTATCGCAGCGGGCCTGGCCAGCCTGCTGGGGGCCTCCTATCTGCTGACGTGCATGACGCTCGGGGTCGTTGTGGCTAACCGGGCAAAGCATCATGTCCGTCCTTTTAGATCCATTGAAGGTATTTCCGAGCCGTTTCTCGCACTGTTCTTTTTCATGGCTGGCTACCAGCTGGAATGGTTCATGCTGCCAGCACTGGGTGCCCTTGGCCTCGCCTACGTTGGAGCCCGAATTGCCGGCCGGCTTCTGGGCGGCCAGATTGGCGGCTTTCTGGCCGGATCGGACCACCACACGCGCAATCGTATCGGCGCCTGCCTGATGCCTCAGGCTGGTGTCGCGCTCGGCCTGGCCCTGTTGGCGACCGAACGGTTTCCTCACTTGGGCTACCTGTTGCCGCTGGTGATTGGTGCCACGGTGATTTTCGAACTGGTTGGCCCGCCCTTGACGTTATTGCAACTCCGCCACGCTGGGGAAACTGGCCAGGGCGGCGAGGAGGACAAGGACGAAGACTGAGTACAGGCGATAAAAAAACCCGGAGAGCCAGGTGGCTGTCCGGGTTTTTTTGATCGATCCGACCAGCGGCCGGATCTGGATCCTTACAACGCTTACTTCACTGAAGTACGGGCGTCGGCAAGAATCTTGTTCAGCGTGGCGCTGGGCTGCATCACTTCGCAGACTCGCTCCGTCGGCGGGTGGTAGTAACCACCGATGTCGGCCGGATTGCCCTGAACGTCGGTCATCTCCTGCAGGATCTTGTCCTTGTTCTCTTCCAACTGCTTGGACAGCTTGGCGAAGAACTCTTTCAGATCCTTGTCGCTGTCCTGGTTGGACAGCTCTTCCGCCCAGTAACGGGCCAGGTGGAAGTGGGAGCCACGGTTATCGAGCTCACCGGTCACGCGGGACGGTGACTGGTTGTTCTCGAGCAGGCGCTCGGTAGCCTTGTCCAGAGTCTGACCCAGCAGACGGGCGCGCTCGTTGCTCTGCTTCTCACCCAATTCGTCCAGGGACACCGCGGTCGCCAGGAACTCACCCAGGGAATCCCAGCGCAGGTGGTTTTCCTGAATCAGCTGCTGCACGTGCTTGGGCGCGGAACCGCCAGCACCGGTCTCGTACAGACCACCGCCGTTGAGCAGCGGCACGATGGACAGCATCTTGGCACTGGTGCCCAGCTCCAGAATCGGGAACAGGTCGGTCAGGTAGTCACGCAGGACGTTACCGGTCACGGAGATGGTGTCGAGACCGCGAATCAGGCGCTCCATGGTCCAGCGGATAGCACGGACCGGCGACAGGATGTGGATTACGAGACCTTCTGTGTCGTGTTCCTTCAGGTAGCTCTCAACCTTCTTGATCAGCTCGGCGTCGTGGGCACGCTCGTCGTCCAGCCAGAATACCGCTGGCATGCCAGTGGCACGGGCACGGCTGACGGCCAGCTTGACCCAGTCGCGGATCGGCAGGTCCTTGGTCTGGCACGCGCGCCAGATGTCGCCTTCCTCAACGTTGTGCTCGGTCAGCACGGTACCATCTTCGGTAATTACACGAACAACACCCTGTTCCTTGATTTCGTAGGTCTTGTCGTGGGAACCGTATTCTTCGGCTTTCTGCGCCATCAGACCAACGTTCGGTACCGTACCCATGGTGGTGGGATCAAAGGCGCCGTGGTCTTACAGAAGTTGATCACTTCCTGGTAGATGGTGGCGTAGGTGGACTCCGGCATTACCGCCTTGGTGTCCTTGAGCTTGTTGTCCCGGGCCCACATCTTGCCGGAGTTACGGATCATCGCCGGCATGGAAGCGTCAACGATAACGTCGCTCGGTACGTGCAGGTTGGTGATGCCCTTGACCGAATCAACCATGGCGATTTCCGGACGGTGCTCGTAGCACGCGTGCAGGTCTTCCTGGATCTCTTCCTGCTTGGACTCCGGTAGCTGCTTGATCTTCTCGATCACGCTGGACAGGCCGTTGTTCGGGTTCACGCCAATCTCGTCGAACAACTGGCCGTGCTTGTCGAACAGGTCCTTGTAGAAAACCTTCACCGCGTGACCGAACACGATTGGGTGAGAGATCTTCATCATGGTGGCTTTCACGTGCAGGGAGAACATCACGCCAGTGTCTTCGCAATCTTTGATCGCATCTTCGAAGAACTTCACCAGCGCGGTCTTGCTCATGAACATGCCGTCCAGAACTTCGCCTTCCTGCAGCGGCAGTTCAGACTTCAGCACGGTCTGTTTGCCCTGTTTGTTCTCGAACACGATGCGGGCTGTAGTGGCCTTGTCCAGGGTGACAGACTGTTCGCTGGAGTAGAAATCGCCACCGCGCATGTGCGCCACGTGAGTGCGGGAGGCCGGGCTCCACTCGCCCATGGAGTGCGGGTACTTGCGAGCAAAGGCTTTGACGGCAGTCGGCGCGCGACGATCGGAGTTACCTTCACGCAGGACCGGGTTTACGGCACTGCCCAGAACCTTGGCGTAGCGAGACTGAATATCTTTCTCTTCGTCGGTGTCCGGGTGCTCTTTGTATTCCGGTACCTTGAAGCCCTGCTCGTTCAGCTCCTTGATGGCAGCACGCAGCTGCGGGATTGAAGCTGAAATGTTTGGCAGTTTGATGATGTTGGCGTCCGGGTCTTTGGTGTACTCGCCCAGCTCCGACAGTGCATCCGGAACCCGCTGACCTTCTTCGAGGAAGTCCGGGAAATTCGCCAGGATACGCGCCGCGAGGGAGATGTCGCTGGTTTCAAACTCGATACCAGCCGGCTTGGCGTAGGTTTCCAGGATAGGAAGAAGTGACCGTGTTGCGAGGGCAGGTGCCTCGTCGGTCAGGGTATAGACAATCTTGGCTTTGGATGATGTCATTTTCGTCCTCAGGCTAATGGGTGGGTTCAGGACGGTCATGGCTAGGTCGGGCGTCTTGTGAACGGCTTACCCAAGCAATGACTGATTAGGAACTTTTGATAGACCTACTAAGATACCATTTTTTAACGAAATGGGGTTACGATCTTAGTATAAGAACGGAGTAAAAGTTCGCTAATTCCCGTTACAGGACGATGAAATGCCTCGAATTTACGAAACTTTCGTACATTCGGGATTCGAACTTGGAGGGTCGCGGTGGTGTTGCCGGTCTCCAAAACCCGCTCGAGCACATCCATGTGACGCTTGAGCTCCGCCATCCATGGCTCCGCACAGTTTTGGCGACCAGCAACCCCACCGCTCGTCCGGCTTGGTCGGTTTTACCCTTTCGGCAGCAGCTCCACTGCTGCCAGCTGATCCCGAATGTGGTCCAACGCTTCTGGATTGGACAAGGCATCCCGGTTGTCAGCTTTGGTTGAGCCGTTGATCAGGCGGGCCACCGCCAGTTCAACCTTCTTGCCGCTGCGGGTGTAGGGGATGTCAGCCACGTCGACAATGTGCTTGGGCACGTGCCGCGGGCTGGCGCCTTCGCGAATGCGGGTGCGCAGCCGTTTCATCAGGTCCTCGGTAAGGCTCTGACCTTCCGCCGGCACCACCAGCAGCACGACTTCCACGTCGCCTTCGATCTGGCGGCCCACCACCAGGCTGTCTTTCACTTCCGCGATGGTCTCAACCTGACGGTAGATTTCCGCGGTGCCGATACGGACACCGCCCGGGTTCAGGGTAGCATCGGAGCGACCGTAGATGATGGCTCCCCCGTGCTCGGTAAACTCAATGAAATCGCCATGAGCCCAGACACCTGGGAAGGTTTCGAAGTAGGCGCCGCGATAGCGGGCGCCGTCGGTGTCGTTCCAGAAGCTGACCGGCATGGAGGGCAGCGGCTGGCGACAGACCAGTTCGCCCCGGCCATCGGTAACCGGCTGGCCATCGTCGCCGTAGGAACCGCATCAACACCCAGGAACCGGCACTGGATTTCGCCTCGGCGCACCGGCAGCAACGGTGTGGCACCCACGAAGCAACCGCAAATGTCGGTGCCGCCGGCAATGGAGCCCAGCAGCACGCCGGGCGCGCCATCTTCATAAACCCAGTCGTAGTCTTCCGGCAGCAATGGTGAACCGGTGGAGAACAGCACCCGCAGATCTTTTAAGTCCAGATCCCGGGCCGGGGTCAGCTCGGCCTTGCGGCAACCGGCCAGGAAGCGGGCACTGGTGCCAAAATGGGTGACCTTTTCAGTGGCCACGGTTTCCCACAGGGAATTCAGGCTGGGATAGCCCGGCGAGCCATCGACCGTAATTACAGCGGCACCGGTCATTAGCGCGGACGCCTGCCAATTCCACATCATCCAGCCACAGGTGGTGAAGTACAGGAACCGGTCTTCCGGCCCGACATCGCCGTGCAGCATCAGCTCCTTGGCGTGGTTGACCAGCAAGCCGGCACTGCCATGGACGATGCACTTCGGCTGGCCGGTGGTGCCGGAGGAGTAGAGGATATAGACCGGATGATCCGGATCCAGCGGGGTGAACGACGGCGCCTGTCCGGCACCGGCGGCAATGGCCTGATCCCAGGGGGTGACCAGTGCCCCGGATATCGGCGCCTGATCCGGTAACTGCGCCACGCTGACTACACACTTCAGCGACGGCAGGCCAGCGACCAGTTCGGCGAAATCGTCCTGGCGGGCAAACACTTTGCCTCCGTAGCCGTAGCCATTGACCGCAATCAGGGCTGTCGGCTCAATCTGGCTGAAGCGGTCGAGGATAGCGCCCACCCCAAAGTCAGGCGAGGCCGAGCTCCAGATGGCTCCCAGGCTGGTCGCTGCCAGCATACCAACCATCGCTTCGTAGCCATTGGTGACAACGCCCGCGACCCGATCGCCAGACACGATACCCTTCGAAGTCAGAAACGCTTCCAGAGCACCGACGTCGGCTTTCAGCTCGGCGTAGGTGCGGCGCAGCACCGGCCGGGTTTCGCAGTAGGCCACTACGGCTTCGTGGTTGGCATGCTCACCATCCGCCAGCCGCAGCAGGTTGGCGGCAAAGTTCAGCTTCATCCCAGGAAACCACTCGGCACCCGGCATGTCACGCTTGCCCAGCACGCGCTCGGCCGGCTGGTGGCTGACCAGGCCGCAGTAGTCCCAGACCTTGGCCCAAAAGGTTTCCAGATCGTCGATCGACCACTGGTGCAGGGCGTGATAATCCGCAAACGGGCCATAACCCTGGCCTTCCAGCCAGGCGCTGAACTCGCCCATGCGCGAATGCCGGAGCATTGTCTCTGAAGGTGACCAGACGACCGGCGCTTGTTCTGTGTGACTCATCCGTCTCTCCTGTGTCTTATTGCATGTGCCAGCCGTGGCTAACCACGATGGATTGACCGGTCAACGCGGCTGACGGGAACGCCGCCAGATGAACGGCCAGCTCGGCAACATCTTCCACGGTGGTGAACTCACCATCCACGGTGTTCTTCAGCATCACCTTACTGATGACGTCTTCCTCGGACATGCCCAGTTCTTTGGCCTGTTCGGGAATCTGTTTGTCGACCAGCGGGGTGCGGACAAAACCAGGGCAAATGATGTTGCTGCGTACCCCGTGTTCCGCACCTTCTTTCGCTACGGCCCGGCACAGGCCCAGCATACCGTGCTTGGCCGCCACGTATGGCGCCTTCAACGGCGAGGCTTCCAGAGAGTGGACCGAGCCCATGTACAGCATGGTGCCGCCACCGCTGGCGTACATCTGCTTGAGCGCAGCCCGGGTCACCAGGAAAGCGCCGTCCAGGTGCACGTTCATCACCTTGCGCCAGTCGGAAAATGACAGCTTGTGCACGGCATCGATGTGCTGGATGCCGGCATTGGCCAGAGCGATGTCCAGACCGCCCCATTTCTCGACGATGGCGGCCACACCGGCGTCCACGGCGTGCTCGTCGGTGACGTCCATGGCTAGGGCCATGGCGGTACCGCCGGCCTGCTCAATGGCGTCGACCGCTTCCTGTGCACTTTCCAGGGTCAGGTCAGCAACCGCGACACGGGCACCTTCACGGCCGTAGTGCTCGGCAATGGCCCGGCCGATGCCACGACCGGCACCGGTGATCAGTGCAATCCGGTTTTCCAGACGCATTGGTATTTTCTCCTTAGTCATAAGCCACGCTTGGCAGCCAGGTCGCGATTTCCGGCACGACGAATACGATAGCCAGACCAATCAGCTGAATAATAATGAACGGAACAACGCCCCGGTAAATATCGGTCACATTGATCTCCGGCGGCGCGACACCCTTGATGTAGAAGAGGGCAAAGCCGACGGGCGGGGTCAGGAACGATGTCTGCAAACACATCGCAAACAAAATGGTGAACCACACCAGATCAAAGCCAAGCTGCTGCACTACGGGTGCTACCAGGGGCAAAATGATCAGGGTGATTTCCACCCAGTCCAGGAAGAAACCGAGCAGAAAGACACCGAACAGGATGGCAAGGACAATGCCGTAAGGGCCGAAAGGCAATCCCAGCAGGGCGTCCTCGATGACCTGGTCACCGCCGAGTCCACGCAGCACCACAGAGAAGGCAGTTGCGCCCAGGAAGATGGCAAAAATGAACGCAGCCGTGCGGGTTGTCTGCTGCATGGAGGAGTTCAGTACCTTCAGGTTCAGCCGACCTGCCATCAGTGCCAGTATCAGGCGCCCAGAGCACCAACACCGGACGCCTCCGTGGGCGTTGCTATCCCGGCAAAGATAGAGCCGAGCACGCCCAGAATCAGCGCGGCCGTTGGCACAACGGCTTTTGCCACTTCCCAGACAATACTCCAGGTTACTTTTTCCGTGCCCTCGGGCACCGGCGCGATGTGCGGCTGCAGCAGGGGACGAACCATGGCGTAGGTCACGTACATGGCACCGAGCATGAGACCGGGGAAGAACGCACCCATGAACAAATCGCCCACTGACGCTTCGGGAACCGCCAGGCGGTCGGCCATCAACACCAACATGATGGAAGGTGGAATCAAAATACCCAGGGTCCCTGTGGCACAGGCGGTGCCCACGGCAAAGCCCTTGTCATACTTGTGCTGCATCATCACCGGCAATGACAGCATGCCGAGCAACACGACGGACGCACCGATAATACCCGTGGTCGCTGCCAGCAATACGCCGATAACAATGACAGTAACCGCGTAACCGCCGCGTACAGCCCCAAACAGCTTGACCATGCTGTTCATCAGTCGCTCCGCGACTCCGGACTGGTCAAGCATGATGCCCATGAAGATAAACATGGGCAGAGCAACCAGGGTCTCGCTGTTAACAACCTTCCATATCCGCTCAGGCACAAGCCCCATGGAGGAGGAATAATCAAACCACAGGTTTGCACCAAAATTCTCGACGGCGATGACACCGACGACTGTCCAGATAACCGCGGTGCCACCCAACACCCACGCCACCGGAAAACCGGTCATCAGCAATGCCCCGAACGTCAGGAACATGCCGATCACAAAAAGGGTTTCAAGCTCCATCAGGACGCATCCTCTTTCTTATTGTCCCCGGACTCGATCCGGATTGGCTTTGGAAAACCGAACAGCAAAGCCGTTACTTTCAGCAGACGGGATAACGCAGCCAGAGTCAGCAGAATAAAAGACACGGCCAGAATGCTCTTCAGAATCCAGCGGTAGGGCAGCCCGGCGGGCGCCTGACTGGTCTCACCCTGTTCCCAGGAACTGAAGGCGTAAGGAATCATTTCGTAAACTGCCAGCCCGAGAAACGGTAACAACAGAAATAATAAGCCCAGCAGTTCAATCCAGGCCTGGCTTTTAAGAGATAGGCGCTCATGGATTACATCCACCCTGACATGATCATCGGTTACCAGGGTATAGCCCAGGCCCAAGAGCCAACCTGCGCCAGCCAGATGCCACTGAACCTCTTCCAGCGTCACCGACCCGGCGCCAAAGGCGTAACGGCCCACCACTGCATAGATGATCACACCGGTGACCACAATCCAGAGCCAGGAAGCGCTCTTGCCTATCGCAGAAATCACACCATCCATAAACTGGCTGAGCCGGGTGGTCGGAAACTCGGTGTGATGATGAATCAATTGATCGGCGTCCGACACCGATACATGCACATCGGGCGGTGAGCCTTTATCAGACACTGTCATACAACAGTTCCTCGTTCAGAAAGCCTGCCGTGAAACAAGGATGGCCCCGAAGGGCCATCCAGACTATGTACGAGAGCACCGGAATTGTGCCCGGTGCTCTGGGTCAGCCCCGAACCTTAAAGGTCCGCTGGAACATAGGCGCGGGTATCCCACACCTTGTAGGTTTCCATGAACTCCTGCTGGCTTTCGTAAACGCGCTTGAAGTCAGCATCCTTGGACGCTTCTTCTTCGAGCACTTCATTCGTCACGTCTCGCAGCTTGAGCAGAACGTCGCGGGGAATCTGGTCAGCCTGAACACCCTTGTCCTGGAATTCGGCCAGAACCTTACCGTTCTTGTACTCGCCTTCGGCCAGGCCGCGTGTGGTGGCCGCGGTGCAGGAAGCTTCAACCAGTGCCTTTTGAGCATCGGTGGTCTTGGCCCACTCATCCGCGTTGATCAGCATGTACTGAGCCGTGAACTGCTGGTGCCAGCCCGGGAACAGGTTGTACTTGACCACCTGATTGAAGCCCAAAATCTGATCGATGGCGGGCATTGAGAACTCAGTGGCATCAATCGTGCCTTTTTCCAGCGCCTGGTAGAGCTCGCCGCCGGGCATCATGGTGACAGAAGCGCCCAGTTTCTCGAGTACCTTGCCGCCCAGACCCGCGAAGCGAATCTTCAAGCCTTGATAATCCTCAAGCGATTCGATGGGCTTGGAATACCAGCCTGCTGTTTCGGGCCCGATAATGCCGCAAAGCTGCGCATGCACCTTGAAGCCCTTGTTGGCGTAGGTTTCCTGCAGCATTTCATGGCCGCCACCGTAGTAATACCAGCCAATATACGCCCAGGGTTTCATGCCAAAGGGGACAGCGGCGAACAGAGGAATCGCAGGCACTTTGCCCTGGTCGTAACCGATCCAGGTGTAACCAGCTGAGACCTTGCCGTCTGAAACCGACTGCAGAATATCGAAGGGAGGAACCAGTTTGCCTGGCTCGTAAACGCGAACCTGGATGCTGCCGTCAGAAGCGGTGGTCAGATTATCGGCAACCCAGGCGGCCGGTGAGCCAAGACCGGGCAGGTTGGTGGCGAAGGCAACGGGCATCTTCCAGCGTAGATCTTCTGCTAACGCGGAACCCGTCGTCAGGGCAATCGCACCGGCGATCCCGGTGATGGCCTTCAAAAGTTTCATTGGCAAGTCTCCTAGCATTGTTATTTTGGCTGGCCTGCAGGGTGCAACCCCAGACAGGCCTAGTCTGAGTATAGTCAGACATCGCAGGAAACAGACGGACACGGGTAATTTGGGGTCCAACAAAAGGCGTCAATCTTGTTTTCTGCGTTGTTCTGACGTCCTGCGCGTCAGTCATTGCAGACAACATGCCAACGGCGAATTTATTATTACTTTCAGTCAGTTAACGTTTCATTGGCAGGATTGCTCGGGGCCATTTTGTCCGGCAAACCGGACATATTTAGACATCAGTCGTAGGGGTTTGTACGGATGTCGGGACACGTGTCCGGAAATCAGGACAACTTCGCTAGCTTCTCGTACAACACGGAACGGGAGATCCCCAGCAACTTGGCAGCGCGGGTGCGATTACCACGGCTGGCTACCAGCGCTTCTTCGATCGCCTGAGCTTCGGCGTCAGCAGGGTTTGCGCCAGCGGTCGCACCGGTTGTGGCGTTAGAGAAGAGATCGGTCGGGCACTGCTGCGAGGCAGCACTTTGAACACGGCATCGGCGTCCAGTATTCCACCCTCTTCGCCCATGGTCAGGGCACGTTCAAGAACATTACGCAGTTCCCGAATGTTGCCCGGCCAGTCGTAACTGCCCAGGGCCGACACGCCGGCGTCGGTGATCTCGCCGCGAAGTTCAAGGCCTTCGCAGATCTCGCCTAACAATGCCTCGCACAACACACCAAGATCGGCCAACCGGTCCCGCAGGGGCGGAATGGGTATTTCCAGCACGTTAAGCCGGTAGTACAGATCCGAACGGAAACTGCCCTCGGCAATCATCGCTTCCAGATTCCGGCTGGTGGCGGCGATGACCCGCACGTCCACTCGCTCGACCTTATTCGATCCCAGCGGCTCAATTTCGCCCTCCTGAAGGGCGCGCAACAACTTGGCCTGCAACGGCAGAGGCATGTCACCGACCTCATCCAGGAACAGCGTGCCGCCATTGGCGAGCTGGAACTTACCGTCCCGGGTGCGGCGATCGGCCCCGGTGTAGGCGCCCGGCGCCACGCCAAAAAATTCCGCCTCCAGCAGATTATCCGGAATCGCGGCGACGTTAACCCCGACAAACGGCTTCTCGGCACGGGCCGATACCGTGTGAATGGCCTGGGCCAACACTTCTTTGCCGGTGCCGGTTTCACCCAACAGCAGTACCGGCATTTCGCGACCGGCAGCCAGGCGGGCCCGACGTTTGACCTCAAGGGCCGCCGGACTGGCGCCGACAAAATCGCCCAGGCTGTAACGGGTGCCACGCACCTTCTTGGCCAATGCCTTGCGGGCCGCGGCCAGATCCTGATGCAGGCGCCGATACTTGGAAACAAGGGGAGTCAGGGGTTGCAGGTCGTCATACAGCACGAACGCCACTGCACCGACGATGCGGCCGGATTCGTCGTAGTAGGGCAGCCGGGTCACCACCAGCTGCTGCTGGTTGTGCTCCATGATATCGAGCAGCAACGGCTTGCCCGACTCAACTACCTCCGGCATCCGGGTCTGCGGGATCAACTGGCGTACCGGCTTGCCAATGACCCGGGCTGGATCGCCCAGGCCAAGCAAATGGGAATAACTGCTGTTGATCCAGGTGATACGACTCTGACCGTCCACCGCAATGGCACCGGCGCTGGCTTGTTCAAACATCGGGAACAGCGCTTCGATCAGGTCACGGGTCAGTCCGTTTTTGTTCTTTTCAGAAAACAGCTCTGTCATGTACCGCGCACCATCACCGGCTTGAATGTCGTTCATCGTAAAAACCCCAGCATCCGGTGGCCCGGATGCAGTCAGGAAGTATATGGGCCCCCTTCGGTGGGGGCAAACTAAGCCGCTCCGAATGCAGCGGAGCGGCCAAGAACCGGTTTAGTCCGGGATACGCAGCTGGTTGTCCACAAACAGAATGCGGTCTTCATCGGCCGGATTCGGATCAATTGCGGGCAAATTCTGGGCAGATAGCGGCGTGCCGATATCGCCACGTGGCTGGGTTCGAACCACCTGGCTCGGAGGTAGGGGCTGGCGATGCTTAAGCTTTGCCCACACCAGATCCAGCGCCTGGAAGTAGTAGTGGTGCAGCGGCACGTAGCGGTCGGCCAGACCAGGGAAGCCATTGAGCACATCCAGATGGTGGGCATTGAGGATCTCGTAATAGCGCAGATTACTCCGGCGGCCCTCAACCTTCTGGTTCAGGCCCACGTATGGACGTGAGGTGTGGTTGATAGGCAGGATGGCATCGGCCCGGCCGGTTACGAACACCGCGGGTTTGCGGCGAAGGTTGCCAGAGGCACGGATCCGGGCAATACCCTTGGCAATGGCACGGGCCTGTTCGTCGGCGTCGCCATTGAGTTGCCCCCCAGTCACAACATCACGGCCTTCAGCGAGACTGCGCAGACACAGCAGGGCATCCAGACCGTAATCCTGTTGGCTGGAGCTAGGTGAGGCGCTGACCGCCAGGTTGGTGGGTTGCCCTGCCGCACCGTCGTAAACCAGGTTTACCCCCGCCGTCGGCGGAATCCCGTTACTGGCCGAGAACAGCGCAGCTTCTGTGGCCGGGGCCAGCGGGGTCACCGCACCGGCGACATCGGTCGCGGCCAGGCTGAGATCACAGAGCCTGTCCTCAACCCCGGCCCGGGCGTAGGCATTGGCGTAGGTCATGGAAATGCCCTGGGCCACGGCGAGGCCAAAGTGCACCGGTGCCAGCAGGTTCTGCTCCGGCTGAATGCCAAAGTCCTCGTTGAGAATCCGCAAAGCATCGGTGGCACGCTCATCCAGGGTTGCGCCCGCGACCAGGCCTTTGTTCGCCAGGGCATGACAGATGTTTTCGCCAATGCCCGGAGGGTTGAACACCGCGTTCAAGGGAGCGCTGTCGCGGACCGCCGGTGCCTGGTTGGCACAACCCTGGTACACCGCCAGTGCGGTGGTGTAGTCCAGCAGGCTGCGGCTGTGTTCGGTGATCACCGGTCCGTCACCCTGGCGAATGGTGAAGCGCCGATCCACCCGCGGGTTCACGTTCGGCTCGGACACCGCGATGCCATCAATCAGCCCCCACCAATCCTGTTCTGCGGCACGCACCGAAGCGCCGCCGCCATTGGAGACACTGGAAGCAATCACCAGGGTGTTTTTCGGTTTCAGGGTAATCAGGGTTTTGCCGTTACCCAGCGTGCGGCCAAATTTTTCATTCAGCACATAAAAGCCGAAGCGGATGGACTGGAGTACATGGCGGCCCCAGCGCGCTTCCGGATTGGCTTTGGAGTGGGCGTGTTTAAACGCCATCCGGTCAGGCCAGACGGCGCTGAAATCCGCTCGCGCCGAATCGGACAGGTCGGCCCTAAACTGCACCGGCTGCCCGGACTCGGTCAGGGTGCCGTTCAATTGCTGGGCGGCATTGGTTTCCAGATTATGGGAACCGGTGCCGGTGCCCTTGTCGGTGTAGACCACGGCACAGCCTTTTTTAAGGCCCCACTCACCGGCGGTGCCAATGGCGCCATAGATACCCCGGGACCCAGACGACGGCGCGGTGATCATGCAGGCGTTACGCGGATCAAAACTGGCCGGTACCTGAACCATCACCGTCACGGGCACATTGCTGCCGCGGACTTTCATGAAGGCCCGATATTCATCGCCGGCAATCAGCCCCTCACCATCGGCATCGACACCGGGACCGAAAAATACGCCGTAGCCACCGCCAGGCGCGGTATCCACCAAGGCCCGGTAGTTGTTGTAAATAGCCAATCGGCGCAGTTCCGCCGGTGTCGGTGCCAGCGGATCATCGAATGCAGCGCGGGCCCGGCCAGCCCGGATGCGCCGAGACCGGCGGTGAGCAGGTCGTCGGTGACGCCATCGAAAGAGGTCTGCTCAACGTCACCCTGAATGAATCTGGGCAAGGTGTTGAACGGGAAGTAGCCTTTGGCCCAGGCACTAGAGGCAAACACGGAGGCACCGAGCACGATGCCCAGCAGGATTCGTTTCATTGTCGTTCCTTGTTTGTTGTTGTTAACGAACGGGTCATGCCCGTGGGCTCCAGCCCAGTAGGTGTTATGCGTATCCTGTGCCAACCGTCCAACTCGCTGTTTTTAAGTAATAAATTCAAGCCAGCTTTGAATTCAGGTAGAGAAAAGGTGAAAACAATCCGGAAATCCGGACAGCTGCAGAGCAACCGGGGCGCGCAAAAGCCCCGGACAGGGCGGCAAGGCGGTCTGTCCGACATTCCGGACACCGTATGGAGAATCGGACAATCGGTCGTCATCGGTAGGAAAAAAACGCCGGCTGCATCCGGCCGTCAGCCAGAGTCGTACTATTGGTCATTGACCATTAGGGACGAGAGGAAGCGATGATTCAAAACCGATCCAGCTGACCCGCCGGATGCTGACCGGGCTGCTGGGCGGGCTGCTGGGCGGGCTGCTGGGAAGTGTGGCGCTATTAGCAGGCTGCTCAACCCACACCAATGCACCCGGCACCGAGGCGGCCCTTGACCAAACCGGGTACACGGTGGAACGGGATCTGCGCTTCTCCCCCGACGGTTGGCCTCAGGCCCTGTACGCCGATCTTTACCTGCCCGAACAATCGACACCGAGGCCAGTGGTATTGATGGTGCACGGCGGCGGCTGGGAACGCCGGTCCCGGGAGGACATGGACTGGATTGCCGAGGAGCTGGCCAGTCACGGCTTTGCGGTACTGAACATCGACTACCGTTTTGCGCCCAACTTTACCTTCCCGGCCCAGTTGCATGATTTGCAGGTGGCTCGGACCTGGCTGAACCAGGCCGCCGACCGATACCGCCTGGACACCTCGGCAGTCAGTGGCTTTGGTTTTTCCTCCGGTGCGCATCTGGTGGCGCTGCTGGCCGTGGTTGCCAGTACCGACAGTGAACTGAACCAGCCTATGGCGGGCCGGACACCGCGCTGGAAGCAGTGGCGGTGGGCGGGCTGCCTTCTGATCTGATGGCATTCGACTCAGGCCGTTTGATCCGCCAGTTCCTGGGTGGCAGTGAGCAGGACATTCCAGAGACGTACCGCAAGGCGTCCCCCATCACTCACGTCTCGCGCCAGGCGCCGCCATTCTTTCTGTTTCACGGCACCATGGATTCCTTGGTGCCGATCCGACAGGCAGAGGCCTTTCGCGACACCCTGGACGAACACAGCGTCGACACCGAACTTTTCCGGATGCACCTGCGCGGCCACATCACCAGCTTTCTCACCGCCGGTGATGCCGTAGACGCGGCTATCCGTTTCCTGGCTCGGAAAGGCGACAGCTAACCTGGATCAGCCCAGGCGCACGAAAGGCAGCAGGCTGACCCCGGCAATCACCACGATGGCAATCACCGCCGCCAGGGTACGGACCGGGCGCCGTCGGATCATCGACCAGATGCCCCCGGCTTCACCGGCGGCCAGACTGGCTCATACGCTTGTCGCTGGGTCTGCAGACGCTGACGCTGGTATTCGTCCAACAACGCCCGGGCGCGGACAGCCTCGTCGTCATCATGGACCCAGAAGCCCCCCATGCTAATGCCCCACTTGCTCGGCGGAGTCTCGTAGTAGCGAATCTCGTGGTCTTCAAACAGTGCCCGGATTTCGTCGGCCTCGTCGTCGGGCACGTGGCGCAGGTTCATCAGGTGATGGGGCATGGCAGCTCGTTAATTGGTATCGGTGGCCGGAATCCCTATATCCTAACATCAACGGATGAGACACCGAATTCACCACCGGGATACTGCATGACGGACAGCCCCCTCCGACTGCTGCTGGATTTCGATGCCCGCAGCCAGCGAGACCAGGATCAGCCACCGGCGTTCCTGCACCGCCGCGATCGCAAATTCGCCCTGACGTGCGCGGAGCAGGGCCAGGCCCCGAATGCCCGGCGCTGGCTTGAGCACATGGCGCGTCTGAGCGGTCCCGGCAGCAAAGCCAGCGCCGGCCAGAAAACCCTGCGTCTCTGGCGCCGGATCAATACCGGCTTTGCCTTCGGGGGTACGGTGTTCGGCTGCCTGACCATGCTCGGACTTCTGTTCTACGAGGGCGGCCAACGCATCAACATCACCGTTATCCTGGCGTTCGTCGCGCTCCAGTTGCTGCTGGCCCTGTTCACCACCGCCCAGTCATTGGTCGGCTGGCAGCCCTGGCGCTGGCTGCTGCGGCGGCTAGCACCAGAGCGCAATTCCGAAACCAGGTCCCGACTTCAGCCTATGCTGATGGCCCGGGCGGCCCAACTGGGCGGCGTCAGCTTCGCGGTGACCGGCGTGCTGACGCTGCTATTGATGGTGGTAGTGCAGGATCTGGCGTTCGGCTGGAGCACCACCCTGGACACCGGCGCCAGCAGCTACCATCAACTGCTGACCACCCTGGCTGCGCCTTGGGCAGCACTCTGGCCTGCCGCAGTGCCGGATCTGGCCCTGGTGGAGGCAACCCGGTTCTTTCGGACCGGGGCTGGCGCCGGTACAGACACCATTGCGCCGGAACGCTGGGGCCAATGGTGGCCCTTTGTCACCATGCTCTGGGTCAGCTGGGTGCTGACACCCAGACTGCTGCTATTCCTGGCATCAATCCTGTTGTTGCGCCGCAAGGCGCGCCAGCTGCTGGTCAACCATCCGGCCATGCACGCGCTGCTGTACCGGATGGAGACGCCAACCCTGGATACCGGCAACCACCACAACGATGCCGCCGATCTGCCCGACACCGACACCCAGACAAGCCTGCAGCCGCTGCCCGACAGCAATCTGCTGTTGTGCTGGGCTGGCGCCGGCGAACCGGCGCTGCCGCAGACCTTGGTCAGCGAACAGACCCAACTGTTCCGGGCCGGGGGCCGTGCCAGCTTGGCCGAAGACCAGGCGGCACTGGCCGACATTGCCAATCAACTAGCCGCAAATCCGGAACCGGCAGTGATTGTAATAACCCGCAGCTGGGAGCCACCCACCGGTGAACTGGAGGATTTTCTTGCCAGCGCCCGCGAGCTCTGGCCCACCGGAACCCGGGTCGCACTGGTGCCACTGAGTCTGGACAGCGAAAGGGAACCGGAGCCGCACCAGCTCAGCCAATGGCTGCGCTTCGCCGATCGGCTGGGCACCGGCTTTGCCAGTGTCAGTGTACCGCGCCTGCACTGGCGGGATCCGCACGCTGCCTTGAACGCCGACGCCAGGCTTGAGCCGGGCACAGAATCCAGGAAATTGACATGATCACCGCACCGGTCTTTGCCGTCGTCGGCCACCCCAACAAGGGCAAATCCAGCGTCGTGGCCACCTTGTCCCAGAACGATGCCATTGCCATAGCCCTCGAGCCCGGTACTACCCGCCAGCGCCAGGCCTATCCGCTCAGCGTAGACGGCCACACCCTGTATACCCTCGTGGACACACCCGGTTTCCAGCGCCCACGCCGGGTACTGGAATGGCTGCAGGCCCACAGCGTATCCGCCTCCGATCATGCCCAAACCGTGCAGGCCTTTGTCACCCAGCACCGGGGCGATGGCCGGTTCACCGACGAATGCGAACTGCTGGCGCCCTTGATTGACGGCGCCGGCATCATCTACGTGTCGATGGCTCGGTGCCCTACAGCGCCGAACACGAAGCAGAGATGACCATCCTGCGCTGGACCGGTCGCCCCAGCCTGGCGCTGATCAACAGTATCGGCAGCGACGACCACAGCGACAGTTGGCAGGCTGCGCTCGGCCAATTCTTCCAGGTCGTCCGGAAATTCGACGCCGTTCGCGCCCCGTTTGAGCAACATCTCGGACTTTTACGCGCTTTCGGTCAGCTCGAACCAGACTGGGAAGCACCTCTGGCGCAGGCCACGGATTTCCTCTCAGATCAGCGCCTGAAACGCCGCAGTCAGTCAGCGGCGATCATCGCCCGGGCCCTGGAAGACCTGATGGCGTACCAGGAAAAACGCACCCTGACCCAGAATCAGAGCGCCGGCACCAGTGACGACACCCTGGCCGAACAACTGCGCCAACGCTGGTACCGGCACCAACGGCAACGGGAACAGACCCTGCGCATCGACATAGAGCACCTGTACCAGCACCAACGCATCCAGCGCCAGGAGGCGGAACTGGAGTGGCACAACGAACACGACCTGTTCTCCGAGGACAGCCGCCGGACCTGGTCGGTCAGCAAGCGTTACCTGGCAACCGCCGGGTTCGGGGCCGGCGCGGTCGGTGGTGCCGGACTCGATGCCCTGACCCTGGGCCACTCCCTCGGGGCCGGGGCCTTGGTCGGAGGGCTGATCGGCGCCGCCGGTAGTTACTTCTACGGCGACCGGTTGATGCTGCCAGCCCTGCACATCGGGGCCCTGCAGGACGGACTGCAAACCGCCACCTTCGGACCTGTACAGGACAGTCAGTTCGGCTATGTTGTATTGGGTAGGGCGGTGGATCACTGGTGGCACATCAGCCAACGCAACCACGCCGGACGCGAGCTTCTGGATCTGGAACCAGCAGACCACCACTGGCTCGAACAGCTCGACCGGGGTAGCCGACAAGCCATTCAGCAGGTCTTCGACAAACGCCGAAAGCAGCGGCCACTGGACGACCGCCAACGGCAGAAATTCATCGCCGCCATCGAACAAGGCATGGCCGCCTACGACGACTGGCGGTTGAATCGGACATAACAGGGATGTTTATACTGTTAGGCTGTTCCATCACACAATGGGGAATGTGAATGAAAATTGTACGAGTGCAAGACATCATTGGTACCGAACGCGAAGTCACCGGCCCGGGCTGGACCAGCCGCCGGATGCTGTTGAAAAAAGACGGCATGGGTTTCTCATTCCACGAGACCATCATTCCCGCCGGTGCGGTACTGAACCTCTGGTACAAGCACCACCTGGAAGCGGTCTACTGCGTCGCCGGTAACGGCAAGATTCTGGACAAGGCTACCGGTGAGACCCACGAAATCACCGACGGCACCCTGTACGCACTCGACAAGCACGATCAGCACACCCTGTACGGCGGCACCGAAGACATGCGCCTGATCTGTTCCTTCAACCCGCCGGTTACCGGCCGCGAAGTGCACGACGAAGACGGCGCCTACCTGCCGGACACTGGCGAAGACTGATCTTAAACTGTGGCTGAACCACGCGCCACAACCACACCGCCACCGCCAGCGCGACTGCTGCCGGTGGCGGTGTTGCTTTGGTTGGCCGGGGTTTACCTGCGCGTTCCGGTGCTGGTGGCGCCGCCGCTGGCACCGTTCATCAGCGACGAACTGGCGCTGTCCCAGGCTTTAACGGGCGCACTGACCACCCTGCCTATCCTGATGCTGGCCGTCGGCTCCATGCCCGGCTCTCTCTCCATCGCTCGCATCGGCCCCCGCAACACCTTGGCTCTGGCCATGGTTATCATGGTAATCGCTCCGCCGGCCGCGGCCTGGTGCCCGACACCCTGAGCCTGATGATTGCCAGCGCCGTGATGGGCTTCGGGGTATCCATGATGCAGCCGGCACTGCCGGCCTTGCTGCCACGCTGGCTGGAACCACACCATCTGGCGCTGGGCTCGGCGATCTACATGAACGGCATGCTGATGGGCGAATTCATTGGTGCTGGCATTACCCTGCCGGTACTGATGCCACTGCTCGATAACAGTTGGCGCGCCACTCTGGTGGCCTGGTCATTACCGGCCCTGCTGGTGGCTGCCGCCCTGTTCCTGCCGAAACGGGACCGGGCCCGACCGGTCCGCAAACCCGCTTGGCTGCCCGACTGGCACAACCCGCTCACGCTCCGGCTGGGCCTGCTACTGGGCCTGTCCGGCAGCCTGTTCTTCGGCCTCAACGCCTACATGGCCAACCTGCTGGAATCCCAGGGCCAGCTCGACAAGCTGCCCGAGGCCCTGTTCTGGTACAACCTGGCCCAGGTGGCCGCGTCCCTAATCATGCTCAAAATGGCCCGGCGCTGGGTCGGCCGCCGGGAAATCATCGCCACCCTGGCCAGCATCGCCCTCATCGGCGCCATCGGCGCGGTCGTCACCAGTGGCTGGTGGTCCATCATCAGCGCCACCCTCATGAGCCTGGTCGCCGGAATGCTACTGATCCTGCTGGTGGCCATCCCACCGCTGGTGGTCTCCGCCGCTGAAACCGGCCGCCTGTCCGCCGGCACTTTCTTGGTCGGCTACACCGTCGCCTTCGTCGTCCCCATGACCGGTGGCCTCGTGGCGGACTGGACCGGTGACGCCCGCCACGCCCTGCTGATGATGATCGGCTATGGCCTACTGGTGCTGCCCCTGGCCTTCACCCTCGATCTGGAACGAAAAAAGGGCCAGCCCGAAAGCTGACCCTTTCAAAAGAACGCCCCACCCAAGCCAAAAAGCCGTGGGGTGGGGGTTCATTTCCGCCGTGAAAAAGATGTCTGAGCGCAGCGAGTTACTTTTCCCAGAGGAAATGAACCCCGCCCCGCGGCCCTCTCTGTTTAGAAGGCCGCTCCAGCCCAAGCGACACCCCGCCTTAGATGTAATAATCCTTCAACGGAGGAAACCCATTGAACTCCACCGCACTGTAAGTCGTGGTGTAGGCACCAGTCGACAACCAGTACATCCGGTCACCAATCGCCAGGTTCAGCGGCAGCGGATACTTGTGATGCTCGTACATGATGTCCGCACTGTCGCAAGTAGGACCAGCAATCACACAGTCCTCGCCTTCACCGACCTTGTCGGTCCAGATCGGAAACTTGATCGCTTCATCCAGCGTCTCAATCAGGCCCGAGAACTTACCCACATCAGTAAACACCCAGCGGTGCAGGGCAGTACGCGACTTACGGGAAATCAGCACCACCTCACTGACCAGCACACCGGCGTTGGAAATCAGCGACCGGCCCGGCTCAATAATGATCTCCGGCAAATCGGCACCAAAATCCTCGTGCAGGAATCGGGCAATCTCCTCCGCGTACACCTTCAGCTCATTGGTACGCGTGATGTAGTTGGCCGGAAAACCGCCACCCATGTTGATCATCTTCAACTCGATGCCGTCTTCTTCACGCAGACGCTCGAAAATCACCTTCACCTTGCTCAGAGCCGCGTCCCAGGCACCGATTTCGCGCTGTTGCGAACCCACGTGGAACGACACACCGTAAGGCACCAGGCCCAGATCACGAGCCAGAATCAGCAGATCCATGGCCATATCCGTCTGACAACCAAACTTGCGGGACAGCGGCCAATCTGCCGTCAACGTGCCTTCGGTCAGGATACGCACATACACCTTGGAGCCCGGAGCCGCCTTGGCAATGTTGCGCAGATCCGCTTCCGAATCCGTGGCGAACATACGCACACCCTTCTCGTAGAAGGTACGAATGTCCTTCGACTTCTTAATGGTGTTGCCATAGCTGATTCGATCACCGGTCACGCCCAGAGCCAAAACCTTTTCCAGCTCATACACCGACGCGATATCAAAACTGGCACCCTTGTCCCGCAGCATGGTCAGAACCTGCTGGGCCGGATTGGCTTTTACCGCGTAATACACCTTGGCGTACGGAAAGCCTTCCACCAGCTCGTTGTACTGACGGTCAATGGTGGCAGTGTCGATCACCACAAACGGCGTTTCCTTGCCGTCGGCAAAGGTTTTGATGCGCTTAAACGTCTCGGCGTCGTAGTAATCGGCGATGTTGGCGTTGGCTGACTCGGTCATGGATAGTGTTTCCCTCCAATGGGCACACAGACATAAAAAAGGGGCACCACAGCATGGCTGCAGTCCCCCGGAATTGGCGCGATCATCGGGCTTTTTCGGGGTTCCGGATATGAGCATATCTACCCATAACCGAGCGCTTCCGGCACACTGACCGAGATCACCGGTCGAGACGGTAAAACCAGATTACTAACAGGCTGATTTAGAAAGGGAGTTTGAGCGTGGCAAAAGCATTTGCATTGGTATTTCTGGGCCTTATTCTGCTCAGTGGCTGTGCTGAAACTGTCGCCCCGCCCGAGACCGAGGCTCTGCCGACGCCCACCCAGACTCCCGTCAGTTTTAACGAACACGTCCGGCCAATCCTGGAAACCAAATGCCTGGCCTGCCACAGCTGTTTCGATGCCCCCTGCCAGCTGAAAATGGAATACTCCGACGGCCTGATCCGGGGCGCCCACCCGCAAAGTGTTTACAACGGCACTCGGTTGGAAAAACAGGCCACCACCCGCCTCGGCATCGACGCCGACACCGAACAACAGTGGCGGGACCTGGGCTTTTATTCCGTGTTGGCCCGGGGCGACCAGACCCGCAGCCTGTTCGAGAACATGATCCGCCTGGGCAAGCGCCACGACTTTGCCCCTAACAGCAAGCTACCGGAAGACATTGAGCTGGGCCTGTCCCGGAGCAATCAATGTGTCAGCAACAACAACTTTGCCGACTACGCCGACGACCATCCCTATGAGGGCATGCCCCTGGCGGTCGCCGGCCTGAGCGACGACGAGTACGCCACACTGACCGGCTGGCTCAGTCAGGGCGGCGCCATCAGCCCGCTGATCCTGGAAACCAGCGCTCAGGAACAGAGCCACATCAAGCGCTGGGAAAACTGGCTTAACGGCGAGTCTGGGCGCCAACAGCTGGTCAGCCGCTGGCTGTACGAACATCTGTACCTGGCGCACCTGTACTTCGAGGATGCCGGCGCCGACACCCGGTTCTTCGAGCTCGTGCGCTCACACACCCCGCCGGGGCAGCCGATCGACATCATCGCCACCCGCCGGCCCAACGACGCGCCCAATGGCCCGCTGTACTACCGGATCAGACCGGTTGCCGGCAGCATCGTGCACAAACGCCACATCACCTTCGCCTTTGGGCCCGAAGCCTTCAAGCGCACCCGCAGCCTGTTCGAAGCCACAGACTGGCGAGTGGAAAGCCTGCCCGACTACAGCCGGGCCAGCCGCGCCAATCCGTTTGCCACCTTCGCCGCGATACCGGCCCGTGCCCGCTACCAGTTTATGCTGGACAACGCCGAGTACTTTACCCGCACCTTCATCCGTGGCCCGGTATGCCGGGGCCAGATCGCCACCGACGTCATCCGCGATCACTTCTGGACGGTGTTCCACGATCCCGACGATGACCTGTTCATCACCGACGCCGACTACCGGGAATCGGTTACGCCCTTACTGGCACTGCCGGGCCAGGACAACGACCTGCTCGACCTGGGTGACAACTGGAGTCTTTACCGCGGCAAGCGCAACCGCTACACCGAGCTGCGCAACCAGGCCTACCGCAACAGCTATCCTGACGGTGCCGCCCTGGACCACATCTGGGACGGCGATGGCAACAACACCAACGCCCTGCTGACCATCTTCAGGCATCACGACAATGCCTCAGTGCAACGCGGCTGATCGGCCAGGTTCCGCTGACCAGCTGGTGGATGGATTACCCGCTGTTCGAGCGCACCTATTACGAGCTGGTGGTGAACTTTGATGTGTTTGGCACGATCGCCCACCAGGCCCAGACTCGCCTGTACTTCGATCTGATCCGCAATGGCGGCGAGCAGAATTACCTGCGGCTGATTCCCCCGGGTGAACGCAACCGGGTGCTGGAACGCTGGTACCAGGGTGCGGGCAATCTCAAGCTCGATTTCAGCTACGCGGAGATGGAGAACACCGCGCCGTCCCAGGTGCCCTTCGCCACGAGTGCCTATAACGCAGAACTGGGCGCCCGCCTGCTGCTGAATTTCCACCAGCTCAACGCCGAACGGGACGACCCGATTAACCGCTGCGGGGGCAAAGAGTGCGGGCGTAAGAACGAGGCACCGTGGGTTCAGCAGGCCGATCGCCAGCTCTCCACCCTGGCCGCCACCCGCGCCGAGTTCCTGCCGGCAATCCGTTTCCTGCCCAACGTCACCTTCGTGCGGGTCTGGACCGAGCAGGGCGAGCGCACGGTCTACACCCTGATCCGTGACCGCGCCCACGAAAACGTCGCCTTCCTGTTCAATGAGGATTTGCGCTACCAGCCCGAGGACGACCAGCTCACCATCTACCCGGGCATCATCGGCAGCTACCCGAACTTCATGTTCGATGTGCCGGCATCCCAGCTCAAGCTCTTCACTGAACGCCTGGCGGCCCTGACCACCGACCAGCAGGGCAAGTTCGACCGCCTGGTGAGCCTGTGGGGGGTTCGTCGCACTCATCCCCGGTTCTGGGAGACCCTGCACGACATCACTCAATGGCAGCGCGAAAACCAGCCACTGCAAGCCGGCATCTTCGACATCAATCGCTACAAGAACCTGTAACCGGCTTTGGCGCGCCTGGCCCGGGCTCAGACCGCCGTTGGCCAGGCCGGTCTCGGGTCCGAGGGCTCCCGGGGGTCCGAAGGCTCACTGGACTGGCGCAGGTAGCCGAGGATGGCGTCCTGCAACTCGTGGCCGGCCGCCAGCCCCTTGTTGCCAAAGAGGCGATTGAACTCCAGGACATAGGGGTAACCGTCGACCAGGGCGATATCGAAGCCGGCATGATCCACTCCCAAGTCCCGGGCCAGACTCAGGGCCAGATCGGTCATCACCGCCGGCACCGGGCTGTTGTCGATGCGCCCACCCCGGGACACATTGTTGTAAAAACCCTGGTCGGCCTGGGTCCGCCAGTAGGCGGTTAGCACCCGATCGCCAATCACCACCACCCGGGCGTCCCGGTCAATGGGCAGGTATTCCTGGGCGTAGAGCACATCGGTCACCTCGCAATAACGCTGCCAGTCGGCCCGGGTCTCGATCAGCCACACACCCTCACCCATGCTCGCCTTGGGCAGCTTGGCAACGAACGGATGCGGCATGGCCTGCCAGACCCGCTCCTGCTCGACCGGGCCATTGGCCTCGATCAGGGTCCAGGGCGTGTGCGCCGGCGCAACGGTCTGGAATGCCCGGGTCATCTCCACCTTGTCATGCCCGATGCGGTAACTGGCCACGCTTGGAAACACCCGGCACCCGAGCCCATGCACCAGGGCGTTGAGCTGCCAGTACTCCGGGAACAGCACCCAGTCTGCCTGTTGCAAAAGCTGGCGATGCTGCAGGAACTGGTCCGGTTTCAACACAGTGGTGTTGGGCAGGCCCAGGGTACGAAACACATTGAACGAAACGAGGTGCATGATTACCGCCGCACGGTGGAAAAGTGAGCGCATTCTATCCGGTCCGACCCGGCTGGCAAGCCTTTTATCCGCAGATGAGCCAAGCCCCGCAATCACCCCATTTTTGCAGTAGCCTGCTACGCTTTAGATAAAGCCACCGCGGACCGCGACCATGGCCAAACTCGACCCTGCTGCCCAAGCACTGCTTGATGCCCTTCACGCCGATGACCAGTCGGGCGCCACCGAACTGACGCTGAAAACCCTGCGCGAACTGGCCGAGTATGTCCGTCTCGAACGTCCCAAGCGTGGGAAGCTGACCGCCCTGGTGGACACACTCCGGGACGCCCGACCGAGCATGGTGGTCATCGCCAATGCCATGGTCCGGGTACAGGAGCAGTTACAGGCGGACGATCGTGAGCCGGTGGCGGCGATTGAAAGGGTGCATGAGGAGCTGACAGTCGCCACAGATACCCTCATTAACCATGCCCGCAGCCAGATTCCCGAAGGCGCGGTGATCATGACCCACAGCGCCAGCTCGGTACTGGAGCGGCTATTCCAACGCCTGATGGAGGAACATGTCGGGTTCTCGGTAATCTGCACCCAAAGCAGTCCCGGTCATGAAGGGCATCAGTTGGCCAGCGTGCTGAACAAGCTCGGCGTACCGGTAACCCTGATCACCGATGCCAGATGGGCGTGTTCATCGCCACCGCGGATCTGGTGCTGACCGGTTGCGACAGCTGGCTGACCGACGGTCATTTCGTCAACAAGAGCGGCACCCGCCTACTGGCGTTGGCAGCCCGGGAACGCAGCGTGCCGTTCTGGGTGCTGGCCGACAGCTTCCGGGACAGCACCGAGAGCAGCGATCGGGTAGTGCTGGAAGAGCTGCCAGCGGAGCAGCTGGGCGCGCCCAAAGGCCAGTTGATCACCGTACGCAACATCTACTTCGAGACCATTCCGCACCATCTAGTGACCGGACGAATCAGCGAACAGGGCGTTTTTTCGTACCCTGCTGCGCCTGTGCAGTGAATGGGTCTTCTGGCCAGGGGTGCTTCGGATAACGGCCGCGCATGTCTTTGCGCACTTCCGGGTAGGCATTGCGCCAGAAACTGGCCAGATCGGCGGTGACCGCCAGGGGTCGCTGTGCCGGTGACAAAAGATGAATCACCACGGGTACCTGGCCACCGGCCAGTCTCGGGGTTTCCGTCCAGCCAAACAGGGCCTGGAGCTTGGCCGCCAGCACCGGGCCATTGTCGGCGGTGTAATCGAGGGCCACCGATTGCCCGGTGGGAATGGTCAATGCCTTCGGGGCCAGCGCCTCCAGCTGCTGTTGCTGATGGTAATCCAACAGACTTTGCAGCGCTTGTTGCAGATTCAGTCCTTGCAGGTCGGACCAGCGCTGCAGCCCGGGCAGGAACGGGGCTAACCAGGTTTCCAGATTGGCCAGCAGGGCGGCGTCACTGACATCGGGCCAGTCGCCGGGCCGCATATGGGCCAACAACTTCACCCGTGCCTGCCACTGTCGGGCGGATTTGGACCAGGGCAAGCTTGCCAGGCCCTTTTGCCTTACGGCATTGAGCAGCCCTTGCTGGATCAACACCGGGTCCGGTTGCTTCAGCGCCTGTTCCGCCAGCACCAGCTCCCCCAGTTTGCGGACCCGGCGCGCAATCACCGTCCTCGCTTATCGTCCCAGACCGCTTCCTCACGTTCATGGATATGGCTGGCGAGATCCTGTTCCAGATCCGCCAGGTCTACAGGTGCGGCCAGATAAATCATGGCTTCCCGCGCCTGGCCATCCAGCTCGGCGGCCACCAGCCAGTCGTGGCGGGCGAGGGCATCGTCGTCCCGCAGGCTAGCGCCTTTGCCATTGCTGAGCTGATACCGGGGAGCCTGACCGGCGCGACGCCGGCCAATCCGGTCCGGGTAGGCCTGGGCCAACAAGCGCCCGACCTCGGACTCGGTGGGTGGCTTTTGGGAGCGACCGGCGCTGCCAACGAGGCGCTTGGCGGCCTGACGAACCGACTGCAGTCGCGCCGAATCGACACCGCCATGCCCACGCTCGCCGTGCAGCAACCGAACCCGCTCGTGCAAATCTGCACCCGCGCCGGGGCCCAACAGATCCCGATCTCCCAGCAATGCCGCCAAATCGGCCGCCAAGGCACCCAACCCCAGGGCCCGGCCCCGCAACACCATGTGCGCGAGGCGCGGATGCACCCCCAGATCCCGGGCCACCTTGCCGTGTTCGGTGATGGCACCGTCGGGCGCCAGCATATCCAGCCACTGCAGCAACGCCACCGCCTGGTGCCAGTGTGACTGGGGTGGAGTATCGATCCAGGCCACCTGATCCGGTGAGCGCGCGCCCCACTGGGCCAGCTCCAGCACCAGCGGTGCCAGATCGGCTTCCTGGATTTCTGGCGGAGTGAAGTCGGCCAGCCCGAACTGCTCGGACTCACTCCACAGGCGGTAGCAGACCCCCGGTTCAATCCGGCCAGCCCGGCCCTTCCGCTGCTCCGCCGAAGCCTTCGATACCCGTCCGGTCATCAGCCGGGTCATGCCACTGTTCGCATCGAACACCGCCCGACGCTGCTGGCCGCTGTCGATCACCACCCGCACGCCCTCAATGGTCAGACTGGTCTCGGCAATGGCGGTCGCCAAAACCACCTTGCGCTGGCCCGGCCTGGCGGGGGCAATGGCCCGATCCTGTTCGTCCGATTTTAAGTTGCCGAACAGCGGCGTTACCAGCACATCGTCCGGGACCGCACCCTGCAACTGCTGCGCAACCCGACGAATCTCCCCAGCCCCGGGCAGAAACACCAGCACCGAACCGGGTTGCCTCTGCAGCGCCTCGTGAATTACCGCAACCACCCGATCAGCCATCCAAACCCGGCGGGCCTGAGCCGGTGCCGGTCGATACAGGACCTCCACCGGAAACGCCCGACCTTCGCTGCGCAGTACCGGCACCTCACCAAGCACCCGGGCAATGGGCCCGGTATCCAGTGTCGCCGACATCACCACCACCCGCAGATCCTCCCGCAACGCCTGCTGGGATTCCCGCACCAGCGCCAGCCCCAGATCCGCCTGCAACGAGCGCTCATGAAACTCATCAAACAGCACCGCGGCGTAGTTTTCGAGCATCGGATCGGCCTGAATCAGCCGGGTCAGAATGCCCTCGGTCACCACCTCAATCCGGGTAGCCGAAGACACCTTGGTATCCAGCCGCGTCCGATACCCAACCGTCTGGCCCGGCTTCTCGCCCAGCTGCTTGGCCATAAACCGAGCCGCCGACCGAGCCGCCAGCCGCCGCGGTTCCAGCATCAGAATAGTCTTGTCATCGCGCCAGGGCGCATCCAATAGCGCCAGCGGCACCCGCGTAGTCTTACCGGCACCCGGCGGCGCCTGCAGCAACACGGTGGTAGACCGTTCCAGGGTTTGCTTCAGTTCCGGAAGGATTTCATCGATCGGGAGCATTAAGTAGCTCGGTAGTCTTTTTTGTCAACGATATCGGTATTGTCAGCTAGAGAGGGGTGGTGGGGTATTTTTCCGCCAGAAATGGATGTCTGAGCGCAGCGAGTTCCATTTCCAAGGAAAAATACCCGCCACCCCGATCAATCCCATACCCAACCAGTCCTACAAAAAAAATCAGGACGACAACCGCTCCCGATTCTCCCGAGCCCACTCATAAATCCGCTCAAAAGCCTCAGCCAGCTCTTCCGGCTTGTGCGGCGGCTGCAGTACCGCGGCCAACCTGCCATCGGGGTTCAGCAACGCGAAGTGGCCACTGTGGTCCACTAGCAGCTCGCCATCCACATCGCGGTGAATAAACACCGCATTCAGGCTCTTGGCGAAAGAACGCAAAGTATCCAGATCGCCGGTCAGGCCATGGAAGTTGTCACCGAAGAAGTCGGTGTAGGCCTTTAGCTTGTCCGGAGTGTCGTGTTCCGGATCGGCGCTGACCAGCAGGTAGTCCGGTTGCGGCAGCTCGGGTGACAGCAGCTGATCAGTCCGGCGCAGGTTGGCCATGGCCGCCGGGCAGATATCCGGGCAATTGGTGTAGCCCACGAAGGCAAAGGTCCAGCGGCCCCGGAGGCTTTCCCGGGTGACCGTTTCGCCCTGTTCATTGGTGAGGGTGAACTCCACCAGCTCCCGGGGCTGGTCATAGACGTAGGTATTCAGCTCGGCCAAAACCGGCGCCGGCTCAGGTTCCTGGCCGCCCACCATATAAACCTGACGCCCGATCACCAGTCCGAAGATCAGAATAACCAGGAGCAGAAGCAGAAACAGTGTCAGGCGAATAGAGCTGTTCATTGGGGTTCCATCAACAATTGAGGGCTGCGCAAACGGGTAAGACCTTCCAAAACACGCTGTAAATACATCCCTGTACGCTCGGCTCCGCCATCCATGGCTCCGCACGGTTTTGGAAGGTCTTACCCGCCTGCGCGATCAAGCTAAGTCGTTAGAAGAATACAAAATGATCGACCAGCAATACCACAAATAGTGCCATCAGATAGGTAATCGAGTACTTGAAGGTATTGAGCGCTACCCGGCGATCATCACCTTTCCACAGGCGGATGGCATAGTGCAGGAACCGCAGGCCCAGGACCAGGGCGCCAATCAGGTAGATCCCGCCAGACATGCCGGTGACAAACGGCAGCAGCTCACCGCCAACAGCATGAAGGTGTACAACAGGATATGCAGCTCGGTGTAATGGTTGCCGTGGGTGACCGGCAGCATCGGAATGCCGGCCTTGGCGTATTCTTCCTTGCGGTGAATCGCCAGGGCCCAAAAGTGCGGAGGAGTCCAGGCGAAGATGATCAGCACCAGCAGCAGAGCATGACCTTCCACCTGACCGGTGACAGCAGTCCAACCCAGCAAAGGCGGCATGGCACCAGCGAGGCCGCCTATGGTGATGTTCTGGGGCGTCGCGCGCTTGAGAAACAAGGTATAGACACCGGCGTAGCCCACCAGCGAGGCCAGGGTCAGCCAGGCGGTCAGCGCATTCACCTGCCACATCAACACCACCATGCCCACGCAGGCCAGCAGGGTGGCGAACAGCAAGGCGTCTACCGGGGCAATCTTGCCAGTGGCCACCGGGCGTTTGCGGGTGCGGGCCATCACGGTATCAATCTTCTGGTCCACCACATGGTTCACCACCGCGGCAGCACCGGCCAGCAGGGCGATACCCAGGTTGCCATACAACAACACCTCCCAGCCCGGAACCCCGGGGGCCGCCAGCAGCATGCCGATCACCGAGGTGAGGATCATCAGCGCTACCACTCTGGGCTTGGTCAGCTCCAGGAAATCGCGCCAGGTGATGGATTCGTTCGCAGTTGTCTGGGCCGGCAATGCTTCCACTCGTTCACTCATGCCGTAACCTCCCGGTTAATTGTTGTTGTGTGTGTTGCACTCGCGGTGTTCAGTTTCGGTAATTGATGGTGGCGCCAGATCAAGTGCACCAGCGTCAGCAGCAACCCCGCACCCATGGCGTTGTGGGCAACGGCTATGGCCAGGGGAATATTCAGGATCACATTAGCCAGCCCGAGCAGGATCTGCGCGCCAAGTGCCAGCGCCACCAGGGCAATGGCCTGGGTCAGGCCCGATGCCCGACGCTGGCGCCACATCAGGCCAGCAGGACAGCGAAGTAACCAAGGACAACCATGGCGCCAATGCGGTGGGTCATATGAATGGCCACCCGGCCATCGGCGGTCAGCTGGCCGCCCAGATAGTTGGGGCCAACCTGCTGAGTAACATCAAAGCCGTGCTGAAAATCCATGCCTTCTGGCCACCACTGACCCTGGCAGGTGGGCAGGTCGGTGCAGGCCACAGCAGCGTAGTTGGCAGCGGTCCAGGCGCCAAGGGCGATCTGCATCACCACCAGCAACAGGCCGCCATAGAGCCAGGGCCTGAACCCTTGCAGGGCTACAACTGTGGTTTGGGGTTTCGGAGCGGCCGTGCGTTGTCGGAGCCGAAGGGCGAGCAGGGCCAGCAGGCTCAAGGTGGTGAAGCCGCCCAGCAGATGCATGGCGACCACCTGGGGCCAGAGTTTGAGGGTGACGGTCCACATGCCAAAAGCACCCTGCAGGACAATAAAGCCGGCAATGAACAGCGGCAGTTTGACCGGGACACCGAGCTTTCGATGACGAAAAGCGTAGGCCGCCAAGCCAAACACCACCAGGCCGAGAGTGCCGGCGGCATAGCGATGAATCATTTCCGGCCAGCCTTTCTCCACATCCACCGGGGTGTCCGGGAACCGGGCATTGGCAATGGCAATACTGGACTCGCTCTGGGGCACGGTAAGAAAACCGTAGCAGCCAGGCCAGTCCGGGCAACCCAGCCCGGCGTGCACCAGTCGGGTCCAGGCGCCGAGCATGATCACCACCACTGCCAGCAGGGTGGCAAACAGGGCCCAGTTAAACAGGCGCCGGGCCTGGGGCGAGGAAGCTGACGACTGCTGATTCACACGCGAGTCCTCCACGGTGCGGTCATCCGATCTGGGAAATCTTGAGCAAGTGCTTGAGATCCTTGAGCAGCTCTTTGCCGGTATTGTCAGAGCCGTAGTGCATCATCAGATTGCCAAACGGGTCGACCAGCAGAATGCGCGGCTGGGACTGAGGATCAATGCCCTTGGGCCAGGCTGGCGTGGTGCCGGGTGCCGGAACCAGTCGCTCCATCAGGCTGTATTCCTTCTTCCAGCGAGATTCCAGCTCCGCCGGCACACTGCCCAACACCGCCGCGCGAGACACCCGGTTGGCGTTCTTGCCGAGAGCAATGTTGACCTGTCGTGCCAGGTACAGCAGTTCCTCACACTCGCTGGTGCAGTCGCCCGCGGCCACCAGCAGCAACCACTCGGGCTCGACCTCGTCCGGGCCAAACCGGTCCGCCAGCGGCTTACCCGCTACGGTTTCCAGATTCAGGGTTTGCACCGACACCACCGGCTGGATCAAGGTGCCATTGTTGGTATGACCGGCAGGATTCAACCAGCCGGTGTAGTACATGATGGTGGCAAACACCATAGGGCCGAACCCGATGGCAAACAGCAGAATGGCGGTACGCCGACCCCGTCGGACCTGCTCGGGAGAGGGTCCGTTGTTGTCATCAGATGCCTGGTTAGCCATTGTCGTTGTCATTATTGGCTCCTGTCTTTCGGTAGCTCGCAGCTAACGTCAATATACCCAGTGCGAGCGCCAACGCAAACCATTGTGTAGCGTACCCGTAATGAGTTTGTGGTCCCATACGATCAGGCGCCCAATCGGCGCGGAAAGCACCGCTGATCACTGCCGGCCAATCGGATGATAGCCTCGGGAATGTCGGTGATTTCGTCGGCCACTACGGCCCGGGGCAGGCTTTGCACGCGCCGGGGCCAGCTGGTTTCAGGCGGGGTCTGATCATTCAACACGGGCGGTTCCGGATACTCGCTGATGCGGCCAGACACCTCCAGCACATCTTCGGGCGACGGCACCCTTGGCAGCTCGTCGCGGTGCCGCGGGGCCTGAATCCAGCCCCGGTTGACCACCACCGGCGGGCCTTGCAGCGGAAAGAACAGGGTCAGGACCTCGTAGCCGGGCATACCGTCCCGGGTGCGGTTGTCCAACAGCCAGCTGTGGTCACCGAAGCGCCCTCTCAACGTCACCGGCCGCCCCGAATCCAGACCCCGACCAACCAGCTCTGGCCACCTCAGGTCCAGCGCTTGCTGCTGCCACTGCGTCAGGAGCTCCTGCTTTTGCCCGGCCCGGTCCAGCTGCCACAGCCCCAGTCCAATCAGCAACGGCAGGAAAACCCCGCTGAACAGCATCAGCCGCCAGTCAAAGTGCCAGTGACGGGCTCTGCCCTGCGGATCAGACATGCTCTGCTATAGTGATCTCTGGGGTTGCGTGATTGCCGCCGGCCCGCCCTTTCATTTCTTGTGCTGCACCGGGATATTCCATGTTGAAAGCCGTAATCATCGTGTTAATGCTGGCCGTGGTGGTCAGTCTGTTCAGTGGCCTGTTTTTTCTGATCAAGGATGGCGGTAAAACCAATCGGGTGGTGAACTCCCTGGCGGTCCGGGTCACGCTTAGCATACTGCTCCTGGCGTTGATTCTGATTGCGCTGTGGCAAGGGAGCCTGACCATGAATCCGACTCCCTTTTAATCCTGCCAACCGTGTCAATCCTGGTCAGATGATGTAAACGAAGATGAACAACCCTAACCAGACCACATCCACGAAGTGCCAATACCAGGCTGCGGCTTCAAATCCAAAGTGGTTGTCAGCGGTAAAATGCCCCTTGTTGATGCGTAGCAACATGATGATCAGCATCAGTGAACCCAGCAGGACGTGGGCACCGTGGAAGCCCGTCAGCATGAAGAAAGTGCTGCCGTAGATCCCGGAAGCCAGGGTCAGGTCCAGATCACGATAGGCGTGGATGTACTCGTAGCCCTGGACAAACAGGAACACCAGGGCCAGGGCGATGGTCAGGCCGAGCCAGAGCTTGGTCTTGGCCCGATTGCCTGCCTTCAAGGCATGGTGAGCCACCGTCACGGTGAATGAAGAGGTCACCAGCAATATGGTGTTGATCAGGGGCAGACCCCAGGCACTGATCACTTCTTTGGGTCCGGGGAACGCCTCAGGATTCGGGTTTTCTACCAGTGGCCAGGTTGCCCTAAAGCCGTCCCAAAGCATGGCCGAGCTGCCCCGGTCACCTTCACCGCCCAGCCAGGGCACGGCGAACACCCGAACGTAAAACAAAGCGCCAAAGAAGGCGGCAAAGAACATCACTTCCGAGAAAATGAACCAGCTCATGCCCCAGCGAAAAGACCGATCCATCTGATCACTGTAGAGCCCGGCCCGGCTCTCCTGGATCACATTGCCGAACCAGCCAAACAGCATGTACGCCATGATCACGGCGCCTATCATAAACAGGAACCAGGAGCCGTCAGTGCTCTCGCCCTGCTTGCTATTCACCATGATCGATGCCACCCCGTAGAGGGTTAAACCCAGGCCGACGGTGGCAATGATCGGCCATTTGCTCTGTTCCGGAACGTAGTAGCTCTGGTTATCCGCCATGACAATCTCCGATGGCTTAGCCGTTTTCGTTTGTTGTTGTGATAGGTCGATCCGTGTCTGACACCGTCGCCGTTTTACTCTGATCGTAGAGTGTGTAGGACAGGGTCAGCTTGGTAATGTGCTCGGGCAGATCCCGGTCAACGATAAACACCAGCGGCATCTCGGTGCTTTCACCCGCCGCCAGGGGTTGCTGGTTAAAGCAGAAACACTCGGTCTTGTGAAAATACAGGGTGCCTTCGGACGGCGACAGGCTCGGAACCGCCTGGCCCACCATTGCCGCACCCGTCGGATTCTGGCGAAGAAGGCCACGGTCACCGGCTCACCGGGATGAACGTCGATACTCCGGGTGACCGGCCGGAAGGTCCAGGGCATACCCGGGCCGTTCTGGGCCAGGAACTGCACCTGCACCGTGCGCGTGACATCGGCCTCGGCTGCCGCTACTGCTTCGTAGCGGCCACCGGTCTTGCCGTTGATGCCGGTGATTTCGCAGAACACGTCGTACAGCGGCACCAGGGCAAAGCCAAAGGCAAACATGCCCACCACCCCGGCCAGGCACCAGGACACCACCCGCGCATTAGTGCGCGGACGTGCGTCGGCTGCCGGAGTGCGCTCGTCCATCTCAGGCCCCGCCTACTTCACTTCCGGAGGCGTGGCGAAGGTGTGGTAAGGCGCTGGTGACGGTACCGTCCACTCCAGACCTTCGGCGCCATCCCAAGGCTGGGCGGCCGCCGCCTTACCACCACGAACGCATTTCACCACAATGAACAGGAACAGCAGCTGGGTAGCCCCAAACATGAAGGCACCGATACTGGAGACCATGTTGAAGTCGGCGAACTGCAGGGCGTAATCCGGAATCCGTCGCGGCATGCCCGCCAGACCCAGGAAGTGCATCGGGAAGAACGCCAGGTTCATGCCGATGAACGAGAGCCAGAAATGGGTCTGGGCCAGGGTTTCGTCGTACATGTGGCCAGTCCACTTGGGCAGCCAGAAGTAGGCAGAGGCAAAGATGCCGAAGATCGCACCAGGCACCAGTACATAGTGGAAGTGCGCCACCACAAAATAGGTGTCGTGGTACTGGAAGTCAGCCGGGGCAATGGCCAGCATCAGGCCGGAGAAACCACCGATGGTGAACAGGATCACGAAGGCGACTGCAAACAGCATGGGGGCCTCAAAGCTGAGCGCGCCGCGGAACATGGTGGCTACCCAGTTGAACACTTTCACCCCGGTAGGCACGGCAATCAGCATAGTGGCGTACATGAAGAACAGCTGGCCGGCGATGGGGATACCCACGGTGAACATGTGGTGAGCCCAAACCACGAACGACAACAGGGCGATGGCACCCACCGCATACACCATGGAGGCGTAGCCAAACAGCGGTTTTCTGGAGAACGCCGGGATGATGTGGGAGACCGCGCCAAAGGCCGGCAGGATCATGATGTAGACCTCGGGGTGCCCGAAGAACCAGAACACATGCTGGAACAGCACCGGGTCGCCGCCACCGGAGGCATCAAAGAAGCTGGTGCCGAAGTTGATATCCATCAGCATCATGGTGACCACACCCGCCAGTACCGGCATCACGGCAATCAGCAGGAACGCGGTGATCAGCCAGGTCCAGACGAACAGGGGCATTTTCATCAGGGTCATGCCCGGGGCACGCAGGTTCAGAATGGTGGCAATGACGTTGATCGCGCCCATGATCGAGGAGATCCCCATGATATGGACGGCAAAAATAAAGAAGGTGGTGCTCGGAGGCCCATAGGTCGTCGACAGGGGCGCGTAGAAGGTCCAGCCGAAGTTGGGCGCACCGCCTTCCATGAACAGAGTCGAAACCAGGATCAGGAAAGCACAGGGCAGCAGCCAGAAACTCCAGTTGTTCATTCGCGGCAGCGCCATGTCGGGGGCACCGATCATCAGCGGCAACATCCAGTTGGCCAATCCGACGAACGCCGGCATGACAGCCCCGAACACCATGATCAGACCATGCATGGTGGTCATCTGGTTGAAGAATTCCGGTTGCACAATCTGCAAACCGGGCTGGAAAAGTTCCGCCCGAATGACCATCGCCATGGTTCCGCCAAGCAGGAACATGGCGAAACTGAAGATCAGGTACATGGTACCTATATCTTTGTGGTTGGTGGTCAGCAGCCAGCGGCTGAAGCCTTTAGCCGGGCCGTGATGATGATCCTGGGCGTGGGTATCTGCAACCGCACTCATGAAAACCCCCGTTACCGCCATTTATTGTGGCTGGTGATAGCTGTTATCTGGCGTTGATTACTGCTCGTTCTTGTAATCAAAAATCTCTTTCGGCGTGACCATTTCACCGGTGTTGTTACCCCAGGCGTTTCGCTCGTAGGTAATCACCGCCGCCAGGTCCACCTCGCTCAACTGGTTGCCGAAGGCCTGCATGGCAGTGCCGGACACGCCGTTGACCACGATATCGATGTGGGCGGCCATGTCCTCGAGAGCAATCTTGCTGCCCTTGAGCGCCGGGAAGGCCGGGGGCGCACCGCTGCCGTCCGCCTGGTGACAGGCCGCGCAGGCAGTCTGGTAGGCTTTCTCACCGCGTTCCATCAGCTCGGCCATGGTCCAGTCTTTCTGGGTCAGCTCACGCTCTTTCTCGGCCGCAACTTTCTGCTCCGCTACCCAGGTGTCGTATTCCTCTTGGGGCACGGCCTTCACCACCACCGGCATGAAGCCGTGATCCTTGCCGCACAGTTCGGTGCACTGGCCACGATAGGTGCCGGGCTCATCGACCCGGGTCCAGGTTTCGTTGATGAAGCCGGGAATGGCGTCCTTCTTCACGCCAAAGGCCGGTACCCACCAGGAGTGAATCACATCATTCGCCGTCAGCAGGAAACGTACCTTCTTGCCCACGGGGATGATCAGGGGGTTATCCACTTCCAGCAGGTAGTTCTCACCTTTGGCCTGCCGGTTGTTGATCTGGTCACGAGGTGTGGAGAGATTGGAGAAATAGCCAAAATCTTCATCAATGTATTCGTACTGCCATTTCCACTGGTAGCCGGTGACCTTGATGTCGACATCGGATTCGGTGGTGTCGTACATGTCCACCAGGGTGGCGGTGGCCGGAATCGCCATTACCACGAGGATGACAAAGGGGATGATCGTCCAGAGAATCTCCACCAACGTGTTTTCATGAAAATTCGCAGGTTTGTAACCCTGGGATTTTCGATGGGCGAAGATGGACCAGAACATAACCCCGAACACCACGACGCCAATGGCGACGCAGATCCAGAGAATGATCATGTGAAGGCTGAATATTTCGTTACTGGTGCCGGTCACCCCAGGGGTCATGTTCAACGTCCAGTCCGCCAGGGACACGGCCGGGAACATAAGACCACCTAACAGGGCACCTGCCCGCTGAGCGTGCACGCGCATACTGTGTCTCCACAGAGTGTTATTCTTGTCGGATTTGCGTTATCCCACTGATTTTTCGGGCGCTCGCATACACCCTGGAATCAGTGTGGAAGCCTGCTTATGGATACCTCAAAAACGAGTATAGACACAGATCCGAAAAAGGCTAAAAAATCAGTTAAATCCAAAACTGCTAACCACACATTTTTAAAAAACAGAGCGATATAGGATGTTCCACCTGCCTGCCATCGACCGGCGCCTCTGGGCCCTGGCCTGGCCACTGATGCTGACCAACCTGACCGTGCCGCTGCTGGGCCTGGTGGATACTGCCGTGCTGGGCCACCTGGACAGTCCGGAATACCTCGGCGCGGTCGCCGTCGGCGCCAACCTGTTCAGCATCCTGTACTGGACTTTTGGCTTCATGCGCATGGGCACGACCGGCCTGGCGGCCAGGCCTGGGGTAAGCGCGACCGGTTTGGTCAGGTCGCGCTGCTGCTGCGCTCGGTGCTGCTGTCGGTGGCCATCGGGCTGCTGCTGATCCTGTTGCACCAGCGCTGATTGCCTTGGGCCTGAATCTGATGACCCCCAGTCCGGATGTCAGTAGCCTGGCCGCCGAGTATGCCGCCATCCGGATCTGGAGTGCCCCGGCGGTGCTGTGCCAGTACACGCTGGTGGGCTGGCTGATTGGCACCCAGTTCGCCCGCGGCCCGATGATCATACTGATCGTGGCCAACGGCGTGAACATCGTGCTGGATATCCTGTTTGTCACCGGCCTGGGCTGGAACAGCCGGGGCGTTGCCATCGCCACGGTAATCGCGGAATACGGTGCCGCCGGCATCGGCTTTGCCATCGTCCTGACCCGGATGCCCGAGGGCCAGCGCCTGACCCGGGCCCTGTTCGGCCAACTGAGCGACTACCTGCCATTCTCCAGGTCAACCGTTTCATTATGGTTCGCACCATTGCCCTGCTGTTGGTGCTGGCGTTTTTTACCGCCCAGGGTGCCCGGCAGGGCGACACCATTTTGGCCGCCAACGCGGTACTGCTGACCTTCCTGCTTCTCATATCCAATGCCCTGGATGGCTTTGCCAATGCCGCCGAGGCCTTAATTGGTGAAGCCATCGGCAAGGGCAGTCGGATTCGTTTCCGGGCGGTATTCCGCAGTGCCCTGCGCTGGTCGCTCTGGGGCGCCCTGCTGCTGACCGTGGTGTTTGTCGCCGGGGGCCGGGGTCTGATTGCCTTGTTGACCGGGATCGAAGAGGTCCGCACCACCGCCTGGCAGTATTTGCCCTGGCTCTGGCTGCTGCCCTTCGCGGCGGTCTGGGGCTTTTTACTGGATGGTATTTTCATCGGTGCCACCCGCACCCGGGATATGCAGAACACCATGCTGTTTTCGGCGCTGGTGGTGTTCCTGCCGGTGTGGTGGCTCACCACCGGTTGGGGCAACCACGGCCTGTGGTTTTCACTGATCTGTCTGATGCTGGCACGGGCGCTCAGCATGGGCTGGCTGTGCTGGTCCCACAGCCGACATCAGCGCTGGTTTGAACGCGCCTGAACAGACCGCCGAAGCACACTCACACACGCCGGTTTTTTCCTGGTGTTGAACCGGCAAGGCGCAAAATGTCGACTACACTTGTCGGAAATGGCAGGCCTGTAGTGGACCGTCCGCCGCTGCTTGCCTGCCCAGATACGGTATACGGACTACGGGAGGGGCCTTGCGACCTCAATTCGTTACAACATCGGCATCTCCTGACATGACACCACAGGTGGTTCTCGAGATTATTGATCAAGCACGACGCAAGGAAGCACGTTCGGGCATCTTTCTCCAGCAACTCCGGGAGAAGGCGGCCTGCCTGCCTTCATCCGTCACTATTGACGGGTACCAACCGGCCACCTCGCTGTTCCAGTTCGCGGTGGAATACATCGAAATGGCGCCCCGCCTGATCGAATGTGTCGAAGCCTGCGCCCGTGAAGCCGGCAAGGCTGAGCTGTTCGCCCCGTTTGTAGATGCTGCCACCCAATACTTCACCCGGCCGTCAGCGCTGATTGTGAAATACGATGGCCTGGATGGCTTACTGATCCGGGCCTACCTGTGCCATCGGTTGATGGAGGAAATGTACGAGAATAATCGCTCCATTCGCGCCAGCGATTTGGTGGATCTTGAAGCCACCCGTGCTAACCTGTTGACTCATCAGCTTATTGGCGAACCCTTCTCGAATGAGTTGGACGATGCAATCACCATCACCGTGCTCCAGATTGCCGGTACGCCAGACTACTATGAGCTGAACCTCGATCCGTTCGTAGAACAGGTCAACAATGCCGCCTGGGACTGGATGCGGCATTACTGGGAAAATTTACTGGTTCGGAACCACATTCGATTTTCCCTGGGGTCCGGAATAGCCTGATAAGGTCAGACGTTTCATGAGAAAAGTAACAGCGGCAGCGCTGGCGTTTTTGTTGTGGCCGATGTCAGCACTGGCAGTTAACCTGAGCCTCACCATCACCACACCCGACAACAACGCTCCGGTAACCGGTGCCGTGGTCTATCTGGATCAGGTCGACGAAGTAACGCCAGTTAGCGCCGAAATTTACCAGAAAGATCGCGAATTCCACCCAAAGGTCCTGATCGTGCCGGTTGGCTCACAGGTCGAATTCCCCAACCGCGACAACACCCAACACCACGTGTATTCGTTTTCCCCGGCCAAAACCTTCAATATCGAGCTGTACGCGGGCAAGCCCCAGACCCCGGTGCTGTTCGACAAGCCCGGTATTGTTGAGCTGGGCTGCAACATTCACGACCACATGCAGGCCTTTATCATCGTCAGCCAAACCGCCGCCATTGGCCGAACCGATGCCAATGGCCGCGTTACCCTGCCGGTGAATAACGAAACGCCGATGCCGCTAACACTCAAGATCTGGCATCCGCGCCTGCCCGACAACACCCAGCCGGTGACCCGGACCTGGGACAGTAGCAACGACCAATCACTGACCATCAACCTGACGCCAGAGCTGCCAGCCGACGGCACCATGGATCTTCTTCAACAACGTTTCCAAGAGCTTTAATGAGACCGCAAACCCACATGGGCTTTCGAGGCCGGCTGATTACCGTGATGATCGCACTGGTAGTGCTGGTCAGCCTGTCCATGGCCGCCCTGTTCATGGTCTATCTGTTTGAAGATGAAAAAAGCCGAGCCAGCGAGCAGCTCAACATCGGCGAACGAATGACCCGGGAAATCCTGGAACGCCGAACAGACCTGGTGCTGTCCCGACTACAGGTTGTGGTCAAGGACTTCGGCTTTCGCTCCGCCGTCGCCAGTGGCGATCCCGGCACCATCTACAGTGCACTGGAAAATCACAGTCGCCGGGCCCAAGCCGATTTTTCCGTGCTGATCAATAACAGCGGCGAGCCGATTGCTTCCACGCTCAATCAACAGGCTCCGGAAATCATGGACGCCCTGGTTGACCATGGAACCGGCCAGGGTTTCACCCGGACCTTTGCCTACCTTGATGGCCAGGGCTATGAGATTCTGCAGGTCCCGGTTCAGGGTCCGGGGCTCCGGGCCCGGCTAGTTGCCGGCTTTGCCCTCGACCAGGCACTGGCGCTTTTGGTCGCCCGCCTGAGTGGCACAGAGGTGGTGTTCAGGGCGCGCACAAACAGCAACGACGCCTATCAGATTTTCGCCGCTACCAGTGCCCGCGACACGGACATGGTGCGCGAGCTCACCCAGGCCGACGACACACCACGGATGTTGCTGAACCGCCAGAACTACTTCAGCCGCGCCATCAACCTGGGTAACGACGACTCGGGCGATATCCAGGCCGTACTGATGATTAGCCGGGAAGCGACGCTTCAGAGTTATTACACCAGGACCCAAGTCATTGTGGTGTTGGTCCTGGTTATCCTGTTGCTCGCCATCGTGCTGGCCCTCGTGATCGCCCGAACCTGGGCCGCCCAGTGCTACAACTGGCAGATTACGCCCGCGCCGTTGGGGACGGTCAAAGCCCGACGCCGCCTGAAATTCGTACCGGTGGCGAATTGAAGCAGCTGCGGGATGCCTTGCGTGACATGCTGGTACGCCTGCGGGAGCGGGAAGCGGAGATCCGCTATGCCGCTTCTCACGACGAGGTCACCAAACTGGGCAACCGGAACGCATTGATGCAGTCAGTCCAGGCCCTGTTTGATCACGGCGACGCCTGCACCTTGATCGGCTTGAGGCTGAATGAGCTGGCCGACGTCAACGATACCCTGGGCCTGGAGTTCGGGGATTCGGTGCTGCAGGGCATAGCCCGGCGATTGCAGAGTGAATTACCCGATGCGCAGCTGATTGCCCGCACCGGCGGCGGCGAGTTCCTGGCACTGATCCCTGCACGCCATCCGGACCAGGTCGATACCCTGGCCCGCCACTTGCTGGATGTCATTCAATCGCCCCTGCAGATTAATAACAGCCCATTCTCCATCCGCGCCACTATGGTCACCATGGAGCTGCCCAACGACGCAACCAGCACCAACGAACTGCGTCGGCGGCTGAATCTGACCTTTGAACGAGCTGAGGATCAGCCGGAGCCGGTTACCCGTTACCGCCCAGGCCAGGACGAAAGCCACCTTCGCGAGCTGCAGCTAACGGCCGATTTGCACTCTGCCATCATCAATGGTGGCCTGCACATGAACTATCAGCCCAAGCTCAGTACCCGTACCGGTGAGCTGGTTCAGGTCGAAGCTCTGGTGCGCTGGATCCACCCGGAGCTTGGTTTCGTTTCCCCCGAAGAGTTCATATTTCTGGCCGAGCAGTCTGGCCAGATCCACAATCTGACCGCCCATATCCTGGAGCGCGTTGCAGAGGATGCTCGGGCCTGGGCCGGACAGGGAATCAACGCCGGTGTCGCCATCAATCTATCGGCCATGGACCTGACCTGGCCAGAGCTTACCGATCATCTCACCAGGGCCTTTGCCAATTGGCATCAGGGCATGGAGCGAATCACCCTGGAAGTGACCGAGAGCGCCCTGATGAAGGACCCGGAAGAGGCCATGGCAACACTGAACCGGCTCAGGGCACTGGGCATGACCCTGTCGGTCGACGATTTCGGAACTGGTTACTCCTCCCTGTCGCAGCTGCGCAAGCTGCCGGTGCAGGAGCTGAAAATCGACAAATCCTTTGTCCTGAATCTGGACACCGAACCCCAGGACCAGCTGATCGTGAAGTCGACCATCGACATGGCCCATGGCCTGGGCCTGAAAGTGGTGGCCGAAGGCATCGAGAACCTGGCCGCCTGGGAGCTACTGCAACAGTGGCGGTGTGACCTTGCCCAGGGCTTCTACCTGAGTCGGCCGGTAGCCCCTGACCAACTGGTCGAAACCGCCCAGACGTTGGCGAGCCGCCGCCAAAATTTAACACAACACCTGCTGGAAGATCATTCATGACCTGCCGCCTGCTGATAATGGCCATCCTGTTTGCCCTGGCCTGCCCACCCGCATCCGCCACCATCGGCAGCCGGATCTGGGCCACGGGTGGCGTATCCACCATTGAAGGCAGTGCCGGCGGCGGACTGGTGCCCTGGGCACTGCTCGGCAGTTACGCCAGCGACGAAGAGTGGGGCGGCACCCTCGCGCTCAGCCAGGCCGAAACTGATGACTACAGCCTGTCAGTCACCGGCGCCGGGTTGAACTGGAATAACCGGATCGAGCTGACCGTGGCTCGCCAAACACTCGATCTGGACGAACTGGTGTTCACCCTGAAAGACGGTTTCGGCCTGGAGCAGGACGAGCTCAATCAGGACATTGTCGGCGCCAAGCTGCGGTTGGCCGGCGACGTGCTGTACAGCCCCTGGGGTCAGTGGAGTGCCGGGGTTCAGTACAAGCGCCAGCGCGATTTTACCGTCCCCGAGGCCATCGGTGCCCGGGATGACAGCGGCACCGACTTGTTGCTTAGCGCCAGTAAACTGTTCTTCGCTGCCGTGTTCGATCGCAACCTGCTGATGAACGCCACCGCCCGTGCCACCAAGGCCAACCAGGGCGGCCTGCTGGGTTTTGGCGGTGATCGCAATAACGATTATGAAGTGATGGCGGAGGCCAGTGTCGGTGTCTTTGTAAACCGCCAATGGCTGGTGGGTGCCGAGTACCGGCAGAAGCCCGACAACCTGAGCTTTGCCAGCGAAGACGACTGGTGGGATTTTTTTATAGCCTGGGTGCCGGACCGGCGCCTGGCGGTAACCGCAGCCCTGGTTAATCTGGGCGACATCGCCACGCTGAATGACCAGCAGGGTCTGTACCTGTCGCTGCAGGGGAGCTTCTGACATGCGCCATCACACCACACCCCGGATCACTGCTTTGGCCCGCCGTGTCCTCATGCTGCTTGCCGGTTTAGCCCTGGCCGGCTGCCAGGTCCTGAGCACTCCCCTGGCAACTGAGCCAAACAGCAACACCGAACCGACGCTGTACCAGCAGCTAGGCGAGCGCGCTGGACTGGCGGAGATTGTCGAGGACCTGCTGTATCTGATCGTGGACGACAAGCGCATCAACCACCAGTTCAAGGGCATCAACGTGGCCCAGTTCCATCGCCACCTGACCGATCAGCTGTGCCAGCTCAGCGGCGGGCCCTGCACCTACAGCGGCCGGCCCATGCGCAAGGCCCACGCCGACATGGCGATCACCGAGACCCAATTCAATGCCCTGGCGGAAAACCTGATCCTGGCTATGGAGCAGAACGGAATCAGCACCGGCGCCCAGAACCGCCTGCTAAAACGGCTGATTCCGATGCACCCCGACATTCGCAATCTGTAAGCCGTCCCCACAACCGGGTATGCTTGGCGCCCTTCATACACTGATTTCGGGAGACACTGATTTTGCTGGAAAATGTCGATCTGGGAAAACTGATCATTCGCCTGACGCTGGGCGGGCTCATGCTGTTCCATGGCATCGCCAAACTGCTGAACGGCATTGGCTTCATTGAAGGTGAGCTGGTTAGCCACGGCTTACCCGCGATGCTGGCCTACGGCGTGTTTATTGGCGAGTTACTGGCGCCGCTGATGGTCATGCTGGGGTATCACACCCGGATTGGCGCGCTGCTGATCATCTTCAACATGCTCGTCGCAATTGCCCTGGTGCATGGTCATCAACTGCTGTCACTGGGCGGCAACGGCGGCTGGGCACTGGAACTGCAAGGCTTCTTCCTGTTTACTGCGGTTGCGGTCATTTTCCTTGGCCCGGGCCGCTACAAGCTAAAAAACTGAGTAGTGTTATTGATCGCCCGCGGACACCGTACGGAGTCCGCGGTAGGTCATCACACGGTTCCGGCCTGCGCCCTTGGCACCATAAAGGGCGGCATCGGCGCGCCGGATCAGCTCGCCCGGGGCCACATCCTGGGTCGGCACCACGGTGGCAACGCCAACACTGACACTTAGACTAACCGCCGCTTCCTGTGCGCCCGGATACACCGTGGCGTTCTCCACGACCTGCCTTAGGCGCTCTGCCACTTGCTCGGCACCCTCTGCCGGCGTCGCCGGTAACAGCACCGCAAACTCCTCACCGCCGTAGCGCGCCAGCAGATCCCCGGAACGCTGGATTTCATTGGCACAGATGGCCGCAACAGTAATCAGGCAGTCGTCTCCTACCAGATGGCCATAGCGATCGTTCACCGACTTGAAGTAATCAATGTCCAGCAGTAGCAGGCTCATGGGCAGTTCCTGGCGACCAATCCGGCACCACTCCTCCTTGAGCCGGTTATCGAACTGTCGCCGGTTGGCGACCTGGGTCAGGCCATCGGTCAGGCTGATCGCTTCCAGCCGGCGGTTAGCCCGCTGCAGCTCCTCCGTGCGCTCCCGCACCCGCTCCTCCAGGGTCTGGTTTGCCCGGCGCTGAATACCCAGGGCCTGTTCCTGGGCCCTAAGACGACGCCGGCGCTCGAGGTTGATCCGGTAGGCCAGGGCAAACGACAACAGGATGACCTCGATGGCGACGCCAATCTGGGGTCCGAATTCGGTCAGGAAGGTGGTCGGCAGGTAGCCCAGCTTGCTGACGGCCAAAATCAGGTGGCCTAACAGCAGCGGGGTCCAGGCCAGTACATAAATCCCCGCCAGCTTCTGGCTCCGGGACCAAACAAAAATCCCGATAAGCCAGGCGGCCGGAGTCGCTATCGCCGCCAATATCGCCACCAGAGTGATGGCCGTCTGGTAAGCGCCAAAGGCGCCGATCACAATGCTGAGCCCGGCGCCCACCATCAAGGCCTGCAGTAAACGGTAGCTGGCCCTGCTGTAGCGGGCCACGGCCAGAAACTGGAGACTGAACACCAGCGCCGCGATCATGGTCAGGCCGGTGAGCGGAATGGTGACGTACCGGTTCAGCCCGGGCAATTCCGGCCATAGCCACTGGAACAGAATGCCCTTGAAGTGCAAGTGCACCAACCCCGACAGTACCACTGTTAGCACGTACCAAAGATAGGTGGCTTGGCGAACTATGGTGTACAAAAACAGGTTGTATAGGGCCAGTGCACAATGATGCCGAGGAACATGGCCTGCCAGCCATAGGACAGTTGTTCACCGGCCAGGAACTCAACCGCGGTTTCCACCTCCACCGGTACCTGAACCGCGCCCTGGGTTTTCACCCGCAGGTAGGCGATAATCGGTTCCGTGTTGGACGGAACCGAGAAAACAAAATTCCGATGGTCGACTGGCCGGCTGGCAAAAGGTCGAGTATCCCCGGTCTCGTAACTGCGGATGACCCGGCCGTTGAGCACCCAAAACAGGTCTACCTCATCCAGCAGCGGGTAACTGATCTCCAGCACCTGATTCACCGATTCTGGGGCCACCGCCACTTTAAGCCAGTAGGTACTGTCACTGAACCCCAGGTTCAACCCGCGGCCAGAATCAATCGATTGCCATTGATCCGGCTCCCGGGCCAGAACCTCGTTAATGTTCAACGGCTGGCCCGCATCCTCGAACCAGCGGATTGCTGCGGGGTCAGCATTGGCCTGGTTCACGCTCAACAGCGTGACCAGTACCAACCAAAACAGGGCCGCAGGATTGGCGGTGTACTTCATAGACAGGTTCCGGTTTTCGGGCCCGATGACATAAACTACACTGCGTGGGCCCTAAACAAGTTTTAGCGCGTCCGCTCAGGATGTGTTTTTAGTCTAGACCCTCGGGGCGATACCGTCCCGTATCCGATGTTCCAATCCGGTTAGTTTCCAACGAGGCAGCCCATGACCGACTCCCGACACACCATCCGACCCGGTCGCTACCGTCATTATAAGGGCAAGGACTACCAGGTCATCGACCTGGCCCGACACAGTGAGACCGAAGAATGGCTGGTGATTTATCGCTGCCTGTACGGCGATCACAGCCTTTGGGTCCGGCCGCTGTCAATGTTTCGGGAAACCGTAGAACTGGCCGGTGAACAGGTGCCCCGGTTTTCCCGCATCGGTGACGACTAAGCGCGCCATCGCGCTTTGACTGTAGCGATCATTTCCTGCACATTAGCCCGCTTTTCGTGAACCCGGTCCCCTGAACGGACCGGAAAAATCCTGTTATCCCTATTCGGAGTCTGCCATGAATGCCGTTGTAGCCGCGGTTGCGATCATGCTCGTCCTGAGTTTGAGCCGCATCCACGTTGTTGTTGCCCTGATCATTGGTGCCATTTCCGGCGGCCTGATTGCCGGCATGTCCCTGGACGCCACCATTGAAGCCTTCAACAATGGCCTCGGCGGCGGCGCCACCGTAGCCCTGTCCTACGCCACTCTCGGGGCGTTTGCCGTCGCTATCGGCAAATCCGGCCTGGCCCACGCCCTGGCCGATCGTGCCCTGGCTCTGGTTGGCAAACAGGAAGATGGTTCTGCCGTCACCGGCATGCGGTTCCTGATCATTGGGCTGTTGCTGGCAGTGGCCATCTCGTCCCAGAACATCCTGCCCATCCACATTGCCTTCATTCCGCTGGTAGTGCCGCCACTCCTGTACGTAATGGCAAAACTGAACATGGACCGCCGCCTGGTAGCCTGCGTACTGACCTTCGGCCTGATCACTCCGTACATGTTCCTGCCGATTGGCTTTGGCGGCATTTACCTGAACGAGATCCTGGTCGCCAAGATCAACGCCAACGGCGTCGATGCCTCAGACCTGAACGTGATGAAAGCCATGGCACTGCCGGCACTGGGCATGCTCTGCGGCCTGCTGATTGCTGTCTTCTTCAGCTACCGCGGTGGCCGGGACTACGACATGGACGCACTGACCAAAGCTGAGCGCGTGGATGCCAGCTACAGCCCTCGCACCCTGGTAATGGCACTGGTCGCCATTGTGACCGCGTTCGTGGTGCAGCTCTGGCTCGGCTCAATGATCCTCGGCGCCCTGGCCGGTTTCGTGCTGTTCAACCTGTCCGGGGTAGTGCGCTGGAAGGAAGCCGATGACCTGTTCACCGAGGGCATGAAGATGCTGGCGATGATCGGTTTCATCATGATCGCCGCCTCAGGCTTTGCCGAAGTCATGCGTGAGACCGGCGAGATCGCCACCCTGGTGGACAGCTCCGTCGCCACCATTGGCGAGAACAAGGCCCTGGCGGCCCTGCTGATGCTGGTAGTTGGCCTGCTGATTACCATGGGTATTGGCTCCTCTTTCTCGACCATCCCCATCATTGCCGCCCTGTACGTGCCGCTGGCCCTGCAACTGGGCTTCAGCCCCCTGGCCATCGTCGCCCTGGTCGGCACCGCCGGCGCCCTCGGTGATGCCGGTTCTCCGGCCTCCGATTCCACCCTTGGTCCCACGGCTGGCCTGAACGTCGACGGCCAACACAACCACATCTGGGACACCGTGGTACCCACGTTCCTGCACTACAACCTGCCGCTGCTTGGCTTTGGCTGGTTGGCGGCTATGGTTCTTTAACTCTCGGAGTTGGCCTTCTTGCCACGTAGCCTGCTGGTTTGGCGGGCTACGAGGTCGCGGGGGTACTTTTCTTCTGGGAAAAACAACTCGCTGCGCTCAGACATCTTTTTCCCGGCAGAAAAATACCCCCACACCCTCGTGTGCGAACTACACAGATATGTCTTTGAAGATTGAAGCTGAATTCAGTAGGTATCTGGTGCTAAAGAGTTTTTAAACCAGAGATATCTGAAAGGTCTGTTGTGAGGGGGTAGGGGGATGTTTTTACCGCCAGAAATGGATGTCTGAGCGCAGCGAGTTCCATTTCCAAGGGAAAAACATCCCCCTGCTCCCTCGCAGCCCCCAAACCAACCAGTCTTCGAGAACTAAACCTCAGTCATCATCCCCAGACTTAAAAAACACCACCTGCTTCACCGTGTGGTCATCCTCATTCTTACGCTTATTCACCCGCGTCTCCAACTCAGGATTGGCGGCCGGCGGCTCGGCATCCGACACCGCGTCGGTAAAGCCGCAGGCCACGCACTCGCGCACCTGATCGTCGTCATCGGTGGTGTACATCATGATCTTGTCCATCTCCGCGCAGCGGGGACAGACAGCGCCGGCGATGAAGCGTTTTGGACTCGCCATAACTAAACTCCGGAAATAGGTAACCGACAGTCTTTACGACTGCCGGTACACATTGGCTCAGGCGGCTTCGTCCGTGATGCCGGATTGTTTCAACAGGGCATCCACCTGGGGTTCCCGACCGCGGAAGGCCTTGAACAGTTCCATCGGCTCCTGGGAACCGCCTTTCTCCAGGATGTTCTGGAGGAAAGAGGTACCGGTCTCGGCGTCGAAGATGCCTTTTTCCTCAAACAATGAGAAGGCATCGGCCGCCAGCACTTCGGCCCACTTGTAGCTGTAGTAACCGGCTGCATAGCCGCCCGCGAAGATGTGCGAGAAGGCGTTCGGGAAACGGTTGAATTCCGGGGCCTCGATCACGGCAATGTCTTCGCGCACCTTACGATGCATGTCCAGCGGGTTAGTGGGTGCTTCCTCGCTGAATTCCGCGTGCAAGCGGAAATCGAACAGAGAGAACTCCAGCTGACGGACCATGCCCATGCCGGACTGGAAGTTCTTCGCCGCCAGCAGCTTCTGCAGCAAATCTTCCGGCAGCGGTTCACCGGTTTCGTGGTGCGAGGCAATCAGCGCCAGCGACTCCGGGTTCCAGCACCAGTTCTCCAGGAACTGGCTCGGCAGCTCGACCGCATCCCAGGCCACACCATTGATGCCAGAGACATCTAGCACATCGACTTGGGTCAGCATGTGGTGCAGGCCGTGGCCGAATTCGTGGAACAGGGTGGTGACCTCGTCGTGGGTCAGCAGCGACGGCTTGCCATCGACCGGCGGCGTGAAGTTACAGGTCAGGAAGGCAACCGGCAACTGCAGCTGGCCGCGCAGGTTGCGCCAGCGTACCCGGCAGTCGGCCATCCAGCACCGCCACGCTTGCCCTGGCGGGCGAACAGGTCGAAGTAGAACCAGGCCAGCGGCTCGCCATTACGGCTGATGCAGTAGGCAGTAGCGTCTTCGTGCCAGGTCTCTACCTCTGGCTTGGCTTCAATCTGCACGTCGAACAGTTTCTCAGCCACCCGGAACAGGCCCGGCACCACCTTGTCGACCGGGAACCAGGGCCGCAGGGTTTCCGGGGAGATGTCGTAGCGCTGCTGGCGCAGTTTCTCGCTGTAGTAGCCAATATCCCAGGCCTGCAGATCGTCGACGCGTATTCGTCACGGGCGAAGGCCTTGAGCTCGGCAAACTCCTGCTCGGCCACCGGCTTGGACTTGGCCGCCAGCTGGTTCAGGAAATCCAGCACCTCGTCGGTGTTGCGGGCCATCTTGGTGGCCAGCGACCGCTCGGCGTAGTTATTGAAGCCCAGCAGCTTGGACAGGGAATGACGACGCTTCAGGATTTCCGCCATCAGCGGCGTGTTATCCCAGGTGCCGGCATCCGGTCCCTGGTCGGAGGCCCGGGTGACAAACGCCTCGTACACTTCACGACGCAGGTCGCGGTTGTCGCAGTAGGTCATCACCGGGAAGAAGCTGGGGAAATCCAGGGTGATGACATAACCATCCAGCTCTTTCTGCCGGGCCGCCTGCTTGGCGCCGTCGAGGGCACTCTCCGGCACGCCGGCCAGCTCACTGGCATCGGTGATGTGTTTGTACCAGTTCTGGGTCGCGTCCAGCACATTGTCGCTGAAGCGGTTGGACAGCTCTGCCAATTCCCGGGACAGAGCAGCGTACTGCTGCTTCTGTTCTTCCGGCAAATCGACACCGCCCAGATGGAAGTCACGCAGGGTGTTTTCCACCGACTTGCGCTGGGCTTCACTGAGATCCTTGAAATCGTCGCGCGCGGCCAGTTTCTTGTAGGCCTCGCAAAGGGCAGCGTTCTGGCTCACCTCGGTGCTGTATTCGGTGAGCTTTTCCAGGCAGTTCTTGTAGACCTTGCGCAGGTCATCAGAGTTCTTCACTCCGTTAAGGTGCGAGATCACCGACCAGGCATTGCTCAGGTGGTCGTCCAGCGCCTGCATCGCTGCGCCAGGGTTTCCCAGGTCGGATCGTCCTGCTGCGCCAGGGTGGCGATTTTCATCCGGTTCTCACTGAGAATCTGATCAATGGCCGTTTCCATGTGCTCGATACGGACATGGTCAAACTTCGGCAGAAGATCTTGAGTCAGTAACGGGTTATTCATAGGTCCCCTTCTCAGCTGTTCGTGGGTAAGGTATTTTCGGTTATCTCCAATGTTCGGGGGAGTGTTCGGAGGGGTGCTTTCCAAAACTGTGCGAAGCCATGGATGGCGGAGCTCAAACGCCACATGGACGTGCTCGAGCGGGTTTTGGAAAGCACCCCTCCGAAGACTCCCATCTCCGAATCAATGTTACATCTAGAGAGTATATGTAATGACGAATGTACGTTCTCACAAGGGCAAAGCACCACAATTTGGTGAACGCAGCTGGATTGATCCCAGTGCCGTGGTGATTGGCGATGTCCAGACCGGCGACGATTGCTCGATCTGGCCGATGACCGTGGTGCGTGGTGACATGCACCAGATCCGCATCGGCGACCGTTGCAGCGTCCAGGATGGCTCAGTGCTTCACATCACCCACGCCAGCGACTACAACCCCGGTGGCTACCCGCTGACCATTGGTGACGACGTCACCATCGGCCATAAGGCCCTTCTGCACGGCTGCACCGTGGGCAGCCGGGTCCTCGTCGGCATGGGGTGCATCATTATGGACGGCGCGGTGGTGGAAGACGAGGTCATCGTGGCGGCTGGGTGCCTGGTGCCACCGGGCAAAACGCTGGAATCCGGTCACCTGTACGTCGGTTCACCAGCAAAAAAGGCGCGGGCGTTGACCGACAAGGAGCGGAGTTTCTTTACCTACACCGCCGCCAATTATGTCCGGCTGAAAGACGATTACCGGGCCGAGCAGTCAGACTGACCCAGATCAAAAAATAGACAACAGGGTCCTTGAAAACGGTTCCGGCGATCCTACATTCGCTTATAGCAGATGTTCACGGATAACCATCCGGCTGGCGCCACCGGTGTTGGGCAGTTCCGCGAGCGAAGCTGAGACAAAAAGTACAGATTCGTTATCGTGAAGAGGAGGTATCGCCATGAGCAACCTTACCCGCTGGAATCCGGTCCGAGAATTCGACGACCTGATGAACCGTTACAACCGAATGTTCGGCTCAAATTTGGCCAGTGAACGTGAAGGCAAGGACCTGTTCAGCCGAAGCGACTGGGCACCGGCTGTCGACATCAAGGAGACCGCCGAGGCCTTCACCATCGACGCCGAGCTTCCGGGCATGTCGAAAGACGACGTTAAGGTGACCGTGCACGACGGCGTGCTGACCATTGAGGGTGAGCGCAAGCACGAAGAGGAAAGCACCGACAAGAAGCAGCATCGTATCGAACGCTTCTACGGCAGCTTCATGCGCCGGTTTACCTTGCCGGAAAATGTCGATGAGAACAGCGTGAAAGCCAACTTCAAGGACGGGCTGTTAACCCTCACGCTGCTGAAGGCTGAACCGAAAGAGCCCAAGGCCATTGAGGTGGATGTCCAATAAGCTCAAGCGGATTCAGCTGGTGACGCCGGGAACTCAGTTCCCGGCCGTCGCCGACCGTTTTGCACCGGCCTGTTTCAGGGCCTGGGCGTAATCAACACTGCGGCGATGCTCGGAAATCAGGTCGAGAATGGTTTCGCCCCGCTCGTTCACCGCATTCAGATCCCGGCCAGCCTCGACAAAGAATCCGATAAAGCGCTCGAAATCCCCGGCACGCATGGCCTGATAGGCTTTGAACAGGGCGTTGTAATCGGCATTCTTGCTGCTGTCATAGGGATCAAGGGCGAGAAAGCTTTTTACACGCTCATCGCTCCATTCCTCGCCGATGACTTTGGGCTTGTCGGGTCCACTCATAATCGCTCTCTCATGATTCAATGCTTTTGGGGTTCGGCGCCACACACCATGGCTCCGCCACAGGCCGCACAGTATAAGGCCCAAAAATCGGATCAGTTATATGATTTCTCTATGAGAATCTTTGCCTTAAGCATAAGGCGAGGGCGTGGAACCGGCCGCTAGGGCAGAATTTCGATGGGCTCGTCACCGACCGGGGCGGCCTCCTGACACCGCGGATCACGGATGGCAATCTCGACCCGGCGATTCAGTGCCCGATTTTCCGGCGAGTCGTTCGGCGCCAGCGGGTTGGTCTCCGCCCGCCCTGCGGCCACCACCCGGTCTGCCGGAACCTGGCGGTTGAGCACCAGTTCGTGCACCACCGACACCGCCCGGGCCGCTGACAGGTCCCAGTTGGAGCGGAAACGGTCGCTGGAGATCGGCCGGTCATCGGTGAAACCGGAGACGAAGACATTACCGGGGCAGTCAGCCAGTACCCCTACCACCCGCTCGATGATCGGAATCATCTCCGGCTTGATATCCGCCGCCCCGGAACGAAAGGTCGCCTCTTCGGAAAACCGGATAACAACCTGTTGCTGGTCGTAATTGATGTTCAGGGCATTAGAGGCAACTTCCGACTCCAACTCACTGACCAGCCGGCTGGCCAGGTCGATAACGCCGCCCGGAATCTTGGTGTCGGTCTCAGCCTCGGCTCGTTCGTCAATGAACTCCGGAACCATTGGCTGACTGTCACTGGGTTCGGGCAGGGACACGGTGTCCGATTCGATCAGGGTGATCGGCGAGCCGCCCACGTCCTGGCCCACCACGTTGCTGGAGCCCAGGGCCACAGCCATGGAATTGGCCATGGCCCGGTACTTATCCACATCCATCTCGGCAAATGACAGCAGCAGAATGAAGAACGTCAGCAGTAGGGTCGCCAGATCGGCAAAGGTGACAATCCAGGCCGGGGTTGAGTTCTTCAGACGGCTGCGATTCTTCTGCTGGACGACTTCCAAAGCCTCAGGCCTCCCGCTCAGGCGCCAGAGCCGTGCGATGGTCCGGGTGCACAAACGAGGACAGCATTTCGGTCATGACACGCGGGTTCTCACCACGCATGATGTTTTTGATCGAGGTGATGATCAGCATCTGATTGCGGGTTTCGTCTTCCGCCTTTAACTGCAGTTTGTCCGCCAGGGGCAGGGCGATCAGCTGGGCAATGAAGGCGCCATACAGAGTGGTCAGCAGGGCAATGGCCATGGCCGGACCAATAGACGAGGGGTCATCGAGGGTGTTGAGCATCTGCACCAGGCCGATCAGGGTGCCGAGCATGCCAATTGCCGGAGCCGATTCGCCAATGCCGCGGAACACCCGTTCCGCCACTTCGTAGCGCTCGGATATCTGCTGGGCTTCTTGGGCCAGGGCTTCCTCAACCAGCTCCGGCGGGTGGCCATCAACGCACAGGTTAATTGCCTTGCGTAAGAAATCGTTGTCGGTGTCATGGTTTTCCAGGCCCAGGATGCCTTCCTTGCGAACTACCAGAGCCAGGGCGCCAACCTCCCGCACCAGCGCCGCGGGCCGCGCGACCCGGTCGGTAAAAGCGGCGCTGAAGGCGAGGCGGAAGGCACTCATGATCGAGGGCATACGGAACTTGATCAGGGTGACCGCGAAAGTACCACCAAGGACGATCGCCAGACCCGGCAAATTCAGGAATGTCAGGAATGAGGCGTTGGCCAGCATGGCCATGGCCACGATCAGAACACCGGCAACCAGCCCGACGAGGGTGAGTATGTCCATTGAAACCCCTTTAGGAAGATGACCTTGAGCCTAGCCCAAAACCCGGCCGCGGCTCAGTCGTTTCGTAGCTGTTCGGTAACCGGAGCAGTTTCCGGCCGCACGCCGCGCCAGAGCCGGAACGATTCCGCCGCCTGTTCCACCAGCATGCCAACGCCATCGAACACCCGTCCGGCGCCGTTATCCAGGGCCCACTGGTTAAACGTCGTGGTCTGCAAAGAGTACATCATGTCGTAGATGACCGTTTTGCTGCCGATCACAGTGGGCGACAGCGGCGGCAGATCGCCCTGAAGGCTGGCGCTGGTGCCATTAATGATCAGGTCATAAGGCTGGTCCGGCTGCTCGAAACCAACGGCGTTGATGTCCACTCCCGAGGCCGCCGGTGCGAACAACTCCGCCAGCGCCTGGGCCTTGGCCACCGTCCGGTTAGCGATGGTCACCGAGGCCGGCTGCTGCTCCAGAATAGGCCCCAGCACGCCCCGGACTGCACCGCCGGCGCCCAGCACCAGCACCCGAGCCCCGTTCAGGCGAATACCGTGATTGCTGGTCAGATCCCGAACCAGCCCGCAGCCATCGGTGTTATCGGCAGTCAAACGGCCCTGGTTATCCCGGTACAGAGTATTAACCGCGCCGGCCTTTTCAGCCCGATCGGTGCGGACCTCGGCCAACTGCCAGGCCTGTTCCTTGAACGGCACCGTGACATTCAGGCCCTTGCCACCGCGCTGGAAAAAATCGCGGACCGTGCCGGCAAAATCCTCCAGCGGGGCCTGGATAGCTGTGTATTCAACCGCCTGCCCGGTCTGCTGCGCAAACAGGCTGTGGATCCGGGGCGACTTGCTGTGACTGATGGGGTGGCCAACAACGGCGTACAGATCATTGTTCATGGTTGGTCTCCAGCCAGTTGCGTCCAGTCAGGAAAAACTCGGTCAGCCGAGCTTCCTCTGAGCCCGGTTCCGGTGCCCGACCGTAGTCCCAACGTACCAGCGGCGGCAGCGACATCAGGATGGACTCGGTCCGGCCCCCGGATTGCAGGCCAAACAGGGTGCCCCGGTCATACACCAGGTTGAACTCGACGTAGCGGCCCCGGCGATAGAGCTGGAAGTCCCGCTCGCGCTCGGTATAGGGCTGCGCCATGCGGCGGCGGACAATGGTTCGTAAGCGTCGATGTAACTGTTGCCCACCGACTGCATGAGCCCGAAGTCCTGGGCGAAATCACCGGTGTTGTGGTCGTCGAAGAACAGACCGCCAATGCCCCGGGGTTCGTCCCGATGCTTGAGGTAGAAATAGTCGTCACACCAGTGTTTGAAATGGTGATAGAGACCATCCCCGAACGGCTGGCAGGCGGCCCGCGCAGTCTGGTGCCAATGCACACAGTCGTCCTCAAAGCCGTAATACGGGGTGAGGTCATAACCGCCGCCAAACCAGTACACCGGCTCGGCGTCCGGAGCGTCGCCATGAAAAACCGCACGTTGGCGTGGGACGTTGGCACATAGGGGTTATTCGGATGCATCACCAGAGACACGCCCATGGCTTGCCAGGCGCCCCAGCCAGGTGCGGGCGATGGGCAGTGGCGGAGCCCGGCATGGTTTCCCCCATCACATGGGAGAAGTTCACCCCGCCTTTTTCGAACACTTTGCCATCGGTGATGACCCGGCTGACACCGCCTCCACCCTCGGGCCGGTCCCAGGCGTCACGGACAAAGGTAGCCTCGTCCTCGAGCGCCTCCAGGCGGCTGCAGATTTGCTCCTGCAGCCCCAGCAGGTAATGTTTGACGGCGTTGATGTCCGGACTTTGTGACATGGATTCTCCTAGCGAAGCTGCTGACCACTGACGATATCAATAATCCGGCTGGGCTGGCGATTGCCACCCAGGGCCCCGGGCACAATCCTATCCAACTGGTCGCCAAAATAGCGGCGAACCTGCCAGGAATACCAGGCTGGCTGGCGGCCGGCGGGGTTGCAAGACGTCGAAACCAGGGGACGGCCCGCCTTTTCGCAGAGGGCGCGCACCACCGGATGATCGCTGACCCGCACCGCGATGGTGCTGTGGCGGCCGCGCACCCACTCGGGCACTTGTTCGTGCACATCGGGCAGCAAGCAGGTGACTGGCCCTGGCCAGTGCTGCTCGGCTTTGCGCTGCATCTCTGGGGGCAGGGCATCAAGCAGGAACCGGACTTGTTGCACCGACGCAGCAACCAGGATCATGCCCTTGTCCATCGGTCGCCGCTTCAGTTCCAGAATCCGCTCAACCGCCTCCTCGTCCCAGGGATCACACCCCAGGCCCCAGACCGCTTCGGTGGGATAGGCGATGACACCACCGCCAGCAAGGGTTCGATAAGCGCACTGTAACTGCCAGTCACTGAGGGGGTTGGGTGCCGTCATGTTGATCTTCGTCAGCTGAAATCGAAAGTGATTCTGGCACTGGGTTCAGGCAATGCGCAGGAAGCCGCCCGGAGCCGAGCCCACCAGCCCCTGCAACTCCAGTAGCAGCAGGGCCTGCATGAGCTGATCGGCGGGCAAACCCGTTGCTGAACTCAGTGCATCGGTTGACTGCGGATCATACCCTAAAGCCTCATACACCGCGATTTCCCGACTGGCCAAACCGGCACCCGGCTTTGCCTCAGGCACGGCCGTGGCCAGGACATCACCCGGGCAGCTGTCCGCGCCGCACTCACCCTGGAACGACCACCAGGTTCCCAGTTCCTCCAGGATGTCATCGACGGTTTCCACCAGCCGGGCGCTGCTTGATCAAGTGATGGCAGCCACGGGCAACAGGGCTGTGTACCGAACCGGGGATCGCGAACACTTCCCGGCCTTGTTCCAGCGCCAGCCGAGCGGTGATCAGAGAGCCGCTTTTCAGACCCGCCTCGACCACCAGGATGCCCCGGCTCAGGCCACTGATGATCCGGTTACGCTGGGGAAAGTGGCCAGCCCGGGCCGGGGTTCCGGGCGGGTACTCCGACACCATCAGGCCCTGAGCAATCACCCGCGCCGCCAGCCGGCGGTGCTGGCTCGGATAGACCCGGTCGAGGCCACATCCGATCACCGCCACGGTGGGCGCTCCGGCATCTAACGCCCCGGCGTGAGCCGCGCCATCCACCCCCAGAGCCAGACCGCTGGTGATCAGCAGATTGCGGCGACTAAGTTCTGCGGCGAAGGTGCGGGCATGATCCAGCCCGGCCCGGGTGGCATGGCGGCTGCCAACCACCCCAATCTGGTCCTGGCTGAGCAGGCTCGGGTCGCCCTGGGTGTAGAGCACCAGGGGCGCGTCGTGAATATGGCGCAGGGGATCGGGAAACAGCGGATCGGATGAGGCAATCACGGCAATACCAAGGCGTTCACAGTCCTGCTGAATCGTCGCCACCTTTGCCGTCACCGGGTGCTGGCGGTCACCGCCTTGCCAGGCCTGGATCGCGGCGGTGGTTTCCGTAGGCAGGCCGAGGGCCTTCAGGGTCGCCGGATTCAGCGCGAGTACGTCGGTGAGATTGGGGTAGGCGGTGCTGAGGTCACGGCGCAGACGCCGGCCGAACTTGGGCAGGCAGCTCAGCAGCAGCCACTCGGCCGTGTTGCAGCCGTAGGCACCCGAAGCCCGGGTGTCAGGGAAGGCTTGATCGGTCACGTTGTCATCCTTGTAAACGAAAAAAGCCGGGCCATCCTGGCCCGGCCGTATTCTTTAACCCCAATGGTTCAGGGGTTGGTCACCTTGTCACCCACAGACAGCGGGCGGGTGGCCTGCAACACCAGGCCATAGCTCATCTTCTCGTAAGCCTGGAAGATCATCATCAGACCGGCGCGCTCGGACGGCAGTTCAATGGTTTCCCCGGTAACCGGGTCCCGAACCATGTTGCCACTCTTCAGAACCGACATGACGTTGCCCGGCTCCAGACCATCACGCTCACCACGGTTAATGGTGACCACGTCGAACTGGCCGATCTGGCTGACACCGCCATCCACGGCAATCATCTGGCCCTCCACGTCCTGCTCAGGCGCGCTGGGCACGAAGCTGGTAGCAATGGGCCGGTTCACGCTGGTCAGCAGGCGGTCGCCAATGCGGATTTCCTGATTGGACTTGGTCAGGCGCAAGGTTAGCACGTCGCCGTTTTCGGCGGTAACGTTACCCGCACCGATGCTGCGTGCTTCCAGGCCCAGGAATTCCCCGGACTCCGGATCAACAAATTCCTTGGTGCGACGGAAAATCCCGACCTTGTCGGCGGGCTTGTCGCCGCGGGCGTAAACGCGATCACCGGCACCGGTAATAATGCGGCCGTCTTCACCTTCCAGCACGTAGGGTGCGCCGTTCAGTTCGGCCGGGGTCACAATGCGGGTGTCGGTCAGGAAGCTGCTGATGGCGTCGAGCGGAATGGCCGGGATCGGCGTATCAATGGCTTCGGAGCGAATCTGCGGTGACAGCTTGACGACATCACTGGAGCGACCTTGGTCACCCGCGGTTTGCCGTCGATGTACACCAGAGCCAGGCGATCACCCGGGTAAATCAGGTGCGGGTTCTTGACCTGAGGATTCACGTGCCAGATCTCGGGCCAGTACCAGGGGTTGTTCAGAAATCGGCCTGAAATATCCCACAGCGTATCACCCTTCACGACAGTGTAGCGCTCGGGATGATCGGACCTCAGCTCCGGTGCAGCGTGGGCCCAGGAGGTGAACAGCAGCGTAAATGCTGCCAGAGCGTACAGCAGTTTCCTCATTGTGTAAGTCCTTGATCGCGTGCCTTGAGTCTTTGCATTCTGTTGGGATGCAGCCTGTTGCTTGCAGCTTATTACGTTGTTATTCCTGATACTATAGAAGAAGTCCCGGAATTTGTGATGTTATCTTTTGTTCTTCCAGTAAATTCTACCCGGACATTGAAAGATTTTAGCTATTAACTGATCAGTTTGTACTCAATCGACGAATTATTGGATAATAGTAGTATCGCGTTAGCGCGGCCGGTAACCGTTGAATCCTGCGGTTGCATCCCGATTATATTAGATAACGGGTGATTTTTTGCGCAGTACGCTGTCGCATTTTAGCGATCAGTTGCACTTGCTTTCAGAAAGTTACACACCCGATGACTATGTAGACGAGGTAAACGGGACAGCAGCGCCAACACTGAACACAGTCAGACAGGTTTAAACACGAGCGACATGATACTAGATATTCTCGAATACCCGGATCCCCGCCTGCGCACCATTGCCAAGCCGGTGGACGAGGTGACAGACGACATCCGTACGCTGATCGACGACATGTTCGAGACCATGTACGATGCGCCCGGCATAGGCTTGGCGGCAACTCAGGTCAACGTGCACAAGCAGATCATCGTGATGGATCTGTCCGAAGACAAGAGCGAGCCCCGGGTGTTCATCAACCCGTCAGTTGAAGTTCTTGATGGCGATCTTGAGGACATGCAGGAAGGCTGCCTGTCGGTACCCGGCTTCTACGAAGACGTCAGCCGTATCGAACACGTCATGATCCGAGCCATCGATCGGGACGGCAAGCCCTACGAACTCGAAGCCCGGGGTTTGCTGGCGGTCTGTATCCAGCATGAGATGGACCACTTGAACGGCAAGCTGTTCGTCGATTATCTCAGCTCCCTGAAGCGCAACCGGATTCGCAAGAAGCTGGAAAAACTGCATAAACAGAGCGCCTGACTGGCAAGCGGTTCGCCGTTCTTGCAGGACTACAGACCTCGGACCGGGTTACGACCCGGTCTTTTCGTATTCAACGAGACAGAGACTTCAGCACCGTGCGACTTGTTTTTGCCGGCACCCCCGATTTTGCTGCCACCGCCCTGAAAGCCCTGCTGGGTACCCATCACACCGTTGTCGGCGTTTATTCCCAGCCGGACCGACCCGCCGGTCGTGGCCGCAAGTTAATGCCCAGCCCGGTCAAACAGGTGGCCCTGGACGCCAGCATCCCGGTGTTCCAGCCGGAGAACCTGAAGTCCGAGGCAGCTCAACAAGAGCTGGCCGACCTCAAGCCGGACGTGATGATTGTGGCCGCCTATGGCCTGATCCTGCCTGAAGCAGTGCTCGACATTCCCACCCACGGCTGCCTTAACATTCATGCCTCCCTGCTGCCGCGCTGGCGCGGTGCCGCGCCGATCCATCGCGCCCTGGCCGCGGGCGATCGGGAAACGGGCATTACCATCATGCAGATGGACGCAGGCCTGGACACCGGCGCTATGCTGCTGAAAACGATGACCGCCATTGACGCCAGCGATACCGGCGGCAGCCTGCACGACCGCCTGGCGGACCAAGGTGGGGAGCCATTGTCGAAGCCCTGCGATTGCTGGAGAAGGGCGAATTGGCCGGTGAAGCCAGAATGACGACTTTGCCTGCTACGCCCATAAACTGGTGAAAGACGAAGGCCACATCGACTGGACCCGGAATGCCGCCGACATTGAACGCCTGGTCCGCGCCTTCAATCCCTGGCCCGGCACTTACACCGATCTGGATAGCCAGCGCATCCGCATCCACGCCGCCACCGTGCTGGACGAGGACAGCCAGCAGCCGGCGGGTACGGTGCTGCGCCGGGAGCGTGAAGGCATCGACGTTGCCTGTGGTAACGGCACCCTGCGGATTTCACGGGTGCAGCTGCCAGGCTCCCGCGCTCAGAGCGTGAACGACCTGATTAATGGCGGCAAACAGCTGCTGCTGCCCGGCCAGGAGCTGCACTGACATGAGCGATCAGCCCCAGCCCCTGCGGGCCATTGCCGCCAGTGTGCTGCTGGCGGTGGAAAACGGTCAGTCCCTGTCCCAGTGCCTGCCGCCAGCCCTGGCGCGTCTGCCGATGAGTGAGCGGCCGGCGCTGCAGGCCCTGTGCTACGGCAGTTGCCGCTGGTTTCACCGACTCGACGACGAACTGCAGGGCCGCCTGAAAAAACCACTGCGTGCCTCCGACCGCGTTGTTCACCACCTGATGTTGGTCGCCCTGTTCCAGTTGCGATTCAGCCAGCAGGCCAGCTACGCCGTGCTGAATGAAACCGTAGAGGCCTGCCGGGCCCTGGACAAACCGCACCTGACCGGCCTGGTCAACGGCGTGCTGCGCGCCGCCGAACGCACCGGGGCACCGGAACCGAGCACCGACGCCAGCCGCGTCAGTCATCCGGCCTGGATGGTGGAGAAGCTTCGTCACAACTGGCCCGAGGACTGGCAGGCCATCGCCGACGCCAACAATGCCCAGGCCCCGATGACCCTGCGGGTTAATGCGCTCCGGTTCAGCCGGGACGAGTACCTCGCGTTGCTGACCGAAGCCGGCATCGACGCCGTGGCCACCCGGTTTGCGCCCAACGGTATTCAGCTGCAGCAGCCGGTGCCGGTTGACCGCCTGCCGTGGTTCGCCGATGGCGCGGTCAGTGTCCAGGATGAGGCCGCCCAGCTGTGCACCACAGTACTGGATCTGGCTCCTGGGCAGCGGGTACTTGACGCCTGCGCCGCGCCCGGTGGCAAGACCTGCGCCATCCTCGAGGCCTGCAGCGAGCTGGCCGAGGTGGTGGCCATTGATGAATCCGAGGCCCGGCTACCGCGGGTGCAGGAGAATCTCGACCGCCTGGATCTGGCCGCCACCCTGAAACAGGCCGACGCCGCCGATATCGATCAATGGTGGGATGGCGAGCCATTCGACCGGATCCTGCTGGACGTACCCTGCAGTGCCAGTGGCGTTATCCGGCGCCACCCGGACATCAAGCTGCTGCGCCGGGAGTCGGACATCGTGCCCCTGGCCAGCATCCAGCTTGGGCTGCTTGAGGCTATGTGGTCTATTCTCAAACCCGGTGGTCGCCTGGTGTACGCAACCTGCTCGGTGTTCCCCCAGGAGAACCACCGTATAATCCAGCGCTTCCGCAAGCAGCAGGAAGCGGCCCTCCTCATGGAACCCGAGGTTTTGTGGGGACGGGACATGGGCCCGGGGCGTCAGTTGCTCCCCGATCCAAACAGCCATGACGGCTTTTTCTACGCCGTACTGGAGAAACCTGAAGCATGAAGATCCTGATCCTCGGTGCCGGCCAGGTGGGTGGCACACTGGCGGAAAACCTGGCTAACGAAGCCAACGACATCACCATCATCGACAGCGATGGTGCCCGGCTCCGCGAGCTACAGGATCGCCTGGACATCCGGACGGTGCAGGGTGAAGCCTCGTACCCGACCTCGCTGCGGCGGGCCGGTGCGGAAGACGCCGACATGGTGATTGCGGTCACCAGCAGTGACGAGACCAACATGGTGGCGTGCCAGGTCGCCAAGCTGCTTTACAAGACCCCGACCACCATCTGCCGGGTGCGCGCCAGTGCCTATCTGGCCAAGTCGGACCTTTTCTACCAGAAGGATCGCACCAAAGACCTGGACAGCCTGCGCGGGTTTCCCATTGATGTCCTGATCAGCCCGGAGCACCTGGTTACCAAGCACATTACCCGGCTGATCGAGAACCCGGGCGCCCTGCAGGTACTTGAGTTTTCCAAGGGCCTGACCCGGCTGGTGGCCATCCGGGCCATGGAGGGCGGTCCGCTGGTCGGCCATGAATTGTCGTACCTGCGTACTCATATGCCGCGCATCGATACCCGGGTAGCGGCGATCTTCCGGAAAGACCGGGCGATCATGCCCCAGGGCGACACGGTGATCGAGGACGGCGACGAGGTCTTCTTCATCGCCGCCTCCGACCACATCCGGTCGGTGATGAGCGAACTCCAGCCCCTGGTCAAGAACTACAAGCGCATTTTTATCTGTGGCGGTGGCAACATCGGCCAGCGTCTGGCGCACACTCTGGAGAATCGTTACCAGGTCAAACTGCTGGAGCGTAACCACGAGCGCTGCGTGATGCTGTCGGAAAACCTGCGCAAGACCGTGGTGCTGGAAGGCAATGCCGCCAACAAGGACATCCTGCTGGAAGAGAACATCGAGAATACCGACGTGTTCTGCGCGGTCACCAACGATGACGAGGCCAACATTATGGCCTCACTGCTGGCCAAGCGACTGGGCGCGCGCAAGGTTCTGACCCTGATCAACAACCCGGATTATGTCGACCTGATCCAGGGCGGTGACATCGATGTTGCAATCTCGCCCCAGCAAACCACCATCGGCAGCCTGCTGACCCACGTTCGCCGCGGCGACGTAGTGAATGTTCACTCCCTGCGCCGGGGCGCGGCAGAAGCCATCGAGGCCATTGCCCATGGCGATCACCGCTCCTCCAAGGTGGTCGGCAAGCGGCTGGATGAGATCAACCTGCCCGAGGGCACCACCATCGGTGCCATTGTGCGCCGTAATGAGGTCCTGATCGCCCACGATCACCTCCGGGTTCAGCCCGATGACCACGTGATCCTGTTCCTGGTGGACAAAACCCGGATCCGTGAAGTGGAGAAACTGTTCCAGGTGGGACTGACTTTCTTCTAGTTCAAAATCAAGGCAGTGAACTGCACTTAGAAATACCGCTTTGGCAGGCGTATAATGCGCCTTTTTTCAGAGTGCCCCGGGCTAATTCGGGGCGCCACATTCAGATTGATCAGTAGGCAAACGTCGTGACAGACAAGGCAACCAAGCAAACTACTCCGGACATCAAGACCTTTCAGGGCTTGATTCTGGCTCTGCAGAATTTCTGGGCGCAGCACGGCTGTGTGGTCCTCCAGCCACTGGATATGGAAGTGGGTGCCGGTACCTTCCACCCGGCGACGTTCCTGCGGGCCATCGGGCCGGAAACCTGGAACGCCGCGTATGTCCAGCCGAGCCGTCGGCCGACCGATGGCCGCTACGGTGAGAACCCGAACCGACTGCAGCACTACTACCAGTTCCAGGTGGTCCTGAAGCCATCGCCGGACAACATTCAGGAACTGTATCTGGACTCCCTGAAGGCCCTGGGCCTGGATCCGCTGGTCCACGATATCCGGTTCGTGGAAGACAACTGGGAATCGCCTACCTGGGTGCCTGGGGTCTGGGCTGGGAAATCTGGCTGAATGGCATGGAGGTGACTCAGTTCACCTACTTCCAGCAGGTTGGCGGTATCGAATGCTTCCCGGTCACCGGCGAGCTGACCTACGGCCTTGAGCGTATCGCCATGTACCTGCAGGGCGTGGACAGCGTCTACGACCTGGTCTGGACCGAAGGTCCGGATGGCGTTGTTACCTATGGCGACGTGTTCCACCAGCAGGAAGTGGAAATGTCGACCTACAACTTCGAGCACGCCGATACCGAGTTCCTGTTTCATAGCTTCGACGTGCACGAGCGCGAAAGTGCCCGGCTGATCGAAGCCGGCCTGGCGCTGCCAGCCTACGAGCAGGTGCTCAAGGCTTCCCACACTTTCAACCTGCTGGACGCCCGGCACGCCATCTCGGTGACCGAGCGCCAGCGTTTCATCCTGCGAGTTCGCACCCTGGCACGTTCTGTCGCACAGGCCTACTTCGACAGTCGCCGTAAGCTTCGTTTCCCGCTGGCCCCCGAGGCCCTGCGCGAGGAAGTACTGGCCGCGGCCAACGCCGCCGATGACAAGGCCAAAGGCAAGAAAGGCAAAAAAGCGAAGAAGGCTCAGCAGGAACAGGGGAACGCGTAATCATGGCAACACAGGATTTTCTGGTCGAACTGGGCACCGAAGAGCTGCCCCCGAAAGCACTTAAACCACTGTCCGATGCCTTCACCCAGGGCATCGCCAAGGGTCTGGAAGACGCCGGCATTGAGTTCGGCAAGGTCGAGGCCTTCGCCGCGCCCCGCCGCCTGGCGGTTCGTATCCGTGACCTGGCCGATGCCCAGCCGGACAAGCCGGTTGAAAAGCGCGGCCCTGCGGTCAAGGCCGCCTTTGACGATGCTGGCAACCCGACCCGGGCGCTGACCGGCTTTGCCACCTCTCTCGGTGTCACCCCGGACCAGCTGGATACCCTGGAAACCGACAAGGGTGCCTGGGTGGTCTACCGTACCGTGGAGCAGGGTAAGCCCACCGTTGAACTGCTGCCGGAACTGGTCGACCAGTCACTGGCGGCGCTGCCGATTCCCAAGCGCATGCGCTGGGGTGCGCACCGGACCGAGTTTGTCCGTCCGGTGCACTGGGTAATCATGCTGTTCGGCAACAAGGTGATCGACACTCCGATCATGGGCCTGAAGCCCGGCAACAAGACCCGGGGCCACCGTTTCCACTGCCCGAAGAAACTGATTGTGCCTACCCCCAGTGACTATGAGGTGGTGCTCAAGCAGGAAGGCTACGTGCTCGCTGATTTCGCCGAGCGCCGCGCCAAGATCCGTGCCGGTGTGGCCGAACTGGCCGAATCCGAGGCCGGCGGCAAGGCGGTGATCGACGAGGAGCTGCTGGATGAAGTCACCGCCCTGAACGAGTGGCCGGTGCCCTTGATGGGGCGCTTTGAAGACCGCTTCCTGGAGGTTCCGGCAGAAGCCCTGATTTCCTCCATGAAAGAGCACCAGAAGTACTTCCACGTGGTCGGTGCCGATGGCGCCATGTTGCCGCTGTTCATTACCGTGGCCAACATCGATAGCAAGGACCCGGCCCAGGTGATTTCGGGCAACGAGAAGGTCATTCGCCCGCGCCTGTCGGACGCCGCTTTCTTCTACGAGACCGACCGCAAGAGCCGCCTGGAAGATCGTATCGATCGGCTCAAACCGATCGTGTTCCAGGAAAAACTGGGCAGCATCTACGACAAGTCGGTTCGGGTCGCGGCACTGGCCAGCAAGATTGCCGAAGCCATCGACAGCGATCCGGCCCTGGCCGAACGCGCGGCCATGCTGGCCAAGACCGATCTGGTCACAGAGATGGTGCTGGAGTTCACTGATCTGCAGGGCATCATGGGCCAGTACTACGCCACCAACGATGGCGAGGCCGACGATGTCGCCAAGGCCCTGAACGAGCAGTACATGCCGCGCTTTGCCGGCGATGACCTGCCCACCACTGCCACCGGCTGTGCCGTAGCCATCGCCGATCGCCTGGACTCGCTGGTGGGCCTGTTTGGCATCAACCAGCCGCCGTCCGGCACCCGCGACCCGTTCGCTCTGCGCCGTGCTTCCCTGGGCGTGCTGCGCATCATCATCGAACGGGAACTGCCGCTGGATCTCCAGACCTGCTGCGAGTGGGCCGCTGAGAACTTCACAGTGCTGACCGAGCAGGACACCGCCTCCACCGTGGTGGACTACATGCTGGAGCGCTTCCGGGCCCATTACGACGAACTCGGCATCGGTGCCGAGGTGTATCTGGCTGTGCACGCCCGTCGTCCGACCCGGCCGCTGGACTTCGACCGTCGGGTCAAGGCGGTAGAAGCCTTCCGTCAGCTGCCCGAGGCCCAGGCCCTGGCCAGCGCCAACAAGCGGGTGTCCAACATCCTGACCAAACAGGGTGGCGACCACATTAGTGAAACCGTCGACACCAGCCTGCTGCAGGATTCCGCCGAGCAGCAACTGGCCGAGCAGGTCGAGCAACAGGCCGGTAAGGTCGTGCCGCTGTTCGAGCAGGGCGACTACACCAGTGCCCTGCGCTCCTTGGCCAGCCTGCGGGAGCCGGTGGACAGCTTTTTCGATGAGGTTATGGTGATGGCTGAAGACGATGCCACCCGTAACAATCGTCTGGCGCTGCTGAACCGCCTGCGTAACCTGTTCCTGCGAGTGGCAGACATTTCCCTGCTGCCCACGGCCGGGTAACGGACGAAGAACCAGGGGCGAAAAAACAAGATGCTGATCATCCTCGACCGGGACGGGGTCATCAACGAGTACGATGGCAACTACATCTGCTGCGCTGACGACTGGCACCCCATTCCCGGCAGCATCGAGGCGGTGGCCCGGCTCTGCAACGCCGGCCACCGTATCGCCATTGCCACCAACCAGTCCGGCATCGCCCGGGGTTTTTACGGCCTTGAGGAACTGGAGGCCATGCACGAAAAACTGGAGTGCCTGGTGGAGGCTGCCGGTGGCTGCATCGATATCATCGCCTACTGTCCCCACCATCCCGACGATCATTGTCACTGTCGCAAACCATTAACCGGCCTGCTGGAGCAGATCCAGAGTCATTACCGCCTGGACTCTCTGGACGGGGCCATCATGGTGGGGGACAGCCGCAAGGATCTGGAAGCGGGCGTCGCCGGGCACTGCCAGCCGGTGCTGGTACGCACCGGCAATGGCCAGGATACCGAGCGCCATCTGGACGCCCGACCGATCCCCGGAACCGAGGTAGTCGTCTACGATAATCTCAGCAACTTTACGGATGCGCTTTTGTCCGCCGAGGGCTGGTAAAACCAAAGTGAATCCGTATAATACCGGCCGTTGATCGGCGTGTGGCGCAGCTTGGTAGCGCACTTCGTTCGGGACGAAGGGGTCGCAGGTTCGAATCCTGCCACGCCGACCACTTTCCCGCTTTTCTTGTATTTTTGATCCCGTTGTTCTCCTTTCTGCAGTTGTTTTACCCCGTTTGACCATTGTTCATTTTGCGCCCGGCCGCTGTGCTTTCAGCGCACTAATATTGCCCATGAAAATCATAGAATTCGTGCGTGTAATGCCCCGTAAAATAATGCTATAACGTCCAGAACACTCAACGAAGAAAGGCACGGAACGTAGAAAACTACGTAACGGAGAGTGCCGGCTTTTTCAGATCTGCCTGCTCGTAGGCAATTGGGTGAATACCAGTAGGTCAGGTGAGGGAGCACATGTATCTATCTGCAGAAACCAGACTCAAGGCCATCCTTGAAGGCACCGGGGCTGGCACCTGGGAATTCAATCTCGACACCGAAGAAATCATTTTCAACGATCGTTGGGCAAGCATGCTGGGCTACAGCCTCGAAGAGCTTGCTCCAATCTCTTTTCAGACCTGGTCACAGCTCTGCCACCCAGACGACGTAGAGGCCGCCTTCCAGGCACTGGATAGCTACCTGAATGGCAACAGCGCGCAGTACGAATGCGTCCTGCGCATGCAGCACAAGGACGGCGATTGGCGTTATATCCACACCCGGGGTACCGTTTTTGCTTCCCCGCAAGAAACGGAAGCACGCTGGCTGATGGGCACACACCTGGACGTCACGGAAGAAAAGCGCAGACAGCATCAGTTGCAGCAGTTGGCAGAATCCCTACCAGGAGTAATCTACACCTTTGTCCTGGATTCCCAAGGTCAGTACCAGTTCCCGTTCTTGAGCCGAAAAGCTGAGGAGTTTTATGGCGTATCCGCTGACGCGGCCATGGCCAATCCCCAACTGCTGTTCGATTCCATCCACCCGGACGACCTGCCCCGGGTACACCAATCCATCCTCACGTCGGCCGACACTCTGAACCAATGGAGTTGCGACTATCGCATTGTCCGGGAATGCGGCTACCAATGGGTACGAGGAACCTCTCAACCGGAACGTGGTCCTGACGGCAGCGTTACCTGGCACGGCATCATTACCAACATTGATGACCAGAAACGGCTGGAACAGAAGCTTGAACGCCTGTCGATCACCGACGAACTCACGGGCCTGTACAACCTCCGATACCTGCTGATGAAGCTGGATGAGTGCGCCGCCGAGACAGAACGCTATGGCGCTACCTTCTCAGTGGCCTCACTGGATATCGACTACTTCAAATCAGTTAACGATCGTTGGGGCCATCCCGCCGGCGACCGGGTCTTGCAGGGCATCGCCGAACTGCTCCGTCAGCGGACACGGCGCGCCGACATTGTCGCCCGCACCGGGGGTGAAGAGTTCATTGTGCTGATGCCACGAACCAATCTGGACGATGCCCGCCACTTAATGGAATCCTTGCGGAGCGATCTGGCGGAGAAAGTCTTCACCAGTGACAGCGGCGACGCCTTCAGTGTCACCCTCAGCGCCGGTGTCGCCTGCTGGTCGGAACACACTAGCTCAGTCAGTCATTTGCTATCGGCCTGCGACCAGTCCCTGTATGCTGCCAAACACGCCGGCCGAAATCGTGTCCTGATCAACAGCCGGTAAACGCCACAGCCACGTCTCTTACGCGCTGGCACGAGGCCCGATTAGCATGGTGGCCAGGTTCAGCGCCCAACCCCTTTGTTTGGAGCACAGACTATGATCGGTTACGTCACCATTGGTGTCAGCGACATCAACAAGGCCAAGGAGTTCTACACCAAACTGCTGGCAGACATGGACGCTAAGGTCTTGATGGACATCGGGCGCCTGGCCTTTATCGGCAAGAACATGAGCACACCCATGCTGGCGGTGTGTGAGCCGTTCAACAAGGAACCCAACCACCCAGGCAATGGCAACATGGTTGCGCTGCAGCCTGGCTCGAAAGAAGCCGTCGATGCCCATTACCGCAAGGCCCTGGAGCTAGGCGCCACCTGCGATGGCGAACCCGGCCAAAGAATACCGAACCAGTTCTACGGTGCCTACGTGAAAGACCCGGACGGCAACAAGCTGGCGTTTTTCCACTTCGGTTAATAAAAAAGGCCCTCACTTGAGGGCCTTTTTTGTGATGGCGTCTGCGGTCAGGCGGCGCTGGCTGCCACTTCCGCCTTGCCATCCTTGAGCAGCGCATAGCCCAGACCAATCACCAGTGATCCGATGGTGATGGCTATCAGGTAAGGCAGGACCACACTGACCGCATTGGGGATCGCCAATACGAACAGGCCACCGTGGGGCGCCATCAGTTTCACGGTGAACAGCATCGACAGGGCACCGGTGATAGCCCCGCCCAGCATGCAAACCGGAATGACCCGGAGCGGGTCCTTGGCCATGAACGGAATCGCGCCTTCTGAGATGAAACACAGCCCCAGCACAAAGGACGCGCGGCCGGCCTGGCGCTCGGCTTCAGCGAACTTTCGACGGGCCACAAACGACGCCACGCCCATGCCAATGGCGGGCACCATCCCGGCGGCCATGATCGCTGCCATCGGCGCGGAACCGCCACTGCCTTCCGACAGCAAACCCACACCAAAGGTGTAGGCCGCCTTGTTCACCGGGCCGCCCAGGTCGAAACACATCATCGCACCCAGGACACCGCCCAGCAGAATGGCGTTGGTAGTACCCATGCTTTCCAGGAAGCCGGTCAGTGCATCCATGATCGCCGCCATGGGTTCGCCCAGCACGTAAATCATGCCAAGCCCGGTCACCAGGCTGGCGAGCAGGGGAATGATCAGGATCGGTTTCAGTGATTCGATACTCTCGGGCAAGGGCAGTTTCCGGCTAATAAAGCGGGCCACATAGCCGGCCAGGAAGCCGGCGACGATACCGCCAAGAAACCCGGCACCCAGTTCACCGGCCAGATAACCGCCGATCATGCCCGGGGCCAGGCCCGGACGGTCGGCAATGGACCAGGCAATGTAACCAGCCAGTAGCGGGATCATCAGCTTGAAAGCCGTGCCGCCGCCAATCTGCATCAGCGCTGCCGGCAGGGTGCCCGGCTCCTGAAACGCCTCAATTCCGAACACAAACGACAGTGCGATCAGCAAGCCACCGGCCACCACCATCGGCAGCATGAACGACACCCCGGTGAGCAGGTGCTTGTAGGGGCCACGGGACTCGCCACCGGCTGGTGAGCTGGCCTGTTGCTTGCCGGCATCCAGTACCTGAGCCTCGGCCAGGGCAGCCTGTACTGTATCGGCCGGTGTTTTCAGCGCCGCGCCGGTGGAGGTCCGCCAGACCCGCTTGCCAGAGAAGCGCTCGGGATTCACTTCAATATCGCAGGCCAGGATAACCACATCCGCGGCGCAATCTCGGCCTCGGTCAGTGGATCCTGAGCGCCCACCGAGCCCTGGGTTTCAACCCGGATTCGGTGCCCGGCCGCCTCGGCCGCCGCCGTCAAGGCTTCTGCCGCCATGAAGGTATGGGCGACACCGGTCGGGCAGGCGGTCACAGCGACGATCTGTCGAGCTGCCGTGTCGGCCGCCACTACTGGCGCCTCGGCAACCTCTTGCGTCTCGCTGGGCGCCCAGGGCCGGGCCTGCTGCACGGCGGTCTCCAGAACCGCCGCTGGCGCCGCCAGTGCTTCGGTCACTGGCAGTTGGTACACCGCCTTGCCGGTGTACGCATCAAGCGCAACCGGGGTACCGAGGGCCGCGATCACCAGGTCGGCAGCGGCAATCTCGGCCTCGCCAATGGCTGTCGGCTGATGGCCGTCCCGGCCACGCATATCCGTGGTCACCTTCCAACCCCGCTCCAGGGCAACCCGTTCAAGCGCCCGGGCAGCGAGGAAACTGGTGGCAATACCCTGGGGACAGGAACTCACAATAATCAGGTTCATAACGGCACCTCCCCATTGTTGTTATCCCCAGGCCAGGGGTTAACCCGGGTTTGTTCGACAAGTGAATGAAAATCCGACGCGGCCGGATTGCCGACCCCGGCATGGCGCACGCATTCGGCGGACAGGGCGGTGGCAAACCGTAACTTGGCCACCTCCGGTTCATAGTGGTCTGTGTTGAACAAGCCGTGCAGCAGGCCAGCCAGCAGGGTATCGCCGGCGCAGACGGTACTGCGCGCGGACACCGGCGGTGGCTCGGACTGGTAGCTGCCATCGGGGCCAAACCAGAGCACACCGCCGGCGCCAGGGACACCACGACATGAGCCAGGCCCTGGGCCTGCAACGCGGTGGCTACGTCAGCCACCTGTTGACGGGACACCAGCGGACGCCCGGCCCAGGCCGACAGTTCCTCGATATTCGGCTTGATGCCGAATGGAGTCGCCTGCAAACCGGAGGTGAGGGCGTCACCGCTGGTATCCAGCCACACCGGTTTATCCACAGCCCGGACCATGGCCACCAGATCGGCGACCGCCGCTGCGGGCAGACTCGCCGGCAAACTGCCACCGATCACGACGGCGTCATGCTCGGCGACCAATGGTGTGAGTTGATCCACCAGACGACTCAGGGCGTCGCTCGCCGCCTCGAAACCAGCGCTGTTGATGTCGGTGATCCGGCCGTCCCGTTCCGCCAGCTTGATGTTAACCCGGTTGCGCCCGGGCACCCGCACGAAACAGTCGGTCAGGCCTTCATCGGCAAACAGCCGCTCGAACGGTGCCGCATTGGCCTCGCCCAGCAGACCGGACACGGTCACCTGATGGCCAAGGCCAGCAAGCACCCGGGCCACATTGATGCCCTTGCCCGCCGGCTCCAGCCGGGTAGCTGTGGTGCGATTGACCTGGCCGGGCTCAAGGGCATCCAGCTCGGCATTGAGATCCAGTGCCGGGTTCAGGGTAATGGTCAGGATGCGCGCCATCAGAACGACTCCAGGGCATCACGTACCTCAACCGCCGAGGCCTTGGACAAGGCCAGCTTGGCCCGTTCCCGGGCCGCATCCAGAGTGAAATCACGGATACAGGCCTTGACCAGGGGTACTCGCCGGCTGGTGACAGAAAGTTCGTCCACCTCCAGGCCAACAAGCACCGGAATCGCCTGGGGATCGGAGGCCAACTCGCCACAGACCCCTACCCAGCGGCCGTGGGCGTGGGCGGCTTGCACGGTCATCTGAATCAAGCGCAGGACGGCGGGGTGCAATGCATCAGAATCGGCCGAGAGCTGGCCATGGCCACGGTCGATGGCCAGGGTGTACTGGGTCAGATCGTTGGTACCGACTGAGAAAAAGTCCACTTCCGGAGCCAGGGTAGGCGCCAGCAGAGCACAGGAAGGCACTTCAATCATCACGCCAATCTGCACGTCGGCGCTGGTAACCTCAGTCTGCACCCGCTGCACAATCTGCTTGGCAGCGCGGAATTCTTCCAGATCCTTGACCATCGGAAACATAATCCGCAGGGGCCGGTCACCGGCGGCAGTCAGCAGGGCGCGGACCTGGGTTTCCAGGATCTCGGGCCGGGTCAGTGACAACCGGATACCACGCATACCCAGGAAGGGATTGTCTTCCTGAGGCAGCGGCCAGTAATCCAGCGGCTTATCACCACCCACATCCAAGGTCCGGGCAACCAGCGGCAGACCATTGAGCGCGTCGAAGGCGTGACGATATTCAGCTATCTGGGTCGCCAGGTCCGGCGCTTCCGGATGGGCCATGAACACGAATTCGGTACGCAGCAGGCCAATACCCTCGGCACCGCGCGCCACCGCATCGGGTGCGTGCGCGGTATTGCCAGATTGGCGCAGACTTCCACCCGGTGACCGTCGCGGGTGATGGCCGGCTGGTGCCGGTTATCGTGTGCTTCAGCCTGCAGGGCGGCCAACTGCTCAAGCCGACGGGCAACCTGGGCCCGACGCTCATCGCCCGGGTTTGGCACCAGCGAGCCGCGCTCGCCGTCTACCACCAGCTCGGCACCATCAACCAGCTTTAGCACCGCTTCACCGGCACCCACCACCGCAGGCAGTCCCAGCGCCCGGGCCAGAATGGCGCTGTGGGAGGTAGCGCCACCGCGAGCGGTAACCAACGCCCGCACTCGAGTGGTATCCAGCCGGGCGACATCAGACGGCCCCAGGTCATCGGCCACCAGGACATACGGGTGCTCCGGCGGCTTTGGCATTTCCACGCCGCAGAGGTTGGCCAGCACACGCCGACCGACGTCGCGCAGATCCGCGGCACGCTCGGCCAGCAGCCTATCCGCCAGCGCCTCCTGACCCTTGGCGGCGGTATCGATGGCCTGCCACCAGCCGGCCTCGGCAGACGCGCCTTCGTTGATCGCTTCCAGGGCGGCCTGATACAGATCTTCATCCTGTAGCATTTCCACATGCACCGACAGAATTGGCGCTGCTTCGCCGCCCTCGGCCTGGCGAATCAGGGTGCGCAGCTGGCTGTCGGCGGCATCAAAAGCGCGGTTCAGGCGCATGATCTCGGTTTCGCTGTCGGCCGCGGTGTCCGGGTAGGCCAGCGTTGGCTGACGCAGAACAAAAATCGGCGCCAGCGCCAGACCCGGCGATGCCGCTACCGCTTTCAGGGGCTGGTCGTCCGGCAAAGGCTCTGGTTCACTCTGGGGCTGTGCCGCCAGTGATGATTCGGCACGCAACGGCGATACCGCTTCACCCAGTCCGTCAGTAATGGCCTTGGTCAAAGCGGTCACCGCTGCTTGGGCATCTTCGCCGGTAGCGGACAGGATCAGGGTCTGGCCCCGGCGTGCACCCAAGCCAATGATCCGGGTCAGACTGGTGGCGGAGACGGCACCGCCATCGCCCTCCCGCAGTCGCACCCGGATACTGGCGTTATGTCGGCGCGCTTCCTGCACCAGCTGCTTGGCCGGGCGGGCGTGCAGACCGTGGCTGTTCAGCAAGGTGACACTGGCAGTGACGGCATCGGCCGCTTCACCAGAAAGCCGGGCCAGCAGAGCCTCGGCTCCCAGCCCTTCGATCGGCTCGCCAGGGGCCAGGAATTGGTCCAAGCGGGCCAGCAGCTCATGACACTCATCGCCCGGACCGGCCAGGCAAAACACGCCCTGAAGCTCGGGCCCCGGGCGCTTCGGCGTCGCCAGTGACAACGCCGGACGACGAGCGCCCCGGCTGTGGTGCACCAGCCACAGGCCCTGGCCCAATGCCACCGGAGGCTGCCCGATGATCTCGGTGAGAAAGTCGGTGTCGACACAGTGCAGACTCTGCAGGCGGGCGGCGGCAATCAGCGCCAGTTCGGTGGCAGTGGTGGCTTCAAGCCCCAGGCACAGGCTATCCCTGTCGCATTTCGCCAGCACCGGCGGTTTGCTCAGCAAGGCTACCAGCTCTGCCGCATCGCCGGTGCGGGCCAGCTTGTCGGCCAGACCCGGGGTATCCAGTACCCGGGTCAGGTGGCGGAGAATATCCAGGTGCTCGTCCGACTGGGCGGCGATAGCCACCAGCACATGCACCCGGGCACCGTCGTGCCAGGTCACGCCATCGGGAAACTGCAGCAGGCGGATGCCGGTATTTTGCACCGCGGTGCGGCTGTCCGGGGTGCCGTGGGGAATGGCAATGCCGTTGCCCAGTACCGTGGACGATTGCTGTTCCCGGGCCATCATGCCGTTCAGGTAATCGGAGGAGGTGCGACCAGCGGCTTCCAGGTCCCGGCCGGCCTGGGTCAGGGCGTCCTGCCAGTCGACGGCGGTAGCGCCGAGTCGAACATCGTTGGCGGTCAGCGTCAGCATCGAAGTTGCCTCGCTTTGTTGTTGTGGTGAGCGTGTGTTTGGGGTTGCTGAATCGTGTCAGCAGACATAGAATCGATGATGTATCAGATATGATCAGAAATCAAGCAATCGCGTAACAGGGAACCGCCATGACACTCGCCGAACTCGCCCGACTTGCCGGTGTGTCCAGAACCACCGCCAGCTATGTCATGAATGGTCAGGGCGTGGCCCGGCGCATCAAGCCCGACACCATCGACAAGGTTCTGGCGATCGCCCGCAAGCACCGGTTTCAGGTCGACACCCAGGCTGCGGCGCTGCGCGGCGGTGCCAGCAAAACCCTGGGCTTTATCCTGCCGGACCTGGAGAACACCAGTTACGCCCGCTTGGCCAAGCTGCTGGAACAGGGCGCCCGTGCCCGCGGCTACCAGTTGCTGATCGCCGGCTCCGACGATAACCCCGAAACCGAAAAAGCCCTGGCTCAGGCCCTGAAAGCACGGCGTTGTGATGCCTGATCGTGGCCAGCGCACTGTCGGAACACAACCCTTTCTACCCCGACTTACAGGCCGATGGCCTGCCCGTTATCGCGGTGGACCGGGCGCAGTCGCCGGAACTGATTCGCTGCGTGGTCAGTGATAACCAGGCGCCGCCGACAGTCTGACCCGCTCGGTGCTGACTGAAGGCACCGGCACCGTGGCCTGGTTTGACGCCGTACCGGACCTGGCCATGACCCGGGAACGCCGGGCCGGCTTTGAAGCCGCGGCCAGGCAATTGGGCTGGGCCACCGAGGTACGTAGCGGCGCCCGCTACGACCGGCAGACCGGCGCCGCCCTGATGCGGGACCTGCTCAGTTGCCGGGCGCTACCGGAAGCGCTGGTCACCGCCTCCTACACCCTGCTGCAAGGAGCACTGGATGTGCTTTTGGAACAGCCCGGCGGCCTGACCCCGGCGCTGAAACTGGCGACCTTTGGCGACGACCGGCTGCTGGATTTCCTGCCGGTGCCGGTGCACTCGCTGCCCCAGAATCATGAAGCCATAGCCGCTGCCGCCCTCGATCAGGCCCTGGCTGCCATCGCCGAGCCACATGCACCGGTTCAGCCGGTCACCATCAACCGGACCCTGAAGCATCGTCCGGCCCGGGCTCAACCGGCGTCTCAAACCACCAGCCCGGGAGCAGGGCCCGCACCGGTGGCTTGAGAAAGCGGTCATCAATTAGCCAGATAACGCCCTCGTCCTCGGGCGTGCGGATCACCCGACCGGCGGCCTGGGCCACTTTCTGCAAGCCCGGGATCAGATAGGTGTAATCGTAGCCGGCGCCGAACCGCTGTTGCAGGCGGTCCTTGAGCAATTCATGCCAGGCGTCGAAGGGCGGCAGGCCCAGGGTAGCGACAAACGCGCCGATCAGCTGGTCGCCGGGCAAATCAATGCCTTCGCTGAAGACACCACCGAGCACCGCAAACGCCACGCTCCCGGATTCATGCTGGAACCCCTCAAGAAAGTCCCGCCGTTGCTGCGGGCTCATGGCCGGCTGTTGCGAGCGCTGGGGTACCTCTGGGGCCTGCCGGGCCAGCACATCCGCCACCTCGTTCAGGTACTTGAAACTGCTGAAAAACGCGAGATAGTGGCCCGGACGCGTCTGGTACTGGCGGGCAATCAGCTCGGCAATAGGCTGGGCCGAGGCCTGGCGATGGGCCTGACGGGTACTGATCCGGGGCGTGAAATGAACCTGTAACTGCTCCGCAGTGAAGGGACTGGGCAACGAGGTAAAGCGGCTGTCCTCGGGCAGGCCCAGCAGATCCCGGTGATAGATGCCCGGACTGAGAGTTGCGGAGAACAGCAGCACCGAGTTAGCGGCCGCAAACCGCTCACGCAGGAAGTCCGCCGGCACCAGATTCTGAATCGTCAGCCGCGCCCGGCCCCGGCCCTCGCGCCGGAACTCGCACAGGGAATGATCACCGAAGGAATCCGCCAGCTTCATGAATGCCACCGATTCGAACAGCAGCTCCTGCAACGCCAGATCGGGCGGATTGTCGGCCAGGAAATCGGTCAGCGCCGACACCAGCCCGAGCAGGCTGCCGGTCAGTGCCGACGGCAACTGCGGAAGAAAGACGGCGGCGTCACCGGCGTCGCCATGGTCGCGGATTAGCCCCTGCCAGGCCCGGGCGGTGCGATCCAAATGCGACTTCAGCACTTTCGGCGCGGTTTTGCGCAGCCGTAGCAGACGCTGCTGATCCAGACGCACCGAATACATACCCCGGCCGCGATCCACCAGATTGTGGGCTTCGTCCACCAGCACCGACGCATTCCACTGGTTCTGTCGGATCAGCCCGTGGAGCAGGGCAGACTGATCGAACATGCGATTTACGTCGGCCACCACCACATCACTCCAGCGCGCCATCTCTTGGGCCAGGAAATACGGACACAGCTGGTGTCCGGCGGCAATCCCGGCAAGCCGGTCCCGGGTCAGGGTGGCGCCGGCCTGCACTGCCTCGGCGCGGGCATCCGGCAAGCGGTCAAAAAAACCCTTCGCCAATGGGCAAGACTCACCATGGCAGGCCTTATCCGGATGCTCGCAGGCGTCGTCTTTGGCCACCAACTCCAGCGTCCGTAGCGGCCAGTCGTCGGGTTCGGGCTGGGCCGCCCGCAGACGTTCGATGGCATCCACCGCCAGTTGCCGGTTGGTGTTGCGACAGGTCAGGTAGAATAGCCGATCCTGGTTGGCGGCGGGCATGGCCATCAGAGACGGAAACAGCGTACCCAGGGTCTTGCCCAGGCCCGTGGGCGCCTCCAGCAGCAGGGTGCCGGCGTTCAGGGTGTTGCGGTACACGGTCTCCGCCAGCTGACGCTGCCGGGGCCGAAAATCGGCAAACGGAAACTGCAGGGCCCGCAGGCGAGCATCCCGACGCTCACGGTGATCCGCCTCCCACTCGGCCCAGGCCCGGTATTTGGTACACAGGCCTTCCAGTTCCTGCCACAGCTGCTCGGCGCTGGCGGTTTCAGCAATCGGGGTTTCCTTGTCCCGGCCGGTGTCGTAATACACCAGTACCAACTCCAGTTTTTTAAGCTTTTCCTGCCGGCACAGCAGCGCCCCGTAGGCCCGCAATTGAGCCCGGTGCAGGGCCCGTTGGTGCTCCCGGACCCGGGACAGGTCGCCCCGGTGAGTCTTGATTTCCTCCAGCCGGCCCTGGTGTGGATGGTAGCCGTCGGCCCGACCCGAAAGCTTTAAACCCAGGCATTCTCCGCTCAGTAAATACTCACTTTTGTAGCCATAACCACGCCGGGACTGGATCGCCTGATGGCCGACAATGCCCTCCTCGGAACTGGGCGCCGGGGTGTAGCGGAAATCCAGGTCGCCCTCCCGGGCGGCGAATTCACACAGGTCCTGACCGCAACTTTCACGTCGAGGCTCCCTCGGGCTGCCAGCGCACGTAACAGACACTGGCGGGAATGCCTGATCGGCAAAGAAGCCCAGCCAGCGAATCTGGTGGTCCTGCAACCGGTCACCCGGGCCTTTCACCTCGATCATCTGGTAGCGCGGGGCAGACGCCGGCGCCTCCGGGTGGAACTGAATCAGGTCCGGAAAGCCGCTGCGGTGCTCACGGATATTCAACAACAGGCGCCGGAACAGCTGCTCCAGATCCCCAGCCGGAATACAGGCCAGGGCCAGATCCAGCAGATCCGGCGTGAGCACCGGCCAGATCACGAACGGATTGGCGGTGCCGTACTTGGCGTCGTATGTGTCGAGAATGCGGCGCTGGTAGCTGCCATCTGACAGGGCGGCAAAACAGCAATCGAACGACGCCTGCCGACGCTCGACAAAATCATCCCGGGTCAGGTCCGCGGGGCCGACGTGAAACGGGTGGAAGAAGGCGCCGGGCAGGGGCTCAAAGATGGTGGTCCAGCACAGCAGGCCGAACAGACCGGTGATCAGGGTGTTCTCGACATAGAACACCGGTGCCTGGTCCTGCCATAAATGTTGCAGCACCGAGAACTCCACCGAACCGGTCGTTGGCCTGGGCAATTCCACCGACCACTCCTGAAGCTCGGGTGCAATCGAGCTCAGGGGGGAGGGCTGGGCCAGCTTGGTAGCCAACCGCTTCAGGATTCGCGCCAGGCCCTGGGCCTCGGCATCACTGAGGGCCTGTTGCTGCCAGGCGATGGCAATGGCCCAGGCTTCGTCAAAGCGTTTCAATCGCTCCAGCAGCCGCAGCTGCTTCAACCGGGCCTCCCGGTGGCCGCTGGCCGCAAACGCCGTCACCGCCAGTTCGCGCTCACCCTGGCGTTCGGCCTGCCGGCCCAGCTCCAGCAACAGTCGGTTCCGCCGGCTGGTCAGCCAGGGATTGCTCAATTCACCAGGCACCTCGGGCCAGACCTCAGCGGAAGGCACGCCCTCGTCGAGCCACTGCCGGCACTGATGCATGACCAGGTAACAGTCCACTTCCGCCCGCTGGGCAAAGGCGCGGGAATCCGGTGTGAACGGGACTGGCTCGTAGCGCTGGTGCCCCAGCTCCACCAGCACAAAATCGGACCAGCTCTGGCGCAGGTTGCCGAAGAACATCAGCCGGATGCGATCAAATAATGCCATCTGCTTCAGGCGCACCACCGGTGCCGCCGATTGTCCCAGCCAGTCTGAAATGGGTCGCGGGTCGGGAAAGTGATGGCCCAGGCTCTCCAGCATCCGGGCCTTGGCCAGGGATTTTGGCAAACCCAGGGCCTCGAGCTCGCCGGCAAACACCAACCGTAACTCCGGTAACGTGTACAGACGGAACAGCTGGTCAAGCTCCAGTAACGGCTCGGCATCCAGCCAGTCGTGGGCAATCAACGACTCCAGGGCCACAGCTTCGGCCACCGCCAGCTCCGGGTAGTTGAGTTTATCGGTGCGAAAATATTCGCCGGTGCGCATCACCAGCCGGGTCAGCAGGGCCCGCGCCGGCATCGGCAGGTTCAGGAATCCGGTCAGCCGGCGCTGCTCGGCGTCGGTCAACAGATCGGCGTGGTGATCCCGCACCCAGGCCACCACGGTCTCCATGTTTTCCAGGTAATACAGCGGGTTCTCAAGATCCGCGGTGCCCGGCTTCCGGTAGCTGGGTATGGGGCTGGCCATGGTCCGGGTAATGCCTCCTGGTGGCTGATTCGGTTGACGGCAGTCGGGGTTGTGGCGAGCTGATGACCCGAGGCCGGGATTCTGGCGTATTCATTGGCTCATCGACAGGAGAATGCCATGACGGCTCCCATTCTGATCACCGGCGCCGGCCAACGCATTGGCCTGGCGTTTGCCAAAGCCTGTCTCGAGCAGGGCCAGCCGGTAATCGCCACTTACCGCACCTACCGGCCGGCGGTGGATGCCCTGCAAAAAGCCGGGGCCGACTGCGTACACGCGGATTTTGCCACGAACGAGGGCATCGATGCCTTTATCGATACCCTGATGACGAAAACCGCCAGCCTGCGAGCAATCATCCACAATGCCTCAGACTGGCTGCCGGAGAGCAACGACACCGACCCGGGCGAGGTGATGCAGGCGATGATGCAGATTCATGCCATGACGCCCTACCGCATCAACCTGGCGTGCCGGGCGCTGCTGGAAAACAGTGAGCAACCCACCGACATTATCCACATGACCGATTACGTGGTCGAAAAGGGCAGTGCCAAGCACATCGGCTATGCCGCCAGCAAAGCAGCCCTGGCCAACCTGACCCTGTCGTTTGCCCGGCTGCTGGCGCCCAAGGTAAAGGTGAACAGCCTGGCGCCATCGCTGATCATGTTCAATCCGGGTGACAGCGAGGCCTACCGGGAAAAGACCCTGAAAAAATCCCTGATGGGCATTGAGCCCGGGGTGGAAGTGGCGGTGCAGACCCTGCAGTTCCTGCTCGACAATCCCTACATCACCGGGCGCAACCTGCCGTTGGACGGTGGTCGCCACCTGGCGTAAGTGATTGTTTGTGACTGCAAACAATTGAACGCGATCAGATGCCCAATTTTGCCGGCTTCAACTGGACGCCGGCGATTTTCCAGACGCCGTCCACCAGCACCATGCGGTAATAGGCGTCCCAACGTTTACCCTCGGGCCCTTGCAGTCGCACCCCCTGAATTTCAAAGGCGCCGTGGGGCACCCGATCGGTAAATTCGATCGCGGTAGCGCTATGTACTGCCGGGTACGCCTGCCGCACCATGTTGATAAACACATCCGAGGTGCCAAAACGGCGTTTGATGCCCTCGGAGGCATGGGCCCAGGCCTGTTCCTCATCATTATTGGCAAAGGCTTCAATCTGCAGCAGGATTGTTTCCCGAATGTCGGAATCCTTGTTGGCCGCCAGGGGCCGGGCGGTCAGCACCAGCGCCAGCAGTACCAAAGCAACCAAAAAGACCCGAGCGGTCAGGCTCACGCGGTTGGGGATGATGGCGAAACTGTCCATCGAGATACCCTCCATTGTTCATGTAATAAACAATACGCATCTGCCTGCACCACAGATCCGTTTTGCCTCGCCTCAACCCACCCTCCTTCCCAATCTTATTTACCCGCCTTTCTTGATCGTTTATTGACCTGTTCGCACACCGGCCTCGTATATTTTTAAACAACGGCGACAAACCTGAGGTCAATTTCCTATGCACATGAATACCGGCGAACTGAAAAGCCACAAACACGATCCCATCTCTCTGCTGGAAATCGTCTCCATGGAAGGCCGTTACTACATGGCCCGCTTTTATCTGGATGGCGTAGGTTATGTCCTGACCGATTCCGACGATCACGTCGTTATGTTTACCGGCGCCTGTGCCGTGCGGGACTTCTTCCACGATTACCAGGTGGAGAAGACTGAAGTGATTCCGCCGACCGGCACCGACGAGATGATTGGCATGCCCGTGACCAGCACTGAAACCATGCGGGTCCCACTCTGAATCGGCGCTGACCGAACCCGTTGACGACAGCGCCGGCACAATGCCGGCGTTCGCGCCCTGCCCAAATCCCCCCATGACGTTTATCTGCCACGCCAATCCTCTTATTGCGGTCTGATTCTGTGACCACATGCGGTAACCTGTACCCTCAGGATTGAAACCCGCATTAGCACCGGATTTCTTAGTAAAAGGACCCCCATGGCCGACCATTCCGCCATCGAACCCGGCTTCCATGCCATCCACGCCAATCACCTGGAAGACCTGCGCCGAGCCGTGGTGTTCGTGTGCCAGCAGACACCGCTGCCGCCCCTGGAGAGCGAGACCTTTCTGGTTCAGAGCAACGGCATTGCCCAGTGGCTGAAACTGGCGTTGGCGGAGCAGCGGTCGGACGAGGGTGGCGGCCTGGGGATTGCCGCCGGTATGGATTTCCTGTTCCCTGCACGTTTCATCTGGCAGGCCTATCGGGCCGTGTTGCCCGCCGGAGATGTGCCGGAGCAGTCGCCGTTCGACAAGCACCGGCTGGTGTGGCGACTGTATCGGCTGCTGCCTGAACTGGTCGGTCAGGACGAGGTCTTCACGCCCCTGGCTCGCTTTCTCGACGGCAGCGACCCTGAGCTGCGAACCTTCCAGCTGGCCGAGAAAGTGGCTGATCTGTTCGACCAGTACCAGGTCTTCCGGGCCGATTGGCTCAGCGCCTGGGAGCAGGGCCGGGATGTGGTGATCACCGCCCGCAATGACGAAAAAGCACTGGACCCGGAGCGGCGCTGGCAGCCGGTGCTGTGGCGGCATCTGGTTGAGGACGTGGGTGTCGACGCTCGCACCAGTCGTTCGCAGATCCACACCCGGTTTATGGACGTGGGCCAAACCGTGACCGCGCCGGCGCACCCGGACCGTCTGCCCCGGCGAATCGTGGTGTTCGGGGTTTCCTCATTGCCCCGGCAGGCACTGGAGGCGCTGTACGTGCTCAGTCGCTTCAGCCAGGTGGTGCTGTGTGTGCACAACCCCTGTCAGTTCTACTGGGCCGACATCATCAGTGACCGGGAGCTGCTGAAGGCGGAACGCAAGCGCGGCAGTGTCCATCCGACCCTGTCCCAGATTGACGACCCGGACCAGCTGCACCAGCACGCCAACCCGCTGCTGGCGGCCTGGGGCAAGCAGGGCCGGGATTACATCCGGCTGCTGGATGAATTCGATAACCCGGACGAGTACCGGAGCCGGTTCCAGACCCCGGACCAGAAGATCGACATCTTTTCCGAGCACGGCCAAGCCGATGCCCCGCGCCTGCTGCATCAGCTCCAGAACGACATCTACAACCTGACGCCGCTGCGGGATATCCGCGACGAACATCGCACAGTGACACCGGCGCAGGATCATTCCCTGGTGTTTCACGATGCCCACAGCCCCCAGCGGGAAGTGGAAATCCTGCACGACCAGTTGCTGGCAGCATTCAACGCCGACCCGACCCTGCGGCCCCGGGACGTTATCGTCATGGTCCCCGACATCAACGTGTACGCCCCGCACATACAGGCGGTGTTTGGCCGAGACCCGTCCGACCGCAACCGCCACATCCCATACACCATCTCGGATCAGGGCCAGCGCCACCACGAACCGGTACTGATTGCCCTGGAAACCCTGATGTCGCTGCCACGCAGCCGATTCGCCATGAGTGAGATCATCAGCCTGTTGGAAGTACCGGGCATCCGTGACCGCTTCGCCATCAGCGAAGACGAAATCCCGTTGGCCCGGCACTGGGTGGAAGGCGCCAACATCCGTTGGGGCCTGCACGGCCGGCACCGGGAAAGCCTGGAACTGCCGGCGCACCTGGACCGCAACACCTGGCAGAAAGGGCTTCAGGCCATGCTGCTCGGTTACGGCATGGGCGATGACGAGCCTGGGGCGGGGTTGAACCTACGGCGAAATCGGGGGCCTGCAAGCCAGTCTGGCCGGCCGGCTGAACGACTTTGTCCACCAGCTGGAACGGCTCTGGCAGGAACTGCAAGAAGCCCGCACCCCCAGCGGCTGGGAAACCCTGTTCTCGGCCATGCTCGAGCGCTTCTTCGACCAGCTTGAAGGCAGCGACCTGCTGTTGCTGAACCGGTTCCGGCGCCAGCTCGAGCAGTGGCTGGACAATGCCCTGGCGGCCGGCCTGCAGGACCAGCCGCTGCCACTGACGATCGTCAAGGACGTGCTGCTGGACGGCCTGGACGAAGGCGGCCTGAATCAGCGCTTTCTCGCCGGCAAGGTCAACTTCGCCACCCTGATGCCGATGCGGGCGATTCCGTTTCGCCGGGTCTGCCTGCTGGGCATGAACGACGGCGACTACCCGCGGTCACGGCCGCCGGTGGATTTTGACTTGATGGCCGAGGACTATCGCCCTGGTGACCGCTCACGCCGGGAAGACGACCGTTACCTGTTCCTGGAGGCGCTACTGTCGGCCCGGGAACAGCTGTACATCAGCTGGGTCGGGCGCAGCATCCGGGACGACTCGGAACGACCGCCGTCGGTCTTGGTAGGGCAGTTACGGGATCACCTCGACGGCCTCTGGCACTGGTCCGGTGACGGCGATATACCGGTGTCCCAAGTGCTGACCACCGAGCACCCGCTGCAACCGTTCAGCCGGGACTATTTCCCCCAGGCCAACAGCATCACAGGCGACCCCGCCAGTGCCGCCAAGCCGGTCGCCGAGGTGCTGCGCGCCGGTACCCTGTTTACCTATGAGCGGGAATGGCGCGCCGCCCACGGCGGCGAATTGCCCGGCGCCGAACAGGCACCACTGCCGTACCAGGAACCCGAGGAGCCGATTACCCTGAGCGAGCTGGCCCAGTTCCTGAAAAAGCCCATCGATACCTTTTACCAGCGCCGGCTCCAAGTTCGCTTTGACGCCGTTGATGACGACGATACCGACAACGAGAATTTTGACCTGACCGGTCTGGACCGCTGGCGTCTGGACAACGAACTGATTCAGGACAGTGTCCTGAAAGCCGGCTCGGAACCGGAGCTGCACGATCGCCTGGAGCTCACCCTGGACCGGATGGCCCGGCGCGGGGATCTGGGCATGGGCGTGACCGAACACCGGCTGCGCACCGAACTGGCGGGCCGGCTGCCGGACCTGTTCGAGCGCTACCGCAGTGCCCTCAGCAGCTGGCCGGAAGCCCTGGCCGAGCCCATCACCCTGGACTACCGCTACAGCGATGACACCGGTGCGGTCGAACTGGTGGACCTGATCGACGGCCTGCGAGCCGGCCCCGATGGCCAGCTGTGCCGGCTGGTCATTGCCAGCTCCAGCCTGCTGGCCGGCTCCGGTGCCGGCCGCCGGGTGCGCTACGCCAACCTGATGGCCGACTGGCTAATCCACCTGGCCGGCCAGCTCACCGACCGGCCCTTCGAAACCCTGATTCTGGCCAAGGAAGAGGGCCGTAAATTCCGCTTCCCGCCGATGCTGCGGGAGCAGGCCCGGGCCCAGCTGGACGCCATCCTGGCCGGCTGGATGCAGGCCACGACTCGGGCCCTGCCGCTGCATTGCGACGCCGGCTTCGCCTGGATCGCCAGCTACTATCAAAGCAAGAAATACCTGGGCGATCACGACCGCGCCATCGCCGAAGCCGAACAGGCCTACCAGATCGCCCTGGAGCGCGACACCGGCTACCTGCGTGGTGCCTATGACAGCCCGGAGGCACTGCTGGCGAGCGGCGAATTTGAGGCCCTGCTACACGCACTCTATGTTCCGCTCTGGGAAGCTGAACAGGGCAAATCCGCCGCCGGCGCAGTGGGAGCAGAGGCATGAGCACCGACACCATGGCACGCAATCCGAACCTGGATCCGTTAACCCTGCCGCTGCACGGTAGCACCCTGATTGAGGCCAGCGCCGGTACCGGCAAGACCTTCACCATTGCCATCCTGTACGTACGCCTGGTGCTGGGGCACCAGCAACCGGCGGACAGCCCACTGGCCCAGGGCATGTTGCCCCCCAACCTGCTGGTGGTGACTTTTACCGACGCCGCCACCAAGGAACTGCGGGACCGCATTCGCACCCGACTGACCCAGGCCGCCGAGGCGTTTTCCGACACTGCCGATACGGCCACGGCGTCGCCGGAAACCGCGCTGATTTACCAGCTCCGGGACCAGAGCTATCCGGATCCGTCGTCCTGGCCGGACTGCCGCAAGAAACTGTTGCTGGCCGCGGAGTGGATGGACGAAGCCGCGGTGTCCACCATTCACGGCTGGTGTAACCGCATGCTGAGTGAGCACGCGTTCGACAGTGGCAGCCTGTTCAAGCTGACCCTGGAAACCGACCAGAGCGACCTGCTGGACGAGGTGGTCCGGGATTACTGGCGCACCTTCATCTACCCGCTGCCGCCAGCGCTGATGGACGATGTGCTCGGCCATTGGAAAACCCCGGGCGAGCTGCGCCTGGCGGTTCGCAATCTGCTGACCGAGGCCGGGCAGCTGGCCGCTTCCGAGGGCGACGTGAAGGCGGTCATCGAAGCGGTCCAGCGCCAGCGCCGGGATAGGGCCCAGCAGCTGAAAGCCCATCCCTGGGCCAGCTGGAAAGACGAGGTTCTGGAGCTGCTGGATGACCTGCAAAAGGCCAAGCGTCTGCACGGCGGCAGCAAGAAAGCGATGGTTGCGGCCTGGGATACCCTGCTGGACTGGCAGGCCTCCGACACGCTGGTGCCGAACGGCCTGGACAAGGCCGGGTTCCAGAACCAGACCCCGACCGTACTGCCAACCAAGCTCAAGGGCGACGAGCCGGCCCCCGACCATGCCGCCTTCACCGCCATCGAGGAACTGATTGCCTTCAGCCAGAGCCTGCCGAGCGCCAAATCTGACCTGCTTCGGCACGCCACCCGGTGGATCGCCAAGCGGCTGGAAGCCGAGAAACAGAAACGCTCGGAAATGGGTTTTGACGACCTGCTCACCCGCCTGGACGAGGCCCTGCATGGCCCCCGGGGTGACCAACTGGCGGCCACCATCCGCCGCCAGTTTCCGGTCGCGCTGATCGACGAATTCCAGGATACCGATCCGGTCCAGTACCGCATTTTCGATCGGGTGTACCGGGTCGCGGACAACGACCCCCACACCTGCCTGTTGATGATCGGTGACCCCAAGCAGGCCATTTACGGGTTCCGCGGTGCCGACATCTACACCTACCTGCAGGCACGCCAGGGGGCCCGCGAACGCACCTACACCCTGGGTCGGAACTTCCGCTCCGCCAAGCCGATGGTGCAGGCGGTGAACCGGATGTTCGAGCACGCCGACCAGACCAGCCGGGACGGCGCCTTTCTGTTTGGCCCCGGGGATCGCTCGCCACTGCCGTTCCAGGGCGTGGATGCCAACGGCACCAAACGCCTGTGGTCGGTCGACGGCGACTACCAGCCAGCCTGACACTGTGGGCCCTTCAGAGCGGCGCCGAGGACAAGGCCGGCAATCCGAAAGGCCTGGCCAAGGGCGCGGCAACCGCGGATCTGGCCGAGGCCTGCGGCAGCGAAATTGCCCGCCTGCTGACTCTGGGCCAGCAGGGCCGGGCCGGCTTTGCCCGCACCGACGATGCCACCGACCTGCAAGCAGTCCGCCCCGGCGACATTGCCATTCTGGTGAACAACCGGACCGAGGCCGGCGCGGTTCGCGCGGCACTGGCCGAACGGCGCATCAAGAGCGTGTACCTGTCAGACCGGGATTCGGTGCTGACCTCGCCAACTGCCGCAGAAGTGCTGTGCTGGCTGCGCGCGGTGGCGGAGCCGCGCCAGCTGAGCCTGACCCGGGCGGCACTGGCAACCCCAACCCTGGCGCAATCCTGGCAGGACCTGAACCGGCTGCTGACCGATGAGCTAGCCCTGGAGCGCGAAATTGAGCGTTTCATGGGCTACCAGCAGCAGTGGCAAAACCAGGGCGTGCTGCCGATGCTGCGCAGCCTGCTGATGGACTTCGAGGTGCCCGCGCGTCTGCTGCCACGCCCGGACGGTGAACGCCGCCTGACCGATATCCTGCACATCGCCGAGTTGCTGCAGCAGGACAGCCTGCAGCTGGATGGCGAACATGCCCTGGTGCATCACTTCACCCAGATCCTGCGGGCCGCCGACGAAGAGGACGAGCATCGCACCCTGCGCCTGGAAAGCGACGCCGGCCTGGTACAGGTGATCACCGTGCACAAATCCAAGGGCCTGGAATACCCCCTGGTGTTCCTGCCCTTCGGCACCTCGTTCCGGGCCGAGAAGGATTCCCAGGCCTGGGTCCGTTACCACGACGACCAGGGCAAACTGGTGACCGTGTTCGATCCCGGCCCGGACGACATTGCCCGGGCCGACCGGGAACGTCTGGGCGAGGACATCCGCAAACTCTACGTGGCGCTGACCCGGGCCCGGTTTGCCACCTGGGTGGGGGTCGCCGAAATCGATCAATGGTCCCAGAGCGGGCTGGGTTATCTGGTGACCGGACAGAGTGGGGCGCATCAGCCGAGCCGGGCGACAACCAGGCATCCCTGACCGGATGGCTGACAGCCGTGGCCGATGGCGAACCGGCCATCCAGGTGACGCCTCTACCTGAGCCCTCCGATTCCGGCTACCAGCAACCAGCCCCGGATACCCTGGGACCGGCGCTGGTGTCCGAGCGCGAAGCCCGGGAAGACTGGTGGATTGCCAGTTACTCGGCGATTGAATACAGCGGGCTCAGCGGCACCGGCGTGGTGTTCCGGGGCGAGGTGGAAGATGCCGAGACCCAGAACCTGCTGGAGGAGAGCGCCCAGGACGTCGGCGCCGAATCCATGACCGGTGCCCCGGAGCCAGCGCTACCGGACGACCACCATGGCTTCCCCAAGGGCGCCGGACCCGGCACCTTCCTGCACGATGTCCTGGAGTGGTGCTGCCAGCAGGGCTTCCGGACCATCGCCGATAACCCGGCGCTGTTGCGGGACTATTTGAGCCGACGCTGCAGTACCCGGGGCTGGAGCGACTGGGCAGAGGCGCTTGAGCTCTGGGTGCTGGGACTGATCCAGCAGCCGCTGGTGCTGCAGCGCGGCCAGCCCGAGCAGGTCAGCCTGGCCGAGCTGGGCCAGCTGCGACCGGAACTGGAGTTCTGGTTTGAGAGCCGCAACGTCAGCATCGGCCGCCTGGACAAGCTGGTTCAGGCCCATACCCTGAACGGAGCGGACCGGCCCAGGGCCGAGGCCGGGCGCTTCAACGGCATGCTCAAGGGCTTTATCGATCTGGTGTTCGAACACAACGGCCAGTACTACGTGCTGGACTACAAATCCAACGCCCTGGGCGACACTGACAGTGCCTACACCGACCAGGCCATGGGCGAGGCGATCCTGGACAAACGCTACGACCTGCAATACGTGCTCTACCTGCTGGCACTGCATCGCCTGTTGAGTGCCCGGTTGCCGGATTATGACTACGACCAACACGTCGGTGGCGCGGTCTACCTGTTCCTGCGCGGCTACCGGGCCAGCACCGCCGGGGCCTTTACCGACAAACCGCCAAGGGCGCTGATCGAACAGCTCGATGCCCTGTTCGATGGTGAAACCGCGGCCGGGGAGGCCATGGCATGAGCAAGACCCGTCATTCCGATCAGCAGTTCGCTCTCGATCTCGGCAGCGACATCGACACTGGCATGCCGGATCCGGCACCCGCCCCGGCGATCGATGGCCAACAGCTGTTTGCCTGTCTGGACACCATGGATGCGCTGCTCGCGCAGTGGCAAGACCAGGACTGGCTGCGGCCCCTGGACGTCGGCTTTGCCCGGCTGATCCGCAGTCTCAGCGAAGAGCAGGGCGAAGCCCCGACACCCTTGCTGCTGTTGCTGGCCGCTTTGACCTCGCACCAGGTCGGCCGGGGCCATGTCTGTATCGATCTGAGCCAGTTGCTGAAGGACGCCGAAGCGACCCTGGCACTGCCGCCAGAGGACAGCATCGCCGTGGCGGCGACAGCCGATACCGAGACCGCACCATCGCCCCGGGACATTCTGGCCAGACTCAACCTGGCCGATTGCCTGGTCACTATTAACGATAGCTGTGCGGTAAGTAATGGTTCACTCACTACACCACTGGTGGTGAACGACAGCCGCTTATACCTGCGCCGGTTCTGGCGCTACGAGCAGCGAATAGCCGAGGGTATCCAAAGCCGCCTGGCGTTGCCATCGCCCCTGGCCGATACCACCAGTAACGCCTCAACTACCTTGAGCCAGGCCCTGGGAATCCTGTTTGGCCACCAGAGCGAGGTCGATTACCAGCAGTTGGCCTGTGCCCTGGCCGCCCGCAACCGGTTTGCGGTCATTACCGGTGGCCCCGGCACCGGCAAGACCACCACGGTGGTGAAGCTGTTGGCGGCATTGCAGGCGGTGGCCGGAACCACCTCAGACCGGGCCGACGGCCGCAAGTACCGGATCCGTTTGGCAGCCCCCACCGGCAAGGCCGCAGCACGGCTGAACGAGTCCATCGGCGGCGCAGTCAGCGAACTGCCGCTGGCACAGTTGCCCGGTCAGGTCAGCCTCGATGACATCCCAACCCGGGTCACGACCCTGCACCGGCTGCTGGGTAGCCGGCCCGACACTCGCCAGTTCCGGCATAACCGGGACAACCCGCTGCTGGTGGATATCCTGGTGATCGACGAGGCCTCCATGGTTGATGTTGATCTGATGGCCTCGGTGTTCGAGGCGCTGCCGGCCTCGGCGCAACTGATTCTGCTGGGCGACAAGGATCAGCTGGCGTCGGTGGATGCCGGTGCGGTGCTGGGCGAGTTGTGCCAGCGCGCGACCGCTGCCCACTACACCCCGGCCACCGCCGACTGGCTGACCGCCGTCACCGGCCACACCTTACCCAGCGAGCTGCAGGACCCGGACGGCCAGCAGCCGGACCAGGCCGTGGCCATGCTGCGCAAGAGTTTCCGGTTCGACGAGCACAGCGGCATTGGCCAACTGGCCGAGGCGGTCAACACCAACCGGCTGGATGCCAGCACTCTGGCGGCCTGTCGTGATGGTAGCTTTAACGATGTGATCTGGCTGAACGGCGGCAGGCGCCACCCGGATCGCGACAGCACCCTGGCGCTGGTGGCCAACCACGCCATCAGCGGCAGCCCGGAGGCATTCCAGAATCGGGGCGAGGGCCGGCCCGGCAAGGACGGCTTGCTGGCGCCGCCAGTGGGCTACCGGCACTACCTGACACTGCTCAAAGGCGCCAATTTAACCGCAGACAGCAGCCGGGAGCAGTGGGACCAGCTGGCGCGGTCTTTGCTCAAATCGTTCGCGGATTTTCAGATCCTGTGCGCCTTACGCAAGGGCCCCTGGGGTGTGGAAGGCATCAACGAGCTGGTGACTCAACACTTGCTTGCCCATGGGCTCATCAAAGGCGGAAAGACCTGGTACAGCGGCCGTCCGGTGCTGGTCACCGGCAACGATTACAATCTCGGCCTGATGAACGGGGATATCGGGATCACGGTGGAGGTGCCCTGGGACCGGGACCACCAGGGCCAGCCCAAGACCACACCCCGGGTCGCGTTCCCGGCGTCCGACGGCACCGACACCATTCGCTGGATTTCCCCGAGCCGACTGCAGCAGGTGGAAACCGTCTACGCCATGACTGTGCACAAGTCCCAGGGCTCGGAATTCAAGCACACTTGCCTGGTGTTGCCAGACCGGCTCAGCCCGGTGATGACCCGGGAGCTGATCTACACCGGGATTACCCGGGCCCGCAACTGGTTCAGCCTGATCACCGGCGACGCGAGGTATTCCAGGACAGCGTGCAGCAACAGGTGGTCCGGGCCTCCGGGCTGGCCCAGCGGCTTAGTCTGCGCTAGCCCCGGGCTCGTCGGTATCTGCCTCGGCGCTGTGGTGCTGCTGGTGCCACAGCTGGGCATAGCGACCGTTCCGGGCCAGCAGCTCCTGGTGATGGCCACGCTCGATGATCCGGCCGGCGTCCATTACCAGGATGATATCAGCATCCCGGACGGTGGACAGGCGGTGGGCAATCACCAGGGTGGTGCGCTGCCGGCTGACTTCATTCAAGGCGCCCACGATGGCCTGTTCCGAGAGCGAATCCAGGCTCGAGGTGGCTCATCGAGAATCAGGAGGGGTGGATTCTTCAGGATCACCCGGGCAATCGCCACCCGTTGTTTTTCACCGCCCGACAACTTCAGCCCGCGCTCGCCAACCCGGGTCTCGTAGCCGTCCGGCAGGCTGTGGATAAACTCCTCCAGGTGCGCCAGGCGCGCGGCCTCGTGCACTTCCGCCTCGCTAGCATCGGGCCGGCCGTAGGCAGATTGCGATACAGGGTATCGTTGAACAGCACGGTATCCTGGGGCACCACGCCAATGGCCGAGCGCAGGCTGTCCTGGGTCACTGAGCGGATGTCCTGGCCATCAATGCAAATGGCACCGGCATCGACGTCGTAGAACCGGAAAAACAGCCGGGCCAAGGTGGACTTCCCGGCACCGCTGGCACCCACCACCGCCACCGTGTGGCCGGCCGGAATCCTCACCGTCACATCCTGCAGAATGGGCCGATCCGGGCGGTAGGCAAACTCGACATGGTCGAAGACAACCTCACCGCTGGTAATCGTCAGCGGCCGGGCATCGGGCGCGTCTTCGATGGCCGGCTCATCTCCGAGCAGACCGAACAGGCGCTCGACATTGACCAAGGCCTGACGGATTTCCCGATACACAAAGCCCAGGGCGTTCAGGGGAATAAACAGCTGGATCAGATAGGCGTTGATCATGGTGAAGTCGCCCAGGGTAATGGTGCCACTGGCCACCTCCCGTACCGCCATGGCCATGATCACAATCAGTGCCACCCCGATGATCAGCGCCTGGCCGCCATTCAGCGCCGCCAGTGACAGCCGGTTTTTCAGGCGGGCCTGCTCCCAGTCTTGCAGATCCTGGTCGTAAAGCTCGGCCTCAAAGGCCTCGTTGTTGAAGTATTTGACGGTCTCGTAATTGAGCAGGCTGTCCACCGCCCGGGAATTGGACTGGTTGTCCCGGGCATTGGCCTCGCGCACAAACCGGGTCCGCCACTCGGTCACCCGGATCGAAAACAGCACGTAGACCACCACGGCCACCAGAATGGCGAGTACGTAGCCGACGTTAAACACCACCAACAAGATGCCGGCCACCATCAGAATTTCCAGCAGGGTAGGGACGATGTTGAACAGGGTGAAGCGCAGCAGGAAACTGATCCCGTTGGTGCCGCGTTCGATATCCCGGGCCAGGCCGCCGGTCTTGCGGTCCAGGTGAAACGCCAGTTCGCGGTTGTGCAGATGACGGAACACCCGTAAGGACACCCGGCGCATGGCCCGTTCCGCCACCCGGGCAAAGACCGCATCACGCAACTCACTAAACAGGGTGGCACCAAAGCGCAGCGACCCGTAAGCCAGCACCAGCAACACCGGGATCCACAACAGGAACTCGCCGCCACGATTCTGATCGAGGTAGTCGACGATGTACTTGAGTGCCACCGGGGTGGCCACGGTCGCCAGTTTGGCCAGCACCAGCAACGCCAGCGCCAGCGCCACCCGGCCACGGAATTCGGCCAGATAAGGCCAGAGCCCGGCGATCACCTTCCAGTCCGGTTTATGGTGGGCAGGGTAATCGTGATCGGCGTAGGCGCGCACAGAAAGTTCCTTGTTGGACAGGGCAAAGCGACGGCCGCGGCCGTATGATGAGGGAACCGACCGGATGGTATCGACCGACCCCGGTGTCTGAGTGTACGCAAAACTCTGGAGGCAAATCATCAACAACCGTCATCGCCGCGCCCTGCAATTGGTTATTGAATTCATCAGTCCCTATCGCAAGGCGGTAATCGGCGCCCTGATCGCGCTGGTGTTCACCGCGGGCATTACCCTGGGCCTGGGGCAGGGCCTTCGTATCCTGGTGGACCAGGGCCTGGCGACCGAGTCGCCGGCCATGCTGGCCCGCGCCATCGGCCTGTTTTTCGTGTTGGTGTTGGGCCTGGCCATTGGCTCCTTTGCCCGCTTCTACCTGGTGTCGTGGATCGGTGAGCGGGTGGTGGCGGACATCCGCAAACGGGTGTTCAATCACCTGATTGACCTGCACCCCGGCTTCTTTGAGCAGAACCGGGCACTGGAAATTCAGTCCCGGTTCACCGCCGACACCACGGTGCTGCAGTCGGTGATTGGCTCCACCGTCTCCATCGCATTGCGCAACGCCCTCATGCTGATGGGTGGTCTGATCCTGCTGTTCGTCACCAACGCCAAGCTCGCCAGTATCATCCTGCTGGGTTTTCCGCTGGTGATTGCCCCCATCCTGTTTTATGGCCGCCGGGTCCGGCAACTGTCGCGCCTGAGTCAGGACCGGGTTGCCGACGTCGGCAGCTACGTGGGTGAGAACCTGACCCAGATCAAAACCGTTCAGGCCTTCAACCATCAGCCCCACGACCGGCGGTATTTCGCCGAGGTCTCGGAAAAAGCCTTCGCCATTGCCCGCGACCGCATTCGCCAACGCGCGTGGCTTACCACACTGGCAATTACCCTGGTGATGGGCGCAGTCGGCATCGTTATCTGGATTGGCGGTCTGGACGTGATCCACGGGCGCATATCCCCGGGTGAACTGGCGGCGTTCGTGTTCTACAGCCTGCTGGTGGGCGTGGCGGCTGGCGCCATCAGCGAGGTCATCGGCGAACTGCAGCGGGCGGCCGGGTCCGCAGCCCGACTGTTCGAACTGCTGCAGACCGAGTCCGCCTTTGCCCGACCGGTGCCGCAGGATCGTCCAGCCGAGATTACGGGCAGCATCGGCATCGAATCATTGACCTTCCATTATCCCGGCCGCGGTGAGACGCCCGCCCTGAACGAGCTGACACTGGCAATTCACGCGGGCGAAACCCTGGCCCTGGTAGGCCCCTCCGGCGCCGGTAAATCCACCCTGTTCGATCTGCTGCTGCACTTCTATCAACCAGTGCAGGGCCGCATCCTGATAGATGGCGTGGATACCGCCAACTGGTCACTACCGGAGTTACGACGCTGTTTCGCTCTGGTACCGCAGAACCCGGCACTGTTCCATGGCACGGTCACCGACAACATCCGTTACGCCCGGCCCGAAGCCAGTGACGACGAGGTGCGCCGGGCCGCCCAGGTGGCCCACGCCGACGAATTCATTCAGGCCTTACCGCAAGGCTACAACACGCCGCTGGGCGATGCCGGACTGGGATTGTCCGGCGGCCAGAAACAAAGACTGGCCATTGCCCGGGCCCTGCTGGCGGATGCTCCCATTCTGCTATTAGATGAAGCCACCAGTGCCCTGGACGCGGAAAGTGAGCACCTGGTGCAGGAAGCCATGCCGGCGCTGACAAGGGGCCGGACCACCCTGGTAATTGCCCACCGGCTGGCGACCGTGCGCGATGCCGATCGCATCGCGGTGCTGGATCAGGGCCGGTTGCTGGCGGTGGGCAGTCACGATCAACTGATGGCGAGCAATGAGCTGTACCAGCGCCTGGCGCGGCTGCAGTTTCGGGACGAACCGGCTTGAACCCGAAGCGTTTTCCCTGACATTTGCCACAGCACCCCACAATGGTCGGTTTGTGGTTCGTGCTCGTACTCCTTACACTGATCGATGAACCATTTCGAACCTGAACTCAGGGAGAAAACAAAGTGAGCAATAAAGAATTGCAGGCACTCAAAGAACGCTACGTTGCAGCGGGCGCGGCAAGTCCCAACGAACAGTTTGCCGATCACGCCACCAACGCGGAACTCTGGGATGCGGACGGCAAGCGCATGATCGATTTCGCCGGCGGCATCGGTGTTCTGAACATTGGCCATCGTCACCCCAAGGTGGTGGAAGCGGTCAAGGCCCAGCTCGACAAGCTGATGCACACCTGCCAGACCGTTATGCCCTATGAGGGCTACGTCAAGCTGGCAGAAAAGCTCAGCGGTGTGGTACCGGTCCGCGGTCATGCCAAGGTAATGCTGGCCAACTCCGGTGCCGAGGCGCTGGAAAACGCTATCAAGGTAGCTCGCGCAGCTACCGGTCGCAGCAACATCATCTGCTTCGACGGCGGCTACCACGGCCGGACTTTCTACACCATGGCCATGAACGGTAAGGCGGCGCCTTACCAGACCGATTTCGGCCCGATGCCGGGTACCGTTTTCCGTGCACCTTACCCGGTGCCGTATCACGGCGTCAGCGAAGACGAAGCCCTGCGTGGCCTGAAAATGACCATGAAGGCGGACTCCCCGGGCAAAGACACCGCGGCCATCGTGATCGAGCCGGTGCTGGGTGAGGGCGGTTTCTACGCGGCGCCGACCAGCTTCCTGAAGGAAATCCGCAAGATCTGCGACGAGCACGGCATCCTGATGATCGTCGACGAAGTCAGAGTGGCTTTGGCCGGACCGGCAAGATGTTTGCCATTGAGCACAGCGGCGTTGAACCCGACATGATGACCATGGCCAAGAGTATGGCCGATGGTATGCCGATCTCCGCCATCGTGGGTACCGACAAGCACATGGACGCCTCCGGCCCCAACTCCCTGGGTGGCACCTACACCGGTAGCCCGACAGCCTGTGCCGCGGCCCTGGCTGTGTTCGATGTATTCAAGGAAGAAGACATCCTGGCCAAAGGCCAGCGTCTGGGCGATAAACTGAAGCAGCGCTTCAGCCAGTGGCAGGAGCAGTTTGCCCATGTGGATAACGTCCGCAATCTCGGCCCCATGGCAGCCTTTGAGCTGGTCGAAAGCAAAGACAGCCGAGTGCCCAAGCCGGAACTGGCGGCTGCAGTGACCAAGAAGGCCAAGGAAAAGGGTCTGATCCTGCTGAGCTGCGGTATGTACGGCAACACCCTGCGTTTCCTGATGCCGGTTACCATCGAAGACGAGGTGCTGGAAGAAGGGCTGAACATCGTGGAAGAAGCCCTGAAGGAAGTTGGCGCCTAATGGCTAAGCCCAAACAGGCATTACGCCGACGCAAAACCAAAACCGGACTCGGGTCCTAGCACCCGGGTCCGGTTTTTTTATGCCCGATCTGTCCACAATCCCTACCCTCCCGACATGGCGCTTTAACGCCTTCGAAAGCCACTAAATTCGTCGTATACTGCCGGAACACTTTGTATCCGGCAGTACCCATTCCTGGGTCTGCTGTCGGTCCCTGCATCAGGCTGATCTATGACCTCACCAAGCAACACGTCCACCCCCGATCACAAACCCAGACCCTGGGTCGACCTATTGGTCAGCATCGTTATCCCGTCAGTAATACTGATGAAATTCAGTGGCGAAGCGCACCTGGGCCCGGTCAATGCCTTAATCATTGGCCTGGCGTTTCCGCTGGGCTGGGGCTTGTTCGAACTGATTCGCTATCACAAGAAGAATTTCATCGCGGTGCTGGGCCTGATCAGTGTCGGCCTCACCGGCGGTATTGGCCTGCTGGAACTGGACGCCGGCTGGCTGGCGATAAAAGAGGCGGCGGTGCCCGCGGTGATCGGGCTTGCGGTGCTGATTTCCACCCGGACAAAATACCCGCTGGTGCGCACTCTGCTGTACAACCCGAAAGTGCTGGATGTGGATAAGATTCACCGGTCGCTGGAGGAGAAGGGCAGTGTCGATGAGTTCGAAGCACGGTTGTTGAAAGCGAGCTACTTCTTTGCTGGTACCTTCCTGTTCTCCTCGATCATGAACTACGTCATCGCGCGCTGGATTGTCACCAGCCCGTCAGGCACCGAAGCTTTCAACGAAGAACTCGGCAAGATGACCCTGGTCAGCTATCCGATGATCGCCATTCCTTCGATGATCATGATGATGCTGATTTTCTACTACCTGTGGCGCACCATTCGGCGCCTGACCGGCTACACCCTGGAAGAGGTGATGGCACCGCATATAGCTGAAAAAGAAAAGAAAAAATCGATGTCTCAGGAATAACTGGATGCTGAAACAGGCATAAAAAAAGCGGCGCGGATCAGAGATCCAGCGCCGCTTTTTTTTGCCCTGAGCCGGGCCTTCGTTACACGTCGAGGTTAGTGACTTCCAGCGCGTTGGTCTGGATAAAGTCCCGACGCGGCTCAACGTCGTCACCCATCAGGGTGGTGAAGATCTGGTCAGCGGCAAAGGCGTCCTCGATGGTCACCTTCATCATCCGACGGGTTTCCGGATCCATGGTGGTCTCCCACAGCTGTTCCGGGTTCATCTCACCCAGTCCCTTATAACGCTGGATGTTCAGGCCGCGCTGGGCTTCCTTCATCAACCAGGCCAGGGCACCTTCAAACGACAGCACCGGCTGCTTACGCTCGCCACGCTGGATGTAGGCCCCATCTTCGATCAAGCCATCGAGCGTCTCACCCATACGCGCGATAGCGGCGTAAGACGAGGACTCGAAAAACTCGTGGTTGAACACATGCTCATGGGGAATACCGTGAACATAGATGGTGACCTTGGGCAGGAACAGGTCCCGTTCCGGATCCTTGGTCACCGAGAAGGTGTACTTGGTACCGGTGCGGGTGTCCAGGGTCAGGCCGTCACCCAGGCGTGCTACCCAGCGCGCCACAGACTCTTCGTCGCGCAGGTGTTCAGACTTGAGGGTCACATTGTCCAGCATCTGCTCCAGCACCTTGGCCGGGTAAGCGCGGGACAGACGACCGATCATGTTCATCACCGCCTGGTAGTCCTTAACCATGGTTTCCAGTGCGGAATCCTTGATTGCCGGAGCATCAGCGTTGACGAACAGCTGAGCGCCTTCCAGAGCGGTCTGGGTCAGGTAAGCTTCCTTCGCCTTCTCGTCCTTCAGGTACTGCTCTTGCTTGCCACGCTTGACCTTGTACAGCGGCGGCATGGCGATGAAGACATGGCCACGCTCGATGATTTCCCGCATCTGGCGGAACAGGAACGTCAGCAACAGGGTACGGATGTGCGAGCCATCGACGTCGGCGTCGGTCATGATGATCAGGGAGTGGTAGCGGAGCTTGTCCGGGTTGAACTCCTCACGCCCGATGCCGCAGCCCAGGGCAGTGATCAGGGTGCCGACTTCGGCAGAGGACAGCATCTTGTCGAACCGTGCCTTCTCGACGTTCAGAATCTTACCCTTGAGCGGCAGGATGGCCTGGGTCTTACGGTCGCGGCCCTGCTTGGCACTACCACCGGCGGAATCACCCTCCACTATGAACAGTTCGGAGAGGGCAGGGTCCTTTTCCTGACAGTCGGCCAACTTGCCGGGCAGACCGGCAATGTCCAGCGCGCCTTTCCGGCGGGTCATGTCACGGGCCTTGCGGGCGGCTTCCCGGGCGCGAGCGGCTCGATCATCTTGTTGACGATCAGCTTGGCTTCGTTCGGCTGCTCCTGCAGGTAGTCGGCGAAGCTCTGGTATAGCTCCTGCTCCACCGCCGTTTTCACCTCGGAAGAGACCAGCTTGTCTTTGGTCTGGGAGGAGAATTTCGGATCCGGCACCTTGACGCTGATAATCGCAGTCAGGCCTTCTCGAGCGTCGTCACCGGAGGTGCTGACCTTGGCCTTCTTGCCCAGGCCTTCCTGCTCAATGTAGTTGTTCATGGAGCGGGTCAGTGCAGCCCGGAAACCAGCCAGGTGAGTGCCACCGTCGCGCTGGGGAATGTTGTTGGTAAAGCAGAAGATGTTTTCCTGGAAAGCGTCGTTCCACTGCATGGACACTTCCACGGCAATGCCGTCTTCGCGTTCACGGTTAAAGTGGAACACCCGGTTGATCGGAGTCTTGTTGGTATTCAGGTGCTCAACAAAGGCCCGAAGACCGCCTTCGTATTCAAACACTTCTTCCTTGCCACTGCGCTCGTCGGTCAGACGAATACGCACGCCACTGTTCAGGAACGCCAGTTCCCTCAGGCGCTTGGCCAGGATGTCGTAGTGGAATTCAATGTGGGTAAAGGTTTCCGGCGACGGAATGAAGTGCACCTTGGTGCCGGACATTTCGGTTTCGCCGACCGGCCCCAGAGGGGCATTGGGTACGCCGTGGGTGTAGCTCTGCTCGTACACCTTGTTGTCACGACGAATAGTCAGGGTCAGGGTAGAGGACAAGGCGTTAACCACTGATACACCGACACCGTGCAGACCACCGGAAACCTTGTAGGAGTTGTCGTCAAACTTACCGCCGGCGTGCAGTACGGTCATGATGACCTCGGCCGCGGAGACCCCTTCCTCTTCGTGCAGGTCCACCGGAATACCCCGGCCATTGTCCTTAACGGTAATGGATTCATCCGGGTGAATAATAACGCCGATTTCGGAGCAGTAGCCTGCCAGAGCTTCATCGATGGAGTTATCCACCAACTCAAAGACCATGTGATGCAGACCAGTACCATCATCGGTATCGCCGATGTACATGCCAGGCCGCTTCCGTACCGCATCCAGTCCTTTCAAGACTTTGATACTGGAGGAATTGTAATTCGATTCGCTCATTCGAGACTCCTGAAGGGTGTACCGGTGACCGGCCTACTCGCCGTTCGGGCGATGGTAAGTCCGGCAGGTCCGGCTTTATTCTTCCGTCAATTTGCCATGTTCCACGTGGAACATTCTGTATTCCGGTGCCTGATTATCGGGCCACAGGGCTTCGGGTTGCGGGTGTTCGATGGACGTGATGAACACCTGGCAACGCAGTGCCTGTAGCTTTCGAGCCAGCATGGCCCGGTGACCCACATCCAACTCGGCGTTAATGTCGTCGAGCAAAAACGTCACCTGCTTGCCCAGTTCACTCAACACCATGCCTTGGGCAATCTTCATCAAGATAACAAGGGTTTTCTGCTGGCCTCTGGAAAAGGTTTCCGATACCGGCCGGCCCTGAAATTTTAACCGGATGTCGGCACGATTCGGACCATACAGGGTATGCCCCATCCGGCGTTCCTGTTCCCGGTGACTGGCCAGGATATCCAGCAATGATTGACTGCTATCCCAGCCTGGATAGAACTCAAGTTTCAGACCCTGAGTCCATCCGACATCGACTTCCTGAACCAGAGCCTGGAACGCCACCTTAAACCGATCAAACGTGGTTTTTCGGGCCGCGCTGATGCGGTCACTCAGGGCCGCGTACTGACTGTCCCAGACCCGTAGCAGGGCTTCGTCTAGTCTACCATTTCTCAGCGTTTGATTCCGCTGTGACGTCACTCTCTGACACTGTTGCCACGTCGATGCGAACGAAGGTTCCACGTGGAACACTGCCCAATCGAGAAATTGCCGACGTTTACCGGGGCCACCAGCAACAATGTCAAAAACGCCGGGGTCGATCACCGATACCGGCAGGTGCATGGCCAGCGACGACAAACTGCGAACACCCTCTCCGTCCACCCGCAGGGTGGTTTCCTTCTGGCTGACATCCCGAGCTATCCCGAGCCTATGGGCCACGCCAGCGGCGTCGGGTTCCCTCGACGCATCCAGGCCACGATCCAGGCCACCGAAGACGGTGAACTGTTGCTCGCCATGACTGACCACCGCCTGATGCCGGCTGACCCGAAACGACCGCCCCAGCCCCAGATAACCAATTGCCTCCAGAACACTGGTCTTGCCGCTGCCATTTTCACCGTACAACAAATTGAAGGACGGCGAGAAACTGACCGGGGTCGGGGACAGGTTCCGGAAGTGCTGAGTCTGGAGTTTTACTAACGCCATAAAAACGGGAACTCAACGTGGCGAGGAGGGGAGTTTGAAGCGACCAAAAAAAAGCAGCATTACCACTCGTGTAACGCTGCCCTAGTGTACAAAAGCCCGCCCGCTAAGGCGACCGCCTTAATGGAGCATGTTCAGTCGCTCATCCATGAACACATCCATTTCCGGCGCCAGGATGTGAACGTAGCGATCGAAGTAGAGGAACTGTTTCAACAGCAAGGCAAATTCCCGCGGGAAATGCAGGCCATGGCTCTCGCCGATTTTTACCATATCCATCAGGATGTGGTTGACATCGTCTTCGGCCTGATCTGCCTCGTACGGCACCTGATCCGGCACCATCTTGTCCATCTGCTGATACAACCGGCGCAGGTCTGCCGCCAATTCATCCACCAGTACGGTCTGGTGTGTTACCCCGATGCGAATCATGGCGTCGGCCATGCCTTCGAAGTTACCCACCATTACCGAGGAAATGAAATCACTGACCGCCTGCCAGGTGTCCGGCTTGATCCGCCCGACAATGCCGAAGTCGATAAAGCCGACCCGACCGTCCTTAAGCACCATCAGGTTACCGGCGTGAACGTCCGCGTGGAAAAACTCACACTGGGTCAGGCTGGCAAACCAGGTGTTCATCGCCGTGATCAGGGTCCGCTCCGGGTCCCGTGCGTAACCCCGGATGCTTTCCAGGTCCGTTAAAGGTACGCCATGGAAACGCTCCATGGTCAGTACCCGGCGGGTGCTGCACTGTTCATACACCAGCGGTACCGTGGCGTCCTCGTTGTGAGTATCGTTCAGGAAATTGCGAAACACCTTCAGGTTATTCGCTTCCTTGATGAAGTCACATTCCTCCATCATGGTGCGCTGAATTTCCTCGACAATCCCGGACAACGAGGTCCAGGACAGTTTCGGCGCCAGTGTCTCCAGAATGCGCGCCGACAGGTACAGGAAATTCAGATCCGTCAGCAGGATGTTTTCCACACCCGGCTTCTGCACCTTGATCACGACATCCTCACCTGTTACTAGCCGTGCCGCGTGGACCTGGGCAATGGAGGCGGACGCCAGTGCCACCGGATCAATATCCGCGTACACCTGGTCAAGCGGCCGGTCCAGTTCGTCACTGATAATCTTTTTGATCACACCGAAGGGCAGGTTGGGGGTTTTATCCAGACAGTACTGGAATTCCTCCACATACTCCTTCGGGAAGAAGGTGGGGGAGCTGGCAATGAACTGACCCAGCTTGATGTAGGTCGCGCCCAGGGATTCGAAGGTCTGCCGTAACAGACGCGGGGTAGGGGGCGATCGCCCCGAACCCAATTGACACCGGTACGCCCCAGCACGGACAGGGTTTGTCCAATCCTGAAGGCGCCCTTGATTCCGTTCGTCACGGTGCCCATGGTGATACTCCTATAGCCGCATCGGCATAACAACGTACAGGCAACGATTGTCCATCTGGGACTCAATCAAAGCGCTGCTGTTCGGATTGGACAAAGTGATCTTCACCTGATCATCATCCAGTGCGTTCATCACATCCACCAGATAACCAACATTGAACCCGATCTGCAGGGACTCACCCTGATACTCCACCGGCAAGGCATCTTCCGCTTGTTCCTGGTCCGGGTTATTGGCAAACACCTCCAACTCGTTCGGCGCCAGATTCAGCCGTACGCCGCGAATATTTTCGTGAGACAGGATGCCGGCACGCTGAAGGGTGTTCTTCAAGGTCGCCCGATCGGCCAGGACTACTTTGTCGCCACCCCTGGGGATAACTCGGTTGTAGTCCGGGAACTTGCCCTCAATCAGTTTCGAGGTAAAGGTGTAGGCACCGACGGTGGCCCGCAGATGGTTATCACCAATCACCAGTGTCACCGGTGTTTCTACATCATCCAACAGCCGTGCCAGTTCCAGCACACCCTTTCGGGGCACGATCACCTGCCGCAGTTCCGGACAACCTGTGGGTAACTCCAGGTGCGCCATGGCCAACCGATGTCCGTCGGTAGCGACAGTACGGACATGGCCCTGATCCACTTCCAGCAACAGGCCGTTCAGGTAATAACGGACATCCTGCTGGGCCATGGCGAACGCCGTGGCATCGAACATCCGCTCCAGTTCTTTCTGGGGCAGCTCCAGACGGAAGCTTTCGGCTTCGTCTTCGACATTCGGGAAATGCTCCGCCGGCAGTGTCGACAGGGTAAAGTGACTTTTTCCACAGCGTAGGTGCAAACGGTCACCTTCCAGCCCAAGCTCCAGAGGCGCTTCTTCACCCAGCGCCCGACAGATGTCGGCCAGCTTTCGGGCGGGCACGGTAATCCGGCCGGGCTGGTCCACGTGTACCGGAGTAACACGGGCCACCAGTTCCACTTCCATATTCGTGCCGGTCAGCGTCAGAGTATTATCTTCGGCTACCAGCAGAACATTCGACAACACCGGCATGGTCTGTTTCTTTTCCACCACGCCAGCAATGCTTTGCAGCGGGGTGAGCAGGGATTCACGGCTGATCGTCAGTTTCATGGCACTCAGCATTCTTTTATGTTGAAGGGTGAATGTTTCGCGCTAACGCCCGGCATCAGGTGGTCAGCAATCTCATAAAGTTCTGATAATCCTCGCGGATACCCGGATCAGTCTCCTGCAGTTCCACGATTTTCTTGCACGCGTGCAGCACGGTGGTGTGGTCACGGCCACCGAAAGCGTCACCAATTTCCGGCAGACTGTGATTGGTCAATTCCTTGGACAGCGACATCGCCACCTGGCGTGGCCGGGTCACCGTCCGGGTCCGACGCTTGGACAGCAGATCGGCCACTTTGATCTTGTAATACTCGGCCACAGTACGCTGAATATTATCGATGCTGACCTGCTTCTCGTGCAGGGCCAACAGATCTTTCAGACTTTCCCGGATAAACGGCGGGGTAATCTCAGATCCTGTGAAGTGAGCATTCGCTATCACCAAACGCAGTGCACCTTCAAGCTCGCGCACGTTTGATCGGATCTTTTGGGCAATAAAAAAGGCCGCTTCACTACTGAGTTTTACGTTCGCCTGATCCGCTTTCTTCATCAGGATGGCGACCCGGGTTTCCAATTCCGGTGGTTCCACCATCACCGTCAGGCCCCAACCAAACCGGGACTTCAAACGCTCTTCCATGTCGACAATTTCCTTGGGAAAGCGATCACAGGTAACGATGACCTGCTGTCCGCCTTCAAGCAAGGCATTGAAGGTGTGGAAAAACTCTTCCTGGGAGCGCTCCTTGCGGGCAAAAAACTGAATATCATCGATCAGTAGCGCGTCCACCGACCGGTAATAGCGCTTGAACTCGTTGATCGCGTTCAATTGCAGCGCCTTTACCATATCCGCCACAAACCGTTCCGAGCGCAGGTAGGCCACCTTGGCCCCGGGTTTGCGCCGTACAATCTCATTACCGATAGCGTGCATCAGGTGAGTTTTACCCAGGCCCACGCCGCCGTAGAGGAACAGCGGGTTATAAGCTCCACCCGGATTCTCCGCAACCTGCATCGAGGCCGCCCGGGCCAACTGGTTCGACTTACCCTCTACAAAAGTATCGAAGGTGAAGCCTTCGTTCAGGAAGCTCTGATGCTTGATGTCACCCTCGACCTGAACCGGCCGACGCTCGTAACTTGGGTTACTTGGTTTCGCGCGCACCGAAGTATTGTCACCGGCACTGACCGCGACACCTTTCTCTTCTTCGGTGACCCTGCTGCCGCTTTCTTCCTGCACAGCACCACTGGACCGAACCGAAACCTCGGACCGACTTACCGGCTCACTGTTCCGGGGCGCAGAGCCTACCTTCATGTTTACGCGGGGAGCCTGGCCCCCGTTCAAATCCTTCAACACTTCTTCTATACGTCGAAGGTATTTCTCATTAACCCAGTCCATAACAAACCGGTTTGGAGCGAACAACATCAGCTGCCCCTCCCGGAGATCGGACTGCAGGGGTCTGAGCCAGGTGTTGAACTGTTGTGCGGGAAACTCGTCCCGGAGTACTTCAAGACATTGATGCCACATGGTGTTCGGCACGACAGCCTGCTCCTGATAACCCAGAAATGTCTCAGATCAGAATTGCGAGACATCCAATCCAAAGAGATAACGCGAGATTCTAACCCGATGGGCCCACCAGTGAAAGACCGCCGACTATTTCATGAACAGGCTGTGGAAATAAAAGAATAAACTTATCAATTAGTTCCAGACTTACCTACAGCCTTGTGTACAGAAAATTCTTTCAAAAACTGTTATCCACACCCCCTTGTGCATACCCTGCCTTCAACCCTGTGTGAAACCCTAGGACCGAACGGTGGATAACTAGGATGTGATCACCCGAAGTCACTTATGCACAATTCGTAGTGCCACTGTCCACAGGGCTTATCGGTATTTGTAAGCCCCCTTATCATCTCCGTAACTTACTGGCTTAGATGCATTTTCTTTGCTTATCCACAGAAAACGGCCTCAGTAATAACAGTAATAATTAATCCTTAAAGAGAAATCTAAAAGAACCTATAGATTTTATTATCTGGTCTAGATCTGTTCAGGTTAGTCCGGCCAATGAGCACCTGTGAAAACCACTTATCGATACCCATTGAACTTTCCCCCGCATTTGCATATCATGCCGCTCCTGTTTTGGCTGTACATTTTCCAGCCACATACGAATTTTCAACTTACGAATTGTGAGATCATCACCATGAAGAGAACGTTTCAACCAAGCGTCCTGAAGCGTAAGCGCGTACACGGTTTCCGTGCCCGTATGGCCACTGCCAACGGTCGCAAGGTTATTTCCCGTCGTCGTGCCAAAGGCCGCGCACGTCTGTCAGCGTAACCAGCGCGCCTCATGAAGGCTTTGAGTTTCCCGAAATCGCACCGTCTGCTCAGACCGGCTGATTACGGCAAAGTCTTCGATGACGTTCAGCTGAAAGTTCCGCACAGGAATTTTCTGATCCTGCTACACCGAATAATCTCGGACACGCCAGGATCGGTTTGATTTTTTCCAAGAAAAATCTGAAACTCGCGGTCCAGAGAAACAGGATCAAGCGACAGGTTCGGGAGACCTTTCGGCACCAGACTGATTATCCAGGGCTGGATATTGTCGTACTCGGTCGCCAGGGACTCGCCAAACTGGAAACCCCAACGGTAACGGCCGCGCTCAACGATTTGTGGCGTCGACTAAAACGGAAACACCAGCAGTCGCTACCTGCGAACGCTCCATCAGCACAACCAGCCGGCAAAGGATCGGGTTGATGCGTAAACTTCTGCTTGTTCCTATCCGTTTCTACCAGTACGCCCTCAGTCCCATGATGCTAGTCATTGCCGCCATTATCCAACCTGTTCACAATACGCCGTTGAAGCGATCAACCATCACGGTGCGTTGAAAGGACTGATTCTCGCTACTCGTCGGTTATTACGATGTCATCCCTGGGCCGAGGGTGGTTATGATCCAGTACCGGGTATGGCACAATCCGATTCCAGCAAGGCCGTAACACCCTGCCTTCAGGCTGAGCACTCCCACACTACAACCCAGACCAGACAGTAACTCTATGGATATTCAACGCATCGTATTATTTGCCGGCCTGGCTATTGTCAGTTATCTGATGGTGCTTGCCTGGAATGAGGATTACCATCAGCAGCCGCAAACCGAACAGGTGGCCCAGACCAACACTGGTTCAACCACCGGCGGCGAAGACAGCATGGTGCTTCCTGAGCAGAACCAGAGCACTGGCACCAGTGAGGAGTTCAGCACGCCGGAGAGCGGAGAGCAGATCGCCACCGCGACGGATTCCGACATCACCGTTGAAGACCAGTTTGTTACCGTTCGCACTGATGTTTTCGAGCTCACCATTGATCGGGTCAGTGGCAATCTTATCCACAGCTCGCTGACCGATTACGACAAGTCCCTGAACAGCCAGGAACCACTGAAGCTGCTGACCAATACCAACAGCCGCACCTACGTCATGGAAAGTGGCTTGATTGGTCGCAATGGGCCGGATAGCCGCGCCAATGGCAGCGCGCCGGTGTATCAATCCAACGCTGACAGCTATGAGTTGTCTGATGGCCAGGACCAGCTGACCGTTGACCTGACCTACACCACCAGCGACGGCGTCAAGATCACCAAGCGCTATCAATTTGAGCGTAACAGCTATGAAATCGGCGTGCGCTACCTGATCGACAACCAGTCTAATGAAGCCTGGAAAGCCAACTTCACCGGTAAAATCGTCCGGGACCAGGCGCCCGATCCGACCGCTCAGAACAGCATGGGTATTCAGGCATTTCTGGGCATGGTGATGAGTTCCTCGGAAGATCCGTACGAGAAGTTCGATTTCGGTGACCTTTCAGAAACTCCTATAAATCAGTCGGTTACCAATGGTTGGTTGGCCTTCCTGCAGCACTACTTCCTGACAGCCTGGGTACCGGAGCCTGATCAACCGGCTCAGTTCCAGACCACACGCCGAGGCCCCCTGTACGTGATGGGCTTTGTTTATCCGGCCACCACCGTGGCTGCTGGAGACACTGTGGAAGTGGGCGCACGCGCCTACATTGGCCCGAAGATCATTGATCGGCTCGAAAATGTAGCACCGAACCTGGACCGCACCGTCGATTTCGGCTTCCTGTTCTTCATTTCCCTGCCGTTGTTTATCATCCTCGAGTGGTTTTACGGCCTGGTAGGCAACTGGGGTGTTGCCATCATCCTGTTGACCGTGCTGGTCAAGGGGGTGTTCTTCCACCTCTCGGCCACCAGTTACAAGTCCATGGCCAAGATGCGTGCGGTGGCGCCGCAATTGACGCGCCTGAAAGAACTGTACGGCGACGACCGACAGCGCATGTCCCAGGAAATGATGGCACTGTACAAGCGTGAAAAGATCAATCCGCTGGGCGGCTGCTTGCCGATCCTGGTGCAGATGCCAGTGTTTATCTCCCTGTACTGGGTACTGTTCGAGAGCGTGCAGTTGCGTCATGCCCCGTTCATGCTCTGGATTCAGGATTTGTCCCAGATGGATCCGTACTTCATTCTGCCAATTCTGATGGGCGCGAGCATGTTTCTGCAGATGCATCTGAACCCGACACCACCGGATCCAATGCAGGCCAAGATCATGAAGATGATGCCGCTGATCTTCACGGTATTCTTCCTCTGGTTCCCGGCCGGTCTGGTACTGTACTGGCTGGTGAACAATATTCTGTCGATCAGTCAGCAGTGGTACATTACCCGCAAGATTGAAGCAGAGACGGCTGGTAAAAAGTACTGATCGGTATTTTTGACCCGACCCAGACAGAGGCTCCTTCATGGAGCCTCTGTTGTTTGTGCCCGAAGGAATATTCATGAGCCAGACAGCAGACACAATTGCCGCCATTGCCACTGCCCCCGGCCAGGCCGGTGTGGGAATTGTCCGTGTGTCGGGGCCGGCTGCCGCGGACATTGCCCGCCAGATGCTGGGTTTTATCCCCAAGCCACGGTACGCCCATTACGGCCCCTTCCTGGACCAGAATGGCGGCCTGATCGATGAAGGTATCGGGTTGTTCTTCCCCAACCCGCATTCGTTCACTGGTGAAGATGTGTTTGAACTCCAGGGCCATGGCGGCACGGTTATCCTCGATCTGCTGCTGCGGGAAGTTTGTAGCCGCGGCGCCCGATTGGCGCGACCGGGGGAGTTTTCCGAGCGGGCATTTCTGAATGACAAGCTGGATCTGGCCCAGGCCGAAGCCATCGCCGATCTCATCGAAAGCAGTTCGGAGCAGGCCGCCCGCTGTGCCGTGCGCTCCATGCAGGGGGTGTTCTCCCGCCGTGTCGACGATCTGGTGGATGCGGTAACCCACCTGCGCATCTACGTCGAAGCGGCCATCGATTTTCCCGAGGAAGAAATCGATTTCCTGGCTGACGGCAAGGTTGCCGGCGATCTGCAGCAGCTGCTCGAACGGTTGGAGACCATTCTCGGCGAGGCTCAGCAAGGCACCATTTTGCGGGATGGCATGAAGGTGGTGATCGCCGGCCGCCCCAACGCCGGCAAGTCGAGCCTGCTCAACGCCCTCGCCGGGCGCGAGGCGGCCATTGTTACCGCCATTGAAGGCACCACCCGGGACGTGCTCCGGGAACATATCCACATCGATGGCATGCCGCTGCACATCATCGACACCGCTGGCCTGCGAGACAGCCCGGACGAGGTCGAACAGATCGGTATTGCCCGGGCCTGGGATGAAATTTCCCAGGCCGACCGGATCCTGCTGATGGTGGACGCCACCACCACCGAGCAGACCGAACCCCACGAGATCTGGCCGGATTTTATCGACCGCTTACCGGCCAATGCCCCGGTTACCGTGGTGCGGAACAAGGTGGATCTGTCCTCGGAAGCCGTGGGCTTCACCGATACCGACAGCGGTACTGCGCCGGTGATCCGGCTGGCGGCGAAATCCTCCGACGGCCTGGAAGTGCTGCGGGATCACCTCAAGCAATGCATGGGCTTTGCCAGCACTACCGAAGGCGGCTTCCTGGCCCGGCGCCGGCACCTGGATGCTCTGGAGCGGGCGCGCGCAAACCTGTTGCAGGGCCAGGGCCAGCTGGAGGGCATCAGCCGCGCCACCAAAACCTCGCTCGCCGGCCACCACCAGAACATGCCCAAAGCGCCCCTTGTGGGCATTGGCCGGCCGCCTGGGTAACCAGGACATGGTCGAAGGCCAGTCCAGACGGCATGCCAGCGGCCTCTGCCCGCTCCGGCTGACGCCCGTTTCCGTATCCAGTGATTCGAACACAACCGTGCCGCACACTGCAGAACCCTGCCCGGTGAACAGTCCGCTTTTCAGACCAATGAAGGTCACCGTCAGATCAGCCCGCACCACGTCGCCTTCGGTGGCGCCGGTGGTCGCATTCAACCCTGACGGCAGGTCGATGGCGAGAATCGGCGCCGATCCATGATTGCACTGGGCAATCAGGCCGGCGAAGGGCTCCCTGGGAGCGCCGGACACGCCGGTACCCAGCATGGCATCAACCAACACATCAGCTTCACTGAACAGGGCCTCCCGCGATTCCGCGGTCAAGGTTGCGAATTCCTGCACCTCAACCCCATCAGCGACGGCCTTCCGCCAGGCTTTACGGGCATCTCCGGTCAGTTTCTTTGTGGGTGCCACCGCAACGCACTGCACGCCCATACCGTGACGCGCCGCATTGGCGGCCACCAGATAGCCGTCTCCGCCGTTATTGCCAGCGCCACAGAGCACCAGGATCGACCCCGCTTCCGGCCACTGCCGAACCAGCCGCCGAAACGCCGAATGGGCCGCGCGCTGCATCAATTCGAACCCGTCCACGCCCTGCTGCTCAATCACATAGCGGTCAATCTCCCGCACAGCATCGGCGGAAAACAGTGTGTCTGGTAAACTGCCCACCTGGGACGGCGGCATAAGCCTTTGCTCCCGTTACAGAAACCGGTTTAAGAAAATTGGCCAGATACCTGTAAAGCATAGCAAAACGGGCAAAAAGGTCATAACTTAATCAAATTAAAGTTTGGCATTCTGATTTTCAATGAGTTGCCGACGTCGCAGCAGGCCCCATGAGCGCAGCATCTGACCAACCAAGCACCACCGAGGATTTTTCCGACCTGGTCACCCGCATCCGGGGCTGGGCCCGGGAACTCGGGTTTGCCGATCTGGGCATCACCCTCCCCGATACTGGCGAACACGGCCAACATCTGCAGGACTGGCTAGCAGAAGGCTACCACGGCGAAATGGAGTACATGGGCTATCACGGCGACAAGCGCTACACGCCACGCTCGCTTGTGCCTGGCACGGCCCGGGTAATCTCGGTGCGCATGGACTACCTGCCTTCCCCGGACAGCCCGAAAGAAGCGCTTACTAACCGGGAAGGCGCCTATGTTACCCGCTACGCCCTTGGCCGCGACTATCACAAGCTGATCCGGAAGCGGCTGGCAACCCTGGCAAACAGGATCGACGAGGCGCTCAGCGGTTACGAGTATCGCGCCTTTGTGGACAGCGCCCCGGTTCTGGAGCGGGCACTCGCCCAGCGCGCAGGCCTGGGCTGGATCGGCAAGAACAACATGCTGATTCACCCGAAAGCGGGCTCGTTTTTCTTTCTGGGCGAGATTTTCACCAGTGCACCGCTGCCGGTGGATGCCCCGTTCGAAACCGACCACTGCGGCAGCTGCACGGCCTGCCTCGACCTCTGCCCGACCGATGCCTTCGTCGGCCCGCACCAGCTCGATGCCCGGCGCTGCATCAGCTACCTCACCATTGAATTGCGCGGCAGCATTCCGGAAGAGCTGAGACCGTTGATGGGCAACCGGGTCTTTGGTTGCGACGACTGCCAGCTGGTCTGTCCGTGGCAGAAGTTCAGCAAACCGACCGGGGAGGATGATTTCCAGCCCCGGCACGGGTTGGACAACAGCTCCCTGGCCGAGTTGTTTCTGTGGACCGAAGAGCAGTTCCTGAAACGGACCGAAGGCTCAGCCATCCGCCGGACAGGCTATAGTGGCTGGCTCCGGAATCTGGCCGTTGGGCTTGGCAATGCGCCCTCAACCATCCCGGTCATTGAGGCTTTGAAACAGCGCGCGGACCATCCGGATGACATGGTCCGCGAGCACGTGCAGTGGGCCTTGAAGCAGCACGGCCTATAACTTGAAGAAGGTATCCCGGTAGTGGCGCAGCTCGCTGATGGAGTCGCGGATATCGTCCAGGGCCAGGTGACTGCCCTGCTTCTTCACGCCCGCCAGTACATCAGGTCGCCAGCGTCGCGCCAGCTCCTTGACGGTAGAGACATCCAGATTGCGGTAGTGGAAAAACTCTTCCAGACGGGGCATGTACTTCACCAGAAACCGGCGATCCTGGCCGATGCTGTTGCCACACAGGGGTGACTTGCCCGCTTCCAGGTGTTGCTGCAGAAATTCCAGCGTTTGCTGCTCGGCCTGGGCCTCGTCAATGGTGCTTTCCTTGACGCGCTTGGTCAGGCCACTGGCACCGTGGGTGTTGGTGCACCATTCATCCATCGCATCCAGCAGGCTGTCGGCTGATGCACGGCAATGACCGGGCCCTCTGCCACAACATTCAGCTCCGAATCGGTGATGATGGTGGCCATTTCGATGATCCGTTCCTTTTCCGGATCCAGCCCGGTCATCTCCAGATCAATCCAAACTAAGCGATCGCCTTCTGCCATTATCAGTTCCTAACCTTCAGTGTCTTGGTGGTGGAGTTGGGACATCCCCTGTGTATTGTGGCCGATTAACGTATGATGTAACACCTCACTCCACCGATTACTGGCAACTGATCCTTAATGGCAAAACGGCGACTGAACAAGCAGCAGCAATTCCGAATCAAAAAAGTCCAGGAGGAGCGCGCCGCGCGCGCCGCACGGAAGGAGAAAGTGGTTCAGGAACAGGCCGATGCCGGCGAACTGGGCCAGGAACAGGAAGCTGATCATCGCCCACTATGGCCAGCAGCTGGATGTTGAGGGCCTGGAGGGCGAGCACGTCGGCAAGGTGATTCGCTGCTTCGTGCGCGCCAACATCGATAGCCTGGTTACCGGTGACAAAGTCATCTGGCGCCCGGGGCGCAATGAATCCGGGGTCATCGTTGCCCGCTGTGAGCGCCAGAATCTGCTCCAGCGCCCCGACAATTTCGGCGCCCTGAAGCCAGTGGCCGCCAATATTGATCACATCATCCTGGTGTTGGCCTCGGAGCCGGAACCCCACGACAACCTGATCGACCGGTACCTGGTGGCGTCTGAAATCACCGACATTCCGGCGATCATCCTGCTCAACAAGACTGACCTCATTACCGACCGCAACCGGGATCACATCGATGCGATGCTGGCGCGCTACGAGGCCCTGGGCTATCAAGTGGTCCGCACTTCAGCGGCGGAATCCGGTGATCGGCCGGCGCCGGAAGTTGAGGCCCTGGTAAAAAACCAGACCAGCGTATTCGTGGGTCAATCGGGGGTTGGCAAGTCATCGATTATCCAGACTCTGATGCCGGACGAAGCCATCCGCGTTGGCGCGGTGTCCGAGAGCACCGGCAAAGGTGTGCACACCACCACCACCGCCCGGCTGTTCCATCTACCCATTGGCGGCGACCTGATTGACTCCCCGGGCATCCGGGAGTTTGGCCTGTGGCACATGACAACACAGGAGATCGAGTACGGGTTTCGTGAGATTCGGGATGAGATTGGTCACTGCAAATTCCGGAACTGCCGCCACATGGGCGATCCCGGATGCGCCATCGACGCCGCAGCAGAGGCGGGCCGGATCAGTCCGGAACGCCGGAGAAGCTTTCACCGAATTCTGCTCGATATGGCGGAACAGCAGGCTCGGGGCCTCAAACTGGACTGAGCCTGGAGGCTGCGGGCCTTACCAGTTCAGCTCACCGGGTTCTGGCTCCGGCTTTTCCTCCAGCCATTCGCCACTCTCCAGCCGGCCCATGGCCTCCTGCTTTTCTTCTTCGGTTGGCTTGGTCAGGTCGATTAACGGCTCGTCGCCCTGGCCGGCACTGTCCTGAATGCCCTGGGCGGTGCGCTTGTTCAGCACGATGATCGAGATCCGGCGGTTGACCGGCGCGGTCGGATCGCTCTTCTCGAACAACACCGAATCGCTCAAGCCAACCACCCGGCCAATCTGTTCCTCGCCGACACCACCGGCGACCAGTGCCCGGCGAGCGGTATTGGCGCGGTCTGCTGACAGCTCCCAGTTGGTATAGCCGGGCCGTCCTTTGAACGGCGTGGCATCGGTGTGCCCGGTCAGGCTGAGCTTGTTATCCACTGAGCCAAGGGTCTTGGCAAGCTCAAACAGGATGTCCTGGGAATAGTACTTCAGCTCGGCGCGACCGCTGTCGAACATGGGCCGGCCGGAGCGATCGACGATCTGGATGCGCAAGCCCTCGTCGGTGATGTCGATCAGCAACTGATCCTTGAACTCCTGAAGCGTCTGATTCTGCTCGATACGATCTTTCAGCTCCTGAAACAGCTCCTCCATGCGACGCTGCTCCAGCGTCTCGGACAACTCATCCACCGTCTCATCCTTAATCTGAATCTGACTGGTGGCCTCGTCCGGACTGGCTTCATTGACTACTGAGGCACTGCCCCCCAGATCCACCGGGTTGGGCGAACCACCATCGGTAAAACCGACCGGATCCCGGAAATAGCCCTCAACCGCCTTGATCTGCTCGGGTGACGCCGTGGCTGTCAGCCAGAGCACCAGGAAGAACGCCATCATGGCGGTGGCAAAATCGGCAAACGCCACTTTCCACGAGCCACCGTGGTGACCGGCGGCGACGACCTTTTTGCGTTTGATGATGATCGGTTGTTGGTCCACGCCTCAGCTCCGGATCAGAATATGGCTATGGGTCATTTGGACCGAACGTGATCGTTCAATTCCTGGAACCCGGGCCGCTTGTCGGTGGGCAAGGCCTTGCGACCAAACTCGATCGCCATCTGCGGCGCCTGGCCCGAGAGGGTGGCAACAATGGAAGACTTGATGCAGTCGTAGGCCTTGAGTTCGTAACGGGCAGAATGTTCCATAGCGATGGAAAGCGGCCCAACAAAGCCATAGCCCATAAAAATTCCGAGAAAAGTACCCACCAACGCCGCCGCAACACTGAGTCCGATGCGTTCTGGCCCCTCGGACAGGAAGTTCATCGTAATCACGATCCCCAATACTGCAGCCACGATACCCAGGCCGGGAAGCGCGTCGGCAACCTTGTTCACCGCGTGAGAGGCTCCTCCAACTCATGCTGACGGCTATCAATCTCGTTTTCCATCATGCCTTCCAGTTCGTGAGTCGCCATGTTGCCGGAGCTGATGATACGGAGGTAGTCGGTAATAAAAGCGAGCAATTCCTTAGACTTCAGAATGGCCGGATAGCGGCTGAAGATCTGGCTGGCTTCCGGGTTATCGATATCCTCTTCAATGGCCATAACACCTTGCTTGCGAGATTTATCGAAGATCTCATAAAGCAGGCTCAGCAGGTCCATGTAGAAGGCTTTATTGAACGGCGACCCCGTCAACTGACGCAGGATGCCCCGAAACACTTCCTTGACCGTGTGCATCGGGTTGGCGATGACGAACGCACCAATGGCCGCGCCGAAGATGATCAGAACCTCTGTGGGCTGCCAGAGCACCATAAGGTTACCGCCGTGCAATACGTAGCCACTGAGCACGCTTGCGAGGACGACCACTGCACCAATGATCAATAACATGGGAAGATTGTACGCCTTGGTTACTGGTTATCGGCGGACGCTAAGGCACCCGCTCTGTTTTGGGCTCCGATCATAGCAAGCCTTCACTCCACCCGAGAAGCCAGGAAACAATTTCTATACACAGGCCAGACTTTGGTAGAATGCGCGCCTTTGCGCTCAAAGGGTTACTTTTCAATGCTAAGCAAGCTGTTTGTCCTGAGTCAGTACGTCACGCCCCAACTAATGGTTTCCCGCTTCGCTGGTCGCCTGGCGGACCACGACAGTAACCCTGCGCTCAAGAACCGCGTCATCAAATGGTTTATCGGCCGCTATGGCGTAAACATGAGCGAAGCCGCCGAATCCGACCCAACCGCCTACCCCAGCTTCAATGCGTTTTTACCCGCGCCCTCAAGCCCGGTTTACGCCCCATTGCCGAAGGCGAGAAAACTCTGGTCAGCCCGGTTGATGGTGCCATCAGTCAACTGGGTCAGGTAAGCAATGATCGGGTGTTTCAGGCGAAAGGTCAGTCCTTCAGTCTGACTGAACTGCTTGGCGGCGATCCGCAGTGGGCCAACACCTTTGCAGACGGCGAATTCTCGACCATCTACCTGTCGCCCAAGGACTATCACCGGATTCACATGCCCCTGGCAGGCACTTTGCGAGAAATGGTGTACATTCCGGGCAAGCTGTTCTCCGTCAATCCGGTTACGGCCGAAAACGTTCCAAACCTGTTTGCCCGTAACGAACGGGTGGCCTGCATATTCGACACCGAAGCCGGGCCTATGGCCCTGGTATTGGTTGGCGCTATGATCGTCGGAAGCGTTGAGACTGTGTGGTCTGGCGTTGTTGCGCCAGGCAGTGGCGAGGTCACAACCACCCGCTACGAAGGCGACGAGGCACGAGCGTTCGCCAAGGGCGAGGAAATGGGCCGCTTTCGCCTGGGCTCCACCGTGGTCATGGTCATGCCCAAGGGCGCGGCCACCTGGAACAACGATCAGGTAGCCGGCAAAACGGTGCGCATGGGCGAGTCCTTCGGCACTCTGGTTTAAATAAGGCTTACGGCCTAGGCACGCTCGAAAGGAAAGGCCAGCACCTCGGCGATATCCCGGGCGCCCACCTTGAGCATCAGCAACCGATCCAGCCCGAGCGCTACCCCGGCGCAGTCGGGCAATCCGGCCTCGACCGCATCAAGAAAAGACTCATCCAGCGCCATGTCGGGCTTGCCCGACTGCCGCCGGAGCCGATTATCGGCCTCAAAGCGACGGCGCTGTTCGCTGGCATCAGCCAACTCCCAATAGCCGTTGCACAGCTCCAGGCCATCGATATACAGCTCGAAGCGGTGCGCCACCGGATGGCCATCCACCTCTGAGACTCGCGCCAGGGCCGCCTGGGAAGCGGGATAGCCGACGACGAACTCCGGGGTATCCCGGCCAAGATTCGGCTCTACCGAAAAGCTCATTAGCAGGTCCAGACACCCGTCGCGATCCAGCTCCGCGATCTGGCCCGGCTCCAGCCATTGCTCGCAGCACAGGCGCAAATCCTGATCGCTGATTTCAAACGGATCCACCTTGGCCCAGGCCAGCATGGCATCCCGGTAGGACACCTGCACTGGCCGGGCACAGCCCAGCCAGCCACATACCAGGTCCGCCACGTCGGCCATCAATGCTGTGTCGTCGTAGCCGACCCGATACCACTCCAGCATGGAAAATTCGGGGTTGTGCCGCCGTCCGCACTCACCGTTACGGAATACTTTGGAAATCTGATAGATCGAACCTGATCCCGCCGCGAGCAGACGCTTCATGTGGTATTCGGGAGAGGTCTGAAGCCAACCTCCATGGCGCCCTGCCGCGGACACATCGGCCGCGACGCCATCAAGGTTCACGTCGGTCACGCCATGCTGCGCCAGCACGGGCGTTTCCACCTCCAGGACCTCTCGTTCAGCAAAAAAGCCGCGCACAAACGCCAATTGTTGTGCACGGCTTTTCAGGGCTGCCGGCGAGGCAGAGGGCCGCCAGGCAGATTCTTCAGTCATTCCGGACTCAGCCGCCTTTAACGCGGCTAACGTAGTCACCCGACCGGGTATCGACCTTCAGCACTTCGCCAATGGTGATAAACAGCGGAACGTTGACCACTGCACCGGTCGACAGGGTTGCAGGCTTGGAGCCACCCTGGGCGGTGTCCCCTTTCATGCCGGGATCGGTGTCGACCACTTCCAGCTCGACGAAGTTCGGCGGCGTAACCGTCAGAGGCGCGCCGTTATATAAGGTAACCGTGTACACGTCCTGCTCTTTCAGCCACTTCACGGTATCACCGACCGCCTTGGCGTCTGCCGGGTACTGCTCGAAGGAGCCATCAGTGAGCATGAAGTGCCAGAATTCACCGTCGGTGTACAGGTATTCCATGTCCTGATCGATCACGTCAGCGGCTTCGAGGCTCTCACCCGACTTGAACGTGCGATCCCAGACCCGGTTGGTCATGAGATTCCGCAGTCTTACGCGGTTAAAGGCCTGACCTTTCCCCGGCTTGACGAACTCGTTTTCAAGCATGATACAAGGGTCGCCATCGAGCAAAACCTTAAGACCGCCGCGGAATTCGTTGGTAGAATATGAAGCCATGAAATGTTCACCTGACAAAATGCAGTTAAAAATTCGAAGGTCGCTATGATACAGCGAACCCCCACCCGTATAGAAGCCCACCTTGTTGAGGACCGTCGCAGCTGGCAGCAACAGCTCTCTGGGTCGATCACCTGCCCGGAGGAACTGCTGGCAAGGCTGGGGCTGTCGCCCGAGCGCTGGCTCCGGGGTGCCCAGGCCGGGCATAAACTGTTCCCGGTGAGTTCCGGAGCCGTTCCTGGCGCGAATGCGCAAGGGCGACCCCGATGACCCATTACTGAGACAGGTCTTGCCGGTGAGCCAGGAGGCTCTGCGGGTTCCGGGGTTCGTTCGCGATCCCCTGGAAGAAGACGTCGCCATCCAGACTACCGGCCTGATCCGCAAATACCGCAGCCGTGCCCTGCTGATGGTGACTGGTCAATGTGCGGTAAATTGCCGCTACTGTTTCCGGCGCCACTTTCCATACGAGGATCAGCGCCTGAGCCTCAGGACCGGCAGCATATTATAGAGACCCTGGCGGCGAGCCCGGAAATCAACGAAGTGATTCTCAGCGGCGGCGACCCCCTGGCGGTCAACGATAAGCTACTTGCGCAATGGGCACACGAGCTCGGGGCTATTCCTCATCTCAAGCGCCTGCGCCTGCACACTCGCCTTCCGGTGGTGATTCCCGAGCGCGTCTGCGAGCCACTGCTTACCTGGCTGAAAAATACACGGCTCCAGGTTGTGATGGTGCTGCACATTAACCACCCGGCCGAGATTGATTCGGCCACGCGCACCGCTCTGGAACAATTGCGCGGTGCCGGCGTTACGTTGTTGAATCAGAGCGTTATCCTGCGCGGTGTCAACGACAACGTCGATGTTCTGGAAACACTCAGTGAGTCGCTATTTGACGCCGGGGTACTGCCGTATTACCTGCACGCCTTCGATCCGGTCGAGGGGGCGCATCATTACGATGTCTCTGACAACGAGGCCCGGGGACTGGTCCGGGATCTGCTTGGCCGGCTACCGGGATTTCTGGTACCGAAGCTGGTACGAGAGGTTCCCGGACGGGAAGGCAAGACGCCCCTCAATCTGTTTCCGTGATAGAATTCTCAAAAAATCGCCCGCAGACATTTGTCAAAGATTGTTAACTCGTTGAACGTTCGCTTTTTGTAACGGGCTTGCTATCTTAATGTTATGTAACGATTACCATAAAAATACCATTCACGGCTTTTCCGTGACGCTGCGGGCAAGTAACACATCGCTCAACTGTCCACCGCATCACTTCAGGAACCCCACCGTGACTCTCAACAGTGGCGTGAACTCATGGAAGGCATGAATCTGAAACCTGATCTTCGAGTCCCAGAACAGAAAACAGCCAGCCTGTCTTTTTGCGACACCACGCCCAAAGCATTCCGGGGCTGGGCAGATCAATTGCCCATGGCTAATATTGGCGAGGTTTCGCGCCAGCTTTACCATGCCATCATTGAGCTCAACCACCTGTTCACGCCCCCACAACAGCGGCTGCAGTTCCTGGAGCTGATCCGGGACAAGATCCAGTTCGTTTGCAATGAGCTTTCCCGGCATTATCTGGGCATGGCCGTTGCGCTGCCTGAAAAACAGCGCAAGATCGCCAACCTGTCCCAGGCACTGCAGCTGCACCTGTCCGCAGGCTACAAGCTCTGCGTCCTGGGATTTCTCGACAATGGCGGTGTAGAGCGCAACCGCAAGCCCATCGCAATTGCAACACATCGGGCTATTTCGGAGCTGGCAGCGACCATCGTCCGCTCCCACCAGCTGTATTGCCCAAGTCCTTCAAGGAGCTGGCTGGAGTGCCACCGGCTGTACCGCTTTGCTGTCAGAAACAAACTCGCAGACACCGAAGTTGAAGACCATAGCCTGCTGCACCGCCGCTCCAGCTCCATATCCGATGCCTACAAACGGATTCTGCTACTCGGTAGTGCGCGCCCGAACCAGCTGCGCCAGCCAGACTGATGCAGGTCTACGAGCTGTTCGAGGCTGGAGCGATTACACCCACTGCGCCCCCGATATTGGAGACGAGAGCCTGTTCGTCATCAACATGGAGGGCGACAACCCTCCGATCTACCGGAGCCTGCTGGATCATAACCCTGGCGAAGACAGCTTTGACTTCGACACCCGGGACTTGTCGGCAATGGTCTCGGATACGCTGAACGCCCGCCGCAACAAAACCAAAGGCGAAAACCCTCTGCATGTGCCTGCCAAGGTCAGCGACACCCTGCTGACTCACCTGAGCCAGGCTCTCGGCATTCTGGCCAAGCGCAACTTCAACCGGATTGCCAGTCAGGGCATGCTGGAAGTCTGTGTGGGCCTCACCTCCGCCCACTATTTTGTTGCTGGAGAAAAGACCTTCACCGAGTTTGTTAGTGGCAACGAAAACGGTCACCACAGTGAAGAGAACATGTTCATCCGCTCAGCCCAGCAGGGCAAAGACGCCTGGGCAGGCGCTCACGATGTCTCCCCCAGTGATGACGCCAGACACTCCGCGGACGCCCCCATTACCTTTCGCGGCAGCTATGGCACCGCTTCCAAGCAGGTGGCTGACAAAAACCGGCCAAGCTCCCACCATGCCCTGCTGATCAACACCAGCCCGGGCGGTTATTGCGTGGCCTGGGAAAGCAATGTCCCCGCATCACTACAGGCGGGTGAGATTCTAGGCGTGCGCGAGCAAAGCTCCCACCCCTGGAGCATTGCGGTGGTTCGCTGGATCCGGCAAATCAGGCATCACGGAACCCAGATCGGCATCGAACTGCTGGCGCCCAGCGCCTCGCCCTGCGGCGTGAAGCTGATCCAAAAGGTCGGCAACAGCAGCGAGTACCTGCGCGGCTTGCTATTGCCTGAAATCAGCGTGGTCAACCAGTCTGCGACTCTGATCACCCCACGACTGCCGTTCCAGTCAGGCAGCCGTATTTCACTGCTGCACGACGGCCGGGAAGATCAGGGTCAGTTGTCCAAGAAGGTGTCTTCAACCGGAAGCATCAGCCAGTTCGAATTGAAACTCCACAATGCCTCAGTGCCGTCGGCCAGCGCCCCGGACACTCCTTCTGGCGCCAGTGAGGATGAATTCGATTCACTGTGGCCGTCGCTGTAGACGCCTGGCAGCGGGAACCCACTGGCTGCAGGGTTGTTATTGGCGACTATCCGCTGCATCATTCAGCTAAGTGACAGCCCGGCCAGCCGGAGCAGACGAACCATGCCGAAAGCAAGGCACTGGTTATCCCTGCGCCCGTTACAAAGACTGGGGCCGGCCTATCCCAACGTGCACCACGAGACGCCTTACGAATGCAGAAAAAGAACGCGACCGTACACCTGCTCATCCTTGATCCCGACCAAAATGATGCCGAATCGCTGGTCAGCCTGCTCCGAAACTCTGGCAAGGCCACTCGCGCGCACCGCATTACTTCGGAAGAGGATCTGGAGGAAACCCTGAAAGCCGGCAATTGGGACTTGTTGCTGGCCAGGGACCTGGAGCAGGAATTCAGTGCTGACGACGCTCTGGCAATGATTCGCCGGATGGACAAGGACATTCCGTTCATCCTGCTGACGGAAGAACAGAGCCGCGAACGCACTGTTGCGGTTTTAAAAGCCGGCGCCCAGGACACGGTTCCTTTCGAACACACAGATCTGCTGGTGCTGACGGTTAATCGCGAACTCGCCGCCCTGGAAGATCGCCGCCGTCGTCGCGTTCTGGAGTCCCACCTGCGCGAAGCCGAACAACGCTGCCAGCTGCTGCTGGAGAGTTCCAAGGACGCCATCGCCTACATTAACGACGGCATGCACATCTATGCCAACCAGTCGTACATGGAGTTCCTCGGCTACGACGACATCGACGACCTGATCTGCATTCCGGTGCTAGACACCCTCACCTCGGAGAGCCAGGGCAAGTACAAAGAGTTCATGAAGTCTTTTGTCGAAAAGGGCGAAGACGGCATGACCATGAACTGCACCGCGCGCCGGAGCGACGATCACGAGTTCAACGTGACCATGTCAGTGTCTGCCGCAACCTACGACGGCGAGGCCTGCACCCAGATCGTACTGCAGCCTGAACACAGCGACGCCGAGCTGGAAGAAAAGCTGCGCCAGATCAGTAGCCAGGATCTGATGACCGGCCTGTTCAACCGCCAGTACCTGATGGACGCCCTGGCCGAAAACATCAGCAAGGCTGGAAAAAACAACCAAACCGGTGCCCTCGCCTACATCGCTCTCGACAACTTCATGAGCATGAAGGGTCAGGTCGGCATTGCCGGTGCGGACCTTCTGCTGAGCGACCTGGCCAACCTGCTCAAACAGCAGGTGGATGAAGAGGTCATCCTTGCCCGCCTGAGTGATGACGCCTTCTGCCTCATGTGCCAACCCTCTGACGAAAAGGCCATGGCCGAGCACGCCGAACGCGTTCGCAAGGCGGTCGAAGACCACCTGTTTGATATAAACGGCCGAACCGTGCAGTTCACGGTCAGTATCGGTGTCGCTGCTATCACCGAGAACTCTCCGAAAGCCGAGGAGCTGATGGCCCGGGCACACACCGCCTCGTCCGATGTGCGCAAGCAGGAAGGTCACGAACAGGGCAACGGTGTTCTGGTCTACAACCCGACCGACTACGAAAGCCTCGATGAAGGCAATTCGGTTGAGGCGATCATAAAAGCCTTGGAAGACAACCGTTTCAAGCTGCTGTTCCAGCCCATTATCAACCTGCGCGGCGAAGGCGAAGAGCACTACGAGGCCTTTGTCCGGATGCTCGACAAGGATGAAGAAGAAGTCTCACCCTACGACTTTCTGCCGCCAATGGGCCCTGCAGATACTGCCATCAAGATCGACCGCTGGGTTATCCTGCAGACCATCAAGCAGCTGGCCAGCCACCGGTCGCGCGGGCATGATACCCGCCTGTTCCTGAATATCACGGCCGAAACCCTGCAGGACCAGACCTTCACAGCTTGGCTCAGTGTGGCCCTGAAGGCGGCACGCTTGCCCGGTGACTCCCTGGTCTTCCAGATCCGGGAAGGCGATGCCAACAACTACATGAAACAGGCGAAAGAGTTCAGCAAGGCCGTGCACGAGTTGCACTGCAAGGTTTCCATTGGCCAGTTCGGTTGTGCGCTCAACCCGTTCAATACCCTGAAGCACATCGAGACTGACTACGTGAAGATCGACGGTTCGTTCACTGAGGAAATCCAAAAGAACGACACCGCCAAGGAACAGGTTAAGGAAATGGTCAAAACCCTGCAGAACAGCGGCAAGCTGACCATCATCCCGCTGGTGGAAAACGCCGGCGTGCTGGCTACACTCTGGCAAGCCGGCGTCAACTACATTCAGGGTTACTACCTGCAAGCGCCTGTGCCGGAGATGAACTACGACTTCGGGGATCACTGACCCCAAACTGCATGGCAAAAAAACGGCGCCCTCTGGGCGCCGTTCTTGTTTTCAGCAAGCACTGGAACCGATCAGAAACCGGCCCGTTCCAGCCCCTGATTGGTCTCGCTCTCACGGAAACCAATCAGATAGAGAATGGCATCCAGCCCCAATGTCGAGATCGAGTGCCGCGCCGATTCCTTGACCAGCGGCTTGGCGCGGAATGCCACGCCCAGACCGGCCTGACTCAGCATGGGCAGGTCGTTGGCTCCATCCCCCACGGCAATCACCTGCTCACGGGCAATGTGCTCTTTCTCCGCGATTTCCAGCAGCAGCTCGGCCTTACGCTTGCCATCCACCACCTGGCCGGAGACCTGACCGGTGACTTTGCCGTCGACAATTTCCAGCTCGTTGGCGTAGACGTAATCAATACCCAGCTTGGCCTGCAGATGGCGGGCAAAATAGGTAAACCCGCCGGACAGGATCGCCGTTCGGTAACCCAGCGCCTTCAGGCTACGGATCAGGTGCTCGGCGCCTTCAGTCATCCGCAGGCGGGCGGCAATACCCTCGAGCACGGACTCATCAAGCCCCTTCAATAGCGCCAGGCGCTCCGCAAAGCTCTGACCGAAGTCCAGCTCGCCCTGCATCGCCCGCTCGGTGATCTCTGCGACCTGGTCGCCTACGCCAGCTTCCCGGGCCAGCTCATCAATCACTTCGGCTTCAATCAGGGTGGAGTCCATATCGAACACCACCAACCGACGATTCCGGCGGAAGATCGAGTCTTCCTGGAAGGCGATGTCGACGTTCATTTCACCGGCAATGTGCAGGAAATCGGCCCGCAGTGCGTCCAAGTCCGAGGGTGTTCCCCGCACCGAAAACTCCACGCAGGCAATGCGGTTCTCAGCAGTGTTCAGGGAGGGCCGGGCCGACAAGCGGGAAATGTTATCGATGTTGAGGCCATGGCGCGCAGTGATGGCCGAAACCCGGGCGATCTGCTCAGCCTGGATGTCCCTGGCCAGCAGGGTGACGATGTAGCAGGCCCGGTTACGACCTTCCGCCCAGCTCTGGTACTCCTCGATGGTAATCGGTGCAAACCGCACCTGCAGGTCCAGGGCGTGCAGCCGGAACAGCAGGTCGCGAATCACCGGCGAAGACTTGGAGGCGTCCGGAATCTCGATCAGGATGCCCCAGGTCAGATGGTCATGGATCACCGCCTGGCCAATGTCGAGGATCCGGACATCGTACTGGCCCATGATCCCGGTAATTTCCGAGGTCAGGCCGGGCTTGTCCCGGCCGGAGACATTAATCAGTACCAGCTCACTCACTCTCGGTGCTCTCCTCTTCCTGTGCCCGTGCGGCAGAAGGAATCACATCAATGCCGTCAACGCGCTGCAGGCCCCGGGGCAGCTTGTGCCCACGCCGGCCACGCTCGCCCAGGTAATGCTCAAGGTCGCTGAAGTGCAGGCCCATCTTGCGCTTGCCGGCACGAATCTCCAGCTGATCATCTTCGGCAAACACCGCCACGGCGACCACGTACTCTTCCCGGTTCTGCACCCGGGCCGAGGGGATGCTGATGATCTTGTTACCCTTGCCCTTGGCCAGCTCCGGCAATTCACTCAGCGGAAACACCAGCATTCGCCCCTCATTGGACACTGCCCCGAGGTAAAGGGTTTTATCCGTTGTCGGAATGGTGATCGGCGGCATGATCCGGGCTCCCTTGGGCACACTGACCACTGCCTTGCCGTTCCGATTCTTGCTGATCATGTCGTTCAACGAGGTAACGAAGCCATAACCGCCATCGGTTACCAGCAGGGCCTTGCGAGCAGAGTCGCCCATCAACAGGCCAGAGAAACTCGCCCCTGATGGCGGATTGATCCGGCCGGTCAGCGGCTCGCCCTGCCCTCGCGCGGACGGGAAGCTGTGCGCCATCAGTGAGTAGGCACGGCCGGTGGAATCCAGGAATATTGCTTGCTGGTTGTTGCGACCTCGTGCCGCCAGGGCAAAGCTGTCACCGGCTTTATAGCTCAGGCCCTCAGGCTCGATGTCGTGGCCTTTCGCGGCTCGCACCCAGCCTTTCTCGGACAGCACCACGGTAACCGGATCGCTGGACACCAGATCGATTTCACTGAAGGCACGGGCTTCCTCGCGCTCCACAATCGGTGAGCGACGGTCATCGCCGTAGGTTTCGGCATCGGCCTGAAGTTCGGCCTTGATCAGTTCACGCAGGCGGTCCTCGGAACCGAGGATGGTTTGAAGCTCATCACGCTCGGCCGCCAGCTCATCCTGCTCGCCCCGGATTTTCATTTCCTCAAGCTTGGCCAGGTGGCGCAGTTTCAGCTCGAGAATGGCTTCAGCCTGATCCGCGGACAACCCGAACCGTTCCATCAGCACCGGCTTGGGCTTGTCCTCGGTACGGATAATTTCGATCACCTCATCGATGTTCAGGTAGGCGATCAACAAACCTTCGAGCAGGTGCAGTCGGGCCAGCACTTTGTCCAGGCGGTGCTGCAGTCGACGCGTCACGGTGGTCCGGCGGAACGTCAGCCACTCGGTCAGAATGGTGTGCAGGCCCTTAACGCCGGGACGGCCATCGTTGCCGATGACGTTGATGTTAACCCGGTAGGTTTTCTCCAGATCGGTGCTGGCGAACATATGCGCCATCAAACCGTCGAGATCAACCCGGTTGGAACGCGGCACAATCACCAGGCGCGTCGGGTTCTCATGGTCTGATTCGTCGCGCAGGTCAGCGACCATGGGCAGTTTCTTGACCTGCATCTGCTGGGCAATCTGCTCCAGAACGCGGGCACCTGACACCTGGTGCGGCAGGTCAGTAATGACGATTTCGCCGTTTTCGCGAATCCACCGTGCCCGCATGCGCAAAGACCCGCGGCCAGTCTCATACATCTGGCGGATGTCCTTGCGCGGCGTGATGATCTCGGCGTAGGTGGGGAAATCCGGGCCCTTGATGTGCTCACAGAGTTCATCAACAGTGGCCTCCGGGCTATCCAGAAGCCGTATACAGGCGGCACTCACCTCACGCACGTTGTGGGGCGGGATGTCGGTCGCCATACCCACAGCGATGCCGGTGGTGCCATTAAGCAGCACATGGGGCAGACGCGCTGGCAGAACCGAAGGCTCGTCCATGGTGCCGTCAAAGTTCGGCACCCAGTCCACCGTGCCCTGGCCCAGCTCTCCCAGCAGCACCTCGGCAAACGGTGCCAGGCGGGATTCGGTATAACGCATGGCGGCAAAAGACTTGGGATCGTCTGGCGACCCCCAGTTGCCCTGACCATCCACCAGCGGGTAACGGTAAGAGAACGGCTGCGCCATCAGCACCATGGCTTCGTAACAGGCGCTGTCACCGTGGGGATGGAACTTACCGAGCACATCACCGACGGTCCGCGCGGATTTCTTGTACTTGGACGTGGATTTCAGCCCCAGTTCGGACATCGCGTATACGATGCGCCGCTGGACCGGCTTGAGACCGTCGCCCACGTTGGGCAGGGCCCGGTCAAGGATGACGTACATGGAGTAGTCGAGATAGGCCTTTTCCGTGTAGTCCCTGAGTGAAACCCGCTCAAAGCCTTCATCCGTAGTCTGGAACTCTGGCATGGATGCCTCTTCTGCCTGTATTACCTGAAGTGAATGACGCCGATGATGCTACCCGTTGCACGCGAAATAATCACGGGCCGCGACGTGAGGGCTCATTATATGGACGCGCGCTCAGATACTCCAACTTCCAATAGCGGAAACCCCGCATGGAGACTCTGTAATGCCCACCGTATGCTCGCCAACATCGGATAGAAGACCGTTTAACTTTCCTCACAAGCGGAACACTATGAAACCCAACCTGAAAGCCTGCGGGCAAGCTATGGTCACGGCCATGGTGAATGCGCTACTGGCAGTGGCCCTGATGCTCCTGGTGGAGTTTACAATCAGCGGAACTTTCCAGATTCCCGAGCCGTATCTTTGGGCGGGTGTGCTGATCTGGCTGGTTATCTTTGCTGGTCAGTTCTGGCGACAACGGCATCTGTGCCGATCAAACCAAGCGTCTGGCTAATCCAAGGCGTGACGAGAAAGGCCCATTGCGGGTACTAAAAGCGGGAATCGAAGATCGAGCCAGGCGGGGATAGCCTGCTTAAATAGAGCCAGGGTTCGGCACTCAGAACCGAACCCTGGTTCTCATTCTCAGGCACCTGTTTCGGCACCCTTCCTTTTTACAATCCTTACTGACGAATACCTTCGACGGAAATGATGATATCAACCGTCTCAGAAGCCTCGCCGAGCTCCATCGGGATGCCGAAGTCTTTCAGACGCAGCTCGGTTTCAGCTTCAAAACCCATGCGATAGCCGCCCCACGGATCTTCGCCATGACCGATCAGTTCGGCGTCCAGAGTCACCTCTTTGGTCACGCCGCGCAAAGTCAGGTCACCGATAATATCGGCCTCACCCTCGCCATCGACCACCACCCGCTTACTCTTGAAGCTGGCCTGGGGATACTCGTCTACGTATAGAAAGTCTTCACTGCGCAGGTGCTTGTCGCGCTCGGCGTGGTTCGAATCGACGCTGGAGGTATCGATGGTCACATTCACAGAGCTGTTGGCCGGGTTCTCGGCATCGTAGACGAACTGGCCGTCAAACTCATTAAAGCGGCCATACAGCCAGCTGTAACCGAGGTGAGAAATTTTGAAGGTGACGAATTGGTGCGCACCCTTGTTGTCAAAGTCGTATGTGGCACTGTGATCATCGGCTTGGGCTGCACCCACCATAGCCATGGAAACTGCAGACGCAAGAAGTACCTTCTTCATAGTTTTCTCCTTTTTCATGAACCATGCCCGGAATGGGCTAAGAAGCCTGTTTAGGCACGCTTGGCTAACGACCAAGCATACGCCGTAGTGTGTTATCACGATCAATTACATGGTGTTTCAACGCGCCAGCTGCGTGCACCCCGGCCAGGGCCACGATTGCCCAGGTCGACCAGTAATGCACTGTGCCAGCAGTGTCTTCCAGGCCTTTAATCTGGCCGGTGACGGACGGCACCTCAAACCAGCCAAACACATCGATGGAAGAACCGTCGGCGGTAGAAATGAGGTAACCGCTGACCATCGCCACGAACAATAGTAGATACAGCAAGCCGTGAGCTGCATGGGCGCTGGCGACTTCCCAGCGCTTGTGACTGGGCAGAGGTTTGGGGCCAGCGTTGGCCACGCGCCAGACCACGCGCAGGACCATCAGACCGAACAAAAGAATACCCACGCTGCGATGAATGTCAGGCGCTTGTTTGTACCAGTCGTCGTAGTAGGTGAGATCCACCATCCAGAACCCGAGCGCAAATAACCCCAGCACAACAACGGCCACCAACCAGTGGATCGTTACCGCGACCATCCCATAACGCTCGGAAGAATTTCTGATTTGCATCTTTTGCCTGAACTCCATCCCTGTTTAAACCACCGCACTGCATTGTAGAAACGGCACTTGATGAAAACTATCGAAATGTTTTGCTAACCACCATCAGAAATTCTGACCATACGCATACATCTATGCCTTTGGTCGCATACGGGTTTTACGGATTGTTCAAAAAGTCACCTAAGTTAGACTAAGTCCATATTTGTTATCCCCCTTCACGGGGACTCATAGACAGAAAGGACACAGACATGGAATTTGATTTCGACGAAAGCGTGGTTGTACCCAGCAACAACTGATTGCATGGCGACCCTCGGGGTCGCCTCCCTTTTATCATCGTTTATTCACAGTTCAGCTCCGAACGCCCTCGACTCTCAAGCGTTTACCTGACCTTAGCTGACTCACTCGACATGTAAATGATTCCCACTTTCGACATGAAACAGTGGTAATAATACGTTTTTTTTGGCAGTCTCAGCACTTGCACCAGTTGCGCTGACCCATAAATTTGGTCGTTACCGACTGGGATTCAGCATTTACGCCTTCCGCTTTCCGGCGAATGGCAATGTCGTGCAACCACTCAGAATGAGCTATGTCGAAGAGTCTCCCCCAAAAGCTAGCAGTTCCGGAACTCGACCTTCTGTCTCCGATGCTTAGCCACGAGGGTGATATATGGACGGCCGACTTCCAGGGCCTGACCCTTCGCACCGCACTGCAGCCCATCTACAGCATTTCGCACAAACGCATCGTTGGCTATGAGGCCTGATCCGGGCTTTTGATAACGACGATTCAGCCGTTCTGCCTCTGCACCTGTTCCAATTGCCTGCTTCGGACTCTGAAAATCTGCTATTGGACCGCTTGTGCCGGTATCTGCACATTCGCAATTACAGCGGCCTCGAAGACCAGCTGAACTGGCTATTCTTGAACGTTTCGCCCCAGGCCGTCACCAGTGGCCGCCACGCCGACTCCTTCTTTGGTCAACTTCTGGAAAAGACCGGACTGCCGCCACACCGAATCGTCATTGAGATTGTCGAGCAACCCACCGATGACGCCGAGAAGCTGAAAGAAACGGTGGCCTATTACAAGAAGCTGGGCTGCCTTACGGCCATCGACGATTTTGGCGCCGGCCACTCGAATTTTGAGCGCATCTGGAACCTGTCACCGGATATTGTGAAGCTGGACAGGACCCTGCTCACCCGAGCCACGGAAGATCGAAAAGCCAGACAGATTTTGAACGGCATTGTTTCACTGCTGCATCAATCAGGTTGCCTGGCATTGCTGGAGGGCGTGGAAACAAGGGAGCAGGCGCTGATTTCGATAGATGCGGGAGTCGATTTTGTTCAGGGCTTTTATTTCACAACCCCCAGTATCAATCTGGAAGAGCTGACGCGCACACCAGCAAATTTTGACGAGCTGCTGGACGAGTACAAGTCGCGCAACCAGGTCACCTTCGACCCAACCCGGCAACTGACCGAGTTTTTCCGGGGCTATTTTGTGAACGCAATTGATAAATTACGCGACGGCGCAGAGATGCACCAAGCGTGTCTTGGACTACTCAACCACCAGGCGGTTTCTCGCTGCTACCTGGTCAACGAGCATGGCATTCAGATTGCCGACACCATCATTTCCGATACCGGAACGCGTAGCCTGGACCCTCGTTTCAAACCTCTGGAAAGCACCAGCAGCGCTGACTGGTTCCGCCAGGAATACCTGCGCCAGGCCCTGGCACTTCCGGACAACCTGCACGTTACCGCACCTTACCTGTGCGTGACCGGCGCCTACATGTGCATCACCCTGTCCCAGGGCTACTCCCACGATGGTGAACTCCGGGTCCTGTGCTGCGACATTCTAGCCAACCCCACGCAGCCGCGGGTCAGCCGGGACTGATCCCATACACCAGGGCGATCACCGTTACCGTCAAGGCGCCTATGAACAGGTTCATGGGCAACCCCACCCGCACGAAATCGCCAAAACGATAGCCACCCGGGCCAAACACCATCATGTTGGTCTGATAACCCAGTGGCGTCGCAAAACTGGCTGACGCAGCCATCATCACTGCAATCACAAACGGCTCGGCTGCCACCCCCATGGTGGCCGTCATCGACAGCACAATGGGGATAACCAGGACAGCGGCCGCGTTGTTGGTAATGACCTCCGTCAGCACCGACACGGTGATGTACACCAGCAGTACCGCCAGCAGGATATTGCCCTGACTGAGCCCGAGAATGCCCTCAGCGACAAACTCCGCGGCTCCGGTCTCCTGCAATGCCGCACCCAGGGCAAAGGATGCCGCGATGGTGAGTATGACCGGCACATCCACGGATTTCTGGGCCTGCCCTACCGAACAGCAGCCGGAGATAATCATCAGGCTCGCGCCCAACAGCGCCGCGTTAAGCATGGTCAGCACACCACAGGCCGCCAATCCGACCAGGATCAGCAGGATGCCCCAGGACAGCCATGCGCGGTCGTGGCGGGGCGTCTCGGTCTCCAGGTCGTTAATCAGCAAGAAGTCTTTGTTATAGCGCTGCCGGCTGACGAAGGCGGGACGCGCTTCCAGCAGCAACACATCACCCGGTTTCAGGCGGATATTACCGAGATTGCCGGACACCCGCTCACCACCCCGGGCGACTGCCAGCACCACGGCGCCGTAACGGTCACGGAAACGGGCATCACGAATGGTCTGTCCGAGCACATCAGACTGGGGCGACAAAGCCGCCTCTACCAGCCGGCGCTCAGCCCGGTCTTTACTCAGGCTGGGCTCATCCTCGTGAACAGAAGGTACGATGCCATTGATACGCAACAGGTCGGAGATGGCCTGGGTATCACCGGCAAACACCAGGCGGTCGCCACCCCGGAGCCGCTCTTCCGAGGGCACTGCGGTAACCACGCTGCCGTCACGTTCGATCTCGACCAGGTAGAGTCGCTCCAGTTCCCGCAAGCCGGCCTCGCCCACAGTCTTTCCCACCAGCGGACCATCAAAGGACACGGCAACTTCCAGGGTAAATTCCCGCATCGAACCAAACTTCTGCTGGTCTTTGCGATCTGGCAGGAAGCGCGGCATGACCAAGAGCATCACCGCAACACCGATCACGGCCACCGGAAGCCCAACCGCAGTGATGGTAAAAATGGAAAAGCCCGGACCACCGGTAAGCTGCTGGACCTGGCCATTAACCACCAGGTTGGTGCTGGTACCGATTAGCGTGAGAGTACCGCCAAGAATGGCGGAGTAGCTCAGGGGAATCATGAGCTTGGAAGGCGAAATGCCAATCTTGCGAGACCAGGCATGCACCGCCGGAATCATGGTAGCCACAACCGGGGTGTTGTTCAGGAATCCGCTCAGCAAGGATACCGGCAGGGCAATCCGGGCCTGGGCGCTTCGAACGGTACTGGGGTTGCGGAGCAGGTGGTGCACTAGCAGATCGACACCGCCTGAGTGATGGATACCCGCGGCGACCACAAACATGGCCACCACGGTGATCAGGCCCGTGTTGCTGAAACCGGAAAGCGCCTGATCGGCCGTCACAATACCCGTGGCACTGAGCACGACCAACACCCCCATCATCACCATGTGGGGTGCTAAGCGTCCAACACTCATGAGTATTAGCGAGGTGCCCGCCAGGCCCAGCGCAAACCAGCCTTGCCAGTCCATTTACGGTTCTTCCCGAAAAGAAAACTGGCAGGATAACGACTTTGTAGAATACAGAGAAAGAATAAAGGATGCTTTTTATAGCACCCTTAGATATATCAAGTCACGACGTCGGCGATGTTGCCGTAAGTTTCGAGCCAGGACCGACGATCGGATGCCCGCTTCTTGCCCAGCAGCATGTCCATGCGGCTGTCGGTGTCATCATTCTCTTCGATGGTGAGCATCACCAGGCGGCGAGTATCCGGTGCCATCGTGGTTTCACGCAGCTGCAGCGGGTTCATCTCACCCAGGCCCTTGAACCGGGTGACCGAAATCTTGCCCTTACGCTTCTCAGCGGCCAGGCGGTCGATAATGCCCTGCTTTTCGTGCTCATCCAGGGCATAGAAAGTTTCCTTGCCCAGGTCCACCCGGTACAGCGGCGGCATAGCCACAAACACATGGCCGGCGGCTACCACCGGACGGAAGTGCTTAACGAACAGCGCGCACAGCAAGGTGGCGATGTGCAGGCCGTCGGAATCGGCGTCCGCGAGGATACAGATTTTGTTGTAGCGCAGCCCATCCAGCTTGTCGGAACCGGGATCTACCCCGATCGCGACAGCAATATCATGCACTTCCTGGGACGCCAGTACTTCCGACGGGTCCACTTCCCAGGTATTCAGGATCTTGCCTCGCAGCGGCATCACCGCCTGGAATTCGCGATCACGGGCCTGCTTGGCGGAGCCACCGGCCGAGTCACCCTCAACCAGGAACAGCTCCGAGCGCGCGGTATCGCCACCGGAGCAGTCTGCCAGCTTACCGGGCAGAGCCGGGCCGGACGTTACCTTCTTACGGGCAACCTTCTTGCTGGCGCGCAAACGGCGCTGGGCATTGCTGATAAACAGCTCCGCCAGCACTTCGGCAATGTCAGTGTGCTGGTTCAGCCACAGGCTGAAGGCGTCCTTGACCACACCGGAAATGAACGCTGCGGCTTCGCGGGAGGACAAACGCTCCTTGGTCTGACCGGAGAACTGCGGCTCCTGCATCTTGAACGAGAGCACGTAAGCCGCACGCTCCCAGATATCCTCGGGCGACAGCTTAACGCCGCGAGGCAGCAGATTGCGGAATTCACAGAACTCGCGCATGGCTTCCAGCAAACCCGTCCTCAACCCATTCACATGGGTGCCGCCCTGGGCGGTGGGAATCAGGTTTACATAGCTCTCCATAACCGTCTCACCGCCTTCGGGCAGCCACTGGATGGCCCAGTCCACAGCTTCTTTGTTACCCGAAAAGCTGCCGGTGAACGGCTCAAGGGGCACGGCTTCGATGTCAGCCAGGGTGGATCGCAGGTAATCCCGCAGGCCATCTTCGTAACACCACTCGTCCTTCTCTCCGGTTTTTCCTGCAGGAAAGTCACCGTAAGACCCGGGCAAAGTACCGCCTTTGCCCGCAGATTATGGCGCAGGCGACTGACGGAGAAATTCGGACTGTCGAAATAGCTGGTGTCCGGGGTGAACTTCAGCCGGGTGCCGGTGTTGCGCTTGCCAACGGTGTCAATCACCTCCAGTTCACTGGCCTTCTCGCCATGGGCGAAGGTCATGCGGTGCAGCTGGCCATCACGCTTGATGGTGATTTCCAGATGTTTGGACAGCGCGTTAACCACAGAAACACCAACCCCGTGCAAACCGCCGGAGAAATTGTAGTTACCCTGGGTGAACTTGCCGCCGGCATGGAGCCGGGTCAGGATCAGTTCAACACCCGGCAGCCCTTCCTCTTTATGCAAATCCACCGGCATACCCCGGCCGTCGTCCTCAACACTCAGGGAACCATCGTTGTACAGGACCACATCAATGCGGCGTGCATGCCCCGCCAGGCTTCGTCCACGCTGTTGTCGATCACTTCCTGCGCCAGATGGTTGGGCCGACTGGTGTCCGTATACATGCCCGGACGCTTGCGCACCGGGTCAAGGCCCTTGAGTACTTCAATGGCTTCAGCGTTGTATTGTTGTTGGCTCATAAGCAGGAAGAAACTCCGCGATTGGAACGAAAAGCTGGGGCATAGCTTAGGGATTCGGCCGGAAAGATCAACGGTTGTTTTCGACCGGTGCTATCCGGATATCGTCCCAGCCGGACGCCGTGACGGCAATGGCGGCGCATGGGGTGGTGAGCGCCTGGCTTACCGTCATTCCTGGCGCTGGCTCCTGGATGTCCACCGCGAGCACCAGTTCATCGTCGACAATTTCCGCACCCGCCAGGGTGATGCTGAATCCACCGGTGGGCTTTTGGCCCAGCGCCGCGAGTACCACATGTTCGCTGCCGAACTGGACAGATCTCAAGGATGCCAGCGGTAGCATGCGGCCCGGCAAGGCTTCCAGCCGGTCGACATCGTCAGCGCTGGCCAGGTGAATATGGCCGGGGGCAACCAGGCCACAGTGACCCGACTGCGCAATCTGGCGCGCCAGCGGCGCACCTGACTCAGTTTCGGTCTGGCTGACAGCGCAGCCGGCACCGAAAGCACTGACACACACCGCCACACTGATCGCTTTGCGAATGGATTGAGTCATGGTTGTGATAATGCCTTCACGTTAGTGGCGTCCGGATTCGGTGACAGCAACTGATAACCCTGGAAATCAGGCCGGGGCAGCTGCTCCGGAGAGGCCGCCGAAATCGACGGCCGGGAATAACTGGTGGTCATGCGAATACCTTCGATTGGGTTGCCTGCCGATATGGTGATTTCCTGCCGCAACCCGGCAACCGGGTATTCGGCACAGGCCTCACCACCGTGACAAATCAGGCCATCATTATCCAGATCAGAGCCGGCCACCAGGATGTAATTGCCCGGTGACACCTCGTTCAGTTCTTTTGGCGGCACGCCATCGTCGGGTTCGAACACAAAGCGATACTGGCCATTCTCGGCCACCACGTTGGTCTGGGCTTCGGTTTGGAAGAAACCGCCATCGGGCTCAGGACTGACCAGCAGGACAAAATGCCGTCCAGCGTCGCGCGCCTGTTGGTCGGTTACCTGCTGACCGACCACGGGAATTTCCAAAGTGCGAACCTGGCTTTCACCCTGGTATGCAACCTCGAGCGTCGTTCGCTCGGAAATACCCGGCTCCAGCGCTGCCAGATTCAGACTCAAAGCAATGTTGAAACTCACGCCCGAATCATTGTCCGCTGGTTCGGAATCAATAGACAACCATGCCGGCGGCTCGGAAATGCTGTTGATGGTAACCGTGCTAGGATCGTCGCCATAGACGTCAAGCGCCACGCTTGCCGTCCGCGCGCCTTCCGATGAGAGCGATACAACTGCCGGAGTGGCGGTGAGCAAATCGCGAATGGGCGTAGCCTGGGCCGCAGAGGCCGCTTTACTGGCGTCCAGCAGACCCCAGCCAAGCTGCTCGGTCCTTGGGCAGTTTTGACTGCCGCAATCCGCCACGGTCAAATCGCCAGCCATCAGAAAGCCGTTGATATCTTCGTAATCCAGAGCGGCATTCTCGCCCTTCATCAGCGCCAGCACTCCAGAGACGTGGGGCGCGGCCATGGAGGTACCCTGCAAACCAATGTAGGTTTCCTCACTCCCGTTGATCACGCTGGTGCTGACCACCACGTCGCCACGGCCATCGCCATTGCCATCACGGCTGGCGTCGCCACCGGGAGCCGCCAGATCAACCCAGGTACCGAAGTTGGAATAAGACGCCAGCTCGCCGGCGCCATCCACGGCGCTGACGGCGAATACGTCGTCAAAGGCCGCCGGGTAAGACTCTGTGCTAGTCGCTGAATTGCCGGCCGCCGCCACAAAGATCACACCGCGATTGGTCGCGTTGCTGATGGCATTCTGCATGGACTGTATGAACGGCAGGCCACCCAGGCTCAGGTTCACAATGTCGGCCAGCGGCTGACCGCCTGGAGACCCAGCAACCCACTGCAGCGCCGCCAACAGATCTGCGGAGGAGCCGGAACCACCGTCACCGAGAACCCGGACCGGTAACAAGGTCGATTCGAACGCGACACCACCACCACCGGAGCCGTTGACTACAGCGGCTACCGTGCCAGCAACGTGGGTGCCGTGATAGACACTGCCGCCCACACTGTTGCCGGGGTCTGCTGGGTTATTGTCCCGCCCGGGCTCGCCGTCATTGTCGAACTGCGCCGAGACAAAATCCGTCCCCGGAGGTAACGGTGAAATGACGTTCGCGTTGATGTCCTGATGCCAGTTATCACTGGAGGCCCGGTACAGACCGGTATCCATAACCGCTACCGTAACATTCGCACCCGCCTGCGGCGCCAGCTGCCAGGCGGTCGGGCCATTCAACAAGCCATAGTGACTGCTGAGCCCATACAAGCTCATCCACGGGCGTCATGGTCTGCATCCGGTAGTTCGGTGTTGCCGATTCAATACCCGGCTGCTGTTTCAGTGAGCGGATCCAGTCCAGCGTTGCCACCTGGGCATTCTGGCCACTGACCGCCATGGCCGGCACCGGAGCTTTCACGCGCCACAGGCCCGGCGCCAATTCCTGCGTCGCCACCATGTTGGTCTGGGCCATCATCGCCTGGGCCGATATCGGGTCGGGGCTGGCTTCCAAGGCAACAATGGCCTCCCCTGCGACAAATTCATGGGCCGGCCAATCAAAGGATTTCGCCTGTCCTGAGGAATTCACCGCGGTCGACAGAACATACAGCATGGGTGTGGGGCCTTCGGACTCAACCCGGACCATGAAGGAACCATCAGAACCGGTGGTATTGGTCACCCGGATCTGGCTCGTCATACTGTCGGTCACCTTCGTCTCAACGACAGAACCGCCCTTACTCAACGACAATCTAAGCGCTGAAGCACCTTCACGTGTTCCAAAGGCCTGAAGCTCAACCGACTGCCCCGTACGCAGCGACATCGAGAACTCATCACTAGGGTCGGCGGCATAGGCAAAGGAAGGAAAGTCAGGTATCGAGGGATAAACACCATCGAAGGCACTGACATAGCCTGCCAGCACGTATTCCTGCGGCAGGCTTTGTACAGTGCTGCGGGGCGTCGGATTCAAAGTCAGGGCATCGGCGTTATCTGCGTCTACCCGGGTGCCGGTTTCGATATCGACAAAGCCGGACAGGGCGACGTTCACCGACTGCAGATCGGAGTCGGAGTCAGAACCGCCGCCACAACCGGCAAGCACCAACAGAGCCGCGGCAGGCAGGGCCTTCTTAAAAAGCGTTTTTCGGGTCAGCATGATGTTCATAGCACTCATCTCTGCAACTGCCTCCAGCATACAGTATCCCGGGGCGACGTTTATTTACTGAGTGTTAACCGATACGCCCAGAGCCCGGGCTCAGATGCTAAAAAACCGCCTGCGGCTGATAGCCGGAGGCGGTTTCACATTTCTGTGCGTTAGTTACAGGGCGTAGAACATCATCGGTACAAACGCCACCAGCAACAGTGTGGGAGCCATAACGGCCAGGGGCAACAGGAGGCGCTCGTAGCGGTGCCAGAAACTGCCGGTGCGCTCACAGGCCAACACCTCTGTTTCGCCTACAACCTGGCGGGTCAGCAGATGGTTTAACGCCACCGGCGGGCTCAGGTAGCCAAGCTCAAATGCCACCAGGCAAACAATCCAGAAATGCAGCGGATCTATGCCCAGTTGAATGGCGGGCTGGGCAATGGTCGCGGACACCAGGATCACTGCACCGAACGGATCCATCACCATGCCAATCAAAGTCAGCATCACCACAATCACCAACATGGCAATCCACGGGCTGGTAAGACTCTCTGGAAACAGTGCATGGACGATATCAGAGCGCTCCAGAATGCCACCCAGGCAGATGGAAAAGCCGATTAGCGCCAGTAAGGCACCGATATGCACGGCTGAATCACTGGCGGCAGCGGTACTGCGATTCCAGAAGGCCTGAAACCGGGACTCACTCTCGTCCCGAGAATCTTTACCTGAATCCAGCAGCACCAACGCGAGCATCACCAGCGGCAGAATCAGTGGCGCACTGTACTCGTTGAATTCCAGCCCAAGGATTATCCAGACCGTCACAACCACCAGCGCTGCCACTATGACGTAGGGCAGCAGTGGCCGGGTTTGCCGCACAGCAGCACGGAACGCACCCGGCGCAGGCCGTGGCCTCCAGTTGCCCTGGGTCTTGCAGACAATCAACGAAAACAAGGTCGCTGACATGATGAACACCCAGAAACCCCAGCCGTACATTTCAGTAGTCGTGACTTCCTTGTTCAGGGCCGCAATCACCACAATCAGCAGGCACGGATTCAGCACGACACCGAGGCTTCCAGACATGGCGGTAGTGGCCAGCGACAACTGCCGACCGGCCCCGGCTCGCCTGAGCTCGTCATAAACCACACCACCAACTGCCAGGATAAAAATCCCTGAGGCTCCGGTGAAGGCGGTTGGAAACGCAGTGGCGAAGATGATCACTGAAGCCAGCATCGGCGCCGGCAGATTGAATGGTTTGATGGTGTTGAGCAGCAATTCCGGTAACCGGGTCTGCTTGAGGATCATCCCCACCAGAACGTATAGGCCGATGTTGATGAACATCGACGACAGATTGGACATCATGCCGAAATAGATCGCTAGGCCCGACGCATAGCCATCCACGAAGAAGAAGTAGCTCATGGCAATCAACCCCATAACGCAGTACAGGGGCGTTACCAGGCCAGACGAAAGCGCCAGGCTACCCCGCCTCAGGCGATCAGGAACGTTCACAAACCGCACCGCATTGATGACCATGAACAGACCAAAGACCCCGGCCCAGGCATACTGAAGGCTTACCGTTCCTTCCGATCCCGGCGAGCTTGCCAGCTTGCCCAAGTACGAATTCAGGCTTGTCACCATCAGGCCATTGACTGCGAACTGGGCACCCTGACTCAACCGCCACTCCGCCCGATTCCGGGGCAGGCGCAAAGCAATGTGATCGGCATCCATTGCAGCGATCGCCGCGGCCAGCGCAAACATAGCAATGAACAGGTATTTGGTCAGTTCAATGTTATCCAGCAGGAAGGTTGCCAACCCCTGCTCAACGGCTTTGAACGCCCCCAGGGCAGGCGTCGCATGCTTCAGATTCTGCTCGTAGAGGGCATACTTCTCCTGGCAAAGCTCCAGGTTGCGCTCAAGCGACGTCCGCAAAGCCTCTGGATTCGGTGGCGAGCTGAACAGATCATCCGGATCCGGCCGGTAGGCATCGATGCGCTTACGAACCTCCGCATCGACATCCATTTCGAGCTGGCACGAAGGTTCGGTGGCATCCGGATTCAGCAGATAATAGTTGGGCCAGGTCTGCTCCCCCACCCACAAAAGTCGGGAATGCAGGGAATTTCCCATGCCCAGCAGCAGGGTAAACAATAGAAGCAGCAGCAACACTACCCCGTGCATGCGATGCATGGGGTAAAGAGTTCTGGCTGCGGGCGCGGTTACGGCTCGCCAGTTCATCGGTGTTCCACCCTGTTATTCGCGATTGCCGGCGGTGCACTCGGAGGATGCCGGATTGCTGGCACAACGAATCTTACTCAACAGGCCCAGCATCTTGGGGTGGTAAACATCAGGGGCACCGTTCAGACCGTCACGCATTTCCAGGCGATTCTGGCGGAACATCTCCTGATAGCCCTGAATATCCTTTTCCGGAATCCTCACCCACTTCTCGTCCGGGATCGCCGCCTCCTGACCGGAGATCAGGTTCATTGCTTGTGGAAACATGCCCCAGGCCACTTCACGGGCAGTCTGGGCTTTGTCGGCAGGCAGCACGTCATCACGGGCAATCACCTGCATGGTCAGTTGGGCCAGAGGATAGTCGACAACGCCGCCCTCTTTGCCAATGCCTTTATAGAGCTCCAGAGCCTCGTAGGCGAAAGCCGGGGCGTAGGCGGTATCGACCGAACCATTGTTGAATTTGCCGGCAAAGTTAGTGATGTCTGAAGGCACCACCGTCGCTTTGACGTAGTTCACCATGTGAATGGCGTCTTTCTGATAATCCAGCGTGGCCATGCGTTTACCTGCCAGTTCACCAGCGGTATCAATGCCACGATCGTTGACAAACAGGTACCCAGCGCCCACCGGCACAATGCCTAGCACCTCATAACCATTTTCCTTCATCAGCGGCGCCGCTTTCGGCTGTGCCAGGGTCGCCAGCAGGTTTTCAGGTCATCGTAGGTTGGCAATGCACCCACGGCACTGATGCTGCCGGTAAAGCGGTTGAACGGACGCGTGCGAAGGTCTGTTGCCGCCACAGCATCGCACTGGCCAGCATTGAAATCGCCCACGGCCACGCCTTCGTCGGTGTAGGGTTTGAGCTCAAAATCGACGCCGTGCGCTTTCATCTCCAACGCGTAGTCCTTAACCATGTTATAGAGATCACCGTTGGCGCCGATCACGTCGAACACGCACATGGACACGGTTTTGGCAGATGCCACGGGAACAGCGGCAGCCAGGGCGACTGCGGCGAGAGATTTGCGGATCATAACGACCTCCGGGTCATTTTTCTGTTTGTTAGTAGTCGGATAGCGGTAAACGGGGACGCTAGAGCAGGTCGTCCAGGCTCATGGTTTCAACGTTATCGGTGTCTCGTTTTGGGCTCATCTTGCCGAAGTAACTTTGGGGCGTCCGATACCCGTAATTCGCAGTCCAGTGCTTATCGGAAGAGAACCGGATAACGCCGGCGGCCACTTCATCTACCAACCGGTAGTCGTCCCATACCTCAACCTTTTCCTCGGAGGCCGCAAATTGCGCGATGGTCTCGGCCAGCACCTCCGGCCGGCCAAAGGTCTCCGCCGCCACGGCTTCCAGAGCCATGGATGCACGCAGGCCCTTCTTCACGCCAAGCTCAGAGCTATGGTCCAGCACCATCCACGGATCTGGTGACAGCGGCGGTTTGGTATCCGGCAGCAGCAACCAGACCAGAGCCCGAATCGAATTGGGCAGGCCGCCCCATTTCTCGTTATCAACACAGATCGCTGCACGTTCTGCCTGGGGCGCGATATTGCGAGGGATGCCTGCCAGGGCACCGGAGTTGGCGTCGTTTACGATCGCCTGCATGCCGGTCAGCAACCCGAGCAGGAAGGTCAGCTCATCCTGTTCGCTGAACAGGAACGGACACTCCAAAGGCTCGGCAGCGGGATCAAATTCGTAGGCTGCCATAGCGCGATTGAAGGCTTTGAGGCGACGTTTGGCGGTCTTGGCATTCAGGCGCTTGGCCTCCTCCCGGGCGTCTTTGGCAGCCGGGACATTACCCTCGAAATCGGCACGGAGATAGGCGAGTTCCGCCTCCCAGGCCCGGTATTCCATACAATTGCCCGCCAGCAGCATCAGCAATGAACCGGTGGTATCCGGCGCATCGGTAACCCGTGAGAACGAATACAGCAAGGGGTCAATGCCCTCACCCAGCGAGCAGGCCATATGCGGATCTGACATCTGCAGCACGTAGGGCGTGGCTTCGCCTTCGGAGTAACCGGATAACACGACACCGGTCGTGCTGTAGATGGGATTGGCAGAACAGCCGGCCAGCAACAAAATGATACCTGCGGTCGCGATAAGCCTTACCACGGCACCGGAGCGCATGAGGAAATACACCTGCGAGGAATTCATAGTCCGTCCTGTTGTGCGTTTTTGTTATGAACGGCGACAAGCATGCTGCCAATCCTGTCCTACAAAAATGGCTTGAATGCCGACACAAAGTGCCAATCAGGCCAATGGCCTGTTATGCACCATGCAAAAGAGGCAAACCGCTCTCAGGACCGGAACCTTTTCCCCAGCCACGCCGTTTCCGACTGTTACAAAAACCACAACGAGCACAAGGAAACTCCATGGCCCCAATTAAGTATCTTCTCCCATTCGCCCTGGCACCGTTACTCCTGACCGGCTGTCCTGGCAATGACTCGTCCCCGGATAAACCCGAACAGGACGACGTGGACATCAGCCAAAGCATTGAGCTGCGGCGCACATCCTTCGGAATTCCTCATATAGAGGCGGACAACTTTGCTGGCATGGGTTACGCCTACGGTTACGCCCAGGCTGAAGACAACCTGTGCCTGATCGCCGAAGACACACTTACCATTCGTGGTTTGAGATCACGTTATTTTGGCCCCGATGGCACCTATCGCATTCCCTCCAACGGGGCCGAAACCAACAACCTCAACGCTGACTTTTTCTGGAAAGTAACGGCCACCGATGACGCCATCCGCCCGCTCCGGGAAAACAGCGATCCAGAGGCTGTAGCGGCATCGGCGGGTTACGTGGCTGGCTTCAATCGCTACCGGGCTGAAATTCAGGCGGGCCAACACCCAGGCCGGCACCAACGTTGCCGTGACGCGGACTGGCTCTTTGCCCTGGAAGAAAGCGACATGTACCGCCGCTATCTGAGACTGGCCGTCCTGGCCAGCTCGTCGGTGTTTGTCGAGGGCATTGCCAACGCCCAACCCCCGGTCAACGATGGCACCGCGCCCACGGTGTCCGCGCCAGACCCTGACCAGCTGCTTTCCGAGCTGGCCCGGGAAGACGAAGACTCCACCCTGCCGTTTCCGTTTAACCGGGAACTACCCTTTGGCAGCAACATGTACGGGCTCTCGTCTGAAGCCAGCACCACCGGGGAATCCATACTGTTTGGCAACCCGCACTTCCCCTGGGAAAAGACCGAGCGACTGTACCTGGCACACCTGAAAGTAGGCGATCACACCGAAATCATGGGCGCCTCTTTGTACGGACTGCCGGCAGTTTTGATCGGCTTTAACGAGCACTTCGCCTGGAGCCACACCGTATCCACCGCCTATCGGTTCACCTTCTACGAGCTGACCCTGAACCCGGCCGATCCGACCCAATACCTCTATGACGGCGAATTTGTCGACATGGCCCAGCAGGACGTCACAATCGAAGTGCTGGAAGAAGACGGCAGTGTCGGCGTACGCAATCGCACACTGTACCGGTCCCAGTACGGCCCGATGCTGACCTTCGAGGTTTCCGGTGTTCCAGTGCTTAACTGGTCATCCGGCAAGGCCTACACGCTGCGTGATGCCAACGCCGAGAACGATCGGCTGCTCAACCAATTCTTCCGCTGGAACCAGGCCAACAGCCTTGAAGAATTCATCGACGTGCACGCCAGTGTGCTCGGTGTGCCCTGGGTGAACACCATCGCCACTGGCCCGGGCCAGCAGGCCTACTACGGCGATGTCACCGTCGTGCCGAACGTGCCCGACGCCAAGGCCGAAGGCGCCACCTGCGGCTCATCCCTGTCGCCAGTATTCAGTCAGTTGGCACCGGGTCTCCCGATCCTTGATGGCTCCAAACCTGAGTGCCAGTGGGAAACCGACGCCGACGCGCCGGCCGCGGGTATTTTCGGGCCAGGCAACTTGCCCACCCTGCGCCGGGACGACTGGGTGCACAACTGTAACGACAGCTATTGGGCAACCAACCCCAAATCACCGATCACCGGCTTCGCCGCCATCATCGGTGACGAAGAAACCCCGCGTACCCTGCGCACCCGCAAGTGCATGCAGCAGGTCATTCAGCGCCTGGACGGCAGCGACGGCCTGGGCGGCAGCCAGGATTTTGATCTGGCCCGCCTGCAGTCGGTGGTCCTGGACAGCAGTCTGATGTCCGAGCAGTTGGCACGCGAGGATGTACTCAAGGCTTACTGCGGCGTTGGCTCGCTGGAAAGCAGCCAAGGTGCGCCCGTGGATATCGTCAAAGCCTGCAAGGTGCTGCAGCAGTGGGACGGAACCCACAACCTGGATTCCCGGGGTGGTCACATCTGGCGTGAATTCTGGCGCAGTGTTTCGGCTCTTGCCGACAGCTCACCCGATAAATGCTTACGCCGTTCGATGCCCGCGATCCGGTGAACACCCCACGCGATTTGAACGTAGCCAACCCTCGCATCAGCAGCGCTTTCGCCGATGCTGTGAAAAAGATTCAGGATTCCGGCATCGCGCTGGATGCGGCTATCCGCGACATCCAGGTGTCCGGCATTCACGACTCGCCCATTCCGGTGTTTGGCGGAGAAGGCTTTGAGGGCAGCTTTACCATCGCCATCAGCCGGCCGAACGACCTGAGCGACGGCCAGTACGACATCAATTACGGCAACAGCTACATTCAGACGGTCACCTGGGAGGAAGACGGTACACCGCGAGCCGAGGGCTTCGTGACCTATTCCCAATCCACCGACCCGGCTTCGCCTTACTACCGTGACATGACGGAAGCCTATTCCGAGAAACAGTGGATCCGCTTCCCGTTCAGCGAGGAAGACATCGCCGCTGATGAACTGCCCTTGCAGTACCAGTTCGGAGAGCTGGATCTGGACGATGAGGACGAAGAAGAAGACGAGGAGGACGACGACTAATCGTTCGCCGTATTCTGATCAAAACAAAAGGACCCTCTCGAGGGTCCTTTTTTATGGCAATGCCTGCGATCACAGACGTAGACGCAATCAGGTCCCCGCGGCAAAGCCCATCATGGCCATGGTCTGATCGGTCAGCCCGTCCAGGGTTAATCCGCCACGTTCTGGCCGATACCAGGTTACTGTCCAGCTCAGGGCACCGGTGAGCATGCGGCGAACCACGAACGGATCCGCCAGCAGGCGTCCTTCCTGGCGCAGGGACTCAAGGGTATCCAGCCAGAGCTTTTCGTAGATATCCCGCAACTCCAGCACATCCGCCTGGGACTCCTCAGCCAGGCTGCGCCACTCAAAAACCAGCACCGCCATGGCCTCTCCGGTCTGGCCGTTGACCGATTCCAGCTCGGCGCGCACCAACGCCCGCAGCTTTTCCTGACTGGTCGGCGCCGCATCCACCGCTGCCTGCATCAGCGCGGTGTTCAGCCGAATAGTCTCCACCATCACCGCCTTGAGGATTTCCTCTTTGGTGCGGAAATGGTGGAACAGACTGCCGGACTGGATGCCAACCGCGGCGGCCAGATCCCTGACCGTGGTGCGCTCATAGCCCTTGTCCCGGAACAGGCGAGCAGCTTCTTTCAACAGGCGACCGCGGGCGCCATTGGGGTCGGAGACAAGATTGTCCGAGATCAGGTCTTTCAGGATTTTGCTTTGGTTCACAATGGCTTTCCGGCAGTCGAAACAGGCCAATGATTCTACCCGACATCTCTCTGTTTACAAACCAAGCGCTTGCTTGGTATTGTCAGAACCATCCAAGCACACTATCGAAAGACGCAGGCGGCCCTGCCCGGCCTGATCGACTCCGACTCAAAGGGTTTTGACGCATGACAGACTCCGCCAACGACACCGGAAAAACCATCCGCATCGGCTGCTCGGCTGCGTTCTGGGGGGATACCGAAACCGCCGCTGCACAGCTGGTTCGCGGCGGTCGGATTGATTATCTGGTGGCGGATTACCTGGCTGAAATCACCATGTCGATCATGGCCGGTCAGAAGATGAAAGACCCGTCCCAGGGCTATGCCCGGGATTTTGTGCAAACGGTCATGGGTCCGCTGCTGGGTGAGATTCGCGAAAAAGGCATTCGAGTACTGGCCAATGCCGGCGGCGTTAATCCGGTGGCCTGCAGGGATGCCTTGCAGGCACTGTGCGAACAGGCAGGCATTGAACTGAAGATCGCCCTGGTCCTGGGCGATGATCTGCTGTTTGAAAAGAAAAGACTGGCCGAGGCGGGCATTACCGAGATGACCACCGGCCAACCTATGCCGCCAATGATGGTGAGCCTGAACGCCTATCTGGGCGCGCCCGGCCTGGTGGCGGCGCTGGAGCAAGGCGCAGACATTGTGATCACCGGCCGCGTTGCCGACAGCGCATTGGTACTGGCGCCCCTGGTGCACGAATTCGGCTGGGACTGGTCTGACTACGACAAACTGGCCCAGGGCAGCCTGGCCGGCCACCTGCTGGAGTGCGGCGCGCAGGTGACAGGCGGCAATTTTACCGATTGGGAGCAGGTGGCCGATGGTTACGCGGACATGGGCTTCCCGATTGCCGAGGTCAACGCCGACGGCGGTTTCGTCATCACCAAACCAGAAGGCACTGGCGGCCAGGTCAGCCTGGGCACAGTGGCGGAACAACTGGTGTACGAAATTGGTGACCCACGAGCCTACCTGCTGCCCGACGTGACCTGCGATTTCACCCGAGTTAGCCTGGAAGAAACCGGGCCGGACCAGGTCACCGTACGCGGCGCTATCGGCCTCCCCCCTACCGACAGCTACAAGGTGTCCGGTACCTGGCCCGATGGATTCAAGTGCACGGTCACCTTCCTGATGGCGGGCATTGACGCTCCGGCCAAGGCCCAAAAGGTAGCCGACGCCATCCTGGCAAAAACCTCGCGCCTGTTCCGGGAGCGGGACCTGCCCGACTACACGGAAACCAGCGTGGAATTGCTGGGCACTGAAGCCACCTACGGCGCTCACGGTCGCGGCGGCGAGAGCCGGGAAGTCGTGGTGAAGATCAGCACCGCACACCCGAAAAAAGAGGCGCTGGTGCTGTTCTCCCGGGAAATTGCCCAGGCCGCGACTGGCATGGCACCGGGCCTGACTGGCATCGTCGGCGGCCGCCCAACCGTATGGCCAAAAATCCGGCTATTCTCCTGCCTGGTGCCCAAAAAAATGACCTCAGTATCAGTGGACCTCGACGGTGATCGCCAACCGGTACCGGTCGCCACCGACGGCGGCTTTGACCCGAGCCAGCTGGCCGAAGAACCGGCCAGCCAAGACGCGCTGGAAACCGACACCACTGTTCCCCTGATCGAAATAGCCTGGGCCCGCAGTGGCGACAAAGGCGACCACAGCAACATTGGCGTGGTGGCCCGCCATCCGAATTTCCTGCCCTTCATCGACGCGGCGCTGACTGAAACCGCCGTTGCCGAGTGGATGCAGCACACCCTCAACCCCGACACCGGCAAAGTCACCCGCTGGGCCATGCCGGGGCTGAGCGCCTTTAACTTTCTGCTGGAGCACAGCCTGGGCGGAGGCGGCGTCGCCAGCCTGCGCATCGACCCCCAGGGCAAGGCCTTTGCCCAGCAACTTCTTGAATTTCCGGTTCCGGTTAGCCGGGCTGTCATGGAAAAAGGACACCGTACATGAGCTATCAATCCATCTTTCATCCCGAGCTGTTCAAGGGCCAGACCTTCATCGTGACTGGCGGCGGCTCCGGCATTGGCCGCTGCACCGCCCATGAACTGGCCGCCCTCGGCGCCCGGGTCGCTCTGGTCGGTCGCAAAGCCGAGAAGGTTGAAACCGTAAAGGCCGAAATCGTGGAAGACGGCGGCATTGCCTCCGCCCACGTCTGCGACATCCGCGAGGAGGAATCGGTAAAAGCGACCGTGGCCGCCATCCTTGAGGAGCACGGCGGCTGAACGGTGTGGTCAACAACGCAGGCGGCCAATTCCCGTCACCGCTAACCGGCATCAACCAGAAAGGCTGGGAAACCGTGGTCCGGACCAACCTGACCGGCGGCTTCCTGATGGCGCGGGAGGCCTACACCCAGGCCCTGGCCAACACCGGCGGCGCAATCGTTAACATCGTCGCTGACATGTGGGGCGGCATGCCCGGCATGGGCCACTCAGGCGCGGCGCGGGCCGGCATGGTCAACTTTACCCAGACTGCAGCGGTGGAATGGGGCACCTCCGGTGTGCGCGTCAACGCGGTAGCTCCGGGCTGGATTGCCTCCAGCGGCATGGACAATTACCCCGAACAGATGAAGGAATGGATCCGCAGCCTGGGCGACAACGTGCCCATCAAGCGTATGGGCACCGAATCGGAAGTCAGCGCCGCCATCTGCTTCCTGCTCAGCCCCGGGGCCGCGTTCATCAGCGGCGACTGCCTGCGCATCGACGGCGGCGCTTCCCAGGGCGGCCGGATGTGGCCCTTCCCCAAGGCCAAGAACAACGAGCCGTTCAACGGTTTCCACCGCGCCACCACCCCGAAAGTGCTGAGCGACGACTGAGGAGAACGCCATGCAAGTTCTGGAAACCACGGTCAATCCCCAGTCGGAGGAATTCCAGGCCAACACCGAGGCCATGGAAGCGCACATCCAGACCTTCCGGGAGGTGGAGCAAAAGGTGCTGGACCTGGCTGAAGCCGCTCGGGAAAAGTTTACCAAGCGGGGCAAGCTGCTGCCCCGGGATCGCATTAACCGACTGCTGGATCGGGGTACACCGTTTCTGGAACTCTGCTCCCTGGCGGGCTATCAGATGCATGATGACAAAGACGGTAGCCTGGCTGGTGGCGGCATCATTGCCGGCATTGGTACGGTCAGTGGCATCCGCTGCCTGGTCGTGGCCAGCAACAGTGCCATCAAAGGGGGCACCATCACTCCAGCCGGTCTGGACAAGACCCTGCGCCTGCACCAGATCGCCATGGAAAACAAACTGCCGGTGGTCTCGCTGTCCGAAAGTGGCGGCGCCAACCTTAACTACGCCACCGATATTTTCGTGCAGGGGGCAAGAAGTTTTGCCAACCAGGCCCGCATGTCTGCCGCCGGCATTCCCCAGGTAACCGTGGTACACGGCAACGCCACCGCCGGCGGCGCCTATCAGCCGGGCCTGTCGGACTACGTGGTGGCCGTGCGCGGCAAGGCCAAGATGTTCCTGGCCGGGCCACCGCTGCTGAAAGCCGCCACCGGCGAAGTAGCCACCGACGAAGAACTGGGCGGCGCCGAGATGCACGCCCAGGTTGCCGGCACCGCCGAATACCTGGCCGAGGACGACGCCGACGGTATCCGCCAGGCCCGCAATATCCTCGAAGCCCTGTCCTGGAACGAACGGTTACCCCCTCAGCGCGAGCTGACCTGGGACGAACCACGATTGCCCGCGGAGGAACTGCTGGGGGTGATCCCGTCCGATTCCAAGAAACCCTACGACGTTCGTGAAATCCTCGCCCGTATTGCCGACGGCTCGAAATTCATGGATTTCAAGAATGAGTTCGATGACCAGACCGTGTGCGGCACCATCCGCATCGAAGGCCATGCAGTCGGCATCATCGGCAACAACGGCCCGATCACCCCGGCTGGCAGCGCCAAGGCGGCCCAGTTCATCCAGCTGTGCGATCAGGCGGGCACGCCGTTGCTGTTCCTGCACAACACCACCGGTTTCATGGTGGGCACCCATTCCGAGCAGAACGGCATCATCAAACACGGCTCCAAGATGATCCAGCGGTCGCCAACTGCCGGGTACCAAAGATCGCAATCGTGATCGGCGGCTCCTATGGTGCAGGTAACTACGCCATGTGCGGCCGCGGCCTGGACCCGCGCTTCATCTTCGCCTGGCCCAACAGCCGCACCGCCGTTATGGGCCCGGCCCAGGCTGGCAAGGTGATGCGCATCGTGGCCGAAGACAAGCAGCGGCGCGGTGGCATGGAACCGGACCCGAAGACCCTCGATTTTCTTGAGCAGGCCACCGCCAAGAAACTCGAAGACGGCTCCACGGCCCTTTACGGCACGGCCCGGCTGTGGGACGACGGCCTGATAGACCCGCGGGATACCCGCCGGTACTGGCGCTGGTGCTGTCGGTCTGCCGCGAAGCCGACGCCGCCCACTACGCCCCAATTCGTTCGGTGTCGCCCGGCTGTAATCCGGCGGCACAGACACAACAATTGAGACCTGATTTCAGACAAGGAGAACAACAAAATGAAATTCACCGAAGAGCACGAAGCGCTGCGAAAAACAGTTCGGGACTTCGTCGAGAAAGAGATCAATCCGCACTGCGACGAGTGGGAAGAAGCCGGCGAGTTCCCGATTCACGACGTGTTCAAGAAACTGGGCAAGCTCGGCATTCTGGGCATCCAGAAGCCGGAAGAATACGGCGGTATGGGTCTCGACTACAGCTACAACCTGGTGGCCGCTGAGGAACTGGGCATGGCCCATTGCGGCGGTGTACCCCTGGCTGTCGGTGTACAAACCGACATGTGCACCCCGGCCATCGCCCGGTTCGGCTCCGATGAACTCAAACGCACCTTCCTGGCGCCCGCCATCACCGGTGACATGGTCGGCTGCATCGGCGTCAGCGAAGTAGGCGCAGGCTCCGATGTTGCCAACACCAAAACGGTTGCCCGGGCAGACGGCGATGACTACATCATCAACGGCTCGAAGATGTGGATCACCAACAGCCCGAAAGCCGACTTCATTTGCCTGCTGGCCAACACCAGCGACGACAAGCCCCACAAGAACAAATCCCTGATCGTGGTGCCGATGAACAGCCCGGGCATCTCCTTCAGCCCGCACCTGAACAAACTGGGCATGCGCTCCTCCGAAACTGCTCAGATCTTCTTCGACGATGTGCGCATGCCCCAACGCTACCGCATCGGCGCCGAAGGCACCGGCTTCATGATGCAGATGCTGCAGTTCCAGGAAGAACGCATGTGGGGCGCGGCCAACGTCATCAAGTCCCTGGAAAACTGCGTCGACAAAACCATCGAATACTGCCGGGAACGCAAAACCTTCGGCCAGTCACTGCTCGACAACCAGGTAATTCACTTCCGCCTGGCTGAGCTGCAGACCGAAATCGAAGCCCTGCGCGCCCTAACCTACCAGCCTGCGAACTGCACATCGAAGGCAAGGATGTCACCAAGCTGGCGTCCATGGCGAAGCTGAAAGCCGGCCGACTGGGCCGAGAGGTTACCGACAGCTGCCTGCAGTACTGGGGCGGTATGGGCTACATGTGGGACAACCCGCTTTCACGGGCCTTCCGGGACGTTCGCCTGGTCTCCATTGGCGGCGGCGCCGACGAAATCATGCTGGGCATCATCTGCAAAATGATGGGCACACTACCGGGCAAACAACGCGATTAAGCAAACTTAGTGGAGTTGGTTGGGATGGAATCTTTACCTCATTGCGAAACACTGCTGCTGGAAAAACAGGGCCCGACCCTGGTGGTCACCATCAATCGCCCTGATGTTCGCAACGCCATGAGCCTGCAAATGGTGGCCGAGCTGTCTGCGGTTTTCTCCCAGATCGAATCGGACTTGAGCATCCGCGCGGTGGTTATCCGCGGCTCCGGTGGCCATTTTTGCGCCGGTGGCGACATCAAGGACATGGCCGGGGCCCGCAATCAGCCAGCGGCCGAGGGCGAGGCTGATCCTTTCTACCGGCTGAACCGCGCCTTTGGCCAGATGATCCAGCAGGTCAACGAATCCTCAAAGGTGGTTATTGCGGTCACCGAAGGCGCTGTCATGGGCGGCGGGTTCGGTCTCGCCTGCGTCTCCGATGTAGCCATCGCCGGCCCTACTGCCAACTTCGGCATGCCGGAAACCTCACTTGGAATCATCCCGGCCCAGATAGCCCCGTTCGTGGTCGAACGCATCGGCCTGACCCAGGCCCGACGCTTGGCACTGCTTGGTTTGCGGATTAATGCGGAAGAGGCCTGCACCCTCGGCATAGTCCATCAAGCGGCCGATTCCGATGAGGAGCTGGAGGAGATGCTCTGCCATACCCTGGACCGAGTCCAACTGTGCGCGCCCGGAGCGACGGCGCAAACCAAAGCCCTCCTGCACCAGGTTGGCCAGGAAAATATGAGCGGCCTGCTCGACGACGCCGCCCAGAAATTTGCCAAGGCTATTCGCGGCAGCGAGGGCGCCGAGGGCACCATTGCATTCATGCAGAAACGGCCGCCGTCGTGGGCAGAACCAGACTAGTTCGAGGGAGTGAGCGGTGGCGGACAGGCTTTCAGAAAATGTCGGAGGCCATGGATGGCCGGAGCCAAGCGCACATGGATGTGCTTGTAGCGGTTTTCTGAAAGCCTGTCCGGTACCGATCACGGATAGGCACAACTAACGAGACCTGCACCATGTTAAGCAAACTGCTGATCGCCAACCGCGGTGAAATCGCCGTCCGCGTCATCCGCACCGCCAAGAATCTGGGCTACCGCACCGTGGCAGTCTATTCCGAGGCTGACGCCAACGCCCTGCACGTGCACGAAGCCGACGAGGCGGTCTGCATCGGCCCCGCACAGGTGACGGCCTCCTACCTCAATGCCGAAGCCATTCTCGAAGCTGCCCGCAAGACCGGTGCCGACTGCATTCACCCCGGCTACGGGTTCCTGTCTGAAAACTCGAACTTTGCCAACGCCTGCAAAGCCGCCGGTCTGGTGTTTGTGGGCCCGCCTTCGGACGCCATCGAACTGATGGGCAGCAAGCGGCGCTCCAAACTGGCCATGCAAGACGCCGGCGTACCGGTAGTGCCCGGCCACGAAGGCAACAACGCCAGCGACGAAGAACTGATCGCTGCGGCCGCCGACATCGGCTACCCACTCATGATCAAAGCCTCTGCCGGTGGCGGTGGCCGCGGCATGCGGCTGGTGAATGCCGAACCGGAACTGGCCGACAACATCAAACGGGCCCGCTCCGAAGCCAAGCAGGCCTTCGGCGACGACGAGCTGATACTCGAAAAAGCTGTGCTCGAACCCCGGCACGTTGAAATCCAGGTGTTCGCCGACAGTCATGGCAACGCCGTGTACCTGGGCGAACGGGACTGCTCGGTACAACGCCGACACCAGAAAGTGGTCGAAGAGGCCCCCTCTCCGTTTGTGACACCCGATCTTCGTTCAGCCATGGGCGAAGCCGCCGTCACTGCCGCCTTGGCTTGTGGCTACGAAGGCGCAGGCACTGTCGAGTTCCTGGTGGACAAAAACCGCAATTTCTACTTCCTGGAAATGAACACCCGCCTGCAGGTGGAACATCCGGTCACCGAACTGATCACCGGCCAGGACCTGGTGGCCTGGCAACTGGCAGTGGCCGAAGGCCGCCCGCTGCCATTGGCCCAGCACGAGATCCAGCTGAACGGCCATGCCATCGAAGTCCGGCTGTACGCCGAAGACCCAGCGAACGGTTTCACACCCCAGACCGGACCCCTGCTGCAATTCAAACCGGCCGAGGGCGAGAGCCTACGCTTCGACACCGGGGTCCGATCCGGCGACACCGTCACGCCTCACTACGATCCGATGCTGGCCAAAGTCATTGCCTGGGGCCAAACCCGGGACGATGCCCGCAGGCGACTGATCCGTGCCCTGGAAGACACGGTCATTTTCGGCGTCACCACCAACCGTTACTTCCTCAGCCGCATCATCGCCGACGACACCTTTGGTGCCGGTGAAGCCACCACCGCCTTCTTACGGCAGGCATTCCGGGACGACCCGTCACTTCAGCCCCAGCAACCCTCGCTGCGGGAACTGGCCCTGGCCGCCGGCATACTCGACCATAGCCAATCGGGCCAAAGCGCCTGGAGAAATGCACCGGCGACCCGCACCCCCATCACCCTTGAACTGGATGGTAAAAACCAGGAGCTGTTGGTGTCCCGGGCGGGCAACCGTCTGAACATCGCGGTTGGCGACAACCAGTACGAACTGGTTATCGAAGCACTCGAGAGCGACTTTCTGTGCACGATCGACAATGGCGTCCGTCAAAGGTGCCAATATCACCGCGACGGCGATTCCCTATATTTCCAGGCCTTCGGCCAGTCCTGGTCGGTGCGGGATGTCACCCACCAGCCTCCCGCAGGCAGCCTGGGAGCTGGCAGTGGCCGGGTGCAGGCCTCCATGGACGGCGCCATCATCGAAGTGCTGGCCAGCTCCGGGCAAAGAGTCAGTCAGGGGGATACACTGGTTATTCTCGAGGCCATGAAAATGGAACATCCGGTCAAGGCCGACCGTGACGGTGTCGTCAGCCAAGTGCTGGCAGGTGCGGGCGACCAGGTTAAACGCAATCAGCTACTGGTCGAGATAACGACTGAAGAGTCCGCCCAACAGGAGGCCGAGTCATGAACACATTGAAAGGACGTACCGTCTTTATCACTGGCGGCAGCCGCGGCATTGGCCGGGCCATTGCCCTGGCATGCGCCCGCCAGGGTGCCAACGTGGTGATCGCCGCCAAATCGGACACTCCGCACCCGAAATTGCCGGGCACCATCCACACGGTTGCCGAGGAAGTGCGGGCGGCCGGTGGTCAGGCACTGCCCCTGGTACTGGACGTGCGCGATGATCAACTGGTCAAACAGCGCATGGACGAAGCTGCCGACCACTTTGGCGGCATCGATGCCCTGGTTAACAACGCCGGCGCCATTCGGCTGACCGGTGTAGAGAACCTCAAGGCCAGTCGCTACGACCTGATGCACCAGGTCAACGCCCGGGCGGTGTTCACCTGCAGCCAGGCTGCACTGCCCTACCTGAAGAAATCCGACCGCGGCCACATTCTGAGCCTGTCGCCACCGCTAAACCTGAACAGCAAGTGGTTCGCCCAGTATGGCCCCTACACCACCACCAAATACGCCATGACCATGCTGAGCATCGGCATGGCCGAAGAATTCCAGCGCTACGGCATCGCCGTGAACACACTCTGGCCCAAGACCCTGATTGCCACCGCCGCGATCGAGTTTGAAGTGGGCGGGCCGGCCATGATGGCTCAGGGCCGAAAGCCGGACATCATGGCTGATGCAACGGTGAGCATTCTGAACCGGTCTGCAGATGAGCTTTCCGGCCAGAACCTGATCGACGAAGACCTGCTGCGCCAGGATGGCGTGACTGATTTTGAACACTACCGATACGCTGCGGGCGACAAGCCCCTGCTACCGGACCTGTTCCTGGACTAGGAAAAACAGCATGAGCAATGATCAAGTCAGAGCCCGGGACATCGTGCGAAGCCTACCCGGCATCGTCCGAAAGTTCCCCACGATCGCCCGGGGCTATTACTATTACGCCGTTAAAGACCAGAACCGGGAACTGACCCTGGGCACCCTGATCGAGCGCAATGCCGAGCGGCACGGCGACCGACCAGCGGTGCTGTTTGATGACCGGGCGATCAGCTGGAGCGAGTTCAATGGCTGGGCCAACCGCATTGCTCATTTTTTCCAGAACCAGGGCCTGACCAAGGGCGACGCTATTGCCGTGTTCCTGGAGAACCGCCCGGAGCTGCTGGCGGTTGTCGCCGGCGCCGCCAAGCTGGGTGTGGCATGCGCCATGCTCAACACCTCCCAGAAAGGCAAGGTGCTGGAACACAGCATCAATCTGATCGAGCCCAAGATGGTGGTTGTCGGTGAGGAGCTACTTGCCTCGTTCGACGGAGTGAAAGATGGCCTGAAAACCGGTCACCCCGACCCTTTCCTGTTCATGGCCGACATCAACACCCTGAACGCCTTTGGCGAAGCCCCAGAAGGCTTCACCAACATGGCCGAGCGGGTCAGTACCTTCAACAGCGGCAACCCCGCGCTGCTCGACCCTCCGCGCATGGGCGACACCGCTATCTACCTGTTCACCTCCGGCACCACCGGCCTGCCCAAGGCCGCGCCCGGCTCACACCGCAAGTTCGTCAAAGCCTACGGCGGTTTCGGCATGATGTCGCTGGCCATGGAGCCGGAAGACGTCCTGTACTGCACCCTGCCGCTCTATCACGGCACGGCCCTGCTCGTGTGCTGGGGCTCGGTGCTTGCCGGTGGTTCCGCCATTGCGATACGCCGCAAGTTCTCCGCCAGCGCCTTCTGGGACGACGTCCGCCGATACCGCGCCACCACCTTCGGCTATGTTGGCGAACTCTGCCGCTACCTGCTGAACCAGCCGGCCAGCGAACAGGACCGAAACCACAGACTGAGCAAGATGATCGGCAACGGCCTGCGGCCTTCCATCTGGCGCGAGTTCAAAGAGCGCTTTGGTATCGACACCGTGGCCGAACTCTATGCCTCCAGCGAAGGCAACATTGGCTTCAGCAACTTCTTCAACATGGACAACACCGTTGGCTTCTCCACCGCTCCGTACAAGCTGGTGAAATTCCACGACGGCACCCGGGATCCGATTCGCGACAAGAAAGGCTTCATGCAGGAAGTTGGCAAAGGTGAGCCGGGACTGTTAATCGGCGAGATCACCAAGAAGTGGTCGTTCGAGGGCTACACCCAGAAAGAGGCAACCGAGAAATCCATCCTCCGGGATGCCTTCAAGAAAGGCGACGCCTGGTTCAATACCGGCGATGTATTGAAAGAAATCGGCTGCCGCCATCTTCAGTTCGTGGACCGCATGGGCGACACCTACCGCTGGAAAGGCGAAAACGTCTCCACCAACGAGGTAGAGAACATCATCGACGGCTCTGGCATGGTCGAGGAAGCGATCGTTTACGGCGTCGAGATCCCGAACACCAACGGCAAGGCCGGCATGGTGACGCTGGTGCCTCACTCCAACGGTAGCGAGTTCGACGTCAACAAACTGTTCGCCTACCTCCATGCCAACCTGCCTCCCTATGCGATACCGGTCTTTGTGCGGGTCACCCGCGCTATCGAGAAAACGGGTACCTTCAAGTACCGCAAGGTGGATATTCAGAAAGCCGGCTATTCACTGGAACGTGAAAACGATGAGGTGTTTGCCTGGTTGCCCCGGACCAAGGGTTATACGCAGCTGACGTCTGAGCTGTTTGCTGACATTGATGGTGGGAAGGTTAACTTCTGACGATTGGTTTGGGGGCTTGTCTCTGGCCCCAGCCTTTTGGCTATGGAGTTAGCCGGTCCAGGGCTGTCTTCCCAAAAACCGCTACAAGCACATCCGTGTGCGCTTGTTTCGGGCCTCCCGTGGCCCTCCACATTTTTGGGAAGACTACCCTGAACCGACTCCTAGGCCGCGGTGCGATAGTCATGACGCTAGAACAGCGCACATTGCTATACCGCGACTATCCCCTTGCAGTTTGAGAGGTATAGAGGGGAACTTCTCCCAAAAATGTCGAAGGCCAAGGATGGCCGTAGACAAGCGCACATGGGTGAGGCAAGCGTTTATGAAGCAAAGCTTCATGCGCAGCCGAACGACAGCAATCTGTGATTGCTGGCCGGACCCCAACGGGGTGCCCGTAGCGGTTTTTGGGAGAAGTTTTCCTCTATGCCCCGCACCCAACCCCACATGCTAGATGCAGAGACACAATCAAAATCAGGAGCCGACCTTAAGCACCACCTTCCCAGTAGCACGACGCTCAGTCAGAGCGCCCAGCGCCTCGGCGTAATCCTCAAACTCGAACACTTCGCTGATCTTCGGATCGATCTTGCCCTCGGAGTAGAGCTTCATCAGCTCCATCATGTTCTGGGCACTGGCCTCGGGCTCGCGCTGGGTGAAGCTGCCCCAGAACACACCAACCACGGAGCAGCCTTTCAGCAGCGTCAGGTTGGCCGGCACCTTGGGAATGTCGCCGGCGGCGAAACCGATGATCAGGTGGCGGCCGTTCCAGCCCATAGCCCTCAGGGCCTGCTCGGTGAAGTCGCCGCCGACTGGATCGTAGATAACATCCACGCCCTTGCCCTTGGTCAGGTTCTTCACCGCTTCCTTCAAAGGCTCTTCGCTGTAGTTGATCAGCTCATCGGCACCGGCTGCCTTGGCAATGGCCAGCTTCTCCGCGGAGCTTGCTGCCGCGATCACCCGTGCGCCCATGGCTTTACCCAGTTCCACTGTGGCCAGACCAACGCCGCCGCTGGCACCCAGCACCAACAGGCTTTCGCCCGGCTGCAGGTTAGCACGCTGTTTCAGGGCGTAGTATGAGGTGCCATACACCATGGTAAAGGCTGCGGCTTTCTCGTCGGACATACCTTCCGGCACTGGCAGCAGATTCTGTTCCGGCACAACGACTTCCTCGGCAAAAGCACCGTAACCGGTCAAACCGGCAACGCGGTCGCCCGGCTTGAAGCGTGTCACCTTTTCGCCCACCTCAATCACTTCTCCAGCCATCTCACCACCCGGGGAAAACGGCAGGTTCGGCTTCAGCTGGTACTTGTTTTCGATGATCAGGGTATCCGGGAAGTTCAGGCCGGCCGCTTTGACCCGCACTTTTACGCCGCGCCCCTTTACTTCCGGGCTTGCGACCTCTTCGATAACCAGCGTGTCGGCCGGGCCGTATTCCTTGCAGAGTATGGCTTTCATGGAAACTCCTGTAGTGATCGTTGTTGTTGGCTAGGCCCCAGTACCTGATTGGACCCTATGATCTGTACTCAACAAACTAAACAGAGTCACTGCATGAAGCAAATGAAGCCTTTTGATCCATTTTTATTAGTCAGATTTATCCAGTTCAAAGCATGGAACCGGCGTAGAATAGAGCTCCCATCAAACCCAGGGCCGCTGCAATCAGCCCCGCACGCAGGGCCGGCGAAAATACCTGCGGCTTTTTACGCTTATTGTCCCTTTCCGCCTCGTCGTGATTGACCAGTTTTTGATCCACGCTCGAATTGCGGATTAGATCAATCATTTCCTCACATTGCTGCGACGTAAAGGAAGCAGGATTAAAGCTGTCCAGAGCATGATTCTCAAGAAACCGTCGGACATCCCTGGATAACGGTACGTATTTCATTGACCAACTGGAAAACGTTGAGCTTTCTAATGGCTCCTCAATCAGAGTCACGATGTTTTTATGCCTTTCGTCTTTCTGAATTCTTTTGTAGAGCTCCTGAACCTCGCTCTCCTCACCTTCGAGATACTGGAAAAATCGATTGTCGCCGTAATAGAGCCCACCAACTAATTGCCGTTTAGCGTTATTGTGCCGAGACGTCATGAGGATCCGTGCGACATGGGGCTCGACGCCCTTTTCCACCGGCTTTGATTGAAAGGTAGCTTCACTGGCATAGGCCAAACGCAGAAGAGGCATGTGGACGACTCCGGAACTGTATAGTTGTAGTTGAGATACAACTACGCTGGCCTACCTGAATTCGGATCAAAAAGAATGTGCTGGCGACGGCAGCTGGATGATCAATAAATAATTATCAGCTATTCTTCGCGCAACCAAAACATCTTCCATCCAGCTCACTGACCAGCCAGGTTCTCACGTGTTCGATATCGTCTACCTGCTCGAAATGACCGGAATCGTCGCCTTTGCCATCTCAGGCATGCTGGTGGCGCGCGCCAAAAATATGGACCCGGTAGGCGTCTTTACTATCGGCTTTATCACGGCGATGGGCGGCGGCACCCTGCGGGACCTCATTCTGGACAACCACCCGGTTTACTGGATTCAGCACCAGGAACTGCCGATGTTGATTCTGGTTCTGGCCATCGTGTTCAGTTACTGGCAGCGCGCCGGACGGCTTCCGACATCGAAGATCGTGCTGCCAGATGCTATCGGGCTGGGCGTGTTCTCCATCCTCGGTGCCCAGCTGGCGCTGGACCTCGGGCATTCCTGGTTCATCGCTTCGCTGCTTGGCGTGATGACCGGTACCTTTGGCGGCGCATTACGTGACACCTTGTGCAACGAAGTGCCGTCCATTTTCCGCAAGGACCAGATCTACGCGTCGATATCCTTCGCAGGCTGCTGGGTCTACTTCCTGTGCCAGTGGTTGCTGGAAAACGAAGCCCTGGCATTGACTATAGGCCTGTTATTTATCGTCATCGTCCGAATGGCGGCTGTGCGCTTCGATATTCGCCTGCAACGGGATCCAACCCAGGGCTAATTTGTCGCCTCATCTTTAGCACGCTGTCAATCATCCCTTGGCCTGAGAGCCTTCAGACGGTAACATTGCCGTTTTTTCGCGCAATCTGCGTTTCCCATTCGAAACCGGTTCCCAACTCCTAACTTTTGGCATCCTGAGAGGCAGACTCCCGTCATGCTTGAACGACTGTTCCAACTCCAGGCCCACGGCACCACTGTTCGTAAAGAACTGGTTGCGGGCGTAACCACCTTCCTGACCATGGCCTACATCATTGTGGTCAACCCCAGCATCCTGTCGTCGACCGGCATGGATTTCGGTGCCGTGTTTGTCGCCACCTGCCTGGCGGCCACCATCGGAACCCTGATCATGGGTCTTTGGGCCAACTACCCCATCGCGCTGGCTCCCGGCATGGGCCTGAACGCCTTCTTCTCTTTCACCGTCGTCGGCAGCATGGGTTACAGCTGGCAGGTTGCACTTGGTGCGGTCTTCTTGTCTGGTGTCATCTTCTTCCTGCTCAGCATCCTTAAGGTGCGCGAGTGGATCATTAACAGCATTCCGATGTCCCTGCGTTTCGGTATTTCTGCCGGTATCGGCTTCTTCCTGGCGCTGATCGCCCTGAAAAACGCCGGCATCGTGGTGGATAACCCAGCCACCCTGGTCGGCCTGGGTGATATCAAGGTTGCCGAAAGCCTGCTCTTCTTCGGTGGCTTTGTGCTGATCTGTGCGCTGTCGTTCCGACGTGTCACCGGTGCCGTTATGATCGGCATCATTGCCATCACCGGTATTTCCATGATGCTCGGTATGGTTGAGTACAACGGGCTTGTTTCCGCCCCGCCAAGCCTGGCACCAACATTCATGCAGCTGGACATAGCCGGTGCCCTGAACGTTGGCATGATCAGCATTGTCTTCGCGTTCCTGTTTGTTGACCTGTTCGACACCTCCGGCACCCTGATTGGCGCCGCCCAGCGTGGCGGTCTGCTGGACAAGGACGGCAAACTTCCCCGCCTGGGCCGCGCCCTGATGTCCGATTCGGTCGCCACCATGTCCGGCGCCGCCATGGGCACCTCTACCACCACCAGCTACATTGAATCCACGGCCGGTATCTCGGCCGGTGGCCGCACCGGCCTGACTGCCGTGGTCGTCGCGGCCCTGTTCCTGGCGTGCCTGCTGCTGTCGCCGATTGCCAGCATTATTCCGGCCTACGCCACCGCACCGGCATTGATGTATGTCGCCGTGCTGATGACCGGCGGCCTGAAGCTGGTGGACTGGGACGACATCACCGACGCTGCTCCGGCAGTGGTGACGGCACTGATGATGCCGCTGACGTTCTCCATCGCAAACGGCATCGCCATGGGTTTCATCACCTATGCCATCGTAAAAGCCCTGAGTGGCCGCTGGTCTGACCTGAACGCCAGCGTCGTTACCATTGCCGTGGTCTTCGTCCTGAAATTCATCTTCCTGGATGCGGCATAAGCCGCATCCTGAGTCATCACCGGATCTGTCATGGATTATTTCTCTGAAAGCATCAAGAAGGCGATTCGCACCGTGCCGGACTGGCCCAAGCCCGGCGTAGCGTTTCGCGACATCACCACGGTCCTGCAGGACAAGACCGCGTTTCGCAAGCTGATTGATGCCTTTGTCCATCGCTATCACGGCCATGAAATCGATGCCGTGGCTGCGGTCGATGCCCGCGGCTTTATCATTGGTTCGGCCCTGGCCTACGAGCTGAACGCCTCCCTGGTCCTGGTGCGGAAGAAGGGCAAGCTGCCATTCGACACTCTGGTCGAGGACTACGAGCTTGAATACGGCACCGCCTCCGTTGAGCTGCACAAAGACGCCTTCAAACCGGGCGACAAGGTGGTCCTGGTCGACGACCTGATCGCCACTGGCGGCACCATGCTGGCTGCCACCCGCCTGATTCGCCGGATTGGCGCCGAAATCGTGGAAGTGGCTGCGATGATTGACCTGCCCGACCTCGGCGGTTCCAGAAAGCTGCAGGAAGATGGGCTTCAGGTTTATACTGTCTGCTCGTTCGACGGAGAATAAACCAACAGCGCAAGGGAGGCGGTTATGCAGGACTATCAACATCACTGGAAAGATGGCACACCCGTGCACTTGCCTCTGGGCAAGATTGTCTGCATCGGCCGCAACTACGCTGAACACGCCCGGGAACTGAACAATCCGGTTCCGGATGAGCCGCTGCTGTTTATCAAACCCTCGACAGCAGCGGTGCACATCACCCGCCCGCTGGCCGTGCCCCACGATCGTGGCGAAGTTCACTATGAGGCCGAGCTGGCCGTTCTGATTGGCCGCCCTCTGACCAACGCCTCCGCCAGTGAAGCGGAAACCGCCATTCTCGGCTACGGCCTGGCGCTGGATCTGACTCTGCGGGATATCCAGAGCAAGCTGAAAGAAAAGGGCCAGCCCTGGGAAAGGGCCAAATCCTTTGATGGCGCCTGCCCCCTCTCCCCCTTCGTCGCCGCAGACAAGCTGCATAAAGACCATATCCAGTTCACCCTGGATATCGACGGCGAGCGTCGCCAGACCGGCGACAGCCGCGAAATGCTCAATCCCATCGTGCCTCTGATCGCCCACATCAGCAGCCAGTTCAGCCTGTTGCCGGGTGACATTGTACTGACCGGAACCCCCAAGGGCGTCGGCCCGCTACAGATCGGCCAAACCCTGTCTCTCGAACTGGAAGACCTGCTGTTCGTCGAAACCAAAGTGGTTTAACGTTTGGCGTGAGCAAACTTATCTCCGGTTGAGGACGTACAACCTGCATGGCAAAAAAACCGGTAACTTCCCGTAGTGGTCGATTTCTGAAACTCGCAGGCATGACGGCTTCCGTGGCTGGACAATACGCCGGTCAGCGGGCGCGCCGCATATTCCGGAGCGAGAATGACGATGGCGCCCAGAGTGAAAGCTACACCCGCATGGCCGGGCAGATAGCCGATACGCTGGGCGAGCTCAAAGGCGCGGTCATGAAAGTGGGCCAGATTGCCTCACAGACTCAGGATTTTCTGCCCAAGGAATTCTCCGACGCCCTGCAAACCCTGCAGAAAGAAGCTCCGCCGATGCCATTCCCGGTGATCGTCGAGCAGATCGAATCCGAATTGGGCAAGTCCATTGCCGAGCTGTTCGAATACCTTCAGGAGAAGCCCTATGCCGCGGCCTCCATCGGCCAGGTCCACCGCGCCCGCCTGCACGACGGCACCGACGTTATTGTCAAAGTGCAGTACCCCGGCGTGGACGATTCCTGCGATTCCGACCTGAAGCAACTGCGCCTGGCGCTGAAACTGGGCGGCCTGCTGAAAATGCCCAAGGAAGCAGTCGACCAGCTATTTGGAGAGATTCGTGAGCGGCTGAAGGAAGAGCTGGATTACGTCAACGAAGCGGACAACCTGCGGCTGTTCCGAAAATTCCACGAGAAAGACGACTGGATCATCATTCCCGACGTGATCGACAGCCACTCCACCCGCCGGGTTCTGACCCTGGAACTGGTGGAAGGCGACCACGTCAGCGAAGTGACGCCTGCGCGCTACGACCAGGACACCATCAACCTGATCGGCCATCGCATTTTCACCACCATGGCAGACCAGCTGTTTCGCTTCCAATGCATCCACGGTGACCCCCACGCCGGCAACTTTGCCTACCGACCGGACGGCTCGATCATCCTGTATGACTTTGGCTGTGTGAAGAAGCTGAAGCCTGAAATCATCAAAGCCTACCGCCAAGCCTTAGTAGCCGCGCTGCAGGAAGACTATCAGGCCCTGGATCGCCACCTAATTGACCTGGGTGCAAGGGTGGAAAGCCAGCCAGCGGTGGACGAGGCCTATTACGCCATGTGGCGGGACATTCTCATTGTCCCATTCGATCAGGAAGAACCTTACGACTTCGCGGAAGCGGATCTGCACCAGCGTGTAGCCGCCAAGACCAGCACAGTGTTCAAATACCTGGAATATTTTAAACCACCGGTGGAGAGCATCTTCATTGACCGGATGATAGCCGGGCATTACTGGATGTTGAAGCGGCTAGGTGTGCAGGCGGCGTTCCGGTCCGAGCTGGAAAAATACCTGGAAACCTCACTCGACTGAGCCACAATCAGAAGTAGCCCACGAAGCGCCCCAGCACAAGCAACAGCAACCACACCGCCAGGGACACCAAAGCCCCGGCCCGCAGCGCCGGAGTGACGGGCCCATCTTCTGCGCCCGGGGTATACCGGGCCATAATCACCACGATATTCACCAGGCCAAGCAGCAGTACCAGCAGCTTCGCCCGGAACCAGATCGATTCCAGGTACTCAGTGGCTCGGGTGATGAACATCAGGCTGCCAGTAGTCACCGCCAGGGCCAGGCCGGCGGCCGCCGTCACCCTCAGTACCCGCCAGAATGGCTGCAGAGGCAGGCTCGACCAGAGCCCCAGCAACTTCAGATCCAGGGGGACAATCCCGCCCACCAGCAACGCAATACCGAGAATGTGTCCGGCATTGATCAGCGGATACCACCACACCGATCCGGCCAGGGCTTGCGCCAGCGCACTCTGCTCCAGAATAACCGCAAGCTCTCCCACAACCTCGGCCATGAACAATCAGCAGTCTCAGGACGAACGATCTGGGTAGAGGTTGTAATCCTTGCCATCGATGACGATGCGCTCAGCCTTGACCCGCCGTTCGTCCGGTTTGGCGGATTTGTGGCCATGAACGGTAATTATACGGCCCTCGGACAGCAGCTCCTCGGTGAGTCCCGCACGCTGGTTGCGCCACGGCTGCCCCACTTCAATCAGCCACTCCTTGCCATCGACATTAAGCGTTACCTCACCGTGGGGGTTGCCCAGGCGTTTAGCCACAATAGTGCCAGTGATTTCAAATTCCTGATCCGTAGCCCAGCCCCAGCCATGGTGCGCCATTGCCGGAATTGAACTCAGGATCAGGAAAAGAGGAAGTGCAAACCACAGAATCGAACGTGTTGAAGACCACATGATGCGTCCCTCGCATTCAGTCTTTGCCTGAGATTAGTACAGACACTGCTGATGGGACAGCTCGACCGAAAACCGGTTCAGTCCAGACTGGCAATCCAATCTGCGACGCCTTCGCAGGCACCCTTCTGGATAAAACGAGCCCTGGACACGGACGGAGGCTCGGCCGGGTCGACAACGGTGACGGGGACCCCCGGCTCCACTTCGTAGACCAGGCCGGCGGCAGGATAGACCTGAAGCGAGGTACCGACAATCAGCAGATAATCGGCGGTGCGAACCATCTCGGCCGCCGCATCCAGCATCGGCACTTCTTCACCGAACCAGACAATGTGGGGCCGTAGCTGGGCGCCGCGCTCGCAAGTTTCGCCCGGCTGAATGTCCTGATAGCCGATGTCGTAAACCAGATCCGGATGCTGGGAGCTGCGGGCTTTGGTGAGTTCACCGTGGAGGTGAATGACGTTGCTTGAGCCACCCCGCTCGTGCAGGTCATCAACGTTCTGGGTGACGATGGTTACCCGGTACCGTGACTCCAGTTCCGCCAGCAACCGGTGGGCCTGGTTGGGCTGGGCAGATTCCAGCTGGCGCCGACGGTCGTTGTAGAACCGCAGTACCAGCTCCTGGTTACGGGCAAACGCCTCCGGCGTCGCCACATCGTAGACACTGTGCTCCTCCCACAAGCCCCCGTTATCCCGGAAGGTGGAGAGACCACTTTCGGCGCTGATGCCAGCGCCGGTCAGAACCACGATGTGATCACGCATCAGTCGAAGATCTTGCCAGGATTGATAACACCATTGGGATCAAAGACCTGCTTGATTGCCTTCATATAGGCAATTTCGGCCTCGCTTCGGGTGTAATGCAAATACGGCTTCTTGGTCATGCCCACGCCGTGTTCGGCGGAGACACTGCCTCATAACGCTCAACAATCTCGAACACCCACTTGTTGACCTGCTGACACTTCTCGAAGAAGTCCTCGTTGGCCATGTCCTCGGGTTTGAGGATGTTCAGATGCAGGTTGCCGTCGCCAATGTGGCCAAACCAGATGATTTCAAAATCCGGGTAATGCTTGGTCACCACCTCATCGATTTCAGTCAGGAAGCCCGGCACCTTGGACACCACCACGGAGATGTCATTTTTATAGGGCGTGCGCGGCGCGATGGACTCGGAGATCCGCTCCCGCAGTTGCCACAGGTTCTGGGCCTGGGTTTCGCTCTGGCTGATAACGCCGTCCAGCACCCAGCCCTGCTCCACGCATTGCTCGAACAGGGCCATGGCATCGTCCATTACCTGGTCGGAAACGGCCTCGAACTCCAGCAGTGCGTAGTACGGTGCCTCGGTCTCGAACGGCGCCTGCACCTGGCCGTGGGCCAGCACATGCTGCATGGCCTGGTGCGAGAAGAACTCATACGCGGTCAGGTCGATCTGCTTCTGGAAGGTCTGCAACACGTCCATGGTGTTGGTGAGGTCGTTGAGGCCCAGCACCAGCACGGTCAGGTTGTCCGGCTGACGGGTCAGCTTCATGGTGGCTTCGGTGATGAAGCCAAGGGTGCCTTCAGCGCCAATGAACAGGTGGCGCAGATCGTAACCGGTGTTGTTCTTTTCCAGATCCTTGTTCAGTTCCAGGATATCGCCCTTGCCGGTCACCACTTTGAGTCCGGCCACCCAATCGCGGCTCATGCCGTAGCGGATCACCTTGATACCACCGGCGTTGGTGGACAGGTTGCCCCCCAGTTGACTGGAGCCCGCAGACGCGAAATCCACCGGATAGTACAAGCCGTTCTCTTCGGCCAGATTCTGCAACTGTTCGGTCACCACGCCCGCCTGGCAGTGCACGGTACGATCGCTGGCGTTGAATTCCAGGACCTGGTTCATGTTGTCGAACGCCACGACCACTTCGCCGTTGGCCGCCACCGCGCCGGCGCTCAAACCTGTACGACCACCCGACGGCACCAGCGCGACCTGATTCTCATTGGCAAACCGCACCAACGCCTGCACCTGCTCGGTGGTTTTCGGCAGCACAATGGCTGTGGGCTTGGGCGGGTAGATCTTGGTCCAATCCTTACCATACGTCTGAAGATCGTCGGGATCGGTCAGCACCTTGCCGGCATGGTCACCGGTGGCAATCAACTCTTTCAGGGAGGCGATGATTTGTTCGGAATTCATGGATAGGTCAGTCTCGTCGAGGTTGGTCCGGGGACCGGTAACCCTGCGGTTACCAAGGCCTTTTATTCAGGCAATCCGGCGCGCTGTGAAATTCTGCGTTTATGGTATCATACCGCCCCTGTTCTGTGAGCCAGCCCTGACGATCACTGGCCACAGGTCATTTCACGTGACGAAAGGTTCGGAAGCAAGCCCATGTCAAATACGTCTCTCGAAAAGAGCAAAATCCGGATCCTGCTGCTGGAAGGCGTGCATCAATCTGCGATTGATACCCTGAATGCCGCAGGCTACACCAACATCGAATATCTGACTCACTCGCTGGCCGAGGAAGACCTGATTGAGAAGATTGCCGATGCGCACTTCGTTGGGATTCGTTCGCGCACCCAACTGACTGAGAAAGTATTTGAAGCTGCCAATAAGCTGGTAGCAGTGGGATGTTTCTGTATCGGTACCAACCAGGTGAACCTGCAGGCGGCTACCCGCCGCGGCATCGCGGTGTTTAACGCGCCCTTCTCCAACACCCGTAGTGTTGCCGAGCTGGTTCTGGCCCAGGCGATTCTGCTGCTGCGCGGCGTACCTGAGAAGAACGCCAAGGCGCACCGCGGTGAATGGCTGAAATCCGCCAAGGACAGCTATGAAATTCGCGGCAAGAAGCTGGGCATCATCGGCTACGGCAACATCGGTACCCAGTTCAGTGTTCTGGCCGAGGGCCTGGGCATGGACGTCTACTTCTACGACGTTGTTTCCAAGCTGTCGATTGGTAACGCCACCCAGGTCGGCACCCTGCAGGAACTGCTGAATATTTCCGATGTGGTGAGCCTGCACGTTCCGGAAACCCCGGCTACCAAGTACATGTTCAAGGCCGAGCAGTTCGCGCAGATGAAGCCGGGCTCCATCCTGATGAACGCGTCCCGCGGCACCGTGGTCGACATCGACGCCTGCGCCGATGCCCTGAAGAGCGGCAAGCTCCTGGGTGCGGCCATCGACGTATTCCCGGTTGAGCCCAAGTCCAACACCGAAGAGTTTGTATCACCGCTGCGCGAGTTCGATAACGTGATCCTGACTCCGCACGTGGGCGGCTCTACCATTGAGGCACAGGAAAACATCGGCCGCGAAGTGGCTGAGAAGCTGGCCATGTACAGCGACAACGGCACCTCGGTATCTTCAGTAAACTTCCCGGAAGTTGCCCTGCCGTCACACCCGAACCAGCACCGTCTTCTGCACATTCACGAGAACGTGCCGGGCGTAATGTCCGAGATAAACCAGGTGTTCTCCGAGAATGGCATCAACGTGTGCGGCCAGTACCTGCAAACCAAGGAAGACATTGGTTACGTGGTCGTCGACGTGGACAAAGCCTACGGTGAGCTGGCGCTGGAGAAGCTGCTCCAGGTGAAGGGCACTATCCGCTGCCGCGTACTGTTCTAACGCAAACAGCAATGAACGGATAGTAAAAACCGGGGCCGAGGCCCCGGTTTTTTTTGGCCTGCAGCTTACTGTCGAACGCGCAACAGCAGGTTCGGAGAACCGGCCTTGATGCCCGACAGCACGTTAGACGTGGTTTGCTGCACCAGCGCCTCGTGAACGGCAGCCGGGGTCAGCTGGCCATCCGCGGCCAGCAGCAAGGCGGCGTTACCGGCAACATGGGGCGACGCCATTGAGGTGCCACTGATGGTGTTGGTCTGGTTGTCACTCTGATACCAGGCCGCTGTAATGTTGGAGCCCGGGGCGAACAGGTCCAGGCAGCTGCCATGGTTGGAAAACGAGGAGCGCTCGTCGTTGCCAGTGGTGCTGCCCACCGTGATGGCCTCAGCAACCCGGTTCGGAGAACCGCTGCAGGCGTCTGCATCATCGTTACCTGCCGCAACCACGAAGGTCACGCCCTCTTCAATGGCGCCACGCACGGCGTTGTCCAGTGCAGTCGAATTACCACCACCCAGGGACATGTTGGCAACGGCTGGGGCTTCATGGTTTTCAGCGACCCAGTCCACGCCGGCAATCACATCAGAGTTACTGCCAGCGCCGGCGCAGTTCAATACCCTGATGGGCGCGACGGCCGCGTCCTTGGCAATACCGTACTCGGTGCCCACAGCAGTACTGGATACATGGGTGCCGTGGCCATTGCAGTCAGACGTATCCTCCGGATCGCTGGCCTCACCACCCAGCAAACCGAACAGGGGCAGCCCCAGGCCACCGGCACCGGCAAAGTTGCGGCCCTGGCTCACGCGCCCGGTAAATTCTGTGTGCGAGTCTCTCAGACCGGTATCAATCACGTACACGGTCACGCCGTTGCCCGCATTGGCGGGGTAGGCGTAGCGTTCATTCAGCGGCAGGAAAGCCTGGTCCACACGATCCAGCCCCCAGGTGGCATCCTGCTGGGTTTCAGAGGCCAGAACCACACGGTCTGGCTCAACCGCCTGAACACCCGGCATCGAGGTCAGCAAAGCCGCCCGGCTTTCAGACAAGGCAACAGCGGCGCCGGTCATGGCGGTATCGTATAAGTGCAGCAAATCCCCGCCACCGGTTGCGTTTAGAAGTTGCTGTACGGCGGTTTCGAGGCTGGAGGTATTGAGCAGTGTCGGCAAAGCCGGATCCAGGGTCAGAATGAAACGCCCGGGAATCACGTCGCCAGCGGACGCAGCAGCGCCCGGTGCTTCAGTTTGGCCGATGAGCGGTCCGGCCAGGTCAGACAGTGGCCCTGCATGGGCAAGTGGCGCGGCGGCAAGCGTGATTGCGAGCGGAGCGGCAATCCATAAGGTTTTAGTCACGAGGCAAACTCCTTACTCGTTGATTCTTGTCATTAGGGTCAGCAGTGCGCGTTTTGCACGCGACTGCGCGCCCACGTTGGCACCCCACGTCACGAAAATCACGGAAATCGCCTTGAATTAGTTCCACATTTCAATAATTTAATCAGCTGTTCATGCAGTCGCCCTTGAGAATTGGCGGCCTCCCACCATGTAATAGTCAGGCGCCGAACGCGTCTGAATGTTCATCGAAAAGGAGTGACTTATGTCTTTGAAGGAATCACTGCAGCACAAACTGGAAACCCAGACCGATCACTGGAGCAAACAGGTTGAGAGCCTCCGGGCACAAGCTGAAGAGAAGATGGCCAAAGCCAAAGATGAGCAGTCCGAGGCAGAAGTTCAGCGGGAGTTTTCGGAAAAAATCCAAGCCGTTGAAGCCCAGATCGATACCGCCAAAGACAAACTGAATGAAGTGAAGGATTCCAGTGCCGACCAACTGGACAGCCTGAAGCAGCGAATCGACGACTGGCTGCCAGGTAAGAACTGATGCCGCCAGCCCTCAGGTTTTAGCGAAAAGCATTAAAAAAGGCTTCGGTTAGATACCGAAGCCTTTTTTTGTGTCATCGAATTAGCCAGCGCCCGGTTAGGGGACAATCACTAGCCGATCACGGCCTATTTACTGCATCGGAACCAGCGTCAGTTCAACTCGGCGGTTCTGCTCACGCCCGGCGGCACTGTCATTGGAAGCCAGCGGGTAGCGCTCACCATAACCCACGGCGCGGGTACGCTTGGGCGCAATGTTCTGGTTCAACAGAAAATCGCGAACGGAACCGGCGCGCTGCTCACTCAAGAGCTGGTTGTAGCTCTGGGAGCCCGAGCTGTCGGTATGACCTTCAATCTGGATGATGGTCTTGTCGAATTCCTTCAGAACCATGGCAACCGAATCCAAAGTGTCTGTGAACGACGGCTTGATGGACGACTGGTTCAGATCAAACGTGATGTTGCCAGGCATGATCAGTTCAATCTGGTCGCCATTACGGACAACACGAACACCGGAACCTTCCAGCTGACGGCGCAGCTGTGCTTCCTGCTTGTCCATGTAGTAGCCGATACCACCGCCAATCGCAGCACCACCGGCAGCACCGATCAGCGCGCCCTTGCCACGGTCACTTTTGCTGGAAGTGGCAGCACCAATGGCGGCACCGCCCAGGGCACCAATAATACTACCCTTGGTGGCACTGGAGGTCTTTTCTTCACCGGTGTACGGATCGTAAGTCATACAACCGCCAAGTCCTACGGTTGCCACCGCGAAAGCAAGAATCGTCTTTTTCACAACTATCTCCTGTGCTCTTTCATTTTCGGCCAGCTGCGTTTTTACCGGCAGTCTGTGCCGACGGGTTCGAAAATGTGTCAATGATGGTATTGAATACGGTCGCTTGCAGGTCCTGGGCTTCATTCACCAGGTGATGGCGTCCGTCCGGGATTCTCAACTCCTCTACCGATGAGAATTTATTACGGATAATCCGCAGATTGTGTTCCCAATCCACTGTCAGATCCTTCTCACCCTGCACCACGGTCACCGGAAAATCCACCGGCCGTGCAGATTCGATATGGGGCACCCAGCTGCGCAAGGCACCCACCCAGTCTACATGGACCGCCCGCGCCTGCAGTGGGTCATGCTCACGCAGGAACCGCAGGAACCGCGAATTGCCGCTGTTCGCGGAAAAGGCCCTCCGCCAGCGCGTGATGAAAGGCTTCATCAGGCTGTGCAGCACCTTCGCTCCCAACCACCCCATGGGACGCACCAGTGGCGCCAGCAATACCACCTTCCGGAAGGCCGCCGTCTCCTGACTATGACCATTAGACAGCAGGTAATCGATAAGGATCGCACCACCGGTACTCTGCCCGACCGCAAACCAGGGTTGGCGGACTTTCGGTTGCACATGTGCCATCACGTCCGACAACACACCCTGATACTCGATGAAACTGCCAATGGCGGCCGGCGTCCCGCTGGACAAACCATGGCCCGGCTGGTCGTAAGCCAACACGTCAAAACCGGCACCCAGGCATCGATCAATGAGCTGGCTGTACAGCCCGACATGATCAAAATAACCATGCAGGATGAAGACCGTGCCCCGCGGGGTAAACGACTCAGGCAGCCGGTAGTAATGCACCATGACCTGATGGCGTCCCGCCTCTACATACCCCTGATGGTAAACCACCTCGGGGTGCTCGACCCAAAGGTCCAGGCCGTAAAAGCGGCAGTAGGCGACCATCTGGTCGCTTAACTCCCTCGGAGTCGCAGGGTCAAAAGCCTCCAGCCGATCTAACAGCGAATGCCTGTCCCAATCCGGAATTTCTATGGTATCTGTTTTCCAGTACACGTAGAGTTAAACGCCTGTCATGATTGATTAATAAGCTGTTTGATCTGCAATCCTAACGCATCGCGGGGGTAGAACACAGATGCTGCAACACCTTCTTGAGACGGGCCTGCGCCAGACCATGCGACGATTGGTACGTCCGGTGCTTCACCCGGCGGTGCCAGTGCAGCTTCAACGCACCCTCACCCGTCAGGCCTATCGCAGCTCCGTGCCGCCCCGAGGGTGCCGCTTTGAGCAGGATTCCATCGGCGGCCTGCGCGTCACCCGGAGCCTGTTTGGTGACACCAGCCACGGCGTCTTACTGTATCTGCACGGCGGTGGTTTTATTATCGGTTCTGCTGCCACCCACCGCGGCCTTACCGGCCACCTGGCCAGGGCCAGCGGCTGCAGCGTGATCACACCCGACTACCGGTTAGCGCCGGAGCACCCCTTCCCGGCAGCTCTCGACGACGCCGAAGCGGTGTACTGTGCCCTGCTGGAACAGGGTGTCGCCCCGAAAAAGATTGCGGTCGCCGGGGATTCCGCAGGCGGCGGGCTAACCGTTGCACTGGCCATGCGGCTCAGAGACCGGCAACTGCCGCTGCCATCGTCACTGACGGTTTTCTCCCCTTGGGTCGACCTGACCCAGCAAAACCTGTATGCCCCGGAAATCGAACCCGTACTGCAGCCCCGATGGACCGGAAAAGCGGCCAAACTGTACAGCGGGAGTGAGGCACTGACCAATCCGCTGATCTCACCGGTTTATGGTGACCTGTCTGGCCTGCCACCGCTACTAATTCAGGCCGGTAGCGAAGAAATACTGCTCAACGATGCCGAGCGACTTGCCGCAGTGGCGCAGCGGGATGATGTGCCCACAACCCTCGAGATCTTCAACAGCCTCTGGCACGTGTTCCAGATTCACAGCGGCCAACTGGACCGGGCAACCGACGCGGTGGCCGGCGCCGGGGCTCACATCAAACGTCATCTGGCAGCCTGAGCCGGCCATTGACCAGCGCCTCTTTACGGGCCCGTGTCCACTGCTTGATCTGCCATTCAAGGCGGGATGCCCGGCTGCGATCGCCAGCCGGTGCGTGAAATACCAACGTGAGCGGCCCCTTGCCCCGAAGACTACGCGCGCCTTTCGGGGCGCCCGCCTGGTGTTCGGAAAACCGGCGTTCCACGTCGGTGGTGATGCCGGTATACAGTGCACCCCGGGCCGTCCGGACCATGTAGACAAACCATTCAGGAGCCATGGGCCAGTGCCTGCTCCCGAACCCGCACTTTTTTCTGCTGCAGCCACAGACCCGCAACGATAAGCACCAGCCCTATATAAGTAGAAGGCAGGATCTGTTCGCCCAGAATGAAGTAGATAAAGACCAGGGACAGGAACGGTGAGATGAAAATCAGGTTGCTGACCCGGGACGTGTTCTCCGCCTTTTTCATGGCGTACGACCAGAGCACGAACGCGATCCCCATTTCGAAGACCCCGACATACACGGCGGCAGCAAAGGTCCCGGGGCCGGGCAGGTTAAAGCCTCGGTCAGTCCGCAAATCACGGCAATGACCGGCAACCCGAACAGGAAGTTGAGAAACAGGCCCACCACCGGATCCCGCGTGTCCCGGGTTGCCAGTATCCAATAAGAGGCCCAGATCACGGTGCTGCCAATGGCCAGCGACACGCCCAAGGGGTCCGAAAAACTGAGCGATGTGACCGCACCCCGGGTGGCAATCACCACCACTCCGGCGTAGCACACCAGTCCGGCAAGAATGTCGGTCTTCCTCAACCGCTGTCCCAGGAAGGGCACGGACAGGTACGCCAGCACCAGGGCCACGTGTAGTTTAGCGGTTGCGCCTCCTGGGCAGGCAGGCGATCAAAGGCACCGAACAGTACAAAATAATACAGACAGGGATTGATCAGCCCCATACCGAAAGACTGGACGTACTGCCGACGGCTGAGTGAGAAGACCTGATGCCATCGGCCCTGAATCACCAGAATGATCCCGATCACCAGCACCGACGAAGTACACGCGATCAGCAGCATTTCGACCGGCGCCAACTCTCGCAGTGCCAGCTTGAAGGCGGTAGCAACGGTGGACCAAAGCAGGACAGTCGCGAGCCCATATAGCATCGCCTGCTTCTGGTTTGTCATACTCTCACTCCGACGGCAGTGGACAGGAAGGCTCCAGTCCAAATGTGTTACTTTAGCGGCAATTAAACATTCACCCCGGCTCTGGAGAACGGGATATGCGCATCACCGGCCACTGGCTTCCCTTCCTGGCAATCCTGCTGCTGTCCATGGCCGGCTGCTCTGAGAGTGAATCCACGTCATCAGGTAAGGCGACGCCGGAAACCACGCCCCCAGAATACCCCGTCACCTGGCGCTTCGCCCTGGAAGAAATTGAGGGCAGTGTACAACACGCCTATGCCCAGGCCCTAAAAGAGAGCATCGAAGATCGCTCGGATGGCAGAATCCTTCTGGACATCTTCCCCTACGGCTCTCTGGGCACCTCGGCACAGTTGACCGAGCTGGCCAAGAACGGCTCGGTACAACTGGCATTCGCCTCCCCCGGGCACCTGGCTGACCAGATTCCTGAAGTGGGCGTCTTCACCCTGCATTACCTGCTGTCCGACGACGGCAACGTGAATCGCCGTCTGCTGGCCAGTCCTGAGCTGCTGGCCATGTTCGAAACACCTTACGCCAGCCGCAACCTGAAACTGCTGGCGTTCGTGCCCGAGGCTGGATGACCTGGACCGCCAACAAGCCGCTGCGGTCACCGGCGGATTTCCAGGATCTGCGCATCCGAACCATGACCTCCGACATGGCCGCCGCCAGCTACCGCGCCTATGGCGCGCAACCCGAGCAAACCCCCTTCTCCCAGGTCTATACCGATCTTCAGCTGCGTAAAATCGACGCCCAGGCCAACCCTGTTTTCGCGATTGAAGAGATGGAGTCTACGAAGTTCAGAGCACCCTGACCATTGCCCGCCCGACTCAGTTTATTGCGTCACTGGTCACCAATCGGGACTGGTATCAGGCATTGCCAGAGAAGCAGCAGCAGTGGCTAGACAGTTCTCTGAAAGATGTCGCCGAAATAGCCTGGCGCTCTCAAGAAGAGCTGAATCAGGCACGGCTGAAAACCATGCTGGAAGGAGAGCAGCTCAAGGTAGTTGAGCTTACCGAAGAGGAACGCGCGGTCTTTGCCGAAGCCAGCCAGCCCGTCCGCCAGGACTATATTAATGCAACTGGTGAGCGGGGCACCGAGATTCTAAAACGTATCCGGCAGCTTGTGGAGACTCTGGAGAATCAGGCGCAAGAGTCAGCGAGCGAGAACGGGGGCTGACACTAGCCTGACACCCTCAAGGGCCAGGATTTCCGTGCCCCGGGCAGTCAGGTCGGTGATAAACCGAAACTGCTCCTTCGGTTCCAGCGGATAGGCCTTGAGCCGGTAACGCATGCCCCAAGATTCATTGGCGACCACAACCACGACAGGCAGCCAGGTCTTGGTGTAGGGGCTGGTGAAGGCAACGTCCCGCAGTAAATCCAACACCCGCTGCACCTTGTGGTGTGGCTCCAGATGAAATTCGGCAACACACATCAGGTTATGACCGCCGTCATTGCCGTTGGCGATCAACGCACTCCACAGCAGGTTGTGGGGCACAATAACAACGGTGTCGTCGGGCGTAACGATTTCCGCAGCCCTCGCCCCTATCGACCGAACTTCCCCGTACTGTCCATCAACCTCGATCCAATCGCCGGGACGATAAGGCATTTCATACAGCGTTACCACACCGGCAATCAGGCTGTTGGCGTAATCCTTGAAGGCAAAACCGAGGACCAGCCCCAGGCCCGCAAAGATTGCCACCATGTTTTGGAACGACGGCTCCACAATGATAGGCACCACCACGATAATGGTCACCACGATGATCAGCAGCCGGAGCAATGGCACCAGAGCTAACAAGTACAGACGGGGTTTTCCGCTGAGCCTGGCCGCCAGACGGGGCAACAGCTTCTGCGCCAACAAAATAAGGACAATGGCTGTCACGACAACCCCAAAGGCTTCCAGCAAGGCCTGGGAGGTTATTGATGACAACACCTGCTTTAACGAAGAATCATCCATGGCTCATATCCTCAAAAGGCATCGACCGGAAAGCCCCAGGTCTGCAAGTGGCGCCGTGTGGTCGGGTAGCCCAGGGCCGTCACATGCCAGCGCCCGCTGTATTCACTGCGGGCAATGATCTCGGCCCGCGCCAGCCGGGACAGCGCGTGACTTAACTGATGCGGTGATATACCGGTTACCAATTCCAGTGCGGTTTCATCCAGCCCATCGTGCAGCAGCAGTGCATGCAAAACGAAGCCGACGGAACGCTCCCGGCTCTGGGGCATGATCGGTAAGCTCAACTGATCCAATGGAATCACCCAGCAACACCGGGATTGTTTCCTGCTGTTTTGATCGGATTGATCGGTACTCTGCGGTGAAGCGCCTTCGGCACCCTCTTCCGGTTCGGCTCGAAGCGCTCTGCGCCAGATCGCCAGAGCAACCCCGCCGTTGCCCCGGGAGGTCGCAGCCAGGTCCCTCAAGAGCCCGCTGCGCTTGACCTTTTCACCGTCAATCTGCTCGTCCAGTGGCAGCACGTAACGTCCGTCGTGGGTCATTCGGGCCGTTACCGGGGGGCGGCTATTGCGTTCGCTCAAGTGCGCGAGCCACGCACCAAGCAAACTGCTATCGAGTGGTGCCGGGGTGCTCGGTGCCAGATTCAGGTCCGGTATGTAATTGACCCAAAACTGCCAACACCAGCTTGAGCAGCCAACGATGCCCTGGCCGGCATCGCCAGCAGCGATGCGTCGAAACAGTTCGCGAATGAGCGCCAGGCCCGACATGTGGCGAAGCCAGAAGTCCGCCAGCTCTGGAATCACCCAGGGACGAGTCAATTCCTGCGCGTCCCACCAATGCGCCGCTTCGTCCTCGTTCATCAGCAAGTTTTGTGGCGGCGCAATGACACAATGGCCTTCCCCCGGCGCGCCGCCAGCAATATTGGCGAGCGGCCAGCGCGCCAGGGCCTCCCGAACACCTGAAAACGGCGGGGCTACCAAAAGCGCCACTGCACGGGGATTGGCGGATTCGGCCCGGTTCTGCTCAATCTTCTGAGCCAGCGCTTGAGCCAACGCGGAAAAATCCGGTTCGGGGGCAAATCGTTGGCGCTGTTGATCCGACAAGTCCGGAAGATCGTCGAGACTCTGAAACGCCCCGTCATCCCCGGCCATGTGGAGCTGGACTAAAATGTGGTGCAGCCCGTCTTTGAGCGAGCGGTGAACAGAGATTTCAGGGATTTCCCACTGTTCCATGGGAACCAATCCGCCCGGCAAACAGGGCGGTTGGGTTTGCGCGTCCTTTGATTCGACCAATCAAACTACTCCTGCAACGGTCGTGGCCCTATCCTACTCCGGCACCAGCCAGTCCATTTGGTGGCTGACACCGAGGCCTTTCGGGCCCTCCTTGATCTCTTCGATCATCGCCGACAGGCGATCATCAAAACCCCAGGGCGGGTTAACCACCAGCATGCCTGAGCCGGTCATGCCGCGCTCCGGCCGCTGTTCAAGATAAACCTCACTTCGCAGCACCTTCCGGACTGAACCCTGCCGCACTGCATCGATCAGTTCCTGCTGGAGCCCACTGGTCAGTATGGGGTACCAGATAAGATAGACGCCGTGACGGCATTTCTGCCACGCCTTTTGCAGAGTTGCCGCGACATCCGCGTATTCGGATTTGATCTCATAAGACGGATCAATCAGAACCAGCAGCCGTGGCTGCCGGGGAGGAAGTTGATTGAGCATGCCTGACAGGCCATCGGACTTTACCACCCGAATTTTCGGGGACGATGCCCAATCAGACAGTCGCTCACTTTCCGTTGGGTGCAATTCAAAGGTAACCAGTGAATCATCGTCCCGCAAAAAATGACGAAACCAGGCCGGCGATCCCGGGTAACGTTTGAGCTGGCCTACCTTTCCGTTCAGGCCAGCCAGAACACTGAGCATTGGTTGCCAGTCCGATGAACTGAGGCGTTCGCGTGCCTCCCAGAGCTTCTGTATACCGCTATCCGCTTCACCGGTTTTTCGGGCCCGCTCGCTACCAAGATCATAAACAGCACTGCCAGCGTGAGTATCCATGAAGGCAATCCCGGACTTCTTGGACTGCATCATGGTGGCGGCCAGTGCCAAAGCTGAGTGCTTTTGAACGTCAGCAAAATTGCCAGCGTGAAAGGCATGAAGATAACTGAGCATAGATCGGTTCCCTGTTTCAGGCGCCCATTAAGCACCAAGCAAAAACGTCAGGCAAGCAAGTAGCCTGGGATGAACCTGGCTACTTTTGGTCTGCGCACGCCACCGCAACGTACATCGGGGTTCAGGGGTATTTGAAGTACTGGTATCCTTGCCGCTCACTTGCCCCGAGGACATCGGTTTGCCCAAGCAGAACTCTGACACTCTTGACCAACTCTATAGCCTGATTGCCAATGAGGAAGATGCACGGGTTTGCAAAGACATTCCCGCCGAAGCCTGCCGGGAAGTGCCCCGAAACTTCTTTCTGATTCTGGCGAGCAACGTGCTGACCAAACTCGGTGACCTGCTGACCAGCCCGAAAACTGTGCTTGCCTGGTTAATGAGTGCCGTTGGCGCGCCGGCCCTGGTGGCCTGGCTGGTCCCCATTCGGGAGTCCGGCTCCATGGTTCCGCAGATGGTGATCGGGGCCTGGGTCCGGCAGAAGGCGGTTCGCAAGTGGTTCTGGACCCTGGGCAGTTTTGGCCAGGCTCTCAGTGTCTTAGGCATGGCTGCCAGCGTCTGGTTCCTTCAGGGCTATGCTGCTGGCGCTGGCATCGTGGCCTGCCTGATTGCTTTCTCCCTCGCCCGTGGATTTTGTTCCGTATCCATGAAAGATGTTCAGGGCAAGTGCATCCCGAAGACCCGCCGGGGCCGCCTTTCAGGGCTAGCTACCACCCTCGGGGGCACGGCGACGGTGATCATGACGGTGCTCCTTTTCTGGGATCGGGGCGACCCTAGCCTGGCCTTCTACAGCGCACTGCTTGTGCTCGCTGCCGGCCTGTGGGTCGTCGCCGGATTCCTGTTTGCCGGCGTGGACGAATACGCAGGTGAAACCGGTGGCGGTGGCAACGCCCTCAAGGATGCAGTGCAAAGTCTGTCGCTGTTGCGCGATGACGCGCCCTTCCGGCACTTTGTGATCACCCGGGCCCTGCTTCTGTGCTCGGCCCTGGCTTCCCCCTATTTTGTGGTACTCGCCCAGAAGGAATCCGACATTGGCTGGATGCTGGGTGTTTTCCTGCTGGCAAGCAGCCTGGCGAGCTCCGTGAGTGCCAGCTTCTGGGGTTGGATGGCCGACACCTCGAGCCGCCGGGTGATGATCCGGGGCGCGGCCATGGCCAGCGGCGTCTGCCTGGTGGTTGGCATCAGCACCCTCATTTTCGGAACCGACTTTGCCGGCGTCTGGTTCTACCCTATCGCCTTTTTCTGCCTGAGCATTGCCCACGCCGGCGTCCGGCTGGGCCGGAAAACCTATCTGGTGGACATGGCGGGAGGCAACAAACGCACCGACTACACTTCGGTCAGCAATACCGTCATTGGTGTTCTTTTATTAGTGACCGGAGGCCTCACCGCCGTCGTATCACTTGTGTCAGAGGTTGCGGTGATTCTGGTGCTTGGTCTGATGGGGTTTGCGGGTATGGTCAGTGCCCTGAAATTAAAGGAAGTAACGAACGATTGACCTTTATTTTTGTGATAGATGTCACAATTATCAATGTTTTTGGAACCAATTTGCTTCATCTTACGTGAAGTAACACATCCGCTGCCACGGAGCTGGGTAACGGGCTAAAACAAAAAGGACCGGTTGTTCCACTGCGTAGCCAAATCATGCGCTACAGAGAGGCAGAGAAATGCGAACAGGTACATCAATTCCCAGCGAACATCGTGGTCGTTTACTGCACACCATATATGGCTGGTACGCCCTTACCCGTGAACAGGCAGACCTCGGCCCCTTCGACACAGCCGAAAAAGCTTCCCGTGCACTCACCCGGCACATTCACATCTACAGAGGCCTGAACAACCGTAACCCGGACGATCAGGCACGCATGCACCTTCACGATACCGAGCACTGCCAGAGAAACAACTGCGCTCTGTGTGTCGAGGCCAAAGTGGCCCAGCACTCTATGATGCTGGTTGCGGTATGACCCCCGAACGCGGCCCGGAGCCAATGCACCAGCCTAGTCTGGTGCCCCCGCACCGCAGGGCCCGGGTAGCGTTCGCGTTTCTGATTTTCTCGCTAGGCCTGTGTTTTCTGAGTTACGTCAGCACGCTATGAGCGAAAAAATTCAGTTATCTGAAGCGCTCGAACCGCAGATCCATGGTGCCTGCCCATCAGAGAGTCTTGCCCTCGTTCAAGGCCAGGGCGCCTTTGACGATTCGGTAAATAATCCAGATTGAGATACCCAGCAGAATAAACCAGCCAATGACCAGCGGCATGGTCACGATTCCGACAACTGTCCACAGCAGCCCGATCCAGAAGGTCCGGATCTGCCACCGGAAGTGCGATTCAACCCAGGTATTGCGGACATCGTCCAGCTTGACGTAGTTGATGATCACGCCCACCAACCCGGTGATGCCTCCAACAAAAAACGACAACGCCTGAAGTATGTAAACCACCACGGCCAGATTACGGGCCGGGTCGGAACGACGCGCTACGGGATCGGGATTTGCAGGAATATGCTCCGGTGCGGCCAAGATATCGCCTCCTTAAATGGACTACCTTGGCAGTCTATCACGGCCCCGAAGTACCCTAGCAAAACAAAAAACCGCAAAGCGGACTGGCCCCTCGGAAGTACCAGCTCGCTTTGCGGCAGCTTGAAAAAGTTACCCGCTTAGATTTGAACTTACGCCCCGATCACGCCCCCATCGTTGCGAGTCACGATCACCGTGGCATCCCGGGGATGGTCGCCCTCAGCGCCAAAGGGCCAGTTGGCATCCGGATGCTGGATGTTCACAAACATGGTTTTCACATCGGGCGTGGTCACCACACCGGTGACTTCGCAACCCACCGGCCCCACGAAGAAACGCTTGATCTCGCGGGTGACCGGATTGGCCGCCAGCATCATGTTGTTCTGGTAGGGCTCGGCGTCAGAACCATCGGTCTGGATCCACAGACGGCCGTTGTAGTCGAACCACAGGCCATCCGGGCTATTGAAGATGTTGTCGTCGTCCAAGGTGACGACTGCCTCACCGTCGACAACCGTTTCGGTGCCCTGCTCGCCGCCAAAGACAAAGATATCCCAGTCAAAGCTGATCGCAGCATGGTCGTTGTTCTCTTCCGTCCACCGAATAATATGGCCAGTGCGGTTTTCCGCCTGGGGGTTGGCGGCGTCGGTCTGCTCTTCAGTCCGGTTGGAGTTATTGGTCAGGGTGAAGTAAACCTCACCGGTGTTCGGATCCACAGCGCCCCATTCCGGGCGGTCCATCGGCGTGGCGCCGGCGATGTCGGCGGCCAGGCGAGTGTTCAGCAGAACGTCAGCCTGATCCTCGAAGCCATCGAAATCGATATCACCAACCATGGTTCTTTCGGCAGCAGCCACCTTAGCGGCGAAGTCCGCATCTTCAAGGGACAGGGCCAGCCATTCCCCGCTGCCGTCGTCATTAAACTTGGCGACGTAGAGGGTGCCCTCATCCAGCAGATAACCACCAGCGGTTGCTGCCGAGTATGGCTGGGACGAGACAAACTTATAAATGTACTCGAAGCGGGAATCGTCACCGGAGTAGCACACCACCGGCTTGCCTTCGGTTACCGGTGCGAAGATCACCCCCTCGTGGCCGAAACGGCCCAGGGCTGTGCGCTTCTGAGGCTTGGCTTCCGGGGTGAACGGGTCAATTTCCACCATGTAGCCGTAGGTGTTAGCTTCATTGCGGTAGTCTGTGTCTGGATCTCCAAGACCCGGCGTCACGTCAAAACGTACGTATTCGTCGGCACCACTATCGGCCAGTTCCCAATCGTAACGGCTGGAATTACCAACACCATGACGAGTCTGTTCGCGCGGCTGGTCAGGATTGCTGTTGGCAAAATAGCCGTGCCAGTTTTCCTCGGCGGCCAGGTAGGTGCCCCAGGGGGTCGGACCCATGGCGCAGTTATTCAGCGTGCCCCGGGTCTCGGTGCCGGTCGGGCTGAACTTGGTCACTAATTTGGCGTTACCACGAACCGGGCCACGAATGTCCATCTCGGTGCCACCGGTAATTCGGCGATTGAATGGGCTGCCAAACACCACGTCCCATGTGCCTTCGCTGTCCTGCTTGATGTGTACCACGGAGACACCGTGAGCGGCGATTTCCTTGCGCACCTCGTCGGCAGGACGCTCACCGGCGACATAGGTTGCGCCATTCTGGTGCAAGGCAGCCTGATTGATGTACTCGTGGTTCATCACCAGCAGGCCTTCGGTGGAGCTGTTGCCCCCGGCCTTCTGGTCAATCGGGAAGAAATGAAGCCCATCGTGGTGCATGCCCACCTGCTGTTCCTGCTCGGCGCCGGTGCTAGAGGCATCGGCTCGGAACTCAGGGTAAGACCCGGTAATCGGGGTGCCCCAGGGCAGAAATGCCGTGGCAGAATAGCCCTCGGGAACAACAACCTGATTGGCATTGGACACGGGGACGGCCTTGAAGCCCAGCTCGGTCTGCGCGTTGGCCGCGGAACCGGCGCTGTCATCATCGCCGTCACTGTCACTGTCACAACCGACCAGAGTCATGCCCATGATACTGGCGAGCGCCGCACCCACGGTGCCTTTCATGACTGCACGACGCTTCAGCCGGGCAGCCAGCACTTCATGGAACGGGTTGTTGCCGGTCTGGTTGACGACCGGTTCGTAATTCGGATCCAGGTAGTTCGGATCAAGATCGTGCTTGGCCATGATTCCCTCTCTTATCAGAACAGACGTTCGTTATTGAGGGATCAGTTTCGACAGGAATTGTGACAACGGAGAAACAGGAACAAGTCGAAACCGTTACTGTTTTTTGACAAGGGTCTTTGCACGCTGGTTCGTGCACAACTCTTTTCTCCAGACGCAAAAAAACCGGCACAGGAGACCTGTGCCGGTTCTTCATACCCATTTACTGAGTAGCTTCATCGTAGCCTTCTTCCATGGCTTCACCTGCTTCTTCAGCAGCCTCGCCACTTCTTCGGCTGTATCTTCAACGGCGTCCTCGGTCTGCTCCCAGGCGCTTTGGCCAGTCGCATCCTCGTAGGTGTTCTCGGCCGCATCGCCGGCATCGTCCATCATCTCTTCGGCGTTATCGGCAGCCTGATCCATATCGACGCCTTCGTCCTCGGAGCTGCAGGCGGCAAGACCCAGTGTCATGGCAAATGCCAGCGCGCTCAGTGTGAACTTGTTCATAACCATGTCCCTCTGTTGGTCCGTGATAAAACAACATCAGGTTACGGTTACACACCGCCACATACAATTACTCGGGAATTACCGTTTGGTTACTAACGACTTACGGCAAGGGTGCGACCATCCAGGGTGATGATGTGGTCAAGACTGACCATACTGCCCCGGCCCAGCAGAATATATTCATGGCCAGCCCGGCTGAACAGGTCCCTGATGACATCGTGAACCATGCGGATCTGGCCAGCGCTGTCGCGATAGACCACTTCCGCCAGCCGTCCAGACGTGAGGTATTCCACCAGCATTCCCTGCACGCTCCAGTGCACGGCGGCCGAAGACGCATTGGGTGTTGTCATGGCTAATCCATCCTTGTGGTTGAGTGATTCTTTTTATTGGGACTCAACATGCCGAGACACATCCGCAGCGGCGGACCCGTAAAGTCTGGCTCACAGTGATGAATTTCGCCACTTACCGGCCGCCGCTATGACGGCCGACACTATTTAGTTCGCGTTAGTTCGTGGCTAGCGGCTCTTGGCCTATCGCTTCAGAACCACTCCGTTTTCATCGCCAGGCAGGTGTCGTCCTGGTTCTTGAGCAATACCAGGTCCTGGGCCACAGTGGGCAGTTCCCAATGGAAGAAATACTGCGCCGCCTGAATCTTGCCCTGGTAGAAATTGCGCTCATTGTCGTTGCTCACGGTCGCCAGCGCCTTCTCCGCTGCATTCGCCTGGCGCAGCCACATCCAGGACACGATGATGTGGCCAAACAGGTGCAGGTAGCACGAAGCGTTGGCCAACACCCGGTCCGGATTCTCACTCATCAGTGACTTACCCAGGCTCTGGGTGACTTTCACTGCCTGCTGCAGGGTTTCACTCAAGGACAGCGCCCACTGCTGACAGCGATCGGATGTAGCGGCCTCGAGGTCCAGCTGCATTTCCTGCATCAGCAGCTGCAGGCCGTGACTCTGGTCCTGCCAGATCTTGCGCCCGAGTAGGTCCAGGGCCTGAATGCCGTTGGTGCCTTCATGAATAGGGTTCAGACGGTTGTCGCGCCAGCATTGCTCCACCGGATACTCCCGGGTATAACCGGCACCACCGTAAACCTGGATCGCCAGATCATTGGCTTTTGGCCCGTACTCGGAAGGCCACGCCTTGATCACCGGAGTCAGCAGGTCCAATAGTTTGCCAGCTTCCTGTCGCTTCTGCTCATCCGGGTGAGTGTGCTGGTCGTCCATCAGCCGCGCGCCATACAGGCACAGCGCCAGGCCACCTTCGCTGTAGGCCTTCTGGGCCAGCAACATGCGACGCACGTCGGCGTGCTCGATGATCGGCACCTGAGGTGCTTCCGGGTTCTTTTCCGACGGCTTGCGACCCTGCAGCCGGTCCTTGGCATACTCCAGGCTGTGCATATAGCCGCGATAACCGATGACAGCCGCACCGAAACCAACGCCCACGCGGGCCTCGTTCATCATCTGGAACATGTACTTCAGGCCCTGGTGCGGCTCGCCCACCAGATAGCCATGGCACGGAGCGTCATCACCAAAGCTCAATGCGGTGGAGGTGGTACCGCGGTAGCCCAGCTTGTGAATCAGCCCGGCCAGGTTCACCCCGTTGCGTTCGGTGGCGTTACCGTCCTCATCCACCACGAACTTGGGCACGATGAACAGCGAGATGCCTTTAACCCCGGCCGGTGCACCCTTAATCTTGGCCAGCACCATGTGCACGATGTTCTCCGTCAGCGACTGTTCGCCGCCGGAGATGTAGATTTTCGCGCCCTTGATCAGGTAGTCGCCGTCGTCGGTTGGTGTCGCCGAGGTGCGGATGTCCGCCAGCGACGAACCGGCGTGGGGCTCAGTCAGCGCCATGGTGCCGGTAAAGCGACCTGACAGCATGTGCGGCAGGTAAGTTTGCTGCTGCTGTTCGTTACCAAACACCCGAATGAGGTTGGCCGCAGCGGTGGTCAGGAACGGATAACCGGCCGTGCCTGGGTTGGCTGCGGTGAAGAAGCCGTTGCAGGCCGCCATGACTGATTCCGGCAGCTGCATTCCACCCAGATCGTAGTCGTAGCGCCCGGCAATGAACCCGGCCTCGGCATAGGCGTCAAAAGCCTCTTTGACGGCCGGGAGCATTTCCACGGCACCATCCACGAATTTTGGCTCGTCTTTGTCGGCGGCGCTGTTGTGGGTGGCAAACTTGTCCCGGGCGATGCGGTCGGCGGTTTCAACCACGGCATCGAAGGTGTCACGGCTGTGCTCACTGAAGCGCTCGCGTTCAGTCAGAGTCTCGGTATCGAGGACTTCGTAGAGCTGAAACGCCAGGTCGCGGCGATCGATCAGGGTGTCGGTCATTGTGCTTCTCCTTTTAATGGCACACAGAGTGTCACAGCGACAAGGGTTAGAAAACCGGCATTTATGACATAATATTGGCCAATATCGCCAATTAGTTGAACCGCCCGGCTGCCGACGCGGGTATTGTTCCCGGGACACGCTGTAAATACGTCCCTGTACGCTTGCGTGCAGCATCCCTGCTGCACACAGTCCCGGAAACAATACCCGCACCAGCACCCTACTTTGGAGGCATCATGCACAGTGTTGCGGTAATTGGTTTCGACGGCGCCCTTGCCAGCGCCATAACGGGGATTATTGACCTGTTCCGTCTGGCCGGTGTGACCTGGGCCAGAATCCACGGCGAACCGCCCGAACCGCTGTTCCGAACCCGCCTTCTCACCGAGAACGGCGATCCCTGCCGCTGCATCAATGGCATCACCCTGCTGGCCGATGGCAGCTGGAATGATGGTGAGTTGTCGCCGGCGGATATCATTATCGTGCCCACCATTGGCGCCCCCATCATCGACGTGCTCACACACAACCGGCAGCTGGTGGGCTGGTTATCGCAACAGGACAGCGCTCCAAAGCTGTTGGCGAGTAATTGCACCGGAGCGTTTCTTTTGGCGGAGGCGGGGCTGCTGAATGGCCGCGAGGCAACCACCCACTGGGGCTTCAGCAATCAGTTCCGTCAGCGTTATCCGGGGGTAATCTGCCGGCCGGAAAAGCTGGTGACGGTTGATGGCGACATTGCCTGTGCCGGCGGTGGCATGGCCTGGTGGGATCTGGGGGTGTATCTGGTGGAGCGTTACGCCGGACCAGATGCGTCCCGGCAGCTGGCCAAGGCGTTTGTGATTGACGCCGGGCGTACCAGCCAGGCGCCGTACAGCGCCCTTCAGGCAAAACGCTACCACGCCGACGCTACGGTCCTGCAGCTGCAGGACTGGCTGGACAGTCACTTCACCCAAACCATTGCGTTATCGGAACTCGCTCATCAGGCGGGTCTTAGCGAGCGCTCTCTGTTGCGGCGCTTCAAGGCGGCCACTGGCGACACCCCGAACACCTATTTGCAGTTGCTGCGGGTGGAGCACGCCCGTCATCATCTGGAAACATCGCGACGGCCAATTGACGAAATAATAAACACTGTCGGATATGAGGATGTCAGCTCATTCAGCCGGCTGTTCCGGAAGCACACTGGCTTGGCGCCTGGCGCCTACCGTTCAAGATTTGGCCGCTAGCTCTGTAACACATGGCCCACGTTATGCATCTTTATCAGTGGAAGGCCGATATTTGGCGCTACTCGTAAAAGATTTTGACACAGGTGTTAAAGTGGGGGAGGTAGCCATGGACACACCGATGAAACAAAGCCAAGCCGATATTCTCAGCCGGCTCTATGACATGAAGCAGAAGCAGCTGGCACATGCGCTGCAACAGGGCAACAGCCTGCATTGCCAGGTTCTGGAGGCCGAGGCCGAAGCAATATCCAACGCGCTGAAAGCCGCCCGGTAACCTGACTGACGCAACGCGTCACAACCAGCCAATTCGGGGCCAAATAGGCCCCGAATGGAGAGTTTCAGAGTTTCGCCGCAACCTCGGTTCCCTGGCGAATCGCCCGTTTCGCATCCAGCTCTTCAGCCACATCCGCACCGCCAATCAGATGCGCCCTGGCGCCACTTTCAACGATCTGGTCATACAACTCCCGGAACGGTTCCTGTCCGGCACACAACACCACGTGGTCCACGTCCAGCACGCGGGTCTCCACCGCCTTGCCATTTTTGTCGGTGATGGTGATGTGCAGGCCATCGTCGTCTACTCGGTCGTAGCGACAACCCCGCAGCATCTCCACATCCCGGTGCTTGAGGCTGTTGCGGTGCACCCAGCCCGAGGTTTTGCCCAGACCGGCACCAACCTTGCCGGTTTTGCGCTGCATCAGGTAGATCTTGCGCGGTGATGCCGTCGGCTGTCGCTCCGCCAGTCCACCCGGTCCTTCATAATCAGGGTTCACGCCCCACTCCGCCTGCCAGGCCTGCACGCTGACCTGTTCACCCTCGGGATGCTGACCGAAGTCGTGGGAGAGAAATTCACTGACATCGAAGCCGATACCGCCGGCACCGATCACCGCGACACTTTTGCCCACTGGCTTGTTGTGGCGCAGCACGTCGAGATAGCCCAACACCTTGGGATGATCGATACCCTCGATGGCCGGCGTCCGCGGTTTCACACCCGTGGCAATGATCACATCATCAAAGCCCGCACTGGCCAGTTGGTCGCTGTCGACCCGTGTATTCAGTTGCAGATCCACACCCAGCAACTCGATCTGGCGCTTGAAGTAGCGCAGGGTCTCGTAGAACTCTTCCTTCCCCGGTATGCGTTTGGCGTAATTGAACTGGCCGCCAATCTGATCATCCGCTTCAAACAGGGTTACCTTGTGGCCACGCTTGGCGGCCGTGGTGGCCGCCGCCAAGCCTGCGGGACCGGCTCCGACCACCGCCACGCGCGGGTAACCGGGGCTACAGTGAGTACCAGTTCGGTTTCATGACAGGCTCGGGGGTTAACCAGACAACTGGCCCTCTTGGCCTGAAAGGCGTGATCCAGGCAGGCCTGGTTGCAGGCGATGCAGGTGTTGATTTCGTCGGCGCGATTTTGCTCGGCCTTGCGGACAAACTCGCTGTCGGCGAGCAACGGCCGGGCCATGGACACCATATCGGCCTTGCCAGCAGCGAGGATCTCCTCACCTTTCTCCGGGGTATTGATGCGATTGGTGGTACACAGAGGGATATCCACCTCGCCGTAAAACTTCGCGGTTACATCGGCGAACCCACCTCTTGGCACCGAGGTCACGATGGTTGGCACCCGGGCTTCATGCCAGCCGATACCGGTATTGATAATGGTGGCACCGGCTTTCTCGATGGCTTTGCCCAGTGTGACGATCTGATCCCAGGTCTGGCCATCTTCTACCAGGTCGAGCATCGACAGGCGGTAGATAATGATGAACTCAGGCCCGACGGCCTCGCGAATGCGGCGAACGATTTCCACCGGCAGGCGCATGCGGTTCTCGTAGGGACCACCCCACTTATCAGTACGCTTGTTGGTTCGCTCACACAGGAACTGGTTGATGAAGTAGCCTTCGGAGCCCATCACTTCCACGCCATCGTAACCGGCAAAGCGGGCCATTTTGGCGGCGCTGACAAAATCGTTGATCTGCCGCTCTACACCCTTGCTGGACAGCGCACGGGCCTTGAACGGGCTGATCGGTGCCTTGGTGGCTGAGGCCGAAACGATCAATGGCTGATAGCCGTAGCGTCCGGCGTGCAGCAACTGCAGGCAGATTTTCCCGCCGGCCTCGTGGACGGCACCGGTAACGTGTCGATGCAGCAGCGCGGTCGCACGGTTGTTCATGGTCGAGGCCAACGGCGCCAGCTGACCGGCCAGGTTGGGCGAATAACCACCGGTCACCATAAGACCCACCCCACCTTCAGCGCGCTCTGCGAAATAGCGGGCTAATTTGTGGATATTCCAGAACCGGTCTTCCAGGCCGGTGTGCATGGACCCATCAGCACCCTATTTTTCAGCTCGGTAAATCCAAGATCCATCGGTTTCAGTAGATTTGGGTAGGTGGCATTCATAATGTGGCCTCAGAAATTTTTGCACAGAGTATACACGTGATCCGGTACCGGGTGACTTGACCTGCGAGACCGACCACGTATCATCAGCGTTCAAGTTTGACTGACGGAGCAACCATGACCGCAAGGTCCTTCGGCTGCATGCACGCCCAGCGCCCACCTGTTACCGCCGACATCGCGCGGCATCGGGGCCGTTTACCCTACTTCCCTGACCCGCCCGCAACTGCTTGATTGACGCCACCGAGCCCTGGCACTGCGCCCGAGTAGTCGTTGTGCAAGGAGGCCGGTCGAAGACTAGACTCACGCGAATACCCGTCTCCATTCACGGAAAAGAAAAACTCTAACGAGGTTGCGATGTCGCTACCGCTGGTTGTTTTACTGCCGTTCCTGGGTGCCATAGCCGCGCCCCTGTTTGCCCAAGGTGGGCGTACGGCAATTGCTGTCGCATCATCGGTACCGGCACTGATCGCCCTGGCCGCTCTGTTTCCCCACTGGGAAGCTCTGGCCGACGGCGGTGTGGTGCTGCATACCTATGAATGGCTGCCGGCCGTTGGTCTCTCCCTGAGCTTCCGCCTGGACGGGCTGTCGCTGCTGTTTGCCCTGCTGATCCTGGTGATCGGGCTGCTGATCATCCTTTACGCCCGCTATTACCTGAAAGAAAAAGAGAACGCCGGCAAGTTCTACGCGCTCCTGCTTTGTTTCAAGGGCTCGATGCTGGGCATCGTACTTTCCAGCAACCTGCTGCTGATGATGATCTTCTGGGAATTGACCAGCCTGACTTCGTTCTTGCTGATCAGCTTCTGGACCCACAAACAGGACGCCCGTCGCGGAGCCCGGATGGCACTGGCCGTTACCGGTGGTGGTGGTCTGGCGCTGCTGGCTGGCATCCTGATCCTCGGGAACATTGTCGGCAGTTTCGAGCTTGATGACGTTCTGGCCGCAGGCGACCAGATCAAGGCCCATGCCATGTACCCGGTCGCCCTGACCCTGGTACTGCTGGGCGCCTTTACCAAATCTGCCCAGTTCCCGTTCCATTTCTGGCTGCCTCATGCCATGCAGGCACCCACGCCGGTCTCAGCGTACCTGCATTCCGCCACCATGGTGAAAGCCGGCATCTTCCTGATGGCACGCCTGTATCCGGCACTGGCCGGAACCGAACAGTGGTTCTATATGGTCAGCTTCACCGGCATGGCAACCCTGCTGCTCGGTGCCTATGTGGCCATGTTCAAGCATGATTTGAAGGGCCTGCTGGCCTATTCCACCGTGAGTCACCTGGGCCTGATCACCCTGCTTTTTGGTATGGGAACTCAGCTCGCGGCCGTGGCCGCGGTGTTCCACGTCATCAACCACGCCATCTTCAAGGCCTCCCTGTTCATGGCCGCTGGCATCATCGACCATGAAACCGGCACCCGGGACATGCGTCGCATCAATGGCCTGTGGCGCTACATGCCTCACACAGCCACGCTGGCCATGGTGGCCGCCTCATCAATGGCGGGCGTGCCGCTGCTCAACGGCTTCCTGAGTAAAGAGATGTTCTTTGCTGAATCCCTGGAGCTGAACCTGCCCGGATTCTGGGCCTGGCTGCCGCCGCTGGTAGCCACCCTGGCAGGCATCTTTGCGGTGGCCTATTCGGCCCGCTTTATCCATGACGTGTTCTTCAACGGCAAACCGGTGGATCTGCCGGTGTATCCGCCTCACGAGCCGCCCCGGTATATGAAGATACCGGTGGAGATCCTGGTGTTCGCCTGCATCATGGTTGGTTTGTTCCCCGCCATTTCGGTTGGACCACTGCTTCATATTGCAGCCTCGGCAACCCTTGGCGGCCAGGTGCCTGACTACACGCTGTCGGTCTATCACGGCTTCAATTTGCCGCTGGCGATGAGTTTCCTTGCCTTCTTCGGCGGCCTTCTCATGTACAGCCAGCGCCAGCGCTTCTTCGATTTCCACGCCCGCTTCAAGGAAGTGGACGAAAAAGCCGTGTTTGAGGCTGCCGTGTTGCGGGTTGAGGGTTTTGCCAACCGACTCACTGCACGCATTGAAAATGGCTCCCTCCAGCGCTATGGCCTGTTGCTGGTGCTGAGTGTGATTGCGGTTGCGGCCGCGCCGCTGGCCGACGTGGGCGTGTTCATTGGCGAGAACGGCCTGAGCCCGGTGGACTCAGCTACCGCCATTGGCGCCGCCGTGTTGATTCTGTGTGCGGTCCTGACCGCAGTCTTCCATCGTGACCGCTTTACTGCCTTGGTACTGCTGAGTGTGGTCGGCCTGGTGGTCGCACTGGCGTTTGCCCGCTTCTCAGCGCCGGATCTGGCCATGACCCAGCTCTCGGTAGAAGTAGTCACCATCGTGCTACTGATGCTGGCGTTGTATTACATGCCATCCTGGACACCACTGGAAACCGCCACCCCACGGCGCGCTCGGGACGTTATGATCGCGCTGGTTGCCGGCACCGGGATGACCCTGGTCACCCTGGCCATGCTGACCCAACCGTTCAGCTCCATCTCCGAGTTCTTCCTGGACAACAGCAAACCCGGCGGTGGTGGCACCAACGTAGTAAACGTCATCCTCGTGGACTTCCGGGGCTTCGATACCCTGGGAGAGATCACCGTGCTGGCTATTGCCGCACTTGGTATCTACGCGATGCTCAAGAACACTGCTCTTACCCCACCACCGGGCGACGGCCAGGGCCACGGCTGGACCCGCGACGCTCACCCGCTGATGCTGAAACTGATTGCCCGGCCTATGCTGCCATTGGCACTGATGGTTTCAGCCTACATTTTCCTGCGTGGTCACAACCTGCCGGGCGGTGGCTTCATAGCCGGACTGATCACGTCGGTTGCCCTGATCCTCCAATACGTTGCCAGTGGCATGACCTGGACCCAGGATCGTGTGCCGTTCAAGTACCACACCGTGATCGGTATTGGCCTGCTGTTTGCCGTCATTGCCGGCGCTGGCAGTCTGGCTTTCAGCTACCCGTTCCTGACCTCCACCTTTGGCTACATTACCTGGCCGGTGGTCGGCAAGTTTGAGGTGGCATCGGCTCTGGTCTTCGACCTGGGTGTGTACCTGACCGTTATTGGCGCTACTTTGCTGGCCCTGGTCAGCATCGGGCGGCTATCACCGCATTCGGCCATCAAGAGTCCTAAGGGGGGCGTGTAATGGAGCTTGTCTTCGCACTGGTCATCGGCGCTTTGACCGCTTCCGGCGTTTACCTGCTATTGCGGGCGCGCACCTTCCCGGTGGTCGTCGGGCTAACCCTGATTTCCTACGGCGTTAACCTGTTCCTGTTCTCCAGTGGCCGGCTGGCGACCGGAGCCCAGCCTGTTCTGGGCACGACAAGCAACTACAGCGACCCTCTGCCACAGGCCCTGGTGCTGACCGCGATCGTTATCGGTTTCGCGATGACCGCCTTTTTGGTGGTGTTGGCATTGCGCAGCCTGGCCGACCACGAGGACGATCATGTCGACGGTCATCAGGACGTCCATGCCTCCAGTGCCACCGAGAAGCCGGAGGAGACCGGTAAATGAACCACTGGCTTACTGCTCCGATCCTGATTCCCCTGCTGGGTGGCATTCTCCAGGTCTTCATGGGCTATGCCCCGATCAGCCTGCGCCGAACCCTGGCCATCGCTACCACCGTGCTCTTGCTGGTTTCCACCATCATCCTGGTCGTGCTGGCCAGTGATGACAGCTACCGCCTGTACGCCTTTGGCAACTGGCAACCGCCGTTTGGCATTGTCCTGGTGCTGGATCGCCTGTCGGCACTGATGCTGGTGCTGACCGCTATCCTGGCCATTTTCTGCCACATCTTTGCCATTGGCGGAACTGACGAGGGCAATCGCCAGTTCCATGGTCTTTTCCTGTTCCAGCTGATGGGCCTGAACATCGCCTTCCTCACCGGCGATCTGTTCAACCTGTTCGTGGCGTTCGAGGTTCTGCTGATAGCCTCTTACGGACTGCTGATGCACGGCGGCGGGCGCGCCCGCAGTGTACCCGGACTGCATTACGTGGTTCTGAACCTGGCCGGCTCCGCGGTCTTCCTGATCAGTGTCGGGATGATTTACAGCGTCACCGGCACCCTGAACATGGCCGACCTGGCGCTGAAAATTCCGGAACTGGCTGGCGAGAACATGAGCATCGTCAAAGCCGGCGGCATGATGCTGCTGGTGGTGTTCGCACTCAAGGCCGCGCTGATTCCGCTATGCTTCTGGCTGCCCAAGGCCTACGCCAATGCCACCGCCCCCGTTGCTGCGCTGTTTGCTGTGATGACCAAAGTGGGCATCTACGCCATCTTGCGAGTTTACCTGCTGGTGTTCGGCGACGACGCCGGCGCCCTGGCCAACCTGGGCATGGACTGGCTGTTCCCGCTGGCGCTGATCACCCTGACCATGGGGGTCATCGGTGCCCTCGGCGCAGACAACCTGAAAACACTGGTGGCCTGGCAGGTCATCATCTCGGTGGGTACCCTGCTGGCGCCCATTGCCCTGGGCTCGGCGGCGGGTATCTCTGCTGCACTGTTCTACCTGCTCAGCAGCACCTGGACCGTTGGTGGCCTGTTCCTGGTGGCTGAAATGGTCGCCAATCAGCGCGGCAGCGCCAAGGACAAGATCGTCACCGCGCCACGTATGCGCAACCGCACCTTCCTGAGCGTATTGTTCCTGGTGGGCGCAGTGGCCGCTGCGGGCCTGCCACCGCTGAGCGGCTTCTTTGCCAAGCTGCTGATTCTGCAGTCGGTGCTTTCAGGCTCGGAAATGGCCTGGCTCTGGTCGGTGGTGCTGATTGGCAGTTTCTTTACCGTGATCGCCTACAGCCGCGCTGGCAGCATCGTCTTCTGGCGCACTGTCGATGGTCACATTGAAGAGCCCAAACCCTTGGGCGGCAATGTATCCGTCGCCGCCGGTGCGCTGGCGGGCCTCAGTGTGGTTCTGGTCGCCCTGGCCGGGCCCATCAGCGAGTTTACCGACGCCACGGCCGCCCAGCTGCTGAATCCCGGGGATTATCTCGAGATCCTGAAAACACCCATGGTCGAGGGGGACAAATAATGTTCGATCGCCTGAGTTTTCCCCAGCCCTGGCTCAGCCTGATCCTGTTCGTGATCTGGCAGTTCCTGAGCGACGGTGTTTCTGGTGCCAGTGTGGTACTGGGCCTGATCCTGGCCTGGGGCATTCCCCAGATGACCCAGGCGTTCTGGCCGGAGCGCCCCACCTTTTTCAAGTCCTGGCGCATGCCGGCTTACCTGATGCGAGTTCTCTACGACATCGTTGTCGCCAGCTTTCAGGTCGCCAAGCTGATTCTCAGCCCGCGCAAGCCAAGACCAATGTTTGTCTCCTATCCTCTGGAGCTGGAGCAACCACTGGCGATCACCATTCTGGCAAGCACCATTTCACTGACGCCCGGCACCGTCAGCGTCGACGTCAGTGACGATAACAAGATCCTGCTGGTGCACGCCCTGGACGCGGATAATTGCGACGAAGTGATCGACACTATTCGCACCCGCTACGAAAAACCGCTGCTGGAGATGTTCGAATGATCACCATCGCACTCTACCTGACCATCGGGATGGTAACGCTGGCAGCCGTACTGAACGTGTACCGCCTGATCAAGGGCCCGGACGCTCCGGACCGGGTACTGGCGCTGGATACGCTGTACATCAATGCCATTGCGCTGATCATCCTGCTGGGCATCACGCTGGCACGCGCATGTACCTGGAGTCGGCGCTGCTGATTGCCGTAATGGGCTTTGTTGGCACCGTGGCCATGGCCAAGTACCTGAAGCGGGGCAGCGTCATTGAATAACCTCAGCCCAAACAACCTTGCGAATCGAGGATGCCTGTCATGAGCCAGTTCGCTGAATACGTCATCTGCCTGCTGTTGTTAACTGGTGGCGCCTTTACCCTGGTTGGAGCCATCGGCCTGGTTCGACTCCCGGATTTCTACACCCGACTGCATGGACCTACCAAGGCCACGACATTGGGCGTGGGCGCCATCATGCTGAGTTCGGTGATTTATTTCAGCAGCCGCGACGGCAGCATTGGCATATCGGAAATCCTGGTTACCGTTTTCCTGTTCATGACCGCCCCGGTAAGCGCCAATATCCTGGCCAAGGCCGCCATGCACATTGGTGTTCGAACGGTGGACAATACCGAAGGAAAGCCCTGGGATCAGTGAGCGGCTGGGCTACACTTATCGATTCCAGCCCGCCGCCAAACCCGCGCTCAAAATAGTCATTGGACTTGAAGTAATTTGACGTATAGTAGGCGCCCCAACCATTTATGAGGAGCCAGCACATGCTCAAAGTTAACGAATACTTCGATGGCAAAGCCAAGTCCATTGCCTTCCAAACGTCCACCCTGCCGGCGACAGTTGGCGTTATCAGCCGGGTGAATACGAGTTTGGTACCAGCAAGAAAGAAACCATGACTGTGATCAGTGGTGCCCTGACGGTCCTGTTGCCAGGTGTGGACGAGTGGATGACCTACGGCGCGGGCGAAAGCTTCGATGTTGCCGGCCAGGCCAGCTTCAAGGCAAAAACCGACATCGACACTGCCTACCTCTGCACCTACGAATAAGCCGCTCCCCCGACGACTCCCTGTCGGAAGCAAGTAATGCAATTGCCGAACGGACCCGCAGACCGGAATAGTGGCCGGGTCCGTTCTGTTTTTTTCGCCCCCGCCGGTTTCCGTTTCCGTCAATCTGTGTCAGATTTAGTCCTGCTTCTCTCGACAACATCAATAAATGAGAAAGAGGACACGGACAAATGGTTCAAACGAGAATTCTGCCCCCGGCCGACAACGCCTACCAGTACCCCCTGCTGATCAAACAGCTGCTGCTATCAGGCCCGCGCCTGCGCCCGGAACAGGAAATCTGGTACGGCAACCACAGCAAGTACACCTACACCGATCTGGTAGAACGTATTCACCGTCTGGCCAACGCCCTGACCGATGCCGGGGTAAAACCCGGTGAAACAGTCGCGGTCATGGACTGGGATACCCCTCGATACCTGGAATGCTTCTTTGCGATTCCGATGATTGGCGCTGTCCTGCACACCATAAACGTGCGCCTGTCGCCGGATCAGATCGTGTACACCATGAACCACGCCGACGACGCCGTAGTACTGGTGCACGACGACTTCTTGCCGGTGATTGAGTCGGTCAAAGACGACATCAAAACGGTTCGAAACTACATTCAGCTAACCGACGAAGCCTCCGCGAAATCAACGGAGCTGCCGACCGCTGGTGAATATGAAGCGCTGCTGGCCAAGGCCGGAACCTCTTTCGACTTCCCGGACTTCGATGAAAACAGCATCGCCACCACCTTCTACACCACCGGCACCACCGGCAACCCGAAAGGCGTGTTCTTCAGCCATCGCCAGCTGGTGCTCCACACCCTGGCCATGACCGGCGCCCTCTCCGGCTACGACGAAATGCCGCTGCTGCGCTCCTCGTCGGTTTACATGCCGGTGACCCCGATGTTCCACGTACACGCCTGGGGCGTGCCCTACGCAGCCACCATGCTGGGCATCAAGCAGGTCTACCCGGGCCGCTATGAGCCGGAAATGCTGGTCGACCTGTTGAAGGAACACAAGGTCACCTTCTCGCACTGTGTACCGACCATCATGCAGATGATGATGGGCACCGAATCCATCAAGACGGCCGATCTCAGCAACTGGCACGTTCTGATCGGCGGCAGCGCCCTGACCAAGAGTCTGTGCGATGCCAGCGCCAAGCTCGGGATCCACATGTACACCGCCTACGGCATGTCTGAGACCTGCCCGCTGCTGTGTGCCACCCATATGAAACCGGAAGATCTGGAGCTGCCGCTGGAGCAGCAGACTGCCAAGCGGATCAAGACCGGCATCGCCACCGCCCTGGTGGAAATGGAAATCTTTGACCCGGAGCAACCCGGTTGCCCACGACGGCGAAGCAAAAGGCGAAGTGGTTGCCCGCGCACCCTGGCTGACCCAGAGCTACTTCAAGGAAAAAGAGAAAGGCGAAGAACTCTGGAAGGGTGGCTGGTTGCACACCGGCGACGTGGCCTCGATGGACCCGGACGGCACCCTGGTGATCAAGGATCGCATCAAAGACGTGATCAAGACCGGCGGTGAATGGCTGTCATCCCTGGATCTGGAAAACCTGATCAGCCAGCACCCCTCGGTCGCGGCTACCGCTGTGGTTGGTGTGCCCGATGAGAAGTGGGGCGAGCGCCCTCACGCCCTGGTCACTCTGAAACCGGGCGAGACGGCCACGCTGGAGGACATTCAGAGCCACCTTCGGCAGTTCGTCGACTCCGGCGAAATCAACAAGTGGGCCATCCCGGCGCAGATTGATTTTGTTGAGGACATCCCAAAGACCAGTGTTGGCAAGATCAACAAGAAACTGATCCGGGATCAATTGCAGTAACAGCGCCAGCTCAGGCGCAGCACTCGAAGCCGAGGCTGCGCCTGACACTCAACTACACACCCTCCGGTACGGTCATCTCATAGATCATGCCAAGGCCATTGGTGAATCCACCCAGGCCATTCCGTCCACCACGATCCGAACTGAAATACATCCGCCGACCATCGGGGGAAAAGGCAATACCCGCAATTTCTGAGGCATCCTGCCCCGTCACCTGCAAGAGAGGCTTCAGGGTGCGGTCGGGCAGAATGACAACCACCTGCATATCACCCCCATCCTCAGCCACCAGCACATCTCCCTGCGCGGTCACAAACAGGTTATCCACGCCCGACAATATGTCGTTGGGCGCCTCAGCTGTTGCCCGGTCGTAGATCACCTCTATAGTCTGAGCCTCAACATCAATCGCCCAAATTCGGTCATCGCCCTTGGTCGCGAAATAGACAATTCCCTGGAAGTACCAGACGCCCTCGCCGCCATCAAACACCGACGACTCCGGCAGCCGGTTCTGATGCTGGGGCTCATGAGGGTTCTGCGCATCTACCAGCGGATGGGCTGGGGGCCAGTCAGGCGCCGGCGACACCGTCCCCGCCAACACACAGAACCTGAAGGCGGCCTGCTTGTAAGGCCGCTCGTTCAGCCCCCTCAGGCCAGTCCGACGGATCCGGCACCCAGCGATAAAACCGGCCGTCCGGCATGTCTTCTGTCAAGTACAGCTTGCGGTTGCCGGCATCAATGGCGATAGCTTCGTGTGAAAAAAAGCCAAGCGTCGGACACGCGAGGCCCTCACCTGGCTGGTAAGGATCGCATTCCCAGACCTGGCCGTTGGGGAATTCCTCGCAAGAAAGCCAGGTCTGCCAGGGCGTGACACAGCCTGCGCAATTGAAGGTGGTGCCACTCAAAATCGTGTAGGAATCAACGATGGTCCCGTCGGGATCGAACACCAGGGTGCCAACCTGAGCAAGGCCGGGCGTAAATTCCTCAATCGTGCTCGACACGTCAGCCAGCTCGGGAAAGGTAAAGCCAAGCGTACCGACACCCGGGACCTCGCTGTTGCTAATGTAGATCCAGCCACCGTTAGCTCGGGGAACCACCCCGGCCCCGTCCGGGAAAATGTGCCAGGGCCGGTTGCCGATACCGCCAGTCTGGGGCGCAGCCACCGACATGCCGCCAGACTGCGGCAGTTCGCCATTGATAGCGACAACGCGGGTCGAAAACCCCGCCGGCGTTCTCACTCCATTCACATCCGGGGCTTGCAGGGGACCAATGTTGGCAAAGCGGCCCACTAGCTGATCCGCGCTACCGGAGGGCGGCAGTGGCGCCGCTCCCGGTCCTGCACCTGCGGCCGTACCCGCCGATGAAGAGCTACCACCACACCCTGCAAGCCAGGTCGGCATAGTGGCAGCCCCTGCGGTAAACAGAATGCTTCGAAGCACATCCCGCCGGCGCCAGTTTGTTGCTGAAATCTTTGAATCGTTCATAGACACCTCACGCCATGTGCTCTCTAACCGGTGGATGGAACAGTGCGGTTCGCATTGTGCGAGGTCGTGACACCGGCTCATCCTCGACAATGCGGGCATTGCCTGCCCTGACCCCGACCACCTTGGTTTTCGAGGTATCGAGCTGGCCTACTTCGTCCTCACCGGTGATGTTGCGAACGTAGTAAAACTCGCTTTGCGTGCGTTCCGGGGTGACATCCACGAGCATGAAGCCAGGGGATTTCAGCTCGACATACTTCATGTGGGGATTGGCCGCGCGTACCGCTATCGCGGCTGGCCCCGCCAAATCCTCCGGAAAGCCCGGAGAGGTCACCGATGGTGTCACGAACTCCACAGCCAGCGGTGTCTCCGCGAGGTTACCCGGGTCGTACTGAATCTCATTGGCCCAGGAGGTGTGGATGTCGCCGGTAAAAATAACGGTGTTGTCGATTTCCTTGTCGCGAAGCGTCGTCAGGATTTTTTCGCGATCACTCACATAGCCATCCCACTGATCCATGTTCAGCGACAGCAGCTGTCCGTTAAAACCGTTCAGGTCCGCAACACCGGCAGTTTCAGCAGCATCGAGGGTGCGCGCCACATTCAGCTCCGCGAACATCACCTGCTGACCAATGAAGCGCCAGTTGGCCGACGAGTTTTCCAACCCGGACTGCAGCCACTGCATTTGCGCCTCGCTCACCAGTCTGCGCTCGTTATCAAATCGTGCCGGGTCGGTCATCGATCCAACGGGCTGATCGCGACCTTCCAGACGGGTATCGAGCATGAACAGGTCGATCAACCCGCCAAAACTGAACTCGCGCCAGATCCGCCCCGGCTCTGATTCGACGGCGCGAATAGGCAGCCATTCGAAATAGGCCTGGATGGCGTCAGACTTGCGTTGCGACCAAGCACCTTCAGTTGCTTCGTCGTGGTTTTCTGCCCCAGTGATGTGACTGTCATTGGCGGATTCGTGATCGTCCCAGATGCAGATCATCGGGAACTGCTGATGGGTTGCCTGCAAGTGAGGATCGGCCTTGTACTGGGCATGACGCAAACGATAGTGCGCCAGTTCGGTAATTTCGTGGGGAGGATTGGGCTCATGCCCGGGATAGCTGCCGTACTCACCGGGGCCGTACTCGTAGATGTAATCTCCCAGGTGCAGCACAAAATCCAGGTCGGTCTGGGCGCTGACTGCGCGGTACACCGAGAACAGCCCATAGGCATAGTTGGAGCAGGAGACTACCGCGAACCGCGCCCGCTCAACAGCCTGTTGATCGGTTGGAAAGGTGCGGGTCCGGCCCACCGGCGAGGTCTGATCTCCGACGGAAAACCGGTAGTAATACCAGCGATTGGGCTGCAGCCCCTGTGCATCAACCTTGACGCAGAAATCAGAGGCCGGGCTGGCGGTAACCACCTGACGCCCGACCACCTGGGTGAGCTCAGGGTCGGTTGCAACCACCAGGGATACCGGAATTTCGCCGGCATCCCGCTCTAGAACGTCCACTGGCGAAACCCGTGTCCACAGGATTACCCGATCCCCCAGGGGATCTCCAGAGGCAACACCGTGCCGGAATTCAACCCCTGGCAGGTTCGCGCTGGCGCTGCCACTCACTGCCTGCTCGTCACCGGCTGAATCACCTCCGGATCCGCCACAACCTGACAATGTAGTCAGTGAAACAGCAGCAAGCCCCTTCACGACTGCACGACGCTGTCTATTCATGTGTCACTCCGCCCATATCGGGATGCTCATTAGACTAAAGTTGTATGAGCAGCCGACAGTAACGGGGAATTATGTAAGGGAGATGACAGGCGCTTATCAATGTGGGCCATCGTGGCAATAGCCCGGAAAAGGAAATAACTACAAGCCGGAAAAACTGAAATCCACTTCCGGTTTCCGACCTGCCACAATATCCGCCAGTGCCGCGGCCGAGCCACAGGAATGAGTCCAGCCCAGGGTGCCGTGACCGGTGTTCAGATACAGGTTGGCGAGATGGCTCTTGCCTATGTAGGGCACGTTCGAAGGCGTGGCTGGCCGCAGCCCGGTCCAGAACTGAGCCTGATCCCAGTAGCCGGCATCCGGCATGACCTCGGCGGTGCGGCGGACGATGGCCCGGCAGCGGGTGTAATTCAGGTCCCGGGAATAGCCATTGAGTTCGGCCGTACCGGCCACCCGCATACGGTCCCCCAACCGAGAATAGACCAGTTTGTACTCGTCATCGGTCAGGCTGACGTTAAACGCAGCTTCCTCGTTCTTCACCGGCACCGTAATCGAATACCCCTTGGCGGGGTAGATATCCAGGGTCAGGCCAACCTTTCGCGCCATTGGCCCACTGAAGCTCCCAAGGCTCAACACATAGGCATCCCCGCGCAACGTGTTATGAACTCCGTCCTTCAATGTCTGAACGCCGAGAACCCGATCGCCAGCGCGCTCGAAATCAAGCACCTCAGTGCCGTAGCGAAATTCGACACCCGCTTCCTCACACTTTCTGGCCAGGTTCTGGGTGAACTTTCGGGCGTCGCCGGATTCGTCTTGTGAGGTGTAAGTGGCCCCGGCTATCTGGCCCCTGATCGGTTTCAGTGCCGGTTCAAGTTCAACGGCCCTGTCAGCATCAATAATCTGCCGGTCACAGCCGAGATCCTGCATGATACGGGTGGGCTTGAGGGCACCGTCAAACTCATGCGGATTGGTGTAGAAGTGCAGGATGCCCTTGGTTAAGGCGTCGTATTCGATACCGGCTTCCTGGCGCAGGGCCTGTAACTGAGCGCGGCTGTAGGTGCCCAGATTGACCATCTGGCGGATGTTTTGAGCAGCCCGGGCCGAGGTGCATTCCCTCAGGAACGCCAGGGCCCAGCGCCATTGGGCGAGGTCGAGTCTTGGCCGGAACAACAACGGCGCATCAGCGAAACAGCCACTTCAGTACCTTAAGGGGCGCCGACGGGTTGGCCCAGGGCTCAGCATGAGAAACCGACACCTGGCCACCGTTGGCAAAACTGGTTTCAAGCCCGGCATTGCTTTGTCGGTCGACCACCGTCACCTGATGCCCCTGCTTCTGCAGGTACCAGGCTGTAGTCGTTCCCACGACGCCCGCGCCCAAAACCACTATGTGCATACTTCCCTCCGGTAGGATTTTATTTCGTCAGCCACCGGACCGTTTCACAGTCCAGCCCTCGGCCTGCAACAGCGGAACCAGGATGTCCCGCTGGTCGCCTGAATTTCGACTACACCGTCTTTCACGGTACCGCCAGTGCCACACTTTGCCTTCAGCACCTTGGCAAACGCCTTTAGTGCTTTGTCATCCAGCGGAATACCGGTCACCAGTGTCACGCCCTTGCCTTTCCGACCTTTGGTTTCCCGGCTGACCCGGACAATACCATCACCCGCTGGCCGGGCTGGCTGGCCACAGGTGCATTCCGGGACCGGGTTGCGGCAATCCGGGCACATCCGGCCCTGCTCGGTGGAGAAGACCAGCCCGCCTTCAGCTCGCTTCTTCATCTTGAATTCTGACTCCCTTAACCACGCCCGGATATTTGGAAAACATTTCCGACACTACCTCATCAATCAGCTCACGCCGAGTCTCCGGCGACTGGCTTTCATTGAGGTACCGACGGCTGGCAGCGCGCCAGACCACTTCTTTCGTTTCGGTATCGATCAACTCGACCACCAGCTTGCCTTCAGTGACTTCACGCACCGGTGGCGGTGCCGAAATGCCCCAGCCAAAATTGCCCCGGCCGAAGCCAAATCCAAGGCCTACGCCGGTCTGTTCCAGTCGCTCTTCCTCTACGATCTGCCAGTTGGCCAGCAGGTCTGCTTCCGTTTTCGGCACCTTGCGCATGGCCTTGCGCTTCAGTTCCCGCTCAACCGCCATCTGGATGCGGCTGCCATCAAGGGACACAAAAGCGTCACTGCCCGCTTCCTGGGCAAAAGACCAGGTCGAGTAATTGCCAAACACTGCCGACGGATTGTAATCCGTCACAACATTACTGGCGCAGCCCGACAGAACCAGCGCCATCGCTGCAATCATCAGTAACCGCATAATACTGCTCTCCCTCTGTAGTGGTGATTTACATTCAGTATACGCTCAGGACACGTACCTCGATGCCCTTAGGGTTCCTCACCTGTCGAAACCGTAATCCAGTTTCTGGGCGTCGCAGAAGGCCGTGAACTCATCTACGGCCTGCTGCGGCAAAGACACCCGGGCCGAAACCATGGCGCCGTATTCAACCGACTCGAGCGTCGCACCGTGCAGCCCACACCAGTGCCGGACCGGCTGCTCGTCGGCAAAACCCATGGTGACGTCGGCAACTAACATGGGCTTTTGCACTACCCGCTCCACCGCCGACAGGACACTTTCGGCGGCGCCCGCATAGGCCCGCACCAGACCACCGGCGCCCAGTTTAATGCCACCGAAGTAACGAATCACCATCACCAGCACATCGCCCATGTCCTTGTGCTGGATGACATTGAGGATGGGTTTACCCGCCGTGCCAGAGGGTTCGCCGTCGTCGTTCATCGCCGCTTCGGCGGCCGCGCCCGGACGACCAATCTGGTAGGCCCAGCAGATATGGCGGGCGTCCGGGTGGTCTTGCTGAGCCTGTTCCAGCCAGGCTTTGACCTCGTCCCGGGAGCCGACCGGCGCTACCCGGGCTATAAACCGACTTTTCTTCACTTCCGTTTCGCGCTCGAGGTATCCTGCCGGGACCGGATAATCTTTGTTCATTGAACGGTCCATCCTATGTCAAAAAAGTTCGAAGGCTCAGAAGACGTCGAAGGCCCCAGCCCCGGTGCGGCCGCCCCCGCCAAATTGCAGAAAGCCGGCTGCGGCATTCGATTCGGCGACGACGAACTGCGCGAGGGTATTGATTTCTCCGGCGCCGCCATGCTGTTGCCAAATGGCGACCCGGGCACGTCGTCAAAATCAGGCCCGAGTGAAGACCGGTAATTCCACCGTCACCCGTAAGCCTCCGGCTTCACCTCCGGCAGCCGCAATCCGGCCATCGTGAGCAGTGACGATATCCCGGGCGATTGCCAGACCAAGACCCCAGCCCTGACCACCCCGGGACTTGTCGGCGCGGAAGAAGGGCTCGAACAAATGCGGCAGGAGGTCGGCTTCAACCCCAGTGCCTTCGTCCTCAATATCGATCCGCACCCAACCATCAACGGCTTTGGCACCTACCCCTACCCTGTGTCCCGGTGGAGTATGGTCCAGGGCATTCTGCAGGATGTTGTCGAACGCCCGCTGCAATAGCCCGGCATCACCCAGCACCGACATGCCGGCGACCTCGTCGCTCGCCGAAAGCCGGCAATCCACACCCTGATGCTCGGCGTAGTCGGCGGCATCGCGCAGCACCTGATTCATCAATTTGACCGGCTGTACCGGTTCCCGTTCGATGTCGGCGCCCTGCTCAGCCACCCGGTAAAGCGTAAGAATCTGCGCTGTCATCGCCTCCAGCCGCTCGTTCTGACGCAGGATACTGGCAATCAGTTGCTCGTCGGCGCCGCCGTCGCTGGCCAACTCAATAGCAATGCGCTGACGGGCCAGTGGCGTACGCAGGTCGTGGGAGATATCCCGCAGCAGGTGTTTTTGCCGTTCCAGCAGGGTGCACAGTTGCTCAGTCATAGCGTTGAACGCCGTGGCAAGCTGGCCCACTTCGTCCCGGCGGTGGGCAATTTTTTCGCTAACCCGCAGTCCAGTATCGCCCCCGGCGATGCGCTGGGCGGTGTTCTCCATGTGATCCAAAGGCCGGGACACGAAGCGTGCAATCAGCCAGCACGCCAGAGTAATAAGCACGAACGCTAATCCCAGCTCAATGAACCGGAAAAACTTGGGATCCAGCCAGCCTTCCCCACGCATCCGCGGCCAGGCCACCAGCTGATAGCCAGCATCCAATTCAATGACCGCGGGTTTCTGCGGGTACCAGCCGGATTTCATCCGCTCCCGGACCTCCGGCGGCAGGCGCTGTTCGCCCCCGCCCTGCTCGATCAGCATCAGGTGCAATTCCAGCTGCTTACCCTGACCCCGCAGGAATCGCCATGCCTCGCCCCGGCCCCGCTGCTCGCGGATCTGGATCGCTTCCTGCGCCAGGTCCCTTAAGCCGACCTGACGCTCAATGGCCTGGCGTTCCCGATCCAACAGCGTTCGGGTCGCCAGGTTGCTGACCACCACAGTGATCGCCATCGCCAGCCAGATAGCCAGGAAAATCCGCCAGAACAGCGGGAACATCATGGCTTTCTTCACACCGGCACCCGATAGCTGTAGCCCAGCCCCCGCACAGTCTCGATACGCGGCGGATCGTCGTTACCCAGTTTCCGGCGCAGATTGCTGATGTGCATATCCAGGGTTCGATCAAACGCCTCCAAGCGGCGACCCAGCGCCCACTGCATCAGTCAGTCTTGCGTACCACACTGCCGGCGTGGGCCAGCAGTACATTCAGAATCTCGTACTCGGTGGCCGTCAGATCCAAAGCGGCACCCTGTTGGAAAATCCGCCGCTGGTCCGGCTCTACCCGCAGGTCACCGTACTCCCGCGTCGCGCTCACGTCGGCCTTCTGATCCCAGGCAATCCGGCGCAGCAGGGCCTGCAGGCGGGCTACCAATTCCCGGGGATTGCAAGGTTTGGGGATGTAGTCGTCGGCGCCAACTTCAAACCCGACAATGCGATCGGTTTCATCGCCCCGGGCGGTCAGCAGCGCAACCGGAATGTGGGTACTGGCCCTCAACTCACGCAACACTTCGAGGCCACTGATATCCGGAAGCATGATGTCGAGCACCACCACATCGCAATCCTGGCCCATGGCCAGGGCCAGACCGTCCCGGCCGTTGGCGGCCTCCCGCACGGTAAAACCCTGATTGGTCAGATAGCGGGCCAGCAGCTGCCGCAGTTCATCGTCGTCTTCTACCAGCAATACCCGATTTTGCATTCGTCATCTCCATTCCTGCTGCCGGAAGTCTAACACGCATGGCCCAAGCGGCTGATTCCCGGCATTTTCCTTTACAGAACCTTTACAAGCCGCTGACGCTCGTTGACGAGGCGCAGGGCTACGATGGCAATTCATCACAGCTATTGCCGCACAAGCGGCGAAACAACGAGGAAAGCACCATGAAAAAACGTAACAACTCCATCATCACCGCCGGCCTGCTCGCTTCCGTGCTTCTGGCCGCAAGCCCATTTGCCCTGGCCGACCATCACGGCGACCGCAAAGGCCATCATGGCAAGCAGGATATGGCCGAGATGTGCGAGGATTTCCGCGAGGGCAAGGGCCGCTTTGATAAAGACAAGCGCCACGAAAAAATGGCGGAACGCCGGGCCGACATGGCAGAACGCCTGCAGCTAACGGATGAACAGCTCGAGATCTGGGACGACATCCACGAGGAGCAGCGGGAGAAGCACGAACAGCGTCGTGAAAAGATGAAAGAGAAAATGCAGAAACGCTGTGACGCCCTTGAGAAGTAACAACACCAGGCAGTGATCAAACCCCGGGTTCTGGCGTATGGTATCGGGAGACTCATAAGGAGCCACCCCGCTGGAGCTAAACTGGCCATGCCCGAACCCGGATTTCAGTCCCTCACTGTCGACACCTGCGCCTCTATAGATGAGATTTCCCAAGCGGACTGGGATCGTCTGGCCGGCCAGGGCAATCCGTTCCTGCGCTACGAGTTCTTCCAGGCTCTGGAACAGTCCGGCTGCACCACCACCGCAACCGGCTGGCAGCCCTGCCACCTGGTTTTTCGTGTCGATGGCCAGATCGCCGGGCTTGCCCCCGCCTATCTTAAAACCCACTCCATGGGCGAGTACGTGTTTGATTGGGCCTGGGCCGATGCGTATCAGCGCCATGGCCTGAACTACTACCCCAAGCTCCTGGTCGCCATTCCATTCACCCCCTCCCAGGGTCCCCGCCTGCTGCTCGATCCCCTGCTTCGAAACCGACTTGGGGATGGCAGACTAAGGGATCTGCTGGACACCCTGATCACCCGACTCGACGCCCATTCCTGGCACCTGCTGTTTCCGAATGCCGCAGACCAGGCACTGCTGGGCCACACCGGCGAACTACACCGCATCGGCTGTCAGTTTCACTGGCACAACCGTGAGTACGGCAGCTTCGAGGATTTCCTGGGGCAGCTTACATCCCGCAAACGCAAATCCATTCGCAAGGAACGCCGGCAGGTCGCAGAACAAGGCATCAGCTTTCGGCGCTTTCATGGCCGCGACATTCCTGACCATGTGCTGGCCGCCTTTCACGTGTTCTACCAGGCCACCTACCTCAAGCGCGGCCAGCGGCCGTACCTGAACCAGTCGTTCTTCGAGCGTGTGCGGGCGGACCTTTCCGAGCACCTGTACCTGATTATCGCGGTACGCGACGGCGCGATGATTGCCGGCGCCTTGTTCCTACGGGGCGAGGACACCCTGTACGGCCGTTACTGGGGCTGCCTGGACGAATACAACCACCTGCATTTCGAGACCTGCTACTACCAGGGCATAGAGCTGGCCATTGAACTGGGCCTGCAACGCTTTGATGCCGGCGCACAGGGGGAGCACAAACTGGTTCGGGGCTTCGAACCGGTGCTTACCCACTCCTGGCACGGTGTCCGCCACCCGGGCTTCCGGGACGCCATCGCAGCGTTTGTGCAGGACGAAGCGGAACAGGTTGAAGGCTACTTTCAAGAGTACCTGACGCTGCTGCCTTTTCGCCACCAAGACAACGATTAGCTTCTATACTGAACATTCAAAGCACGTTTGTGTATAGGAATACGCGCCATGGACACGGAGCCACTGCTGAACATCACCAATGGCGGCCAACTAGCTGTTCTGTTGGCCGGTGCGGCGCTTTTGCTGAGTTTGCTGGCGCTCTGGCTGGGCGCTGGTGCCAAACGCTCCGCGAGTAGGGACATCGACGGCCTGCGTCAGAAGATCGGCAGCATGGGTCGGGAAGTGGACGAGATCCGGGTCAGCCAGTTCAACGCTCCCGAGCGGGAGCCTCGGCATTTCAAGGTGTTGAGGCCAGCATCGCGAAATATCGCGCCGAAAAGAGCGCCTACGACCAGATCTGGCCGCAACTCTGGTTCCTGCACGACCGGCTCGGGATGTTCCTGCGTGCTGTCGAGAATGGGGAATCAGCAGGTGAACTAAGACTGGAAGCCAGGAATGCCGCCCTGGACGCCCGTACCATGCTCAATCGCAATCGGCCTTACTGCAGCGAGGCGGTGGATGAGTTGATTACCCAGCTCATCGATACCCAGATCAAGGTTCATCTGACCGCCTGCCAGCACCTGGACCTGCTGAAAGAGACTGCCGGTTCACCGTCGGATCACGAGCGCCGGGTATTGCGGGATAAATGTCATACCCTCTACGAGGCGAGGCCCGGGACCTGATGAATCGCCTGGCAGTGGCCATCCGGGCCCGGGTGATTAACGTCAGCTATCCTTGATGCGGAAGCCGACTTTCATCACCACCTGATAATGGCCAACCTTGCCATCCTCGATGTGACCCCGGGTTTCCATCACTTCAAACCACTCCATGTTGCGAATGCTTTTGCTGCATTCCTCGAGGCCATTCTCAATCGCGTTTTCTATGCTCTTGCGCGAGGAACCGACGATTTCCACCTTCTTGTACACATGATGGTCGGACATGGTACCGCTCCTTAGCCTTTGCTTTTTGACGTGTACATTCAGCCTAGAAGACAACCCCATCGCCAGCAAACGGAGCCGGTGTGGTGCAATCTGGCGGAGGCATTGGCGCGTATCGACTATCAGTGCCAACATAATTAATACCCCACCCCGGACACCGTTATGAAGCGAACGCTGAAATACACCGCCTGGTTCCTCGGTGCCCTGCTCATGTTGCTGACAGGCCCCTTGCTCCTGGCCACCAGTAGCAGCCTGCAGGGTGCCGAAAGCTGGCGAACCGCAACCCGCGCCAGCGCCGGGATCGCGCCGCGCCCGGAACAGCATCCGGAAGCGGTGGTTCAGATCTACGGAGCCCGGGCCTGGAGCTGGCGTGGTTACTTTGCCGTGCACACCTGGATTGCCACCAAGGAGGCGGGTGCCGAGCAGTATCGGGTTCATGAGGTCACTGGCTGGCGTCGCTACGTGGTCAGCTCCCGCCTGAGCGAACCCGATCGCCATTGGTACGGCGCCAAACCCGAACTCTACGCCGACATTCGCGGCGCGGAAGCGCAAGCGCTGATTCCGACCATCTATCAGGCCGTGGACGCCTATCCCTACGTCACTGAATACGAAGCATGGCCTGGGCCCAACAGCAACACCTTTACCGCCTGGGTAATTCGGGAGGTACCGGGACTGGATGTGGCACTGCCGAGTAACGCCATTGGCAAGGACTACTTGGGCAACCGTGTGGTGGCGGAGGTGCCGGGCGGTTCCGGCTACCAACTGTCCATGGGTGGGTATCTAGGGATCCTGGCGGGGGTGCGAGAGGGTTTGGAGCTGAACATTCTGGGTCTGTCCCTGGGAGTGAACCCCATGGCCCTGGGTATCAAGCTGCCCGGCATCGGCGAGCTGGCATTGCGAAATCCCAACCCGATGTCAGAGGCTGCCTCAGCAGGCCGGTAGCAGACTCTTCTAGAACAGGTAGCGCACGAGCCTGCGGCGGCAATGCCGGCGCCAATGGCCGGCAGGGGCTTCCTGAGCGCCAGCATGGTCACAGCTGTTACCGAGAGCGCGGCAACCGCACCGGCGTCGCCAGAAAATGCCATGGGCACGACGATGGCAATCAGCACCGAACTGGCCATGGTATTGATGAAGCTCTCAATGCGCGGACTGATCCGGACAAAGGACATGGCAAACACGCCACCAAACCGGGTGACCAAAGTAACCAGCGCCATGATGGCAATCAGAGCGAGGACACCCGCGGTGGTGGTTTCAATGGTCATGCTTGCTCTCCGTCCTGTGCCGCAGCCTTCGCTTGCGGTTGATCCAGCCAGAAGTAGCCGATCAGACCACCGGCCAACGCGCCGGCTACCACATGGGTATGCGGCGGCAGCCACTTCCACGCAGCCAGGGACGCCAGGGCAGCAACGCCCCAGGCAACCAGAACCCTTGGGGATTTCTTGCCGCCCAACGCCATCGCCAGCAGGAAGCAACCCAGCACCATATCCAGCCCGAGACTCTTGGGATTCTGCAGCACCCCACCGAAGTACACACCCAGCCAGGTACCCACGAGCCACGCCAGCCAGAGCACCAACCCGCCGCCCAGGATTACTTCCAGGTTACGTCGGCCGTTCTGGTATTCCTGGGCAGATACCGCCCAGTTGGCGTCAGTCAGAAACAACAGCAGGCCGTAGCGCTTCAACGGCGCCACGTCTTTAAGCATCGGGTACAGGGACGCACCCATCAACAGATGCCGGGAATTGATCGCAAAGACCACCGCGATCAGCGGCAGCACCGAGACCTCGGTACCCCACATATCGGTGGCGGCGAACTGGGAAGCACCGGCAAACACCGTGGTGCTCATCAACATCGCTTCCAGTGGCAGCAGACCCTGCTGGGTGGCGGCCAATCCGAAGGCAGCACCAAATGCCACCACGAACAGGGAGATGGGAAAGAGCCGGAAAAACTCCTGACGGACTTTATGCGGCTGAATTTGGTATGCGTAGGAAGCGACGGACATCAGAGGAAGCTAAGTTAGTTTCCTCTGAGCGCGTATAGGTAAATACCGAAGCCTGCCGCTTACGGCAGCTTAACCCATGACTGGCTCAATGCATGATATGCACTCGCCCATCCGCTGCTGCAAAGGGATTGTTGACACTGCTGCCTTCGCCGCGAAGCGCCACTTCCGGGTGCAATCGCTCCATCAACATCTCGACGCGCTCAACATCCGCTTTGGGCACATCCACCATGATCAGGTACTTGCCGGCTTCGATGTCCTTGTGAAAACGCCGGATTCGGTAGTTTTCCGAACCAATGCCGCCGAAGCCTCCAAGCCAGCCACCCGCCAGCACTGCAAACACCCCCATGGCCACAAACGCCGACGTTGGCCAGGCCAGGTCGCCCCAGAGAGCCAAGGGCAGGATGAAGAACAGTGCAAACAAACCACCTATGATCAGCCTCGTTCCACAAATCTGGGCAGATCGGTGCGATCAAGCACACTGGCGCTATGAACATGATGCGAGTACAGACCGGCTTCGTCCTTACTGACCACATGAAACCGCCAGTTGGAGACGCCGTCGCGATGCAGGTCGTCGGAGATGCTTTCCACGTTGTCGATAGCATCGACGAGATAAAACAGTCGTTTCATGATTCCCTCCTTCGCTCACTAAGAGCGGGCAACCACAAGACTCATTATACCGCAGCCACCCTCGGTCACGGCCCCGGCCCTCAAAACGATTAGCGCTAACGGCCGCGCGGATATACCCCATTTCTATAAAAATTGTCCGGGGTCACAAGTGCTTGCCGTGGTTTCAATGAGACCTGAAAAATTGATTAGCTTTTGCAAGTTGACGTTCACGTAAAAAGAAATTAGTTTGTTTTCTGTCCGGCCCCAAAAGGGCACTTTCAAAGGGTACTTTCCCCTGCGAAACGGACAACTGAAATCGCAACGCCGGCCACAAGCCGGTCGACAACAACAAGACTGCCGCCATTGCCGCGATCCGGTGAGGGGGAGGGGATTTCAACATGCCACATTCAGTAAGCCACCCAGGCAGGCTGCGTTCCGCGCACGTGTGCCCCTCTGCATCAAACAGACGTTCTCACCTGACATCGATCGGCATTCCGGCATCCGGGCTTGCGCCATCCTGAGTACAGGCATCCGGAATCAGCACCACCAACGAATCGCGAGTGCCGCGGTCTAACAACAAAACACCGGCTGTTCAGGCCCCACAAGGGTAGTTCCAGCCAAGAAAGATAGGTGAAACGCCATGAACGTATTCAGCCACCCCGAGTTCGACAACCACGAACATCTGTCCTTTTTCTGTGATCCCGAGACCGGCTTGAAAGCCATTGTTGCGATCCACAACACCTCTCGCGGACCCGCACTTGGCGGCTGCCGGATGTACCCCTACGCCTCCGATGAAGAAGCGCTGCGCGATGTACTGCGTTTGTCCAAGGGCATGACCTACAAATCGGCTCTGGCCAATCTGGACCTTGGCGGTGGCAAGTCTGTGATCATCGGTGACCCACGCAAGCAGAAGTCCGAAGCCCTGCTCGAAGCCATGGGCAAGCACCTGGAGAGTCTGGGTGGCCAATACATCGCGGCGGAAGATTCCGGCACCAGCGTGCCCGACCTGAAGATCATGGGCCGCCACACCCAGAACGTCGCCGGCGTTGCCGAGCGCATGGGTTTTGACGGCAAACCGAGTAATGGCGACCCCTCACCGGCCACCGCCTGGGGCACTTTCGTCGGTCTTAAGGCCGCGGTTAAGCATCAGCTGGGTCGGGACGACCTGACAGGCCTGAAGGTTGCGATCCAGGGTATCGGCAATGTCGGCTTCCGCCTGGCCAAGCATTTGAAAGAGGCGGGCGCGCAACTGTGGGTTTACGACATTTTTGCCGACAACATGCAGCGGGCCGTGGATGAGTTGGGCGCAACACCCGCGTCCGCCGAAGACATCCTGTACCTGCCCGTGGACGTGGTCGCACCCTGCGCCATGGGCGCCGTGCTGAATGACACCAGCATTCCGAAACTGAAAGCCAAAATCGTGGCCGGCGCCGCCAACAATCTGCTTGAGCGCGCGGACCACGACCAGGCCTTAAAAGACCGCGGAATCCTGTACGCACCGGATTTCGCCATCAATGCCGGCGGCATTATCGATGTGTTCTACGAGCGTACCGGAGCGTCTCCCGACACCGTGCGCGAACACGTCAATGGCATCGGCGACACGCTCAAGGAAATCTTTATCCGTTCTGACCGGAGCGGCCTGCCAACGGGCACCATCGCCAATGAGCTGGCGGAAGAACGGTTTCGCAAACACGTTGCCAAAGTGGAATCCCTGACCGAGCGCCTGGCGCGGGTCGGATAAACCCTGGCATCGATCTCTTTGGGGCCGAAGTTCGCTTTGGCCCCTGCTTTTCCAAACAACAACAAGTACCAAGCAGGAGACAGTTATGTCTGTATCAGATTCAGGTAGTGCCACCTACTCGGAGGCACTGGAAGGCTCCAACGCCAAGCGGGGGCTCTGGTCCTCCCGACTGGCGTTCATCCTGGCGGCAACCGGCTCGGCCGTCGGCCTGGGCAACATCTGGAAGTTCCCCTACATCACCGGTGAAAACGGCGGCGGCGCCTTTGTCCTGGTGTATCTGTTGTGTATTGCGGCAGTAGGTCTGCCGATCATGATGGCGGAAGTGCTGATCGGCCGCCGCGGTGGCCACAGCCCCGTTAACAGTCTGCGCCTGATTGCCGAGCGCGACCGGCTCAAGCCGGCGTGGCGTATGGTGGGCGCGGTCGGTGTACTGGCCGGCTTCCTGATCCTGTCGTTCTATTCCGTGATTGGCGGCTGGGCCGTGTCTTATGTGGGCACCGCCGCCAGTGGCCAATTGGTAGGCCAGTCCGCAGAGGCTGTCGGCGCTATCTTCTCCAACCTGCTCGGCGATCCGATGACCCTGCTGCTATGGCACACTGTGTTCATGGCACTGGTGATGCTCGTGGTCGCCAAAGGCGTCCGCGCCGGGCTTGAACGTGCGGTCAGCATCTTGATGCCCGGTCTGTTCGTGCTGCTGCTAATAGCCGTGGGTTACGCCATGACCAGCGGTGAGTTTGGTCGCGCCGTGAGCTTCCTGTTCCAGCCGGACTTCTCCAAGCTTTCAACCTCCGGCATCCTGGTCGCGCTCGGCCACGCCTTCTTTACCCTCAGCCTGGGTATGGCAGTGATGATGGCCTACGGCTCTTACCTGCCGAAAAACGTATCCATCGCCAAGACCTCCATTGCCGTCTCGGTGATCGACACCGGTGTTGCCCTGCTCGCCGGCCTGGCCATTTTCCCGATCGTATTCGCCAACGGCCTTGAACCGGGCGCCGGCCCTGGCCTGATCTTCCAGACTCTGCCGCTGGCCTTTGGCCAGATGCCCATGGGCAGCCTGTTCGGCACCCTGTTCTTTGTGCTGCTGATCTTCGCCGCCTGGACGTCCGGGATCTCCCTGCTGGAACCCATTGTCGAGTGGCTGGAAGAGCGTAAAGGCTTGAACCGCACCGCGAGCACCCTGGGTGCCGGTGTGGTGTGCTGGGCACTGGGTATTGCCTCCATCCTGTCCCTGAACCTGTGGTCCGATTTCGCACCACTGGGCAGTATTGCGATGTTCGAAGGCAAGACCATCTTTGACTTGCTGGACTTCTTTACCGCCAACATCCTGCTGCCGCTGGGCGGCCTGCTGGTTGCTGTATTTGCCGGCTGGGTGATGTCCCGCGAGGCGGTGGAAAAAGAGCTGGCGTTGTCTGGCCCGATGTTCCGGTTGTGGTATCTCACCATTCGCTACTTCACCCCCGTGGCAGTAGCGGCCGTGTTCATCTACAACCTGATGTAAGCGCAACAGGTGGCAGTCGGTTCCTGGACCCGCCGGCCTGCGGCCTAATGCAAAGAGCCCACCAAATGGTGGGCTCTTTTTTTGCCAGGATCCGAAACCGATCTAAAGGCTGTAAACGGCCGATTCCAGCGTCTCGCCAATCCGCGCGTTCAGTTTCAGATCCACCAGGTCCTCGGCCCGGGTGCGGCCAAGATTCAATGTCGCAATGGGTTTGTTCCACTCCTTGGCATAGCGGCAGAAACGAAACCCCGAATACACCATCAGCGACGAGCCAATCACCAGCAGGCCATCGCTGGCCTTGAGCACATCCAGCGCCGAATACACCCTGTCCTTGGCACGTAATCCCCAAAAAACACCACGTCTGGTTTCAGGATGCCATCACACTTGGGGCAACCCGCTGGCCGGAAATCCGAGAAATCCACTTCCAGATCCGCGTCGCCATCCGGCGCCGTCTCCGCCTTGTAATGTTGAAAACCCGGATTCAGATCGGCACACCGATCGTGCACCTCGTCGCGCGGGCAGCGGTAATCGCAACTCATGCAGATAACTTCGTCGGCCCGGCCATGCAGGTCGGTCACCGCCCTTGTGCCGGCTTTCTGGTGCAGCCGATCAACGTTCTGGGTGACCACCAGGCTGCTGTGATTAAGCAGTTCCAGGTCGGAGATATGATGATGGGATGGGTTCGGCGCGGCATTGCGCATCACCGGCCAGCCAATCAGGCTTCGACCCCAGTAACGCTGCCGGGTTTCGTAACTGTCCATGAAGGCTGATGCTGCACCGGTTGCTTGCGCTTCCAGGCGCCCTCGCCGTCCCGATAATCGGGAATGCCGGAATCAGTGCTCACACCGGCCCCGGTCAGGATCAGCAACCGGGGATGACGGCGAATAAAGTCTGCCAGCAGGCCGCCGGCATGCTCCGGCTCGTGCAAAACCGGCGCATCGTCAGTTTCCGGCAGGCGCTGGCTGGAACTGAATGGTCGGGTTCGGTGGGTCGTCACAGGCATACAGACTCCGGAAAGTTCAGCCCGGTTTGCGGGCTACGTATACGGTGTTAAACGATTCCCTGTTCTGAAACGGATTAAAAAAACGCACGTAATGGCAGGCGACGTCGGTAAACACATCCCGCAGCACGGCCATGAATTCCTCGTCTTCCCCTTCGTTCGACCACATGGCAAAGATGCCACGGGGTTTCAGCTGCTGTGCCATCTTGCCGATGTTATCGGTGGTGTAGAAGCTGGCATTGGAATCGTGCAGCAGGGCCCGGGGCGAATGGTCGATATCCAGCAGGATGGCATCAAAAGTTCGACCTGGTGATGCGGGATCAAACCCACCCTCACTGGGCTCTGCAATGGCCAGATCAAAGAAACTGCCATGGACGTAACGGCTCCGGGCGTCGGCGTTGATGTCTGCACCGAGCGGCACCAATTCCTGCTCGTGCCAGCCAATGACCGGTTCCAGATATTCCACAATCAGCAACTCGCCAACCCGCTCATGCTTGAGCGCTGCCACGGCGGTGTAGCCAAGCCCCAGTCCGCCAACGACGACACTGAGGTTGTCGCCTTCGGTCTCGTTCAGGCCAATGTCTGACAGGGCGATCTCGGCGTCCACAAACATGCTGGACATCAGGAACTCTTCGCCGAGCTTTACCTCGAAGATATCGCGGTCGCCAATGGCCGGAATCTTCCTGCGCCTGAGGGTGATCTCGCCGATTTCCGACGGTTGGCTGTCAATTTGCTCGAAAAGAAGTCCCAAGGTTTGCCTCGTCGTTCGGTGACTGCGGTTTGTGGTTGCTCAACTCGCCTTCAAATCCGAGTTGTCGCGGCTAGAAAAGCCCTTCCCAAACCCGCTCAAGCACATCCATGTGGCGCTTGAGCTCCGCCATCCATGGCTCCGCACAGTTTGGGAAGGGCTTTTCCACCCGCTCCTCGTTTTACTCCCCTAGCGTCTTGGAGCTCTTGATGCAATTCAAGAGAGCTTCGCGCATTGTTTCGACGCCCAGTTCTTCAGTCAATTTGATGTTGCGACCGGGAATTCCGTCCACGTCCGGATGGCTTTCGATCGCAGCTTCCAGACTCGCTTCACGCAACAGGTGAAGCATCGGGTACGGAGAACGATTGGTGTAGTTCTCCGCCGACTCCGGGTCGGTACCCGCGAACTGGTAGTCCGGGTGAAAGCTCGCAATCTGATATACACCTTCCATATCCAGATAGGCCAGCAAACCATCGGCCGCATCAAGAAACTCATTGTAGGCTTCGAAGTCCTGCAATACACCCGGATGGATCAACACCGTGGTTTCAACCTCGGGCTCCTCGTCCAGGCGCTGAAGCTCTGAATGCAACGCTTGCAGCAAGCTATCTTCGTCGGCAGCGTCGGATACCACGAACCGCACGCGGTCCCGAACCAGCTCCTTCTTTGCGAATGGACAAAGGTTGTAGCCGACGACCACGTTCTCGACCCACTTACGCGTCGCATTTACGATCTCAGTCTCTGTCATGGTACTTACCTTCTTGAATCGGGTGTCCGCACCGAGTTCAGAGCGGGCGGGTGGGCATGTCTTGCCAAAACTGTGCGCAGCCATGGATGGCGGAGCTCAAGCGTCACATGGACGTGCCGAAGGAGCGGGTTTTGGCAAGACATGCCTACCCGCCCGCCGGCACCGAAGTCAGAGAATCAAACGTAACCCTGACTCCTAAGATAATCATCATAAGAACCACTGAAGTCAGTAACCCCATCGGCACTCAGTTCGATAATGCGCGTTGCCAAAGAAGAAACAAACTCCCGGTCGTGGCTGACAAAGATCAGCGTACCCGGATAATTCTCCAGCGCCAGGTTCAACGCCTCGATGGACTCCATGTCCAGGTGGTTGGTGGGCTCGTCCATCAACATCACGTTGGGCTTTTGCAGGATCAACTTGCCGAACAGCATCCGGCCCTGCTCACCACCCGAGATCACTTTAACCGACTTGCCAATGTCATCACCGGAGAACAGCATCCGCCCGAGCGTGCCACGAACCAGCTGTTCGCCGCCGGTGGTCCACTGGGCCATCCAGTCGCTGAGGGTGTCGTCGGAAGCAAAGTCGGCCGTGTGGTCCTGGGCGTAGTAGCCAACCTCGGCACTGTCGGTCCACTTGACCTCGCCGGCGTCGGGCTCATAGGCGCCTGCCATGCACTGCAGCAGCGTGGTTTTGCCGATGCCGTTCGGGCCGATGATGGCCACGCGCTCGCCGGCTTCTACCTGCAGGTCCAGCTTGTTGAACAGGGTTTCGCCATCGAAGCCCTTGCTCAGCTTATGCAGGGTCACGGCCTGACGGTGCAGTTTCTTGCCCTGCTCAAAGCGGATGAACGGGCTCACCCGGCTTGAAGGCTTCACCTCTTCGAGCTGAATCTTGTCGATCTGACGGGCGCGCGAGGTGGCCTGCTTCGCCTTGGAAGCGTTGGCCGAGAAGCGGCTGACGAACTGCTGCAGTTCGGCAATCTGGGCCTTCTTCTTGGCATTGTCCGCCTGCATGCGCTCGCGAGCCTGGGTGGCAGCGGTCATGTATTCGTCGTAGTTGCCCGGGAACAGGCGCAGCTCGCCATAGTCCAGATCCGCCATGTGGGTGCACACACTATTCAGGAAGTGGCGGTCGTGGGAAATGATAATCATGGTGCTGTTCCGAGCCACCAGGATGTTTTCCAACCAGCGGATGGTATTGATATCCAGGTGGTTAGTAGGCTCGTCAAGCAGCAGTACGTCCGGATCGGAGAACAGCGCCTGGGCCAGCAGCACCCGCAATTTCCAGCCTGGAGCCAGGGCGCTCATGGGGCCTTCGTGGTCTTCCAGGGGAATTTCCAGGCCTAGCAGCAGCTCGCCAGCACGGGCCTCGGCGGTGTAGCCGTCCATCTCGGCGAACTGCACTTCCAGATCCGCCACGGCCATGCCGTCCTCTTCACTCATCTCGGCCTGAGAGTAAATCCGGTCGCGCTCTTTCTTCACGTTCCAGAGCTCTTCGTGGCCCATGATCACGGTGTCCATCACCGTGCACTCTTCATAAGCGAACTGGTCCTGGCGCAGCTTACCCAGGCGGACGTTGGGCTCCAGCATAACCTGGCCGGCACTGGCTCAAGGTCACCGCCAAGAATCTTCATCAGGGTCGACTTACCGCAACCGTTGGCGCCGATCAGGCCGTAGCGATTACCGTTGTTGAATTTAGCCGAGACGTTTTCGAACAGGGGCTTGGCCCCGAATTGCATGGTGATATTGGCGGTGGAAATCAATCAGAAACCTATAGACGTGAGGCCGGTGCAGCCCATAGTGGCTGGCGCCGGCGAAAGAAAGCCGGCATTGTACAGGTTTGCAGGATCAATCGTGAGACCGCAGAAACACGGATAAAAAGCCCTTGCCTCAAACCGTGGGTACGGGCAGCATTCCGGTTCTGATGTTTTCAACAACCCACGTAAGGAGTTCAACCATGGCACAGGCAACTGCACGCCACATTCTGGTAGACAGCGAAGCGAAGTGTGAAGAACTGAAGAAAGCCATCGAAGGTGGCCAGGATTTCGCCGAAGTCGCCAAGCAGCATTCATCCTGCCCGTCCGGCCGCAACGGCGGCGACCTGGGATCATTCGGCCCGGGTCAGATGGTGCCTGAGTTCGACAAGGCAGTCTTCAACAGCGAACTGCACACTGTGCTTGGCCCGATCAAGACCCAGTTCGGCTATCACCTGCTGGAAGTTACCAGCCGCAGCTAATGGCTTCAGGCAGTATCCCGGCCAACACGCCCAAGGGGCAGCGACTACGTTCGCTGGCCCTTGTGGGTGTTGTCTTGATCACCCCTCTCCTGTTTATAGGCAGACCCGACTGGCTCCCCGGTGGCTTCAACTTCGCAGCCTGGAATCTGGGTCATGTTGTGTTGTTTGCCCTGCTGACCCTCGCCGTCAATCCCCGGCGTTGGCTCAGAGGCTGGCGCCTGTGGCTGGCTTCGACGGCCGCCGTGCTGGCGTTCGGTATTGCGGTTGAAACCGTGCAAGCCAATATGGGCCGCGATTTCGACTTGCGGGATCTTCTGCGCAACCTGATCGGCCTCTGGTTCGTTCTGGCCTGGCAGCCATTGCTAACCTTCCGGGTGCGCAACCGTGCCATCACGGCTATCCTGGCTCTATCAAGCACCCTGCTACTGCTTTATGAACTAAGCACCACCGGCGTGCAAGCAGCCCGTTACTTCAAGCTTGAGCACCAACTGCCTCAGGTTTATGACTTTGACCACAGTAATCCGTCGCTCTACTGGCGCGGGTCGGTTGAACCCTCTTCCCGGCATAATGGTAAACACGACCAGAGTCTAAAAATCGAACTGGGCACGGAGCGCTACTCCGGCGCCTCACTGTACCGGGTGCCCTCCGACTGGCGGGATTTCGAAACCCTGACTCTGCGTCTGCACAACCCGACGTCCGAGCCTCTCACCCTGATTCTGCGGATCAACGACATCCAGCATGAACGGGGCAGCAATGCCCTCAGTGACCGCTACAACACCCGGCTAGCTCTGCCCCCGGGGGTATCAAGCCACACCATCTCACTCGCGGATATTGAGCAGGCACCGGCGACCAGAACCATGAATCTGCGCCAGGTGCGCCGCCTGACCCTGTTTGCAACCGAACTGTCAGAGCCGAGAACGGTGTTCCTACAGGAACTCAGACTGGATTAAGCGACCACGGATTGGCGGTCAGGGCTTCTGCGCCGTGATCCGTCACCAGAACGGTTTCACTGCAGCCAATTCCCCACTGGCCCGGCACCCTGAGGCATATCGGCAAGTGAAACACCATGCCCGGCATGAACTCGGTATTGCCACCGCGGGCAATGAAGCCCGAGCCCTCCACCCAAGACGGCGGAAACTGAGCCCCGACCGTGTAGCCGAACACCCCGGAGAAAAAGACTCTCTTGGCCAGAGGAGCTAATGCCCGCTCGGCCTGTTGCGCTGCGAAATCAAAGGTGGTGCCGGGCTTGATCGACTCCAGCAAGGCATCCACCACCCGACGGCAGCCGTCGAATACCCGGCGCATATCCGCGGAAGGCTCACCGGCCACCACCGTCTGCATCATTGGCGCGGTGTAGCGATGCCAGGCCGCACCGAACTCAAGAAATACCGGCTCGCCCGGCTCCACCCGTACCCGATTGTGATTAGTGTGAATCACACTGCTGCGCCGTCCGGTAGTAACAATCGGCTGCATGCTCATGAATTCGCTGCCGCCCTCAATCAGTGCCCTGGAGCCAACCGCGGCAATGTCGTTATCGGTAACCCCTGGGCGCACGCTCGCCGCTGTAGCCTGAAGCCCCGCCATGGTGATCTTGGCGCTTTCGCGCAGAAACTCAATCTCGGTCTGGGATTTAACAATCCGAACCTTCTTCACCAAACCGCCCGCATCCACAAAGCGCACTCCGGACAGCCTTTCCTTCAAGCCCTCCAACACCCCCTGTCGCAGCGAGCCATGCCAGGCGTCGATGCCCACGGTGTCGGCAGAATCGTTCAGGGCGTCGATCAGGGGTAACAGCACCTCACCAATGCCTTCCCAGCGATAGCCGGACACGTTCGGCACCCGGGTAGTCACCATCGCCGGCCCCATTTCAATGGAGGGAACCTGCAGTAGGAGAGACGAGCCAGTGACCACTAGAGCGACATGGACAGACACCTCGAAGGTGCTGTAGCCGGTGAGGTAAAAAATGTCGGAACAGTCGGTGAGCAACAGCGCATCGATATCGTCATCAGCCATGCGCTGACGGACGCTGGAGAGGCGCTGTTCATACTCCCTGGGTGCAAACGGGCACTCAGCACCCCTCGACTGAACCGCTAACGCTTTCTGATAGGCATTGAAATCCATGGGAGTAACTCCCCGGTCGCATATACTAATGAGATTGGACCCAAATCGCCGGTTGTACAAATTTAGAGCAAGTTAGGCGATCTTCGGCGGCAATGGGAGGCGGACCTTATGCAGCAGAATCACAATGGCAGGGGCGCATTCGAGATCAGCGTGGAACTGGGCGCACTCACCAGCAATGGCCACGATCCTCAGATCGTGGTGCGGGTGGGACCCGCCGTGGCCTCCCTGGTCAACGGCATTGGTGGCGATCCACTGATGCAGTTACGCCTGCTGCACGAATCCCGCAGCCTGCTGTTCGATATGGGTGACAGCGGACGCATGGCGCTCCGGTCCGCACACCAGGTCACCGATGTCTTCATCACCCACTGCCATGCCGATCACATTGGCGGGTTTCTGTGGTTCCTGCGCAGCCGAATCGGCCACTTCCCTTCCTGCCGGCTGTTTGGCCCGCCCGGACTGCTGGGCCATATTGCAGGCATGGTTCGGGGGCTGCTGTGGGATCGGGTGGAAGACCGCGGCCCCAAATTCATCGTGCACGAGTGGCACGGCGACCACCTGAAACGCTGGCAACTGAACGCCGGCGCCGGCAGGCCGGAGGCCCTGGAGGACCTGCCCACGCCCGCTGGCGTGATCCATCGGGAGACGGAATTCCGAATAAGAGCCGCAATGCTGGACCATGGCACACCCGTAATGGCCTATGCCTGGGAGCCGTTTGGCAAACTCAACGTGCGGAAGAATGCATTGGAGGAGATCGATGCCCAGGCTGGGCCCTGGCTGCACGACCTCAAGCTGGCGGTGCTGAGAAAGCGCCCGGACGAACTGATTTCACCCGGTAACGGTGCCACCTACCGGGCCGAGGATCTGGCGGCCCAAATACTGATCCAGACCGCCGGCGAACCGGTGGTTTACGCCACGGACTTTGCCGACACCCCGGAGAACATTGACCGCATGACCGATCTGGCGCGCGGTGCCCACACGCTGTTTTGCGAGGCCTCCTTCATGGTGTCAGACGTAGATCAGGCCAAACGAACCGGTCACCTGACCACCGAGGCCACCGCCCGCATCGCCAACGCCGCGGGCGTGCGGCAACTGGTGGCGTTCCACTTCTCGCACCGTTACGCAAGGCGCCGGGAGCAGGTCTATGCCGAGCTGGGCCAATTCACTGACCGCTTGATTGTTCCGGAGAAAGAAACCGTGTCATCTGGTTGCCAACCGACTCAATCGGATCGGTAATGGCTTGCTGGATGCTGTCGGTAACCACCCGGGAAAACGCCGAACCCGGACCACTTTCGAGGAACGCCACGTATTGTTTCATTTCCTCGTTGTTGATGGTTTCGTAGGTAAACAGATAGCTCTCGTACACCTGTTGCTCCACGATACCCCTGATGGCGCCACGCTGGCTTTCAATACGCTGCTTGAGCTGGTCGTAGTTGACCGAATCGCTGCTGAACGCGGCCATGGCAGTGGCCAGACCGAGCTGAACCGCAATGGACGTATCCACAGCGCTTTCGGTGGCACGGGCAGCGCTGTCGAACCGGTCGAACAGGCGGGCACGTTCACTGCCCTGGTACTTCTCGTTGAGCGCTGGCGCCCGGGCCTTGATCTCTTTCCACATGGCCGGATCCGATGCCACGATCTCCGCCGCGGCAATTTTTCGGGCTACCGGCGATTGGTACCAGTCCGCGACTGCTTCCAGCTGCCGATCGTTCAAACCGGCTTCCAGGTCCTTCACGATCTGACGTTCAATGTCAGCGGCGCGAAAACTACCACTGACCACGTACCGATGGTTTCGGCTACCATCGGCGGTATCTGGTCGGTGCGTTTCAGGCCATCGCGGATACCTGGCTCATCATGGCCGGGTACTGGGCAACGATGTCATCCACCGGTGACGCGGCCAGGACCTGCTGCGCCGACGGCGCTGCTGTGGCGCTGCCGGAAACCAGCAGAGCGGCAACTAAAACAGGTTTAACTAGGGTGCCAAGCTTCATTTATCTACCATCTCGTTAAGTGCAGGCCCTGTTTATGACATGGGTTCCGCTCAGGCATCAAGCAATCCATGAGCTTTGGAGATGACAGTTTGGTAGGGAAAATCCGACAACCCGGGCGCCGACGCAAGGGACGCCGAGCGCGTCGCGTTAATGACTGGCGATCACGGGTTAAGTGGTACGGATTACCGGTGCTCGGCTTGCTGATGGGGGTATGGGCCACCCTGAGGTTTAGCCTGCTGGCGCCAGACCCACCCGCCAACCCCGAAGACCTGTGCGAAATCTTCCGGGAACACCCGGTATGGTACGACTACGCCCGCGAGTCCGAACAGCGCTGGGGCACGCCCATCGCCACCCAGATGGCCTTTGTGTACTACGAGTCGTCGTTTCGCAGCCATGCACGCCCGCCCAGAACACTGCTCTGGGGACTGATTCCATGGACCCGACCAACTTCGGCCTACGGCTATGCCCAGGCGCTGGACCCGGCCTGGGGAGAATACCTGGCCGCCAACGGCGACGGCTGGTTTACCGTTCGCACCGATATGGAATACGCCCTGGACTTTGTGGGCTGGTACAACCACCTGACCCACCGGCAGCTGGGCATCGAGTTCTACAATCCCCGCCAGCTATACCTGGCCTATCACGAGGGTCGGGGCGGCTACCAGCGCCGGACCTTCGACCAGAAACCGGACATCACCGCCCTGGCCAGCCGGGTGCAAACCCGGGCCTTCCGCTACGACAATCAGCTCCAGGTGTGCGAGCAGGAATTCCAATGCTGGCGCTGGTACCAGTTCTGGCCCTTCTGTGGCTAAGTGGTTCTTAGAGCGAGCCGCTGATTTCGATGCTCGATTCCAGGGCCTGAAGCCGGTCCACCAGGAACTCCATTACGATCCGGACCCGGGCCATCTGCTGGGTGTCCTGGCTGACGTGTAGCCACAGATCAACGCTCTCGCCTTCTAGCGGATCGCTCAGCCGGCGCAGTTCCTTCGCGCCCTCGCCCAGGTAACACGGCAATACCGCCAGCCCGGCACCGGCGCAGGCCAGTGAGTGCATGGACTGCAGGCTGTTACACCGGATCAGCGACTGGGCGTTTTTCAAGTGCTTGCGGTACCAGCGCCCGGTAGCCAGATGGCTGAAGGTTTCATCAGGCACGATCCAGACACAGGCCTCCGGATCATTCTCGATGTCCATCTGCCGGTTACGGCGACAATAAAGCGCGGCGCCGTAAACCGCCGACTCGACCGCGGCAATGCGCTCGCCATCCAAGGTAGCCTGGGGCTTGTTGTCACAGCGCAGGGTCAGATCGGCTTCCCGGTGACTGAGGTTGGCGACGTCGTTGTCGGTCAACACTTCAAGCTCGATATCCGGGAACTCTCGAACCAGATCCGCCAAAATCGGGCTGAGCAAGGCGTTCAGGGTGGCGTCTTCCGCCGCCAGCCTGACTTTACCCACCGGCGCCGAATCCTGGCCCACCAGCTTACGCTCCAGGTTTTCCATGGCGACCGCCAGCCGATCAGCCTCACGGAAGGCGGTTTCGCCCACCGTGGTCAACTGCAAGCCATCGCGGTTCCGTTCGAAAAACTGCACTCCCATCGACTCTTCCATCTGGTCCAGTCGACGTAGCACCGTGGTTTGATGCACACCCAACAATTCACCTGCTTTGGCGAGAGTTCCGCCTATTGCCAGGGCACGTATATATCGAAGATAATCCCAATCCATAATGACTGCATATTTGCAACGTGGATACGGATTTTAACGTATTACTACTGCAAAAAAGAACCCTTATACTTTGGTCCAAGCTAAAGGTAGATCGCTAACTAACACACCTGACATAGGGAGGAAGGCGCTATGACTCAGAACCATATCGCAACCGTACAACCGCTGCCGTCAAGTATCCTCCACAATAGTGAAGAGGTCAGGCGCCAGTACACCCGTGCTGCTTCCAAGCAGGCGGCTCAGTTCATCAGCCGGAAGATTCGGTCGTGGACGCGCAAGGCAGAAGGCGTTGCGCCAGATATGACCCAGATGCAGGGCGGTCACTGAACCCGATCTGAGAAGGCGTGGGTGCTAGAGGACTGGTAACAGCGCAGAAGGATTTGTAAACGCCGGTGTTCCCGCAAGGGAACACCGGCGTTTTTGCGTTCAGGGTTCAGAATTCCCAGACCACTTTCTTTTTCTGCCCGAACCAGTCGTCCATCTTTTGGGTGTAGAAGTCTTCAATCACGTTCCGCTTGATCTTCATGGTGGGTGTCAGCATGCCGTTCTCCATGGTCCACGGCTCCTTGACCACCACCACGAAAGCCAGCTTTTCGTGGGCTTCGCATTCGGCATTCACCGCATCCAGTTGCTGGGCCAGTTCCTGCTCAAGTTCGGCGCGGTCACCACCCGCTTCCAGCTGGTCCCGGGCCTCCTCGGACAGCAACACCATCAGGCACGGCTGAGGCTGGTTGGCACCGGCCACACACACCACCTCCGCCATCGGATGATTGAAACGACTTTCAATGGCACGGGCACCACGTACTTGCCCTTTGAGGTCTTGAACAGATCCTTGACCCGGCCGGTAATCCGCAGGCAGCCATCGCTGTCGATTTCGCCCATGTCGCCGGTTTTCAGGAAGCCATCGTCGGTGACATCCTCACGGGTTTTCTCTTCGTTCTTGAAGTAGCCGAGCATCTGCCCCGGACTCTTGACCTCCACCTCGCCACCTTCGGCAATCCGATGTTCCACACCGGGGTTGGCGTTGCCCACGGTACCTACCTTGGCCTGCCCGGGGCGGTTGGCGTGGGAATAGCCGAAGTTCTCGGACATGCCATACACCTCCAGCAATTCCAGCCCAAGATTCCGATACCAGGCGATGATCTCTCCGGACAGCGGCGCGGCACCGGTGAGTGCGGCACGACAATGGTCCAGGCCGAGCTGCTTCAGCACTTTCTTTTTCACCAATGATTTGACCACCGGGATATTGAACAGCAACTTCTGTTTCTTGGGCGGCAATTTGGCATTCACGCCCAGGTAGAACTTCATCCACAACCGGGGCACTGAGAAAAACAGGGTTGGGCGTGCCCGTTGCAGGTCTTCCTGGAAAGTATCCAGGGAGTTGGCAAAGTAAAGATGGAACCCGTAATACAGCGACTGGGTTTCTACCGCGGCCCGCTCGGCGACATGGGCCAGCGGCAAATAGGAAAGCATGCGTTCATCGGACGACACCGGAAATATCTGCTGCAAGCCGTCGGCAACTGAAATCATGGTGCGGAAACTGTGCATGACCCCTTTCGGCCGGCCGGTGCTGCCGGAGGTGTAAATCAACGTCGCCAGGGAATCGGGGTCTGGCAGACTTGGCTCCGCTGGCTCATTCTGGGCTACCAGGTCAAGCCACTGGGGCGTGTCGTCCCGGGGCGACATCGGCAGCGAAACCACGGGCAGGTCGCCCGGTATACGCCCCTTGATGTCATTCCAGCCATCCGCCGTCCCATCCATCTTGCCCAGGAACAACAGTTTTGCCTCGCTGTGCTCCAGCACGTAGGCCGCAGTTTCACCATTCAGGGTCGGGTACAGAGGCACCGAGCATGGCCAGCGGCCAGATGGCCAGATCGGCCAGAATCCAGTGCGCGCTGTTCTTGCCCAAGAGCGCGATGTTGCTGTGCGCTGGCAAGTTCAGGCCTTTGAGATAGGTAGCCATTCGGGAGACCTGATCGGCCGCCTCTTTCCACGTCAGATCTTCCACCCGGCCGTCCGGGTAGGGCTGGGTCAGGTATATCGAATCGGGAGTGGTTTCTGCCCAGAAATAGAGACAATGCAGCGACGTCTGCTTGCGCGGATCAATGGCCATTTACGGCTCCTTGTTGTTGTTATCATTCTGTTTAGTTCAGGTTGGACGTATTCGGACTTATTTATAGTAGCTGGAATTCACCACCTCTCAATAGCCAGCATTGTCTTCCAGAATGACAAATGCGCTCACAACTGAGCACCTGGTCACAAAAGCCCCGTGACAGACCCGGGCAATGGTCTAGAGTGACAGGGCAGGCGTATTAGCTTGCTCAACAATTTCCCAACCTTTTCCTAACCTTTTTTTTCTAACCCCGTCCTAATAACAGGAGGTGCGCATGAAAACATCGTCTCGCTCGGCACTGATCTTCCCCGCCTGGGGCCTTATCCTGATGGGCTCTGGCGCCTTTATTTATTGCGCGTCGCTTGGCCTGCTGGGCGCCTGACCAAAACACAGCGGCCCGGCAAACGGATTCCTGCCCCATTTTGCAAACTAGCGTCTGAAGCGTGTCTCCAACACCACCGCCGAGTTAGTGCGCTCCACCCCTTCCAGGTTGCCAATATCGTCGAGCACGGCGCTCAGTTCTTCCAGCGACTGAGCCTGCACGATGGCAATCAGGTCGTACTCACCACTGACCGAGAACAGTTGCGAGACCTGGGCGAGGCCCTCGAGCGCCGCGTTGGTTCGGGAAGTCAGTTTCTGCAGCACCTTGATCGACACGTGCGCCTCCACCTGATTAGCTGAGAATTCCCCGCCCAACAGCACCGAATAACCCCGGATAACACCGCTGGCCTCCAAACGGGCAATGCGATTCTGCACCGTGGACCGGGACACATGCAGGGTTCGGGCAAGCTCGGTAATGCTGGCCCGGGCGTTGTGGCGCAGCAGCATCAGCAGTTTCTGATCCTGTTTTCCTATCATTTCGTCAACCTAATTAGTCAATTTGCTCTAATCATAGATCATTTCGCTCAAACCGCATCTGCAATCTGGCAGTTCTACTGTTCATACTGTTCCAAACCACTTCAGGATGCTGGCCATGTTCATTCGCCCGATTGCAGTCACGGATCTGGATACCCTGTATCAGATTGCCGTTGAATCCGGCCCCGGATTTACGTCTCTAATGCCCGATCGCGACGCCCTGGCCCGCAAGATCGAGCATTCCATTGCCAGTTTTGAGCGCGACGTGACTCAGCCCGGAGACGAGCATTACCTGTTCGTGCTGGAGGATGAGACCACCGGTGAGATCATGGGCACCACCGGCATTGAAGCCGCCGCCGGTCGCACCCGCCCGCTTCACCATTTCCGCCGCAGTACCGTTACCCACCATTCCCGGGATCTGGGCCTGCGCCGCAATGTGGAAACCCTGACCCGCTGTAACCACTACACCGGCTGCACCGAGATCTGCTCCCTATACCTGCGCCCGGAATTCCGTCGCGCCAATGCCGGCAAGTTGCTGTCCCGGGTGCGGTTCCTATTTATGGCACTCCACCCGGAGCGGTTCTCCGATACCGTCATCGCCGAGATGCGCGGGGTATCTGACGACGCCGGCCAGTCGCCGTTCTGGTCCTGGCTGAAGACCCACTTTGTCGATATGGATTTTGCCTCGGCCACCCGTCTAGTTGGCTCTGGCTACACCCATTTCATTGACGAGCTTATGCCGTCGTACCCGCTGTACACCTGCCTGATGAGCGCTGCAGCCAGGGCGGTGATCAGTCAGGTGCACGAGCGCACCCGGCCAGCACTGCGCCTGCTCGAGGCCGAGGGTTTCCAGCACAAGGGACTGGTAGATCTGTTCGATGCCGGCCCAACGGTAGAATGCCCGCTGGCGTCGATCCGCAGCGTGCGGGAATCCCAGGCCTGGCAGGTTGAAGTGGATGCGGTACCCGCCACCGAATTCCAGAAACGAAGCCGCGAGCGCATTGCCATGCCGTTGCTGATCACCAATACTGAAACCGCAGGATTCAGGCCACGGTGCTGACCGGGGCAGACACCCGGCCGGGCTCTAACACCCTGTGCCTGAGCCCGGCCCTGGCCGACCAGATGGGGCTGAAACCGGGCCAAACCTGCCGCGCCCTGCCCCTGGCCAGTAGTCAGCGCGACGCGGCACCCAACACTCATCACCTTCGTCCGGAGATCGTTCATGCACACTGATCGCAATGCCCTGTTCCAGCAACTCTGGCGCAACTACCAGGAGGTCACCCCCTCAGCCGAGGAGATTCACCGCATCCTGGGTGCCGAAGAGGGGCAAGCCATCATTAACGATCACATCGCCCTGCGCACCTTCAACCTGGCCCCGGTGGGGCTGGATGCCCTGGCCGAGCATTTCCTGAGCCTCGGCTACGTTCAGGGTGGCGAGTATCACTTTGAAGCCAAGAAACTCTACGCCCGGCATTACGAACATCCGGATCCGGATGCGCCCAAGGTGTTCATTTCGGAGTTATTGGTGGAGCAGTGTTCGCCAGAGCTTCAGGCCATCGTCAAGGATCTGGTGGCTCAGGTTGACCCGGACCGGGTCAAGGCAGACGACTTCCTGTATTCCGGTCGTCACTGGAACGTGGACTACCAGACCTACCGCACCCTGCTGGAAGAGAGTGAGTACGCGGCCTGGATGGCAGCCTGGGGCTATCGCGCCAACCACTTCACCGTGAGCATCAACCACCTCACTCAGTTCGAGACTGTGCCGGAAATCAACCAGCTACTTAAGGACAACGGTTATGCGGTGAATGCCTCGGGTGGCGAAGTGAAGGGCTCCCCGGCTGAGTTGCTGGAACAATCCTCCACCATGGCCGACCGGATACCGGTACAATTCTCGGATCGGGAAGAAACCATTCCCAGCTGCTTCTACGAGTTCGCACGTCGATACCCGAAAACCGACGGTGAGCTGTACAGCGGTTTTGTTGCCGCCTCAGCTGACAAGATCTTCGAAAGCACCAACGCCAGCGGCTAAGCTGGCCTGCTTCAGCGCCGGGATGGTTCAGGACCATCCCTGCTCGCCGAGCAGCGGCACGAAGCGGACATCGCCCAGGCTCTCGTCGCGGAACTCCGTTTCCGATAGTCGGGTGATTCGGCGCAAGCGCTGCACCGTGTGCGCGGATCCGACCGGTATTACCATATGGCCGCCCACCCGCAACTGCTGCTTCAACGCCTCGGGCACCACCGGCGCTCCCGCCGCCACACAGATACCATCGAAAGGCGCCTGCTCAGGCCAGCCCAAGGTACCATCGCCGCACCGCACCACCACGTGATCGTACCCTTCGGTTGCCAGTGTCTGCGCCGCTGATTCGGCAAGTTCCGGCACCCGCTCGATGCTGAACACCCGGCCGGCAATCGAGGCGATAACCGCGGCCGCATAACCCGAACCGGTGCCGATATCGAGCACCACTTCCCCGCCGGTTAAATCCATCGCATCCACCATCAAAGCCACGATATAGGGTTGAGAAATGGTTTGCCCGAAACCAATGGGCAAAGGGCCATCATCGTAGGCTTCGTCAATCAGGCTTGGGCTGACAAATTTCTCCCTCGGCACCCGCCTCATTGCCGTCACCACCGGAGCCGCGGTAATACCGCGGCCAAGAATCTGGTTCTCCACCATCCAGGCGCGACGTGACGCAAAGTCCTGATGCTGGTTCATGCCACCCTCCTCAGCCCGTTCGCTTACTCTTCGTTACAAAGCAATAACGTATCTACAACGGCAGGCGCTACCGGAGCTGTCTACTTTTTAGTCACACCCAACCGGGCATATTCCGGTGGGCTGCCTTACAACAACAATAACGCCGGGAGACGGGACTGGCCACGACTCGTTTCCGCTGCCACGGAGGACACTATGTCTGCATCTGTGAACCACCTTGAGGAACGTACCAAAGACGCATCGGAACTGCTTGGGCGCATCCTGCCCTCGGCCATAACACTGGCGCTGATGCTCCGTCACAAAAAGATGGCGGCCTGGCTAAGAGCTGAATTCGAGGGCTATCAGGACCGGGAACATGCACCGCCCTATCGCCGAGATCTGCCCGGCCATATTGTTGCCCGCTCACCTCAGTATGGCTGGATTCCGGCACCGGTAAACGAGACACAAAAGAAGGAGTTTGGCCACCTCGACGTGCTTGACGATGCCAAGTCTTTGGAAAAAATTTGCCTGACCAGCCGTAAAGGTGATGGCAACCGGGTGCTGCTGACCCAGGACGACATGGCAGTCCTCCAGCAACAGATCAACCTGAGTGCCGAGCTTGCGATCAACCTGAGCCGTGATGTCTACAGCCAGCTCCTGCGAACCATACGCGGTACTGTTTATCTGTGGACCCAGGAGCTGATGACGAGGGGGCTGAGTGGTGATCACAATCACTACAGCCAGGACGAACGGGCACTGGTGACTGACTTGGACGATCCCGAGCGATTCTGGCGTCGGGCACTGGACGAAGTCGACAATCTGCCGTTGCCGACGTGAAGCCGGCCGGGTTTTTTGAACGGGTGTTCGGACGGGCCAGTTAACCCAGCACGCTGACCATGCCGATGCTGCTGACGATCAGCAGCACGGCGCCCAGCACCTGAAAGAACACCGACGTTTCTGCCCGCAACATCCGATCGTGTACTTTCAGACCAATGACGTGACCGACCGCGGCACAGGGCAGAAGCCATAAATGGTGTATCAACTGCAGGTCTACTCCAACCCACACAAACGCGGCCATTTTGATCAGCACCAGGATGAACCAGAGCGCGAACAGGGTATCCCGCAGTTTTTCCCTGGGCAGGTGCTGGGCCACAACCGCGATGATCAGGGGCGCACCGATCAGCGACGTGCCGCTGATATAACCACCAACCATCAGGAACACCGCATCCACCGTTTTGCTGCCACTGCGGAACGGCTTGTTGATGATGTAGGACACAGAATACAGCGCCACAATTAGGAAGATGATGGCGCTGAGCACGTTACCGGGCATGGTGATCAGGCCAAACACGCCGATCAGTTTGGGCACGATCATGATGCCCAGAATGCGCCACAAGTAACGCCAATCCACCGTGCTCTCTGCAGCCCCCCTGGCCCTGGCTTCCGCCGCTGACTCAGAGGGATCGGCAGGCTTCCGCTTACGGTTGTTCAGCCAGATCGTCAGTGACGAGAACACCAACAGGTGCACCGCAATGATCGGCAAGAAGACCAGAGGCTCATCCAGTACCAGCAACAGGAACGGCAGCGACAGCACCGCCCCGCCAAACCCCAGCCCGGAACGGACAAAGCCACTCCAGACAAAGATCATTGCAATCAAAACGTACTGAACGAGACTGAGGTCCGACATAGAGTCCTTAAATCTGGGTGAATGCGCGGGCTCAGAGTATACCCAACCTGGGCTGAATTCGCCGGTCGCCAGGTCAGACCAAACGTCGAGCAAAGTTGCACCGGTCAGACCGCAGGCGTAGCATGGCAATAGCTGTATAAATAAACAGTATCTGGATTTGCCATGAAAACCCGAGCTACCGGCCTCAACCCCCACAATCGCTTCCAGCCTATCGTCACCGACCGCGATCAGGATGACGGCTGGTACCAGGCACCCGAAGACGATTTGAACCCGGATTCGGTGGCAACCGAAGTGGTCAACGAGTCGGTCAGATCCATCATCAGCCGCAACACCTCCCGGATGTGCCCTTTGATCAATCCATCAATCCGTACCGGGGCTGCGAGCACGCCTGCATCTACTGCTTTGCCCGCCCCACGCACGCCTATTGGGACATGTCCCCGGGACTGGACTTCGAGACCCGGCTGATCGCCAAACCCAACGCTGCAAGCAAGCTCCGGGAAGAACTCGATAAGCCGGGCTATAGCGTCTCCCCCATCGCGCTGGGCGTGAATACCGACGCCTACCAGCCGCTGGAGCGGGAGCGGCGCATCACCCGCGAATTGTTGGAAGTAATGCTTGAATACCGCCACCCGGTGTCGATCATCACCAAGGGCGCGCTGATCCTCAGAGACCTTGATCTACTGACCGAACTGGCCGAGCAGGGCCTCTGTTCCGTGCGCATCAGCCTGACCACCCTGAGCAATGACCTGAAACGCCGGATGGAGCCGCGCACTGCGGCACCAGCCACTCGGCTCAAGATGATTGAACAACTCGCCAGCGCCGGAATTCCCACCGGCATCATCCTCGGCCCGGTGATTCCCTTTATTAACGACCAGGAGATTGAGGCGATACTGGAGGCCGCCGCCTCAGCCGGTGCAACCCGTGCCAGCTGGATCATGCTGCGCCTGCCCCTGGAGCTCGACGAGCTGTTCCAGGAATGGCTGCAGCGGCACTTTCCGCAGCGGGCCGAGCACGTGATGAATCGAATCCGTGATTTACGGGGCGGCAAGAGTTACGATTCCGCCTTCGGGCGCCGGATGACCGGTATCGGCCCTTACGCCGACCTGATCCGCCAGCGCTTCTCGAACAAGGCAAAACGGCTTGGACTGAACCTTCACCAGGCCGAACCCCTACGAAATGACCTGTTCCGCCGCCCGGCGGGGGAACAAATGGGACTCTGGTAACGTCCAATACCCAGGTCACTTGTAGTCATCTGATGTTGTTCAGGGAAGAATCGGAGGGCCCCATGCCCGCACTGAATTGCGTCACCAATGCTCTGGCGTTGGTGCTTATTGTTGCTGTTTGCCCCTGGTTTTCTTCCTCAGTCAAAGCCAATGAATCCCTTGTCGCCCGGATTGAGGCACTGGACGCGGGCTTTACCGTGGAGGTGTTAGGTAATCGCCTGCTGGCCCGACAGGCACTTTCCAACTTCTACGCCGCCAACGGCTACGAGCGGGCATGGCGCCGTGCAGACCAACGCCACCAGCTGCTTGAGGCCATCGAATCGGCCAGCCGTGATGGCCTGGACCCGAGGGATTATCACGCCGATGTCCTGGCGGAACTCTCGAATCGCCCGATGCAGGACCTTCCTGCCGACTTGCAGGCCGATCTGGACCTGTTGTTTTCCGATGCCTTCCTGATGCTCGGCTCGCATCTGCTCGAGGGCAAGGTCAGCCCGCATACGATTCACGCCGAATGGACTGCAAACCGGCGGCAGCGCAACATGGGCCAGGTTCTGGCGGCGGCGCTGGCCAATGGTGACATTGGCGCAGCCGTCGACGCCCTGCGGCCGACCCATTCCGACTACCACAGGCTGGTGCAGGCCCGTCAGACCATGACCGAACTGCTGGGGCAGCCCTGGTTGCCGATCCCCACAGGTCAAACCATTCGCCCCGGCGACCGGGACCACCGGCTAATCGAAATACGGCGGCGGCTGACCGCCCTGGGTGATCTATCCGAATCGGATGCGACCGATCCCAGCCTGTACGGCGGAGACCTTGAAACTGCAGTGCCCCTGTTCCAGGCCCGCCATGGCCTGGAACCCGACGGCATCATTGGCCCGGCCACTCTGACAGCATTCAACCTGCTGCCCATCGAACGGATGCATCAGATCGATGCCAGCCTGGAGCGCTGGCGCTGGCTGCCGGAGTCACTGGGGGAGCGATTCGTATTGGTCAATATTGCCGGCTACGAGCTGAAAATGATAGATCGGGGCGTCGAGCTGCTGCGCCAACGTGTGATTGTCGGCCGGCCTTTCCGGCAGACCCCGGTGTTCAGTGATCGGATCCGCTACCTGGTGGTAAACCCGACCTGGACCGTGCCGCGCCGACTGATGATTGAGGATCAGCTGCCCCAGATCATCCGGGATCCGGATTACCTGCAGCGTCTGAATATGAAGGTATACCGCGGCTGGGGCGCCGACCGGCAACAGATCGACCCCGCTGCCATCAACTGGGGCACACTGTCCCCGAACAACTTCCCGTACCAGCTGGTGCAGGACCCCGGCCCCAACAACGCACTGGGCCAGATCAAGTTCATGTTTCCGAACCAGTACGACATCTACCTCCACGACACCCCATCGCGGGATCTGTTTGGTCGGGTAGACCGCTCCTTCAGTTCTGGCTGTATCCGGGTGGAACAACCGTTCGCACTGGCAGAGCAATTGCTCTTGGGTGACCCGAACTGGAACCGGGCGCGCATCCACAACATGGTCGGCTCCAACCAGCCCAAAACCATCCTGTTGCCTGAGCCGGTTCCCGTCTACATTCAGTATTGGACTGCCTGGGTCGACGACCGCGGGCAGCTGCAGTTCCGCAATGACATCTATAATCGTGATAGCCGCTTGCTCGCCCGCCTTCGGGAGGACGCCTCAGGCGGCAGCCATGGCCTGACACCGGCGACAGTCTCGTACCAGGAGACTCAAGCCAACGACGACAAGGAGCAACCATGACACGCACCTTCGCTATTCTGACGTTGATCCTGCTCGTGTCCGGGTGTCAGTCGCTGCCCGACCCCCGGGAAGGAACGGAGCGCAACACCGTTTTCCTGAGCGCCCAACATTGTCTGAGCGAATACCTGAAAGAGCTCGAGAAGAATCACTACGGGCCCTGCCTGAAGGTACTCTCTGTGGCCGGCACGCCGCCCGCGGTCACCGATGAAGGCTTTATCGAGCTGCCGATTGCCACCCCTCTGACTGTCAGCACCAGCTGTGTCTATCGCCACGCCGACGGCTCGCCGATCCCTCAGACCATGGAAACGGTGGAGTTTAAAATCACCGACCAGACCTTTTCCAAACCGGGAGAGCGCTGGTATCTTCATGCCCACAAGCAGGCCCGGGATGTGGTCGGCTGCGAGCCGACACTGTCGCGCTCCACCTACCCGACCTACAAAACCGACTGAATCGTCGGCATGCGCCCCCGGTGCCAACCAGCGCCCTAACATCAGGAGTTCCCATCCATGACCAACCGCGTCGACATTCACTACTGCACCGGTTGCCGCTGGCTGCTGCGCTCAGCCTGGATGGCGCAGGAACTGCTTACCACCTTTGAAGGCCAGCTCGACGAACTCACGCTACACCCGGGCGACGGAGGAATCTTCGAGGTGTGGGTAAATGGCACTCGCATCTGGTCCCGCAAAGAACAACAGGGGTTCCCTGAAATCACCAAGCTCAAACAGCTGGTTCGGGATGAAATCGACCCGGAGCGTTCACTGGGCCACTCTGACCGTTGATCTGCCTGCATTTTTCCCATCTTGCTCAAAAAATCTGAGCGGCTTCATCGGATCATATCGCTTTAAACCTGAACTGCTGGCGCGGATGATTCGTAATTGAATACTTGATCAAGAATGGGAGGAACCAGATGACCGACGTGATGCAAAACACCCGATTTACCAACCTGAGCATGGCCAATCGCTTTGCGCTTGCGCCCATGACCCGGACTAGCGCCGAGGCCGACGGCACCCCCAACGAGCTGATGGCTGATCACTACGAAGCCTATGCCAAAGGCGGGTTTGGCCTTTTGATTACCGAAGGCACTTACACCGATGACCGTGCCAGCCAAGGCTACGCCAATCAGCCTGGCCTGATTAACGACGCGCACATTGAAGGTTGGAAAACCATCGTGGACCGCATTCACGCCGCGGGCAGCAAGGCGATTGCTCAGCTCATGCACGCTGGTGCCCAGTTCCAGGCCAACCATTACACCGATCAGCCGCTGGCGCCCAGTGCCGTCCAGCCGAAAGGCGCACCCCTTGGCTTTTACGGCGACCAGTCTGAGTGGCAAACGCCGCAGGTGATGACTGAGGCCGACATCAAATTCGCGATCGAAGGATTCGTTAAGACCGCGGTTAACGCCAAAACCGCCGGTTTCGACGGTGTCGAACTGCACGGAGCCAATGGCTACCTGCTGAACCAGTTCCTGAGCACCCACTTTAACCGTCGCGAAGATTCCTACGGTGGCAGCCTGGAGAATCGTCTGCGCGTGGTGGTGGAAACCATCAAAGCGGTACGAGCAGCGGTCGGTGACGACTTCGCAGTAGGCATTCGCCTGTCGCAGGTCGCAGTAACGGATCCCGACTATCAGCTGCCCGAAGGCGAAGCCGGTTTCCGCCAGATTACAGAAGCAGTCCGGGACGCTGGTGCCGACTTTATCCATACCACCGACGGTGATGTCCACCGAGCGCCCTTTGTTGAGGGTGACAAGTCGCTGGCCGACGTGGTCGCCGATGTCGACGGCATTGAGCTGATCATCAACGGCGGAATTGACGAAACCAACCACCAGGACCGCGCAGCCGCGTACCCGGGATCTTTGCTGGCCGTGGGTAAGAAAGCGCTAGCTAATCCGGATTTCGTGCAGCGCCTGAAGGATGGCAAGGAGATCGAAGACATCGACTTTGCCATGCTGCAGCCCAAGGCCACCATTGAGAACGAACTGGCCTGGCGTCGTAAGCAGGCAGCCTAACCGGCACGCCCTGCTGTCGACGAACCCCCAGAGCGAGAGCTCCGGGGGTTTTCTTTGTTTGATAAAACCCCAACCGGAGACTCCATGACTTCCGACATCAGCATTGTCTGGCTAGGTGCATTGGCAAGCCTGTTGGCCGGTCTGGCCAGTGGCGTTGGCGCGCTGGCGATTTTTTTCGTTAGAACGCTGACCGACCGGTTTCAGGACAGCATGCTGGCGGCCGCAGCCGGCGTTATGTTGGCGGCCTCGTTCTTTTCGCTGCTACTGCCGGGGCTGGAATACGGGGAGTCCTTGGTTGGCACGACCAGCGGAGCGGCGCTGATCGTTATCTTCGGTGTGCTGTCGGGCGCCGGCGCGCTATTCTTTATTCACCAGAAGCTGCCCCACGAGCACTTTAGCCTGGGCCGCGAAGGCCCAAATACGGCTCACATCCGGCGAATCTGGCTGTTCATCATTGCCATCACACTGCACAACTTTCCCGAGGGCATGGCGGTCGGCGTTGGCTTTGCCGGCGGCGATGTCAGCAACGGCTATGTGCTGGCCACCGGGATCGGCATTCAGAATATTCCAGAGGGTCTGGCGGTGGCCTTTTCCCTACTGGCGATCAACTACTCCCGGGTAAAAGCCTTTGGTATTGCCCTGCTCACCGGCCTGGCCGAACCGATAGGCGGCATCTTTGGCGCAGCACTGGTGTGGCTGGCCGAGCCGATCATGCCCTGGACTCTGGGGTTTGCCGCCGGTGCCATGCTGTTCATCATCAGCAACGAGATCATTCCGGAAACCCACCGGAACTCATACAAAACTCTGGCCACCTTCTCGTTACTGGTCGGTTTTGTGATCATGATGTTTCTGGATGCCACGCTCGGCTAGACCCGCCGAGCCGAGGCCCTCAAGCAGCCAGACCCCGGCCAATGCTCCAGAGCCTCGACGATGACCGGTTCGTGCTCGCGGTCCCTGCGCCAGATAAAGCTGAGGGCGCAGGGAATGCGCACCCCTTCCGCAACCACCAGGCCCCGTTCCTGACGCTCGGCCATGGCCAGGGCGTCTCGGGCCAGGCTGAGCCCTACCCCCGCCCGAACCAGGTCGAGCATGCAGGCCTCCTGATCCACCTGGGCCACGCCCTGGGGCACCAGCCCCTGCGGCTCCATGACACTGGCCAGCAATCGGTTATGTACCGAATCCTCCGGCGTCACGATCCAGGGCAGCGCCGCCAGGCTGGACCAGCGGGTATCAGCGACCCGGGAGGCCCACCCGGCTGGCGCAATCACGTGGTAATCAAACTGGGTCAGTTCCCGGTGCATCAGCTCGGGCAGAACCGGACCTACCCCCGGCGGGGCCAGGAAGTAGCCGACATCGAGATTGCCATTGCGCACCTGCTCCAGTACCCGGCCACTCATCCCTGGTGCAACTCGGTTTCAAGCTGCGGCGCCCGAGCCACCAACCGATGCAGAAAAGCCCCGAGCCGGATAAATTCCGGGTCCACGATGGTGCCAATCTTGAGCCGCCCCCGTACTGTGCTGTGCAGGGCACGGGCACTCTGTTCAAACGCGGCCAGTCCGGCCAGGGCCTTTTCCGCCACCGGCAGCAAGCTCTGGCCGTCGGCAGTGAGCACCAGGCCCTGGGGTTTGCGCCGGAACAGCTTGAGCCCCAGATCATCTTGCAATTGCTTCAATTTGAGACTGACGGCGGGCTGTGTGAGATGCAAACGCTCCGCGGCTCTCGAGACACTGCCCTCGCGCGCCACCGCCACAAATGCACGTAATCCCTGCAGGTGTTGCATAACCATTCCTCGCCAACCATGATATAAGCAATACTTATATCATGGTTTAGAAAATTTCAATTGCTTCAATCCAAAACCGGCCGTAAATTATCTGTTCAATTCTTCACCATATTCACTTAAAGCCCCTTAAAAAGGGCTTTAAACAGCCAAACAACAAACTGAACTGAAAACAGGAAAGAGGCAACCATGAGCAATCCAACGATCCAGCATTATATCAATGGACAAATTTCAGAGGGCAGCTCCGGCCAAAATCAAGAGGTTTTCAATCCGGCCACCGGTAAGGTCTCGGGCCAAGTAACTCTCGCCAACCGTGAGGATGTTGACCAGGCTGTTGCCGCCGCTTCCGCGGCTTTCCCAAGCTGGGCCGACACCCCGCCGATTCGGCGTGCCCGCGTTATGTTCAGATTTCTGGCACTGCTTAACGAACACAAGGACGAACTGGCGAAAGCCATCACCCGCGAGCACGGAAAGGTCTTTACCGATGCCCAGGGCGAAGTCGCCCGGGGTATCGACATTGTCGAGTTCGCCTGCGGCATTCCGCAGTTGCTGAAAGGCGATTACACCGACCAGGTCAGCACCGGTATCGACAACTGGACCATGCGCCAGCCCCTGGGAGTCGTTGCCGGCATCACTCCCTTCAACTTCCCGGTGATGGTGCCGATGTGGATGTTCCCGGTGGCGATCGCCGCCGGCAACACTTTCGTGCTTAAACCCAGCCCTATCGATCCCAGCGCTTCTCTGATGATCGCCGACTTGCTCCAACAGGCGGGTTTGCCCGACGGCGTGTTTAACGTTGTTCAGGGCGACAAGGGTGCTGTAGAAGCCCTGATTGAACACCCGGACGTCATGGCGTTGAGCTTTGTCGGCTCCACCCCGATTGCCAACCTGATCTACGAAAATGGCGCTCGTCACGGCAAGCGCATTCAGGCATTGGGCGGCGCCAAGAACCACATGGTGGTAATGCCCGATGCGGATCTCGACAAGGCCGTGGACGCCCTCATCGGTGCCGGTTACGGCAGTGCTGGCGAACGGTGCATGGCCATTAGCGTTGCTGTATTGGTAGGTGACGTTGCCGACAAGATCATCCCTCGCCTGGCCGAGCGAGCGCGCGACCTGAAGGTGAAAAACGGTATGGAACTGGACGCGAGATGGGCCCGATCGTCAGTGCCGCTGCGCACCAACGCATTACCGGCTACATTGACAAAGGTGTGGCAGAAGGCGCCGAACTGATTGTGGACGGCCGTGAGTTTGACGCCGGCACCACTGGCGATGGCTGCGATGAAGGGTTCTGGATGGGCGGCAGCCTGTTCGACCACGTAACGCCGGAGATGACCATCTACAAAGAGGAAATTTTCGGTCCGGTACTGGCCTGCGTTCGCGTTCCAGACGTAGCTACGGCCATCCGGTTAATCAACGACCATGAGTTTGGCAACGGGGTAAGCTGCTTCACTGAGAGCGGCAGCGTGGCCCGTGAATTCGGTCGTCGTATTCAAATTGGCATGGTCGGCATTAACGTGCCTATCCCTGTGCCGATGGCTTGGCACGGCTTTGGTGGTTGGAAGCGCTCGATGTTTGGCGACACCCACGCTTATGGCGAAGAAGGCGTAAAGTTCTACACTCGCCAAAAATCCATCATGCAGCGCTGGTCAGACTCGATTGATGCCGGTGCTGAATTCGCTATGCCAACCGCCAAGTAACGCGAACACGCTCCGGGAGACAGGCTATGTCCGACAACAACAATGCTCAGGGCCAGCTCGATTTCGACTACATCGTTGTAGGAGCCGGCTCTGCCGGCTGCCTGCTAGCTAACCGACTGAGTGCGGACCCAGCTAACCGGGTCCTGCTCATCGAGGCCGGCGGCCGGGACAACTACCACTGGATTCACATTCCGGTGGGCTACCTGTACTGCATCGACAACCCTCGTACCGACTGGCGGTTCCGCACCGAGCCGGACCCGGGCCTCAACGGCCGATCCCTGATTTATCCGCGGGGCAAAACCCTGGGCGGCTGCTCCAGCATCAATGGCATGCTCTACATTCGCGGCCAGGCCCGGGACTACAACCACTGGGCTGAGGTCACCGGCGAGCCGGCTTGGCGCTGGGACAACTGCCTGCCTGACTTCATGCGCCACGAAGATCACTATCGCCTGGATGACGGCGGTGACGCCGATCCGGAGCATAAGAACTACCACGGCCACGGTGGCGAATGGCGGATTGAACGCCAGCGCCTGAAGTGGAAGGTTCTGGAGGACTTTGCCGACGCCTGTGTAGAGGCGGGCATTCCCCGAACCCGGGACTTCAATCGCGGCGACAACGAAGGCGTCGACTATTTCGAAGTAAACCAACGTTCCGGCTGGCGCTGGAATACATCAAAAGCCTTCCTGCGGACCGCCGAGAAGCGTCCCAACCTGACCCTTTGGCACTCCACACATGTGATGGCACTGGAAATGTCAGCGGGTGAAAAACCCCGCTGCACGGGAGTTCGAGTGGAACGCCCCGGAGAAGGTGAGCTTACGGCAAACGCCAGCCGGGAAGTCATTCTTTCTGCAGGCGCCATTGGCTCGCCCCAGTTGCTTCAACTGTCTGGAATCGGACCGGCAGACCTGCTCCGGGAGCATGATATTCCGGTTGTAGCCGACTTGCCCGGTGTGGGTGAAAACCTGCAGGATCACCTGCAGATCCGTTCGGTGTACAAGGTGCGGGGCGCTAAGACCCTGAACACCATGGCCAACTCGCTCACTGGCAAAGCTCGGATTGGCCTGGAGTATCTGATCAAACGCTCTGGCCCCATGAGCATGGCGCCATCCCAACTGTGCTTGTTCACACGAAGCTCAGAAGAGTACAAGCACGCGAATATTGAGTACCACGTTCAACCTTGAGCCTTGACGCGTTTGGGCAACCGCTGCACGACTTTCCGGCCATTACCGCCAGCGTCTGCAACCTCAACCCTTCGAGCCGTGGCACGGTCCGTATCCGCAGCCGCGACTCCAGAACCGCGCCTGCGATTGCTCCCAACTATTTAAGCACTGAGGAAGATCGCAAAGTCGCGGCGGATTCTCTCCGGGTCACCCGTCGTATTGCGGAACAGCAGGCGTTGGCCAAATATCAACCGGAGGAATTCAAGCCGGGCGTTCAGTTCCAAACTGATGAAGAGCTTGCGAAACTGGCCGGCGACATTGGCACCACCATTTTCCACCCGGTGGGCACCACCCGCATGGGTCGGGAAGATGACAACATGGCTGTGGTGGACCCGAAACTGAGGGTTCGGGGCGTTGCCGGACTGCGAGTCGTAGACGCAGGCGTAATGCCAACCATCACCAGTGGCAACACCAATTCCCCGACCTTGATGATTGCGGAAAAGGCAGCGAGCTGGATTCTGGAAAGCAAATAACAACACCCTCCACGCCACCGGCCTGGAGGGTGTTCGTTTACCAACTCGCCACGGTTAATTCGACTGGTCGTCTACAATCAGTTCGCCCAGCTCCAAAGCCGCTTTTCTGAGCAAGGGTTCGTATTCCAGCAGTTCATCCAGGCTCTTTCTGAGAATGGGCGCATGAGCAAACAGGCAAGCAAACAAACGCCCTTCTTTGTCCTTGATCGGCACGGCGAACGCGACCATGCCGTCAATAAACTCCTCGTTATCCAAGCCCCGCTCTGTTTCGGCAATCGCGAGCAGGGCCGACTCCAGTTCGTCCGGTTCAGTTAGGGTGTTCCTGGCCCGCTTTTCGAGAGGCAGGTTATGGATCAGACGGTGCCGCCGATCATTTTCTAACGAACTCAAGTACAGCTTACCGCTGGCCGTGCACCATATCGGAGTACGGCTTCCAATGGGCAAATGCACCTGGAGCGGCCAGTTGGTCTGCACCCGATCGTAGTAAATCATCTCGGTACCGTCCGGGATCGCGATCCCGCAGGTCTCGCCCACCTCGGCCGTCAACCTCTTCAGAATTGCCTGGCGCAGGGCCTTGAAGCGGCTTGCATAAAGCACACCGAGTGCAATGTTATGAAGTCTGTCTGCAGGCACCAGCAACCCACGCATATTCGTTTGCAGGTAACCCTCACTTTCCAGTTGTTGCAAAATACGATGCACGCTGGGTTTGGGAATGCCTAGCTGTAGGGCAAGATCCGCTGGACTTAGGGGGCGCTCGGCGCGAGAAACCGACTCTATTATTTCCAACGCCCGGCTTATCGCCGAGCCTTTTTCTCTGCGCTGTACTGCCATGCTCTTACCTGCCACTGAATATGTGCGCTCATTATAAGCAGGCATTGCTTCTCAGAAAAATGATAAGCGTAGAGCGAAGCATTGGGAGGACTTGGGCAGGACTTTATGGAAAACCGGGGGAACGGCACGTGTAGCACGATGGATACGCGGGAAGGACACCGCCACCTTTCGGTGACGGTGAGTACAGAATTCAAATGCTGAAGGTCACCCGTCTACTAGCGATGCCGGAACACAGGTGCACGCTTGGCGATAAAGGCATGCATTCCCTCTTTTTGGCCCTCAGTGGCGAAAGCGGCCTGGAACAGACGACGCTCGTGGCGCATGCCTTCTGTCAGACTGGTTTCGAAGGCAACATTAACGGCCTCCTTCGCCATACGGACCGCGGGGCAATTGTAACCGGCGATGGTATGCGCGGCCTCAAGAGCGGTCTGTAGTAACTCGTTAGAGGGAACAACCCGCGCCACCATGCCCACGGCTTTCGCTTCGTGAACGTCAATGGTCCGCCCCGTCAGAATCAAGTCCATGGCCACGGCTTTTCCGACAGCGTTGGCAAGGCGTTGAGAACCACCAATCCCAGGCAGAATGCCCAATTTGATCTCCGGCTGACCAAACTGAGCATCCTCAGCAGCAATAATGAAATCGCACATAAGTGCCAACTCACAACCGCCACCCAGAGCGTAGCCACCAACTGCTGCAATAATTGGCTTGCTAATTGAACGCAGTTCATCCCAGGGCGCAAAGATATCGTCACAGTAAAACTCGGCGTACGTCAGGTTCGCCATCTCTTCGATATCGGCGCCTGCGGCAAACGCCCGCGCACTGCCAGTGATAACGATCGCACCGACATTGTCGTCTGCGTCAAAGGATTTAAGGGCTTGGAGCACCTCGCGAGCCAACTGCCGGTTCAGAGCGTTGAGGCTCTTGGGGCGATGGAGCGTGATGATACCGACGCGGTCGCGACGCTCAACAAAGATGGTTTCAGGTGAATCAGCCGCCGGCTTTGCCTCTTCGTTCGACGCTTTCTGGGCCGTGGCCTGTTCGCGGGAGGTATCGGCTTGCTCTTCCTTGGATACAGTGTTGGTTTTTGTTTTCATGGTTTTTCCTCTATGTCTCGGATGTGGAGCGTTATGCTTTCGCGGCTGTTTCACAGAATGAGTTGCTCTCGATCTCGTCCGCCTCAGAGCGCGCACGCGATGTCGGTGCATAGGCGCCGCACTTGGTCATCAATTCCGCCAGAATAGCCTCGCGATGTTCATTGAGCCTCGGTGCCCGAATTGGCGATTCAGGATCTATTTCGGACATCGTGCTCATCTTGATAGGATTCCCCGCGGTTCTGACAGCCCGATCACCCTCGCCTTTTACTTTGACGATCATGTTTCGGGCAAGAAGCTGCGGGTTGCTGAAGAGTCGATCAATGGTATTGATCGGAGCACACGGAACACCGGCCTCATTCAAAGCGTCAATCCAGTGCTGCATGGGTTTTGATGTGGTGATCTTCTCCACGTCCTTGACCAGCTGCGCTCGATTTTGCACTCGCAAATCGTTAGTCAGAAACTCTGGCTTTAGGGCCATCTGGGGTGAGCCAAGCGCATCAGCCATCAGCAAAAACAAGGTGTCATTACCCGCACAGATTACGAACTTTCCGTCCTCCGCCATAAAGGTTTCGAAAGGAGCCAGCGAGGGGTGATTGTCGCCTGTGCGCGTTGGAACCTTGCCCTCGACGTCGTAGCGTGCCAGAGCGGTTTCCATGAGTGCCGCCTGGCAATCGAGCATTCCAATGTCGACACGAGAACCTTGAGCATCGCGATTTCGGCTGTGCAGTGCAGCCAGGATACCCACGACGCCGAATAGTGCCGCCCCTAAATCGCCAAAGCTAGTACCTACACGTGCAGGCTCGCCATCGGGCCAACCGGTCAAGCTCATCACGCCCCCCATGGCCTGAACCACCATGTCATAGCCTGGCAGCTCACTGAACGGACCGCTGTGGCCAAAGCCGGAAATAGAGGTGTAAACGATGTGGGGATGCGTTTTCGCGAGTCGCTCTGGACCGTACCCCAGACGCTCCATGACGCCGGGACGAAAGTTCTCAACCAAGACGTCGCTGCTGTCTAGCAGGCGCTCCAGCAGCTCACGGTCACGCGGCGATTTGATATCCAGAGATATGCTCTCTTTGCCGCGATTAAAACACATGAAATAGGCAGACTCTTCGTCGACGAAAGGTCCGAATGCGCGGGTGTCATCACCGGTGCCAAATCGCTCCACCTTGATTACCCGAGCACCCAAATCGGCCAAGATCATGGTGCAATACGGGCCAGCAAGTACACGAGAGAAATCGAGCACGGTTATTCCGGAAAGGGGGCCTGGTTTCTGTTCTGTTTCGTTCGATTGAGCCATAAAAGCTCTCCGCTATTTCGTTGTTGTTAGATTCTTAAAACGATACAAAACGTATCGTATTTTAGCGTAGATCAAAAATCAATCACTCCCGTTAAATTTTCAAACGGGTTTCTTGATCATGATTGCGGAGAGGGAAAGCAGACAGAGAGATTACTCTGTCGAACTGAGGGCTGGATTCTGGCCGGCAAGTGAGGCTGGCTAGCCGGCCAGCCTCAGGATCTCGGGATAATCGCGCAGGTGCTGGACAGGTTCCGTCAGTGATTCCGGCTCCAGCAAACAGACTTCGTTGACCATGGCCTGGGCCACGGTGGACGCCTGCACGCCGCGGAATTTCTCCAATGGGCCGAGCAAGACCCGGTTCACCAGGGGCATCAGTTTGATACCCACGCCCTCGGCGGTGCGCTGTTCCTGCCGCTCGCCCAGCAACAGGCTGGGATGATAGACCGAGAGATAGGGATAGCTGAGCTCCCGAACTGCGTCTTCCAGCTCGCCCTTAACCCGGTTGTAGAAAATGGTGGAATCCGACGACGCACCAATGGCAGACATCAGAATAAACGCCCGCGCACCGGCCGCCCGGCCCAGGCGCGCGGCCTCCAGACTGTAGCCGAAATCCACCGCACGGAACTGCTCGCGAGAGCCCGCCTTCTTGATGGTGGTTCCCAGGCAGCAAACGATTGCATCCACGGCGAACAGATCGGCACTGGCCTGCAAGTCGTCAAAATCCACTTGTTGCTGGATCAGCTTGCTGTGCTCAGAACCAACCCGGCGACGCACCGGCGCTATCACCGACGTCACCTCTGGCCGTTCCAGCAGTTTCTCGACCACTGCCGCCCCGGTCAGTCCGGTGGCTCCTAGTACCATCACCTTCAAGCATTGCCTCCTGAATAAACAACAAGAATAAAACCGTATCGGTGGGGCTGCGAGGCTCAGCAATCAAGCCTTCCCCCTTTGCGAAAGCCGTCTGAATGAAACTCTCAGCTACAACAGCATAAGTGATTATCTGCCAGACATAAAAAAGCACCGGGCATCCCAAGGGGAGAGCCCGGTGCAAAGCTGACAACAGATCGCTTAAGGGGTGATCTTCACTACCCGGTCAGTCGCTGACCGGGCTTTCTTTCATGGCCGCATTCATGCGCCGGCGCAGCAGTGGCCCAACCACATACGGCAGTATTAGGCCAAGACCGGCAACGACCCAGAGCCCCACGGCCAGCGAGCTACCCCAGAGAATGCTCCAGGAACCGTCGGACAGGATCAGCGCGTGGCCCAGGTTCTTCTCCATTTCCGGCCCCAACAGCAGGCCCAGGATGATCGGCACCAGCGGAATTTCCAGCTTGCGCAGGAAGTAACCCGCGACACCAAAGGCCACCATGAAGTAGAGGTCAAAGGTGCTGTGACTGATGGAGTAGATGCCCACGAAGGCAACCATAGTCACGATTGGCAACAAGTACATCGGCGGCACCGACAGCAGCTTCACGAAGAAACCCACCAGCGGGATGTTAAGCAGCAACAGCATGACGTTACCGATCAGCAGTGCCGCAATGACGCCCCAGACAATGTCGGCGTTCTGGGTAAACATCAGCGGGCCCGGCGTGATATTCAGGGAGATCAGCATGGCCAGCAGTACCGCCGTGGTGCCACTACCCGGCACGCCCAGGGTCAGCATCGGCACCAGCGCACCTGAAGAGGCGCCGTTGTTACCGGCTTCCGGTGCGACCACACCGCGAATATCGCCTTCGCCAAACTTGCCCTTCTTGCCCAGTACCTGCTTTTCCAGGGTGTAGCTGATGAAGCTGCCCAGGGACGCCCCGGCGCCTGGCAATACCCCGGCGATAAAGCCGAGTACACCGCCGCGCAACTGGGTCGGGATGGTGCTGACCAGTTCCTTGAAGCTCAGGGTCAGCTTACCCACGTTGATCTTCTCGCGGCCGCCGCCCACTCGGGATTCCACAAAGAACAGCAGCTCCGAGATGGCAAACAGACCCACGATCGCCAGGATGAAGTCGATACCCTCATACAGCTCCAGCACACCAAAGGTGTAGCGCTGAGTGCCGGTGGAGATGTCGATACCCACGGTGGAGATCATGATACCGATGGTGGCGGCAATCACCGTCTTCATCGGGTTCTTGCCGGTAATGCCGCCAAGGGTGGCAAAGGCCAGCAGGAACAGCGCAAAGTACTCGGCCGGGCCAAAGGTCAGGGCAAACTTGGCCAGAATCGGCGCCAGCATGATCAGTCCGATGGTGCCGATAAGACCACCAGCGAACGACGCCACTGCGGAGATCGCCAGGGCATCAGCAGCACGGCCTTTCTGGGCCATGGGGTAGCCGTCGAGACAGGTCATCATCGCCGGCTCATCACCGGGAATATTGAGCAGGATTGAGGAGATCCGGCCACCGTACATGGCACCGGCGTAAACCGCGGTCAGCAGGATCATGGCGGTTTCCGGCGGCAGCCCCAGGGTAAAAGCCAGCGGGATCAGGATGGCAACACCGTTAGCCGGGCCCAGGCCAGGCAGACAGCCGATCAGGGTACCCACGAAGGCCCCGAACAGCGCGAACATCAGGTTATAGGGGGTGAGCGCGACGGCAAACCCTTCCATCAAAAAGCCAAGGGTTTCCATCACTCCACCTCCAGCAGGCCGGCAGGCAGACTCAGGTCCAGGCCGTAGTTAAACAGGACAAACACCACCACCGCACTGATCAGGCCGGTAATAAACGCCATGCGTGGCCTCGCGCCCATGCGCCAGCTGAGCGTACCAACCGCCAGCGTGGTCGAGATAATGAAGCCCAGGGGCTCCATCAGCAGGGCATAGACAATCAGCACCACCACCGAGGTCACCAGTTCCAGAGCGGTTTTGCGCACTGGCCACTGGGCATCGGGGTCGGGCTTGACCATCAGGTACAGGCTGCCAATAACCAACACAAAGGCAAGGATGGTGGGAAACGTTTCCGGGCCCACGCCCTCGGCGCCACCAAACGGCTCGGGCCACTGCTGCGCAGCCCAGCCGTAGGCAACGGCGAGGACCAGAAGGCCCAAGCCGAGGATTCGATCACCAAAACCTGTCATTTCAGCAGCCCGATTTCACGAGACAGGGTTTCGATGTCCTGCACCTGCTGACGCACGAAGCTTTCAAACTCGTTCGCCGGCGGGTGGAACGGAATCAGGCCGTTGCTCTTCATCACCTTTTTCCACTCTTCGCTGGCGTACAGCTTGTCCACGGCAGCTACCCAGTATTCCTTGGATTCCTCAGAGGCGCCTTCCGGCATATAAAAACCACGCCAGTTCGGGCCCAGGGCATCGATACCCTGCTCGCGGGCAGTCGGAATGTGACTGAACTTGCCGGGCAGGCGCTCTTCAGACAGAACCGCCAGCACTCGCAGGTCACCAGAGTCCATGAAACCGGTTGCTTCGGAGACGTCACCGGTAAAGGCATCAACCTGGCCACCAACGACCTGGGTCATGGCCTCACCACCGTTGTTGTACGACAGGTAAGGAATGGAAGGGAGCTTCTCAACACCAGCCGCCTTGGCAGCGATCAGCACTTTCAGGTGGTCCCAGCCGCCGCGGGCGCTGCCGCCGGAAAACTTGACCGACTTTGGATTGGCCTTCACGGCTTCGAAGAGCTGATTCAGGTTCTGGTACTCGGAGTCTTTGGACACGGCAATGATGCCGTAGTCAGCGCCCAGGGCACCGACCCACTTCACCATACCGGCGTCCATGCCCGGAAACTGCTTCTGGGCCAGGCGGGTGGTGGTTGCTGTGGATGCGGCGACAATCAGCTTGTCATCGTCGGCGCGCTTGCTGACGGTGTGGGCGTAGGCAACGCCACCGCCGGCGCCAGCCATGTTAACGGTCTGGACACTGCCTTCCACCAGGCCGAGTTCCTGCATGACGTTGCCGACGCTACGGCAGGTAAAATCCCAGCCGCCGCCCGGATCAGCCGGTGCGATACATTCCACTTTGCCGGAGGGTTGCCAGGCCAGCGCGGAAACACTAAAGGCAGCCATGGCTACAAAAGACAGGGTTCGCTTGATCATCATTGGGTTCACCTCTGGTTTGTTGTTGTGATAGCTCCTCTGTTTCGCCGCTCGATAAACGTGCTGTGGGAGCCATTCAGCCATAGACTAGAAGCGATCACCGAATGCCTAAAGTTTGTGCGCGTAAATACCTATAAAGAACCTAAAGGCTTTTTTGTGCATAAAGTTCACGGGCAAAAACCACGCCGGTGCTTTAACCTGAATCAAAATGACAACAAGCCCCAGCACGGTATTTCAAAAAGTGCTTCGAAAGACCAAACTCAAAACCCGAATGATTCTGACCCTCGGCCTGGTCAGCGCCTTGCAGACAGCGTTGATTGGTGTCTTTGCCGGGTACTATCTGAGCGAATCCCTGTATGAGGAAATCGGTCAGCGGGCATTGATGGTCGCCAAGACCGTGGCCGCCACACCGGCAGTAATCGAGGGCGTAGAGCAACGCGACACCGGCAGCCTGAATCGGTTGGCCAACCGGCTAGCCGAGACCAACGAAGCCCTGTTTATTGTCATTGGCGACGACCAGGCGGTGCGCCTGGCCCATCCGGATCCATCACGCCTGGGTTATTCCATGGCGGATGATGACGGTGACACCGGTCGTCAGGCCCTGATCGAAGGCCAGGCCTACATTGCCCGGGCCCTCGGCAGTCTCGGCGAATCCATGCGCGGAAAAGCACCGGTGATCAACCCGGCCAGTGGTGACATCGTCGGCATCGTGTCGGTGGGCTACGGCGTCGACCAGGTTGAAACCACCATCCAGCGCTACAATTTCGTGCTCTATGGTGTGGTCGGGGTGATGTTGCTGGTCAGTATCCTCGCCGCCATTATCATCGCCGGCCGTTTCAAACAGGCCATCTTCGGGCTGGAACCGGAGGAAATCGCCCGACTGTTCCAGGAACGGGATGCCACCCTGCAATCGGTGCGCGAGGGCATCATTGCCATCAATCGGGACGGCATCATCACCACGGTGAACCGCACTGCCCTGAAGACTCTGGGCCTGGAACCGGATATGGCCCTGGCGGGAAAGCCGATCCTTGAAGTGCTACCGGAAAGCGACCTGATGTCGGTTCTGAAAACCGGACAACCTGATTTTGACCGCGAAGTCTGGCTGCGAAACCGCCAGATGATCGTTAACCGACTGCCAGTGCGCGAGGGTGACGACATTATCGGCGTGGTAGCCAGCTTCCGGCTGCGCGACGAAGTGGACCAAGTCAGCCGCCAACTGACCCGAATCCAGCAGTACGCCGATACCCTGCGCAGCCAGACCCACGAATACTCCAACAAGCTGCACACCATCGCCGGACTGATCCAGATTGGCGCTACCGACGAGGCACTGAACCTGATCGGCAGTGAAGTCAGCGATCACCAGGCGCTGATCCAGTTGCTGCTGGAAGCAGTGCCCGATCCCGTCATCGCCGGGTGTCTGCTCGGCAAGTACAACCGGGCCCGGGAAATGGGCCTGGTTTTGAACATCGACCCCGGCAGCCAGATGGCCGACATGCCCGACGACCTGCCCAGGGAGCAGCTGGTGAGCGTGCTTGGCAATCTGATTGATAACGCCCTTGAGGCCACACGTCTGGCGACCGGCGAAGGCGGACAAGTCGCGCTGTCGATGACGGATCTTGGCGATGACCTGATTTTCGAGGTGGAAGATCAGGCGCCGGCGTTCCGGAGGCGGACCGGGAGCGAATCTTTGAGAAAGGTGTCAGTACCAAATCGGGCACTGCCCGTGGCTATGGCCTGCACCTGGTCAGCCAGTTCCTGACCCGGTGGGGTGGCTCGATCACGGTCGAGAATCTCACCACCGGCGGCAGCCGCTTTACTCTATATCTACCCAAACGAGCCCACGGGGGGACCAGTCATTGACCACCATACGCCTGCTGATCATCGAAGATGACCGTAAAATTGCGGAAATTCAGCGACGTTTTGTTGAACGTCTGGACGATGTCGAGCTTTGCGGCATCGCTCACACGCTGGCCGATGCCCGGGACCTGATTGATGTCCTAAGCCCCGACCTGATCCTGCTCGATGTCTACTTTCCCGATGGCAACGGCCTGGACCTGCTGCGGGAACTGCGGGCCTCAGACAGCGCCAGCGATGTCATTCTGATCACCGCCGCCAAAGAAGTGGACACCCTGCGCAGCGCGTTGCGCGGCGGGGTTTTCGACTACATCCTGAAGCCACTGGTGTTTGAACGACTGGAGGAAGCAGTAAACCGCTATCGGGACCACCTGAACCGCTTGTCCGGCCTGGACCAGGTCGCCCAGAAAGAGGTGGATGCCCTATTACCCCGCAGCGGCCAGGACGAGGGCCATGGGGAAACGGCGGATACCGACAGGCTGCCAAAAGGCATTGATGGCATTACCCTGGACAAAATCCGCGAGGTGCTGACAACCGGAGACGAATGGAGTGCCGAGGAAGTCGGTGCCGCCATGGGCGCCTCCCGCACCACGGCCCGCCGTTACCTGGAGTTTCTGGTGGGCCGTGGCGAAGCGGCGGCAGAGGTCAGCTACGGCAACGTCGGCCGACCGGAACGGCGCTATTGCAGCGTATCGCGCAAATAGTTCAGGCCCGAAAGCTGAGCCATCTGGCCGCGAATCCAGGATACCCGCTCCCAGACATAAGCCGACGGCGATACCGCGCTGAGAGACTTGGGATTAGGCAGCACTGCCGCCAGTCGCGCGGCCTCGATCGGCGATAGCTGACTGGCTGAAACGCCAAAATAACGCCGGCTCGCCGCCTCCACGCCATAAATCCCGGGGCCAAACTCGGCGATATTGAGATAGACCTCCATAATCCGCTTCTTCGGCCATAACCCCTCAATTCCCAGCGCCAGCCCGGCCTCCAACGCCTTGCGCACAAAGCTTCGGCCATTCCACAGAAACAGGTTCTTGGCGGTCTGCTGGGTGATGGTGCTGGCGCCCCGCAGGCCCTCACCCGCCTGGTACTCGGCCAGCGCCTTACGGATGGCGGCGAAATCCACGCCCCAATGGTCGGGGAACCGCTGATCCTCACTGGCAACCACTGCCAGTGGCATCCACGGCGAAATTTCCGACAACGGCACCCATTGCTGATGCAGGGCCTGGTCTGGCTGCGACAGCCGGTGGCCCAGCATGAAACTGGAGGTGGGCGGATTAACGAACCGCAGCAACACAATCACCCCCAGCAGCAACAGCAGTGCTCCCGCCAGCATCCACGCCAGTTTGCTCAGAGATCTTCGGATGAGGGATTTTCGCGCCACAGATTCGCTACCAGGCCGTGTTGACTATCATTACTATCAGGCCGCCAGTATGTCGTGGTTTGCCCCCCATTTGAATTACCGATCCTTCAGACGCGGGCGATCATCGGAGTGGGACCACCCGTCGTATACCAAGTAGGCCGATTCCACAGGCATTGAATGATGGTCGAGCATCTCAACTCCCAGGACGGCGTTCGGCTTCTCCTGACGCCCAACCGCTCATTGAGCTGGCGTGGCAACGTCCAGATCTGGCTGGCACTGCTGGCTCTGTCCGCGCTGATTGCCACCGGCATGGCTTTGGCAGGAGCCTGGGTTATCGTGCCCTTTGCCGGGCTGGAACTCGCTGCCCTGGCCGCCGGTATTTACCTGACCTCCCGGGCCTGCCAACGACGGGAGGTATTAACCATTGGCGAGTGCAACATCCACCTGGAGAAAGGCCGCACCCGGAAACTGACGGAGTGGACCCTGCCTCGGCCCTACGTGAGAGTTCACCTGGACGCCCCTGTCCACCCGTTTGCGCCACCAAAGCTGGCGCTGATTCATCGTGATACCGAGATCTCGCTGGGCAGTTTTCTCAATGTCGACGATACCGAGAGGCTGGTTCAGCTACTCGAATCCCGGGGCATTGTCATCGAACGAAAAACGCCCGATCCGGAGATCGGGCTGTGGTTCTAGGCCGCTGTTGCCATGAATTGCTGGATCCGTTCCAGCACGCTTGGGTGCCAGAGTAACTTGTTGTGTCCCAGCCCCTGGGTTTGCATCCGTTCAGATCCGGCCCACTGCAAATGAACCTGATCGCTGTGACTGGCCGGCACCGACTTGTCGTCCCGGTCGATCACCACCAGCCCCCGGGGCATCAGATCGGGTGCCAGGGTGTCGAATGAGAACTGCTGCCACACCTGTGCACCAAATGCCTGCTCCATGCGCCGACGATGCTCGGTCACCATGGCCGCAGAGAACCCAAGCTCACCGCCAAATCCCACGACCACTGAATCAAGATCCCTGGGCGGTGCCAGCAACACCAGCCGCTGGGCCTGCACCCCATCCACCACCGCACGAGCCGCGGCCAGGCTACCCAGGGAATGGGCAATGATGGTGTCGATCGGGCCGACACTGGCGGCCACCTTGGTGACAGCTTCAGTCATCTCATACAGGCTCGACCGTCTGCCCTGGGCCCGGCCATGGCCCGGTGCATCAAACACCACCACCCGATAGCCGGCACTGACCAGCGGCTGCACGAAGGCACCGAACTGGATTCCGCCGCTCGACCAGCCGTGGACCATCAGCACCACCGGGCCATAGCCCCAACTGTAGACCGGAATCGTGACGGCACCGAGCTGAATCTGGGTGTAGCTGTCAGCCTCATCCAGCAGGTGCTCGTACCGAATCGGTAACGGCAGCCGTTGCGGCGAGAAGAACAACGTCTCAGCAATATTGCCGGCAGTGTGCGGCGCTACCCGATACAGCATTTGCAGAGCTTTCCCTACCGCCGCGACACCAGAGTTCCGGGCCGGAACGCGGTCAAGAGGAACACGTGTTGCTGAGCCTGTGTTGGTTGTAAATTGAGCAGCCATAACCCTTCCTCCTTCGCTGTCGGCCAAGGGGCCGACCTGATTGACAGTGTCAGATTACGCTTGCCAACCCTGCGCCGGAGTGTCATATTTGACACTTCAGATGCTAAAAAAGACATTCATGATGATCAAAATCGCCATTGTGGCCCTGCCCTTCTGCCACGGCAGTGGTGTTATCGGCGTGATGGATTTCTTTGCCGCCGCCAATTACTGCGACCGCTGGGTCAATCGTGATGATCCCCGATTCGAATGCCAGATTGTCACCGTGGATGACGAGCCTGTGCACTCCTACAGCGGCGTACCCATCGTCCCGACAGTGAACTGGCGGGACTATCCGGCCGATGTGATCATCATTGGCTCGGCCATGGAAGCAGTCCTGGGTGACCGCCATATCGATGCTGCGCTCGATATATCACGGCCGCTCCATCCCTGGTTGCGCGCAGCGATTGAAAGGGGTGCCATTGTAGCCAGCGTCTGCACCGGCAGTTTTGTGCTGGCGGAAGCTGGACTGCTGGAGCAGCATGTGGCCACCACCCACTGGCGGGCGGCACCGGCGTTTCGCCGACGCTACCCGAAGCTACGGCTTGAGAGCGATCAGTTGCTGGTGGATAACGGCCAGATTCTCTGTGCCGGCGGCGCTACCTCGTTCATGGATCTGTGCCTGTATCTGGTTGAACGGCTGGGTTCGCCGGCGCTGGCGGTGGCTTGCAGCAAGCTGCTGATTCTTGATGCCCGGCGTTCGGAACAGACGCCCTACATGAGCTTTTATGGCAGCCGGGCCCACCAGGACGAGAAGATTGGCGAAGTACAGGGCTGGCTGGAGCAACACTTTGCCGACGCCATCGTCATTGACGAGTTGGCAGAGCGCGTGCACCTGGGGCCGTACATTCAAGCGTCGGTTCAAGGAAGCCACCGGCGAGACCCCGCTGAGCTACCTGCAGCATTTGAGAATCGAGGCCGCCAAGCACGGACTCGAATCGACGCGACGCCAAACCGCCCAGATCATCTGGGACGTGGGTTACGAAGACGCCAGCTCGTTCCGGCGACTGTTCAAGCGCAATGTCGGGTGCACCATGGAAGAGTATCGCCGCCGGTTCAGCTATGTGACGCCCAAGCGCAGCAAGCCGTCCGCGGCGATTTCTGCAGACTCAGCGCGCGCTCACTGAGCGTAACGTTGGGCGATAGCTTCAAGCTCACCGTCTGCCCGAGCAGCATCTATAGCCTGCTGAAGATCGGCAACCACCTTAGGATCGGTGCTGTTGCTCAGCGCCAGGTACATGGGCGTTTCACGGAACACCAGTACCGGCTTGAGCCCGGTAATGCCATGCTCCTCTTCAGCAACCAGCGGGCCGACAAGGCCATCAGTAACCCAAAGGTCGGCCTGCCCCAACATCAACCGGCGCGTGTTCACATCACCGGATAGCCCCATGGCCACGTTGAAGCCTTCCTTCACCAGGAATTCGGACATCACATCGCCTTTGTAGCCGGCAATCTGCAGCTCGCGTGCGTCTTCCAGACTATTCAGCGACAGGTCCGAATCCGGCGCCGCAAACAGGTCCATTTGATAGAAGCCAGCGGACCAACCCACTGGAACAGATCTTCACGTTCATCAGTTCGGGCGGTACAGAAAAGCCCATGATTCTCGCGATCCTGAACCCAGTCATAGGCGTAGCTCCAGGCGCGCATTTTCATCACGTAGTCGTAGTCGACCCGGGCCAGCATGGCCTTGACCATGTCGCTGCAGATGCCCGTGATGTCTTCCTCGCCGTGGGCAAAGCCCTTGCCCGAAGCCGACGCGTTATAAGGAGGATAGTTCTCAGTGAAGATGTACAGCCGTTCTGACGCTGATGCCACACTGCCCGCAGCCATCAAGGCCAGGGCTCCCAGAATGGTCTTGAGCGTGTGCAATAACTTGGGCAGAGCCAGGGCAGATTCTCTCGGCATTATTGTTCCTTAGTGACGGTGCGGGTTGAAAATGTGCTTTTTGATCAATCAGACTGGTCTTTTGGGACGGCGGCCATGATCACTGGATCCACTCAAAAAGTCAGTGACAAAACGTATCTGAGGGGGACTTACTCAACCGATAGCGGTGTCTTCGGGCGCTGCTTTTGCGGTACTGACAATAGTTGGCGCGATCACCGACAGGCACTGGGGCTGGCATTTCACCTCAAGGGGCGTTTGCCCCATCACGTCGCCATCGGCAGTGATGGTTTTTGGCTTACCGGTGTGGACTGAACAGCATGTTCCCTTTAGGTGGATGATGGTGCTGGTGCGCTGGGGCGAGCGCTTGTTGAGACGAACCATCACAAAAGTCAGCAGTAACTGCAGCAACGGTCGTGGTTTGACCGCAATCACGTCCAGCTGGCCATCGTTGGCAGAGGCCTCGGGAATCTCATTACCACCGCCGAAGAAGGCACCGCTGGCAACGGCAACAGACAACCAGCGGCCTTTGACCACGCCGTTGTCGCAGCGGATCTCGGCTTTGAAACCACGGCTGGCGCTCACCCGGCGCAACAAGCCCAGGCCATAACTGAACCGACCAAACAGTTTCTTATGAGCACCCTCGGCTTCCCGGGCGGGCAGCGTTCCGAGGCCAATATGAGCGACGTTCAGAAACAGCGTCTGCCCCACTTCGGCAACATCCACCTTTTGAGTGACGCCCTCGGCGATGAGCGCGCACAATCGCTCTGGCTGTTCCGGCAGGTCCAGATTGCGGGCAAAGTCGTTTGCGGTGCCAGATGGCAGCACGGCCAGGATCGCCTGACTGCTCCGGCAAAGACGTGCGCCCATGTTCACGGAACCGTCGCCCCCGGCCACCATCACCACATCGCCCGCCTGCACCTGGTCTTCCCATGCATCGTCATTAAAATCACGGCATTGCGGTTCCGGGACACCGGCGGCCAACAGCGCCTCCAGCCAGAACTCACGCCCTCGCTCGCCGGTGCCGGCTTTGGGATTTGCAATCAGCCAATGGGTCATTCGAATGCGTCCATGTTGCTCTCTGCTTCAACGCGCCAATTGCGCAGCAACAAATTTGAGACAACCATACTCCAACAGCATCTAAGCCGCCTTACGACATTGGTTAGGGTGACTACAACCGCAGTGATGATGCCGATGCTTTCGGGGCCAGTGTCAGACCGGCAAATTGACGGCTCCGAACGGACTGGGCAGACTCATTCACTACGGCCCTCCGGCCTCCTACAAGAAGCATAATCAACCAAAAGGCGGCTGCCATGGATTTCGTCAGAACTCCCGAAAATCAATTCGACCGTTTGCTGGATTACCCCTTCGAGCCCCACTACGTGGATCTGGACGGGCTGCGCATGCACTACGTCGATGAGGACCAGCTGACGCAAAGCCTGTTCTGATGATGCACGGTGAGCCGTCATGGTCGTACCTGTATCGATACATGATCCCGGTTTGTGCCGCTGCCGGTCATCGGGTATTGGCTCCCGACCTGATCGGTTTTGGGAAATCGGACAAGCCCACATCGATCGACGATTACAGCTATCAGCAGCACATGGACTGGATGCAAAGCTTCATCGACAAGCTGGACCTGAAAGACATCACTTTGGTCTGCCAGGACTGGGGTTCGCTGTTGGGTTTGCGACTGGCGGCGGAGAATCCGGACCGATTCCGGGCCATAGTGTAGGTAATGGGATGCTGCCCACCGGGGATCAGAAGGCACCGTCGGCGTTCAAGATCTGGAAGAATTTCGCCCTCCACAGCCCCTGGTTTCCGATTGGCCGGATCATCAACACCGGCTCGTTCCGTAAACTCGGGCCGGACGAGCTACGTGCCTATGACGCGCCGTTCCCCGGCAAGAAGTACAAGGCCGGCGCGCGCGCTTTTCCACGCCTGGTGCCAATGACCCCCAACGACCCCGCCACCGAGGCCAACCGCGCAGCGTGGAAGGTGCTGGAGCGGTGGGATAAACCGTTCCTGACCACATTCAGCAATGGCGATCCGATCACCCGCGGCGGTGACCGCTACATGCAGGATCGGATCCCCGGGGCCAAGGGCCAGCCCCATGTCACTCTCAAGGGTGGTCACTTCCTGCAGGAAGACTCCCCCGTGCCCTTTGCGCAGGCGATCAACAGCCTGCTGGCAGGCATCGCCTGAACCGGGTTCAGTTCTGGCCTGCCGGCACCCGTGGCCGGTAGTGCCAGGACGACCAGCTGTACAGACCCAACGCCACCCAGATGATTATGAAACTGGTCAGTTGCACCTGGCTCAGTGATTCGTCGAAGATCAGCAATGCGATGAAGAACTGCAAGGTGGGATTGATGTACATCAGGAAGCCCACCGTGGACAGGCGCAATCGCCGGGCCGCACCGGCAAACAGCAGCAGCGGGATGGCAGTCACGATGCCGCTCGCCATCAACAAGGCGCTCACGGATACACTGTCGCCATAATGGGACGCACCGGCATAACCCAGCCAGCCGAATGTCATCAACCCCACCGGCAGCAACAACAAGGTCTCGACAAACAGCCCGGACAAGCCATCCAGCAGCACCTGCTTGCGCAGCAGGCCATAGGTACCGAAGGTCAGCGCGAGCACCAGCGTAATCCAGGGCACTTCCCCCAGCATAACCAGCTGGATCAGTATGCCAATGCCAGCAAGAACCACTGCCGCCAGCTGCCAGGGCCCCATGCGCTCGCGCAGCACCAGCATACCCAGCGCCACGTTCACCAGCGGTGTCAGGAAATAGCCAAGGCTGGCCTGCAGAACATGGCGGGTTTCCACCGAGTAGATGTAAATGCCCCAGTTGGCGGCAATCAGCAACGCACAGCCCAGTACCCGCCACAGCTGGCGCGGATTACCAAGGGCAGAACGAACCGCAGGCCAGCGCCGCAAGCCGCTGATCACCAGCACAAGGAAGACACAGGACCAGACAATCCGGTGCACCAGGATTTCGAACGCGGGCACGCCCTCGAACAGGGCGAAGAACAGCGGAAAGCAGCCCCAGATGGTGTAGGCAGACAGGCCGAACCAGACGCCTCGGGTTACGTCACTCATGCGCTTTTCTTCTGGGTGACCACGAGCGCCACACCGGTAATGGCGACCAGACCACCCACCATGGCCAGGCCGCCCAGGCGTTCATCGAACAGCAGGTAGGCTTCCAGGGCAGTCACCGGCGGCACCAGATAAAACAGACTCGCCACCTGCGACGCCGCGCCCTGACGAATCAGCCACATCAGCAGCAAAATAGCGCCGATGGACACGCCCAGTACCAGCCAGGCCATGGACAGCTGCAACTGCAGGCTCCACTCAACCTCGCGGGATTCCAGCGCGAAAGCGCCGATGGCAAACAGGGTCGCGGCGGCGGCATACTGAATGATCGTGCCGGCGACCAGATCAGCACCCGTGCCGTGGCGCTTCTGATACACCGTACCCATGGAAATACCCGCCAGCGCCACCAAGGTCCAGGCAAGCGCCCAGGGTGAGATGCCCGATTCAACGCCGGTGCCTCCAAACTTCTCGACCAACACCAACGACACGCCGATCAGGCCCAACGCCAGGCCCAGCCACTGCCGGCCGCTGACTGCTTCTTTCAGGAACACCACCGCCGCAGCCGCGGTAACCAGGGGCTGGAGCCCGACAATCAGCGACACGATGCCAGAGGCCATACCGTCCTGAATGGCGTAGTACACCCCGCCCAGATAACAGCCGTGCACCAGAATACCGGTGACTGCCAGGTGCCCGGCGCCACGCCAACCGGGCCAGCGGGTTTTCATCAGCCAGGCCAGGCCAACCAGCAACACCAGAGTCAGCAGCATGCGGATCAGAAGGAGTGTAAACGGCTCGGCAAACGGCAAACCGTATTTGGCGCCAATAAAGCCTGTGCTCCAGAGCCAGACAAACAGGGCGGGAACAAAAAACGAGAAAAAGAATGAACGCATGCGTCGCAGCCGGATTACGTGAATTATTCGGTCACTGTACTTTAAACACAATACTCTAGAAGTTAGCAGGCAAACAAAACAGATACAGAAAACTGCTTTAGAAACCGGTACAGATGATCAGGGTTTCCAGCCTGGCAACCGCACCTCAATGGTTGGTTCGCTCGGTGCCAACTACCAGTCCAGGTAACCTCCGGCGTTGCATCGGGGTGGGGCTGAATGGTGACGGTAATCGTGCCAAAACCGGTGGGTGCCGGCCCGAACCGAATCGGCGCCTCCTGTTCGAGCCAGCGCTCGGGCACGCCGGCACACAGAATCAGCCGGTCGCCCTCCTCCCGGACAAAGCAGTTGCGCATCATTAGCACCCACTCGGCGGACGCCCAGACGTGATGACCATCGCCCATGCAGCCACCGCCAGTGCCCGGATGAATCGCCTCCGGCCACTGCCCGGTTGGTGATGCCAGCCCGGCTACCGCATCCATCAGCGCCAGGAACCGCGAGTCACCAGCACGCAAAAGCACCTGGGCCACGTGCAGGGTCAAATAGGCATTCAGACCCGAGTGGATCATGTCCTGATAGAAAGCGCCATTCACGAAACAGTTCTCAAGCAGGAACTCGACGCTGTCCAATAAGCGCGGATCATCGGGTTCGCACAGCTGGGTCGGATAGCCCACGGCCAGGGAACCAATAGCACCGGCATCGAGGCGCCGATAGGGCGAGGCCGGCATAGCTCGACGCTTAAGCCGACGCTCGCAACTGGCCAGGCTCCGGTCCACGGTCAGGGAAAACTCCTCGGCACCGGCAGCGAACGCCTCGCTGGCTTCCGGATCGTCTTTGGCCAGCAGTTTGGATGCGGCTTTGAGGCCAGCAATGCCCCAGAAATCATCCCAATAATAGTAGTCGTTGGGGCCCAGGTGCTCGGCACTGAAACCGGCGGGCAGGAGTCCGGCGTGGGGTTTGTCGATATCGCCTCTGACCCGTTTTTTCTGTATCCAGTGGGCGCCCTTGCTGACCGGTTCGAACCAGTCCATATCCAGTTTACGGCCGGTGATGGCATAGAACCGCTGCATAATCCACAGCACCTCACCGTTGGCATCCCACTCCCCTTCCTGAGAACGGAAATAACCGTTCTTCAACTGCCGTTCCGGAAACTGACTCAGCGCCCGCTCGGCTCGCCGGGTCAATCCTGCACACAGGAGCGCGTGTACGATAAACGCGGCATCACGAAACCAGAACCGTTTGTAGGTATAGGGGCCCGGGTAAACATCATCTGGCGAGTGCAACACCAATGAACGCAATGCTGCCTCATACAGGAACTGCCAGGTTGGATCCGGGCACTCCAGGCGGGCGTGCCCATCCAATGCTTCAGACCAGGGTTCCGGCGTGACGCTGGCCGCGGGCTCCTTGCCCATCGGCACCGTGATGGTGAGAATCGTAGCCTTGCCGGCCCGGACCGGAAACAACGCCGCCGCGGTCACCAAACCAACATCGCAGCGGCCTTCGTTCTGATCAGCAATGTCGGCCAGGTGGATGTGGACATCGCCCTGCCGATAATCCGACACATGATGACTTTGCGCCGACTGGCTGAAATGCACCGAGTGCCGGCCATCCACTTTCCAGGCATCCCGTTGGGGTGACAGCTTCACCCGGCGGATAAACGACACACCCTCCGGGTTTGCCGGGCGCAGCGACAGCACCAGTGATGCCGACACATCAGAATGCCCCTGCAGTTCCAACTGACAAACCGGCCGGCCCTGCTCCATCACCACCTGCGCGCGGCTGACCAGCCGCAAACCGTCCATTTCCGATTCGGTCACCACACAGGGATTGTCTTCCAGCTCCAGCCATTGCCGACTGGTTTTGCATCGTGATGGCAGCAGGCACCGGCCGTCTTCTGCCAGCAACCAGCCATCCAGTGACCAGCCATCGTAAAGCGGCGTCACCAGGCCTCTGGGGTCCACCACCGGCAAGTCATCCACATCGGGCAGACCAACCGCCGTCCAGTTGCGGTTACTCAGGTTGATGTGGGTGATGGAGAAGGCCCGGGGAATAAAGGCTGGGTCTTTGGGGTCGAATTGGCGCTCCACCCAGTAGGGCCAGACCCAGTCCAGATTGTGCTGAATAACACGACTGTTGATCAGGCCGCGGGCGTGAAACACCACGCCCGCACGCAGCAATTCAATCGGCTCCCCCACCTCGGATGGCTGGGCGAAGCTGTGCAACTTGCCCAGCAACGCAATCGGGTCCAGAAAGCCGTGCTGATGGGCCATGCGTTTGACCAGGTAGCGCCACGGCAACCATTTCATCCAGCTCATTGACTACTCCCTCACGTCGGTTGCTTGCGCCTTTACCCGATAACGCGCCAATGCTCGGCGCGCCAGCCGGTTAAAAAACACCACTGCCGCCACCGTGCCAACAAAACCGGCACCGTAGATGCCCCATTCAAGCGGCGTTCTGGCGGTTTCGCGGGCCCCGAGAGTCGAGAGGTCCGCCGTCAGCGATCCCAGGTAAACATTGTGCAGCGAAAACGGAATCACGCCGATGAAGGTCCCGACTACAAAGCCGCCAAAGGAAAAGTTGGTCAGACCGAACAGGAAATTGGAAAGCTTGCCAGGGAAAAAGGGGATCAGCCGGGTCAGCAGCACGATCTTCCAGCCGTGGGGTGCCATTTCCCGCTAACCGCCAGTAGCCCGACACGATTCTGGATATAGACGTGAGCCCGATCACCAAGAAAGTACCGGGCGATCAGAAAAGAGATAGCGGCTCCAAGGGTGGTGCCGACCACGACGTAAGTGGTGCCTTCGACCACTCCGAAAACGAAGCCCGCGCCGGTGGTAAGCAGCACGCCCGGTAACAGGAGCACGATCGCCAGCGCCATGATTGCAATGAACATGATCGCCGCCCAGGCACCCTGGCGGTCCACCCAGTGCAACAGGTCAAGCACCTGGCGATGCACACCCAGGCGTATAGCACACCAACGATGGCAACAACGCTGGTGATACTGAGCGCCATCCAGAGAATGGGAGAGGTTTTCCAGCTACCCATCGACACCACCTCCGGTGGGCACAGGCCCAAGCCTTTCTCAGCTTGCAGCCCGTCGCCTGGCCAGGATTAGCTGCTGAGGATGGATTTAAGTTTCTGGGTCAGATCAACCGCCTCAGCACCCAGGGGCGTCAAATAGCCGCCGTCCTTCTGGCTGATCAACCTCGGGCAAACAGGTTTTCCGCGGCTTTGACCGTTTCCGGGGCTGCCGAGTGGGCATGAACCTTAATCCCTTCCTGGCTGGAGGTGGATTCAAACTGGGCCAGAAGATTGAGTTCGGCAAGGTGATCAGCGGAGAATGGCATGGCAGTTCCTCGTATTATTGTCGCGGTTTCTTTCAACGTATCTTTCAATGATTCTTTGAGCATAGTCGATTAGCACCATGAAGCTTTCCCGAATTCTTAGCAACCAGGATGGCACCAGTCGCAAAAGCGCCAACGCCCTGATCGCCGCCGGCAGGGTGACGGTGAATGACTTGCCGTGCAGGGGTGCAGCCCAGGAAGTGGATCGCTTCTCCAGCGTGGCAGTGGATGGCGAGGTTATTCAGGCTGCCGACACACCCTGCTACCTGATGCTGCACAAACCAGCGGGCTACCTCAGTGCCACGGTGGACTCCGTGCACCCCACCGTGCTGGACCTGATCTCACCAGACCTGCACCGGGACCTGCACATTGCCGGCCGGCTGGACCGCTCCAGCACTGGCCTGCTGATCCTCACCAACGATGGCCAGTGGTCACGCCAACTCACCGAACCCAGGATCAAAATTCCCAAGGTCTACCGCGTGACCACTGCAGACCCGATCAGCGAGGAAACCGCAGAACGCTTCGCCGAGGGATTATGGTTCGAGTACGAACAACTCCGCACCTCGCCCGCGCAACTGGAGCAGCTGGGGGAACGGGAAGCACGGGTGACTATCTATGAAGGGCGCTACCATCAGATCAAGCGCATGTTCCATCGGGTCGGTAATCGGGTGACGGCGTTGCATCGGGAGCGGATGGGGGAGCTCAAACTTCAGGGCGACCTGAAACCCGGTACTTATCGGCCGTTGACCGCTCAAGAGATAGACTCTGTCAGACAAGCCTGAGCAGCCTAATTCTAACGAATAATTGACCCAGCTCAGGGTGCTCCTCCAAGGCCTGAGGTGTAATAAATCCTCCAATGGAAGGATGCCCATTGACACTTGGACGACGCCCAAACATGGCCGAAAACAACAGCTACTACCCCGCCCAGCTACGCCACCTGAACACCTACCTCGCGGGCCTCGTAAAAGGCCGTCTCTGGCTCAAGGTTTTGATCGGCATGTTCCTGGGGCTGATAGTGGGAACTTTGCTGGGGCCTTCGGTGGGCCTTGTGGAGCCGGATACCGGCACCCTGATCGGTAACTGGCTGGCGTTTCCCGGGCAGCTGTTCCTGGCTACCATCCAGATGATCGTCATCCCGTTGGTCATTGCCTCAGTGGTGCGCGGCCTGGCCGCCAGTGAGAACCTGGAACAATTGCGCAAGCTGGGTTTGCGGGTCACCGGTTTCTTCGTGATCACCACCGCGCTCGCCGCCGCCATTGGCCTCTGGATCGGCGGCCTGATGAACCCCGGCAGCATGATGAAAAGCCTGGCCACCACGGTGCCTGCGACCGATGTCACCGCCGGCGCCGCTATGCCCAGCGTGGTGGAACTGCCCCAAACCCTGATCGGTCTGTTGCCGGGCAATCCCCTGGATGCCATGGTCGAAGCAGATGCTTCAGGTGGTTATCTTCTCCATCATTGTCGGCATCGCACTGGTGAGCATGGAGCCGAAAAACTCTCGGCCCATGCTCGACCTGCTGGATTCCCTGCAACAAATCTGTATGACCGTGGTGCGCTGGGCCATGCGATTGGCGCCCCTTGCAGTCTTCGGCCTGATGGCTCAGCTCACCGCCACGATCGGGTTTACCGCCATGCTCGGCATGGCTCTTACGTTGCCACCGTCGTGGTGGGACTATTGATAATGCTTGGCGTTTATCTGCTCATCCTCAAGCTGATCGCCGGCCAACCGCCACTCAGGTTCCTTAAAGACAGTCGCGATGTGTTGCTGCTGGCTTTTTCAACCTCCAGCTCGGCAGCGGTTATGCCCCTGTCGATCAAAACTGCCGAAGACAAGCTTGGGGTCCGGCCCTCAGTCTCGCAATTCGTGATCCCCTTGGGTGCCACCATCAACATGAATGGCACAGCTTTATACCAGGCAGTCGCCACTATTTTCCTAGCCCAGGTCTACGGTATCGATCTGAGTACCGGCAGCATGGCTCTGGTAGTCGCGATGGCTGTGGGGGCCTCTATTGGCTCCCCGGCAACGCCCGGAGTCGGTATCGTAATTCTGGCGATGGTCCTGCAGACCGTCGGCGTGCCTCCCAGCGGCATAGCGTTGATCATGGGCGTCGATCGGATTCTCGATATGTGTCGTACCGCTATCAACGTTACCGGAGATCTCGTCACCTGCCGCCTGATGGAGAACTGGTCAGGCAAACGCCTGCCATCTGAGCCTGTGCCCCAGGACGCCTGATCACGACACGCCTGCGCATTTTCCGGTAACCTGATCACACCACATCCTACCGGGAGCCCTAATGACCACACTGCAAATTGACATCGTTTCCGACATCGCCTGCCCCTGGTGCGCCATTGGCTATGCCCGTCTGGAAAAAGCCATGGCGGCGCTGAAAGACGACATGGACATTCAGGTTGAATGGCACGCCTTTGAGCTGAACCCGGACCCTTCCGGTGATGGCGAACCCATCCTGCCGGCTCTGGCCCGCAAGTACGGGCGCAGTGAAGACGAAATGCGGGCGAACCAGGCCCAGATGATGGAGATTGCCAAGGACCTTGGCCTGAATTTCGAGAAGCTGCAGGAGCGCTACACCCGCAATACCTTCGATGGCCACCGACTGGTGAAATGGGCCGGTGAGCAGGGTAAGCAAACAGAAATGAAGATGGCGCTGTTCGAGGCCTATTTTGGCCGTGCCGAGAACGTCACGGACACGGAGGTCCTCGTAACCTGCGCAACTTCGGTGGGACTGGATGCAGAGGAAGCACGAACGGTGCTCAGCTCCGACCGATATGCCGATTCAGTGCGTGAAGACGAAGCCCGGTATCAACAGGCCGGTGTCTCGGCCGTGCCCGCCTACGTCGTCAATCAGAAATACCTGATCTCCGGCGCTCAGGAACCCGACACGCTGATCGATGCCTTGAGGGAGATTGCACAAGAACCCGAGTAGCCAATACCTTGTGCTAGGGTTAATAGCGACTTCTGTTAAGGAGGAGAGAATATGCTTTATTGGGCAATTGTTTGTTTGATTATTGCCGTAGTTGCAGGCGTTTTAGGGTTTGGCGGGATTGCCGGTGCGGCAACAGATTTTGCACAGATCCTGTTCTTCATCTTCCTTGTGCTGCTGGTAATTTCTGTCGTCGTCAATGTGCTTCGCGGCCGGGGTCCCAAGTAGGGTCCCCCAGCCGGAAGTACAATGTCGTACTGATACTTAACAGTTACAGCGCGACACCTTGTGACCGGGCCATGGCATAGGCCGCTTTCGGCCCGGTCCACAGCGACGGCAGAATGATCAGCGACACGGGAATCGCCGTGATCACGATGAACTGCTGCAGCACACCAATCTGCCCCGCTCCCATATACAGAAGAATCGCGGCCATCAGTGCCATCGCACCACCCCAGAACGCCCGTACCAGATAGTGAGGCTCATCGTGGCCAGCACCGACGGTGGCAATCGCGTAACTCATGGAATCACCGGTAGTGGCAACAAAAATGGTGGTCAGCAACAGGATTGCCGCTGCCATCAAAGTGCCGCCCGGCAATGCCTCAGCAACGGTCAGGGTAGCCACGTCAAAGGAGAAGTTGTTCAGCGCCGAGGTCAGGTCAAAGGCCCCTGTGAGCTGATAGTAAATGCCGGAACCGCCCAGCAGCGTGAACCAGATCGAAGTGGCGATAGGTGCCAGTATGGCGACCGCCAGAATGGTCTGACGAATGCTGCGACCACGGGAAATCCGCGCCACGAAGATCGACATCAGCGGCGTGTAGCCGATGAACCAGGCGAAAAAGAACACCGTCCACCACTTCATCCACCAGTCCGGTGCGGTTTCTGAGGTCAGTGTCGACATCGCGAAGAAAGACGACACGTACTCGCCCATCGACGTCAGATAGGTGTTGGTAAGGAACAGCGTAGGACCAAACACGAAGATCACAGCCGCGATAACCAACGCGAGGATCACGTTGAAACGGCTGAGGATCTGAATCCCCTTGTGAACACCGGTGATTGCTGAGGTCATGTAAACGCCGGCCAGCAGTGTCAGGATCACCAACTGAGTGGTGAAAGTATCGGCCACGCCAAACAGCTCATGCAGACCAAAGCTCATCTGAGTTGCCAGGAACCCAATGGGGCCAACGGTGCCTGCCACTACGGCAATGACACACAGGGAGTCGACAACACCACCGAACCAGCCTTGCATGACTCGCTCACCCAGTACCGGGTAAAGCAGCGTGCGCGGCTGCAGGGGTTTGCCTTTAACGTAGTGGGCATGCGCCAGCACCAGCGCGGTCAGCGAGCCCAGAACGGCCCAGGCGAGAAAGCCCCAGTGCATAAACGATTGCGCCATGGCTGGCGCCACTGCTTCAGCCGTACCCGCCTCGGCGGTGGACACGGGCGGAGCGACCACAAAGTGATAGACAGGCTCGCCAGCGGCGAAGAATACACCGCCCCCGGCCAGCAGGGTGCAGAGAATCATCGACAACCAGCGGAACGTGCTGATCTCCGGTTTCTCCAGACCGCCCAGGCGTGCAACGCCAGCGCGACCAAAGGCAACCACCAAGGCGATGAAGAACGTCGCCAGCAGCAGAAGCTGGAAAAACGAACCCAGGTATTTTGCGGTCCAGGTGAAACCGGAATTGATGACGGCAGACAGGCCTTCTGCGTCAGTCAGGGACCAGCCCACGAAAAGAAAAATGAAGCCCATCGTCAGGGCAAGAACAAGAGGATCGCCAATACGCCGAATACCAGAGGTATCGGCAGTTGGTATTGCAGTATCTATGGAAGACATTCACACAGCCAGTTTGGAAATTGGGCGCGTGATGCTATAGACGACACACCCTGCTGGCCATAGTTAATTCTACGGTATTGTCAGGATCTGCTTTAATTTCCAGCCATGTGAGCCACTTCGCCTGCGAGGGCGTCGACCACATCGGTACAGGTGGATTCCTGATCCTGGCCTGCACCGTCAATCACGATGTCTGCGTAGCGGCGGTACAAGGCAAACCGTTCTTCGAACAGAGCTTCCAGCGACTGATCCGGTCGCCGGGAAATACCCCGGGCACTGTGATCACCGATGCGCTTGATCACCAGTTCCAGCGGAATATCCAGAAACACCACCACACCGTTAGCCTTCAGATGTTGCATCGCCCGGTCACTGTAGACGGCACTGCCACCGGTGCTGATGACTTTGGCGCTGACATCGAGATCCAGCAGCACCTGCTCCTCCACGTACCGAAGCGCCTGGTAACCGTCTTCATCCACAATCGCCTGCAGAGTGCGCCCGACCTGTTCCTGGATCAGCAAGTCGGTATCCACAAACCCCATGCCCAGACGCTTGGCCAAAAGCACGCCTACGGTGCTCTTGCCGCTGCCCGGCATGCCAATGAGAACGATGTTGCGATGTGGATCAGGTTGAGCCATCTATACTCCGGAAAAATGACACGCGGCTGTAACAACCGCGCAGGCTTTTGGTCTAACAACTATACCGTCCCTTGAGAGGAAACCGCCATGTTTCGCGTTCTTGCACTGTCGTTCCTGCTAGTCATGCTCACCGGACCCACAACCGCCGCAGAAGATCCTGTGTACACGGGCCTGCTCTCCAACACCGGGGCCGGCGGCTACGATGTGGTCAGCTACTTTGATACCGAGCAGGCGGTAAAGGCTCATCCCGCCACACTGCCGAGTACCTGGGTGTCACCTGGCGATTTGCCAGTGCCGAGAACCGGGCCAAGTTCGAGACCAACCCGGAAGCCTACGCACCCGTGTACGGTGGGTATTGCGCCTGGGCAGTCAGCCAGGGCTACCTTGCCAAGGGTGATCCCAAGCATTGGACCGTTCGGGATGGCAAGTTGTACCTGAACTACAACCAGGACATTCAGGATCGCTGGTTGGCAGATACCGAGAACTTTATCCGCCTCGGCAATGAGAACTGGCCAGCAGTACTGGAACGGTAACGATTAACAAACAATTCGTGCGGTTTTATCGTGCGATAAAGCCGTATACTTTCGGTAGCAGGGGCCGGGATCGGCCTCGGAATACCGGACAAACCGCACGGATATTGAATGAGCCAGGCCAGACTCCAGCCGCCCTACTCCTCCTGCTCGCCATGCGACGTCGCTGTGCGTAGCTCCGGCACATGCCGAGAGCGTCAAGCGCATTGTGCATCCGGACGGCACCGTGGAATACACCAACGTCAAGGCGACCGAGCCGCGCCCCTCCAGCGGCAACGATACCGTGTATCGCTACGAGGATGACAACGGGGTAGTGGCCTACAGCAGTATCCGCCCGGCCACCGCCGAGTTCGATGTGATTCGATTCCACTGCTACGCCTGTGATCCGGATTCCAGCGTCGACTGGCGCAAGACACCGCTCTTCACCAGCCCCTATCGCAATGAGATTAGAACTGCGGCCCGGGAATTCGGGGTTGATCCGGCTCTGGTCCGTGCCGTCATTCACGCCGAATCGGCGTTTAACGAGAAAGCCCTGTCACCGGTCGGTGCCCAGGGGCTAATGCAGTTGATGCCGGGAACTGCCAAGGAGCTGGGCGTGGTCAATGCCCTGATGGCCGAACAGAACATTCGCGGCGGGGTGAATTACCTGCCAAGATGCTGCAGCGCTTCAACGGTGACGTTCGGTTGGCTACGGCGGCCTACAATGCCGGCCCCGGCGCGGTCAGCCGCTACCAGGGCGTTCCGCCTTACGCCGAAACCAAAGCCTACGTACATCGGGTCGGCATCTTGCATGAGCGTTACGGGGCCAATTAATCCGCTAGCCAAAGGCCAGCCAGCCTCCCACTAACAGCATCAGGCTACCCGCTACCCGGTTCACCGTCCGCACGCCACCGCCCTGGCGCAGCAGCTTGCGCAAACCGCGCCCGCCATGGGCATAGAGCTGCAGGCACAGAAATTCCAGCGCCAGAATGATCAGGATCAGCGCCGTTAACTGGGGCGCCATTGGCAGTTCGCTATCAATGAACGGCGGCAACAGGGCCACGAAGAACGCCCAGCCTTTCGGGTTGGCGATCGCAGTCACGAAACCCTGCGTGGCGAGCTGGCCGCGAGTGGCCTGCGCTGGCGCTTCATCCTCGGATTCCGGCATCGCCATCTTGCCCCGGGAACGCCACATTTGAATGCCCAGCCACGCCAGGTAGGCCCCACCCGCGTATTTGAACACGGTAAATGCAGTTGGGTATTTCAACATGAAGGTGGCCACACCAATAGCCGCAGACGTTGCCACCACGGCCACACCGACCAGCTCCCCAGCCATCATCCACAGGGCCCGGCGCACACCAATCGTGATACCCATAGACAACGCCAGGGTCATGCACATGCCTGGGGTAATCGAGACCACAAAGAAGGTGGGGATAAAGACTGACAGTAACGACCAATTCAGTGACAGCACAACAGAATTCCTTCTCGAAAATCGGTGACAACAAGAGCCCGGAGCAGCCTCGCTCTGCTCATCCAGCCAGGGGGTCATTCAGGCCTAATCAGGCAACCCGCTCAGATATCCCTGCAACTCGCTCGTTGGTGATGGTAATCCGGCCGTACTCCAGCTTCAGCAAGCCCTCTCGCTCAAACCTTTTGATCACCCGATGCACACCCTGGCGGGTCATGCCCATCATATTACCAATGTGTTCACGAGTGAGACGGAAGGTTACCGGCTGGGTATAACGGTCGCCATGGCCCTGAATCTGAGCCAGGAACAGTAATCGGCGACCAACGCGCGCGTCAATTCCCCTTAAGGCGTCATCGGCGATGATAGACATCGCCGACCACAGCCGCCGGCTCACCAGATCCAAGGCCCGCGGATAGGCCTCAGGATAACGGGCCAACAGCTGGCGAAAACCTTCGCCTGGCAACTCCACCACACGGGCGTCTTCATGGGCAGTGGCGCCATAGACCCTTGGGGTTCCCGGTGAAAATACGGTGTCACCGAACCAGGCCGACGGGCCGAAAATGATCAGGGTTGCCTCCCGACCCTCCGAGTTGACCGAACTGATGCGCACGGTGCCCTCGGCAATCACACACAGCGATGACTGCATGGAGCCCTTGTCATAAATTGATTCACCGGCCCGAAACTGACGCCAGCGAGCCAGTGCTTCGGCCTCCTTGAACCCTGCGGCCGGCAGTCCCCCTAACAAAGGGCAGGCTTGCAACACCGATTTCAGATCAGACATACCCGAATTCCCACATCGACATGCCTCCAAATGTAAATGATTTGACAGTGTTGTGCTCGCGCTACTGCCTACACTGAGGTCAGCACTTCAACAAAAACCACAACAACAATCCGACGACATTTAGGGAGAGGCCAGTGATGTCTGAACGTATTGCGGTCCCGTCCAAGAAGGACGAAGTCAGTACCGAGGAATGGCAGCTTCGCGTAGACCTGGCTGCGGCCTATCGCCTGATAGCACTGTACGGCTGGGACGATCTGATTTTCACCCACGTATCAGCCCGCATACCCGGGGATGAGCATCACTTCCTGATCAATCCCTACGGCATGATGTTCGAGGAAATCACCGCCTCCAGCCTGGTGCGCGTCGATCAGGAAGGTAACAAGATCGACCCGGACGATTTCGACATCAACCCGGCCGGATTCACCATCCACAGCGCCATCCATGCGGTTCGTGACGACGCCACCTGCGTGATGCACACCCACACCACCGCCGGTGTTGCGGTGTCAGCCCAGAAAGACGGGCTGCTGCCACTGTCACAGCAGAGCCTGTTCCCGCTCTCCAACCTGGCTTACCACGATTACGAGGGTGTGGCCCTGCGCGAAGATGAAAAGGCGAGGCTGCAGAAGGATCTCGGCAACAACAGCTTCATGATCCTGCGTAACCACGGCCTACTCACCACCGGCGGCAGTATCGCCGATGCGTTCCTGGGCATGTACATCCTGCAGCGGGCCTGTGAGGTACAGATTCAGGCGTTGTCGGGCAACCGGGAGATGACCCCGATTCCGGCTGGCATTGTCGACACCATCCGCCAGCAGGCGGAGCAGGTCACCCGCGGCATGGGTGGCCAACTGGCCTGGCCGGGCCTGCTGCGCAAACTTGACCGCATCGACACCGGTTTCCGAGATTAAAGGAGCATTTCCGATGACCGAAACAACCGCCCCTCAGGCCAGCTTTATCCACATGAAAGACGGCACCGCCGAGGACTGGCAGACCATCGCCCGATCTTTTGGCAACTTTGCCAAGGGTCTTCCGGACCGAATTATGGACCACCTGATGCTGCTGGAAGGCGATTTTGGCGGCTTCCCCATTGACCGCCTGACGCACTGCCTGCAAACCGCCACCCTGGCCCACCGGGATGGCAAGGACGACGAATACGTGGTGTGCGCCCTGCTGCACGACATCGGCGACACCCTGGCTCCTACAACCACGCCGATGTGGCGGCGGTCTTGTTAGAACCGTTCGTCAGCGAAGCCAATCACTGGATGGTGAAACACCACGCCATATTCCAGGGCTACTATTTCTTCCACTACCTCGGCATGGACCGCAACCTGCGGGACAACTACAAAGACCACCCGCACTTCATGCGCACCATCGAGTTTGTCAGCAAGTACGATTCGCCCGCATTCGATCCGAACGGCGAGACCCTGCCGCTGTCCTACTTCGAACCCATGGTCCGGAAGGTGCTGGCCAAACCGGTCCGCTCCCTCTACAAAGACGCCGTGTAATACTGGCGGGCCCCAACTGGCCCGCCGATCCCTGTAGTTGCTTGCTGCCCCTCCCATTGGCGATGGGGCTCCTACCGCCAGTCTGCGCTATCCTTTAAATACCAATGTGCCCAGAGTCTTATCGGGCACTATGCACTCGCGCATCTATCACCCGCGCACTCATCGCCCGCGAACCCATGGCCATCAGAGAGCCCATGAATTTTAAACGACTGGAAACCTTTATCTGGGTCGCCACCCTTGGCAGCTTCCGAAAGGCTGCCGAACGGCTATACACCACCCAACCCGCCATCTCCACCCGGATTGCCGCACTGGAAGAAGAACTCGGGGTTCAACTGTTTGAACGGGAATCCGGCAAGACCCTGCTCACCAGCAAGGGCCAGGAATTGCTGCCCTTTGCCGAGAAGATCGTGTTCATGTCCGAGCAGCTGCGCAAACGGGCGGACCGGGTCGCACTGCTGTCGGGCATCCTCCGGCTGGGAGTGTCCGAAACCATCGTCCACTCCTGGCTGCCACAGTTCTTCCGCGAACTGCACAGGGCGGTGCCAAATCTGGACGTAGAGATCACCGTCGACGTTACCAGCAATCTCCGGACCGGCCTGATGGACCGCTCCCTGGACCTGGCGTTCCTGATGGGGCCGGTGTCCGAACCAAAGATGGAAAACCGGGAGCTGTGCAGTTTTCCGCTGATCTGGGTGGCGAGCCCGGATCTGAACTTGCCAAACCGGCGGCTGGATCTGGAAGAGCTGGCAGCATGGCCCATCGTGACTTACGCCCGCAACACCAAGCCGTTCGCCGAGATCAGCCAGAAGTTCAGCCAGCTTGACGAACTCCCCGCCCGTTTCTACTCCTCCAGCTCGCTGGCCGCCTGTCGCCGCCTGACCATCGATGGCATTGGCGTGTCGACGTTGCCCCTGAGTGTTATCGCCGATGAGCTGAAAAACGGCCAGCTGGTTCGGCTCGACACCGCGTGGACACCGTCCCAGCTGGAATTTACTGCGTCCTACCCAAATGTGCCCTTCAACCCGGTCGCAGAGCTGGCCGCCAACTTGGCCGTGGGCATTTCCAAGGCCTACTCAGAGCCACCCGATAACTAATTCTTATAGCCAAACCCAAAAAACCATAATTAGATTTTTTCAACAGGAGGAATAACCTGTAAACAACAACTAAATTAATAATTCAATCAGGAGTTCCCGCCATGCCCATAGGTGATTACTCGGAGTTCAAGATCAACCTGCTTGATCAGGCGGCCCCGCTGCGCGCCAGCATCCGTTCCGGAGCTCACACCGGCACAACCAGCGGCTTGGCGCCCAGCCTGGTTCAAGGCAACGTGGTTATCCTGCCTGCGGACTGGGCGGCCGACTTCCTGATGTATTGCCAGAGCAATCCGGTGGCCCTGCCCCTGATCGCAGTATCGGAACCTGGCAACCCGGCGCTGCCAGACCTCGGCCATGATCTGGATATCCGCACCGACATCCCCGAATACCAGGTGTTCCGGGACGGCGAGCGCGCCGAAACCGTGACCGACATTCGGGATCTCTGGCAAGGCGACTTCGTCACCTTCGTGCTCGGCTGCTCCTTTTCCTTTGAAGACGCCCTGACTCGTGCCGGCCTATCGATCCGGAACGTTGAGCAACAGGCCAACGTCTCCATGTATCGCTCCAACATCGCCACCCGGCCAGCAGGCCGGTTCCACGGCAACATGGTGGTGTCCATGAGGCCCTTCATCGCCGCCGATGCCATTCGCGCGATCCAGGTCACCACACGACTGCCCAAAGCCCATGGCGCACCCGTGCACATGGGCGACCCGCGCCTGATCGGCATCAACGACATCAGCGCTCCGGATTTTGGCGACCCGGTGACGGTCAAAGATGATGAATTACCACTTTTCTGGGCCTGCGGCGTGACGCCGCAGGTAGCCCTGGAAAACGCTCGACCCCCGATTGCGATCACCCACGTACCGGGCAAGATGCTGCTCACTGAGCGGTTAAATGAAGAATTGGCGGTGCTTTAGCAGCCGCCCATCCACGACCAAAGCAACAAGAACGAAAGAACGGGAGAATTACTATGTTCAAGCAACTTGCAACAGCCACACTCCTGACCGGGGCGTTCTTTACCTCGCAGTTAGCGCTGACCAATGGCATATGCCTACCCCTTATGGCGATGCCAACCTGCCCACCAAGATTGCCTATGAGTTCGCCGAAAACATCAAGGAAGGCACCGATGGCGACATCGAAGTCACCGTCCATTCCGGCGCCTCACTGGTCAAGCACCCTGAGATTCCGCGCGCGGTTCGGACCGGTCAGGTTCAGATGGGCGAGATCTTTATCGGCATCATGGGCAACACCCACCCGGTGTTCAAACACGACAACATCCCGTTTCTGGCGACCAACTTCGACGACGCCCGGAAACTGTGGGAAGCGGCCAAGCCCGAAGTTGAGAAGCAACTCGATAAAGAAGGCATGGTGCTGCTGTATTCCGTACCCTGGCCGGCCCAGAGCCTCTACACCAAGGCTCCGGTCAACAGCATGAGCGACCTTCAAGGTCTCAAGATGCGCGCCTACAGCCCGTCGACCTCTCGCCTGGCGGACCTGATGAACACCACGCCGACCACGGTACAGGTACCGGAAATCCCGCAGGCATTCAGTACCGGCATCATTGACGCGATGATCACCTCGCCCTCCACCGGCGCCAATGGCCAGGCCTGGGACTACCTGTCGCACTACACCGACATCAAGGCCTGGATTCCCAAAAACGTTGTGGTCGCCAACAAGCGCGCCTTCCGTCGGCTCAGCGACGAGCAGCGCCAGGTCATTCTGGACGCGGCTGCCAAGGCTGAAGATCGGGGCTGGACCGGTGTGCGCGTCACCGCCGCGGAAGACACCGCAACCCTGGCTGAAAACGGCATTACGGTGTCCGAGCCTTCTGAGGAGCTGATGCAAGAATTCCAGAAGATCGGCGACATCATGATCAAGGAATGGGAAGAGGAAGCGCCAGAAGAAGTGGGCGCCATTCTCAAAAACTACCGCTAACGCTGGACGTACAAGACGCCCTCCACCGGCAGGTTCCGGGGAGGGCCGACTTGGGAGGCACCTGACATGAGCTCTATTCGCGACAAGTTTTATCTGGCATCCGGTTACGCCGCCGGCTTCTGCATCGCATTGATCATGGTGGTCATACTGCTGCAGATCGTTGGCCGGATTTTCGGCTTTATCATTCCGTCTGCCGAGAACGTGTCCGGGTACGCGCTCGCTGCCTCCACCTTCTTCGGCCTGGCCTACACCTTCCACGAGGGCGGCCACATCCGGGTTACTCTTGTTATCCAGAAGTGGCCTGCCAAAGCCCGTTTCGTCCAGGAACTGCTCGTGCTCCTGTTTGGTCTCGGCCTAGCTGCTACATGACTTACTACTGCTGGCACATGGTGTACGAATCCTACATTTTTGAGGAAGTATCCCACGGCTATATTCCGATCCCGATCTGGATCCCGCAGATCCCGGTGGGGCTGGGCATGCTGGCCCTTAACATCGCGATACTGGACGATCTGGTTGCGGTCCTTCGCAAGCAGACACCGTCCTACCAGCAGCACGAAAGCGACATCAACCTGGAGGAAATCTGATGGATACCACCTTACTTTCCATCATCCTCGCCGTATCGATGATCCTGATGCTCGCCGTGGGCGTCTGGGTCTCCCTGACCTTGGTTGGCATCGGTGTTCTTGGCCTGTTACTGGCCGGCAACGACCAAATCGGACTGCTCTTTGCCACGTCCAGCTGGGGCGCCAGCACCGGCTGGTCACTGACCGCACTGCCCATGTTTATCTGGATGGGTGAGGTTCTGTTTCGCACCCGTCTGTCTGAAGACCTGTTCAAGGGGCTGTCCCCGTGGATGAGTGGCTTGCCGGGTAAACTGCTGCACGTGAACATTCTGAGCTGCGGTATTTTTGCTGCGGTATCCGGCTCCTCTGCCGCCACCGCCGCCACCATCGGCCGCATGACTCTACCCGAGCTGAAAGCCCAGGGTTACAGCGACCGCATGGCGGTGGGCACACTGGCCGGCTCCGGCACCCTGGGGCTGCTGATTCCTCCGTCCATCATCCTGATCGTCTACGGGGTTGCCGCCGAGGTATCCATTGGCCGCCTGTTCATCGCCGGCGCGCTGCCCGGGTTGATGCTGGTGGCCATGTTCATGGGTTACACCATGATCTGGGCCAAGCTCAACAAAGACGAGATGCCCAAGCACAAGAAGGAGCAAATCTCTTTCGCCGCCAAGATCAAAGCCCTGCGCATGCTGCTGCCGATTGTTGGCCTGATCGTATTCGTCTTGGGTTCTATCTACGGCGGCTTTACCACCCCGACCGAAGCTGCTGCCCTGGGTGTCTTTGGTGCCCTGCTGCTGGCCCTGGCCACCGGTTCCCTGAATCCCTCAAGCTTCAAGGAAAGCCTGCTCGGCGCGGTGAAGAGCTCCTGCATGATCGGGCTTATCCTTGTCGGTGCGCACTTCCTCACCCTCGCCATGGGCTTCCTGGGCATTCCCCGGGAACTGGCGGAATGGATCGGCGGCATGTCCCTGTCCTCGTTTGAGCTGCTGGTGTGCCTGACCGCGCTGTTCGTCCTGCTGGGCTGCTTCCTGGATGGTATTTCCGTGGTGGTTCTGACGGTGGCGGTGGTCATGCCAATGGTGCAGCAGGCCGGTATCGACATGCTCTGGTTCGGTATCTTCATCGTTCTGGTGGTGGAAATGGCGCAGATCACACCGCCGGTCGGCTTCAACCTGTTTGTAATCCAGGCTCTGACCGGCAAGGACATTCTGTACGTCGCCCGTGCAGCTCTGCCCTTCTTCCTGCTGATCATGGCGGCGCTGTTCCTGATCGGCTGGTTCCCCGAAATCGTCACCTACCTGCCTCAAACCATGAGTCAGGGCTAGGGCACGACACGCACGTTTCAGGAGGACTCCAATGAAACTCAATTGTGACATGGGCGAAAGCTTCGGTAGCTGGACCAAGGGTATGGATGCCGACGTAATGCCCTTCATCGACATGGCCAACATTGCCTGCGGCTTCCACGCGTCTGACCCACTTACCATGGATCAGACCGTGCGCATGGCCATCGCGGAAAACGTGACCATCGGCGCCCACCCGGGCTACCCGGATCTGCTCGGCTTTGGCCGACGCGATATCGACCTGCGCCCGGACGAGCTCAAAGCCATTCTGGTCTACCAGATGGCGGCCCTGGATGGCATCTGCCGTACCCACGGCACCGCTATCCAACACGTCAAACCCCACGGTGCGCTCTATAACAAGATGGCCGTTGATCACACCACCCTGTCGGTGGTGATGGCGGCCGTCAGAGACTATGCACCTCATTGCCCGCTGGTGGTCATGGCCACCCCCGACGCCGACGATGTGCTCGACCGAGCCAGGGAATTCGGTATCGATGTCTGGTTTGAGGCCTTTTCCGATCGTGCCTACAGCGACGAGGGCCGGCTGGTGAAACGCTCAGTGCCGGGCGCGGTGCACGAGTCCACCGAGGCCATCGAAAACCAGGTCACGCAGATCATCAAGGACGGCACGGTGACCTCCATTTCCGGCAAGCGAATCCCGATCCGGGCCGACACCATCTGCATTCACGGTGACAGCACCCACGCCGTCGAGGCCGCCCGTCACATGCGCCAGGTCGTGCAGGCGTTATGAGAATCGAGGGCATCAACGAAAGCACCTGCATTGTCTACTTCGGAGATAGCATCTGCGATGAGACGGCAGCACTGGTGAAACAGGCGACCGACACTATCCGGGCGACGCTGTCAGATGTCATCACCGATCTGGTGCCCTCTTACACCTCGGTGATGGTCTGTTATGACCTGGAGCGCATTGACCGGTTTGGCATCCACGCCCGCCTGCGCCGGGCCCTGGAAAGCGGAGCGACCGGCGCGCAGGACGATGCCCAAGCCCAGACCCTGGAACTGCCGGTCTACTATGGCCCCGAGGTTGCCCTGGATCTCAATGACGTCTGCGAGTTCTCCGGCCTGTCCACCGACGAGGTCATTCGTATTCACAGCGAGCAGACCTACCGGGTCTACGCCATTGGCTTCAGCCGGGCTTTGCCTTTCTCGGCAGTACCGACCAGCGCATTGCCATGCCCCGCAAGTCAACGCCCCGGCTGAAAGTGCCGGTAGGCAGCGTGGGTATCGCCGGGTCACAAACCGCCATTTACCCCAGCGCGACACCCGGCGGCTGGCAGATCGTCGGGCGCACCCCGAGCAAGATGGTGGATTGGGACAGCGAGTCGCTGGCCCTGGCCCAGATTGGCGACCGGATAAAGTTCCGGTCCATTGACCGGGAAGAATTCATCAGCCTCGGGGGCCAATTCGATGAGCTTTGAAGTATTGGATCCGGGCATGCTGACGCAGGTCCAGGACATGGGCCGGCTTGGTTACCAGCACATCGGTGTCACCACCGGTGGCCCCATGGATGAGCACGCCTTTCTGTGGGCCAACCGCCTGCTGAACAATCCCTTGAACGCGCCTCAGCTGGAAATCACTTTCGGCCGCCTGAGCCTGCTGGCCCACAGCGACACCAGCATTGCCCTGACTGGCGCGGACCTGGGGGCGCGCCTGAACGACCGCCCCATTGCCCCCTGGCAGACCTACGAAATCAAACAGGGCGACCAGCTCAGCTTCAGCATGCCAGTGGCGGGCTTACGAGCCTACCTGGCGGTGAGCGGTGGCTTGGACGTACCAGCCAGACTGGGTAGCGCGGCTACCGTCAGCCGGGAACAACTTGGCGGCCTGGATGGCACCGGCGCCAAACTGGCCAAGGGTGACCGCATACCGCTGGCGCCGCCCTCGGCTGTTGCCAAGGCGAGCGTGCCCTACAGTGAAATTCCGGACTACCGGAAGCCACTACGGGTGGGGGTGATTCCCGGCTACCAGTACCGGCACTTTCCACGCTCGGCCCGGGCCCGCTTCTTCACCTCGGAATATCAGGTCAGTCAGAACATCGACCGCATGGGGTATCGATTGTCGGGGGAAGCCATCCACGGCGACCTGGACGGCATCATTTCGGAAGGTATTGCCTACGGCGCTATCCAGATTCCTACCGATGGCCAGCCCATCGTGCTGATGAAGGATCGACAGACCATTGGCGGATACCCGAAGATCGGATCATTAAGCGCCCTGGGGGCAGGCCAACTGGCCCAGCGGGCACCCGGTGCGACGGTGAGCTTCTACCTCACCGATGTGGCAGAGGCGGAAGCCCGACGCATGATCTTTAATCACCGGTTACGGCAGGGAGCACCCGGCACCACCGGCTGATTAGCCGCGGTGCCGGATCAGGCGTCACTCAGACGCCGCGATCAAACTTGCGTTACCACCGGCTGCAGTAGTATCCACGCACAAGTGACGCTCGATCACGAAACGCTGGTCCAGCCTGTGCTCGGTGATCAGCGGCAGCAATGCGCCTTCACGCTTGGCCAGGGCCAGGCGATAATCACGCAGCAACTCCTGCTGGGCACAGCTGACCACCGCTTCAAAGCCATTGGCGGTTGCCAGCGCTTCCGGCTCCAGCTGGCCGTCGATACCCACGATCGGCAAACCGGCCTTAGCCGCCTCGCTGACCTTGGCCTCAACGCCCGGTGCAACCACGACCACCTTGTTACCCTGAGACAGTGACACACCAGCCTGCTCCAGTGCCGTGGCCTGATCCGGTCCAAGACACAGCACCACGCCACGGGCATGGTTGGTCAGGCGGTTCAGCTCGCCAGTTGGCCCCGGCATTTCCTCAGCATGGGCGTCCAGCGGCGCCGGCAGCTCACCGAAGATCGGCTTGAGCAGGGCCATGCGGTCGTTTGGCTTCTGGGTTTTCAGTGAATCCAGCTTGCCGATCAGGCTCTGCAGCTTCTTGGCATCCACCGACTTACCACCGGATTGCGCCGGCACTTCCACGGTATTGCCTTTCATGAAGCGACGTACGTACTGCGGACCACCGGCCTTCGGACCAGTACCCGACAGACCTTCACCACCGAACGGCTGGGAGCCAACAATGGCGCCAATCTGGTTCCGGTTCACGTAGGTGTTGCCCACCTTGATCCGGCTGGCGATCCGATCGACCCGGCGATCAACCCGGCTGTGGATACCGAAGGTCAGGCCGTAGCCCTTGGCGTTCACGCTATCCACCACCTTATCGATGTCCTTGGCTTCAAATGTCGCCACGTGCAGCACCGGCCCAAAGATTTCCTCTTCCATTTCCTCGATGCCAGACACCTTCAGTACCGCCGGAGAAACGAACAGTCCCTTTTCGGGAATCGGCAGCTTCTTCAGCAACTTGCCATTGCGCTCGAAGTTGTCGCAGTGATCGACGATTTTCTTGCGGGCGGTTTCATCGATAACCGGGCCGACATCAGTGGACAGCAACCAGGGGTTACCAATGCCCAGCTCTTCCATGGCGCCATAAAGCATTTCCAGCAGGTGATCGGCGATGTCCTTCTGCACATACAGCATGCGCAGGGCGGAACAACGCTGACCGGCGCTCTGGAACGACGACGCCAGTACATCCCGGACGACCTGTTCCGGCAGTGCGGTGGAATCCACAATCATGGCATTCATGCCGCCGGTTTCCGCCACCAGCGGAGCATCCGGCGCCATGTTCTCGGTCATCACCTTGTTGATGCGCTGTGCAGTCGCGGTGGAACCGGTGAAGCAGACACCGGAAACCCGGGAATCAGACGTCAGTGCGGCACCGACAGTAGCACCGGTACCCGGCAGCAGCTGAATCGCGTCTTTCGGAATACCCGCCTCGTACATCAGCTCCACGGCACGGATCGCCAGCAGGGAGGTCTGCTCCGCCGGCTTGGCCAGCACGGTATTACCGGCAGCCAGGTTAGCCAGGATCTGGCCGGTGAAGATGGCCAGCGGGAAGTTCCACGGCGAGATGCAGCACATGACGCCACGGGCATCGCCAGCGTCTTTGTAGCGGACCGCTTCGTTGGCGTAGAACTCGGCAAAGTCTACCGCCTCACGAATCTCGGCGATCGCGTCCAGCAGCGACTTGCCCGCCTCGCGGGTGGTCAGCGCGAACAGCTCGTAGGCGTGCTCCTCGTACAGCTCGCCTACCCTGCGCACGCAGGCGGCGCGCTCTTCCGCGGGCTTGGCGGACCAGGCCTTGAAGCCTTCCTGGGCTGCAGAAACAGCGGTATCAACATCGGCATCGGTCGCCTGGGTGACATGCCCCACCAGGTCTTCCGGATCGGCCGGGTTACGCACAACCTGAACCTCAGTGCCGGATACTTCACCGGCAATCAGCGGGCCGCCTTTCCAGCGGTGGCTGCGGAAAGCGTCTCGGCCGGCATCGATTTCCTGCACCGTGACCGGATCGGTGATGTCCCAGCCCTTGGAGTTTCGGCGCTGGTCCCCGAACAGCTTGAACGGGTGCACGATCGCCTTGCTGGAGATGTTGTCGCCCATTTCACGAACCGCATCAATCGGGTCCTTGGCGATTTCCTCCGGGGTAATGCTCTTGTCGACGATCTGGTTCACGAACGAGCTGTTGGCACCGTTCTCAAGCAGACGGCGAACCAGGTACGCCAGCAGATCCTTGTGCGGCCCAACCGGGGCATAGATGCGGCACGGAACACCGCTCGCCTTAAGGACCTCGTTATGCAGGGACTCACCCATCCCATGCAAACGCTGGAACTCGTAATTGCTCACGCCCTTGAGCTTGGCCAGCTCCAGGATCGTGGACACCGAGTGGGCGTTGTGGGTGGCGAACTGCGGGTAAATCCGGTCCGTCATGTTGATCAGTTTGGTCGCGCAGGAAACGAACGACACATCGCTGCACGCCTTGCGGGTGAAGACCGGGAAGCCGTCCAGACCCATGACTTGGGCACGCTTGATCTCCGCATCCCAGTAGGCGCCTTTAACCAGACGCACCATGAACCGACGGTCGTACTTCTCGGCCAGGCCGTACAGCCAGTCCAGGGCAAAGGAGGAGCGCTTGCCGTAGGCCTGCACCACCACGCCAAAGCCATCCCAGCCGGCCAGCTCAGGATCAGCCACCAGCTCTTCGATGACGTCCAGGGACAGGTCCAGGCGGTCCTGCTCCTCGGCATCGATGTTAAAGCCCATGTTCGCTGCAGCGGCTTTCTTGACCAGGGTACGGGCGCGGGGCAGCAATTCGTTCATCACCCGCTCTTTGTTGCCGTACTCGTAACGGGCCAGTAACGCGGACAACTTCACGGAAATGCCCGGATTCTTACGCACATCGCCTTTGCACGCCTTGGCAATGCTGTCGATGGCGTTCGAATAGGAGTCGAAATAGCGCTTGGCGTCGTCGTCTGTGCGCGCGGCTTCACCCAGCATGTCGTAGGAGTAGGTGTAGCCTTTGGACATGTACTCTTTGGCTTCGTCCTGGGCTTCATCGATGTCACGCCCGAGCACGAACTGGCGGCCCATTTCCTTCATGGCCTGGCCAGCCACGGTGCGGATGACCGGCTCACCAAAACGCTTGAGCAGCTTACGCAGGGTATCGCCGACGCTGTTGCGCTCGGATTCCTTCAGCAGGTTGCTGGTCATCAGCAGGGCGATGGTGGCGGTGTTGATCAGCTGAGAAGAAGCTTTACCCAGGTGGGTACCCCATGCGCCGGAGGTAATCTTGTCCTCGATCAGGTCGTTGATGGTCATGCTGTCGGGAACCCGCAACAGGGCCTCGGCCAGACACATCAGCGCCACACCTTCTTTGGTGGTCAGACCATATTCGGCGAGGAATTTTTCCATGATGGTGGGCTTGGCGTTTTTACGCACGCTACGCACCAGGTCGGCGGCGCGGGCCGAAATGGCTTCGCGCTCGCTCGGTGACAACTGAGCGCCCGCAATCATCTCATGGACGACCTTATGCTCGTCAGCTAGGTAGTAATCACGAATGGCCAGCCGGCTGTCGACCAGTGTCGGCGTCTCTGATTGCTGCGGTCTCATAGCTACACCCTCTTCATTAATTGTCTTACCGGCATTCTACCGAGAACGACAAAGACATTTTCTCTTTAAAAACTAAACACACGAGGCGTTCTGTCTTTTTTTCGCGGGAATAATTTATGAATTTGCTTTAATATTTCGATGTTCTAGCCAACTTTCCTTCGCCTAAGCGTCTCTGACCAGTGCAAGGATGACGTCACGTTCGCAACGGATCGTGACTTGAGGCCATTACCAATAAAAATATCCATTGCCTCACTGACGCCTACGTCCCCAGATCGTCAGAAGATCAGTTCGCCTGCAAAGCCAGACAACCGAATTGACTAAGAAGTTTCCGAAAACAGGCTTTTCGATTATATTCAGGCCCGATACAGGCCATTTACACACTCAGGAACTGACCTTATGGTCGAATTGGATAGAATCGATCACTCCATTATTCGCGAATTGCAGAAAAACTCCCGGATTACAGTGACCGAGCTGGCATCCCGCGTGGGCCTGTCCAAAACGCCGTGCCAGGTACGCATGCGGCGGCTTGAGGAACAGGGCTACATCACCGGCTACACGGCACTGGTCAATCAGACCAAACTTGGCCTCTCCCACATCGCCTTTGCCCAGGTCACCCTCGACGACACCAGCAGCAATGCCCTGGCCGCCTTCAACCATTCAGTTAAGCAGATATCGGCGGTGGAGCAATGTCACATGATCGCCGGCAACTTCGATTACCTGCTGAAAGTGCGCACCCGGAACATGGCGGAGTACCGGCAGGTACTGGGTGAACAGATCTCGGCCCTGCCCCACGTGCTGCAGACCAGTACCTTTGTGGTGATGGAGAACGTTAAGGATGCGGAGCTTTAACCTGGGTAAAGCGCAGCCCCAACTCTTTGCGGTACAGCGCATTACCAATACCCAGCACGATGTTATCCACGGAGAAGTCGGCCGGGATAGCCGCCTGCGCCGAGGGGGCCGTTTCAAGCACATGCACCAGACGCAGCAGATCCAGTAACCGGACTACCAGGTCCAATAACCCGAAGTCCTCCGGTGCGTCGGCCTGGGCTTGCTCGACATAGGCTTTTGCGGCTTCGACGATGCAGGCCGAATGAGCATCCAGATGGGCGGTGGAAAGCCCCCTGACTGACTCGATGCGCTGCTCGCGCTCCAGCCGTATTGCTCCATGCACAGCTCCCGGGAATGATCTGGCGAGCTGTCCTGTCGCAACACTCCCGCCAGGTGCAAGTCCACGGCGCCTTCCCGACACTGGTCCTGATATTCTTTCTCCACCGTCTGCCGGGCGTGGGGCAGGAACTTCCGAATGGCCTGCTCCCGGGCCTGAGCCAGCTCCTCCATGGAGGCGGAATTGACCATCTCAGTCATCACCTTCACACAATAAATCAGATGCGGCCACAGCCCAGGCGCAATGTGCTCGGGCTCGGTCGGTAGCACCCGGTTTATGGAAACGAACTCGAAGTAAAGGGTAGTGACTTCCCGCTCGGTAAAGCTGGAAGTCCGAATGATGTGCGGCAACCCCAGCTCCTCAATGTCCCGGATAAGCCTCGGGATCAGCATGAGGATGTAGTGCTGGGCGCCTATGGGCAGGGGCTTGATCTGATCCAAACTGAAACCTGCTGGCTGCTCATAACTGCGACTTCAGTTATCAGTGTAGTCCGCATTCCAGCAGCTGGAAAATATGCAACTGGCTTCCGGCTCAGCGGCTGGCCAGTTTCTCTCGGGTCTTCAGGCGCCCGTCGCGGCGAACCTGGGCATTCTCGAACCGGCGTGCCTGTTCATCCGTCTCTGGCATCACCTCGGGCACATCCACCGGCTTGTCGTTTTCATCGAGGGCTACAAAGGTGAAGAACGCTGACAGGATATGACGGGTATCGCCGGTGTAGCTGTTCTCGGCCTCAACCCGCGCACCAATCTCCATGGACGAGCCCCAGCTGCGGTTCAACGACAGGCTGAACAGCAGGGTGTCGTTGCCTTTGGCAGGCGCCCGGAAATGAATAGAATCCACTGCGGCGGTCACGCACACATGCTGAATGTCTTTCAGCAACTACCAGAGCCAGACGATCACATTTGGCCATGATCATGCCCCCGAACACCGTGTTGTGGGCGTTCATATCGTTCGGGAACACTTTGTAGACGTGCTGCTCGATGGCCGAGGCCGATACGGGCTTCGAGCCCTGGGAGTGCTTTGCGGTCATTCAGGTACTTCCTTCTTGCTGGGCCTGTCTTTCAGGGACGATCTTTCGGAGACCAGCCCACACCTTACCGCATTTGCGGGCAACCGGGCGCGTCAACACCCGGCTGCCTGTTCTCGTGGTCGGTGATCAGGCAAGAACATCAGCCCGAAACCCAGCACCACGCCGGTAACCAGCAACACGATCAGACAGTAGCCCATGACATCCTTGGCAGACAGGCCGGCAATCGCCAGCGCCGGCAACGCCAGAACGGCTGAATCATGTTGGTCCAGGCATCACCCCAGGCCACCGCCATGGCCGTACGGGCTGGCTCGACACCCAGTGCGGCGCCGGCTTCCAGCATGATCGGTGCCTGCACCGCCCACTGACCACCACCAGACGGCACGAAGATATTGACGATACCGGCACTCAGGAAGGTGAACAGCGGGAAGGTGGTCGGGTTGGCAACACTGGCAAACCAGTTGGACAGACTGCTGGCCAGCCCGGAGTCCACCATCATCGCCATGATCCCGGCGTAGAACGGGAACTGGATAATGATACCGGTAGAGCTTTAACCGCCTCGGTGGCACTGGCGATGAAGCGGGACGGCCGACCGTGCAGGATGATACCCAGGATCAGGAACATGAAATTGACGATGTTCAGATTCAGGGAACCACTGCGCGCCAGGAAGTAGTAACCGGCAAAAATCACCCCCATCACCCCGATGGCCTGGGCCAGGATCAGGCTGTTCTCCAGCTTCTCGGCCGGGCGCTCATTGTTCAGTGGTGGCAGTGGCTCTTCGTCACCCAGCTTGGTGGCATCAACGTGCTTGCCATCGTCCCCCATCATCAGCCGGTTCACCACCGGTATGACAATGAACATGGCCAGCACCAGCAGAAGGTTAAACGGAGCAAAAATGGTCTCACTGGTGGGAATCACACCGATCATGTCGGCGGTAAAGTGGCCTTCGGTGGCAATCACCAGCGGCACCGAACCGGCCAGGCCGCCGTGCCACACCATGAAGCCACTGTAGGCACTCGCAATCAGCAACGGGTAGTTAACGCTCGGCACTTCCCGCGCTACCTGGCGGGCGAACAACGCCCCGATTACCAGACCAAAGCCCCAGTTGATCCAGGCTGCCGCCAGCGACACCAGGGTAACCAGAATCACCGCCTGGCCGGGTGATTTGGCCAGCCGTGCCAGGGCCTTGAGGATGGTGCGGAAAAACGGGGTGCTGGCCAGTACGAAGCCGGTAACCAGAACCAGAACCATCTGCATGGCGAAAGTCAGCAGGTTCCAGAAACCATCGCCCCAGTACTGCACCATCTGCAGCGGCGATTGGCCTTCAAACGCGATAGCGGCCACAAACACCACTAGTGATAGCAGCAGGACCAGTACGTAGGGATCGGGCAGATAACGCTCGACCAGTTTCACTGAGCCATTGGTCAGTCTCTGCAACATAATATGTCCTCGCGGTATTGTTATTGGTGTTCACGCAAAAACGCCAACCGATCCCAACCCCGAATGCCGGGGCGGATGAGCTGGCGTTCTCTGATTTTCACTTTAACAATAGTACCTTAGGCACCTGCGGGGGATTAGATCTTAGTCGGCACCGGCATCAAGCCGCCGGCTGACCCAGGCGTGGTAGAGCCGGGCGAGGCCCGGCCGGATCAAAGGCAAGCCGATCAGCCAGGCCAGGGGTTTCAGCACCGGCACGCGGGACATCAAGAGGATGTAGGCATCCATCTCGCGATGGATTCGGCCTGAGTGTCTTTTACGTGCAACTCTCTCAGGGCCCGGTAGGGATCGATACCTTCACTGCGCAGTTCGTCATCGCGGCCGGTAATATCCAGCCACTCGACCGATTCACCGGTTTTACCCGCCAGCTTTTCGTACCAGCGCCGGTCCTTGATACAGGTCGGGCAGGAGCCGTCGTAAAAAACCACCAGTTTGGCATTCGAATCGGTCATTCAGCCTCCTAGAACAAGCTCAGGCACGGCTCAGGAATTTGCGCTCCTCCACATTCACCTTGATCCGATCGCCCGTGGAGATGTGCTCGGGCACCTGCACCACCAGCCCGGTCGATAGCGTGGCCGGCTTGGTACGCGCGGTCGCGGAGCCGCCCTTGATGGACGGATCGGTCTCGCTGATGTCCAGCTCCACCGTCGGCGGCAAGGCCAGGGATACCGGCGCGTCGCTGACCAGAACCACCATCAGGCCCTCGGTGTCTTCGCTAATGAACAGCAGCTCATCGGCGATGGCCTCACGGTTCAGGCTGTACTGAGTGAAGTCCTCGCTGTCCATGAACACCACTTCTTCGCCGTCGGCATAGGAGAAGGTGGCCGGCCGGCGGGTAAGATCCGCCAGATTCAGCATGTCTGAATCCTTGAAGGTCTCGTCAATCTTGCTGCCGGTTACAACGTCGTACATGCGCATGCGATACAGGCTGCCGCCAGCCCGTCCCTGAGGCACCGAGCGCTCGATATCTTTCACGAAATAGACCCGGCCATCGTAATCCACTGCAGAATTCTTTTTGATTTCACTTGCTCTTGGCATTGCTAGGTTCCCAAAAATGTTGAGCTAAACAGGTTAGCTGATATACCACGAAGAGCGAAAACTAGCGACCGCAACTTGCAGATGAAATCAGGGTAAACGAAACAAACAGAGCAGAAATCAGAGCAGAAATAAGGGCAGCGTGGGTTAGATAGGCCAACTGGCAATCGCATCTCCAAACAACAGCAGTAATATGGGGATCGGCGAAATAGCCACCGCAACAAGAAGCACGAACGCCAATGGCGAAAAGAGCCGACTCATACCAGCCAACATCGCCAGCCCTCCCCCACCGCCCAAGACCATGTTGCCGCAGATTGATCGCCACCAGCAGTGTGACGTAGCGATGCCGAACCAGCCAGGGCAACCACTTTTTGGGAGTGCGCTCCGTCAACCTGGCAATACGTTGCTCGGGCGTGAGCCCCTCAAACCCGGCTAGAAAATTCGCGGCCCTTACCAGCCGCACTTCCCTAAGAAATTGCGCAATGCTCGATTCCGGTACCAGTCGACCAACCAGGTAAGCCAGACACAAAGATGTGAGTGTGCAGACAAACACCAGAGGCACAATTTTGGGGCCAAGAATCATCATCAAGGCCAGACCCACTTCGACCCCAGGTACGAAGGGAATTGCCATCAACAGGATATAGGCGGCCATGGATATCATGATGATACGGTGCAACGCAGGCTCGTTGGAGGGTCGAATATTCAGATCAAGGCCATCAATGACACCCCGCGTCATCAGATTGCCAATCACAACAATGGCGACGAACACACCAAGCTTCAGAAAACCGACCAAACGCCGGTGTTCCGGCATCGTCGGCAGCATCATGGCTGCTGTGCCTTGACTAGCCGGCCCTTGAACCACAGCTCTTTTTCAAAGGTCCAGTACCAGCGTTTATTGACCCAGATAATCGACCCTTCGATTTCGTCTCCCCTGACAGTGCCTCGCCAATACATAACCGCACCAGACTCCGTACAGGGAACATCGGCCCGCATCTGGATGGCATCACCCTCCGCCCTGACCCAGTACTCCACCTTGGCGTAGCCGCACCTGCGCTCACACTCTTCAGAAACAAACTCTCCATCATCGAACACCAGCAGGTCATCAATGTCCCCGGGCACGCCTTTAACACCAAGCTGACTTTGGAACTTTTTCCCATCTAAAATCGCATGAAGATCTGTGGACGAGTCGGCAAGAACGGGCTGGGCAAGAGGCGTCAGCAGAATCGCGACGCACAAAGACAGGAGACAACAAAGGCGTTGCAGCAGGGACTCAACACTGGGTTGATGGGCGCGGTCTGGGTCGGTTTCCATGGGCAAAGCCCCGGGGCCAAAAACCTAATTAAAGTTTAGTTCAGACACCGGCAAAAGAAAGAACCGCGCTGGCTGGCCCCGAGGTCATCGCAGGCTGATTCGGCGTTAACGCACCAGCTCACGGACATCGGCCACAAACTGATCTACGCGCTCGGTTGTGGTTGCCCAGGAGCACATCAGCCGGGCCGAGCCGCCGATGAAATTGTAGAAGCGCCAGCCTTTGGCTCGCAGCGCCGCCTGCACCGGTTCGGGCATTTCCACGAACACGCCATTCACCTGCCGGGGATAGCGAAGGGCAACACCGGGCAAGCCTTCCAAACCGCTAGCCAGGCGTGCGGCGCAGGCGTTGGCGTGCCGGGCGTTGTGTAACCAGACATCGTTGTCCAGCAGCCCACACCAGGCGCCGAAATGTAGCGCATCTTGGACGCCAGCTGACCGGCCTGTTTGCAACGCCATTCGAAATCCTCCGCCAGCTGCCGGTTGAAGAACACCACCGCCTCGCCCAGGGCCAGGCCGTTCTTGGTACCGGAGAAACACAGCACATCCACACCGGCTTTCCAGGTGATCTCCGACGGATGCACGTCCAGCGCCGCCACGGCGTTGGCGAACCGGGCGCCATCCATATGGATGCTCAGGTTGTACTTATCCGCCATGGCCCGAATCGCGCGCAATTCTTCGGGGGTATAGAGGGTGCCCACCTCTGTGGCCTGGGTCAGGCTCAGGGCTTTCGGTTTCGGATAATGGATGTCGGTGCGTTTGGTGACCAGGTGCTCGATGCTCTCGGGTGTAAGCTTGCCATCCGGCCCCTGCCCCAGCAGCAACTTCGCACCGTTGGAGGCGTATTCCGGCCCGCCGCATTCGTCAGTTTCGATGTGCGCCAGCTCGTGGCAGATGACACTGTGAAAGGATTGACCGATGGAGGCCAGCGCGAGGGAGTTGGCTGCGGTGCCGTTGAACACAAAAAAGACATCGCAGTCAGTATCGAACAGCGCCCGGATGTCATCAGCGGCCCGCTGAGTCCAGCTGTCTTCGCCGTAGGCGGCTTCGTCCATGCGGTTCGCCGCGGCCATAGCCTCCCAGGCTTCGGGACACACACCGCTGTAATTATCACTGGCAAACTGCTCGTACTGGGACACGCTGAACCTCCGGATTCTGTAATAAAGAACGAATTACTTCCTGAAAACTGCAAACCTTCTGAATCTTTCCAAATTACACCATTCCGGGCGAATCGCCAGCACTCAGATCCAGCCCTTCGCGCATAGCATCGATAACAGTACTTACCCGGTTGGGCAAAGGCTGGTTGCGACGAAAGCTAAGAAACAGGGTTTCACTGGCGGGTGTTGCCAACCGGTGGGTCTTCACTTTCTCTGGCTGCTGAAACGCTTCGATGGCGTAGGCCGGCAACACGGTGAACCCCAAGCCCCGGCTGACCGGCTCGAGAATCAGGCTGATCTGGTTGGAAAAACCGGCCGACGGGAACTGGTTGCTGTGATGAAACTCGCTGTAGTTAGCCCCCAGCAGCAAACCCGCATGGTGAGCCCCGTCCGGATGATCGATGAACCCGAGCGCCATTAACTGCTCCCAGCTGGCTCCTCCATCCCCTCTGGTGTCACCAGCAACAAAGCCTCTTCACCCACAGGTTTGAATCCGACCTCATCCCGGGCTGCGGGTTTGGTCATGATGCCCACATCCACCCGGTATTCAGCAATGGCCCGTTCAACGTCGGAATTGGGTGCAAACCGGTAATCGATGACCAGACCCGGATGCTGCTGTTGCAAATTCAACAGGTGCGGATACAGCTTCAACCCGACACTGCCCGGCGACATGATCCTGACCAGGCCTTCGAAGGCCGGATCCGCGCCCACCCGCCGTTCAAGATCGGACAACGACTCGACAATGACATTGGCCTCGCGGTACAGCCGCTCACCGGCATCGGTCAGGGTGAACTGCTTGCCCTGGCGAACCAGCAAAGACAACTCAAGCTGCTCTTCCAACTTACGCACATGCTGACTGACACCCGATTGCGTCATGTGCAGACGCTCTGCGGTGCGTGTGAAATGGCCAACCTCCACCAGGGTGCAGAAGCTGCGTAACCAGACTGGACTAATCATTACAAATAATACTCAAAAATATCAAAAATGATAATTTTACGTGATTAATCATGCTTTGTAACCTAGTTGCACAGTCACAGAGGCAAGAGGTAACAGCAAATGAGCAACGTTTACCCGAGAAACTTTTCACACATTGGCATTTCCGTACCCGATCTGGACGCGGCGGTGAAGTTCTACACCGAAGTAATGGGTTGGTACCTGATCATGAAGCCGACCGACATCGAAGAAGACGACAGTGCCATCGGCGAGATGTGCACCGACGTGTTTGGTGCGGGCTGGGGCAGCTTCCGCATCGCCCACATGTCCACCGGCGACCGGATCGGCGTTGAGCTGTTCCAGTTCAAGGGCCAAGAAAACCCGGAAGACAACTTCGAATACTGGAAAACCGGGATATTCCACTTCTGCGTTCAAGATCCGGACGTTGAAGGGCTGGCGGAGCGTATCGTCGCTGCCGGTGGTAAGAAGCGCATGGAAAAACCGCGCTACTACTACCCGGGTGAGAAGCCGTACCGCATGATCTACATGGAAGATCCGTTCGGCAACATCCTCGAGATCTACAGCCACAGCTACGAGCTGATCTACAGCGAAGGCGCATACTAAGGCCCGCTGCTCGGACGCCGCCACCCGGCGGCGTCCGCTTTCCCCATTCCTGCACGTTCTGATCCCTCCCCCGAGCACTGCCGTATCCCCCGTCACACTTGTACTAATTCCTGCTGCCCACCCCGAGTCATGCTGAATGGGTACGTCGGACGACCAAGGGAGGCCCCGTGAGCAAAAAACAATCGCTGAAAGAACTTCGCCAATACATTATCGACCGCAACCCCGACGAACCGGAATTCCACCAAGCAGTCACCGAGGTGCTCGCATCGCTGGAGCCGGTCGTGGCCAAACACCCGGAGTACACAAACGCCAAGCTGATTGAACGGATTTGCGAGCCTGAGCGACAGCTCATGTTTCGTGTGCCCTGGCTCGACGACGACGGCGAGGTGCAGATCAACCGCGGTTTCCGGGTTGAGTTCAATTCCGCTCTGGGGCCCTACAAGGGCGGCATGCGCTTCGACCCATCGGTCAATCTTGGGGTGGTCAAGTTCCTCGGCTTCGAACAGATCTTCAAGAATGCCCTGACCGGGATGCCCATTGGCGGTGGCAAAGGTGGATCGGACTTTGACCCCAAGGGTAAATCCGACAACGAGGTCATGCGCTTTTGCCAATCGTTCATGACCGAGCTGTATCGGTATATCGGCGCCGACACCGATGTACCAGCGGGCGACATTGGCGTCGGCCAACGGGAGATTGGCTATCTGTTCGGCCAGTACAAGCGCATCACCAACCACTATGAAACCGGCATTCTTACCGGCAAGGAACTCGGCTGGGGCGGTGCCCGCGGCCGCAAGGAGGCCACCGGATACGGCGCCGTGTACTTTCTGCAGGACATGCTGAGTGCCAACGACCAGGAACTCAAAGGCAAGAAGGTGGTGGTCTCCGGCACCGGCAACGTCGCCATCTACGCCATGGAAAAGGCCACCGAACTGGGCGCCACCGTGGTTGCCTGCTCCGATTCCGATGGCTACGTGTACGCCCCCAAAGGTCTGAATGTGGACCTGGTCAAGCAGATCAAGCAGGTGGATCAGGGCCGTATCAGCGACTACCCGGAGCGCAGCAAGGGCAAGGCCGAGTATGTGTCGAACGGCTCCATCTGGCAGGTTTCCTGCGATGTCGCCATGCCCTGCGCGACCCAGAACGAATTAAACGAAGACGACGCCAAGGCGCTTATCGACAATAAGGTGATCGCGGTGGTGGAAGGCGCCAACATGCCAAGCACTCCGGATGCCATTCAGGCGTTTACCGACGCCAAAGTGCTGTTCGCACCCGGGAAAGCCGCCAACGCCGGCGGCGTGGCCATGAGCGCCATGGAAATGCAGCAGAACGCGGCGCGAGAATCCTGGTCGTTCGACTACAGCGTTGATCAACTCAAAACCGTGATGTGTGAGATCCACCGCTCCTGCTTTGACACGGCAAAACAGTATGATCGCCAGGGCGATTACGTGTTTGGCGCCAACGCCGCCGGCTTCAAGCGCGTTGCCGACGCCATGCTGGCCTTCGGGTGATTTGATCATCCCTCGGCAAGAGGAGCCGGCTCGGAACCCGGCTCTTTGCCCGATGCGCTGCTTTACTTTTTGATCGAGAAATCCATTTTCTGGTGGGCCAGCTTGTCTTCATCGCCTGTCCAGGCGTAAGCCAGCAACGTTGGCTCGAAATCACCGGTGGTCATTCGATGTGCCCGTTTCGGTGGATTAAACAGCAACGACCCCGGCGTGAACACGCTGTAGTTGCTGTCGGACACGGATCCACTGAGGCATATATACGATTCGCTGATACCGTCGTGGCTGTGCTCAGGATAGGTGCAGCGGGGTGCAAAAAGGACAAGGCCCAAAATCAGCTTTTTGCTGACCACGGGACCGTTTGGCCCCATCAACTCTGCATAGGCGTATTTGCGTGCCAGCCCCTTGCGCATGCGCTCATACCCGTACCTCCAGGTGAGCTGATCGATGACCCGGGCAAGCGAGCGCACCAGCGGCGCTGTACGCTCATTGAGGCCCTGGTCCATGGCCCGTCCCAACCAGGCACACACTGGCAGGCTGTTGGGCTGGTCAAAGGTAACTTCAGGATTGATCTCCAGCTCCGCATTCAGGCGATTGCGGACGTCTTTCAGGTGCGAGCGGATAACCCGGTTACCGCCTGCTGATCCGAAGCGGTAGAGGTGCCAGTATTCGCGAAAGACATACTGCCAGTCGACGTGATCGGAAAGTCTGCTCATCGAGGTGCTCCTCCGGTGGCTGTCGAGCAAGGATCGCCTATCTCGAGGATGCCGGAAACCCGGGAATTCCGAAAGAAAGCCGGCCCGAGGAGCCTGGGCCGGCAAACTCATAGCCCGACGACTTACTCCGGCACACTTACGCCGCTGCCGCCGATCTCCGCAGGGGCATCCCGAAACTTCGGCACGCCGTCGTAGATGTGCAGCGCCGTCTCCTGGTAGTGCACGTGCACGCCGGGTTTATGGACAAGTTCCGGGAGCAACGCCGCGTAGATGTCGGTGAGGCCCATCCCCGGATGCTCGGTCATGATGTGGCCGCCACACTGCTTGCACCACTTGCGGTAGCTCTGGTCGGTCTTGTTGTAACTGCCGATCTGCTCGGCGCCCTGGGTAATCTCAATGGCCGAAGGCTTCCACAGCGTGAAGGCATTGACCGGGCTGGCTGACCAGTGGCGGCAGGATTCGCAGTGGCAGTAGCCCATGGCCTCGGGTTCACCGCTGGCGGTAAACTGCACCGCACCACAGAAACAACTGCCCTGGTAGGTTTTATCGGTGTTCATGACGCACCTCTCGTCCGTGGTGGAATTCCACGGGTGTTTGCACATTGGTATTTACCTGAAGTGTGAAGATATCCGGGCGCGCATAGTGCCCGACAATATCCAGACTGCGCTTCGCGGCACTGACTTGCTCCAGATCGATGTCGGCCATGATCAGGCCGGATTCATGCCGCAGCGGGCCGGCGACAATATCGCCCGATGGATTAATCACCAGGGAATCTCCCGGGTTGATCCACTCGTCTGCGTCAGGGTAAAGCCGTTCCCGTTCCGGAAAGTCGTCCGGAAGGTCGCTAACTCTGAGCAAATTGCCCGAGCCCAACACCCAGCACCCGCCCTCGCGGGCGATGTGCTGGAGCGAGCGAATCCACTTCTCGCCGCTGTCATAGGTGGGCGCAATGTAGATCTCAATACCCTGGGCAAACAGGGCACAGCGCGCCAGGGGCATGAAGTTCTCCCAGCAAACCAGCGTGCCAACTCGGCCCACAGGTGTATCCACCACCCGAAGGCTTGAGCCATCTCCAAAGCCCCAGACCATACGTTCCGGATTGGTGGGCATGAGTTTTCGATGACGGTTCAGCAGCTGGCCATCCGGACCAATGGTGATCACGGTGTTATAGAGTGTGGCTCGGCTGGTGCCCTGGTCCCGTTCCTCCAGACCACAGACGACCGTTACGTGGTGCTCCCGGGCGGCATCGAACAAGGGCCGCAACTGCTCGGAATCAATCTGCACAGCATTGGCCAACAGCCGGGCGTGCAACTGCTCGGACAACCCCCAGTCGCCACCCGGCTTTAACCTCCAGATCCAGGTGGGATAACCGGGGATGAAGGCCTCAGAGAAAACCACCAGTTCGGCGCCCTGCTCTGCTGCGCTCTGTACACATGAAGCAGCCTTTTCAATGGTTTTTTCCCGGTCCAGAAAGACCGGTGGCTCCTGAACAATCGCGATAGTAGCCATGATATGTCTCCTTGCCTGTCTGTGACGTCGGGGCCCGAAAGCCCCGCGTCCGTGTCACTTGTGGGCTGCAACAACCAGCATTTCGCAGGGCCCTTCAAACCTGCCCTGGCGCTCGAACTGCGCCAGCGCCTCAGCAATTTCAGCCCAGGCATCGTCTTGCTCGAGGGCGGTTAGCCCGCTGAGCATCTGGTGCAGAGCGCCAAACGATTCCTGCTCAAACTGCAGGCATTCGAGTGCCGACTGGAGCCGCAGCGGAGCCGGAATACTGCGGATTTCCACATCCTTGAACCCTGCCTCCTGCAGCAGGGACGACAACATATCCGGGTTGCCAGACTGAACGGTCCGGGTTGTCCGGGCAGTGGTGGCGGCAAGGCCGCGCGGCGACGGATAATGCCAACCGGCAGCGAGAAGAACGGATTCGCTTCGGCGCTGGCGTACACCATGGCACCGATGTAGCCGCCCGGTTTGAGCTGGGCGTGCATGCCTCGCAGTGCCTTTACCTGGTCCGGGAAGTAAATCAGTCCAACGCGGGAAATCACCGCATCGAACGGCTCAGCCCGCAGCTCGTCGATGAATTCGCCGTCGATTACCTGGGTTTTAATCTGGCTGTAACCGGCACTACGGGCATTCTCTGCCGCCAGCGCCAGGATGTTGGGCGACAGGTCGGTTGCCAGCACGTAGCCGCCCGGGCCGACACGGCGGGCCGCCGACAAGGTTTGCTCACCGGCGCCGGCGGCGATATCCAGCACACGGCCGCCTTCGGCCACACGAACCATATCCAGCATTGCTTCGGTGGCCGGGCCCAACCAGCGGGTTAGAAAACCACCCCAGTCGTTCCATGCCTGGGCTGCGTTATCCCACTGCTTACGGGTGGTCGTTTTAAAGGCGATCGGGTCGAACACTGGCGGAACCGGCGTTGAAGCCTGAGTGTGAGAATGAGTGAACGTCATGATGGTGCCCTCCGGTGGTAAGCAGTATTTGCTTGTCTCAAGCCTGCGCCGGGTCTACTGTTGACTCAATTCGCAAAAAACCGACACCGGATGTGCAGAAATGCACAGAAAGGGAGTTCGTGATGCACTGGGATGACTTACGGGTGTTCCTTGCCGTAGCCAGAGAAGGCTCTATCAGCGGCGGGGCGAGACGTTTGAATGTTCAGCATTCAACGGTTTCCCGACGTCTCCTGCAGCTGGAAAAGGACTTGGGGACGCGGTTGCTTGAACGCAAACCCTCAGGGTACGAACTGACAGAAGCGGGCGAGGAGCTGAAGCGCTCAGCGTCACGAATGGAACTGGAGTTCCTCGATTGCGAGGGCGCCCTGGCAGGCAGGACAGTCAGCTGTGTGGCGACCTGCATGTCACGGCCATCAACAACATGGCGTCGAGTATCCTGATGCCGATGTTTGCCCGCTTCAGTGCAGCGCACCCCGGCATCAAATTACACATTGAAGTATCCAATAAGTACGTCAGCCTGGCAGACCGACAGGCCGATATCGCCATCCGTCTGACCAACGCCCCTCTGGACACGCTAATCGGCGCCCGGCTGACCACGGTCGCCTCGACCGTCTATGGCAGTCGTGCTTACCTCAAAGAGCTCAGAGCTTCTGGCCAACACCCCCGGTGGCTCGGGGTCGATTGCTGCGATTTTCACCACCATTGGACACAACAAGCCTGTCCCGATCACGACCATCAATTTTTCGTGGACGATACCCTGCTCACCGTGGCGGCGCTGGAACAGGGGTTGGGGGTCGCCTATTTGCCGTGTTTCATGGGAGACAGCAATGCAAAACTGGAGCGTTACTGCGCCCCGGACCCGAGCTTCGATCTTGGCCTATGGCTGCTCTATCATCCGGATCTGCGCCGTACTCGGCGCATCCAGACGTTCCGGGAACACATGCTGACGGAAGTGGCTGGCCAGGCGGCATTGTTCTCGGGCAACCAACCTGCCACCAGCCCCGTCCAATGAATGCGCAGGGAATTCAACTCCCTACCCCCTCAAAGCCAGCTTAGCCCGCCAGCCCAAGGTGCTCGGAATCCTGCTCGATGCAGCGATCCATCAGCGCCAGGTACTCAGCCTTGGCTTTGCGCTTGGTTTCCTTGTGCGCCCGCATGTTCAGCTTTTTGAACTGTTGTGCCAGCTCATTGGCGCGAGTACTGAGTTCAGACGGAGCTACAACCTCATCCAGGAAACCTGCGTCCACCGCGCCTGGGGCCCGTAAATTTCCGCGTTCACCACGGAACGTTGGAAGTGCGCTGGCGTCAGGCGGTGCCGGGCAATTTCAATGCCGGCGCGGTGCATGGTCATGCCAATGGCCACTTCGTTGAGGCCCAGCTTGAAGTCTCCCTCAACGCCGATACGGTGATCCACTGACAACAGGATGAACGCGCCCTTGGCAATGGCGTGGCCGCTGCAGGCGCCAATCACCGGGAACGGGAAAGCCGACAGCGACGGGTCAGCTTGGAACCCACGGTCACCAGCGCAGAGGCCTCGTTGGCGCCCTTCTGCATTTCCTTCAGGTCATACCCGCCGGAGAAAATGCCCGGCTGCCCGGTCAGGATAACCACGGCCTCGTCCGATTCCGCCCGGTCCAGTGCCGCGTTCAGCGCTTCGAACACCTCATGGCTCAGCGCATTGGCCTTGCCATTGGCGATGGTAATGGTCGCAACGCCGTCATTCAGTTGATAATCGACAAGATCTGTCACCGGTTATTCCTCTTAATGTGATTGTTCGATAGGAGTGGTGAACTGTGCCAGTTTCCGGGGCGCGAGACCACTCCCCGAGGAGGCCTTTTCAACAGCGCCATGATTACCCACAAAAACTGTGGATAACTGTGTTAGCAGAGCAAGGACAGAGCGCCCCAGCCCGCGAGAACAGCGCGCTGACGATTCTTGGATACTAAATGACCGCACTCAATCACTGGGGGATAAGATTGTCGTCCAAAGCCTTTGCCGCGGCCAGTGCAGGCCGATTTGCCAGTTTTTCCACATAGGCCTCGAATTCCGGTCGTTTGGGAATCGAGCCGAACTCCATACCCCACATGATGTGGGAGCCAACGTAGACATCGGCCGCGGTGAATTGGCGACCGGCGATATAGGGTTTATCTGATACCGCCTGCACCAGGGTATCAATGGTGCGGTCGTAGGTGCCGTAGCCCACCATTTTTTCCAGGTCGCTGGTGACCTCGGCCTTGAGTACGCGGTCCATCACCGCCGCCTCCAACGGGCCCGCTGCAAAGAACAGCCACCGGTAATAGGCCGCCCGATCAGTCAGATCAGGCGCCAGGCCCGCATCCGGGAAGGCATCGGCAAGATAGGCACAAATAGCGGCAGATTCGGTTACCACCTGGCCACGGTGCACCAGGGCCGGCACTTTGCCCATGGGATTGATAGCGAGATAGTCATTGGCCTTCATGTTGGTTTCATAGGCGAGCAGAACCTGGCGATAGTCGGCGCCGACCTCTTCCAGCATCCAGCGCACAATACGCCCTCGAGACATGGGGTTGGTGTAGAAAATGAGATCGCAATCGGAAGACTCGGTGATAGCCATGGCGGGATGCTCCGGGGCAAAGGGGATCTTCAAAGACTAGCCCAATCCACAGCCTGCTCAAGGGTTCTTTTCCGGGTGCTGAGGTATTCCCCAGGGAATACAACTATCCTTAAACGAGGCTGCACTCGAAACCGTTTGGAGCACCCCGCCATGAAGCCAAAACTCCCCAAATTACCGGACCTGAAACTGGATGTGGACCACCGCATTCCTGCCTCCTGGGACTTCGATACAGGTGTGGGATTGATACTGCTGGTATCTGACCTGCACCGGGAGGCTATGGACAAGGCGCCCTGGGCGGATTACCTGAAACTGCGCCTGGCCGATTTCCCGAAATCCGCCAATCCGATACTGATCTCAGGCCCCCGAGGCACCCGCACCAGCATCGGGTTTGTGTCGGCAGATGCCCGGGGCTTCAAGGCCCTGAGCCAGGCCCGGGCCCTGCTCGCGCCGTTGATGGCAGAGCGCTGCCGCAAGGTCAACGTGATTTCACTGCTCGATCTGCCTGGAACGGCCTGCATCATGGCCGAAGCCCTGGTTTCGGCCGCCTACGCTGCCCTGTTCCAGCTGCCAAGACTCTCGGACCAGCCCGAAGACAAGCCTCCGCTGGCCGCCATGAACTTCTATGGTGAGTTTGAAGCGGCCGACTTTCGCTACGCCAAGGCAACCGCCGAGGGCAACAACCTTGCACGCTGGCTGACTCAGTTGCCGGGCAACTACCTGACCCCCAGCATTTACCGGGAGTACGCCCAGGCACTGGCGCACCAGGAAGGCTGGGAGGTGGAATTCTACGATTGCGACCAGTTGGAACAGATGAAAGCCGGTGCCTTTTTATCCGTGGTTCAGGCCAGCCCCAACCGGGATGCGGGCATCCTGCAATTAAGGTATCGCCTGACCGGTGCCGAGGAACGGCCACTAGCCCTGGTCGGCAAAGGTATCTGTTTCGACACCGGTGGTAGTAATCTCAAGACCGGCGGCAGCATGCTTGGAATGCACGGCGACATGCAGGGCAGCGCGGTTGCGTTGGGTACCCTGCTTGCCCTCACCCGGCTTAATTTCCCGGCACCAGTAGACTGCTGGCTGGCGCTGGCGGAAAACCACATCGGCTCAAGGGCCGTGAAATGCAACGATGTGGTGACCGCCCTCAATGGCACCACCATTGAATTGATCAATACCGATGCCGAGGGCCGCATGGTTCTGGCCGACACCCTGGCCCTGGCCTGCCGGAAACCACCACGCGCCATTCTCGACTATGCCACCCTCACCGGGGCGGTGGTCTCAAGCCTTGGCAACCGCATGGCCGGCGCCCTCACCAATCGTCGCCACTGGGTGGAATCCATCATTCAGGCCGGTGAACATTGTGGTGAGCGGGTGTGGCCGTTTCCCTACGAGGACGATTATGACGACGACCTGAAATCCGAGGTCGCCGATACGCTTCAATGCCGGACCGCCGGCGCGGGCGATCACATATACGCCGCTCGCTTCCTCGGACGCTTTGTGGATAAAGACGTGGGCTGGCTCCACGTCGACATGGCGTCCACCGGCACTCACAAGGGCGGGCTGGCGCACATCCCCTCGGACATCCAAGGGTTTGGGGTTCGGTTTGGCGTAGAGTGGTTCAACCGGGTCATCGCGGAATGATCTGCTCTCGTCAGAGGTGTTAGTCGGGGAGCAGGGTTGAATGATCCAGTTAACCCCACAACCTGTAGTCATGGAGTTAGCGACTGATTAATCAACATCAAACCGACCTAACGGGAGCACCCTGGAATGAAACGCATAACCCTGAGCAAACCGGGCGGACTGGATCAACTGCAGCTGAGTGAGACTCCGGAGCCGGGCCAACCCGGACCGGGCGAGATTCGCGTTCGCGTCCGTGCCAGCTCACTGAACTTCCACGATTACGCCGTGGTGGTCGGTGCCATCCCAACCGAAGACAATCGCATTCCCATGGCCGATGGCGCCGGTACGGTTGAGGCCGTGGGCGAAGGTGTGACGGAATTCAAATCGGGCGATAACGTGGTATCAACCTTTTTCCCCCAGTGGCTGAATGGCCCGGCCCCCATCGATAACTTCTCCACCACACCTGGGGATGGTGAGGACGGCTATGCCCGCGAGCTGGTTGTTCGTGCCGCCAACTGGTTTACCCACGCGCCCAAAGGCTACAGCCATGCCGAAGCGGCGACTCTGACGACGGCTGGCTTGACCGCCTGGCGCGCACTGGTGGTGAACGGTGGCCTGAAAGCCGGCGATACCGTGCTGACCCTGGGCACTGGCGGCGTTTCCATCTTTGCCTTGCAGTTCGCCAAGATGATGGGCGCCACGGTGATCTCGACGTCGTCATCGGACGACAAGCTGGCGCGTTTGCGGGAGCTGGGTGCAGACCGCACCATTAACTACAAGACCACTTCGGCCTGGGGTGCGAAGGTGCAGGAACTCACCAATGGTGAGGGCGTGGACCATGTCATTGAAGTTGGCGGCCCGGGCACTTTGCCGGAATCCATCGATGCCGTGCGCATTGGCGGGCATATCTCGCTGATTGGTGTTTTGACCGGCCGTGAGGGCGAGGTACCTACCGCCAAGTTGATGGCCAAACAGGCACGCCTGCAGGGACTGATTGTGGGCAGCCGCGCGCATCAACAGGAGATGATCCGGGCGATCGAGGCCAATGACATGCACCCGATCCTGGATCGTTCGTTTGGCCTTGAGGACATTGCCGACGCTTTCCGGCACGAAGAATCCGGGCGTCACTTTGGCAAAATTTGTCTTGAGTCTGACGAAAAACAAGAGTGACCGGCAGCTTTGCCAACACCGGTCAATTAACGGTCACATTTCCGGAGCGCCTGGTATCAGGCGCTCCGAGCTACCTATCCTTGCGTTGCCAACATAGTTATCCACAGTTTTTGTGGGCAAGTTCTTATCCACACGAGCGCTAAACTGACCTGCGCTAAAGGGCAGGCAACTTACATTTCGTTACAATTTATTTTTTGTGGTTTCTTCGACCTTGGTCTTACCTCAAACTGCTTAATCTCAACGATTAAGTGCTCCAAATAACAATAAGCTGCACGTGTAAGAGCATCGCAATGATACTCAGCGTGCTTAATTTGAAGCTTCGCATACACTCTCCTACCACCACGGAAGAAAGACTACAGAGCTCGGAAGCTAAAAGGTTTCATTGTGTGTGCGATTCAGATCTTGGAACCGCAACATGAACAACAATATAAAAAACCGAACGACCCGTTCCACTAAAACCTTCCTGATTGCCGCGGCCCTCTCCACGGGCGCAATTATGGCATCCAGCCCGGCACTGGCTGGCGCTGACAAAACAAATCATCCAGTTGTGATGGTTCACGGCATGGCGGGTTTCGACGACATACTCGGCTATCACTACTTCAGTGACACATACGGGCGCAAGCTCTACACCAACTGTTACTGGTACAGCAGCTGTAACAAGTATCTCGACTGGGGCCAAATTGGGGCAGCGGCGGAAATGTCGCCATTCCACTCTTCCGACCATCGCGGCCTGCAGCTGGCTGACGCAGTGGAAGCCTGGATGATTGCCAACAACTTCACCCATGTGAACTTTGTCGGCCACTCCCAGGGTGGCATGGACCTGCGCAAGGCCGCCAAAATTCTCCACGATCGCTTTGGCTATCAAGTCGTCAAAGTTGCCTATAGCATTTCCTCGCCGCACCGTGGCTCTCCCATCGCCAAGCATGTCCTGGATCTCGGCGAAGGCGTCAGTGACATTGTCGAGGCGCTGGCCGACACCTACGGCAACATCGTTTATGGCGCCGAAAACGACGCCAATGCGGCACTGAAACAGTTGATCTACGACGACTACGATCCCAGCGACGGGGTTCTGACCGGGGCCAAGCAGTTCAACGAGAATTACCCAGTCAGCTCGACCTACGCCAAACGCTATGCCTCAACGGTGAACTCCCAACAAGGCGGAAACGTGAATCCGGCGCTGTGGATTACCCAGGATGACTATTTCAATATTGATGGGGATGGTTATTGCATCGATGACTGCAGCGGCGATGGGGCCGCCGGTCAAGGCAACGGCGAGCAGTACGATACCGACGACGACGGCCTCGTGGGAATCAACTCCCAGCAGATGGCTGGCGCACTGAGTTTCATTACAACGCCTGGGGGATGGACTACCTGACCACCTACAGCGATACCGACTACGTGAGCAACATCAACCAGCCAACGCCGACCCAGATGACCTCGCGCGGTGCGGTGATCAATCAGGATCATCTGGATATGATCGGTATACCCAATACCACCTTCCGCATCCGGAATTTCTACGGGGCCATTTTCCACTACATCGCCCAGTACGATAACTAAGGAGCAAGCCTAACGTTCGACACATCCAGAGGCCTGCCCCTGTTCGCTAAAGGGCGGGCCCTGGTTCCTGACAGCCCTAACAACAAGAAACCATCGACGCGATTATGATCCTGAGCAAACATCTAACAGCCAAAAGTCTTTGCCTTAGTCTTTCGTTGGGCGTGCTGGTGCCACTTGCCTACTGGCTAACCAGTGCCACGCCGACTGCCAACGCCGAGACACCGCCATCGCCCGAACAGGCGGCTGAATCAGCGCCGCCGGCACCGCCCGCAGAGCAACCTGTGCAAATGAAAGCGACAGCAGACACCATCGACTATCAGGCGATGCTGGAAGGTGCGACCGTAATCAACGGGTCCCTGACGTTCGAACAGGTCGTTGCGCTCATGCGCGAACACCACGGCCGGGAGCTCGACACCCGGCTGGGACAAATCGATCTCATCACCGCCCTCCTTGAATATCTGCGTCAGAGTCAGCCAGAAAACTGGCGCGCTTCCATGCAAGCTCTGTTGGAGGCGGCCTTTCCCGAAATGGCCGGGGAACTCATGCAACTTGCCGAGAACCACCTTGAATACCAAGCCTGGTACGCCGCCGGTGCGCAGGACATTCAGCAACTCGATCCGGACAGCCGGATGGAAATCCTGATGCAACACCGTTCAGAAATCTTCGGCAAAGAAGTTGCGGAGGAGCTCTGGCAGCACCAGATTCGAGACTACGAAATGGCAAAGGCCATGGAACGCATCACCTCAGATACCGAACGCCCTCTCAACCAGCGACTCGAGGAGCTCAGCCAGTTGGTCCACCAGACCTATCCTGAAGAAGCGATTTCAAATCAGAGCCTGGCGATGGGTGACTCCTTCGCTAACAAGTTCCTGAAAGCCAGCCAGCAGGAGCTCCGGGAAATGCCCACATACCAAAGACGAGAAGCAATTGCCGAGATTCGACGAAGTCTCGGTTACAGTGAGCGGGCTGTGGAAAATCTCGCCCGCCTGGATCGCAAGAGAGACCAACGCTGGGCAGCAGGTGATCAGTACATGGCGCAGCGGCAGGAAATCACGGCTAAGTACAATGGTGAGGAGCGTCAGCGCCGCCTAAAGGAAGCGCGACGCACTTTTCTGGGCGCCGAAGCCGACTCAATCCGAAAAGAAGAAGAGGCCGGCTACTTTCGCTTCGAACAGGAACGAAGCTACGGCATTCATTGAGCCGTTCCACTGCACTGAAATTGTGCTCAAGAGGAGATTGGTCACTTAACCGCCACATTCCCGGAGCGCCTGCATTCACGCGCCCCGGGGCACCTGTCCTTGCGATGCCAACAGAGTTATCCACAGTTTTTGTGGGCAAGTTCTTGCCCACACCTCACCGACCCTGAGCACCTCGCCGTAACCAGTCGTGCACAAACGCCAGCTTTCGCTGGGCCGCTTGCGACAACACGAAGGGATAAAGATCCGACAGCCCCATCGAGCGATTGATGTGATTCACACGGATGGCGAGTGACGCGGCCACATTGATCAATCGTGCGGTGTCCGGTTCCGAATATGGATCCCAGTTGGCGGGCATTTCCTCGGATGACAGGCCCGAGGCAACGGCACTGTCGGTAATGTCGGTCAGGTGCAATAGATGGGCCGCGGTTTCAGCCCAATCTTCGTGCGGATGGGCAGAGGCATAGGAAGTCAGGTAAGAGGTCCGCCAATCCGGTGGAGGTCCATCGTGGTAATGGCGCTGCAGTGCCGCCGTATAGTCAGCACGCTCATCGCCAAACTTCTCGCGAAATGCCTCCAGAAAGTCTTCCCGCAAACTAAGCCGCCACCAGAGCATGTGTGCAATCTCATGGCGCATGTGGCCCACCATCGTTCGGTAGGGTTCCTGCAGGGCCTCCCTCCGGCTGGTTCGCACCACCGGATCCGCCTCGGCTACGCCAATCGTCACCACACCATTGGCATGGCCCATGGCGACCGGGGTCAGGCCTTCGGCCAACATGTGAAAAATCGGGCGAGTTCCGGGATCTTCCGGGCGAAACCAATGCCAACGGCCCAGGTTGTCGATCACCCAGCGTTTGGCGGCTTCGGTTTCAGCCAGTTATGCATGGCGTTGGGGATGCTCGGGTCCGGCGCCAGCGCTGTCATGGCACAGGAGCGCAGAAGGCGCCCTCTTTCGGCGCAATCCAGTTGCAACCGATGACTTCCCGGTTGGCACAGAATGGCCGCACCGGCAGGAAGGCCCTGGCCTGGGGATCGTAGCCGACGGGCGTACCCTCGGCGGTGGCCAGATTATCGAACCAGAGTGAGCCGGAGCCCACGGGATTGGAGAAAACCAGCATGCTGCCATTACTCCTGAATAGGGAATCATCCCAGTGTAGGCGGCTTTAGAAGTTCGACAACTCGTCCTGGAGGTCGCGCTTCAACTCTTCAGGCTCGGTGATCCACAGGGTGTCATCAGCGCCAGGGAAAACCCCGATTTCCAAACCGTCTTTGGTCAGGCCCGGCACCCACTTCTTGAAGAAGTCAGGGAGGGAGATGCTTTTAGGCGACAGGTCGTCGGAATCATTGCCGTACGCTGCGGCAAAAACCGCGCTGGGCCAAACCGGCAAATACGCCACGCCTTCGTCCTCTGACTCCAGCTTCAGGAAGTGGCTGTCGCCATTGACGAGAATCCAGATCTCGCGCTCTTCGAGCACTTCATTCAGGAAGTAGTCGTAGCGTTCTTCGCCATCCATGCCGAGGATTTGCTCCAGCGATTCGGTGGTCATATTGATTTCAATGCTCCAGTAGGTAGTTCTGTGTGTTACTGCCGCCGAGCCTAGCACGAATCGCACACGAACCGATGCCAACCTTGCTCTTAACTATGCCCCATCGCCGCAGCTTTGCCCTCATCGACGCAAAACGACTAAGCCACCCATATCAACTTTATTCTTTCATTTAATGTGTAGGAAAGTTACATTTTATCTTCAGCCTTCTGCTTTCCTCGTCGGCTTGGCCATGAGAGACGGCAACACCCAGGATTTCAGATGATCGAACCGAAACTCCCAATTAACGAAGACACGCGGCTTGAAACCCTTCGTGCTTTGCAAATATTGGATTCGGTACCGGAGGAGCGATTTGATCGCTTAACCCGGATGGCCAAGCGCATGTTCAGCGTACCCATCTCTCTCGTCGCCCTCATCGACGACGATCGGCAATGGTTCAAATCTAAGCAGGGTCTGGAGGCAGATCAGACACCTCGGACCATTTCTTTCTGTGGCCATACCATCCTCGGAGATAAACCTTTTATCGTTCCCGATGCTCTCGAAGACGAGCGATTCAAAAACAACCCACTGGTTCTGGGCGAGCCGAATATTCGATTTTACGCGGGCTGCCCGTTACGTATGTCCAATGGCAGCAAACTCGCGACACTTTGCCTTATCGATAATGAACCGCGGGAGCTGGAGCAAGAAGATCTGCAATTGCTGCAGGACCTTGCAACCATGGCAGAACAGGAAATTGCCGCCGTGCAGTTAGCAACCCTGGATGAGCTAACACTGATATCGAACCGGCGAGGCTTTACCACGCTGGGGGAGCATGCGCTCCATGTCTGCCGCAGAAAGAACTGGCCGGTAACCTTTCTCCTGTTCGACCTGAACGAATTCAAGCTAATCAATGACCAGTTCGGCCATGCCGAGGGCGACCGCGCCTGATCAGCTTCGCGAACGTGATGCGGAGAAGCTTCCGGGATTCTGATGTCTTTGCGCGCATCGGAGGCGATGAGTTTGCTGCACTCTTGACTGATACCGACGAGAGCGCCGTTGCACTTGTACTTGAACGCTTCGCCAGTCAGATCGAAAGCCTGAATCAGACCGAAAAACGGGGGTATAACATCCGCTACAGTGTTGGTTCAGTATCCCACCCTCCGGGGTCAGTCGTCAGCATTGACGCGATGAAGGCAGAGGCCGATGCGCGCATGTACGAAGGCAAAAGAGACGCCACCCGCTGAGCCCTGACAGGCAAAAAAAGACGGCCCATTCAGGCCGTCTTTTTGATTCCAGCTCTCTGACTTGAGAGCCTTTGGCATCTTCGATCATCAACGCGCCACCTTCCATCGTCAGGGCAATGGTACCGCCCTGCGCTGTGGCTACGGCGTGCATACGCCAACCACGACTGATTAAACTTTGTACACACTTGTGCCTGCCGATGGCATCTTCATTGAGCCCTGCTGAACTAATCCACTAACATGCCGGCCTTCTCGAAGCGCGCTAAACTCAGCACCAGCCTGCAGGGAAAGGATTCAGAAATGACGGATGGAAGAAGCACAGACCAGAGCAATGGCCACAGCAAGATAGAGCCCGATGCTCAGCCGTCACAAGCACCGTTAATCGACGCCATCAGCATCCGCAGTGTGGCGCTTATCGTGCTGGCCAGTATTGCCACACTCTATTTCATCGACTGGGCCCAACCTGTCCTGCTACCCCTGGTCGTTGCAGTTTTGATCAGTTACGCCCTGGATCCGCTGGTTTCGCTGCTTGATCGGGTACGTATTCCTCGTCCTCTCGGCGCTGCCATCGTCATGTCATCTCTTATTGGTGTCATTGCGGCCGCAGGCACGCCCCTTAAGCAGGAAGCCATGGCCATGCTGGATAAGGTTCCGGTAGCCATTCAGGAGTTCCAGCGCAAAGAAGCTCGCAGCCGGGACACTGAAGAAAGCATCATGGAAAAGGCGCAAACCGCCGCGAAGCAGATCGAAGAGACCGCGGCCAAGGATCAACAAGACGCCATCTCAAACCAGCCGGGCATCACGCCAGTGCGGGTGGTGGACAAGCCCATGGATATCCAGGCTTACGTCATCAAGGGCTCGCCTGCCGCCCTGATTCTCATCTCGCAGTTTTTCTCAGTGTTGCTGCTGGTGTATTTCCTACTTGCCGTTGGCTCACTGTACCGGCGCAAGGTGGTGCGGATATCTGGCCCCTCATTTGGCCGTATGCGCAAGGCAGCCAGAATCATGGATGACCTGCACCACCAGATCCGCCGCTTCCTGTTCGTGATGGTGATCGGTGCACTGTTTGTTGGAGTTCTGACCTGGCTGGCGTTTCTTGGCCTGGGCGTTGAACAGGCAGCCCTGTGGGGTGTCGTGGCGGGTATCGCCAGCGGCGTTCCCTACCTTGGGCCGTTCCTGGTGTTCATCGGCACCGGCCTGGCCGGATTCATCCAGTTTGGTGCGTTAGATAACGCCATCATTATCGCCGGCACCTCGCTGCTGATTACCAGCATTCAGGGCAACCTGCTTACCCCCTGGCTGACCAGTTACATTTCCAGTCTTAACGCGGTCGCCATCTTTATCGGCTTGCTGTTCTGGGGCTGGCTTTGGGCATTGGTTTGATTGTGGCCACCCCGATTCTGATGATCACTAAGTCCCTGTGTGATCATGTTGTCAATCTACGCGCGATCGGCGAATTGCTGGGTAAGTAACTCGGCCGAGAGGAGCTTTATGACTACAGCGACCGGACACGCGCTGTTGGCGGCACTGGGACTGGGACTGGGACTTATCGGGTACGCCTTATGGCGTTGTGTTCAAGCGCTCAAAAACACCGATCATCACAGCCACGGACCGAAAACCTCAGCAATCGGTCAAGCCTGCTAGAGGCTATTTATCGGAGGGTAGAACCGGATTCCTAATCAGCCGTGCCGGGTGCAGCGGCTGCTGTATCTTCGGGTTCTGACTCGGGCTGAGATTTTGGCTCGGACTGAGAATGCGCATCGGCTTCCGCTTCTTTCATCAACTCCATGCCGCCCTTCATTAAAAGGGACCGGAGCCGTGGATCGCCCTGCTGGGCAACACCAACCGCAAAGGCAGTCAGTGCCGCCTCCAGAGGGTTATTGCGAATCAACCCCCGTAAGGCCTCAACTGAAGATTCGCCGCGCGAGTCCGTACCTCCCTTTTTTGCGGAAGTACTCGGGGTGCTGGTCATGCGCCAGAAGAACACCCCCAGCAACAACATGCACAAAACTCCGACAGAGGCCATTGCAGCAGCCTCACCAATGTATGGCGACAATGCCAGGATGGCGGCCTGAATCAACAGGTAAAACCCGGTGATGAGCAGGGCCGTCAGCAATACCATCGACAGCAGGAATGCTGTCAGCGCAGCAATTGCCTTGCGTACGGCCCCCTGCAGTTTGGCTTGGGCGGAGTCAAGCATGGTTAGCGATCAAGCAACTTGCCAACCAGAACCCCCGCCAGAAACATGAGAACAATGCTCAGGAAGGGACGTTCTTCTATTTTGTGCTCAACGTCATGCACGGCTTTGTCGCCGGCATCCCGGGCCCGATTGAAGGCGTCGTTGCCCTTCTGTCGAACCTGATCAAACGCCTCTTGGCTTTCCCGACGGATCTCGTCCCGGAGACTGCTGATGTTGCTCTTCTGGCCATCAGATACAGCCTTTGTGAGCGTCGCCAAATCTTCACGCAGCTGCTGCAGATCTTTCTTAACCTGGTTGTATTCGTCCTGACTGGATTTCGCTTCCATTGTGAGGCCTCCTGAACCATTGGTTTTTCGATCATCGTTCACACCGAAGAGGACGACAGTTACTGTAAAGCCTGCCATTCCGCTGGCGTTGGAAAATAAGCGTAGCACACTCGCTTGGAGCCAAAACCACGATTTTGACTGTGCTCAATTAGATTCCTGTAACGTTGGGGATACAGTGAAAGGCGAACGGTTGAGTTGCTCCAGCTTGTCGCGCAGCCTGTGCCTTTGCCGGCGGGAATTCTTGTGCTTGGTGTCCCAGGTCTGTGGTGCCAGGTCGCACTGCTCGCCTTTGGCGCGCAGAGTGAAGCTGCGCTCAGCCCCCATGGGCAGGTCTTCCGGGCCGTAGATTCCGATCAGTTGAATGGTCAGCCGCTCGAATTCAAGGTCACCGGCGGGCAGAAAACCCTGCATCTCGATCTTGGCTTGCCTGGCCATACGCCGAACAATATTCTGAAATGTCCCGATGTGCAGGAAATCACCCGGCTGTACAGGCCCCTGCCGGGTATTGTCGCGCACGCGATCCGGGATCTCATCCGGCTCGTGCTGCTCGTCGCCTTCGCCCTGGTCACCATAGCCCCGCTCGAAATAGTCCCGCTCGAAATCCGTGACGTCCATGACGATGCTGCCACGGGAGGTTTCCAGCTCCGCGACGATGTATTCAATGAACACAGGCTCTGCGCTCATGTTGCTGATGATGCAGAGCGCATTAATGTCCTTACGCTTTCCGCGATTGATGATCAGCCGGGGCCGGCGCTGGCGTCGGTAGCCCTTGTAGAGAAGCTGAGCATAGACCAGCCAGATCAGCAGGGTTCCAATTGAAGTGAGTGCTGTCAGGCTGTCGTGATGCTGTGATATCCAGTCCATATCCGGCGCTCCTTATTTGCGATTGATCTCTTCGGGTCCCTGCCCGGGTTCCGGCACGTCGTGTTTGCTGGCACCTTGTTCCCGGGCCAGCTCCTTCGCCCATTGATCATCATCTCTGTTGCCTTGCAGCGGCTCTTGGTCCTGCCCCCGCACCGGGGCATAGCGCAGGCTGGTGAGCAATGGAAAATGATCAGATCCGATGGATGGCAGGCGCTGAATCGACACCAGGGTGAAATGCTCACTGTGGAACAGATGATCCAGAGGCCAGCGCAGCAGCGGATAGTCCGCATGAAAGGTACTGTGAAGCCCCCGCCCGACGCGCGGATCCAGCAGGCCACTGACCTTGCGAAACAGACGCGTGGTCGGCGACCAGGCGACGTCGTTGAGATCACCGGTGACAATCACCGGCTCGTCAGTGTCGGCAACACTGCGACCGACAATTACCAGTTCCGCGTCCCGTTCTGCCGATTCCGGATTTTCGGTCGGGCTTGGCGGCGCCGGATGCAGGAAATGAATCCGGACCTTTTCGCCGGAACGCAGCTCCACCAGCGCGTGCATGGACGGTACATCGTCTTCGATCAGGAAGCGGCATTCCGCCTCGGCCAGCGGCAACCGCGAGAACACGTGCATGCCGTAGAGATTATCCAGCGGACATTGGATGGTATAGGGCATGCGGGATTTCAGCACTGCCAGCTGATCCTCCCACCACTGATCCGACTCCAGGGTGACCAGTACATCCGGCTGGTGCTTCTCCACAAGGCTGATCAGGCGCCGACGTTGCGATTGGGAGTCAGCACATTGGAAGTCAGGATGGTGATGGTGCGATCCGGATCGCCTCGGCGGGCCGCTTTAACCTCTCGAGGCCAAAGCACGGTATAGGGCAAAATCCACCACAACTGACAGCCAAGGCTGAGTGCGGTTGCCGCAACCAGAAACCAACTGAGGGGGCGGTCCAACTCCAGCAGGGCAAGCTGCAGTATTAGCACCACCAAAGCGACCGCAGCCAACTGCAGCCTGGGAAAATCGAAACCGCGAATGATCCAGTGCGGATGACGCAGCATCGGCAACAGCGTGGCCAAAGCCACGACCACCGTAACTAACGCCAATCCCCACAGCATGAAAACGTCCACTGTCGCCATGACATTGCATCCTTTACGGCGCGGCCGTTGTCAGTCGAAGTAGTCTTGAATCCAGTCAACCAGGGTCTGAACCGTCACATCGGTCAGGGCCATACTCTGGAAACTGTCCCCCACCTCATCCTCAATGGTCACGAACTGATACAACAGGGTGCCCGGCTGCTCGTCATGGAGAATCAGGGTGATCCGCCGGCGGGTGCGCAGGCAGTCAATGGTCATGACATCGGCCGGTATACCGGCGTCACGCATGCCGCGGCGCACTTCCACCACCGGATTAATGTGTTCATGGGCGGCCTGGATGCGCGCGTGCGCGTCGCTGGCCATATCGGATAATGCTTTCAGGGGATCTTCAGACATTGGGGCTGGCCTGGAATCGGCTGAATGGAGTGGGTGAGACGGTCATTCAAGTCTAGCAGACTGCGGTACGAGGCAATTCATAGCGGAGATGGCGAGGTCACGGAACACCGGCTCCGAGGTAATCATACCGGGGAACCGGTCTGCCATGGCTCGGCGACAGGCAGGCTCCCGCTTCTCGCTTCTTTTCAAGCAATCAGTGTGGGCGTCGGAGCCAGTGGCGGCGTCGATGGCGTCTTCGCACAGCTTCGGAACCTGATCGACAGCCCAGTCCACCACCGTGCCACGCTCGACCGGATTGGCAGCCAGATTGGTAAATCGGCTTGGATCTACCGGACTCGGCTTTTCCTGCGTCTGGTCCCAGACCACATAAATCAGTGCCGCCGTGACCAGCGTGACAGTAACCACAGGAAACTTCATGAGCGCGTCCGTATCAGGAAAATGAGCACTGGATGTTAAAGACTCTGCCGCACCCTGCCAACCCGAGCCTAACCGGTACGGTGCGGTGTCGCTTTCGGGGATTTTTCGCGACAGCCAGTTTGGCTGAGGCCTCAGGTGAGTGCCCAGCTCCGCAACAGGTTGTGATAGACCCCGGTTAGCCTCAGCAGATCCGGGGTGTCCGCGGGCTGAGTGGCGCTAAGCCCCTGGATTGACTGGTCCAGATCAAACAACATACTACGCTTGCCGCCGTCCGCCACCAGGCTTTGCACCCAAAAAAACGAACTCACCCGCTCACCTCGGGTCACCGGTTCAACCCGGTGCAGGCTGGAGGACGGGTACAACACCAGGTCGCCCGCTGCCAACTTGATCTGCTGAGCACCGAAGTTGGTCTCTATGGTCAACTCTCCCCCGGCGTAATCGTCCGGATCGGTCAAAAACAGGGTGGCCGACAGATCACTGCGCAGGGTGGCACGCCCCTCATCCAGCGCCATTACAGCAGCATCCACGTGAGTACCGTAGTGCCCCCCATCCCGGTAACGATTGAACTTGGGCGGGTAGATGCGTTCGGGCAGCGCCGCCGAAACAAACAATGGATGGTTGCCCAACCTCTGCACTAGATGATTACTGAGCGAACGCGCCAATTCCGAGTGATCGTTCAGCTGTTGGTTCTGCTTCACACTGGCCGCGCGCGCGCCTGCCGACAGGGCGCCGTCCTGCCAGTCACCTTGTGCCAGCTGGCGACGAAATTCGGCGATTTCTGCAGGCGTAAGCACCTGTTCAATGACAGTTAGCATGACATTATCCGTATCCTGGGTTGGTAAAATGAACATCCTGAGCCAGGCAACGGGCGCTGATATCAGCAACGGTCGGCGTGCCGGCCAGCGCCATACAGAGCTCCAATTCGTCTCGGAACAGTTTCAGCATGTGCGCGACACCGAGCGCGCCAGCAACCGCCAGGGCGTAGACCTGGGGCCGGCCGACCAGCACCGCATTGGCGCCGCAGGCCAGGGCTTTGAACACGTCGTAGCCGCTGCGAATTCCGCCGTCGATCAATAGCGGATAGGCCGCGCCCAGGCGAGCCCGCACCGCCGGCAACACGCTGAGCGCCGAAGGTACGCCGTCCAGGGCCCGGCCACCGTGATTGGACAGAATCAGGCCAGCTATACCCATACGCTGACATTGCTCCGCGTCATCGGTATCAAGCACGCCTTTAACGATCACGGGCAAGCGGGTCTGCCCCAATAGCCAGGTTAAGTCCTGCCAGCCAGGTGCCGTTGCCATCAGCCCTTGAAACACGCCTGCTGCGCCTGTGGTGGGCTGGTCCTGCACGGAAAAGTCCGCCAGATTGGCCGGCTGGCAGTGCGCTGGCAGTCGGAAGCCGGCCCGCTGGGCCCGGCGACTGAGGGACTGCACCGGGGTATCCAGGGTCACCACCAGAGCGGTATAACCGGCTGCTTCGGCCCGTTGGACCAGCGCCAACGTGTTTTCCTTCCGAGGCTGGAAATACAGCTGGAACCATTTGGGGCTATCGGTGGCGGCTGCGATGTCCTCCAGGCGGCGAGTTGCCTGAGTGCTGGCAATCAGAGCGGTATCGGTCGCGGCTGCCCCCTGGGCAACCGCAACTTCGCCGTCCCTATGAACCAGCCCCTGATGCCCGACCGGAGCCAGCAACACCGGGTGGGCAATGCCCTGCCCCATCAGGGACACCCGGGTATGCCCCTGGGCACAGTCCACCAGCAGCCGGTTGCGGATGCTCAAGCGAGCGATATCCTCGATGTTCGCCCGCAGACTCTGCTCGTTGCCACTGCCACCGGCAATATAGGCGAGGGTCGCGGGCTCGAGAAACTCCGAAGCCAGACGTTCGTAGTCGGACACGGATACCAGGCTTGCTGGTATCCGCTCCAGGGGTTCACGGATGGTCGCCATGTTCAGAACGAGTAACTGACCGTGGCGTGCGCGTTGCGGGCATCGCCAATATAGGCGAAGGCACCGCTGCGGTAAGCCGTCAGGTAGTAGTCCTCGTCGGTCACGTTGTTCACATTCACCCGCACAGACAGGTCCTTGGTGAACTGGTAACTCGCGAACAGGTCGTACACGGTGTAAGACGGCACGCCAAAGTCGCTGGCACCTGAATCCGGCTGGCCCACGAAGACTTCGCTTGAGTAGGTGGCGGCACCGCCGAAAGCAAACGCCGATGTGGCCTGGTAGCGCAGCAACATATACAGGCTCTTGTCGGCGAAGTTAGCCAGGGTCTTGCCTTCGTCTTCCGGATCCTCACTTTCCAGAACCTCGGCGTCCATCACGGCCGCACCGAACTGGGTGCTCAGCTTGTCGGTGATGTTGCCGGACAGACCGATTTCCACACCCTCGACCCGGTTCTTACCGGTATTGAGCGTACCGGTAGTCTCGTAGTCGGCTCCTTCCATGACGTCGTCCTTGGTAATCTGGAACACCGCAGCAGTCAGCAACAACTTGTCATTGAACAGATCCCATTTGGTGCCCAGTTCGATGTTTTCGGCTTTCTCCGGTTTGCTGTTGCCCACCTCATCTTCGCTGCCGCACAGGCCACCATAGCCACAGTTGCCTCCGACGTCGGATTCACCGCCGTTGATTTCGGCCGAGGTGCTGTAGGTGGCGTACACGTTGCCATTATCGGTCAGCTTGTACACCAGGCCGGTATGGCCGTTCCACAAGGTATCGGCGTACTCGTAGTTGGAGGTGGTGCCATCGCGGTTGGCCACTTTATTCGAATAATCGAACCGGTCGGCCCGCACGCCCAGCGACAGAATCCAACGATCAGTCAGGTCGATGGTATCCATGACCGAAACGGACACGGTATCGATCTCGTAGTCCGTGGTCTGGTCGCCACGGCTGATGTCCCGCTGGATCAGATTGTGGATGTCGCTCACCGTGTTGCCGTCAGGGCCGACAATGCAGTAACCGGCGCTGTCACCGCCGCGACCGGAAACCACACAGTTAGTGTCACCGGTGTTGGTCAGGTTGTAGCCGCCATTCTGGACCTTGTTACGGCTCAGCTCAGTGCTGAACACCCACTGGTGCCGTTGTCCAGCCAGTTCGGTGTCCCAGTGCAGGTTGGTGACGTTGGCCAGGTACTCCACTTCCTGCCAGCCATCGTGACTACTCAGAGAAATGGTTTCAGCGCCGGGCGCATCGGGGTCCGAGGCAGCGCGATTGGTCCCTCGGGCACCGGTCACCACATAGTCATTTTCGGTGGTGCCGTAGCGCGTGCCGTTCACCAGCCGAACATTGTCGGTAAAGTCGTAACCGGCCTGGAAGGTGAATGCCTGAACGTCGGAAGCCAGAAAATCCTCGTTCTGCACGTAGACCGGAATATCGTCATTCGGGTTGCTGTCACGGTCGACATAAGAGCCCAGATCCGGATTGTCGTTGGCACTGAGGAAGTAGTAATCGGCGACCAGATCCAGCTTGTCCGTTGCCTGGTAGCGGCCCGATACCGCAGCACCGTTGCGCTCCCGGTCTGCCGGGCCACGGTCTGGGACCTCTTCATAGGCATGCAGCAGATTCACCCGCATGGCGACGTCGTCGGTGATCGGCTGGTTGGTGTCCAGGGTGATACGGCGGTAGTCGTCGGTACCGGCACCCACATCGAGCTTATTAAAGGCATACCCGGTGCTGGCCTGTTTGGTGATGCCGTTGACGGCACCACCGGTGGAGCCCCGCCCGGCGAAGGTGGAGCTGGGGCCCTTGGTAACCTCGACCTGCTCCAGGGCAAAACTCTCCCGGGTGGTCATCCCCGGGTCGCGCAAACCATCAACAAACACATCGCTCCGGGCCTCGTGACCACGGATCACGTACCGGTCGCCAAAGGCATTACCGTTCTCGCCGGTGCCCAGGGTAATGCCTGGCTGCGCCGCCAGGATTTCCTTAAGGTCGGATTTGCCCGAATCCTCAATCTGGCTCTCGGTCAACACGGTGATGGTCTGTGGCGTGTCGGCCAGCGGTTTGACCTTGCGGGCATCCCCCGAGGTCCACGCCTTGTAGGGAGCGCCGGGCTCGGCATACGGATTGGTCTCCAGAGTCCGGTCTTCAATCTGCAGGGTGTCCAGCTCGAACAGCTCCTCATCCTGCGCCATAGCCAGCGGGCTCATCAGAGATGCAGACAGCCCCAGTGCCAGGGCGCTGCGAGCATGCTGGGGCGCATAACTAACAGCGCGGGCGGTGGTGCGCAGACTTCCGGGTTTCATGAGGTTACGGGGGTTCGATGTCATTCTTTTTCCTTCTTCTGGTTATCGGGTAATGAGCGAGTACTCGACGGGAATGGCGAGGGTCAGTCGCTCCCTGGCCATGGCTTCGGGAATCGGCGGCACGGGATTGGCCCTCTCCAGCATGTCGAGGGCAGCCTGATCCAGGCTGGCGTGACCGGACCCAGTCTTGATGCTGGCGCTGATCACCTCGCCGCGCTGGTTGATCGAAAACTTGATCACCACCACGCCCTGGACTTTTTCTTTCTTCAGTTCCGGTGGGTAATCCTTGTGTTGGTGTAACCAAGCCATCAATTTGGCGAAGTAGCTTTTGGCGTCGCCCCTGGTCCCGCCAGCGCGTTCCTGACTGGCCCGCCCGGTGGATTGCTGCTGAGCCTTGCTTGCCACTTCCGAGGCTCCTGCTCTGGCTCTGACTGGGACTCGGATTTGGCCTCAGCGATAGGCTTGTCTGGCTTCTCGGTCTGCGGCAGTGGCTTTGGCTGCGGCTGAGGTTTCGGCGCCGGTGGTTCGGACTTTGGCGCAGGTGCCGGATCGACAGGCGCCTTGGCGACGTGCACGTCCGCTGCATCGGCGACCGGCTTTTCGGTCAGCTCCAGCTCCGGTTCCGGCCGGGGTATTGGGATTGGGTCTGGGGCTGGGTTTGGAGTCGGTTGCGCGCGCGCAGGCTCGGGCACCACTGGCTCCGGCTCGGCCAGGTGCTGTTCCAGCTGATCCTGATAACCGCCCTCTCGCCCCAGCCCTACTTCCAGGCCTAAATCACCATCGTCCAAAGCGGTGCTCACGCTGCGATCAGCCTGGCCACCAGGCTCGCCGCCAACGCCAGGTGCGCACTGAGGGCCAACAACAGCGCGACCAACCAGGTTCGCCGACTCACTGCGGCGCCTCCGGATTCAAGGTTCGCAGGGTAATCAGGCTGATTCCCTGGCCGCGCAACACGGTAAACACCCGGTCCAGATCCTCTGCCAGAGCGGCCTGATCGGCTTTCAGGACAACGGTAAGACCGCCCCCAGACGTCTGATCACTAATCAAGGCCGGCAGCTGTTCGATACCCAGAGGCTGACCTTCCTGCAACAGATCCCCGCCAGCGGTCAGAGACAACTCAAGTTGGCCTGCAGCCACGGGCTTCTGGCTGCCGGACTGGGGCGGCAGGATGTCGCCATCCGGCGCACTGATCTGGCTGGCCACCATGAAGAAAATCAGCAGCAGGAACACGATGTTGATCATCGGCACCAGGTTGTCGTCGGCGCTGGCCCTGGCACGGCTCGGATACAGTGACTGGCTCATCGTCCTGTCTCCGCTGCAATTACGTTACCGAGAGTGACCGACAGCCCCAGCGCCTTGAGTCGCTCCAACTGCGTAATAATTTTCTGCACTGAAACTTTGGCCTCTGGCAGGATCACCACCGGCTGTCCGGACTCGAAGAGACCAGCGTTCACCGGGGCGCCCGCTGCTATGTCTACGCCACTGGCCACCAGCCGAAGTGTTCCGTCGACGCCAAGGACTACCAGTTGGGCAGCATCCGCTGACTGGTTTTCCACCGCGACCGGCGAGCGGAAGTCCACGGCTTTCCATTGGTTGAACGACGAGGTCAGCATGAAAAACATCAGCAGGATGAACACCACATCAATCAGCGCGGTCATGCCAATACGGGGTCGGCGCCGGGAGTAGAGGGAAGCCATAGACATCAGGCGCGCTTCAGAACCAGCGCCCGGTCAGCCGTGTGCTGAAGCGACGCGGCTTGCAGGGTGATCAATTGCTCGAGGTCGTTTTGGATTGATTCGGCAGACGTCTCGGCCTTCCGCTCCAGCCAGCTGTGAGCCAGTGACACCGGAATCGCCACCGCCAAACCCACCGCGGTGGTGAGCAACGCTTTCCAGATGCCCCCGGACAGAACCGACGGATTGACCTGACGGCCGGCGGCCTCCATTGCCTGGAACGCCTCAATCATGCCCAACACTGTGCCGAACAGCCCCAGCAGTGGCGCCAGGGTGGCAATCACCTCCAGTGGCCGCAGGTAGCTCGCCAGCTCAGATACGGCCAGGCGGGCCTGTCGAGTTGCCTCCTGACGCAACTCCTCCAAGGACAGGTCGGCGGACTCGATCAGGGCCAGCGATCGGCTCATCAACCGACCCCGAATAGTGCGCCCACCTTTCACCAGCATCACCGCCTGGTGCCGCTCACCACTGGCGAAATGCACCAGCGACTGTTCAACCGCTTTGCCATTGCCCGGTTGCAGCATCGCCAACTGGAACAGCTTGACCAGCACCACGGTCAGGGCAACCACGGAAAAGCTTGCCAACAACCAGACCACCGGCCCGCCCAGCACAAGAAAATCAATCAGGTATGCAACCATTGAAAACAAATCCCACCCGCAAATGATAAGGATTCGCATTCTATATTCGGAATACAGCGTCCGCAACGGTTATTGTCAGAATCTTCACCTGAGCAGCATTGAGCATTAGCAAAGTCGAGTTGGCGGACGGTGGCTGGGTCAGCGCGTTTATCTGCGATGCGATTGGCCTGGAGGACGACAAGGAGATAACATCGCTCGGAGGCTGGAGGGGCTATCTGGCCACGATTTAATTTAGAGGCTAGGAGCTGGCACCTTGATCGATTTCCGTAGTGATACCGTGACCAAACCAACCCCTGAGATGCGCGAAGCAATGGCGCGTGCGGAGGTAGGCGACGATGTTTACGGCGACGATCCCACCGTCAACAGCCTCGAAGCCTACGCCGCCGACCGGCTCGGCTTTGAGGCGGCTCTCTTCACCGCCAGCGGTACCCAGGCCAACCTGCTCGCCATCATGAGCACTGTGGTCGAGGCGATGAATACCTGTGCGGTCAGGCCGCCCATAACTATCGCTACGAGGGCGGCGGAGCAGCCGTGCTTGGGAGCGTTCAACCCCAGCCCATCGAAAATGAGCCGAACGGCAGCATCGATCTGGACAAGGCCCGAGCCGCGATCAAGGCTGACGATTTTCATTTCGCCATGACCCGCTTGCTGTCACTGGAAAACACCATCGGCGGAAAGGTACTTTCCCTGGAATACCAGCGCCAGGCGCGTACCTTCTGTGACGAGCATGGACTGCAACTTCACCTGGACGGTGCCCGGGTATTCAACGCGGCGGTCGCTTGCCATTGCGACATCACGGAAATTACCCGGCACTATCACTCTGTCAGCGTCTGTTTATCGAAGGGGCTCGGCGCCCCGGTAGGCTCACTGCTGTTGGGATCAGAGGACTTCATCAAGCGCGCCAGACGGCTGCGCAAGATGGTGGGTGGCGGCATGCGCCAGGCCGGCATCCTGGCCGCAGCCGGCAAGATCGCTCTTGGCCAGGGGCCGCGCCGGCTGCAGGAAGACCACGACAACGCCCAGGCCCTGACCGCCGGTCTTGCCGATATTCGCCAGCTGGAAGTTGACCCGGCTGGCACCCAAACCAACATCGTCTATGCCCGTTGCCGGGTTGGCCACGCCACCGACTTGCGCGATTACCTGGCTGAGCAAGGCATCCTGATCAATGCCGGCAACCCACTGCGCTTTGTCACCCACCGGGATGTTACCCGTGAGGATGTGGACCGATTACTGACTGCCATCCGTCAGTTTTATCAAGCCAAGCAGGCTCTTTAGGCATCTCCCTTAATCAGCCTAAGATTCAGGCTTTTAACCAGGCCAAGGCCTCAGCCTCAGTTTCAAAAAATTTCAGGTCGCCGGCGATGAACCAGGCGGCTATCTTCGCGATGTTGTCCCGCCAGCGTTTGTGGCCAAAGACGGCAATCTTCTCGAACTGATTGCCATGAACCAAGGCCAGATTGAAGTCGTCCCAGGCGGCGCGTGCCTCCCAGCCTTCGAGGTCGGTCACGTCAAAAAGCACTTTCACATCCCGTTTCTTCACCGTAGCCAGGGCGGAATCAATCATCGGCGTGATGATCTTATAGTCCTCGTGGGTCAACTTGCCCTGGGCTTTTAACGATACGAACACATGATCATCGATTCGATCGATACCCACAGATAGGCCGTGCCGCTTGATAGCCATTGCCATAATCTCCCTACCGAAATAGCGCTAGCATCCGTCTTTGAGACTGCAGCCCGATCAGAAGGTTCAGGTTTCTGCCTTCTTTGCCAGCGCTTCTTTCAATCCGGCAAAGGGATTATGCGTTGCCGACTCTCGTCTTTTCTCGGAACTCCCCCCGTAGCGGACGAAGTCTTCAAACTTGCTGTGCTCTTCATCGTGACAATACACGCACAACAACTCCCAGTTGCTGCCATCGGCTGGGTTATTGTCGTGATCATGGTCCACATGGTGCACCGTCAGTTCCCGCAAATTGGCGCGGGTGAACTCACGCGCACAACGCCCGCATACCCAGGGGTAAAGCTTCAATGCCCTTTCCCGATATCCACTCTCGCGCTTGGCAATGTACTCGCGTTGGGCGTCGAGTACCTGATCCAGTTTGGTTCGGTTGCCTGTGCCCTGGCCCATGGAGATGCCCTCATTTACCATTTCAAAGGCCAGTATAGCGCTTGCCTCAGGCGGGCACAGTTACCCACAACATCTGTGGATAACTGTGTTAGCACATGAAGGATAGGTGGCTTGGAGCCCCTGATACCGGGCACTACCAAAATCTGGTGGCAAATTGATCGAAACAGCCGAATCGAAAGAACTCACAGACAATGTTCTTGCCGGACAATCATTGAGATGCCAAGCTCCGAGGGTTTCCGGAAGATACACCCAACAAACGTCTGATAAGGAACATGAAATGGGAAGCTCGAAACTCGTAGGTGTGGTATTGCTCGTGGTAGGTATTGCCCTGCTCTTCTTCGGCTATCAGTCCACCCAGTCGGTTGGCGGTGAAATTACCGAAACCCTTACTGGTCAATACACAGATGAGACCATGTTGTTCCTGATTGGCGGTGCCGCAGCCGCTGCAGCTGGCGCGTTCCTGACCTTTTTCAAAAAATAAGGGCCACGCTTCGCATGTAAGAGAGCTCACCTGCGTGGGCTCTTCCTTCACTATCCCCGCCGAGAAAAAGCGCACCACCGAAATAGTCAGTTTTTTTTACACAAATTTTCCCATCAAAATTTAATCTACTGATTTTCAGTGCCTTATAAATCGGGTGCGAATGTTGCTTGGGTATCCGGGAACCCACGAAAAGGAGTTCTTACTGTGAAAACATTAACAACCTTAGCGCTCTTATCAATGCTCTCTTCAGCCGCTATGGCGGGAGATCTCATTATCACTCCAGTGCCCGAGCCAGGTGTTCTCGGCCTGTTCGCCACCGCCGGCGTCATGCTGTTTCTCGCCAGGAAGTTCCGCAAGTAGGTCAATGCTGCGGGGTGCGAGCTTCGGCTGTATCGCATTCCGCGGGTTGTTGATTCTGTTCGACGAGGAGCCTAATGGAACTTTATGGGCTGGTAACACTGGTTGGAGTTTTCCTGCTGCTGGCGCTTGAGCCCGTCCTTGCCAGAAACCCGCTGCATCATCCCCGCCTCGACCGTTGGTGCAATAACATCGGGCTTGCCTTTACCAACGAGTTGATTCGCTTTTTTTTGCCGCTGGCTTTGGCACTGGTCGCGGTCGACGGGCCCTGGCAGGCCTTCAATGCCAGCTCCCTAGGACTGCTCTGGGGCGCGCTACTGGCCTTTATCATTATGGATTTCAGTCTGTACTGGGTGCACCGGTGCAGTCATGAACTGCGCTGGTTATGGCGCCTGCACCGCACCCATCACAGCGACCTGGATATGGACGTCACCACGTCTTTCCGACACCACCCTGGCGAGGTTGGCCTGAAACTGGTCCTGATGTCCGGCTTTATTGGCCTGCTGGGCTTCACACCCGCCCACTTGCTGACCTATGTGCTTCTCCACCGGTGCTTTGCGCTCTGGTCGCATTCGAATATCCGCCTGCCCGAAGGTCTGGAACGGCAACTCGCCAAAGTGCTGGTCACGCCCCGAGTGCACCAGATCCACCATTCGGCCTGGCAACCGGAGACCGACAGCAATTACGGCCAGATCCTGACCCTTTGGGACCGCCTGTTCAAAACCTACCTCTCTCCGGATCAGGTGCCTTGCCCCGCCCGCTTCGGCCTGGAAGACTTTCGCTCGGCTGAGGACCAGCGCCTGAGCGCACTGTTCGCCCAACCCATTCGCTAACGACACCAAGTTGTGCCTAGTTACCTAAGGCTCTGAAACGCGCCTTTGACATGACCAGCAAGCGCATCGTTGAGAGGATTCGAGCCACGGCGAACCAGCGCTAGCTGGTAGGAACCGATTTCCGGTAAGTCATCGCTGACTATCTGTTTCAACGGCGGCCGTACCAGGCTCTTGGGGAATGCCGCCACCGCCAGGTCAGCCACCATGGCGGCTTCCTGTCCGGAGCAGTGTTCACAAGTATAGGCAATGCGATAGGGCTTCCCGGCGCGGTCCAGAGCGCTAAGCGTCATCTCGCGCCAAGCACAGCCTTCGTGCGCCATAGCAATAGGAAGCGGTGTCCGCAGAAATGCAGAACTGCCCTCCCGACCGGCCCAGACCAACGGCTCATCGTGCACCACCTCACCGCGGTTTTCCCGCCCCTTATTCACGACGGTAACCAGCACCATGTCCAGATCCCCCGAATCCAGGCGGGCCAGATTCTGCTTGCTGGAACCGACCACCACATCCACCAGCACCGCCGGATAAGAACGGGCGAACTGAGCAAGGACCTCCGGCAGAATCCGGGTTCCCACATCGTCCGAAGTGCCAATGCCAACCTTGCCCTCCAGCGAGGGGGCAATAAAGTGCTGGACCGCCTCCTGATTCAGGCGGAGCAATCGACGGCTGTAGTCCAGAAGCACTTCACCTTCGGTGGTCAGGGTGACCTGCCGGGGCTCGCGGATGAACAGGCTCTTACCAAGTTTCTGTTCAAGCTGTTTGATCTGCATGCTCAGCGCAGAAGGAGTGCGATGCACCACCTTGGCGGCGTCGGTAAAGGTGCCGCATTCCGAGATAGCTACAAAGGTTCTAAGTACGTCGTTATCGAGCAGGGGCATGTTCACGTGCCTCGCCTCCCGTGATGAGGGGTGCAATTTCACTTAAGCATAACTGAAGGCAGACTTAAATTCTTTTCGTTTGATTGAATGCATCATGACAGCCATCCTAGTGTCACATAGCACTGGTAAGACCGTAAGACGCGACAAACCACGTGCGTACCAAGGGCCAACTATTAACCGATAGGTGACGACCATGCTGGCATTCAGGAACCACCATCAATCTGCCCCTCATCAGCCGATTAACGCCTGGATGGAGAGTTATTCCCGGCGCCAGAATTTCCGGCGCATGGCCCGGTCACTGCTGGCAGAACGGGACGAGATATTGTCTGATCTGGGTTACAACCGGTACGACCTGCTCGACGCCTTGCACCTGCCTCTTCATAGCGATGCGATGCAGTACATTGAAGCCCGGCGATCAAAGCGGAAGCAGCAGAACCGGACGGACTGATTGTCAGTCCAGCCCAGCCAGCTGTGAAAACCGAACAAAGCTGTACTCGTCGGCCAGAGTGTCGGCGAGATGGCGGATGTGGGCGGGTGTAATTTCGCAGCAGCCACCGACCACACTGGCCCCATCCGCCAGCCAATGACGAACCTCTTCGGTATAACTGCCCGGGGAAACATCAGGCCTGGCCTCCAAGACATCGACAGAGCCGCCCCGCGCCATAGCCTCGACCGACTTGAAGGCGTTGGCGTAACCGCCAACGCAGGGATGCAGGCCAACGAGCTCTGGCATGGCATCGGTGACCAGCTCGGGGTCACAGCAGTTCAGCATGACGGCCGTAGGGGTATAAGCTGCGACGGCAGCAATCGCTTCTGAAAGACTTTCGCCAGACTTCAGTTTGCCGTCGTCCTCCAGGCGAAAGGCCACGCCGTAGGGCTTGCCTGAAGCTTGAGCCGCAGCGCAGGCAGCCTTCGCTTCCAGCGTATTGGTCATGGTTTCGATGAGAAAAACATCGGCACGAGACTGCAGACGAACGAGGGTGTCATATTCCGCCTTCAGATCCTCAAAAGAGCGATCTGGCTGGACCTTATAACTGCCGACCAAAGGTCCCAAACAACCGGCAATGTCCACGTCGACGCCTGCCGCCTTAATCGCCTTTTCCAGCACATTGAAGGCCTGCTGATGAATCGCTTCCAGACGATCCAGCATCCCCTGCTCTCGCAACCGGGTTGGCGTGGCCGCATAGGTATTGAGCGACAGGGTTCGGGCCCCGGCCCGGATGAAATCCTCATGCACACTGGTCACTACCTCCGGCTGTTCCAGCATGACAGCGACCGACCACAGCGGAGAGCTCAGCTCGCGGGCGCGCCGGTAAATTTCCTGGCCAAGACCACCATCAAGAAGAGCAACAGATCGCATAAGACGTTTGGTTCCTTAAAATTCATTGTGAGACTATTGTCATTATGACAGCGAATGTAAAAACCCGAATCCTCCTTCGGTCGAAACGACTGAATATTTATCTGGTGCGCTACCCGGAAGGCCATAAGGTGGGCCCCCACCTGGACATGATTGCCAAGGGGCGCCTATATAAACTCAATTGCGTACTGGTTAAACCAAAGGTGGGCGGGGAGTTCGTCTGTGAGCGGAATCTGTTTAATCTGGCGGGACGTGTGATTCTGTTTCGTCCGGACCTTTATCAGCATCGCGTCGAGAAAATAAAACGCGGCAACCGCTGGCTGCTGAGCTTTGCATTGACTGTTTGAGGCGGCACCTCATCCAACCGGCTGACAACCTCGAATAGCCAATGCGATGTTGGCGCTGGCTTCAATCTGCTCGTAGTACTTAGAGGCGGAATTAACGCCCATCTCCGCGTAACTACCTGCTTTTGGACTGACGAGAGCGCTAAGTTGTGCCAAGGCTTGTGCGGACTGGCGGTCACGATCGTAGGCATTGAAAGCCTGGTAGATTTCACTGCAGGTAACACCATCGCCATCGGTCGCCGCGGACGACATATAGGTCGAGGTTTGGCAGCCAGACAACAGCATGATGGCAGCGATGGTAAACAGGAAAGAACGCTTCACAGGCAAGGAGCTCCACGATTAGATGGGGGATTTGTGCTTGCCCGCATACTAACAGATAAAACCGAAAGTGATCTTTGCCATGGCCGGTGGCGAGAAAAATGCGCGATACTGCCGGAGTTATCCGCCGAAGTATTCCGGAAGGCAACCATGAGCGACGAAACCGATCTCAAGCATCTGGCTCGCTGCGTCGAGCTGGCCGCCAAGGCCCTGGAAAGCGGCAACCCGCCGTTTGGCTCGGTGTTGGTGGATGGGACAGGTGCGGTGAAGTTCGAAGGCCACAACCTGACCGCCGATGGAGACGCTACCCAACACCCCGAGCTCGCCATCGCCCGCTGGGCGGCGGCCAACATGACGCCAGAAGAGCGTGTGGCATCAACTGTATACACCTCAGGCGAACACTGCCCCATGTGCGCCGCCGCCCATGGCTGGGTTGGCCTGGGACGGATTGTCTTCGCCAGCTCATCAGAACAGCTGTCAGTCTGGTTGGATGAAATGCACGTATCGCCACCACCGGTAGCAACCTTGCCAATCAATACTGTGGTACCCGGCCTGCCGGTTGAGGGGCCGTTTCCGGTATTGGCCGAGGCGGTTCGAAAACTGCATGAACGCTATCAACACGGAGCATCAAAATGACGACAGAACTGTTTTATCTTTCCCTGACGACCCTGCTTACCGGAGTACTCTGGATTCCCTACATCCTGAACCGGATCGCAGTCAGGGGGATTGCAGATGCTGTGGGCTACCCGGAAAATCCAAAGCCGCAGTCGCCCTGGGCACAGCGATTAATGAAGGCGCACCAGAACGCAGTTGAGAACCTGGTGATCTTTGCAGCGTTTGTTCTGACGGCTCATGCACTGGGGGTCAGCACCGAGACAACTGCGACCGCCAGCATGGTTTACTTCTGGATGCGCGTCGCGCATGCCGTGGCATTCACCTTCACCATTCCACTGGTCCGCACCTTGTCATTTTTCGTTAGTTTCGGGGCGCAAATGGTGTTCGCCTGGGCACTGCTCACGGCTGATCAGCCAATCCTACGCCAGGCATTCGCCCAGCGCGCTATTTCGCCATATGGGCCACAAACGCGACGACGAATGCGGTCTCCTGAAACACCTTCAAGCCGGTCTCAGCAAAGGTGATCGGCAGCGGATTGGCCGCCAGCGTGGATTTGATCTGCGCTGGCGAAAATAGCAGCACCTCAACGTCCACCTCCGATATCAGCTGAATGGTTGCTTCCAGTTTGAAACTGATGGCACCGCCAGCAAATTTTCCCTTTGGCATCCGCTCCTTAATCGCGACTTTTTGCACGCCATAGTCCGACAGTAACTTCGCGAACGAGGCCTGAAATTCCTGCAGATCAGCCCGGGTGTGGTTCTTCTTGAGCGAGAGTTTACGCACCTTGCATTCGGGAAGACTGAACTGCCCGTGGTCCAGGTTCAGCAAACACACCACGGCATCACTGCCGCTCAGTTCAACACCGCAAACAATCATCACATCACCTCAATTGCCGTCAGCCGCAGCACTTCTTGAATTTAAGCCCGCTTCCGCAGGTGCACGGGTCGTTGCGAGACGGCAGCTTCTCAGCGGTGACCGTATTGCCCTTGTTCAGAATAACGGTCAGCTCGTTGATGGATTCAGTGGCGCCTTCGCGGGTATCCAGAGCAACGTCCGCATACAGCCCCGCCTCGGCCACTTGCGCCTCAATCTCTAGTTTGCGCGCTTCACTGGTCACCACCAGCGACAGCGGGAACTTCCGGGTTCCGCTCCTCTGGCTTGCGTTGGTCTGAAAACCGCCGTATGTGGTGTGATGCTGACGCGCATCCTGACGGCCTTTGTAGAAAAACTTGTCTGACATATCGTCATCCCGATTGGTTGAGAAAGACAAAGGACTTACGAAGATTTGCGCAGGCCGCTGTCGAGGCCGCGAGTTTTAGCACGCTTCCCGGGATTTCTGTTAGTGCTTTTTACCCGAAGAAAGGAAGCCAACAGAGCAAGGCCAATTACGGGAGCGCAAAACATAACCCCGGACGCGAACAGCAACACATTTGTCATCGACCAGGTATCGAATACAAGGTCGACAATAATAAGGTCCAGCACACTCAAATCGGGGTGTGACATCCATAGGCTGAGCACGCGCAGAAACATAGCAGTGCCAAGACTGGATGCTAAAAGCTGAATCATCACCCAGCGCCAAAAGCCACGACCGAGCGAGCGGGCCAGAAAGCCCACCGCGCCCGCGTATCCAAGCAGGAGGCCCAGAAGCGCGATCCCGCCGATCACCGATTTATATTCGTCATCCGGCTCCGGCCCGGCATAGACCAAGGGCGCAACCAGACAAAACAGCCAAACAACCCTGTGAGCTAGTGAAACTCCGTTACAACGCATGGCTTTATTTGATTCAACTTCGAGCTTTGATTTACAGCCGACCATAACCATACCGCCTCCCTTTGAAGGCTGAGCAACTACCTTTGATAGTAGTTGCGGTTTCACAGACCACACAGTCAGGATATCCGGACACCCCGTCCGGATTCCCGGCCATTCCTTCCCGCTCACGATAAGCCAAAACTATTCAGATCAACCAGTTACCCGACTGGCACGAAACTTCCTTGGTATTGCCCGCCGAACAATAAATCCAATAAAAGGAGCATCAGATGGACAGGATGGGATGACTTCCTCGGCTCCGTATCCGGGGTTTATACCTGGGTGAAGGAAACCAGCGAAGGGTTCTATGAGGCGGGTCAGTGTAACTGAGCTGAGGGAATTCTAAGGAGAGAACGAGCCCGCCGCGAATGATCGGCGGGCTCACAAAATTATTCAGTCCCCAATACGTTTCAAAAACGCCACGAGCGCCGGCATCAACAGAATCAAAATGGTGATGCGCGCCAGGTGATGCGATGTCACAAAAGCCGGCTCAATTCCCAGGGAAAGCGCGACCAGACTCAACTCGGGAGCGCCGCCCGGCATATATGCCAGTAGTGCCGCAGCCAGTGAGAATCCGGTCGTCACGTGTGCAATCCAGGCGGCGACAATGGCAATAACCAGCAGCACCACAGCCTGAACCAGGGCGATCACGATGCTAGAGCCTACCGACGCCAGCGACACCCCAACAAACCGGGCGCCAACAGACACCCCGATTACAATCTGGGCCAGAGCAATGATCACCGGCGGAATTGTCGCTTCACTGAGACCACTCACATGCAGCGCGCCGGATAACAGCACAGGCCCGAACAGCAACGGATTTGGCAGCCGCAGGCACTGGCCGAGCCAGGCTCCGGCAACACCCGCGATCACCAGCAAAAGCGCTTCGTCAAAACCTGGAAACGCCAGCCACTGAATCAGTGTCATGCTGGGCTGCTGAAGCTAACGTGCTCAGACCACTGCATTAACGGCGGAATCACCAGCAACACCACCAGAATGCGAACCCCGTGGGTCAGTCCGACGATCCGCAAATCGGCACTGCTGTCTGCGGCCATCAGGGTGACGGAGGAGATACCGCCGGGGACGCCGGAATAGATGGCGGTTTCAATGGAGTTTCCTGCAACTCGGCGGCTAAGCCAGACCGAGACCACGATCATGACTGCCGTAGCCATGAACATGATGGACAGGCTGATACCCCAGAGCGCAAGGTTCGCGGCCAGATCCGGCGTGAAGGCACCGCCCAGCATGACACCAATGACCACCAGTACTGCTTTGCGTGAGTTGGTGGGCGCCTGCAGCCGAACGCCAGCGAGGCTAAGCACCGTGGTCGCAATCAAGGCACCCAGCAACCATGGCAAGGGCGTGTGAACGGCGTAGGCCAGACCTCCGCCTACGCCGCCAATCGCGAGCGCGGGCAGCAGTCTGCCACCCGCGATGCAACGCTCTTTGATCAGGGCAATCAACGCTGAGTACCCAGGCCCATCATGCCGTTACCGGCGACTTACGGGAAAATGCCCGAGACAGCATCCATGGCAACACCAACAGCATCACGGCGGCAATCCACAAGCCAACCGAAATCGCTGAATTCCACAGAATGCCAACTTCTCCGCCGCTGATGGAAAGCGCCCGGCGCAGATTATCTTCCATCAGTCCGCCCAGCACGTACCCCAGAATCACGGGCGCCAGTGAAAAGCCGAGCTTGCGCAAGGCGTAACCGAACACACCAATGATCAGCATCAGGTAAATGGCCATCAGATCGGAATGCAGCTGATAGACACCAACAAACGCCAGAATCGCAATTCCCGGCACCAGTACCCATCTTGGCATGGTGAGGGTCTTGGCAAACAGGCCCGCAAGCGGAAGGTTGAGCGCCAACAGCACCAGGTTGCCGATATAGAGTGAGGCAATCAGGCCACCGGCCACTTCAGGGCGTTCGGTAAACAGCATGGGGCCGGGCGTGATGTTGTAGAGCATGAGCGCGCCAAGCAGAACCGCAGTGTTCCTGAGCCTGGAATGCCAAGCGTCAGCATCGGCACAAAAGAGCCAGCCGCGGAGGCATTATTACCTGCTTCGGGGGCGGCCAGGCCGCGCATATCGCCGGTACCGAAGGTGTTGTGCTTATCGGACAGACGCTTCTCGGTGGTGTACGTGACGGCACCTGCTACAGAGGCCCCTGTGCCAGGCAACACACCCACGATGAAACCGATCACACCGCTGCGCAGCATCGCCCACTTGCAGTAAAGCAATTCTTTGGCGCTGACCATCACACGGCCCAGTGGCGGTATTTCCTGGTTCGCGTTCTTGCCGTGGACATGCTCCAGCATCAGCAGGATCTCGCTGATGGCGAACAGGCCGATGATCATCACCACAAAGTCGATGCCGTCGTACAGCTCAGCCATGCCAAAGGTATACCGCATCACCCCAGTACCGGAGTCGACGCCGACCATGGCAATCAGCACACCGAGCACGGCTCCAATACCGGTTTTGATCGGGTCGTTACCCATCATCACCGACATGGATGCGAAGGCAAAAACCATGAGTGCGAAGAACTCGGCCGGGCCAAACATCACGGCCACTTCCGCCAGCAGCGGTGCGAACAACGTCAGGCCGATGATGGCAATGGTTGCGCCCACGAACGAGCTGACGGCAGAAAGACCCAGCGCTGGACCAGCCAGTCCCTTTTTGGCCAACGGATGGCCATCAAGGGTGGTCATCACCGCACCGGCGTCGCCCGGCACATTTAGCAGGATGCTGGACATACGTCCGCCATATTCTGCCCCGGTGTAAACACCCGCCAGCAGGATCAACGCGGACTCCGCAGGCAGCCCGAGGGTGTAGGCCAGTGGCATCAGAATGGCGATACCATTGATAGGGCCGATGCCTGGCAGCGCGCCAAACAACGTACCAAGCAGTGCCCCAAGAAAAGCCAGCCCCAGGTTCATGGGGCTGAGGGCAACGTCAAAACCTTGAATCAGAAAATCGAACATACCAGGCACCTCAGTTGAAGTCGGGCAGCCAGTGGCCGCCTGGCAAAGCAATACCCAGCCCGAGGGTAAACAGGTAATAGCTCCCCAGGGTCATCAACACTCCTGCGATCGCGGCTTTTTTCCAGGAGGCCTCAAACAGGCGGGCCAGGGACAGCACGGTCAGGAAGGTCATGACGACGTAGCCCAGGCGGGTAAACAGCAAGGCATAAACCAGGAGCACTCCCAGAACGGCCAACAGCTTCAGAGTTACTCGCTGGTCGGGCCAGTCACCGTTCTCGCCGGGCCGGAACACCAGCACCAATGACAAGGTCGCCAGAATGGCCGATAGCAGGATGGGGAATGCTTTCGGCCCAACGGGCTCGTAGCTGAAGTTCACCTGAAACTGTGAGGCATTGAAGGCGGCGAATGCCGCCAAACCGATCAAGGCAAGCCCCAGAATGCGGTCGGCGGCAATTCTCATTGTGTCAGCCCAACTTCTTTAGCCAGTTCCTTGAACTGGACAACCATCTCTTTCACGTAAGTGTCGAAGTTGTCGCCATAGCGCTCCATGGGAAACAGGCCACGCGCGTCACGCATTTCGGCAAATTTCTCGGTGCCTGCCAGTTCTTCGAGTCGCGCCACCCAGGCGTTGTAAGCTTCATCACTCACGTTCGGCCCCATGTAGTAGCCACGCCAGATCGGCCATTGCACGTCGTAACCCTGCTCTGCCGCGGTGGGAATATCGGCGTAGGGGCCACCCACACGTTCTTCGGCCAACGCTGCCAGCACACGTACCTTGCCGGAATCCAGGTGTGGACGAAGTTCAGAGAGGTCACCGGTGAACACATGGATGTGCTCGCCCAGAAGTGCCGCCAGAGATTCACCGCCACCTTCAAAGGCCACATAGCGCAAATCCCGGGGAGAAACATCGGCTGCCTTGGCGGTAAGCGCTGCCTTCATCCAGTCCTGACTGCCAACAGTACCGCCGGCACCAAAGACGATCTTGCCAGGCTGTGTCTTCAGATCCTGGGCCAGCTCTTTCAGGTTCTGCCAGGGGGCATCAGCTTTCACCACGATGGCGCCATAATCCACACCCAGGGCACCCAACCAGCGCACTTCGTCGGCGTCGTACTGTCCAAACTTGCCCAGTGCCAGGTTAACTGCAGCGCCGGTACTGGCGGCAACGATGAGGTTGGGGTCGTCTTTACGCACGCCGTTGACGTGGTTGTAAGCGACGGCTCCGATACCGCCAGGCATGTAGCTGACCATCATCGGCTGATCGATCAACCCTGTTTCCTGCAGCGCATTGGCGGCAAGACGGCACGTGAGGTCATAACCACCGCCTGGTTTGGCAGGTGCGATACATTCAGTGGGTTTGGCGAGGGCCTGAACGGATCCAGTCATCAAGGCAGCGCCCATAACAGCGGCTGCAGACCGGCGAAGGAATGCGGTGTTGAATTTCATGTCGAACTCCTGTTGTATTTGTTTTGAGCGGAACGCAGCGACGCGCCTCCGCCACCCATCGTATCGATGGTCAGAGTTATCCTATGGACACAACCTGTCATTAACCTGTCAGCCATCTATAATCGCTGTCCGCCACTTTCAAGAAACCCGCCATGCGTCTGCTGATCGTTGAAGATGACCCGTTAATTGCCGACTCTCTGCATCAGGGCCTGGCACCCCTGGGCAACACAGTGGAAGTATTCACCAGTCTGAAAGAGGCCCGCGCTGCACTGGCGCATAGCCAGTTCGACCTGGTGGTGCTGGACCTGGGCCTGCCGGATGGCAGTGGGCTTTCGTTACTGGCGGAAATGCGCGAAAGGCGCGATACCACACCGATCATGATCCTGACTGCCCGCGACGGCGTGGCAGAGCGGGTTAAAGGACTGGACCTGGGTGCCGACGATTACCTGACCAAACCCTTTTCCCTGCCGGAACTCCAGGCCCGGGTGCGCGCCTTGCTACGCCGGAGCCAGCAGCGCATCGACAACCATCTCCGCTTTGGCCCCCTGTGCTTTGATCCCGCCTCCGGCCACGCCACTTTGTTCGGTGAGCATCTGGATCTACCGCCCCGGGAACTGGGATTGATAGAGGGTTTGCTCCTGTACGCAGGGCGTATTGCCCCGCGCGAGCACCTGATTAACCGGCTGTTCGGCTTTGGTGAGGCCGGCCCCAATGCTTGGAGGTCTACGTCAGCCGACTGCGCAAACGCTTGCAAGGCAGCGGCGTGCGCATCCGCACTCTGCGCGGCCTGGGATATCGCCTGGAGGATGATTCGGAGTGATCGTTGTTAAGGGCACCCTGAAACAGCGGCTAGGTGCCTGGCTGCTCGCAGCGTTTGGCGTTCTTGGCACGTTTTTACTGATTGAGGCATACACCAGCGCGGAGCGGGCAGCAGATCGCGCTTATGACAGCTTGCTACAAGCGGCCAGCCTGACCATTGGCGAAGCGATCCAGTGGCAGGGTGGCCAGCCAGTGGTGGAGATACCCGCTGCGGCCTTTCAAATGCTCGCAACCGAGCAACAGGAGCGGGTGTTTTATACGGTTTTGAACAGCGATGGCCAGTCGGTGACGGGCAATCTGGATACGACGATTTTGGAGACACTGCATCACCAGGCGTCACGTCAGTCCGAGCCGGTTTGGAGTTTCCTTCAGTATGCCGGCGCACCGATCAGGGTTTACGGCCGCCAACTGAAATCCGCTGGCTGGGAATCCGTGGAGCCTTTGCAGATCTGGGTCGGCCACACCCTGTCCGGCCGGGAATCCCTGACCCAAGATCTGTTCACCAAGGCTCTGATCCGGTTTGTTGTCATGGTTATGCTGACCGGGCTGCTGATGCTGGTGGCCATTCGAACGGCATTGGGTCCGGTCCGGCGCCTGCGACAGCTCATCCGCCAGCGCAAGGCTGACGACGTCAGTCCCCTGAACGCGGAAGTGCCGGGCGAGCTGTACGACATGGCGGAAACCCTGAACGCTCTTTTCGAACGACAGAGGGAAGGCCGCAATGCGCTACTTCGCTTCAGCGCCGATGCCAGTCACCAGCTGAAAACACCTCTTGCGGGTTTGCAAAGCACCAGCGAACTGGCGTTGCAAAGCAACCAGCCGGAGGACTGGCGACAGGCGCTGCAAACGGTTCATGATAGCAGCGCACGCACCAGCCGCCTTGCCGGGCAACTGCTCAGCCTGTCACGCCTGCGCCACGCCGAGGCCGGATCAAAGACGCAGATCGATCTGTCGGACCTGTTACGCGAAACGATCACCGACTGGGCCGATCGCGACATCGCAAAACATCACGATTTAGGCATGGCTGCCCTGCCCGACGCCCCAATCTATATTCAGGGCGAACCCTGGTCTCTGTACGAATTGATCGGCAACCTCATCGACAACGCACTGCGCTACACCCCGGATGGCAGTGAGATCACCCTCGGCCTGACCAGGCAGGAAAACACGGCGGAACTGCGGATCCAGGACAACGGCCCTGGGGTAAACCCCGAGCTGCTGGACCGGCTGCACCAGCCTTTCGAGCGCGGCGGGCGCCAGGACACCGAGGCTCCGGGCTCGGCCTGGCTATCGTCAACTCCATTGTGCAACGGCATCAGGCAACGTTCGAAATTCACAGCGAGCCGGGCCACGGCCTGTGCGTATGCATCATATTCCCAATCCTGGCCCAGGAAACCTGACATGAAACGCTGGTTGTGGACGCACTTTTCGGCACCTGTGATAACACTGCTTTTGGCGGCGGGCCTGCTGCCATCCGCGGCAATGGCGCAGAATAAAACCACGCTCGAAGTTGATGCCGCCCTGGATCTGCCCGTGGTGGCGCCACTTCTTGCTGCTTTCGAACAGGCCCATCCGGAAATTGAGGTGTCCTTCCAGGACCGGTCCACCCTTGAGGTGGATGAACGGGCCCGAAACGCCTCACCCGCCCCCGATGTGGTCATCAGCTCGGCCATGCCCTGGCAGATGGCCCGGGTAAATGACGGCCTCGCCCAACCACTGGACAGCAGCGCCGCCCGCGAGTGGCCAAGCTGGGCGAAATGGCGCAACGAAGTGTTTGGATTTACCTTCGAACCGATCGTGACCGTTTACCGGCTCGATCTGGCGCGCCACATGCTGCCACCCCAGACCCATGCCGACCTCCACACCATTCTGAACACCCACAAGGATATGCTCCGCGGCCGGGTCACAACCTATTCCCCCTCCGGCAGCGGCATTGGCTATACCCTGTTCCAGCAGGATGCCCGCTATTCCCCTCGGTTCTGGGATCTGGTTGCCGCCCTGGGCGCGGCCGACGTGCACCTTGAGAATTCCACCCAGAAGATGCTCGAGGGGCTCACCGATGGGCGCTATTGGGTCGGCTACAACCTGCTGGGCTCTTACGCTATCCAGTGGGCCCGCAGCCATCCCGAGATTATCGTGCAGATCCCTCAAGACTACTCATTGGTGATGATGCGCATGGCGTTCATCCATCGTGACGCACCCAACCCCGAGGCCGCCCGTACATTCATGAATTTCTTGCTGAGCGCCGACGGCCAACAGATCCTCGCCGGCGAAACGCCGTTGTTCAGTGTGCTGCCGGATGTAGTCGGCCCCTACACCTCGCAGCGGCTGCGGGATCAGGTTGGCGAGCGCCTATACCCAATTCCCATTGATGCCTCACTGCTGGCATTCGTGGACCCCATGCGTCGCGATGTGTTCATGAGCCGGTGGCGGCGAGAAATACAGATTCTGAATCCGTAAAGGTTTTTAGCCATTCGGAGTCAATGGGGGAAGCCGGTCTCGGCACTCAACTGAAGCCGCACCTCCATCAGTGCCAACCGACGCAACAATCGGATGCGCCTGCGCAAGGGCCACCAGTCGTAGAGGAAAATCTCCATCGGTCGCCACATCGCAACCCAGCCACCGATCAACAGGCTTTCGCTAACCAGCAGCACCAGGCCTGTCTCCGGGGCCTGGTTTTCAAGCAACCGGCTTACTCCAAGACACACCGCCAGAAAAACCAGACCAATCAGCAGGCTCAAGCGCCCTTCCCGCATGAGCCGGCGAAATCCCTGACACGCCCATTGTTCGCGCTCCGAGAAGTACGCCCGAATGGCCCTCAGTATCCGCTCACGGGCGGCAGTCACGTCGTCGCATTGGCTGACTTCAATGTCCAATCGGAAGTCGCCCTCGGCCGGGTGTTCTTCAGCCCACTCCATGATGAAGGACTCGGCATTGGCATCCAGATCCCGCCCCACAAAAGGGGATGGATCCAGGGAATTGAACAGCTGGGTAATGGCGCTTAGGCGAAGACGGATGACATTAACCCGGGCAGCATCACTCACAGGTAGGCCACCTCGACGTTCAATGGCTGATGAGAGAAGGCCTTATTGCCCGACCACGGTCACCGGCCCTGTGGCATGCCGGACCACTTTTTCGCTGACACTGCCAAGAAGCAGGGTGCGCACCGCAGAAAAGCCCCGGCGCCCGAGCACCAGGTGTGCGCCCGGATGATTGTGCATGTACTCGATAATTTCGTGGGCAGGGTCACCGTTCAACAAGATCTCTTCCCGGAGATCCACCTGGCCGCTCAGCACTTGCCTGGCTGCATCAAACACCTCCTGACCATGCTTTTCCCGTTCCGAATCGATCTTGCCAGGTTCAACGCCGGCCACCACCAGCACAGAGGATTTCGCATAGGGGTATACGGTCAGCAACTTGAGCGGTTGGCCCGTGGCTTCGGCCAGGTCAGAGGCCAGTTTGGCGGCACTCAGTGACTGCTCCGAACCATCACAGGCTACGACAATGCAGGGGGAGTCCTTGTCCATGGTGACACCTCTTAATCGTTACAATGCGGCCCCCATTATGCTCTCCGCCAGATCTGGGGGTTTGACCCAGATCAACGGGAACATTGGCTTTCAGCCAGAGCCGTTGCGCTCCAAAGGCTTGCGGCGAACCAGACCAGAAGAGGCACTCTCACCCACTCGATCCACTGAAAGCGGGTCCGGTTTTCCAACAGATCCCCTGCAATGACCAGCCCGCCGATCACCAACACCGTTCCTGTAGCCACCTGCCAACCGGGCAGTTGTGGCGAGAGGAAGATAAACGCAGTGCAGACCACAAACGTCAGCATCATGGAGCAGCCCACGTAGAGCTTTTTGCCAGGGGTGGTTTTTGGATCGTACTTGGGCCGGTCGCTGCACCCGGTTTTCTGCATGCCCGGGTCCGTGGCGTCCATGGCCAGGCAATCCGCCGGGCGCCAGCCGGTGGGCCGAAACCACAGCGATACTTTGTCCTGCCAGCGTGCGGTTTTGATGGTGTCCCGGGCCAGCATCGACCAGTGCTGCAGGTTGGCGCGAACCGGGTTCAGGGTATCCAGCGGACGGGTTGTCCCGTAATGGCACGGCTCGTCCGCCAACTCCGGCTGCCAGGTGCCAAACAGACGGTCCCAGATCACCAGGGTGCCGCCGTAATTGCGATCAATGTAGATCGGGTTCTTGGCATGATGTACACGGTGACTAGACGGCGTAGACATCACCCCTTCGATTAACGGAATGCGGTTAATGGACTGGGTATGCAACCAGAACTGGTACATCTTGAGCACCACGAACTGAACCACGAAGACCACCGGCGGGCAGCCCAGCACCGCCAGCGGCAGATAGAACACCCAGGAAAATGCGTACTGGAACGCGCTCTGGCGCAACGCCGTGGTGAAGTTGTATTCCTCGCCCTGGTGATGGCCCACGTGCGCGCCCCACAGGATGTTGATCTGGTGGGCGATGCGATGGAACCAGTAATAACAGAAGTCGACGCCCAGGAAGAACACCAGCCAGGTGATCGGATTCTCCACTTGGAAATCAATCAGCCGATGGTTCTGCCACAGCCAGATAAACACCGCGAAGGTATAGGCTTTCAGCAAGGCATCGGAAATCAGCAACAGCAGGCCCATGGACAAGCTGTTCACACTGTCGTTAAAGCGGTGCAAACTGCGACCCTGCAGCCGCAACACGCCGTACTCCACCAGCATCAGGATGAGGAATAGCGGAATGGCCAGGCCATTGATGTTGTAGTCGCTCATACTGTCGTCCCGACCACTGGGCACGAATTAAAATGAGACATGTGTTGTTGTCCTTGTTGTTTCATTAAGAGCCTAACAAAGAGCGACGCATGAGGGCCCGAATATGTTCCGTCCGGCACTGATCGAGGCCTGAAAAGATAGACTGCCAAGGAGCACCCATGACATCCCCACACCGCATCTACCTCGCCGGCCCGGAGGTCTTCTTCCCGGAACAGGAACACCGAACCATCGTGGCCGAGAAAAAGCGCCTGCTGCGGGAGCATAGATTTGAGGGTGTCGACCCACTGGATACTGATCTGGCGTTCCCCGAGCACGAATCCAAGCAGGATCAAGGCCTGCGGATCTACCGGGCAAACCGCGAGCTGATGGACAGCTGCGATGCGATCATCGCCAACCTGACTCCGTTCCGGGGCATCAGCGCGGACCCGGGTACGGTGTTCGAAGTGGGCTATATGATCGGCCAGGGCAAACCCGCATTCGGGTTTACCATGAACAGCCGGAGCTATCGCGAGCGCGCCGGCTCAGGCAGCCGGGACGAGCTGGGTAACGCCATTGAGGACTTCGAGCTCAGCGACAATCTGATGATTGACTGCGGCATCACCGAATCTGGCGGGCGCCTTGTCATTGCGGAGGGTCCAGGGGATCACAGCCACTTTTCCAGTGAAGTCTTCCGTGACTGCGTGAGCGCGTTGGCGCGTTGTCTGAGCTCTCAGAAGAAATAGCTCAGACAACGCCCCGTTTAATCAGCTACACCGACGTTATTTCAACACGCCTTCCAGAATTGGCAGTTGCACCGTGCCCGCAACATTCACGAAAGGCACCAGCGCATCCCGCGACCAGCTCGCAGGGAACTGCGGATGGAAGCCGTAAACCAGCAGCGCGAGCTCATCACCGGGCGCCAGTGCCTCCGCCACACCGACCAGTTCAATGACCGCCTGATCTTTGAGACCACGCACCGGCTTGATCTGATCATCGATCAGCTGCCAACGACTCTCTCCCGCTGCGCGCATGCCCAGGCCAACAAACACAATGGGATCACACCCAGCGGTTTGTGGGTCTAGCTCCAGGCTACAGGTTGAATTTCCGGTCAGATCAGACACAGTAAGCCTCGCGGTTGGAATGCCTCCCAAGGTCAGTCCGCCCGCGCCCGCTTGCCCAAGAACCAATGCCGCCGGTGGCTGTGTAGCGGTTGCTGCAGCCTCATACCCGGAGGCGACCGGTGTGTCAGTGGCTACCGGCCGCTCAACCACGTTAGCGCCCTCGAGCACACCGCCATTCAGAGCGGGTGCCGGGAACGCATCCATGGGCACGCTAATGGATTCACCGTTGGCCAGAGACAGGCAAACATTGGAGTCAGTACCGTCGAAATAGTCAGCCAGAGGTTTGCCCTGCAAGTGATGCTCCAGCCAGTTCAGGGTAGCGTCTGAAATTGAGATATCGCCACAGGCAAAAGGTCCCGCCGCCCCCTGGAAACCTGGCAGCTCCAACAGACCTGCTGTCGGGTCCACATACTCTCCCGGCTGAAGCTCATCCGGTGCTTCAACGGGCAGGATGTGACCGGTCTGGTGGGTAAGCAATCGAACGTCGCCGCCACTGGCTTTCAGGCACTCGAAGTTGCGCCAGGCGTCGTTGAAATTAAACAGCGTATCTTTCATGCCCTGGGTCAGCAGCACATCCACCTCGCCATAGGGTGTGGGCGGAACATCGTACGCTGGCGGATTCATCTGGTAGGTCAGCAAACCTGAATTTTCTGCCACAGAAACCGGCTCCCCAGAGCAGCGATACGCCGGGCTGTGATAGTAGAAGAAATCGAGACCGGCCTCGGGGAAACTGTTCAGTGTCGCACCCTGGGCGAGAATCTCGCGGATAATCGGGTCCAGCCCGTCGTTACCATTGCCAGTTGAGCCGGCTTCACCACCCGCAACCAGCACAAGATCCCATCCGGTTTTAATAACGTTACCGGGATTGAGGCTGTAACGCAGATCGTACCAGGTAATATCCGGCACCAGGGCATCGAGCCGCTGACGCGGATCCTGACCGTGCAGCAAGATCTGATAACCACCGCCATAGCTGCCACCGATCGCGCCCGCCACGAGGTTGGGGTTGAGCTCTTCCGGCAGGTCCGGCTCATTGCGGTAGCGCAGATAATCCAGATTGGCCTCGGCCCAGTCGAGAATCTGAATCAGGTCCTGGCCCTCGAATTCCGGGTCCATCACCCGCACCGTGCCGGTGCTCTCGCCAAAGCCACGCTGATCAATGGAAATGACCGCGAAGCCCGCTTCACGGTAGTTGTTGAAGCCCTCTGTTGTGCGGGATCCGCCAAAGCCGTGACCGTGTAACACCAGTGGGTGCCCTTCGGCACAGTCAATCGCTCCCTTCGGCTCCAGCACCTGGAAGGCGATGGTTTCGCCACTGGCCGAGGTGAGCGTGACCGGATAACTGGCGCCACCTTCGATAGGCGTCTCGTCAGAACAAGAGACGGGAGGAATAACTTCGCATTGAGCGGCAGCCTCATCCTCAGGATTCTCACAGGTTTGTTCCGAGGAACTGGCGACCTGCTCAGATTCCTCGTCCTCTGAATCTGAGGACTCGCCGCCACAGCCGGCAACTGCCAAGGCAAGAACGATGGGTAACAGTCGGAAATAACGAAATGGGGAAAAATTAGTGTCAGGCATTTTTGTTGTCCTTCTTGTTTTTACAAAACTTCACAAAGGCAAACGTAGGGAGCTGTAGAAATGTTCCGTGAATAATTAAGCAAGGCCTGAAAGGACAATCCGGAGAACCATAACCCTTCTCGCAATATCCAAAGGCGCCAGATACTCACCTGAGCTAGGCTCAATCCAAATGCCAAACAACAAAACGAGGTCAGCGCTAGATATGGCCCATACATCCCCACCCGCCAGACTCGGTTTTCTCTACCCCGGACACGCCGCCGAGGATGACTACCCACGGATGGGCTCCATGATAGAGCCGCACGCCGAGGTTCATCTGGTTCACACGGAGTTCCTGGAAGATGCCCATACGGTGGAAGCACTCAGTGAAATGGGCAGTGTCAGGCGGCTCACCACCGGGGCCGCGGCCCTTGCCGACTCCGGTATTGAGTCCGTGCTTTGGACCTCCACCAGCGCCAGCTTTGTGCTTGGCCTGGATGGCATTCGCCAGCAGATCGACACCCTGGAGAAACTCCTCGGTGTTCCAGCCTCCACCACAGCCATGGCATTTGCCCGCGCGGTAAAAGCGATCGATGCCAAAACCGTAGCCATTGCCGCGACCTACCCCGAGGCTGTGGCGCAGCGGTTCCGCCAGTTCCTGAATCATTTCGACATCGACGTGGTGCACCTATCCAGCCGGGGCATTGTCACTGCCGCCGAGGTGGGCACGTTGGGCAAGGAGGATGTGATCGATTTCGCGGCCGCGACACCCGCGAGAATGCGGATGCGCTGCTCATTCCCGACACTGCACTGCATTCGGCAGCTTGGCTAACGGAGTTGGAGCAGGCCATCGGCAAACCAGTGCTGACCGCTAACCAAGTCAGCTTTTGGGAGGCCCTGCGCTTGTGCGGAAAATTGAAGCCCCAGAGCGGGCTGGGCAAGCTATTTGAAGTGGTTGAGTAACGGGAAAAAAGCGATCAGAGGACCAACGACAACCCGCCGGTGACGATCGCAAACAGAACCGACAGCCAGATCAGAGTCATCCAGGGGAACGGCGGCGGAGGCGGCTCCACCGCCAGTTGTTCCTCCAGATAGTTTCTCAGCAACCGGGTGTTGCGAGTGTTAGCCTTGAAGATGGCATCAAAGGCGTCGCCTACCACGGGCAACAGGCCCCCGAGGAAATCAATCCCCATATTACGCAGCATCCGCAACTTCACATCCTTGCTTGCGCCGGCTCGCTGCGCTTCGACCAGCACGTAGCCAGACAACACCAAACCGGCCATGTCACCCACTACCGGCAACAGGCCGATGACGCTTCGGCGCCAATCTGGAATTTGGTGAAGGGAATGCCAATGCTGCTGTCAGTGAAGCGACTGAATTTGTCCAATCGCTCAAGGATCGCCCGCTGCCTGGCTTCACTTGGCTTCGTCATTGTGGTTCCTTTTCGGGGCCGTCGACCGGAGTGTCGTAGCTGTAGGGTTCACCCTCTTCATCTTGAAGCTGATAGTCATACGCCGCTTGCAAGCCAGTTTCTTCCTCCACAGTCTCTCCAGTCTCCTCAGCAATGTAACCCGGATACAGGGGCGACAGCAGCGCCACCAGAATGCCAATTACACAGAAGATGGCAAACGCGTCACTGTAACCGAAATTATTTACCAACACGCCCACAATGGGCGAACCGGCGGCCTGGCCAAGGGAGACGGCCAGGAAAGGTAAAACGGGGCCCATCGACAACCTGCCCGGCAACAACCGGATGCCAGTCATCAGGTACAGGCCCGTCAGACTCATATAGGCCAAACCGAAAACCATCGCGGAAAAAGCAGACAGAATCAGTTGGTCGGGACTGGCTGCCAGCAGCGCGAGGCTCGTCGCCAGCATCATCAGCATCAACGCTTGTGTAATAGGCGGGTTGTTGCGATCTGCAAGGTCAGCTATCACGGCACCGCCAAGTCCTGCGATGCCTACTGCCAGCCATAACCACCCGGTCGCGCTGGGAGGCATCTCGCCGAGGCTGACTACCAGATCCGGAGCAAAGATCCAGTACGCGGCCGAGACAAAGCCCATCGCAAACGCAAACAGCGAAAGCCTGAATAGCCGCCACCATTGCAAGGTGGTGATGGGCGCAGGCGGCGCCGCATCCGATGGTGTAACCCGAGACACCGAGGGAATTACATACCAGGCACCCACCATTCCGATCACTGCCAGCATAGCGAACGCCATGTACGCGTACCGCCAGATTCCGGCCAGAAACAGGACCGCGGGCACTGCACAGGCGACGCCAATACTGGTGCCCGCATTCATCACAGAACTGACCCGCCCGTGTACGCTTCGGTCCACAAGTACCTGCATGGCCGCGGTCAGGGCAGGCATCATCAAGCCCGTACAGATACCGCAAGCGAAAACGCCGATACCCAACGACCAAGCCCCGGCAGCCTGACTTATCAAGCCAGCCCGGCCGCACCGAAAGCGCCCGATAACACGGCCGTATTACGGGCACCAAGACGCACAGCTGCCAAAGGCGCAACCAAGGTCGACAACACGAAACTGATCAGCGGTAGGGCACCGATAACGCCGATCAAATCCGGGGACAATGCCAAGTCGGCGCGAATCGGTGGAACAAACAGGCCGAAAGCAAAACGCGCAAGACCATAGCTAATCGCAATCAGCGCTGCGCCGAAAAGAGCAAATTTTGTGCTCGATATGGACTTCAAAACACCCTCTCCGACCGTCTTGCAAACAGAACCGCGCTGGTGTCAGATTTCAGTGATTGCGCATTAAGGCAATGCTTTTCAAAACTTTAACATGGAGCCCCGGGCCAGCGACAAACCTAAAACCGGACAATACCTTAGGTCACTTTTTCCTGGGCTTGGGCGCTTGGCATACACCTTATGCAGTTGGGAATCCCGCTCAGCCATGATCGATACCATCGTAATGACGGTTCTGGCCATACCGCGGACCAGATTCAGCAACATCAGGCCAAAAACGTCCGGCTCTTTCTGCTGCAAATCCAGGAACTGCCCACAACTGATTTCGAGGACGACCGAATCCACTTCGGCCTGGGTGTTGGCTGGCCGATCAACCAGCGCGATCATCGGTACGAAGCCCATATCGTCACCGGGCTCATGGCAACGGGCCAGCGTCCAGCCACCGTCCCGTCGAGGCATCCAGGAGTTCATCCTGCCACTGAGAACGATGTAGAACTCTTCGCTGCTCTCACCCTTGGAGTACAAGCGCTCGCCGGCCTCCAGGCTGATCACGCGGCCTTTCTGGAGCATGCGCAACACGGCTTCGTCCGGTAATGCACCGAACGTGGAAAGCTCACGGAAATAGTCGGGGCCCTGGCCGTGCCAATAGTCGAGGGCGTCATTCTCGCGCATGGGATTGCCACCTGACCGGGTTATTACTTTCTAATTATAGCGCGGAATCCCATCATGCAGCTTCGAGGTGCTACCCTCCTCAACTGGCTCAGGATCCCAGGTCAGCAAATGTCCCGGCCATATGAACACCATTACAAGGAAACAGGAGGCAAGCAGTGTTTGAGAGCGAAATTCCGTTTATGGAGATGGCCATCCGGCTTCTGGCGGCGGCTGGTTTAGCCCTGTTGCTGGGGCTAGAGCGAGAACTGCGGGGCAAACCAGCGGGCCTTCGCTCTCACATGCTGGTATCGCTGGGCGCTGCCGCATTCATCATCATGGGCATGCACATCTTGCTTGCCACCGCTGAGGGCGACCCGTCCGCCCGTATCGACCCCACCCGCATTGTGGAAGGCATCATCGGCGGCATCGGTTTTCTGGGGGCTGGCTGCATTATCCAGAGCCGTGGCAATGTTCAGGGCATCACCACCGGAGCTTCTATCTGGATCGCGGGTGCCATCGGTGTGGCCTGCGGCATCGGCACCCTGGCACTGGCGGGCATGGTGACGTTGCTGGCACTCATTATCGTGACCGTGCTTGGCCGCTTCGAGCGCGAGGTGATTGAGGATTAGCGCTGCGGGCACTGCAGGTTGGGCGGACTCATCTAGAGCCGCTCAACCGCCTTCAGCAAGGAATTGAAGGCCCTGATAAACGTACGCTCGGCAAACCGGTCCAACACCCGGCCCAGCACCGGAACCGGTACTCGACCCTCGGATATCCAGGTCACTCTGGTACGCTCGCCCTCCGGCTGCAACAGAATCTCGCCCTTGTCGTGCCGTACCGAGAACGGGCTCGATTTCTCAATTCGGTAGTGCATCAGCGACGGCCGCTCGAACCGCGTAATGCGCTCGTACAGCTCCAGTGGGCCCGCGCCAATAATCCGCAGTGCACCAGCGCCGTTTTTCTCCTCAGCTCCCTCTTCAACCAGCACTGACTTATCAACGCCGGGAAACCGCTCGTAGCGGGCATGGTCGGAAATGGCGTCAAAAACTGAATCAATATCTTTGGCCAACGTGCGCTCAACGTGAATACGAAACATGGAGAGTCCTCATAGGTGATGCCAAAAGCTTACCAAACGTACAGCGACCAAAGTATGATAGTCTGCTGTTTAATGGTAATACCCTGATAGATCGTCAGGTGGTGCATGAGACAAGGGATCGGCTCGAAGTTACCGCAATCCAGAACTCAAGCAGGACAAGACCATGATGTACTTTGCCCACGAGATGAGCCGCGCAGCGTTAATGCCGATGCGCATGATGAGCGCCACCCAGAGCACTTTGCTGCAACACCGGCTAAGCCCCTTTTCCCGGCTTCCCGCGCCCGCAGCGTTGCCTCGGCCTACGAGGTGTTCAACGACCTTACCCGTCGCTACCCCAAGCCGGCCTTCGATCTGCCCTTTACCACCTGCGATGGTCAGCGGGTCGAGGTCAGTGAAGCCATCGTCAAACGCAAATCGTTTGCGCAGCTGAAGCACTTTGAGCGCAACGTAGAGCGGCCTGATGACCCGAAACTGCTAATCGTTGCGCCGCTGTCCGGACACTTCGCCTCGCTGCTGCGCGGCACCGTGGAAGCGATGCTTCCAGATCACGACGTCTACATTACTGACTGGCGCGATGCCTGTAAGGTTCCGCTGTCCGCAGGTGATTTCGGCCTCGACGATTACATCGATTACGTAATTGATTTCATTGACCACCTGGGGCCGGACACCCACGTACTGGCGGTTTGCCAACCAGTGGTTCCGGTACTCGCGGCCGCCGCCATCATGGCCGAGGACAACCATCCGTCAGCACCACGTTCGCTGGCGTTGATGAGTGGCCCGATCGATGGCCGTGTTGATCCCACCGCACCCTGCAAACTGGCCACCGAACACAACCTGGCCTGGTTCAAGCGCAACCTGGTGCACCCGGTGCCCGCGCCCTACCCGGGCGTGATGCGTCAGGTTTACCCCGGCTTCCTGCAACTGACCGGGTTTGTGAACATGAACTTCGATCGCCACGTAGATGCCTATCGCGGGCTGTACCGATCCATCCGCGATGACGAGTCCGAGAAGGTCGATCGCCACCGCGAATTTTACGACGAGTACCTGGCGGTGATGGATCTGCCGGCAACCTACTACCTGGATACCATCGAGCGCGTTTTCCAGGAATTCCACCTGGCCCGCGGCTGTTTCAAACACCGTGGCCGCCTGGTGAATCCGGCCGCCATCCGTGATACCGCCCTGATGACCATCGAAGGTGAGAAAGACGACATTTCCAGCCCCGGACAAACCCGGGCCGCCCATGATCTGTGTGTCAACGTGCCGGACTCCCGCCGTGTGCATCACCTGCAGCCGGGTGCCGGCCATTATGGGGTATTCAATGGCAGTCGCTGGCGCGAGGAAATTGCGCCAAAGTTGAAGGGCTTCATTCGGAGCGCCTGAGCGCGCTCTTTGGCTCTCTCTTCGGTACTCGCTTTAGCGCGCTCCTTGCGCTGATTTCTTGTGGCCTCATCGGCCCTCTGCTAGCTTGAAACATGAGTTTTTGAATATTCAAAAACTACTCAAGCCAGCCAACAAGAAGATCGCAAGGAGCGCCTCATGCAAGACCTTAAAGGCAAGGTTGCCATCGTCACCGGTGCCTCTCGTGGCATCGGTCGGCACATTGCACTTCAATTAGCCCAGCGCGGCGCCGACGTCGCCATCAACTACCGTTCACGTCAGTCCGAGGCCGATGAGGTCGTCAAGGAAATCGAGGCCAACGGCGTCCGCTCCCTTGCCTTCCAGGCCGACCTTTCCCAGATGCCAGCCGCACGGAGCCTGATACGCCAGGTCCATGAAAAATGGGGGCGCATTGACATCCTGGTGAACAACGCCGGCATCACCAAAGACAAGTCCATGAAGAAACTCACCGACGAGGACTGGAACGACGTCCTCGATACCAATCTCGGGAGCGTCTACGCGACTTGCTCTGAAGTACTGAAAATCATGATGGACCAGGAGTACGGCCGCATCATCAACATTACCTCCTTCGTCGGACAGGCCGGCAACTTTGGTCAGGCCAACTACGCTGCCAGTAAAGGCGGCATCATCGCGTTCACCAAAACCCTGGCGCTGGAAATGGCCAAGTACAACATCACCGTTAACGCCATTGCCCCGGGTTTCACCGAAACCGAAATGCTAGCCAGGTGCCCGAGAACATTCGCCAACAAATCATTTCGCGAGTGCCCATGGGGCGTTTTGGCAAACCTGAGGAAATCGCCCGGGCGGTGGTTTTCCTGGCAGCGGAAGGGGACTACATCACCGGCCAACAGATCAATGTGAACGGCGGCGTGTACATGTAACACAGCGAGGTTAATAGCAGCACCATGCAGATAAACCGATCAAGACACCATCGCCGTCAGAGTTCGAACCCAACGTTGTAAGCCGGTCCCTCGTTCGGGCCGGCAAGCACGGTGGCCGCCTGCTGAAACGCTCGATTCTGCGGCGATTGCGCGGCGGCGAGCCCAACCCGGCTAGCATCAAGAGCATGGCCAAACCTTTTTTGTCCCTCACCGGCCGGCTGGCCACCCAGCCCGACACGCTGCTTTTTGCCCAGATGAGACTGATCAAGGACTCCACCGAATTCTGGTCGGGCCTGCTGGCCAGCGGCATAAGCAATAAACCGCTCAGTGTGGTGGAGCCCGAACCGGGCGATGGGCGCTTTCGCGACCAGGCCTGGGACGAGGTTATGGCGTTCAACGTCATCAAACAGGCCTACCTGTTGTCCAATCGCTGGATTATGGACACCCTCGATGATGTCCGCGGCATGGACGACCACACCCGACGCAAACTGAAGTTCTTCACCGGCCAGATGACCGACGCCCTGGCCCCAAGCAACTTCATCCTGAGCAACCCCGAAGTGCTGCAGGCGACCATTCGCACCCGGGGCAGAAACCTGTTGCGAGGCCTGGCCAATCTGCTGCGGGATCTGGATGAGGGGGCAGGCCCCATGCCCTTCCGTATGTCCGACCCGGACGCCTTTACGGTGGGAGAGAACCTGGCCAACACACCGGGCGATGTCATTTACCAGAACGAGCTGATGCAGCTCATACAATACAAGCCAACCACCGACACCGTGCACCGCCGGCCGCTGCTGGTAATCCCGCCGTGGATCAACAAGTACTACATCCTCGATCTGGGCGAGAAAAAATCCTTCATCCGCTATTGGGTAGAACAAGGCCACACGGTGTTCGTGGTGTCCTGGGTGAACCCCGGGCCGGAACTGGCCGACAAGAGCTTTGAAGACTACATGCTCGAAGGCCCCATTGCCGCCATGAACGCAATTGAAGAAACCACCGGCGAGCGTGAGCTGAATACGGTTGGCTATTGCATTGGCGGCACGCTGCTCGGCTGCACCCTGGCCTGGATGGCCGCCCGCGGCGACGACCGGGTCAAGAGCGCAACCTTCCTGAACTGCCTGATGGATTTCTCGGACGTGGGCGATCTGGAAGTGTTCATTGATGAAGATGCCATCAACAAACTTGAGAAGGTCATGAACAAGCAGGGCTATCTCGATGGCGCTTCGATGGCGACCGCCTTCAATATGCTGCGGGCCAAAAGCCTGATCTGGTCGTTCTTCGTCAACAACTACCTCATGGGGCGAGATAGCGCACCGTTTGACCTGTTGTACTGGAACGCCGACGCCACCCGAATGCCGGCGGCAATGCACAGCTTCTACCTGCGCAATATGTACCTGAACAATCGGATGCGGGAGCCCGGTGCGATTGAATTGGCGGGCACACCGATTGATCTGGGCAAGGTGAAGATCCCCACCTATTTTGCCTCGGCCATTGAGGACCACATCGCCCCGTGGACGTCCTGTTACAAGGGTTCACGCAATCTGGGCGGCCCGGTGCGGTTCGTGCTGGGCGGCTCCGGACACATCGCAGGCATCATCAATCCGCCGGAGAAGAAAAAGTATGGCTACCGCCTCAACGATGATAATGATCCGGATCCAGAGGTTTGGCTGCGAGGTGCCAAGCAGAGCGAAGGCTCCTGGTGGCCGGATTGGGTTGCCTGGGCTGAACAGTTTGGTGGTGGCAAAGTGCCCGCTCGCACCGTCGAGGATGGCGAGCTGCCAGTGATTGAGCCAGCGCCCGGAGCTTATGTGAGGAACGAGCCAGCGCCTCCGACCCCGGTCAGGCAGAAACGTCGCGTCTCTCCACGTAAAAACTCCGCTCCACGCAAACGGGCAACCGCTGAGACCAAAGTCACCCATTGACCCCCTGATTCAGGCCACAGGCTTGGGTATACTCCTTCCATGCAGTCACACCAACAGCATGGCAAGGAGTATTCTCAATGGCCGACGAAGACACCCTCACTGCGCTGAAAACCGCCTTCACATTCATGCCCCAGCCGGTGGAGATCAACCGGTTTGAGTATGGCGACGATGCCGACCGGATTTTGGCCCAGGTGAATTTTGTACGAGAAGTTCTGATCAGCCACGGCATCGATCCAGAGGAAGTGGCCGGCGACATCAATCCGGACTCATCACCCAATTCCTGCTACTGACATCAGTCAGCCCTCTATTCGGGAGCCCCAATGCCGTACCAGTTTGAAGACCTCAAGAAGACCTGCCAGGCCGAATGGCGCGACTACATCGAACACAGCTTTGTGCGGCAGCTGGGCGATGCCTCACTGGCCCCCGAGGCGTTCCAGCATTACCTGAAGCAGGACTACCTGTTCCTGATCCAGTTCGCTCGCGCCTTTGCCCTGGCCGCCTACAAAAGCCCGACCCTGTCGGACCTGCGACAGGCCAAAGAAGGGTTACAAGCGATCGTGGATGTGGAGCTGGATCTGCACATCAGTTACTGCAAGGAGTGGGGAATTTCAGAGGAAGAGCTGGCCAACCTGCCAGAAGCCCGCGCCACCCTTGCCTACACACGGTATGTGCTCGACACCGGCAACCGGGGCGATCTGCTGGACCTGCATGTGGCGCTATCGCCGTGCATGGTGGGGTATGGCGAAATCGCCAACTGGCTGAACAACCGGGCCAGCACCGTTCGGGGCGACAACAATCCCTACGATGCCTGGATTGCCATGTACGAGAGCGAGGAATTTCAGGACGCCATGCAGGCCGAGGTTCGCTGGCTGGATGAACGACTGGCTGACGTCTCGGACACCCGGTTCCAGCAACTTACCCGAATTTTCAGTGACGCTACGCGGCTTGAGATCGACTTCTGGGAGATGGGGCTCAATCAGAGCGACTGAACAGGGGGGCGAGTGCCCCCTGCTCGAGCTTTCGTCAGGTCAGAACTTCACCATCAGCTTGCCCTTGTTGTCGCCGGTCAGGAACAACGACAGGCCACTCATGGCCGATTCCAGACCTTCCAGAACGTGAGTCCGGTACTTGATCTGGCCGTTCTGAACATAGGGCGTGAGCTTGGCGTGCAGCTCTTTGGTCTTGTCCCGGTGATCGGGCATGGTGAAGCCCTGAATCGACAGACGCTTCTTGATGATGCGCATCCAGTTCGGGCCTGGGCGCGGAGTAGCCGCGGTATAATCGGCGATCATGCCACACACCACCACACGGCCGTGTGCATTCATCCGCTCAAACACATAATCCTGGATCGGGCCACCGGTGTTCTCGAAGTAAACGTCGATACCCTCCGGCGCCAATTCGTCCAGTTTCGCACCCAAATCGTCAGTCTTGTAGTTCACCGCGCCATCAAAGCCGAGCTCGTTGACGATCCAGTCGGCCTTCTCGTCACTGCCGACCACACCAATGACCCGCAGGCCATCGGCTTTGGCCAGCTGGCCCACGATTGAACCAACGGAGCCGGCCGCACCGGACACCACAAGGGTCTCACCCTTCTTGGGGCGGCCATAACCGTACAGCCCCTGGGTAGCCGTCAGACCCGGCAGGGCAAACACCGACAGCGCCATTTCCGGCGGCAGATTTTTGTCCACCTTGTTCACACCCGCGCCATCCATCAGGGCCATTTCCTGCCAGCCAAACATCCCGATAACCTGATCGCCCTCGGCAAAATCCGGATGACGGGAGGCCACCACCTCACCAATGCCGGACGAGCGCATTACATCGCCCAGCTCCACCCGTGGAATGTAGCTGTCGGTGTCTTCGCTCATCCAGCCCATCATGGCCGGATCCAGGGACATGTATGTCTGCCGAACCAGTATCTCCCCGTCCGAGGGTTCCGGGACGGTCTTTTCCACGACCTCGAACAGCTCCGGACCAATACTCCCGGCAGGCCGTTTCACAAGGTTAATCGCTTTGTAGGTACTCATCTGTGCATGTCTCCTGTCGTGATAGGCGTTGATACGTGGCGATTGATGGTGATTCATCGTCTTTCCAACCCCCCTCACTATGGACGGCTCGCGTCGGGACTTAAAGCGCTCACGGCCGTTGGCACCTTTTGATAAGTCCCAGCTGGCGATTAATGCCGGCAATGGGCATCCGGTCTCCGGCTCACGTATGATAGGGCTCCGCTTTTCCATGGTCGTAGACCGACCCGTTCCGACACCAACTGAGGAAACCTCCATGATCTGGACCGTTTATCTTTCCGGCGAAATTCACACCGACTGGCGCGAGCAGATTCAGGCCGGCGCAGAAGCGGCCGGGCTGCCGGTAGAATTCACCGCACCGGTGACCAATCACGAGGCCAGCGATGCCGCCGGCGATGTCCTGGGCAAGCCAGACGTGCCCTTCTGGCGCGACCACCAGTCTTCCAAGGTGAACAGCATTCGCACCAAGACCATGCTGGAGCAGTGCGACCTGGCGGTCATCCGTTTTGGCGACAAGTACAAGCAATGGAATGCCGCCTTTGATGCAGGCTACTGCGCGGCCATGGGCACGCCCTATGTCACCCTGCACAACGACGACATCATTCACCCGCTCAAGGAAGTAGACGCCGCGGCCATGGCCTGGGCGCAAACACCTGAGCAAGTGGTTGAAGTGCTGAAATACGTGACCAGCGCCAAGTAACCGGGCCTGAACAACTAGGTCTAAACAACAAGGCCTGAAGGAGGTATCCATGAGCCTGTCACCGTTCCATCTGGCAATTCCTGTGTACGACCTGGCGGCCGCCCGGACCTTTTACGGAGAGGTGTTTGGCCTTGAAGAGGGACGCTCCAGCGACCATTGGGTAGACTTCAACTTCTATGGCCACCAGCTGGTCATCCACGAACACCCGAAAACTGCCTCCCAGGAGAACGCCCACAGCAATTCCGTGGACGGGCACGATGTGCCTGTGCCGCATTTTGGCGTGGTGCTGGACTGGGACAAGTGGGAGGCTCTGGCCGAGCGATTGAAAGCCAGGGGCACGGAGTTCGTGATCGAGCCCTATGTGCGGTTTCAGGGACAGGTAGGTGAACAGGCCACCATGTTCCTGTTCGACCCCTGCGGCAATGCCCTCGAGTTCAAAGCCTTCAAGGATATGGGCCAGCTTTTTGCGAAGGATTGAGACTGGGCGACTGATTAGCTCAAATCAACTCGCCAGCTCTTGGCGCAGCTTGGCACGAACGTTCATCAGCACCTGTCCGAAGCAATTTTTTCCCCGGCGGTCACGACCACAGCCCCAAAAGTAATCGAAGTTACTATTATCCACAATCTTCTGATCGCCGGTACTCAGCAGTTTTTCCGCCAGCTCAGGATGGGTTCGGCAGCAAGTGTATACCCCACGGGTCATGACGGTTTCACGCACCTGTTTCCAGTCCCGTCGCAAGCTCTTGTGGCGCTTTCGGCCTAGCTTTCTTGCCAGTGCGGGTGTGGCGGCTGCCCGCACCCTTTCCTGCCGGGTTTCATCGGTGAATTTCATGCCCTGAAAATAGTGCTCCACCGTGGGCCAGACCTTGCCTTCCAGCTCAAAGCTGAACTCACCGTGAGTGCCAAAGGGGTTCTCTGGGTCGGTTCGCGAGAGGTACAGATCGTTCTCGCCATTGTCACCTGAAAATAGGGCCATATTTGCCATCACCGGAAAATGAGAAAGCAGTTTAACCAAAGCCCACGTTCCAATCATCACAATCTATGGGCGGGATTGGCGAAAGCCTGAGGCTATATTTACGACCGAATGATGCGGAACAGCGCCTCTGGCGATACCCGTTTGATCCAAAGCGCCGCCATCTCCTTGCCCTTGCCCACCGGGATCTCTCGCTTTTTCGCGTTTAGGCCTTTGAACACCACCTCGGCGCACTCGGTGACATCCATGCCCCCGGCAATGTTGTCGTCTAGTTTGCCAAATGCTGAGCCATCACCGGCGAGGGCATTGCGAGATATGTCAGTGCGAATGAAGCCCGGCACAATGGTGGACACATCAATGCCCTGGCCTTCCACTTCCGCTCGCAGGGCATCGAAAAAGCCCATCACCGCGTGCTTGGCTGCGCAATAACCGGTCCGCTGCGGTACGCCCACCTTGCCAGCCACACTGGCGGTCACCGCCAGGTGCCCGGAACCGCGCTCCTGCATATGGGGCAGCACTGCTTTGGTTAGCGCAATCTGACCCATCACATCCACATCCATCAGTTTCTGGTAAACCGCCATATCGGTGTCTTCGCACAGGGAACGTTGGGAGACACCGGCGTTGTTCACCAGCAGATCGATGGTGCCGAAGGTATGCAGCACGCTCTGCACCGCACCGGGCAGCGATTCCCAGTCAGTCACGTCCAGCGGCAGCACCAGTACCTGATCGGCTGGAAGCCCGGCATCCCGGCACAAACCGGCGACACGCTCGAGCTCTTCCTTGCGTCGGGCCGAGAGCACCAGGCTGGCCCCGTCCATGGCATAACGCAGGGCGAGGGCTTCACCAATGCCTGAAGAGGCTCCGGTAATCCAGACGGTTTGAGAGGACATGGCAACTCCTTGTATGTGTCGTTGCTGAGTTTTGCATTGATGCGATACTGAGCAACTGAATTAGTATGGCAAAGTAGCCCATTTCCGGGACGCCGCCGCTTAAGGACTGACTATGATATTCGGAATGGCCTGGTTCGCAATGATGTGGTTTGGTCTGTTCATGGTCGCGCTGATCGCTGCCGTGGTGTTTTTCATTCGCCGGAAGCGAAGCACAAGGGATGAATCTGAGGCACCGCCTCCCCAACAACACGATGACGCTCGCCAAAAGGTTCTGAAAATAGTTAAGGGCATGCACGCGGCCGCTGACGGTCTGCACGGGCTTGCCCGAGTCAAAGCGTTGCGGACGTACATGGATAGCATGAGCGATGGCCTGGAGTTGGCCTCGGACATCCGTCCCCCTGCCAGTGGCTCACCCAGAGGCGAGTGGGTTATCGCGCCCGGGGCAAAACCCGAGCGGCGCATTCTCTACATTCACGGTGGCTCCTGGATCGCCGGCAGCCCCAAAAGCCATCGCGCCATTACCGACCGGTTGTCGCGGCTAACCCAGGCCTGCGTATTCGCCATCGATTACCGACTGATGCCGGAAAACCGCTACCTGGACGGCATCATCGATTGCCAGCGGGCCTATCGCTGGCTACTGGACAACGGCCCGGATGGTAAGGCTTCAGCCGATTTCCTGGTGGTTGCGGGCGATTCCGCCGGTGGCAGCCACACCCTGGGCCTTATCGCCTGGATACGGGATCAGGGCTTGCAAGCACCGACCGCCGCGATTGCCCTGTCACCGTCCACCGAACTGATGCTTACCTCACTGGGCAGCCGCGCCAATCTGGAATCCGATGTCATGCTTGGGCCAACCGTGAAAAAAATGGCCCGGATACCCATGCCTCTGCTCTGGTGGGGAACCGTGCTGGGCATGCGGGTACTGCCCACCAGCCCGATGGCATCGCCCCTAAGGGGGCGATTACACGGGCTGCCGCCGACGATGATCCACGTCAGCGAATCGGAACTGCTGCTGGAGAATGCGCAGCGCTACGTTGAAAAAGCGCGGGCTGCTGGTTCGCCGGTAGAACTCAAAACCTGGCCCGACATGGTGCATGTATGGCACCTGTTCACGCCGTTGTTGCCAGAAGCGGAAGAAGCGTTCGAGCACATCGGCGTATTTCTGAATCGAGTGGAGAGAGCCCATGGCTGAACCAACCCCCATGCAAATCCTGCTGGACACCCTGCCACAAACCGGCCGGGTGGAATGGATTGGCATTCGCCCTGCCCGTGGCCAGACAATGGAAATGCTTGAGCGCGTGAGTGTCAGTCCCGGCAAAGGCCTGGAGGGAGACCGCTTCAAGGGCCGTGAAACCAGCAAACGACAGGTGACGCTGATTCAGCAGGAGCACCTGCATGCGATTGCCTCCTGCCTGCAGCGGGAGGCCATTGCCCCCGAGGTGTTTCGGCGCAACATCGTGGTTTCCGGCCTGAACCTGCTGGCGCTGAAAGGTAAAACGTTCCGCATTGGCGACGTGGTTTTGGAATACACCGGCCTGTGCCATCCCTGCAGCAAGATGGAAACCACGCTAGGCCCGGGCGGCTACAACGCCATGCGCGGCCATGGAGGCATCACGACTCGGGTGGTGGAAGGCGGGGAACTGGCGCTGGGGGATTCAGTGCAGACCTGCCCTTTAGCGGAATAAATCAACGCAGAAACATCACCCCAACAGGCACTCTTTCGCCTCATTGATGCGCGCGGCAAGGTAGTTGCTGCCACCATGATCCGGGTGCACTTTCTGCATCATCCGGCGGTGCGCCTGAATAATGTCTTCTCGGCTGGCACCGGGTTCCAGGCCCAGAATGTCCAGGGCTTCACTCTCTGTCAGCGGGCCACTGGCGTTGCCACCATTGCCGCCCCCAGCGGATTCTCCGCTTTCAGAACCAGCCTCGTCATCCGCGCGCCAGGAGTCGCCAAAGCGCCGATCAAGATAGGTTTCCAGCAACCGGGCCGAGTCCTCATCCTGCGCCCGACAGTAGCGTAACAACTCAAGGAACTCACTCTCGCCAAGGTCCGACAGTGTCCGGCCCGCCATGGGGCCCGTCAAAATCGTGCCGTCCATGGTTCCAGAGTCATGGTCCAGGCTCATTTCCAGAACTTCGCTGGAAACATGAGACTGATTGCCCGGTTTAGCCTTGGAACCGCCGCCGGTCAGGCCTCCCGTCAGAAGAGACGGCAGCACCCGGCGCAGGAGCGGATAAAGGAACGCCAGCAAGGCGAATAAGAAGTGCAAACGGCCCGTCACCGCCAGCGCAACCACAATTACAGTACCCACGATTAACGACAATTTGATGGCCGCTGGGCCCCGCTGTTTCCGCGGCAGGCTGCGCAGCCACAACGCCGCAAACAACGACATCACGAGAAAAATTAGCGTTATCTGCACTCGGAACTCCGGGCTAATTGGCCCACCATTGTCGCTATCTACCTTATCTGATTTGCTTGGTCAGGCGCTTCACTTCCGGAGAACTGCGGCTGGAAAAATCCTCCAGAGCCTTGGCTCCCCCGGACGCATAGACCGCAACCGCAGCCATAAGATCCTTCAATACTTGCGGGCTGTTGCGATCAAAGGGCGCATAGGCGCCGCCTGAAAGCTTGCTCACCTGCTGGAACACCGCCCGGGCATGGGCATCGTCGCCCTCATGGAACATAAACACCGGGGTGCGCAGCATGCCCAGCTCACCGGCGGTATGGCACAGCTCATCACCGGTTCCTCGCAGCAATCGCCAATGAACACCACGGCTTTTACAGGCTGGGTGCGGGTTTCACTCACGGCGTGGGCCAGCACCCGGCTGATCTGGGTGCGGCCACCCAGGCAAGACACACCGTTCATCAGGCTCAGCAGTTGGCCGGTTTCCGTAACAAAACCAGTCGCCTTGAACTCCCGAAAACCACGGTAATAACACAGCTGGATGGCCAGGCCACCGAGATCCTTGGTGGCCAGGAATAGCTCACTCTGCAAATGACAGGCCTGGTCCCAGGTTGCCTCCCGGCTGGCGGTGGCGTCCAGGGCGAAAATGAGCCGGCCCTTAACCCCACCGCCCTTGGGCAATGTCTGGACCTGATGAATAAACTGCTCAATAGACTGTTTATCGGATTTGGTGCGAAGTTCTTTATCGGACATAGGCGCCTGACCACCGCTTGGGCTGACCACGTTATGGCTACAAGCGTAGGGCAAAGGCAAGGCAATTCACAGGCCCGGCTAGGCAATTCGCCGGGCCTGGTGTTGCCGGAGTGATATCAGCGAGATGTTACAGCTTGGCCAGCGCCTCAGGCACTGGCGTATCGCCAGAAACCACATCGAACACAGCGTCGGTGGTGTTGTCCGAATCCAGCACCGCCAGCAGCACCCGGGCGACATCCTGACGTGGAATTTCACCAAACTCCTCCAGCCTGGCACTCAGCGCAACCTTGCCAGAGCCGTCGTCATCGGTGAGCCGGCCCGGCCGCACGATGGTGTAATTCAGACCGCTGTTCTTCAGGTGCTCATCGGCGTTGTGCTTGGCCCGCAGATAATGCTGGAGCTTTTCCGGCCCTTTATCCGGCTCTTCCGCGCGCATCGTGCTTACCATGATGAACCGTTTGATACCCATGGCTCTGGCGGTATCCACCAGCCGGATAGCACCATCCTGATCCACATCGATGGTTTTATCCGGTCCGGTATGAGGGCCGGAGCCTGCGGTGAAAATAACCGCATCACAGCCTCTCATGGCCTCGCTACAGTCGTGCTCAAGATCGCCGACCACGGTTTCCGTGGCGCCCAGCTGCTGCAAATCGGGCCCCTGGTCCGGGTGCCGGATGAGCGCGCGTGCCTCGTGATCGCTGTTCGCCATTTCCTGCAACAGGTGTTGTCCGATCTGCCCGTTGGCTCCTGCTATGAACACATGCATTACGGCTCTCCTGACTCGCTAAATGTCATGGCTGTTTCTGATAGCTGAGTGCACTGCACGAACAATTCAAGGCAGCGAAGCCCGGTGCACTCATCAGCCCGCCAGCGCTGCTCGCACTTTCTTGCTCAAATGGCCCATATCAACCCGACCCAGAACCTGGGGCTTCAGTTCGTTCATAACTTTGCCCATGTCCTGCATGCCCTGGGCATCGGTTGCACTAAGGGCCAATCGGATCAGGCTATCCAGGTCATCCTCGGACAGTGCAGCGGGCATGAACTCCTCGATAATGACCATTTCCGCACGCTCTTTGTCGCCCAGCTCCGGGCGGCCAGCATCGTCGTACTGACTGGCGGCATCCCGGCGCTGCTTGAGCATTTTATCCAGCACTTTCAGAACGTCTTCGTCACTCAATTCACGGCGCTCATCGATTTCGATCTGTTTAACCGCAGCCTGCGCCATACGCAGAGTGGTAAGCCGGAGTTTGTCCTTGTTACGCATCGCGTCTTTTACCGCGCTGGCCAATTGTTCCTTGAGTGATCCTTCCGCCATTATCGGGCTCCTGTTCAGTGGGGTGGTAGTATTCGAGACATCAGCCCCTATAGTAGTGAATGTGTGATAAAGATTCATTTTCGAGATCCCTCTGACCATGCCGCCGCAGAAAAACACCAACGAGCTCATTACCACTTCCGAGAACTTGTTGCCGTTTATCGAGTCCCTTCCAGATGCCGTCGTTATCGTTAATACCAACCACGAGATCGCACTGGTTAACTCACAGGCCGGGCAAATGTTTGGTTACCCCGCAAATACCCTGAAAGGTTCGGATCTGACGATGATCATCCCGGAGCTGCACCGGGATACACACAGGCAAAATGTCGACACTTACTTTCAGAAGCCGGTCCACCGACCATGGGGGCGCAAAAACGCTTCTCCGGAGTGCGTGCGGATGGCACCGAGGTACCGGTCGATATCATGATCAACATCATCACGCTGGATGGTGAGCGGGTTGCCATGGCACTGCTCCGAGATGTCACCTACCAGAGGGAGCTGGAAGACCGGCTGACCCTGGAATCACTGACCGACGAGATGACCGGCTTCTACAACCGAAAACACTTCAATGCTCGGCTAGAGGCGCAACACTCAGGCTTTGTTCGCTCGGGCCTGCCCACCTCCGTCATCATGTTCGATTTTGACCACTTCAAACGCATCAATGATCAATACGGCCATGCGGGCGGTGACCTTGTGCTGATTAATGCCGCCAGGATGGTTCAGAAGGAACTGCGCCCGCTGGATGTGGGATGCCGTATTGGCGGAGAGGAGTTCGCCATCATCCTGCCCAATACGCAGCTACACAGTGCCGTGGCGTTTGCCGAGCGTATCCGCCAACTGATTGAAACTATGGAATTCACACTGGACGACTTTTCCTTCCATGCTACCGTCACTATGGGCGTGGCGTCTTTCGCATCAACAGATACGTCCTACGATTCACTGATGAAACGGGCGGACGAGGCGCTCTATGTCGCAAGGTGACGGGACGCAACTGCGTTGTGTCGCAGGATGCCTTAACCTCGCAACCCTGAACGCAAAGCGAGAAACCATGGAATTCACTTTTCTGGGCACCTCCGCCGGCACACCAACACGAGCACGCAACGTCACCGCCCTGGCGCTGTCGCCATCCGGCCACAAGCCCTGGTACCTGGTGGACTGCGGTGAAGGTACCCAACACCAGCTGCTGCGCGCTCACCACTCGGTGATGCAATTGCGGGCGATCTTCATTACCCACATCCACGGCGACCACACCTTTGGCCTACCGGGACTGCTCACCAGTGCCTCCATGCTGGGCCGCACCGAGCCGCTGGATCTCATCGCCCCGGTGCAGACTCATCGCTTTATCACCACCACGCTCGAAAACAGCGACTCCAGCCTGAGCTACCCCCTGAACTTCATCGATTCCGAGGCCCCAGGCTTTCACTGGCAAGATGACCACGCTGAGGTGACCAATGTGGCGCTGTCCCACAGGGTGCCTTGCCGCGCCTTTGTGTTTACGGAGCGGAATCTGGAGCGACAACTGCTGCAGGACAAACTGCGGGATTACGGTATTGAGCCAGGCCCAAGCTGGGGCGAGCTGCAGAAAGGCCACGACGTTACCCTGCCTGATGGCCGCCTACTGAGAAGTGACGATTACACTCAAATACCCCGGGTGGCTCGCCGTCTGATCGTCGCCGGCGACAACGACGACCCTACCCTGCTGGCCGACGCCAGTGTTGGCAGTCACCTGCTGATTCACGAGGCCACCTACACCCAGGACGTATCCGAGCGAGTCGGCCCCTGGCCACAGCACAGCTCCGCCGAACAAGTGGCCAAGTTTGCCCAGCAGGCCCAGCTGCCCAATCTGGTGCTGACCCATTTCAGCTCCCGCTACCAGTCCGGGCCGCACGGTACACCCAACATCAACCAACTGGCCGCTGAAGCCCTGCAGCATTATCAGGGCAAACTGTTTCTGGCTCGGGATTTCGACACTTACCGGCTGGAGAAGGACTTGTCACTGACCTGCCTGAGCGCAGAGAATTCCTGATACAGTAACCGCCCAGAAAACAATGGTCCCGGTATGCGCCGATGCGGCATCAGGCCCGGACCACTTATTTACCTGCAGACACGCCTGCCACTATGTCCGATGACACATCGACCGAACACACTATCTCCCAAGCCGAGATAAAGCAGGCCATCCGTTCAGGCATCGAGGACTACTTCGACGACTGCCGGGAGCGGGTACCGGCGTTTATCGACCGTCATTTTCACTACCCGGGAGCCATTGCCACCAACCGGATGGCGCTGGGCTGGGACATGTTGCGGGCGCCCATCAATTTGCTGTGGGCACCGATATACGCCCTGGCCTGCCTGGTAAAAATCCTGGTTCGCAATCGAGCAGGCCTTGGCTGGCTGCATCGTTTGGCCGATCGTGTGCCCGCGGGCTTTACCACCCGGGTGCAGGAGCACATCTCGAGCCTGATTCAGCACGAATTACTGAACAAGGGTGGGAGGAAGAACCCGTCCGAAAGCAACCTGTTGGAGGGCTACCTGATTGAGGCTCTGGAAGCTGTTTACGCCCGCCATAGCTCGGAGCCGGTCGATCACCAACGCTTCATCAAGCTCATTGAGCCATTAGTAGCCGACGCGCTCAGCCAGTACCGGGTTACCCGGACAGCGTCTGCCGATATCACCAACAGCATTTCCTGCACCGTGCTGGGGGCATTCGCATTCCAGAAATTTACGCCGGGCGGCATTGGACTCGGGGTGGTTCTTGCGTCCATGCTGGCCAAGACCATGGCAGCACGGGATTTTATTCTGGGTGAAACGATCGGTGGCTGGTACTACAACGTATTTCCACCAGAGCCCTCGCTGGCGACCACCGCCAGCGTCATGGTTGCGGTGATGACGGCCCTCGCAGCCTTTGCGGCTTTGTCCGGCGTGATATCCGATCCGGTTCAGGCAGCCATAGGCCTGCATCGCCGGCGCCTGCACAAGCTGCTGGACCATCTGGAGCGGGACGTCTCACTGAGCACCCAAAGCAGCTTTCGCCCAAAAGACCAGTACGTGGCGCGGATTCTGGACACCTTTGACATGATCAAATCGGGTTTAATCTAACGAACGGAGTTTCTAAATGATTACAGTGCACCACCTGAATAATTCCCGCTCACAGCGCATTCTCTGGATGTTGGAAGAGCTGGGCGTGCCCTACGAGATCAAGCGTTACGAGCGTGACCCCAAAACCATGCTGGCGCCGGCTAGCCTCAAGAAGGTTCACCCGCTGGGCAAATCCCCGGTGATCACCGACGGCGATCTGGTGGTGGCGGAATCCGGGGCCATCATCGAATACCTGGCCCACACCTATGGCAAGGACACCATGCTGCCGGAGGCCGGCGGTCAGGCGTGGCTGGATTACACCTACTGGTTACACTACGCCGAAGGCTCCCTGATGCCGCCACTGGTGATGCGCCTGGTGTTCGAAAAGGTGAAAACCAGCCCAATGCCGTTCTTCATCAAGCCGGTAGCCAAAGGCATCTCCGATAAAACCAACGAGATCTTCATCGGCCCGATGATCAAAACCCATCTGGATTTTGTTGAAGCCCACCTGGCAAAAAACACCTGGTTCCTTGGGGATAACCTGAGCGCGGCGGATATCCAGATGAGCTTCCCGCTGGAGGCCTCTGTAGCACGAGGCATCGTTGGAAAGAATCGGCCGAACATCACCGCCTGGGTGGAACGGGTGCACGCCCGGCCGACGTATCAGACGGCCCTTGAGAAAGGCGGCGAGTACGACTTCGCCTGAGTAATAACGGAGGGCTTCGACGCCCTCCGGTTTTCCCTGGAGTTTCAGGTTCCCTGGAAAAAATATCGCTATTTGCTCCACTTTGTTTTCTGAGAACTGCCCCCATATTTAGCTTGCTAACCTTGAAACACATCCATAGGGACATTTAAATGAACGCCATCCTCAAGCAATTCCTGCTGGTTTCAAGCATCTACCTATTCACTCCAGCGGTTGACGCTTTCAGCCTGAACGACAGCCTGACCAAAGGCACCGCCGCGCTGTCCTCGGCAACGCAAGTTAAGGGCGAAGCACAACAACTGGTCGGCCAGCTGCAGAGCCAGCTTGGCGTCACCCAATCACAAGCGGTCGGCGGCACCGGAGCAATGTTGCAGCTGGCCAAGAATCAGCTCGGCACCGACACTATGAGCACTCTGAGTGGCAAAGCCTCCGGCCTTTCCAGCCTTCTGGGCGGCGGTAGCGGAGCGAGCCAGGGCCTGCTCTCCAACATTTCTTCCATAAGTGGTGTGCAATCCGCGTTTTCAGCCCTGGGCATGGACCCCGCCATGATCCAGCAATTCCTGCCGATAGTGCTGGGTTTCCTGGGCGAACAGGGCGTGGGCTCGTCCTTGCTCGGGCAGTTGCAGAGTCTTTGGACGCCTGCCAAGTGATTGGATAGTCTGGTAACCACCAGCCTCCAAAGGACAGCACACTGTGGCAACCAAACGCTGGGTCAGCAGCTTGCGGCCCAAGAAGCTACCGCTCCGGAGGCGCCTGACCCGCGCCTCCGTGGCGTTGATCTACCGACAAGCTCAGGACGGTGGAACGGAGTTGCTGTTTATTCAGCGGGCTCGCCGGGAAGGCGATCCCTGGTCCGGGGACATGGCCTTCCCCGGAGGCCGACTGCAGCCCGAGGACGCCACAACCCGAGCGGCCGCCGAACGGGAAACCCTCGAGGAAACCGGCGTCGACCTGATTCGCCATGGCCGCTTCCGAGCCCGACTCTCTGACCTGGTCACCCGCCACCACAGCCGCTGGCGCCCGATGGTGGTCACGCCCTACGTTTACGAGTGGCAGGGCCCGCAGAGCGTCTCGCTGAATCACGAAGTTCAGCGCGTGGTGTGGGTTCCCCTCGCCTACCTGGCCGCCGAAGAGAACCAGAGCAGACTGCCCTGGCGAACGCCTCTGGGCACTTTAAATATGCCCTGCTGCCGATATGAGGGCTACTGCATTTGGGGGCTGAGTTATAGCATGCTGCAGGAATTATTGAGATTGGAGTTGCAGCACAGCTTAGATGCTAGCGTCATATAAACGAAAACCGGGGCAGATCTATTTTCGCATCAAAAATAAACCTGCCCCGGCTTCAAATAACGCGGAGTAAAATAGGCCTAAACCGCCTTACAGGAACCGCACTTCCCTATTCAGCGCACTCAGGGTTGTGGTCCCTTCCCGTGATTGGACGGCTTCGTCGTCCAGGCTCACTTTCTCTCCGGTTTGCTCAAAGATGGCCTGCTCGATTTTCTCGTTCGTGACCTCACCCGAGATATGTATGGCGTTCACCTTTTCTGAATCAACAGATGCCACACCACCAGGCAGGTAAATGGTGCCATTGCTGAAATCGACCGCAAAGGCGATAACCCCGGGCACCAGGAAAAATAACAGGCCAATGCCATCCAGGATGACGACAGCCGGGTCAAGATGGCCAGCAGACTGCCCCTTTCTCTCCGGGTAAAGGATCGTGCCACAGGCGACGAGCTGCATTGAAAACCCAGCGACTACAGAAATAACGACAGACTTCTTAAGCTTGGCATTCATTCTTCTTCTCTCCCGGACTGTTAAACAACAAAGACGGGGCCCAGACTCGCACAATGCAGGGCCCGGGAGCAATGCCGACCCTTGTCCGTCAGGCCCTGACTTCACCCGCCAACAGCAAGTCCGGATTGAAGCCCATGATCACCGCACCCCAATGCTTGCCGTCCACATACACAGGGATCGACAAGTCGTTGAGGATTTCTCCGGTATCCCGGATGTAGGTTTGCAGTAGGAACCGCTCCGTGTGGCTGGACCGTCGTATTTCCGTATCGTTGCTGTTGTAGAGCCGTTGGTCACGGCTGTAGAGGAGATCTTTTTCAGGGTCGCCGGTGGTTGGCTGAGACGTGGCCCTGTGGTGCACTGGTATGTAGCCTTTCTTGTCCACCAGCAGGCTGTAAACCGTGCCTTCAAAACGCTCCTTGCTCTGGTCGGTCAGATCCTGGAACTCCTGCTTAAAGCGATCGACGAACCCAGTCCGGTATTTTTGTGGCGAGGTATTCGGCACCGGTTCATAACGATTATCAAAGATGTCCACGCCCTGCCGAGCCAGTTCCGTAAGCCGTCGCTCGAATTCTGCAGCCAGGGTCTGGCGCGCCTCCAGAATTTCCTCAAAGGCGCCCTGGCCGATCCGGTAGCGGGCCAGCAGCTCCATGGATGCCTCGGTAGCTTTGCGCAGCTGCTCGGAGTAAGCATCCGATTCGGCGATTTCTTCCGCCAGCTCGCGGCCGAGCTGATGGATCTCATTGCCGTGTTCGTGTACTTGGCGATTGGTAATACTGACTTCTTCCACCGACGAGGTGATAGAGAGAAGCTCCGCGTGAGCCTGCTCAATGTACTGCAGCATGTCGTCGAATTGGGAAGCGGTCGAAGTCACCTCTTCCCGGGCTTGGTCGGTTTCCTCCAGCAACTGCGCCGTGTCGTTCTCGGTACGGCCTACCCGGGCATCCATGTCGCTGATGATCTGGTGCACATCGCCAGTGGCTGACGCGATTTTCTGAGCCAGTTGCCGGACTTCATCCGCCACCACTGCAAAACCGCGACCGGCTTCCCCGGCCCGAGCCGCCTCGATGGCAGCGTTCAAGGCCAACAGGTTGGTCTGGTCCGAAAACCCCTGCACCATCTCCAGGATTTTACCAATCTTGCCAGCACTCTCGCTGAGGCCCGCCACGGTCTTGCGGAAGTTCTGTAGCTGGTCATTTACCTGTCGGATACGCTCAGCCACCTGAGACAAGGCCTGGTTGGACTCGCGCACGCCATCAAGATTGCGGGAATTCAGTTCCGATACCGACCCTGTACGCTCAGTAATGTCCTCAAGTGCCGCAGCACCCTCACCACTGGACTGGGCGATCAGTTGGGAGACTTCTTCCTGTTTGGTTGCGCTCTGCTGGGCCTCGCCGGTGAGCTTGCGTAAACGTGCCGATTGCACCGCCACCTGCAGCGCATGATGGCGCAGGTCCAACAAGGCGCCGCGCATGCTGGCCAACAGTTCATTGTGTTCCCGGGCAATCCGCCCAGCCTGGCCGGCACTGACCGGCTGGTCCTCTGATATGTCCAGCACCTCGCTACCCTGCACCACGGCGGACTCCGTCGATGCCTCGCCACCGACCGCTCGGCTGCGGCTCAGCCACCAGCCCCCCAGAGTAATCAGGGCCGCCACTACAAGCGCGGCCAGCGCAAACCCTGGCAACACCACGGCCAGCGCGAACAAGACCAATACCACCAGATTGCTGAGACGACTGATCAGCGCAAGATTCGAGCCGCGCTCTGAATTTGTTGCATTCATTGTTGTTGGTGTCCTCTGCAGAATGCTTGTTCTTAGGTTATCGGCAGGGCCAGACAAAACTTCAAAGGACGCGCTAGGCTAATTTCAAGTCGCTACGAAAAGGCCAGATCAAATCCAAACCAGTGAGCGAGCAACCACAAACCCGCAACCCCGACGATAAGGACTGTAGCGTGAATCGCCAGGTTTCTCCGGGTAGTTGGCGCAGACTTTTTAGGAAAATTGAAATATTGCTCACCGAACAGCCCCACACCACAGCGTTCGCAGTAGTTCTTCGAATACGACAGACGGAGCTCAGAAGGCTCAAACCTTTTCCGACAGCTGTAACAGCTGGGTTTAATCATCTTATGCCCCAGGCAAAATGGTGGTTGATCAAAACGACTGCCGCATGATGTTCTCGATAGTTGCCGTTGGCAACACAACGGGATTGGCCTTCATGGAAGAAGAACTGGCAGCCGCTTTTGAGGCTGCAATGATGTGCTCTTCCGTCACCCCGATTGACTCAAGCCCGAGTAGGCCACTTTGGATGATCCATTCATGGAAACGGGGCAAAGCCTGGTCCGTCGAGGTACAGAATACCTCGGCAATCCAGCCAATCACCTGATCGATACGGGCCTTGTGTTCGGCTTCCGTCACGCTGTCACGGTTCGCCGCAATGCCCGCCGGTAACAGCGCGCCGCAGATGGCGCCGTGGGGCGCACCGCATAGACCGCCCAGCGGGCCGGCAAGGCCATGGACAACCCCGAGCCCAGAGTTCGCCAGCGCCAAGCCCCCGAACAGGCTCACCTGCGCGAGGGCGTCGCGAGCCTCTTTAGATTCTCCGTTCATCAGCTGCTTTAACGCCGCAAGGCCCTTGGGAATCGCCTCCTTGCACAACATGTCCGTGAACAGGTTGGCGCGGGAGGAAAGATAGGGCTCGATCACCTGGGTGATGGCGTCAAGCCCCGAGTGCAGGCTGACGTGCCGGGGGCAATTGTCGGTCAGTGCAGGGTCGACCAAAGCCAGATCCGGAAGCAACTGGTTATCCCGAAGGCTCACCTTGCGCTGAGCGTCCGGAATATCGATCACCGCGTTGCGAGTGACCTCGGCGCCCGTACCCGAGGTGGTCGGCACCAGAATCAGCGGCAGGCGTTTGGCCGTTAAGGGCAGACCGTCTCCAACCACCTCGAGGTGACGCATCAACTCAGTGTCACTCGGCAGCATCGCCGCCAGCACCTTGGCGGAATCCATAACCGAGCCGCCACCAATGCCAAGCACCAGATCGACACCCAGCTTCTTACCCTGATCTACCGCAGCCGTGAGCGCATTCAGGTCGGGCTCTTTTTCGACAGAAAGGGTTTGCACGATCTCAACCGTGGTCAATGACTCGAACACCTCAGCCAGCCGACCAGGATTGCTACCGTGCACGATCAGTGCTCGCTTACCCAATTTCGTTGCCCGATCGTTCAACTGGGTTATGTACCCCCTCCCGAACACGATTTCCGTCGGGGTTACCAAGTTAAAAGCGCCTACCATAGAAAGTCGTCCTGGAGGTTAAAAGAGATGCGCACTGCATGAACACTCAGTGTCAGGCTGTGTATAGCATTCTGACATCTACGTTTCACCTTACTCCAGAGCTTATTCGCGCCACTCAAAACTTTCGCCCTTCCGTTTGTCAGCCAATGCAAATCATTAACTCTAACGCGTAGCCGGTTCTTTTTCCGATGCACCAGTTCCGTCTAAGATTCGTAAGTCTCGATTCGAACTTCTTGAAAAGGTACTTTTGTGTCCACCAGTGTGCAGATCAGCGACATTAACCTGAGCTATCCGACAGACTCAGGGGCCGTATCGGTACTTAAAAACGCCTCACTCACGGTGCCGCCGGGCGACACACTGGCGATCACCGGGCCGTCTGGCAGCGGCAAAACCTCCCTGCTACTGCTGCTGTCTGGCCTGCAGCGCCCCACCAGCGGTGAAATACTGGTGGGCGACCAGCGACTCAGCGAGATGGACTCCAACACCCTGGCCGACTGGCGCAGTGAGCATCTCGGCATCATCTTTCAGTCCTTCCACCTGCTGCCGGGGCTGACCGCACTCGGCAATGTCAGCCTGCCGCTGGAAATAGCCGGGCAGCCCAACGCCCGGGAACAAGCTTTGTCGATGTTGGATTCGGTAGGCCTGAGCCACCGGCTGCAGCACTACCCGGAACAGCTCTCCGGCGGCGAACAACAACGGGTGGCCATTGCCCGGGCGCTGGTGCACCAGCCAAGCCTGTTGCTGGGAGATGAGCCCACCGGCAACCTGGACCAGGAAACCGGTGAAAAGGTGCTATCTCTGCTGTTCGATCTGCACGAGCAGAGCAAATCCACCCTGGTGCTGGTGACCCACGACGAGCGCGTTGCGCAACGCTGCCAGCATCGCGTACGCATGGAAGGCGGGCGTTTGTATGAAGCGTAATGCCTCTACCAGCGCATCCCCCACCCGTATCCTATGGATGCTGAGATTCGCAATCACCGATCTGCGTTCGCGAATTTCTGCACTGAAAGTCTTTCTGGCCTGCCTGATTCTGGGCGTCACCCTGGTTGCGGCCACGGCCAGCCTGTACCGGGTTATTGAGCACAGCCTGCTGGCAGACACCCGGGCCATTCTGGGGGGTGATGTTGAACTGGACACTAACAAGCCTCTGCCGGATGACGTGCTCGAGTGGATTCGCAAAACCGGGCGCATCTCGCTGGTGCGCGAGTTCGACACCATCGTTAGCAGTGAATCGGGCGATGGCTTTTTCCGGGCCGAGATACTGGTTCCAGATGCAGCCTACCCTCTGTACGGCGAGCTGCAACTGGCACCGAACCAATCCCGTACAGACTTGACGGCAAAGCAAGGGGAGTTCTGGGGCGCGGTTATAGATCCGTTGCTGGCGGAGCGTCTGGAGCAGTCGGTAGGGGATGAGCTTCAGATTGGTGCCGCCACCTTCCGCATCACCGGGCTGATAGAGAAACAGCCTGACCGCAGCCTGAACGCCAACTGGCGCGGCCTACCCGTGATGATTTCTGAGCAAGCGGTGGATGCCACCCAATTGATCCGCCCCGGCAGCCGCGTTGACTACGAGTACCGGATACAGACCGAGCGCGACCTGGACCTGTGGCTGGAAGAATTCGAACAGGCTTTCCCTGACACCCGCTGGGACATCACCACCTTTGCCGAACGCAGCGAACGCATCGCCGAACGGCTGGACCAGATCGCCACCGCGCTGATTCTGATTGCCTTCACTACCCTGTTTATTGGCGGCCTCGGGGTTGCCAACAGTATTCGCGCTTACCTGGATGAAAAACTCGGCACCATCGCCACCCTGCAGACTCTGGGACTGCGGCGCCGACCACTGGTGGGCATCTATTTGCTACAGATTGGTCTTATGGGTAGTCTGGCGGGGCTGATCGGGGGCGCCATAGGCCTTGGGCTTGCCGCGGTTGCCATCGGTGTGGCGGGCGATGCCTTTGCACTGTCGGGGCCGGAGGGCACTTCCTCCTGGCTGCAGCTCTGGCTGCTGCCGCTACTGCTTAGCTGGCTGTTTGCAGTGCTCACCGCTTATGTCTTCGCGCTGCCTTCCCTGGCCAAGGCGCTGGCCGCACCACCGGCGGGGCTGTTCCGGGGCCAGGTTCAGGCCGCCAGCCATGAGCCACGCAAATGGCGTATCGCCAGCTATCTGCTGCTGGCTGTGTATATCGGCGCTACACTGCTGGGGCTGCCCTCCCCCGAGCTGGGCTTCCTGTTTTTATTGGCGGTGATCGTGCTTTGGGGCCTGCTGGAAGCTGATAAAAGGCCTGCGCCATGGCGCAAAAACGCTGGAGAACAGCGGTTTTGCCGGTGGCAACTTTGCCCGCCGGCTTGCCCTGGCCAATCTCCACCGGCCCGGTTCACCGCTGCGGGCCACGCTATTATCCCTGGGTACGGCGCTGACACTCGTGGTCGCCTGTACTCTTCTGGTCACCACGCTGCTCAGGGCACTGGAAACCACCATACCGGCCGAATCCCCCGCGCTGATCCTCTATGACGTGTTTCCAGACCAGATGGAAGAGGTGGAGAACGGCCTGACCTCCCTGGACGCCTCCAGCAGCACCGAACTGCTGCCGCTGGTACGTGCTCGACTTGCCAAGGTCAACGAGCAACCCATTGCCGAGCTACTCGCCAACGACTCACAGGCCAGGCGCGAGGCCATGGGCGACGAATACAAGCTCAGCTACCTTTCCGGCAACCCAGAGGGTCTGGAACTGGTATCCGGACAATGGTGGACGTCGCCCGCGCCCAAGGGCGCGCCAGTGTTCATGGCCATGGAAGATCGGGAAGCCAACGAGCTGGGGCTGTCGGCTGGGGATCAGGTGCAGTTCACAGCCCAAGGCCAGCCAATTACCGCGGAGATCAGGGCCATCTACCGACAGAAAGGTCTTCAGACCCGATTCTGGTTCGAAGGCATTCTGCAAGACGGCGCTCTGGACAACCTCATCAGCCGATACGTTGGCGCGGTTTATCAAAGCGACCCTGCTGCAAAGACCTCCCAACAGTGGCTGGCCCGGAACATCCCCAACGTGATCACCCTGCGCACCGCCGACTGGCTGCAAACCGCCGGCAACCTGCTCAACAAGGCTGCAGCCGGTCTCGCCGCCGTGGCTACCGTGAGCTTGCTGGCCAGCCTGTTGGTGCTATCGAGCGTGGTCAGTGTGAGCCGCCGCCGGCAACTCTACGAGGCCAATCTATTGCACTGTCTCGGAGCCAGGCACCAGGCCATTCGGCAAGCCATGCTCCTGGAAACCGGGCTACTGACGTTCCTTGCAACCGTCTTCGCCACCGCGCTTGGGGCACTGATCGCCCTGCCCCTGGCGGATCTTGCGCTGAAACTGCCGGCCGGCGATCTCTGGTGGCTGGGTGCGATGGTGGCGGGTATCGTCAGCTCACTGGCGCTGCTTGGTGGCTTGCTGCCCACACTGAAGGCCATGCGACTCAATCCGGCGGTGTTATTACGGGAAGGAGGATAAAACCAAGTGGGTCCAGATCAGTTCCGGCTTGGGGCATCTGATCGGCAATGCCCGGCGTTCAGGCCGGGCACGAGTTCAATACGAACCCCGTACTTGTCCAAAATCTCGCACAGCTGTTGGCCATCTCGGATCTTCTCAAAACCGCGCTCGAACGCCCGGGCAATGGCGTAGGATCGGTCGGAATCTTTCGGGGACAGTGCCAGGTAACCGGCATGGCGCTCAATGAGGCAGCCGGCGTTCATCAGGCCTTCGCGATTGCGACTGAATTCAAACAGAAGCCGATCATCGAGAAGCGCATCAACGCGTTCCCGTCTTACCAGCTCGCGGAGGCGGTTGGATACGTCATCTCCCCCTATCAGAGTTACGCGCCCACCCAGATTGTTCGCAATATAAGCGTCCATTGCTTTGCCATAGGTGTAGCCTGACGTGGCCACAAAATCCATGTTCGCGAGAGACGACAAGCCGGTGTAGCGGCGGGGGTCATCCTGCGGAACGTAGAAGCAATATTCGGTCAGCGACACCGCATATGAGGGAAAGATAAAATTGGGGGCCTCGTCCTTGAACGCAGGCAATACGGCATCGATTCGACCGTTCCTTGCCTCAAACAGCGCCCGGTCGTAGGGCAGGTTTTTGTGCACAACGTCATGTCCCTCGGACTCCAGCGCGGCACGGGCAATATCAACGGTGAATCCCGAACGTGATCCAGACGAATCACAGGCGTAAGGACACCAATAGGAGGGCGCGGCAATCGAGACAGTGAGCGATTTCCCGGTCTGGCTTTCAGACCACGCGGGTGAAAACGCCAGTGACCAGAACGTGCAAAGAAGAGCTTTAGCGGCGATTTTCATCGCTATTCTCATCGTTCTGTTGCCTTTCAAAGGAACATGCCGTTGAGGCCAAGCACTGTCAAGATCGGGGCTCGATCAACCTGCCCCTATTACTTCTTCTGGTTTGCCTGCTTTGACGCAGAGTAGGAAAGTTGTCCACTCTCGCCTTTGCCAATCTGCTCAACGGAACCGCCAGCTTTGAGAAAAGCAGCAGTCTGCTCTTCAATGGTGGCTGACGTTAATGTCGCTTTTTCGGCTTTCTTGCTCATTGTGCTCTCCACGTTATTTGTTGGCTTTTTCACCAACCTCAAACCGTCATAGTATCCTAAATGGGGAGAAATTGTTTAACGTAAAACCGGTGACCTCTGAACACTTCTTCAACGCGATGCCCTATGCCACTCCCCTTCAAACCTTGCTCGACACCCTCACCCAATGCGGCCGGGTCGAGTGGATTGGTATCCGCCCCGCCCGTAATGAGGCCATGAAAGCACTCGACACGGAGACGGTGACCAGGCACAAGCCTGGAAGGCGATCGCTTCAAGGGCCGCGAGATTAGCTGCCTTCCCGAGCTCGCTTAGAGAGACTCAATCAAGCGTACCTTTGAAGCCTTTATTCGACGACACAGGAATACAATAGTTTTCTCCCTTCCGCTCAGCCTTCCGCCCATTCAGACTGCTCGGATCTTCGTCTGAAAAGACATACCGAACCGTCCAGTTTCCATCAGGCCCCGGTGTCATCTTGATAACAACCGTATCCCTGAACAGGTACTCTCCCGGAATTCTGTTCTTGAACCACAAAACACCATCAATGAGATAGTCCGTAGCAGACACCGCCAGCTCAACCGCAATAACCAAGGTACGGCCTCGCTCAACGGTTACTAAGTCACTGTCTAAAAAACTTGAAAAGATGACCGGGGAGCGTGCTTCACTAAGGCCAACACTTTGAGGTTTGAACAACTCATCAAACGAGCGAAGAATGGCGCTGAACGTTTCTTTGCGCCTTTCTGTAAGCCGATAATTGCCTTGCCCGCGTGGCGAAACTGTCACCTCAAAATAATAGGATGCGCGAACCTCTTTCCCATTTGCTTTTGCCTCTTCTACCTCTTTCGGCAAAGGAAGCGCTTCTACGCCAGAACCCCGTCAACCCGAACATCCCCAAAGAGAAAGCGAACCAAATTCTGATAGCCTTCTTCCGAGTTCACAATCCCGTACGAACCACTGTGGCTGCGATACACAAAAGCCCTTGGAGCACCTTGAATACTGGCATTTTCAATACTTACCAATCCATCACTCATCTCGCCCGCCAGCATCCGGGATAGTCCCTTAGCCGCTTCGTAATCCCGATGATTAGTACCCACCAAACAAAAAAATCTATCTGGATCGAAATGCCCCCCCAAGGTATCTACACGAGTACTTTCCGGGGGCAAGCCAAGGTATTTAGCCATCACCTTTCGGTTGAAGTTGTTGATATCCCACAATCCAACAAATGCCGGCACATTTAACCCCGCCATCTCGATACCATTGTGGGGGGTGGCGTAAGTGAACACTCGCTCCACGGATTGGCGGATCACCTCACTTGCGACACTTTTATTCTGAAGAAGGCAGCGACAAATAAGTCCCCCCATCGAGTGTGCCACCAAATGCACCTTAAACTCGCGGCTATCAACTACCTGACCATCAACAAGTTCCCTGCGGATGTTCTCAATCAGCTTTCCGAGCTGTTTTGCCGCCTCAAAAATGGAAAGCGCCTCGCCATCTCCAAAGAGTTTGTCCGCCTTGTCATAGTATCGGTAGATAACAACGGTTTTTTTTCCAATTTTCCGATCCAGCTCCTCCCCTGATGAAAACGCGTCCTCGTATCCGTGTTCTTTCATTAACCGTACCATCGGCGATTCGAAGACCTGCTTGTACACTCTACCGTCCCAAGACTGTCGAACTCGCGTTGCCCCAAGATTGAAGCCCATGTGAGGCATATCAACAACGACCTCAACCTCCTTTGGGGTCATTGCATATCCCCGAACGTAAATAATTGGATGGTGATTCCCTTCTGGCATCCTCAAAATCCTTTTGTCAGTCGAATGTTTAGTACGGCCAGAAATTTCAGTAATTATAGAATCTCAGCCACTTTGTCGCTCGCCTGGACAAAAATTAAATATTTCCCGGTTTCCTTATTATTTTGCCGGCAATGTCTATGCTGATGATATGAGTCGACCGGTCAGGTAAGCAGTGAAGCGCGGAACAAAAGAGCGTCTCGAGGCCGAAAACTGATTCAGTTAAAGGACACTAAAAGGGCATCCACATTCACAGGGAGTGGTTATGCGACTTTTCGACGTCTTTACAGGTCTTGCTGCGTTTCTATGCCTTGCTATCCCCTCGACAACCTTCGCATTGTCAGAGGGAACGCCGGTACCCCCCGGCCAGTACGATGCTATTGGTCGGGTCAACGGCTGTTCGGGTACGCTGATATCGCCGACACAGGTTTTGACCGCGGCGCACTGCTTTTGTCCCGGCGACAAACTGGGCGCCTGCAAGCCTCGGGCGGAGTTCAAGATGTTCGGCGTGCACCCGGTCGACAACCCGGCAACGAGTGTGAACGAGTCGGCTTATCCGACCGATGTCACCATCCCAGGCACGCTGCGCTTTCATCCCCAATACAGTCAGCCGACCTGGAACCTGAACGACTTCGCCGTGCTCGACCTCGACATGCCAGCCTACACCAAGGCTCCCAGCGTTCAGCCGATCCCGCTACAGAACCCAATTGTTATGCCAAGGCTTGGAGAGACACTCTGGTTGGTTGGCCACGGCCACACCGGAACCGATTGCAAAGGACCACGGCAGAAGCGATGGCTGGCCCTGCCTACGGCCGAGGTTATCGCCCACGCCGTGCGTTTCATACAACCAGGAAGGAATGCCTGCCCCGGCGACTCGGGGGGCGCGGTGCTAGACCAGACGGGACGACTCGTCGCCGTCATCTCCTGGATCGGAACCGAAACGAACACCCGCCCAACACACACCAGCTACAACTGGATAGCGGGGCTGCCTAATACTCCTTACGGCAGTTGCGGCTGGTATCCGGTGGGAAGGCAACAAAGCCACGTTGCTGGCGCCGCTTGGTGCCCCTCGGGGCAATTTCTGACTCAGTTCGACCTCGATGGCGACCGGGGCCTTGATGACCACGATGCACCGATTGTGGGTCAGGCTCGGTGCTGTGCTCCGGCAGCTACGCCGTCCGCCTGGAGCCAGTGTAACTGGGTCCGGGTTGGCCGCGGCAGCCACCAGGCCAGCGGCGCCTGGTGCCCCGCAGGTAGCTACATTACTCAGTTTGACCTCGACGGTGACAGGGCGCTTGGAGGTGGCGATGCACCGATCGTAGGCCAGGCGCTGTGCTGCCGACACGCCTCGCCACCCGTCAATAACTGGGGGTCCGCCGCCTGGTGGCCGGTTGGGTTGCAACAGAGCCACGGGGCAGGCAAAGCCTGGTGCCCCTCGGGAGCCTACCTGGCGGCCTTTGACCTTGACAGCGGCGGCCAGACTCACGACTCGCCATACGTGGGTCAGGCACTCTGTATCAAACCACGGCCCTAGAAAGCGATGGAGTAATCATCGATGCCCAGCAAACCCGTCTGGCAAAACCCGGCCGTCGTCGCCGCGATCATGGCCGCTTTGATAGGCGGGGTTTTCGGGGTAATACAAGTCATTATCCCCTTACTCGATGGGTGGATCAGAGACAACAACGGGCAGGAAGAGCCGTCACCCTTGAAAATTGCCACCGACCCCAGAGAGGTGACCGTTCAGGCAAGTCGCATGCTCGGGAATACCGACACACCCATCAATCAAAGGATCGAACTTATCAGGCGCTTAAACAAGGCGCCGGCGAGGGTGCGCCAACGGGCTACCACAAAGACGCCATCAATATTTTAATTCGTTATTTGCGGCAAGCCGTGGGTGAACGGCGGCATGTCAAAGATAAGTTCGGGCTACCCTATCTGCGCAAGGACATAGATGGTCACCAGTATGAGCCGGACCCAAGGCTTTCAAGGCCTCTCAGTATAATCGCCGCGTTAGAGGCGCTAGACACAATCCGGGATGCGGCTCCCGCGCCCGTTGAGGTGAAAATCTCCAACATTAACTTCAGCTATATGAACCTGGCTTCTCTGGATCTTTCTGGCTTCAACGCCAGTCACTCCATCTTTTTGTCGGGCTTTCTTTCGGGTTGCGACTGCCGGGGAACAAACTTCAACAATGGTGACCTGCGTGGAGTTGTCGTCTGGACTGAGGAGCAAAGCCAGTTTGACCGGGCACAATTCAACAACACCCAGCTTGACCGTTCCAAATGGGCCAATGTGAGTCTGACCGATGTAGACTTAACCCGGGCGATCGGCCGACCTGCCGTATGGCAGGACATTGAGCCCGAAGATATTCAGAAGCTCTTCAAATGAGGGCCACGATCACCCTACCTATTGAGCCTGAGAAACAAAAAATCAGGTACGATTTCTGCGCGTCAGCCCCTCCTTGCCGCCCAACTCTCCGATAATCAGCAACAATATGCGGAAAACCGAGCTCTACGCTTAATACGCCTTACGATAGTTACCCTGATAATCGAAAATCCGCTCCTGCACCTGCCAATAGTGCTTCTGATTGCGGGCAATAACGAAATCCGGGGCTGGCAACAGCGCTTGAATCTCAAGCACCTCATCAGCGCTGCTGAACACCTTCGGGGCCTGGCTATTGGCAAAACGACGCCCGAACAGTTTGTTAAACACGTGGCGCTGTGCCGGTTTGCTGAAATCAAAAGACTCGCTGAGTTCTTCCCCATCCTCACCGTGATAGGTGATCTTAAGCTTGCCGTCGCTGTTGCTGTTAAAAGCACTTAACGTGATCCCGGCACAACGAATCACCATGGCATCTTTAAGTTTCAGGGCATCTTTGAGCTGATCATCCGGATCGATAATGGCTTGCTGGCACTGGTGACACTTACGGGCCGCGATATCGTTCTCGCCACCACAGTGTGGGCACTCCTTGAAACGGAATCGGTAATCGCACTGTTCAGGGCGCTCGCTCTCCGCCTCTGCCCCACTCTCTTCCGCGGGCTCCAGCAGCCCCTGACAACGGCGACCATAATGCTCAACAACCCTGCCGTCACTGTCTGTTTTGCCCCAGAAAATATTGGCAAAACCACAGCCCGGGCAGAATACCTGCACCGGCTCACTGTCGGAATTCGGTTTCGGCTCCCCCACCTCAGGGTGATGCAGGTTCACATGGTTGCCCGCGTAATCGATCACCAGGCAATCCTGTTTGCCTTCGTCCAGCCGAAGCCCCCGGCCCACAATCTGCTGGTACAGGCTGACCGACTGGGTGGGACGAAGAATGGCAATGAAATCGACGAGGGGTGCATCAAAGCCCGTGGTGAGCACGGAAACATTCACCAGATACTTCAACTGCCGTTGTTTGAAGCGCTGAATCAACAACGCCCGGTCATTCAGATCGGTCGCGCCGGTAATCAGGGCGGTTTGATGTTCCGGCAGATAGCCGGCGATCTCCCGCGCATGATCCACAGTGGCCGCAAAGATCATCACCCCTTCGCGCTCGGCGGCGAGTTCCATCACCTGCTCGATGATGGCGCGGGTCACCCGCTGATGTTTGCTCAGCAGCTGGTTAACGTCCTTCTCGGCGTACTCGCCAAAGCGGTCCTGAGACAGCGCCAAGAAATCGTACTGCGCCACCGCCGCATTCACCAACTCGGGCCTGGTGAGAAAGCCCCGGTTGATCATATAACTCAGCGGGAGTTCGTAAATGCAGTGCACAAAGGCTTATCTTGCTCTTCATGAGAGCCGCGAACAAAACCCCGGTAGTGATAGCGATAGATCCAGCCCATGGCCAACCGATAGGGTGTGGCGGTTAGTCCAAGCACTTTCAGGGTGTCATTCTGTTGCCGCAGCAGCTCGATGATCCGCTGGTACTGGCTGGTCTCTTCACCGCTAACCCGATGGCACTCATCGATGATGACCAGGGAGTATTCATCCCTGAACCGATCCAGATTGGCCGATACCGACTGCACGCTGGCGAAGGTCACCTGATGCCGGCTCTCCTTGCGTTTTAACCCGGCGGAGAAAATGCCGCCCTCTAACCCATAGCTCTGGTATTTGGCGTGGTTCTGCTCCACCAGCTCCTTTACGTGGGTCAGCACCAGGATTTTGCGCTTGGCAAGGCGAGCCAACTCGGCAATGACCAGACTCTTCCCGGCACCGGTCGGAAGCACAATCACCGCCGACTCATCTGATCTTCGGAAGTGCTTTAACGTGGCATCAACCGCTTCCTGCTGGTAAGGCCGCAACGTAAAGGGGGAGTTCATGGTGCAGTGAACAATCGCTCTCAATGTGAAAGGGAGGCCATACTAGCAAATAGCGCTGCCGTTAGCTGGCAGGCGTTCGGCGACTGTCCGGCCGTTCTCGCCGCTGGGCGCGGGCCAGCCGGCGGCTTTCTTCCTCGCGCTCTTCCAGCATGCCCTGCACATAGCTGATGTGCTCACCGGCGATGCGCCGGGCATCATCGGCGCGGCCTTCCATGATGGCGTCGAACAAAGCCTGGTGCTGCGCAACGAGCGAGTGCCTGGTCTCGCTGCGCAATTCATACATGCCACCAATATTGGTTACCGTACTTCGCTTGAGCAGGTCGAACAGGCCGCGAATGGTGTGCAGCAGCACGAAATTGTGGCTGGCCTCAGCAATCGCCAGGTGAAAACGCGCATCGGCGGCGCCTTCTTCAGCGCGCGTTGCCTTGCCCTCACGGGCATAGCAGTCCTGCAGCTCATCAAAGGCGCTCTGCAGCTGTGCGCGATCAAGGTCGGTGGCGCGCCGGGCGGCGTAGTAGGCGCAGTCGGCTTCCAGGGTATGGCGAAACTCCAGCAAGTCGTGCTGGGCTTCGGGGCGGCCCTCAATCAGGGCCAGCAAGGGATCGCTGAAGCTCGAACCCAGTGAGTCACTGACATAATTACCGCCACCCTGGCGGCTGATCAGCAGCCCCCTGGCCACCAGTTTTTGCACTGCCTCCCGTACCGACGGCCGCGACACGCCGAACCGCTCCGCCAGCGCACGCTCCGCCGGCAACCGCTGTCCCGGCTGCAGCGTGCCTTCGAGAATCATGGTTTCCAGCTCCTCGACGATGTTGTCGGAGAGCCGGTGTTGGCGAATATGCCCCATTTCCATTGCCCAACCTTTGGTCTTACCAATTTACAAAAAGAGTAACCATTGACCTTCTTTTGATCAACCAAAATGTCAGTTTCTGAACGAAAGCCTACATCTGCAATGTTTGACATGACATTGATGCTTTTCTAATCTATTCGCTCAAAGCATGAAAATTGGTATGACCAATTGACGCTTGCCGACCGTGGCCTGTACAACAACTCATGAGGAATCCGCGTTGATCATTTCAGCCTCGACCGACTACCGCGCCGCCGCCCAGCGCCGCCTGCCGCCCTTCCTGTTCCACTATGTCGATGGCGGCGCTTACGCCGAGCACACGCTCAAGCGCAACGTCTCGGACCTGGCCGACATCGGCCTGCGTCAGAGAGTGCTGAAAAACATGGAAGACCTCAGTCTGGAAACCCGGCTGTTCGACGAAACCCTGAGCATGCCAGTGGCTCTTGCGCCGGTCGGCCTCACCGGCATGTGCGCCCGCAGAGGCGAGGTACAGGCGGCACGCGCGGCATCGGACAAGGGTATCCCCTTTACCCTGTCCACCGTTTCAGTCTGCCCGATTGAGGAAGTTGCGCCGGCAATCAACCGCCCGATGTGGTTCCAGCTCTATGTACTGAAAGATCGTGGATTCATGAAAAACGCCCTGGAGCGCGCCAAGCTGCCGGCGTCACCACCCTGGTGTTTACCGTCGACATGCCGACCCCCGGCGCCCGCTACCGGGACGCCCACTCCGGCATGAGCGGTCCCAACGCGGCCATGCGCCGCTACCTGCAATCGATGATGCACCCGCGCTGGGCCTATGACGTTGGCCTGCGCGGCAAGCCGCACGATCTGGCAACATCTCCGCCTATCGCGGCCAAACCACTGGCCTGGAAGATTACATAGGCTGGCTGGGCAACAACTTCGATCCATCCATCTCCTGGAAAGATCTGGAGTGGATTCGCGAGTTCTGGGATGGCCCGATGGTCATTAAGGGCATTCTGGATGCGGAGGATGCCCGCGATGCCGTTCGCTTCGGTGCCGACGGCATCGTGGTGTCTAACCACGGCGGTCGTCAGCTCGATGGCGTACCATCCAGCGCCCGCGCGTTACCGGCCATTGCCGATGCGGTCAAAGGCGATCTGAAAATCCTGGTGGATTCCGGCATCCGCACCGGGCTTGATGTAGTCCGCATGCTGGCGCTGGGTGCTGACTGCACCTTGCTCGGCCGCGCCTTTATCTACGCTCTGGCGGTCGACGGCCAGGCCGGTGTCAGCAACCTGTTGGAGTTGATCGAGAAGGAAATGCGGGTTGCCATGGTGCTGACAGGCGCCAAGTCGATCAGCGAGATCAACGCCGACCTGCTCGTGCGCGAACTATAAGGTGAAGGCGGGGCCCCAGCCCCGCCCTATCCGCTCCATCCCCCCCGCAATATTTCTCCCGCCTAGACGCTTTTGAACCGTATTTAAAAAAATGTGAAATCTTCTGCATCTCTGCCGCAACCTGCCCCGTAGGAGGAGTGGGCGTTAAGTCTGATAGGCCTAACGACAAACACAATAAAATGGCAAAACCGTTGAAAAACGGCCTCAGCAGGAGACAGCGGAATGCGACTCAACAAAAACTACAAGAGAACAGCGTTAACATCAGCAATAACACTTGTCATCGCGGGAACAATGCCGGCCCAAGCCGGGCTTTTAGGTGGTTTGCTCGGAGGTGACGGCAGCAGTGCGGGCGATGGAAGCCCCTCCGAAACCAGTGGCAACGTTGGCTTTTTTAGCAACCCGTTCGCAGAGCCCACCATTCAGGTAGATGGTGCTCAGGTGGCAACAAGTGACCGGTGCATTGTGGATGCCAGTGGAAGTCTTCAATGCAAACCGACCGCAGGCACCATTGCCGTGCTTGGCGACGGCCGCTTCCTTTACCTCAATGCGCTGGAAGGAACAGAGAACGCAGAGCTGGCGGTTATCGCTCAATTCGGCGAGGTCTCTGTAAACGATCAGTCCCGCGTTATGACCCTGGACGGCAACGATCAGGCCAGCTGGGTAAAGCCCTCCCCCATTGACGGCGGCGCCAACCCCGACGGAAATGACAGCACCACACTGACCGGTGGCCTGCTGGACACCGCTAACAATACCGACATTAACGACGGCGCCCTTTTCTGCGCAGACGTGGTTTTTCTGCCGGATGGCAGAATGATGGCCGTAGGCGGAACCGACTACTACTCCGAGCCAGGCATTGATGGCCTGCCTGTGGGTGTTGTGGAACTCGAAGGCCTAAAGGCCTCCCGCATTTTCGACCCTGCTACCAACACCTGGTCCCAGAGTGGCGACATGGAATTTGGTCGCTGGTACCCGAGCCTCGTCAGCCTGGCCAACAACGACATCTTTGTCGCCAGCGGAGTTACCAAGCTGCTCAAGCCGGTTTATCCTGAAGACCCGCTTCAGTCTGGCCGCAACGTGGCACAGACCGAAACTTACGACATCGAAAACGGCACCTGGACCAACAACGGTTCAGCGGCGCAGCGCTCGCTTCCACTTTTCCCACGGATGCACCTGCTGCCTAACGGCCATGTTTATTACAACGCCGGCGGCCAGGCCTTTAATCCATTCGGCCAGGCCTACGATCAGGCACTTTGGAACATCGTCGGAACCTATAATCCCGAAACCAAACGGTGGACGGATCTGGCTATGCCGGCCTGCCACTTCGCGTTAATGAGCTGGGCCTGTCAGAGCTGAGCACCACCCTGAACCCGACGAATATGGACCCGGATCAGGTGCAGAACCTGTTGGGCGACCTCGTAGGCCAGACCCTCAGCGACCCAACCGCGGCCATCGGGCAACTGCTCGAAACCCCTGTTGATGATCGCTCACTTGAGCGCGCCATCGGCGCCGGTATGCGCGGTTCAACCTTCTCGATCCAGCTACCGCTGCGTCCGGACGCGAATGGCGGTTACCACACCTCTGAGTTCCTGACGGCAGGCGGCGTACCAACGTATGTTGCAGCCGGCAGCCCGGGCGGCTATCTGCCGGTTTCATCATCGCGCATCGATACCGTTGCCACAAACGGTGACGACATGGCGTATGAGTCACGCTTGACGGGCTCGCTCAACCAGCCGCGCTGGTACGGCTCAGGCGTCATGATGCCGGACAACAGCGTTATGGTTTTCTCTGGTGGCACGCGTGATGGTGTGGCCGTAACCGGTCTGGAAGGTGCAATCATTCAATCCGAGCGTTTCGACATTGAAACCGAAACCTGGGAGCCAATGGCCTCGGCAAACCGTGAACGTACCTATCACAACACCGCTGTGCTGATGCCGGATGGTCGTGTATTGATCGGCGGCCACTCGCCTATCAACACCGCCTACGCGTCATTCATCAACCTCGACGAACTGGGCTTTGCGGATTATGCCGGCCGCGATCCGTCATTCGAGATCTATACGCCGCCGTACGCAACCCGTGACGATCGTCCGGTGATTGAGAAAGCGCCTGTCGCATTGCTGACCAATGGCGGTGTTTTCGACATCCGCACAGACCGGTCAGACATCGACCAGGTTATGCTCATCCGCCGCAAGGCAACAACGCACCTGATCGACGGCGACCAACGCGCCGTTGAACTGCCGATCGTTGATCGCAGAAACAAGAAGGTGAGAGTCAAGATGACGGGCAACCGAGCGGTGCTGCCAGCGGGACAGTACATGCTGTTTGTCAGCTATGAAGCCGAAGACGGTATGCGCTTGCCCTCAACGTCTACCCCGGTCAGCGTGATTGCCAATCCGAGCGATTCAGGCAGCCCGCTTGTCACTCAGCTTGAGCCTGCTCCTGAAAGAGATGGCGACGAAAGCGGCTTGATTGGTGGTCTGGTCGGCGGCCTGCTGAACAGCGGCAACAACGGCGGATCGCTGCTGGATCCGATCTTCGATCTGGGCTCAGGTGCTACCAGCGCCGTGCCGACACTGGGCCAGCTTCGGGATGGCTCACCGCAACTGCTTAACGAGCTTGGTGTTGCGGTTGAAGGAGGCACATCAGTCCTTGGAGACACCATCGCCAGCATTCCGGGAGTAACGGAGAACCTGCTGGTTGATTTCACCAATCAAGTCGACGGCCAGTAATGCGTTGCCTTAACCTTAGCCGGCCCCTTCGGGGCCGGCGCTACGTCTCCCTGTTAACCGCTGCCCTAACCCTGCTGTGGACAGCCTTTGCTCATGGCCATGGCGAAAGCTCTGGCGATGAAAAAGGCAGCGTTCATGCGGTACTCGATAAAATACCGCCGGAGCTGTCGGAACTGCGCGTGCAATTGCGCAGAACCCTCGCGCCGCAGCTACTCGTGGGCAACCCAACCGACAAAATGCTGATTGTAGAGGATGAAAACGGTAGACCCTTTTTGCGAATTGGCCCTGACAAGGCCGAGGGCGACCTGGGCGCTGCTGAGTTCCACCGCACCAACACCATCATGGCACCCGGCGCGATTCCCGCAGAAGCGTCTGAAAACCCGCGCTGGGCTGTGGTTGAGACCACCCCGAACTGGGGCTGGTTCGATCTTCGGCTGCGTACCGACGGAGTTGATGTCCCTCACCAGGTGGTCGACGGCGGTGAACCCGCATCCATTGGAACATGGTCGATTCCCGTACGGCTTGGAGATACGGAAAGTGTGATCTCCGGCCATTTCGAGTATCGCCCCAATGCCGCGGGCATCATCCAGGCAAAAGTGGCCGATCTCGGCGCATTGAAAGGCCAGGCTTTGGTGCGCGCCATGCCCGGCAGCTCCCGCCCGGGCCTGTTCCTGTCCTATAACGCGAGTCGCCGCTAACTCTCATGGGCGAGCAAGGCGAGCCCTTCCTGCGCTTCTCGCAACAGGGTGTGGATGTGAACCGCCACAGCCAAACCTGGGCCAGTATTGCCCCTGCAGGCGCTCCTTCGTTTGTCGAAAACACCGACGCCGCGGAAACTCGCTGGGCGCAGGTTTCAGGCGGCAAGAGTTACGGCTGGATTGAACCGCGGGCAGGCTATTCCGACCGAGTGGAAAACCCGTCCGAGCCCGGTGTGATCAAGCGCTGGCAAATCTCAATTCAAATCGGAGACAAAGAAAGTCGTATTGAGGGCGAGACCGAATGGCTCCCCGTTAAACAGGTTGCTGACAAGGGGCTCTGACCCCTTGCCAGCAATCGTGTGTATAAGCTTGCCTGACCAACCGCTTTCATCAACTTGTTAAACACTGCGCTGTTCCCAGTGGAAAGATGATTGGAGAGATGCCCTGAACAGGTCTCTTCAAACCTTTTTCACAAACTCCGACTTCAACTTCATGGCGCCGATACCGTCGATCTTGCAGTCAATGTCGTGGTCGCCGTCTACCAGGCGAATGTTCTTAACCTTGGTGCCGACCTTGACCACGGAACTGGACCCTTTCACCTTCAGATCCTTGATTACGGTAACAGTGTCGCCGTCCTGAAGTTCGTTGCCGTTAGCATCGCGAATCAGGCTCGCGGCTTCTGCGGCAGCCGTCTCAGTTTTATTCCACTCGTGGGCGCACTCGGGGCACACCATCTGTTCGCCATCTTCGTAGGTGTATTCGGAACCACATTGGGGGCACGGCGGAAGTTGAGACATGAGGCTTTCCTGTAAAGGCGTTTAAACGCGCATGATACCAGAAAGCCTGCCCAAGCCTTGCTCCGCCCTAACTGCTCCATACCCCCAGCATCGCACCCGTGCCCAGCACGAGTGCCCCGCCAACTTCCCCGACAATCAGCAACGTCATGAACAACCCGGTCACCCAGGACGGCAGCAGCCGTTTGCCCAGGCGGTGAGGACGGCGCAACTGATTGTCGGTGTCCTGCAGCAGGCCATGGATAACGTAGGTGGCAATCGCGAAAGCAAAGAACACCAGTGCAGCCAGCGCTGCAATAGTATTCACCCAACCCGCGAACACGCTATGAGCGCTGAACGCCGCCAGCAGCAACGCCGCGAAGCTATAAAGCAGAGAGCTGCGATGAGCGATGTCCACATACATCGGCGAGGTGGCGTCCTCGCTGCGGGCCATGTGCCGATACTTCCAGATGCCGGTGATCAGCCCTGTCATGAAAAACAAAAAAGCCGCAGAAAGGCAGATCTTCTCAGCCAGAGACATGCACTCACTCCGTTGATGGTGTTGGGAGGCTGGATTATGCCACCTCGGCACAAGAGCTGATTGAGAAAACAGGAACTACGGTTCTTTCGGCCTTTGATGACCAAAGCCCGATTCCACATGTACCCAGCGGCCCAACTATCGAAGTGCGTGGCGTCACCTGGCTGGCGAATGAGTGTCACCAATGACCACGCTGCCACTGCCGACAGTGACACCGCCGCATGAAATCGCGCCGCCGGTTACGGCAGCGGGGATGCCGTTGATCAGAACGGTGGACGAGCCAGCAGCGATGGTACGGGGATGCGTCGGATGCTTGGGCTTGGTGTGTGGCACCAGGGGATCGCCAACCCGGGCGACGGGTTTGCCATCAATCAACACATCAGGGGAACCGGCAATCACCGGCGTTGGCGGGAAACCTGCGTGATCCGTGCCCAGGTCGCCCAATAATACGATGCTCTTAGTCATTCCTTTGCTCCTTCAATCCTTGAAGAGGAGTTCGCAATCTTGCAGCAGGTTGCTTTCAGTGGCTACCGAACGCGTCACGCTAGCCGATATGGGCATTAAAAAGATCTACTCGGCTGTCAGTGCAACCACAGCCCGCCTGATTTCTTCTGTTATTTCCAAGAGACTTGTCACCAAGGCCTCGTCTACCTCGATTTCGCCCTCATATTCCGCCAGGTTCCGCTTTCGGTGGGCCTGATCAAGAACCCTCCATTTAGCTGGCGACAAATCGAGCGTGTGCTGCAAACACTGAAATACCAGGTATCGGTTGTCCGACCGATAGCCAGAGTGTCGAAGCGCCGCCAAAGAAAGCGCGTGTGCGGCGTTGTAAGACAAATCGAAGCGGCTTTCCAGGCTTAGCGCTTCAAGGCCTGCATCCTTTAATCGAACATTACCAGACTGGATGAGTCCTTGGACCTCGCTCGAGTCCGCCGCCTCATGGCGGAGTTTGTGTATCCGAACCAGGTTCTCCAATGCTTCTTGATTCATTGATGCTTCCTTTCAGCAATATGTACTGTCCTTCCAGGACTTTCCTCAAAAAAGGGTTTTCGTTGGCTCGACGTTTTTTAAACTCTTTGCGATTGTAGAGGGTTGGGTTGATGGTCCGCGAAAGATTGCTCTCTGCCGGCCCCAGCGCCTCAAAGACTTCTTCCAGGGTGAGGGTATCCGATACCAACATCAGGTCAATATCGCTATAGGCGTGCTCTGTTCTTTTGGCGACCGAACCATAAATCAGGGCCAGATCAATTTTATGGAGAATTGGTCGGAGAGCATCTTCAACCTGCTGTTCCGGGCCAAGAAGCTTAGTTACAAGAGATGACAGCTCAGGATAAACCGGTGAGTCCGGATTGGCTTTATAGCGCTTCTGGCGCCCCTGAAGGTTGACTTGCACCAACCCGCTATCAACCAGACGCACGAGCTCCCGCTGCACAGCACCCGAACCTGCTTCAGCCTCCTCAATGAGCTCTTTAATCGAAAAGTCCCTACCCTGTCGTGTGAAGAACAAGCGCAAGACTTTTTGCCGAGTTGCTGAGAACAGGGCATCCGCCAAGCCAGTGCGGTTTAATGTTGTAACTTCAGGCATATTGCTGACGCCTTCCCAAAAACCCATTTTGGGTAATACTATACCCAAAACGGGTATCATGGAACCGCAAGGCCTACTGGTGTCCATCTGATCAAACCGGCAACTCAATAATCTCACCCGCCACACCGTCTTCGCTCACCTCCAAACGCCCTACCGTGATCGGCAGCGTAAAGCGCCGCGGTCCGGCGCCTCCGGGATTGAAGAAGAGCACATCGCCAACCCACTCGTTGCGGGGTTTGTGGGAATGGCCGGCGATCACCACGCGGTAGCGGCCTTGGGGATCGAAGTCGAGGGTTTTGACGTCGTGAAGCATGTAGAACGCGTGGCCGAGGTATTCCAGATCCAGAACATCGGGAAGACTCGCGGCACGGCCTGTTTTATCGATGTTGCCGCGAATCGCAACCACCGGCGCAATCGCCTCCAGCGCATCCAGAACCTCGTCCCGCCCGACGTCACCGGCGTGCAGGATCAGGTCCGAGCCTTTCAGAACCTTGAGGGCTTCGGGGCGCATTTTGCTGTGGGTATCTGCGATAACGCCGATATTCATGGTTTGGTCTAAGCTCAGTAATTCCAATTGAATAGATTTAGTCAGTGAGGCCTTCGCTCTGCAACATTTATGCTGAGGTGATAAGCACAATGTGGTCCGCCCAGCGTAATAAACTATCGGGACATCGTATCTGAAGGAGAACAATATGAAAAAGCTACATGCACTCGCGTTTTATGCCTTGATCACACCCGCTATAGCCCTGGGCTCAACCGCTCTGCTCGCCTCCCATCACGGCAGTGAGAATAAGGATTTGGGCGAACAGGATATGGACAACCATGCCAAACCCGGGAAACAGGATTCTGAGCATCACCAGGAGGCCAAGAAATCCAAATACAACGCAGCGAACACAACTGGCCACGGTGATTCGGAAATGAGCGACCAGTCAGGCATGAAGAAAAAGGATGATATGAAATCATCGTCGATGAGCGCAGAAGAGTGACTTGATCGGAGCTGAGCCTGGCATGCACGTGGCCGGCCTTGGCCACGTGCAGAAGGGCACCCGTTACGTCAGGTCATCCAGAATCTCCTGCACATGCTCGGCGGGTTTTACCTTGCCGTAATGGCGCACAATCACGCCCTTTTCATCGATCAGGAAAGACTCCCGGTTAACGGACATCACCTGTTTGCCGTACATATTCTTCTGCTTGAGCACTTCGTACTGGTTCACCACCACTTCTTCCGGGTCCGCCAGAATCGGGAAATTCAGCGACTCTTTCAGGGCGAACTTTTCATGTGATTTGACCGTGTCCCGGCTTACACCCAGTACCTGCACGCCCTGACTCTTGAGCTCGTCCAAACGGTCCCGAAACTGCTGGGCTTCGGTGGTACAACCGGGCGTGGCATCACGCGGGTAAAAGTAGAGCAGCACCTTCTGTCCCTGATAATCCGACAGAGTATGTTCTTTGCTTTCCTGGTCTTGCAGTGTGAAATCGGGTGCAGTTTTGCCTTCCCAGCTCATCGCAGTTTTACTCCTTAAAGAGTTTCAGTTGAACGCCCCACTCAGCCAGTGAACATCAACACCACACCAAGCCCGTAGAGCACCATAATTGCCAGACTTTCTGAACCGATTCGCCCGACGCCGTAGCGTTCCCGACGTATCAGCCCCATGATCAGGATGGCGGCCATCAACAGGGTCAGTGCCACCCAGCGTTCCGAGTCGGCGGTCATCGTGTGGTAGAGCGAGCCATCCCGGTAGGCGATGTCCGAGGCGGCCATGAAAAGCGTATCAAAAGCATTCCCGCCGATGATACCCGCCACCGCCAGTGTGAGCGCCCCCCGCCTTACTGCCGCAACGGACGTGACCAGCTCCGGAATGGACGTACTGACCGCGGTCAGAAGAACACCGACAATCGTCTGGCTCAACCCGGCTTCCGAGCTGATTGTCGTAGCGGCGGGCTCCAGTACCAGGCCAGCCGCTCCAAGCGTCGCCATGAGCAGCGCGAATTCTGTCCAGAGACGGCTTAATGCCGGCAGCTGGCTCTCGTTCTCCGGCTCGTCCTGCCGTGTCTCTCCGGTAATGGAGGGGCGCCACATGGGGTTCTCGCCAGCACTCTGGATGAGTTTGGTGCCGTAGAAATAGAAGCCAAGCAGTATCGGGGTAACCGGGTGAATGCCCCAGACGGTCACATCCGGCAAGTTTGGAGCTAAAAGGATCAACGCCAGGAGCGCGATCAGCAGCCCGTTCTGCATCATGTTCGGGGCTGAGGCAGCCGCATGCTCCAGGTTCGCACGGCGATAGACAATGTCGGCAATGGCCAGGAAAAAAGTCTGTACCGCGATGCCCCCAAGGGCATTACTGACAGCCAACTCCGGATGCCCACGGTAGGCGGCTGTTACCGAGAGCACCGACCCACTCAGGGAGGTCGCTGCCCCCAGAAGCACGGCTCCCGCTGTCGCCTCACCCAGCCCGGTCCGGTCGGCTAGCTGGTCGACCACACGTGTGATGCGAGTGCCCGCGATCGCAATCACCAAGGCACAGACACCAAAAACTCCAATGCTCTGCAACAGCGTCCAGCTGTCCGGATCCACGATCGGCACGATCGCCCTCCCTAGGCTCGCTCTAATCCGTTAGTGATGGTGCCCACCCGGCCCGTGCACGTGGCCGTGCGCTAGCTCTTCCGCATCCGCAGCGCGCACTTCAATCACTTCGATATCGAAGGTCAGGGTTTTACCGGCCATCGGATGGTTGGTGTCGACATCGGCGAACTTGTGGCCGACCTTGGCAACCAGTACATGACGTGGACCCTTCTCGGTTTTCACCTGGGCGATCATGCCTGCCTTCCAGCGCTTGGCGCCCATCAAGTGCTTGATCGGCACGCGCTGAATGGCATCCGCCTTGCGCGGCCCATACGCCTTTTCCGGGCCGACAGTAACGCTGAACGTATCGCCGGACTCGCGACCTTCCAGGGCTTCTTCCAGGCCCTGAATAATGCCGCCGTGGCCATGCAGATAGGCATTGGGCTCACCGCCACGGGAGTTTTCAACTTCGGCGCCCTGCTCATCACGGACGCTATAGTGGAACAAGACCACCTGATTCTTTTCGATTGGCATAGAATTCTCTGCGACGGTAAATGGAGCGCCATTATAGCCAGCTGGCGCGCTGACTGCAGGGAGGAAACATGACACAGTTATTTTTCCAATATTTAAAGCTTTGCTATGCAGGGCCTCTTAATTAGCGTACCGTCTGTGTCGTTGGAAAGATTTAGCAAAGCATTTCACGAATAAGACCTCTAGTGTTACCACACCTTTTGTCCTGTTTTTGATCCCGCACGTTTTTTATTTCCCGCATATCGTTGACCAAAGATCACAACGATTCTTTGGCGACACCTTATTGATTGATTTCAGGATAGCTATTTATGTCTACAATTACCGGTAACGTTAAGTTCTTCAACGAAGCAAAAGGCTTTGGTTTTATCACTCGTGAAGGCGGCGCAGACGTCTTTGTTCACTACAGCTCTATTCAGGGCAGTGGCTTCAAAACTCTGGCCGAAGGCCAGGAAGTGGAGTTCAGCGTGACCGAAGGCCAAAAAGGCCCGCAGGCAGAGAACGTTATTGGCCTGTAAATAACAGCCGATACGTGATGAAAAAAGGCAGCCTCAGGCTGCCTTTTTTATTGGCTATCAGAACCGAATTGGCGTGTTATCGATACCCTTCAATCAGGGTGCTCGATTGTGACTGGAATTCGGGGCTCTGCATGACCGCATCAATCTGATTGATCAACTCCCTGGCATATGGAAGCTTTCGCGAGACGCCAATGTGAAAAGGGATCAGAGAGTTGGGAATGAAATCGACCTTGCGAATTTTCAGCTTCTGCGCGTAGCCCAGTTGTTGAGCAATAAGCCGAGCGTCCTCCGCCGGCTGCACCAAGAAATCCCCCGCCTCGCGCAGCATCAGAAGATGCATCATCGCATCCACGTGCTGGCCCGGCACGCGCGCCAGATAGCCGGGAATATTGCTCTCTTCCCACTTGGACCCATTTTCAACGATCACCGTCAAACTGGCCAAGTCAGCGAAGCTAGTCGCAGATTCGATCACGTCTCTATTCGGGTTGTCGGCCGAGTAAACCAAGTGGCCAAAGTCTTGGGTGAAGAGCGGCTCCGCTGAGAAGACTGCGTACTCCTGTCGTTTCTCCGATGGGTAGGTCAGAAAGCCATCGCTGCTGCCATGTCTGACGTTGTATTGCGCCCTCGCCCAAGGCACCACCACACTCGCCGTGGTGTAATCGGGAATAAAAGTGAATGCCAGTTGCACCAAATCCGGAAACAGCCCGACTGCCTTTTCGTCACGCAACGAACTGTATGGTGCTGATGCCTCGCTGAACGCAAAAGTCAGTTTGGTGCTACCTTGCGATACACCGGGCAAAGCAAGTACTGCAATCAGGAGCGCGATCTGCAACGGCGCTGCCAATCCGTTCAAAAGATGCCTATTCACAAAGGTTACCTATGGAGAGCTCTGCGATGGTTACCTGGGTACCAGGTGAACAACCAGTTGATTCAGTTCATCAATTCTATGGTGTTATATCCATCAGAGAAACAGATTTTCCGCCGTTTTCCCATAGGCAATAAGATTTTAAGAGAATGTGTCGCAGCTTTGCTCTACAAGTGCAACGTCACACCGTTTTGACTCAGCACTTCGGTGATGGTCTCAATGTTCGGCGGGCCTGGAGGGATTTCCTTATCCACCGCTGCAAACATCTGGGTCGCGTTACTCCCGGCACCCGTCACCTCCAGCATTTGGCCGCCATCCGGCCCATACTCGAATGAGTGCACCGTTCCGCCCGGCACAAAAACAAGAGTGCCCGGAACACAGGTTTCCCGTTTACCGTCGCAAGTGAAATCAACGCTTCCCTCAAGGACAAAAAACGCTTCGTCCCACTCATGACTGTGTGGGGGTGGTCCCATGCCCTTCTCCCCACGCTGAAAGGTAAACTCTTGCCCGTGTGTGACATTCTTTGCGGCGAGAACAGTAACCTCAGTACCAACTACACTCAGCGCACTCTCATAATCACCCGGCTTAACGATGGTTGAGTGCCTTTTCATCGGTGCCCTCCTGCCCGGAGGTTCAAGCCCCTTCTGGAGCATGACCCTGGGCCAGCCTATGGTCGTTTTTTAAGTTTAGAACAAGCTACGAAAACCACACTCGAAAATCAGACAGAGCGTCACTTGCGACGCCCTAACGAACACCCTGTGACTGCAACCACTGGCTGATCTGGGCCTGATTCATGGCGCCGCTCTGGCGGGCAATTTCTCGACCATTCTGGAACAGGATCATCGTCGGTATGCTGCGGATACCAAACTGGCCAGAGGGCCCCGGCGCCTGCTCGGTGTTGAGCTTGGCAAACCGCACCTTGCCCCGCCATTCCTTTGAAGCCTGCTCGAACTGGGGAGCCATCGCCTTGCAGGGGCCGCACCAGCTGGCCCAGAAGTCTACCAGCACCGGCACATCGCTGCGCCCGGTGTGGGCGGCAAAGCTCTGCCCTGTCAGCTCCAGCACATTCCCCGGCCAGAGCGGTTGCTTGCAGGCTCCGCAGTTGCCTCCAGCGGACAGCTTGTCGGCCGGTACGCGGTTCGTTTTGTGGCAATGTGGGCACACCAGGTGTTTGATGTCGGTCATGGTTGATCGGCCTTTCGTTGTCGAATAGCTGAAATAATCAGGCACATGGCCGGAAATCAAGCAGCAAGCCAAATCCCTCACATTGTGATTGTCGTAAAGGGAGTGATGTAGTTTCGACCCAATCAGGTCATCTTGCGAGCGATTATGATCTGTTCCGGTTTTCTATTTCGCGGGCACTTCCTTGATGTAGAGATCTTGTTGCGGAAATGGGATGGTGATGCCCTCTTGCTTGAACCGGCGCCAGATCTCCAGATTGATGTCAGAGCTTACGCTACCGAACCCTGCTTGCGGGTCTGCGACCCAGACCCGGGCTTCCAGATGAATTCCGTGGTCGCCGAACTGCGTTAACCGGCACACCGGCTCCGGGTCCGAAATCACCCGGGGATGCTCCCGGGCAATCTCCAGCATGATCGCCATGGCTCGCTCCACGTCATCATTGTAGCTCACCGACACCGGGATCTTCAGGCGTACGTTGGGATCCGAATAAGACCAATTAATCACTTCCGTGGTAATCAGGTTTTCGTTGGGAATCAGTGTATCCACGCCGTCGCGGTTGCGCACCACCACGTAGCGAGCATGCAGTGCGACCACCCAGCCGAACTTCTCACCGATGCTGATCACATCACCGGGACGAATCGAACGATCGAACACAAGAATAAAACCGCTGATGAAATTGCTGGCAATACGCTGCAGGCCGAAGCCAAGGCCCACACCCAGGGCACCGCCGAAGACCGCGAGCGCAGTAAGATCAATACCGACCAGATTAAGAACGGACAGTGCCGCAACGGTAATCAGCACCAGCTTGCTGACTTTGGAGAAACCCACGGCCGCGCCAGGACTCAGGTACGGCAACCGGGACAGTCGCCGATCGATAATGCCCGAAAGCCATATGGCAACCACTAGCACAAGGCCCATCAGCAAGAGCAGCTTGATAACCGCCAACAGGGATATGCGCAGGTCGCCAACCGAGATGGCCAGACTATCCATGGCCTCAAGTATTCCCGGCAGCAAGCCCACGAGATGCAAGCCCACCACCAGCCAGATGAGGGTGCCGATTACATTTTCCGACGCTTTGACCAAGGGGCCGCTTCGCATCCCCTTGCGCAACATATAAACCAGGGTGCGAATCAGCGCGAAGGAGATCAGCAACGGAACAGCCAGATCAAGCACCCAGTAGGTTTGTTCCAACGCCACCAGTAGCGTGCGACCAAGCAGAACCACCAGCAGCATCGAGATGGGAAAAGCCAGGCGTTGATGGTGCGTTGCGTCAGGTGCCGCATGCCCTGGGTATCAGCAGCAGTCAGCCGGGCAATGAGGTGATGCAGATAGAGCGCGGTCATTCCCGCAATCACCAGAATCGCAGCCTGCGGGATGACACCCTGCAAATTCATTTGCTGTATTGCCACTAGCAAATTCTGCCAGCTTTCCACCATTTACAGCTCCCGGATAACGAACATTCAGTCACTGGCCGCACTAGTCGGCATTCTGTCTGTCTGCAGTATAGGATCCACGAGCAGAGGTATTGAGAAGAAACGCAACTTTAGTTTTCGGTTGCCCTACATCTCGCTCATCAGCCACTCCTTGAAGGCTTTCATCCCGACGGTCAGCGGACGTTGTTTGCGGTAGACCAGATAGAAGGCCCGATTCGTATCGAGCTGGATGTCGAACGGCACCACCAACTGACCCGATTTAATCTCACGGGACGTCAGGGTGCTATCAGCCAGCGCAACTCCCAAGCCCTCCTGGGCCGCCGCCGTGGCCAGTTGCCCACTGGACATCTGTAGGCTGCCCCGGGCGGATATAAAATCAACACCCGACTGTTGCAGCCAGTTTTCCCACTCCCACTTCCGCTTGCTGACATAGATCAACGTGTGTTTAGCCAAGTCTTCAGGCTTTTCCAGCGGTAACTCACCGTCCAATAGCTGCGGGCTACACACCGGCACCAGCATTACTCTGCGCAGAAAATGCACTTCGATGTCGTCCCATTCACCACTCCCGAAATAGACCGCCATGTCGGTACTGGTGCGATCGAAGTCCAGCAGCCCCATGGACGCATTAATTTCCAGCTCAATATCCGGGTACAAGGCCTGGAATCGCGCCATGCGTGGCATCAGCCAGCGGGTGAGGAAGTTGGGGGCAACGCTGATCTTAACCACGTTGGATTCCTGGTTCTCAGTCAGTCGCTGGGTGGCCATCTCAATCTCGTCGAACGCGTGCCTGACAGATGTCAGGTATTGCTCGCCTGCCGGGGTCAACGCCACCGTTCGCTTGCTTCGGTCAAAGAGTGAAAGTCCCAAATTTTCTTCAAGCGTCTTAATCTGATGACTGACCGCAGATGCCGTCACGAAAAGTTCCTTGCCAGCTGCGGCAAAGCTGAGGTTCCTTGCGGCTGATTCAAAGGCCCGAAGCGCATTGAGGGGTGGCAGGTGGCGCATAACATTTCTCGACTGATGAGATTAATTCATTAGTCTGCTGAGAAACGATCGCTTTTTCAACAGCCTCATACTCATTAGTATGCTCCCTATCGACATGACTCACTTATCAAACGAGGACACAGCATCATGAGTTACCAAGCTCCGAAACTGAACGAAGACGGCACTATCGACATGAATTACTACACCCAGCTTGCGAAGCAACAGCGTAGTGAGCACATCGCGCAGATGGCGGCGTCACTGAAAGCCAACATCAAATCCTTCTTCCACGTGACGCTGCCAAAGCTGTCTACCAGCATTGACCTGTGTTCCCTTCAGCGCTCAATGACCTTAAGTGTGAATTGGCTGGTTTCGCCGGCGCTGGCGAACCAGCCTGCTTTTAGGTTTTTCCGACATACAGGCGGGAAATAGCGTCAAGATCGAGGCAATAGCGAAGTTCAAGAAGGGAGATTAGAAACCCCGTCAATCTCAGTCACCGTTTTAGCATCCGCCCGCTCAATGATTTTCAGGAGAGTGGATTGAATCGTTTCATCTTCCCGGGCGTCGCCGCTACTCACAAACGCTTGCTTCTGCGGATCCGCACCCTCTTCCTCGGTGAACGAAATTACCACTTCAGTGGCTGTATCCGGCGCTTTACCGACGTCCCCTTTACCAAAGTACTCGAGCGACACTAACGGATAGCCGTGAAAGCCCTTCTTAACCTGCTTTGCAATACGCTTCTTTGCTTTCTCTAACTGCATAATAAGAGCCTGTCGCTGGGTTTGTTTTCTCGATAAATTATGGCTGGCGCCGAAATGTATTCACCTCAGCTGGCTGTCTTTGCTGCCACGTCTATTGATGCCGTGCGACGACTTCTCCTGCTTTTCAAGAGCGGACTGACAGGCAATGCACAGGCGAACTCCCGGAATTGCCTGGCGGCGAGCTTCGGGAATCGCCTGGTCACACTCATCACAAAAGGCCGCACTCTCCCCGTTGCCTAATTGGCTCCGTGCGCGTTGCACTTCGTCGTCGACACTCGCGTCAATTTGATCCTGAACCGCTCCGTCCCGTGACCATCCACCTGCCATAGCGTTCTCCCATCATGAAAGAAATGATGCCGCAAAGCCTAGTAAAATCCTTCGCGTCCCGTGTCGTCAATTATTTAGAGCCCGCACCCCTATGAATTATCCCCAACGCATTGTCTGCCTTACCGAAGAAACCACCGAGACCCTCTACGCCATCGGCGCAGAGGACCGCATTGTCGGCATCTCCGGGTTCACCGTAAGGCCGGAGCGAGCAAGGAAGGAAAAACCCAAAGTCTCCGCCTTCACCTCCGCCAAGATCGGGAAAATCCTGGAGTTAAAACCCGACCTGGTGGTGGGCTTCTCCGACATGCAGGCAGACATCGCCGCCGAACTAGTGCGCAGCGGTGTGGCCGTGCACATCTTCAACCAGCGCACCGTGGCCGGAATCCTGTCGATGATCCGAACCCTCGGCGGTATGCTGGGCCTTGCCGACCGAACCGACGCCTACACGCAGGAGCTGTCCGACCGGGTTGAACGAATCAGAGCGGAAAGGGCGAAAGTAAACCGCCCGCGTGTCTACTTTGAGGAATGGGGCGACCCGATGATCACCGGCATAGGCTGGGTGTCAGAACTGATCGGTATTGCCGGCGGCGAGGATATCTTCCCGGAACGGGCCGCCGAGCCCGGCGCCAGGGAACGCATCATCGAGAACTCTGAGGACGTCATAAGCCGCCAACCGGACATCATCATCGGTTCCTGGTGCGGGCGGAAGTTCCGGCCGGGGCAGGTGGCCGAGCGGCACGGTTGGGGTGAGATTCCCGCAGTAAGAAACGGCCACCTGTATGAGATCAAGTCACCGTTTATTCTTCAGCCGGGACCGGCGGCGCTGACGGATGGGTTGGAGGCGTTGTGTCGGATTATTGATCGGGTGTGACGATCACGGCTTAGAATCCAACAGGCCTGTATTGGACAGATTAGCAGCCGTTGTGCGGGAGGATCCGATCACCAAGGCCCTCCTCCGTGATGAAACCGAAACCCTTGGCGTCGTTCCAGCTAGTCATTGACCCCTTTGAATTCAATGCAGGCGTCATCTCAGTAGATTGTAAAGAGCTCAGATAACCAACGATGGCAGACCAAAACGTTAAAAATAGTAAAAAAACACAATCGTGCGCCTGAGCCTCTCAATTAACCAGACACCATTTAACTCCATAAAAAACAGAATCTTAAGGATTTATATCCAATTATTTTGAGCTTCTTTGCGCACAAAATGTTCAGCGAGAGGCTGCTTGGGTGTAAAGCTCATTTATTTTGCATAGGGTACTATCGGATAGGTCATGTTCGGAGTTCCACGGTCATGACTAAACAAAAATTGCTTAAGGAGAAAGCATGTTTTTTAAGAAGAATAAGCTCGCGTTGGCGATTACATCGAGCGCTGCACTAGCCCTGGTAGGTTGCGGCGGAGGTAGCGGCAGCGGCGGTGATAGTGAAGGTGGCAACCCGAATCAGGATACTGGTGGATCATATTCGGTTACGGCGATTGATGGGTACCTGGAAAATGCCGAAATCTACGTTGATGTGATTTCTAATGGCAAGCTCGATCAATCCGAACTGGATAATGGCCCAGTTGGTCGAACGAACGCCCAGGGTGTGGCTGTGCTTGAATCTGCGCTGGCTGGCGAGGAGTTGCTGGTTCGCGCAGTTGCTGGCGAAACCCGCGATTCCGACAGCGGTATCGTTGATTCCACGTTCGTCCTGAGCGCCGGTGTGGGCTCCGAAGTTTTTACGCCGTTCACCCATCTGTCCAAAGTAACCGGTGCTTCTCTAAACGATATTGCCGCTCAGCTGAACGTTGATGTGTCTCTGATCTCCGGTGACTTTGTGAAGGCCAAAGAGGATGCGGCCACTAAAGACAATGCTGCTGTTACTCATGCTCTGGCGCGTTTCGTCGTCACCGAATTGAAGCAGGGGCTTGTTCAGGTAGAAAGCATTGGTGCCGCACTGGGCGACGCGAAAAACGCAATCGAGATTGCAATCGCCAATGGCCAAGACCCCGACCTGATCGAAGTTGAGCTGGATGACAACAACAGTGGTGCAGTGGTAGAAGGCCAGCCAACCCGTCTTGCGTTCAGTAAGGATTTTCTTGCCGGCGAGGACACATGGACGGCCTACCGCTTCGACGACAGCGGCGACCAGGAGCAGTTCTACTTCCGATTTGGCAATGCCAACGATGATTCGGCGTTTTGTCTGACCTCTGAGCGTATGTCGTTCCTCAACGACGAAACCATTACGCCACCAGCCAACGATTGTGTGACCAGCGCGACGTTTGCTGTTAACGAAAGCGGTCAGTTGGAGCTTTCCTACTCGGACGCCGATGTATTTGACATGCTGTATCGCTTTAGCGAAGAGCGAGAAGCTGATCAAGGCGGAACCTTCACCTACAAAATGTTCCTGATGGTGAAGTCCAACGGTGAAATGTTGTGGGTGGATAACAACGAATTCGTCCGGGATGCTGGCGACTATCGTGATGCGCCTGCAGAAACCGTGTTCAGCATGATGGACGACAATGATGACGGCGGCGTTGTTGAGCAAATGTTTGTTGGTGCCGACTTCGAAACGACTGACACGTATGAGTACAAAACATACGGCGAAATTAGTGAAGGTACGGTGTCGCACTTCGAGGTAAATAAAGAACCGGATGCGTTTGAGGTCCGTTGGTTTATCTCGCCGCTTTGTGAGTTTATCAACGAAAACAACTGCCAGCAGGATGAGCCGATGGCTCGGGAAGATGAGGGCAATGAGAACATGCATACTCACGTGTACCTACCATATCGCACGGCTGGCCAGCTCCAATTGGTCTGGGATTGGAAGCCATACGACAATGAGCGTGAGATGCTGTTTATCCAGTCTCCGTCTGGTCAGTTGATTGGCAACATCTTCTCGGAGTTCCAATCTCGTGACGACGGTACTCAGGGTACTAACTGATTACCGATGAAAAGCTTGGCGAACTGAAGTAGTTACGCCTTCACTATAAATGGCCGACCACGTTGTCGGCCATTTTCTTCCGCCTGCATTTCCAAATGCATTTATCAGTCGTCAGAGGAACCTTCTTGAGGAGTTCTACCCCTGCATTTGTGAAACTCCCTCTGGCCCTCCGATTACACGAGAAAAAGCACGTTAGTCGTCCTTGTCTCGCTTAAGCCGCACCTTCGCATAAACCGCAGTCGCAACGGCCGCTGCGCCCGCCACCAAATACTCAATATGCAAAACATCCCCAATCGCCTCATGCCCCGGATGGCCCCAGGCAGCGCCAGCGGCGAGCATCAGGCTGGCAGTAAGGGTGAGTTGGTTGCGTAGTTTCATGGTTGTATCTCCATAGTGCGTTAAGCGGTTAATCAGTTGGTTTAGGCGGGTTCAGCGACTTTTCCGGGGCGGCGTTCCGGCAGCATGCCGCGCTCCAGGATGAAACTGATGATGGTTTCCAGCCCTACTCCGTCGTACAGGTTGGTGAAAACAAAGGGGCGTTCGCCGCGCATTTTCTTTGAGTCTCGGTCCATCACTTCTAGGGATGCGTGCACCTGTTCGGCGATGTCGATCTTGTTGATGATCAGCAGGTCGGATTTGGTGATACCGGGGCCGCCCTTGCGGGGGATCTTGTCGCCGGCGGACACGTCGATCACATACAGGGTGAGGTCAGACAGTTCCGGGCTGAAGGTGGCGGAGAGGTTGTCGCCGCCGGATTCCACCAGCACCAGTTCCAGATTCGGGTGGCGGCTTTGCAGATCGTCGATGGCCGCCAGGTTCATGGAGGCATCCTCGCGAATCGCGGTGTGCGGACAGCCGCCGGTTTCCACGCCAAGGATGCGGTCGGCATCCAGGGCTTCGTGGCGCAGGAGGAAGTCGGCGTCTTCCCGGGTGTAGATGTCGTTGGTGACTACGGCGATGTCGTAGTGGTCTTTCAGGGCCTTGCACAGCTGGCGCAAAAGGGCGGTTTTACCGGAGCCTACCGGGCCGCCGACTCCAACTCTCAGACAATGTTTCATGGCGTGTTCTCCTGTTTCTGTTCTTTAGTAATTCAGCTTCTGAAAAGCCGTGAATACTGGGTTTCGTGCAGGGCGCTGCCGAGCGCCAGGCCGGGCAGTACCGGGCCAAGTTCGTGATCTTCTTTCTGTAAGGCGTGGTCCACCGCCATCACCAGTTTGGGGCGCAGCCGCTCGGTCAGGCGCTGGGCGGCGGTGTGGCCCAGGGGCATGGCTTTGCACGCCACGGCCAGCTGGTTTTCCAGCCAGGCCCAGGCGAAGCCGAGCAGGGTCTGCCGGGCGGGCACGGTTCGCACGTTGGCGGCCCAGGCAAACAGGGTGACGTAGCCGGGGTCTTTGGGCAGCAGGCCTTCTTCCGGCAGCAGTTCCAGGCTGCCGAGCAGGCGCACCAGGGCGGCACCCAGGCGCAGGTCTTCGTCCACCAGTTCGGCGGTTTCCCGGGTGGCGTGCAGCCAGTCGTTCCACTCGGCTACCATGCTGCCATCGTGGTTGGCCCAGGCCTGTTGCAGGCGTACCAGAAGCGGCAGTTCGCATTGGGTCAGGCCGTCTTCCAGAACGCCTTCCAGCCAGTCACCAAGTTCGTTCTCATTGGTCACCCAGCCCAGCTCAAAGGCGCTTTCCAAACCCTGAGACCAGGCAAAGGCGCCAATGGGCAGCGCGGGGCTGACCAGTTGCAGCAGGCCCAGCAAGGCCAGGTCGCCCACGGCGGTTTGGCTGCTGTCAGTGAGAGTGAGTGTGGTCATTGCCGTGGCCATGGCTGTGCGAGTGGCTGTGAGACTGACTATGAGAGTGGCTATGCCCGTGTGAATGGGAATGCTCGCCCTGCCCGGCTTGGGCATAGGCACCGGGTTCCGGATCGAATGGCGCTCGGTGGTGTTCCAGGGTGGCGCCCAGGCGCTCGGCCAGCTCTTCCAGCACGTGATCGGGCGGGAAGCGGACCCAACCGGTTTTTCCATCAACGGCGCTGTCGTCGCTGCCTATTGCGAGGGACACGTGGCGGTTGCCGAGGTGATAGCACAATCTCGCCAGGCCCAGGCCGGGTTCGATGCGGGCTGTAACCACCGGCTCATCGGCGGCGCGAATTCGGACGATCTCGCCGGTTTCGGCCTGCAGGAAGGCGCCTTCGCGCAATACCTGGCCGCGATCGAGGAACAGGCCGACGTCGTAGCCGGTGTCGGTTTTCGCCCGCAGGCGACCGCGCATTCGCAGCTCGAATGGCAGCGTGAGGTGGTCGTGGATTTCAGCGGTTTCTACCGGGCCGACCCGTTGGGTAAGTTCAAGCATGTGGGCTCCTAAAGCAGCCATGAGCTGTGTTTTTAAAAAAGGTGGTAACGCTGGGCCAGCGGCAATTCGGTCGCAGGCTCGCAGGTAAGCAGTTCGCCGTCGGCGTGCACTTCGTAGGTTTGCGGGTCTACGGTGATGTGCGGGCATTCGGCATTCAGTTTCATATCGCCCTTGCGCACGGTGCGAACGCCTTTGCAGGCGGACAGGCGGCTATCCAGCCCCAGCTTTTCCTTGATACCGGCATCGATGGCGGCCTGGCTGACAAAGCTCAGGCGGGTGGCACTGGCGGCTTTGCCGAAGGCGCCAAACATCGGGCGGTAGTGCACCGGCTGGGGCGTGGGTATGGAGCGTTCGGGTCGCCCATGGGCGCGGCGGCGATCATGCCGCCCTTCAGAATCACGGCGGGTTTCACACCGAAGAAGGCCGGGCTCCACAACACCAGGTCCGCCAGTTTGCCCACTTCCACCGAGCCCACTTCGTGGCCGATGCCGTGGGTGATAGCGGGGTTGATGGTGTACTTGGCGATGTAGCGCTTGGCGCGCAGGTTGTCGGCGCCCAGGGCTTCGTCTTCCGGCAGCAGGCCGCGCTGCTGTTTCATCTTGTGGGCGGTCTGCCAGGTGCGGCACACCACTTCGCCCACCCGGCCCATGGCCTGGGAATCGGAGGCGATCATGGAGATCACGCCCAGGTCATGGAGGATGTCTTCAGCGGCGATGGTCTCGCGGCGAATGCGGGAGTCGGCGAAGGCGACGTCTTCCGGGATGTTGGGGTCCAGGTGGTGGCACACCATCAGCATGTCGAGGTGTTCGTCGATGGTGTTCACGGTGTAGGGCCGGGTCGGGTTGGTGGACGACGGCAGTACGTAATCCTTGGAGCAGGCGGTGATGATGTCGGGTGCGTGGCCGCCGCCGGCGCCTTCGGTGTGGTAGGTGTGGATGCAGCGTTCTTTGAACGCAGCCAGGGTGTCTTCCACGAAGCCGGATTCGTTCAGGGTGTCGGTGTGGATGGCCACCTGCACGTCGTACTTGTCGGCCACGGTGAGGCAGTTGTCGATGCTGGCTGGCGTTGTGCCCCAGTCTTCGTGCAGTTTGAGGCCGATGGCGCCGGCCTGGATTTGCAGTTCCAGGGCTTCCGGCAGGGAGGCGTTGCCTTTGCCGAGGAAGCCGATGTTCATGGGCAGGGAGTCTACGGCTTGCAGCATTTTACCCATGTGCCAGGCACCCGGGGTGCAGGTGGTGGCGTTGCTGCCGGTGGCCGGGCCGGTGCCGCCGCCGAGCATGGTGGTTACACCACTCATCAGGGCTTCTTCGACCTGCTGCGGGCAGATGAAGTGGATGTGGGCGTCGATGCCGCCGGCGGTGAGGATTTTGCCCTCACCGGCGATGATTTCGGTGCCGGGGCCGATGACGATGGTAACGTCTGGCTGGGTGTCAGGGTTGCCGGCTTTGCCGATGGCGGCGATGCGGCCGTTCTGGAGGCCGACGTCGGCTTTGACGATGCCCCACCAGTCTAGGATCAGGCGTTGGTGATGACGGTGTCCATTACGGTGTCGTCTGCCAGCTGGCTTTGGCCCATGCCATCGCGGATGACTTTGCCTCCGCCGAATTTTACTTCGTCGCCGTAGTGGGTGCTGTCGCTTTCCACTTCGATCCAAAGATCAGTGTCGCCGAGTCTTACGCGGTCGCCGACTGTCGGGCCGTACATGTCGGCGTAGGCTTGTCTGGTGATTTTCATGCTGTGCCTCTTTCCTTATTCTGGGTGCGAGAGCAAGTGACAATTACTTTCCGAAACCCGCTCAAGCGCATCCATGTGGCGCTTGAGCTCCGCCATCCATGGCTCCGCACAGTTTCGGAAAGTAATTCCCACTCGCTCCCCGAAGTCATTTCGTGGAGTCCAGCGGGCCCATGACTTCAGCTCTGAAACCATAGATCTTCCGGCTACCGCTGAATGGAATCAGGGTGACTTCGCGACTTTGGCCTGGTTCGAAACGGATGGCAGTGCCAGCGGCGACGTCGAGGCGGTAGCCGCGGGCTTTGGCGCGATCAAACGTCAGGGCCGGGTTGGCTTCGGCGAAGTGGTAGTGGGAGCCGATCTGCACAGGGCGGTCGCCGGTGTTGGCGACTTCGATCTGAATTCTCTCGAGGCCGGCGCAGAGTTCGATGTCGCCGTCTTTGAGGTGGTATTCACCGGGGATCATGGCGGGCTCCTTACACTATCGGGTTGTGGACGGTGACGAGTTTCGTACCGTCTGGGAAAGTGGCTTCTACCTGCACTTCATCCACCATTTCGGCCACCCCTTCCATGACGTCTTCACGGGTGAGCACTTTGGTGCCGGCGGTCATCATGTCAGCCACGCTGCGGCCTTCGCGGGCGCCTTCCATGATTTCGGCGCTGATCAAGGCCACGGCTTCCGGGTAGTTCAGCTTGAGGCCCTTGGCCTTGCGGCGTTCGGCGAGCAGGGCTGCGGTGAACAGCATCAGCTTGTCTTTGTCTCTGGGGGTCAGTTCCATCAGTCGTTACTCTCGTTAATCGCTTTTAACTCTTAAGCTTTTTTTTGGTCGCGTTCAGGTCAGCCAGATTCTGGGCACGCTCGCCGGCAGCCCGGTGAGCCTTGGTCGGAGCAGTTCCCAGGCTTGTTGGCACAGGGCCCAGGCTTCGTTGCGTTCCTGCCCCAGGTAGCGCAGCAGCACCACGCCGCGGCGCCGGGTAACGGCCCAGCGGTGGTTTTCGGGCAGGGTTTCTCTGAGTGCTTCGATGGCGCCGGCTTCGTCGTCCAGGCCCACTACCCACAAGGTGGCCTGCACGGTGGCGCCGCCCTGGCCCCAGTGGCCTTTGAATCTGGGGTGGGCCGGGTCCATGGGTTGGCGTTCCAGCCATAAAGGGCGGCCGTCCATGAGCAGGCGGAACTTCTGTTCCAGATGCCCGGTAACGAACGGCAGATCGCTGGCCGGGCGGCCGAGGGCGAGGATTTCCCAGCCCAGGCATTTGGCGCCGGTTTCCAGTTCGATGGTGGTGGTCTGTTCGCCCCGGGAGCCGTCGAAGGCCAGGGTTTCCTGGGGCAGGTATTCGAGAATGCCGCCCTTGGCGACCGTGAGTTTGGTGTGCTGGGCCCAGGCTACGCCGTGGCTGTCGGCTTTGTAGAGTTTGGCGGCCGCAGGCGTGGTCAGCAGGGTGTGGGCGCCCTCGCCTACCTGGGCCTCGATGCTCAGGGCATCGCCGCTGACCAGTCCACCCGGTGGGTGCAGCAGGTACACGTGGCAGCAACCGTTCCGGCTCCGGGTAAAACGGCCGCTGCACTCGCAAAGGTCCCTGGTGGCTAATGCCGGTCATGCGGGTGGCGGTGTTGTCGCCGTCCGGGCGCAGCTGGAAGCCCAGCTCGATGGACGCAGCCCAGCGCCGGCCGGCGTCGAAGCAGTGGCCGGAATCGGGCGCGGTGCCATCTTTGGGCTCTATGCGCTGAAAGACCGTCATACCGTCAGGTGCTTCTTGATGAGTTCATCGGTGAGCCCGGCAATTTCGCCTTCGGCCACCCGGCGGCCGCGGTCGAGAATGGCGAAGCGGTCGGCGTATTTGCGGGCGAAGGGCAGTTTCTGCTCCACCAGCAACACGGTCAGGCCGTCTTCTTTGATCAGCTTGCGGATGACCTCGCCAATCTGGGCGACGATGTTGGGCTGGATGCCCTCCCCCGGCTCGTCCAGGATCAGCAGGCGCGGTTCGATCACCAAGGCCCGGCCAATGGCCAGTTGCTGTTGCTGACCGCCGGAGAGGTCGCCGCCGCGGCGGTGTCTCATTTCTTTCAATACCGGGAACAGCTCGTAGATGCGCTCGGGAATTTTCTTGCTGCCGTCTTTGCGCACGGCCAGGCCGGTGCGCAGATTTTCTTCCACCGTCAGTAGCGGGAAGATCTGCCGGCCCTGGGGCACGTAGCCGATGCCGAGGCGGGAGCGGTCTTCGATTTTCTTCTGGGTGAGTTCCACGTCCTGGGCGAATTCCAGGGAACCGTTTTTCACGCTTTCCTCGCCCATGATGCATTTCATCAGCGTGGTTTTGCCCACGCCGTTGCGGCCCATCACGCAGGTGCACTGGCCCTGGGGTACGTCCAGTTCCAGATCCCAGAGGGTGTGGCTCTCGCCGTAGTACTGGTTGAGCTTGTCGACTTTCAGCATCAGGTTGTCACTGGACATTACGCCTCCTCCCCGAGATACACCTTGATCACTTCCGGGTCGTTGGAGACCTGGTCCATGGTGCCTTCCGCCAGCACGCTGCCCTGGTGCAGCACGGTGACCTGGCGCGCAATGGAGCGCACAAAGCCCATGTCGTGCTCCACCACCACTACCGACTGTTTGCCGGCGAGGCTGGTGAGCAGTTCGGCGGTGCGTTCCATTTCCTGCTCGGTCATTCCAGCTACCGGCTCATCCACCAGCAGCAGCCGGGGCCGTTGCATCAGCAGCATGCCGATTTCCAGCCACTGCTTCTGGCCGTGGGAGAGGATGCCGGCGGGCGCGCCGCGCAGGTCCTTCAGGCCGATCATTTCCACCACTTCGTCGATACGGTCCCGGTATTCCGGTTTCATGATGGCGGTGAGTGTCGGGAACACACGCTTGTCGGCAGCCATCGCCAGTTCCAGGTTTTCGAACACGGTGAGGGCTTCAAACACCGTGGGTTTCTGGAACTTGCGGCCGATGCCGAGGGAGGCGATGTCCGGCTCGCTCTTGGTGAGCAGGTTGTGGCGGCTGCCGAACCACACCGAGCCGGTGTCCGGGCGGGTTTTGCCGGTGATGATGTCCATCATGGTGGTTTTGCCCGCGCCGTTGGGGCCGATGATGCAGCGAAGTTCGCCGTCGTCGATGGTGAGATTTAGGTTATTGATGGCCTTAAAGCATCGAAGCTCACGCTCACGTCTTCCAGATACAGGATGGGGCCGTGGCGCACGTCCACCGGTGAGACTTCCGGTGCCAGGAAGTCGAACACCTGGTCGCGGTTGGTCAGCTGCTGCAAAATGCTCATGCGGTGGCCTCCTGCGCCGGGGTGTCGGGTTCTTCCTTGGCTTTCTTACGGTCGAACAGCAGGCCGGCAATGCCTTTGGGCAGGAACACGGTGACCAGCACAAACAGGCCGCCGAGGGCGAACAGCCAGGCGTCCGGCATGATGCCGGTGAACACGGTTTTGCCGTAGTTGACCAGGATGGCGCCAATGACTGCGCCGTACAGGGTGGCGCGACCACCGAGGGCGACCCAGACCACGATTTCGATGGAGAACAGCGGCGAGAATTCGCTCGGGTTGATGATGCCAACTTGCGGTACGTACAACGCACCGGCGACACCCGCCAGCATGGCGGACACCACGAACACGAACAGCTGCACGCGCTCCACCCGGTAACCCAGGAAGCGGGTGCGGGCTTCGGCGTCGCGGCAAGCCACACTCACCCGGCCGAGCTTGCTGGTGACAATTCCCCGGCAGATCACGTAGCCGATGGCCAGAGCGATGCCGGTGGCCAGGAACAGACCGAGGCGGGTGGCGTCGGTGCGCAAGTCAAAGCCGAGCAGGTCTTTAAAATCGGTCAGGCCGTTGTTGCCGCCAAAGCCCATCTCGTTGCGGAAGAACGCCAGCATCAGCGCAAAGGTAAGCGCCTGGGTGATGATGGAGAGGTACACCCCGGTCACCCGTGAACGGAAGGCCAGGAAGCCGAACACCAGGGCCAGCAGGCCCGGCGCCAGCAGCACCATGATGAAGGCGAACCAGGCCATGTCGAAGCCGAGCCAGTACCAGGGCAGTTCCTGCCAGTTCAGGAACACCATGAAGTCCGGCAGGAGCGGGTCGCCGTAAACGCCGCGATCACCAATCTGACGCATCAGGTACATGCCCATGCGTAACCGCCGAGGGCAAAGAAGGCACCGTGGCCCAGGCTGAGAATCCCCAGGTAACCCCAGACCAGATCCACCGCCACCGCCAGCAGGGCGTAGCACAGGTATTTACCCAGCAGGGTGACGGTGTAGGAACTCACATACAGTGCGCTGTCCTGCGGCATCAGCAGGTGCAACGCGGTGACGACAATCAGGGCGGCGAACAGCACGCCCAGGAACAGTTGCGTGGAGCGTTCACGCAGAGGTCGCGTTAGCCACATACCTTAACCCTCCGCCGCACGGCCCTTCTGGGGAAAGAGTCCCCGGGGGCGTTTTTGAATGAACAGGATGATCAGAACCAGTACCAGGATCTTGGCGAGGACCGCACCGGCCCAGGGTTCCAGAAGCTGGTTGATGGTGCCCAGCGACAGGCCTGCCAGCAGAGTGCCCCAGAGGTTACCCACACCGCCGAACACCACCACCATGAAGGAATCGATGATGTAGGCCTGGCCCAGGTTGGGACCCACGTTGGTGATCTGGGACAGGGCCACACCGGCCAGGCCAGCCACGCCAGAACCCAGGCCGAAGGTAAGGATGTCCACCTTGGTGGCCTTGATGCCCATGGAGCGGGCCATGGCCCGGTTCTGGGTAACGGCGCGCACGTCCAGGCCGAGCCGGGTCTTGCGCATGATCAGCATCAGGCCGGCGAACACCACCAGGGCGAAACCGATCACGTAGAGGCGGTTCAGGGTCAGCGACAGGGCCTCGTTGATCATCAGCGAGCCGCTCATCCAGTCCGGGGTGATCACGGTGCGGTTGAGCGGAGAAACCACGGTGCGCACCAGCTGTTGCAGGATCAGGCTGACACCGAAGGTCGCTAGAAGAGTTTCCAGCGGACGGCCTTTCAGGTGCTGAATCACGGTGCGTTCAATGGCGATGCCCGCCAGCGCCGCCACCAGGAAACCGGCGGGGATGGACAGCACCAGCGCCAGGCCAGGCTGGCCCGGCAGCAGTTGTTGCATGCCCCAGGTGGTGTAGGCGCCGAGCATGATCAGCTCGCCGTGAGCCATGTTGATCACGCCCATCACACCAAAGGTGATGGCCAGGCCAATGGCCGCCAGCACCAGCACCGAACCGAGAGACAGGCCGAAATACAGGGTCTCGGCGGCGCGGTTCAGCTTTAGTTTCTGTTCAATGCTTTCCATGGCCTTGGCAGCAGCTGCGGCAAGTGCCGGATCGTCGCTGCGCATGGCTTGTTGCAGGGCGGCGCGAGCTTCAGAATTGAGGCTTCCGGAGAGTGTGGCCACGGCGGTAATGTCGCCCTGCTCTTCCACCTGGTAGATGGCCAGGGCTTCGGTGAGCGCGGCCTGCACGTCGGCGCTTTGCTCTTCGTCAATCAGTGTGGGCAGGCGCTCGGCCAGGGTGCCACTCACGCTGCCTTTGAGGGCGCGGGCGGCGGTTAGTCGTTGATCCTCGTCGGAGCTTTTAAGATCGATGACCGACAGGATGCCTTCGAGTTCGTTACGCAGGGCGTTGTTGACGCGAATGGTGTCGATGTCGCGGCGAGAGATCTCGCCCAGGTTTTCTTTGGTCAATGCGTCTTCCACGGTCCAGTTACGGCCGCGGTTGGACAACACGATGATGAATTGGCCGCTGTCTTCAATGCGCCCGAGTTTGTTGGCGCCGAAGGATTCCAGCCAGTAACGTGCACGGTCGTCGCCACTGCCGGCGATGCGGTTCACCACCGCTTTCTTTTCGGCAAAGGAAGAATCGGCCAGCGCGGTGAGTAATTGCTGAGCTTCAGTTCTCTCTAACTGCACCTGGGCCAGGGTAAAGCCGGGCCAGAGCAGACAGCAGGCGAGCAGCAGATGGCTGAGCAGTCGGTAGATGCCCATGGTTGCGTCCTGTTCTTGGGAATAGAGGGTGGAGCGAAAACGGTGGTAAAGCGCGGGCGGAGCCGAGACCCCGCCCGCAGTTGGCTGCGGATGGCCTCAGGCCTTACTCGGCAGCCACCTTGCCGCCACAGGTGCCGGTAACCACGTTGAAGTTTCCGCAGAACAGCGGCTTGCGCCAGTCACTGATCAGGTCCTTTGAACCCGGCAGGAAGTCAGACCAGGCATCGCCAGCCACAGTCGAGGCGGTTTCCCAGACCACGGAGAACTGGCCGTTGTCCTGGATTTCGCCAATCAGCACCGGTTTGGTGATGTGGTGGTTCGGCATCATAGTGGCGTAGCCGCCGGTGAGGTTCGGCACGCTCACACCGATGATGGCGTCTTTCACCGCGTCTACGTCAGCCGTGCCCGCTTTCTTGACCGCTTCGACGTACATGTTGAAGCCGATGTAGTGCGCTTCCATTGGGTCGTTGGTGACGGCCTCTTCGTTGCCGGTGTACTCAACCCAGGCGTCGATGAAGTCGTAGTTGGCGTCATTGTCCACGCTCATGAAGTAGTTCCAGGCGGCCAGGTGGCCAACCAATGGGCCGGTGTCGATACCGGACAGCTCTTGTTCACCCACGGAGAAAGCAACCACCGGGATGTCGGCGGCGTCGATGCCCTGGTTACCCAGCTCGCGGTAGAACGGTACGTTGGCGTCGCCGTTGATGGTGGATACCACGGCGGTTTTCTTGCCGGCGTTACCGAACTTCTTGATGTCGGAGACGATGGCCTGCCAGTTGGAGTGACCAAACGGCGTGTAGTTGATCATGATGTCGTCGGCGGCCACGCCCTTGTCCTTGAGGTAGGTCTCGAGGATTTTGTTGGTGGTTCGCGGGTACACGTAGTCGGTGCCTGCCAGAACCCAGCGCTCAACGCCGATGTCGTTCATCAGGTAGTCCACCGCCGGAATCGCCTGCTGGTTGGGCGCCGCGCCGGTATAGAACACGTTCTCGGAGGATTCTTCACCTTCGTACTGAACCGGATAGAACAGCAGGCCGTTCAGCTCTTCCACCACTGGCAGTACGGACTTACGGGAAACAGACGTCCAGTTGCCGAAGATGACGTCTACTTCTTCTTTCGCCAGCAGCTCGCGGGCTTTCTCGGCGAACAGCGGCCAGTTGGAGGCGGGGTCGACTACGACTGGCTCAAGCTGACGACCAAGAACGCCGCCGGCTTCGTTTTGCTTTTCGATCAGCATCAGCATGGTGTCTTTCAGGGTGGATTCACTGATCGCCATGGTGCCGGACAGGGAGTGCAGGATGCCGACTTTGATGGGGTCTTCGGCGGCTAGAGAGTTAAAAGAGATGGAAAGCGCCAGTGCAGAGAGGCCCAGTTTCACGTGTTTTTTGATGCTCATTTCGTCATCCTTTTCGTTTTTAGGGAGGTTGTGCAATTCGTCTGAAGCACCTCCTTCTCTGCATTAGTTGTTCCAGCACCAAAATAATCCATTTAATTTCAGCTAGTTATGCACAAAGGCCTCATCCTCAGCACTGCTTTTGCCCCATCAGAACGCACCAAAACACATACCTCCAGTGCACGTTTGCACCTTGCTGGTGCAGAAGTCCCGTACGATGGATAAATTATTCGTTTATTATCAATTAGTTATTAATTTCTGAAAGAGACAAGTCAGTTACGTTAGGCATAAATAGCATGCTTGTTATTGGGCGCCGATCCGGTGCCTCCGCCCCATGCTGGTGCGCCCGTTTTCGGTGCTGATCGGAGCCCAACGAGCCGCGCTTACAGCGCCGTAGGAAATGTCTTACACGCGCTGGCGCGTTTGTCCGGTGTTGCCAAAACGTGTCGTCGCTAGAATGGTATCTGTCAGGGATGACAAGCCAGCAAGGATCGTTGGCTCAAGGACGATAACTCCAGGGATTTGGAGTTGCCCTAAGGATCAGGGGCTTGCAGGGAAGATCGCAAGGATGAAGTGCTCAGGATGAGCACATGGTCTGAAGGATCAGACAAGGGTCAGCCACGGAAAGCGGGGCCACAAGGAGTGTGGTCCTGTCCGTGCATTCGTTCCGGCTGTTTTGCGTCCCGACAACACTAAAAAGACGACAACTCAGCATCAGGAACTCACTATCCATGAAACGCACTCCCTTTTTTGCCACTCTCGTACTGCTGTTCAGCCTGGTAACCGGCTTTGCTCACGCTGAACCGGCCGCCATCAATATCAACACCGCCGACGTTGCCACGCTGTCCGAACTGACCGGTGTTGGCCAGAGCAAGGCCGAAGCAATTGTGGCCTATCGCGAAGCCAATGGTCCTTTCAGCGCACCGCAAGATCTGGCCAATGTGAAAGGTATTGGCGCGCGCACGGTTGAAAAGAACGCAGCACGCCTGACCGTGGAATAATCTGCTCTGTAGGCAGCGGCGCTCGCCGCTGCCTAAGTAATAACCCCTACCCAAAAGTCGTCTGGCATCACCCGTTCCCGGTTCCTATTATTAGTGGAATGACAACACTAATGAGCGTGAGCATCGGCGCCATGGCTGACCCCATAAAGCTTTATCCCCCGAAGCCCTCGAAAGTGTATTTCTTCGGCACCTGCCTGGTGGACATGTTCTACCCGGATGCGGGTATGGCGGGCATTCAGCTGCTCGAGCGCGAAGGCATTGAGGTGATTTTCCCGCAGGACCAGACCTGTTGCGGCCAACCGGCTTTCACGTCCGGCTACCACGACGAAGCCCGCGCGGTCGCCAAGACCCAGCTGGGCCTGTTTCCCGAGGACTACCCCATTGTGGTGCCATCAGGTTCCTGCGGCGGCATGATGCGCAAGCACTACCCGGATCTGTTCAAGGGCACCGAGGACGAAGTCCGCGCTGCGGAGGTGGCCGGCCGGATCTGGGAACTCACCGATTTCCTGCTCAACGTTTGCCACATCAAACTGAAGGACGTGGGCGAACCCACCACCGTAGCCATGCACACTTCTTGTTCGGCACGGCGAGAAATGGGTGTGGCCGAAGTAGGGCCGAAGCTGCTGGGCCAGCTGGATAACGTCAACCTGGTGGAACAGGTTCGGGCGGAGGAGTGCTGCGGGTTTGGCGGCACCTTTGCCATCCGGCACCCGGAGATATCCGGCGCCATGGTCAGCGAGAAAGTGGACGCCCTGGTGGACACCGGCGCCAGGGATTTTGTCACCACCGATTGCGGCTGCCTGATGAACATTCATGGCTATGCGGAGAAAAACCAGAAGGCCATGTCTGGCCAGCACATTCTCAGTTTCCTTTGGGGCCGCACCGGCGGCGATAAGGGAGAGCCGTCATGAGCGACACCACCCAGCACTCACCTCACCACGTTGATGTTAAAGAGTTTCACCCGCGAGCCCACGAAGCGTTGCACAACCCGCAAATTCGCCAGAACTTCCGCAAGGCGATGGACGGGCTGATGAGCAAACGCAAAAGCGCTTTTGAAGGATGGGACCTGGAAACACTGCGCGATCTTGGTGCCAACGTGCGACTGCGCGCACTGGCCAATCTGCCCGACCTGCTTGAGCAGTTGGAGCAGAAGCTGACCGAGAACGGCATCAAGGTGCACTGGGCCGTAGATGGCGACGAGGCCTGCCGGATCGTACGCGATATCTGCAAGGCGCGGGACGCCAAGACCGTGATCAAGGGCAAGTCCATGGTGTCCGAGGAAATGGAGCTGAACCATTACCTCGAGGAACAGGGCATCGAAGCCTGGAATCCGATTTGGGCGAGTACATCGTGCAGTTGGCCGAGGAAACGCCCTCACACATCATTATGCCGGCGATCCACAAGAACACCGGTGAAATCTCCAAACTGCTGCACGAAAAAACCGGCACTGATCTCTCTAACGATGTTGAATACCTGACCGCCGCCGCACGCCTGCAGCTACGCGAGAAGTTCATGAATGCCGATGTCGGCGTGTCCGGGGTGAACTTTGCCGTGGCCGAAACCGGCACCCTGTGCCTGGTGGAAAACGAAGGCAACGGCCGCATGACCACCACGGTGCCGAAGTGCCACATTGCGGTCACCGGCATCGAGAAAGTGGTGCCGAATCTTGAGGATGTCTCTGCCCTGCTCGCCCTGCTGACCCGTTCTGCCACCGGCCAGCACATCACCACCTACTTCAACATGATCTCCGCGCCCCGCAAGGCCGAAGAGCTGGACGGCCCGGAAGAAGTGCACGTGGTACTGGTGGACAATGGCCGATCGTCGATCTATCAGGACGACGAACTGCTCGACACCCTGCGCTGCATCCGCTGCGGTGCCTGCATGAACCATTGCCCGGTATACACCCGTGTTGGCGGCCACACCTACGGCACTACCTACCCCGGCCCGATCGGCAAGATTCTGATGCCGCATCTGATTGGCCTGGACGAAGGCCGGCACCTGCCCAGCGCCTCCAGCCTTTGTGGCGCCTGCGGCGAAGTGTGCCCGGTGAAGATCCCCATCCCGGATCTGCTGGTGCGCCTGCGCCAGGAATCGGTGGATGGCGACAAGCTGCACCCGGCCAAGGTACGGGGCCACGGCGCCAAGCGCAGCGCGGTGGAAGCATGATCTGGAAAGGCTGGAGCTGGATGCACGCGCGCCCCGGCGCCTATCGGTTTGGCACTAACCTGGCCACGCGCTTTCGCATGCTGCAGCCCGGCAAGATGGGCGGCTGGACCCAGTTCCGCACCTCGCCCAAGCTGGCACCGAAAACCCTTCACGAAAAGCTCAAGGAGCGCAGCCAGTGAGTTCTCGCGACACCATTCTGCAGCGCCTGCGCAACCGCAGCGGGGGTGGGGAGCTGACTGCCCCGGAGTGCGATTTTTCGGTGCTGAAACGACCGGACTGGTCGACCGCCGAACGAATTGCCCTGTTCGAGAAAATGATCGAATCCGTTCACGGCGAGGTGCACCACTGCACCGAGGACAGCTGGGTAGACCGGCTGGCAGAAATACTCGGCGCCCGCGGCGCTCGCAATCTGCTGATCCCCAAAGAACACGAAATTGGAATGAAGCTCCGGTCCGCCACCCTGGAGCGGGAGGATCTGCCCCACCTGCTAATCTACGACGAGCCCATCGAAAGCTGGCAGACGGTACTGTTCAATGACGTGGATGCCAGCATCACCTCCACCCGGGGCGGAATCGCCGAAACCGGCTCGCTGATTCTGTGGCCGAACTCGGACGAACCCCGGCTGATGAGCCTGGTGGCGCCGATCCACGTGGCGGTACTTTTCGCCAGCGAGCTGTACACCACTTTCCATGAGGCCATGCAGGCCCAGAACTGGAAAGCTGGCATGCCCACCAATGCCCTGCTAATCTCCGGGCCATCCAAAACGGCGGACATTGAGCAAACCCTTGCTTACGGTGTCCACGGTCCTAAAGAGCTGATTGTGTTGGTTATTGAATGATTCGAGGCGCCCTACTGATCGCCCTGGCAGCCCTGCTCTGGGCGACCACGGGCATAGTCGCAAAATTCCTGTTCACCGGTACCGAGCTGGAAGCCATTACCCTGGGCTTTCTTCGCCTGGCTGTCGCCTTGCCGTTTTTCTGGCTGCTGATGCGCCGGGAACAACGGCAACTGGAACGCGCCAATCCCGGAGCCCGGGTGCCGGGCAGCTCCCTGCGCCATCTGGGCAAGAAAGCCCTGATCCCGCTGGCTGCACTGGGCCTGTTCCAGGCGTTCTACCAGGGCAGCTACTTGCTGGCCGTTGATCTCACCGGTGCCGGTATTGCCACCCTGATTGCCCTGTGCCTGCCGCCGGTGTTCGTTGCCTTGCTGGCCGCGCCGCTGCTCGGCGAAAAACCGGGGCTTCTTACTGTACTGTCTCTGGTCGCCGCCATCTTCGGCACGTCTATGCTGGTACTGAGCGACATGGACACCGCGGGCACCCTGCGCCTCGCTGGCATTTTGATCGCGCTTTTTGCCGCGCTGGTTTACACAGGTTTTACCCTGACCAGCCGCTACAGTTCTGCAGGCACACCGGTGTTCACAACCGCGTTCATCTGCTTTTTCACCGCCGCCCTGATCCTGTTCCCAGTGGTGTGGCTTTCCGGCGGATTTGAAGGCCTGGATACCCTGGCGTTTCATCAGTGGCTGATGGTGGTGTACGTGGGCGTGGTGCCGACCTGCATCGGCTACGTGAGTTTTTTCGCAGGCATGCAAACCACTCCTGCGACACTGTCCAGCATCATCGTGACCCTGGAACCGCTGTTCGTGGCGTTATTGGCGTGGGTATTTCTGGGAGAGATTCTGGGGCCCATCGGCATTGCCGGGGCGTTCATTCTGACGGCAGCGGTGATCGTGGCATCCCGCTACGGAGGGAAAGCCGGTACCGACACCCAGAAAGGTGCCGATACTGCAGGCTGACGGGTATCAGCTCTTGCTTTGCTTCTGCATCATGTCCGGCTGCAGGATTTCAATCCAGTAGCCGTCCGGGTCTTTGATAAAGGCCAGTCCCTTCATCTTGCCGTCGTCTGGCTTCTTCACAAACTCGACATCGAGCTTTTCGAAACGCTCGCAGGCCGCATACACGTCGGGCACTGCGACACCAATGTGGCCAAATCCCTGGGGCTGGTCGTTGCCATTGTGGTAGGCGAAATCGTTGTCGTCCTCGGTGCCCCAGTTGTGGGTCAGCTCGAGCATGGCTTCGCGACCAAAGGTAAACGTGGTCCGGTAAGCGTCATCGGAAGGCACTTGATTAGCCTGACGCTCATCCAGATAGCCCAGGAAGTACAGGCTAAATTTCATCTCCGGGAAGTCCAGCTTGCGAACCAGACGCATGCCCATCACTCGGGTGTAAAAATCCATGGAGCGCTCGGGATCTTTGATGCGCATCATGGTCTGGTTGAAGACGTAACCTTCGGTTTCCGGTACGGGATCCTCATATAGCCGGCGGCCTGTTCGAAATGCTTGGGCATGGTATTTCCCTTCGTTATTCGCAGGATTCAAAGAATATACCTGTGTGCGTTTCAAAGGGATTTCAAGGGTGGTCTAAATTTGGGGTTGGTCTGGCTGAGGGTTGGGCTTAGTGGGGCTGGCAGGGGTATGGGGTAGTTTCTTCCGGGAAACCGGAACTCGCTGCGCTCAGACACCCGGTTTTCCCTGCAGAAACTACCCCCACACCCCCGCTGACATAACTCCATTGTTGGCCGATAAAAACCACTGATTTTTCTTTTTATGAACAACCTTTAGTTCAGTTCGTGGGCGGGGATCGGGGGTGTTTTTCGGAAGAAAATCGCTGTCTGAGCGCAGCGAGTTTGCGATTCTTCTGGAGAAAAATACCCCCGGTCGCTGCCCCTCTTCCAAATCCAAAAATTCAAGAAGCCAACTGATGCTCCTCCCCCCGATAATAAGCCTCAACACGGGGATTCATGATCCGCTTCCACAAAGGCGGAATGGTGGCCAGGACGATCATGGCGGCGTAGCCGGCAGGTAATTGCGGCGCGATGTCGTGGTGGCGCAGTACCTGGTAGCGGCGTTTGGCGTAGGCGTGGTGGTCGCTGTGGCGCTGGAGGTGGAACAGGAACACGTTGGTCAGGAAGTAATTGCTGTTCCAGCTGTGCTCAGGCGTGGTGCGTTCGTAGCGGCCGTTGTCCAGTTTGCGGCGGTGCAGGCCGTAGTGTTCCAGGTAGTTGACGATTTCCAGCAGGGTGAAAGCGACAAAGCTCTGTACCAGGAAGAAGGCGGCCCCAAGCCAGCCGAAGGCGACAGTGAAGGCGATGAATACCAGGGCGCTGATGCTGTACCACCAGATCAATTCGTTGCGCCAGCTGAAGGCTTTTTCGCCTTTGCGCTCCAGGCGCTGGGCCTCCAGTTTCCAGGCGTTCAGGAAATTACGCAGGTAGGCCTGGGGCAGAAAATTGTACAGGGACTGGTTGTAGCGGGAGGACGAGGCATCGCCCGGCGTGGATACATGCACATGGTGACCGCGCAGGTGCTCCACTTTGAAGCCGGCGTAGCAGACCAGGGAAAGTAAGAAGCCGCCGGCCCGGGTTTCCAGTTTGCCGTCTTTGTGGATCAGTTCGTGGGCGACGTTGATGCCAAGGCCGCCGACAATACCGATGGAAATCACCCAGCCGATGCCGCCGATCGCACTGAATTGGCCGGAGGCCAACTCCAGCATGCCCCACACCAGCAGCACCGCGTATCCGGCAACCCAACCAAGCGTGATGACCCGGTAGAAGGCTTCGCTGTTCATCTTCGGCACATCCACTTCTTCATCGGGGTTCAGGGCGTCTTTGCCCAAGAGCAGGTCCAGCACCGGGATGATCCCGAACACCACCACCGGCACGCCCCAGGCGAACAGGTTCTCCAGGCTGGTCGCCTGCCCGGCCGCCAGCAGCAAAGGTGGTAATGCCAGCGGGAGCATGGCGATCAGGTAGCTGTACTTCTTCAGGGTTAGCAGGATTCTTCGGCGCGTGGCCTCTCGGCTGATCGACAGGTGGCTGGTATTCATTGGGCTCTCTCCTTCGACTGTGTTCGTGGCGACGGGTTATTCGCCTCTTGTTTTCTGCATTATTGTCCTACAATGCATCAGTCGTCAATTCGTTTCGGCCATTTTTTGATCACGCCCACGAAAGCCCAGCCGGATCAGGGGCTTGTGGCTTTTGTGGCAGGAGGCTGTGATAGACTCACACGCACCGATGTCCCGTTTATTCAACGCACCTTGCTAGAGAGCCCTCATGGATTTTCAGGCGCCCAACACCTTGGCCGAGCAGATTACCAATTACATGGCTGAGCGGATCATGACCGGACAAATCCGGCCGGGCGAGCGCATTCAGGAGCCAGGCTGGCCGGTGAGCTGAAAGTCAGTCGAGCCTCAGTCAAGGAAGCCCTCTACACCCTGGAGCGCTGGCATCTGGTGGACATCACTCCGCGCAAAGGCGCATCGGCGACCCGTTTGGATGCGGAACACGCCTCGGAGCTGTATGACGTTTACATGCACCTGCTGATGATGCTGGTGGCGAGGTTGTGTGAACGCTGGCAGGAGGAGCATCGCGAGCCCATGCTGGCTGCGGTGACGGACGCGGTGGAGCTGGCCAAGCAGCCGTCAGCCAACATCACCGCCATCGTAGAGGCGAGTTTTGGTGTGATGGAGGCCTGTTGTCAGGTAGTCGGCAACCCCTATCTCACTGAAGCGCTGTCCAATTTCAAACCAGCGGTGAGTCGGGCGTACTATCTAAGTGCGGAACGCTACCGCACCGGCCTGAAGCACACCAGCCAGTTCTTTACCCAGTTACCGGCCGCCGTACTGGCACGGGACAGCGACGCAGCCCAGGCCCTGATTCGTGAGTTTGCGGAACATCAGAAGACCCTGATCCAGCAAGCTCTGTCGGAAACGCCATGAGCGAACCTTCCGAAAGCGACTACTCGAAACAGACGTCCTGGCGACGACTCGTAGTCTTCAGCCTGATCTTTATCGCCATGACCGCAGTCGGTCTGTACGCGGTTTACGACCAGTTTGCCGAGCGCAGCCTTACTTTCGATCCGCGCCTCATTGCGCCCACCACGCTGCTGATGGTCGGGCTGCTGTTGCTGGTTTACTTTGTGTCCGATGCCTGCGGCTGTATTTCACCCTGCGCGCCCTGGGGCACCGGCTGCCGCTCAAAGTGATGTTCCGGCTGGTGTTCATCAACCTGTTCTTCTCCAACGTGACGCCCATGGCCACCGGCGGCGGTTTTGCCCAGATCTGGTATCTGCACCGGCACGGCGTGCCCATGGGCCGGGCAACCGCGGCCACCACCATTCGCACGGTGCTGGCCGTGATGTTCATCTTCACCCTGACCCCCATCTTCCTGCTGACACTGCGGGCCCTGAAAGACCACACAATTACCGGCTCCATTGGTGTTGCCCTGGCGATCTTCATCTTTATCTATCTGGCCTTTTTCGCGGTCCTGCTGTTCCGCACCCACTGGCTGATCGCGCCCCTGACCCAGATTCTGGTAACCCTGCACCGTTTCCACCTGATCAGCGACGCCCGGCACCGACGCTGGCAGTTCAAGGCGCGCCGGGAGATGCTCCGGTTCTCCGACAGCTTTGGTGACTACCTTAAAGGCCAGAAACTGTATGTGTGCTTGTCGATTCTGTTCACTGCCCTGTTCCTGCTCAGCTTGTTCAGTTTCCCGGCCCTGTTGATGTATAGCCTGGGTTACACCGTTGATTACGTGGTCTCTTTGGGGCTGCTGGTCGTAACCACCTTTGTTATGTATTTTTCGCCCACACCCGGGGCTTCCGGCATTTCTGAAGGTGTATTTGGAAGCTTCTTTCGGGATATTCTGTCGGGCAACCATCTGGTGCTGGTCACTGTAAGCTGGCGCCTGCTGACCATATACCTGGGCATGATCATCGGATTGATCGTGCTGCAGAGGGAACTCATTAAAGACCGCAGGAAACCGGGATGATCCTCCGAAATCCACTGAAGCTGCTGTTTTACCTGTGCCTGCTGATCGTTTTTTTGCTGGTCGCTACAAGGCCTATCTCAACCTGTTCATGAAGGACTTCAAGGGCCTGCACACCGAACAGGTGGAGCGCATTCAGCGCACTATCGATCCTGAGTCACCGATCAGTTTCGCGGTGGTGGGCAACATCAACAATTCCATCGGCATTTTCGAGGAACGGATTGTTCCTGAGCTGAATGACTCCGGCATCGATTTCATGGTGTCAGCGGGCAACGCGGTCAGTGGCGGTGGCGAAGACAAGTACCGGGCACTGTATGGCAGCCTGGGGCACCTAGACATTCCCTACCTGCTGACCTTCGGAGCGCACGAGTACGAAGACTTCGGCAGCTTCCGGTTCTACGATCATTTCGGCCCTCATTTCTTCAGTATCCTGGCTGGCAACAGCCGGCTGATTTTCCTGGACAGCACCGGCAAGACTCCGTGGAAGTGGCAGATCCGCTGGCTCAATGACCTGCTGGCCCAGGACAGCTCCAAGGCCCGGATTCTGTTTATTGGCCACCCGCCCATGGAGCCGGAGGCAAACGCGCCCTTCGATCAACGCAGTGACTACCTGCAGCCTCCTGAATTCCGCAGCGCCCTGATGCGGGAAATTAAACGCCACAGTATTGATCTGGTGTTCTCAGCCAACCTGTCGCTCTATTCCGAATCCGCCAGCGAAGACACCACGTTCATCACCACCGGCGGTGCCGGCGGCCTGGTGCTGAACAACGACACCAGCTTTTACCACTTTGTGAAGGTGAACGTGGATGCAGATGGCAACGCCAGCCACTCCCTGGAACGGCTGCAGGTGGGCCAACACGAGATCCTGAAACAACTGGAAAGCTTCTGGTTTTTCATCTACTCGCTCATCTACTCCGGCTACCTGAATTTCATCCTGCTGCTGGCCGTGTTTGTCGCCATCACCATCAAGCTCTACACCGCCATCTTTATCGGCAAGGACTACTATCCCGATTACGATCTGGACCCTTCGCCCTGGCTCCAAAAGTCATTGCGGGTGACGATGTTCACCAACAACTACCTGCCGTTTATTGGTGGTGTGCCCATCTCCATTGAACGCCTGCGCCGGGGCCTGGTTGAGCTGGGCGACAAGCTCCTGATCGTCGCCCCGAGGTACAAGGACCAGCCGGAAAACGAGGATCAGGTAGTACGTGTACCCTCGCTGCTGGCCATGGGTGAAAAGCGCGAATTCCGCCTGGCCAATATCTTCCTGGCTCGCATTCGTAAGGCGGTAAAAGCTTTCCGTCCGGACATTATTCACCTACATCACCCGTTCTGGCTCGGCTCTCTGGGACTGTTCATGCGCGTACTTTGAAGGTACCCGCCATCTACACCTATCACACCCGGCTGGAGCATTACGCCCACTTCGTGCCCCTGCCCGGCATGCTGTTCCGCAACCTGATCTCCCACGCCCTGATCAAGCGCTTCGCCAACAAGTGCGATGGCGTAATCGTGCCGACCTACTCCACGGAAGAGTATCTGCGCATGATCGGCGTGAAGACCCCGACCTATGTTCAGCCCACGGGCATTGAGTACCAGCGCTTTCAGGAGGTGAATGAGGACGACATTCAGCGCTTGCGGGAACAGCAGGGACTGGGCAAGGAGAAGGTGTTCGTCAGCGTCTCCCGGCTCTCGAACGAGAAGAACATCGATTTCATGATTGAGGCCATCGATACCCTGCGCGCAAGCACCGATGTGCCATTCCGGTTCTTGATGATTGGCGATGGCCACCAGCGTGATCGACTGCAAAAGAAGATCGATGACCTGGGCCTGCAACAATATTTCACCCTGGTGGGCGCGGTGCCGCCGGATGAGATGGCAACCTGGTATCGCCTGGGTGATGCTTTCCTGTTTGCTTCAAAATCAGAAACCCAGGGCATGGTGATTCTGGAAGCCATGGCGGCCGGCCTTCCGGTGGTGGCGGTTCGCTCCAGTGGTATAGAAGACGTGGTTCGGCACGGCCACAACGGCTTCAAGACGCCGGAGCGGCAAGACAAGTGGGTTCAGGCCGTGAAGCGCCTGCTGGAAGAAGACAGCCTGCGCGAGGAACTGGCGAAACAGGCACTGGAATTTGCGGAAGAGTTTTCAGTGGAGCAGTTTGCCACTGACGTTCGCACCATTTACGCAAGCACCCTGGCCTTGGCGGAAAAGAAGAAAAACAGGCACTGGGATAGTTAAGCCGTTTCACCCGTACGGGCTGATCGGTCTAGACTTTAATCACGTATTACAAAAACCCTTTTATTGATTGGAGAGGATACGTGTCCCATATTCCCGTTGGTATCAGCACCTGCCTGCTGGGCAAGGAAGTCCGCCATGATGGCGGCCACAAGCACTCCCGCTACTGCACGCAGGTCCTGTCCAAGCACTTCGAATTCCGCTCCATCTGCCCAGAGCTGGAAGCAGGGTTGGGCGTACCTCGCCCTGCCATCCACTTGCGGGAATACCCGGAAGGCATGCGTATCATCGAGACCAAGGGGCAGGCGGACCACACCGCCGCCATGGAAGGATTTATCGATGACGTCATCCCCACCCTCGCCAACCTGCGCGGCTATATCCTGATGGCGAAATCTCCCAGCTGCGGCATGGAGAGAATCAAGGTCCATAACGAGAATGGCCAGGTCACCCGCCGCGACGGCCGCGGCATGTTTGCCGATGCGCTGCTACAGGCCTACCCGCTGATGCCGGTAGAGGAAGAGGGTCGCCTGAACGACAACATGATTCGCGAGAATTTCATCGAGCGCGTGTTCGCCTACGACGACTGGATGCAGAATGTCGCCGGTGAGCAGTTGACCGCCAAGCTCTGATCAACTTCCACACCCGCCACAAGTTCCAGTTACTGGCCCATTCCGAAAAGATTTACCGACAGCTTGGCCCCATGCTCGGCGACCTGAAATCAGAACCGCTGGAAAGCATTGCCGACCGCTATATCCATCTGTTCATGGAAGCCATGAGCAAGAAAGTCAGCCGTGGTTCGCACATCAATGCCATGCAGCATCTGTTGGGGTACCTGAAAGACGCCATGGGCGAGGAAGACCGGAAGGTCATGCTGGAACAGATGGACGCATATCACCGCGGCGAGGTTCCCCTGGTGGTGCCCATGACGTTGCTACGCATGGCCCAGCGCCGGGAGCCGGTGAATTACCTGAGCGCCCAACAGTACCTGACCCCTTACCCGGATGAGCTGGGGCTGCGCAACAACGTCTGAGCCAACACGCTTAGAAGTTGTATAGCAGGGTGATCGCCGTTTCCGTGTCCGTCCGCTCCTTGCCCTCGGGCGGATCGGAAACGTGCTTCACCCGGAACGCAGTTTCATCGACAGGTTCCCAACCACGTTCGCCTGCAAGGCGGTCTCCGACTCGCTGATCGTGTTGTTTTCCTCCAGACCAACTTCGGTGCTGAGCTTCTGACGAAACAAGGCACGATCAGAGAGGGCATAGTCGAGTTGCGTGGCGAAACGGGCGATGACCGAGTCTTCCTTTTCGTTGCCCTCGTCGTCCGGCTCATCCAGTCGGTTGTACCGGTAACCCATACCGGTCGAAACACTCCAGAACGAACGCTCGCCGGATTCCCAAAGCCGGTTACCGTAACCGGCGGTGATTGACGACTCGAAGGCGTAACCGGAAAACCGATCGTCTTCCCAGGAACCGCGCAGAAACCAGTACTGGCGCTCGTCGAACTTGTAGTTGGTCTCGCCTTCGGCTTTATATTGCTCGGCCGTGGTTTCGTCCTCGGCCTCGGTGTGCCGGGCACTCAACTCGGCGCCATTACGCCAGCGCTTGATTCCTGGGTAATCGCGAACCGGCTATTAAAGTTGGTTTCCTCAGTGTTGCCGGATGTCATCAGCACACCCAACTCGAACTCCGCGCCCACTTTGTCCTCGGCGCTTTGGGCCAGCGGCGCAGCCCGATTAATGCAACCGCGACTGCTTTTCTGAGCTCCATAACCTCTCCCTATTAGCCGGCGGGACTGCGCAGAATCGGATACCTCAGGTATTCTGCGCAGCTTCGCCGGCCTGGCTTTTCTGGGCGTGTTGCTGGCGCTCGGCCTTTTTCCGGGCCTTGCGCTCTTCGATGATGCGCGCCGCTTCACCACCCACGTGGGTTTCGCCACGCTGTTCGGCCAGACGCATCTGACGCTCACGCTCGGCAAAGCGGGCTTTCTGTTCTTCCGTCAGGGTATCAATGCACTGGTGACAGCTGACACCCTGCTCAAACTCCGGACGCTGCTTGTCGTCTTCTGTAATCGGCCGACGGCAGGCGTGACACTGATCGTAGTCACCACGCTCAAGCGAATGATTCACGGTAACCCGGTCATCAAACACAAAACATTCGCCCTGCCACAGGCTCTGCTCTTCCGGCACTTCTTCCAGGTACTTCAGGATGCCACCCTTCAGGTGGTAAACCTCATCAAAGCCCTGTTCTTTCAGGTATGCGGTGGATTTTTCACAACGAATGCCACCGGTGCAAAACATGGCCACCTTCTTGTGCTTGGAAGGATCCAGATTCTGTTTCACGTACTCCGGGAACTCGCGGAAGGTATCGGTGGCCGGGTTCACGGCATTCTGGAAAGTGCCGATCTCAACTTCATACTGGTTCCGGGTATCCACCAACACCACATCCGGATCGGAAATCAGGTTGTTCCACTCTTTGGGATCGACGTAAGTGCCAACGGTACGCTTTGGGTCGATGCCCTCCACGCCCATGGTGACAATCTCTTTCTTGAGCTTCACCTTGGTGCGCTTGAACGGCTGGATGTCGACAAAGGATTCTTTGTAATCGATGCCATCAAAACGCTCGTCGTTGCCGAGCCAGGCCTTGATGGTATCAACGCCCTCGCGGCTTCCGGCGATGGTGCCGTTAATGCCTTCCCGGGCCAGCAACAGGGTGCCGTGCACGTCTTTCTCAAGCATCAGGTCCAGCAACGGCTGGCGAAGGGTCTTGTAATCATTCAGGACTGCGAACTTATACAGCGCGCAGACAACAACATCATTGCTCATCAATATCTCCTGCGGGCCGGACCGTAAATCCGGAGCATGGGTTTGGTCATTGGCTCAACGGCGCAAGCCAGAGCGGGCGCAAATTTTAACCAACTCTGACCTGCAATCAAGTGCGGGCTGACCGCAGCGCCCATATTCGCTGCTTCTATTGACTGCTTATTGTGCCGCGCTATTCAGCTCGCGCTCAACTACGGCTGATAGCTGCCCCCAACCGGGACGAGACAGGCGAATGTTGTCCACGAGCACTGTTGGGGTACTGCTGACCCGCAGCTGCATGGCCACACGACGGCTCTGTTCAACGTCTTCACGGTGCAGTTCGGTGGTCATGCACCGACGGAAGCGCCGCTCGTCCAGCCCCAGGTCGCCGGCATACCGGCTGAAGGTTTCCACCGGATCGCCGGAGCTGCTCCACTCGGTCTGGGCATCAAACAGCTGGTCGTGCATGTCCCAGTAACCGTTCTGGTCGCCGGCACAACGGGCCGCCATTGCCGCAGGCATGGCGTTCTGGTGCTGCTGCAGCGGCAGGTCGAAAAACACGAACCGCACCTTACCCGAATCCACGTACTGTTCTTTCAGCTTCTGGCTGGCATCCGAGAACCGGCCACAGGCCGGACACTGATAATCAGCAAACTCGCGCACTACCACCGGCGCGTCCTCCGGCCCTACAGAGACACCGTACTGGTCTAGTTCAGCGGGGAACGGATCGGCATTGGCGCCGGCCACCGGCAGCTCGTCAGACGTGGGCTCCGGCTGTGCAGTGAGAAAGAACAGTCCCAATACAACAGCCGCCAGGACCAGCAAGGCCACCCCGATATACAGAGGCCTATTACTTGCTTTACGAGGCGCTGGCGCGCCGGTTTCCTTGCGACGTTTGGCTTCACCCATTGCGGGCTCCTTCTTGTTCGTTAGGTATTGTGGGGAAGAAATTCCCGAAAACTCGATCGTTGGTTACCGTTTTCACGGCCACCGAGGCAAGCTAAGATCCTTTATAACTTAAAAAAGTTCCAACAAAAATTAAGGAAAACTCATGGCCTTACCTGCATCCCTTGCCAATCAGCTCTCCCTGCCCCTGGTGGCGGCGCCCATGTTTCTGATCTCCGGCCCCGAGCTGGCCCTGGCCTGCTGCAAGGAAGGCGTGGTTGGCAGTTTTCCTGCCCTGAACCAGCGCACCAGTGAAGGCTTCGAAAGCTGGCTGGAGCAGATGAACAGTGAGCTCGACAGTTTCCGCCAGCAAAACCCATCGGCACAAGTAGCTCCTTATGCCGTCAACCTGATCGTGCATCGCACCAACCCACGTTGGCAGGCAGACCTGGAATTGTGTGTAAAACACCAGGTGCCCATCGTGATCACCTCTCTGGGGGCTGCCAGCCAGGTGGTGGATGCGGTCCACAGCTACGGCGGACTGGTATTCCACGATGTTACCAACCAGCACCACGCCCGCAAGGCGGCGGAAGCCGGCGTTGATGGCATTATTGCGGTGGCCGCGGGGGCCGGTGGCCATGCCGGCACCCTTAATCCGTTTGTGCTGGTGCATGAGATCCGCGAGGTGTTCGACGGCATCATCCTGCTGGCCGGCGGCCTGTCCCACGGTGAGGACCTGTTTGCGGCGCAGGCCATGGGTGCCGATCTGGCTTACCTGGGCACCCGGTTCATCAACACCGAGGAGTCCCAGGCTGAGGATGCATACCGCAACATGATTATCGAGGCGGTGTCGGCAGACATCATCCACACCCCGGTGGTGTCGGGTATTCCCGCCAGCTTCATGCGTCAGAGCCTCGAAGCCGCCGGTTACCCGATGGATAAACTGAACCAGGCCGGTGAGATCGATTATGGCGAGAAGCTGAAGCCGGTAAGCGACGAGGCCAAGGCCTGGAAAACCGTGTGGTCCGCCGGCCAGGGTGTGAGCCAGATTCACGATGTGGTCAGTGTCCAGGCCCTGGTTAATCGCCTGAAGGCGGAATACGCCAAAGCCCATTCGCGCCTGGGCCAATAACAGAAACGGGCACCCGAAGGTGCCCGATCTTGTTCACCCTGCCCGAGTTAAACCCGGAACTGGGACGCTTGGCTGAAGCGCCGCCAGTAATTCACCAATCTTCTGACTGGCATTGTCGGACCTGTGGATGGCTTCAACGGTGGTTTCGGACGATCGGGCAATGTCTTCAACGCTGACGCTAACCTTGCCGGCATGGCGCCCTTCCTGCTCGGCAACGGAGGAAATCGTCAGCGCTCGCTCCTGAAGGTTGCCCAGCAACTGATTGATCTCCTCAAAGTGCTCATCGGCCTTGCGGAACTCGGTTGAGGAATCGGCAACCTGTCCCGATACCTGATCGATCACCGACACCGCTTCATGGCTGCCCCGCTGCAAGCGCGCAATGATGCCTTCGATTTCGGTGGTGGACTCCTGGGTCCGGCTGGCCAGCGTGCGCACCTCATCGGCCACCACGGCAAAGCCTCGACCGGATTCCCCGGCCCGCGCCGCTTCAATTGCGGCGTTCAGTGCCAGCAGATTGGTTTGTTCCGCAATCGCGCCAATCACCGACAGCACCGACGTTATCTCGGTGCTCTGAGTGTTGAGCGCGTTCACCGCCTCAACCGCTTTCTCAACCTGTCGCACTACCGCATCCAGACGCTCACGCACATCCCGGGAGATACTGGCGGTGGCCTCGCTCTCAGCACCGATGGTCTGCACCGAGCCGGCGACTTCCTGAATGCTGTCCGCCACTTCCGAGATGCTCTGGGACATGGCGGCCATGGTTTCGGATACCTCTGCCACTTCCCGCTGCTGATGATTCACCGCAGCAACGGCGTCCTGGCTGATTTCGCCTTGCTCCCGGGCCTGACCGGCGGCAGATTCCGCAGACGCCTTCACATCAGACACCAGCTCCTGAATCCGGGCGATGAACTGGTTCATGCCGCGCGCCATTTCAGTCAACTCGTCCTTACCTTTGAGGGTGACCCGACGGGTCAGATCGGCCTCGCCATCGGCGATACTCCAGATCGCAGCATCGAGGCGCAACACTCGAGGCAAGAGCCCACCACCCAATACCGCGGCCACCAGAATGATCAGCACAACAATAGAGCCGACAGCAGGATCGAAAGGTTGGCGGCCAAGCTGGAAGCTTCATCATTCAGTGACTCTACGGTGCTCTGGATCCGCGCCTGGGTATCGGCGTCCATGGCGGCCAACTGTTGTTGCAGCCGCTGATTGACCTGCTCGGTTTCGGCTTCAAGGGTCTGGCGGGAGGCGTCGATACTGCCGGTGATGGTGGCGCTGAATTCCTGTTCCAGCTGCGCCAGATCCTGGTTGATACCCTCAAGAGACAGACCCAACTTGAGCTGACCAATGGCCGAACCTTGGGGCGCAATGTCGGCGGTAATAATCACCACGTTGGGGTCACGGCTTGCCGCATCGAGGACCTTATTTGCCGCACCGCGCCCTTCACCCTGCTCCATGAGAGTGCGCACGCGATCGTCGGTGCGATCGACATAACGGGTCATGCGCTTGTCGTACTGATCGTAGTAGATGGCAAACAGCACCGATTCCCGGGCGTCGGCCAGCTCAACCAGATCGGTCAGGCGAGGAATGTCACGATCCCAGATCAATGGTGCAGCAACCGCCGCCAGGACATTGGCCAGCCCCTGCGCCTCAGCCATGACCGCCGTACGAACATTGCCTGAAACCCGTTGCTGTTGCTCGGTTTGCTGTTGGGTCAAGGCATTGGCAAGTTCATCAATGCTCTTCTCCCGCATGGTCTGCAGGCGACCGCGCACGTCTTCACGGGTCTCTCCGAAGGAGTCGCTAACCTGGTTGCTGCTGGCCTCGAGCGCTGAACCGGCGGTCTCTACCAGGCGCTCAACCTGATTCGAAATCAGCCACTGGCTGAGCAGCACCTGGACCAGGCCCGCTGCCACCAGAACGACAAAAACCGGCCGGAGAAGGCGGCTCGAAAGAAACCGCTGAAGAAAACGAAATGACATACTGGCTCCGCTAGCGTTAGTGCTTTGTGCATCCTGCACGTTCGTTAACAGTGTCCATACACATCGTATGCCATTACGTATAGCAAAAGCCGGGCCGAAACGGGGCTATTTTATGTACGGATTTTGTAGTCAGTCATTGTCGTTTTCTTCTCGTTCGATCTCGTCAGCAATAAAGCCCGAGCCAGAACTTCGGTACTCAACCTCCAGCACGATGGTCTCACTGGTGTTTTCGAAATCGTCAACAATGCCGGCTCTCGAACCGCCATCGTAATCGGCAGTGGAGTCGTTGATCTGTATGCCAAGTACCGTGACGGTTCCCGGGAACGGGGAGATTCCGCGAAGCTTACCCTCAAGCTCAAAGCTATTGCGGTCGTTGATGTTAGCCGGCTCATCGTCAACCTCCACCTTCAATGCTTCTATGAAGATGTTGTTGTCCTGCTCCCTCTCGACACCTTCCACCTCGACTGTGGTCGAACCGATAGGCAGGGTCTGGAGCGTGACATCGGAGCCGTCATCAACAGTAAACGTCGTAGTCGGCACTACCCGGACTTCGACCCCGCCAATGAAGAACGCGTTGTCAGCGACCACCGAAACCACCCCCTCGACTTCCGCATTGCTATCCCGCAACTCGATGTCGCTGGCCTCGAGGACGCTGTCAGAGAGGAAGGTTCCTTCCACTTGCACCAGAAGGCCTTCGGCCAGATCGGCAAGGGTAATGTTGTCGTCCAGTTCAGTCGTATCCGTTACCCGAACGGTAAGATCGCCAACCCGGAATTCGCCCGGACGAGCACCCGATCCGGAAGCCGAATAGCCTGTATCGATGGTTGCGGTTAACTGAATATCGTCGACGCTGTTGCGACTGAAGCGCCGGCCATCATCCCGATCGATCGTCGTCGCAGTCAGAATATTACCGGCCAACCTGCCCTCAACCTCCAAAGCCGATGCAGCGCCCAAATCGGCTTCGGTCAGGCCGGAGCCGAAAATGACACTGGTTTCATCGTATTGGACGGTTATGGTCCCGATCGTTAATTCGTTCTGGGTTGTGTCGACAGCTGTAACGCTACCCTCCAACTCAACGTCGGTTTGATCCGGCGCAATTACCTCCAAGTAGCCCGCTCGGTAGGAACCATCAGCCTGACGCCAGGCACTTACACGGACATGATCGGTTATGGACGGATTGCCAAGCAGAGTTGCAAAGGTAGTTCCGCGCACAACAGTTTGACGGTTAACCCGAACCAACTGCCCCATGACAGTGACGTCGACAAATTCACCGGCTCCGCTAAGGTCGGCAACGACGTTATCGACCGGTCCGCGCAACGTATCGTCATAACTCAGCCGGTCAGCCGTACCAGTGCCATCATCGCGCCATTCACCTTCCACCCTGAGGATCATGCCCTTACTAACCAGGCCCTCCGTGGTGATGCCGTCGTTACTCTCAACTTCCCGGTTCTGGATGCTGTCCGTACTGAACTTCACCCCGTTTACAAACACACTCCCGAATCCGGAGACCGGGCCAACGCTAGAGCCGGTCCCCCGTATGCCGCCATCTGCCACGCTCACTCCGCCACCACTGCTACCGCCACAAGCTGAGAGCACACCAAGAGCCACCGAGCCTGCGGCTAGCCGAATAACGCGATTGCGGAGTTGCCATGTCATACCTGTTCTCCCCGTTACCGGACTCTGCCGGAAGGTTCTTCGAAAAAGAAAATGCTCACACCCGTGCGCACAGAATCCCCAGACACACTGCCAGGCTGTTGCCCCGAGATGTCTCTGTCGTGGGGTCCCAGCCACGTATCAAGCTGTTCCAGCAGCACCTGAGACTGGGCAGCAGCGTGCTTGCGCCAGCTTTCCATGACCTCCGGAGGAATGTTGTCGTAGGTCAGAGTTCGCTGGAACAGCGGTCCCTGGCCAGACTCGTCGCTGACCAGATTATGATCAATGGTCGCTATGAGGTCAGATACGTCCTCGCCAAAAATCTGGAGCATTTCCGCACTGTCTCCGGCTGGAACGTAGGCTCTCTGCTTCAGGACAAGGCCACCCGATTCCGCGTCGACTGAAACCACCCCCACCCGAAGCAGTTCATCCAGCACGGCACGGGGCGGCATATCGCCGCTATAACGTTTGACCAGCTCACTGAAACTACCCGGCCCATCGAAAGCCAGCATTGCGGGTTCCCCGTCCCTGGCTTGGAAGACTGCGTCGTGCACCCATCCGGACACCACGCGGGAGGCCCGATTGGTATGCAGCACGTCTCTTGCGCCCGCATCTTCCCCGGTCAATATCTCCCGCTGGCGTTTCACTTCCTTTCTGGTTAAACCGGTCATCACGGCAGCACGAGAATCCGTTGGCCTGCGCCGACCATCCGGAAAGTCTTCCAACGCAGCTTCTACGTACGCGCGCTTTAACAGCTCGGCGAACTCTCCGTACGGAATGCCGTTTCTCAACAACAACCTGGCAAGAGGACGCAAAATGCGGGACAGAGCTTGATGCAGGGGATTGGCTTTATTCATATTTGGGATTGTATTCCCATGGAGAGTCGGAAGCCAGAATACCGGACTGGCAAACACCAGTCCGGGATCGATCAACTGCTTTGATTAACTCTCATCTCCGTCTTCCACCTCAACATTCGTGGTCAGTTCGTACTCGCCACCCGTCGTTACCCGGTACTCGAATTCCACTTCATCGCCTACCTCGGCGCCGCTGAAGCTGAAGTTATTGCGCAACACGTCAAGGTTCATGATGGTGATGGAGTCGGCACCGATTGCACTCACCCGGGCTTCAATTTCAAAATTGCCGTCACCGCCGTCATCTTCCCGCTCAATAACCATTGCTTCGAGGAAGCCGCCGTCAGAACTTCTTTGACGACCTTCGATTTCAAGATAGTCGCCGACCTGAAAACTCTGAAGGTCCTGGTTACGGCTCCGTCGGTCGTCACTACCATCATCGTCATCATCAATCAGGGTATTGCCGGTCAACTGGACGCGAATACCGCTAACGACCAGGGTTTCTCCTGCCAGATCAATCGATTCAATACGGCCTTCCAGCTCGGCATCGGATTCCCGGCCTCAATTTCTTCAGCCAACAGCAGGCCATTACGGAAAACCCCTTCGACTTTCACGAACACGCCATCGGCAAGGCTACTTTCGCGCAGGTCATCAAATTCCGTGTCGTTATCGAAGCTTACATTGACACCATTCACACTGAACTGGCGGTTAAGCGGATCAAAATCAGAGACGTTCCCGGAAATTTCAACGTCATCATCATCGCCGAAAAGGTCCTCTTCTTTGTCGATCTGCTGAGCCATGACAATGGTGCCTGCAAGGACGCCTTCCACCTCCACAACAAGCCCGTTTTCCAGATCGTCGATGGAGAAATCATCGTCCCCTACGGCGCTGGTGTAATCGATCTGAGCTCCATTGATAGTGAACGTCTCGGCACTTGTGTCCAGGTTTGCGACAACGCCCTCAAGCTCAACTTCATTGACGTCATCAAAATCCGAGCCGATGGCGCGAACACCTACAAAACTTGCCCGGAAGCTGCCGTCGTCAAGACGCCAGGCGCTGACGCGGCCTCTGAATTGGTCAGGGTTAGCTGCAATTGCCGTTGGGGTTGCACCACGAAAAACCGTTCGGCTGTCCAGTGAAATGGTTTGGCCCAGCATGGTCAGGCTTCCGGCGCGGGCTACTTCATCCCAATTCATAGCAGTAAGAGGCCCACGGAGGGTGTCGTCGTAGATGATACGGTCTGCTCGACCCTCTCCCTCGTCTTCCCAGTCACCCTGGACCTTAAGGATCATGCCTTTGCGCAATTGATCTTCCCGCTCCAGGCCATCATTGCTTGTGACGCTGCCCGAAGTTTCGAAACGGGTGCCATTGACGAAGACACTGCCCGAAACCCGATATCGCCCCGACACTGGTGCCCGATGAGGTACCACTGGCCGACGAGCTCCCAGATCCACCACCGCCACAAGCGGCAAGAACGCCGGCCAGCGCGCCGGTCATGGCGATTTTTACTGCGATAGCTAAAGGTTTGCGATTCATCGTGTTTCTCCAAGCTGATTTGTCACATGTGTGGATAGGCAGCCCGACCCGCCTTTGTGGGATTATTTTCCCAACTCAATGATTGGGAATTTAATCCCATTTTCTCTGGTTGTCCAGCCTTTCCTGAAGACGATTTTGTGAACTTTATGGGGCAGGGGACGTAAAGCTTTGGGACACTATGACGGAATGGGATTACGAAGATGCTGGGATTTTTAAAAGGCGATCCGAAAAAGAAACTCCAGAAAGCCTATGAGGACAAACTGCAAAAAGCCCTGCACGCGCAGCGCAACGGCGATTTGCGTACGCATGGCACGCTGATGGAAGAGGCTGAAAAAATCTATGAAGAGATCCAGAATTTGCCAGACAAAAAGTGACCTCAGCCGTCTCCACCCTGATCCCGGGATAAATGTCGTAGCTGCTGTCGCAGTCGGGTGATGTCCCGCCGCATGGCTTCCACTTCGTCCAGCAGATCCAACGACATGGCGAGCCCGGGCAGATTCAGTTTCAGATCCCGCTGCAGCCGTATGGCCTTGTGCAGTCGCATCAGGGATGCCAAATCGAATTCCCAGCTCTGTTCGGCGTCGGCTGCTGTCGGCTCGATTGGCTCAATAATGCCGTAACTGACCATCTTCAGAACCAGCTCGGCATGGCACTCACCCCGCTCACACATCTCGCGAAGCGAAAAGGTCACTCTTGAATCGGCGACATCAACGGTAAGCACTGAATCTTTCCTGGCCATGCCGTCTCTCCCTGGTTACAGGTGCAGCTTGCTGCGTGGATTGAACTGCTTTTCCGCTTCGGCCAGCTTTTGATAAAGCTGCTCCGCGTCCTTGCTGTGCTGCTCGGGCATCACGATTTGCAGGACCACAATCTGATCACCCGGATGTTTGCCCGGCAGGCCCTTGCCCTTGAGCCTCAGCTTGCGACCGCTCGATGAGTTTTTGGGAACTTTCACACTGACTCTGGAGCCGACGGTTGGCACCGTAACACTGGCCCCGAGCGCTGCTTCCCATGGGGCTACAGGCACGGTAACCAACACATCTGCCCTCCACGGTAAAGGTCGGGTGCGGGGCCAACTCTATTTCCAGCAGCAGATCGCCGGCCTCGCCGCCGCCAAAGCCCGGTGAGCCCTGGCCTTTCAGGCGCAGATGCTGACCATCTCGCATGCCGGCAGGGATTTTCACATTCAGGGTTTTCTGACGAGGCCTGAAATGCCCCTGCTGATCGGCCTCGTGCACGGTGAAAGATACCTTCTTCTCGCACCCATGAAAGACTTCTTCCAGAAACAGCGCGAGCCGGGCATGCACGTCTTCGCCCCGCATTTGCTGGCGATAACCGCCGCCTGCGCCACCAAAGCCGCCACGGGCAAAGCCACCCTGGCCGCCGCCCCCGAAGATCTCTTCAAAGAAGTCACTGAAGCCCCGGGCGTCGGCCTCGGTGTAACCACCGCCACCAAACCCTGAAGAACTCTGCCAGCCCGGAGGTGGCTCAAACGATCCGTCAGCACGTGCACCGTACTTGCGTAGCTGATCATACTCCGCCCGTTTTTCCGGATCTTTCAGTACTTCATAGGCTTCGCCCACATCCTTGAATTTCTCGTCGGCTTTTTCTTCTTTGCTGACGTCCGGATGGTATTTGCGGGCCAGCTTTCGGTAGGCCTTTTTGATTTCCTCGGGGGAGGCAGACTCACTCACACCCAGTGCGGCGTAATAGTCTTTAAAGTCCATGTTGTTCCCCAAACACGACCAACGATTGAGCCTGAAACTCTCGCTCTCTGATACCTATAGTTGTCGCTGATTCCAGAAATACAAGCAGGAGCGCTGCGCTACTTGCGGCAGGTCAATCGCGGCATCACTGTGGTAGCCCTTATGGCAGCCCTGCCCTTTTGCAGCGACAATGATCGGCTTGTCCCGATAGCCCCATGACACGGAGTTCTTTTGACTAGCGCATCGATGACCCGACTACAGATCTTCCTGATTGAATTTGCCCTGGCGCTTGGCGGCTTCGCCATCGGCACCGGCGAGTTTGCCATCATGGGTCTGATGCCTAACGTGTCTCAGGATCTGGGTGTAACGGAGCCCCAGGTAGGTCATCTCATCAGTGCCTACGCACTGGGCGTGGTGGTCGGTGCACCGGTTCTGGCAATCATTGGCGCCCGGTTTTTCCGCCGGCAGTTGCTGATCTGGCTGATGGCCTTCTACGCGGTAGGTAACCTGGCGAGCGCCCTGGCCGAAGGCTACACCGGGGTGATGATTGCCCGGTTTGTCGCTGGCCTGCCGCACGGTGCCTATTTTGGTATTGCGTCCCTGGTGGCGGCATCACTGGTTCCTCCCCATCAGCGGGCGAAAGCCGTGGCAAGGGTGATGATGGGCCTGACTCTGGCGCTGCTGATAGGGAACCCTCTGGCTGCATGGTTGGGGCAATCGCTGGATTGGCGCTACGTGTACGCATTTGTCGGGCTTATTGCGGTCGTTACCCTCACCATGGTGATCTCGGTGCTGCCCCCGGATCCGGACGAGCAACGCCAGGGTTCATTCAGCGAGATCCGCTCGTTCAATAAGCCTGGCATCTGGTTCGCACTGGCCATCGGCGCCATCGGCTTTTCGGGCATGTTCGCGGTGTTGAGCTACCTTGCCCCAACGCTGCTTGAGGTCACTGAAGTGGCCCCGTTCTGGATTCCCATTGGCCTTGCGGTATTTGGCTGGGTGGCTTCATCGGCAATCTGCTGGGGGGCTGGCTGTTCGATCGGCTGGGGTTCCGTGCGGTGGGCGTCATCCTGCTGCTAAGCGCGGGCATTCTGCTGGCGTTTCCATCGACCACGGGGTCTTTACCGGCATTGTTGGCTGCCTGCTTCCTGGTGGCCATGATGGGCGCTTTGGGGCCTGCGCTGCAGACTCACCTGATGGATGTTGCACATGGGGCGCAGACTCTGGCTGCCGCTTCACACCACGCTGCGTTCAATATGGCCAATGCCCTGGGGCCCTGGCTTGCCGGGATTGCGATTACCGCAGGATATGGCTGGTCATCCACCGGCTATGTTGGGGCAACCACCGCGACCATCGGTCTGGTCATTTTCCTGGCGGCCTGGCGGCACAACGAAAAAGGCCTCCGCAGTGCGGAGGCCTATCAGGCATCGGTTTCTTGAGCTTATCGGACCTGCTTATCGGTCCAGTTTAACGGACTTTCGGGTCCAGCTCGCCGGATGCGTAACGCTCGAACATCTGCTCGAGGTTGATCGGCTTGATCCTGCTGGCGTTACCGGCAGTGCCGAATGCTTCGTAACGATCGATGCACACGTCCGTCATAGCCTTCATGGTGGCTTTCAGGAATTTGCGCGGATCGAACTCGGCCGGGTTCTCGGCCAGGAAGCGACGGGTAGCGCCAGTGCTGGCCAAACGCAGGTCGGTGTCGATGTTGACCTTACGCACGCCGTGCTTGATGCCTTCCACGATTTCCTCAACCGGAACACCGTAGGTTTCCGGAATCTGACCACCGTATTCGTTGATGATCTGCAACCACTCCTGGGGTACGGAGCTGGAGCCGTGCATAACCAGGTGGGTGTCCGGGATACGGGCGTGGATGGCCTTGATCTGGTCGATAGCCAGGATGTCACCAGTCGGCGGACGGGTGAATTTGTAGGCGCCGTGCTGGTGCCGATAGCGATAGCCAGGGCATCAACGTGGGTCTTCTTGACGAAGTCGGCGGCTTCTTCTGGATCGGTCAGCATCTGGCTGTGATCCAGGGTGCCTTCTGCGCCGATACCGTCTTCTTCACCAGCCTGACCGGTTTCCAGTGAACCCAGGCAACCCAGCTCGCCTTCAACGGAAACGCCACAAGCGTGGGCCATTTCTACGGTGCGGCGAGTAACGTCGACGTTGTACTCGTAGTCGGTCGGGGTCTTGCCGTCTTCACCCAGGGAGCCGTCCATCATCACGGAGCTGAAGCCCAGCTGGATCGAGCGCTGGCACACGGCCGGGCTGGTGCCGTGATCCTGGTGCATTGCCACCGGAATGTGCGGAAACTCTTCGATGGCCGCCAGGATCAAGTGGCGCAGGAAAGGCGCTCCGGCGTACTTGCGGGCACCGGCAGAGGCCTGAACAATCACCGGGGAGTCGGTCTTGTCAGCCGCTTCCATGATGGCGCGCATCTGCTCGAGGTTATTGACGTTAAAGGCTGGCACACCGTAACCACGCTCGGCGGCGTGGTCCAGCATTTGCCGCAACGAAATCAGGGCCATGGGTTGTCTCCTTGGTTAAAACGTTTATGAGTCAGTTGAATTCTTTGCAGACTTTGGAGTCTGCTGCGGAAGGCGGGGGTGTGTTTCTCGCGGAAACGCTACGAGCACGTCCATGTGCGCTTCTCTTCGGCCGTCCTTGGCCTTCGAGATTCCGCGAGAAACACACCCCCACCTTCCTTGCGATTCTTGCTTAATCAGTGGCGCTTGCTTTACTCGGCGCCACGCTCTTCCAGAACGGCGACTGCTGGAAGTGTTTTGCCTTCAACGAATTCCAGGAAGGCACCGCCACCGGTGGAAATGTACGAAATCTTGTCAGCTACGTCGTATTTGTCAACGGCTGCCACGGTGTCACCACCGCCCGCCAGTGAAAAGGCGTCGCTATGAGCTATGGCGTTGGCCAGGGCCTTGGTGCCGTTGCCGAACTGATCGAATTCAAAGACGCCAACCGGACCATTCCAGAGGATGGTCTTGGCGTCTTTCAGAACCTTGGCGAAGCGACCGGCAGTGACCGGGCCAACGTCGAGAATCATGTCGTCTTCGGTCACGTCTTCGATGTTTTTGGTAGTCGCCGTTGCGGTTTCGGCAAACTCGCTGGCAACCACAACATCAACCGGCAGCGGGATTTCGACCCGGGCGGCGATGTCCTTGGCGGTGTCGATCAGGTCATGCTCGCACAGGGACTTGCCAACCGGATGACCAGCCGCAGCCAGAAAGGTGTTGGCGATGCCACCACCGACGATGATCTGGTCACACACTTTCTCAAGGGCGTTCAATACGTCCAGCTTGGTGGACACCTTGGAGCCGCCAACAATGGCAACTACCGGCTTGGCCGGCTTATCCAGAGCCTTTTCCAGGGCTTCCAGCTCGGCTGCCAGCAGCGGGCCGGCGCAAGCTTCCGGTGCGAATCGGGCAACACCGTGGGTAGATGCCTGGGCGCGGTGGGCGGTGCCGAAGGCATCCATCACGTAAACGTCGCACAGCGCGGCGTATTGCTTGGCCAGTGCTTCGTCGTCTTTCTTTTCGCCTTTGTTAAAGCGGACGTTCTCGAACAGCACCACTTCGCCATCGGCGACTTCAACACCGCTCAGGTAATCCTTGATCAGGCGAACGTCCTGACCCAGAACACCCGAAAGATGATCTGCAACCGGCTTCATGGAAGAGGCTTCGTCGTACACGCCTTCTTCCGGACGACCCAGATGGGACATCAGCATGACCTTTGCACCCGCCTCCATGGCAGCCTTGATGGTGGGCAGTGACGCACGGATGCGGGCGTCGCTTGCCACCTGGCCGTTCTTTACCGGCACGTTCAGGTCTTCGCGAATCAGAACCCGCTTGCCGGCAAGGTTCAGGTCGGTCATTTTCTTAATGGCCATAGTGTTCGTCCCTTCAACAAAATTTCAGATTAAGAATGATGGGTTAACCAGCTCTTGCTGACGTCGAGCATACGGTTCGCAAAACCCCACTCGTTGTCGAACCAGCACAATACTTTCACCATGGTTCCGCCTGTGACGCGGGTCTGGCCGCCATCCACCACACCCGAGTGGGCATCGTGGTTGAAATCGGAGCTGGCCAGCAGTTCGTCGGTGTATCCCAGAATACCCTTCAGTGAGCCCGCCGCTGTCTTCTTCAGCAGCTCATTGACGGCTGTCACGTCGGTGGTCTGGGCAACGTTCACTACCATATCAATGGCGGAGACGTTCAGGTAGGGACTCGCATGGCTACAGAACTGAACCGGCCGTGCATGTGCGGCAGCAATCGCTCTATGCCCCGGGCAAGCCCGGTATCGACCGGCACGATGTTATGCAGGGCGCTACGGGTTCGGCGCAGATCCTGATGATGGTAGGCATCGATAACCGGCTGGTCGTTCATCGCCGCATGAATGGTTGTCGTGGTGCCATGTTCGACACCAAAGGCCTCATCCAGCACCTGAATGACTGGCACCAGGCAGTTGGTGGTGCAGGAACCAGCAGCTACTATCCGATCGGTCGCAGCGATCTGGTCCTGATTGATGCCGAAGACCACGGTGCGATCGACGTCTGATTCCGCGGGCTGTGAAAACAGCAGGCGCTTGGCGCCGGCATCCAGGTGACGCTCGGCCGTGGCCCGGTCGGAATAGGCGCCGGAGCACTCAAGCACCAGATCGACATCGAGCAGATCCCACGGCAGCTCGGCCGGTTCCGTGTGACTAAGCACCCGGATGGGATCGCCGTTGACGATCAGGTCCTGGCCCTGCACCTCGATCTCGCCCCGAAACCGGCCATGAGTGGAATCGTAGCGGGTCAGGTGGGCGATGGTGTCGATGTCCGAGAGTTCGTTGATCGCGACCACCCTCAGGTGATCGCGAAAACCGTTTTCATAAAGCGCACGCAACACGCACTGACCAATGCGGCCGTACCCGTTGATGGCAATTCGAAACGGCGCGGACTTGGTCATCAGGCTTCCAGCAGTTCTGAGGCCACTTCCAGCACGTTGTCGACGGTAAAGCCGAACTCTTTGAACAGCTCACCGGCCGGCGCGGATTCGCCGAAGGTGGTCATGCCCACAACGCGTCCGTCCAGACCCACGTACTTGTACCAGTAGTCGGCAATGGAGGCTTCGATGGCAACGCGGTTGGTGATATCCAGCGGCAGAACCTTCTGCTTGTACTCAGCGCTCTGGGCATCGAATACGTCGGTAGACGGCATGGACACCACACGGATGTTCTTGCCCTGCTCCCGCAGCTTGGCGGCGGCGTCCTGCGCCAGGCCTACTTCAGAGCCAGTGGCGATCAGGATCAGGTCCGGTGTGCCTTCGCTGTCGGACAGGATGTAACCGCCCTTGGCCACATCGGCCAGCTGCTGGGCATCACGTGCCTGGGCCGGCAGACCCTGGCGCGAGAAGACCATGGCGGTCGGGCCATCGTTACGCTCGAGCGCGGCTTTCCAGGCTACCGCAGATTCAACGGTGTCGGCCGGGCGCCAGGTACTCATGTTCGGAGTGGTACGCAGGCTCGCCAGCTGCTCAACCGGCTGGTGCGTGGGACCATCTTCGCCCAGACCAATGGAGTCGTGGGTGAAGACAAAGATCGAACGCTGCTTCATCAGGGCCGCCATACGCACGGCGTTGCGGCAGTATTCCATGAAGATCAGGAAGGTGGCGCCGTAGGGCACGAAGCCACCGTGCAGGGCGATGCCGTTCATGATGGCGGCCATGCCAAACTCACGTACGCCGTAATAGATGTAGTTGCCGCTGGCGTCTTCTTTGGTCAGGCTTCGACGCCACTCCAGATGGTCAGGTTGGAACCGGCCAGGTCGGCGGAACCGCCCAGCAGTTCCGGCAGCAGCGGGCCGTAGGCGTTCAGGGTGTTCTGGGAGCCTTACGGCTGGCGATGGTCTCGCCCTTGTCCTGACACTCCTGGATGTACGCCTGGGCTTTTTCTGAGAAATCAGCAGGCAGTTCGCCGGCCATGCGGCGCTTGAACTCAGCCGCCAGCTCGGGCTCAGCCTTCTCGTAAGCAGCAAACTTCTGCTCCCACTCGGACTGGGCAGCTGCGCCCTTCTCGCGCCCGTCCCAGGCCGCTGCGATTTCAGACGGGATTTCGAAGGCGCCGTATTCCCAACCAGTTGCTCGCGGGTCAGGGCAATTTCGTCTTCGCCCAGCGGAGCGCCGTGGCAGCTTTCTTTACCCTGCTTGTTCGGGGAACCGAAACCGATCACGGTCTTGCAGCAGATCAGCGTTGGCTGCTCGGTGTTAGCGCGGCCAGCTTCGATGGCGGCGCGGATGGCGTCGGCATCGTGGCCATCAATGGCCGGAATGACCTGCCAGCCGTAGGATTCGAAACGCTGCGGGGTGTTGTCGGTGAACCAGCCGTCCACTTCACCGTCGATGGAGATGCCGTTGTCATCGTAGAACATGATCAACTTGCCAAGCCCCAGGGTGCCCGCCAGCGAGGACACTTCGTGGGAGATACCTTCCATCAGGCAGCCATCGCCCAGGAACGCATAGGTGTAGTGGTCCACGATGTCGTGGCCCGGACGGTTAAATTGCGCGGCCATGGCCTTTTCTGCAATCGCAAAACCAACGGCGTTGGCAATGCCCTGGCCCAGCGGCCCGGTGGTCGTCTCAACACCCGGCGTGTAGCCGTACTCCGGGTGACCCGGGGTCTTGGAGTGCAGTTGACGGAAATTCTTCAGGTCTTCGATGGAAACGTCATAACCGCTCAGGTGCAGCAGCGAATACTGCAGCATGGAGCCATGTCCGTTCGACAGCACGAAGCGGTCACGGTTGGCCCACTGAGGGTTGGCCGGGTTGTGGCTCAGGTAATCGTTCCACAGCACCTCGGCGATATCCGCCATACCCATGGGCGCACCCGGGTGGCCGGACTTGGCTTTCTGAACCGCATCCATGCTCAGCGCGCGAATGGCGTTGGCGAGATCTTTACGAGACGGCATTGACGTTTCTCCAGTATTTTTCAGGAAAGAATTCGAACTGCTCAAAAAAGAGGCGCGTATTTTCGCCGATTACTATGTGCCGGGGCAAATCGGCATACCACTATTGTTGAAAACTACGGCTGTGGATTCCCGAAACGGACTGATTTCAAAGAATGATAAATCTATATCAAAATTTTTTGATATGGCTATTGAATGACCACCCGAAGCCACCTACACTTCCCAACGATGACATCCATGACCACGCACGCGAACGAAACGTCCTCTGTGGACGCCCTGGCCCCGATCTTCAAAGCAAGCGGGGATCCGTTGCGCCTGGAGATTCTGCGCGTGCTGCGCCGGGATACCTTTGGCGTGCTGGAGCTGAGCCAGCTGTTCGACATGCGCCAGTCCGGCATGAGCACCATTTGAAGGTGATGAACAAGGCCGGCCTGTTGGAGCCCCAGCGGGAAGGCAACGCCATCTTTTACCGCCGGCCGCTGCATCTGGATACCGACAAGTTGACGGATCAGACCATCCGCCAGATCTTTGAAACCGTCGATAAGGTGCCGCTGCCAGCGCATCTGCAGGCGAAGATCGATGCCATCCGGACCCAGCGGGCGGATCAGTCCCAGGTGTTTTTTGCCCGGCATTCCGATCAGTTTCGCGAGCAGCAGGAACTGATTGCGGCCTTCGACTTGTACGCCGAGCCGGTGGCGGAACTGCTGCGCAAGCGTGCCGCTCGGCAGCCGTGGCAAACCACCCTGGAGATTGGCCCGGGTGAAGGTGCCTTCCTGAAGGTACTGTCGGAGCTGTCCGGTCATGTCGTCGCTCTGGACAACAGCCGGGACATGCTGGCCAAGGCACCCGTACCTGCATCGATCAGCGACTTAATAATGTCGACCTGATTGAGGGCGTCACCGATACCCTGCTGGCCCGGGGCGATGCCTTTGATCTGGTGGTGGCCAACATGGTGCTGCACCACGTGCCCAGCCCGGCGGATATTTTTCTCGATGCGGCGGCACTGATGAATAACAGCGGCTGCTTCGTGATCAGCGAGCTGTGCAGCCATGACCAGGACTGGGCCAAGGAAAACTGCGGTGACCTGTGGCTCGGCTTTGAGCCGGAAGAGCTGACCGCCTGGGCGGCGGAGGCAGGACTGAAGGCAGGCGAGCAACTGTTCATCGGCCTGCGGAACGGATTTCAGGTACAGGTTCGGGAGTTCTGGAAGACCACGGACTGACAGAAGCCCGAGCCCGAATAGTGAATATCAAAAAACTTTGATATGGCCGTACGTAGTATTACGTACACCAGGCAAAATCAACAACATGACCGCCGGTATCGGTCGCGCGACACGCACCGGCACGATTATGAATCGCTCACAGAGGAGCAACCTTATGTCTGACTACAGCATCTTTACGTCCGAGTCGGTTTCCGAAGGCCATCCGGACAAACTGGCCGACCAGATCTCCGACGCGGTACTGGACGCCATCCTGACCGACGACCCGCACGCCCGGGTTGCCTGCGAAACCATGGTTAAAACCGGCGTGGCTATTGTCGGCGGCGAAATCACCACCAACGCGTGGGTGGATCTCGAAGACCTGGTTCGTGGCGTTATCAAGGACATTGGCTACACCTCCTCCAAAGTGGGTTACGACGGTGACACCTGCGGCGTGATCAACATCATTGGTAAGCAGTCCGTGGACATCGCCCAGGGCGTTGACCGTCAGAAACCGGAAGAACAGGGTGCCGGCGACCAGGGCCTGATGTTCGGCTACGCCAGCAACGAAACCAGCGTGCTGATGCCGGCGCCGATTACCTTTGCCCATCGCCTGGTCGAGCGCCAGGCTGAAGCCCGCAAGAGCGGCCTGCTGCCGTGGCTGCGCCCGGACGCCAAGAGCCAGGTTACCTGCCGCTATGAGAATGGCCGGGTAACAGGCATTGATGCCGTGGTTCTGTCCACCCAGCATGACGAAGACGTCAGCCAGGCGGACTTGAAAGAAGCGGTGATGGAACTGGTGGTCAAGCACACCCTTCCGGCCGAACTGCTGCACAAGGACACCCAGTTCCACATCAACCCGACCGGCAAGTTTGTGATCGGCGGCCCGGTGGGCGACTGTGGCCTGACCGGCCGCAAGATCATTGTCGACACCTACGGCGGCATGGCTCGCCACGGTGGCGGTGCGTTTTCGGGCAAGGATCCGTCGAAGGTTGACCGCTCCGCCGCTTACGCTGGCCGTTACGTCGCCAAGAACATCGTGGCCGCTGGCCTGGCCGACAAGTGTGAAATCCAGGTGTCCTACGCCATCGGTGTGGCAGAACCCACCTCTATCTCCCTGAACACCTTTGGTACCGGCAAGATCAGCGACGACAAGATCATTCAGCTGGTGCGCGAGCACTTTGACCTGCGCCCCTATGCGATCACCAACATGCTTGATCTGCTGCACCCGATGTACCGCGCCACCGCAGCCTATGGCCACTTTGGCCGTGAGCCGTACGAAATGACCGTGGGCGGCAAAACCTTTACCGCGTTCCCGTGGGAGAAAACCGACCGCGCAGCTTCACTGAAAGACGCCGCTGGTATCTAAACCAATTTCAGGCGTATGTCAGACGGCATACGCTCAAGTTAAGACATGACTGACAGGAGAACACCATGAGCACTCCCGCAGAACAACTGAAGAATTTTGACGACTACAAAGTCCGTGATATTTCCCTGGCCGACTGGGGCCGCAAGGAAATCAAGATCGCCGAAGGCGAAATGCCTGCCCTGATCGCCCTGCGCGAGAAGTACAAGGCCGAGCAGCCGCTGAAAGGCGCCAACATCATGGGCTGCATCCACATGACCATCCAGACTGCCGTGCTGATTGAGACGTTGGTTGAGTTGGGCGCAGATGTTCGCTGGTCATCCTGCAACATCTTCTCCACCCAGGACCAGGCCGCCGCAGCCATCGCTGCACGGGGCATTCCGGTCTTTGCCTGGAAAGGCGAAACCGACGAAGAATACGACTGGTGCCTCGAACGCACGGTCGGTGCCGACGTGGATGGCTGGCAGCCGAACATGATCCTGGATGACGGCGGCGATCTGACCGCCCTGCTCCACGAGAAATACCCGGAAATCCTGGCTAACTGCCACGGCGTTACCGAAGAAACCACTACCGGCGTGCATCGTCTGCAGGAAATGCTGCGCGACGGCACCCTGAAAGTACCGGCTATCAACGTCAACGATGCCGTCACCAAGGCCAAGAACGACAACAAGTATGGTTGCCGTCACAGCCTGAATGACGCCATCAAACGCGGCACCGACACCTGATGGCCGGCAAGAAAGCGCTGGTGATTGGCTACGGTGACGTGGGCAAAGGCTCCGCCGCCTCCCTGCGTCAGGAAGGCATGATCGTGAAGGTCACCGAGGCCGATCCGATCTGTGCCATGCAGGCGTGCATGGACGGCTTCGAGCTGGTCTCGCCATACATTAATGGCGTGAACACCGGCACCGAAGCGGGCGTTAACCGCGACTTGCTGCAGAACACCGACCTGCTGGTCACCACTACCGGCAACATGAACGTGTGCGATTCGCACATGCTCAAGGCCCTGAAATCTGGCGCTGTCGTGTGCAACATCGGTCACTTCGACAACGAGATCGATACTGCCTACATGCGCAAGAACTGGGAATGGGACGAAGTGAAGCCGCAGGTACACGTGGTGTATCGCGACAAGGCCGCCAACGATCACCTGATCCTGTTGTCCGAAGGCCGCCTGGTGAACCTGGGCAACGCCACCGGTCACCCGTCGCGGATCATGGATGGCTCCTTCGCCAACCAGGTTCTGGCCCAGATCTACCTGTTCGAGCGCAAGTTCGCCGACCTGCCGGAAGATGCCCGTGAAAAGGGCGTGTATGTGCAGGTTCTGCCCAAGCATCTGGACGAAGAAGTGGCCCGCGCCATGGTCGAAGGCTTTGGTGGCGTGATCACCAAGATGACCCCGGAGCAGGCCAAATACATCGGTGTACCGGTCGAAGGCCCGTACAAGCCAGAAAGCTACAAGTACTGATCGGACGGCAGCATGGAAAGTCAGAAACAGTTCAAGCGTCGCTTCAGTTTCGAGTTCTTCCCGCCCAAGACTGACCAGGGCAAGGAAAAGCTCCAGACTGTGCGCAACAAGCTGGCCGAGGTGAACCCGGATTTCTTTTCAGTCACCTTCGGTGCCGGCGGTTCCACCCGGGACCGCACCATTGAGACCGTGCTCAACCTGCACAAGCAGGGCATTTCCACAGCGCCCCACCTCTCCTGCGTGGGGGGTACCCGCCAGGAGATTGGCGAACTGCTGGACGTGTACAAGGAGAACGGCATCAACCGCATCGTCGCCCTGCGGGGCGACATGCCTTCGGGCATGGGTGCGGCCGGTGAGATGCGATATGCCAATGAACTGGTGGAGTTTATCCGCGAGCACAGTGGCGACACCTTCAACCTGGAGGTGGCCGCTTACCCGGAGTTTCATCCTCAGGCGCGCAGTGCGGAAGATGACCTGCAGAACTTTGCCCGCAAGGTAAAGGCCGGTGCCAATAGCGCCATCACGCAGTATTTCTTCAATGCGGACAGTTACTTCTACTTTATCGACCGTCTGGAGAAGATGGACGTCACCATTCCGGTGGTGCCGGGCATCATGCCCATCATCAATTTCTCCAACCTGGTGCGGTTCTCAGACATGTGCGGTGCCGAAATCCCGCGCTGGATCCGTAAGCAGCTCGAAGCATACGGCGATGACAGCGACAGCATCCGCAAGTTTGGCGAAGAAGTGATAACTGACATGTGTGAAAAGCTGCTCAAGGCCGGCGCGCCGGGGCTGCATTTCTACACCCTGAACCAGGCCGAGCCCAGCCTCAGCATCTGGAAGAACCTCGGGATCAGCGAGCAGGAAAAAATCTCCTTCTGAATTCCGGTTAGCGGTCCGGGCATCTGCCCGGACCGCTTTCCTTTTTCTATCCAGACTGTCGCCGCCTCAATCTAAGGCCCCTCCAAGCATTTGATTTCCTGAAATTCCTTTGGCAATACGCTAAGGTGTACGGGACGCAGTTCCCAAAACGCTCCCCGGTCACCATGGTCATCCGCCATGCTGCTCGGCCCGCCTTACCCGGCGAACGGAGCACTAATAAAAGAAATAGGAGAAAGCATGAACACGAAATGGCTGAAAACTATTGGCGCTAGCCTGGCACTTACCCTGGCCGCTGGAACCGCAAGTGCAGAAACCCTGCGCGTGGTCACTGACCCGAGCTTTGTACCCTTCGAAATGATGGACCAGGAAACTGGCGAGATGATCGGTTTCGACATGGAAATCATTGCCGAAGTCGCCAAGCGCGCCGGTTTTGAATACGACCTGAACACCATGGACTTCAACGGCATTATTCCGGCCCTGCAGACGGGTAACGTCGACATTGCCATCGCCGGCATGACCATCACCGAAGCCCGTGAAGAGATCGTCGATTTCTCCAACCCTTACTACGATTCCGGCCTGCGCCTGTTGGTGCCCAAGGGCAACGACGACATCAAAGTTCTGGCTGACCTGGAGGGCAAGAAAATCGGCTCCAAGATTGGCAGCACCAGCTATGACTTCCTGATGAAGAACCTGGACGACAACTCCGGCGTTACCCCGTATCCGGGCAGTGCCGACATGTACCTGGCCCTGATGTCTGGCGCGGTTGACGCCGTGTTCTACGACGCCCCGAACGTCGGCTACTTCGCCCGTACCAAAGGCAGCGGTAAGGTCCAGACCGTTGGCCCCATGTACGAAGGCCAGCAATACGGCATCGCACTGAAAGCTGGCAGTGAGTGGCTGGACGAAGTCAACGCCGCACTGGCGTCGATGATGGAAGATGGCACCTACAAAACCATCTATGAGAAGTGGTTCGGCCCCATGCCCGAAGACAAGTAAACCACTGACCGCCACCGGGCTGGAAGCCAGTCCGGTGGTTCCCTTCTCATTGATTGGAGAATACCACTGTGGAGTTCCAGTTTGAGTTCGACTGGCAAGCGGCCATCGACTCCATCCCGTTTTTGATTAAAGGGATCCCCTACACACTGCTGATTTCCTTCGGCGGTCTGCTGATTGGCTTTTTACTGGGCATTCTCTTTGGCTTGCTCAGCATTAACAAGAAATGGTTCCTGCGCTGGCCAGCCACCGCATACATCGAGATTTTCCGGGGCACGCCGATCCTGGTGCAGGTACTGTTCATTTTCTACGGCCTGCCCGACCTGATCGGTGGCCCGATCGACCCACTAGTCGCGGGTATTGCGGCTATCGCCCTGAACTCCGGCGCCTACATTTCGGAAGTGGTTCGTGGCGGCGTGCAATCCATCGCAAAAGGCCAAACCGAAGCCGGCCTGTCACTTGGCCTGTCACGTAGCCAAACCTTCTGGTCCATCGTATGGCCACAGGCCCTGCGCCGGATGATCCCGCCACTGGGCAATCAGGCCATCGTCAGCATCAAGGACACCTCGCTGTTCTCGGTGATTGGTGTCGGCGAGCTGGTACGCCAGGGTCAGATCTACATTGCCAACACCTTCACGGCGTTTGAGGTGTATTTCGTGGTCGCGATCATGTATCTCGGCATTACCCTGTCGCTATCCCTGATCCTGCGCCTGATTGAGCGGCGTGGACTGGCCTCTGTCTGAAGGAACGCTGATCATGACTGATATCGTACAAATGAAGGGCATGAACAAGTACTTCGGCAAGCTGCATGTCCTGAAAGACATCGACCTGACCGTTGCCAAGGGTGAAGTGGTGGTGATCATCGGGGCCAGTGGCTCCGGCAAGTCGACCCTGATCCGCTGCGTAAACGGCCTGGAAGAGTTTGAATCCGGCCACCTGACGGTGGACGGTCACCCGCTTGCGCCCAAGAGCGGTAATCCGAAATCCCTGGCCGAGATCCGCAAAGAAGTCGGCATGGTATTCCAGCAGTTCAATCTGTTCCCGCACCTGACGGTGAAAAAGAACATCATGCTGGCCCCGAAGAAGGTCAAGGACACGTCGGAAACTGTGGCTGCTGCCACTGCCGAACGACTGCTGAACCGTGTTGGCATTGGCAACCAGGCCGACAAGTTTCCAAGCCAGCTGTCCGGTGGCCAGCAACAGCGCGTCGCCATCGCCCGCGCCCTGGCCATGGAACCTCGGCTAATGCTGTTCGATGAACCCACCTCGGCACTGGATCCGGAAATGATCGGTGAAGTGCTGGACGTGATGCGTGAACTGGCCAAAGAAGGCATGACCATGATGGTCGTTACCCACGAAATGGGCTTCGCCCGTGAAGTGGCCGACCGCGTGATCTACATTCACGAAGGCCAGATTGTGGAACAGGGCAAGCCGGACGATGTGTTCGACAACCCCCAGAACGAACGTACCCAGGCGTTCCTGTCGCGGGTGCTGGCGCACTGACGCCAGCGTTCAACGCTCGCAGAAAAGCCCTGCCTCATCGGTGGGGCTTTTTTTATGGGCGCCGTTCAATCCTGCTGCAGCAGCCGGCGCGTGGCCTGATACTCCTCCTCAATCTTGATACGGGAATCCTCGGCCAAAAATTTGGCAATTTTCTTACCGATCAGCGGTAAATCACTGCGCACCTTCAAGCTGACCTGATTGGTACAGGACTGGCCGTCACCCTTGAGCTTCATAATGCCCCGGACCTTGGCCGGCACACCGTCAATACGCACCCGAAACTCGCAATGCCACTCGTCTTCGCTCTTTCTGAACCAGTGCTCATCCTGGCTGACCTCGTTCCACTCCCGATGAAAACTGGCCAGAATCGACGGTACGTCGGTGGAACTGGTGACCTCCCGTTCGATGACTATCCTTGCCGAGGCTTCATCGAGAATCAGCTCCCGTACCTTCACGTTGCGAGACCCTTCCCGCGTATTTTTCTCCAGAATCCGGTCCCGACTGAAAAACGTGCCCAGCACGTCGTTCAAACCCGCGTCGTATGGGTGTGTTAACTCAAGCTCCATAACAACCTCCTATTAAGATTTTCTAGATTGTCCGGTGCCAGCGCAAAGCCCGCATTGGCCGGGAGGTCGAAGGTGCCTGGCAAGGTGGTCAGCCGGCGCCGTTAACTGTAATATTCGCCAAGGTTAACAGCCGATTTACCCGAACCTGACAGTCTGACCGGAGATATTCCATGCGCAACGCCGATCTCGTCGCCCGCGGCCTCAAGTCCGTGTGGCACCCCTGCACCCAGATGAAAGACCATGAAACCCTGCCGTTGGTCCCCATCAAACGGGGCGAAGGCGTCTGGCTGGAAGATTTTGAGAACAACCGCTACATCGACGCGGTCAGCTCCTGGTGGGTCAACCTGTTCGGCCACGCCAACCCACGCATCAACGCCGCCATTCAAGAACAGATTGGCCAGCTGGAGCACGTGATCCTCGCGGGCTTCACCCACGAGCCGGTGGTAAATCTTTCAGAGCGACTCATCGAAGTGACTCCTGAAGGCCTGAACAAGTGCTTCTACGCCGATAACGGCTCCTCCGCTGTCGAAGCGGCACTGAAGATGAGCTTCCACTACTGGAAAAACCACGGCAAACCGAGCAAGAAGAACTTCGTCAACCTGAGCAACAGCTACCACGGTGAAACCCTCGGGGCGCTGGCACTGGGCGACGTGGCGCTGTACAAGGACACCTACCAGCCGTTGCTGATGGAAGTGCTAACCGCGCCCTCCCCGGATGCGTTTAATAAGGAAGCCGGTGAAACCGACGAAGCCTATGCCCTGCGCCAGTTCGAGGCCATGGAAAAGCTGTTGGCCGAGAAACACGACGAAATCTGCGCCGTTGTAGTAGAACCGCTGATCCAGTGCGCCGGCGGCATGCGCATGCACCACCCGATCTACCACACCAAACTGCGCGAAGCCTGTGACCGCTACGGCGTGCACCTGATCGCCGACGAAATCGCCGTCGGCTTCGGCCGCACCGGCACCCTGTTCGCCTGTGAGCAGTCAGGCATCACCCCGGATTTCATGTGCCTGTCGAAAGGCCTGACGGCAGGTTACCTGCCACTGTCAGTAGTGCTGACCACCGACAACGTCTACAACGCCTTTTACGACGACTACGAAACCCTGAAAGCCTTCCTGCACTCCCACAGCTACACCGGCAATCCGATCGGCTGTGCCGTGGCACTGGCCACCCTGGACATCTTCCGGGACGACAATGTAATTGAGCACAATCGCCGACTCTCCGCCTGCATGGCCGAATCGGTCGCGCACCTGGCCGACCACCCGAACGTGGGCGACATCCGTCAGCACGGCATGACCCTGGCGGTGGAAATGGTGAAGGACAAACCTTCTAAAACCCCTTTCGCCTGGCAGGAACGACGCGGCGTGCGGGTATATCAGCATTCACTGACCCGTGAAGCCTTGCTTCGCCCCCTGGGTAATGTGGTTTACTTCATGCCGCCTTACGTCATCACCGAAGACCAGATTCGCCATCTGGCCCAGGTCGCGACCGAGGGCATTGATATCGCCGTTAGGGACTGACCAGGAAAGACAGGCATGCGCATCCCCAGAATCTATACCGACTCGCCACTCAGTGAAGGAGTGACAACCGACCTGGACGACAACGCCGCCCAGCACGTCGGACGGGTGCTACGCATGCAGCCTGGCCAGGAATTACGCCTGTTCAACGGCGACGGGCAGGACTACCCGGCCACCATCACCACCGCCGGCAAGAAGCAGGTGGAAGTGCTGGTTGGGGCGCCCGAGGCCAACGCCACCGAATCGCCCCTGGAAATCGTACTGGGCCAGACCCTCTCCAAGGGCGACCGCATGGATTATGCGGTTCAGAAAGCCGTGGAAATGGGCGTTACCCGCATTGTGCCCCTGACCACCGAACGCTGTGAGGTAAAACTCAAAGGCGACCGGGAAGACAAACGCCTGCGCCACTGGCAATCGGTGGCCGTAAGCGCCGCTGAACAATGCGGCCGGGCCCGGGTGCCTGAGATCCTGCCGGTAATGACGGTTCAACAGTGGCTGGAACACAGCCGCGACTGCGACGCCCGGCTGGTTTTGCATCACCGCACCGAACAATCCCTGACCGCCATGGCCAAGCCCTGCCGCGTTGCCCTGATGATCGGCCCGGAAGGCGGCCTGTCAGCCGATGAAATCACCCTCGCCGAGCAAGACGGTTTCCTGCCCGTGGCTCTCGGCCCCCGGGTTTTGCGCACCGAAACCGCCCCCGTTGCCGCCATTGCCCTATGCCAGTGGTTGTGGGGCGATGTCGGAAACGAAGCCTGACGGCTCTTCACAACCCCACTGCCCGCCTCCTTTCGGCAGCCAAGTCATTGACAGTACTCACTGCGAACAACATTATCCTTGCCTGACTGAAGAAGTGCCCCGAGGTATGGGCCATTCTACGGATTGGTCTTTTCAGAACTGTGCGGAGCCATGGATGGCGGAGCTCAAGCGCCACATGGATGTGCCTGAGCGGGTTCTGAAAAGACTAATCCGTAGGGTGGCTCGCTCCAAAGTATGCAACATTGGAAATGGCGAGTAGCGGATGACAAGCTTGTTCACCACCCCTGAATTCTGGCAATACCTCAGCATTCCCATCATCGCGGCGCTGATCGGCTGGACCACCAACTGGCTCGCCATCAAGATGACGTTCTTCCCGCTGGAATTCATCGGCAAACCGCCGCTATTGGGCTGGCAAGGCATAATCCCCTCAAAAGCCCGAAAAATGGCCGCCATCAGTGTCGATGCCACCATTTCCAAGATCGGCACCGTAAACGAAATCTTCCAGCAGATTGACCCGAAAGTCCTCGCCACCCACATCGTTTACACGGTAGACAGCCGAATAGAAGAATATGTGGACGAAATGATGCTGCGAGAATACCCCACCTTCTGGGAGAACCTGCCAGCCTCGGCCCGCAACATGGTCTATGACCGGGTTCGAAAATCGACACCCCAACTGGTCGACAACCTCGTGGAGGATATCTCGGCGAACATCGAAGACCTGCTCGACATCAAAGGCATGGTCATCGAACGGCTGGCCAGCGACAAAAAACTGCTGAACAAGATCTTCCTGGAGTGCGGCGAAGTCGAGTTCCGCTTTATCGTCAACTCCGGCCTCTACTTCGGCTTCCTGTTCGGCCTGATCCAGATGACCGTCTGGTACTTCTACCAGAGCTGGTGGGTACTGCCGTTCTTCGGCCTATTGGTAGGCTGGGCCACCAACTGGATTGCCCTGAACGTCATCTTCCGCCCGCTGCAGCCAAAGAAAGTGGGCCCGTTTCGGATACAGGGACTGTTCCTCAAGCGCCAACCGGCAGTGGCCGAATCCTTCTGCCACATTGTCACCCACGAAATACTGACCGTCGGCAACATCATTAACGCCATACTGACCGGCCCCAAGGGCGACCGCGCCCGCAACATGGTGAAGAAACACATCAAGCCACTGGTTGATGAAACCGCCGGCATGGGCAAAGCACTAACCCAGGTGGCCTTTGGGCCCACTGGCTTCGCCACCCTGAAAAAGCAGGTGGGCGAAAAAGCCATCGAGATCTCCCAGACCTCATTCGACAACCCGGTGTTCGAACAGGACCGGGCCCGGGCAGTCGAATCGATCATGGTGGAACGGATGATTGCCCTGTCCTCAGAGGAATTTCAGGATCTGCTCAGACCCTGTTTCCAGGAAGACGAAATCAAGCTGATTCTCGTCGGCGCCTTTCTGGGCATGGCCGCAGGTTTCTGCCAGCTGGTGTTTGTGTTCGGTCAGACCGTTTTTTAGGGTAGCGCTGGATTCGGACTGGTTAACTACTGTGCAAGACTCTGGTCGCCGGCTATACTGCGCGTGTAAGAATACGTAACTCTTTACGACTGATTGGCTCGGAGGCAACGGATGCCAGGCTTTCTCTCCTGGATTTCGAGTTTATTCTCATCGCCACAACCGCCAACACCAGTGCTACCGGAAGCGCGGCTAATCAACCCAGCCAAAGAGCAAACTAACGACGACGACCTCGAGAACGGGTTAGAACTGACCCGCCAGCTGGAGGAACATCTGTTTTGCTGGCTGCTGGATGCCAAACCCTCTGCACTGAACGGAGAGTCTTCGCCTGCACCGGAGATTCTGGCCGAACTGGAACATCGCCTGAATGATGACCAGCTGGATGAACTGCCCCGGCAACCGCTAAGCCTTCCGATGCTGCTGCGAGCCTTGTCCGATGAATCCACCGACGCCAGAGTGTGACCGACATCATTCTCAGGGATCCGGCCCTGACCGATCAGTTGCTGCAAATAGCCAACAGCCCCTTCTTCCGCCACGGCGACAAAGCCATCGAATCGGTAGATCAGGCAGTTTTCCTGCTTGGTATCGATGGTATCCGGAATGTGGTGTCTGCGGCTGTAATGCGCCCAATGATGGCCGCGCGTAACAGTGGCGAAGCACTGTTTGCCAAGCGGGTCTGGCGCTGGGGCATCTCCTGCGCAAGGGCCTCCGAGCAGATTGCCAAGCTACATAACGCCGACACCAGTGCCCACTTCATGGCAGGACTTCTGCCGGCGCTGGCCTACATCACTCTGTTCAGGGAGTTGCAGCGGATCTGCCGTGCGCAACACAACACTGCCCCGCCCCCGGCGTTGATCCGGCAGGCCATGACCCGTTACCAGTGGACCACCAGCCAGCTGCTGGCCAAGGCCTGGAATCTTCCGCCACGGTTCAGCGCGCTGTTGCTGGCAGCGGAACGCCCGGCCCCGAGACAAGACCAGACACCGTTAAACGATGGCATCATCATTGGCACCCGTGAGGTGCTTCACCACGCCAACCAGCGCAATCTGGCGGAGGACGACCTGCCAACGTGGTGCAACTGAGCCCGCAGCAAATCAAACTGGTTCGGGAATCACTGCTGGGCATGCTGCGTGATGAGGGGCGCTCACCCTCCCGACTGTGACACCGGATCCTGTTCTGCTTCTTTAACGGTCTGCTGAATCGTCTTACCGGTTTTCAGCAGCTCGGAGAAGGACGTGGTCAATCGCTCTTCCTCGCCATGCAGCAGGTCAAAGGGCAAATCAAGGGGCAACCTGTCCACCACCCGATCCTCGTCGCGACGAACCACCCTGAGCACGTCAGCAATCGAAATGCCATCCAGCGACCGGCCAGGAACCAGCTGATCACCCTGGCGCCCCGCCAGAGACAACAACCCGGCTCGAATCAGCTTGTCACTCACGCCCCGAGTCACCTCACCGGGTACACTCAACCGATGCTCGAGCACTTCCTGCTGGGGCGCGGGCTCACCCTCTGCAAAGGGTTTCGCCACCATCCACATCAAGGCCAAGGCCACCTTTTCCTGCAACTCCGGCGCCAGCTGGACCTGCCGGCGCTTGGCAACCGAGCTTGGATTCTGCAAATAGAACGCCAGGCTGGCCCCCAGCAACAGGATCATCCAGTTCAGATAGGTCCAGATCAGCAGGATGATACCAATGGCGAAACTGGAGTAGATGGCGGCGTACTTGGCGGAACCCGCCACGAATGACGCAAACAACATGCCCGCGGCCTGCCAGGACACCCCGGCAACCAGACCACCGATAAAGGCATAACGAAGCTTCACGCGGGTGTTCGGCATGAAGATATAGACAAAGGTGAAGGCACCGACCACCAGGAAGAACGGGGTAAACCGGCTGGCGACCAGGATCAGGGAGCCGAAAGGTTCGATCTCGATCAGGGTCTGGACAAAGGTAGAGGAGAAAATGGTGGCGCTGACACCGATAGCGGACACCATCAGCAGAGGACCCACCATGATGACACTGAGGTAGTTACTGAACCGCTGCGCCATCGAGCGCATGTCGGGCACGCGCCAGATCATGTTGAACGAGCGCTCGATCTTCTGCAGCAAAGAGACCACCGTGTAGACCAGCAGCGCCAACCCCACGGAACCCAACACACCTACCTTCATGTTGTCGACAAACCCCAGGATTTTCTCTGCCAGCTCGATACCCTGAGGCCCCATAGGCTGGAAGAACTGGAACAGGAAGGGCTCCATGCGCTGGTGCACCCCCAGCGCCTTCAGCACCGAGAAACTGAGCGCCAGCAGCGGCACGATACTGAGCAGCGTGGTGTAGACCAGGCTCATGGCGTGCAGGGTCAGCTGGCCACTGATGACATCCCTGGCCAGCGCATAAACCGAGCGGCCTGCCTTGTACAGCCAGGTCCAGGGCCAGGTGCGCGGAGGGTTGGGGTTAGCAAGAATCCAGTCTTCTGCCGCCTGAAGCCGTTCTCTAAATTGGAAAGAAGCCACTCAATGTCCTGCAATGGAAAGTTTTGTACAGATTATCAGGCAGATACCTGCCGTAACAGAGTATGGCCGATTAACGGGCATTTGCGAGGGTTGAGGCCAGAATTATAAGCATATGAATTTTAATCACTTTCTCTTATATAAATTCTTGTGTACAACAGCGCCACGAAATTGACTGACATTGACCATCGGGTATTCATCTATGCGCTTAAGCCTTGCAGTAGCCGCTATCACAGCTTTTATTCCGGCATCCGCACTAGCGACCAATGGGTATTTCAGCCATGGATACGGCACCATCAATAAAGGTATGGCCGGCGCCGGAAGCGCCCTGTCTCAGGACAGCATTGCAGCAGCCACCAACCCGGCTGGCATGGCCTTCATCGGCAACCGCGTGGACGGTGGCCTGGAGGCGTTTTCGCCCCGCCGGGAATACTCCGTAGAAGGTAACCCGCAGCAGGACGACATGTTCCCCCTGGCCCCGGGCAACTACCAGAGCAGCCGCGATGGTTTTGTCATCCCGCACCTCGGCTTTAACCGCAAGCTGTCCGACACCACCGCGTTTGGCGTTTCGGTGTTCGCCAACGGCGGCATGAACACTGAATACCCCGGCGAAGAAGGTGGCCCATTCTACGGCGGCCGCACCGGCGTCAACCTGGAGCAGCTGTTCATCGCGCCTACATGGTCCTGGGAATTCTCCGACAATCAGGCCTTCGGCATTTCTCCGGTCATTGCTTACCAGCGCTTCGAGGCGAGAGGCCTGCAGGGTTTCCGCGACTTCTCGTCTGATCCAAGTGCACTATCGAACAACGGCGACGATGAAGCCTGGGGCTACGGCTTTCAGATTGGCTGGCAGGGCGAGATCACCGACACCCTAAGAGGTGGCGTAAGCTGGCGCAACATCCTGGAAATGGAAGAATTCGACCAATACCAGGGCCTGTTTGCCGAACAGGGTGACTTCGACATCCCGCAGATGTTAAACGCCGGCATCGCCTGGTCCGGCATTCAGGATCACTGGATCCTTCTGGACGTTCAGCATATTAAATACAGCGAAGTGAACAGTGTCGGCAATGCGCTGTTGCCGAACCTGATGACAGCACCGCTGGGTGCCGACCAGGGCGCTGGTTTTGGCTGGGATGACATGACCATCGTCAAGCTGGGCTGGCAGTGGCAACAGAGCCAGAAGAACGCCTGGCGAGCAGGCGTAAGCTACGGCGAAAGCCCGATCTCTGACGAGGACGTACTGTTCAATATCCTCGCTCCGGGACTGCAGGAATGGCACTTCACCGGTGGCTTCACCCACAACTTCAGCGAGAACCTGGAGCTTTCCGGAATGGCTTTCTTCTCGCCGACGAAAGAAGTCACTGGCCCCAACCCACTGGCGGCCGACCAGACAATCACCCTGGAGATGTACCAGGTTGGCGCATCAGCCAGCATCGGCTGGAAGTACTAAACCACGCCGCCTGGAATGCAAAAAAGCCCCGGTTATGCCGGGGATGACAAATTACGCGCCGTAATATCGACGATTCTCTGTCGCGCTTCGCGACTTGCCCAAGCCGAATGAGGGGTCACGATCAGATTGGGGATATCGTCTGCCAGCAACGGGTTACCGTTACGGGGCGGCTCTTCCGTCAAGACATCAAAACCGGCGCCACCGATCTCGCCCGACCTCAGGGCATCCGCCAGCGCCTGCTCGTCCACCAGTCCGCCGCGGCTGGTGTTGATCAGCAAGGCATCGTTTTTCATCATCTTCAACTCACGGGCACCGATCAGGTTACGGGTGTCGTCGGTGAGCAGGCAGTGCAGTGACAGCACATCCACCTTTGGCAGCAGTTCGTCCAGGGGCAGGCGCGGATAGCCATCCACCTCCGAGGCCGACTGGCCCGGCCGTGCGCCCAACAGGACTTTCATTCCAAAGGCTTCGGCCCTCTTAATGACCCCCTGGCCCAGATCACCATAACCCAGAACGCCCAGTGTACGACCCTCCAGCTCCATGATCGGATGGTCCATCAGGCAAAACATGTCGCTCTTGCCCCAGCGACCGGCACGCACATCGCGATCGTAATCCAGCAACCGGGTAGCCAGCGCCAGAATCAGCGCCATGGTGTGCTGGGCAACCGTTGAGCGGCCGTAATTAGTTACATTCAGCACCCGGATACCATGATCGCGAGCTGCATCTTTATCGATGTTGTTAATCCCGGTGGCCACTACCGCAATGGTTTTCAGCTCAGGGCAGGCTTCGAAATGCTCTCGCGTAAGCACCACCTTGTTGACGATCACCGTATCGAAGCCCTGAATGCGGCCAACTACCTCATCCGGCGCCGTTTTACCGTGTTTAACGAGATCTCCGGTGATACGCTCAATGGGAGCGAGATCGACATCGTTGCCCAGTGTATTGGCATCGAGGAATACTGCTTTCATGCTTTTCTCCTGAATCAAGACAGGCAAAGATTAGGGTAGACTGAAGCAAACGTCCAAACCAGATGGAGCGGAAAACCATGGATCACGAGTTCTGGCATGAACGCTGGGCCAAAAAGGAAATTGGCTTTCACGAGGGCACCGTTAACCAGTACCTCTACGACCACTGGCCGGAGCTCGCCGGCAAGCCCGCCAGCGCCGTTTTTGTCCCTTTGTGCGGTAAAGCCCACGACATGTGGTGGCTGCACGACCGCGGGCACCCGGTGATCGGCGTCGAGCTAAGCGAAGTCGCCTGCAAGGACTTCTTCGAGGAAGGCGGCGAAAAAGCAAGGTGCACCCGGGCGAGCCGTTCATAACCTTCAAGCACGATAACCTGGAACTCTGGTGCGGCGACTTTTTCCAGCTCGTCCCTGCCGACCTGAAACACATCCGCCTGGTTTACGACCGGGCCGCCCTGATCGCCCTGCCACCCCACATGCGAAAGAGCTACGTGGAACACCTGACCGCGATCATCCCGGATGACACCAAGATACTGCTAATCACCCTCGACTACGATACCGAAATCAAAGGTCCGCCGTTTAACGTCAGCGATGAAGAAGTCATGGAGCTCTACTCGGCGGACTACACCGTCGAACACATCCTCACCAACACCCTGGCCAAGGACCACCCGTTCACCAAACGCAAAGGCCTGGCCGGTGCCACCGAAAGCGTGTTCCGCCTAACCAAGAAATAACTCTCTATTCCGCCTCTTACACCCTGACCCACGCCCAACGCGTGATCGGAGTGTAAGGGGTGTCTTTGTGTGACCGCTTGTTTGTCTGAGCCCAGCGAGTTTCAACAAGCGGTCACACAAAGACACTCCTTGCGCTCCAGCCCTCCACCCCGTAACACAATTTAATGAACCTTAACCACATCCCCACTGTCCTATTTTTCGAGCGTGAACTAAGCTCAAATTAAGCAGGCAGCCGCAGCTCCGTATTTGCCGGGCTGCTTGTATGTATCCATTTCTTCCACCCATAACTACACAGACCGCCCTCACAGGCGGAACCGATGCAACGGGGATATTGCGTGAACTGAGAGTCGATTATAAGAGAGCAAGCGAGGCGCCATCTATGACCATCATGCAGCACTTTAAAGACAGGTATGAGAGTACCCAGGAAGAAGAATTCACCCTGGAGGAATACCTGGAGATCTGCAAAAAGGACCCAACGGCCTATGCCACGGCCGCTGAACGAATGTTAATTGCCATTGGCGAGCCAGAACTTGTCGACACCTCCCGTGACCTTCGCCTGTCACGCATCTTCTCCAACAAGGTAATCAAGCGATACCCTGAATTCTCCGAGTTCTACGGCATGGAAGAAGCCGTGGAAAACATCGTCTCCTTCTTCCGCCATGCTGCCCAGGGCCTGGAAGAGAAGAAACAGATCCTGTACCTGCTCGGCCCGGTTGGCGGTGGTAAATCGTCCCTGGCGGAAAAGCTCAAGGCCCTGATGCAAAAGGTGCCCTTCTACGCCATCAAGGGTTCACCGGTGAACGAATCGCCGCTTGGGTTGTTTGACCCCGCGGAGGACGCCCAGATCCTGGAGGAAGAATACGGCATCCCCTCCCGCTACCTGCAAAACATTATTTCGCCTTGGGCGGTCAAGCGGCTGCACGAATTCGGCGGCGACATCAGCCAGTTCAAGGTTGTAAAAAGATATCCCTCGGTACTGGACCAGGTTGGGGTCTCCAAGACCGAGCCCGGCGACGACAACAACCAGGACATCTCTGCCCTGGTGGGTAAGGTTAACATCCGCATGCTGGAGGACTTCTCCCAGGACGACGCCGACGCCTACAGCTTCAGCGGTGGCCTGTGCAAAGCCAACCAGGGCCTGCTGGAATTCGTCGAGATGTTCAAGGCACCGATCAAAGTGCTGCACCCGCTGCTGACCGCAACTCAGGAAGGCAACTACAACACCACCGAAGGTATGGGTTCGGTGCCCTTTGACGGCGTGATCCTGGCCCACTCCAACGAATCGGAATGGCAGACTTTCCGCAACAACAAGCACAATGAGGCGTTTCTGGACCGGGTCTACATCGTGAAAGTGCCCTACTGTGTTCGGGTCACCGAAGAGATCGAGATCTACAAGAAGCTATTGAAGAACAGCTCCCTGTCCGGTGCCCCCTGCGCCCCCGACACCCTCGACATGCTGGCCCAGTTCTCGGTGCTGTCGCGGATCAAGGAACCGGAAAACTCCAGCATCTTCTCCAAGATGCGCGTATACGACGGCCAGAACATCAAGGATACCGATCCCAAGGCCAAGTCAATTCAGGAGTATCGGGATGCCGCCGGCGTGAACGAGGGCATGGACGGCCTGTCCACCCGCTTCGCGTTCAAGATCCTGTCAAAAGTGTTCAACTTTGATACCGCGGAAGTGGCGGCCAACCCCGTGCACCTGCTGTACGTGATCGAAAAACAGATTGAACAGGAGCAATACACGCCCGAGGTTCAGGAGCGCTACCTGCGCTTCATCAAGGAATTCCTGGCACCTCACTACGTCCAGTTCATCGGCAAGGAAATCCAGACCGCATACCTGGAGAGCTACAGCGAATACGGCCAGAACCTGTTCGATCGCTATGTCACCTATGCCGACTTCTGGATTCAGGACCAGGAATACCGGGACCCCGAAACCGGCGAGATTCTCGACCGCTCGTCCATCAACGATGAGCTGGAGAAGATCGAGAAACCGGCGGGCATCAGCAACCCGAAAGACTTCCGCAACGAGGTGGTCAACTTTGTCCTGCGGGCGCGGGCCAACAACCAGGGCCGCAACCCGTCCTGGCTCAGTTACGAGAAGCTGCGCAGCGTGATCGAGAAGAAGATGTTCTCGAACACCGAGGATCTGCTGCCGGTTATTTCTTTCAACCCGAAAGCAAGTCAGGAAGATCAGAAGAAACACAAGCAGTTCGTCGAGCGTATGGTCGATAGAGGCTACACGGAGAAACAGGTTCGCCTGCTTGCAGAGTGGTACCTGCGGGTTCGTAAGTCTCACTAAGTCAGCGGCCAACCGCTGAACTGGAGTAGCGCTATGGGTATGACCCACGTCGTCGACCGGCGACTGAACGGCAAGAACAAAAGCGCGGTGAACCGGGAACGGTTCCTGCGCCGGTACCGCCACCACATCAAGAAAGCCGTGGCCGATGCGGTGCAACGGCGCTCGATCACCGACATTGAGCGGGGCGAGAGCGTCAGCATTCCAAGCCAGGATATCGAAGAGCCGATTTTCCATCATGGCCAGGGTGGCAAACGCGAAATGGTCCACCCGGGCAATCAGGAGTTTGTCGCTGGCGATACTATCCCCAAGCCGCCCGGGGGCGGTGGTGGTGGGCAGGGCCAAGGCAAAGCCAGCCCCGATGGCGAGGGCATGGATGAATTCGCCTTCCAGATCACCCAGGAGGAGTTTCTCGACTTTCTGTTCGACGACCTCGAACTGCCTAACCTGGCCCGCAAGAAACTGAAAGACACCGAATCCTTCAAGTACGTCCGCTCCGGCTTCACCACCGAAGGTGTCCCGGCCAAACTCGATGTGGTGCGCTCGCTCCGGGGCGCTCATGCCCGCCGGCTGGGCCTGGGCGGCGCCCGTAAGAAAAAGATCCGCGACCTGGAAGAGCAGCTCGAGGCGCTGAAAATGGCGCCCGAGGATCTGGACCCGGCCTTCAGCCATGAAGACCAGATCCAGGTCCTGGAGGAGGAAATCGCCCGCCTGAAAGCCAACATCCGGCGCATCCCGTTCATCGACGAAATCGACCTGCGCTACCGCCAGCATCAGAAACACCCGCAGCCGGCCACCAGTGCCGTCATGTTCTGCCTGATGGATGTATCGGGCTCGATGACCCAGATGCACAAGGACATTGCCAAGCGCTTCTTCATCCTGCTGTACCTGTTTCTGAAGAAGAACTACAAGAAGATTGAGGTGGTGTTCATCCGGCACCACACCAGTGCCAAAGAGGTGGACGAAGAGGAGTTCTTCTACTCCCGGGAAACCGGCGGCACCATAGTCTCCAGCGCCCTGAAGCTGATGAAGAAGATTGTTGAATCCCGGTATCCGCCATCGGAGTGGAACATCTACGCCGCCCAGGCCTCGGACGGCGACAACTGGAACGACGACTCACCGGTGTGCAGCAAGATCCTGGCTGAGGGCATCCTGCCGCTGGTGCAGTATTACGCCTACACCGAGATCACGCCCCAGGATCACCAGATGCTGTGGTACGAGTACGAAAAAATCATGGAGCGCTTCCCCAATAGCTTCGCCATGCAACAAATCGCCGATCCGGGCGAGATCTATCCGGTATTCCGACAGCTGTTTGAGAGGAAAGCCGCATGACCGACACCATGGATCGTCCCAACCTGCCGGAAAACGGGCAGTCCGGGGACCGTCAGCCCATTTCCACCAGTTCGGAATGGACCTTCGATCTGATCCGCAAGTACGACGAGGAAATTGCCAAATGCGCGGCGGAGTTCGGGCTGGACACCTACCCGAACCAGATTGAAGTGATCAGCGCCGAGCAGATGATGGATGCCTACAGTTCGGTGGGCATGCCGGTGGGCTACCACCACTGGTCGTTCGGCAAGCAATTCCTGAGCACATCCAAGGGCTATCAGAGGGGCCAGATGGGGCTGGCCTATGAAATCGTCATCAACTCGAACCCCTGCATTGCCTATCTGATGGAAGAGAACACTCTGCCCATGCAGGCGCTGGTTATTGCCCACGCCTGCTACGGCCACAACTCGTTCTTCAAGGGCAACTACCTGTTCCGCACCTGGACCGACGCCAGTGCCATCATCGATTACCTGGTATTTGCCCGCAATTATGTAGCCGAATGCGAGGAACGTCATGGCGTGGATGCGGTGGAGCAGATTCTCGACTCATGCCACGCCCTGATGAATTACGGCGTCGACCGTTACAAACGCCCGGCCCCAATTTCCGCCTCCGAGGAGCAGCGCCGGCAACAGGAACGAGAGGAATACCAGCAGCGGCGCATCAATGACTTGTGGCGCACCATTCCGCGGTCTAACGATGACGACGATGCGGTGAACAATAAGCTTCGCTTCCCCGAGGAGCCCCAGGAAAACATTCTCTACTTCATCGAAAAGAACGCGCCCCTGCTGGAAACTTGGCAACGGGAGATCGTTCGCATCGTGCGCAAGCTGGGCCAATACTTCTACCCTCAACGCCAGACCCAGGTGATGAACGAGGGCTGGGCGTCTTTCTGGCATTACACGCTGCTGCACTCCATGTATGAGAAAGGCCTGGTGAACGACGGCTTCATGTTGGAGTTCCTGCAAAGCCACACCGCCGTGGTGTACCAACCGCCCTTCAACAGCCCCTGGTATTCAGGCCTGAATCCCTACACCCTGGGCTTTTCGATCTACACCGATCTGCGGCGCATCTGCGAGCACCCAACCGATGAAGACCGGCAGTGGTTCCCGGACATCGCCGGTACCGACTGGGTCGAAACCCTGCATTTCGCCATGGCCAACTTCAAGGATGAAAGCTTCATCCAGCAGTTCCTGTCGCCCAAGGTGATGCGCGACCTCAAGCTGTTCTCTATCCAGAACGACGATCAGGAAGACGTGTACCGCGTGACCGCCATTCACGACGAGCCCGGATACCGCATTCTCCGGGAAAAACTGGCACGCCAATACAATCTCAGTTACCGCGAACCCAACATCCAGGTCTGGAACGTGGATGTGCGCGGCGATCGCTCACTAACCCTGCGACATGTCCCGGTCGACCGAGTGCCTCTGGGGGATGAAACCGAAGAAGTGCTGCGCCACGTGCACCGGCTGTGGGGCTTTGATGTGCACCTGGAGAGTGTTGATGAGGGTACTGTGGTTGAGGAGTACCACTGCCCCCGGCATTCTCTAGATGAAGATGACGATTGAGGTCCTTGGCGCGACAAGCTTATTCGTTAGAGCAGCATCTGCATCCAATCCACCAACCAGGGCACTATAAGAGCCGTGGCGAAGGCCGACAACGCCATCGCCAAGCCAGAGAACGCACCCATCTGGCGGCTGACCTGAAACGCCCGCGCGGTGCCAATGCCGTGGGCGGCCACGCCCATGGCAATACCTCGGGCGGCATCGTCTTTCACCCGGAACCAATCAAACAGTTTGGTGCCCAACACCGCGCCGGTGATACCGGTTGCAACCGTCAGTACTGCCGTCAGCGATGGCAGCCCGCCGATCTTTTCAGAAATGCCCATGGCCACCGGTGCCGTGGCCGATTTCGGCGCCAGCGACATCTGGATTTCCAGCGAACCGCCCAACAGCCAGGCCAGACCGATGGAACTGCCGGCGGCGATCAACACGCCGCAGATCAGGGAAATGGTCACCGGCAGCCAGAGCTGGCGCAACCGGGAGAACTGCTGGTACAGCGGCACCGCCAGGGCCACGGTGGCTGGGCCCAACAGGAAGTGAACAAACTGGCCGCCTTCGAAATAGTCGTTGTAGGAGGTGTCGGTGAGCAGCAGCAGCCCAATCAGCATGGCCACCGACGTCACCACCGGGTTGGCCAGCGGGTTGGAGCTGGTCCGCAGGTAAAACCGGTAGGCCAGGCCATAGGCCACCAGGGTGATGGTCAGTCCCAGCAGGGGCGATGCCGACAGGTAAACCCAGATGTCTTTCAGACCGGGATCATTCATTGCTCCGACCCTCCCTGTGCAGAGCTGTCGGGCTTGACCAGCCAGCGCGTGGTTACCTGCATGATCAGTGCCGTTGCGATCATGGTTATCACGGTGCTGCACAACAACGCCAGAGTGATAGGCAGCCACTCATCAGCGATGCGATCGAAGTGTGCCATCATGCCAACACCGGCCGGCACAAAAAGCAGTGACAGATGGGCCAGCAATGCGGACGATGCCTGTTCAACAGAATCCGGCGTCCGGCCCCGGATCCACAGAGTGATGAACAGCATTACCATACCCAGGACCGGCCCTGGAATGGGCACGCCCGCCAAGCGCACGGTGATTTCACCAGCCAACTGGTAAACCAGCAAAAGCGTTATTCCGTTGAGAAACTGCATGGCAAGGGCTCCGGCCGGCGAATACGGTTCTTTTCAGAGCATAGCCACTTAAGACTGTACTGAACACTCAACGGAAGTCGAACGAGAAATGTTGTAAAAAACGGAACTTTAGTAGCGCGAGGATCGTGAACTTAATTCGTTATCAGTATACTTGCAGCTAACAAGTAGAATTTTTAACTCGTGGAGTACAACAAGGAATGAAACGCCTGGGAACATTGGATGCCTCCTGGCTGGCCGTGGAGTCTGAGGACACCCCGATGCATGTGGGGAACCTGCAAATTTTTTCGCTGCCAGAAGGCGCTCCCGAAACCTTTTTGCGTGATCTGGTCACCCGCATGAAAGAAACCGGTGAGGTTGCTCCGCCCTGGAGCTACAAGCTGGCCGGGTCCGGATTGTTGGGAAGACTGGTCGCTCCCGGCTGGAAGATCGACAAAGACATCGATCTGGATTACCACGTTCGCCATTCCGCGCTGCCCCGCCCCGGCGGTGAGCGTGAGTTGGGCATTCTGGTGTCCCGCCTGCATTCCAACCCGCTGGATTTTGCCCGGCCGCTGTGGGAATGCCACGTCATTGAGGGCCTGGAAAACAACCGCTTTGCTCTTTACACTAAGATGCATCATTCCCTGATTGATGGCATCAGCGGCGTGCGCCTGTTGCAGCGGGTGCTGACCACGGATCCCGACAAGCGCGACATGGCACCACCCTGGTCGGTGCAGCCCGAGCGTCGGCGCGGCAGCAAAACGGACGCGGAAGCCAGCATCCCCGCAGCCATTGCCCAGGCCAAAGATGCCCTCAAGCTGCAGGCCGATATGGCACCACGGCTTTGGCAAGCGGGCAATCGCCTGCTGCACTCCGTGCGCCATCCTGAGGATGGGCTCGCGGCGCCCTTCATGGGGCCGGTCTCCAAGATCAACCACCGGGTTACTGGCCAACGGCGACTCGCCACCCAGCACTACCAGTTGGATCGCATCAAAGCCGTAGCCCACGAAAGCGGCGGTTCACTGAATGACATCGTGCTGTACCTGTGCGGCACTGCCCTGCGCCGGTTCTTGCTGGAGCAGGATGACCTGCCAGATACCGCCATGACGGCCGGTATTCCGGTTAACATTCGCCCGGCAGACGACGAAGGCACCGGCACTCAGATCAGCTTCATGATTGCCTCCCTGGCGACCAACGAAGCCGACCCGCTCAACCGTCTGCAGGAGATCAAATCTTCCACTCGTCGCGCCAAGGAACATTTGCAGAAGCTGCCGAAGAGTGCGCTGACCCAGTACACGATGCTGCTGATGTCGCCCTATATCCTTCAACTGATGTCCGGGCTGGGTGGTCGCATGCGGCCGGTGTTCAATGTCACCATATCCAATGTTCCAGGCCCCCAGCGCACGCTGTACTACGAAGGTGCGAAACTTGAGGCCATGTACCCGGTGTCGCTGATCGCCCACGGTGGCGCACTCAACATTACCTGCCTGAGCTACGATGGCTCGCTTAACTTCGGATATACCGGCTGCAGGGACACCCTGCCAAGCATGCAGAAGCTGGCCGTTTATACCGGTGAAGCCCTGGATGAACTGGAGAGTCTGGTGATTCCGCCGAAACCGAAAACCACCCGGCGCGCGACCAAAAAGAAGGTTACTGGCTAACGCTGTTCCAGTTGGCGGCACCTACAAAGATCAGTTGAAGGAAGCGGATGGTCCGCTTCCGGATCTGGTCGATCTGGTAGTCATCGCCGGCAGACACCCCCAGCAGGTCGGTCAGACTGAAGGCAACACTGCGCACCACCAGGTCACAGGTCATGTCCAGATCGCTGTCGCTGAGATGATCCACCAGACGTAACCGGCGCAAGTCGTTGGCCAGTTCGCTGGCAAAGAAACGCATTTCGCTGCGAATCCCATCCTGAACTGCCCTGCTCTCGCCCGCCAATCCTTGCGCCATAAACAGAAAGAAACTGCGGTTGGCCTGAGCGTGGCTAATAAAGATGTCCACTGACTCCTCAATCAACTTATCCGCCTGCGACACATGCTCTCGGGCCTCCCGCATCATGCGGCGCAGCACCAGACCCAACTCGTCCACCAACTGCAGCCCCAGATCGTCCATATTGCGGAAGTGGCGATAGAACGAGGTGGGTACCACACCCGCCTGCCGGGTAACTTCCCGAATGCCGAGACTGGCAAAATGCCGGCCCTTGCCCACCAGAGTCAGCGCCGCACTCATCAGTTTTTCACGGGTCTCACCCGGCTTTCTGCGTTGTCTTTCCGCCATCATTTACCCGTAGCCATTGCGGTTAAAGCGTTGGTGACAAGTGTACACACACGAAAAAATTAAGGTACCCAAAGCAAGTCATTTTGCGCCAGATGTAAACTCCCCGTTGTGAGCTCGCCAACTCGGGTGTACAGTCGTACACATTAGTGAACAACTGTACACATAAGTGCAGACTGCATCGCGGAGAACAGATCATGTTGGCACGACAGAACCACAGCACACCACTTCAATGGCTTGGCAGACAGCTCTTTAACCGAAACGATGGGGTCGCGTTCTTTGATCCGTTACTCGAGAGCATCAACCCGATGTGGGTACAAGAGTACACACCGGCACGAGTCCAGAGGATTATTCGGGACACCTCCGACACTCAAACCTTCGTGCTAAAACCAGCCCGACGCTGGCAAGGCTTCGCCGCCGGACAGCATGTGAACATTTGTGTCGAGATCGACGGCGTTCGTCACCACCGCACCTTCAGCCTGTCCAGCTCGACCACACTCTGGCACGACGAGGGACTGGTCACTCTGACCATCAAACGACTACCTGGCGGCCGGGTGACCAACTGGCTGCACGACCAGCTGAAAGCCGGCGCGTGGTGGGCCTCAGCGAGGCGTTTGGCGACTTCCTGATACCCGAACCTGTCCGCCCCATCCTGTTTATTGCCGGTGGCAGTGGCATCACCCCGATCCTGAGCCAGCTCAAGACCATGGCGATCCAGGGCTTCCGCGCCCCGGTGACGCTGCTGTATTTCGTTCGGGACCACAACCATGCGATCGCCGGCGAACACTTGGAAGATCTGGCAGCCAGCATGATCTGCTCTCGGTGAAGGTCATTACGACTCAAGGCTCCAGCGAACCACGCTATCTGACCGATGCGGATCTCGGCGCGATCAGCGATCTCAGCAGCCGCGATGTTTTCCTGTGCGGCCCGCAGGGCTTGATGTCATTGGCGGGCGAGCTGCTCGATGCCCAAGGCGTGAGCCGGGACAGGATCCACAGCACTTATTTCTCTGCGCCACAAACAGACCTCGGCTGCGAGGAGCTGGGCGGCAAGGTGCGGTTTGCCCGGAGCAATCTGGATGTCGATTCAAGCGGTGACGCACCGCTACTGGAGATCGCCGAAGCGGCTGGCCTGACGCCTCAGCATGGCTGCCGCATGGGCATTTGCCACCAATGCAGTTGCCGGAAAACCAGCGGCACAGTTGTAAACCGCCTTACCGGCCAATCATCCGGCCCGGGAGAGGACACCATCCAACTGTGCATCTCCATCCCTCAGGGCCCAGTGGCCCTTGATATTTAACCGCTTTATTCGAACAGAACGGCCGTGTCTCAGGGCATGGCAAGGAGCACACCATGAAACAGATGACTGAAGCCCAGCTCACAGAGCTGGAAAAGGATCTCGACGCAATCCGTAACGACGTGCTGGCCGACCTGGGCGAACGAGATGCCCGTTACATCCGCCGGGTTGTGCGCCTTCATCGCACCCTGGAGGTAGGTGGCCGGGTCTTGATGCCCTTTGGCTTCATTCCACCGGTGTTCGTGGCGGCCACCGTGGCCCTGGGGCTGTCCAAGATCATCGAGAACATGGAGATCGGGCACAACGTGATGCATGGTCAGTACGACTGGATGAACGATCCCAGCCTGCACTCACAGACCTACGAGTGGGACACCGCTTGCTCTAGCGATTCCTGGCGCCGTACCCACAACTATGAGCACCACACCTACACCAACATCATCGGAAAAGATCGGGACTACGGCTATGCCGTGCTGCGCCTGAGCGATGACGAAGCGTGGCGGCCCAGGCACAGTTTGCAGTTTATTAACTACATTCTGCTGAGCACCTTCTTTCAATGGGGGGTGGGCCTGCACGAACTGGAAACGGAACGCCTGCACCGTCGAGAGATCACCCTGAAATCGAAACTTCCGTTCTTGAAGGATTTTCTCAGGAAGGGCGGGCGTCAGGCGTTCAAGGATTATGTGTTTTTCCCGCTGCTGACTTTTCCGGTCGCGCCCATCGTGCTGGCAGGCAACATTGGCGCTAATCTGATTCGTAACCTGTGGTCGTCCACCGTGATTTTTTGCGGCCACTTCACCCAGGATGCCGAGACTTTTACCGAAGAAGAGTGCTGGGGCGATGGCAAGAGTGAAAGCAAAGGCCACTGGTACCTGCGCCAGCTCTCTGGCTCATCCAACTTCACCGGCGGCCGATGGGTGCATTTGCTGAGCGGACACTTGAGTTTCCAAATGGAACACCACGTGTTCCCGGACCTGCCCGCCCATCGATATCCGGAAATATCCGAGCGTGTAAAGGAAGTGTGCGCCAAGCACGGCATTCACTACAACACCGGCAGCTTCGCCCGGCAGTATGGCACCGTGCTCAAACGCATCGCTGCCTTTTCACTACCGGACCGGCTGCGGGCACGGTTGCCCGTGCTGGACGTGGCCTAGGCGACCTGAAGCAGTCGCAGCAACTGCGGCCGATGTTGATCCTGAATCACATCGGCCAACGTGTACTTATCCAACACCCCCAGAAATGCCTCCAGCGCTTCACCAAACATACCTTTCATTCCACACACCGGCGCGATCTTACAGGCGTTTTTCGAGGTAAAGCACTCAACAATGCTGAGGTCCTGTTCGGTCTCCCGCACCAGAACCCCTACCCTGATTTCGGTCGGCGCCATCAGCAGGCGCATACCGCCTTTTTTTCCGCGGATGGTCTCGATATAGCCCTTTTTGTTGAGCTGGTGCACCACCTTCATCAGATGGTTCTTGGAAATTTCGTAACTGTCGGCAATTTCCTGGATGGTAGCCAGGCGATCACCCTGCACCGCAAGATAAATCAGCACTCGCAATGAGTAGTCAGTGTATCGGGTGATGTGCATTCGGTACTCCAGGTCTGCTTTGTATTGAATAGGATCGATATATACGGAGAAAGCCAATAACCGGTTTTGTCCTCCGACACAGACAGACCGCACCTTGCATCGCCGCCCAGACCAATATCCTGTTTAAGGGTTTGCCCAACTGCTTTACCCGAACCACCGAACTCACGCAGGGGGATCGGATTCCGGGATTTAATCTGCGATACTCGAATTAACGTATCTCAATTCTCATTCAGCCGGCAGGAAGCAAAACCAATGGCCCGCAGCAAGCTGACAGATCGCTTTGGTCGCACCGTGGACTACGTACGTCTGTCCGTGACCGACCGGTGCGACTTCCGCTGTGTATACTGCATGGCGGAGGAAATGACCTTTTTGCCCCGCCAGCAGATACTGTCACTGGAAGAGCTGGCGCAAGTGGCAAGAACCTTTGTGGATCTGGGCACCGAGAAGATCCGACTGACCGGTGGCGAACCCCTGGTCCGCAAGGACATTCTCGAACTGGTCAAGGACATCGGCAGCCTTGGCCTGCGGGATTTCGCCATGACCACCAACGGCAGCAAGCTCACCACCATGGCCGAGCCTCTTCGCAAAGCCGGCTTGAAGCGCCTGAACATCAGTCTCGACTCCCTCGATCCGGACAAGTTTCATCGCATCACCCGCACCGGCCGACTGAACCAGGTGCTCGACGGTGTCGACGCGGCCCGGGAAGCCGGGTTTGAAGGGATTAAACTGAACACCGTGGTAATGAAAGGCGGTAACGATGAGGAAGTGCCGGCACTGGTAGACTTTGCTCGCCGGAAGAACATCGACATCACCTTTATTGAGGAAATGCCGCTGGGGGAAATCTCCGAGCACGATCGCGGTGAAGCGCTGTGCACCAGCGATGAAGTGCGCGACATCATCCGCCAGCACCACGAACTGATGCCAACTCCGGAGGATTCCGGTGGCCCGGCGCGCTACTTCCGGATGCCGGACAGCAACACCAAGGTGGGCTTCATCTCACCTCACTCCCACAACTTCTGCTCCACCTGCAACCGGGTACGGGTTACCGTGGAAGGGCGTCTGCTGCTGTGCCTGGGCAACGAGCATTCGGTAGACCTGCGCCACGTGCTTCGCAGTCATCCGGAGAGCAATGAGAAACTGCGGGAAACCATCATCAACGCGATGGATCTGAAACCCGAGCGCCACCACTTTTCCAGCGAAGGCGATGTCCAGATCCTGCGCTTCATGAATATGACCGGGGGCTAAGCCCCCTGCCAATCGTCGATCTTCCGGATCGGCCATGAACCGTCTCCCTGCCACAGGCGTATCGCTAGCATCCACTCGCGAATTCCTGACACGGAGCACGCCCCGGCCATGGCAAACCTGATCCTTATACTCGGCGACCAGCTCACACCGGACATCAGTGCACTGGACGACGCCGACAAGCAGCACGACCGGATCGTGATGGCAGAAGTCCACGACGAAGCCAGCTACACCAATCACCACAAGAAAAAACTGGTCCTGCTGTTCAGCGCCATGCGCCACTTCGCCCAACAGCTTGAGAAAGATGGCTGGCAGGTGCATTACCAGCACTACCATCCAGATAACGAGCATCAAAGCCTGGAAGCCGTGATCGCCGCCCAGGCCAAAGACCTGAAACCGGAACGGATCATCACCACTGAATGCGGTGAATGGCGCCTGCATGCGCAGATCAGCGAGTGGCACAAGCAGTTCGACCTGCCGGTGGAAATCCGGCCGGACACCCGGTTTATCGCCACCAAACAGGAATTCCAGGACTGGGCCGAAGGCCGCAAACAGTTGCGCATGGAGTTTTTCTACCGGGAGATGCGCCGCAAGACCGGCTTGCTGATGGACCCGGACGGCAAGCCCGAGGGTGGGGAGTGGAATTACGATGCCGACAACCGGCGCAAATGGACCGGCAAACCTGCCGCCCCGGCCACCTTCCGGGTGGAGCCGGATGACACCACCCGAGCAGTGATCGATCTGGTCAACGAGCATTTCTCGGATCATTTCGGCACCACCGACGACTTCCATTTTGCCGTCACCGCCGAGGACGCAGAGCAGGCATTGGCGCACTTCATCGATTACGCCCTACCCTGCTTCGGCGATTTCCAGGACGCCATGTCGGATCACGAGGACTGGCTGTTCCACGCCATCCTGTCGCCGTACATCAACAGCGGCCTGCTGGACCCGCTTAGCGTGTGCGAGGCTGCCACCCAGGCCTGGTACGCCGGCAGGCACCAATCAATGCGGTGGAAGGCTTCGTGCGGCAGATTCTGGGCTGGCGGGAGTTTGTGCGCGGTATCTACTGGATGAATATGCCGGGCTACGCCGAAGAAAACCGGCTGGGTAATACCCGCTCCCTGCCCTGGTTTTACTGGACCGGTGACACCAAGATGCGCTGTATGCACAAGGCCATCGACAGCACCCGCCGCAACGCCTACGCCCACCACATCCAGCGCCTGATGGTCACCGGCAACTTTGCGCTGCTGGCCGGGGTCAAACCGGAAGAAATCTGTGACTGGTATCTAGCGGTCTATGCCGACGCCTACGACTGGGTAGAGCTACCCAATGTGCTGGGCATGGTGATGCACGCCGATGGTGGCTACCTGGGCTCCAAACCCTACGCGGCCAGTGGCAAGTACATACAGCGTCAGTCCGACCACTGCGCCAATTGTCACTACAACGTCAACAAGAGCACGGAAGAGGATGCCTGCCCGTTCAACGCGCTTTACTGGCACTTCATCGACCGTCATCGGGACGACTTCGCCAAGAACCCGCGCATGGGCATGATGTATCGCAACTGGGACAAGCAGAAACCGGAAAGGAAGGAGGCGCTGCTCAACCGGGCCAACAAGTTGCTGGACCAGATCGAGCAGCTGTAAGGCCTTTAGCCAGTGATGCGTTTTTCGGTTTCCGGATCGAAAAACACCACTTTCTTCATATCGAACATCAGCTCGGCCGTTTCGCCCCATGTCACCGGGTGCTCCGGATCGATCCGGCAGTGAACATTAGTGTCGTTCAGGCGAATCAGGGCGATCACGTCCGGGCCGGTCGGCTCGGTCACCTCGATGGTGAACTCGCCGGTGGTGACCAGGGCCTGATCGCTTTTCTGATCCTGGGGCTGGGTGATGTGCTCCGGACGAATGCCCAGCACCACCCTCTTGCCAACGCGATCGGCCAGGTACTCTGGCAGCGGCAGCTTCAGCGAGCGGCCGTCGCCACCCTGCACTTCGGCCTGCAGGCCTTGCTCGCCCTGCTCGACATTCACGTGCACGAAGCTCATCGCCGGTGACCCCATGAAGCCTGCCACGAACATGTTCTGCGGCGAATCATAGACCTGCTTAGGCGTGCCCAGCTGCTGCAGCTCACCGTCCTTCAGCACCGCGATGCGGTCAGCCAGGGTCATGGCCTCGATCTGATCGTGGGTGACATAGACGATGGTGGTCTGCAGGCGCTGGTGCAGCTTCTTGATCTCGGTGCGCATTTCCACACGCAGCTTGGCGTCCAGGTTGGACAGCGGCTCATCGAACAGATAGATGCGCGGACGGCGAGCCAGGGCGCGGCCCATGGCGACCCGCTGCTGCTGGCCACCGGACAGCCGTGACGGCTTCTTGTCCAGCAGGTGGGAGATCTGCAGCAGATCGGCGACCCGCTCCACTTCCTGCTCGATCTGGTCTTTCGGCATGCCACGGATCTTCAGGCCGAAGGCGATGTTCTCGCGCACCGACATGGTCGGATACAGGGCGTAGGACTGAAACACCATGGCGATGTCCCGGTCTTTGGGCTCCACGCCGGAGACGTCCTTGCCGTCGAGCACGATTTCGCCCTCGGAGATAGCTTCCAGCCCGGCGATGGTGTTCATCAGGGTGGATTTACCGCAGCCGGAAGGACCGACCAGAATCAGGAATTCGCCCGAGGCAATATCGATATCGATACCTTTGAGGGTCTCCTCAGCCGCTCCGGGATAGGTTTTGCGAATTTTACGCAGTTCCAGTTGAGACATTGTTGTTTTCCTCTCAGGTCAGCCTTTAACAGAGCCGGCGGTCAGGCCCCGGATGAAGTATTTACCCGCCACGATGTACACCACCAGCGTTGGTAGTGCCGCAATCATGGCCGCTGCCATATCCACGTTGTATTCCTTCACGCCGGTGCTGGTGTTCACCAGATTGTTCAGCGCAACGGTGATGGGCTGGCTGTCGCCACTGGCGAACACCACCCCGAACAGGAAGTCATTCCAGATCTGGGTGAACTGCCAGATCAGCGAGACCATGAAAATGGGCGTCGACATGGGCAACAGAATGCGGAAAAAGATGGTGAAGAAGCCGGCGCCGTCCAGGCGAGCCGCCTTGATCAGTGCATCAGGGATGGCGACGTAGTAGTTCCGGAAGAACAGCGTGGTGAATGCCACCCCGTAGATCACGTGCACCAGCACCAGCCCGGGTGTGGTGTTGGCCAGCCCGAGCTGGCCCAGGGTCGCGGCCATCGGCAGCAGCACGACCTGAAACGGTACGAAGCAGCCAAACAGCAACAGGCCGAACAGCAGGTCCGAACCACGGAATTTCCACTTCGCCAGCACGTAACCGTTGAAGGCGCCTAACAAGGTGGAAATCATCACCGCCGGCACGGTCATCTTGAATGAGTTCCAAAAATAACCGCTGATGCCGTCACACTGCACACCGGTGCAGGCTTCCGACCAGGCTTTGGTCCAACCGATGGTGGTCCATTCGGTGGGCAGCGCCACCAGGTTGCCGGTACGGATGTCCATGGGCGTCTTGAAGCTGGTCACCAGCATGATGAACAGCGGCACCAGGTACACCAGGCACGCCAGAATCAGCAGGCCGTAGATAGCAATCCGGCTGGGGCGCAGGGTGGTGAAGAGCCCGGAACGGGTCAAATCAGTCATGGCGCTTCTCCCTCAGTTCCGAGTACAGGTAAGGCACGATCAAAGCCAGGATGGCCCCCAGCATCAGCATGGCACTGGCAGAGCCCAGGCCCATCTGGCCGCGGGTAAAGGTGTGGGCGTACATGAACACTGCTGGCAGGTCGGTGGAGTAACCGGGGCCACCGGCCGTCATGGCCATGACCAGGTCAAAACTCTTGATGGCAATGTGAGCCAGCACCATCACCGCGCTGAAGAACACCGGCCGCAGTGACGGCAGGATAATCTTCCAGTAGATCAGTGGCAGGCTGGCACCGTCGACCCGGGCCGCCCGAATGATGGAGGAGTCGACACCGCGCAGACCGGCCAGGAACAGCGCCATGACGAAGCCAGAAGCCTGCCAGACTGCCGCCATCACGATGGTGTAAATGGCTAGGTCGGAATTTACCAGCCAGTCAAAGCTGAACGAGGTCCAGCCCCAGTCGTGCATCAGTTTTTCAATGCCCAGACTCGGGTTAAGAATCCACTTCCAGACGGTACCGGTGACGATCATCGACAGCGCCATCGGGTACAGATAAATGGTTCGGATCGCACCTTCCTGGCGGATACGCTGGTCCAGGAATATGGCCAGCACCACGCCGATGAACAAGCAAGCGAAGATGAACAGACCACCGAAGATGGCGAGGTTCTTGGACGATGTCAGCCAGCGGTCGTTAGCCATCAATTTGGCGTACTGATCGAAGCCGACAAAGTCGTAGGTGGGCAAGAAGCTGGAGCTGGTGAACGACAAGATCCCGGTCCACAGCATGAAGCCGTAGATACCGATGCCGATCAACACAAAGGTTGGGGCAATCACCAGTTTCGGCAACCAGCGCTGCAGGCCGTCCAGCAGTCGTGACGGTGCACTGACTACTCCGGCGGAGCGCCGTTGAGTTTGTTCCATGAGAATTCTCCCGAATGAATCGGAGAGCCACCCGGGCGGGTGCTCTTGGCTTCTTTACTTCGCGGCCTGGATGGCGGCGGCCAACTGATCCGTGGCTTTCACCGGATCCTTGTCGTTGGAGTTCACGAAGTTGGTGACCACATCAAAGACCTGCCCTTGGACGTAACTGGTTGTTGCCAGGCCATGAGCCAGGCTTGGCACCAGCTCGCCGGTGTCGGCGCTGCTCTTGAAGGTCTCCATTGAGGCCTGGGCACAGGCATCAAACTCGGACATGTCCATGTCGGTACGAACCGGGATAGAGCCCTTGTTCTGGTTGAACACGGTCTGGAATTTCGGCTCGAGAATGGTACGGGCGAGGTCCTTCTGGGCTGCTACGTTTTCCTCTTCACTCAGCCGAACATGGCAAAGGAATCGACGTTGAAGGTAAATTCACCAGCGGTGCCCGGTGCGGCGGCACAGAGGTAGTCTTCACCCGGAGTCAGGCCGGCGGCAGTGAATTCGCCCTTGGCCCAGTCACCCATGATCTGCATGGCAGCTTCGCCACGGATAACCATGCCGGTTGCGGTGTTCCAGTCGCGGCCGGCGGCGTTGTCGTCAACGTAGCTCATAACCTTGGCAAACTTGGTAAACACCTCTTCCATCACCGCGCTGTTGATCACATCCATATCGTGCTCAACAAAGGCTTTGCGGTAGGTGTCGCTGTCCATCACCGCCAGGGCGACGGCTTCGAACACCGTGGCGTCCTGCCAGGGCTGACCACCGTGGGCCAGCGGAATGTAACCGGCGGCCTTGAGCTTGTCGGCTACGGTAAAGAATTCGTCCAGGGTGTTGGGAACTTCAACGCCCACTTTTTCCATCACTTCCGGGTTCACCCAGAGCCAGTTGACCCGGTGTACGTTCACCGGCACTGCCACGTACTCGCCCTCGTACTGCATCACGTCCGAGATCATCGGCGGCACCAGCTGGTCCCAGCTTCAGAAGCGGCCACGTCGTCCAGACTGGTCAGGAAACCCAGCTTGGCCCACTCACGGATGTCCAGGCCCTTGATCTGGGCGGCAGCCGGAGGATTACCGGATACGGCACGGGTTTTCAGCACGGTCATGGCTGCTTCACCGCCGCCACCGGCGACCGCGAAGTCTTTCCAAGTATGACCCTGCTCTTCCATCATCTCTTTCAGGGCAGCGGCAGCACGGGCTTCGCCACCAGCGGTCCACCAGTGCAGAACCTCAACCTCGCCGGCATGGGTAGCAGCGGCAGGCATCAGGCAGGCAGATACGGCAAGGGCGGAAAGGGTACGCTTGAAGGCGGTCATAATGACTCCTTGTTGTTGTTGTCGAGGACATCAAATCGTTTACCAGCGGCTGGATAGCCGAAGGTGTGAGGGCAAGTCTAGGGCAAGGAGATCAGGGGGAACGTATCAAACTGAAAAACCCATGTAACAAGGTTGTTACATGGGTTCGTGAGGCGTGGGCTGATGAGAGGCCGTTTAATGCCGCGGCAGCGACAGCACCACTTGCAGGCCACCCGTGGGCCGGTTGCTGATGTTCAGGTCACCACCATGATTCTGGGCAATGTTGCGGGCGATGCCCAACCCCAGACCGTGGCCCTGGCGATGGGCCTGATCCAGACGGTAATAGGGTTCGAAAATGCGCTGGAGTTCAGCCTCCGGAATACCGGGGCCGTGGTCATCCACCCGAATCACCAGTTGCTCCGCTGAGTCATCGAGCTGCACCTGCGCCCGTTCACCGTATTTGATGGCGTTGTCCACCAGGTTGCCCAGACAGCGGCTCAAGGCCAGGGGCTTGCCCCGGTAAGGCTGGCATTCGCCACTGATTTTCAATAATTCGGTGCCATTGGTGCGGTAGGCTTCTGCCATCCGGTCCAGCATCCGCCGGACATCCACCGGCTCCACGTTTTCATGGATGTCGGTGTCCTTGAGAGATTGCAAGGCGCCTTTCACCAACAGTTCCAGCTCCAACAGGTCGGCTTCCAGTCGCTCCCGCATGGGCTCGTCATCTATCAGGTCGATGCGCAGGCGCAGGCGGGTAATCGGTGTTTTCAGATCGTGGGAGATGGCGCGAAACAGCTGCTCCCGGTCACTCAGGTAATTTTGCAGGCGCCGGCGCATGGTATTGAAACTTCGTGTGACGGCGACAATCTCGGCACTGCCCTGCTCCTTCAGTGCAGCCTGTTCATCGTCCAGGGGCAGATCCCGGGTGGCCTTCGCCAGCTTGCGCAGCGGCCGTGTTTGCTGACGAATCAGCCACGCCAGTACCGGGAACAACACCCCGATCATGACGGCCAGGAACAACACCTGCTGCCCCGGCACCCCTTCATCTTCCAATGAGACATAGGGCGCGGGTAACGGCGACGCCAGATACAGCCAGTCATCCTCGGCCACCTCAATCTGCATCACCAGTACCGGTGGATTCAGGGGTTCGAGGGTGAGCGAATAATGGGCCCAGGATGGCGGCAGGGCGTCGAGCGGCAATTCGGTATTGAGAATGCGCAGGTCATCCGGGCTCACGAACTCGACGTGCAGGTTGCTATCCCCGCCCAGACGACGCCGCAGCACGGAACGGACTTCCGCGGTGGCCAGCTGTTTCAGCTCGGTCTCCGGCAACGACTTCATATCGATGCGTTTGTTATTCAGCGACACGAAGAAACGGCTGCCACCCATGTTGCGCAGCTGGTCCAGCACTATGTGCCGGTATTCCAACGGCAGCGAATTAAAGAACTGAGCCGTGGCCGCCGCTGATTGCGCCAGATTACGGGTGGTCACCACCAGGCCTTCTTCGCGTTGGGTTTTAAATGCGCCAACCCAGGCCATGCTGGAAATGACCTGAGCCGTGGCCATGGCCAGTAGGGTTAACAACAACACCCGACCAAGCAACGACGACGGAATCCAGCGCCGGGGTTTGCGCCAGAGTGAGAATTCACTCAAAGGCATGATTCACCGTGGCCGCCAGCAGGTAACCTGCACCGCGCACCGTCTTGATCAATTTCGGATCTTTACCCTGGTCACCCAGCTTCTGCCGTAACCGGCTGACGGCAACGTCGACCACCCGGTCCAACGGCGTGGACTCGCGGCCGCGGGTAACACCAGAGATGGTGTCACGGTCCAGCACCTCATTCGGATGGCTCAGAAACAGCTGCAACAGCGCGAAATCGGCACCGGAAATGGACACCTTGTTGCCCTGCTCGTCGATCAGGTCGTGGGTCAGGGTGTCCAGGCGCCAGCGGTCGAACACCACGTATCTCGGGTTCTCGACCCGGGCAAACTGGGCCCGGCGCAGCAACGCCTTAATCCGGGCCTGCAGTTCCCGGGCGCTGAACGGTTTGGCCAGGTAGTCGTCGGCGCCGATCTCGAGCCCGACCACCCGATCGGTCTCATCGGAACTGGCGGTGAGCATGATGATGGGCACCTGGGAATGTTCACGAACCTCCCGGCACAGGGTGAAGCCATCGTCTCCGGGCATCATCACGTCCAGCACGATCAGGTCGATCGGAAAGGTTTTAAGGTGCGCCCGCATCTGGTCGCCGTCTTCCGCGGTGTGGATGTCGTAGCCGACCCGGGACAGGTGCTCGTGCAGGAGCTCCCGGATGGAGGCATCATCATCGACCACGAGAATCGATGCTTTGGTGTCGGTCATGGTCTGGTCGTTTGTTGTTGTCGTTGAGGTGTGCGCTACCTTAGCAGATCTGCACTTCGGTTGGTCTGTCTTTCGGCCCGAAAGTGCCGCCGGATACGGGCTCTGACGTTTTCAGGAGCCAGATTTACGGAGGTCCGATTTCGCAGGCCAGCACCAGGGCCCAGAATTCCGAAAAATCGTTCACCACCACATCGGGTTTGTCGGGGTGCTTGTGCGTGCCGGGAAAAATGCGGTTGAGCCAGGGCTGATCCCACTGGGCCCCGTTGAAAAACACCGACGTCATGCCCGCCCGTTTCGCCGCGATCACATCGGTGGTGCTGTCACCCACGTACCAGACACTGGGATCCGGCGGATAATCCAGCTTTTGCACCGCCAGCAGCAACTGGTCAGGATGGGGTTTGCGCAGTGGGGTGTCGTCACCGCAGACATCAACATCAAACAGATGGGTCCAGCCGGTGTCCTCAACGGCCGCCAGTTCATGCTCAAAGAACTCCCGGTCGCGATTGGTAATCACGCCGACCTGCCGATGCAGCCGGCGCAATCCTTCGAGCACCTCCCGCACCTTGGGCTCGAACGCCTTCACCGTGCCGAAATGGGTACGGTAGTGGTAATTGAACGCCCGGTGGGCAACCTGCTTGGCTTCCTGATCGTCACCAAACAGCACCTCGAAAATATCGGTTCGGGAGATCTTTCGGTCCGCCTTCACCTTCGGGTGCAGGCGCGCGAACTCACGGACATAGGCCACCAGCCGGGCGTCTTCCGGGGTCTTGCTGTCCTCGGGGGACACCATTCGCCCCATCAGGTCCAGCTTGTGAAAATCCGGCAGCATGTCATCAACGGCGTGGTACATGGCATCCAGGGTATCCACCAGGGTGGCGTGCCAGTCGAACAGCACCACTGACGGCCGGATGAGCTTGACCACCGCCGGATGCCAGTCGGCCTCCACCCGGGGTTCCGGCCGCTCCGGTGGCGGAAAGGGTTTCGGGCGAACTTCGGCCGGGGCCTGGCGAAAGGCCTTGGGCTGACTCCGTTCCAGCAGCGCCAGCAGGTCCAGCAGATCCTCGAAACTGTCGAGAATGGCCGAGGGCGCATCCCGGAAGGAGAACCAACTGTCGATGCGCTGCGGCTCCCAACAGGCGCCGTTGTAGAACACCCCGGCGACCCCGGCACGGTTGGCAGTCAGCATGTCGACGTAGCTGTCACCGACGTACCAGGCGCGGCCGTCTGCCGGCAGCCCCAGCTTTTCCAGGGTTTTGAGAATCACTTCCGGGTCGGGCTTGTACTCGGTGACGTCATCGGCGCACACAGTGGCATCGAACAAGTGCTGCCAGCGTCCTTCGTCGACAGTCACCAGTTCCTTGTCGAGAAACTCCCGGTTCCGGTTGGTGGAAACCGCCAGTTTGATGCCCATGGCCTTGAGCGCCGACAGGTATTCGTAGGCCCCCGGCTGGAATGGTTTCACCTTGCCGAAGTAGCGGCGATAGGCCTCGTTGTAGGCCTTGTGGGCGATCAGTTTGGCGTCGCGGTCGTCGCCGAAAATGGCGTTGAAAATATCGGTTCGGGAGACCCGGCGTTCGGCCAGAATCCTTGGGTGAAGGCGGCGGAAGATGCGGATATAGCGCACCAACCGGGCATCGTCGGGGGTCCGGCATTTTGCCTCGGGCAGCAGCCGCTCCACCAGGTTCAGGTCTTCCAGTTGCGGCAGCATGTCCTCCATGGCGCTGAACATGGCATCGTGGGTGTCTACCAACGTGCCGTGCCAGTCAAAGATCAATACCGAAGGCGCCGCGATGGAATCGCTGAATCGGACCATACACTCTTCTCCGTCAGGAACTGTCTGAACCGGCCTTGAAATCCGTCTCCATGACGGTAAGACTCGGAGGGCTCTGACAAAAAAGATAACCCGTGCCAGGGAAACTTGCACACTACTTGTTCACTACAGAGTGCGCTCTATGTCTGCTGCCGGCTATTTACTGCCCTACGACTTTTCACCTCTGACCGTGTTCAGCTTCGCGGCTGTGCTGGGCCTGTACGGTATAGCCCTGCTCCAGATGCCGGCCGCCGATCGCCCAGGGCCAATTCGTATTGTCACCTTCGTGCTCGGAGTGATGCTCTGTTACACGGTGATGCAGACACGGTTCGATTACTATTCCCAGTACATGTTTTTCGTGCACCGGGGCCAGCACCTCATTCTTCATCACCTGGGGCCCATCCTGATTGCCCTGTCCAATCCCCTGCCCATTGCGCGCTACTGGTATGGCTTTGCCGGCCCCGGCAGCCGCCGTCTGCTCGCCCCACTGGGCTGGCTGTACCGGCTGCTGCAACAACCGGCCATTGCTGCGTTGCTGTTTGTCGGCCTGATCTTTTTCTGGCTCTGGCCGCCGATCCATTTCGACGCCATGCTCAGCCGGCAACTGTACTGGCTGATGAACTGGAGCATGCTGCTCGATGGCCTGCTGTTCTGGTGGCTGATTCTGGATTCGCGTTCACCGGCGGTTGGTAATGCCCTTGGCTATGGCAAACGCATCCTGTTGCTGGCGCTGGTGGCGATTCCTCAGATGATTCTCGGGGCCTGGATCGTGTTCTCCCGGGGCATGGTGTACGACGTGTACGAGGTCTGCGGCCGCGCCTGGCCCATGCCGCCGGAAACCGACCAACTGCTGGGCGGACTGCTGACCTGGATTCCGCCGGCGATGATGAGCATCGTTGGCATCCTGATCATTCTGCGCCGGGCCATGCATGAAGACGACGGCCGCGCGCGGCGCCAATCTCGCCAACCGATAACAGAAGGATCAGCCCCATGATGCCATTGAGCCTGCTCCTGGCCCGGTTTCGCCCTGCCGCACTCTGGCCTCTGGTGTTGTCACTGTCGTTGGCATTGACCGGCTGCCTGGGCGACGAGGAGAGCTGGCACGGCAAGGACATCAGCGCTGATGCCGGAGCTGGAGTTCAGCCTGACCGGCACCTCCGGCAACCCAGTGACCGAAACCGATTCGGCAGGCCAGATTCGCCTGGTTTATTTTGGTTTCACCTCCTGCCCGGACGTGTGCCCAGCCACCCTGAGTGGTTTGCGCGCCGCGATAAAACAAATGCCTGACGATCTGCAGGATGACGTCACCACCCTGTTTGTCAGTGTCGACCCAAACCGGGACACCCCCGAACGCATCGCCAGCTACGTCAACTTCTTCGGCCAGGGCGTGGTCGGACTGACCGGCGAGGAAGCCACCCTGCGCGAATTCACCAAGCGTTACCGCACCACCTTCGGTTATGACCAACCGGACGCCGAGGGCAACTACCAGGTCTCCCACAGCGCGGCGGTCTATGTGTTCGATGGCGATGGCGATGCCCGCCTGCTACTCCGGCCGGGCCTCACGACCGAACAGATCAGTGAAGACCTGACGGCACTTGCGGCCGCATCGGCGCCGTCCTGACAATAGCCGAACAGATCTCCGGCGGTGGCAGGCGCGTATGTGTTGTCTACTGTCAGGAGATCTGGACCACCCTCGTGCACAAAAAACCAAACCTGCCGACCAAAACCTGCCCGGTGTGCCAGCGCCCGTTTGCCTGGCGCAAGAAGTGGGCCCGGGACTGGGAGAATGTGCGTTACTGCAGTGAGCGCTGCCGGCGCAGCCGGAGTCATGGCCAATGACCACCGTAGTGTGGTTCAAGCGGGACCTTCGCACCCGCGATCATGATCCGTTGGCAGCCGCGGCCACGCTCGGTGAACCGGTCATTCCGCTGTACGTGGTCGAGCCCGAGTACTGGCAACTGCCCGACACCTCCGCCCGCCAGTGGGAATTCATTGAGGAGTCGCTGACCGATTTGCGCCGCCAGCTCCGACACCTCGGTGCCGACCTGCTGGTGATGACCGGGCCGGTCAAACAGGCCCTGGAGCGCCTGAACTCGGCCTACGGAATCCAGCGGGTATTCTGTCATCAGGAAACCGGTGGCCAGTGGACGTTTGATCGCGACCGGGATGTTGTCGGCTGGTGCCAGGAGCAGGGCATCGAATTTCGGGAATGGCAGCAATTCGGGGTGGTTCGTCGCCTGCAGGACCGGGATCTGTGGGACAAGGCGTGGTCACAGCTGATGCGACAAGAGCCGACGCCCTCGCCGGCTAGCCTGGCAACGCCGGACGGTCTGACCGGCTTTGCCAATCCGCCCAGCGAGATGTCCCTGGCGAATTCCACCCCCTGCCCGGACCGGCAGGCCGGTGGCAGCCAGCGCGGCGAAAAACTGCTGGCCTCCTTTTTAGAGCGCCGCTGCGTCGGCTATCAGTACAACATCTCCAGCCCGGTCAGTGCCGTGCGCGCCTGCTCCAGGTTAAGCCCACACATTGCCTATGGCACAGTCAGCCTGAGGGAAATCTACCAGGCGCGAAACACACCGGCCAGCACCCCAGCAGCCTGCCCCGAAAACAGCGCAGCCTGACCAGCTTTCGCTCCCGATTGCACTGGCACTGCCATTTCATCCAGAAACTGGAGGACGAACCGGAGCTGGAATTCCGCGCCATGCACCGGGAACTGGAGGGCCTTAAGGCGGGCCCTGGCGAGTCCGAACGGCTCCAGCGCTGGCAGGAAGGCCAGACCGGCTGGCCCCTGGTGGACGCCTGCATGCGTGCCCTGCAGCACACCGGCTGGATCAACTTTCGCATGCGCGCCATGCTGATGGCGGTAGCCAGCTACCAGCTTTGGCTGCACTGGCGGGACCCGGCTTTGCACCTGGCCCGCCAGTTCACCGATTTCGAGCCGGGCATCCACTATCCGCAGGTGCAGATGCAGTCCGGGCTTACCGGTATCAACGCCCTGCGCATCTACAACCCTGTCTTGCAGAGCCAGAAACTGGACCCGGACGGTGAATTTATCCGGCGCTGGTTGCCAGAGCTGCAGGGCGTGCCGGTGGACCTGATCCATACTCCCTGGCTGATGACACCGGCCCAGAAAAATCGCTACGGCGGCAACACCTACACCCTGCCGGTGTGCGACCACGAGCAGGCCGCCCGGGCGGCGCGCAAAGCGATCGGCGACTTCCGTAAACAGCACGTTTCCCACACCGAGACCGAGCGGGTCTTACAGCGCCATGGCAGTCGCAAAGGACCGGTTCAGAAGCGCCCATCGGTTCCGCGAAAAGCAGAAGGTGACTCGGACCAGCTGTCCCTGTTTGATTAACGCGCCCAAAAAAAGGCCAAGCTCAGTCCTGATGTTGCTGCTGCTCATGCCGTAGCATCTGTTCCATCATGAGTTGCATCTGGTTCATGCGATCTTCCATCCTCCGCAACCGCTGATCAACATTCGAGCTCTCTGACTTACTGGAGCGATTGCCACCACCGGACTGGCTATTCATCATCCCCTGTCCGTGGTTACCATCCATCATGCCGTGGCCGCCACCCATCATCCCGGGCCCCATCATGCCTTTATGCATCAAGTCCATTTGTTCTCTCATGGCCTCTCGATGTTCCTCCATCAATCGCGCTCGTTCTTTCTGTGAGCCGGCCTCAGGGACTTGTCGCATCATATTGTCCATTCTTAACCAGTTCTGATGCATCTGTTCCATTTGCTGCGGACTCATCATCATACCCGGCCCGTGCCAGATGACGGCCCATCACTGCCATGGGCAAAGGCCCAAATGGGAGCCACCGCCAGAAGACCAACAACAAAAGCCTTATTAATGAGCATCATCGGAAACGCCTCCAGTATCGCTGTAGTTGTCTTCAAAGATTAGACGCCAAGGCACTGAACTGGAGCTGAATTCCCCCCCAGACTGAAGCAGGTTTGATCTGCATCAATTGCGGCTGCCGCTGGGCTCTGGGGCTACCCAGCCGACAGCTTCCCGAGGCAGTTATTGTTCAGCCTACCCGGGAAAGCTATTGTTGTAGGTCCGAGCTCCTTATACAGGAGTGTCACGCTCTTATACCGCGACCCCAGACCGGATTAGCTATGAAAATCGGTGACATTTCGAAACGTGCCAACATCTCTGTTGAAACCGTTCGATACTACGAAAAGATCGGTCTGCTTCCGGAACCTGATCGCACTGCCAGCGGCTACCGTTCTTATCGGCAAGCCCACCTGGATCGTCTGCTGTTCATCAAGCGCTGCCGGAACCTGGATATGGCGCAAAACGAAATTCGCGAACTGATCCGTTTAGCCGAGAATCCGGAGGCGGATTGCGCTGGCGTGGATGCCTGTTAGCCAAACACCTCCACCACGTTCGCGAACGAAGGCGGGAACTTGCCAGCCTGGAGCAAACGCTGGAGAAGCTTCAGAAAGCCTGCACGGAAGGCCGGACGGTCCAGGAATGCGGCATCCTTGAAGGCCTTTCGGCCGAGCTCGAAGACCTCGAAACCTCCGAAGCACGTAATCATGTGCCTGGCACCCATGGTCAGGGCCACGGCTGAATGATGACTTACCACGAATATCCGTTGACTCTGTAGTAACTACAGGGTTTTAACTGGATGAAAATTTCAGCAGGAGGTTTTCATCATGGCGTGCAGTTGTTCTCCCCCCGAATCCAATTCCCCTGCGCCCGGCTTCCGCCGCGCCCTTTGGATTGCCCTCTGGATCAACCTGGCGATGTTCCTCGTTGAAGGCTGGGCCAGTTTCCAGTCCGGCTCGGTATCGCTGATGGCCGACGCCATCGACTTCTTTGGCGACAGCGCCAACTACGTGCTGTCCCTGAGCGTACTGTCCATGGGGCTGGCCTGGCGTGGGCGGGCGGCCATGATCAAGGGGCTGACCATGGCGGTGTTCGGCTTGGTGGTCTGGCTGCGCGCCATTTGGGTTGCCCAGAGCGGCTGACGCCGGACCCCCTGACCATGGGCGCGGTCGGTTTCCTGGCCCTGGTCGCCAACGTCGCTGTTGCCTTGATGCTGTTCCGGTTTCGGAGTGGCGATTCGGACATGCGCTCGGTCTGGCTGTGCAGTCGCAACGACGCCATTGGTAACGTCGCGGTGATGGTAGCCGCCCTGGGCGTGTTCGGCACGGGCACCGCATGGCCGGATCTGGCAGTGGCCGGCATCATGGGCACCCTGGCGATGACATCCGGCATCAGTGTGGTGCGTCACGCCCGCAGCGATATTGCCGCCGCTCGCAGTGCCAGTCCCCAGCCCGTTTCGGCGGGCACCGGCAGCCGTTAGAACGCGAGCGAAATCATCACCGGAATGAAGGCGAGTGCGAACAGGGTGGTAAGCAATACGGTGCCCGCCGCCTGCCTGGGCGATATATCCAGCATGGTGGCGATGACCACCGTGTTGGCCGCGATCGGGGTAATGGAAATCAGGAAGATGGCCTTGTGCACGGCCGGCTCGTAGATGCCCAGAACGTTGGCATCCAGCCACCAGAACAGGATGGCCACCGCCGGCCAGACCACAAACTTGCCGAAGAACGCCAGCCCGGTGAAGCGGATATTGCCCGCCAGCCCCCGGAAACTGGTGATGCTCATGCCGATGATCATCATTCCCAGAATGCTGTAGGCACCGCGCAGGTTATCGAACAACGGCTGGAACAGGTCCGGGATGCGGATTCCGGACAGGTTCAGCAACACCGCCGCCAGGAAGGCGTAAACCGATGGCAGCTTCACCACCCGCCACAGGGCCGATTTCAGGTCATGCCGGCCGCGGGCCGCCAGGTAAAAGCCCACCGAATTTTCAAACAGGGTGGTGCCGAGCATGCACACGATGTAGAGCCCGAGGCCCTCCTCGCCAAACAGCAGTAACGCCACCGGCACCCCGAAATAGCCGGTATTTCCCGAGCCCACGCACAACGGAATCAGGCTGGCGCTGCCATCGGTGATCACGCGTTGCGCCAGTTTCAGCTGGACAATGCCAAGGACACAGGACAACCCGAACGTCAGGAACGGCAGGAAAATGACTTCCGGGGACAGCGGCGCCGCCATTACCCCGGAAAACACCACCGAAGGTGTGACGATGTACAGCATGATGCCAGCGATGTGCTTGCCACTGGCTTCCAGGTAGCGACCCGCCACCCAGCCGAGTGCGACGGTCACATACAGGGGGATAAGTTTGAAAAACAACGCCAGTGCGGCAGCCATGAACGCTCCAGGCAGGAACTATTTATAAGACCAGGTTATAAAACCAAGTTGAAGGACCAAATGGTAGGGCCAAGCCGGCAAGTGTACCCAGAAAACGTTCAGCAATAAAAAAGGGCAGCAAGGTGGCCCCTGCTGCCCAATAATGCTTATCGCTCAACGCTTTCAATGACTTCGAAGCCGAACAGATAAAACGTCGGCGTCCTCGAACTCAATTAGCTTACGAAAGCTTAGGGACAAACGGATCAACCTGGAACTAGATTTTTTTATTTGTGTCATTCAAATTCCCTTAAAATGATCACAAAACGTTCACTTGAAAAGTTTGCGTACACTTGTACGCTCAAGTATTTTAGCGCCATGTCGACCAACGGATATTCTGCAATGAGCACCGAGGAAAACTCGAAACAAAGCACCACCACCGATACCCCGGAAGCCACCGTGCACCAGCGCGTTGAGGAATGGCTGAACAGCGCCACCCACGGCCTGGGCGCGATCCTGAGCGTGATCGGTACTGTTGCCCTGATTGTCGGCGCCAGCCAGCTGGGCGACGTCTGGAAACTGGTCAGTTTCGCTATATTTGGCGCCTCCCTCATACTCCTTTATGTGGCCTCGGCGCTGTACCATGGCGCCCGCCACCCGAAACTGAAAAGCGCCTTCAAAACCCTGGATCATTGCGCCATCTTCCTGCTGATTGCCGGCACCTACACACCGTTCTTGCTGGTGAACATGCGGGGCACCGTCGGCTGGACGCTGTTCGCGGTGATCTGGTCGCTGGCGCTGACCGGCGTAGTACTCAAGGTGATTTTCAAGAATCGGTTCAAACTGGCTCGCGTGGGAATCTATATCGCCATGGGCTGGCTGATCACTTTCGCCTCGTCAGACCTGGTCGCCAATCTGAGCGAAACTGCGCTGAACCTCACCATTGCCGGCGGCCTGGCCTACACGGTCGGTGTTGTGTTCTATCTGGCTGACCGGATTCCCTACATGCACGCGATCTGGCACCTGTTCGTGATTGGTGGCAGCGCGTGCCACTTCAGCGCGATATACTTTGGCGTTCTACCTCACATGACCTGATGGGTGATGGAAGCAAAATGGCGAAGTGGTTGGTAAAGTCAGAACCTTCTGAGTGCGGCATCGAGGATTTCGTGCAGTCTGCCGGTCAGTCGATCCCGTGGGACGGAGTGCGCAACTACCAGGCCAGGAACTTCCTGGCCCAGATGAGTGAAGGCGACGACGTTTTCCTGTATCACTCCAGCTGCGCCCAGATTGGCATTGCCGGCATTGTCACCGTGGTGAACGGTGCCTACCCCGACCCCACTCAGTTTCAGCCGGATTCGCCCTATTTCGATCCCAAGAGCACACCCGAGAAACCGCGCTGGCAAGCGGTGGATCTGGCCCTGGTACGCAAACTGCCTCGCCTGATTCCCTTAAAGGAACTCAAGTCCCTGCCCGGGCTGGAGGAGCTGGCCCTGCTACGCAAGGGCAGCCGCCTCTCGGTGATGCCGGTTGGCGAGAAAGAGTGGCACATTATCCAGGGCCATGCCGGCTAGTTCTGGTTCACCGCGACCGGTTCCTCGTCCCGCTCATCGTGCGGAATCGGATCCGGACTCTTGTCCCAGCCTACCAGCGCAATAGTTGCCACCACGCCGATCAACAAGCCTATCCAGGCTCGAAGAACGCCAACGCCGCCCCGATTAGAACCACCGTGCCTCGTGAGGCATTGTCTCGTGGAATCCCCATCGCAATGTACGCACAGGCAAAACCGGTTAGCACCAGAGTCAGCGATAAGGCCACGCCCAGCAGGGGCTTGAGGCCGGTTAGCAGCGGCAACAGGAAGAAAATAAACGGCAAACCCATCAGGTAGTATGAGGCCAGCCCACTGTGCAGGCTGCCCATGGCCTTCGGCCCCTGTTTCCAGCGTTGCACCACAATCACGTGCACACCGGTCCAGACTGCACCCTGGGTCGGGAAGAACGGTGCCACAATAGCCATCACAGCATTGCGAATCGCCAGCGAGAAATGCGAACGGTTCAGGTTGATGTCGACGTGCTCGTCCTTGCGCGCATGCAGGCCGTCCCGCAGTACTTCATTGCCGGTAACCAAATCACCGAACAGGATGATGTAGGCAATCAGCGCCAGCGGAATACTCTGGATGAGCATCTCCTGGGACGGCCAGCCAATCATCAGCGGTGAGACCTTGGCCAGGGCGTCCCCAAGGGGCGGCACCAGAATGCCCCACTGGATATCAAAGCTGACTTCGCCCGCCAACGGCCCAACCACCGCTGCCACCAGGAAACCCGGCAGCAAGCCCAGCGCTCCGAGCATGAAGAAGAAGCGATTGCGTTCTTTCAGTTTCTGCATCGGCACCGAGAAGGTGAAGATCAGGCAAATGGCGCAGGCGAGCCCGGTGGCAATCGGCTGCTCCAGCAGAAAGCGCTCGGCATCGTCCACAAACACACGCTTCAGCGCCGCGATGGCGGCACCGAGGATGATGCCAGCCTTGAGGGTATCGGGTAGCCAGACCACAAATCGTCGGCCCAGCCGGTGATCCCAAGGAACAGAACCAGCCCCGCAAACACAAGACTGAGAGCCGTCATCGCCTGGAACCGGCTAACCGGGTCTTCATAGCCTCCGATGACAAATGCCAGAATCAGCGGTAACGCAGGCGTGATCCAGCCGCCGGCGTAGGGTTCGCCAAAGACAATCACCGCCGAGGCGATCAAAGAGGCATGAATCATCGATAGCGCGACGGCTTCCTCAAAACTCAGGCCAAAGAACGCGGTCATGACCGGTATCAGCGCCATACCGGTGGCGGCAGAAACAAAAAGCCCCTGAAGGAATTCAGGCCAGCACAGTCGCGTGTGGTAGAACGGCAGGCGAAAGGTGAACGGCCCCCAGCGCCAGCCGGGTAGCTCAGGTCTTTCTGACATGGGAATGCACTCGCTCTTGATTTTGTTATTTGCGATTTGAGTATGGAAAGAGTTTCCAGATTCCGCGAATCAATATTCCTGATCTCACTGAATAAGCGAGGCTTATTACCTTTGAGAACTTAGCGGTTGCCGGGCCGGTCCCGCATTCAGGCTATCCAATCCTGCCGCCGCCCTTTAGAATTCCGCTCTTTCGTGAATCATCTGGAGTTGATGTCAGCCATGTCATCCGAATTAAGCCCCTCGTCGGCGTCCGAGCACCTGCGCCGGATTGAGTCCAGCAAGCTGTTTCAGGGCGTTGTCATTGCCATCATCATCCTGTCGGCGCTGACCATCGGGGCCAAGACCTACGATCTGCCACCCTGGGTAGAACAGGGCCTGACCGGAATGGACAATGCCATCACCGCGTTCTTCCTGATCGAGATTCTGTTCCGCTTTGCCGCCTGCCCCGCCAAACGCCGGTTCCTGCTGGACGGCTGGAACCTGTTCGACACCATCGTGGTGATCGGCAGCCTGATCCCGCTCGATAATTCCGACGCGGTGTTGCTGGGACGTTTGCTGCGGGTATTCCGGGTACTGCGCCTGGTGTCGGTGGTGCCGGAGTTGCGCTTCCTGATCAATTCGCTACTCAAGCGATTCCGCGCATGGGCTACATTGCCCTGCTGATGTTCATCATCTTCTACATCTACGCCGCCATGGGCTCGATCTTTTTCGCCAAAGTTGACCCCGAGCTGTGGGGCGATGTGGCCATCGCCATGCTGACACTGTTCCGGGTGGCCACTTTCGAAGACTGGACCGACGTCATGTACGCCACCATGGAGCAGTACCCGCTCAGCTGGCTGTACTACCTGACCTTCATCTTCCTGACCGCATTCGTGTTTCTGAACATGATGATCGGTGCGATTCTGGAAGTGATGAGCGAAGAGCAGAACGCCGAGGAGGCCCAGAAGGCTCACGACGAGCGGGACGAAATCGTTAAGCAGCTTCACAACGTCCAGCAGAAGCTGGACGAACTGACAGCGAAGCTGGAGAAATAGTCGGGCTCTTGCCGGCCGGCGAGATCAGGCTTCAGCTCGGTTCAATGACTGTGGCCGTCCGCGTAATGATCGTCGGCCTTGGGCTCACTGGCTGCTTTTGGCTCTTCCTCACCATGGTGACCTGAGGCCTCCGCATGGCTGGCACCAGCTAGCTCAGACTTGGCGTGGTGGCCTGGCGCACCGTGTGAGGATTCGCCCTGCGATGATGCCCCTCCGCCCATCATGCCATCCATATTGTCATGGTCATGGTCATGACCGTCGTCGGCCTTCGCCTGCGTACCTTGTTCAGGCTGTATCAGACGAGTGTATTCCGACTCTGAAAGGCTGGGCAGGCGCTGGATAAACGCCGTGATTTCCCAGAGGTCCTCATCGTCATGAGTGACACCCCACGCAGGCATACCCGTCATCTTTATGCCATTTTTGATGATCCAGAACTGCTCGGCCGGTTCGAAGTGTCCTGCTTCCGTCAGTGATGGTGGCATAGGATTCAGACCCTGCCTGAGCAACGTATCCTCCAGGCCCGGTTTCAGGTGGCAGGCAACGCAGAGCTGGTCATAACCCGGGCTCCCTGACGAATCATCTCTTCGCTGGCTAGATCGCTGGGCACGTCGAGCTCTGAGACCCTCGCTTGCACCGAGTTTTTCATCGTCGTGTGAAGCGCCCAATTGCCCAAAGCGCTGTGCTCTTCCATTGCAGTCACGTTGTAGATGCCACTGTGAATGAAAGCAAAGCCGCTCAGCGCTAGCACGACACCCGCGATCAGAACGCTGTACAAAATGCGCATAGTTCACCCCCGTTTGGTTTTAAGCACCCAGGTCCCAAGGGGACCATTAGAAAGAAAGCCTGGCACCCAGAACTGCAAACCAACTTTCAGCATCGCCGCCCTCTGCTCTTGCAAAGTCTTCCGAGTCGCCATATTTGCGCTCATGCACCACTCCGATATAAGGAGAGAAGGAACGGTCGATCACGTCATAACTTAACCTTAGCCCGGTTTCAGTGGACACCAAGCCCCTGCCGACCCCAATTTCGCGATCTTCACTAAAGGCCACCGTCGCATCAAGCGCAGCAGCAAGAATCAACCGATTGGTCAGCAAGAGCTCGTACTCAGCGTCCAGCTCTGCTGAGGAATCGCCTTTCTCGCTGACATAGAGATTCGCGTCAATTTCCAACCATTGCGGGGCAAGACCTGTAATACCGACGACCGCGTAGGTGCGGTCGGGACCTTCAGGCGTATCGAAACGTACTCCGGCCTTGGCATCAAAAAAATCAGACACAGGCATTTGACCCACCAGTTGATTCTCCAGCTGCTCATACGCCTGCTCGTCAATGGCGTACTCGCCTTTTGTCAGCCAGCGAACCTTCAGCTCATCGGTGCCATAGAAGATATCTCCGTTCCAGACCCCCAGCTCTTCGTCATCGTCGCTGTATCGGTACTCAAATTCTTCAAACTGAGCGCCCCAGACCTTCAACGGCATTTTCCGTGCAGTAGTGTCCTCCATCCGCTCTTGGGCGGAGGTGACGGCTGGCATGAGTCCCCAGCCCAACACAACCAGCGCAATCAGTGAGATCCCCCGACTCATGCCTCACCTCCTGCGCTTCCGGTGTCCGCTTCGACCGCCTGGGCGTTCTCCGGTCCCCCTTCCACAATAACCTTTCGGAACATACCCGCCGCTGCGTGGTAAGACAGATGGCAATGGAAGGCCCACTGACCTGGCTCATCCACCTCGGTTTCCATATACACCGTAGTGCCTGGCTGAACACTGATGGTGTGCTTGACGGGGTTCAACTGACCCGCGCCAACGTCCAGCATCGACCACATGCCGTGCAGGTGCATGGGATGCGTCATCATCGTCTCATTGACGAATTTGAACCGAACCCGCTCGCCATACTGCAACCGGATAGGATCAGCATCCTCGTATTTAACGCCGTTAATACTCCAGGTGTAGCGCTCCATGTTACCGGTCAGACGCAGCTCAATCTCCCGAGTGGCTTCGCGTTCCTCATACAGAGGCTTTTGCGCTTTCAGATCGGCGTAAGACAGGAACTTGCCGCCATTGGCTGCCGTTGGAACCAGGCCACTACCCTCGGCATAGAAGGGATCGCTGGCACCACCGGCAGGCATCTCTGAGCCATGCCCCATCGCGGAGTGATCCATGGCCTTCATTCCAGAGTGATCCATGTCGCTCATCCCAGCATGGTCCATGCTCTTCATCTCGGAATGGTCCATGTCGCCCATTGTGGAGTGGTCCATGCCTTCCATCCCCGCCATGTCGCCATGGTCCATGCCATGCATTCCGCCCATGTCTGCCATGGTTAACCGTGCTGGCTTACGCAGACCGGGCACGGGGGCCTCCATGCCCTCTTTCGGCGCCAACGTTGCCCTCGCGTAGCCGGAGCGCCCCATGGACTCGGCAAAGATGGTATAGGCGTTCTCGTCTTTCGGCCGCACAATGACGTCGTAAGTTTCCGCCACACCAATACGGAACTCGTCCACAGTAACGGGCTGGACATTGTTGCCGTCTGCCTGCACGACGGTCATATCCAGACCGGGTATCCGAACATCAAAATAGGTCATGGCCGAAGAGTTGATAAAGCGCAGGCGAATCCGTTCGCCCGGCTGGAAGAGCCCCGTCCAGTTCTGATCAGGCCCTTGCCATTAATCAGGCCGGTAAACCCCTGCAGGTCCTCGACATCGGCTTTCATCATCCGCATGCCACCCCAAGCAAGGCGATCCTTAACCGTACTCATGAAGCCCTGCTCAGAAACGTCTGAGAAGAACTCACCAACCGTCTGCTGCTCACGGTTGTAGTAGTCCGGCATCATTTTAAGGTTGCGCATGATGCGATCACCCGAGTGCGGGTGTTTGTCGGTTAGCTGAACCACGTACTCACGGTCATACCGGAAGGGTTCACGCCCTTCCGGCTCTATGACAATGGCTCCGTAGGCGCCATCGGGCTCCTGGAAACCCGAGTGACTGTGAAACCAGTAGGTGCCTGACTGAGTGATCGGGAAATTGTAGGTAAAGGTTTGCCCCGGCTTGATTCCCGGGAAGCTGATACCCGGCACACCGTCCTGCTCAAACGGAAGGATCAATCCGTGCCAATGAATGGAGGTCATCTCATCCAGATTGTTGGTCACATTGATTGAAACCTCCTCGCCCTCCTTGAAGCGAAGTACCGGGCCGGGAGATTTGCCGTTATAGCCAATACCTGTTTTAACAAAGTCCCCTGTATCAATTTCGACTCGGTCGACCGTCAGGTTGTACTCTCCCGCCAACCCGATGACGGGCAGCAGCAGGCTAAAGGCACCCGCCAGAAAGGCCGTTTTCATAAATCTTTACTCCCAACCACTCAGTTATCGTTGTGATCGCACAGGACGCCAGCCAACGACTGGCTGCCCACACCCTCCAGGCCCGATCAGTTGACGTTTACGTCGCCGTACATGCCGGCCTGGTAGTGCCCCGGTACGTTGCAGGCAAACTCAATATCGCCGGACCCGGTGAACTTCCAGACCACTTCCTTACTCTCTCCGGGCTCCAGCAAGATACTGTTCGGGTCGTCCTGTTTCATGGAGTGGCCACTCCCCATATCCATCCCCATCATGTCGTGATTCAGTGTGCCGCCCTGGATGACCCCGTGCTCAACCAACATCATCATTTCCGACCGCCGGGCCTCATGCATGTCGGGCGTACCAATATTGAACTCATGCACCAGGCTGCCTTTATTCGAGACCACGAAACGCACGGTTTCACCGGCTTTAACGTCAATAGACTCGGGCTCGTAATAATTGTCATGCATATCAATTTTAATGGTGCGGCTGGCCTCGGAAGCCTCTCCCGGCTTACCGCCTGACATTCCATGCCCCTGGCCGTGTCCGCTCTGGTGAGAACCGGCTCCCATGGCCGTCATTGCAAACGACATAGCCAATGTGGCAATTACGAGTCTTGGTGTGCTCATCAAAACGTCTCCTGATCTTTGACCTATAAAAAGATGGCTGCTTGCTCGGTACGATGAGCACTTAGCGGGTACGATGAATACAGTCGCCCACTAAGCTGAATCCTTTCTGAAAATGACAAACAATTAACGATTCAGATTCGATTCAGGTTCATCGGCGATATTCGAGCGGGTTTGGACTCCACTGGACAGGAAGTAGGCGATGAGATTATTGCTGGTCGAGGACGATCGTTTGCTGGCGGAGGGCCTCTCCGGCCAACTGGAGAAGGCGGGCTTCAGCGTGGATACCACGCGCACAGCCAGAGATGCGATTGCTCTGGGCCAGCAAGAAGACTACCGAATTGCCATTCTGGACCTGGGCCTGCCCGACGGAAACGGCCTGGATGTGCTTCGACAGTGGCGATCCAATAGCGCCAATTTCCCCGTGCTGATCCTCACTGCTCGCGGTGACTGGCAGGATAAAGTAGACGGCCTGAAAGCGGGTGCCGACGATTACCTCGCCAAGCCGTTTCAGACAGAAGAGCTAATCGCCAGGTTGAATGCCATTGTCCGGCGCAGCGAAGGACGAGTGCAGTCCTCGGTAAGAGCGGGCGCCTACGAACTGGACGAAAATCGCCAAACCCTGAAAATGCAGGATGGCACGGAACGCAGTCTAACCGGCACCGAGTTTCGCCTGCTTCGTTGCCTGATGAGCCGCCCGGGGCAGGTGTTTTCAAAGGAACAGCTGATGGAGCAGCTTTACAACCTGAACGAAAACCCCAGTGACAATGTAATCGAGGCCTATATCCGCCGCCTCAGAAAACTTGTCGGCGCTGAGACCATAGCAACGCGACGCGGCCAGGGATATCTGTTTGATGACACCCTTTAAAAAGCCCACATCAATCAAGAGGACACTCCTGGCGCTCTTGCTTCCGTCGGGCATCGCTTTGATGGCCATCGCCTGGCTCATACACGGCTTTCTGCTTGAACGAATGTCCCAGGACTTCGTCGAAAGCCGGTTAAAAGACGAAGTCGCCTTTCTGGAGCACCAGATTCGCCAATCCGACGGCAAGATAGGCGCTCTTCAGACGGGCGACTACTTCCAGGAAGTTTTTCACCATGCCTTCGCCATTCAGTCTCCGACTCAGACACTCGTCTCACCGCAACATTGGGGGGCACTGCTTGGCCCCTTGCTTGAGCCGGGCCAGCAAGGAACGGTCAGGGTCCGGAACAGCGAGACCCCAAGTGCGCCGGGCGACATCCTGGCATTCCGGAAATCTTTCCGGGTCAACAACCAACCCATTGTGGTCATTGTTGCCGAGGACATGGCTGCGCTGTACAACAGCCAGGCGGAACTGCATGCCTGGACCGCAATCGTATCCATCATGCTTATTTTGTTACTTGTGGGGGGTAATCTGGGTTGCCATCGCACTCTCAATGCGACCAATCGGTTCACTGCAGGCGGCGCTGAAAAAGCTGCAAGCTGGGGAAATAACACGAATTCACGTTCGGGCCCCTGAAGAGTTCAGGCCCCTCGTACAGCAGCTTAACCAGGTTCTCGATTCGCTTGATCAAAGGCTCGAACGTTCCCGTGATGCGCTCGCTAATTTATCCCATAGTGTAAAAACCCCGATTGCCGCCGTCAGGCAGGTTCTTGAAGACACCTCCCGAACGCTTGATGACGACCTCAGACAGGAAATGGGGAATCGACTCGGCAGCCTCGACAAACAACTTGAAGCAGAGATGCGCCGCAGCCGGTTTGCCGGGCCACAGGCCGGTAAAAACTCAAGGCCGGTCGAGCAAGCCAGGGACCTCCTTTGGATGCTCGGACGTTTATACCCGGAGAAGTCATTTGAGCTTTCCACTGAATTGACGGAAGAGACCTACTGGCCCATAGAACAGCACGACCTCAATGAAATACTCGGCAATCTCCTGGATAACGCCGGAAAATGGTCCGCCCACTGTGTTGAGCTAATGCTTCAGGCAGATCAAGAGAAAATGACCATCACCGTTAGCGACGATGGGCCTGCGGTCGCCGAGGAGGCAATAAGTCAGCTCGGGAAACGCGGATTAAGGCTGGACGAACAGATATCAGGGCATGGCCTTGGGTTGGCAATCGTGAACGATATCGTCAGCGGTTACGGCGGAAACCTGATCATTGAACGAAACAAGGACAGCGGCCTCTCTGCAACGGTCGAACTCGTTGCTCCGTCCTCGCAGGCTCGGAAAACTGACCTGAAACCAGATGTAAAATCTCGTGTTCTCCGGCAATCATCCACTAAAGGTCAATAGCTCATTGCCAGATACGCGCTACAGTATTAATAAATCATTCTGTAACAGAGATACTGGCACTATGAACCCGGATCATTTTGATAAAGAAGACCTGATCAAATGCGGGCATGGCAAGCTCTTCCCGGGCTCCATGCGCCTGCCCATCGACGAAATGCTGATGGTCGACCGCATTACCCACATTGCTCTCGACGACGGTGCTTACGGCAAGGGCAGCCTGGTCGCTGAGCTCGACATCAACCCGGACCTGTGGTTCTTCAAAGTTCACTTTGTCGATGATCCGGTCATGCCCGGTTGCCTGGGCCTGGATGCCATGTGGCAGCTGGTTGGCTTCCTGCTGGCGTGGAATGGCGGCGAAGGCAAAGGCCGGGCGCTGGGTGCGGGCGAAGTGAAGTTTACTGGCCAGGTACTGCCGACGGCCAAGAAAGTCACTTACCGCCTTGATATCAAAAGACTGATCAATCGCAAGCTCACCATGGCCATCGCGGATGGCAGCATGGAAGTGGACGGAAGAGAGATCTACACCGCCAAAGACCTTCGGGTTGGCATGTTCTCTTCCACCGATGATTTTTAGGAGTTAACAAGATGCGTCGTGTTGTTATCACCGGCATGGGGATTGTCTCCAGCCTTGGCACCAATCAGAAAGAAGTCACCGAGTCTCTGCGGGATTCCCGCCCAGGCATCGGATTCAGTGAAGAAGCCAGAGACAATGGTCTGCGTAGCCACGTGTGTGGCCAGATCAACCTTAACCTGGCTGAGCTGATCGATCGAAAACTCTTTCGATTCATGTGCCCGGCCTCCGGTTATACCTACCTGGCCACCCGCGAAGCCATCGAACAGGCGGGCCTGAGTGAAGAGCAGATCAAGGCCAACACCACCGGTGCTATTTTCGGCACTGGCGGCGCCTCGACCGTGGAACTGCTGGACGCCATCGATACCCATCGTGAAAAAGGCATCCGCCGGGTCGGTCCTTATCGGGTTCCGCGCACCATGGGCAGCTCTATCAACGCCTCGATCTCTACTGCCTTTGGCATCACCGGCGTTAACTACGGCATCACTTCAGCTTGTGCCACCAGTGCGCACGCTATCGGCCATGCCGCAGACCTGATCGCCTTGGGCCGCCAGGACATCATGCTGGCCGGCGGTGGTGAAGACATTCACTGGAGCCTGAGCCTGTTGTTTGATGCCATGGGCGCGCTGTCCACCAAGTACAACGACACCCCGGAACACGCGTCCCGCACCTATGACGCGGATCGCGATGGCTTTGTCATTTCCGGCGGCGGCGGAACCCTGGTTCTGGAAGCCTGGAGCATGCGGAAGCCCGTGGCGCCACCATACTGGGTGAACTGGTTGGCTTTGGTGCAACTTCAGACGGCGCCGACATGGTCGCCCCCAGCGGCGAAGGCGCTATCCGTTGCATGCAGCAGGCCATGAAGAATGTTGACGGCGAGATCAGCTACATCAACACTCACGGCACCAGCACCCCGGCCGGTGATGTCACCGAGCTGAAGGCCCTGAAAGAAACCTTCGGTGACAAGATTCCGCCGCTGAGTTCAACCAAGCCTCTGTGCGGTCACGCGCTGGGTGCGGCTGGCGTGCATGAGGCGATCTACAGCCTGATCATGCAGCGCGAAGGCTTCATTGCACCGTCTGCCAACATTCAGAATCTGGATGAAGGCGCAGAAGGTTATCCGATTGTGCGGGAGCGGATGGACAACCAGAACCTGGATCTGGTGATGAGTAACAGCTTCGGCTTTGGCGGCACCAACGCCACACTGATTTTCAAGAAGGTTTAACCCTCAGGAAAATCTGACGGAGCGGTATTCAGCCGGCGAAGTGCCCATCCAGCGCTTGAAGGCTCGGCTGAATGCACTCAACTCAGAGAAGCCGAGCTGCTCGGCAATTTCAACGAGCGGCTTGGTTTTATCCTGCATGTAGTTCAATGCCTGGGTACGCCGGACATCTTCCAGCAGGTGAGCGAAGGTCAATCCCTCGCGCTTGAGCTTCTTATGCAAGGTATAACGGCTCATATGCAGCTGGGATGCCACCGCCTCGACACCTACCTTGCCACGAGCAAGCTGAGTGCTGATCAGCAGACTGACACGGGCACTCAGAGTTACCCGCACTCCTTCCTGGCTCAGAGATTCTGACGCCATGGACATATCCTCCTAGTATCCAACGGGGTCAATAGACCATCTCGGTCAGCGTACACGCGTTCGCTGAAAGGAATCAATTAGACCTTTTAACCATGCCCCTGAGGTTAGACGCCGTCTGTTTCAGATACATTTCATGAACTACCAACGATCTCCTTACCCCACCAGAACTCGACTACACTCACAGAAGCAGTGAAGCAGCCTGCATTGGTCGACGGAATGACTGCCCGGCGCACCAGGCCCCTGATCACAGTTAACCTTGGGAGACCTGTCACGTGCGCCCGACCCTACCTCTTTTCGCCCTGCCCTGGCTGGTAACCGCCAGTATTAGCACCAGCGCCGACAGCATTGCCAACCGCGAGGACATCCGACAGCAAACGGGCGCGTTCATGGACATGATCGCCAGTGGTCGCATCATCGCCGCCTATAACAGCGTGCGCCCGGTGCTGGCGGGCCCGAGCGACAGCCATGAGAACGCTGCCAAAGAAGCTGCCACCTACCTGCAACAACTCCGGCAGAGCATCGGAGAACCGGTTGGAAGCTCACGGGTGCAAACCGAAATTATTGCCGATGATTTTACCCGGGAGACCTGGCTGCAAAAATTTGAGAGCGCTGCCATCGCCTGGCAATTTACCTACTACCAGGCTGGCGGCAACGGCTGGCAACTGACGAACATTCGTTACTCCACCAATCTCGATAATCTGTACCGAACCAGCGAATAGCCATTGGTCTAACGATGCTCCTCCTGAATACGCTTTAGCGCCATCCCTATCACCCCGATTGGCACTGCTTGGTGCCCGGCGCCCCGATTACGGTATAATCCCGACTCGATCATTTTAATACCTGACTATTTTACTCTGGTATTGTATAATCGCTCGCCAGAAGCAACGGGTTTTGCCGGTTTTTCTACTGTTTTTCAACGTCCGGCCTTCACTACCCGTCATCCAAAAATCGATTGCAGGGCGTATTCAAGGAACGAACGACCACTGCAACACCCAAACTGATGACATACGACCGGCGCCGGGACACCTCGGATCGCCGGCACACCAAGGCGCAAACGCCCGCGATGAGAGAATACGGAGCGACCACCATGGCGACCACCGACAAAGAGGTGAACGAGCTAATCAAACGGGAATACGAACACGGGTTCGTAACCGATATTGAAGCTGACACCTTTGAGCCTGGACTGAATGAAGACGTTATCGCCCGCCTATCCGCAATCAAGAAAGAGCCGGAGTGGATGCTGGAGTGGCGTCTGAAGGCGTATCGTCGCTGGCTCGAGATGGAAGAGCCGGATTGGGCACACGTGGGCTACCCGAAAGTCGATTACAACTCGATTTCCTATTATTCCGCTCCCAAGCGCAAAGAAGACATGCCCCAGAGCCTGGATGAAGTTGATCCGGAGCTGCTGAAGACCTATGAAAAGCTTGGCATTCCCCTGCACGAGCGTGAAAAGCTGGCAGGCGTGGCGGTAGATGCGGTGTTTGATTCCGTGTCCGTGGCTACCACGTTTAAAGAGCCTTTGGCGAAAGCGGGCGTTATCTTCTGCTCCATTTCGGAAGCGATTCAGGACTACCCGGAGCTGGTCAAAAAGTATCTTGGCTCAGTGGTCCCGGCGGGCGACAACTTCTTCGCCGGCCTGAATTCCGCAGTATTTTCCGACGGCACCTTTGTGTACGTGCCCAAAGGCGTTCGCTGCCCGATGGAGCTGTCGACCTACTTCCGCATTAACGCGGCCAATACCGGCCAGTTTGAGCGCACTCTGATCATTGCCGAAGACAGCAGCTACGTCAGCTACCTTGAAGGCTGCACCGCGCCTATGCGGGACGAGAACCAGCTGCACGCCGCAGTGGTTGAGCTGGTCGCGCTGGACGATGCCAGATCAAGTACTCCACGGTGCAGAACTGGTATCCGGGCGACGAAGAAGGCAAAGGCGGCATCTTCAACTTTGTCACCAAGCGTGGCGCCTGCATCGGCAAAAACTCCAAGATCTCCTGGACCCAGGTCGAGACCGGTTCCGCCGTGACCTGGAAGTACCCGAGCTGCGTACTGCGTGGTGACAACAGCGTGGGTGAGTTCTACTCCGTCGCGCTGACCAACAACTACCAGCAGGCTGACACCGGCACCAAGATGATCCACATGGGCAAGAACACGTCCAGCACCATCATCTCCAAGGGTATTTCCGCCGGCAAGAGCTCGAACGCCTACCGTGGCCTGGTTAAATTCGGTCCGGGTGCAGAAGGTGCGCGCAACTTCACCCAGTGCGATTCGCTGCTGATCGGCGACCGCTGCGGCGCCCACACCTTCCCGTACATAGAAAGCAAGAACAAGTCCGCCATCGTGGAACACGAGGCCACCACCTCCAAGGTGAGCGACGAGCAGATGTTCCTCTGCCGTCAGCGCGGCATCGAACCCGAGCAGGCCGTCTCCATGATCGTCAACGGCTTCTGCAAAGAGGTTTTCAAGGAACTCCCGATGGAGTTCGCGGTGGAAGCCGGCAAGCTGCTGGAAGTCAGCCTCGAAGCTCGGTCGGTTAACGGCAGCGCCAGACCCGGACACGTTTAAACGAATTCATACAGATTAACGAAGAGAGAACTCCACAAATGCTGAGCATCAAGAACCTGCACGCATCCGTTGAGGACAAGGAAATCCTCAAAGGCATCAACCTGGAGATCAAAGCCGGGGAAGTTCACGCCATCATGGGGCCGAACGGCTCGGGCAAGAGCACTCTGTCTCAGGTGCTGGCAGGCAACGAAGCATTTGAAGTCACCAGCGGCGAAATTACCCTGAATGGCGAGAACCTGCTGGACCTGGAAACAGAAGAGCGCGCCCGCGAAGGCATCTTCCTGGCCTTCCAGTACCCGGTAGAAATCCCCGGCGTCAGCAACCTGCAGTTCCTGCGCACCGCGGTGAACGCCATGCGCACCCACCGCGGCGAGCCGGAAATGAACGCGGCGGAATTCATGAAGCTGGCCAAGGAAGTCTCCAAGCAGGTCGACCTTGACCCGGCCTTCCTGAAGCGCGGTGTGAACGAAGGCTTCTCCGGCGGCGAAAAGAAGCGCAACGAGATCATGCAGGCGCTGCTGCTGCAGCCGAAGCTGGCGATTCTGGACGAAACCGATTCCGGCCTCGACATCGACGCCCTGCAAGTCGTTTCCAAAGGCGTTAACGCTCTGCGTGCCGAAGACCGGGCCATCCTGATGGTGACTCACTACCAGCGTCTGCTGAACCACATTGTGCCGGATTACGTGCACGTATTGGCCGGTGGCAAGATCGTTAAATCCGGTGGCCGTGAACTGGCCCTGGAACTGGAAGAACGCGGCTACGGCTGGCTCGGCATCAAGGATGAAGAAACTGCCGACAGTTCAGCTAACGGTTCTGGCAACTGAGGAGCTCGCGGAATGAAACCAGCACCAACTCTTTCCAGCGCGTTTTTGCATCCGGTCGGGCATTCCCTGCCGGAGCCGCTGGTGGCACTGCGTAAGCAACGGGGCACTGCCCTGGTTGACATGCCACTGCCCACGCGCAAAACGGAAAACTGGAAATACTCCAGCAAGTACCTGAAGCTGACCGACGAAATGGCTATCGCCCTGCCCGCCGAGGGCAAGACTGGCAGCAGCCTGGCGGTGCCCGGCTACAAGGTGGCGTTCCTGAACGGGGTAATGATCCCGGAAGCCAGCGAGTACCCGGACCTGGATGGCATTACGATCCAGAGTTTTGACGATCTAAGTGACGACGAAGCCGCCGAGCTGGCCGATCGCCTGGACAGCACCCTGGACAACAACGCCGTGCAGATGGCGCGCCTGAACTCGGCACGTTTCGAAGACGGCCTGCTGATCCGGCTATCTCCGGACGCCGTGCTCGACCAGCCGCTGTTCATCGTGCATGAAGTGACTGCAGACGCCAGCGGTTCGGCGTTCCCACGCATTTATGTGGATGCCGGCCGGCATAGTCAGATCACCCTGGTGGAAGAGTACATCTCCAGCGGTTCTGAGCCGGTGATGGTTAACACCGTGTCCGAGTTCACCCTGGCCGACGGTGCCAACGTCACCAGCATTCGCCTGAACATGGAAGGCGAGAACGTCCAGCACATCGGCGCTACCGGTGTCCGACAGCAGCGCAGCTCCCGCTTTGAGAGCCACAGTGTTGGCTTTGGTGGCCCGCTGCGTCGGCACGACCTGCAGGTGCGGCTGGAAGGCGAAGGCGCCGAGTGCAAACTGAACGGCGTGGTGGTCACCCAGGGCAAGCAGCATTACGACAATCACACCACGATTGAACATATCGCGGCCCACTGCAACAGCGAGGAAACCTATCGCAACATTGCGGCGGACCAGTCCCACGCGATCTTTAACGGCCGGATTCATATTCACCAAGACGCCCAGAAGTCCAACGCGAATATGAACAACAAGAACCTGCTGCTGTCCAACGGTGCAGAGATAGATACCAAGCCGGAACTGGAAATCTATGCCGATGACGTTAAATGCGCCCACGGCGCCACCATCGGTCAGTTGGACGAAGCGTCCCTGTTCTACCTGGTATCCCGCGGTATCGCCCGGCGTGAAGCCAATGTCCTGCTGACCATGGCCTTCATCAACGAGCTGGTCGAACAGATTCCGGTAGCAGCGGTTCGCGAAACCGCGCAAACGCGGCTGAACCAGTTCTTCGACCAGACCTTCGAGGAGGCGTAACCGGTTATGACCGATTTGTCCGTGGCGAATGCAGCAAAACAACCGGCTTTCGATGTCGAAGCCGTGCGCCGGGACTTTCCGATCCTGTCACAGCAGGTCAACGGTAAGCCCCTGGTGTATCTGGATAACGGCGCGTCGGCACAGAAGGCGATTGCCGTTCTTGACGCCATGGATCGGTATTACCGGGAACTTCACTCCAATGTACACCGGGGTGCCCATACCCTGGCGGACCGTGCCACCACTGCGTTCGAGAATGCCCGGGAAACCGTTCGCGGCTTCCTGAATGCCGAGAGCACCCGGGAAATTATCTGGACCCGTGGCACCACCGAGGCGATCAACCTGGTCGCTAACGGCCTGGCCGGTCGCCTGCAACCGGGCGACGAAATCCTGGTGAGCCACATGGAGCACCACGCCAATATCGTGCCCTGGCAGATGATTGCCGAGCGCACCGGGGCCAAGGTGGTTCCAATTCAGGTGACTCTGGAAGGCGAGCTCGACCTCGACTCCTTCAACAGCCTGTTGAACGAGCGCACCCGCATTTTCGCGATCACCCACGTTTCCAACGTGCTGGGTACGGTAAACCCGATTGCCTCGCTGATTGAACAGGCCAAGGCCAAGGGTGTACTCACCCTGGTGGATGGCGCCCAGGCGGTGCCGCACTACCAGCCGGATGTGCAAGCCCTGGGCTGCGATTTTTACGTGTTCTCGGCCCACAAACTGTTCGGGCCGACAGGGATCGGCGTGCTGTACGGCAAGGCCCCGCTGCTGGAGGAAATGCCTCCGTACCAGGGCGGTGGCGAGATGATCGAGCGGGTGTCGTTCGAGCGCACCACCTGGAACACCCTGCCCTACAAGTTTGAGGCTGGAACGCCGGCCATAGCCGAGGCCATTGGCTTGGGCGCGGCCATCGATTACCTGGGCCGGCTTGACCGGCACGGTATGGAAGTGGCAGAGAATGCACTGCTCGAACGGGCCAACCAGCTGGTCGAGACCGTTCCGGGCATGGAAATCATTGGTACCGCCAAGCAAAAAGTACCGGTGATGTCCTTTAAAATTGCCGGTTTGCACCCCAGTGATGTGGGTACGCTATTGGATCAGCAGGGCATCGCGATCCGTACCGGACACCATTGCGCCATGCCGCTGATGGATTTTTATGGAGTACCCGGCACTGCCCGGGCCTCCTTTGCGTTCTACAATACGTTGGATGAGGTAGAACAATTGTTCGCCGCCCTGCAGAAGATCCAACGCCTGTTTGCCTGATGGAGGTGGAATTATGACAGCCGAAGTCTTCACCCCGACCGTCGCCGTCACCATGACGCCGACTGCGGTTAAACACGTGCGCAAACAACTGGATAAAAAGCCGGAGGCCAAAGGCATTCGGCTCGCCATCAAGAAAAGCGGTTGCTCCGGCTTCAAGTACGAGACCCAGTGGGTCGACGAAGTGGCAACCGATGACAAGGTTTTTCACATTGATGGCGTCGATGTGTTTGTGAAAGAGGAGCACCTGCCCTTGGTCAACGGAATCGAGATCGATTTTGTCACCGAGGGTGTCAACTCCCTGTTCCAGTTCCGCAATCCGAACGCCACTGCCGAGTGCGGTTGCGGAGAAGTTTCACCGTTGCCTGAGCCGGTTTAATCGGGCCTTTTCAGGCGCAACATAGTTAACAGCGAGGCCAGTCTGGGCATGCAAGAACGGGAAGTGGTCCTGACCAAACGTGAGGTGGAAGCCCGCCTTGTTCCCGCCGGAACCGAGATCATGATTCCGTCGGACACCTTTGTGACCATCACGCAGTCGCTGGGTGGCAGCTTCACCGTCGCCGTCAACGGCAACCTCGCCCGCATCGAAGGTCACAACGCCGACGCTCTGGGTAAGAAACCGCTGGAAAGCAGCTTCGACACGCCAGAAGACGGCACCATCAACGAAAACCAGGTATGGGAAGCCCTTCAAAATTGCTACGACCCGGAGATCCCGGTCGATGTGGTCAACCTGGGGCTGATCTACGAATGCAAGATTGAAAACGGCACCGAGGCAGGCAACCATGTCTTCATCAAGATGACCCTCACCGCCGCTGGCTGCGGCATGGGGCCGGTCATCTGCGATGATGTCCAGACCAAGGTCGAGCATGTACCCAACGTCGACAAGGTCACGGTGGAGCTTACTTTCGATCCACCCTGGAGCAATGACATGCTGACGGACGAAGCCAAGCTTGAACTGGGAATGCTGTAATGACTGCGACCGAACAAGACTTCAAGAACAACCCACTGGGCACCGAAACCACCGTCGACGACGTGACCGATGCCTTTGAGTTTCTGGACGATTGGGAAGAGCGCTACGCCTACATCATCGATCTGGGCAAGCAGCTGCCGGCCTTTCCGGACGAGGGCCGGGTGGAAGAGAACTATGTCCATGGCTGCCAGAGCCAGGTATGCTGATTCATTATTACGATGAAGCCAGCGGCAAACTGTTCCTGCTGATCGATTCCGACGCGATGATTGTGCGCGGTCTGGCAGCGATCATCCTGGTGGCCCTGAACGGCAAGTCACCCCGGGAACTTCTGACTACTGACATCGACGAACTGTTCGAAAGCCTGGATCTGTTCCGTCACATCTCGCCTACTCGTGGTAACGGGCTGCGCGCCATGGTCGGAAAAATCCGCGACATAGCCGCTGCTGAAGCGGCGGCCTGAGTTCCGGATTAAATACTAAGACACACCTTCCCTCGCCCGGCACCAGCCGGGCGTTTGCTTTCCAGCGCTACCTCACCAGATGATGGCAATGTCGTCCCGCTGGATATTCACCTGCCCGCCAAACTGGGGCATGCGGCCATTACTGAAATCCGGATGGACATTGTTCAGGGTGACCGAGAGCCGGGTATCGGTGAGCTCCGGTGTACCACCGAGAGAATCCAGGTATTGGGCACTGCGGTACAGATTCAGCTGATCACCCGGGCGCAAACCTGCGGTTGCGCCAGACGCCAGAGTCACCCGATTGCCGTCGACCCGGGTAATGCGGGTCATGAACGGCTGACACGCCAGTGCATTGGTCACCGCGCTTGCCATCTCATCCAGAGCCGAGTTGACCGACTGGCCATAGGCCGTCTGCCTGAATCCCTCCGAACCAAATCCATCTGAAGCACCGGGGCCGGCGTTCCACTCCGCAGAGGTGGCAAAGCGCTGCTGGTAAACTGGTGAGCCGCTGAAGCCGTCATAGACCATCATGTCGACCACAAATCGCCGGTTCTGGTCGACAACACCTATACCGCGCTGCATCCGGTCCAGAACAGACGTGCCCCAGGCCGAAGGATCGGCAACACCAAGATCGCGAATAACACCGGTGACCACAAACTGGGCACCCAGCTCCCGGGCCACCTGTACTACGTTGGTCAAGCGGTTGTCGCCCTGCTGCTGAGTGGGCGCATTCAGAAGGTCATCAAAAAGGCGGCTGGTGGTAGCACCCAGCACCTGAACGCCGCCATCATCTCGCAACCTGGCTTGCAGCTGTTGCGGCAAAATCTCGCCGGCGTCATCAAGACGCCCAATTCGAGCCTGATCCGGGTAGAGCATCGGGAACCCGGTCACCGCCACCCGCTTTTTCAATCGTGCCGCCTCACCAGCGCCACAACTGGCGTGGCCTTCAGAGACCTCAGCGCGAACCGTCACCCGCATCAGATTGCCACTTCGCTGCTCGTCCACCACTCGGGCGTTGTGGGCCCGGGCGCTGGCAGCCACTTGCATGTGGGATTCGGTAACCACGCCATTCTCCATGGTATCCCGGGTGCTGACCCGCGCCTCGTATTGCAGGGCCAGATCACGAAGCGCAGCCTGATAGGCCGCGGCGCGGGCAGCTTCCAGATCACCATTCACAATGGTTCCGTGCCCGACACCCTCCAGCACCGCCGCCTGGGTGATGCCCGCGAAGACCAGTAAAAACGTCAACAGGACGCGCCTTGCTGCCATGGACGAAAACCTCAAAAACGTAAATATCGGGGACTCAACGCACCCACTAGCAAATTAACTCACCAACAATTCACCCGACTACCGGCACTCAATCCAGGTAGTAAAGAGAATCAACGCCCCGGCTCTGGACATCGCCTACGCTGTCGTTGTCACGGGGCATGGGGATGGGACACAGATCCTGAACCTGATCATCGGCCACCTTGGAGACACAGGCCCGAAACCGCGGTTCCAGCTTCAGTTCCATCACCGTCTCGACAACGCCGTCGCTGTGTTCATTAACCGCCACCATCTTGGCACCGCGAATGTAACTGTCGACGTAGGTGCGGAAGTTGTCGTTGTTGAGCACGAAATCATTCACCGTGGAGCTGCCATAAATCACTGTGCCGTACACCCGCTCGGCCAGGTTACGATAGGCGTCGAGCTGCGAGGCGCGTCGTGCCAGCAGCCGCTTGCGGGTATTCAGGCGATCCTTGGCGGAATCTTCATAAGTGCCAAAGCCGCTGACCCGAACAGTGATGGGCTCCAGCTGGGTGTCACGCTGGCCGGAGTCCTGATGCCCACCTATCGGGGCGCACGCGGCAAGGGCCAGGACAAGAATAGAGACGGCTATCCAGCGAAGGTTCATGGTTTACTCTCCGAAAACATCATTTCGGCAATCCCATGAAAAATTCACGCCAGTTTTTATAACCTGCTGATAACCCTCACCCCCTATCGAACTATCACCCTGCACCCGTTTCGCAAGCGGCAATAAACTGCCTCCGTTTACACATCAAAAACAAACCGTTACCGCTTCTGTCGTGTTCCGGCCAGAGAACTCCTCTAACCTGCTAAGTAACACACTTTCCTGTTTCTTATGCTTTAAAGGACATCCACTTAATGAACACCATTCGTCTGACCAAGCTGTCGCTGGCCATCGGCCTGTCGGTAGCCAGCGCCCAGTTGCTGGCAAACCCTCAGCAGTTCTCCTCTGCTCGCTCATTTGCCATGGGCAGCACCGGCGTCGCCGCAGCTCACCCTGCCGATGCCGTGGCCAAGAACCCGGCCCTGATGGCCGGCCAGCAAAACAGCTGGACAGACGACTTCGGCCTGATGCTGCCCTCATTCAACGCCCGCGTGGCCGATGAAGAAGAAACCGGCGATCAGATCGACGAGATTCAGGACACCATCGATGATATTGATCGCGCCATCAGTCAGGCCAACTCCGCTGATGCTCAGAACGGCGCTGCAACCCTGCGCCAGCAGCTGCAGGATGTGGATCGAGACACGGTGAGAGCCAACGGTTCACTCGGGCTTGCCCTGGCCGCGCCGTCCCGAAACCTGTCGGTAGGGGTGTTTGCCAACGGCAACCTGGTAGTTACCGCCCGAGGCGAGTTCGACGAGGATGACGACGCTCGCCTGGCGGCAATTGAAGCCGGCGCCCTGCCCGCCAACTTTTCCAACCAGCTGGAATCCCGCGCCAGGATCCTGCCTCTTCGGTAACCGAAGTCGGCATCGGCTTTGCCCGCGCTATCGACTTGGGCAATGACCAGGCCCTGAACCTTGGTTTGTCACCAAAATACGTCAATCTGCAAACCTTCCAATACACCGAGACGGTGTCGGGCTTTGATGATGACGACTTTGACAGCGACGAACACCAGACCGAGAAAAGCGGCTTCAACCTGGATCTCGGTGCCGCCTACGCCTTTGGTGAAGAAAAACAGTGGACGGCCGCCCTCGCCGTCAAGAACCTGATCCCGATGGAGCTGGATTCGGCCCAGAACAACCCTGCGCTGGAGGAAAAGCGCACACTGAAGCTGGACCCGATGGTTACCGCAGGCATCGCCCACAAAGGCAACTACCACGTCATTACGGCCGACCTGGAGCTGACCAAGAAAGAAGCCTTCGGCTATGAGGATGATACCCAGTGGGCGGCCCTTGGCGCCGAGTTTGATGCCTGGCGCTATGCCCAGCTCCGCGTTGGCATTCGCCATAATCTGGCGAGCAACGACAACAACGATGGCATCGAGGAAGAAACCCAGTACACCGCCGGCCTGGGCCTGAACCTGGCAGGCGTGCGGATGGACCTGGGCGTTCTGCTCAGCGGTACCGACAAGGGTGCCGCCCTGGAATTCGGCACCGCATTCTAAGCTTCCAGCCGCTTCATAAAAGCCCGCCCGGCACCGACCGGCCGGGCTTTTTTTGCCTCTGGAGACCCGGTCGCGGATAATTCGCGAAACCCTTTATACAGAGGAACGAATCCCTTCATGCAAATCTATCTGGTTGGCGGCGCCGTTCGCGACGAACTGCTCGGTCTTGAGGTCAAAGATCGGGACTGGGTCGTGGTCGGAGCTACCCCCGACGACATGCTCAAACAGGGATACAAACAGGTCGGTGCCGATTTCCCGGTCTTCCTCCACCCGGGATCCCGCGAGGAATATGCCCTGGCCCGCACCGAACGCAAACAGGGCCGCGGTTATCATGGCTTTGAAGTCTACAGCGCCCCCGATGTCACACTGGAAGACGACCTTAAGCGCCGTGACCTCACCATCAATGCAATGGCCCGGGATGAGCAGGGCTCATCGTCGATCCGTTCAACGGTCAGCAGGATCTGGAAAAGCGGATGTTGCGACACGTATCCGAAGCCTTTGCCGAAGACCCGTTGCGTATTCTCCGAACCGCCCGCTTTGCCGCTCGCTTTCAGCCCCAGGGCTTCCGGGTCTGCGATCAGACCATGAGCCTGATGCGTACCATGGTTGCAGAGGGCGAAGTGGATCACCTGGTAGCTGAGCGGGTCTGGCAGGAAATCCAACGAGCGCTGCAGGAGCACGAACCCCGCGCTTTTTTCGAGGTGTTGCGCGACACCGGTGCTCTCGCGATCCTGATTCCGGAACTGGTCCCGGACCCGGCCTTTACTGCTGCCATGGCGGCACTGCATTGCGTTCACCAACAGGATGGCAGCATTGAGGAGCGTTTTGCAGCACTGATGTCGCCGCTCCCGGAGCAGGAATCCGGCTCTCGTACTCAGGCCCTGAAAGCGCCCAACGACTGCAAGAATCTGGCAAGGCTGGTGGCGGCGGTATTACCGGCGCTGACAGGCAGTGGCGAGCAACACACACCTGCGCTGAGTGCCGACGAGCTGTACGCGGTGCTGGACACCGCCGATCTCTGGCGCCGCCCCGAGCGTTTTGCACTGCTGCTGAACGTACTGGCCTGCACCCTGGCGCCGGCGGATCAGCAGGTCGTCCAGACCCTGAAACGGGCAGCCGATTCAGCCTCCGGGGTGGAGCCCAAGGCCCTGATGGCGCAAGGCTTTACCGGCCGCGCCCTGGGCGAAGCCATTCGCCAGGAACGCCTGCAGCGTATTCAGCAGGCCATCACCCCGTAAACAACCCGAGGAGTTTTCATGGCCGACACTGCCCCCGTCGCCCTGGTCACCGGTGCAGCCCATCGCCTGGGCGCTAAAACCGCGCAGACCCTGCACGCCCGCGGCTGGAACCTGGTGATTCATTACCGCAGCCAGCAACAAAAGGCTGAGGCGCTGGCAAGTGACCTGAACCAGACAAGGCCTGGTTCTGCCGCCACCCTGCAGGCTGACCTGAGCAATCTGGCAGAGGTTCAGCAGTTGGCCGAGCAATCTGTTGCCCTGTGGGGCAGGCTGGACGGTTGGTGAACAACGCCTCGGTGTTCTACCCCAACCCGACCGAACAGGCCACGGCACAGGATTGGGACAGCATCATGAACACCAACCTGCGCGCGCCATTTTTCCTGCTCCAGGCCTGCCTGCCGGAACTGCGAAACTCCGCCGGCGGGGTCGTCAACCTGATCGACATCTACAGCGAACGCCCACTACCCGAGCACCCGCTGTACTGCGCCAGCAAAGCGGGCCTGGCGGCCCTGACCAAGTCCTGGGCCAAGGATCTGGCACCCTCGGTTCGGGTCAACGGGGTGTCGCCCGGCGCTATCCTGTGGCCGGAAGGCGAGGCCGAGCTGGACCGCACTCACCAACAGGCCATTCTGGAGAAAACCCCGCTGGCGCGGACCGGCACACCCGAGGATATTGCCGGTGCCATTGCCTTTCTGCTGTGCGATGCGCCGTTCATTACCGGTCAGATCCTGCCCGTCGACGGTGGGCGCAGCCTGAACATGTAACAGCCATTGGGTCAGGCCGTACTGCTTTGGCCGCCTGACGCTTTCCGGATACAATGCGAGCAGTTGTCCATTCTATCGGCGCCGATCCAATGTCGGTCGGCGCCCATCAATCGGAGAATTCCCATGCGTGATGTCGTCATCGTTGCCGCCAAACGAACTGCCATTGGCACCTTTGGAGGCGGCCTGTCCAGTCTGCGCGCCGACCAACTCGGTACCGCCGTGATCAAGGCCATCCTGGAAGAAACCGGCGTCGCCGGTGACCAGATCAATGAGGTGGTACTCGGCCAGGTTCTGGCCGCCGGTTGTGGCCAGAACCCGGCCCGGCAGTCGTCCATCAACGCCGGCATCCCGGCCTCGGTGCCCGCCATGACCATCAACAAGGTCTGCGGCTCCGGTTTGAAAGCGGTACACATGGCGGTCCAGGCCATTCGCTGCGGCGATGCTGAACTGATGATTGCCGGTGGCCAGGAGAGCATGAGCCAGGCACCCCATGTTCTGCCCAACAGCCGCAACGGCCAGCGCATGGGTAACTGGTCAATGATCGATACCATGATTACCGACGGCCTGTGGGACGCTTTCAACGATTACCACATGGGTGTAACCGCCGAGAACATTGTCGAGAAATACGGCATCAGCCGGGAAGAACAGGACGAATTTGCCGCCGCATCCCAGCAGAAGGCGGTAGCAGCACGCGAAGCGGGTTATTTCGATGGCCAGATCGTGCCGGTATCGATTCCCCAGCGTAAGGGCGACCCGATTGTGATCAGCAAGGACGAAGGCCCCCGGGATGGCGTAACCGGCGACGGCCTGGGCAAGCTCCGGCCGGCGTTCAAGAAAGACGGCACCGTCACTGCAGGCAACGCCTCCTCCCTGAACGATGGCGCAGCTGCAGTCATGGTGTGCAGTGCCGAGAAAGCCAAGGAGCTGGGCCTGACCCCGCTGGCTACCATCAAGGCCCACGCCAATGCCGGCGTGGATCCGACTATCATGGGCACCGGCCCGATCCCCGCCAGCCAGCGCTGCCTGAAGCTGGCCGGCTGGAGTGTCGATGATCTCGACCTGATCGAAGCCAACGAGGCTTTTGCCGCCCAGGCCATTTCGGTCAATCGCGATCTTGGCTGGGATACCGGCAAAGTTAACGTCAATGGCGGTGCCATTGCCCTGGGCCACCCGATTGGGGCCTCCGGCTGCCGCATCCTGGTGTCGCTGCTGCATGAGATGGTGCGTCGCGATGCCCACAAGGGTCTGGCAACGCTGTGCATCGGCGGTGGTATGGGTGTGGCACTGGCTGTCGAGCGCTGAGCGGCGTGCTGAATGTGGTGCTGTACGAGCCGGAAATACCGCCGAACACTGGCAATATTATCCGGCTCTGCGCCAACACCGGCTGCCAGCTGCACCTGATTGAACCCCTGGGGTTCAGCCTTGAAGACAAGCAGATGCGCAGAGCCGGGCTCGATTACAGCGAGTACGCGCAAGTAAAGGTGCACTCAAGCTACAACGCCTTTCTGGAGGCCGAACGCCCCGAGCGGCTGTTCGGTCTGACCACCAAGGGCAGCCAGCACTATCACGAAATCCGCTATCAGGCGGGCGATTACCTGATGTTTGGCCCTGAAACCCGGGGCCTGCCGCCGGAAGTGCGGGACGCGCTTGCAGCGGACCGTCGCCTGCGGGTGCCCATGCGCCCGGAAAGCCGCAGTCTGAACCTGTCCAACACCACCGCCCTGGTGGTGTACGAAGCCTGGCGCCAGCTCGGTTTCGACGGCGCGACCTGACGCCTACCATCAGGCACAAAAAAACCGGCCACTGGCCGGTTTTTTATTCACCAATCAAAGCCGTTAATGGGTCTGCGGCTCTTCCTTGGCTTCCGATGCGCCTTCTTCCTGCTTGCGCTTGAGCGCCTGGGCGTAAATCGCATCGAAGTTGACCGGCGCCAGCATCAGGGCCGGGAAGCTACCCTTGTTCACTACGCCGTCGATCGCTTCGCGGGCGTAAGGGAACAGGATAGTCGGGCAGTAAGCGCCCAGCATCTGACCCAGTTGCCCGCCTTCGATACCCTGGACCATGAATACACCGGCCTGCTGGATTTCAACGATGTAAGCGACTTTCTCACCCACCTTGGAGGTAACTGTCATGGACAGCACCACTTCGTACTGGTTATCGCTAACCTTGCTGTGGGAGGTGTTCAGATCCAGATTAACCTCCGGCTTCCACTGCTCCTGAAACACCAGCGGAGAATTCGGCGATTCAAAAGACAGGTCCTTCACATAGATGCGTTGAAGGGCAAATTGGGGTTGGTTCTGGTTTTCGCTGCCTGCTGCGGCTTGCTCATTCTCAGCCATGTTCAGTCCTTTCGCTCTTAATCGTGGGCTCAGGGCCCGTTGTTATAAAAAGTTGTGAAGTGTGCTGCCGGAACAGTTTACTGCGTGGCCCCGCCGGCTTATGTGAAACAGTGCGGCAGAATGCGGTTCAGATCAATAGCCAGGCACTGCCGCTACTTTTTCACCAGCGGCAGGTTGCTGGCTTTCCAGTCAGCGACACCGCCATTCAGGCGAACCACATTAGCAAAGCCTTCAGCGTTCAGCTGCTTTACCGCCATGGCGGAATGCTGGCCCATCTTATCGGCGACAATAATCTGCTTTTCCTTGAACTTGTTCAGCTCTGCAGCGCGGCTCTTGAGGCTGTTCAGCGGGATATTGACCGAACCGGTGATGCGGCCTTCGCCGAATTCCTTGCGATCCCGGATGTCTACCACCACGGCTTCATCCTTGTTGATCAGGCTGACTGCACCCTGAGCTGAGATCTTTGCACCACCCCGACGGGATTCAAGCACCAGAATGGCCAACAGAAAGGCCACAAACAGCGATACCAGAATGTAGTGGTTTATAACGAATTCAAACAAGCGGTCCATGGAGTCACCCTACAAATAATTTGGCCGGATTATACACACACGGGGCCAGTCACAGAAGGCGGCTGACATGGCTTGTGCGAATGAAAACGGTTAGAATCTGCACTCCCTTTTACTTACATTTCCAACAAACCGGATGAAGTGATGACCGCGACGCGCAAGCCGACTGCCTTGATTATCCTGGATGGCTGGGGCCACCGTGACCCAGCGGAAGACAACGCCATCAGCAACGCCAACACCCCGTTCTGGGACCAGCTCTGGCAAAACCAGCCAAAAACCCTGATCAATACGTCCGGCATGTTTGTCGGATTGCCACAGGGCCAGATGGGCAATTCCGAAGTTGGCCACATGAACCTGGGTGCTGGCCGCGTGGTTTATCAGAGCCTGACCCGTATTGATAAGGATCTGGAAACCGGTGATTTCCAGAAGAACGAGGTTCTGTGCGCAGCCATTGATAAGGCCGTCAGCAGTGGTCGCGCGGTGCACCTGATGGGGCTGCTGTCTCCGGGTGGCGTTCACAGTCACGAGGATCACATCATCGCAGCGGCGGAACTGGCCGCAGCCCGGGGCGCGAAAGAAGTCTACATCCACGCCTTCCTGGACGGTCGCGATATGCCGCCGCGCAGCGCCAAAGCATCCCTGGAAAAAACCGCCGCCAAGCTAGAGAGCCTTGGCGTTGGCCGAATTGCCTCTCTGGTCGGCCGCTACTACGCCATGGACCGGGATAATCGTTGGGACCGGGTGGAAGCCGCCTATAACCTGATGACTCAGGGTACCGCCGAATTCACCGCCGCGACCCGGTCATCGGACTGGAAGAGGCCTACGAGCGTGGCGAAAACGACGAATTCGTCAAGCCACCCGCATTCGCGCCGCTGGCCAATCCGAAGCCACCATTAACGACGGCGACAGTGTGATTTTCATGAACTTCCGTGCCGACCGCGCCCGGGAGATGACCCGCACCTTTGTCGAGTCGGACTTTGACGGCTTCGACCGTCGCAAACATCCGGAACTGGCCGACTTCGTAATGCTCACCGAATACGCCGCCGACATTGATACCAGTTGCGCCTACCCACCGGAGCAACTGGTCAATGGCCTGGGTGAGTACGCCGCGAACCAGGGCAAGACCCAGCTGCGCATCTCCGAAACCGAAAAGTACGCTCACGTCACTTTCTTTTTCAACGGCGGTCTGGAAACACCGTTCGAAGGCGAAGATCGCATCCTGGTGCCCTCACCCAAGGTTGCCACCTACGATCTGCAGCCGGAAATGAGCGCCCCGGAAGTGACCGACAAGCTGGTCGAGGCCATCAAGAGCGGCAAGTACGATCTGGTTGTCTGCAACTACGCCAACGGTGACATGGTCGGACACACGGGCAAGCTCGATGCCGCCATCAAGGCCGCTGAATGCCTGGACGAGTGCGTAAAGCGTGTGGTTGAAGCCCTCGACGAAGTCGGTGGCGAAGCCTGATTACCGCCGACCACGGCAACTGCGAACAGATGACCGACCCGGAATCCGGCCAGGTCCATACCGCCCACACCATCGGGCCGGTACCGCTGATCTACACCGGGCCCAACAAGGTCTCACTGCTGGATGATGGCAGCCTGAGCGATGTCGCCCCCACCCTGCTGGCCTGATGGGACTGGAGCAACCGAAGGAAATGACCGGACACAGCCTGGTCAAAATCGGTTGAGAGCACTGCAGGTAGGCGTGAATCTGTTGCGATCGGCCTTGGTGCTGGCGCTGCTCATTGTGGCGGCGCCAGCGCTGGCCCAGAGCGAAGTCACTCCGGAACAGATCGAAGACCTCAAGGAACGCATTGAGGACATCGACGACTGGCTCGCCGATGCCGAGGAAGATCGCTCAGAGCTGGAACAGCAACTGGCCGCCAGCGAGCGCAAGATCGGGCGCCTGACCCGTGAGCGCCGCTCGCTGCGTGAGCGTGTTGCCGAGCAACAGCAACGCCTGAGGGAACTGGAGCAACAGCAGCGGGAGCTGACCCGAACCCTCGACAGCCAGCGCGAAAGCCTTAAACGGCAGATCCGCGCTGCCTGGATGGAAGGGGATACGCCCGCCGTCAAGGTTCTGCTTAACGAGGTTAACCCGGACCGCGTCGCCCGCACCATGACCTACTATGAATACCTCAGCCGGGACACCATCCAACGACTCGAAACCTTCCGAAAAAGCCTGCTGGCACTCAAGGAAACCCGCGCCAACGTTCAGGCTACCCGCACAGAGCTGGCCCAGACCGAGGCGGACGTGGCCGAGCGCCAGAACCAGCTAACCCAGTCCCGCCAGCAGCGCCAGCAAACCCTGGCCGCCCTGAACACCGACATCAAAAACCGTCGCAGCGAGCGCGAGGAACTGGAATCGGATCGCAAGCGGCTGGAAAAGCTGCTGCAGGAAGTACAGGAAGCGATTGCCGACATCCCCACGCCCAGCGAATCCGAACCGTTTCAGACCCTGCGCAACCAACTGCCCTGGCCGGTTCGCGGCAAGGTAGTCAGTGGCTATGGTGAGCGCTATGCCGACGGCAAGTTGCAGCGCACCGGGCTGCTGATCAACACCGGCGACGAGGTTGAGATCAAGCCATTCATTATGGCCGGGTGGTGTTCGCCAACTGGCTACGGGGTTTCGGCCTGATCACCATCATTGATCACGGCGATGGCTACATGACACTCTATGGCCACAGCAGCAGCCTGTTCACCAGTCCCGGCGACTGGGTGGCAGCCGGCGAGTCCATTGCCCTTGCCGGCCGCACTGGCGGCACCGATCATCCGGCGTTGTACTTCGAGGTGCGCCACAACGGCAAGACGACCAACCCCAGGCGCTGGCTGGCCGACTGATCGGCGGCATGAGGGCTGACAAACGAGCTGGCTGACGCCATACTGTCGGAAATCAGGGAAACCAGTCCAACTATCGGAATAAACACGGGATAAGTGAATGAAACGGGTCAGAAATCCACGCTACGCCTTTCCGCTTCGCAGCCTTGCTCTCGCAACCTGTTTCTCCACCGCATCCGGACTGGCCCTGGCTCAGGACCAGACAGACGAACAAAAGCTGCTTGAAGGCATTCAGAACGGCGAGCGAGTCGAGATCTCGCTGCCCGATCCGGAGACCCAACTACCACTGGATGACCTGCGCAAGTTCACCGAAGTGTTCAGCCGCATTAAAGATGCCTATGTTGAGGAAGTTGGCGACCGTCAGCTGCTGGAAAGCGCCATCAAGGGCATGCTGTCAGACCTCGACCCGCACTCCACCTACCTGGCGCCCAAAGATTACGAGCAGCTGGAGGAAAGCACCTCCGGTGAGTTTGGCGGCCTCGGTATTGAAGTCGGCATGGAGAACGGCTTCGTCAAGGTCATCGCCCCCATCGACGACACGCCGGCCCAGAAAGCAGGCGTGCAGGCCGGTGACCTGATCATCAAGCTGAATGAAAAGCCGGTCAAAGGCATGAGCCTTGAAGAAGCCGTGAAACTCATGCGCGGCAAGCCGGGCACCACCCTTACGCTCACCATCATGCGTGAAGGGCAAAATGCCCCGATCGAAATTCCGGTGGAACGGGACGTCATCAAAGTCACCAGCGTTAAATCCCGAATGCTGGAAAACGGCTATGGCTACGTGCGCATCACCCAGTTCCAGGCCGAGACCGGCAGCCAATTCATTGGCGCCTGAGCTCTCTGGAAGACGAATATGGCAATGACCTCGACGGCTGGTGATCGACCTTCGCAACAACCCGGGCGGCGTACTGCAAGCCGCCGTGGAAACCGCTGACGCCCTGTTGGATAACGGCCTGATCGTCTATACCGAAGGTCGCATCCAGAGCTCTAGACTGCGCTTCAGCGCCAAGGCCGGTGACGTCATGGCCGACACCCCGATTGTGGTACTGATCAACGGCGGCTCGGCATCGGCATCCGAGATCCTGGCCGGCGCCCTGCAGGACCACGAACGCGCGGTCATCATGGGCACCCAATCATTCGGCAAGGGCAGCGTGCAGACGGTGATTCCGCTGGACGAGACCCATGCGATCAAGATGACCACCGCCCGCTATTACACTCCGGACGGCCGGTCCATTCAGCCACCGGCATCAAGCCAGACATCGAAGTACGGCCGGCCGAGCTCACCGAACTGGATAGCCAGCCGTTCTTTACCGAGCCGACCTGAGCGGCCATCTTGAAGGCCAGAACGAGGATCAGCAGCCAGCAGCGGACGATGCCGAGGAAGCCACTTCGACAGCGTCTCTGGCCGATCGGGACTACCAGCTTCGCTCCGCACTCAATCTGCTGAAAGGCCTGCACATCCTGAACCGTAAGGATAAAAGCAGCGCCAGCACCGAGGGACAGGATTCGGCCCAGTGATGTTGTTTCGGCTCTCTGTACTGGTGGCGGCACTGGCCGCCACGCCCCTCGCAACAGCGGAGCCAGGCAGCACGGCAGCCGCCGGCTCGCTGCCGCCTACCATCGCCATCATCATCGATGACATGGGGCACAACCTGGAAGAAGGTGAACGCCTGGCCCGGATCGAGCAGCCGCTGACCCTGGCTTTCCTGCCCTACCGCCGCCACACCGTGAGCCTGGCCAAACTGGCGCACCGACAGCAAAAGGAAATCATGCTGCATGCCCCCATGGCCAACACCCGCGACTTCGCCCTGGGCCCCGGCGGCCTGACCTCCGACATGGATGAGAACAGCATTACCCTGACTTTGCGCCGGGCGCTGCAGTCCATCCCCTACGTTCAGGGCGTCAACAACCACATGGGCAGCCTGCTGACGCAGAGACTGCAACCCATGGACTGGGTTATGAGAGAGCTGCGCCAGTACCCGCTGTACTTCGTGGACAGCCGCACCATCGCTTCATCCGTGGCCGGAGAGGTGGCCGAAGCCTACCGGATTCCAAGCCTGACCCGGGACGTGTTCCTGGACCATGAGCAGACCGAGGAATTTGTCGACCGCCAGTTCAAGCTACTGATCCAGCGTGCCAAGGAAAATGGCAGCGCCATTGGCATTGGTCACCCGCACAAGGTCACCGTGGACTATCTGGAAAAGCACCTGCCGGAGCTGGACGCTCAAGGTGTGGCGATTGCGACTGTCAGTGGCCTGTGGGCCATCCGAAACAGCAATCGAGAGATGTTCGTGGAAGGGGAAAAGCAGGCCATTCGACCTGCCTTTGCCAGGAAGCCCTGAGGCTTTAGCCCGGGGCTCTAAACTCTTTATTCTAGTCCCGGACTTCGATGCCCTGGTCTTTCATGAAGGCCTTGGCTTCAGGAATCGTGTGCTGACCGAAATGGAAGATGGAAGCCGCCAGTACCGCATCGGCGCCGCCCTGGGTAACGCCATCCGCCAGATGCTGCAACTCGCCAACCCCGCCTGAAGCAATCACCGGAACACTCACGGCATCACTGATGGCCCGGGTCAGTCCCAGATCAAAGCCAATCTTGGTACCGTCGCGATCCATGCTGGTCAACAGCAATTCGCCCGCGCCCATTTCGACCATCTTCCGGGCCCAGTCCACCGCGTCCAGACCGGTCGGCTTGCGACCACCGTGGGTGAAAATTTCCCAGCGTGGCGTCTCACCCTCGGCACTGACCCGTTTGGCGTCAATGGCGACCACGATGCACTGGCTGCCAAAGCGCTCGGCCGCTTCGTGGACAAACTCGGGATTGAACACCGCGGCCGTATTGATCGATACCTTGTCCGCACCGGCGTTCAGCAACTTGCGGATATCATCCACGGTGCGCACGCCACCACCGACGGTCAGCGGGATGAAGACCTCAGCAGCCATACGTTCGACGGTTTCATAGGTGGTGTCGCGGCTTTCGTGACTGGCCGTGATATCCAGGAAGGTGATCTCATCGGCGCCCTGTTCGTTGTAGCGGCGCGCTACCTCGACCGGATCGCCGGCGTCGCGGATATCAACAAAGTTGACGCCTTTGACCACCCGACCCTTGTCGACATCGAGGCAGGGAATAATGCGTTTTGCCAGACCCATGGTTGTCCCCTTACGCCTTCAGGCTGTCGCAGAATGCCTGCGCTTCGGCCACGTCCAGCGTGCTTCATAGATAGCACGGCCGGTGATGGCGCCAAGGATACCCCGGTCAGCCATCGGCGCCAGGCGCTTGAGGTCGTCCATGTTGGTAACACCACCGGAGGCAATCACCGGAATGCCACCCTCTTCCGCCAGCGCCACGGTCGCCTCAACGTTCACGCCCTGCATCATGCCGTCGCGGCTGATGTCGGTGTACACGATGGAGTCGACGCCGTCGTTGGCAAAGCGCTTGGCCAGATCGGTGGCCATCACTTCAGACACCTCAGCCCAACCATCGGTGGCCACGCGACCGTCTTTGGCATCCAGGCCGACGATGATGTGGCCCGGGAACCGCTTGCACATGTCGGTGACAAAATCCGGCTCTTTCACGGCCTTAGTGCCAATAATCACCCACTGCACACCGGCCTTCAGGTAGGCTTCGATGGTCTCGGCGGAGCGGATACCGCCGCCAATCTGAATCGGCAGATCCGGATACTTGCGGGCAATCGCCTGAACGATCTCGCCATTCACCGGTTCACCGGCGAAGGCGCCGTTAAGATCGACCAGATGCAGACGACGCGCGCCGGCCTCTACCCAACGGGTGGCCATATCGACCGGGTCGTCACCAAAGACGGTGGAATCGTCCATCCGGCCCTGGCGCAGGCGTACACACTTGCCGTCTTTCAGATCAATGGCAGGAATAATCAGCATAAAGCAAAGTCCGTGTTAATCGTTCAGATGCCCCGGCGTTATTTACCGGACCAGTCAACAAAGTTTTTCAGGAGCTGCAGGCCAGCGCGGGCACTCTTCTCCGGGTGGAACTGCACCGCAAAGATGTTATCGCGGGCAACAGCGGCCGCCAGGTCGACACCGTAGTGGCTGCGACCGGCAATATCGGCATTGCCTTCAGCCTCGGCGTAATAGCTGTGCACGAAGTAGAAACGGTCACCATCGGGAATGTTGTGCCACATGGGGTGATCAACGCTCTGATAGACCTCGTTCCAACCCATGTGAGGCACCTTCAATCGCGACCCCAACCGCTCGCCCTTTTCCACCAGGTTGTCACCGAAAAAGCGGACCTGGGCCGGGAACAGATTGATGCCATCGACACCGCCATTCTCTTCACTGCGGGACATCAGCGCCTGCATGCCCACACAGATGCCGAGGAAAGGACGGTCCCGGGAGACTTCACGCACCAGGGTATCTATCTCAAGCCGGCGAATCTCGTGCATGCAGTCACGAATGGCGCCAACCCCGGGGAGGATCACATGGTCGGCCTCGCGGATCTGGTCGGCGTTGTCGGTCACCAGAACGCGAACATCCGGCGCCACGTGCTCTACTGCCTTACGCGCCGAATGCAGGTTTCCCATGCCGTAGTCGATAATGGCAACGGTCTTCATAATGGAATTCGATATCCTGTGCTGTAGCGAGTTACAGAGAGCCTTTGGTAGACGGAGTTATACCCGCCATCCGCTCATCCATTTCGATCGCCATGCGCAGGGCGCGGCCGAAGGCTTGAAGACGGTCTCGATCTGGTGATGGGTGTTCTTGCCCTTCAGGTTATCGATGTGCAGGGTCACCATGGAGTGATTCACGAAACCGTGGAAGAACTCTTCAAACAGGTCGACGTCGAAGCCACCCACGGAACCGCGGGTGTAAGGCACATCCATCATCAGCCCCGGACGGCCGGAAAGATCGATAACGACGCGGGACAGGGCTTCATCCAGAGGCACGTAAGCGTGGCCATAGCGACGGATGCCTTTCTTGTCGCCTACTGCCTGCTTGAACGCCTGCCCCAGGGTAATGCCGATGTCTTCTACGGTGTGGTGATCATCGATGTGCAGATCGCCTTTGGAGACGATATTCAGATCCACCAGGCCATGGCGGGCAATCTGATCCATCATGTGTTCTAGGAAAGGAACGCCGGTGTCGAAAGTAGACTTGCCGGTGCCATCGAGATCAATCTCGACGGTAATCTGAGTTTCCAGGGTATTTCGTTCTACCCGAGCCTTACGTTCGGCCATGGGGACTCCGTAGCAGTTAGGCGGCACATCGCCGCAAATTTTCAATTCGCGGATTATACCTTTTCTGCCCGCCGGAGTCCCACAACCGAGTTTATCAGCGTGATAGCCGAAACCGGATCAGATTGCCGTCTTGAGATTCTTCATATAGGTATCTACGAGGCTGTTGAACTCGTGCTTGATAACCGGGCTGATCGCCAGCTTCAACAGGCTGGGCAGTGGCACGGTAAGTTCGGCGTGAGTCTGGAACTTGGCTGAGGTGACTGAATCGCCCTTGGACTTCAGTGTCCAGGAGCCGCGCACGACACCGTTGCCCTCGCCCTTCACCGGCTCCCAGGTGATCCGGCCAGCATCTTTATCCGAATGGTACTTGCAGGCGTAAACGGACTGGATCGCATGCTTATCCACACCTACCTTCTCCATTTCCCAACGATAAGTGTTGTCGCCCAGATCCGTCAGTTGGTTCACTTTTGGAAAGTGACTTGCAGAACGTGGCACATCCGCCAATAACTCAAAGACTTCATCATAGCTACCCGGAAGTTCCAGTTCCCGGTTCAGCTCAATTGAAACAGTTATTGCCACGGTTATCTCCTTGTTATGGTTGTTAGCTTGTATGCAGTCAGAAGCTCAAGAGGGTATTCTGGCTTAACACTACGGCATTGTCATACTGGCACGCTTTTAATTTACTTGCCCTGCGTTATCCTTTGACGTGTAAGCATCCGAAATCGTTCCGAAACTTTCCAGGCTCGACGAAATAAGGAAATTTGAACCATGAAAGCTGTTCGTTATCTGTTAATTGCGATTGTTGCCGTAATCTTGCTGGCAGTGGTCGCGATTGCCATCGCCATGGCCGTAATAAACCCCAATGACTACAAGCCGCAGATCGAGCAAGCGGTGGAAAAACAGACCAACCTGGATCTTGTGCTGGAGGGCGACATTGGCTGGTCGTTTATCCCGCTCGGCCTGGAACTGAATAACGTACAAGCCAACCTGGAAGGCGATCGTTTTGTGGCGCTGGAACAACTGGTGGCGCAGATCGATTTCTGGTCGCTGATTGCCATGGCGCCGCAGGTGGACACCTTTGTACTGAGCGGCCTGGATGCCAACCTCGAAGTAAACGAACAAGGCCAGGGCAACTGGACCCGGATCATGCCGGAACCAGCTGAGGGCGAGCAGCCCAAGACTGCCGAGGCCGAAGAGGAAAAGCCCGCTGACACGACAGCCGGGGGAGGAAGTAGCGAACCGCTGAACTTTAACGTGAATAATGTTGAGATCAGCAATGCCCAGGTGCACTACACCGACAAGAGCACCGGACAGTCCGTAACGCTGGACAACTTCACCGTAACCGCCAGCGAAATCACCCTGGGCTCGGAATTCCCACTCGATATCAGTTTCCGGGTCGAAACCGCCAAGCCCCAGTTTGAAGTGGACGGAAACATCAGCGCCCGCCTGGCCGCGAACGAAGCGCTCAACGAATTTGCCGTATCGGGCCTGTCAGCGGTTTTCGACATGAACGGCGAGCCCTTCGGTGGGCAATCGGTAACCGCTGAACTGGGCGGCTCCGCCGTCGCTAACCTCGAGAACGAGACCGCGACGCTCAGCGGCTTCACCGCCAGCCTTGCCAACCTGTCCATGACCACCGATCTTGAGGTCAAAGGCTTTGGCGACAAACCCGCCCTGAACGGCAAACTGAACATCAACGAGTTTTCCCTGAAGGAACTGCTCAGCAACCTGGGCCAACCGGCAGTGGAAACCAGCGATCCTGAGGTACTCAAGGCTCTGGCCTTCTCAACCAACATTGGCGGGCCTGCCGGCAAAGTTGAGCTGTCCGACCTGACCCTGAAACTGGATGACACTACTTTCAACGGCTCGGGCAGCTACAACCTCGCCAACACCGGCGTGGTGTTCCGGCTGCAGGGCGACAAGCTGAATGCCGACCGCTACCTGCCACCCAAAGCTGAAGGCGAAGAAGAGGCCGCGCAAGAGACCGGCGACAGCGCTTCCGGCCAGCAGACAACCGCCGCCCAGGACACACCGGAGAGCGATCTGCTGCCACTGGACACCCTGCGCACCCTGCTGCTGGACATTGACTTCGGCCTGGCCGAGTTGATCGTAAGCAACCTGACCATCAAGGAAATCACCGCCAGCACCACTGCTGAAAAAGGCCTGATCAAGGTCGACGAATTCAGCGGCAAACTCTACGAGGGTGGCTTCGGCGCCCAGGTAACCCTGGACGCCCGCAGCGATAACCCGAAATGGAAAATCGACTCCAAGGTCAGCAACGTGCAGACCCTGCCCCTGCTGACCGACCTGGCGGAAGTGGACATGTTGTCCGGAGGCGCCAACCTGAATGTGAATGTCACCACTGCGGGCAACCGGATCTCGGTACTGCGCGAGAACGCCGATGGTCAGATCAGCTTCAACCTGGCCGAGGGCGAGTTTCGCAAGATGAACCTGACTCGCATGGCCTGTCAGGGCATCGCCCTGGTGAATCAGGACAGCCTGAGCACCAGCGACTGGGGCACCGCCACCCCGTTCAATGACATGCGCGGCACCCTTGAGATCAACGGCAACACCCTGAAGAACACCGACCTGGTGGCGGCCCTGGCCGGGATGAAACTGGAAGGCGACGGCACCATCGACCTGAAACAGAGCACGATGGATTACGAAGCTGGCCTGCGCATCGTCGGTGAGATTCACCGCGATGAAGCCTGCCGGGTGACCGAGTATGTAGAGAACGTGGTTATTCCGGTGGAGTGCCGCGGCAACTTCGCCGAGGATCCGGCTGGCCTGTGCTCGTTTGATGGCTCCCGCTTCCGCGACACCCTGAAGACCATCGCAGCCAACGCGGCTAAAGCTAAGGCCAAGGAAGAAGTCGACAAGGCTAAAGCCAAGGCGAAAGAGAAAGTCGAAGAGAAGCTGCAGGAAAAGCTCGGCGACAAACTGAAAGGCCTGTTTAACTAATGCCTGACCGTTTCGCCGAACGACTGCTCGACTGGTTCGATAAGCACGGCAGGCATGACCTGCGTGGCACGAGAACCAGAATGCCTACCGGGTCTGGGTCTCTGAGATCATGCTGCAGCAAACCCAGGTCGCCACCGTGATTCCCTACTTCAACGCCTTCATGGCTCGGTTCCCGAATGTGCAGGCGTTGGCCGAAGCCCCGGTGGACGACGTACTCAGCCATTGGTCTGGCCTGGGCTATTACGCCCGGGCCCGCAACCTGCAGAAGGCTGCGAAGACCGTGGTTAAGGAGTTCGGTGGCGACTTCCCGGATGATCCCGAACAACTGGAAACCCTGACCGGCATCGGCCGCTCTACCGCAGCAGCCATCGTCGCCCAGGCTTTTGGCAAACGGGCGGCTATTCTTGATGGTAACGTCAAGCGGGTCCTGGCCCGCTACCATGCGGTGCCCGGCTGGCCCGGCCAGACTGCGGTGCTGAAGCAGCTCTGGCACCACGCCGAGCAACATACTCCCGAGGCACGGGCGCGGGACTACACCCAGGCAATCATGGATCTGGGTGCCATGGTGTGCACTCGCAGCCGGCCGAAGTGCGACGCCTGCCCGCTGCAATCAGGCTGCACTGCCCATGCCCAAGGCGAAGAAACGCTTTACCCGGGTTCCAAGCCCAAGAAAGCCAAGCCTGAGAAAACCACGTGATGGTGATTCTTGAAGACAGTGACGGTCGCATCCTGCTGGAGCGACGGCCACCCAGCGGTATCTGGGGCGGACTGTGGAGCCTGCCGGAACTGGACCCGGCTCTGGGCCCGGATGAACTGCAAGAGACCTGTGAGCAGCAACTGGGACTGAACTGCGGCGACCCGGAGCTCATCAGCGGTTTTCGCCACACCTTCAGCCATTACCACTTGCATATCCAGCCTGCCCGACTCTCAGTCCACGACGCTGGCCACAGCGCTGCCCACAACGCTCTTCACAATACCCGGCGCGTAGCGACGACGACCGCCTGAGCTGGTTCCACCGGGACGAAGCCCTTGCCCTCGGCTTGCCAGCGCCGATACGCAGCCTGCTGACCCAACCGGAACAGACTGCCCTGCTCTAACGCCGGCGGGCACTTAGCTTCAGCCCGCCCCAGCCTGATCTGTTATCATGCCGGCAGATTCAATTTGCCAACAGGAGCCACCATGAGCCGAACCGTATTCTGCCGTAAATACCAGAAAGAACTCGACGGCCTGGCCTTCCCACCCATGCCCGGCAAAAAAGGCCAGGAACTCCACGAAACCGTCTCCAAGCAAGCGTGGGAAGAGTGGCAGGCCGAGCAGACTATGCTGATCAACGAAAAGCACCTGAGCCTGATGGACCCGAACACCCGCAAATACCTGCAGGCACAGATGGAACACTTTTTCGACAACGAGCCGTTCGACCAGGCCGAAGGCTATGTTCCACCCGAGCAGTAACGCCAATTGATCAAAGCCTGATCAACCCTGAAAAGATTCGGAAATTTTTCCGGCCCGGCCTTGACTCAATACAGTGAAACCGGTTTAATAGCGCCCCGTTGCACAGCAGTAGCGCAACTTGCCCGGATAGCTCAGTTGGTAGAGCAGGGGATTGAAAATCCCCGTGTCGGTGGTTCGATTCCGCCTCCGGGCACCACGAATTCCACAAAAAAGCCCGCCTAGTGCGGGCTTTTTTGTTATTGCTGCGCCTCAATTTTAGTGAGGCAGCCTCTTATCAAATACCTTCCAGTCCTGGACACGGCCGTCCGAATCAAACCGAACAAACCCGGCGAAGCTGTCGTCGTCCTGCCAGGTTTTCACGTAACCGATAACTTCCCCTGCCTCGGATACTATTTCGAACGATGCTTTGCGCGTCTCGTGTTCTTTGTCGTATTCACTGCTGTCTTGCTGGAGAGTGAATTTGGCGTTGTCCGAGAGAGCCTGTGCGAGCTGATCGGGATTCATTGAGAAGCACTCCAATTTCATGGTGCACGCACTGCCTGGCTAGCGCGCACTTGCGAATTTAAGCAGACACAAAAACCATGATGCGCCGACGAACTATCGAATTGAGCAAAATTTGATCGCCCGGGAAGTGTATTACAACTTTCCAGATTGGCCAGTAAAAAATGGCCAATTCACCGGGCGATTTCAATCGGTATTGATCTCCATCAACGCTTCCAAAGCTGCTGCTTAATTCTCGCCCACATTTGCCTGAAACTGGCGGCTGCGACCGATCTGGGAGCCAGCACTTCCAGAGGCAGCCCCTCCTCCCCCATGCGCTCAACCACGCTGGCATAAGGAATGATGATATCCAGTGGCTGATCAAGGTAGTCCTCGGGGCTTGCGATCACCTCGCGATGCAAACGTTTGCGCCGATCCGCCATGGAAAAGAACGGCTTCAACTTTTTAACCCCCAGCTTTTTGTCCTTGGCGAAATCTCGCAACTGAATCCAGCTGTTCAGAGACAGCCAGGTAGGCACCAGGGGGACATAGACGGCATCAGCCAGCTCTAAAACCTGCTCAGTCAGCCGCGACAGCGTTGGCGGACAATCCAGAACCACAAGACTGGTGTCTTCCGAGAGCGGCGCCAGCATCTGCCGCAGCATATCGTTGCCAGCCTCATGTTCCAGTTTGATATCGAAGTTGCGAAAGCTGCTGTGGGCCGGAATAAAATCCAAATTGGGGTATACGTCTTCGTGGATAAATTTAGCGATTGGCGATTTGCCTTCCAGCAGCTTGGACAGCTTCTTACCTTTGACCATCTCGGCACCGGCCAGATAGAAACTGGCGGCTCCCTGAGGGTCGAGATCCCAAAGCAGCGTTTTACATTGGCTCTGGCTTGCGAGGTAGGCGATGTTTACGGCCGCAGCGGTTTTTCCAACGCCGCCTTTAGGGCTATAGAACGCGATGGTCCTCATGCTTGTGTGGCTCCCGGATACACGGGGCGAATCCGTCGCACCGTTTTGATGATCATGCCTTCTAGCCTAACAGCATTCTGATGTAGTGCTGAGCCGAATGCTGACTCTCTGACTTATACAAGGCAGTCTCCCCGGGAATATGAACTTCATAGCGCACCGGCCGGAAATAACCACAGGCCTCCTGCACACCAAGCTCGATAAGCTCCAGACAATTGCCGGACCATAACACCCTGGCACGCATGCCCTGAATCGATTTCATCAGTACTGACAAAGTTGCCCCCGAAAACAAGCTGTTGGCAATGAAGCAATAGGAAGCTCGTCCTGAGCAGCGCAGTTCCTGGGATCTGCGCGAGAGAGTCAGTCTCTACGGGAACGCATTGAAGCAGCACAACATTGCGTTTTCATGACCGTCGAGTACCGGCTCTGCTGCGTTCACGGAATGGTCATGTAGTAGGTATAGCCTGTTGCTCTCAATCCAAAGGAGAGCAGTACCCCATGTCTGGAGATTCCTCCCTCCTCGTCGAAAAACTCTGGCGTCTGAAGCGCCGCATCGACAAAGGCGCCTGCCCTGGCGTCGAATTCGTTCACCTGAATACCCTGCTGCAGGAACCTGGATACCGAGCCGATGTCTTGCGCCGCGTTGAGCATTCGGGCACGCCGGAACTTCAGGCTCTGGCCCGGGAAATTCAGGCCAACGACAACGGCCAGCCCTTGATGGTCCGCGAGCAGACCAGCCGTATTGAGCAACCGACTGTAAAAGACCGCAAGAAACCCGGCTGGCTCCGCCGCAACAGTCTTATCTGGATTCCGATGCTCGCTATCAGCTCGATCGCCGTGGGCTTTACAGCATTTGAAAACCGGGCTGTGCGCATCGATGCCGACATCACTACCGACACCACCTGGAAGACTGGCTCCCGTTACATTCTCGAAGAGACCATTTACGTCGAAAATGCGAGCCTGAGTATCGAGCCCGGCGTAACCGTCGAAGGCGAAAACGGCTCTGCTCTGGTGGTAACCCCTTCCGCAAAGCTGTTCTCAAGGGGCAAGGCCAACAACCCGGTGATCTTCACCAGCGCCAAGGCCGAAGGCAAACGCACCCGGGGTGACTGGGGCGGTCTGGTATTGCTCGGCAAGGCACCGGTTAACGAACCTGGCGCCGCGATTGAAGGTCTGCCCGCGGGCGAGAACCGGGGCGCGTTTGGCGGCACCGACGCCAGCCATTCCTGTGGCGTACTGGAATACACACGCATCGAATTTGCCGGCTTTGAAGTGTATAAGGACAACGAACTGAACGGCCTGACCCTGGGAGGCTGCGGCAAGAACACTATTGTCCGGAATGTTCAGGTGCACCGCTCGCTGGACGATGGCATTGAAATGTTTGGTGGTAATGTCGATCTCAAAAATATCGTGGTGTCCGGTGCCGCCGACGACAGCATCGACTGGGACTGGGGCTGGACTGGTAATGTTCAGTTTGCCGTCATCCAGCAACACCCTGATGTCGGCGACAATGCCTTCGAAGGCGACAACAACGGAAGCGATCATGAAGCGATGCCTCGATCGGAACCCACCTTTTACAACGTAACCCTGGTCGGCACCGGCAACTCTCAGAAAAAACACCGGGGCATTATTGTTCGGGAGGGCTCCGGCGGTCATTTCCACAACATGCTGATCGACAGCTATGGCATCGAAGCCATGGACACCCGGGACGAGGCTCTGTCCCTCACCAACCGTAATCTGCTGACATTCCAGAACAACCTGATGGCGAACCTGGGGCATCTGGGCCAGGTCGGCCAGGAAGGACTCTCAGGGGATAGGGATGACGACTTTGGCTTTGACGAGCAAGGCTGGATGCAGGCATCGGCTAACAACAATAGCTTCCGAGTGGAGACTGCGCTGTTTCCGAACGCCCGGAATCTGGTTAATCCTAAATTCATGCCCAGAATTCAGCTACGGCAAATGAACGCAACTCGGCCACCCCAAAGCGAGTTCTTCGACGAATCTGCCAATTTTGTCGGCGCGGTGAGCCCGGTATCCGCCAGCAGCTGGCTGGATGGGTGGACCAGCTTCCCGGAATCCTGAGCAATACCTGAGGACTAACGCGCCAGGGACGGCAACGTTAGCCCCGCCCCATAGAAGACAGCATGCGATTGACCGCTTCCAGATGCTCCGGCTCATTATGGCTCATGCCCTGGAATACCGCGCACAGATCCAGGAAGTCTTTCAGCTCCATGCGCTGGGCCATCTTCATTAGCCGCTTGGTCAACCGGGTTGCCTTCGGCGGCTGGCTCGCAATCCGCGTCGCCAGTTTCATTGCTTCCGGCATCAACTGGTCGTCCGGCACGACGGTCATGACAATACCAAGCTCTTTAGCCTCATTGGCGTCAATCACCCGGCCGGTCATAGTCAGCTCAAACGCGCGCTGATAACCGATCAGGCGCTGCATCAGCCAGGCACCACCGTCACCGGGTATGATCCCGAGGTTCAAAAAGGTCTCGCCGAACTTGGCCCGCTCGGAGGCAATCCGAATGTCGGCCATGTTGGCAAGGTCAAAGCCGGCACCAATGGCTGCCCCATTCACTGCGGCGATGACCGGCACTTCGACTGCCTGCAGCGCCAGCGGAATACGCTGAATGCCCTTGCGATAGCGATCCGCACACTCGGCCACGTCACCGGCAAAATCGCCGCCACGTTCGGCCATGTCGCGGATGTTGCCTCCGGCACTGAACGCCGAGCCAGCGCCGGTGATGACCAGTACGGACACCTCGTCACACTGATTCACCCAATCGGCCGTGGCCACGATGTCGTCGATCAGCGCGGAGCCGGTCAGGGCATTTCGGAGGTCGTTACGGTTCAGGGTCAGAACGGCGACCCGCTCATCGAGGGTCAGAAGAGCGTCGGTCAGTTCGGGCAAGGTGTTCATAGTGGGCTCCTGATTGCAGTTGGCTTTCGGGCAATATAGCACCTCAGGCTACTGCAACAGGCATTCACGGCTGAGCTTCTGGCTGGTTTCACGCCGCTGACGCCGGAGTGTATTGCCTTTGTCGTTGCCATAACCGGCCCGAAGCTTGGATTGAATCCTGTCGAGCTTTTTCCGGTAGGCGTCACAGGTTTTAGTACGTTGGGCGCGGGCGCTGGACACATCTACGCCCTCCCCCGCTTCGCGATCCGGTGCCGACAACAGGCCGCGAACCTCGTCGCGAATTCCAGACACGCGTCTGCCCTGATCAAGATTCTCAGACATGGTAACTGTCGATGGTTCAGAGACGATTATCTCTCGGTGGGGCAATTCTTCCGGCGGGTAATCCGAGAAGTGTGCGACGCCGTTCGGGTCAATCCAGGTGTAGACCCCGGCGTAAAGCGGAGAACTGACGCATCCAATGACAACGAAAATCGCCCATATCCATGGCATAAAGATCCACTCCCTGTGGGTTCGCTAACTGCAAGAGCAGTATAACGACCCCATCAGGGAATGAACGGAACCTGGCCCCGGTTTACTAAATCCATTACCGAATCAGCTTACTGATCCAGCAGCTCGATCCAGTGCTGAACCGGCACTTGGGCCTTGGTTTCCAGGTGCATCTGACAGCCAATGTTGGCGGTGACGATGCGGTCGGGGTTGTCCACGGTCAGTGCCTTGAGCTTGTTGCCCAGCAGCTTCTGGCTCATCTCCGGCTGCGTTACCGAGTAAGTACCGGCAGAGCCACAGCACAGATGCTTGTCCTTGGTGACGGCCAGGTTTACACCGGCCTTGGTCAGCACCTGCTCGACCACGCCACTCTGCTGCATGGCATGCTGCAGAGTACATGGACAGTGGAAAGCGACCTTGTCCGGGCTCTGGCTCAGCTTCAGCTTGTCCAAATCCTGATTCAGCAGGAAAGCACCGATGTCGGTACACAGCTCACTGACTTTCTGGGCCTTTGCAGCGTAGACCGGGTCGTCTTTCAGCAGGTGACCGTAGTCCTGAACCATGGCGCCACAACCAGAGGCCGTCATGATGATGGCTTCAGCTCCGGCCTCAATGGCGGGCCACCAGGCATCGATGTTCTGGCGCATCCGCTCCAGCCCTTTCTCGTGTTCAGACAGGTGGTAATTCACCGCACCACAGCAACCAGCCTCAGGCGCCTCAACCATGGTGATGCCCAGCTTATCCAACACCCGGGCCGCAGCCGCGTTGGTGTTCGGCGTCGCTGACGGCTGCACGCAGCCGGCCAGGGCCAGCACAATGCGGTTGTGACTGGCCGCCGGCCAGGGGCTGGCCTGCTTTCTTGGCGGTACCTTGGTGCGCAGCGGTGCCGGCAATACCGGACGGAATATCTGACCCATCCGCAACAGCAGGCCAAAGAGCTGGCGATTCGGGATCACCCGGGCCAGCCCCCAGCGCAGCCACTTGTCCTTGGGAGCCCGTGGCAGCTCTTTCTCCATCAGGCCACGGCTGATGTCCACCAGACGGCCATACTGAACCCCTGACGGACAGGTGGTCTCACAGCTGCGACAGGTCAGGCAGCGATCCAGGTGTTCACGGGTCTTTTCCGTGGCTTCCTGACCTTCCAGGAACATCTTCATCAGATAGATGCGACCCCGGGGACCATCGCGCTCATCGTTCAGTTCCTGATACGTCGGGCAGGTTGCGGTGCAGAAGCCGCAGTGGACACAGGCCCGAAGGATGGATTCGGCCTCCTGCCCTTCCGCTGTATTGGCAAATTGTTGAACCAGATTTGTTTGCATCGTATTCCTGCTCTTACAACCAGCTGTATAAACGCCCGGGATTGAAAATGTTATCCGGATCGAACGAATTCTTTACCCGACGCTGAATCGCCTTCAGAGCCTCAGGTTGGTGGTGCATGACTTCGCCGTGGCGGTCGCCGCCCCGGAACAGGCTGACCTGTCCGCCAGCGGCACGGGCCAGCGGCTCCATGTCACTGAGTTCGCCGGCACCACGGTACCAGCGCTGGGCGCCGGCCCAATCGATGAACCAGTGACCATCAAGCTGCGGTGTGGCCGCAGTTGAGCCGACTGAAAAACGCCAGAGTGGAACATCGTTCCCGGCAAAGAATTCGTGCTTCAGATCCTGAACCTGCTGCCAGAACTCATCGCCCTGCTCCAGTACCTCACCGGACCATTTCTGGGCCGTAGCTTCGACGGCTGACTTGGCACCGGACAGGCGCAGGTACACCTTACCGTCCACCCAACAAGCGCCGGTGATCGGTTTGGGTTCGGCCGAGCGGCTGTTCATATAGTGGATGACTTCGTCCATGGCCATATCCTGCACCAGGGTCATGGATGCGGCCGGCTTCGGCATCACCTTGAGGCTGATCTCAGTCATCAGGCCCAGGGTTCCCATAGCACCCGCCTGCAGCCGCGAGACATCGTAGCCGGCAACGTTTTTCATCACCTGGCCACCAAAGCGCAGGTGTTCACCTTTGCCGTTAAGCAGACGAACACCCAGCACCTGGTCACGCACCGAGCCAGTCCACGGCCGGGCCGGGCCGGACAGGTTGGTCGCCAGCGTACCGCCAATAGTGGCGTCCGGGCCCAGTCGCGGCGGCTCGAAGTGCAGCGCCTGGCCATGCTCGGCCAGTGCTGCCTCGATTTCGCTCAGCGGTGTGCCAGCGCGCACGGTCAACACCAGCTCAACCGGGTGATATTCAACGATACCGCTGTGCTCGCCTACGCTCAGGGTGCCGGCGTCCGGGTCGCAGCCCGGCCCATAAAGGCCTTGGTGCCGCCACCAACGATGTTGAGTTTGTGCCCGCCGTCGCGGGCAGCGATGACCTGTTCTGTCAGTTGTTTGGAAATATCAGCCATGGGCGGCTTCCGTAGGTTCGTGCTTGTGTTGTTTGTGCTCGAGGGACCGGTATTCCTGGCAGAATTTCAGGGCCGGCACGCCCTTGCCCGGGTTCAGGATCCCGGCCGGATCGAAAGCGGCTTTAACATCATGGAACTGCTGCAATTCGTCGTCATTAAACTGCACAGCCATCTGCCGGATTTTCTCCACTCCCACACCGTGCTCGCCAGTGATGCAGCCACCGACTTCAACACAGAGTCGTAGAATGCTGCTGCCAAAGGCCTCGGTGCGCTCGAACTCACCCGGCACATTTGAATCAAACAGGATCAGCGGATGCAGGTTACCGTCACCGGCGTGGAACACGTTGGCCACGCGCAGGCCAAACTCTTCCGACATCTCTTCCATCCGCAGCAGCACATTGGCCAACTCACGCCGGGGAATAGTGCCATCCATGCAGTAGTAGTCCGGAGAGATCCGGCCCACCGCCGGGAACGCCGACTTCCGACCTTTCCACAGCAGCGCTCGCTCTTCCTCGCTTTCAGAGGTACGTACCGAGGTCGCACCAAACTTGCGGAATACTTCCTCGGCCTGGGCGATGTGCTCGTCCACTTCCTCAACCGTACCGTCTACCTCGCACAGCAACAGCGCTTTGGCCTCGCGCGGGTAGCCAGCCTTGGCGAAGTCGTCCGCTGCAACAATGGCGTGGCCATCCATCATTTCCAGGCCGCCCGGAATAATGCCGTGGGAAATCACGCCACCCACGGCATCACCGCCGTTCTGCACGCTATCGAAGCCAGCCATAACCACCCGCGCCACTTCCGGCTTGGGCAGCAGTTTCACCTTCACTTCGGTGACTACCCCAAGCAGCCCTTCCGAGCCGGTCATCAACGCCAGCAGATCCATGCCGCAGACATCAAGCGCATCGCTGCCAACGGTGACCACATCACCCTCGGCCGTCACCATCTCCACGCTGTGCAGGTTGTGCACGGTCAAACCGTACTTCAGGCAATGCACGCCGCCAGAGTTCTCGGCCACGTTGCCGCCAATGGTGCAGGCAATCTGGGACGATGGGTCGGGGCCGTAATACAGACCGTACTGGCCCGCTTCCTCACTGATTGCCAGGTTGCGAACGCCGGGCTGCAACCGGGCCGTTCGCGCCAGCGGATCGATCTCGAGGATGCGATTGAACTTGGCCAGCGACAGCACCACGCCCTCTTTATGGGGCATGGCACCGGCACTGAGCCCGGTGCCTGCGCCGCGGGCGACCACGGGCACCTTGTGTTCGTTGCAGATGCGCATCACCCGCTGCACCTGCTCTACGGTTTCCGGAAGCACCACGAGCAAGGGCATCTCGCAGTACATTGACAAACCGTCGCACTCGTAGGGCTTCATGGTTTCGCTGTCGGTAATGACGTAGTCCGGGTCGATGAACGACCGGAACTGTTCCGCCAGCTCGGCTTTGCTGACTGTTGGCTTGGTAGTCATAACATTCTCTGAATTCGTGTCACCTCGGGCTCCACCCGGAGGCGGAGATCACTGACAGGCCATGAAGCCCGTCAGTTCTGCTGTGACAGCGGTTAACCGCGTTTGGTTTCAAAGTGGTCGAGGCCAGCCTGGGCACAATCCATGTCCTGCTGGGGCGTGCCGGAACTCAGGCCAATACCACCAACCACTTCACCATTTACAATCACCGGCAAACCACCACCCACAGAGCTCAGGCGTCCACCAACCTCGGTGTGGATACCAAAGGCGAGACTGCCAGGCACGTTGGCCTTGTTGTAGTCGTGGGTCGCCTTTTTGGCGGCAGCCGCGGTGAAGGCCTTGTCCTGGGCAATGGTGACACTGGTGATCTTGCCACCGTCCATGCGCTCAAAGGCAATCAGATTGCCGGATTCGTCCACAATGGCGATGCACATGGGAATTCCAATTTCACGGGCCTTCTCCGCTGCGCCTTCAATCAAAATACGGGCGTCGGCAATATCCAGCCTATTAATAGTCAACATAACGAATTACTCCTTTAGAAAATTAACCGTAAACCAGTCCCGGCAGCCAAGTGACGATGCCCGGGATCAGAATACACATGAACAGTCCGAACGCCTGAATCGCAAGAAACACCAGGGACGACTTGAAGATGGTACCCATAGAGATTTCCGGCGGGCAAACGCCACGGATGTAGAACAGGGCGTAGCCGAACGGCGGGCTCAGGAACGACATCTGCATATTCACCAGATAAAGCACACCAAACCAGAGCACCACATCGTCGCCAGCAACCGGCGGGAACCCGAACAGGCCGGGGAACTCCAGCGCTTTCACGATCGGGATGAAGATGGGCACTGCCAGCAACAGGATACCAACCCAGTCAAGGAACATACCCAGAACGACCAGTAACACCATCAGCAACAACAGGATACCGTAAGCCGACATCCCCGTACCCAGAATGGCATCGGTCACGAACTGCTGACCACCCTGCAGGATATAAAAACCAACGAATACCGAGGCACCGAACATGATCCAAAGGACCATCGCGGACGCTTTGGCTGTGGTCACAGACGCTTCGCGAAGACCGGCAATTGAGAACTTTTTGTGCATCATCGCAACGATGATGGCACCGAAAGAGCCGATGCCCGCTGCTTCTACCGGCGTAGCAATACCACCAAACAGCAGGCCCAGAACCAGGCCGACCAGGGCGAGGGGGGCGATCAGGTTACCCAGGAGCTTTAGCTTCTCTTTCAGACTGATCCGGTCTTCCATCGGGATCGGTGGGCCCAGCTTCGGATTCAGCCAGCTGCGCACCAGCACATAAGTCAGATACAGACCTGAGAGCATCAGCCCCGGCAACAGCGAGCCCAGGTAAAGCTCGCCCACCGACTGCTGCGCCACCACCGCGTACAGAATGGCCAGGATGGACGGTGGTATGAGAATACCCAGTGTTCCCCCCGCCATAATAGAACCGAGCGCAATCTTGTGATCATAGTGCCGTTTCAACATGGCCGGCAGCGCGATGATGCCCATGGTTACGACCGCGGCACCGATAACACCCACCATCGCTGCCAGAATGGTCGAAGCAACAATCGTTGCGGCCGCAAGACCACCGCTGATGCCACCCATCCACTTGTACACCACACTGAACATTTCTTCGATCAGGCCGGCACGCTCAAGCATCGACGCCATGAAGATGAACAGGGGAATCGCCGCGATGTCCGGGTTGGCCATCAACGGGAAGATACGGCCAGGCACGATGTTCAGCATCATGCATCACCGACCAGATAGATGAACATGACACCCAGGCCGCCGGTAACAAAGGCCAGTGGCAGGCCCATCATCAGAGCCACTGCCAGAGAGCCGAACATCAGGTAGGTCAGCGGGCCAATGTCCACGCCAGACAGGCTGCCCGAAAGCTTGAAAAGGAACCGCTCGTCACTCCACGGGTCGTAAAACAGAATGTTGATCAGTTCAACACAGATGACAAACGCCAGACCCACGGTGGCGATGATCATTAACCATGTGCCCAGCTTCCCGGCCATGCCGCTGCTTGGCGCTGCAGTTGTTGTACTCATGCTGTGCGCTCCTGACCGAGACGGATAAACAAAACGATGTCTTTAAGCAGCTTCGAGAAGCCGGCTAGCAAGAGCAGGATCGCGCCCAAGAACATTACGCCTTTCACGGGGTAATATTGGATTCCCCATGTCTCGACCGTAGTCTCTTTCATCATCAGTGAGTCCTGAAAGAAGGTCCACGATGTGGTGGCCAGAACAGCCGCAAAAATAAAGAAGAACATGGAGGTGAAGATATCCATGCCCACACGCCCGCGTACCGGAAGGAAGTTGTAGACGACGTCGACCCTGACATGAGCGCCGTGCAACAGCGCGAAGGCGCCAGCGAGAATGTACTGCATGCCGAAGATCAGGAAGCTGGCTTCATGCACCCAGATCGTTGGCATATTGAAGATGTACCGCATCACCACTTCGAAGAAATAGAAAAGTACTGCGTTGATGGTCCAGAAGGCCACGAACAGCCCTGATTTCTCACACATCCAGTCAACAATTTTTGTAAACCAGTTACCCTCATATTCGAAGTGTGCCAGGGGATCATCTTCTTCAGATTGCAGCTCCGAAATCGTTTTTTCGGGCTCGGCATCGTCGCCGCCACGCTTACTGCTCCACTTGTCCCAAGCCATCATGAGCAGTGGCATAACCGCCAGCCAGCCCCAGTAGAACCAGTGCGGCAAGACAAAGCCAAATGCACTCAGATCAGACATGTTGCTACCACCTAGATCAAAGAGCGGGGAAGGGAGGGTTAATCCTGTGTCGGCTAACCCTGCCTTCCCCGATTATCGTTTTTGTTTGAGCTTTTGAACTTAGAAGCCCTTGATGTCTTCTTCGGTAATGTAACCAACCGTGTCGTTCATCATGTACTTCAGCTGGATATCCAGAATGGCGCGTGCGTCCTCATTCTTGTTTGCCCAGTTGAACCAGATGGGAATGGCCGCTTTACGCCAGGCTTCCAGATCTTCCTGGCTCAGACGCGTAACCGTGTCGCCTTCTGCCTTGAACTTCTCCATCGCCGCAATGTTGCGCTCCTGGATAGCCAGGTAGTGCTTCTGGGAGTAGATGCGCACTTCATCCTCAACCAACTGCTGTAGCTCAGGCGAGATGGAATTCCAGGCCCGCAGGCTGACGGTCAGGTCCATCAGGTCGACCGGCTGGTAGATAGACATGACGCCAGGAGGTCCGAAGATGATGTAGTCGGTCACCTGGGAAAAGCCCAGTTCGTAGTTAACCGCAGGGCCTACGTAGTCCGCTGCATCAATGGTGCCCTTCTCAAGCGCAGGGAAGATATCTGAGCCCGGCAGACTCACGGTGGAAACTCCGAACTGCTGGAACACCTCGGCGACCATGCCGCCCGGGACCCGAATCTTCATGCCTTTGAGATCTTCGAGGCTGTTAACCGGTTGCTTGGAGTGAATGATGTTGGCGTCGTGCTGGATGGGCCCAACGTAAAACAGGCCGAACTTCTTGTAGATTTCCCGGGTCTTTTCCAGCATGCCCATGGAGTAGAACATGGTGTCCCAATGATGAGGTTGATCAGGACCGGCTGGATATGAAGACAGGAAGACAGAGGCAGGAATCTTCCCTGACCAGTACAGGGTGAACGGATTCATACCCTGTAGAACACCGTTACGAACAGAGTCGAACAGTGAGTTATTGTCGGCAGCGACAGCCTTGGCCGGGAAGCATTGGAACTTCAGCTCTCCGCCTGACTTCGCCTCAATACTCTTGCACCACTCGTCGAACAACGAGTAACCCACGGTGCCTGCGTCCCAAACGGACTGAATCTTCCACGTGGTTGCGGCCTGAGCCTGCCCAGCCCCCATCAGCATCGTACCAGCAAGAGCGACGCCCATGGCGGCAGTTTTAAGGAAACTTCTGCGAGGTGGGGTCTCGCCAGTGTCACAGCTATTTCGGATGTTATTCTTCGAAATCATCGAAACGTCTCCGTTGGTTTTGTTGTTATCAGCGTCTGACTCAACGCCGGCTGGACGAAATTTAACCGACCGACATTAGACAGATATTCGTAGCCAATGCGGGTTTAGTCCAGCGGTTAACCCACTGGTCGGACCAGTTTTTCCCGCGCCATAAATGGACGAATTGGCTGTAATCATCCATATTTACAGGGCTTGGCGGCGTATCTACCAAGATCCGAATCACCCACTATGACAACAGTCACTGGTCAGACCAGCGAGCAAAACAGGCACCTGAATGGCAATCTCCCAGGAAATTTCGTACCGACTCGAGCGGCTCATTCTTGATGGTGGCTGGCGCCGGAGCAGAAAATTCCTTCGGAACGCCAGCTGGCTGCTCGACTGGGCGTGTCCCGGGCTGTCATTCGGGAGGCACTGCATGAACTGCAAGGCCGTGGGGTTATTGAGACACGACACGGCAAGGGTTCGTTCGTTGCCAGCATGGTTCCGCAATCAGAATCCGTGGACGACCACAGCCCGCTCATGCACCTGTTCGAAGGCCACCCCCGCACGCTTTACGATTTGTTAGAAGTTCGCGAGCAGCTCGAGGGCCAGGCGGCATTCCTGGCGGCCCAGCGCGCTAATGGCGCAGACCGGCATCGGATCACCAAGGCATTCAGAGCCCTGGAAGAGACTGACCCGCTCAGTAACGCGCGGTCAGACCATAGTTTTCATCTGGCAATCGTAGAGGCATCCCACAATCCGATACTGGTCCATGTGCTCAGCAGCCTCAAAAATATGATGCTGATGACGGTCCAGGCCTCGGTGGCGAACCTGAATCCAAGACAGGAAATGCGGAAAAAGATCGTGCGCCAGCATCGACAACTCTATGAAGCCATAATCTCTAGCAAGCCCGGGGTGGCCCAGAAGGCTGCCATGGCTCACGTTCGATTTGTCAGCGACTCGCTGCGTGAATTGGAAAAGGATGGCAGCCAGGTCATCCGGATGCCGGTTCCCCCGGAGAGCGCTGCACAACGCTCACAGCAGAACCTATAATGCAGGCACACCGTGTCGGTACAGCAAACACATTCATCATACAAAGCAGCGTGTTGGATTTCGGCTAACAAAGCGGAAAAGCCTCTTTAAGAGGTATTGATTTCCGCCGCCACAGTCCGTAAAACATGCGCCTTTGACTGACAGCCTCGGGAGCTTCCAATGGCGGACAAATCGCCTTTGATCTGCAGGGATATTCACAAGACTTTCGACAAGCATGAAGTGCTCAAGGGTATTTCACTGGAAACCCGCAAAGGCGATGTGGTTTCCCTGATCGGCAGTTCCGGCTCCGGCAAGAGCACCTTTCTACGTTGTATCAACCTGCTGGAAACGCCTACCTCCGGCGACATTATCGTGCACGGCGACCCAATCCGGTTCACCAATAACCGCAAGGGCGAGCGTATTCCGGCTGATAACAAGCAGGTTGAACAGATCCGCTCGAAACTTTCCATGGTGTTCCAGGGCTTCAATCTGTGGTCTCACATGACCGTGCTGGAAAACATCATCGAAGCCCCGGTAAACGTGTTGAAGGTGCCAAAGAAAGAGGCCATCGAACGTGCCGAGTCCTACCTCCAGAAAGTCGGCATCTACGAGCGCAAGGATTACTATCCGGCCCAGATGTCTGGTGGTCAGCAGCAGCGCGCTGCCATTGCCCGCGCCCTGGCCATGGAACCTGAGGTTATGCTGTTCGATGAGCCCACCTCAGCCCTGGATCCGGAACTGGTAGGTGAAGTTCTGAAAGTTATGCAGAGTCTGGCCGAGGAAGGCAGGACCATGATCGTGGTCACCCACGAAATGGCGTTCGCAAGGGATGTTTCCAGTCAGGTCCTGTTCTTGCATCAGGGCGTGATTGAAGAACAGGGTACGCCCGAAAAAGTGTTTGATAACCCGGACTCGGAACGCATGAAGCAGTTCCTTGCTCCCAACTTCTGACACTGGGTGCTATCTTGGGTTCGTACTGGATGCAGTGCTTCCATGAAAAATAAGCCGAAAAGGCAAATCACTGGAGAAGTAACACATGAAAAAACTGATTGTTGCAGCGAGTTGCGCCCTGGCCCTGGCGGCCGGAACGGTCCAGGCCAAAGACTGGAGAGAAATCCGCATCGCCTTCGACGTGCCTTACGAGCCGTTCGAGTATAAAGATGAGAATGGCGAGCTGACCGGCTTCGAAGTTGAGTTGGCCGAAGCCATGTGTGCCGAGATGAAAGCGGACTGCGAGTTCGTTATTCAATCCTGGGACGGCATGATTCCTGGCCTGCTGGCGCGTAAATTCGACGCCATTATGTCTTCCATGTCGATCACCCCGGAGCGCGCCGAGCGGGTACTGTTCTCCGAGCCGTACTACAACACCCCGGGTGGCTGGTTCGCGCCTGAAGCTTTCAACACCGACGTCACCGACATGGACGCCATGAAGGACAAGGTAGTTGGCGTTCAGCGTGGCACCACCATGGACACCTTCGTTACCGAGAACATGGGCGGCATCGTAACCATCAAGCGTTACACCACGGCCGACGACATGGTTCTGGACCTCGAAGGCCAGCGCCTGGACGTGGTTTTTGTTGATTACCCGGTAGGCGAGCAGACCGTACTGAGCAAAGACGGCTTCAAGGAAGTCGGCGAGCCGGTCAAGCTGGGTGAAGGCGTAGGTGTTGCCATGCGTCAGCGTGACAAGGATCTGGCCGCAAAGGTAAACGCTACCCTGAAGAAACTGAAGAAAGATGGTACCTACGACACCATCATGCAGAAGTACTTCAACTACGACATCAAGATGTAAACCGCAGGGGTGGCCTCACCGGCCACCCCTGACTACCGGACGTTTCCATGCTCGATCTGAAAGGCTATGGCCCGGCACTACTGGACGGGGCGATCATTACCATTGAATTGGCCTTCCTCTCTCTGGCCTGGCAGTCACACTCGGCTGATTGGTGCCTCCTCCAAGCTGTCCAGCAACCGTGTCGCCAAAGGTGCAGCTACGGCCTACACCACGCTGATTCGCGGTGTGCCGGATCTGGTCATGATGCTGCTGTTTTACTACGGCGGACAGGTGGCCGTGAACAATATCTCAGACCTGCTCTGGGAAGCCTACGAAATCGACTTTTTCTTTCAGTTCGATCCGTTTATTTCTGGTGTTGTCACCATCGGGCTGATTTTCGGTGCCTACATGACCGAAACCTTTCGCGGTGCCTTTCTGGCGGTTGAAACCGGGCAGATTGAAGCAGCGCGCGCCTACGGGTTCACCCGCTGGCACACCTTCCGGCGCATCATCTTTCCGCAGATGCTTCGCCATGCCCTGCCCGGCCTCGGTAATAACTGGCAGGTGCTGCTGAAAACCACGGCGCTGGTGTCCATCATCGGCCTGACCGATATGGTTCGGGTAGCCGAGGAAGCGGCCAAGGCCGAACGCATGCCGTTCCACTTTTTCATTCCGGTGGCGTTCGTGTATCTGGCGCTGACAGCCGGTTCCGAGCTGTTCATCAAATGGCTCAACAAGCGCGCCAATGTTGGCGTGGTTCAGGGGGGATAAGACATGCCTGACTTTATCGCCCAATGGCTGAACCAGAACGAAATCTTTACCGCCATGACTATTCTGGAATACTGGAATGGTCTGGTCAGCACGGTTCAGCTGGTGTTCCTGTCGCTGGTTATCGGCCTGGTTTGCGCCGTGCCGCTGGCGATAATGCGCACCAGCCGGAACCCATTGGTTTCCATGCCGGTGTGGCTGTACACCTATCTGTTCCGTGGCACGCCGCTGCTGATCCAGCTGTACATCATCTATTACGGCATCGCGCAGATTCCGGGTATTCAGGAAACCTTCTGGTGGGGGATTTTCCGGGAGCCGTTCTACCCCGCACTGCTGGCGTTCACTCTGAACACCGCGGCCTACACCACGGAAATCATCCGCGGTGCGATTATGTCCACACCCCATGGCGAGATTGAGGCGGCCAAGGCCTATGGCATGAACTGGTTCATGCGCATGCGTCGGATTATCCTGCCGAGTGCTGCCCGGCGTGCGGTTCAGGCCTACTCCAACGAGGTCATCTTCATGCTGCACTCGAGCGCGATTGCCAGTGTGGTGACCATTGTCGATCTGACTGGTGCAGCCCGGAACATCTACTCCCGGTTCTACGCGCCGTTCGATGCGTTCATCTTTGTGGCGCTGATCTACATGGTGCTGACCTTTATTCTGGTGTTCGCTTTCCGCAAACTTGAGAACCATCTGTTGCGACATCAGCGTCCGATTAGCAACTGACGTTTTTTCCTTTGGCTTTGGTGCCCGGGCAGGCAGGGTGTTGCCTCCCGGGAGCCGCTCGAGCCCATCCATGGGACGCTTGAGTGAAGCCGTCCATGGCTTCACACACTCCCGGGAGGCAACACCCTGCCCGCCCCCAGATCTGTTTCGGGGATTCTAATGACTGTGTATTCGGATCTTTTTTCTGATTCAGCTGATTGGCTCAGTCACACCCTCAACAACGCCGCGGCCGATGTGGCCGAAGTTCGCACCGAATTGCCAGATGGCACGGTCATTGTGCGTAAGGCTCTGGGCATCCTGGAGCTGACACCTGCCCCCGGCCGATCAAATCCCAACAACGAAGCTCTAATTGTCTCCGCTGGCGTGCACGGCAACGAAACTGCGCCTATTGAGGTTTTGAATGGTCTGGTCAGCGAGCTGCTGAACGGTGACTGGCAGCTGGCCTGCCCGTTGTTGCTGATCCTGGGCAATCCGCCTGCCATGGTTAAGGGTGACCGGTTTCTGGACGCCAACATGAACCGACTGTTCCACGGCGCCCACCAAAAGCCCGAGTATCAGGGCCTGCCGGAAGCGGCGAGAGCAAGACAGATTGAGACCTTGTGTCGAGACTTTCAGGCCAGCCATTCCGGCCAGCTCTCACACTACGATCTGCACACGGCGATCCGGCCGTCCCAGCGCGAAAAGTTCGCCCTGTACCCGTTCGTGGAAGGTCGCGAGGTGCCGGCGCAGCAGTGTGAGTTCCTGCTGGAGGCCGAAGTTGAAACGCTGTTGCTGCAGCACAAATCGGGCACCACGTTCTCGTCGTTTTCGTCGTCACAGCTGGGTGCCGAGAGCTTCACCGTGGAGCTGGGCAAGGTGCGTCCGTTCGGGCAGAACGATCTGAGCCGGTTTACCGGCATTCGTGACGCACTGCGACGTCGGTTCCGGGGCCAGCCAGCGCCGCAGCCCGCGAAGGCGACGTTTGAACGACTAACGGTGTTTGAGGTGGTGCAGGAGATTCTGAATTCCGGCCCGAGTTTCGTGTTTCACGTGCCGGACGACGTGGCGAATTTTACCGAGTACGCGCCAGGCACTGTGCTCTGGGAGGACGAGTCCACCACCTACCGGGTTGGCGATGAGGCCGAGTCGATTGTATTTCCCAACAGGGACGTGCCTGTGGGCCAGCGAGCGGGGTTGTTGATCAGGCCCCGTCACACTCCTGGGGCCTGATCAAAGTCTAATTCAGCGCAGGCTCAGGCCGGCGCGTTCTCGGGCTCAGGCACCGGGGCCTTGATCAGTTGCGTGCACACCGCCGGAATTACCAGCAGGGTCAATACCGTGGAGGCCAGCAGCCCCGAGATAATGGCCCAGGCCATGGGTGGCCACAGGGTTGAGCTGGAGAACGCCAGCGGCAGCAACCCGGCCACGGTGGTGGCCGTGGTCAACAGGATTGGCCGGGTACGCTGTTCAACCGCTTTGCGCACCGCATCCCGGATGCCCTCACCGGCCGCCAGTTGGCGGTCCATGACATCCAGCAGCACGATGGCGTTGTTCACCACTATCCCCACCAGTGCGATTACACCCAGTAGCGACTGGAAGCCGAACGGCGAACTCGATAACACCAGTCCCGGGAAGATACCCACCGTTGCCAGCGGCACCGTCAACAGGATGATGCCGACCCGGCGGAATGAATTGAACTGCAACAGCAGGAAGAACAGCAGCAACAACACGCCGATAGGTGCGGCCGTGAGCAACGCGCTGTTGGCGTCGCCGGAGCCTTCGGCATCGCCACCCAGCGCAATGCGGGTGCCCTCCGGCAGCGGGTTTTCTTCCAACGCCGCGTACATACTTTCCAGGGCGGAATTGAAGCCGTAACCAGCCTGCAGGTTGGCAGTGGCCGTGTTCATCCGGACGCCGTCTCGCAGATAACGCACCGCCGGTTCCCAGGTGGTTTCAACGCTGGCCACCGCGGACAGAGGTATCGCATCACCACGATCGTTGTAGATGTTCACCGACAACAATCGTGACAGCGACAACGCCGTACCCTCTCGATCTCAGAACCAACGGGATTGGGTCCTCTTCCTGCCGGTAGCGCTCGGCAACCACACCAAAACTCTGGCCATAGAGACTCTGGGCGACATCGGCACGGGTCAGGCCGTAACGGGCCGCAGTGGCATCGTCGACGTTGATGGCGATGCTCGGTACGCCAATATCCAGATCGTGGCGGACATCCACCGTACCTTCAGTTGCACGCAGGATCCCAAAGATCTGCTCCACCGCCTCAGCACGGGTTTCATCATTGGCATGGTAGACCCGGACCGCGACCGGCGCGGCCCGCGGCGGACCTTGGCCGAGTATGCCAACGGTCACGTCCAGTTCCGGCATTTCATCGTTCACATGGGCGCGAACCCAGCGGATCATCTCGGTGGTGTCGGCGAGGGTTGGGGTGCGAATCACCAGACGAGCGCGATTGGGTGCCTGCGGTGCCCGCTTCAGGTTGTAATAAAAACTCGGCCCCGTGAACCCCACAAATCGGTGCACTTCCAGGGCGTCGGGTTGGGTGCGGATCATCCGCTCCAGGGCCTCGGCAGCTTCGGCCGTACGAACCTGATCGGTGCCTCGGGCATGTAAAGTTCAACGATAACCCGTGGCCGATCGGCATTGGGGAAGAACTGTTTGGCCATGAACGGCGTCATGCCGACGCTGATGGCCACCAGCAGAACACCGGCGGTAATCAGGCGTGCCGGATAACGGGAAACCAGCCCACCGAGAGCCCGCGCCAATCCGATCAGGCGGTCTTTACCGGCGTGTCGGCGAGGCTTCAGGAAGCGGGCGGCCAACAGAGGGACCGCCGAGATCGCCAGAAGGTAACTAACCGACAGGGTCAGCATGATCATCACCGGAACACCGCGGGTGAAATCCGCCGTGCCGCCCTTAGACAGCAGCAGGGGCGCAAACGCGGCCAAAGTGGTACCGGTGGACGCGCCCAATGGCCCGGCGAGTTCGCCCACCGCAGTGCGCAGGGCATCAAGCCGGCGACTGCCCTGATCCAGGTGATGCTGGATGTTCTCCACGATCACGATGGCGTTGTCGATCAGTATCCCCAGGGAAATCACCATGCCGATCACAGCTATCTGATGCAGTACCCCTCCGCCCAGGTCGTACAGGCCAATGCTGATCAATGCCACCATGGGCAGGATCGACGCCACCAGTAAGCCCATGCGAATGCCCATGCCGGTAAATACCACCGCAACAATGATCAGTACCGAGAGCACCAGGCTCCAGGCCAGGTTATTCAGACGCTCTTCCACTTTGTCGGGCTGAAAGAACATTTCCTGGATGTCGTAAGGCTGGAACTCCTTGCGAATGCTGGCGACTCTCTCCCGGATCCGCTGACCAAAGCGAATGGCATCGGTGGAGCCTTCCTCGATGATAATGGAGAGCAGCACCACCCGCTCGCCGTCAAACCATGTTTCCGGTTGGCGCGGCTCGACCGGCCCACGCCAGACATCGGCCGCTGCCGCCAGGGGCACCTGGGAGCCGTCAGGCAATTCGATCGGCGTGGCACGAATGGCCTCGATGTCGGCAAATTCACTGTTCGGCAGCACCGACAGGCGTCGGCCGTCCACCACAACAAATCCACCGGGGATAGTCTGATTTCTTCGTGCCAAGGTATCCAATACCCGGGCCGGGGAGATGCCCAAACGGTGCAGCGCGGCATCGTCCAGTGCCAAGGTGATTTGCTCGTCGGCATCGCCTTCAAGCTCGATGCGCGAGACCCCGGAGATGTCGGACAAATTCTTTTTCAGGCGCTCAGCCACCGCGCTCAGTTCGGTCACCGAGGCGGCACCCGACACCGCCAGCACTACCGCCGGTATATCGATCAGCCGGTCATCCAACGACATCTGGCCCACGTCTCAGGAAAGTCCTGACGAGCCCGATCCATGGCCAGGCGCACCCGGTCCCAGGCGGAGTCGGTGTCGTAGATGGTGTCGTTCAACTTCAGCCTGGCCAGGGCCACACCAGTGCGGGCCGTGCCTTCGCTGAAGTCCACCTCTTCCACCTGGCGCAACTCATCAACCAGGGGCTGCAGCACCAGCCGCTCCACCGCATCAGCACTGGCGCCGGGATAGTTCACCGAAACCATGCCGGCCCGATAGGGAAACGACGGATCTTCCTGACGCGGCATGGTGCTGTAGGCCGCGATCCCCAGCAAACACAGCATGGTCACCACCATGCCGAGCAGCCGGCGGCAATTCAGCAGTCGGCGAGTCATTACCGCACCTCCACGGCGTCACCATCGGTGAGCCGGGTCATGCCCGCGTAGACCACCTGGTCACCGGGGGAAAGCTCCTCGGCGCGAACCACCACACGCTCACCCACGATGCGCTCGACGGTAACCGGAACGCGCCTGGCCTGGCCATCCCGAACCCGAAACACGCCCGTGCCCTCACCTGTGCGCACCACCGACAGCAGGGGCACGGTGGTCGCTGACATCCGTACGGGCGTGATGCCTACTTCCACCGGCGCACCGGGCTCCAGCGAATCCACCGGCAGGCTCACCAGAATCGGATGCAGCTCACCACGGACCGCTCCGGCCTGGGCAATCTCCACCACCGAGCCAGTCTGGGGCGGACGGGTACGGTCCTGTACTGACCAGATCGGCAGTTCCTGTTGCAGTGTCACATGCTCCAGCAAGTAAGCCGGTACCCGGACTTCAACTTCCCGGCCCCGGGGCGACGACATTCGCATCACCGGTTGGCCGGCGGCGACAAACTCGTCCTGCTCCACTAGTAGAGCTTCAACCCGGCCTGAGAACGGCGCTCTTAGAGCGCTTTCATCCAATAGCTGGGTGGCCTCGGCCAAAGCCGCCTGAGCCGTGGCCACGCTGGCCCGGAGCGAATCCCGGCGAGCGGCAAGCTGTTCCAGGCTTTGCTCCGACACCACACCCCGCTCGTGCAAACGGCTGGACCGATCCCATTCCCGCTTGGCCTGCTCGAACTGGGTTTTCAACTCATCCAGCTTGGCCCGAGCCGAATCCCGCGCCGGCGCCAAGGCCGGGTTATAGACCCGTGCCAGCACGTCACCGGCGCTGACTGTTTGGCCCAGCTCCACGGCACGTTCTTTCAGGGTACCGCTGACCTGAAACGTCAATGTTGCCCGTTGGGTCGCTCGCACGATGCCGGAAAAACGCAACGCCAGACCCTCGGTCTGACCACCGGTCACGTCGGCAACCCGTACCGATACGGTGGGCTCTGAAGTTTCGGCCGAGACATCACCGGCTTTACAGCCGGACAGGGACAGCGCGGCGGCGATAGCAATAACAGCGGCGAATGATGAGAGAAGTGGCTTCATGATTTGTCCTTTCATCCATGCTCTGGTCGGTGACGGGCGTCCGCTCCATCGGAATCCCGAGACTATAATTACGACATAATGTCACTCTTTGACATTTTGTCAATAATCAGGCCTTATTCACTTTAAGGTATGATGCCGACGCCGCAGTGGTAAGTAGTGGCAAGTAGTAGCAAGTTGTAGCTATATGGAACGTCAGATGAGTGAACCGCTAAAAACACGCCGAGAACGAGAGCGCCAGGCTCGCTACGATGCGATCCTGGATGCAGCTGAACTGGTTTTTTCGGAGAAAGGCTATGAGCGCACGTCTATGGATGACATAGCGCGCACAGCCAGCCTGAGTCGGGCGCTGCTGTACGTCTATTTCAAAGATAAGGCGGCCATTCAGCGGGGCATCATGCTGCGGGCCGGACAAAGCCTGGCAAACCGTTTCCAGGAGCCCGTGATCGGGCCGACACCGGGCTGGCGCAGATCGCGGCCATGGGTGAGGCGTACTATCGTTTTTACCTGGATGAGCCGGATTACTTCTCGGCACTAACCACGGCGTCTACTGCGATGGCCGAGGCCGATGAGAGTCAGACAGAAGAGATGCTGTGTTCGAAGTCCGATCTGATGGAGCTGATGATTGGCGCCATCCGCCTGGGGCTGGAGGACGGCACCATGAGCCGAGACCGGATTGCAGACCCGGTCCAGACCGCACTTTATCTTCGTGGCGCCCTCCATGGCGTCCTGCTGCTGTGTCAGTCAGAACTCAGCACCGGTTCCGGCAAACCGGACCAGAACGTTTCCGCCGATGCGCTGATCCGGCACACCATGGAAATGCTGACGTCGTCGATCGCGTCCTAGAGCTGGAAGTCGTAAATCGACCCGAGCCCCAAAATACCCGTCAGCTCGTCCAGGGCCTTGCGCACTTCCTGCAGCAGCATCGGATCGGCCAGGTCCGCTTGTGACAGCCGATCCCGGTAATGTGCCTTGACCCAGGCGGTCAGGCGCTCATACAGATCGTCAGTCAGCAACACCCCCCGGTGCATCGCCTTGAGCTCCTCATCGCTCAGCACGACCCGCAAGCGCAAACAGGCGGGGCCGCCGCCGTTGCGCATCGACTGTTTGACGTCAAACACCTCGACCGAGGTGATGGGTCCGCCGGACTGCACCAGGGCATCCAGGTAGCGACTGACCGAAGCCACTTCCCGACACTCGCCGGGCACCGCCAGCATCATGCCATCCGGGGTATTCAGCAGCTGACTGTTGAACAGGTAGGAAGCCACCGCATCCTCAATCGGCACTTCTTCACTGCTGACCCGCACTGCTTCAAGTTCCGCGCCGGTAAGGCGCGACCGGATATCCGCCAGCACCCGGCCCTCTTCCAGAAACGCCATGTCGTGATAAAACAGGGTGTTGCCATTGCCGACCGCAATCACATCGTTATGGAACACGCCCGCATCGATGGCATTCGGATTTTGCTGGGCAAACACAGTGTGCTGGTCATCAAGCCCGTGCAGCCTGGCAATGGCCTGGGACGCCTCCAGGGTTTGTCGGGCCGGGTATTTTTTCGGAGCCGGGGCCTGATCATTGAACGCCACCTGCCCGTACACGAACAGCTCGACCCCCGCTTCGCCGTAACCGCCACACAGGCGAGTATGGTTGGCAGCGCCTTCGTCACCGAACTGGCCCACCGACGGAAGCGCCGGATGATGGGCGAAATAGCTTCATCGGCGAAGATCGCCTTCAGCGCCCGTCCGGTCACCCGATGCTCAATGGAGCGATGGAACTTGGCACTCAGATTGGCCGGGGTGAAATGCACCCGGTGATCAGCGGTATCGGAACTGGGCGAGACCGTCGCGGCATTGGCGGTCCACATGGTGGACGCAGACGACACCGCCGCCAGAATCGACGGACTGGTTTTCGCAGCGTGCTCCAGAATCTGGCTGTCCGAGCCCTCAAAGCCCAGCGCTCGCAGCGTTGGGATATGGGGCCGTTCATGGGGCGGCAGGATACCCTGAACATAGCCACGGTCCGCCAGCCGCTTCATCTTCGCCAGCCCCTGCAGCGCCGCTTCCTGGGGATTGGATTCCGCCCGCACATTCGACTTCGAGGCCACATTCCCCCAGGACAGCCCGGCGTAGTTGTGAGTAGGCCCAACCAGACCGTCGAAATTCGCTTCTACCGCGTGCTTCACCATCGCTGTTGTTCCGTTTTCGTTGGTCGCAATTAAGGGTTACTTGTCGAAATTCAGGCCAGGAGCCAAAGTTGCCGGCACCTCACTGTGGCGCGACTCCAACGAGGCCATCGGCCAGGCGCAGTAATCCGCTGCGTAATAGGCACTGGCGCGGTGGTTCCCACTGGCGCCCACACCACCGAACGGCGCGGCACTGCTGGCACCGGTCAACGGACGGTTCCAGTTCACGATGCCGGCGCGCACTTCTTCAACCAACCGGTCATAGAGTTTGCGATCGTCGGTCAGGATACCGGCAGACAAGCCGTAGCGGGTATCGTTGGCCAGCTCCAGAGCGTCGTCAAAGCTCTTGTACCGGTACACGGTCAACAGTGGCCCGAAGAACTCCTCGTCGCTGACATCCAGCCCGGTGACATCAACGATGCCCGGCGACAACAGACCGGTATCCGGTTTGACCTGCTTCATTTCCAGCAGGGATGTAGCGCCTTTTTCCAGCATGCTGGCCTGGACATCCAGCAGTTTTTCTGCGGCTTCGGCCGAAATCACCGAGCCCATGAACGGCTGTGGATCGGCATCGAATTCGCCGACCTGAATACGGCCCGACAACTCCTCCAGGCGATCCAGGAACTCATCGCCTTTCTTACCCTTTGGAACCAGCAGGCGACGGGCGCAGGTGCAACGCTGCCCCGCAGACAGAAATGCCGATTGCAGGGCGTGGTGCACGGCACCGTCGACATCGGCTACGTCCTGCACAATGAGCGGGTTGTTCCCGCCCATTTCCAGCGCCAGGATTTTTTCCGGCTGGCCACCAAATTGCTCGTGCAGCAGATGGCCCACGGTGGAGCTGCCGGTAAAGAACAGGCCGTCGATCATCGGATGTCCGGCCAGGGATTTGCCGGTCGCCGACGCGCCCTGAACCAGGTTGATAACGCCTTCGGGAATGCCCGCCTTCTCCCAGAACTTGACGGTCATCTCGGCCACACCCGGCGTCAGTTCGCTGGGCTTGAACACCACGGTGTTGCCCGCCAGCAGCGCTGGAACAATGTGGCCGTTAGGCAGGTGACCCGGGAAGTTGTAGGGGCCAAACACCGCGACAACGCCATGGGGGCGATGCCGAAGCACGGCATGGCCACCCGCCACTTCGGACTCGGAATGCCCGGTGCGATCGTTATAGGCCTGCACGGAAATAGCGACTTTGCCGATCATGGCGGCAACTTCAGTGCGGGATTCCCACAGCGGCTTACCGGTTTCCAGACCGATCTGGTGCGCCAGCGCTTCCTTGTGTTCCTCAAGCTGATCGCGGAAGGCTTCAACCACGGCCAGACGTTCCGCGAAGCTCTTGCGACGCCATTTCACAAACGCGTTACGGGCCTCACGAACTGCGGCATCGACGTCTTCCAGGTTGGCGGCATTGCCGTCCCAGACGGTGTCTCCGGTAACCGGCTGTGTTGACTCAAAGTATTCGCCGTGACCCTGAAGCCACAGGCCATCAATGAATAGTTCGCCTGTCAGGTTTGCCATATCAGAGCACCTCCCGGTACTGGACTTATATAGGTTTGATGGCGGCAAAGCGCCACTGTTCAATGGGTTCGGAATCTCAATTTTTCAGAAACGGCTTCGCGACTCGCGAACGCGCTCGTCCGCCTTGTCATGACTCCGGTGCATATGCAGGAACTGGGGACCGTTATCCTTTAACGGGGCCAGACGAACCGGATCACCGGACTCCAGGTTCAGAGCCTTGGCTACCTCAGGCGGCATCTTGACCGTATCCGGCCCGATGCAACTGGCCGGAATGGTGGTCACCCGGAAATCCCGGAACGACCGATTGGAAATCATGACCCGCTCGCCGGCTGGAACATCCAGATCGACCGGGGTTTGCGTGACCATCGCATAGCGATTGATCGATTCCCGGACCGTTCGGATGTTGTGCACGAAGGCTTCCACTACCGGGCCACCGTCAAAAATATCCACCAGACCGTTGAAGTTGAAACCCTCAGCCTGAAGCATCTTGAGCGCTGGTGCGGTGTTTTCGTGCACCCGGCTGATGACGGCACGGGCAGGATCCGGCAGCATCGGCAGGTAGATGGGGTACTTGGGCATCAGCTCGGCAATGAAGGCCTTGTTACCGAGCCCGGACAGCATGTCCGCCTCGGTGAACTCCATGTCGAAAAACTTGCTGCCCAGGGCATCCCAGAGTGGGCTGCGGCCCTCACGGTCTGACACGCCCCGCATCTCGGCAAAGACTTTCTCCGAGAAATGCTTGCGGAACTCGTCCAGGTACATGAACCGGCAACGTGACAGCAGCAAGCCACTGCCACCGCCCTTGTAGTCATCGGACAACAGCAGCGAGCAGATCTCGCTGGTGTCGGTCATGTCGTTGGACAGGTGGAGCGTGGGCGTACGCACGTGCACGCCCAGTTCCTTGGAGGCATTCACGGTGATGCTCAGGCGATAGTTATAAAACACCTCGTCCAGCCCGACCCGGGCCTGAATACCACTGATACCCACGGTTTTCTTCAGCTCGGTGTCTTCCAGCGCAAACAGGTATAGCCCGGCTTCCGGGGCGCAGCGCTGGTTGAAGGTCTCAACGGTATGAGCAATTTTCTTCTGCAACAGTTTGCGGTCTGCTGGCAGGGTGGTCAGTCCCTTGCCGGCGTTTTGCGCCATGGCATAGAGATCGTCAAGATCGTTTTCCCGAAGCGGGCGAATCACCAGCATGTCACGCCCTCCCTCGGGGTTAATACAACAGGCATCATTGTGCTCATAACGGTGCCATCCTTACCGCGTCGCCAGCGCTTTTTTCCAGCACTTTCCAGGCCTTAACCGACACCTTGAGCTCATCATCCAGCGTCTCTTCCGCCCGAGCCATCGTGCATCGGAACGCCAGGCCTTCCCCGGCAGCGATCAGGCACTGGTCACCAGCGTCATCCTGACTTCCATGGAGACTCTTGCGATGGCTGGTCACCAGGGTGTGGACCGCATCGGTGCGCGCTTCCAGTACCGGGCCGGCATCGAAAATATCCAGGTAGCAGCCGGCGTGGAAACCCTCGCGCAGCAACAACTCCAGATTTAGTTTGGTCATTGGGTGGCACTGCCCCAATGCTGCCTGGGCCTGTTCAGTCAGCAGAGTGACGTAAACCGGGTTTGGCGGCATCAGCTCGGCAATGAAGGTTTTGCTGAGCAGGGAGGAATACTGGTCGGCGGTTTCAAAATCCATGTTGAAGAAGTGCCGGGCCAGGCTGTCCCAAAACGGCACGTTGCCGTTTTCGTCCTGCACACCCTGAATCTCAACCACCAGCCGCGACGAGAACCACTCCCGGTGTTCGGCAATGAACAGCATCCTGGCCCGGGATAGCAGCTCAAACGCCTCGGTGTGGCGCAGTTCAGGGCGAATGGAAAACGAGCACAGCAGGGTCTGGTCAGTCAGGGAATGGGACGGGTACAGCACCTCTACCCGGCGCGACACACCCAGCTCATGGGAGGCATGAACCAGCGCATCGCGGCGATAGTTATAGAACGGCTGACCGTTACCGGCACGGGCATCAATGCCGGCTGTTCCGGCCACCTGGCCGGTGTTGGTATCTTCCAGAACAAACAGAAACCGTGGCGCATCCTTCTCCGGCACGTTGCCGGCGAAAGATGCCAGGGAATGTTCAATCTTGCTCGCAAGAGCTTCGGACTGTTTGGGCAGGGTTGAGGAAAGACGGGCACTCTGGGTGCCCGCTATCTCAAGGATCTGTTCCAAATCATCCGGTTGGGCCGGACGTACAAGCCACATATCGACTCCTTACGCCGTCAGCTTCTTCACCGCTTTTTCAAACCGCTCGAGCGCATCATCGATGTCGGATTCCGGAATAATCAGCGACGGTGCAAGGCGCACGACGTTGGCGCCGGCAACCAGCACCATCACGCCTTCATCCAGACCGGCGTTCAGGAAGTCCTTGGCCTTGCCCTGCCACTTCTCGGTCAGGACGCAGCCGAGCAGCAGCCCGGCGCCGCGCACTTCGCTGAACACACCGTAACGTTCGCCGATGTCCATCATGCCCTTGCACAACCGGTCGGAGCGCGCCTTCACGCCCTTCAGAATATCCGGCTGACTGATCGTATCGACAACCTTTTGTGCCACCGCACAGGCCAGCGCGTTTCCGCCATAAGTGCTACCGTGAGTGCCCACACCCAGACTCTTGGCCACATGAGCCGTGGTCAACATGGCGGCAACCGGGAAACCGCCGCCCAGGCCTTTGGCACTGGTCAGGATATCCGGGGTAACGTTGTACATCTGGTAGGCGTACATATGACCGGTTCGGCCAGCGCCGGACTGAACTTCATCAAATACCAGCAGGGCATCGTGCTCGTCGCACAGCTCGCGCAGTCCTTTCAGGAACTCAGGATCACCCGGCATTACGCCGCCCTCGCCCTGAATCGGCTCGACCACGATGGCGCAGGTCTTTTCTTTCGAAATCAGCTTCTTCACCGATTCCAGATCGTTGAACTCAGCGTGGTGGATACCACCCGGCGCGGGCTCGAAGCCTTCCAGGTACTTGGGCTGACCGCCCACGCTAACGGTGAACAGGGTGCGGCCGTGGAAGGCACCCTTAAAGGAAATGATCTCGTTCTTCTCTGGGCCATGGTGTTCCCAGGCATAACGACGCACCAGTTTGAACGCGGCCTCATTGGCCTCGCCGCCTGAGTTGGCGAAGAACACCCGCTCCGCGAAGGTCAGATCGCACAGGCTCTTGGCCAACCGAAGTGCCGGCTCGTTGGTCATCACGTTGGACAGGTGCCAGATTTTTTCCGCCTGGTCATGCAGCGCGCTCAAAAGGCCAGGGTGAGAATGCCCGAGGCAACTCACTGCGATGCCGCCCTGTAGATCAACAAACTCCCGCCCCTCCTGATCCCAGATTCGGGAACCTTCACCTCGGACCGGGATGATCGAACCGGGTGCGTAGTTGGGTACCATGACTTGATCAAAAAGTTCGCGAGTGACGGGTTCTTTGTGCATAAATCTCTCTCGGGAAACGCGGATGAACGCATAACAATAGTAAAGTCACCGCACCAGGCAAGTAAGTACGTGTGCGGACCTAACCCCATGATACGCCACTCAGGGCATAAGCACATCCGGCGCACCAACCGCAGGAAGCTCGAGGATTTTGCGGTTTTGCCCATTCCTACCCAGCAGCGCCTTGATCAACAGCTTGTAGGAATCCAGATCGAAAGTGACCACCTGGCCGCACAGGGACAGCTCGTGCAGATCGGCTTCGTCATGCACGGTGGTTACGTGCATCCAGTTGTACACCACCAGGATGTCAGTCCTCCCGGTGAATCGGTCATGCTCCACTACCCCCACCGGACCTTTCCAGGGCCAGGTTTGCAGACGCAAGGCGTGGAACGCGATCTGGGTGCGTAGGTTATAGCGGGTGGCATCCTCCAAGCCCTCGCACGCGCCCTTGCAACGCCCAAGGGTGCGCTGAAAGCAGGCGCCTTCGTGTTCCGGCTCCAGGCCCAGCAACCGGTTGCAAAGCTCATTTTTTGCGGCGATCCCACTCAGGGCGCGCTCGGCATCACGCTTGCTCCGAAACAGACCGAAGTAGTTGCCCAGCCGATGTGGCGCAATCTCTCTCACCTGGCGGGCCTGCAGATACCCGGCATCCGTCTCGCTCAGTTCGATGCTCACCAGATTCTTGGCGGCCCGGGAGCGGCGGTTGAAGAGTGGCTTCAAGCTTTTGATCTGTTTCAGTTCCAGTAACAGCGCCCCAAGCTCGCCTGCGGTCTCAGTCCAGTCCACCCGGCGCAGGCTTTCCGACATCCGCACACCGCGGCTGGAGTTGTGGTCACCCGAGAAATGCGAAGCGACCCGCTGGGCGATATTGGTACTCTTGCCAACATACAGGAGCGCGTCGTTCTCGCCGTAAAATCGGTAAACACCTGGGCTGGCCGGCAAGTCCTGAAGCGTATCCGGCGGCAAATGGGAGGGAATACTTGGGCGCTGCAGCAAGGTGGCGATGGCCTCTTCCAGCATTTCATCGCCTTGATCGGCACGGGCATGCAGGAAAAACGACAGCATTGCCTCGACATCACCCATGGCCCGGTGACGCTGAACCCGGGCCAAACCGTGACGCTCAATCAGGGAGTCCATATTGTGGCGCCGGAACTCCGGATACAGTCGGCGGGACAACTTCACCGTGCACAACACTTTGGCAGAGAACAGACGCCCGAGCCGGCGGAATTCTGATTTGATAAAGCCATAGTCAAAGCGGGCATTGTGAGCCACAAATACAGTGCCCTTGAGCTGCTCTTCCAGCTCGTCCGCGATGTCTGCGAACAGCGGCGCATCGGCGACCATGGCGCACGTGATGCCGGTAAGACTTTCAATAAACCCGGAAATTCGGGTTTCCGGGTTCAGCAGGGTCTGCCATTCACCCACTACCTCACCAGCGCGCCAGAACCGAATACCGATCTCGGTGATCCGGTCCCGAGCAGAATTCCCCCCAGTCGTTTCGAGATCAACGAAGGCAAACGTGGCCGTATGAATAAAACAACGGTGGGTCGTAATGACGTCGTACTCCGTTCATTTGGTCAGTAGGCCTATAAATCCGCACAACAAAGGGTAATAGACTTTTGTCTAAATCATGCTCAAATTCATTTGAATTATCACAAAATTGTAACTACAGTCGAGTTGGGTCCGACAACAACAACATCGTGTTTGGAGAAAATAATGCGAAACAATAAGTTAAACGTATCCATTCGAGTGGCTACCGCACTTTTGGCGATCGGCTCAGCTGGATCGGCAAGCGCAATGAAGATCGTCGGTGATGCCGACGACATGCACGCATTAAATGGTGTTTCCGTCGAGATTTATGGCTACGCTCGACTGAACGCAAGCTATGACATTGACGAGGACATCAGCGCAGGGGCGAGAACTGGTAACTTTAGTAAAGTTAACACCGGCGCTGATGAAAATAACGAGATCAGCGGCCACTTTGGTGCGGATGCCTTCCAGAGCCGTATTGGTGTGCTCACCACACATTCGTCGGGCTTGAAAGTAAGAGTCGAAAGCGACTTCGAAACCAACGGTAACGGGCTGAGATTGCGCCATGCGTATGGCGAGTACATGGGCGTTCTGGCCGGTCAAAACTGGTCGAACTATACTAGTTTCGTTGGGTACACACCAACTCTGGATTTCGACGGCCTGCCCGGTAATGCCGGCGTTCAATTCCGGTCTGCTCAGCTGCGCTACACCACTGGACCTCTCTCAGTATCACTGGAAGAGCCGCTTAGCTACAACGGGTTGATTGACACTGCAGGTGGCGGCGATGAGAAAGAAGGCCTGCCAGTTCTGACCGCGCGGCTTGAAGACTCCGCCGGTGCCGTTTCATATTCTGTTGCAGGTTTTGTCCGCAATCTTGGATATGACACTGGAACCGAGGATGACAGCGCAGTTGCATACGGTGCATTTGGTGCCGTAACCCTGTCCGTAACTGATGACATTAACTTCAACGGTGTTATTAACTATACCAACGGTTCGAACACCTACCTGTATCGCTCTGGCGAAAACTTCGCTGCCGAAGACGGCTACGTTGATCCTGCCACGGGTGATCTTGAGTTGATCAGCGGGTATGGCGGAACCGTGGGCATGACCTACAAGATTGGTGGCGGTCGCTCGGTCAACTTGGGCGTTGGCATGACCAACGTTGATTGGGATGATGCTCTTCGGGATCTGGGCGCAGGCACGATCAACGATAAGCACGAGAAGAACACCAGTGCACTCATCAACTACCAGTGGTCACCTGTTAAGCATGCCACTATGGGCATTGAGTACGGGTACTACATGGTGGATGAAGTCGACGGTGACGACGGTGACGCCAGCCGTCTTCTGTTTGCAGCACAATACAACTTCTAACATAGTTTGAACGCTAGGGACTGATGATTTGGCATCAAGGGTCTGACAAGACCGAAAAGATGCCAAATCAGAATAGGCAGGGACGCCTTTAACCTACCAATAATCGCCCAGCACTAGACCCACGGGCCTTTTAGACTATTTGTTGTTCTGGTCAAATTGCCCGAAAGCCATGTGCGGAGCGTTTCCGGCACACTTAGTGGCCATGCTTTAGCCTCAGGAGGATAACCAAGGTGAAAGCTCTCAAGCAGACAGGCCTTTACCCCGCAATCGTTCTCGCTCATATCACTCTCGCCAGCACTGCGGTTCACGCGGCAAAGTATGAGTTCCACGGTGACATGAACAATCGGTTCCAAGCCTACAGCAATCAACGAGACTGGTTTAACGGCTCCGGACTTACGGGCAAAGAGGGCACTCTAAAGGACGACGGCAAATCCGAAAATTTCGGAGAGCTCAAGTATCGCTTTTGGTTTGAAGCAGCGACCGACAACGACGAAGTCCGAGGTGTGTACGCAACCGAAATTGGGGGTATCCGTTATGGTGAGGGGTCGGGTGGCGACTATTCCGGGGATGGCACAAACGTAGAAACCCGTTGGGCATACGTTGATTTCGGCGTACCTTCCAACCTGGCTCATCGCATTAAGATGGGATTACAGCCGGTTACCGTCGATAAGCATCTTTGGCACGAAACTGCGACCAGCGTTATGGCCAAAGGGCCTTTGACAACAGCCTGGGATTACCAACTTTTATGGGGACGTGGCGACTCCTCCAACGAAAATGCTGCCGAGTCCGATGATGACGGCTTCGATGGTGCCGACAATTTCGCAGTGAACCTTGATGGCCAGGTGTCCCCGGACTTGCACATCGGCGGATTTGTGCTGTACCAGATCAACGACCAAGTCTCTGAGGGCGTGGGCAGCATTGACAGCACTGGCTACGAACTAAAAGCTATAGCCGATAATTCCGAATACGATGTCACGAATGTTGGCGGAACCTTTGACTTCAGAAGCCCCCTGAGTAACAGCGAGCTCTTTCTGAAGGGGACCGCAATTTATCAAACCGGAACGATAAAGGGCGTTAACTTTACACCTTTGTCTGGCGCAACGAACCCCAACGACAGCTATGATTTGGGAGCCTATTTTTTGCGCGGTGATGTAGGCATAGATATTGGCGCAACCACGTTTACGTACACCCTCTGGTATTCGTCCGGCGATGACGACGCCAACGACGACAACTTTGATGCATTCATTGCCACCGATGTCGACATCAACGAGAGCATGATTTTCCAGGAAAACTTTACTGACGATGACTACTTTGCCGAGACCGCATACTTGCTCGACAAAGGCTACCTGATGAACAAATTCCAGGTAGACCACAAGCTCTCTCACCAAGTTACGATCAGCGGTATCGCTATTTATAACGCCTTGGCAGAAGACGTTACGCTCGGTGACGGAAGTGAAGATAATTCGCTTGGCTTTGAATTTGGAGGTCGCCTAACCTATAAGCCAAATCAAAACCTGGAACTTGCGGCCGAAGCGGCCTACCTTGTAGCAGACGACGCTATGGATGCTTTTGAGGAACCAGCCCTTCAAGATGGCGATGCGGACGAAAACATTACGCACATTGCAGGCCGGGTCCGCTACAAGTTTTAAGTAGCGTCAACGCCGCCTTGCAAGCTAATCAACAGGGAACGCGCTTTTATTTAAAGCCGTTCCCTTTTTTATACCCATATTCGATTCACTGTATCTTTTCAGTGTCTTATACCCAGGTAAAAACGCGACAATGCTCAAAAAGTTTTTTTCAGTTACGTTTGCTCTTTGCTTCGCTCAGCCGGTTCTCGCTGAGACAAGCGAAATTTCTCGCATCGCCGAGGAGTATAGTGGGCTCAGCGGCACTGTCATTCCTGCTCCCAATTCTGAGGCAAAACGTACCTATATCGACCTTGGAACGGAGGATGGTGTCAGGGCCGGCGACGTGTTTACTGTGTTCAGCCGCAAGGAAAGTGTAGAGCATCCGATTACGAACGAGAAAATTGCCATTGAGCCCAGCGTAGAGACAGTACTGGGTATTACCCGCTCGAACCAGAGTTACTCGGATGCCCAGATACTCAAAGGAAAGCCGCCGGCCCCCGGCTCGAGAATTAAACGCTTTGGCGGGCTTCCGGCCTATTTCATCGATACAGAAACTAAAGGCCGAGACCTTTACGCTAAACTTAGGCGCCAGATCCCCCAAATAAAGTGGCTTGGGTATCTAAACGCCCCCCTCGATGAAGCGCGAACGGGCTTCAATGGATTGATATTTAGGTACTCAGAGCCTACTTTGCAAGTCGATTACGTGCCAGGCTGGCCGGTCGGGAGCCATTCCTTGGGCAAGCACCATTTTGCGCCCCAAGCCCAAGACCTCACAGCCAGACCTCAAAACGAACGAGGTCATCAGATAGATCCCAACTACGTGCTTTCGCTTGAGCCTCGACCAATATCGAGCGATATCCTTGTTCAGGAGAGCCGAATTCTGATTGCTGCGGGTACTGCGGACCAAGTTACCATCACCTCCATCGCGGACGACCAAGCCCGGGAATTGACCCGCTTCACGGTTCCGAATAAAAACCAACTTCTGGCAGTAAGGTGGTGGAAACCCCAAAACCTCCCTCAAACGTTCTTGGCGCTAACTACCTGGGATGGGAAAGACGTTGAGGGCATGCTTCTAATGCTGGATACAGACCAAGTCACTGTCCTTCGCACTGACCTTCCTTTCATCCTCGGAGCATTCGATTTGAATGCCGACAAGACTCCAGAAACACTGATCGGACAGGCGTTTGAGAGAGAACGTTTTTTCGGTCGATCTGTGCAAGAACTGACACTCAACAGCAACCTCAGTCTCCGACTGCAAAAGCCCGCCCTGCATTTACCAGATACGTTTAACGTTATCGGAGCCCTAATTGCGGATTTAACGGGTGACGAACAAATGGAATTCGTATCTATCCGTAATCAAGAACTCATCGTTAAAGACAACGATGGAAATATTCTTCACCGTACCGCCAGAAATGTCGGTACGCGTACCTCCTCCCTAATATACGAACTCGACCCAGAGCGAGAGTTTAGCCCCGTGATCCATGTCTACCTTAACCCCTCACCGATATTGGCAACACAAATCGAAGCGCAACACCCAGCAATCCTTTTCCCCAGATCGCAGGAACCTCCGCCAAGTTTCTCTCATCAGGCAACCACGCCAGCCAAACCCAGCTGGGCTACCTCAGATTCAGGGATGACCAACCCATTGAAAGCGACTTACCGTATTGGCTGAAAGGCACTATCACCGGATTGGCAGAAAAAGATGGAGTGATCTGGACCTTACTAACTTATGACGCGTCAAGCAGGAAACAGGGAGCGAACCTTTTATCAATGCCAGTCGGCTATTAAAGCTCTTCATTCTTCCCTTTAAAAATTTGGTAGACAGCGCAATTACTTTTTAAATTTCAGCTCCGATTCAGATACTTCTGTTCTACTGGTAGTGCAGTACACGGAAGAAAAGAGGACGCAGCTATGAAAAAAGTAATCGGTATTGCTTTTTTGGTTTCAATGCTCGTAAGTCCATGGGCTGTATCCAGCCCGGATGGGGGCCTTGTTGACCGCATCAACGAAGCTCGAACCTACCCAAATAAAGCTGAAGCCGTAGAAATTGCCGATAAGGAGAAAATGCAACATCGGAAGATGCACAGCGAAAAGAGACACTCTCCTCACAAGTAATCCAGTTCCTAATAGGCGACCCTCCGAGTCAAACGGCAAGGGTCGCCAACAGACCGGTCGTTCCCTCCCCTAACTCATCTGCTTCCGCTGGCAAAGACCACTAAAACATGCTCGTTGCACTTGCTCACTAAAGACAGAGGTTTCTAGTTTCTTCGTGCGCCGGAGCGTTTAGGCCGCGAGAGCACTCAGCATCTCGCGGCCTTGAAACGCTACAAAAGCAGCTCTCTTAGGTCAGACAACAGGCGGCTCAAACAGCTCGTAAACCGCGCAGCATCCGCGCCATTTACTGCACGGTGATCGTAGGACAGCGACAGCGGCAACATCAGCCGGGGCTGAAACGCCTTACCGTCCCAAACCGGCTTCATCGCCGCCTTGGATACCCCCAGGATAGCCACTTCCGGCGTGTTCACGATCGGCGTGAACGCAGTGCCCCCAATACCACCCAGACTGGTGATGGTGAAGCAGGCGCCCTGCATCTCTGCCGGTTTCAGCTGCTTGTCCCGGGCCTTCTGGGCCAGCTCGGCACTTTCTGCCGCCAACTCCCACAAGCCCTTCTGATCGACGTTGCGAATCACCGGAACCATCAGCCCGTGCGGCGTATCCACGGCAATGCCGATGTGGATGTACTTCTTGCGGATGACTTCCTTCTTGTCCATGTCCAGAGAGACATTGAACTGAGGCAGCTCCGCCAGCGCCGTGGCACAGGCCTTCAACATGAAGGGCAGCGGTGTCATCTTCACACCTTTCTTCTCGCCTGCGGCCTTTTGGGCCTTACGGAAGGCTTCCATGTCGGTGATGTCCGCGTCCTCGAACTGTGTGACATGAGGCACGTTCAGCCAGCTGCGCTGCATGTTGGTGGCCGTGGCCGACATCATGCGTGACATCGCTTCTTTTTCGATCTCACCAAACTGGCTGAAGTCCGGCAGCTTGACCCCGGGAATACCGGAACCGGTACCCACGGAGCCACCCTGCTGAGCCTGCTGCAACTGGCTCTTCACGTAAGCCTGGACATCGTCTTTCACGATCCGGTTCTTGGGGCCTGAGCCTTAACACGGGTCAGATCGGCGCCCAATTCACGGGCCAGCTTACGCACGGCCGGGCCAGCATGGACCTTGGTGCCCGGCGCGGGCGGCTCGTAAGTAGCACCCTGGGGCTCAGGAGCAGCTTTCTCCTGCTTGGGCTGCTGCGCCTTGCCTCATCCTTCTTGGCTTCCTTGGCGGGCTCCGCCTCGGCCTGATCGCCTGACTCGCCACCCTCTTCCTCGACGGTCATCTCGAGCAGATCATCGCCTTCGGACAGTTTGTCGCCCTCGGACACCAGGATCTTGCCAACCTTGCCCGCGTAGGGCGCCGGAATCTCCATGGTGGCTTTGTCTGACTCGACCGTCACCAGGCGTCGTCCGCCTCGATGGAATCGCCTTCGGCGACGTTGATCTCGATCACCGGGACATTGTCGAAGCCATCCAGAGCCGGAACCTTAACGGTTTCCTTGCGCGAGCCACCGCCTTTTTTCGCGGCCGGCTTGCTTGGCTCTGCCTTATCGGAAGAGCTGTCAGCGGATTTAGCCTCAGATGCCTGCTCTGACTTGTCGTCAGACTCCTCTTCGGCGTCGTCTTCGCCACCGGCACCACCCATTTCCATGGTGCCGACCACGTCGCCTTCCTTGACCTTGTCACCGACCTTCACACTGATGTTGGTGATCTTGCCGGTGCCGGGCGAAGGCAGCTCAACCGATGCCTTGTCGGACTCAACCGTCAGAATCGGATCCTCTTCTTCAACCGAATCCCCCTTGCTGACGATGATTTCAATAACCTCGACCTCGTCCGCACCGCCGAGATCGGGAACCTTGATTTCCTGTTCACTCATGGCGGTCTCCTTAGCTCAGCACCGGGTTCGTTTTGTTGCGATCGATTCCGTACTTCCGCATGGCTTCGAGAACCACATCCTTCTTAACTTCACCGTCCTGCGCCAGTGCCGACAGAGCGGTCACGGCCACGTGATAACGGTCAACTTCGAAGTGACTGCGCAGCTTCTCGCGGGTGTCACTGCGACCGTAACCATCGGTACCCAGGGTAACGAAAGTCTGCGGAATGAAGGCGCGAACCTGCTCGGAGAACAACTTCATGTAGTCAGTGGAAGACACCACCGGCCCCTGCTGCTTCTCTAGGCACTCGGTGATGTACGCCTTCTTCGGCGAATCGTCCGGGTGCAGTCGGTTCCAGCGGTCGACATGCTGACCGTCACGGGCCAGCTCGTTGAAGCTGGTGACACTCCAGACATCACTGGCAATCTCAAAGTCTTCCTTCAGCAGTTCGGCAGCAGCACGCACCTCGTTGAGGATGGCGCCAGCGCCCAGCAGCTGAACCCGCGGCGACTTCTTGCGGCCTTTGGTCTCTACGGAATCGAGAAGGTACATACTTCATGATGCCGTCTTCAACCTTCTTGCCTTTCGGCATGGCCGGCTGCTCGTAGTTTTCGTTCTCGATCGTCAGGTAGTAGTAGACATTCTGGTTGTCCTCGAACATCTCCTTGATACCGTGCTGCACGATAACGGCCATTTCGTAACCGTAGGCCGGGTCGTACGACTTACAGCTCGGAATGGTCTGCGCCAGAATATGGCTGTGACCATCCTGGTGCTGCAGGCCTTCACCGTTCAGCGTGGTTCGACCGGCGGTACCGCCAACCAGGAAGCCCCGCGCCTGGATATCGCCAGCAGCCCAGGCCAGATCGCCTACACGCTGGAAACCAAACATGGAGTAGAAGATGTAGAACGGCACCAGCGGGAAGTTGTTGGTGCTGTATGACGTGGCCGCCGCGATCCAGGCTGCCATGGAGCCATCTTCGTTGATGCCTTCCTCAAGGATCTGACCTTTCTTGTCTTCCTTGTAGTACATGATCTGTTCACGGTCTTCCGGCACGTACTTCTGGCCTTCGGACGTGTAGATACCCAGCTGGCGGAACATGCCTTCCATACCGAAGGTCCGCGCCTCGTCTGGCACGATCGGTACTACCCGCTTGCCGATGCGCTTGTCTTTGGTGAGCGCAGTCAGCAGGCGAACGAACGCCATGGTGGTGGAGATCTCGCGACCATTGGAGCCTTCCAGAAGTGCCTTGAAGGTATCCAGCGGCGGCGTTTCCAGACGCTGGCAGTCTTTCCGACGCTTCGGATAGAAACCACCAAGCTCCTGACGACGCTTTTTCATGTACAGCATTTCCGGGCTGTCCGGCGCCGGACGGTAGTAGGGAACCTCTTTCAGCTCCTCGTCCTTCAGCGGCACGCCAAACCGGTCCCGGAACGCCTTCAGCTGTTCCAAATCCAGCTTCTTCAGCGAGTGGGCGGTGTTCTGGCTTCGCCGGCGGTGCCGAAGCCGTAACCCTTGATGGTGTGCGCCAGGATAACGGTCGGACGGTTACCGTGATCGTGGACTGCCTTGTGATAGGCCGCGTAGATCTTGTAGGGATCGTGACCGCCCCGGTTCAGCTTACCGATGTCTTCATCAGACAGATTTTCCACCAGCTTGGACAGCTCCGGGTACTTGCCGAAGAAGTTCTTGCGGGTGTAGGCCGGACCGTTGCTCTTGAAGTTCTGCAGGTCGCCGTCGACAGCTTCGTCCATCACGCGCTGCATCAGGCCATCTTTGTCCTTCTCGAACAGCGGATCCCACATGCGGCCCCAGACTACTTTGAGCACGTTCCAGCCAGCACCACGGAAGATACCTTCCAGTTCCTGGATGATCTTGCCATTGCCCCGTACCGGGCCATCGAGGCGCTGCAGGTTGCAGTTAACCACGAAGATCAGGTTGCTCAGGTTTTCCCGGCCGGCCATGGAAATGGAGCCCAGGGTTTCCGGCTCGTCACACTCACCGTCACCAACAAAGCACCAGACTTTCCGGTCGCCCATGTCGATCAGTTCGCGGCTGTGCAGGTACTTCATGACGTGTGCCTGGTAAATGGCCTGAATCGGCCCCAGACCCATGGACACAGTCGGGAACTGCCAGTAATCCGGCATCAGCCAGGGGTGCGGATAGGACGACAGGCCATCGCCATCAACCTCTTCCCGATACTTGTCCAACTGTGCTTCCTCGAACCGACCTTCAAGGTAGGAACGGGCATAGATGCCGGGCGATGAATGGCCCTGGAAGTAAACAAGGTCAGATTCGCGCTTCTCGTCACCACCGTGGAAGAAGTAGTTAAAGCCTACATCATAGAGAGTCGCGGCCGAGGAGAAGGAAGAGACGTGCCCACCCAGCTCACCAGGACGCTGATTCGCCCGAAGCACCATGGCCATGGCGTTCCAGCGGATGAGCGAGCGAATACGGCGCTCCATAAACAGATCACCCGGCATCCGCGCTTCCTTTGTGGCCGGAATGCTGTTGCGGAATGGCGTGGTAATTGAATATGGCAGCTCAGTGCCTTCTCGGCTTGCCCGCTCGGACAGCCTCTCAAGAATGTACTTGGCCCGGTCAACGCCTTCCTGCTCGATCAGAGATTCAAGCGCGTCCAGCCATTCACTGGTTTCAATGGGATCATCGTCCTGGTACATCAAACCCTCCCCTTGGCATCAAAGAGTGCCGCGCTGGCCACGATCAGCAGTCACGCGCGTGCGGTGTAGATAAGCTGCGATGGATTGCAGAGTATTGTTATGGGTGTATAAGCGAAGCAGCGGCGACGGCGTACCGTGCCTGAACCTTCCTCAAGCATAGAACAGCCTCACCACTTTGCCTGTCTGATCACCCTGAAAGATAACGGCTTTTGGCCCGAGGCCGCCGATCGAGCTGGACACAGAGGGAACACAACGCCCGAAAGTAGTATTTTTACTACATTATCATTAGCAAGCTCAATCAAACGACGTGTTTTCTCCCGTTTACAGGAATAACTTGCGGTTAGTTACGGAAGAATGACCGTTTTTGGACCATCAAACAACCTCATTCAGACCAAGGTCGTAGGGGCAGCAATTCATCACAATTCATTCTTACGCTAAATTTTTTAAGCGCGGCTATTTACGATATTTCCATGACATTAGCTGAAGTTTCCCGCCAATTCGGCGTTAGCAAACCTCTAACGTGCGTTCAGGACTGGCTTTTTTAATTAGACCTGAAAATAAACAGTAAGTTATGTATACTCGCCTGCCCGTTTTTTAACCAGCGGAGAGGCGGCGATTCCGCCCTCCTGTCTTATGGCATACAACACAGAGGGCGATCTATGAACTCCATCGTCAGCTTTCCCAACCGGATTCCGACTACCGAATTCGAGGAGCGGCGCTTCAAGGTCTACACCGACAAGCAGCTCGACAAGATCGACATCATTCAAGACACCCTGCCCGAGGCCACCCTGTTCGAAATGAAGGTGGTCGCCAGCGTGCTGCCGTTCCGGGTAAACGAATACGTGATCAACGAGCTGATCAACTGGGACAAGGTGCCCAACGACCCGATTTACCAGCTGGTCTTCCCGCAAAAAGCCATGCTGAAGGACGAGCATTACGAGCGCATGGCGCAATTGCATCGGGACGGAGCCGACAAGAAGGAGATCCAGGCGGTCGCCAAGGAAATCCGCGACGACCTGAACCCGCACCCGGCCGGCAGATGGAAATGAACATGCCGGAACTGGATGGCGAAGTGCTGGACGGCGTTCAGCACAAGTACCGGGAAACCGTGCTGTTCTTCCCGGCCCAGGGACAAACTTGCCACTCCTACTGCACCTTCTGTTTCCGCTGGGCTCAGTTTGTCGGCGATAAAGACCTGAAGATGGCCAGTACCGAAGCCGAAAAGCTGCACGGCTACCTGCAGGAACACACCGAGGTGACCGACCTGCTTGTGACCGGCGGCGACCCGATGGTGATGAAGACCAAGCACCTGGTGCAGTACCTGGAGCCGCTCCTGGAACCGGAGTTCGACCACATCCAGACCATTCGGATTGGCACCAAGGCGCTGACCTTCTGGCCGTATCGTTTCGTTACCGATAAAGACGCCGAAGAGCTAATCGATCTGTTCGCCAAGCTGGTGGACGGAGGCAAGCACGTGGCGATTATGGCCCACTACAACCACTGGCAGGAAATCACCACCGATATCGCTGAAGAGGCTATCCGCCGCATTCGTGCCACCGGTGCCGAGATTCGTGCCCAGGGCCCGCTGATCAAGCACGTGAACGACGACGCCGACGCCTGGGCCAAGCTCTGGAAGAAGGAAGTGCAGCTCGGCATCATCCCCTACTACATGTTCGTAGAGCGGGACACCGGCGCCAAGAACTACTTTGAGGTGCCGCTGGTCGAGGCCTTCCATATCTACCGCGAAGCCATGAAGAAGGTCAGCGGCTTGGCCCGCACTGCCCGTGGCCCGTCAATGAGTGCCGGCCCCGGCAAGGTGGAAATTCAGGGCATCGCCGAGATCAAAGGCGAGAAGGTGTTTGTTCTGCGCTTCCTGCAGGGCCGCAACCCGGACTGGGTTCAGCGCCCGTTCTTTGCCAAGTACAGCGAGACGGCAACCTGGTTGCATGAGCTGGAGCCGGCATTCGGAGAAGAAAAGTTCTTCTTTGAGGACGAGTTCGAGCAGATGAAGAAGGGGAAAAGCTGAACCTGCTCCTGTTCCGGGCGCCGCTAACCTGGCGCCCGTGCATATTCCCGCGGCGAACGCCCGGTCCAGCGGCGAAACGCCCGACTGAAATTGGTGACATCGGAATACCCCAGCAGATCCGACACCTGACCAATGCTTTTCTGACCCACCGCAAGCAGCCGCATGGCATGCTGCTGACGCATGGATTCCACAAGTTCTCGGAACACCATATCTTCAGCGCGCAATCGACGCTGCAGGGTACGGGGTGTAACGTTCAGCTTTGCGGCCACCTCCTCGATTGAGGCAAAACCCATTCCCTCGTCGAACACCAGGTCCCGCACCTGCTGCACCAGCGTGCGCCCACCACCCAGACGCCCCAACTCCTCCTTGCATTGCTCTCGGGCGACCCGCGCCGCCACCGGATCAGACATCACCAGCGGGAGGTCCAGAATCGACCGCTCGAAGATAAAGCCGTTGAAGCCGCCCTCGAAGGTCAGTGGGCCGACCATCAGGTGGTCGAAGCGGCTCATGTACGAGGGCCTAGCAAAACGGACAACGCCCTTGCCCCGGAGCCTGGTGCCTGTGAGCGCCTCCGCCATCGCGGCGAAGCCGGTAAGCAGGAACATGGCACCCACTTCCCCCAATCTGTAACGCTCGTCGAGCTCGACTAAGGCCAGACGCACATGTTGGCCATGTGGATCCAGGCGCAACTCCAGGTCCGAAGAGGGCATTTTGAAATAGGCAATGGCGATATCCAGCGCTGCGCCCAGGGTTCTTGCCACCATCGCGGCCTGACCGATAACACCGTGACAGGACACCTTCATCTGTAGCCCCATCAGGAAACCGATACCCGGCTCGCCGGTCAGCGAGATGGCCTGCTTAATCAACCGAGCGAAACAGTCCCTTGGCAGGCGGAACCCGCTGCGCAGCAAGTCTTCGATAGCCAGACCTTCGTGCCCCAGCAAGTCTTCCATCGGCACATTCCATCGCTCTACCACATCAATCAGCAGCAGCACATAGGTGCCCGGAACTGTCGGCTGGCTCGACACAATTGAAACCGGTGTCCTGGCGGCTGTCGCCAAATGATCGTTTTTTGTCATCGAATCATACCCCCCACTGGCATGGCCAGAGCCACAATACCAGCTGACAAAACCGGGTGTAGGTGCCCGGTTGACGTACCCAATCGTTAAAAAGGTCAAAACCATGCCTGTTGATCCCAACACCCTGAACGACGCGGAAAAGACCGAACACATCCGCAAAACCATCCTGGAAGAGGGGCGAGCCCTGCGCCGCCGACACCCGTGGCTGGAAAGACACCAGAACCTGATTGGTGCCACCATCATGGCCGTTTCGCTGCTGGGCATGATTGCCAGCGGCTCGCTCTATGTGATGGAGCTCATTCCTTGGTGGGTCTGTGTTCCGGTGACTGCCATCTTTGCGTCGCTCATCCACGAGCTTGAGCACGATCTGATTCACCTGATGTACTTCAAGAACCGGCCCTGGGCCAACGATCTGATGCTGGCGCTGGGGTGGTTGGCCCGAGCCAGCACCATCAGCCCGTTCGTACGACGCAAGTTGCACCTGCACCACCACAAATTCAGCGGTACAGAGAGCGATCTGGAGGAACGCGGCATCACAAACGGTGAGCGCTGGGGCGTGCGACGCCTGCTGATGACCGGAGACAACATGCTGGCCGTGCTGCTGCGGCCCTTTACCATGCATAGCGCGGTACGTGAGTACATCCGCAGCCAGAAGCCTGCGTCACCGGGCGACGCCAGAAAGATGAGACTGCAACAGCTGCTCGCCTATGCGCCGCTTGGCAACCTCTACTACCTGCTGTTCCACGGCTGGATACTTACCCAGGTGGTACTGTTTACGGCGCGGCTTGCCGGCGCCCCGATCAACCCGCCGGATGGACTGGCAACCGCGTTGGCGGCGCTAAATACGTTTGCAGTGGTGTACATGCTGCCGTCTTTCCTGCGCACTTTCTGCCTGCACTTCATCAGCTCCAATATGCACTACTATGGCGATGTCGAGCCAGAAACGTGATGCAGCAGTGCCAGGTTCTCAACCCCTGGTGGTTAACGCCCATGCAGCTGTTTTGCTTCAACTTTGGCAGCACTCACGCCATCCATCACTTCGCTGTTCGGGAACCCTTTTATATCCGGCAGTGGACAGCGCCGAAGGCCCACAGAGTGATGAAAGAGATGGGAGTCCGGTTCAACGATTACGGATCGTTTCTGCGGGGAAACAGGTTTCATCGGAACACGCCTGCGGAACGTCATCAAGCCGTTTTGATACCTTAAGGTTCGACCTCAGGGTGCGCGAGTGCATCAAGGCACGGTGCGAGAGTAACCGATGAATTCGGGGGCCGTCGAAGCGGCCCCGCTTGCGCGTTTCATCACTGACGACTTGAACGGCGAGCTTTCCAGGACGGAATCACCCAGACCATCAACGCGCCAAACGCGACCCCAAGGACACCAATCAGGACTACCCGCAGATCGGCGCTGTCTAGCAGACCGGCCTGGTACGTCTGCACCGCCTTGAGACCTGCGATCAGCAGCCAGGGCGTAAACAGAACGAGGGCGCTCCAGCCCATGAAACGCTGGATCCTCCGACGGTCTTCGTTCACATTGGCCATAAAAACCTCCGCAAAGAATTCCTGCAGAGATACTGCAACCGCCGCCGTTTGGATCAGGCCAATGCGCACTAACGGCTCGACTTGGGCACAAAACCGTCCGACTTATCCTTGAGCCATTCCACAAAGGTTCTCAGCTCCTCCAGCTCCACCAGTTTGTCCCGGGTATTGAAGTTCAGACCCAACTCGAACTCGGAGCAGGCCTTGTGGATGGCGTTGTGACAGGGTCGGCAAACCCATAGCGTGCGGGTGATCATGTCGTCCCGCTCGTACAGCTTCTGAAACCGCTTCTTACGATGCAGGCGCTTGGGAATAAGGTGGTGCCGAGTGAGTTTGGCGACGCCACGTAGACAGAGTTCGCAACAATCTGGTTGCGGCGGCAGTTGTACCATGTGCAATCAGCCTTCCGTTGAGTCCGTTATCGGAGCAACCGGAAATACTGATCCAGCAGATCGGGATCATTAAAATGCCGGCGCCCGACAAAAGATACGGCGTGATGGCCCCACTGGCGCATCGCCCCAGCCGAGACGACACCCGTGGGCCAGAGCAGGAAGCGCTCCAGCCGCTCCGTACCGGCAATCAGACCATCGAGCCCATAGAGGCGCCCACCAGCCCAGGATCGTCCCCGCAGACTGTCAAGGGGCTCCATGCGATAGGCAAGACCGACTTCCCGGGCAAGCGGTTCCTCAACGTCTTCAGCAAATTGAATCCCGACCAGCTGGTGATCGCCCGCTGAGAGCGACAACACCGGCGCCCCCGAGTTTTCCGGCAGCTCACCGAGCACCCACAGATGTTCATTACTGAGATTCACGGAGGGCCTCGGGCGCAAACCATCCTTCACCAGCAGCCATTGGTGATAACAACCACAGGGATGGATGCTGTCGTACACCAACGCTCGACCCTGATCGTCGAGCGTGACCCGCCATACCAGGCCGTCCAGCGCCCCCGCGTATATATCAGGCCAGGATTCCGCAGACCGGGCAGCAAACCAGATCAGATACACCAGCTGGGGCTGAATAATGCCGTGGACGTAGCTGAATGCCAGCTGGGTAAACACCACGGGTTCTAGATGAAACCGCAGTTCACCGTCGGTGCCACGACCGGGCCGGCCAGGCTGGTCATTACGGTCGAGGGTGTCGATACGCCAGGCTGGCGCGTGGTGACGGAACAAATCATCAAACACCTGAGCTTCGAACACCGGAATACCGAGACTGTCCCGAGTCCAGCCGCCAGCAGTGTCGGGAAGTTCCAGCTCCGGCAACTGCAGGCGGTAACTCTGCCACTTGCCCCGGGGGCTGTAGTGGTCAAACCGCTCCGCCAGGGCTCCCATGGTCACGCGCGCTCGCCAATCCACAATCGGCGCCACCAACGGGTAGAGCCCGGCGATTTGAGCACCGGTGCTGTAGCTATCCGGCACCTGCGAAACACGAGCAAGTTGGCCCCACCGAGCATCATTCTCAGCTAAAGCCGCGATGGCGAGACCTGCGCATTTCTTGAGCCCGACCAGCCATTGAGGCGCCTGGGACGGTCCACCCTGCAGCTCGTATCGCCAGGCCTGCAGTGCTTTAACATGGGCGCGCGCCAACCAGTCCCGGCGCTGGTCCAGCGACAACTCAGACAGCTCGAAACTCGCCAGCAAGCGATCAATGCGCAGATAGGGAAAACCGGCGGCGACCAGTCCTGGGCATCAAAACGCCCATCGGTGGCGACTTGGGAGTGCCAGCGTTCAAATTGCTGTTCGCAAGATGTCGGCAGCGCCATTACTGGCGTGTGAAAGGCTGGGCGGGCAGCACACCCGGCCAGAGTTGCCAGCAACAGCAGGACAAGAGGCGAGAGCCCATTCAGCCGTACCACGCATCCACCCCACTGTCAGCTTGTCTTCACAGTGGGAGGCGGAACGAGCGAATAGGTTCCCTACCGGACCAAGCCTCGCCGTGCACCAACCCAATTACCCCTATATGGGGGTAATTGATCACAAAAAGTACATGGTAGGTTCAGCCTGCACGACACCGTTCTTTTCGATAAGGAGTATTGATGTGAAAAGGAACCAATACCTGGTCCTGGCCGGCGCTTTGTCATCATCCCTTCTTCTGGCAGGCTGCGGCTCTTCAAGCAGCAGTGGCTCAGATAGCGGCTCAGGCTCAAGCCAAAACAGCGAAATTTCAGGCACAGCAACCGCCCCGGCTGGCGCTGTTGCTTATTACGAACCTCGTAGCGCCATCGAAATCGCCCTGAATTTTATGATCCCGCCAGTCGCAGCCGCAATCACCGGCCTTGACCCCATCGGCGGCGCCACCGTGGAATTAATTCGGGTGGACGACAACGGCGACCAGGTTGGCGAAGTGCTGGCAACCACCAGCACTTCGATCACCGGTGACTACACACTCACCCTGCCCGAGGGGGTGAATCTTGCCGGCAACCTTGTGGTCAGAATTACCGGCCAGAACAGCATCTCGCTGCGCGCTCAGGTAGTTGAGCAAGATGTGGACATCTCACCCGTGTCCGAATTTGTCCTACGTAAATTCATTACCCAGGGAGCAAAGCTGGACCAACTGGTGGTAAACGACGTGGTCAAACTAGAGGGCCGGGTCGAGGCGTTCGACATCACCCTGTCTGATTCCAATAATCTGGAGCAGGCCTTTGCCGCCCTTGATCAGCAGGTCGGTGATTTTGTCGAGAATCAGGTTGCCGTAGTGGCTGCCGGCGAAGGCGACAGCTCGGGCATAGCTGGCAACTACCGCAGTGCGGCATTCGGTTTCGGGCTCCACGATAGCGACCAGGACACTGTCGGCACCTACGCCACCGATCTCTGGGCCGGCGAGTTCTCTTTTGTCGACGGCGGTAACGGAGCCGTGACAGTCACCCACACCTCCGAAGAATATGCGTATGGCAGCCTTTCAGGCCCCGCCCTGAACCAGAGCGGCGTATATTATGAAACAGGCGTGGATAACTTCGCCGAAAGCTTCCAGGCCACCTACACCGCCAACGGCATCCTGTCGATTTTTGGCGAATTCGAAGAAGACATCGATGGCGATTACGGCTGGCGCTACCCCGCCCACACCTACAATCTGCAACAGGTCCCCGATACGGGCTTGTTCTTCCTGATCACCAATGAAGCGGCCGTACGTTACGGCACGGTAGATACTAATGACGACGGTACGAAGGATGCGGTTGACCCTCAGGCCAAGCAAGGCGATGAGGTCTTTCGTTCCCTGGAGGTTTTCAGCCGATCGCCCTCAGATTTCACCAATTCAGACCTGACAGGAACGTTCGGCCGTGTGTACATCGGAACCTGGATTCAAAGCGATGTACTTGAGGTGGAAACCGAGATCAACACTCTGACCTTCCACGGCAATGGCACCTTTGACTACGGCGCAGTTGCTGGCCATCGAATTGGCCTGGAATCGGCATCCCCCTCTCCCATCTATAGCCAAACCTCAGAGAACGCCACAAACGATATCACTATCGACATAAGCGCTGACGGTGACATCTCTACAGTCGGCGGCCAAGCGGCAGATGGATTTATCAATGACGATTTCAACGTCTTGGCCTTCGCTGAATCTGGAGGAACAGACCAGCAGTCTGCCGACGTAAATAAAACGTTGATGGTGAAATTGCCGACCGAAACGCCAACGTTCACGGGCAAAACCTATCGCCTACTGCTCAACTCTCTGACGCTCGGTGACGGTGAAGAACTGACCATGAATTCAAGTCAATTCAACACCTATCTGACCATGACATCGGAAACGGCCGGCACCATTGACGGCACTTTCTTTGAGGTCAGAAAATCCGGACTTGGTGGTGACATTACGGTGAGTACCGAGGACGTGAGCGAGACCCAGGTCGACGTTAATCTGGGCGGGCCTGAACCGACAACGATGACAATCAGCGACGAGGAAGGCACAGCCACTCTGCAAGGATTCTTCAACGAGAGCGCTAGTCTGGGGGTATTTAACCTGCGTTGGCAGGCCGCCGGGCCCAGTGAGCCAAACGAGCTCGGCTTGGTGGTTCTGGTGAAAACTGAGGGATAACCGCCGACAGGCGCGGGGAGAGCCTCGCGCCGACGGCCTACCGCATCAACGCTGAGAGAATGGTGCTGATCAACTGCCCCTGCCTACTCTGTCCGGTTTTCAGGAACACCTGCTTGAGATAACTCCGGAGAGTAGCCTCACTCTTATGCCGGCGTGCGGCAATGTCTTTCAGGCTCATTCCCTTCACTAGATCCTCACATAGCTGAGCCTCCGACCGGCTCAAGGAAAAGTAGTCCTGAATCATCACAGCATCGGGAAAAACTCGCCAGGCGGAGTCTGTTACTGTCACCAGCACCGCACCGGTGACCAGTTCATTGCGCTTCAGCGGCTGCAGAGTCATCAATAATGAGGACGCGCCTGGCCGAGACACAATCAATGTTTCCGGCGTGTAATCGCGGCCCTGGACGTCCGCCTGCACAACCCGGGAACTGATCCGGAAAAACGCACTCTGGATCTTCTTGTCATCGAACTCAAAGCGGCGCTGACGCAACGATATAACCTGCTCCTGCTTCAGCAACTGTCGCCCACGCTCGTTCGATACCATCACCGCGCCGGGGTTATCGAGCACGAACCCGGCATCAGGTACCAGATCAATCACCGCCGACAGCGCCTGAACCGAGCTTGGCGGTTGATGCAGATTTTTGGCCAGACTCACTGCCTGACGGATAAACGGCACCAGCCGATTCATGGCTGCCAGCTCCTCGGGAAGGTATGGCCCCTGAGCGACGGTGCGCTGTACGGTTTGAAGGGTGATATGAGTATCGGAGGCTTCAACCACCAGCCACGCAGAATCCAGCATGCTCTGATCCGACTCCCAGCGGTCGTAATCGTCACCGGGCGGGCCGTCTTCTATGAGTGGCAAGGCAGACTGAAAGGTTCCGGGCGGCTGGCCAATCGCATGATTGGTCACCGCATCGCTGGCAATCATGTTGTTGTCGAGATACCAGCCAATGAATTCGTCAGACAGGCCTGCATACCAGATGTGCTCAATGCGCAATGGCGATTTGCGGACAAACACCAACTGGGCGGCACAACCATTGACCGACTTCATCAGAAGTGACAGGTAATCGTGGAACCCGGTGTCATTATCCAGCGCCTGATAAAGGCTCTGGATAAGTTCGGCTTCGTTGGCGAGAAACGAGCTATCGGACGTGAGAGGTGACGCTTTTGGTGATTCCAGACCGGACATTTCGCATTCCTGTTGCAACTCTTCCTGACACCATCGGCGCCGGCGACCCGAATCAATTTATAGGAAAAGCACGTGGTATGTCTCTAAGGACGACTCATATCGTCCCTTTCCGACAACTTCGTTTGCCAAACAGGAGCGGGAGTGCGGAGCACTGAGGCTCCGCACTCAGCGGTCAGTGCATCAGGGTGTAGAGCTTACGCCGGTAGGTACGCACATCCGGGTTGTTGTTACCCAGTTTGTCGAAGAGTTCGATCAGAGTGGTCTTGGCAGCCTCGTCTTTGTACTTGCTATCGACCTGCATCAGGCGGATCAGCAAATCCATGGCCTCGGCATTATTCTCCAGCAGCACGTGGTGCAGCGCTAGCTGGTGCAGCGCGTTCGGGTCTTTCGGATCCTGCTCCAGCGCCATCTCCAGATCCTTGATCGGCGGCAGCTCGGCCGACTGCTTCAGGAATTTCACCCGGGCGGCCAACTGCTTGGCCTGATGCTGCATTTTTTCTTCCGGTGGCAGGCTTTCCAGCACCTGCTCGGCGGTTTCCAGATCACCCGCTTCCGCCTTCAGCTGCGCCAGATCAATCAGCACCTTGAGGTTGTCCGGGTCCTTCTGGTTCATCTCAGCAAGGATGGCCGTGGCGCCGTCCACATCGCCGGCTTCCCACAGGCGATGGGCTTTGTCATAGGGATCCTCTTCCGGAGCCTCAACGTGTTTGTCGAGCACCTTGCGGATCTCGCCCTCGGGCAACGCACCGTTAAAGCCATCAACAGCCTGACCGTTCTTGACCAGAATGATCGTGGGCAGGCTGCGCACGCCCAGACTCGACGTCAGCTCCTGCTGCTCATCGCATTGACCTTGGCCAGCAGAAAGCCACCTTCGTAATCGTCAGCGAGCTTTTCCAGCACCGGCGTCAGTTGCTTGCAGGGCGCGCACCAGTCGGCCCAGACATCCACCAGAATGGGCGTGTTGGCCGAAGCCTCCATCACCTGCTGCTGGAAGTTTTCCATCGTAGCTTCAAAAACGTACGGAGAATTGCTCATGCATTGCACCTGCAAAAATCGGATGAATCATTCGGGATGCCAGAAACCATGGGGTCAGACCCCGGGAAATCAAGGCGCTAGCAACGGTTTAGCGAGCAACCGGCAAGCCATTGGCGAACAAGGCTGAATCCTTGAAATAGCCGTATCTGCCGTTACATAGGAAAGAACACGTCATTCCGGTCGCACCCGCGCTGACAATGACCGGACGATACCACACTCTTTTCCCGGGGATGTTTCACGGCATGAATGACGAAAAGCACACAGGCTCATTTGAAGAATTCGAAGAGGACCTGACCGAGTACATTGGCAAGGATGAGCACAGCAAGAGCCTCGCCCTGCCCCAGCAGATGATGCCGACGCGCATGTACGTGCTGCCGGTGTCCAATCGTCCGTTTTTCCCGGCCCAGGTCCAGCCGATCATGGTCAACCAGAACCCCTGGCAGGAGACCTTGAAACGGGTTGGCGAAACCGACCACAAGGTGCTCGGCATCTGCTTTGTGGACGAACAGGAAAGCGAGCAGGACATTCCCGGCAGCGAAGAGCTTGAAACCATGGGCTGCGCCGTGCGCGTGCATCAGGCCCAGCACGAGAGCGGCAAGGTTCAGTTTATCGCCCAGGGCCTGCAGCGCATCCGGATAGTGCAATGGCTGCGGCGCAAACCACCTTACCTGGTGGAGGTTGAATACCCGAAAGAGCCGCAGGAAAACCCGGACGAGCTGAAGGCCTACACCCTGGCCATCATCAGCACTATCAAGGAACTGCTGCGTACCAATCCGCTCTATGGCGAGGACGTGAAGCAGTACCTGTCCCGCTTCGGCCCGGACGACAGCTCGCCGCTAGCCGATTTTGGCGCCTCCATGACCAGCGCTCCGGGCCAGGAGCTGCAGGACGTACTCGATACCGTGCCCCTGCTCCGGCGCATGGAGAAAGTCCTGTTGTTGATGCGCAAAGAGCAGGAAGTAGCGCGCCTGCAATCGGAGATCAGCGAAGAGGTAAACGCCAAGGTCCAGAAGCACCAGCGCGAGTTCTTTCTGAAAGAGCAGTTGAAGGTCATCCAGCGTGAACTGGGGATGGCCAAGGACGACAAGACCGCCGACGTCGAGCGCTTCGAACAGCGCATGGCCAAACTGGACCCGCCCGAATCGGTGCGGGAGCGTTTCCAGGACGAGGTTCAGAAACTGCAGGTGCTGGAACAGGGCTCGCCGGAATACGGCGTTACCCGGAACTATCTGGACTGGCTGACCCAGGTGCCCTGGGGCGTGCATTCACAAGATCATTTCGACCTGGCCGAAGCGAAACGCATTCTCGACCGTGACCACGATGGCCTCGACGATGTGAAGAGCCGCATTGTCGAGTTCCTGGCCGAGGGCACCTTCAAGGGCGAAGTGAGCGGCTCCATCCTGCTGCTTGTTGGCCCTCCGGGTGTGGGCAAGACCTCCATCGGTCATTCCGTGGCCGATGCCCTGGGGCGCAAGTTTTACCGCTTCAGTGTCGGTGGTATGCGCGATGAGGCCGAGATCAAAGGCCATCGGCGCACCTACATTGGCGCCATGCCGGGTAAGTTTGTGCAGGCGCTGAAAGACGCCAAGGTGGCCAACCCAGTCATCATGCTCGACGAAATCGACAAAATCGGCGCTTCGTTCCAGGGCGACCCGGCCTCAGCGCTGCTGGAAACCCTGGACCCGGAACAGAACCGGGAATTCCTCGACCATTACCTGGACGTTCGCATGGATCTGTCCAAGGTTCTGTTCATCTGCACCGCCAACCAACTGGACACCATTCCCCGGCCCCTGCTCGACCGCATGGATGTGATCCGGCTGTCCGGCTACATCGCCGAGGAAAAGCTGGCCATTGCCAAGCATTACTTGCTGCCACGCCTGCTGAAGCGGGCCGGACTGCTGAAAAAGCAGCTCAATCTGACTGACGCGGCGATCAAACAGGTGATCGAGGGTTATGCCCGGGAAGCCGGGGTCCGCAGCCTTGAAAAGCTGCTGCACAAGATCATCCGCAAAGGCATTGTGAAATTACTGGAAGAGCCGGGCACCCCGATCAAAGTTGGCGTTTCGGATCTGACCGAGTACCTCGGCCAGCCACCGTTCCGCAAGGAGAAGGCACTGAAAGGCATCGGTGTGGTCACCGGTCTGGCCTGGACCGCCATGGGCGGCGCGACACTTAGCATTGAGGCCTCGCGCATCCACACCAATCAGCGGGGCTTCCGATTGACCGGTCAGCTTGGGGAGGTAATGAAGGAGTCGGCGGAAATCGCCTACAGCTACGTGTCGTCCAACCTGAAACGGTTCAAGGGTGACCCGACTTTCTTCGACAAGTCATTCGTGCACCTGCACGTTCCAGAGGGCGCAACACCCAAGGATGGCCCCAGCGCTGGTGTCACCATGGCAACGGCGCTGCTGTCCATCGCTCGCCGTGAATCACCGCAGCAGAACCTCGCCATGACCGGCGAGCTGACCCTGACGGGCCAGGTACTGCCCGTGGGTGGCATTCGGGAAAAGGTCATTGCGGCGCGCCGGCAGAAGATCAGCAACCTGATTCTGCCGGAAGCGAACCGGGGCGATTACGAGGAGTTACCAGAGTATCTGCGTGAAGGCCTGACGGTAAACTTTGCCCGGCACTATAACGATGTATTCCAGGTCTGCTTTGGCACCAAATCGGCCAGAGGGGCAAGCGTTCACTAACCCGGCCGCTCAGTGGGCGTGGCTAGCGCCCACTGCGACCAGGCTCAGGACTTGGTCTCGGACTTCCAGCCGTCTTCGCGCAGCACCGGGCCCACGTGCAGCACCGGTGAGGCATCGATGTCATCGGCATCCATCATGTTAGCCACGCGTTGGAGCGAGGCCAGGATCATGGTCTGTTCCCACTCATCGAGACTCTGAAACTTCTTGATGAAGTCTTCCTGCAGCGGATTCGGGGCGCGAGCCAGAATCTCGTCGCCCTCCTCTGTCAGGTGCGCGTGCACCTTGCGCTTATCCTGGTACTACGCACCCGATACACCAGATTCCGCTGTTCCAACCGATCCAGAATGGTCGTGACTGTGGCCTGACTCAGGCTGACCTTGTCGGCGATGGTGCCGATGGTCACTTCTCCCAGGGCACGGATGGTCCGCATGATCAGCAACTGGGGGCCGGTCAAGCCGGCGTGCTTGCTGAGACGCTTGGAATGGAGATCTGTTGCACGGATAACCCGCCGCAGAGCGACCAGTACCTGCTCGTAATTCTGCACTGTGCTGCTCCGGTCCGGGGCAGATGCTCCGGTCTGTTTAGAATCGGGGGTGTCGAGGGAGTTGGGGTTCGCACCCTTGTTGCTCGCCATTGACGTTGGCCTCATTCAAACGAAAGCCCAGCCGAAACTGAGCCACTGAAAACACCAGATTTATTTATAACACTAACTATTAGAGGTCTCCACACCACAAATTGCAAGTGGCCACATTTACCTAGCGGTCGACGCACTCGCTCCCATACCGGCCAATTCAGGCTTGGGGCATTTTTTCCGGCGGCCACTATGCTATGGTCAGCAACTTTCTGAAAACCCGAATAACGGAAGTCGCCCCATGATCAGCCGAAACCTGTACCGGTTCCTTTCTAGCCGCCCGACCTCCGGCATTTCTGCAGGCCCAATCGGCCCGGGTCAAATCCGCGCCATCCTTATGACCTTCACGGCCCTCGTGCTGGTCATGACGCTTGTTGCGCCCGCTCAGGCCCAGGACCCGGAAACTGTAGGACCCAATGGCAAAAAGGACGTTACCTCTGCCGATGTCGCGGCGGCCCTTGCGGACCTTGAAGAGCCCATGTACACGCCGTTCATCGAGCTTTACCTGCTGGAAGAAAGCAAGGCCCTGCGCAAGGAGATGCAAAACACCCGGGCCGAGCTGATCGAAAAGGTGGTTGATAAGGAGCTGTCGGTAGCCGATAAGACCATGTCCTACGCCACCGACACGGTCACCTACTTCTTTTATCTGATCGCCGGCGCCACTTCTATTCTCGTTGTTATCGGCTGGAACTCCATCCGTGACATGCGTAACCAGCTCACCAGCCTGGCCGAGAAGCGCGTCAACGAACTGGTGGTGGAATACGAAAGACGGCTGGAGGGCATTGAGGATCAGCTAAAGCAGAAATCCGACATCATTCACCAGAACCAGGCAGAGATTGAGCGCACCAACGAAGTGCATTCGCTCTGGTTGAAGGCAAGCCAAGAGACGTCGCAGCAGAACAAGATCGCGGCCTACGACCAGATTCTCGACCTCCGGCCTGACGATGTCGAAGCGCTCAGCTATAAGGCCGACGCTGTACTGGAAATCCAGGAACCACTGTGGGCTATCAGCCTGTGCCAACGGGCGCTCAAGCTGGCCCCGGACAACGGCCATGCCCACTACCAGCTGGCGTGCGCCTACGCTGAGATTGGCCGCTGGGAAGATGCTGTGACAACCTTACAAAAAGCGATAGACATTTCAGAAGCTTACCGTGACGATGCCTCGGTAGATCTGAGTTTTGAACACCTGCGTGAGCATGAAAGCTTCCGCACACTGGTTTTTACCAACCAGGACGACAGCACGGACGCATGACACTGCTCGGAGCGGCACAGGCTTGCTTGCAAGCTGTACGCCTGGAAGCTACCGGCTGTTCAAATCAGCCAGCTCTTTCGGCCCTGTGTTTTCAGACAAACTCTGGCCCAATCTGCTTGACAAGAACAGGGGTGTGGTGTTTGTTTAACTCTCTGAGAACACAAGAATAACCCTGAACCAAACAGGACAGACCTAATGAGAACCTCAGTAAAAAAACTCGCAACCGCTGTTAGCACTTCTATTGCACTGATGGGCGCCGGCCACGCCGCCGCCGAAATCCAGATCGGCATCGCCGGCCCTATGACTGGCCCTGTTGCCCAGTACGGTGACATGCAGTTTTCCGGTGCCCGAATGGCCATCCAGCAGATCAACGCCAATGGCGGTGTGATGGGTGAAGAACTCGTTGGCGTGGAATACGACGACGTGTGTGACCCCAAACAGGCCGTAACCGTTGCCAACAACCTGGTGAACGACGGCGTTCGCTTTGTGGTTGGTCACCTGTGCTCCAGCTCTACCCAGCCCGCGTCTGACATCTACGAAGACGAAGGTATCCTGATGGTTACCCCGGCTTCCACCAGCCCGGAAATCACCGAGCGTGGCTATGAACTGGTATTCCGCACCATCGGTCTGGACAGCATGCAGGGGCCGGTTGCCGGCAACTACATTGCCAGCCTGAACCCTGAGCGCGTTGCGATTGTTCACGACAAGCAGCAGTACGGTGAAGGCATCGCCACCGCCGTGCGTGACACCCTGAAGGACAAGGGCGTTGAAATCGCCATGTTCGAAGGCATCACCGCTGGCGACAAGGACTTCTCCTCGCTGGTCACCAAGCTGAAGCAGGCTGACGTGGACTACGTTTACTACGGTGGTTATCACCCGGAACTGGGTCTTATCCTGCGCCAGGCGCGCCAGGGTGACCTGGATGCCGTATTCATGGGTCCTGAAGGCGTTGGTAACAAAGACATCAACACCATTGCTGGCGAAGCGGCCGAAGGCCTGCTGGTAACCCTGCCACCGAGCTTCGACCAGAAAGCTGAGAACCAGGAACTGGTTAAAGCATTCGAAGGCAAGGGCGAAGATCCTTCCGGCCCGTTCGTACTGACCTCCTACGCGGCTGTCCAGCTGATTGCCGACGGCATCACGAAGGCGGAATCTACTGATCCGTTCGACGTAGCGGCAGCCCTGCGCGGCGGCGCCTATGAGACTCCGATCGGCACCGTTGAATACGACAAAGCCGGCGATATGAAATCGTTCGAGTTTGTTGTGTACGAATGGCATTCAGATGGAAGCAAAACTCCGGTAAACTAAGCCAAATCGTTAACAAACGGTAATTTTGAGAGCACCTTCTCACCGCGATCCGGGAGAAGGTGTTTTTCTAGGCTCCTGTTGAACCTCCCCCACTCTCGGTTCGGTTATCCCGAGTTCGGCGTGCGGAAGCGGAGGGGGCAGGCTTTCGGAGTTTTCCAATCATGCAAGACCTCCTTTATTTCTCGCAACAGCTCATCAACGGGCTGACGATCGGGAGCACCTATGCCCTGATCGCCATCGGTTACACGATGGTTTACGGCATCATCGGCATGATCAACTTTGCCCATGGTGAAATCTATATGATCGGTGCCTACACCGCGCTGATCGCCATTACCGGCCTCGCCTCCCTCGGCGTTGTCTGGCTCCCCCTGATTCTAATCGTTGCCCTGGTCTGCGCCATGATCGTGTCCAGTTCCATGGGCTGGGCGGTGGAACGGGTAGCCTACCGACCGGTACGCGGACGCCATCGACTGATTCCGCTGATCTCCGCCATCGGCATGTCGATCTTCCTGCAGAACTATGTGCACCTGGCCCAGGGCTCGCGCAACATCGGTTTCCCGGCACTGATTGAAGGTGGCTTCACCTTCGGCTCAGACGGCGCCTTCCAGATGTCGCTGTCTTACATGCAAATCACCATCTTTATCACCACGCTGGTCTGCATGACTGCCCTGTCGCTGTTCATTGCCCGCTCCCGCACCGGCCGCGCCTGCCGCGCAGTGTCACAGGACTTGGGCATGGCCAACCTGCTAGGCATCGACACCAACCGGATCATCTCCGCCACGTTTGTGATCGGCGCTGCGCTGGCCGCCGTTGCCGGCCTCTTGCTGGGTATGTATTACGGTTCGGTTGACCCTCTGTTCGGCTTCATTGCCGGCCTCAAGGCATTCACCGCAGCGGTACTCGGCGGTATCGGCAGTATTCCTGGCGCGATGTTGGGCGGGCTGATTCTGGGCGTGTCCGAAAGCATGACCTCCGGCTACCTTAGTGGCGAATACAAGGACGTGGTCTCCTTTGGCCTGCTGATCCTCATTCTGCTGTTCAAACCCACCGGCCTGCTCGGCAAACCGGAGGTTGAGAAGATCTGATGGCTGCTCATAACTTTAAACACGCACTGTTCTGCGCGTTCATTACCCTACTCATTTCCTACCCGATCCTCGGTTTCAACCTTGAGGCCCAGGGCATCAACATCGCCATCACTGGGGCTGATACCACAACCATCCTCGGCGTACTGCTCGCTGCGGTCGTGGTGTTCCTGTTCCAGCTGTTCCGCGACCAGATCATGGGCCGGGTTGGCGACCTCAGAAGCCTGACCGCGGGCAAGCCCAAGGAACCGATGGCCGAGAACCGGCGCGCCAAGATCGAATCCTGGGTGCTGACCGGCATTGTGGTACTGGCGCTGTTCTGGCCATTCTTCATGTCCCGTGGCGCGGTAGACCTGGCCACGCTGGTACTGATCTACATCATGCTGGCGCTCGGCCTGAACGTGGTGGTTGGCCTTGCCGGCCTGCTCGACCTGGGTTATGTCGCCTTCTATGCCGTGGGTGCGTACACCTTCGCATTGCTATCCCAGTACCTGGCGTCTCCTTCTGGGTCGCCCTGCCGATCGGTGCCCTGCTGGCTGCCACCTTCGGTCTGGTGCTGGGTTTTCCGGTGTTGCGATTACGCGGGGACTACCTGGCCATCGTGACCCTGGGCTTCGGTGAGATCATCCGAATACTGCTCAACAACTGGACCAACCTCACCGGTGGCCCGAATGGCATCGGCGGCATTCCCGACCCGACCCTGTTCGGCATGGAGTTTGGCCGGCGCGTGAAGGAAGAAGGCAACACCTCGTTCCACGAAACCTTTGGCATCGCTACAGCGGCGAGCACAAGGTCATCTTCCTGTACCTGATTGCCCTGGTACTGGCGGTGTTTACCGCGCTGGTTATCCGCCGCTTCATGCGCATGCCGGTGGGTCGCGCCTGGGAAGCACTGCGTGAAGACGAAATCGCAGCGCGCTCCCTTGGCCTGAGCCGTACCGCAGTCAAGCTGTCAGCATTCACCATTGGCGCCTTCTTCGCCGGCTTTGCCGGCACCGTGTTTGCCTCCAAGCAGGGCTTTATCAGCCCGGAATCGTTCGTCTTCCTGGAATCCGCCATCATCCTCGCCATCGTGGTGTTGGGCGGTATGGGCTCTCAGATTGGCGTGGTTCTGGCTGCCATCGCGGTCACTATCCTGCCGGAGCTGGCCCGTGAATTCTCTGAATACCGCATGCTGATCTTTGGTGCCGCCATGGTGCTGATGATGGTTTGGCGCCCCCAGGGCCTCATGCCGATGCGCCGTATTCATATTGAACTGAAAAAACAGGAGTGATGGACGATGCTTGAAGTAAAGAATCTGTCCATGCGCTTTGGCGGCCTGCTGGCCGTGGATCAGGTGTCTCTGGACGTACAAGAACGGGAAATTGTCTCGATCATCGGCCCGAACGGCGCTGGCAAAACCACCGTGTTCAACTGCATGAGTGGTTTCTACCAGCCCACCGGCGGCCAGATCCTTTTTGAGGGTCAGGAAGTTCAGGGCAAGCCGGATTACAAGATCTCGCGCCTGGGCATGGTGAGAACCTTTCAGCACGTGCGTCTGTTCAACCAGATGACCGTGGTCGAGAACCTGCTGGTCGCCCAGCACCGGCACCTGAACACCAACCTGGTGGCCGGTCTGCTGAAGACGCCCAACTACCGGGAACGGGAACAGAAGTCCCTGGACCGGGCCGCCTACTGGCTGGACCGGGTTGGCCTGATGCATCTCGCCAACCGGGAAGCGGGCAACCTGGCCTACGGCCAGCAACGGCGCCTGGAAATCGCCCGCTGCATGGTCACTGAACCCAAGCTGCTGATGCTCGACGAGCCGGCGGCGGGTCTGAACCCCGCGGAAACCAAAGACCTCAATCAGCTGATCGTCAGTCTGAAAGAGGACTACTGCGTTTCCGTGGTGCTGATTGAGCACGACATGAGCCTGGTGATGGACATCTCCGACCGTATCAACGTGATCAACCAGGGTCGCCCCCTGGCCAGTGGTACGCCGGAAGAAATCCGCGAGAACGACGACGTGATCAAAGCCTACCTGGGCGAGGCCTGAGGAAGAACCATGCTTGTACTAGAAGATGTCCATACCCACTACGGCAAGATTGAGGCGCTGCATGGCGTCTCTGTCGAGGTCAAAAAAGGCGAGATTGTGTCCCTGATCGGCGCCAATGGCGCTGGCAAGACCACCCTGCTGATGACCGTGTGCGGCAACCCGCAGGCCAGCTCGGGCCGGATTATTCTGAACGGCCGCGACATTACCCGCGATCCAACTGCCAACATCATGCGTTCCGGCATCGCCATCGTTCCGGAAGGTCGGAGAATTTTCTCTGGCCTGACCGTGGAAGAGAATCTGCACATGGGCGGGTTCTTCAACACCAAGGCCGAGATTCGCAAGAGCCAGGACCACGCCTATGAGCTGTTCCCACGCCTGAAAGAGCGCGAACACCAGCGGGCCGGCACCATGTCCGGTGGTGAACAGCAAATGCTGGCCATCGGCCGCGCCCTGATGAGCAAGCCGAACATGATCATTCTCGATGAGCCGTCCCTCGGGTTGGCGCCACTGGTGATCAAACAAATCTTCGAGATCATCGGCCACCTGCGTGACGAGGGCATTACCGTGTTCCTGGTTGAGCAGAATGCCCATCAGGCCCTGAACCTGGCGGACCGCGGCTACGTGCTGGAAACCGGCAAGATCCGGCTGCAGGATACCGGCAAGAACCTGCTGGCCAATCCGGAAGTTCAGAACGCCTATCTGGGCGGCTGATCGCAGCCAGAGCCTTTTTACCTGGGCAATCAAAACCGGCGCATGCCTTATGCGCCGGTTTTTTGGTTACTCAGGCCAAAAAAGTGCAGTCAGGGCGGGAAATGTTGCCGAAAATCAGATACTCACCCAAGACGCAGTTGGCGTCTTGAGGATATGCACTATACTCAATCGAACGGTTATCCTGTCTCCAAACAAACCAGTCAGGGCCGTTCCCGCAATATCGCCCATCACTGGGTGACGCGGTATGCGACGACAGAAAAAACCACATAAAGGAGTGGATAATGAAAAAACTGATCGCAGGTGCAATTCTTCTGGGTGCTTCCTCCATGGCTTTCGCACAGCCTGGCTGTGGTGTTGGTGCCATGATCTGGAAAGGACAGTCCGGTATTGCCCCCCACGTTTTGGCCGCCACTACCAATGGCACTTTCGGTAACCAGACATTCGGTATGACTACCGGTACCCTGGGCTGCCAGACCAACGAGTCTGTTCAATCCATGGCTCTGTACATGGACAGCAACATCGACAAGGTTGCCCGTGATATGTCCCGTGGCAGCGGAGAGAACCTGGATACCCTGGCTGTTCTTCTGGGCGTTGACGCGGCTGACCGCGATACCTTCCGCAAGGTACTGCAGGACAACTTCGCAACTATCTTCCCAAGTTCCGAAACCACTTCAGGTGAGGCAGTCGATGCTATTGTCGCCCTGCTGGAGCAAAACCAATCTCTGAGCAAGTACGTGGCCGCATAATACCGCGCCGTACAAGGATGCTCCTGCGCCAAGGACGGCGCGCCATCCTGCTGCACTCGCTTTCAAATCCGGACGACTACATCATCCATGGGCCAATCACTTCGCCTCGGGCCAGCACTGTGCTGGCTAGCCCTCTCGGCACCTGCCCTGGCAGACACTCCGCCGACCACTCAAAAACTTCATCTGGATCCGGCCTGGCTGACTCTGATGCACTACCAGGAGGACACCCTCGGCGGCGGCTTTACCAGCCAGGCTGACGACCCGAATTTCTTCCTCAGTGAACAGGGCAAACACGCGCCCGAACGAGAGCTGGAAGCAACTTTATCGGCTATCCAGCAACCCGGCGGCGGCGATGGTCACGCCCAATGCCGATTCCCGGCCCGCACAGCCTGGCTTGAGGGACAGCTGGATCTCTCATTGCAGGCGGCAGACTGCCCTGCGTACGATGAATGGACCGAGACCCTGAACACCGAAACGGTAACCCTGGTGTTCGCGGCGTCTTACCTGAACAGCCCCTCCTCCATGTTCGGGCACACTTTCCTGCGGCTGGACCCGCCCCAGGACGATGACGAAACCAACCTGCTCCTGGCCAACACCATCTCCTACGCGGCCGACGCAGCCGCCCACGACAGCGAGATCCTGTTTGCCTACAAAGGGATCTTTGGCGGATATCCGGGCATTACCAGCGTGCAGCCTTACTACGAAAAAATTCGCCTGTATTCGGATATCGAACACCGGGATCTTTGGGAATACCGGCTCAACCTGACCCAGGCTGAAGTTGATCTGCTGATCGCGCACGCCTGGGAAATCCGCGACCACAATTTCGATTACTACTTCTTTGACGAGAACTGCGCCTATCGCCTGCTAGCCCTGATTGATGTGGCGCGCCCGGGTACTAATCTCCTGGGCGAAGTAAGCACTCACGCGATTCCCTCTGACACCGTGCGCTGGGTGGTCGACAAAGACCTGGTCAGCGACGTCTACTACCGGCCTTCAGCCGCTACTTCCGTGGCCTACAGCCTGGAATCGTTGCCGGAGGAGCAGCAAACTCTCGCTGCCGCCATCGCCAACGGGTATGTCGACCCCGAGGCCCAAGAAATCCATCAGCTTGCACCCAAACAACAGGCCCATGTCCTGGATGCCACCTACGACTACGTGCGCTACCAGAGCGAAGCCGACGGCTGGCCCCGGGAATTTGCCGCGCCCCTGTCCCATAACCTGCTAATGGCACGTAGCGATATCGAGGAAGCACCGGCACCCCGGACGCCACCGCAACCTGAGATAAGGGACGACCAGGGCCATAACACCTTCCGCGCCAGCATCAGCGCCGGCCAACAGGCACACCGGGAGTTCACCGAACTGACCCTGCGCCCGGCCTACCACGATGTACTGGATCCACCCGCCGGGTACCGCCGGGGTGCACAACTCCAGTTCCTGCGGCTGGATGCCCGTTACTACACCGACAACGACGAGCTGCAACTGGAACAGTTGATCGGCGTCGAGATCCGCTCTCTGAGCCCCAGAGACCAGTTCTTCTCGCCTTTGTCCTGGCAGGTAGCTTCGGTGGCCGTCGCACCGACAATGGCGCCAAACGGGTTCTGACGCCGTATTTGGAAGGCGGCGCTGGTGGCAGCTGGCTGCTCGGTAATGACCTGCAGGCGTTTGCCATCGCCACCGCCGATCTGGAGATCGACGACGACCTGCGCCGCGGCTACGACGCCGCACCCGGTGCCGACATAGGCCTGCTGCACCAGAACAACCGGTTCAGTTTTATCGCTGGTGCCAAGACCAAGGCCTGGATTGTCAGCAATCAACACCGGCAAGATCAGGTCTACGTTAAAGGCAACTGGCATATTGGCCGCGCCTTCAGCCTGTTCGCCGAATTCACCCGGGAAGACCACTACGACAGGTACCAGAGCACATGGCAAACCGGACTGCACGCCTACTTCTGAACACGCTGCGCGCTGGCAGCATGCGCAAAGCCTTGATATTGCTGTGTGCGGTTTTCCTGCAAACCGGGTGCAGCGGTGTGTTCTTCTTCCCCGACAGCGTGACCTACGTAACCCCGGACCGACTCAACCTCGAGTACGAAGACATCTACCTGAAGACCGCGGACGGCGAAACCCTGCACGGCTGGTGGCTGCCTGCCAAAGACCCCGAGACCGCCAAAGGCACCGTGTATTTTCTCCACGGCAACGCCCAGAACATCAGCAGCCACATCTTCAACGTGGCCTGGCTGCCGGCCGAAGGCTACAACATCTTCACCCTGGATTACCGCGGCTACGGCCGCTCCACCGGCGCCCCGGACATCGAAGGCGCCCTGCACGATGTAGAAACTGGCATGCGCTGGCTTAGCTCCCACCCGGAGGTTAGAGACGGCCCGGTGTTCCTGTTGGGACAGAGTCTGGGCGGAGCACTGGGCATACCCTTGGCGGGCGAATGGGTAAAGCGTGGCGAGGAGCCTGGGCTCGATGGCGTAATACTGGATGGCACTTTCTCAGGTTTTCGCGGCATTGCCCGGGAAAAGCTGGGGAGCGTCTGGTTAACCTGGCTCCTCCAGATCCCCCTTAGCTGGACCATCCCGGCCGAATACGAAGGCATCGACTACATCGACGACATCAGCCCCGTACCGGTCATGGTGATCCACAGCGTCCGCGATGGCATCATTCCCTTTCACCACGGCAAAGATCTGTACGCGGCAGCGGAGAAACCAAAAACTTTTCTACAGACCGACACCCCACACGCCAGTACTTTCGTGATCCCGGCTTACAAAAAATCCCTTTTGAATTTCCTCTCAGAAGCCACTCGATAATTCCGAGCGGCTATTGGAAGACCTTTTTCAAAACTGTTGAGGGCCAAGGACGGCCCGAAACAAGCCCACATGGGTGAGGCCGAGCGCTTATGAAGCGAAGCTTCATGCGACAGCCGAACGACAGCAATCTGTGATTGCTGGCCGGACCCGCTTGCGGGGGCTCGTAGCGTGTTTTGAAAAAGGTCTTTCAATAGACGCTGACTCCAGCGCTATACGCCAAAAAACAAAAAACCCGCCAATCCAAAGGAAAGGCGGGTCTTTCGAGACCTTCTAGCGTTTAGCTATCAGGCAGAGAAGTCAGTCGGCTGCTCGCCTTCCTGAACTTCCTTCATGGACAGCTTAACGCGACCACGGTTATCTACATCCAGAACCTTAACCAGAACTTCCTGACCTTCGCTCAGCTCGTCAGTCACGTTCTCGATACGGCGCTCAGAGATCTGGGAAATGTGCACCAGACCATCCTTTCCAGGCAGGAGGTTAACGAAGGCACCGAAATCAACGATGCGCTCAACACGACCCTTATAGATCGCGCCAACTTCGATTTCCGCGGTGATCTCCTTGACCCGGTTAACCGCCGCCTGGGCAGCTTCCTGGTTATCAGCGTAGATCTTCACGTTGCCGTCGTCGTCCAGATCGATAGACGCACCGGTTTCGTCACAGATAGAACGGATGGTAGCACCGCCCTTACCGATAACGTCACGGATCTTGTCCGGGTTGATCTTGACGGTGGTGATGCTCGGTGCACGTGCAGACAGCTCTGAACGGGACTCGGCAATTACCTTGTTCATCTCACCCAGGATGTGCAGACGTGCTTCTTGTGCCTGCTCCAGGGCCAGCTCCATGATCTCGTCGGTGATACCGTTGATCTTGATGTCCATCTGCAGGGCAGTAACACCGTCTTTGGTACCGGCAACCTTGAAGTCCATGTCGCCCAGGTGGTCTTCGTCACCCAGGATGTCAGTCAGGACTGCAAACTTGTCGCCTTCCTTGACCAGACCCATGGCGATACCAGCAACCGGCGCCTTCAGCGGAACACCCGCGTCCATCAGGGCCAAGCTGGAACCACATACCGACGCCATAGAGCTGGAGCCGTTGGATTCAGTGATCTCGGAAACCGCACGGATGGTGTACGGGAACTCTTCGATGGTCGGCATAACCGCGGAAATACCGCGCTTCGCCAGACGACCGTGACCGATTTCACGACGGCCCGGGCTGCCCATACGACCAGCTTCGCCAACGGAGTACGGAGGGAAGTTGTAGTGGAACAGGAACGGGTCCTTACGCTCACCGTGCAGGGCATCGATGATCTGCATGTCACGAGCGGTGCCCAGGGTAGTGGTTACGATGGCCTGAGTTTCACCACGGGTGAACAGAGCCGAACCGTGGGTGCTAGGCAGCACGCCTACTTCGATTTCGATCGGACGAACGGTCTTGTTGTCACGGCCATCGATACGCGGCTTGCCATCAATTACCTGCTGACGCACAACCGACTTCTCGATCTTGCCGAAGTACTTCTTGACCTCATCACCGGAAGGCTGGCCTTCCTCTTCGCCGGCAAACTTCTCAACGGCAGAGGTCTTGATCTCGCCCAGACGAGCATAACGCTCCATCTTGTCACGGATGCTGTACGCTTCTTCGATGGCGCCAGCGAATTCGCCCTTGATGGCGGTCAGCAGCTCGGTGTTTTCTACTTCCGGAGTCCACTCCCAACGCGGCTTGCCAATCTCGGCAGCGAATTCCTTGATCGCGCTGACCGCAACCTGCATTTCCTGGTGGGCAAACAGAACACCACCAAGCATCTGGTCTTCGGTCAGGCCTTTGGCTTCGGATTCAACCATCAGCACAGCGTCTTCAGTACCGGCAACAACCATGTCGAGCAGCGAGGTTTCGAGCTCTTCATAGGTCGGGTTCAGGAAGTAGCCACGCTCATTGGTGAAGGCAACACGGGATGCACCAATCGGGCCGTCGAACGGAATACCGGAAATCGACAGAGCTGCAGAAGCAGCCAGCATCGCGGCAATGTCCGGATCCTGAGACTTGTTGGCAGACATAACGGTCAGCACAACCTGGACTTCGTTCATGTAGCCATTCGGGAACAGCGGACGAATCGGACGGTCGATCAGGCGGGAGGTCAGGGTTTCCTTCTCTGAAGGACGGCCTTCACGCTTGAAGAAACCACCGGGGATCTTGCCAACGGCGTAGGTTTTTTCAGTGTAGTTAACGGTCAGCGGGAAAAAGCCCTGGCCCGGCTTCGGTTCCTTGGCGCCTACCACGGTACCCAGTACGGATACGTCGTCGATAGTTACCAGAACTGAACCGGTAGCCTGACGGGCAATACGACCGGTTTCGAGAGTGACGGTCTTGCCGCCCAGCTCAAACGTTTTCTTTACAGGTTTCAGATCCACAAAAAACTCCTGATCACTCTATTTCAGCTAGATTCAACCAACACGCCCATGCGTGCGGTCGTTGGTCTGCAGGTGTCAGTCACATGGTCCGAAAGCCAACCCGTCTGAAAGCTAACAGGCTGTTGCAAAACCCCGGAGAGCGAGGGGTGTTCAAGTAGACCCACCCGGGCTTTTCAACAACCTGCTATCGATTTCGGCTTTCCATTACGACAGGGTATCCGTCGAACTCACTGACACAGCCACTGCAGTCTTACTTGGTGAGAAAAGCACAACCGGCAGAACCTTGTAAGGTTCTACCGGCTGCCGGCGTGCTCTGGCCGAAGCCGGAGCAGCCTTCAGGTCGAAAAGACCGGATTAGCGACGCAGACCAAGGCGCTGGATCAGCTCCAGGTAACGGTCAGCGTTCTTGCGCTTCAGGTAGTCCAGCAGCTTACGACGCTGGTTTACCATCCGGATCAGACCACGGCGGGAATGGTGATCCTGCTTGTTGGTCTTGAAGTGATCCTGCAGCTTGTTGATGTTGGCGCTCAGCAGTGCAACCTGAACTTCAGGAGAACCGGTATCGCCTTCACCTTGCTGAAAATCCTTAACGATCTGTGACTTCTCACTGGCAGAAAGTGCCATATTACACCTCTTTTTTTGCGATGCTCTCGAATACGGCCGAACCGCGCATCTCTACAGCCCGGCTAATCAGCGCCACGCTTAGCGTTGGTCGCTGGTCTTCACCAAACGGCGCGGGACCAACTTGATCCCATCACCTTCCGGTGTTGCTTCTGCCAATCCTACGAAGCCTTCGTTGCCATAAACGCGCACGAACCCTTCGAGGGATTGGCCGGTTATTCTAACCGGTTGTCCATTCAATATCGACACCAGCGACGGCCCCGACAACTTCACCTCGGGGAACATCGACAGCGCGGCATCCGGCGCTACCAGCAGGCCGTCCAGGCTTTCGTCACGCTCGCGCATGGCCTCCATTTCCGGGACTTCCTGAGCATCCGCCAGGGTAAATCCGGAAGCCATGGTGCGGCGCAATGCCGACACATGGGCACCACAGCCAAGAGCCTCACCGATGTCTTCAACGAGTGAGCGAATGTACGTACCCTTGGTGCAACTAACGGCGATATCAAGCTCGTCCTCACGCACGTCCAGCAAGGTCAGCTCATAAATAGTGACCGGCCTGGAGGGGCGCTCAATCTCAATGCCTTCGCGGGCGTATTCGTATAGAGGACGCCCCTTGTGCTTGAGGGCGGAATACATGGAGGGAACTTGCTGGATGTCGCCCCGAAAATCGTCAAACACCGATTCCAGGTACGTTGCTGACAGCTCTGACGGTACTGGCTTCTCTTCGACCACGGCACCTTCGCTGTCTCCGGTTTCAGTCCGGATGCCCAGCTTGGCAGTGGCGATGTAGGCCTTGTCACTGTCCAGCATCATCTGGGAAAACTTGGTGGCTTCACCAAAGCACAACGGCAACACGCCCGTGGCCAAGGGATCCAGTGCGCCAGTATGGCCGGCCTTAGCCGCACCATACAGGCGTTTCACCTGCTGCAGGATGCCATTGGAGGTGACACCCTGCGGCTTATCAATCACCAGAATTCCGTTTACGTCACGACCTTTGCGTCTGCGGCTCAAACGTTTTGCTCCGGCTCTTCCTGACTGTCGTCGTCATCACGGCTGACCGCTGGCTTATCGCCCACGGCCTCTTTGATGAGACTGTCCATTTTGCGGCTGTAGCCCTGGAGGGTATCGAAGTGGAAGCGAAGCTGAGGTATCACCCGCAGCTTCATGGCGCGCCCGACCTGACTGCGCAAGAACCCGGAGGCCTTGGTCAGCACCGCAAGCGACTCTTTCACTTCGGGGGACTCCTGATCGAGCTCCTCCGTGGACAACAAAGATACGTAAACGTCAGCGTAACCGAGATCACGGCTTACCTTGACAGCGTTAACCGTGACCAGGCCAATCCGCGGGTCTTTGACCTCCCGCTGGATCAGCTGCGCCAGTTCACGCTGCATCTGATCGCCGATGCGATCAATACGACTGAACTCTCTAGGCATTAGGCCCCCGTGGATTCGAGCTTACGCTCAACCCGTACGCGGTCGAACACTTCGATCTGGTCACCGACCTTCACGTCGTAGCCCTTAACACCGATACCACATTCCATGCCGTTACGAACCTCAGGCACGTCGTCCTTGAAGCGACGCAGGGATTCCAGCTCGCCTTCAAAGATAACAACGTTGTCCCGCAGGACGCGGATCGGCTTGTTCCGGTACACGTTGCCTTCGGTAACCATGCAACCAGCCACCTGGCCAAACTTCGGCGAACGGAACACGTCGCGCACATCGGCAATACCAACAATGTCTTCGCGGAATTCCGGTGCCAGCATTCCGGTCAGGGCTGCTTTCACGTCATCGATCAGGTTGTAGATGATGCTGTAGTAGCGCAGATCCAGACCTTCCTGCTCAACCAGACGCTTGGACGCGGAGTCCGCACGAACGTTGAAGCCGAAGATGACCGCGTTGGTCGCCATGGCCAGGCTGATGTCGGTTTCGGCAATGCCGCCGACGCCAGAGGACACGATCTTGACCTGTACTTCGTCGTTGCCCAGATCCTGAAGCGCCTTGGTGATGGCTTCCAGGGAACCACGAACATCGGTCTTGAGCACAACGTTGAGGGTTTTGACCTCGTCCTTGCCCATGTTCTCGAACAGGTTCTCAAGCTTGGCAGCCTGCTGACGCTGAAGACGCTGCTCACGCTCACGGGACTGACGGAATTCGGCCAGTTCTTTGGCCTTCTTCTCATCGGCTACGGCGAAGAACTCATCGCCGGCATCCGGTGTACCGTTCAGACCCAGGATCTCGACTGGAATCGACGGGCCGGCTTCTTTAGCCTGCTTGCCTGCTTCGTCAGTCATGGCGCGGACCTTACCGAAGTAAGAACCGGCAACAACCATGTCACCCTGACGCAGGGTACCGTTCTGAACCAGAACCGTTGCCACGGAACCACGGCCACGCTCGAGGCTGGATTCAACACTACACCCTTGGCAGGCGCATCGGTAGCAGCTTCCAGTTCGAGGATCTCGGACTGCAACAGGACCGCTTCCAGCAGGGCTTCAATGCCTTCACCCGTATGGGCAGACACCGGTACGAACTGAACGTCGCCGCCCCAATCTTCCGGAACCACTTCCAGGGCTGCCAGCTCACTCTTGATCCGGTCCGGATCCGCGCCTTCCTTGTCCATCTTGTTGATGGCAACAACCAGAGGAACACCGGCAGAACGGGCGTGCTGGACCGCTTCCTTGGTCTGCGGCATAACGCCGTCATCCGATGCTACCACCAGGATAACGATGTCGGTGCACTGGGCACCGCGAGCACGCATCGCGGTAAACGCGGCGTGGCCCGGGGTATCCAGGAAGGACACCATGCCGTGATCGGTCTCAACGTGGTACGCACCAATGTGCTGGGTAATACCACCGGACTCGCCGGAGGCAACCTTGGTGCGACGGATGTAGTCCAGCAGTGACGTCTTACCATGGTCAACGTGACCCATCACGCTCACCACCGGTGCACGCTTGGTCTTCTCGCCGCCTTCAACGGAGAATTCGCTCAGAACTTCTTCTTCAAAGGCGTCGTCGCTGACGGTCTTGGCCTTATGGCCCAGCTCTTCAGTTACCAGCACTGCAGTTTCTTGGTCCAGTGCCTGGTTGATGGTGGCCATTACGCCCATGCCCATCAGTGTCTTGATCACATCGGCCGACTTAACGGCCATGCGCTGGGCAAGGTCACCCACGGAAATCGTTTCGGGAATCTCTACTTCTCTGACCATTGGTTTGGTCGGCCTCTCGAAAGCATGACGCTTCTCTTTGGGTTTCTTTTTCGCACGCAGCGGCTTGCGCAGGGTGGTATCTTCTTCGTCCTCGGAAATCACCAGAGGCTCATCCACCGGGCGGCTGCGTGGACCACGATGGCCCGCCGATTTCTTCTTCGGCTTGCCTTCTTCAACTTCTTCGCCGCGCTCGCGAGCTTTCTTTTTCTTCGGCTTGCGGTCTTTTCCTTCACCTTCCGGCGGAGGAATCGGAATGTCTTCCGGCGCAGGAACCGGTGCCGGCTCCTCGACCTTCTTGGGCTTGTCTTCGGCAACCGGCTGTTCCGGAGCTGGCTCCGCCTTAGGTTCCGCAGGCGCTTCCGCCTCGACCTTCGGTGCCGCCTCAGCCGCTACCTGCGGAGCTTCCTCAACCGCTGGCGCTGCCTGCTTGGCCTCTTCCTCAACACCTTCAGCCTTCGCAACATCTGCCTCCGGCTGAGTTTCCGCACGCTTGATGTAAGTGCGGCGCTTGCGAACTTCCACGTTCACCGTCTTGGCTTTACCTGCCTTCAGCGTGGTCGTGGTTTTGCGCTTAAGGGTGATCTTGCGGGGTTCAGAATCCGCTTCACCGTGAGTCTTTCTCAAATAGGCCAGCAACTGCTGCTTCTCATCGCTGGACACAGAGTCGTTCTCGGAACGGGCTTTCAGGCCCGATTCAACGATCTGCTTCAGCAAACGATCCACGGGAGCGCCTACGTCTTCGGCCAGTTGTTTTACCGTTACTTCAGCCATACTGGTCCTCCTCCCGAATTAGGCCTGGTCTTCAAACCAGGGGGCACGTGCAGTCATGATAAGTTGACCGGCACGCTCTTCATCCATTCCTTCAATATCAAGCAGATCCACGACGGACTGCTCAGCAAGATCTTCCATGGTACGCACACCCATGCCGGCCAACTTAAAGGCCAGGCCACGGTCCATGCCGTCCATTCCCAGAAGATCTTCTGCCGGCTCCGAACCCTCAAGGGCTTCTTCGCTGGCCAACGCCTGGTTCAACAGGACGTCCTTGGCCCGGCGGCGAAGTTCGGTCACCGTGTCTTCATCAAGGCCTTCGATGGCCAACATTTCTTCCATCGGCACATAGGCCACTTCTTCAAGCGATGTGAAGCCTTCCTCAATCAGGAAGCCTGCAAACTCATCGTCGACATCGAGGTTTCCGGTGAAGTGATCCACCAGACGATTGTACTCCTGTTCCTGACGCTCACCGGCTTCTTCTTCGGTCATTACGTTCAGGGTCCAGCCGGTCAGCTCGGTAGCCAGGCGGACGTTCTGTCCGTTACGGCCGATGGCCTGGGCCAGGTTATCTTCGGCAACCGCAACGTCCATGGTGTGACGGTCTTCATCCATCACGATAGAGGCAACTTCGGCCGGCGCCATGGCGTTGATGACCAGCTGGGCCGGGTTGTCGTCCCACAGCACGATATCGACGCGCTCACCGCCCAATTCGTTGGATACCGCCTGCACACGCGAACCGCGCATACCGACACAGGCACCCACCGGATCGATCCGGCGATCGTTGGTCTTAACGGCAATCTTGGCGCGTGAACCGGGATCACGGGCAGCGCCACGAATCTCGATCAGCTCCTCGGCGATTTCAGGCACCTCAATGCGGAACAGCTCGATCAGCATCTGCGGAGCGGTCCGGCTCAGGATAAGCTGAGGGCCGCGGTGATCGGTGCGGATCTCCAGCAGCAGCGAACGAACACGATCACCCATCCGGAAAGTTTCCCGGGGGATCAGGTTTTCGCGCGGCAGCAGTGCTTCGGCGTTGGCACCCAGATCAACGATAACGTTGTCACGGGTTACTTTCTTGACGGTACCGGACACCAGCTCACCGACGCGATCGCGGTAGCTATCAACAATCTTGGTGCGCTCGGCTTCACGTACTTTCTGGAAAATGATCTGCTTGGCCGCCTGGGCGCCAATGCGGCCAAAGGCCACCGATTCGATTTTCTCTTCGTGAATGTCGCCGGGCTGCAGCTCGCTGGAAATCTCTTCCGCTTCCTGGAACGTGAGCTCGGTGCCCAGTGCCGGAACGGCGTCGTTGTCGACGACCAGCCAACGGCGGAAGGTTTCGTATTCTCCGGTGCGGCGATCGATAGCGACTCGAATATCGGCCTCCTCGTCCTCATACCGCTTCTTTGCGGCAGTGGCGAGTGCCAGCTCGATCGCCTCAAAAATCACATCCTTCTCGACTCCCTTCTCGTTCGAGACGGACTCAACCACCAGCAAGATCTCTTTACTCATTCGATTGCCCTGCCCTCAAATTAAACTGTGCGTCCACTGACGTGCGTTCAGATGTGTTCATTCAAATACCGGGACGATGTGCGCCCGCTCGATGCTATCGAACGGCAGCAGATACTCGTGATCATCAACGATCACAACCACATCGTCGCCCTCTACGCCCTTGATCAGACCGTTGAACTTGCGCCGCCCCTCAAAGGCCATGCGCAAACGAATCTGGACCTGCTGGCCAGCAAAGGCTTCGTAATGTTCCAGGCGAAACAGCGGCCGATCCATACCCGGGGAAGACACCTCCAGGGTATATTCAGACTGGATGGGGTCTTCCACATCCATCACGCCACTGATCTGCCGACTGACCTTTTCGCAGTCTTCAATCGAGATGCCGTTCTCAACATCTTCGATAAACACCCGCAGCTTCGAATGGTGACCCTGGGACCGATATTCAATACCCCAGTATTCAAACCCCAGGCCTTCGACCACCGGCCGAAGAATGTCTTCCAGTTGCTTAAGCTTGGCTGACAAGTTATGCCGTCTCCGTTTTCAAATTTACCGGCCCCAAAAACAAAAAAAGGGCTGTTAATCAGCCCTTTTTACGCACCAGGGCCTGATGCGCCAGGCCCCTTAATCAAAAAGCCCCTATAAGTGGGGCTCTTTGTTGCAAGAACTCGCAGGAAGCAAACCGGTGAACCGCTTCCTGCTGACAGACACCTGGCCTGCCAGAAACCGGCATGCTCACGCGCGCCGGTCCCAATATCCGCCGGAGTATAGAGACGCCAGGCGGACTGGTCAAGGACTGACCAAAAAAAACGGCCTGGAAAATCCAAGCCGCTTTTCTTCATTATGGTGCCCGGGGCCGGACTCGAACCGGCACGGCTTTCGCCACTACCCCCTCAAGATAGCGTGTCTACCAGTTCCACCACCCGGGCAACACTCTTACTCGAGCTCGGGGAGATCAGACTCCCCGCTCTCGGTTTCGCTGGACTGCGCTGCATCTGCCTCAGACGCCTGCTCCATCGGGGCTGAATGGCTGGATTCCTGAACCATAGGAATACCTGCCTCACCGGCCACTTCGGCACGCTGCTTGGCGAATACCGCCAGCGAAAAACTCGTTACAAAAAATACGATGGCAAGAATCGTGGTGAGGCGCGTCAGAAAGCTTCCGCTACCCTGACTACCAAACACCGTCTGCGAGGCACCGCCACCAAACGCTGCACCAGCGTCTGCACCCTTGCCCTGCTGGATCAGCACGAGACCCACCAGTGCCACGGCGATTACCACGTGCACTACGACTACTAGTGTTTCCATCCAATCCATATCGACTCTCGCGAACCTTTAACTATTGGTACTCGCCGGCATTGCCTGGCAAATACTCACAAAATCGTCTGCTTTCAGCGACGCCCCGCCGATCAAACCGCCGTCTATATCCGGCTCGGCAAAAAGAGCGGCTGCATTATCCGCTTTTACGCTGCCGCCGTAAAGCAATGAAATGCTTTCAGCCGGTGCGTTCATCTCAGCCAGCACCTGTCGGATCGACGCGTGCATGGCTTGAGCATCTTCCGCAGTAGCGGTTTTCCCGGTGCCAATCGCCCAGACCGGCTCGTAGGCCACCACAATTCGACCCCACTGGTCTGCGGCCACATTGGCCAGAGCTGCCTTAACCTGCGAAGCCACAACAGCTTTTGCACGGCCAGCTTCGCGCTGCTCCAGGGTCTCGCCAACACACACAACGGCGACCAAACCACTGGCAACCAGGCTCTCAACCTTGGCGGCAACCTCATCATCGGTCTCGCCAAACAGCTGCCGACGCTCGGAGTGCCCAACCAGTGCATAAGTACAGCCCTGATCTTTGGCCATGTCCGCGGCAATCTCGCCGGTGTAGGCGCCCGAAGACCACTGCCCTACGTTCTGCACACCAACCATCAGGCGTTCGCCTGACTGCGCCACAACGTCGCTGACATAGATTGCGGGAGGGATGATAACAACCTCCACACCATTATCAAGCGACTCAGCCTCGGACCGGACAGAGCCAACGAGCTGCTGCACCAGTCTTTCGACCCGTTCATTTTCCAGTTTCCGGCTACAATTTTGCGGCGCATAACAGTTCCCAAACGTGAGGGAGGGCGAACTATACAGCAGTCCCTCCCGACAGACAACCGCCTGAAAATACGAAATTAAGCGGAGGAATTTTCAACCACTACGGCCAGCTCATTGGCGATACGATCAATCGTCTCGGCGTCCTGGCCCTCGGTCATTACCCGAATCAGCGGCTCGGTTCCGGAGGCCCGCAACAGCACGCGACCGGCCTCGCCCAACTCGGCCTCAGCCTTGCGCACGGCGCTGGCAATATCTTCGCGGCTGTGGGGATCGAAACGCTCGGCCACCCGGACATTCACCATGGTCTGCGGCAGCTTGCTCATGGTGCGGCGCAGTTCAGCCAACGGCTTGCCCGACTTGTAGACTGCCAGCAAGACCTGCAGCGCAGAGACAATGCCATCACCGGTGCTGGTGCAATCGCGAATCACCATGTGACCGGAACCTTCACCGCCGAGCACCCAATCATTCGCGATCAGGCGCTCCATGACATAGCGATCGCCCACTTTGGCGCGTTCGAACTCAATACCCTGCTCCCGCAGTGCAAGCTCGACACCCAGATTGGTCATCAGGTTCCAACCACGCCACCCTTGAGCCGACCCTCGGCAAAGCGCTGACAGGCAATCACATACAACAACTCATCACCGTCGACCTCGGAACCGTCGCGGTCCACCATCAACACCCGGTCGCCGTCACCATCGAAGGCAATACCCAGATCGGCGCCGCGACTAACCACGGCCTGTTTCAACGCACCCAGTTCGGTGGAGCCAACATTCAGGTTGATGTTCAGCCCGTCCGGCTCACCACCGATGACCGAGACATTCGCACCGAGCTCACGGAAGACTTTGGGAGCAACGTGATAGGTGGCGCCATGAGCGCAATCGAGGACGATTTTCATGCCATCAAGACTGAATTCGTTCGGCACTGTACTTTTGCAGAACTCGACATAACGGCCGGGCGCGTCATCTACCCGGGATGCTTTACCCAACTCCCCGGACGCGCACACCTCCAGAGGCTGATCGAGCCAGCGTTCGATCTCGGTTTCAAGAGCATCGTCGAGCTTGGTACCGGCTGCCGAGAAGAACTTGATGCCATTGTCATGGTGCGGGTTGTGGGAGGCGCTGATCACAATACCGGCAGACGCACGAAAGGTTCGGGTGAGGTAGGCAATGGCGGGCGTTGGCATGGGGCCCAACAGTTTCACGTCCACACCGGCGGCGGCGAGGCCTGCCTCCAGAGCGGATTCAAACATGTAACCGGACAGACGGGTGTCCTTACCGATCAGCACACTGTTGCGCTGGCCGTCGCGTTTGAACGCCTGCCCAGCAGCCCAGCCCAGGCGCAACATGAACTCGGGCGTGATCGGAGACTCGCCGACCCGGCCACGGATGCCATCGGTTCCAAAGTATTTTCTGTCGGACATTAGCGCGCCTCCTTCATTGCCGTTACTACCTTAACGGCATCCACTGTTTCACGGACATCATGCACCCTGACGATGCTGGCCCCTTTCATGGCGGCTATTGTCGCGGCCGCAAGGCTTGCGGGCAACCGTTCATTTACCTCGCGCCCGGTGATCGCGCCCAACATGGACTTGCGCGACATACCAACCAACAGCGGGTGACCCAGCACATGCAGCTGCTCCATGGCAGCCAGCAGCTGAAGATTGTGCTCCAGGGTTTTACCGAAACCGAAGCCGGGATCCAGGATAATATTCTCCGGCCGTATCCCGGCCGCCTCCGCCACCCGCATACGCTCGGTCAGGAAGGAACTGACTTCGCGGCAGACATTCCGGTATTCCGGACGCGCCTGCATGGTTTCCGGTTCGCCTTGAATGTGCATGATGCAGGCGGGAATATCCGCCTTGCTACCGCCTCAGGCGCTCCTTCGCGCTGCAGGCCGCGAACATCGTTAATGAGCCGGCACCAAGGGCAGCAGTTTCTGCCATCACCTCAGGAGCACTGGTATCTACTGAAACCACCACATCGAGCTCTTTGGCAATGGCTTCAACCACCGGACACACCCGGTCCAGCTCTTCCTGAACCGACACCGGTGTTGCGCCCGGGCGCGTTGATTCGCCACCCACATCAATAAACATGGCCCCGTCTGCGGCCATTTGCCGAGCCCGGGCAATGGCAACCTCGGGGCGATTAAACTGTCCGCCGTCGGAGAAGGAATCAGGCGTGACATTAAGAACACCCATCACGTAGCACCGAGCCATATCCAGCCTGCGGCCAGCGAAGTTCATGTCCATAACGAATCCTGTCGAGGGTCTGCAAAAACAAACGCCGCCCGGAATCCGGGCGGCGCATGGGTCTTACTTACGGTCGTACGAGAGGCGTCAGTGCTCGCCGGCAGGCCGGCCAACATCAGGCTGGCGACCATCGTCAGAGCCCTTGGACTCAGACGCCGGCTCTTCAGCCGTCACGCCACCGGTGGGGCCACTGTCACCCCAGCCTTTGGGCGGACGAGGCTCTCGACCTTCCATGATGTCGTCAATCTGGAAGCGGTCGATGGTCTCGTACTTCATCAGCGCGTCGGCCATCAGGTCCAGCTTGTCACGATTATCGATCAGCAACTGACGCGCCTTTTCGTAGCACTCGTCAATGATGTTGCGAACCTCTTCATCAATCCGCTGCGCGGTTTCCGGCGAGTACACAGTCTGCGCCTGCCCAGCGGAACGGCCAAGGAACGGCTCTTCGCTGTCGGTATCATACTGCAGCGGACCCAGCTTCTCGGACAGACCCCAACGGGTAACCATGTTGCGAGCCAGGCTGGTCGCCCGCTCGATGTCGTTGGAGGCACCGGTAGTAACGCCGTCGAAGCCAAGGGTCAGCTCTTCCGCAATCCGGCCACCGAACAGGCTACAAATAGAGCTGATCAGGAAGCGTTTGCTATGGCTGTACTTGTCTTCCTCGGGCAGGAACATGGTGACACCCAGGGCCCGACCACGAGGAATGATGCTGACCTTGTAGACAGGATCATGCTCCGGCACCAGGCGACCAACAATGGCGTGACCTGATTCGTGGTAGGCGGTGTTCCGCTTTTCCTTCTCGCTCATGACCATGGACTTGCGCTCGGCGCCCATCATGATCTTGTCTTTGGCGAGCTCGAACTCTTCCATCGATACCAGGCGCTGGTTCCGACGAGCCGCAAACAGCGCAGCCTCGTTTACCAGGTTGGCCAGATCGGCACCGGAGAATCCTGGCGTACCACGAGCGATCAGCTGCTCAACGCCGTCCGCCAAAGGCACTTTCTTCATGTGCACTTTCAGAATCTGCTCACGGCCAATGATGTCGGGCAAACCAACTACGACCTGACGGTCGAAACGTCCGGGACGCAGCAGCGCCGGGTCCAGAACATCCGGACGGTTGGTCGCGGCGATCACGATAACACCTTCATTACCTTCGAAGCCGTCCATCTCAACCAGCAACTGGTTCAGGGTCTGCTCACGCTCGTCGTGACCACCACCCATGCCAGCGCCACGATGGCGACCGACGGCATCAATCTCGTCGATGAAGATGATGCACGGGCTCTGTTTCTTGGCCTGCTCGAACATGTCACGTACCCGGGAGGCACCAACACCCACGAACATTTCCACGAAATCGGAACCGGAAATGGAGAAGAACGGCACCTTCGCCTCACCCGCGATGGCTTTCGCCAACAGGTTTTACCGGTACCCGGCTGGCCGACCATCAACACGCCTTTCGGAATGCTGCCGCCCAGACGCTGGAACTTGCTGGGATCCCGAAGGAAATCCACCAGCTCTTTCACGTCTTCTTTGGCTTCATCGACACCGGCTACGTCGGCAAACGTGGTCTTGATCTGATCTTCACTCATCAGACGCGCCTTACTCTTACCGAACGACATGGGGCCTTTGCCGCCACCGCCGCCCTGCATCTGACGCATAAAGAACACGAACAACGCGATGATAATCAGAATCGGGAAAGCCGCCACCAGCAACTGTGTCCACAGGCTCTGACGCTCTGGCTCCTTACCGATAACCTCGACGTTGTTAGCCAGCAGATCATCCATCAACTTGTTGTCGGAGACCTGGGGCCGGATTGTCTGGAACTGAGAGCCGTCACCACGGGTACCCTGAATTTCCAGACCATCGATCGTCACTTTATTGACCTGGCCCTGCTGGACCATCTCAACAAACTGCGAATAATTGACTTGTTGTCCGCTGGTGGTGGGAGAGAAATTCTGAAACACCATCAGCAGTACTGCGGCTATGATTAGCCAGAGAACCAGATTTTTTGCCATATCGTTCAAGGATCATCACCTGTGAATTGAAGGACTACCCCGTAGGCACCGCCCTTTTCTGACACCTTACACCAATTGTACGCCCGTCCACCAGAAACGGCCCATCCGTAACGGCCACATACCGGCGCGCCGGAATCCAGTGTTTGTGCCGCCTGGACCCTATAACATTTGGCCATAATCAAATAGTGGGCGCAGAATCTGAAATTACAACAGGCCGCCCTTCAATCAACCAGCCAGCCCGGCAAAATCCGGCAATTTCCATGCTTCGCCGGCGTTTCAAGACTCAACCCACGCATCGTAAGTGTTAACAGCCATTTTTACCCAATAGCGATCTGTTACAATCGATCCATTGTACGAATTTGTCAGCGTCATCACGCTGACGTTTTGTTAATTGCACCGATAAAGAGATTGCATCATGAGCCTTTCACCGGAACAGCGCCGGGAATACCGGGCCATTGCCCACAATTTGAAGCCGGTCATCATTGTTGGTGACAAAGGCCTGTCCGAAGGTCTTCAGGAAGAACTCGAGCGCGCACTCAACGACCACGAGTTGATCAAGATCAAGATCGCCAATCCCGATCGTGAAGCTCGCCAGGAAGCAGTAAACGCCCTGTGTGAATCAGCGGGCGCGCAACTGGTTCAGTCCATCGGCAAGATTGCGGTTATCCTGCGCCGGGCCAAGAAGCCAAACCCGAAGCTGTCCAACCTGCAGCGCTACAAGAGCTGATTGCAGGCGCGATTCGGACATAAAAAAGCCGGCTGGGTCACCCCAAGCCGGCTTTTTTGTGGACCTGCGCCTGATCAGACGTATTCCACTTCCTCGATTTCGTATTCCACGGTGCCCGAGGGCACACGAATCGCCACGACATCGCCTTCGCTTTTGCCCACCAGGCGCGGGCAATGGGGGATGAAATCGAAATCTTGCCGGCTTTGATGTCGGCCTCATCCTCGCCCACGATCTTGTAGACCACCTGCTCGTCGCTATCCATGTTCAGCAGATGAACCGTGGTGCCGAAGATCACCTTGCCGGTGTTGTCCATGGTGGTGACATCAATCACCTGGGCCGCGGACAGCTTGCCTTCAATTTCCTGAATGCGGCCTTCGATGAAGCTCTGCTGCTCGCGAGCGGCATGGTATTCCGCATTTTCTTTCAGATCGCCGTGCTCACGGGCATCAGAGATCGCCGCAATCACCCGGGGGCGATCTTCCGACTTCAGCTTCTGAAGCTCCTCACGGAGGCGGGACTCGCCCGCCGTAGTCATTGGTACTCTGTCAGCCATAGTCTTACTTTCCTGCGTGAAGATCCTGGAGGCGACGTACAGTGCGCTCAGGGCCGAACTTAATGGCCCGACAGAACGCTTCGCCGCCTGCCAGTGTGGTTGTGTAAGTCACCTTGGTCTGCAACGCCGACTGGCGAATCTGCGCCGAGTCCGAAATTGCCTTGCGACCTTCAGTGGTATTGATAATCAGCTGAACCTGACCATTCTTGATGGCATCAACAATGTGCGGGCGGCCTTCGCGAACCTTGTTAACCCGCTCAGCGTCGATACCGGCCTCTTTCAAAGCCTTGGCAGTGCCGGTGGTGGCAATCAGCTTGAAACCGGCGTCAGACAGATCGCGCGCGACTTTCACCGCCTCCGCCTTGTCGACGTCCCGAACCGACATAAAGGCAGTTCCCTGCACCGGCAGACGCTCACCTACCGCCAACGCGGCCTTGGCAAAAGCTTCGTCAAAGCTGTCACCCAGGCCCATGACCTCGCCGGTGGACTTCATTTCCGGCCCCAGGATAGGATCCACCGCCGGGAACTTATTGAACGGGAACACAGACTCTTTCACCGCATAATAGGTCGGGATAATCTCCTTGGTGAAGCCCTGATCCGCCAGGGATACACCGGCCATCGCCCGCGCCGCGACTTTCGCCAGGGACACACCGATCGCCTTGGAAACAAACGGCACCGTCCGGGAGGCGCGCGGGTTGACCTCGATCACGTAGATCTCGCCATCCTGCCAGGCCAGCTGTACGTTCATCAGCCCGACCACGTCCAGCTCGATGGCCATCTTCTTCACCGCGTCGCGCATTTCATCCTGCACTGCCTGAGACAGGGTATACGGCGGCAGCGAGCAAGCAGAGTCACCGGAGTGCACGCCGGCCTGCTCGATGTGCTGCATGATGCCGCCGATGACGACATCCTTGCCGTCGCAGATAGCGTCGATGTCGACCTCAATGGCGGCGTTCAGGAAGTGGTCCAGCAGCACCGGGCTGTCGTTGGACACCAGCACGGCGTTGCGCATGTAGCGCACCAGTTCTTCTTCGTCGTAAACAATTTCCATGGCACGACCACCCAGCACGTAGGACGGACGCACCACCAGCGGATAACCGATTTCACGGGCCGCCAGAATGCCTTCTTCGTGACTGCGCACGGTGGCGTTTTCCGGCTGCTTCAGACCCAGACGGGTGATCATCTGCTGGAACCGCTCACGGTCTTCGGCGCGGTCAATGGCATCCGGGCTGGTACCGATGATGGGCACACCGGCGGCTTCCAGGCCACGGGCCAGCTTCAGTGGCGTCTGGCCACCGTATTGCACGATCACACCCTTGGGCTTCTCGACGTGAATGATTTCCAGCACGTCTTCCAGGGTGATCGGCTCAAAGTACAACCGGTCAGAGGTGTCATAATCGGTGGACACGGTCTCCGGGTTGCAGTTGATCATGATGGTTTCGTAGCCGTCTTCACGCATGGCCAGGGCCGCGTGGACACAGCAGTAGTCGAATTCGATGCCCTGGCCAATCCGGTTCGGGCCACCACCGATCACCACGATCTTGTCGCGATCACTGGCGTCCGCCTCGCACTCTTCCTCATAGGTGGAGTACATGTAGGCGGTGTCAGAGGCAAACTCGGCGGCGCAGGTATCCACCCGCTTGTAGACCGGACGGATGTCCAGATCGTGGCGCAGCTTGCGCAGGCTGACTTCAGAGATACCCAGCAGCTTGGCCAGACGGGCATCGGAGAAGCCCTTGCGCTTGAGACGGAACAGCGTGGCCTGATCAATGTCAGCCTTGCCGGCCGACTTCAGCGCCTGCTCTTCCCGGACCAGATCCTCGATCTGAACCAGGTACCAGGGATCAACCTTGGTGTGTTGGAACACGTCGTCCACGGTGTAACCGGCCCGGAACGCATCGCCGATATACCAGATGCGCTCGGCACCGGGCACGTTGAGTTCGCGGGTCAGAGTTTCCTTGGAGTTCTGGGTACTCAGGTCCTCCAGCTTCTCATCGAAGCCTTCGGAGCCGACTTCCAGACCACGCAGGGCTTTCTGCAGGGATTCCTGGAAGGTGCGACCGATGGCCATCACCTCACCCACCGATTTCATCTGTGTGGTCAGGCGGGCGTCGGCCTGCGGGAATTTCTCGAAGGTGAACCGCGGGATCTTGGTGACCACGTAATCGATGCTGGGCTCGAACGAAGCTGGCGTGACGCCACCGGTGATTTCGTTGCGCAGCTCATCGAGGGTGTAACCCACAGCCAGCTTGGCGGCGACCTTGGCAATCGGGAAGCCAGTGGCCTTGGACGCCAGCGCCGATGAACGCGACACCCGCGGATTCATCTCAATCACCACCATGCGCCCGGTGTCCGGTTGATTCCGAACTGAACGTTAGAGCCGCCGGTTTCAACACCGATTTCACGCAGAACCGCCAGCGAGGCGTTCCGCATGATCTGGTATTCCTTGTCGGTCAGAGTCTGGGCCGGAGCCACGGTGATGGAGTCACCGGTGTGTACGCCCATGGCATCGAAGTTCTCGATGGCACAGACGATGATGCAGTTGTCCGCCTTGTCGCGGACCACTTCCATCTCGTATTCCTTCCAGCCGATCAAGGACTCATCGATCAACAGCTCGTTGGTCGGCGACAGGTCCAGGCCACGAGTACAGATTTCTTCAAACTCGTCCCGGTTGTAGGCGATACCGCCACCGGAACCACCCATGGTGAACGACGGGCGAATGATGCAGGGGAAGCCGATGTCGTCAGCGACCTTCCAGGCCTCGTCCATGGTGTGGGCGATGGTGGCACGGGGGCATTCCAGGCCAATCTTCTTCATGGCCTTGTCGAACCGGTCCCGGTCCTCGGCCTTGTCGATGGTGTCGGCGTTGGCGCCGATCATCTCAACACCGTGCTCCGCCAGCACGCCGTGCTTTTCCAGGTCCAGCGCGCAGTTCAGGGCAGTCTGGCCACCCATGGTCGGCAGCACCGCGTCCGGCTTTTCTTTCTCAATGATCTTGGCGACGGTTTTCCAGGTGATCGGCTCGATGTAGGTGGCGTCGGCCATGACCGGGTCGGTCATGATGGTCGCCGGGTTGGAGTTCACCAGAATAACCCGGTAACCCTCTTCCCGCAGGCCTTACAGGCCTGTGCACCAGAGTAGTCGAACTCGCACGCCTGCCCGATCACAATGGGACCTGCGCCCAGGATCAGGATGCTTTGGATGTCAGTACGTTTTGGCATGTCTCGGTAAACCTGTCAGCAACTTTTAGAATTCTTGCAGCACTAATGGCGGCGCGTGTGTTCCCGGGCCCGAGGCCCGGGAACCTGCCCTCAGGCAGTCCGGGCTTCCATCAGCCGGATAAACTCGTCAAACAGCGGCGCCACGTCGTGAGGACCGGGACTGGCTTCCGGGTGACCCTGGAAACTGAACGCCGCCTTGTCGGTACGCCGGATTCCCTGCAAGGTGCCGTCAAACAGGGATTTGTGGGTTGCCGTCAGAGTAGCCGGCAAGGAACTCTCGTCCACCGCAAAGCCGTGGTTCTGGCTGGTAATCATTACGGTGCCGTCTTCGGTGTTCTGCACCGGATGGTTGGCACCGTGGTGGCCGTGGCCCATCTTCATGGACTTGGCGCCACTGGCCAGGGCCAGCAACTGGTGACCGAGGCAAATCCCGAACACCGGAATCTCGGTTTCCAGCACTTCCTGAATAGCCTTGATGGCGTAGTCGCAGGGCTCGGGGTCGCCGGGGCCGTTGGACAGGAAGACGCCATCGGGGTTCATCGCCAGCACATCTGCAGCCGGCGTCTGGGCCGGAACCACCGTGATATCGCAACCGCGGGAAGCGAGCATCCGCAGGATGTTGAACTTAACGCCGTAATCGTAGGCACAACTTTGAATCGGGCTTCACCACGTTCGCCGTAGCCGTTATCCAGCGTCCATTCACCTTGAGTCCAGTTCCAGATTTTCTCTGAGGTGACTTCCTTGGCCAGGTCCATACCCTTCAGCCCCGGGAACGTTTTGGCCAGCTCCAGCGCGCGTTCGGCGGCGGCATCAGCACCGGCAACCACAGCGCCATTCTGGGAACCTTTGTCCCGGAGAATGCGCGTCAGGCGTCGGGTATCGATGTCGGCAATGCCGACAATGTTGTTGGCTCGGAGGTACTCATCCAGGCTGCCGGTGCTGCGCCAGTTACTGGCCATCAACGGCAGATCGCGAATGATCAGGCCGGCAGCCTGAACCCGGTCGGATTCCACATCCTCTTCATTCACACCGGTGTTGCCGATGTGGGGATAGGTCAGGGTTACGATCTGGCGAGAATAGGACGGATCAGTCAGGATTTCCTGGTAGCCGGTCATGGCGGTGTTGAACACTACCTCACCGCTGGTTTCTCCATCAGCGCCAATGGCAGTGCCATAGAACAGGCTTCCGTCTGCGAGTGCTAGGATTGCGGGTGTGCTCAAGGCTTGTATCCTCATCGAGTGGCGTATCGGTTCGTCACGAACAGGAACGCAAGCGCAAATTCAGGTCGCAAAAAAGCGAGAGGGAGTCAAAACTCCGTCCCGCTTTTTGTTGTCCGGGAACGACTTAGGCGCTCCGGGCATTTTTAAAACCACGCTTGGTGCAGTTAAACCGCCTTATTGTAAAAAAAGTGCGGCTTTCTGTCCATGTATAATCACCGGCCAGCTCAAATGCCAGGCCCTGCGTTCACGCTTACTTCAGTGACAGCACGTCCTGCATGTCGTACAGGCCGGCCGGCTTATCCGCCAACCACAATGCCGCACGCATGGCGCCCTTGGCAAAGGTCATCCGACTGCTAGCCTTGTGAGTCACCTCAATGCGCTCGCCCTCGGTGGCGAACAGCACGGTGTGATCACCCACCACATCGCCGGCGCGAATGGTCTCGAAGCCGATTTCCTTGCGGGTACGCTCACCGGTAAAGCCTTCACGGCCGTACACGGCGCACTCCTTCAGATCGCGCCCGAGCGCATCGGCCACCACTTCGCCCATGCGCAGCGCGGTACCCGAAGGGGCATCCTTCTTGTGACGGTGATGGGCCTCGATGATTTCGACATCGTAGTCGTCACCCAGGGTTGCCGCCGCAGTCTGGAGCAGGTTAAGCACCACGTTAACGCCAACACTCATATTAGGCGCAAAAACCACCGGCGCCGACTCGGCGGCCAGTGCCAGCTGCTGTTTTTCAGCCTCTGACAGACCGGTGGTACCGACCACCAGCATCTTGCCATTGGCCTTGCAGAACTCGGCATTGGCCAGGGTCAGATCCGGGAAGGTGAAATCGATGAGCACATCGAAATCCGCCTTCACGTCTTCCAGGGTACCGGCCAACCGGACTCCGGTCTTGCCAATACCTGAAAGCTCACCGGCATCGGCGCCCACCAGACTGCTGCCTGGCTCGACCACGGCCGCACCCAGCTCCAGTCCCTCGGTACCGTCTACGGCTTCGATCAACACCTTACCCATGCGCCCGGCTGCGCCGATGATTGCTACCCTCATGATCACACTTCCCTTTAATCCGCCGTCAGAATTTCATTTCGTCGAAGAAGCTTTTCACACCTTCGAACCAGGAGGTCTTCTTCGGAGCATGCTGATTGCCGTCGCCGCCGTCCAGTGTTTGCTGGAACTCCTCGAGCAGATCCTTCTGACGCTTGGTCAGATTGACCGGCGTTTCGACCATCACCCGGCACAGCAGATCACCGGACGGACCACCACGCACCGGGCTCACACCCTTGTTGCGCAGACGGAACAGTTTGCCGGTCTGAGTTTCTGCCGGAATCTTCAGCTTAACGCGACCATCGAGGGTCGGCACTTCCAGCTCACCACCGAGTGCGGCATCAACGATGCTGATGGGAACCTCGCAATAGAGGTTGCGACCGTCACGGGTAAAGATCGAGTGCTCACGCACGGCAATCTGCACGTACAGGTCGCCCGGAGGACCACCGTCCATACCCATTTCGCCCTCACCAGACAAACGGATACGATCACCGGTATCAACACCCGGCGGCACTTTCACAGACAGAGTCTTTTCTTCCTGAACCCGGCCTTGTCCATGACAGGATTTGCACGGATTCTTGATGATCTGGCCAGAACCCCGGCACGTCGGACAGGCCTGCTGCACAGTGAAGAAACCCTGCTGCATACGCACCTGACCCATACCCTTACAGGTACCGCAGGCTTCCGGCGTTGAGCCTTTTTCCGCACCGCTGCCGTCGCAGGTATCGCACTCGCGGTGACCCGGGATCTTGATCTCTACGGTCTTGCCGCGAACAGCTTCTTCCAGGTCCAGCTCCAGCGTGTAGCGCAGATCCGCACCACGGGAAGTCCGGCCGCGACCACCGCCGCCACCGAAGATGTCACCAAATACGTCCCCGAAGATATCGGAGAAGCTGGAACCACCGCCACCGCCGCCGAAGCCGCCACCGGCCTGGCCGTCAACGCCGGCGTGACCGAACTGGTCGTAGGCGGCGCGTTTCGAATCGTCGGCCAGAATCTCGTAAGCTTCGCTGGCCTCTTTGAACTTGTTCTCGCGTCGGTGTCGTCCGGGTTACGGTCGGGGTGATACTTCATCGCGAGCTTGCGATAAGCTCGCTTGACTTCCTTCTCGTCCGCATCCCGGGAAATACCGAGAATGTCGTAATAATCGCGCTTGGCCATGCTTTAAAACCCTGTTTTTTAAACGCGGAAAACGCGGGGGACTCCCCCGCGTTTTCCAACTGCCTGATGTACGTCAGATTTACCGCTTGTCGTCGTCTTTGACTTCTTCAAACTCGGCATCAACGGCGTCGTCAGACTGCTGGCCCTGGGCTTCTTCCTGCCCTTCGGCCTGCTCCGCCTGATCCGCGTACATCTTCTGAGCCAGCTCAGAAGAGACTTCGGTCAGCTTCTGGGTCTTGGCTTCGATGTCGTCCTTGTCGGACCCGGCCAGGGCTTCTTCCAGCTCTTTGATGGACGCTTCGATAGACTCTTTCTCGCTTTCGCTGACCTTGTCGCCAGCTTCAGTCAGAGTCTTACGAACCGCGTGCACCATGGCGTCGCCTTGGTTACGGGTCTGCACCAGTTCTTCGAACTTGCGATCTTCCTCGGCGTTGGCCTCGGCGTCCTGCACCATCTTCTCGATCTCATCGTCGTTCAGACAGAAGAGGCCTTGATCACGATGGACTGCTCTTTGCCAGTCGCCTTGTCCTTCGCCGACACGTTCAGGATGCCGTTGGCATCGATGTCGAAGGTAACTTCGATCTGCGGCACACCGCGCGCTGCCGGCGGGATGTCGGCCAGATCGAAACGGCCCAGCGACTTGTTCTGGGCGGCTTGCTTACGCTCACCCTGAACCACATGGATGGTGACCGCTGTCTGGTTGTCATCCGCAGTGGAGAACGTCTGCGACTTCTTGGTCGGGATCGTGGTGTTCTTGTCAATCAGCGGAGTAGCCACGCCACCCATGGTTTCGATACCCAGGGTCAGCGGAGTTACATCCAGCAGCAGCACGTCTTTCACGTCGCCAGACAGTACGGCGGCCTGGATGGCAGCACCCATGGCTACGGCTTCGTCCGGGTTAACGTCTTTACGAGCTTCTTTGCCGAAGAACTCTTTAACCTTTTCCTGAACCAGCGGCATACGGGTCTGACCACCGACCAGGATAACCTCGTCGATCTCACCGGCCTTCATGCCCGCATCCTGCAGAGCAACTTTACACGGCTCCAGGCTCCGCTGAACCAGATCTTCTACCAGCGACTCGAGCTTGGCGCGAGTCAGCTTGACGTTCATGTGCTTCGGACCGCTGGCATCGGCAGTCACGTACGGCAGATTCACGTCGGTCTGCTGGCTGCTGGACAGCTCGATCTTGGCCTTTTCACCAGCTTCCTTCAGACGCTGCATCGCCAGGGAATCGCCACGCAGGTCGATACCGCTGTCTTTCTTGAACTGGTCGGCGAGGTATTCGATGATTTTCATATCGAAGTCTTCACCACCCAGGAAGGTGTCACCGTTGGTGGCCAGTACTTCGAACTGGTGCTCGCCATCAACGTCAGCAATTTCAATGATGGACAGGTCGAAGGTACCGCCGCCCAGGTCATAAACCGCTACGGTGCGATCGCCGCTCTTCTTGTCCAGGCCATAGGCCAGGGCTGCTGCGGTCGGCTCGTTGATGATCCGCTTAACTTCCAGACCAGCAATCTTACCGGCATCTTTGGTGGCCTGACGCTGGCTGTCGTTGAAGTAGGCCGGAACGGTGATAACCGCTTCGGTTACTTTCTCGCCCAGGTAGTCTTCTGCAGTCTTCTTCATCTTCTTCAGAACTTCTGCAGAAACCTGCGGTGGGGCCATCTTCTCGCCCTTCACTTCAACCAGCGTCGCCGTTGTCGGCCTTGGCAATCTTGTACGGCACCATCTTGATGTCTTTCTGAACCACGTCGTCTTCAAAACGACGACCGATCAGACGCTTGATGGCGTACAGGGTGTTGTGCGGGTTGGTCACCGCCTGACGCTTGGCAGACTGACCTACCAGGGTTTCGCCATCGTCGGTGTACGCGATGATCGAAGGTGTAGTGCGATCACCCTCGGCGTTTTCAATGACCTTTACCTTGTCACCATCCATGATGGCCACGCAGGAGTTTGTGGTTCCCAGATCGATACCAATAATCTTGCTCATTGAATCACTCCAATTCTTCTGAATGCTTTCCCGGGGAAGTCACCCCGGCTTTGACCATTTACTGGCTATATTGGCGCTTTAATCAGCTTTTCAAGCCTGCTCATCAATTTTTGGTGCGTCTTCTGCCTTGGCAACGACCACCATGGCCGGACGGACAACGCGGCCATTCAACAGGTAGCCCTTCTGTACCACGGCTACGATACTGTTCGGCTCAGCGTCCGGTGACGGCACCATGGACATAGCTTCGTGCTGCTGTGGATCGAACGGCTCACCTACAGGGTTAAGCTGCTCGACGTTGAACTTGCCAAGGCTGTTCATGAACAGGTTGAGGGTCATCTCAACACCCTCGCGAATGGACGCAACCAGCTCACCGGCATCTTCACTACCCTCGGTGCTCTCAACGGCCTTCTCAAGGCTATCGGCAACAGGCAGCAGCTCTTTCACGAACTTCTCGAGGGCGAACTTGTGAGCCTTTTCAACGTCGATTTCGGCACGACGGCGCACGTTCTGCATCTCGGCCTGGGAGCGCAGCATCTGCTCTTGCGCTTCCTTAACCTGGGCTCTCAATGCGTCCACTTCAGATTCTTCACCTTCCACAACCTCGCTTTCGGCCTGTGCCTCTTCGGCCGCAGCTTCAGTTGCTTCCTTCAGCTCGTCTTCAACCTGTTCGTTGCGGTTCTCGTCGTTGCTCATGAGTTCTCCTGCTAGCTATCCGGTGGCCGATCACGGGACGGCCAATTGAACATGGCTTCCGACCGCAGCGAGCCGGAAAAATATAGATGCGATCCGATATGGGGCCCCGCTCGCAGGTTTCAACCACCCCGCCATTCAATCCGGAAGATTTTCCGGGCTACACAGTTTGCAAACAGCAAAAACCCTGTATATATTCACAGTCACTGTATATACCAACAGTAGTCGGCAGGCGCCCAACATCGGGCAGGGCCATGCCAGTATTTCGAAGGACGCGGAGGTTACCTGCATGCTCACACAGCTGACAGTTTCCAATTACGCCATTGCCGAACGGGTCGAGCTCCAGTTCAGCAAAGGCATGACAGCACTGACCGGTGAAACCGGCGCCGGCAAATCCATTGTTCTGGATGCCCTGGGGCTGGCAATGGGCGGCCGGGCAGACGCCGGCGCCGTCCGCCATGGCGCCAAGCGTGCAGACATCACCGCCACCTTTGACGTAGCCAATATCCCCGAAGCTGCCGACTGGCTGACCTCCCACGAACTCGATGACGACAACGACTGCATCCTGCGCCGCGTAATCAGCAAAGACGGCCGCTCGCGGGCCTACATCAATGGTCAGCCCTGCCCGCTTGCGCACCTGAAAGATCTGGGCGGCGTGTTGATGGATATCCACAGTCAGCATCAACACCAGTCACTACTGCGCAAGGAAACCCACCGCAAACTGCTGGACGAGTTTGCCGGCGTGGAACCGCTGGCCGCCGACACCCACGCCGCCTTCAAGGCCTGGAACCAGACCCGCCAGCGCCTGACCGAGCGTCAGCAAAACGCGGACGAAACCGAAGCCAAGCTGCAGCTATTGCGCTACCAGGTTGAAGAACTGGACCGACTGGCCCTGGAAGATGGCGAACAGGAACGGCTGGAAGAAGAGCAGGCGCAACTGAGCCAGGCCGACGCCGTGCTGCACAGCAGCCACCAGGCAGCCCTGTTGTGCACCGAAGAGGAAACCAGCGCAGCCGGACTGGTACGCCAGGCCCTGCAGCAGCTAGAGCAACTACCGGTGGAAGTTCATGCGCTGGCCGACACCCTGCAAATGCTCAGCGAAGCCCAGATTCAGATCAGCGAAGCCGGCGACAACCTGCGCCGCTTCGTTGACGATTACGAAGCGGATCCGGCCCGACTTGCGGAGGTCGAAGAACGACTCAGCGCCATTTACCAGATGGCCCGCAAACACCGGATCGGCCCGGAAGAACTGCCTGAACTGCACCAGCGACTGAGCGCGGAACTGGCCGAACTGGATGGCGGCGCCGGCAGCCTGGAACAACTGGAAGCAGAACTGGACAGCCAGCGCGCCACCTTTGATGAACTGGCCACCAAACTGACCGACGCTCGCGAACGCGCCGCCGTGGAACTGGATCAGCGCATTGCCGGAGAACTGGCACAGTTGAGCATGCCCAACATGCAGTTCGTCACTCACCTGAATCGCAACAAAGGCGACGAACCTGCACCTCACGGCCAGCAGGACATTGAGTTCCTGGTCAGCGCCAACCCCGGCCAGCCAGCACGCTCGCTGGCCAAGGTGGCATCCGGTGGCGAATTGTCACGCATCAGCCTGGCCATTCAGGTAGTGGTCGCGCAGACCTCCACCACACCTACCCTGGTGTTTGACGAGGTGGACGTGGGTATTGGCGGCGGCACCGCCGAAGTGGTTGGCCGGCTACTGCGCGCACTGGGTGAAAATGGCCAGGTTCTGTGCGTGACTCACTTGCCGCAAGTGGCGGCGCAATGTCACCAGCACCTGTTTGTCAGCAAGTTCACTGAACGGGACGCCACCTTCTCGAAAATCGAGACGCTGGATGATCAGGGCAGAATTGACGAAGTAGCGAGAATGCTGGGCGGGTTGATATGACTGAGCACACTATTGCGCATGCCCGGGAGATGTTTTCCAAGGGACAGGCAACCCACCACTAGGCCACCAGACACACTATCCCCCTCTCGATCCTGAGAGCTGTTTGGGGCGGGCTAAAACCCGCCCCTTTTTTGTATATGACTTTTTGCTTACGACTTAATCGGCTTTACGTACAGGATCAGGCTGTGATCGACGATCTCGAAGCCATGCTCCTTCGCGATTTTCTGCTGACGCTCTTCGATGATCTCATCAACGAACTCGATAACTTGGCCGGTCTGGGTGCAGACCATGTGATCATGATGGTCGTCGCCGGCCATCTCGAACACCGCGTGACCACCTTCGAAGTTGTGGCGCAAAACCAGGCCCGCCGCTTCGAACTGAGTCAGCACCCGGTAGACCGTCGCCAGGCCCACGTCATCGCCCTGCTCCAGCAGTTTTTTGTACACGTCCTCGGCACTGAGGTGATGCTCTTCGGAAGTTTCCAGAATATTGAAGATTTTCACTCTCGGCAGAGTAACTTTCAGACCGACTTTGCGTAATTCGGTGTTTTCAGATGACATGTTACGATTCACTCTTTGGTGTGTCTCTCGGCTTCCGGTATGATGAAGCCGCCTTGAAACGGTTACCCCGTGCCACACCCGCCTCAGGCGGGCGATTTTAAGATAGAGGATTTCCCCCCGCGATGCAAAAGCTCACAGCTCTGATTCTCACTCTCATCATGGCCGGTTGTGCCTTCCCTGGCGTGTATAAAATCAACGTCCAGCAAGGCAACATTGTGACCGATGAGGAGCTGACGGCATTGACCGCGGGCATGCCTCGCAGCCAGGTGCATGCAGTGATGGGAACGCCCTTGATGCTGAATCCGATTGATTCATCCAGGGAATATTACGTGTATACCTTCCAGCGTCGCGGCGGTGACATTCAGGAACAGCGCATCATCGTGTACTACAACGACGACCAGTTTTCCCACTACGAAGCCCAGCTACTGGAAGAAACGCCCGCCTACTGAGCCAGAACGCTCAGCCTTTCTTCTTGGCCCGGTTCAGACGTGCCTGCTTCGGGTCGATCTGGAGCGGGCGATAGAGCTCAACCCGATCACCTTCCCGCAATGGATGCGCGGACGGATCCTTGATCACCTTGCCAAAAATGCCCATGTCGATGCCATCGGGATCGATTTCCGGGAAGATCCCAACAATGCCGGACAGCTTCACCGCCTCGAGAGCAGTCGTGCCCTGCGGCACCGTCACCGGCACGATTTCCTGCCGATCCGGACGAGCATAAGCCACTTCCACATGGGGCATTACGTCGCCCCCATATACAGCTGGTCGGCCCGCTTGCAGAAGGCATCCACCATGGTCGCGGCGGCCTGATTGAACACCGTGCCAAACGCCATGCGCGACAGCGAGCCCGTGAACTCGAACTCCAGCGTCAGGATCACCTTGCAGGCGTCGTCACTCAGCGGCTTGAAATGCCAGCGACCCGCCAGATTCCGGAACGGACCATCCACCAGGTTCATCTCAATAACTTCAGGTTGCTGCAACTGATTGCGGGTGGTCAGAGTGTGGCGCACACCACCCTTGGCAATTTCCATCGACGCGGTAATCTCGTCCGCGTTCTGCTCATGAATTTCAGTGTTGGCACACCACGGCAGAAACTCCGGGTAACGGGCGACATCGTTTACCAGATGGAACATGCGCTCGGCCGAGTGCATGACAAGGGCTGTTTTATCGATCTGATGGGGCATGGAAACCGACGGTCCTGCTGGCAGACATTCAAAAAGGTATACGTATAGCTAAACAGCTACGATTGATCAGACACTATGATAAAGGATCTCGCCGTCTTTGGGGGCATTTTCGCCGGGTTCGGACTCCTCCGCTGGCTCCTCTGCACCTGAGTCACCGGCAGGCAAAGCCTTCTCCCCCTGCTCACCAGCTGCACCAGGCTTTGGCTCTGGCGCAGGGGCGGGTTCCTCCAACAGAGATTCTTCACCGGGCTCAAACAGCACAGTGGCGGGCTGGCTACACCAGATGCCGTCGCTGCCGGATTCACACAGATTGGTCAGTGAAAAAGCGGTGTACTGAATGCCGATGTACGCCACCACCACTGGAAGCACCAGGCGCATCACCCAGAACCAGATCCCCTCAAACAGCTTCGGCGCCTGACCCAGAATCTGGCTCGACAGACCGCGGGTAATGCGCCACCCGGTGAACACCGACACCAGAATGGCGACAGCTGGGATCAGGAGACCACCGGTAATCAGCTCCAACCAGCGAAACACCGTGGCACCGGCCATCCGGTCACTGGCCCAAACGTTGAATGACAACAACGACGCCAGCCCCGCGAACCAGACCGCAAGACCAATAATCAGCGCCGACCAGCCCCGGGGGGCGCCGGTCCATTCACGGAACCAGCCCACCACCGGCTCCATCAATGCCAGCGAGGTGGTCCAGACAATCATCACCGTCAGCAGAAAGACCACGGCAATCACGAACTGACTGATGGGGAACTCCGCCAGGGTCACCGGCAGCGACACGAACAACAGGTCAAAGCCGCGCTCACCGTCAAAACTGGTGCCACCCGTTGCCACCGAGAAAATCATCAGGCCGGCAACAATGGCCACCAGGGTGTCCATGAGCACTACCGCCAGGATCGAACGCTTCAAGCGGGTGCCCGGTGCGGTGTAAGCACCGAAGATCGCCCACACCCCCATACCAAGGCCCAAAGTAAAGAAAGCGTGAAACAGCGCCGCCTTCACACTCGCGAAGCTGACATCCTCGGGATGGGTGGCCAGAATGTGCTCAATGGCGCCATCGATCCGACCGTGCCAGACCGCCAACGCAAACAACGCCATCATCAACACCAGGGCGCCAGGCACGACAACCCGCAGCGCGCGCTCAAGCCCGCTCACCACGCCCTGGATCGACACCCAGATCACCAATACCAGGAACAGCGCGTGCCAGCTCATGAACACCCGGTATTCCCGGGGATCAGACACCAGGCCGGCGAGAATCTGGGTGGCCCCGGCCTGATCAATGCCGGAAAACTTCCCCATGGCGCCATAGAACACGTAGGCCAGCGCAATGGAGCCAAATACCGCGGTGAACGACAACACCAGAAACGCCGCCAGGATGCCCAATCGGCCCACAATGAGCCAGGCATTGGACGCTTTGGCACTGCGGACAAAACCGTCGAGCGCCAGCACCAGGCCATGACGGGAGTGCCGGCCTAACGCCGCCTCTGTGACCATCAATGGCAAGGTCACCAGGAGCAGGCAAGCCAGGTAGATAAGGATAAAGAGCCCGCCACCGTGCAGGCTGGCAAGATAGGGAAACTGCCACAGGTTGGCGAGCCCGACAGTGGCACCCAACGCGGCCCAGAAAAACGTCGATTTACGGGTAAAGGACCGATGTGTGTCTGATACGGCGTAGGCATTCGCGTCCCTGGTAGATTCTGGCCTGACATTGTAGCTGATCGACTCGCCCACGCACGACAAGACAAAGCCGATCGCGGCGATTTCGTGACCGGTCTGGCAGTCCTGAGCTACAATGGCCGTTTTGCCGGCGACCATGCCGGCCAATTCGTTCATTCGTCCGACCCCGGATTAACTGATTCATGAGCAAGAAAAAGCCCGGAACGCCGAGCAGTACCATCGCCCTGAATAAAAAGGCGAAACACGAGTACCACATTGAGGAACGCTTCGAAGCCGGCCTGTCCCTGCTCGGTTGGGAAGTGAAATCCCTGCGTGCCGGTAAGGCACAGCTGGTGGACGCCTATGTGTTGCTGAAAAATGGCGAGGCCTGGTTGCTTGGGTCTCACATCATGCCGTTGAACACGGCCTCCACGCACGTGGTGGCCGATCCGACCCGCACCCGCAAGCTGCTGCTGCACGCCAAGGAAATTGCCAAGATCATTGGCAAAGTAAACCAGACCGGCCGCACCTGCATCCCGCTCGCCCTGTACTGGAAGAAGAACAAGGTGAAGTGCGAGATTGCCCTGGTGACCGGTAAGAAACAGTTCGACAAGCGGGCCACCGAGAAAGAACGCGACTGGAATCGCCAGAAGCAGCGCATTCTGCGCGACGCTAACGCCTGAAGCCCCAGCCAGACTAGCGCCCTCCATGCCTGATGCGGGCCTCAAATGGCGCATCAGGTATGTCGCATTCGCACTCTCTTTGCACAGTTTTTAATCAGGCCTATACTCGGAGGTTCCCGAGGCCTTGCAAAGGGAGTGCAAATGTCTCTCACCCCCTCGAATACCCGAACACCCATGGCGGCGGTTGATCGCGCATGGCTGCGCATGGACAGCCCGGAAAATCCGATGATGGTCTGCAGCTTGTTGGTGCTGGACCGCCCCATTTCCGTGAATCATCTCAGGCGCACGCTGGAAGAACGGCTTCTGCGCTTCCGTCAGTTTCGCCAGAGGATCGTCGACACCGGCGACCGCGCGTACTGGCAGGATGACCCGTCCTTTGATCTGGACAACCACCTACACACCGTCGCTCTGCCCGGCAAGGCCGATCAGGCCCAACTGCAAAAGCTGGTGGGCGACCTGAACAGCACCGCGCTGGATTTCCGGCGGCCACTCTGGCAACTGCACTACATCGACAATTACCAGGGCGGCAGCGCACTACTGATCCGTATTCATCACTGCATTGCCGATGGCATTTCCCTGGTGCGGGTGATGCTGTCGCTCACCGACAACACCCCGGAACCGGTGCTGCGAAAAATGGCCGTAAGCCCGAACCGGCCGGCGCCCAAACGGTCATGGCTGCAAAGCACCCTGCACCGGGCGGTGGACAACATTCAGGCCGCCACCTACCAGACCCAGCTGTTTATCCAGTCGGTTCGTGAAGATCCGAATTACCCTGCCAAACTGGCGTCCACGGCTGGCAGTGTTGCTTTCGATCTGCTCAAACTGGGGCTTGCGCCGTTCGAGCCGGAGACCGGACTGCGGCGCCCCCTGTGCGGGCGCAAACACGTCGCCTGGGCAAAATCGCTGGACCTGGACGAAGTTAAAGCCTGCGCCAAGGCCCTCGGCGGCACCGTAAACGACACCCTGATGTGTACCGCAACCGGGGCCCTCCAGCGCCACTTCGCCGCCCATCGCGAAGCGATCCCCGAGTGCGGCCTGCGGGTTGCCGTTCCGTTCAACCTGCGACCACTGAACCAGCCGATTGAAATCCTCGGCAACAAGTTCGGCCTAGTGCTGGTGAACCTGCCGGTAGAAGTTCAGGACCCATTCATGTGTTTCCGGCAGGTGCAGGAAAACATGAACCGCCTGAAGCGCTCTTACCAGGCGCAAGTCACCTACAGCCTCCTCGACCTGTTTGGCCGGGGCCCCGACGCGCTGGAGCGCCGGGCCCTGGGCTTGCTCAGCAACAAGGCCTCCGCCGTGCTGACCAACGTACCGGGCCCTATGGAGCCGCTGTACATGGCCGGCGCCAAGGTCACCCAGCCGATGTTCTGGGTGCCCCAGAGCGGCTCCATTGGCATAGGTATGAGCATCTTCAGTTATGCCGGCACCGTGCAGTTCGGCATCACCGTGGACAAGAACATTCATGCCGATCCGGACGAGATTATGGCGTACTTCCAGGAAAGCTTTGATGCCCTCAGCCATGTGGCCCTGGCTGGCCGGCGAGGTGCCATTGAACGCAAAGCGAGCTGACCGGATAAGCACAAGCACTTACCCCAAAACAGCGATGGCACGAAACAACCCTTGAAGTACGGCAAACCGGACACATATACTGTCGGTAAGGGGACGACATGGCTTCGACGCTGGTGGCGAACCCTTGAGTGCATGTCGAGATGGCAGCCAATCTCGTTAATCCAAAGCTGCAACGCAATAGTCGCAAACGACGAAAACTACGCACTAGCAGCGTAAGCTGCTAGTCGTCCTGACTGGGTCGCCCGTAGCCCAGAGCTACATCTCAGGACGTCATCGCTTACGGGATGCTCCGTTATCCAGAGCTCACTGGTTAACGGCTAAGATATAAAGAGATCGCTTCTTGCACCCTGACCTTCGGGTCGCTTGAAGTTAAATTAATAGAGGGACGCTATGCATGTAGACTCTCAAGGTTGAGTACTGGCGGACGCGGGTTCAATTCCCGCCGTCTCCACCAACTACCCAGAGAAAAGCCCCGGTTTCCGGGGCTTTTTTCGTTTCAGGGCAGACCTTTCCGTTCGCCGAAGATGGCGTCATACCGATTAAATTAATCCCAGTCATTGTATAGTTAAGGCCCCTGACCCACTCACTGCACCGGACCTTCAGCGATGGACCAGACCCAGCCGCCCGCCAACCTCACCGACGTACTCCAACGCCTACGGGAGAACACCCGGGGCCAAGACGAAATCTCCGTTGGCGACCTGTTGTCGGCGGTTGGCCAGCGCTCGTTCGGGCCGGTGGTGCTGATCGCGGGCCTGATCACCATCGCCCCGCTGATTGGTGATATTCCCGGCGTGCCGACTTTGCTGGGCTTGGTCGTGCTGCTGACGCTGGGGCAACTGCTGTTCCAGCGCCAATCGGTGTGGATTCCGAATAAACTGTCCAACCGCCGCGTGGCCCGGGAAACTCTGATCAAGGGCCTGGACTGGATGCAGAAGCCGGCCTGCTTTGTCGATCGCTGGACCCGCCCAAGGCTGACCTGGCTGGTGCGGGGGCCCGGGCAGTACCTGATGGCGGTGATTTGCATGCTGGTGGCTGCGGCCATGCCAGCCATGGAGGTGGTGCCTTTTAGCGCCAACGGTGGTGCGCTGGCGCTGATGGTGTTCGGGATGGCCATGGTGGTGGAGGATGGCGTGCTGGCCTTGCTGGGCATGGCCATCACCGGCGGTACTTTGTGGGCGGTGATGATCGGGCTCATGGGATAGCACAGGCTGCCGATAACCAACTTAACGCTGGTCACCATTTGAAACAAAGCAGTTGAACCGGACACCCGGCCAATGCTGGTATTATTACGACATACCCATGGCTTGCCTACGCTCCGTGCTCAGCGGTACTACCAGCCAATACACCAGAGAACGCCCGTACTTGCGGGCCTTCGTCGCTTCGAGGATTCGGTTGTATGCTCAGTAAAACGAAACAGGCCCAGAAATTACTGCTGTTTCGATTGTCCGGTGCGCGGTTGTTCGGGATTGGCACCCTGAAGATTCGGGAAATCCTGCCTTTCATGCGTTTGAGCAAGCTACCTCACAGTCACCACGCCGTTATTGGCACCGCGATGTTTCGTGGTTCTGCGGTGCCAGTCATAGACATGGCCGCTGCGGTGGGGAATGCCCCGCTTAACCCGGACGAACAGGCCAAGGCATCGATCATCATCACCGACATCCAGCGTCAGGAAATCGGTTTTCTGGTGCGGGGTGTGCACCAGATTATCGAGGCTGACTGGAAACACGTGATGCCGCCACCCAAGGCGCTGGGCGACCGGGCCTTCATCACCGGCCTGCTGGAGCGGGAAGGCGACATCATCCAGCTGTTGGATGTGGAGCTGTTGCTGGCGAAGGTTTATCCGGAATCCCTGCTGACCGAGGATGTGGCACTCACTGATGTTCAGAGTGAAACCCTGAAGGCGCTCAACATCCTGCTGGTGGACGATTCCCAGGTGGCTCGCAAGCAGCTGTCGGATGCACTGGACAGCAAGGGTATCTCCTACCAGGTGACCTCCAATGGCGATGAAGCTTTACAGATTCTGCTGGGCAATGACGAATTAAACAATCCCATCGACATTCTGGTCAGCGATATCGAAATGCCCGGGCTGGATGGCTACGAACTGACATTCAATCTCCGCGACAACGCAGCCGTGAAACAGCCCTACGTGATTCTCCATACCTCACTGAACAGTGAGATGAGCCTGAGCTACGCCAACCAGGTGGGCGCCAACGAGGCGCTCACCAAGTTCGATGCCAAAGAGCTGCTGCAGGCCATGTTGCGGGGTGCCGAACAGGCCCGGTAATCAGCCTTCGGCGGTCAGGCTCTCGCGCAGGTCAGCAAAGAACGCGTTGGTCTCAGCGCGAATCTCTTCCAGCTGAGCTTCCCAGTCATCTTTGTACCGGTTGTAGGTTTGCGTACTCAGTTGGGTGAATCGCTCGCCAGTCTCGGCCAGGGTGCGGCTGGCCTGAGCCAGGGTCTCCATGGTGGGTTCTTCCAGTGACTCAACCTCTTTACTCAGGCTTCGGGATGCCTGCTCCAGAATTACCCGGTCTTCAGGCGTTGCCTGCTCACCCTGCTCCAACGCTTCGTTGATCGACTCCTGCAGTTTCTCGATGGCCTGCTGCATCAGCGCACCGAAGTCCTCAACGGCATCCCGGGTCTTGCGCTCTACTTCCGCCGAGTAAGCCTCAAAGTTCCGGGCAAACTCGTTCATGCTGGCTTCAATATCGTCTGATGACGAAGCGAAGCTGCTCGACAGCTTTTCCCCCAGCTTGTTCAGTTCGCCCATGAGATTGCCGAACATTGAGGGCCGCAGGAGCGCATCCTCAGTGCGGTCATAATCCACCTGCCAGGTCTCGGCCTCTTTGATCAGAAAGGTGATCAGCTCCTGGTGCTCACCTTCCTTGCCGTATTCCGGCGGCAGCCGAGTGACCACGGTAGCTTCCCGTTCATCAATCACCACCCGGCCGTAAGACGGCTCAATGCCGGTCCAGTCTTTGCGGAAACCATCAAAGTCGTCGGGAGAGCTGAGGGTAGAGAGTTCGGCGACGGCATCGGCATCGTTTTCAGCGACGGCCTGCCAGAATGCTTCGGCCACTTGCTGGGGTGTTTCCGGTTTGCTGCAACCGGCCAACACCAACAGGGCTATGACTGCAAACAGGCATCGAAACAGGGACTGGCTCATTCAGTGGCCTCCTAATTGGCTAAATAGTTGATAGATAGCTGGCGAAATCAGGAGGCCATCATACAACGGCTAGAGCCGGCAGGTCAGGTCAGCAAGTTCCTCATCAAACACCCGCCGGTTCTCGCTGTAATCCACCGGCACGTCCACCAGGTGCACACCGCCAGCCCCCAGGGCATTCTCCAGCACCGGCCGCAAATCCTCGGTGCGAGTTACCCGGTGACCGGTGGCGCCATAGGCATCGGCATATTTGACGAAATCCGGGTTTTGGTAGTCCAGGCCGAAGTCCTGGAAACCTTCCTGGGCCTGCTTCCACTTGATCATGCCGTAGGCGCTGTCGTTGATAATCAGCACCACCAGGTTGAGGTTCAGGCGAACGGCTGTCTCCACCTCCTGGCTGTTCATCATGAAGCCACCGTCGCCACAAATCGCCATCACCTTCTGGTGCGGGTACAGCATGGCAGCCATCATGGCGCTGGGCAGGCCGGCGCCCATGGAGGCCAGGGCGTTATCGAGCAGCACGGTGTTGTTGTCGTAAGCCGGATAATTGCGCGCAAACCACAGCTTGTACATGCCGTTATCGAGGGCAATGATGCCGTCGTCCGGCATTACCGCACGCACGTCGCTGACGATGCGCTGGGGAATGATCGGGAACCGGGGATCGTCGGCGCGATTCTTCAGATGTTCATCCACTGCCGCTTTCACTTCCATGAACCAGGTGAAGTCGTGGCTGCCGCAATGGCCACAGTGCTCGGCCATGTACTCCACGCTGTTGGCTATGTCGCCCACCACCTCGTGCTGGGGGAAGTACACCGGGTCGACATCGGCACCGCTGAAGTTCACGTGGATGACCTGCTTGCCGCCGGGCTTCATGAAGAACGGCGGCTTCTCGACCACATCATGGCCCACGTTAACCACCAGGTCGGCATGGTCGATGGCGCAGTGCACGAAATCGCCCGAGGAGAGCGCGGCATTCCCGAGATACCGGGGGTGCCGCTCATCCACCACGCCCTTGCCCATCTGGGTGGTGAAGAACGGAATGTTAGTCACGTTGACCAGGTGAATCAGCGCCTGCGACACCCGTTTCCGGTTCGCCCCGGCACCGATCATGATCAGCGGGTGCTTGGCCTGGCGCAGCATGTCGCAGGCCATCTCCAGGCTTTTGATACTGGCAGAGGGGCGCCTGGCATCGCTGGGCTCGAAGATGTGAGTGTCCAAATCCGGTTGCTCGTCGGCGATGTCTTCGGGTAATTCCAGATGCACCGCACCGGGCCGTTCTTCCAACGCCAGCCGGAAGGCCTCACGCACCTTGGCGGGAATGGTGTTGGCGTTGCTTATCTGGCGGGTGTACTTGGTCAGCGGGCGCATCAGATCCACGACATCAAGGATCTGGAACAGGCCCTGCTTCGACGATTTGATCGGCTTCTGGCCCGAGATCATCATCATCGGCATGCCACCGAGCTGGGCGTAAGCGGCGGCGGTGACCAGATTGGTGGCACCCGGGCCCAGGGTGGAGAGACACACGCCAACCCGACCGGTGAGCCGTCCATAGGTGGCGGCCATGAAGCCAGCGGCCTGTTCGTGGCGGTTCAGCACCAGCTGGATATTGGATTCCCGTAGTGCTTCCAGCAGGGCAAGGTTCTCTTCCCCGGGAACCCCGAAGAGGTACCGAACCCCTTCGTTCTCCAATGCGCGGATGAACAGCTCAGCCCCGTTGCGCGCCTCCGTGGTTAGCTCGGTTGTCATCATTGTCCCTTTGTTTTTTTGCCGGTTGTTTGTTGCCGGTGTCACAGCCCTCATCTATGGCGTACGCGGGGATTACCTGAGAAGTGCACAGGAGGCGCACAAATTACTGGCCCAGCGGCGGCTGCGCCTGCAGGGCCTCGGCCGGTAACCGGTCTTCACCCCAGCTACGATGAACCCCCGCAACCACCCGGTGCAGTTCCTCGTCGCCGACATCCGCCGGTTCGCCCCGCTCTAACGGATCGTAATGGAAGATATACAGCCGGGACGTGAACTGCTCAAACGGCAGCGATGACTCACCAAACCGTTCACCGTGACCGGCGGTACAGACGCGCACTTCGTCACCCCAGTTCTGACCACTGTCATTATTGGGGTTGAAGAAATAGACCCGCATCTGGCCTTCCGGGTCCAGCGCCACCCGCAGAATGGTAATGGCGTGCCAGCCGATAAAACGGGCGGCACTGTCGGTTACGGCGACACCGGCAGGCTGGGGATGAATCAGCGGCTGATTGCCGTTGTAGTAGGGGTGATAGCTGGCGTAGAAATGCCGGATGAAACCCTCAAGATCATCGAGCTTGCCAGTGGCCACATCCACGTTTATGGCAAAACCCCGGCCGGCAGACCAGCCGTGGAATTCCGGGTTTACCCAGCGGTGCGGATCGCCTTCCCGGTCAATAACCATGCGTCCCATTTCGGCATAGATCCGGTCCAGGTGCGGCACCACCACCAGCGACACCGGATCGAGATCCAGCGTTACCTCGGAGGCGACACCACCACGGCTGTGCGCCGAGGACACCGGCTTGCCTTCGAAGTGCATGATGATTTCATTGTCCCGCGCGGCCCAGGCCACCATCTGCAACAGATAGTCAGGATCGTTGTAGGCCCACATGGACAGCGCCCGTGCCGACTGGCAGGTCGGGTTGTTGCCCTGCCCCACACCCAAAGGCTGGCCGAGCATGTTCAACACGCCCTGCACCAGCCAGGCGCCCGGCTGCGGATGATAGCCGTAGGCCAGTTGAAGGCGTTCACGAGCGTCCGGGCACAGCGACAGCCGGGCCTGGCGCCACAGTGCCGGGGCGACCGGGGGCTGGTAGAGAATGCCCCGCTCCAGCATCAACGCCATGCCATAGAGGCCCTGGGCGGTTTCCGGGTACACGCCTTCTCGAATCAGCGTGCAAACCAGCTCCCGGTAACACAGCAGGCAGTCGCGCCCGGTGCTCGACAAGCCAGGGCTTCGGTCAGCAGGGCGTCCTGGTCGTCCAGGATGAAGCGGACAAAGCTGGCGTGGTAAGGCGACACCAGACCGGTGTCGTGCATGGCGCGGGCAAAGCCCGTGGCCTCATTCTGCAAAGCCTGGGCATCCATGGATTCCAGGCGCTGCTCGTAAACGACGGTCCCCGGATCCTCGCTGCAGGCGCGCGTCGGTCCATAGAGACTGGAAATTAATCGATCGGCACCCCGGCCGGCCCCGCCCAAATCAGCGTGGGGATCGGCGCGACAGATGGCGATCTGGGTAATCATTTTACGGACATCGGAAACCTGGATCGGACGCTGCTGAAGAATGCGCCAGATTTCCTCGATCAGACTATCGATGACGTGCTCGTAGCCAATGTGGTGGGCAACGTACTGCACCAGCGATTGACTGATTTGCGACAGCTTACCCTGCTCTCGCTCCGCCTCGCCGACCATACCAAACAGCAGGCCCAGATTAATGGCCAACACCTGGGTGAGGTAATGGTGAGCCTGTTCGGCGGATACCGACGGATGCAGGTAAAAGCCCCTGGCAACCGCCAGCAAACGCAGTTCGCTGAAAGCCTCGATAACCACCGTGTCGGCGTTCTGGCTCTGCAGCGAATACGTGGTGAGGGTAGGGAGAAGAGTGCCGGGTTCGGCCCAGTCAGTGCCCAGATACACGCCCGCCAGTTCCAGACGCTCCGCGCGCTCTTCGATAATTCGGCAGCCTTCCGGCTGCATCAATACCCGACGGGCAATATCGAACACGCGCGGGAGTTTGCCGGCCTTGGCAAAAGGCCGGCTTTCCTCCAGTACCTGGATTGCGTCATCCAGTTTTTGCACCAGCTTGTCGAAGTTGACGACTGGCACTGCGCTGCCCGGTTGGTGATCGTTCAAACGACGTTCCTCAGGGCCTGCACCAAACCCGTTTGTAGTTAATGCTTCTCCGGATTATACATAGAAATCGAGTTCTTCCTGATGTTTCAGCAGATCCCGCATGGTGTAAGGATCATCACCGAAGAAATACACCAGACCCCAGTGGGTGCCGAAGGCAGTCCGCTTGGTCACGGTTTCTTCCAGCGGCGGCGTCAGCTCGTGCGACTCGAAATACTCGTGGTTTTCGGTCTCCTCTGGAATCTCCAGCTTGCTGACCACCCGGCGACGCGGGTAAACACCGAAGCAACCGGCGTAGCCCTTGGCATCGACCACTTCTTTCGGGAAGAACGCTTTGATTTCTTCGGCCGTGGTCTTCGGATCGAAGGACAGAATCAGACCCTGGTAGGCGTTGAAGCCGTAAGCCCGCTCCAGCAGTTCAAATACCTTGAAGCCCGGCGGCCGGTATGCCACCTCACCAAAGTACATGGTGCTGTCACTGGTCACGAAGTATTCCGGGTGAATAAAGCCGAAATCGATGTCGAACGTTTTGATCAGCTTCTCGATTTCGCCCCGGATCTGGTCACGGTACTTCTCAAGGTCCGGTGTCGCCGGCACGAACACGGAGTAACCCAGGGTGACGTACTCGGAGATGTTCAGGAATGCAATCTTGCCGTTGTGAATCCAGGCTTCAACCGCAAACTCCCAGCCATCGAGGTGTGATTCCATCAACACCGGAAATTCTTCTTCCGGAATGGTGTCGACTTCATCAGGGGTACGAATAACCCGGTGGCCAAGGCAACCCGCCTTATCAAAGGCTTTGAGGTGAATCGGGTCGTTGGGGTCACCGTCCAGCTTAAGCAGGGTCTGGTTGACCCGCTTCAGGAAGCGGATAACGTCGCCTCTATCGTGGGCCTCTTCGAAGATGCCGACACGGATACCACCGAGCTGGGCCCGGCGCTTCATCAGGGCCTTGTCACGCAGGAGCATGGCCTGGCCAAACAGGCGCGGCTTGTCCATGAGCACAGAGTTGATGGCACCTGCCCATTCGACGGTTTCTTCAAACAGCGGGATGGCCACGTCAACGCCCATGTCTTGCAGGGTCTGGGCGATTTCGACCGAGCGATCATTCAAACGCTCGAAGTTCCAGGGCACGTAGGGAATATCGTGCTCTTTGCAATATGCCTCCGCCCAGTCTGGAGCGACGACCACATAGCGTCGGTCAAACTTGTCTGCGGCCTCAACGGCACTCAGACTCCAACCGAGGAGTGCTACATACCCCTTGTCCGGATTGTACTTTTGCTCGCTCATAGGCTCTCTCCTTTGCGTGGGGTGTTCTCTAACACTACGCTTTACTTGGGAAATCGCAAATCAGACCACCTTTGAAGCGCACAAAAACAAAGGGGCCGCTGGTTTGTATTCCAGCGGCCCCAGTGTCTGAGCGGTTTTAATACTGTTTGGGTATATCAGCCCAGTTTTAAGGTCGTAAGCGTTCTCTCACGCACTTTGGTCAGCAATTGCTCATCTTCGACCAGCGACTGGCCATAAGACGGCACCAACTGGCGCATCCGCTCTTGCCATTCGGCCGACTTCAGGCTCTCCGGGAAACAACGCTCCAGAACCGTCAGCATGGCGTTGGCCGCGGTGGATGCGCCCGGTGAGGCGCCCAGCAAAGCCGCCAGCGTACCGTCTTTGGCCGCTACGATTTCAGTACCGAATTCCAGCTTGCCACCGCCGCCATCAACCTGCTTGATGATCTGCACGCGCTGGCCGGCCATTTTCAGCTCCCAGTCTTCCTCACGGGCATCCGGGAAGAAATTGCGCAGCGAGGCAACCCGATCGCTGTGAGACTGGAACACTTCGCCAATCAGGTAGCGGGTCAGATCCATGTTGCTCTTGCTCACCGACAGCATGGGGCGCAGGTTGGTGGGCTTGACCGAGCCGAACAGATCGAACAGCGAGCCCTGCTTCAGGAAGCGCGTGGTGAAACCGGCGAAGGGCCCGAACAGCAAGGCCGGTTCGCCATTGATGATCCGGGTATCCAGGTGCGGAACCGACATCGGCGGCGCACCGATGGGCGCCTTACCGTATACCTTGGAATGATGCTGCTCCACGATGTCCGGCTTGCGGCACACCAGCCACTGGCCACTGACCGGGAAGCCGCCGTAACCGCACGCTTCATCAATACCGGATTTCTGCAGCATGGGCAGAGCACCACCACCGGCACCGAGGAAGACAAAGCCGGCTTCCAGCTTGGTCAGCTCGCCGGTTTTCTGATTGCGCACCCGAACTTTCCAGCGGCCGTTGTCACGCTGGTCGATGTAGTGCACCGGGCTGCTAAGCATCAGCTCGAAGTTGGGCTGGCTTTGCAGGTATTCCACCATGCTCCGGGTCAGGGACCCGAAGTCGACATCGGCCCCGTGCTTGATCCGGGTAGCGGCAACCCGCTCCATCGGATCCCGGTGCTTGACCACCAGGGGCATCCATTCTTCCAGATCGTCCGGGGACTCAGTGTACTCCATCTCGCGGAACAGGTGATGGGCGCTCAGGCGCTCGAACCGGCGCTTGAGGAAAGCCACATCCTTTTCGCCCCAGACAAAGCTCTGGTGCGGGGTGCGATTGATGAAGGTTTTGGGGTCGGGCAGCATGCCCTGCTCCACCAGATACGACCAGAATTGAAGCGACACTTCGAACTGGGCGTTGATCTTGAGAGCCCGATCGATGGCCACATCGCCGTCGTCGGTTTCCGGGGTGTAGTTCAGCTCACAGTACCCGGCGTGGCCGGTACCTGCGTTGTTCCATCCGTCCGTGCTCTCATGGGCAACGTGATCAAGACGTTCCACCATGACGATGTCCAGGGACGGATCGAGCTGCCTGAGCATCATGCCGAGGGTGGCGCTCATGACGCCACCGCCGACCAGCACTACGTCTGCCTGTCTAACGGCCATTGCTTTATACCCTAACTAGTATTGAGCCTGTGTACTCTCCCACGATCAGCAGGAAAGCCTGTCGAAAGCCGACCGGGCGCTTGGTATAAGGCGCCGCTGTATGCTTTCGGATGTAAACGTGGCGCAATTATCCCGATTTTTACGGGAAGAATAAATTGCGATTGTCATTCGATGCGCTTCGCACAGGCCTTTGCCCATACTGACGCCACCGACCTTTACTACCTAAAGGCAGTGGATCGCTACTACCTAAGGGCAGTGGCCCGCTCCCAGCCGAGGGTCTAAACTCCCGCCTCAAACACGTCGGTTCAGGCTAATCGCGGCCTGTTTACCCCTATATCGAGACGGGACGCACCCATGTCTGCCCTAGAAGCTGTTCTGATCGGTCTTGCTGTTCTCGCGCTGCTCGGCGTTATTTTCGAAGAAGTTACGCACGTCAACAAAGCCAAGGTGACGCTGTTTTTTGGCACCCTAAGCTGGATTCTTCTGTTTCTTACGAGCAAAAGCGAGGGTGAGACTTCCGCGATTTCGACCGGTTTAGCCGAGAGTATTGCCGAGATTGCGGGTCTTTGGCTGTTCCTGGTCGCGGCCATGACATTCGTCGCTTACCTGAACAAGAAAGGGATGATCGAAAACCTGATTTATCTGATCATGCCGAAGCAGGTCAGCGAGCGGAAGCTGTTATTTTTAACCGGACTGTTCTGTTTTATCTTCTCCTCTTTGGCAGACAATATCACCGCTACGTTAGTCTCATGCTCGCTCATCCTGTCGCTCGACCTGGAGCTGAAAAAGCGCCTGCAGTTCGTCACGCTGGTGGTGTTTGCGGTCAACTCCGGCGGCGTCTCCCTGATCACCGGCGACGTCACTACCCTGATGATATTCCTCGCTGACAAGGTGGAAATACTCACCCTGCTGACACTCGCCATCCCCGCTTCCATCACCGTATTCGTTCTGGCGGTGTTCCTGTCTCGGGGCCTGACCGGAACGGTCACCCTGCGTGCGACCAAGAACGAGATCCGCCCCGTGGATGCGGTGATCAGTGCACTGTTCTTGTTAACAATCCTGTGTACCATCGCCGGCAATGCCGTGTACGGGGTTCCGCCGGTGCTGACCTTCCTGTTCGGGCTGTCGGTCATGTTCCTGATATCCAGGTTCATGAGTGACGACTCCGACCTGGACCCGATTCTCGAGTACATCCGTATCATCGAGTTTGAAACCCTGCTGTTCTTCCTCGGCATCCTGTTGCTGGTGGGCATGCTCAAGGAAATTCACGCGCTCGACTCCCTGGTTGCCATCTACGATGTGCTGCCACCGCTGTATGCCAATTACCTGATGGGCATTTTCTCGGCGGTGATCGACAACGTGCCGCTAACGGCCGCGCTGTTGAAGGCTGGTATCGGGATGACGCCGGGCGAGTGGATGGGCCTGACCTACGCCGTGGGCGTGGGTGGTTCGCTGCTAATTATCGGCTCGGCGGCTGGCATTGTCGCCATGACCAAGATTCCGGGGCTGACCTTTGGGGCCTACATGCGGTATCTTGCGCACCTCCTGGCCGCCTACACCTTGGGGTATGCCGGTGTGTTCATGCTCGGACGTTTTATTAACTGAGGTTTTTCTATGCTAATGGCAATGGGCGCAATCGTCGCCGGTTTGATCCTGCTGGTCTGGAGCGCTGACAAGTTTGTCGAAGGCGCCGCGGCGACCGCCAAACATCTGGGCATGCCCACGCTGCTGATCGGGATGGTAATCATCGGCTTTGGCACCTCCGCCCCGGAACTGGCGGTATCCGCCATGGCGGCGGCAGACGGCAACCCGGGGCTGGCCCTGGGTAACGGTTACGGCTCCAACATCACCAACATTGCCCTGATCGTCGGCCTGACCGCCGTCATCGCGCCCATTGCCGTGCATTCCCAGGTCATCCGCAAGGAACTGCCACTGCTGCTGGTTCTGACCCTGATTGCCGGCGCGCAATTGATCGACGGCCAACTGACACGGCTGGACGGCTGGGTTCTGCTGGCGGTGTTTGCCGGTGTGATGGGCTGGTCCATTTACCAGGGCTTTCAGGGCAAGGAAGATCCTTTGGGAGGCGACGCCGACGCCGAGATGATCGCTCACCCAATGCCCCTGAAAACCGCCGTTATCTGGGTGGTAGTGGGCCTGATTCTGCTGGTGGTGAGTTCACGCCTGTTGGTTTGGGGCGCAGTCACCATTGCCCAAACCCTTGGCGTTAGTGACCTGGTGATTGGTCTGACCATCGTGGCGATTGGCACTTCACTGCCGGAACTGGCATCTGCCCTGGCTGCCATCAAAAAGAACGAGCACGACCTCATTCTGGGCAACATCCTGGTTCTGGAATATTTAACACCCTGGCCGTGGTTGGCTTGGCCGCCGTCATCGAGCCCCTGCAAGTCGATCCAGAAGTCCTTTACCGGGACTGGACCTGATGCTGGCGCTGACACTGGGGCTTCTGCTGATGGGCTATTACGGCATCACGGGCAAGCGCAAGCTCATTACCCGGGGCGAGGGTTCCGTGCTCATGCTGGTCTACGTCGCCTACACCGGCTATCTGCTTTCAACCGTCGTCACCGCCTCCGGCGCCTGACCGGTCATCTCTAACCCGAGAACCTCGGCGAGGCCGCATTATTCGGCTTCGCCGTCCCCTAGCAACTCTTCCAGCCTGAGCCGAACCTCGGCCATTACCTCGTCCAGTTCCGCCTTGGTCTTGCCCGCAGTTTCCAGCGGCTGGCCTACACGCACGTCCACCGGTTGCCCCAGATTGATCTGCCAACTCCGGGCCGGCAGCACCTGATGGATGCCGCGAATGGCCACCGGCACGATCACCGCTTCGGTATCCAACGCCAAGTGGAAACAGCCCTTCTTGAACGGCAGCAGCTTTCCATCCGGCGAGCGCGTGCCCTCGGGTGCGGCCCACAACACAATCCCGCTCTCCATCATCGCGCGGGCCCGCTCCAGATCCTTCACCGCCCTCTCGCGATTGGACCGGTCCACCGATGGAAATTCTGCCGCCCTCATGGCCTGGCCCAACAACGGGATCTTGAACAGTTCTTTTTTGGCGAGCATTCGGATGGAGCCCGGCAGCGAGACGAAGCTGGCAGGAATGTCGTAGTGGCTGGCGTGGGTACACATGATGATGTAGCGCCGGCCATCACCGAAATCCGGCACATGACCGCGCACGGTCAGGCTGGCACGAACCAACCTGAGCAGGGCTGCTGACCACTCCCGGCAGTACTGATCGACAATCTGTCGGTGCAGGCGCCCGAACAGGGCGCGCAGCAGAATTAGCAGGGAGTAAAGTGCAGTCAGCCCGACACTACCGAGAACCACACCAACCCGTCGCAGCAGGGTTGCCGACTCGGTCAGTGGGTTCAGTTTCAATCGAATCATCGATGCTGCGCCGTTACTGGTTTTCCTGGAATACCATGGCAACGGAGTTCAGGCAGTAGCGCTTGCCGGTCGGTGGCGGGCCATCCGGGAATACGTGCCCCAGGTGGCTGTCGCAACGCGGGCAGCGGATTTCAGTACGGGCCATGCCCATGCTGGTGTCTTCCAGGTAGCGGATATGCTCGGGATCGAACGGCTGGAAGAAGCTCGGCCAACCGGTACCGGAATCGAATTTCGAGTCCGAGCTGAACAGAGGCAGGTCACACAGGCGGCAGTAATAAGCGCCTGCTTTTTTGTTGTCCAGCAGAGTTCCGCAGAACGGATGCTCAGTGCCGTGGTCGAGCAGCACCTTGCGCTCTTCAGGTGTCAGATCGGCGGCTTTTTCTTCAATTTGCTCTGGTGTCAGCGGTGTCAGGTCATATCCTGCAGCAGAAACGCCCATGTATGCCTCCTCAGGCCGTGTTGTCGTCAGAAGAGCCGGAGCCGTCGTCGGAATATTCCGGTTTCAGGCGATCGCCGTAGTTGTTCACCAGCTTTTCCATCTTCGGTGCGGCTACCGCCATGATGTATGGCTGGTAGGGGTTCCGGGCCGCAAAGTTCTGATGGTAGGCCTCGGCTGGGTAAAACGCCTCGAGCGGCTCCAGTGTCGTTACGATCGGATCGGGGTACACGCCAGCGGCGCCGAGCTGACGAATGTAAGCCTCGGCTACCTGCCGCTGCTCCGGCGTCTCGTAAAAGATGGCGGAACGGTACTGGGTCCCCCGATCGTTGCCCTGGCGGTTAAGCTGGGTCGGATCGTGTGCGACCGAAAAGAATACCTTAAGCAGCTCGCCAAAACTGACTTTTGACGGCGTGTAGTGGATATCCACAACCTCGGCGTGACCAGTGGTACCACTGCAAGTAGCCTCATAAGTGGCAGTTTCGGCGCTGCCGCCGGAATACCCGGACTCCACTTTGGTGACACCGTCCATGGCCTTAAACACCGCCTCCACGCACCAGAAGCAACCTCCGGCCAGCACCAGCCGCGCTTCGTCGGCGGTTTGGGGGAGATCCTGCTCCGGATCAGGAAAACGGCTTCGGGGCACATTCAGCCCGGGGATATCACAGGAATTGACCATGGTGTCCTCAACTCTCGAATTTGGGTGTGGGTAAGGCACGTGTAATGCCCTGAATTGTGGCTGTTACGCTGGCGATTTGCCAACGGCCCAGTGGTTTTTTACGAACATGAACATTGCCGGGTTTTGGTTGCATCCGTGCCGCAGGCAACCATACTGACAAACAGGGTTTGCCACATCGCGATCTGACAATCGCCCGTTCGGCATATCAAGGACAGAGACATGACGGCAAGGGCTCGGACACCGAAAAACCAGGACGAACTTCTGGAGTACCGCCTGAGTCTCCGGCTCGGGCCTGTGCATGCCCGCCAGCGGTTGGGGATCGAGCGGGAATACGAGGCCCAGGTGTTCGGCCAGGGCTCCAGCTTTCATCTGGAAAATGTGACCGCGGCGCCCGGCCTGATCAGTTTCTGCCTGAAACTGGCTGGCCTGTTCCGGCGCGGACAAGCCAACAGCCGCCGACTGGACACCGCGCACAATCGTTTCATCCTGCCAACCTTGCCAGCCGCCTTCGAAGGCTTTCGCATCCTGCACCTGACCGATCTGCACGTCGATATGGACGAAGCCAACCTGCAGGCAGTGCTCAAGAAGATTGAGCCCCTGGAATACGATCTATGCGTGCTAACCGGTGATTATCGCAAGCTTACCTGGGGCCCGGTGGACGGAGCCCTCGACGGCATGTCCCGGTTAAGGGACGCCATTCGCGGCGAAGCCTACGCGGTGCTGGGCAATCACGACAGCATCCGCATGGTGCCGGGCCTCGAAGACATGGGCTACGTGCTACTGATGAACGAGATGCTACCGGTGGAGCACCAGGGCGAGAAAATCTATCTGGCCGGTGTTGATGACGCGCACTATTACAAGGTGCATAACCTGCACCGCGCCGGCGACGACATTCCCATTGACGGCGTCAGCGTGCTGCTCAGCCATACCCCGGAAATCTGGCACGAGGCCGCGCACGCCGGCTACGACGTGTTTTTGTGCGGCCATACCCACGGTGGACAGATCTGCCTGCCCGGCGGTATCCCAGTCACCCTGGATTCAGACTGCCCCCGCCACCTCGGCCGGGGCTATTGGCAGGCCAACGGCATGCAGGGCTATACCTCACCGGGTTCGGGCACCTCGGTGGTCAATGTCAGACTGAACTGCCCGCCGGAGGTGACTATCCACACCCTCACTCGTGGGCCTCAGTAGGCTAAGAACGGGCATCAATCAGTGGGGATGGCGCCGGATTCCCAGGCGGTACAACAGCGGCGACAACAGGATGTTGGACAGAGTGAACAGCACGACGATTAAAGCCGCATTCCACCAGCCGATCGGCAGCCAGAACACCGCCAGCACCATCGGCAACGCCGACTCCGGTACCTGGTCCAGGCCAAGGCCCGGGCGCTTGATGCCATGCCCATGCGGCGCTTGTAAAAACTGCTGAGCAAATCGCCCCACAACGCCAGTGTCCCGAACAACAGCCCGAACATCAGGCCAAGTCCGATCACTGACGAAAACAGGGCGCAGCACGCCACCCCGGAGATCAATCCCCGCCAGGTTTTGCTCGGACCCAGGATCGGGCGACCGTCCGACCACAGCCGCCCGCCATCCACCGGCGTGGCCCACCGCCGCTTCAGAATGCGCGCAACCACCACCGGCATGCCGTTGGCCAGCACCAGCATCACGAACAGCACCAGTGATAGCAGCAAGTACTTCTACTCCCTTTTGTGTCAGGCTCCACGGGCCAGGCCGTGGAGCACATCTCCCTTAGGCCAGGCCGCCGCGGGTCAGTTTTAGCGGATCCAGCAACTGCTCCAGTCGTTTGCGACTCAAACCGCTGCGCTCCTCAGCCACGTCAATCACCGGTCGCCCATCACGATAGGCTTCCTTGGCGATGTCAGCAGCCAGGCTATAGCCGATCTCCGGGTTTAGCGCGGTGACCAGTACCGGATTGCGACCAACCCCCTCATTCAGGGTCTCAGTGTTCACTGTGAAATCTTTGATCGCCTTCTCCGCCAGCAGCTTCGAGGCGTTGCTCAACAACTCCACCATGTCGAGCAGGTTGCCCGCCACCAGCGGCAACATCACGTTGAGCTGGAAATTGCCCGATTGCCCGGCCATCGCCACGGCGCTGTCGAGCCCCATCACCTGGTACCCACCATGGCAACGGACTCGGGGATCACCGGGTTGACCTTGCCGGGCATGATGCTGCTGCCCGGCTGCAGCGCCGGCAGGCTGATTTCAGCCAGGCCATGAATCGGGCCGCTGTTCATCCAGCGCAGATCGTTGGCGATTTTGATCAGCACAATGGCTGCGCCTCGCAACTGGGACGACAACGCCACCGGGCCGTCGATGGCACTCTGACCAACAAACTTATGCTCCATGGCACTGAAGCCATAACCGGTGTTGTGCTGCAGGAACTTGACGAACTGCTCGGCAAACTCCGGCGCCGCGTTAATGCCGGTACCCACGGCAGTGCCGCCCTGGGGCACCGACAGTAATTCATTGGCTGCGTGTTCAACCCGAGTCTGGGATGCCACCAACTGCTCCCGCCAGGTGCGCAGCTCCTGGCCCAGGGTAACCGGCATGGCATCCATCAAGTGGGTGCGACCGGTCTTTACCTGGTTAGAGAACAGCGACTCGCGCTCATAGATGACGCCAGCCAGGTGAGTCAGGGCCGGGATCAGTCGTTCCTTCACCGCCATCACCGCACTGACATGAATGGCCGTGGGTATCACGTCGTTGGAACTCTGGCTCATATTGACGTGATCGTTAGGGTGCACATCCACCACACCTTTCTTGCAAAGCGCAGCGATCACCTCGTTCACGTTCATGTTGGTGCTGGTGCCGGAACCGGTCTGATAACGGTCGATCGGGAACTGATCGTCAACTTCACCGTTTAGTATGCTTTCACAGGCCTCGGCAATGGCGTCGCGGCGGGTGGCGTCCAGCAAGCCCAGGCTGGTATTGGCCTCGGCGGCCGCCCGCTTGATCTGGGCCACCGCGGCGATGAACGTGTGCGGCAGTGGCTGGCCACTGACCGGGAAATTCTCGATGGCGCGCTGGGTCTGGGCGCCCCAAAGCGCCTGTGCCGGTACCTTGATATCACCCAGGCTGTCTGTTTCCGTTCGATACTCGCTCATTTTGCCTCCCGTTCGTCCATTTCCTCGTGCAATCACAAGCGTTTACGGCCGCCGGCCTACTCCGTATCAGTGGGCATTCGATCGCAGCCGCACGTGGTCACAGATGCCAGTAACCTGTTCAAAATTCAAGATCAGGGTGTGTACGGTATTGGTGTAGGTGTCGTGCAGATGGAACTTGAACCGGTGCTGCTTGTCTCCCTGCAGGTAGGCATCGTACTCGCGTACCAGCTCCCGCACATCGCCGCCTTCGTTCTTGCTCCAGGTTGCGTTAAACGGCCCCAGTACGGCGCCACCCGCCAGGCAGATGGTGACTTCGTGGTTGTTCAGTCCGGATTCAGCGTTGCTCATTAGGCGGATCCTCCATTCCTCAGCACTGATGAGGTAAGTGTAGACCCTGCTGCAAAGCCTGAGGGGTCAGACCGGCGGGAATAGCAGACTGGTAAGCAGCGCTCTAAGGCGATTCGGTTTAACCGGCTTATTGAGCATAGGGAGCTTCTGTTCGCGCATCAAACGCCGGGTTTCATCACTCTGGTCAGCGGTAATCACCGCAGCAGGCACCGCGTACCCAAGAGCTTTGCGCAGTAAGGCGACAGCCTCGCAGCCGGTACGATTCTCGTCGAGGTGGAAGTCTGCCAAAACAACCTGTGGCACAGTCCCCCCCGCTATTAACTCAATCGCATCCTCCGCGCTGGTAGCAGCGACCACACGGCAGCCCCAACCACTCAATAGCAAGGCCATACTCTCAAGAACCGCTGAATCGTTATCGATGACCAGGACACATGCATCTGCGAGACTGTCAAAAGCAAACACATGATTACTCCGCGGCGAGTCCTGGACGCTTTGAGTCTCGGACTCCGCGGGCAAGGTCACCACAAAGCGCGACCCTCTTCCCGGGCGAGATGACACGCTAATCTGATAGCCGAGAATCCGAACCATTCGATCGACGATCGCCAACCCGAGACCAACGCCCTGGCGTCCCCCTGAGCCTTTGGGCAATAGCTGATGAAATTCCGTGAAAATTTCCTGGAGTTTACTTTCCTCGATGCCCACACCGGTATCGCAGATCTGAATCTGCAAACTGCCCTGATAACGACGTACTGAGAGGACCACACCGCCGGTCCGGGTGTACCGAAAGGCATTGCTCAATAAGTTGCGGACGATCCGCGTCAACATTCTCGGGTCGGTGCTTACCGTCAGCGGAATCAGACGGGAACGAAATTCCAGGCTGGCATTAGCAGCTACAGCCTCAAATTCCTCCCCCAAGCCCTCCAACAAGGCCTGCAAATCAGTCGGCACCAAGTCCGGCCGCATTGCCTGCTGATCCAGCTTGGAGATATCCAGCAAGTCTGAAAGGAGCTCTTCGGCGCCTTCCAAGGCTCGATGAATCTGATGCACAGTGCGGCTTTGGGCAGTCGGCAACGGTGCGTCCTGCAGAGCAGAAATCATCAGGCGAGCGGCATTCAGGGGCTGCATCAAATCATGGCTGGCAGCGGCCAGATATTTGTCCTTGCTTCGGTTCGCCTCTTTCGCCGCATCAACAGCCAACACTAGCTCCTGCTCCACCCGCTCCCGCTCTTCTATCTGATGGTGGAGGCCGTCGTTGGCGTTCTGCAATGCCTGGGTACGCTCCTCAACCCTGCGCTCCAGATCCTGATTCAACTGTTCCAGTTTCTGCCGGGCCTGGACCCTTTCAGTGATATCTGCCACAAAGGCTCCACCACTTCCGGGCCCAGATCCGGGCGACGCAGCAAGGTTATAGCCACAGGAACCGGCGTAAAATCAGCTCGCTGCAGCGTGGTTTCACGGGCACTCAGGCTGCCCTGGTCCAGCAATTCTTGTCGAATTTGATCGAATTCGGCCGCCTTGCAGAACAACTGTTCCCGCAACCGGATGACTTTCTGACTCAGATGCTCGGGACTGTCGTACCCACAGATGCGGGCCATGGCGGGATTACAAGCGAGAAAGCCACCCCGGAGATTGGCCTGAAAGATGCCATGAAGGCATTCTCGAACAGCCATTTATACCGGTTTCGCTCTTGCTCGAGTTCGTAGATGCGATCCTGCAGCGCGGGATAATAGTTCTTGCGTACAGACTGACTGCCCAGCCCCAGTAGATCGCCAATTCCATAGCCGCTGTCCGGTTGATCAGAGGGCTTCTTCATAGACGACCTGAACATCCCGCAACGAGGATTTTCGCGGATTAGTGAGAATGCAGGGGTCTTGCAGAGCATATCCCGACAGATAGGGAATATCAGAAGTGCTAACACCCAGTTGGGCCAGCCGGGCTTCCAGCCCAACCTGTTTTTTCAGCTCAATGATCCGCGCCATAAGACGTTTCTTGATGTCTCGATGACTCATGCCTCGGGTATCGATATTCATCGCCTCCGCCACTAGCCGGAAACGGTCCTCGGCCGAGCGATAGTTATATGCCACCACATGTTCCAGCAACAGGGCATTGCACAGGCCGTGGGGCAAATCCAAATAACCACCCAAACTGTGCGACATGGCGTGCACCGCACCGAGGATGGCATTGGAGAATGCAACCCGGCCTGCATCGAGGCCAACATGATCTGCTCACGCAGGTAGGCATCGGCCGTGTTACTCACCAGGGGCTCAAGGTTACGGTTGATCAGCCGGATTGCTTCCAGCGCGTGCGTGTCAGTCAATGGCCCGCTACCGGTGGAAACAAATGCCTCGATCGCGTGCACCAGCGCATCAACACCGGTGCAGGCGGTCAGATAAGCATCCATGGTCTCGGTCACTTCGGGATCGATCAGGGATACGTCCGGCACCACGGCTTTGCTGATTATGGAAAATTTGAAGCGGCGATTGGGGTCAGAAATGATGGCAAATTGGGAGACGTCGGCAGAGGTTCCGGCGGTTGTGGGAATGAGGATCAAAGGCGGCGGTGGGTTACTGATGGTGTCCACCCCCTCGAACTCCAGGATATGGCGGCCGTGAGTCGCCACAATGCCAATCCCCTTGGCGCAGTCCATAGGACTACCGCCGCCGATCGCCACGATGACGTCACACTGGCTGGACTTGTAGAGCTCGGCTCCCGTCATCACTTCATCGACTTTCGGGTTTGGTGACACGCCGGTATAAACAGTTGATCGAATTCCCGCATCCGTCAGCAACGTGACAATTTCCCCGACCCAGCCGGCCGCGGCTACACCTGGATCCGATACCAGCAGAACGTGACGGGCGCCGAAGTTGCTCGCGAAGTTAGCCACTGACCGTCGTGACCCGGCACCGAAAACGATTTCAGGTGAGACAAACTTTCGTAAGGCCGAAATGTCGTGACTCATGCAGGCTACGCTCTATCGGTTGTTGTTATAGGAATACCCGACAGTCTAACTCAAGTTTCAAGCCCAATCATTGGGCTTTCCGCTAGGGCGCCGGTAAAAACTGTGCAGCCATTCCAGCATCCTGGCCTGATTACGGCGCCGGCGAAAACCATGACCTTCGTCCTCAAACCAGTGCAGCTCGGGAGGATTGCCCGAGGCGGTCATGGAGTCCACCATCGCCCGGGTCTGGCTTGGCACTACTACCGGGTCCAAACCACCCTGAAAAAAGATGACCGGTACTTTGATCTTACTTGCATGGTACAAAGGCGCGCGGGCATGCCAGCGTTCGGGATTTTCCTCAGGACGCCCTAACAACCAGTCCAGATACCCGGACTCAAAACGGTGGGTCATTTGCTTCAGGCGCTGTGGATCAGTCACTCCGAATAGACTGGCGCCTCCTTTAAAGCAGTTGTCGTCCATTAACGCCATAAGAGCGGTGTATCCACCTGAACTTCGGCCCTGAATATAAAGTCGGCGCTCATCGGCATAGCCCTTGGCAACCAGGTACGCGGCCGCACGCCGCATGTCCTGCACGTCAATATCGCCCCAGCGACCGGCGAGAGCCTGCCGAAATTCTCGTCCAAAGCCGCTGCTACCGCGATAATTCACCTCGGCTACCGCGAAGCCCCGCTGGCACCAGTACTGGATTTGGGCGTTATAGACCGGATATACCGCGGAGGTCGGTCCGCCATGGGCCATCAGGATCAAAGGCGGCGCGTCAGAAGCCGGACCGACCGGTGAGTACACAAAGCCCTGCACGGGAAACTCCACAGAGGCCTGTGGGGGGATGATAAACGTTTCGGGAACAGCAACCTGCCGTCCGGGTAAAGGAGACTCACCGCCGGCTAAAACTCGAGTCTCGCAACTGTAGGGGTCAACTTCGATGATGCTATCCAGCCGGCTGGCCGAGCGAGCGATACAGCACAAACGGCCATGCCGCGCGCAAAGATACCGAAAATCACTGAATTCACTGGCCACCCGAATCTCACCGCCCGTCAGAGTGCTCAGCCACAGCTCGCCGGTGCCCGCCCGGTACTGAACCCGTGCCCAGTGACCGCCCGCCAGAGCGCAGTGATGACGTTCACTGAGTTGCCAGGGCGCATTGGCGTGGTCCAGTTCCGGCGCCGAAAGCTCGTGCCAAATAACATCATGCCCCCGGGCCTGAACCTGCCAGGGCTGCCACCAGCCGGCATGATCAGACAGCACCCAAAGGGCGTCTCCGCTAAACAATGGCTGCTGGATGGAGCCTTCCGCGGGCGGAACGCAGCACCGCAGGTTGCGCACGTTTCCCGCCCGATCAAGCTCCCCAATCCAAAGTTTGCTCTGATGCCAGGGCATGTCGGGTAACTGCCAACTGATCCAGGCGATACGCCAGCCATCCGGCGACAACGCGGGGGCGCCGTAAAAATCCTCACCCTCATGCAGGCATTGCCAATCACCATTGTCACCAACCGCCACCAGTTGTTGCGCGCCACTAGCCTCTCGAACTGCAAGCACCCGGTTTCGGGCAGGATCCGCCGCCAGCCCACCCCACTCACACTCACGCTCATCCACCAATACCGTGGCCACTGCATCGTCCGGATTAACCGAAATCAGTCTCTGTTTGTCGCTGACAACCACCACCCGATCATCCAATGCTGCCAGCGAACCACCGCCGTAACCATTGAGGTGACTGCCCAGCGCCCCTGTTTCCAGAATGCGCCTACAGTCATCGGCTTCAGAGCAATACATGAGCAGCCTGCCATGATGACCAGCCGGCTCTTCCAGCCAGAACAGCCCAGCCTCGGAAGCGACCAGTTCCAAGCGCTGGGCATGGCCGGCGCAAACCTCATAGGCGCTGAGCGAAGGCTCCGAAAATGACTCGGGCAGTATGCGGGCGGTCTCAGCTGCGAAAAAACAGTCGGGAGTTCTTAACATTGCGGTATACCAGATCGTCGAGCCCGGCGGTGGCATGATCCGCTGCCCGCCTCGCCGCGAGAATTCGATCGTGATGAGCGGATTTACTGCACACCGGATCGGCGTTATCGGCGTCGCCGGTGAGCAGATAGGCCTGGCAGCGACAGCCCCCGAAATCCTTGCCTTTTTCATCGCAGGACCGGCAGGGTTCTGGCATCCAGCTGTCGCCCCGGTAATGATTGAAGCCCGGGCTGTCGTACCAGATTTCCTTGAGGCTGGCACTTTGTACCTTCGGAAAATCGATCGGCAGCAGCCGAGCACTGTGACACGGTAATGCCGTGCCATCGGGTGCCACGGTCAAAAACAGGCTGCCCCACCCGTTCATGCAAGCCTTCGGCCGCTCTTCGTAGTAATCCGGGGTAACAAAGATCAGCTTCATTGCAGAGCCACTGGCCTGCAGCCGCTCCCGAGCTTCGTTCACCTCTGCCTCTGCCTGGGTTAACTGGGCAAGGGAAGGCATCAACCCCTCCCGGTTCCTGAATGCCCAGCCGTAGTACTGGCAGGTGGCTAATTCGACATAGTCCGCCCCCAGGCGTTCGCACAGATCGAGAATATCCGGCATCTGGTGAATGTTGTGCCGGTGAATAACGAAGTTCAGCACCATCGGATAGCCGGCCGCTTTTACCGCTTCAGCCATAGCCAATTTCTGCTCAAACGCTGCGGGAGCCTGCCACGGCGTTATTCAGCTCTGGATCAGATGCCTGAAAACTGATTTGGATGTGATCCAGGCCGGCTTCGGCAAAGGCATCGACTTGGCGTCGGTCAGCCCCAGACCCGAAGTGATCAGATTGGTGTAGTAGCCAGGTGCCGGGCCTCCGCGATCAGCTCTGGCAGATCCGATCGTACCAGCGGTTCCCCGCCGGAAAAGCCGAGCTGGGCAGCTCCCATCTCCCGGCCCTGACGCAGGACACTGAACCACTGCTCGGTGCTCAACTCCTGCTCGCTCCGGGCAAAGTCCAGGGGATTGGAACAGTAAGGGCATTGCAACGGGCACCGGTAGGTTAACTCCGCCAGCAACCACAACGGAGGGCCAACCTGAGTACTGGTACCGGTTCCGTTTACGGCGGTCATAGCCATTCAATCCAGTGCCGCTGAACGGCATCTTTCAGGAATTCACGAACATCGGCACCGAGGTCGCTTTCGTCCGGAAACTTCAGTTCAAGCGAGGCCACAATGAGGTCAACGTTCCGTTGCCCATCCACCTTTTCGAGAATGGCGCCCGCACTGTCGTTGAGCTTTACCATACCCTCGGGATAAAGCAGCACATGACAATTCTGGACCGGCTCCCATTGGAACCGGAAGCCCCGGCGCAAACGGGGGATTCTGCTTGCAACGCCTTCGCTCACAGACCGCGATGCCAGACCGCTTGGTCGGTTACGGTGTGGAACGGGGGCGTCTGGTGCAGGTAAGCCATAGTCAGCGCATCCAACATAGACCATAAGATATCCAACTTGAACTGGAGAATTTCGAGGGCCCGGTTCTGCTGAGCCCCGGTAACGAAGAAATCGAGGGTGATGGTCAGGCCGTGTTCCACGTCGCGACGGGCTTCCGAAAGCCGCTTGCGGAAATAGCCATAGCCAGCAGGATCAATCCAGGGATAGTGTTGCGGCCAGCTGGCCAAACGGGACTGGTGGATTTCCGGCGCAAACAGCTCGGTCAGTGACGAACATGCGGCTTCCTGCCAGCTGGCCTGGCGAGCAAAGTTGCGATAGGCATCTACTGCAAACCGTACCCCCGGCAAGACGTGGCGTTCGTCTATCACTTCTTCCCGGGTCAGCCCCACTGCCTCCGCCAAGTTGAGCCAGGCCTCGATGCCACCGGCATCGCCATCGTGGCCGTCATGATCAAGGATCCGCTGCAGCCACAACCGACGCACCGAGGGATCAGGGCAGTTCGCCATGATGGCGGCGTCTTTCTGAGGAATCTGGATCTGGTAGTAGTACCGATTCGCCACCCAGCCGCGGATCTGCTCGGGCGTGCATTGCCCGGAATACATGGCTTTATGGTAAGGGTGGTGTATATGGTAAAACTGGCCCTTGGCGCGCAGGGCCTGCTCAAATTCCGGCCGGCTCAGTGCGGCAATGGTGTCAGCGTTCATAGCGGCCCCGACAAATCGATGTGCATCCCGTCCCAGGCGACCTCAATACCGTGCCGACTCAATTCAGCGCGCTCCGGCGAATCCTCGTCCAGAATCGGATTGGTGTTGTTGATGTGAATCAGGATCTTACGACTGGCCAGCATTGTGCCAAGCACGTCAATCATGCCACCCGCGCCGCTTTGAGCCAGATGCCCCATAGCCTGCCCAGTCTTGGTGCCGACCTCCTGGCGAATCATTTCATCGTCGTGCCAGACGGTACCGTCGACCAACAGAACATCGGCAATACGCATCCAGGCCAACAGGCGCTGATCCGGCTCACCAAGGCCCGGCGCGTAGAGCACCCGGGTGCCTGTGCGAGTGTCCCTCAGGAATAAGCCGATGTTGTCACCCGGATGGGGGTTGTCCCGTCTCGGCGAATAGGGCGGCGCGTTGCTCAACAACGGAATCGCTGTGAGCTCAATCGAAGGCGCACAGGGAATGGTGAACGCCTGTTGCTCCGAGGCTTCAATGGATTGCCAGTTTAGGCCGCCGTTCCAGTGACCGAGCATAGGGAACAAGGGAAAGCCGGAGCTGAGGTCGTCGTGAACCTGTCGGGTGCACCAGACATCGAGCGGCAGACCCTCGCGTAACGACAGCAAGCCGGTGGTGTGGTCAACCTGGCTGTCCATCAGAACAATGGCGTTGATGCCGGTATCCCTGAGAGCGCGACCTGGCTGCATGGCTGGAAAAGCCGCCAGCTGGGCACGAATATCCGGTGAGGCGTTGATGAGAATCCAGTGCTCACCATCCTCACTGATGGCAATAGAGGACTGGGTGCGGGCCTGCGCGTTCAGGGTACCGTTTCGGAACCCGGCGCAGTTGCGACAATTACAGTTCCACTGGGGGAACCCTCCGCCTGCGGCGGAACCAAGCACTCGAATCTGCATGGGAAGTATCCACTGAGAGAAGCACCGGCGCAATTGCGCCGGCCGGTTCTCACTCAGCGGTTGGCGAAGTACATAGTGACTTCAAAACCGATCCGCAGGTCTTCGTAAGCGGGTTTAGTCCACATAATGCTCACCTCTTGTCATGATTGTTAGCGCATTGCGTGTGATCACCGGAATGACCGACTACACGCTTTCAATGTAGCGACAGAGGCTTTAGGCCAACATGGTACTTTAGAACCGTTTTACTACCCCACAAAGTAGCACCGTCCTGGCTCTGAGGTCGCATTGAGACCTGACACCCGCCCCGTAGCATGGAACAAGCAAAATAATAACTTCCAGGAGTTCCATGATGGTCAGGCGACTCGCACCCTTGCTGTTCCTTCTTTTACTGTTTCCGGGGCTGTCCGGGGCTGAACTTACCGATAGCCGACGCGACCTGATTCGCTCCCTGTTTCCCTCTGCTACTACCATTGAAGAGAAACTGTCCGATGTCCCCGTCTATCCGGTCTATCAATTGCAGGAGCTGCTGGGCTACGCCTACGAGTCCACCGATCTGAGTCGGCTTCAGGGGTTCGCCGGCAAACCTATCCGGATGATGATCGGACTGGACACCCAGGGTCGATTTACCGGAGTCGAAGTGCTGCATCATCACGAACCGGTCTTTCTCCACGGGCTCGGGGAAGAGCCCCTGTTTGAGTTTGTCGACCAGTATGAAGGTCGCTCCCTGCGGGAGCAGATCGTGGTGCAATCGTCATACGCCGGCAAGCAAGGTAAAACCTCGGACGGCGACGTGGTGTACTTCGACGGCGTCAGCAAGGCCACGGTATCCGTGCTCATCATCAACGACACCGTGCTGTCTTCTGCCCTTAAGGTCGCCCGCCAGAAGCTGGAAGCTTTTGCCCAGACTACCCCAACCCGGGCCAGGCCCGACTTCTTTGAACCCCTGGGATGGCAAGCGCTAATCGATCGGGGTTTTATTGGCCACGCACGTATCAGCGCAGACGACGTTGAACAGCAATTGGGCCGGCCGCTGTCCGACTATCCCGTCAACATGGAACCAACCTCGGTGCTGCCTTCTCCGAGTTATTCTTCGCCTATATGAATTCCCCCATGGTCGGACGCAACCTTCTGGGCAACGAGGGCTACGAGCGGCTCATGAGCCGCCTCGGCAGCAATGACCAGGTTCTTCTGGTGGCGTCCCACGGCGTCCATCCGCACGTTGGTGGTGATTTCACCCCGGGCAGTTCTCCGGATCGGATTGGACTGACCCAAAACAATCTTTCGGTGGAGATGCGGGATCTGAACTGGCTGGATCAGAACCTGGCACTCCAAGCCGAGGGGTTGCCCCAGTTTGATGCCGTTAACCTGTTCCGGGTTGGCGGCAATGCCGGGTTCAACCCTGGGGCGGAAGCCAGCCTGAAGTTGCATGTCGAGCTGGCCCGAAACCATCTGGTGTCGGATTCCGCCAGCTTCAAACTGCCCGTGCAATTTTCCGGCGACCTGTTCGAAACCGTAGAAATCGCTGAGACACCGGAATCCAGTCGGCAGCCGGTATGGATGGGACTCTGGCAGGAGCGCTGGTGCAGATTGCACTTCTGGTCACCAGTCTGATCGTGTTGACCGTTTTTTTCGCAAGACAGAAAACGCTCAGCCGGCACCCTGAACTGGTGCGCCGATTTCGCTGGGGCTTTCTGCTGTTCACGGTTTTCTTTATTGGGTTTTACGCCCAGGGCCAGCTATCGGTGGTGAATATCTACACCTTGCTGCTTGCCCTTTGGGACGGTTTCACTCTGGACGTTTTCCTGCTCGACCCGGTCCTTTTCATTCTCTGGACCTATACCTTCGTTACGTTGTTCGTCTGGGGCCGAGGCTTGTTTTGCGGTTGGCTTTGCCCATTCGGTGCATTGCAAGAAATGGCCGCGTGGTTGGGTCAGAAACTTCGTTTCCGCCAGATTCGCGTGCCGGAACGGTGGCACCGGCGCCTGATTTTAATCAAGTACCCTATCCTTCTGGGATTGGTGGGCACGGCGTTCATCTCGCTGACCCTGGCCGAACAGCTGGCGGAGGTAGAACCGTTCAAAACCAGTATCACGTTGGTTTTCTGGCGGTACTGGCCATTTGTCGCCTATGCCCTTGGCCTGCTGATGATCGGCATGTTTATACACAAATTTTATTGTCGCTACCTGTGCCCGCTCGGCGCTGGCCTGGCTGTGCTGGGCCGATTCCGGCTGTTCAGTTGGTTAGACCGAATCGACCGCTGTGGTTCGCCGTGCCAGCACTGCAAAAACGAATGCGGCATCAATGCCATTCGCAAAGATGGCCAGATAGACTACGACGAGTGCATTCAGTGCCTCGAGTGTGTGGTAATCCTTCGCGACGAGACTCAATGCGTAGACAGCATCGTTAGAGGGAAACAACAGCTCAGGCAACAGCAACAAGCCCAGATCCTGGCCACGGATGCTTCTGCCTGAGGCACAAAAAAGGCCCCGGGGAGGGGCCAAAAGAGGTCGGAGACTGAGTGATTGGAGACCAGCCGCAGGCCAACCCTGGCCCGCAGCTTACAGCTTGCTGGTTAGAAAAAACCCAGCGGGTTGGTGTCATAGCTGACCAGAAGGTTCTTGGTCTGCTGGTAGTGCTCAAGTGCCATCTTGTGAGTTTCACGGCCCACACCGGACTTCTTGTAGCCACCAAAGGCCGCATGCGCGGGGTAAGCGTGGTAGCAGTTCATCCACACCCGACCGGCCTGAATAGCTCGGCCCATGCGATAAGCCAGGTTGGTATCGCGGGTCCAGACACCGGCACCTAAACCAAACTCGGTGTCGTTGGCGATGGCCAGAGCTTCTTCTTCGGTCTTGAAGGTGGTTACACCAACCACCGGCCCGAAGATTTCCTCCTGGAATACCCGCATCTTGTTGTCGCCCTTGAACAGCGTTGGCTGGATATAGAAGCCGTCGTTGAACTCAACGCCCAAGTCTTCCCTGCCACCGCCGGTCAGCAACTCCGCGCCTTCCTGCTTGCCTATTTCCAAATAAGACAGAATCTTGTCGAACTGTTCTTTGGATGCCTGAGCACCAACCTGCACGTCGGTATCGAGCGGGTTGCCACGCTTAATAGCCTTGGTGCGTTCAACCACTTTCTGCATGAACGCCTCGTACATGTCTTCCTGAACCAGCGCTCGAGACGGGCAGGTGCAAACTTCGCCCTGGTTGAAGAAAGCCAGCACCAGCCCCTCGACACACTTGTCGACGAACTCCGGCTCAGCCTGCATGACGTCAGAGAAGTAGATGTTCGGGGATTTACCACCCAGCTCAACGGTGGACGGAATGATGTTTTCCGCCGCGCATTTCAGAATGTGCGAGCCGACTGGCGTGGAGCCGGTAAAAGCAATCTTGCAATACGCTTACTCGTGGCCAGTGCCTGACCCGCCTCGATACCGTAGCCATTCACGATATTGAGCACACCCGGTGGCAGCAGGTCACCGATGACCTCCATCAGCAACAAAATGCTGGCCGGTGTTTGTTCGGCCGGCTTGAGCACGGTGCAATTGCCGGCGGCTAGACATGGCCCAAGCTTCCAGGCTGCCATCAGCAACGGGAAGTTCCAGGGAATGATCTGCCCCACCACACCCAGCGGCTCGTGGAAATGGTAGGCCACGGTATTGTGATCAATCTCCCCCATGTGACCTTCCTGTGCGCGGAGGCATCCGGCGAAATACCGGAAGTGGTCCGCGGCAAGCGGGATGTCAGCGTTTAAGGTTTCACGCACCGCCTTGCCGTTGTCCCAGGTTTCCGCAACTGCCAGCATTTCCAGGTTGGCTTCGATGCGATCGGCAATCTTCAGCAGGATATTCGAACGCTCAGTGGGTGATGTCTTGCCCCAGGCCGGCGCAGCCTTGTGGGCGGCATCGAGTGCCAGTTCAATATCTTCGGCAGTCGAGCGAGGAATCTCGCAGATCACGTCGCCGGTAACCGGTGTGATGTTTTCAAAATACTGGCCCTTGGTGGGCTCGACCCATTCGCCACCAATGTAATTCTGGTAGCGGGATTTGAATGAAACGACAGAGCCTTCCTGTCCGGGTTGTGCGTAGATCATGCATCGACCTCTTGTTGTGTTTGTCGCAGGACAACGCGGAATTTCGCGTGTACCCATCCAATGTAGTTGCCGATGCCGGGTGGGTGAATGATTCAATAGGGGCGAAAAACTCATTCCTTGGTAGTAGAAACCTCAGCCGCGGTTCCAGGCACGCGGCGTCAGGACCTCAAAAAAAAGGCTGCCCGAAGGCAGCCAAAAGCACTCAACTTGCTCAGCTTACTTTGACGCCACACGATCCTTCGGTAGCTTGAAGGTCCAGACCATACCGCCCTGGTTGAAGTCCTTCACCACCTTGGCAACTTCGCCACCCCAGAGCGGAACCGCACCGCCCCAGCCGGAAGAAACAGAGACGTACTGTTCTCCATCCATAGTCCAGGTAACAGGGGTACCCACCACACCGGAACCGGTATTGAAGCGATACAGCTCTTCACCAGTTTTGGCGTCGAAAGCCTTGAGGAAGCCTTCCGGCGTACCGGTGAACACAAGGTTGCCAGCCGTGGTCATCACGCCACCCCACAGAGGGGCAGGATTCTCATAGCGCCAGACTTCCTCACCGGTTTTCGGGTCCATGGCCCGAAGCACACCAATATACTCGTCATTGGCCGGCTTGATGGTAAATCCGGCGCCCAGGAAAGCCGCGCCCTTTTTATAGGAGACCGGCTCATTCCAGATGTCCATGGACCACTCGTTCGAGGGCACATAAAACAGGCCGGTGTCCTGGCTGAAAGCATGGGCATCCAGTTCTTGCCCCCCAGGAAAGCGGGCTGCGCCAGAACCGTCTCGCCTTTGCTACCTTCCATGTCAGCAGGATTACCAGGACGACCACCCTCAGCATAGATCGGACGACCGGTTTCCGGATCCAGACCTTCAGCCAGGTGATCTTGTCCACAAACGGGAAGCCACGAATGAAATCGCCATTCTCACGATTCAGCACGTAGAAGAACCCGTTGCGGTCTGCCGTCGCAGCCGCTTTGACGGTTTTGCCGCTCTCTTCATAGTCAAAGGAGATTAGCTCGTTAACGCCGTCATAATCCCAACCATCGTTGGGAGTGGTCTGGAAATGCCACTTGATGCTGCCGTCGTCCGGATCGATCGCCAGACGGCTTGAGGAGAACAGGTTGTCGCCGGGACGCAAATGCGAGTTCCAGGGTGCCGGGTTACCGGTGCCGAAGAACAAAGAGTCAGTATCAGGATCATAAGTGCCGCCCAGCCAGGTCGCTGCGCCACCATTCTTCCACATCTCACCGGGCCAGGTAACACCAGCCTTGCCGCCAGATATACCGTTCTCGATCTTCTTGCCGTCTTTGTAGACATAGCCCATATGGCCTTCTACCGTCGGGCGGGTCCAGACGAGATCACCGGTGTTGGCGTCGTAGGCTTCAACCTTGCCGACAATACCGAATTCACCACCGGAAACACCGGTGATGATCTTGCCCTTGATAACCATGGGTGCGGCAGTGATGGCGTAGCCGGCCTGGTAATCAGCAACCTTCTTGATCCACATCGGCTTACCGGTGTCCTTGTTCAGAGCGACCAGCTTGGCATCCAGGGTGCCGAAAATAACCTTGTCGCCATATATGGCAGCGCCTCGGTTAACCACGTCGCAACAGGGCATGATGCCATCCGGCAGGCGGGCATCGTACTGCCAGATTTCTTCGCCAGTTCTGACATCAATAGCATAGATTCGGGAATAGGAAGCGGTCACGTACATGACGCCGTCCTTGATCAGCGGCTGGGATTCCTGGCCACGCATTTTTTCGCTGCCAAAGGAGAAAGCCCAGACTGGCTGTAGATACTGGACGTTGTCAGTATTCAGATCTTCCAGGATGCTGTAGCGCTGTCCCTGAGTACCCATACCGTAGCTGACAATATCTTCAGGGGTCTTATGATCGTTGATGATGTCTTGGTCGGTTACCGCATGGGCTCCGCAGGAAACAGCCATGGCCAGCGCACTGGCCGCAATGCGAATCCCGAACTTGTTGGTTCTCATGATTGCGCTCTCCAAGTCTCTTGTTTTCGGTTATCTTGCGTTCGAGTCAGGACGAACCGGGAACTTTTCCCGCCTCTGATACGATTCTTCGCTTTGTGGAAAAAGCCAACAATTGCCCCCCGGAACAGGTTTTCTCATCACTTGGTAGTACGACTACCCCAGACTTTCCGGCCGAGGCGTATTGTCAGAAGGATCAGAGCTCCCCTTCGGCCTTGGCGATAGCCTGTTCACCCAAAAAATCCCTGTAATAGCCCGGCACGCTGTATTGAATATTGTTTCTGGCCATCAGCTCGTTCATTTGCCCGGTTTTCACCAACCGGTCGACGATGGCCTCTAGGGCATAACCCAGTTGGCGATGGGTGTGTTTGATCGCCATACCGACGTCCCAGACTTGCTTACCAATACCCGGAAAGCCATTATCGGCGGCCTTGAACCATCGTTCTCAGGCCTGGCCAGTTCGTGATCGATCTCCGACCGCATGCCCATGACGGCACTGACCTCGCCATTGCGCATTGCCTTGAATGCGTCCGCCACATTGGTGTAGTGACGCACCTGCTCACGCATGCGTCCGCCGAATGCGGAAGTCAGGTAAAAATCAGGAAGCGTGTCTATCTCTACGCCGATCCGGTTGTATTGGAAGACCGCAACAGTTTCGACGGAGTCGAGCTCTTCAGGGTTATAGGCGATCTGCCAGGTTTCCTGCTGATAGGGGCCGAACAGCACCACCTGCTCGTTGATGTACTCGCCGGTGGAATCCTGCATATAGGCGTATGTCTTATCGTAGGGCACCCGCAGCATGACATCCGCGAGACGCTGTTTGGCCAGGTAGTGCCCTTTCCAGACGTTATTGCGCAGATCGTCCCCCAGGTTTTCATCCGGGATTATCCAGTGAACTTTGAACTCAACGCCCATTTCCTTGGCAATCCGACGCCCGAGCTCAATGTCGATGCCCCTGGGTTCACCATCAAGCTCATAGGAATAGGGCGGGAAATCCTCGTAGACGCCGACCTTCAAATAGCCGGAATCCAGAATGATGTCGTAGGTGCGCTCCGCAGGCCGGTTAAGAAGTTCATTTCCATCGTTAACCTCCGTGGCCAGGGCAAACTCGGCGAGAAGCAACAGGGCGAGAATTGGAGACAGTATTTTCATTGTTTTCTCCCAACGACGAAGGGCCGGCAAATGGCCGACCCAGATTCAAGCATTCTTGTTGATGCGGACCTCGATGATCACTCCGGCTTGGCCAGAGATTCCACATAGGTGCGAATCGCCCACATGGCGTTCTGGTCCATGCTCTTCTTCCAGGAAGGCATGCCACGGTCCGTGCCGTTCATCACCCGGCCAATGTAATACTCATCATCCCATTCGGTCAGTTCCCGAAGATCGGGTGTGAGGCCGCCGGACATTGCCCGGATTCCATGGCAGGCGGCGCAATTGCCGGCGTAGGCGCTCTCCCCGATTTTTGCAGCCTGAGCGTTGAACTCGCCGAATTCATTGCCCTCACGGAACGGATTCTCGCTGCGCACCTCATCGCCCAGCTCCGGCAGATTGCCCGTATCCACGTCCTGTGGTGTGACATTGCCGTGTGCAATAGCGAAACCCGCCAGGCCAAGCGCGGCGGCAGCACGATTGCTTTGAGTGAAAAGGACATTGCCATTGGTCTTACCTCTATTATTGGATTCCCCGTAGTTGGCTATTGGATTTGTCAGTTGCCAACGTGCCGATCTCCAGTCTAGGAATCTCCTTGTCCAATCCGTATGCCACTTTGGGGGTTTTGGCTTAGTTCCTTGGTAGTAGAGTTTTGGTCTCTGAACGGAAACTTCATCCTTTGGTACTGCCTGATTCCTACTTTCTGAATATTTCCGGGCGCCCCCCCCTTCCATAAGCTGTAAAGACAAAAACAAACCGGAGAACCCCATGTCTTTTCTGTCCCGGGCAGCGGCTACTTCACTGATCACACTGGCAGCGGCAACACCGCTACAAGCGGAATCCCTGAAAGTGCGGATTGGTTACCTGCAGTGGGTTCCGGATCGGGGCCCGGTGCTCTCCAATGTCATTCCTGAGCCGGAAGACGCCGGTCTACGGGGCGCCGAATTGGGCATCAACGACAACAGCACCACCGGCAAATTCCTCGGGCAAACCTATTCGATTCAGAGCGAAGTGGCCGATTCGGAAGCAGCTGCTGTGGCAGCATTCGAGGCCATGCGCCAGGACGGACTGGAACTGTTTGTGGTGAATGCGCCCTCCTCGACACTGACAACCCTCACCGAGAAGGCCGGAGACGAGCTTATCTTCAATGCAGGGGCAAAAGACGATGCACTGCGCACTGGCCGATGCCACGTCAATCTCCTGCACACTATGCCCAGTTATTCCATGCTCACCGATGCCCTCGGTCAATGGCTGAATCAGCGGCGTTGGGACGAGGTTTTCCTGATCACCGGGCCTACCGAAGCCGACAAGGGCTGGGCCGATGCCTTCCGGCGTTCCGCAAAGCGGTTCGGGCTGGAAATCGTTGAGGACAAACCCTGGATCTTTGATGCCGACCTGCGTCGCACCGCCTCCAAGGAGTTGCCCCTGTTTACCCAGGCCAGCGATTACGACGCCGTGGTTGTCGCTGATGTGCGTGGAGATTTTGGCGAATACGTACCGTTCAACACCTGGCTGCCTCGGCCTGTGGTGGGCACCCAGGGCATGTCGCCAGTGACCTGGCACCGTGTGGTGGAAAGCTGGGGCGCCGCCCAGCTGCAAAACCGTTTCCGTGACCTTGCCGGGCGGGATATGAACAGTGAAGACTACGCGGCCTGGGCGGCCATTCGCTCAGTAGGCACGTCGGTGACCGATCTGAATTCGGCAAGCCCCACTGACATCCGGGCTTTCCTGTTCAGCGACAAATTCCAGCTGGCCGCCTTCAAGGGCCGAAAGCTTACCTTTCGGAGCTGGAATGGACAGCTGAGACAGCCCATCCCCTTAATTCACCCCAGAGGCCTGGTGGCACGCGCACCGTTCGAGGGCTTTCTCCACCCCAACACAGAAATGGACACCCTTGGCTTTGACAGGCCTGAAAGCGAGTGTCGGATAAACGGCTGAACCAGATAGCCCCATTGATGAAAACAAGAAGGAGCCTCACCATGAAATCCCTGTTCAAACAAACGGCCCTGGCCGCCATGATTGCCCTGTCGACGCCGGCCCTGGCCAGCGTGGCCTACGTGTCCAACGAAAAGGACAACACTCTGTCGGTTATCGATACCGAAACCCGGGAGGTTATTGAAACCATCGATGTTGGCCAGCGCCCTCGTGGCATCCTGCTGTCCAAGGACCATACCAAGCTGTATATCTGCGCCAGTGACGACGACACCGTGCAGGTTCTGGATCTGGCAACTCGGAAGATCATCGACACCCTGCCCTCGGGTGAAGACCCGGAGCAGTTCGCCCTTCACCCCAACAACAAACACCTTTACATCGCCAACGAAGACGACGCCATCGTGACCGTAGTTGATGTAGACACCAAGGACGTGCTGGCCCAGATTGACGTAGGCATCGAGCCCGAGGGTATGGCGGTCAGCCCCGATGGCAAATGGGCGGTAAATACCTCCGAAACCACCAGCATGCTGCACTGGATCAACACCGAGACCTTCGAGATCGAAAAGAACATTGTGGTCGGCCAGCGCCCACGCCATGTGGAGTTCAGCGAAGACAGCAAGATTGCCTGGGCCTCGGCCGAAATCGGCGGCACTGTTCACATCATCGACGTGGACAATCTGGAGCAGATCCACGAGATGTCCTTCAAGGTCCCCGGCGTAAATCAGGATCGGGTCCAGCCGGTGGGCATTGAACTGACTTCCGATGGCAGATACGCCTTCGTGGCTCTCGGCCCCTCCAATCACGTGGCCGTAGTCGACGCCCAGAGTTATGAGGTACTGGACTATCTGCTGGTCGGCGCCCGAGTCTGGCAGCTAGATCTCGACAAGGACGAAAAACACCTCTACACCACCAATGGGGTCTCCGGCGATGTCTCGGTGATCGATGTGGACGAGCTGAAAGTACTCAAATCGATCAAGGTAGGCCGCTACCCCTGGGGTGTGGTTATTGATCCGACGTCATGACCATCGAAGCGAGTAACCTTAGCTTTCGCTATGGCGAAAAGCCGGTGCTTCGGGAGGTCAGCTTTAGGCTGACCTCCGGCCGCTTTCACGCACTGCTCGGGCCCAACGGCGCCGGCAAATCCACTTTATTTGGTTTGCTTACGCGCCTGTTGGCCTTGCAGCAGGGCGATATTCTGCTGACCGGACAGTCACTCAAAAAACAGCCCGCTGAGGCCATGCGGCAGATTGGCGTAGTATTCCAGCAAAATGCCCTCGATCTGGACCTGACTGTACGCCAGAACCTTCAATACCATGCAGCGCTGCACGGGTTATCCCGCAAGGAGGCCAGGATTCGGGGTGACCGGGAACTAGAACGCTTCAACCTGCTCGATCGCGCCAACGATGCGGTCCGCCACCTTAACGGCGGCCACCGCCGGCGGGTGGAAATTGCCCGCGCTCTGCTTCACGAGCCCTCACTGCTGTTGCTCGACGAACCAACCGTGGGTCTGGACGTTGCAAGCCGCAAGGCGCTCAACGAGCACGTACGAACCTTGTGCGAAGAAGAAGGCCTGACCGCCTTATGGGCCACGCACCTGATCGAAGAGGTCTGTGGAGACGACCGGATTCTGGTCCTGCACCGGGGCCAATTACTGGCCGAGGACAACGGCCACGCCATCTGCGAAGCCGAAGGCCATCAGGATATGACTGAAACCTTCCACTCTCTGACTGGAGCCGGCTGATATGAACGCAGCGCACTACTGGCACTGTTTTGTCGGCATCCAGACCCGTGAATGGCTGAGGTTCTGGCAGCAGCGCACCCGCTTTGCCAGTGCCCTGGTGCGGCCGCTGCTATGGCTGGTGGTGTTCGCCGCCGGTTTCCGGGCCGTGCTGGGAATTTCCATCATTCCCCCTTACGACACTTACATTACCTACGAGACCTACATTGCCCCCGGACTGTGCGGCATGATCATCCTGTTCAACAGCATGCAGGGCGCCTTGTCCATGGTGTACGACCGAGAGCTGGGCAGTATGCGGGTGCTGCTAATGAGCCCCCTGCCCCGGCCTTTCCTGCTAGTGACCAAATTACTGGCCATGGGAGTGGTGTCCATCGGCCAGGTGTATGTGTTTCTGCTGCTGGCATTGATGGTGGATGTGGAGCCACCGCTCTGGGGTTACCTGGCAGTGTTGCCAGCATTGATTCTTACCAGCATCATGCTGGGCGCTTTGGGATTGCTCATTGCCACCTGGATCAAACAACTGGAGAACTTCGCCGGGGTGATGAACTTCGTTATCTTTCCGATGTTCTTCATGTCCTCGGCGCTGTATCCGCTCTGGCGGATGAACGAAGCCAGCCCCTGGCTGTACTGGATCTGTCAGTTCAATCCTTTCACCCATGCGGTAGAGGCGATTCGGTTCTCACTGTATCTGGAGTGGAATCCGATAGCGTATGGGATCACTGCGGGTGTAACTTTAGTTCTGGCGCTTCTGGCCACCGCCGGCTTCCGACCACAACAGACCAAAATCCTCGGTACTTCCAAGCCCGCTTGATCCGGTGAACGGCAGTCAGCGGGATGGGCTTTCCAGACTCCGAAGCTTCCCGAGAAGCCCATCAATCAAACCCGATTCTTCGACTGCATCATCCCACTGTAAACGGGCCGGTTTACCATCCAGATACCAGAGGCGGTTTGCCAATATCTCTGCATCCCCGCCATCATGGGTAACACAGATCATCGCCATATCCGGATGCGAATCCAGAAGCCCGGCTATCAACGCCTTGAGCTCACCGGACATTGCCGGATCCAGAGATGCAAACGGCTCGTCCAGTAGCAGCAAGTCCGGCTTTACAGCCAGACATCGTGCCAGGGCCGCCCTTCTGGCCATGCCCAGGGAGAGCTGGTCCGGCAAGTAGTGGCCGTAACCTGACAAACCTACCTGCATCAATAAGCTCTCGGCCTCCTGGTCACTGGCACCAACCAGCCTCAGATTCGAATCCAGACTCCGCCACGGCAGCAGGCGATGTTCCTGAAACAGGTAGCCCACCCGCAGTTGGTCGCGACCGACAACCGACTCTTCTGGAACCGACTTGTCGAGACCGGCAATCGCATTAAGCAGCGTGGTCTTGCCAATACCTGAGGGGCCCATTAGGCAGATGCGGTCACCGCGTTCGATGGTCGCAAAAACCTCCCCAAGCACCGGCTGGCCAAAATCTCGGCGTGCGATTTTGAGCTCAAGCATGGGCAGCCTCCGGCTGACGCCAGCGGCTGGATCGACGCTCCAGGGGTTGCAGGATAGCCAGTTCGATGAGTTGGACAACGCCGATAAATGCCAGGCTGTAGGCGAGAATGGTGGCCACGTCGAACACTTGAAAAGCCATGTGCAGCTGGAAACCAACGCCGCTGGAGCGACCGAGTAGCTCCACCACCAGGACGATTTTCCAGATCAGGCAAGGCCTCCTCTGGTGGCTGCCATAACGTAAGGAAACAGCTGTGGCGCCCAAACTTCACGCAACCTTTGCCATCGGGTGAACTCATAGACCGTGGCCATTTCTTCTAGCCGGTAGTCGAGGCTGCGCGCGCCTTCCCGAACCGTGACCGCAACGTTTGGCACTTTGTTGAGAACCACAGCCATCACGGCAGCCACTTCCACCAGACCAAACCAAACATACATGAGGATGATGGTGACCAAGGCTGGCAGGTTCAGAAAGAGCACTAGTAAGGGATCCAACAGGGCATTGGTGGTTTGTGAGCGCCCCATGAAGATGCCGATGGCGCTGCCAATTGCCATGGCCAGAATAAAGGCGACTACCACACGCCCAAGGGTGGCGCCCAAGTGGTGCCAGAGTTCTCCCGAAGCAGCTTCCCGAACCAAGGTATCCAGAACACTCGGGGGCGTTGGCAGAAGGGGCGATTGAAGCAACCAGGCAACCAGTGCCCAGAGCAGAACAAAGGAGGGCAGAGCTATCCAGTAGCTCCACAAGGGCGGCCGACCGGAGCGGCCTTTCACCGCGGTCTCCGGTAAAACAGATCAACCGGCATAAGGTCACCTGACTCGGCGCCAGTTAGGGTCATCAAACGCCGCAGGTCAGCGATGCGCTGGTCTGTCTGCGGCGCTGGAGTACCGGCAACAAAGCCCTCTCGCAATGCCGAGAAAACACCGTCCTCCGGATTGTTCATCAGAGGGCGCAAGCGCTGCAGGGGGAGTCACCTTTCGCCAGTTCAGCTTTGGCTGATCCAGGGAAGCTGCGAAACCATCGATCAGCAAGCCGTGGTCTTCCGCCCAGTTGGCGGGAAAAACATAGCCAAGAACCGGCAGGTTGCGGTCCAGATCCAATTCAGTGAGCAAGGCAGACATGGCGAACGCCGATCGCCAGCTGCCCTCACCTTGGAGACGGGCCGCGAAATGCCAGTAGGTGACGATGACATCCACTTGCCCACGTTTTAGAGCATGGTTCAACAAAGGCGGAGCTGCGAACTGAAGTTCGGCGGATTCTTCGAGGTCGATTCCCTGCCGCTGTGCGACCTTCTTGAGCAGTATCCAACCTTGCTGCTCGGCCCGCCGGCAACGCCGATGCGTTTACCCACCAGATCCGCCACCGAACGGATCGTTGAGGTTTCAGCGACAACGATATCGCCAATCTGGGAGGAGAAAGGGACATAAAGGTAGGGCGTGCCGGCCTGGAATCGCGACTGGGCCCACAAAAGGTCGGCCACAGCGCCGTCCACAGAGCCGCTGGTGACCGCCAGTCTGGAAGCCGGGAGGTTGGCAACCGGTTTCAATTCCAGCCGGTAGCTATTTTTCCGGTCCAGTCCCCGGTGCCGGATATGGTCAAGCTCCCAATGAGCAGTGCCGAATTGCAGCACGCTGATAGACAGCACGGGTAAGTCGGAAGCCTTTTCTTGGGCATGAACATTGCCCGTGACAGTAATGAGAATACACACCAAAGCTGCCGTTCCCTTTTTGATCCAGGGAGCGACACGATAGGGTCGTGAGACAGGCGTTATTGTTGGTTGTAGGCTCATACGACCACGATACGAAGCCCACGGCTCGGCAAGAATAGTACTTTGGTGCCTGTTTTTTGGTGCGATGGTCGCATTCAACGTGAGACCAAGATGGCGTGTAATGAAACCATCACAATAATAAACAGAGGATCGGAACCGACTCCGGCGATTCTCTGCACAGGAGGCCGCCATGCTGAGCGAGCTCGATGCCGCACTGTCTTCCGAAAACCGCTATCATGATTCGGAAGCCATTCCCGATACTGAAAACAAACAGGTAGACCCATCCATGGAGCCGGCTTACAAGATTCTGATTGCCGACGACCACCCGTTGTTCCGCGAAGCCATCAGCAGCTTATTGCCTCTGGCTTTGAAGGCAGCGAGATCATCGAAACCGACGATCTGGACAGCGCCCTGGACATCACCCGCGACAACGATGACCTTGATCTGATTCTGCTGGACCTCAACATGCCTGGCATGCATGGCCTGAACGGTCTGATCACGCTGCGCAATGAGGCGCCCAGTATTCCTGTGGTGATCGTGTCCGCTGAGGAAGATAAGCAGGTGGTGCTGCAAGCCATTACCTACGGCGCGATTGGCTTTATCACCAAGTCGTCGCCCCGGGCCCAGATGACCGAGGCGATCCAGCAGATCCTCAACGGCAATGTCTACCTCCCTCAGACATAATCCGCACGAGCAATGAAAGCCGCCAGCGGCGCAGCCGGAACGACGACAACCCCGTTTCACCGGAACTCCTGAACTCCCTGACCCGCCGCCAGCTTTTGGTGCTGGAAAGGATGTCCAAGGGAGAATCCAACAAGCAAATTGCCTACAACCTCAATATTGCTGAAACCACAGTTAAAGCGCACGTTTCGGCGATCCTGCGCAAGCTCGGGGTTCACAACCGGGTTCAGGCCATTCTGTCCGCTAGCGATGTTGATTTCAGCCAGTACCTCAAACGCTAAGATCTCAGGTGAAGGGGGACCCAGTCGCCCTTCGCACCTCACCTCATTTTAAGCCGGGCACCACGCCTACCTCTGGCCCCGCATTACATGGTGCAAAATGCTGCGTAATTTCAGCGGCTTCAACGGCTTATTGATCAGCATGTAACCCAACGCTCGAATCCGTTGCTTTAGCTCATTGGAGTAATTGGCCGTGATCATCAACACCGGCGCCGGGGTGCAACGCCGCCGGTTTATCTCGCCAACCACGTCAACACCGTTCTCATCATTGTCCAAGTGATAATCAGCAAGGATTAGATCCACCTCACTGGTCTCAATGGCCAGTTGCCGCTCAAGGTCAACCAGGGAAACCGCCGTGACCACCTGACACTGCCACCCTTCCAACAAAGTCTGCATGCCTTGGCAAATCGAGCGATCGTTGTCGATCACCCATATACGGACTCCGTCCAGGTCACCATGCAGCACCGGAAGGGACGCACTCGCAACCGCTCTCGACGGTTGCAGCTGCCCCAGGGGCACCCGAACGCTGAACACAGACCCCTTACCCTCAACCGAAGACACCTGCACCTCATGGCCGAGCATTCGGGAAATCTTGTCCACGATAGCCAGGCCCAACCCCAAGCCCTTGTCAGCCTGGGCACCGGCGGGACTAATGCGTTTGAATTCTTGAAAAATTTCGGTGAGTTTATCTTCCGGGATGCCAGGCCCAGTATCCCAGACCTGCAGCAGGACATGATCTGTATGGCGGCGGCAACCGAGTAGGATGCGCCCGGTGCGGGTGTAGCGAATAGCATTAGTCAGAAAATTTCGGAGAATACGAGCCAACAACTGGGAGTCAGACTCCACCACCGCCGAGCAGGGCACAAAATCCAGCCTCAGGTCTTCGGAAAGCGCCATCTGCCGAAATTCCCGTGCGATGTTGTTGAGTAAATCGCGCAGATCAAACGCCGTTACATCCGGCTTGATGACACCAGCATCCAACTTGGAAATGTCGACCAGAGTGCCGAGCAGATTCTCCACATCATCTAACGACGTACTCACTGAACGCACCAATCCCTCGGCCTTCGGACCAAAGCTTTGCTCCAGTAGCGAGCTGGTAAACAGCCGGGCGGCGTTCAACGGTTGCAGCAGATCGTGACTGACCGCCGCCAGGAACTTGGTCTTGGACATGTTCGCTCGTTCAGCTTCAAGCTTTGCGTCACGCAATTTGTGATTCAGATTGGTTAACGCCGCGGTGCGTTCGTTAACCCGGCGCTCAAGGTCATCGTAGGCCTCCTCCAGCGCCAACGCGGTCTTTCGCCGATCCGTAATGTCCCGGATCAGCACAAAGAAACCGATGATGTCGCCGAACTCGTCCAAGTTGGGCACGTAAGAGCGGAGCATGTAGCGCACCTCGCCATTCTCCCCGGTCTCTTCCAACTCAAACGTGACATTATGCCCGTCCATCACCTCCATAATCTGGGGCAGCAAGCGCTGGTAGAACTCAGAGCTGTGTATCTGATCCAGACGTTGCTCAAGAACGGGCACGCCCCCTCTTCCGTACCAAGCCTCGTAGACCTTGTTGCAGAACTGCACCCGCATATCAGAACCAACATAGGCGATCAGGCTGGCACATGATCGGTGACCACCCGGATCCATCGTTCACTTTCTTCCAGTGCCTTAATGCGGCGGATCATTTCGCTGTTTTTAACGTCGGTGATATCGGAATAGAGCACGACCAAGCCACCCTCACGGGTGGCACGTTCGGTAACTTGAACCCAGCGCTGATTAGATAGCAGGAACACCGAGCCTTCGGGATCGTCGTGATCATGCTCTTCGACGATCAGGCCGTTGGCCTCGGCACGAGTCTTGACCTCCTGAATGCTTGCTCCCGGTTCCGGCGCCGCTATCCCGGCATCACGCCAATAACTGCGGAAACGACTGTTGCTCTGTATCAATTTATGGTGACTGTCGAACAGGACAAACCCATCGGCAATGCTTTCGATCGCATCGCTGAGCCGCTGACGAGTGGTTTCGGCTTCTTCCCTGGCCCAATTGACAGCCGTATGGCTAGCCTTGAGCTCCTCCAGAGCATTATTCAAGGCATCGGTCCTCTCCCGGACCTGTTCCGCCAAAATTACCGAATGTTCGAACGCAGCGTAGGGCTCCGGCTTGTGGGCAGTACCGGACTCCACCCGCACAATCAGGGCGTCTCGAATCCTTCGCAAGCGCTGGTTTTCTTGCAACAGCGCCTCGATTTGGCGGTCTTTCGTCTCGTCGGTCGACGGCGGGTCTGAGTCAGGAATGGGCATCAGGTTGGCCAATCACCACCCCCGTAAACGTTTGATTGATGTGCATTCCGTCAAACTGCTCACCGTAGGTGTTAAATCCGATCACCCGATGATGCCGCATAAATTCGGACACGGCGGCCAGCTCCCCGGTTAATTCTGCTTCCAGGCGGCGCAGGAAACAGTCGCACCCAATGGTGATCAAAGGCGTTCCTACTACCCGCTCGGAGGCTTCGATCTGATGTCGAACACTGTCAAGCAGGCCTTCCGGCTCCATCGCGGTCATCACGATCCCAGTTTCAATGGCACAGTAAAAAGTAAGGCTGCCATCCGGATTTACCCGCTGGATCGAACGGACAAAGAAATGGCCGCCAATTTTCACCCCCAGCGGGCGCAGGGCGAAGATTTCCCGGTCCAGCTCTTCCACCCGAACCCCAACAACCCTGGCGTACGCCTGGGCTGCCGGCTCGGCATTGAGTTCCTTCACCGTGCGACGCTCGGAACAGGCGTCTGTCACTACCAGCTTTTCGCTGCGATCAACCATGTGATGGGTGGAGAACACCCGAAAGTCCAGCGGCGTATTCACCAGCATCACGGTAGCCGCACCGGTGTGAAACCGACCGTCATAAAACACGTGGGTATTGGCCAGGCGCTCGTCGTCGCCTGCTGAGCCGCCAAACTGCGGGATGGTTCCCAGCGCCGAATTGAGTGTAGCCAGAACAAGCTCTTCCCGGCTGGACAGGCCATCAAGCAAGGTAATTGCAAAGGTGTTGCCTTTAACCGGCGCAAGACCGGCGTCGCGACAGGTCGCGAGCAAGCCATTGATTACGCCTTGGGCATCTTGCAAGGAAAAGCGATCCAGGGATGAAATCAAGGCACAATCGATAGCGAAATAGCGTTGGTCAAACCCGATGGCGGTAATGCAACCGCGTCCGTAACCTTCGGGGGTGATCTCGCCGGCCGAGGTGCACCCGCAAATGCGAACACCGGGAAACGCCGTCTCTAGCGCGGGCCCCAGTTGTTTCAGTTCGTATTCCGCCGAACAAAAAAATAGCACACAGCCGAGATAGTCGTGACTGAGCTGAGCCTCCAACTGACTGGCTGCCAGGACCGGATCGCGTAAGTTAACGCTGGCAGTCCGAACAGCCGACGGGACCGTCTCTGAGCTCATAATCACCGGATCCATAGGTCGAGGTCTTTGTTCCGATTCTACGGAATCCGGATAACCTGCCAATGCGACTTCCGTGCTTTTTATTGGCGCGCCGAAACTTAGGTAAGTCATTGATAAAATTACCCTCTTAGCCGACCGCAGCTGACACTGCCAGCTGCGGCGTGGGTAAAACGACACTTAAGTCGTACGTCGGCCGCCCCGAAAAGCCAACATCGGCTCCGGTCTCAGCTGCTGCGCCGATCAGAGCCGACTCAGAACATCACGACCGCTCCCAGTGCCAGGGTATCGATATCGGCTGCATCAGCACCGGTGGACTTGGTGGATTGCTCGAACATGTTGTATTCCGCCACCAGCTTTAGGTTGCTGTTCACGCTGTGGAACAACGCCACCGAGGTATTTTCTGTCTCATAGTCAGCCTGATCGGAATCAGTCTCGCCATAAGACAGAACCAGGCGATTGGCGCCAAGGGTATAGGAACCCTGGACCAGGAAGCCATCGGCATCCTCCTCGGAAATAGGCGCTGCCGTGTCACTGATCAGGACCGGCACGTCACCTTCGGAAGTGAACCCGGAGCCACTGAGCGAAAATCCGGCCGCTGACGCCCGCAGGCCATAGCCCAGCCCTGTCGAATCCACCGAACTGGTATCGTTTTCAGACTTTTGGGAGCGACCATTGAGCCAGCCAGTCAAGCTGACACCACTGAGATCAGCACTGTAGGTGACTTCAGCTTCAAACCTGGGCGCTGATTGTTCAGAACCAGCCCCGGGCGTGGTATTGGCCGGCTCGAAAATACCCACCGCCACGTTTAAGCCACCCATTTCTGGCGATCGATAGGTAATTTGCGCCGAGGGATTGGGGTAAGGGTAACCGGTCCGGATGTTGCCAAACGACACCCCGGTTGCGGCACCCGGAGAACCAAAGCCCATCAGGATCTCGTCCTGAAATATATTGGAACGGGAATAAAGACCGAAGTCTTTACCAATCAGCACCTGACCAAAAGATCCGTCCACGGTGGCATACAGCTGACGCACATCGATGGCAGTATCGGTTGGCGACTGCAGCTGTCATTGATCGTGCTCCAAAATGAAGAACGCCCCCCAAGCGTCAGCTCACCCATTTCCTTGCTGAAATTGAAGCCTACTGTGTTCGGCAAGAAGCCCATTTTGACGTCTGAATTGCGGGTATCTGCCAGCTTGTCGTCCCGATTCACATAGAAAGCATTGAAGTAGCCATCCACCGAGAAGCTGGTGCCGCCCTCGTTGTAAACTTCAATGGCTGCCTGGGCGCCAGCACTGGCTCCCAACGTCGCTGAAATGGCCAAGGCCAAAGCTGCTTTTCGGATATTGTTGTTATTCATAATTCCCCCGGTTGTTGTTGGAAATCTCGGATCAGGGCCGCGAAAATCCGACCCGAGGCGCAATCTGGCGCCCGAATTCCATAGTCGGAGAAGCACAACCAAGGGAAAATGGCACAAGGGAATTGATTACCTGCTCATTTGGGAGGGGAGTAATTCGCCACTTTGGCAGTACGACCTGGCAAGAATCGGATGGCGGAACCGGTTAATGCCGGCTAGCCTTGGTCGTTCCAAATAATTGATAAGGCAGCGCATATCGTGACATCTCCAATCAGTCTGACCATGGGTCTCCGGGAATGGACACTGCTGTTGGTGCTGTCGCTGCTATGGGGTGGTTCGTTCTTCTTTGTCGGCGTTGCCGTCCAGGACTTACCGCCACTAACCATTGTGGCCCTTCGGGTATCGCTGGCCGCGGTTGGGCTCTGGTGCGTGGTGCTGATCCTGGGCTTACGCCCTCCCAGGCAATGGCAAGTTTGGCTGGCGTTCCTGGGCATGGGTACCATCAACAACGCCATTCCGTTTTCACTGATCGTCTGGGGTCAGACCCAGATTGCCTCGGGCCTGGCCTCCATCCTTAATGCCACCACGCCGCTGTTTACCGTGGTGGTGGCCACCTGCCTGCTGACGGACGAGCGCGCAACGCCACTCAAGGTGCTGGGTGTGGTGATCGGGTTCCTGGGCGTGGTGGTGATGATCGGGTTGCCGGCTTCCTCTGAGCCCACGCCTTGGGTGCCACAGCTGGCGATTCTATGTGCGGCGATGTCCTATGCGTTTGGCGGGGTGTATGGCCGGCGTTTCAAGGCCCTGGGGGTTCATCCGATTCTGACCGCCGCGGGCCAGGTCACCGCCTCGGGCCTGATCATGATGCCGATTGCCATGAGCCTGGAGGGCACGCAGGCGCTCAGTACAGCAAGTGTGCAAAGCTGGGGTGCCATTCTGGGACTGGCGCTGTTCTCAACGTCCCTGGCTTACATCATCTATTTCAAACTGCTGGAATCGGCCGGCGCCACCAACCTGCTACTGGTCACTCTACTGGTCCCCGGGTCGGCAATTCTGCTGGGGATTCTGTTCCTGAACGAGTCGATCACGGCGACCCAGCTCGCGGGCTTGGGGCTGATTGCGCTGGGGCTGTCTGCTATCGATGGCCGGCTCTGGTCCCGCGTCGTTGCCGCAAGACTCTAGCCCAACCGAGATAACCGCTTACTGGTGCACCGGCACCAAGCGGCGGCCCATGGCAATCAGGATGCAGCCGAAGCCATACATCAGCACGCTGTAGACCACTGCCGGTATCGACATTTCGCTGGATTCCAGCAGGGTCAGCGTCACCATCAGGGCGATGGTGCCGTTCTTGATGCCCAGCTCCACGGCAATGGCCAGGGACTCTCTCTGGGACAGGCCCGCCAGCCGGCTTAGCCCCAACCCAATCACGATTCCGGCCAGATTCAACAGGAACGCCGCTGGTCCGGCCTGGGCCAGCAACTCCGGCAACCGCTCCCGGGAACCCCACAGCAGGGCGATGATCAGCAGCAGTAAGACAAATCCGCCAAAGATGCTAACCATGCCCTCGGCTTTCTGCGCCTTCGCCGGGGCCTTGGTGCGAATGAACATGCCCAGGGCCACGGGCAGCAGCACGATCACCACCAGCATGGCGATGGTCTTGCCCACCGGCAGCGAGATGTTCGCGGCTTCACCGAAGTACATCTGCAGAGCGTAATTGGTGAAAAATGGCAGCGTGATGATGGTGATCAGGCTGGCAGACACCGTCAGCAGAATCGACAGTGCGATGTGGCCGCGGGCCAGCAGGACGAACAGATTCGACGTGGTTCCCCCCGGACAGGCGGCAATGATAACCAGGCCAACCGCCAGCGCCGGCGCCAGGCCAAGAAAAGGTGCTATGGCAAAAGCCACCAGGGGCATCAGCAGGATCTGGGCAATGGTACCGACCACGATGCTGCGGGGGTTGCGAGTAACCTGGCCGAAATCCCGCAGGGTCAGCGTGAGGCCAATGCCCACCATGATGATAAACAGTGAAATCGGCAGGCCGATCGAAATCAGCGGACTGGTCTCCACGTTGAGACTCCTCGTTATTGTTGTTGGTCGGGCCCAGCGGCGTGACATCCGGAGTCTAATCGAAAGATCTGCCCCAGAATGTAAACTTTTTGACAATTCGCTTCGAGGTCAGTGTCCTTGCGGGAAGCGCTGGAGCTCTTGCAGGCAGTCGGCCAGGAACTCACCGGGATCGGCCATGATCGCCTCGTCGGCAACTACCCCGAACTGGATCTGGCCAGCGTAGCTGACAATGCTGACGCCCAGGCCGATATCACCGGCCTGGGGTACCCAGAACATTTGTTCGGTAATGCGGCAACCGGCCATGTAGCGGGGTTCTGGTGTGCCCGGAACATTAGATACCACCGCGCTGGCCTTGCGGTAAAACACATCAGCCACCGGCTGGCGCCAGGGCTCTGGAATCGCCGAAGCGCTGGCCACCAGCCCCCAGGCGATACCAGGCTGCCAGCTCTTCTTCAGCCGCCGGGTTTCGTGTTTGATCCGGTAAAGTCGCTCCAGCGGACTCTCACCGTCCACCGGCAAGGGCACGAACACAGTGCCAAAATAGTTACCGAGGGAGCCGGGCTCCGGTTGCAGGTCGGCCGGCAGTCTGGACCGGATATCCACCGGCACTGCCGCGTGCAGCACGGCATCATCAAGTTCGGCCGCCTCGATTCCAAGCCGACCGCGAACCGCCGCGGCAACACAACTGAGCAGGACATCGTTAATGGTGACATTGGTGGCATCCGCCACCGACCGGAAGCGCGCCAGGGCCACCGGTTCCGACCAGCGACACTGACGCCGGCCCAGCAAAGGCCGCTTCAGATCGGAGGGCGTATCCGCCGGCTCAACCAGGAATTCGCTGACCTCATTCAGCAATCTCAGACCACTGGCAGCGACACGCTCCAGCGATCGCCCTGCCTGCTGCATCCGGTCTGTTGCCGGGGCTTCCGGCTCGTCGTCACTTACCTCACCCCGGGTCGCGGTTCCGCTCGCAATCAGCCGCTCCAACCAGGCCTTGGCAGCGACGCTCCAACGAGCCAGTTGTGGGGTTTCAGCAGCGCCGTACAGCGCGGGATGCTGCTGTGGTGATGGCGGACACAGCCGATCGAAAATGCCCAGCAAGGACAGGCCATCGGCGTAACAGTGATGCAGACGGAGGAGGAGCGCGGCGCCGCCCTCGGCATTGGGGGCCAGCCAGAATTTCCAGCGCGGGCGGTACAAGGGAAGAGGCTGATTCAGGCGCGCCGAAATCCAATCCTGGAGGTCGTCGGGGCTGAACCGGTCGAGAACGACATCCAGATGGTGTTTGAGATCGAACACCGGGTCCTGCTCCCACCACCAGCCGGGCGAGCGCTGAACAGGCATGAACCGGAAGCGCTCCCAGGCCAGCCAGTACACCTGCAGGAATTCCCGCAATCGGGGTGCCGTGAGGCCGTCCACCCGCATCATGACCGTGATGGTCATCGGGTTTTCTGGCCGTTCCAGAGCCAGCCAGGCCGAATCCGCAGGCAAAAGAAGATGCGATTGCTCGTGACTCAAACCTGGGCGTCCCTGGGGAAATGGATGAAGCTACGTAAAAACCGAACTCCGCATTGTGCCAGACAAGTAGCAGCGTCTCCATCGACGGTGTCATGCACAAGATTACAAATGGTTACCAGTTGACGACTTTTCGGCCTAAACTTTGGCTAAATACCGGGTCAATCGTTACCAAATACCACTAAAGACTCATCGATTGGCCCCAGACAAGCGTAGATACTGTTAACTGTGCCAATACAAACAATGCGGATTCGGGGTACAACAGACTGTAATACTGAGTTTCCAACAGCGTCCAACACTAATAACAGGCCAATACCACGCTGGTCGGGAGAGTAACAATGAAAGCGAGCCATGTTCGCAAACTGATCAAGCCCATCGAAAACGCTTATTCAGAGATGTTTTCCGGCCGCGTGTATCGCGTAGGCAAGGGCGCTGTTTCAGTACGCAATCACAGTGGCAAAGCCCAGGCGACCGTAGTCGGTGTACACGGATTCCTGGAAAACCATTGTTACTTCACGCAGGCCTACGAGGCTCCCACCACCGAACTGATCCTGCTGACCTGTAGCAACTACCACATTCCTGTAAACGGCGTGACCCCGGAAACACCCCACTGGGAAGTGCCGATCAAGCACCTCGAAGGCACCATTGAATACGATGCCTGCATCCTGAACCAGGCGCTTGCCAACCTTCCGACCACCCAGAACATCCGCATCCACGGGCATTCCCGGGGCGGAGCGGTGATCCTGGAGCAATGAATCAGTGGCCGGAATTATATGAAGATGTGGAAGTGGTGCTGGAAGCCCCGGTACTGCCTCAAGCCAAAATTCACGCTCTGGTAACTACCTTGTTGGAGCCGGTCAGCCATGGCATGTGGCCCTGGCTGATTCGCCTGATCAACTCAGCGCCCTCATCTGCCTACGGCCAGACCTTCTTTGGCAAGATGAACCCGCGCAAAAAACAGTTGCTGAGCAAACTGTTCTCAGCGACCAAAGACCATCTGACCATTGTTCGCAACATCGAGAACATCATGGAATGGATGGAGCGCACGGACACCAGTGTGTACAACAACATCCGCCATGGCACCTTTCTGATTCCGGCCGTGGATCGCATTCTCGACCGCACCGCCATGCTCGCCAGTGCCCGTCACAGCCCGACCACCATGCGCATAATCGAAACCGAGGCACCAAGTCACTTCATCACTCTCGACAGCAAGGAATGGCTACCCGGTCTCGAATCCCTGCCGGAAGCCGCCCAGGGCTAGTGTCCTGCGGGCGAAGCTTCGTTAAACTACCTGGCCTCTGTCCCACGGCTAGTTAAACGGAGCCAGTTCCTCATGTACCGCGAGCGCCTTGTCGCCACCGAAGTCAGCACCGACAATGGGCGCCTGCTTCGTCATCTGTTGCTGGAATATCACGATTTCCGCCGACACAAAGCCGCGCATCCGCTGCTGGCCGATACCTTTGAGGTCGCCGACTGGCAGGCGCAACGGCTGAAAACCACCCATCTGGATCTGTACCAGCACCCTGGCTATCACACTGGCCTCGAGTTTCTGCTGTCCGATCTGTACGCTCCTTCCGCCATGACCGGCCGGGACGACAACATCGATCGGGTCTTTCCAAAAATGGTGAAATGGCTACCGGACCACCTTCTGGGCACCCTGGCAGGCCTGGTGGAGTTAAACCTGATTACCCAGCAACTGGACCTGGAGCTGGCCGAACAGCTGCGCGAGGCACAGATCCCCGCCGACAACCTGACCGTGGCCCAATATTGCGAAGCCTTTCGCCAGAGCCGGCAACTGCCGCTGCGTGAGCGCCAGTTGGCACTGATTGAGGATGTTGGTCTGCAACTGGACCGCTACGTGCGCAACCGGACCCTGGGCTGGCTGCTATCCATGAGCAGGACTCCGGCCGAGATGGCCGGACTCGCCGACCTGCACGGGTTTATGCACCGTGGCTATACGGCCTTTCGCGCCATGGACGATGTCGATTCACTGATTGAACGACTGGTGAGCCGGGAACAGCGGGTGATGGATAACATCCTTGCAGGCCACCCGGAGCCGTTCCGGCTACCGGCCGATCTCTGACCCGAGCTAGAACAGCCTCAGGCCTTCAGCATCTGGTCAAGTTGGGAGTTGATTTCCTGTTCGATCCGGGATTTGAACGGGCGGAGCATCATGCCAAGCTCAAGATGAATGTGCAGGTCGGCATGACTGATTTCGAGCTGACCTTTAACGCCGCTGCGCTTGAATCGAAGCAGATCCCCATCCCACTCGTAGTTCACGTCGAACTGTTCGGACAGATCTTTCGCCAAATTTTCAGCAGCTTCCCGAGCGTGCTCCTTGTCCAGTGTGTGCGGACGGCGTACATCAATAACGGACATAAATCAGTTTTCTCTTGGAAAATGGAAGGTTTTATAGTTTAGGGCGCTATTAAACTCGCCGCCACCCTTGTAGCGACCCCGCCAGCGGTTAGAATACGAGGTTCAGATTCAGACAGGATTTCTCTCATGAGCGAGCAGCAAACGCCGGCCAATCAGGCCCAGAACAGCCAGGGCCAGGATGACGTCACCCATTTCGGTTTTCGGGATGTACCCAAGAGCCAGAAAGCGAGCCAGGTGGCGGACGTATTCCACAGCGTAGCTGGCAAATACGACCTCATGAACGACCTGATGTCCATGGGCATTCACCGCCTGTGGAAACGCTTTACCATCGAACTTTCGGGTGTGCGCCCAGGTCATCAGGTGCTCGACATTGCCGGCGGCACCGGCGATCTCACCATGAAGTTTTCCGACCTGGTGGGTCCCTCCGGCAAGGTGGTGCTGGCCGACATCAATGCATCTATGCTGAAAGTCGGCCGCGGCCGGCTGGTGGATCGCGGCTACGCAGGCAATATCGAGTATGTTCAAGCCGACGCCGAACACTTGCCGTTTCCGGACAACAGCTTCAATGCCGTGTCGATTGCCTTTGGCCTGCGCAATGTCACCGACAAGGATCAGGCGCTGCGAGACATGGCGCGGACTCTCAAGCCCGGCGGCAAGCTGATGATCCTCGAGTTCTCCAAGCCGACTAATCCGCTGCTGAGCAAGGCCTACGACACCTACTCTTTCACCGCCCTGCCACTGATGGGCCAACTGATCGCCGGCGACAGCGAGAGCTACAAGTACCTGGCCGAATCCATCCGCATGCATCCCGATCAGGACACTCTGAAGGGCATGATGGAAAACGCCGGCCTGGTGGGCTGCAAGTACTACAATATGACCGGCGGCATTGTCGCCCTGCACGTGGGAATCAAGCCCTGATGTTTCCCGGGCCGACCCTGCTCGCCGCCGTCACCGCCATCATCGAAGGTGCGCTGAACCAGGCCCTGGAATTTGACCCGGCAGGCCGGCAGGCGTTGCTCTCGGCTTTGAATGCACCGGTCCGGGTCACCATTACCGCGCCTCTGGCGTTGGCCTACACATTGCACACCACCGGTAATCGGGTGCAGGTCAGTAGCCAGCCCCCGGAAGCGCCGGGGCTGGAAATTCAGGGCAAACCCATTGCCCTGGCTGCGCTCGCGCTCGGCGATGATCGCGTCTTCAGCGATGGCCGGTTGCAGGTAGAGGGCGATACCGCGCTGGCGCACCAGCTGCAACGCGCCCTTGACCAACTGAATCCGGATTGGGAAGCGGCCATGGCTCGCCACATTGGCGATGTGCCCGCGCATTTCCTGGGCCAACGGGTTCGCGGTGCCGTGAAGTGGAGCCGCAATGCGTTCCAGGCGCTGAACGCGAACATCGAGGAATACGTACACGAAGAAAGCCGCGCCCTGCCCGGCCGGCGCGAACTGGAAGCCACGTTCGCGGATATTGACGACCTCAACCTTCGCACTGAACGCCTTGCCGCGCGCATCGACCAGATTGGCAACCGCGCCCCTACTGACGAACCGGAGACCCCGTGACCCGCCTGCAACGACTGATCCGAATCGCCTGGGTGTTCTGCCGGTACCGGCTGGATACGTTTTTGCCCCTGGCGGAGTTGCCGGCACCACTGAAGGTGTTTTTCCTGCTCGCACCCTGCATCTGTTCCCCAAGCCCAAATTAGACCGGGGCGACCGGCTGCGGCTGGCCCTGGAAGAACTGGGCCCGGTGTTCGTGAAGTTCGGCCAGATTCTGTCGACCCGGCGCGACCTACTGCCGGATGACATGGCCGAGTCCCTGAAAAACCTGCAGGACCGGGTTCCCCCCTTCCCCAGCGACGTTGCCCGCAGCATCATTGAGACCTCGCTTGGGGCCCCGGTGGCGGAGCTGTTTCAGGACTTCACGCCAGATCCGATTGCCTCAGCCTCCGTGGCCCAGGTGCATGGTGCCACCCTGCCCAATGGTCAGAAGGTGGTGGTGAAGGTTCTGCGTCCGGGTATCGAACGGGTTATTCGCCAGGATCTGGCCCTGATGTACCTGATGGCCGGGCTGCTGGAGAGATACTGGTCCGAAGGCCGGCGCCTGCACCCGGTGGAGGTGGTCGAAGACTACGACTCCACCATCCACGACGAACTCGACCTGCAGCGCGAGGCCGCCAACGCCAGCCAGTTGCGCCGTAATTTCGAGAATTCGTCACTGATTTACATCCCCTTCATTGACTGGGACTACACCCGCAAGTCAGTGCTGGTGATGGAACGCATCCACGGCATCCCCATCGCCGACGTGGCGGCCCTGAAAGCGGCCGGCGTGAACATGAAGGTGCTGGCCGAAAAAGGCGTGGAAATCTTCTTTACCCAGGTATTCCGGGACAGTTTCTTCCACGCCGACATGCATCCGGGCAACATCTTTGTGGACGTGAGCAACCCGGCCGATCCGAAGTACATTGCCATCGATTTCGGCATAGTTGGCACCCTGGCCCCGGACGACCAGAGCTACCTGGCGCGCAACCTGCTGGCGTTTTTCCGCCGGGACTACCGTCAGGTCGCCGAACTGCACGTTCAGTCCGGTTGGGTGCCGCCGGATACCCGGGTCAACGAGTTCGAAGCAGCCATCCGCACTGTGTGCGAACCAATTTTCGAGAAACCGCTGAAGGACATCTCATTCGGCCACTTTCTGCTACGCCTGTTCCAAACTGCACGCCGCTTCAATATGGAAGTGCAGCCCCAGCTGGTTCTGTTGCAGAAGACACTGCTGAACGTGGAGGGCCTGGGGCGTCAGCTTTACCCCGAACTGGACCTGTGGAGCACCGCGCAACCGTACCTTGAAAGCTGGATGCGCCGTCGGATAGGCCCGTCCGGACTGATCAAGTCACTGCAAACGCACCTGCCTCCTGGCTGGAGCAGTCCCCTGAGATGCCGCAACTGGTGCACGATGCCCTGCTGCAGCTGCGCCAGTCCGGCCCCACCGAACAACAGAATCAGGCTACACTGGAGCTACTTCAGGAACAGCAAAGGCGCGCGGAGCGCCGCTGGCGACGCGGCCTGACCGCCGTTGTGCTGATCGCCGTGGCGGTGCTGGGCACCCAACCAGAGGCCCAGGCCTGGGTCGCTGATGTGCCGATCTGGAGCTGGGTACTGCTGGCCGGCGCGGGCGGCCTGGTGCTGCGCGGTAGCCGCTAACCGATCATCGATTCAGCAATGAGAATTCAGGATTCACAAAAATGAAAGATTCCCCCGATAATGTCGACAACCCTGACTGGCTGGCCGCCGCCAAAGCCACCACCACCGAAGCCGCCGCCACGGCCGCCCATGGCACCACCCAGCAGAGCTGCTCCTAACAGGGCTGCGCCACCGCGCCCACCACGGCCACCGCGACTGCCGATAAAGAACACCACGGCCATCATGATGAAGAACAACAGCGCGACCATACCGGCGTTGGGCTTCTCCTGGGCGACACCTGTTTTCTGGCCCTGGGGAACTGCCATCGGTTCACCACCGAGAACCTGGATCATCGCGGCTGCGCCGTTGAAGATACCGGCCTGGAAATCCCCCTGACGGAACGCCGGGGTAATAATGCGATTGATGATCACCGATGAGTCGGCATCAGTGAGCCGGCCTTCAAGGCCATAGCCCACCTCAATGCGGATTTTGCGTTCTTCCTTGGCCACAATCAGCAGAGCGCCGTTATCCTCGCCCTCCTGACCGATACCCCAGTGCCTGCCCAACTGGTAGCCAAAATCCTCAATGGGAAAGCCCTGAAGGTTCGGCAGCGTAACTACCACAACCTGTTCAGTGCTGGTTTGCTCGTGGGCCTGAAGCATCTTGCCAAGGCGCGCTTCGACCTCAGGAGAAAGTATCTCCGCCTGGTCGACCACCCGGCCGGTCAGTTCGGGAAACTCGGGCGTTGACTGTGCCCATACAGCAGCCGGTAGCAATACCAATAACGCTAACAGCATGCTTTTGTGGAACTTTGCAATCATCAGAATTCCACCGCAGGCGCTTCATCGGCATTTTCCGTAGTGGCTTCAAAGTTGGCGCGGGGCTCCAGATCGCTGTACAGGATGCTGTGCCAGATTTTACCCGGGAAGGTGCGCAGTTCGGTGTTATAGCGCTCCACCGCCTGGATGAAATCACGCCGCGCGACAGCAATACGGTTCTCCGTACCTTCAAGCTGTGACTGTAAGGCAAGGAAGTTCTGATTCGACTTCAGGTCTGGATAACGCTCAGACACCGCCATCAGCCTGCTCAGTGCGCTGCTTAGCTCACCCTGAGCCTGCTGGAACTGCTGCAGTTTCTGGGGATTGTTGAGAATGCTCTCGTCTACCTGAATGGACGTGGCCTTGGAACGCGCCTCAATGACTGCTGTCAGGGTTTCCTGCTCCTGAGCCGCGAAGCCCTTGACGGTTTCCACCAGGTTGGGAATCAGATCCGCCCGGCGCTGGTACTGGTTTTCTACCTGGGACCAAGCAGAGGTGACTTTCTCATCGTAAGTGGGAATGTTGTTGATTCCACAGCCACTGAGTAACAGAACCAGTGCCATCAGCGGCGCCAACTGCCAGACAGTCCGCTGTTGAAACGGTTTATGAAGGATTCCCATAGTGCTTTTCCCGGTGGTGAATACATGAAAAAGGGAAGATGCCGTACGATCAGGCCGAGGCATCGAACTACCTTCTAATTGGGGGTAGGGCCAGTGTTTTCAAGGTGGCCAGCGTATCCTTAACCTCGTTTCCTTTGCTACCCGCGTGTCCATCATGGAAGCTTGGTTGGAGGTGGAGTCTGCGGTTATCGCCATGGCAAGTTCCTTCTGGAGCCAGCCGCGCAAGTGGGACGTCCTTGTGCTCAGGGTTTTGGTCTCAACCTGGTATTGCTGAGGGGTGAAAATACACCAATAGGCATGTGCGGCTTAGTAAAAAGAGAAGGATTAGAATTCCCAGACTTAGGTTATGCACTTTTACCTGAATTTTGTGGGAAAGGTTACGCAAGTGAGGCAGCTAAAAAAGTTCTGAAATACGAGATGAGCAAGCACACTTTACATACTATTTTAGCTATTACTTTTCCGGATAACCTACGATCAAATCTCTTACTGGAAAATATAGGTTTCTGTATGAAAGGGACCGTGGAATTATATGGTTTACAGAATAATCTCTATGAGTTTCAGACCTAGACCGCTAACAAGCACATGCAGTGGATTGGTTCCGCTGTGCTTCACCAACCACTGACGCAAGCGTTAAATGTCTATAATCGATCACGATAAATTCCGGGGCTTGGTCACCCAGCTCTATGCCACGGTCAATGAGTTGGAGGCCATGTTCCCGGGCAGGCACTTTACTCCCGATGGTCACATGGTTGGCAGTTTGGGTGAATGCCTCGTGGCCGATGCATACAATCTTGAGCTGAAAACAGCGTCCAACAAAGGCTATGACGCGGTCACCGAAACCGGCGTGGAAGTAGAGATCAAAGCTACGCAATCCAACTCTGTTGCATTCCGGAGCCAGCCGCAGCATGCGATCATCATTAAGATCTTGCGTGACGGTACATTCGAGGAAATCTATAACGGGCCAGGAGCCTTGTTTGGGAGCAGTTCAAAGGTAAACGGCTACCGAGAAATGGCCAGTTTCAAGTCTCTGTCAACAAGCTCCGGCAACTCAATCAAACCGTGGTTCAATCGGACCGTGTGCCGAGGGCCATTTGACAAGGCGCATCAGTACGCGGTCGGTGGCCGCCGGACGTCCCTGACGGGCCGCTTAGCTCCGCGTTAGGCGCCATAGGAGCAATTGATGCTTACGGTAGTCACTTTAAAGGCATTGGTGATTTGGGCCAGCATCCTTGTTCTAGCGGCTGCCAATGGAGCGCTGCGTGAGTTTGTGCTTATCCCGGCGGTCGGAACCCCGACCGCACTCGTGCTGAGCGGGTTGCTGCTTTCAATCTTGATCATTGGTGTTGCGTACTTATCGCTTCCTTGGCTGCAAATTAGCCGTCCCGTGCAGATCTGGGCCGTTGGGTTGGGGTGGCTCGCGCTCACACTCGTTTTTGAGTTTTCGTTTGGGCTCTGGCAAGGCAAATCGTGGCCCGAGTTGCTTGAGGCCTATACGTTCAAGGATGGCAACATCTGGCCTGTTGTTCTCGCGGCAACGGCCCTTGCACCGTACGTTGCCGCTCAGTTGAGGGGTTGAGCGTACTGCGCCCAACCCCTCAATCAAGTTCTCAAATAGATGAGAACGGGAAGTTATTCTCGGGTAACCTCGACTACAGTCATTTTAACTGCAAAGAGGCATCGGCGAGTTGGAACACCTACATCATCCGAATAAAACAGATAAGAGCGGTGTCGCAGCTGCCTATTTTGATGCCCAGAGGCGTTTTCTTGATCTTTTTCTGAGACGCCATCTGTCCCAACTGTCTCAACAGGACTTGCGTCGCGGCCGGGTGATGGTGGCTTTGTTGATCTTCGGCACATTGGCAATGTTCGCCATGGCCGTCGTGCGCTTGTCTACAGAAGGGATTGGGACAGTCTCCCTGGTGGCGTGTTTCGGGGTATTCGCCCTTATTGCCAGCCTCGTGTTCTTTGTCCGAACGGGCAAAAGTGGGGCGGCTGGCGACCTGATGATTCTCAGTGCTATTGCCGCTATCTTCATGACTGCTATTTATGACAACGGGCTGCATTCCCGGGTGCTCACCTGGTTGCCTACGTTGCCGCTGATTGCCAATTTCACCTCAGCCCGACTGACGGCTATGCGAACGACCCTGCTCGCGTTGTTTGGGCTGCTGATGCTATTGGCGGGCCATCAAATGCAGTGGATTGCTAGTAGCTACCCGGACGAGTCGTTGTTCGGGCGTCTTGCAGCCGGTTTTGGTTCCATGCTTTTTGTCTCGGCCATTGCCTATGCCTATGAAGATTCCCGTCGCCAGGCCGATAAGGAAAGAGACGCCCTGAGTCGTACCAGGAGTGATTGGGTGAGCATGGTCAGTCATGAGTTGAGAACGCCGCTTACTTCCCTTTACGGCGGCCTCAAACTGCTGGCCAATGGCAAACTGGACGAGCAGCCGGAAAAGCAGCAAACATTGCTGAAGATGTCGACCCGCAATACCGAGCGACTCATTGGCCTGGTTAACGATGTTCTGGACGTAGAGCGATTGTCCGAAGGCCACTTTGAGCTGAATCTGCAAATGATTGATCTGGCGGACGTGGTCGACGAAGCAGTGAAAATCCAACAATACCTGGCTGACGAACGAGGCATTTCACTGAGCACCCGGCTCGAGCCTGCGTCGTCGGTAATGGCCGATCCTGATCGTCTGTTACAGGTGGTACAGAACCTCTTGTCCAACGCCATCAAGTTTTCTCGTGCCGGTGGTGAGGTGGTGGTCCATCTGGCACCGTCAGAGGAAGGGGTTATGTGCACCGTAGAGGATGAAGGGGAGGGCGTGTCAGAGGCATTCAGCGACCATCTGTTTGAACGCTTCGCCCAGGAGACGTCCGACACACGTCGACGCTCTGGCGGCTCCGGGCTCGGTCTGTACATCTGCAAGGGGATTATTGAGCTGCACGGTGGGCAAATAGGTTACCGGCCCAGAGACACCGGCGGCAGCGAGTTTTTCTTCACCCTGCTCAGATGAAGGTCCAGGCCAATACCCTGGTGATCTTTTTTCCCTGCTTCATCGCTATTTCCCGCACATCAGTTGCACCGAGCTTTCGAATCAACTTCTTCGCAGGCTTAACGTTGTCGGCTTTTGAAACCAGGCTGGTGAACCAGCGGCATTGAGTTGAATACTGCTGGCTTTCTCTTATTAGCTTTTTAAGAAACAGCTGCTCGCCGCCCTTGCACCAAAGCTCTGCCCCCAGCCCGCCAAAGTTTAGAGTAGGGGATTTGGTTTTTGCTTTTCGTTCACCGCGACTACGGGCAAGGTTGTCGAGCTTAAGCTGGCTGCCTTTAAGTGCTTCATCGAGTGAGGCATGAAACGGTGGGTTGCACACGCTGATGTCAAAGAATTCTCCGGCTCGGATGATCCCTTCAAAGATATGGTTTTTATCGTGCTGCGTGCGCAGCGTGAAGCGGTCTTTGAGTGAGGGATTGTTGGCGATAATCGCGGCTACGTTCTCAAGCGACTCAGTGTTAATGTCACTTCCCACGCACTGCCAGCCGTAAATCTGGCAAGCCAGTAGCGGGTAGATTCCGTTTGCTCCGGTGCCTATATCGAGCAGTTTGATGCTGGATTGTTCAGGCCCGAGCAAGTCCGCCATGTGATGGATGTAATCGCTCTGCCAGGAATTGGGGGACAAAGCGCACCCTCTGGAATATCCCAATCGACAATGTTGTAGTATCGGTTCAACAACGCGGCGTTGAGAGTTTTTACCGCCAATGGGTCTGCGAAATCGATGGAAAGGTTGCCATGAGCGTTCGGTTTCACGTGAGGGGCTAGTGCTGGGTGACTATTTACGAGGCCTTGGAAGTCATAGCCCTGGTTGTGTAAATTCCTCGGGTGCAGACCTTTGCGCGCAGGCTTGGCTTGGCTTTTTTCACGTCGATGCAGGGTGCTCACAGTAATAGGCCCGAGGCTTGGAATTCTGAAATAGAGAAGGTCTGGCTTGGTCCGTGATTATATTCTTAATGCAGGTGCTGGGCATACCCGGCAATTCGAGGATCGTGAGAGCCTCGGGCTGTATATTCATTTCCCCAAAAGGCGACAGCAATGACTATTGAGCGCATTTCCACCAATAACCGCATGAGCAAGATCGTAAAACACAATGGTACCGCCTATCTTTGCGGCCAGGTGGCCAAGGACAGGAACGGTGACATTCAAACCCAGACAACCGGGATGCTGGAGAAAGTGGACGAGCTGCTGGAGAGTATCGGTTCCGGCCGCGACAAAATTCTGTCTGCAACCATCTATCTGGCTGATATGGCCGACTTTAAGGCCATGAACGAAGTATGGGATAACTGGGTACCTGAAGGCGAAGCTCCAGCCAGGGCTTGTGTGCAAGCGCAGATGGCGTCTCCTGAGTTGAAGGTCGAAATCTCGGTAGTGGCTGCGACTTCCTGACCCCGAAGCGCCGTCCGATTTATTACCTCAGTTAATTCAGCCAGGAGGCTCGCCATCACTGTCGCACTGCATCGTTTGTACTCCTTCCGTCGTTGCCCCTACGCTATGCGTGCTCGCCTCGGCATCTTGTTTGCCGAGTGGAAGGTGGAGCTACGGGAGATAGTGCTGAAAAACAAACCGGCGCAGATGCTGGCGATCAGCCTAAAGGCACGGTTCCTGTTCTGGAACTGGCTGAAGGGGATAGCTCCGGGCGACTCGTTTTCGAGGAAAGCAGGGAAATATTGGAATGGGCGCTGCAGCAGAATGATCCGCACGGTTTGTTAAGCGTCGATTTAGCAAGCGCTGGCGCCCTGATCGAGCGTAACGATGATGAATTTAAACTCTGGCTGGATCGCTATAAATACGCTGATCGCCATCCAGCACTAACTCAGGAGGAATACCGGCATAAAGGCGAGGTGTTTTTGAAGGAGTTAGAGCGCTTATTAGCTGAGAACAGGTATCTCCTGGGGGAAAACATCAGCATTGCTGATATTGCATCATGCCGTTTGTACGGCAGTTCGCCCATGTCGATCGAGAGGTATTTTACAGCCTGCCTTATCCGAATCTGCAGCGATGGCTGAGAGATTGGCTGGAGCACCCAATATTCAAGCAGGTCATGGTCAAGTATCCGCCCTGGCAGGAAGGTGATGATCTGGTGGTGTTTCCAAGCGACAGCCGCCAAAACTGAACACCTATGCCCGCCGGCATCGATTTTTACTGGAGCAAACGCAACATGAATACGGAACCCACGCCCTATCCAATCGGTACGCCAGGCACTCCCTGGGGCGACGCTGAACGTGCCGAGTGGTTGTCACGACAAACTCGTCAACGTAGCTACGAATCCGAGGTGGTGAGTGTGATCGAACGCCTTCGCTCGCGCTTCGACGTGGAAGAGTATGGCCATCTCGACTACGGCTCCGATGGCTATCCGCTGATGGCGATCCGGAGCCGCGACTGGCGTGACGATCTGCCGGTTGTGCTGATAACAGGCGGGGTACACGGATATGAAACCAGCGGAGTGCATGGCGGGCTGCAGTTTCTCGATCAGCATGCGGAAGCTTACGCGGGCCGCGTGAATCTGCTGGTCGCACCTTGTGTCAGCCCCTGGGCTTACGAGCGCATCCACCGCTGGAACGCGAACGCAGTGGACCCGAACCGTTCGTTCCGCGAAGACAGTCCGGCTGAAGAGTCGGCGGCAATTATGCGATTGGTGGCGCCTTTGCGTGATCGTGCGCTGTTGCATATCGACCTGCACGAGACCACTGATACTGACGAATCTGAATTTCGCCCCGCGCTGGCTGCCCGGGACGGCAAGCCCTTCGAGCCGGGTGGGATTCCCGACGGTTTCTATCTGGTCGCTGACACTGAGAACCCGCAACCTGAGTTTCAGCAGGCGATCATTAAAGCGGTGGAGCCAATCACTCATATCGCTCCGGCCGATGACAGCGGCGAGATCTTCGGCTCACCGGTGGTCGCTCGGGGCGTGATCCAGTATCCGCTCAATGAGCTGGGGCTGTGTGCCAGTGTCACCAGCGCGCCCTACAAAACTACCACTGAGGTTTATCCTGACAGCTCCCGATCGACACCTGAGCAATGCAATGCCGCGCAGGCTGCGGCGGTGTGTGCGGCAATCGACTACGCGCTGGCGCATCGGTAGGGAAGGGCAAGGTTCTCCCTCTCGCCTCTGACTGCAAGAAAAAAGGCACATAGCGAAGAACGGCTATACTCCCTGGTTCGTAATACTGGAAAACTGGCGAATGAAAGACGATGACGCTTGATCCATACTTAGCTTTAGGAAGCTGAAAAAGAGCGGATGCATTTGCCGACGTTTATTGAAATCGCCCAGCCATCAGCCTTTGAACGGATTCTGATCATCATTGCTCAAAGCGTTTTTTATAAAGGCTCTTTCCTGGCCTTCCTCATCACATTGATCACCAAGAGACCATTATGGAACTTGGATCTACAACCCTTACGATGACGGTTTTAATGACACCGGATAAGGCCAACTTTTCCGGCAATGTGCACGGTGGCACTTTGCTGAAGTATCTTGATGAAGTGGCCTATGCCTGCGCCAGCCGTTACGCAGGCAGTTATGTGGTCACCCTGTCGGTCGACCAGGTGATGTTTCTTCAACCCATTCACGTCGGTGAATTGGTCACCTTCCTGGCTAGTGTTAACTACACAGGGCGCACATCCATGGAGATAGGCGTAAAAGTGGTTACCGAAAACATTCGGGAAAAGTTAGTCAGACACACCAATAGCTGCTTTTTTACGATGGTGGCGGTTGATGAGAATGGAAAAGCTGTTGAAGTGCCTAAACTGAAACCCGAGACTGACGACCAAGTCAGGCGGTTTGCTAATGGCCAGGAACGTCGCGCGATTCGAGCGGAGTTAGCGGAGCGCTATAAGGCGCTGCATCGTCCCAAAACATAGCTACCATGACTGGGACCCATTCTTTTTTGGACACTAAAGCCGCATTTCTCATCATCGGCGTCTGGACAAAGACTAACAGTCGCCTGGGTTAGGGAGCAGCTTCAAAAGTGCGCAAATTTTTAAGGCAAACTGGATGAATTCTTCCGAGAAAACTGCGGCTCTTGCTATCTTTCAGATGATCGAGCGTTTATTGCTGATCATTGTTGTTGTGATGACCCTTGGTGGTGTGGTTTTCGAGCTGCACTCAGTGTTCGTTGCCCAGAGGATCAGCCTTGCTGACATACTATTGATGTTCCTCTACATGGAAGTGATTGGTATGGTGGCCGTATTCTACTCCGATCGGCGATCTGCAGCCGTATTCCCGATTTTCATTGCAATTACAGCTCTCGCCCGGTTGATTATTCTGCAGGGAAAAGACATGGCTCCTGAGAATATTCTATTTGAGGCGATAGCAATCCTGATCCTGACTATTGCCGCATTTGTTATGGTTCATCTTAACGAGGTAAGAAAAGGAGATTCATACAACTGATTTTTGCACCCCCAGTGCTTAGCGTTAAGGCTGGAGCAAGGACGTTAATATGAAAATTGATATTCCTATCATCAACGCTTTCGTCGATGAGCATAAGGGTGGCAATCCTGCTGGCGTTGTTCTGGATGCTCAGCAGTACTCTCAGGATCAGAAGCAACGTATTGCCGCCAGTATCGGGCTTTCAGAAACGGCATTTGTCTCACCTTCGTCTGTAGCGGACTTTAAGCTCGAATTCTTCACACCTACCCGACAAATCGCGCATTGTGGCCATGCCACCATCGCCACCTTTTGCTATCTGCGCCAAATCGGTCTGCTGCCGAATGACCAAACGTCGAAAGAAACCATTGATGGCCGTCGTGAGATTCTCATGCAAGGCGATATGGCCTACATGGAACAATCGGCGCCCAGGTACATTGAATTAGATCAAGCGCATCGGGACCGCGCATTGGGTTCTCTTGGCCTCGAACCTTCCGATCTATTGGAAGGAGCAGAACCCTGTGTGGTGAATACTGGCAACTCGTTCCTGATCATTGGTCTTAAAGACTCAGCCCGCACCAAATCTATCCGCCCAATAATGACAGACATATCTGCCATCAGTGACGAGTATGACTTGATCGGCTATTACGTGTTCTGCCCAGAAGCCGTCAAAGCGGGTAGAGACGCGGGTGCCCGAATGTTTGCTCCGCGCTATGGTATCGATGAAGAAGCCGCTACGGGGATGGCCGCAGGGCCGCTCGCTTGTTACTTGCGCGATAAGCTGAAGATTCAAAAGCATCAGTTTCTAATCGAACAGGGCTATTTTATGTCCCCAGCTTCACCCAGTGTTATCGATGTGAAGCTGCAAGCTGAACAGGGTTCTATTATTAGTCTTATGGCAGGTGGAAAGGCAGCGGTCAGTGAAACCAGGCAGCTTGAGATCTGACAACCGCTTTTTGCGAAAGGTGGCTTATGAAACCAAAACTCACGTCTGAGCTAACATGTCCTGAGTGCGGTCACAGGGAAGTGGAAACAATGCCGGAGGATTCCTGTCAGTATTTTTATGAATGCAAGGGCTGCAAGGTCTTGCTCAAGCCCAAGCTCGGCGATTGCTGTGTTTTTTGCTCTTACGGCGACACGCCGTGTCCTCCTGTACAGATGGACCAATCCTGCTGTTGAACTTATGAAGAACGGAAATCGGTTGATGAAGGTTGGTGCAATTGGTGGCGTGATTACAGCGCTCTGCTGCTTCACTCCGGTTCTCGTTTGGTTGTTTACGATCCTTGGCATTTCTGCGTTGGTGGGCTACCTGGATTACGTGCTTTTTCCATTGCTCGCTGTGTTTATGATCTTGTGGGTGATTGGTTTTTTTCGGGGGCCAAGCGGCAACTGAAAACACCAAATTGTTGCAGTAGGGGGCTTTGGGGCTCGGCGTAATCCTCCATTCATAGATCTTTTCTGGGGTAAGAGTATTTTGTGAAAGCACTCGAGCTTAAAGTTCCGCCAGTTGTACTCGTCGCCATTGCCGTTGGCGGTATGTGGGCTGTCGCAGGGCTTTCGCCTGCGCTAAATTTCGCGATTCCTGGTGTAGCCGGGTGGTCAACTGGCATTGCAGCGTTTGGCGTTTGCATTGCCATTCTTGGCGTCCTGCAGTTCCGGGTAGCCGAAACAACGGTAGATCCACGGGTGCCGAACCAATCAACAAACCTGGTGGTAAGCGGCGTCTACAGGTATAGCCGGAATCCGATGTACTTGGGGTTTTTCCTGGTTTTGTGTGCGTGGGGCTTGTACCTGGGCAGCGTTATTTCTTTGCTATTCCTTCCCGTGTTCATCTTGTATATGAACCGGTTTCAGATCGTCCCTGAGGAGCGATTTATGCACGAGCAATTCGGTGAGGTGTACGACAAGTTCAGGTCTGAAGTGCGCAGGTGGATATGAAAAATAGGTTCGGAACTGCTTTCGATAGGTTGATCCAAGACTAGAGAGGGGATGAATCCATGGACGTAGAATTTCAGCCTGGCCGCAACATTGCGATGAAGATCCCGCCGCACGAGCATCAGAATACGGTGCGCTTTTACAGAGATGTTCTCCGCTTCACAGAGATGCCTGCCACTGGGGGGGATGACACTCCACGGTTCGAATTCGGGGACAAAGTCCTATGGCTCGATAAGGTGCCTGGCTTGAGCCAGGCCGAGATCTGGTTGGAAGTCATCACAAACGACATTGGTGAGGCGGCCGAATATCTCAAGGAGCAGGATTGCCACCGTCGAGATGAAATTGAGCCACTCCCGGAAGGCTTGAAAGCCTTCTGGATATCGAGCCCATCCAACATTATTCATCTGGTAGCGTCGAGCGATGACACCTGACTGCGGGCGTTAATTGCATGAAAGCGACCAGCGAATTTGTTAAGAATCTCAACGATGTTTTTGCACTGTTCGGTGCAGTCGAAGCCAAGCGTATGTTTGGAGGCTATGGCATCTACACGACGGTCTGATGTTTGCGCTCGTCGCCGATGATGCTCTTTATCTGAAAGCGGACGACAACACGTCGGGTGCATTTGTCGAGCTCGGGCTTCAGCAGTTCGAATATGAGAAAAAAGGTAAGGTTATGCGGATGTCCTATTACGCTGCCCCGGAGGAAATTTTTGATGATCGGGAGCAAGCGCGTGAATGGGCTGATCAGGCATACGGTGCGGCGTTGAGGCAAGAAAGCCGAAGTAGCAGCTTTGCAGTCAGTCCCGAAAATTGGCCTGTGCTTTTCTAAACGCTGATGCGTTATGTTGCTGGATTAAATCTGAAATGGAGTTCACTTGGTTACCTGCTATCTGAAGTACATCATAGATCCCTACAAACTCTCAGAATTTGAGCTCTACTCCAAAATGTGGATTCCTCTCGTCGAGAAATTTGGTGGCCAGCATCACGGGTACTTTCTGCCGTCTGAGGGCGCCAACAATGTCGCCATTGCGCTGTTCTCATTCGAATCACTGGCGACGTACGAAGAGTATCGAGAAGCCTCATTTCACGACGAAGAATGCCTGGCAGCATTTGCGTTCGCCAAAGAAACTCGCTGCTAGACGTTCTCATTATCTCTGGGGGTGTACATGCCGGCGAGATGGAAAACGAAAAAGTCGTCGTCTGGATTTGAGAGCAAACAGGTTCTTCGACGCTCACTTGAACCAATGTAACTTGGATGGCGTAGGGAAGTAGGCTAGGAAAATCGAATCGCGCCTTGGCCATGGTTCGCAAAGGCAGGCAAGGCCCAATCTCAACTTGAACAAGGATATCTAGGATGACTATTTTTGAGGAGCTTCGGGCAGACCACGACAAGCAACGAGAGTTGATTGATCAGGTACTTGCAACCAGTGGCGCCAGCGAAGAGCGTGATCGCTTGTTTTTGAACTTAAAAAAACAGCTTGAAGATCATGCGCTTGCCGAAGAACGTTACTTTTATGCCCCGCTGATGAAGTTTGATCAAACTCAAGAGAAAGCCCGGCACAGTGTCGCTGAGCATCATGAGCTCGATGAGTTGATTGAGGCCCTGTCAAATGCTGAACAGGACTCCCCAGGGTGGCTGACTCACGCAAAAAATCTTGCCCACAAGTTGCTGCATCACCTCGAGGAAGAAGAAAAAGAGGTGTTCCCCTACGCAGGCAAATTCCTTGGTGACGATGAAAAGTCGTCGTTAGGGTCAGATTACCGGAAGGAGATGGAGAAGAGGACTTCCCCCTGAACGGCCCGAAGATAGCAATTGCCGCATGATTAAGACGGAACGGTTGCTATTGCGCCAATGGATGATGCAGACCTGACTCCTTCCTCAGAAAGGTAAGAGCAGCCCAGCCTCTTGGATAAACCATTTGTCCTTGCCTTCGTGTGTGCGTCCAATAGACTAATAAAAGCTGTCGGCCAGGCTTCTCTTGCTCAGGCCGTAGCGTGAAAGCCGCAAGAATGAACTAACGACCAAGAGGAATGGCCGTGTCCCCAATTTCCCGCTTTCGCCGCACAGCGGCTTTAACTCTTCTGTTACTCGCCGGGCCAACAATGGCTGCGGGCCCAGTGGTGGTATCGTCCAAGATCGATACCGAAGGCGCCGTGCTGGGCCAGATGGTGCTGCAGTCCTTGGAAAAAGCCGGAATTCCGGTGAAGAACCGGATCCAGTTGGGGGCAACTAACATTGTTCGCAATGCCATCAAGGCGGGCGAAATAGACCTCTACCCGGAGTACACCGGCAACGCCGCTTTCTTTCATGATCAGGCGGACCGGGATATCTGGAAGGATGCCGATAAGGCCTACGAGCAGGCGGCCAACTTGGATAAAGAAGCACACAACATCGTCTGGCTTAAACCGGCCAAAGCCAACAATACCTGGGCCATGAGTGTGCGTGGAGACCTGGCGCGGGCGAACAATCTGAAGACGCTCGAGGATCTCGCGGATTACATCAACAACGGTGGCGCCTTCAAGTTTGCGGCCAGTGCCGAGTTTGTTGAATCCGCCAGTGCGTTGCCGGCGTTCCAGAAGGCCTACGGTTTCACCCTGAACTCTGACCAGCTGCTGGTTCTCTCCGGTGGCAACACGGCCGCGACACTCCGGGCTGCCGCGCTGAACAACAACGACGTTAATGGCGCCATGACCTACGGCACTGACGGCGGCCTCAACGCCCTTGACCTGAAAGTGATGGCTGACACTCTCGGCGTTCAGCCGGTGTATCAGCCTGCGCCCATCGTGCGCGCCGAGGTTCTGGAAGCCTACCCGAAGATCCGGGAGGTTCTGGAACCGATTTTCGATTCCCTGGATCTGGAAACCCTTCAACGCCTGAACGGCTTGGTTGCGGTAAACGGTGTGCTGGCGGAGCAAGTGGCGCGGGACTATCTGGAATCCCTGGGCCAGGACTGAGGTTTGCCTGTTAACAAACTTGCTTCCAACCTGATGGTGCCGAATCGGGTCATTCCAGCCTTGGGTGTGCTCGCCCTGGTGCTGGTCTGGCTTCTGGATCTTGGCGCCATACAACCTAATCGCATTGTTCCCGGTACCGGCCATGGTCTGCTGTCAGCCGTTGGATGGCTGGGGGCAGGGGTGGTCACCCTGACGCTGACTGCGTCCATTTTGATGTCCGTTTTGCCGTTGCGGCTGCGATACCCACTTCTTCTTGGCCTCGTTGGTTTTTCGTTGGCCGCCTTGCCTCTGTTGCTTGAAATTTTTGCCGGCCGCCATCTGCCAGAGGCGTCGCCCTATGCGCGCTCCACGATTGGTTCGGGTTTCTGGAGCTTGCTGTTCCTGTTGTCATTGATGCTGATTGAGATCCTTGGACGGCTCCGGGCCGGGCGAGGGCTGCAGCTCATGTTGTTGGTGGTGATTGTGGGAAGCTGGCTAGTGTTATTGCGAGGCGAGGGCCTGGCGAGCCTTTCACTGGTACGGGAATTCAATGCCCGGCCGGATAAGTTTGAGCAGGCGCTGTGGACGCATCTGGCGCTGGCCTTTGGTGCCGTGACGTTCAGTGCTGGCCTCGCGTTTGTGCTGGCTCTGAAAATGATTCGCAGCCCGGCCTGGCAGAGGCCGGTTCTTGGCGCCGTCAGTTTTCTGCAAACCATCCCCAGCCTGGCCGTGTTTGGCCTTTTGATCGCACCTCTGGGGGCGCTGTCGTCGGCGTTCCCGGCTTTGCAGTCGCTGGGAATTCGGGGTATTGGCTGGGCGCCGGCTCTGCTGGCGCTCATTGCATACAGCCTGCTGCCCATGGTGCGAAATACCTTCGTTGCGATCACGGAGGTTCCGGAGAACCTGGCCGATGCTGGCCAGGGCATGGGGATGACTGAGCGGCAGTTGTTCTTTCAGCTGAAATTACCCTTGGCACTGCCGGTGATCATCGAGGGTGCGCGCATCACCACCATTCAGGCCATCGGCCTTACAGCGGTCGCTGCCTTGATCGGCGCGGGCGGCTTTGGATCGTTTATCTTTCAGGGGCTGGGGCAGGCGGCCATGGACTTGGTGTTGCTGGGCGCCTTACCCACTATCGCGCTTGCGTTGCTGGCGGACGCCTTATTCACGATGCTTGCTGACAGCCTCAAGCCGACGCCGGCGACAACCTGATATAGGAAAGGAATTGCCTGGATGATCGAACTGAAAAATGTCACCCGGCGCTTCGGTAATACCGTCGCGGTGGACAATCTCAACCTGACCATTGAGACCGGCGAGGTCTGCGTGCTGGTGGGCAGTTCAGGCTGTGGTAAATCCACCACGCTGCGCATGATCAATCGCTTGTTGCCTCACAGCGCCGGAGAGATTCTGGTGGATGGTGAGGACGTGAACGCCATGAATGCAGAGCAACTGCGCCTGAACATGGGCTATGTGATTCAGGGCACCGGTCTGTTTCCTCACTGGACCGTGGCACGCAATATCGCCATGGTGCCTCATTTGTTGAAGTGGCCAAAGGAGCGAATCGACGCGCGTGTTGAAGAGCTGATGACCCTGCTGGATCTCGATCCGGCCACTCACGCCAGCAAATACCCCCAGCAACTCTCCGGTGGTCAGGCCCAGCGGGTAGGTGTGGCCAGAGCGCTGGCGGCAGACCCCAACATCCTGTTGATGGATGAACCCTTTGGCGCGCTGGATGCGATCACCCGGGATAATCTGCAGATGGAGATGCTGCGGATTCAGAGGCAGGTGCGTAAAACCACTGTATTCGTGACCCACGATATCGATGAAGCCTTGAAACTGGCCACCCGGATTGCAGTGATGGACCAGGGCCGCATTATCCAGCACGACACGCCCGAAAATATTCTCCGTCATCCCGCCTCAGACTTCGTTGAAAACCTCGTGGGCAAGCAGGACCGAGGCCTAAAGCTGATGAGCCTGCGGCCAGTGCGTGACCTGATGTCGGCCCATGCTGAACCAAGACAATCGGAAGCCGGGGAGGGCGCGATCACGGAAGGGGACAGCGTGCGCCTGGCGTTATCTGTCATGCTCTGGAAGGACTTGGGTGAGATTGCGGTGTTCAACGCACGCGGACAGGAAACCGGTGTTATCACCCGCGAGCGCATCATTCAGGAAGGCGCCTGATGCGCATCTGGCTACCTCCCGTATTTCTGGCTGTTCTCCTATACGGGCTGAGCGTCGGGATGCCGGTCTTGGAACCGTTGTTTCAGTGGCTGCAGCCAGACAAACAAACGGTGATTTACGAGCGTGAGAGCTTCTTGTTTCTGCTGCAGAACCATTTGCTGTTGGTGGTTGTGTCGGCCGCTGTCGGCGCATTCGTGGCGGTGGCTGGCGGTATCTTTGCCACCCGTCCCTCGGGCCGAGATTTTCTGCCCTTGGTCAGTCAGGTGGCCTCCATTGGCCAGACTTTTCCCCCGGTGGCTGTCCTTGCGCTGGCGGTGCCGGTGCTTGGCTTCGGTGAGGCGCCCATTCTGGTTGCCTTGATCCTGTACGGCTTGCTGCCCATTCTGCGTAATACCCTGGCGGGTCTGGAAGGCGTCGATCCCACTGTGCGCGAGGCGGCACGAGGCATGGGTATGTCACCGGGGCAGATATTGTTTCGGGCAGAATTGCCGTTGGCCGGCAGGGTGATCCTGGCCGGTATCCGGACCTCAGTCACCATCAACATCGCCACCGCGGCTATTGGCTCCACCATAGGTGCGCGCACACTGGGCGATCCTGTCATTGCCGGGCTGGTGAATGGCAACACAGCCTACGTGTTGCAGGGGGCAATCCTGATTGGTTTGCTGGCCCTCACCACAGATAGTTTGTTCGAGGCGTTGGAGCGGATCTGGGATCGTCGGTTTTCGCCTCAGGCAGCCGTGTGATCGGCGTTTTCAAAGCACTAAATCGCTCGGATGAGTACTTCTGCTCTACTGGCCTACCTTGCTAGTTTGGGTGTTTTGCTCAATATTTAATCAGAACGCCCGCGCATTAACGGAACCGGTCTCCGCCGTAATTGATAACACGGCCCGGCGGGCCAGCGTTGGTGTTAGAGGAGGTGCTATGGGTATCTTCAAGAATTCTGAGCTCGAAACACTGGAATTGCCCGGGCTCAGGCATCAGACCATCGGAGGCCACAAGCAGGGTGTGAAATCCATGGAAGTCTGGGTGCAAACCATGGCGCCGGGCGCGGCCACACCGGTGCATCGTCACGAGTGTGAGGAGGTCATTCTTGTCCTCTCCGGCTCCGGAACCTGCACGGTTGGAGACGAAACCTTCAGCTTTGGCCCTGACTCGACCCTGGTTCTCGAATCCGACACCGTCCATCAGATCGTGAACACATCAGGTGAGGAAATGAAGTTGGTTGCCGCTCTGGGCATGGCCCCGGTGCGCGTTAAGACCGGCGATGGAGAGCCACTTCCGGTCCCTTGGCAGGCACCTGATGCCTGACCTTTCCTCCCTCAAAAGAGGACAACTGTAACGCCCGCCAAGATAGCTCAGGCTTTCTGGCGCGGACGGGGCAGTTCTTTGGTATGGAGTAGAGATGTCTGTGGAAAATCAACGTTGAACACAGAATCATAAGAGGGATCTGGCAATGAAACTTACTTCGTTAGTTCTGGCTTTAATGTCGTTATCTATTTTCGGCCACGCAACCGCGGCCGAGAAGGCACTGGTGATTTCGCATGAGGATGAGAATCTTCAGTGGATGCCATGTCCTGACTTCATTCCCACGGGGTGCGAGATTGCGGTTCTGAATGGTGACCCGGCTGAAAACAACCTGGACATCTACTTTAAGGTTCCCGGTGACTTTGAAATACCGCGGCACTTCCACACCTCCCAGGAGCGGATGGTACTGGTGTCCGGGACTCTTGATGTCACCTACGACGATCAGAGCAAAGAGACAATACAGGTTGGGGAGTACGCCTATGGTCCGGCGAAACTGCCTCATTCAGCCTACTGCCAGAAAGGAGATGCCTGTGTTTTGTATATCGGCTTTGTGGCGCCGCTGGATGCCATTCCCATTGAAAACGGCGAGGTTAAATGAAACCAAAGATCAGCATAGTCACACTGGGTGTTGATGACCTGAACCGGGCCACGCGTTTTTACGGCGAAGGGCTGGGCCTGCCACGGCACGAGTTTGAAGGTGTGGAATCTCTTTCTTCAGCCTGGAAGGCACATGGCTGGCTCTGTATCCCCGCGAGGAGTTGGCCAAGGACATTGGATTGCCGGCTCCTTTCGAGTTCGGATTCTCCGGAATTACGCTGGCCCATAACGTTGCCAGCAAGTCAGAGGTGGATGCCGTTCTACAGCAGGCGATTACGGCGGGAGCGACTCTGATCAAGCCGGCGCAAGAGGTATTCTGGGGTGGGTACTCCGGGTATTTTCAGGATACCGAAGGGCATTACTGGGAAGTGGCGTACAATCCCTATCAGGACCTGACATGAGTTATAGTTTGAACCTCGTTAGGCTGAGGCCAACCCAATAAACCCGGTAGAAAGGCATCCTCAGAATGTATGTGCCTAAGCACTTTAAGGAAGATGACACAGAGATGCTGCATCGCTATATCCGCGATTACAGCTTCGGCCTGTTTGTGATTGCCGACGAAGATGGCATCGAGGCGAATCACGTCCCATTCCATTTTCAGGTGGACCCAGACAGCTCGCTCGGCACTTTGCAGTGTCATTTGGCGCGAACCAATCCGGCGTGGCAGCGCATAGAGAAGGGCGGTTCTGTGTTGGCCATTTTCCAAGGGCCAGATGCCTACGTCTCTCCCTCTTGGTATGCCACCAAGGCTGAGACCGGCCGGGTGGTACCGACCTGGAATTACCTTGCGGTGCATGCCAAGGGCACAGCTCGGGTGGTGCAGGACCCAAGCTGGCTCAAAGAGCACCTCCATAACCTCACAGACCGACACGAACGCGACCGTGCGCAGCCCTGGTCCGTGGACGATGCTCCGGAGGAATACACCGAGCGCTTAATGCAGGGGATCGTAGGTATTGAGATCCGCATTGAGGAGCTAACCGGGAAACTGAAGGCCAGCCAGAACCAGCCGGAGGCCAATCAGGCGGGCGTTAAAGCCGGCCTCAGGCTGAAAGTGCCCCACACGCCAGCGCCATGGCTGACCTGATCGGCGAGCTGGATACCAAGGGTTAAACAGTGAGGTCTCAAACGACCGTTGCTAACTGTTCACTGTCTTGTTTTTTCGCCAGCTTATGCCCATCTTCAGATTGACCCAGTTTCCAGTAACTTGAGATGTAGAGATGGCTCTTGGCAATCTCTCGTTCCTGTTTGAAGAACGTCCTCAACGCACGCATTCCATTGAATTCGCAGGCGGCCCACACCGCGACTTGTCCTGAAAGCCAGGGCAAGGCTTTAACTCTGGAGACAAGAGTCCGGCCCTCAGGGTCAGGTTCAGGGTTGATTACCCAGTGCAGCTCCACATCCTCCGGATGATCCAGAGTCTGGATGTCTGACTCGCTAGTTACTTCTATCACCGCATACCCCGTAGCATTGGCTGGTAACTCAGCCAGATTGACGCTGATGGCCGGGAGCGCGGTCATATCGCCGACCAACAGAAACCAGTCAGCTTGAGGGTTGATCAGTTTCCTGGGGCCAGGGCCGCCAATCAGAATCCTGTCCCCCGGTTGGGCGTTGAGTGCCCAACGTGACGCTGGCCCCATTTGGTCGTGCAGGGCGAAGTCGACATCGATTTCAGCCTGCCGCTGGTGCCTGATGGTGTATGTCCTCATCAGAGGGCGCTCGCTTTCACCCTGAGGGAAAATCAGTTTGATGTAGGCGCTTTCCTGATCTTCCGGGAGGTGCGCCAGTTGTTCCCCACCGAGGGTAATGCGGAGCATGTGCTCTGTTACCTGAGTGGAGCGAACAACCACCAATTCTTTCGTGGGAGGCTTAGCCATTGTCGGTCGCTCCTTTGTCTGCGGTGCTGTCACTTGTTGAGTTCTCGATCATGGTGCCGGCGATCCGAACGAAGGTATCGAGTTCGCTATCGCTCAGGTTGCGGGTCATGTGTTCCGCTGCCTGCTCTTCGAGCGCATCGATTTTCGACATCATTTTCGTTCCATTGCAGGTCGGGGTTAGGAACTGGCTGCGGCGATCGTTGGGGTTCTTGGTTTTTTCGATCAGCCTGACTGCATCAACTCGTTCAATACGCGCGTGATCTGTGCCTTGTCCTGATTCATGCGTTGGGCAATCGAGCGCGCGGTGGCATCGGGGAACCGGCAGATGCCTTTTAAGACGCGGATGTGCGTGATGGGGAGCGGAATCTGCTGTTGTTGGATACCCGCTCTGAGCTCTCGCTTGTAAGCGTGCATAAGTCGGTGCAAAGCATCGCTGAGGGAGGAATTTGCCATTTTGCTCTCTGTTGATAGTTGATGGAGTCAACCTTATTCGTTTTGGTAGACTCTGTCAACTAACTGAGAGCGTTTCTGCATCCCCATAAAGGCTGGCGGCATCCGTTACTCGCGCAAGCCAGCTCAACGGCACACCCTGCAAACTGCCCACCCCATGAATTGCGGCCATAAGTGGCCCAATGATCCAGGCGCGACCGCAGGAATCACCTCCGCAGTGTATGTTTGCCCGAATGGCCTCAGTGAAGGAGTTAGCCTGGCTTATGATGTGGAAGATCACCGGCATGGCTTCGTGGAGGTAACAGGTGCGGCCGAAGGTATCTCCCGCATTTATTGCATCCAGCGACGTGGCCGAGAGGGCCTGGTCCAGATTCTTGCGATCAGGCGCTTCTGGGGCGGCTTTGTCGATCGCCTCTGACAATGGCTCACCGAGAAACACCGATTCCAAAAGCTGTGCGGCGCAACGGGCCCAGGCCACTGCATCGTCGTTGTGATTGGTTACCCGTACTGCCGCTTCAACTTGCGTCATAAGGTCAGCTTGCCTGGCGTAGCAGGCAACCAGCGGCGGCAGTTTGGATACTGCAGGCAATTGCATGTCGTCGGCGCCACTTTCCGGCAGCAACTGCCCGTCAATGGTCTCGGCTAACAACACGCCCGCCTTCTGTATTTCGGGTTCCTGATAGGTGAGGCTGATGGCTTCACGCACCGGGGCTGCCAACTGTTTACCGCTCAGCCGGCGTGTATAGGGCAGGACTTTTTGCACCAATATGCGCTGCTGTTTTTCGGTCAGGGGCGTCTTAATCGCCGCCTTGCCGGCCTCAATCGCTTTCTGTTCGTTGGCGATGAGGTTTTGCAGGGTGATGCGGGTAGGGTTGTCGATGTAGCCCTGCCAGTCACCACCGGGGCCGAAGTAGGCCAGAAAACGGCGCTGGTAATCCCGTACACTGAGCTTACCCTGACAGGCCAGCAGGCTGTCGGTGAGCACCTTGGTTGCGGCACCATAATGACTGACATTGCCGGCCTGTTTACCGCCGTGGGCAAAGAAGCCAAAGCCCTTACCAAAATAATCAGCGCTGGGCGTGAGAAACTCTGGCGTCTGGCCAGCGACCTCCAAGATCCGGTTGCTGTCGTAGAGCCAGTGCAGACCAAGGCTGGCGGCATCGGCGACCCAGCCACCTGCCAGGGCTGAGGCTATGCGTGTTTGGGTTTCTTTCGAAAATTCGTTCATCAGGATGCCTTTGAAATAGGGATCAAAATGGTCGGTTAGAATCGGTATACGTGGTTTACTAATAGTTTGGTTCGCTCAATTGGAGTATGGCACCTACCATTTAAGAGCATTGGTCAGAAGTTGAGGTCGTCTTTGGCAATCGTTATGCCGCCCAAAATCAAAATGAGTAAGGACTAATATGGACATCATTCGAATTATTGTTGCCATTCTGCTGCCCCCGCTTGGGGTGTTTTTACAAGTCGGCATAGGAAAGCATTTCTGGATAAATATCGTTCTAACTCTTTTCGGGTACTTGCCAGGGATCATTCACGCGGTCTACATCATCGCCAAGAAATGACAATCGTTGGCTAGGACAGCGGCTCAGAATCGCTTGCTGAGCCAAGGAAACGCAAGATGAGAGATCGCATCAGGTTCTTTCTGAGTAGACTTGGTGAGCGGTTGTGGGTGAAACCGCTGTTCAGTTGTGTGCTTTCAATTGCCGCCGCATTTCTGGCCCGGATAGCGGATAACACTTTCCCTCAAAGTGGATTGCCCGACATCAGTGCCGATTCCCTGGAAACCTTATTAAGCATCATTTCAGCGAGCATGCTGGTGATTGCCGTTTTTGCTGTGGGATCCATGCTTTCCGCCTATGCATCCGCCAGTGGTTCGGCTACTCCTCGGGCGTTCCCTGTGGTGATTGCTGATGATGTCTCTCAGTACGCGCTTTCTATTTTTGTAGGGGCTTTCATCTTCAGTATTGTCGGCCTGATTGCTCTTATGAACGGCTACTACGGATCAACCGGTCGGTTCGTACTGTTTGCAATTACGGTGACGGTGTTTGGAATTGTCATTATTGGGTTTGTTCGCTGGGTGGACCGGATAGCCCGGCTTGGGAGGTTGGGTACGACAATCAGCAAAGTAGAAGCGGTGGCTTGCCGCTCTCTGTTGCGAAACCGCTGCTGTCCAACACTGGGAGGGAAGAAGTTGGCTCACCGGGGGATGGTGAACCTGTGTACGGCGAATCTGTCGGTTATTTGCAGCGTGTGGATGTCGAGGCTTTACAGGTCATTGCCGAGAAGCATGATCTTCAGATTTACGTGGCTGTTTTGCCGGGGGAGTTCATTATGCCCGGGCAGCCGGTTGCCCACGTTGGCCGGGAGGGTAAGAGTGAGAAGTTCGATTTCGACTGTATTTCGCAGGCATTTCTTATCGGGAAGGAACGAACGTTTGAGGAAGATCCCCGATTTGGGCTGATTGTTCTGTCAGAAATCGCGAGCCGGGCGTTATCCCCGGGCATCAACGATCCCGGCACTGCTGTGGAAATTATTGACACCTTCGTTCGAATCTTCGCCCAATGGAGTGAAACCGAGGAGCAGAATGTGGCGACGGAGCGGGATCGCGTCTGGGTGCCAGAGGTCTCTGTGGATGACATGTTAGATAATGCTTTTAGCGCTATTTCGCGGGACGGCGCCGGTACCATTGAGGTGATGCTCCGACTGCAATCCGCTTTGACGTCACTGTCCTCACTGGGGGATGGTGAGTTCAGGGAAGCGGCTTCGAGGCACGCGCAGTTTGCATTGAAGCACGCTGAACTTGCTCTTAAGTTACCTGAGGAGGTTGAGCGCGTTCGCAAAAAGGTTCAGCGCATAGAGGTCCCTTAAAGGCACACTGCGAGTATGGCTTTAAGAGCAAACCGAGGAGAGGGGATTACCCCTCTCTCCTGGAATCAATAACCAGATGTGAAGCCTACAGCGCTGCAGTCGCTATAACTTTCAACAACCTGGCCGTCGATCCATACCGCAACGGCTGATGCTGTGCCGCCGGCACTGCTGCCGTACCGAACCTCTGCTGAACCTTCGCTGGCGATTCTGATAACACCAGAGGTGGGACAAACCTGACTATCTGATATCTCGACCGGCGTCGGAGTCGATAGATCGATATAGCCGCCAATGGCTGAGCCGAGCACCTTGCCTGAGAGACTGAACTCCATCCCAGTATCTGTGGTGTTTATGCGGGTTACAGCATTGGTAATGGCGGCATAGTCTGTACCGATTTTGATCTCGAACACGTCAATCGTGTTGATCAGCCGGAAACTCTCGGGGTTGTTGTTCAGTCCGGTTGCCAGATTTGTGTCAGTCGTTCCCTTGATCTGGAGAGGTTCATTGCTCTCCTGAACTTCACCCGTAATGTTGTACGCCTCGTTGACGTCTGCCTCTGATTCACCGGAGATGGTTATCGTAGCTTCGTAGGTTCCATTCAGAAGCACGCTGCCATACATGTCGGTTGTGACAATGCACTCTCTGAAACTCAGCAACTGATCAATGACGTCGCTTGTCTCATTGTATGAAACAGTCAGGGTGCCACCACTGTCACAGTTAACGGTGCGGGATTCCTCAGCGCCCTCAGGTAACAGCAGTTCTTCAACCTCGCCAATCAAGCCAGGCCGTCCGCAATGCCGTCATACAGCCCAACAATGTTGTCAACGTTTGAATCCGCAGAAATGGCAATGCGCTTGGCAGCGTAGTTTTCGGAGTCCAATGACAGGGTCGTTCCCCCTGAACCGCCATTGCTATCACTGCCACCGCCGCCACATGCGACCAGCAGTGTTGCTCCGGAAACAATGGTCAATCCTTTGATAAATTTATTATTTTGCATTTTCTTCCTTATTGATTGTCTCTCGAGGTATCCAGACGAGTCCCAGATGGAATCACCAATTAGCAAGGGTGCCGAAGGCGCTCCTCGGTTGTAGAAACCCGATGCTTCTGACGCGACCAAGGAAGCCAAACGGCCTGCCAATGGAAATATAGCATGGTCATTATGATGTTAACGGAAGGGTAGGCCATGGAATGTAGGTTATTTAGTTAAGGATCGATGATGGCGATGGAATCGAGAAACCCGCGTAGGGTGGGATACTGGTAATCCCCCCAAGACGACGGGTAAGAAAAACTGGATAATGGACCGAGTTTAAGGCCACGGCGCGCCAAATTCTCCAATCCTGGTACCCTCGTAATGGAAATCAACGTCAACTTTCTCGACAATCTCAGACTTGAAGCCAAGTTTGACGATTTCACCGTCGTTACTGACCAACCTATCCGCTACAAGGGCGACGGCTCCGCCCCCAGCCCTTTCGATTACTTCCTGGCATCCTCGGCGCTGTGCGCGGCCTATTTCGTGCGGGTGTACTGTAAGGCGCGGGACATTCCCATGGACAACATCCGCCTGTCGCAGAACAACATCGTTGATCCGGAAAACCGCTACAACCAGATCTTCAAGATTCAGGTAGAGCTGCCGGAGGACATTTCCGACAAGGATCGCCAGGGCATCCTGAGGTCGATTGATCGCTGTACCGTCAAAAAGGTCGTTCAAACCGGCCCCGAGTTCCAGATTGAGCAGGTCGATAACCTGGACGAAGACGCCCAGGCCCTGCTGATGGTGGAGCCAGACGGCGATGCCCGTACCTTCATTGAAGGCAAGGACCTGCCGCTGGAGCAAACCATTGCCAACATGACCGGCATCCTGGCGGATCTGGGCATGAAGATTGAGATCGCCTCCTGGCGCAACATTGTGCCCCATGTGTGGTCGCTGCACATTCGCGATGCGGCGTCGCCCATGTGCTTTACCAACGGCAAGGGCTCCACCAAGGAGAGCGCCCTGTGTTCCGCGCTGGGTGAGTTCATTGAGCGCCTGAACTGCAACTTCTTCTATAACGATCAGTTCTTCGGTGAAGAGATCGCCAACAGCGAATTCGTTCATTACCCCAATGAGGAATGGTTCAAGCCAGGGCCCAATGACGAGCTGCCTGAGGGTATTCTGGATGACTACAGCCTGGCTATTTACAACCCGGACGGCGAGCTGGGTGGCTCTAACCTGATCGACACCAACTCCGGCAATGTGGAGCGGGGCATTGTGTCTCTGCCGTTCGTTCGGCAGTCCGATGGCGAGGTAGTGTACTTTCCCTCGAACCTGATTGAGAACCTGTTCCTCAGTAACGGCATGAGTGCTGGGAATACGCTGTTCGAAGCCGAAGTGCAGTGCCTGTCAGAGATCTTCGAGCGGGCCGTGAAGCGCCAGATCATCGAAGAGGAAATTGCGCTGCCGGACGTACCCCGAAACGTATTGGAAAAGTACCCCGATATCCTTGAGGGCATCGACGCGCTGGAAGCCCAGGGTTTCCCCATCCTCGTCAAAGACGCCTCGTTGGGTGGCCAGTTCCCGGTCATGTGCGTGACCCTGATGAACCCGCGTACCGGAGGTGTGTTTGCCTCCTTTGGCGCACATCCGAGCTTTGAAGTGGCGCTGGAGCGCAGCCTGACTGAACTGATGCAGGGCCGGAGCTTTGAAGGCCTGAATGATGTACCGGCGCCGACGTTCAACAGCCTGGCGGTGTCTGAGCCCAACAACTTTGTTGAGCACTTCATTGATTCAACCGGTGTGGTGTCGTGGCGTTTCTTCAGTGCCAAGCAGGATTACGAGTTCTGTGAGTGGGATTTCTCCGGCACTAACGAAGAAGAATCCGTCGGCTTGTTCAATATTCTCAAGGAGATGGGCAAAGAGGTGTATGTGGCCGTGTATGAAGACCTTGGCGCGCCCACCTGCCGTATTCTGGTGCCCGGTTATTCCGAGGTGTATCCGGTTGAAGACCTGATCATGGATAACACCAACATGGCCCTGGACTACCGTCAGGACATTCTCAACCTGCATTCCCTGACTGACGAGCAGCTTGCCGATCTGGCGGAGCGCCTGGAAGCCAGCCAGCTCGACAACTACATGACGATCATCAGCCTGATTGGTATCGAGTTTGATGAGAACACCGTGTGGGGACAGCTGACAATTCTGGAGCTGAAGCTGCTGATCTGCCTGGCGCTGGAGTGGCACGAGGAGGCTCTGGAGTTCGTCGACATGTTCCTGCAGTTCAACGACAACACTGTTGAGCGCAACCTGTTCTACCGGGCAGTGAACGCAGTGCTGGAAATCACCCTGGATGATGAACTTGAGCTGGACGACTACCTGTTCAATCTCAAACGCATGTACGGGGATGAGACCATGGATGCGGTGGTTGGCTCAGTGAATGGCAGCACGCGTTTTTACGGCCTTACCCCAACCAACTCGCAGCTGGAAGGACTGGATAAGCACCTGCGTTTGGTTGAGAGCTATAAGAAGCTTCACGCGGCCCGCGCCGCGCGAGCTTCGGCTTGATAGAGAAGGATGTTTGCATGGGACGGAGTGGCCGATGGCCACTCCGTCTGGGTATTAACCTCAAGTGCTGAAGGAGGCTCGGTTATTTAACCAGCTTCGATCCGCGATACTCCATTTCATCTTTGAATTTGCCAAGACCCTTACCCTTGTCGGTGCCATTTACAGATGACGTTGTCATCCCAAAGGTCAGGACAGAGTGCGCAACGGCATCGGACATCTGGTCCAGCACTTCCAGGCTGATGTTATCGAAGGTGTCACAGGCGAGGTGATAACAAGGGTCGTACTGGTCGCCTTCGGTGCCGCCATACAGAGCAGCTTCATCGGCGGTTTTGATCCCCTCAGCGCCGGTGAACAATCCTCCGGCTGGAATGCCGACTGCGATGAACGGACCGTAGTCAGAACGACCATCGAACGCAGTAGGCTCGACCGGAAGCGACATTTCTTCAAAGTACTTCAGGAAGACGCTCTCAATGTTCTTGGAACCATTGGGGCCGGCCAGAGCGGTATCTGAGCCGTCACCATCGTACACAAAGCGCACAAAGTTAGGTGAGCCAATCATGTCGAAGTTGAGGTTCAAGGCGATGTTTTTGATGTCGCGCGGGCTGAGATTGGCGACGTAATGCTCCGCACCCAACAGACCTGCCTCTTCCGCGCCCCACCAGGCGAAACGCAACTTGTTGCGCGGTGAGATCTCCTGTCGGGCAATCTGCAGGGCGGTTTCCAAAATGGCGGCCGAACCACTGCCGTTATCCTGGATGCCGGGGCCTTCGGAAACCGAATCAAGGTGTGCACCCACCACCACAACACGGTCATCCCGTCCGGCTGTTGTTTCGGCGATAACGTTCGATGTGCTCCGGATTTCCGATGCGGCATCGACAAAAAGATTGACTTCAACGCCCCCGGCCGCCAAATCGGTGCCAACCGAGAAGGCCGCGCCCACAATGGGAATGGAAAAATCCGGGCCACCGAGCGTTCCCAAGAAAGCATCGGTTCGCCCTTCCTGGCCCTCATTGAAAATGATCACGCCGGCGGCACCCGCGTCGTGCGCATTCTGTGCCTTTTGCGCAAAAGAGCAGGAGCCGCGCTGTATCACTGCAATGCTGCCCGCTGTGAAACCGGCGAAATCAGTTGCTTCGCAGCCGCTGGTTGAGGTGTTGGCATCGGTTCCGGGAGGTAGGGCGAGGTCCACCCCCTCTGCGATAGCAGTAACGTCACCGCTGCCGGAGTACGTCATGGTGGCAAACCCATCCACGCCGAAATATTCATAGGACGTTGGCGTGGGCGCCAACTGATCCAGAATGGCGGGCTGGTTTTCCTCAAAGAAGGGAAAATCGAATTCCTGGATCGTGACCTCGTAGCCGGCTGCAGTCAGTTGTTCTGCGACATAGTCTACAGAGGCTTGATACCCCGGAGACGACGCCTCTCGGGTACCACCGTTGGCATCAGCAGCCGCTTGGAAGGCCGCTTGATGACTGCGAACTCCTTCCACGGTGACGGCTTCCCGAAGGGTGTAGGTATCCACGCTGACAGCCGCGTTGGCGGACAACCCAACGAAACAGGTGGCAAGAATGGTGCGTTGTGACGTGAGTTTCAGATTTCCTTTCAACATAGAGATTGCTCCGTTCAGGCTTGTATTGTTTTTTGTTTTTGCTCCCTGGATACAACTCACACTGTTTTTCACTGCATTATCTGCAACGAGATTAAGCCTACCAGTGGAATGGAATATCGCCAGTTTCACTATCAAATTAGCAACGTGGGTAACAGGATTGGCAGTTAGTCATTTGGTCGCGTTTACGGAGAAACTGCGGAAAAGTGTTGCAGGCCCCGAGCGTGTTTGCGCCAGCCGCTTACCGGGCAGAGCGGGATTCGATGTCCACCACCTGTCCGTTTCTCAGGGTGACTACCTGCCGGAACTGGTTGTTAGCGAGGTGGTAAAGCCACAGCTGAACCAGCACCGGCCGCAATCCCTGCCAAGTCTCCAGGCGTCGAGTGGGTTTGGGCGTCCGCCATTCCACTCGCTTTGAGACGGGTTCGCCGCAACGGGCGATCAGCTCGTATTCGGTGCGAGCGTGCCGAAGGGTGCTGATGTTGCAACTGGCCCGATCGGAAACATGGAATCCATAACCCAGGCTTTCCACCTGTGCCAGCTTGCCATTGCGGAAGGTCAGCCGCCTTATAAACCGCTGGGGCCCGGGGTTGTAGTACCAATGCATTTCGGTTTGTACCACGCCCAGCCCGGGGACTGTGGCTGTGGGATATTCCACCACGTAATCTGGCCCCACAGCGCTCCTCAACCTCAATGGGCCAGGCATCGTTGTCGACCAGATAGGTCCCGCAGCCCAGGGCGCCTGAGCGCCCTGGGCGAGGGCAATCAGCACTAACATCCGTAGGAATCGTCGAAAGCAGGTCATGGTCTGGTCGCTGTTCTGCACGATGGTCTTCTATCATTGTACTCCTCGAAGACCGGTGTGGACTAAACGACCGAGGGCCGTGCACTTGGTTGCTGATTTCTTCTTTATATAGGGACTTCCTATAGGGAGTTCGCGAAAGTCGCGTTCTAATGCTTTTATGTCGCTTTAAATGGGGATAGTGTTAGCGCCTTAAGCAGCGGCAACGCCTCGCCTTTTTACGCTTTTCGCTCCACCTGGGAATTACCATGAACGAACAGGAAGTACTCTACGGATTCAGCAGCGTGCTGATTGCCGCGGCGCTTTTCGTCGCAATTGTTGTCTGTAACGAGCTGGGATTTAGAACTGGTCGTTTCACCCAGTCTCGCACCACGTCAGAAATGAAGGAGCTCACTGGGTCTGTTCAGGCCAGTATTCTGGGCTTGTTGGCGTTGCTGTTGGGTTTTACCTTCAGCATGTCGATGCAGCGCTATGACAATCGCAGCATTGCCGTCATTGACGAAGCCAATGCCATTGGAACGGCGGTGCTGAGGGTAGAGTTGCTGCCGCAGGAATTCCAGGATGACGCCAAGCAGCTGTGGCGGGATTATGCGCAGTTACGGGTGGAGGTAGGCCAGGTTGACCTGACCAAGGTTGACGAGCGCAAGGAATACAACGCCAAGATCGCTCAATTGCAGAGCGAGCTTTGGTCGCTGGCGATTGCGGCTACCAACGTTGACCCGCGTCCGGTAACAACGGGGGCGTTCGTGAAATCTCTGAACGATGCCATCGACAGCCAAGGCAAGCGTAATGCCTTACTGCAGATGCACGTGCCGGAAGTGGTGCTGATCCTCCTGTTCGTCGTTTTTATAGCGTCGGGAGGGATCATGGGGTACTCCTCGGGTTTGAGCGGGCAGCGGATGGTGGTGCCCATCATGCTGGTGTCTCTCCTGATTACCCTGATCGTATTCCTGATTATCGATCTGGACAGGCCAAAGCGCGGTTTCATTCAAGTCAACCAAGCCCCGATCGTTGAGGTGCTGGATAGTTTGAAGCGGTAAAGTTCTTGGTTTCTCTCAGGCTTGCCGGCGTAAGCGAGCCCGGGCAGTTCTTCGTGCTGCCCGGGCCTGGTTATTTCTAGCGGCCCTCAATCTGCCCGGTTTCGTCCGAGATCACGATTTCGACACGCCGGTTTTGTTGCCGCCCGGCGCTGGTGTCGTTACTGGCCACCGGATAGGCCTCACCGTAGCCTTCAAACTCGACACGGCTGCTGGAAACGCCGTGGCTGAGTAGTTCGTCATAGACCGACATGGCGCGGCGCTCAGACAATCGCCGATTGTACGATTCTTCGCCGGTGCTGTCCGTATAGCCTTCAATCCGTACACGACGGTCGTCGTACTCCAGCATGAATTCCGCCAATCGGGCCACGGTTCGCTGGCCGGAGGCTTTGAGGTCGGCCTTGTTCAAGTCGAACAAAACATCCCCGAGGGTCAGCACCATGCCGCGTTCGGTTTTTTCCGCCTGCAGGGCTGCCATCTGAGCTCGTAGTGCATCGGCCTCGTTGGTCTTCATCTGCAGCATGATCTTCTGCCGACGCTCTTCAGCGGAGCTGATTTCGTCTTCCAGTGACGCACGGAGCCCTTGTTGCTGGGCGATCTCTGCATGTCTGGTGGCAAGATAAGCGGCGTGCTCGATTGTGGAAATGTCGGCCTCATCTTCCAGCAACATTTCGGCTCGATCGAGTTGTCGCTTGGCAGCTCGAAGTTGACTTGCGCCACTGCGGGCGACATCGGGATCCTGCTCAATGTTCAGATACAGGGTGCGCGCCTGATCAACCTCGGCGTTGTAGGGTGGAGAGCTGGCGCAGCCGGTCATCAGTGCAAGCAGCCCGACTGCGATGCTGGTGGCAAAGGTACGAGTCGTCATCTCAATCTCCTGGTTCGGGCTCACAGTTAGTTGGTCTCGAGCTGATCCTGTAGTTCGTCGATAGACCGGTTAATCTCCGCTACTGCACGCTGAGCTTTCTCGGTTTCTGAACGAGCGGCGGCCAATTGAGCATCCACGGCGGCTTGCTCCAGTAGGCGCTCGGCCTTCCGGTATTGCTCCTGGTCCATCAACTCGCGGGCATCCGCCACTTTATTCTGGGACTGGTTGAGGAGAACTGGCTCGAATTTGCGGGCATCGGCCGCTTCGGCTTGCTGGACTGAAGACTCAGCAGCTTGCAGTTCGCTGTCCGGTTTTGGTCCTGGCCCAGCACAGGCAACGAGCAGTGCGGCTATGGCAATAACCAGCCAGGGACGTGCTAATCGATTAAGCGGCTTCATATGTAAACTCCCTCGTTTACAATGGATTCCGTCGTCCGACGGTGCGAACAAGATTGTCAAAAAATGTTAAATACAGCCATGAAATTATAGCAGTGAATTCGGAACTTGCCGTGGTGGCGCCAGTGCGCGTTATCCGCAATATGGTGCTGTGCTTGAATCCGCGGTTTTCGGCCCAACACCTCTGAAACATCAGCATTTTTTGACCGACTGGTCCTGTCCGCCTTAAGCGGCGTACCACTTACAGGAAATTCAAAGGGCAGCGATCTATCGTTGTCCATTTGCCCGTTAGGAGAGCATTCCGTTATGAGTGACCCGACTTACACCCCGCCCAAAGTCTGGAAATGGGAGTCCGAGAGTGGCGGCACCTTTGCCAAAATCAATCGGCCGATTGCCGGGCCTACCCATGACCAGGAGCTACCGGTAGGCGAGCATCCGTTGCAGTTGTATTCACTGGCAACACCGAATGGGGTCAAAGTCACCGTCATGCTCGAAGAGCTGTTGGAGCAGGGCATCAAGGGTGCGGAATACGACGCTTACCCAATCAAGATTGGCGACGGCGATCAGTTTGGCAGCGGCTTTGTCGAGGTGAACCCGAACTCCAAGATTCCGGCCTTGGTGGACCGCAGTGCAGATCCGGCCATTCGCGTGTTTGAATCCGGCAACATCCTGTTGTACCTGGCGGAGAAGTTTGGTGCCTTCCTGCCCAAGGATATTGCCAAGCGCACGGAAACCCTGAATTGGTTGTTCTGGCAAATGGGAAGCGCGCCCATGCTGGGTGGCGGCTTTGGCCACTTCTACGCCTATGCGCCGGAAAAATACGAGTACCCTATTAACCGCTACACCATGGAGGTGAAGCGCCAGTTGGATGTGCTGGACCGTCAGTTGGCTAATAACCGTTACATCGCGGGCGACGAGTACACCATCGCCGATATGGCGATCTGGCCCTGGTACGGCGCCCTGGTGGCTAACAAGGTTTACGACGCGGCCGAGTTCCTGGAGGCTCATACTTACAGCAACGTGGTGCGCTGGATGGAAGAGATTGCTCATCGCCCGGCGGTACGGCGTGGGCGGATGGTTAACCGCACGTGGGGCGAGCCGGAAGAGCAGCTGCACGAACGGCACGATGCCAGTGATTTTGAGGACAAAACGCAGGATAAGCTGGCGGCCATTCTGGGTCATTCCTGATCAGGATGGCTGTGACCTGGGCGGCCTTGTGGCTGCTCAGGCAATCTTGCGATCGTCCTCCCGCTTGAGAATTTCATCGACCTCTTCCGCTGACAGGGTCTCCTGTTTCAGCACAGCTTTGGCCAGGGCTTCAAGTTGCGCCCGATGCTCGGTCAGGAAATCGAGTGTGGCCTTTTCCAGCGCCATCAGCTGAGCCTGAATCTCAGCATCAATCAGCTCGGCGGTTTTCTCGCTGAATTCCCGTGGCAGGCCCATCTCGCGGCCGAGAAATACGTGCTCTTCGCCAATACTCAGGCCAAGCGGTCCTATTTTTTCACTCATACCCCATTGGCCAATCATTTTTCGGATCAGCGTGGTGGCTTCTTTAAGATCGTTCTGGGCGCCGGTGCTGACCTCGCCATAGATCACTTTTTCGGCCGACCGTCCGCCGAGCATTACCTTGATCCGATCTTTTAGATAACTCTCGGTGTAGCTGTACTGATCGTCCCTAGGCGTTTGCTCGGTGACGCCCATGGCCATGCCGTGGGGGATGATGGTGAGCTTGGTCAGCGGGTCGGCCTTGGGTAGATAGTAGGCCATGATGGCGTGGCCGCACTCGTGATAGGCCACAGCCTCACGTTCTTCGGGCGAGAGGTGGGCATCGCGTTCTTCACCGAGGATGATCCGGTCTCGGGCCAGCTCAAAGCAGTGGGCGGTGACTTCGTGCAGGTTTTCCCGGGCTGCAGTCAGGGCGGCCTCGTTGACCAGATTTTTCAGGTCGGCGCCCGAAAAGCCAATGGTGCGCGCTGCGATCTGTTCCAGGTCGACATCGTCCGCCAGGGGCACCTTGCGCACGTGTACTTTCAGAATGGCGGCACGGGCTTCCTTGTGGGGGCGGTCCAGGGTGATCTTGCGGTCGAATCGGCCGGGTCGGAGCAGGGCGCTATCCAGTACATCGGGCCGGTTGGTGGCGGCCAAAACCAGGATGTTCTCGTGGGGTTCGAAGCCGTCCATCTCCGTGAGGATCTGATTTAGCGTCTGTTCCCGTTCGTCGTGGCCGCCGCCCAGTCCGGTGCCCCGGGATCGGCCGATGGCGTCCAGTTCGTCAATGAAAATCAGCGCTGGCGCGGCCTTGCGGGCGTTCAGGAACATGTCCCTTACCCGGGCGGCGCCGACACCCACAAACATTTCGATAAATTCCGAGGCGCTGATGCTGAAGAAAGGCACCTCTGCCTCGCCGGCAATGGCGCGCGCCAAAAGCGTTTTACCAGTACCCGGTGGCCCCACCAAAAGCACGCCCTTGGGCATTTCGGCACCCAGGGCCCGATATTTTTCCGGGGATTTGAGGAAATCGATGATCTCCGCGATCTCGCGTTTCGCCGATTCGATCCCGGCGACATCATCCAGCGTGGTGGTGGAGGTTTCCCGCCGGGCCAGGCGTGCTTTCGACTTACCGTAGTCGAACGGGCCGCCGCCCTGGGTGATTCGTTTCTGAGCCACGCCCCAGAACCAGAACATCAGAGCCAGCAGAAGGATCCAGGGCAGGAAACCGCGAATTAGCTCTTGCCACCAGGCAACCCGGAGGGGGTCGCCGAGATGGTGACGTCGGCTTCTTCAAGTAAGTTGAGTAATACCGGATCCTCCATCGGTGGGCGGATGGTCTGGAATCCGGCATCGGCGTCGGAGAACTGGCCGGTGATGCGCTCGTCTTTCAGAGTAACGGCGGCCACCTGGCCGTTAATAACCGCGGTCTTGAACTCGGAGTACGCCAGTACCTGCAGCTTTGGCTGCCCGCTGTCCTGAAGCCAGAGCACCATCAGAAAGATGGCGGCGCTCAGCCACAGGAAGGAATACTGGTTCGGAATGGCCGGTTTTGGTGAATCCGACGGCTTCCGATCGCCCGGTTCATTGGGAGCGGTCATCTCGGTCTCCGGTCACCCTCCATGATCTTGGCCACGAACACGGACTTTCCGTAGGTTTCAAATGACCATTTCATGGTATCGGAGAGCACTTTCATGACTTCGTCGAACTCTCCGAAGATCTCTGTGCTCATGCGGCCGGGGTAAACTTCCAGCCCGGTTTGTTCCAGGCGGGCAATCAGGTCCCGGATCGGTTGTTTGTAGTCTTCCTTGAGCGGATAGCAGCTCAATTGCACAGACAGATACATTATCGCCTCCTGGTTTTGATGAATCGGGTGCGGCGGCGGTATCAGTAACCCTGAGCCGAGGACGTACTACGCCGCGGATCAGCACCCCCGTAAAGTGTTCCGTCCTCTCCCACCATAATACTCTGAATGGCTCCCATCGCCGAATTGGTAACCACGGTATGGCCAAGACTTTCCAGCAACTTCACGGTGTCGCCGCTGATGCCCTGCTCAATGCGCAGCTCATCCGGCAACCACTGATGATGGACCCGGGGCGCGCTGACGGCAGTCTGGATGTTCATGTCATGGTCGATCACATTCAGGAGCACCTGCAGGGTGGTGGTGATAATGCGGGAACCACCCGGGCTGCCGGTGACCAGGAAATTCTTGCCCTGTTTTTTCACAATGGTGGGCGACATGGAGCTGAGCATGCGCTTGCCGGGTTCCACTTTGTTTGCCTCGCCGCCAATCAGGCCGTAGGCGTTGGGTACACCGGGCTTGGCGCTGAAATCGTCCATTTCATTGTTAAGCAGGAAGCCGGCACCTTCCACGGTGATGCCAGAGCCGTAACTGAAATTGATGGTGTAGGTGTTGGAGACAGCATTGCCCCATTTGTCGACCACCGAGAAGTGGGTGGTTTCCGGGCTTTCATAGGCGGTGGGCTCGCCAGGTCCGATCTCGCTGGCCGGTCGCGCCCGTTCAAGAGTGATGTCTTTTCTGAGCGCCTCAGCGTAGGACTTGCTCGTCAGGCCGGCCAGCGGCACATCCACATAATCGGTATCGCCCAGGTACTGGGAACGGTCGGCATAGGCCAGTTTCATGGCCTCGGCCATCCAGTGAATGGTATCGGCGGTGTTATGGCCGGATTCCCGGAGCGGATAGCCCTCGAGGATATTCAGGATCTGCACGATGTGGGTGCCGCCGGAGGAGGGCGGCGACATGGAGAACACGTCGTAGTCGTGATAGGTGCCATGTACCGGCGTGCGAACCACCGGCTCGTAACTGCTCAGATCCGACTCGGTAATCAAGCCACCATGCGATCCATTTCGGCAACAATCAGCTCAGCGGTTTCGCCCTCGTAAAAACCGTCTACCCCCTGGTCCGCAATGCGCTGAAGGGTATCGGCCAGGTCTGGTTGTCGGAAGATGTCGCCGGATTGGTAGGCACTGCCATCGGCTTTATAGAAGGTCGATAGCGTCGCCGGCCAGGGTTCGAGGCGGGCACGGGCCTGTTCCAGGCCATCGGTGAAGCGCTGCGGTACGGTGAATCCATCCCGGGCCAGTTTGATGGCCGGCGCCAGGGCCTGTTTCAGGGATAGAGTGCCGTGGCGCTCCAGGGCCATGGCCAGCCCGGCAACAGTGCCCGGGACACCCGCTGCGAGGTGGGTAAACCGGCTCCGGTTCTTGACCACTTCGCCGTTGTCATCCTGGAACATGGTTTCCGAGGCTGCTGCCGGGGCCTTCTCCCGGTAATCGATGGCTTCGGGTGCGCTGTTATCGCCTTTAGCAATGAGCATGAAGCCGCCGCCGCCAATGTTGCCGGACCGTGGCTGGGTGACGGCCAGGGCAAAGCCGGCTGTAACCGCTGCATCGATGGCATTGCCGCCGTCTTTTAGCACCTGCAGGGCGACGTCCGTTGCGAGGGTGTGGCTGGTAGCGACCATTCCCTGGGTGGCAACTGCTGGATGGAAGCGTTCGCCTTCCAGAATGGCCTGTCCGGAGACCGGGCCTGCTGTGAACACTGTCAGGGTCAGGGTCAGGGCGATGGCGCTGAGGCTCTCTGACTGCCTCTTGAGGCGGGTTCCTTTGATTTGCCGCTGTGGGGCCTTGTCCATGATTCTGTTCCTCGTTTCTGGCGTTCAGATAGGCTATGATAGTCGGTCATTTTCATCGGTGCGTAACGTCAACCTGTCGATTGTTCCGCCAGTGGTTCCCCGGCGCACCTGCTTTCCCGGATTTCAGTTAAGGAAAGGCTTTCCATGGAGCATACCTATCGTCTTGTGATTTCCTGCCCGGATCGGGTCGGAATTGTCGCCAAGGTGAGTAATTTTCTGTCCACGTACAATGGCTGGATTACCGAGGCGAGCCATCACTCGGACACCCAGAGCGGCCGGTTCTTCATGCGGCACGAAATCAAGGCCAGTTCTATCCCTTTTGGTCTTGATCAGTTCCGGGCGGCGTTTGAGCCGATTGCCCGTGAGTTCGACATGAACTGGCACATTGCCGACTCGGCCCAGCCGAAGAAAGTCATTCTGATGTGCAGCAAGGAGTCACACTGTGTGGCGGACCTGCTGCACCGTTGGCACAGCAAGGAGCTGAATGCTGAGATCGCGGCGGTGATTTCCAACCACGACGACCTTCGCCGCATGGTGGAGTGGCATGAGATTCCTTATCACCATGTCCCGGTGAGCAAGGACAACAAGGCCGAGGCCTTCGCCCACATCGAAGAGTTGTTCCAGCAGTACGATGTCGACGTGGTTGTGCTGGCCCGCTACATGCAGATTTTGCCTGCCGAGTTGTGTCGCAAATACTCGGGCAAGGTGATCAATATCCACCACAGCTTCCTGCCGTCGTTTGCCGGTGCGCGTCCTTACCATCAGGCCTATAGCCGCGGTGTGAAGCTGATTGGTGCGACCTGCCATTACGTCACCGAGGATCTGGACGAAGGTCCGATCATCGAACAGGACGTTATTCGCATAACACACCGCGACTCCATCGACGACATGGTTCGCCTGGGTAAGGATGTGGAAAAGAACGTGTTGGCTCGAGGCCTTCGCTCCCACATCGAAGACCAGGTGATTACCTACGAAAACAAGACGGTGGTGTTTGATTAAGCCTGTCTCACAGTTGCCCCGGTAACGGTGTGATTGTGGTAGACTCGGCGGCTTATTACAGAATAACTAGGGGGCCGTATAACGGCTCCGACACGACTTCCAGATAACGCAAAGGAACCTTTCTCGATGGGTGAGTTAGCCAAAGAGATCCTGCCGGTAAACATAGAAGACGAGTTAAAACAGTCCTACCTCGATTACGCCATGAGCGTCATCGTCGGCCGTGCGCTGCCGGATGTGCGGGACGGCCTCAAGCCGGTGCATCGCCGCGTTCTGTTCGCCATGTCCGAACTGAACAATGACTGGAACAAGGCGTATAAGAAATCGGCCCGTGTGGTCGGTGACGTTATCGGTAAATACCATCCGCACGGTGACTCTGCTGTCTACGACACCATTGTTCGTATGGCCCAGCCGTTCTCCCTGCGTTACCCGCTGGTTGATGGTCAGGGTAACTTCGGTTCGATCGATGGCGACAACGCGGCTGCCATGCGTTACACCGAAATTCGTATGGAAAAGATCGCCCATTCCCTGCTGGCGGATCTGGACAAGGAAACCGTCGATTTCGTCGACAACTATGACGGCACCGAACGCATTCCCGACGTGCTGCCCACCCGGGTTCCGAATCTGCTGGTCAACGGTTCCTCCGGTATTGCCGTTGGTATGGCCACCAACATTCCGCCCCACAACCTGACGGAAGTGGTGAACGGGTGTCTGGAGTTGATCAACAACCCGGATCTCACCGTTGATGAGTTGATGGAGTTTATCCCCGGACCGGATTTCCCGACTCAGGGCATCATCAATGGCCGGGCGGGTATCGTTGAGGCTTATCGTACAGGCCGCGGCCGGATCTACATTCGCGCCCGCCACGAAATCGAGCACGACAAGAAAACCAACCGCGACGCCATCATCATTACCGAGCTGCCGTACCAGCTGAACAAGGCACGGCTGATCGAGAAGATTGCGGAGCTGGTTAAAGAGAAGCGCCTGGAAGGTATTTCAGAGCTGCGGGATGAGTCCAACAAGGAAGGTATCCGGGTTGTGATCGAGCTGCGCCGGGGTGAAAACCCGGACGTGATCATCAACAACCTGTTTTCCCAGACCCAGCTGGAAACGGTCTTCGGCATCAACATGGTTGCCTTGATCAACGGCGAGCCCAAGACCCTGAACCTGAAGCAGATGCTGGATGCGTTCATCCGTCATCGCCGGGAAGTGGTCACCCGCCGTACCATCTTCGAACTGCGCAAGGCCCGTGAGCGTGGTCATATCCTTGAAGGTCTGACCGTTGCGCTGGCCAATATCGACGAAATCATCGAGCTGATCAAGCCTCGCCGTCCGCGGCTGAAGCCAAGGAAAAGCTGATGGACAAGGGCTGGTCGCCCGGTGATGTACTGGCCATGCTGGAACGCGCCGGCGAAGACGCCTGTCGTCCGGACGATCTGCCCGAGGTCTACGGCCTGCGTGAAGGCCTGTACCATCTGTCACCAGAGCAGGCCCAGGCGATTCTGGATCTGCGTCTGCACCGCCTGACCGGTCTTGAGACCGAGAAGCTGCAGAACGAGTACAAGGAAATCCTGGAGAAGATTGCCGATCTGCTCGACATTCTGGGCGATCCGGAGCGTCTGATGCAGGTGATCCGTGATGAGCTGCAGGAAATCGTTAACGACTACGGCGATGAGCGTCTGACCGAGATCACCAGCTCCCGTCGTGACCTGACCATTGCCGATCTGATCGACGAAGAAGACCTGGTGGTGACCATCTCCCACAGTGGTTATGCCAAGACCCAGGCGGTCGAAGACTACCAGGCCCAGCGTCGCGGTGGTCGAGGCAAGGCTGCAACGTCCATGAAGGACGAGGACTTTGTCGAGAAGCTGCTGGTCGCCAACTCCCACGACACCATTCTGTGCTTCTCCAACCGGGGCAAGGTTTACTGGCTGCGAGTATTCGAGATTCCGCGTGCCAGCCGTGCTCACCGCGGTCGCCCGATGGTGAATATCCTGCCTCTGGATGAAGGTGAGCGTATTACCACCTTCCTGCCGGTACGGGATTATCCGGAAGACCAGTTTGTGCTGATGGCGACGTACGCTGGCGTGGTCAAGAAGACGCCGCTGCCGAATTTCTCCCGCCCGCGCAGCAGTGGCCTGATTGCGCTGTCGCTGGATGAGGGCGATACCCTGATTGGCGCAGCCATCACCAAGGGCGACGCTGAAGTGATGTTGTTCTCCACCGCCGGTAAAGCGGTGCGTTTCAACGAAGAGGCTGTTCGTCCGATGAGCCGGACCGCCCGTGGTGTGCGCGGCATCAAGATGCCAGAAGGGCACCATGTGGTCTCCCTGATCATTCCTCAGGAAGATGGCGTGATCCTCACCGCCAGTGAGAACGGCTACGGCAAGCGCACAGCCATTGATGAATTCCCGACTTACGGCCGAGGCAGCCAGGGCGTTATCGCCATGCAGTGCTCCGAGCGTAACGGTAACCTGGTAACAGCCCTGCAGTTGTTCGATGGCGATGAAATGATGCTGATCTCCGACAAGGGCACGTTGGTGCGGACCCGCACGGACGAAGTTTCCGTGCTGAGCCGGAACACCCAGGGTGTGCGTCTGATCAAGCTGAGCCAGGAAGACGAGCGCCTGGTAGGCGTGGAGCGGATTGCCGAAGCCGATGACGCTGGCCTTGATGGCGAAGAGCTTGACGGTGAAGCACCTGAAGGCGGAGTACTGGAAGGTACGCTAGAAGGTAGAGAGTCCAATGGTGACGCCGGTGATGCAGCGGGTGAGAGCAGCTCCGAGGAAGGTGCCGGCGAAGACTAAGCCGGCACTGCCAACAGACCGAATCAGTATGACTTGAGAGATCACGGAACATGAGTAGGGCGTATAACTTTTGTGCAGGCCCGGCAACCTTGCCGGAAGCAGTGCTGCAGCAGGCACGCGAGGAAATGCTGGACTGGCGCGGTACTGGTATGTCCGTGATGGAGATGAGCCATCGCAGCGACGAGTTTGTACAGATTGCTGAAACCGCCGAGCGAGATCTTCGTGAATTAGCCGGTATATCAGATGATTACGCCGTACTCTTTATGCAGGGTGGGGCTTCCAGTCAGTTCGCCACCATCCCCCTCAATCTCCTCGGAGAAGGTGGGTCTGCGGATTACGTGAACACCGGGATCTGGTCGAAAAAGGCGATCGCCGAGGCCAAGCGCTACGGCAACATCAATGTGGTGGCCAGTGCTGAGGATTCCGGATTCAGCTCGATTCCGGATGTTTCAGCTTGGCAGACCAGCGCTGACGCTTCGTATCTGCACTACACGCCGAATGAAACCATTGGCGGCCTGGAATTCGACTTCATTCCAGACAGCGGTTCTGTGCCGCTGGTAGCGGACATGTCCTCAACCATGCTGTCCCGGCCTATGGATTTCTCCAAGTTTGGTCTGATTTACGCCGGCGCCCAGAAAAACATCGGGCCGTCTGGTCTGGTGGTTGTCATCATTCGGAAAGATCTTCTGGGCAAAGCCCGTAGGGAAACGCCGACGATGATGAACTACCAGGTCATCGCCGATAACGATTCCATGTACAACACGCCGGCTACCTATTCCTGGTACCTGGCAGGGTTGGTGTTCCAGTGGATGAAGGCTCAGGGTGGGGTAGAGGCCATGGGGGCGATCAACGCCCGCAAAGCCAAGAAACTCTACGATTTCATCGACACCAACGATTTTTACGCCAATCCGATCGATCCGCGTTTCCGGTCCTGGATGAACGTGCCGTTCACCCTGGCGGACGATGCTCTCAATGCTGACTTCCTTAAGGGCGCCGATGCCCGCGGCTTGCTTAACCTCAAGGGGCACCGCTCCGTGGGTGGCATGCGTGCAAGCATCTACAACGCCATGCCGGAGGCCGGTGTCGATGCGTTGGTGCAGTATATGGCTGAATTCGCGAAGGAGCGTGGTTAATCATGAGTGACGAGCAGATTCGTCTGGCCGAACTCCGGGATGAGATTGACAGCCTTGATCAGCAGATCATGGATCTGATCAGTGCCCGCGCTCGCTGTGCCCAGGAAGTGGCACACGTAAAGATGGACTCAAACCCGGACCAGGACGTGTTTTTCTACCGTCCGGAGCGGGAAGCCCAGGTACTGCGCCGCATCAAAGAGCAGAATCCCGGGCCATTGTCGGGCGAGGAGATGGCGCGACTGTTTCGCGAGATCATGTCCGCCTGCCTGGCCCTGGAAAAGCCGATGCACATTGCCTTCTTGGGGCCGGTGGGAACCTTCACCCAGGCGGCTGCTCTGAAGCATTTTGGGCATTCAGTGGTCAGCGTACCGCTGCCGGCCATTGATGCAGTGTTCCGGGAAGTGGAGTCGGGTGCGGCTCATTACGGCGTGGTGCCGGTGGAAAACTCCACCGAAGGCATGATCAACCACACGCTGGATATGTTCATGTCGTCACCGCTGAAGATTTGCGGCGAAGTTCAGCTTCGGATTCACCACCACTTGCTGGTGTCACCCAAGCACGAAGACCAGGACATCACCCGCATCTACTCGCATCAGCAATCTTTTGCTCAGTGCCGCCAGTGGCTGGATACCCATCGCTACGGTATCGAGCGCATCACTGTGTCCAGCAACGCCGAAGCGGCGCGCCGGGCAGCGGAAGAGCCAGGTGCCGCGGCAATTGCCGGCGATATGGCCGCCGAGCTTTATGGCTTGAAGAAGCTGGCGAACAGCATTGAGGACCGTCCGGACAACACCACCCGGTTCCTGATTATAGGTCGGGAAGAAGTGCCGGCCAGTGGTCACGACAAGTCTTCCATCCTGGTATCTATGCGCAACAAGCCGGGCGCGCTGTACCAGCTGCTGGAACCTTTCCATCAGCACGGTATCAGCCTGACTCGCATTGAAACCCGGCCGTCGCCCAGCGGTACCTGGGCCTATGTGTTCTATATCGATTTCGAAGGCCACATGGAAGACGACCAGGTGAGCAAGCTGCTGGCCCAGGTGGACGAGGAAGCGGTTGAGCTGAAGCGTCTGGGTTCCTATCCGATTGGTGTTCTCTAGCATTGCGATGTTAAGGGCAGGAAAAAGTTACGGAGTGAGTGATAGCGATGGCAGTTGATTACCAGAGTCTGGCAGTAACCGGGGTTCAGGCACTGTCTCCCTATCAGCCGGGCAAGCCAATTGACGAGCTGGCCCGCGAGTTGGGCCTGAATCCGGCCGACATTGTTAAGCTGGCCAGCAATGAAAATCCGCTGGGCCCCAGTGACGTTGCCCTGAAGGCGGCGCAGAAGGCGCTGTCAGAGCTGTGTCTGTATCCGGACGGCAACGGGTTCGATCTGAAGCAGGCCTTGGCGAATCGTTTCGGCGTCAATATGGACCAGATCACCCTGGGTAATGGCTCCAACGATGTGCTGGAAGTGATAACCCGCTGCTTCGCCGATCGAGATGCCGAAGTCATTTTTTCCCAATACGCGTTTGCGGTTTACCCGCTGGTGACCCAGGCCATTGGCGCCAAAGGGGTCTCGGTACCTGCCCGAGACTGGGGGCATGATCTCGACGCCATGGCGGAGGCCGTTACCGACCGTACCCGCCTGATTTTTGTGGCTAACCCGAATAATCCGACCGGCACCGTACACGGCGCTGCGGCGATAGAAGCTTTCCTGGAAAAAATTCCCGCCAATGTGCTGGTGGTGCTGGACGAAGCCTACTGCGAATACCTGCAGGGTGATGAGTACCCGGATGGGGTGAAGCTGCTGGCACAGTTCCCGAACCTGATTGTCTGCAGAACCTTTTCCAAAGCCTGGGGCCTTGCAGCACTCAGGGTAGCTATAGCATTAGCTCGCCAGCCATCGCCGACATTCTCAACCGTGTGCGCCAGCCCTTTAACGTCGACACCGTGGCGCTGGCGTCCGCAACTGCCGTGCTGGCAGATGAACGCTATCTGGAACGTTCCCGTGAGGTGAATACTGCCGGGCTGCGCCAGCTGGAGCAGGCCTTCGACCGTCTTGGGCTTGAGTACATACCCTCGGCCGCCAATTTCATTTCGGTTGATGTCGGCGAACGCGCGCAGGACATTTATCAGGCCTTGCTCGCCAAGGGCGTTATTGTGCGCCCAGTAGGCGGTTACGGCATGCCTCGCCACCTGCGGGTGTCCGTTGGTCTGGCGGAAGAGAATCAGCAATTCATCGAGGCGCTCGAACAGTCTTTGGCATCTGGGTTGTCATCAGGGTTGTCATCTGTTTTTTCATCAAAGTCGCTGTCTGAGAGGGAAGCCTGAGGTGCCGGATCAGCAAGCTCTGTTCAAGCGTGTCGCGATCATCGGCTTGGGCCTGATTGGCGGCTCGCTGGCCTGCGCTCTCAGGCGCAATGGTCTGGCTGAAGTGGTGGTCGGAGCAGACAAGCGAGCCGAGGAGCTGGCTCTGGGCGTTGAGCTGGGTGTTATTGACCAAGCGGCCAAGTCTATTGAAGAGGCGGTCACCGGCAGTGATCTGGTGGTTCTGGCGGTGCCGGTTCGGGCAACCCGTGCGGTGCTGGCAGAAATTAAACCCTGGCTGGGTGAGTCGGCAGTACTGACTGATGTTGGTAGTACCAAATCCAGTTTTGTGGCCGACGTTGAAGCGGTGTTCGGCAGGTTGTCCCCGCAGGTAATCCCCGGTCATCCGATTGCGGGTTCTGAGAAGAGTGGTATTCGCGCCGCCAATCCCGATCTGTTTGCCCGCCACAAAGTTATTCTGACCCCGGCCGACGACGCCAATCCCGAGGCCCTGGCGAACCTCAAGCAGCTGTGGGAAGGCTGCGACGCCACGGTGCTAACGATGTCGGTGGCTTATCACGATGAGGTGCTTGCGGCCACCAGCCATCTCCCGCACCTGATCGCCTTTTCGCTAGTGGATACCCTGGCCGGTGAAGACGAGAATATGGACATCTTCCGGTACGCCGCGGGCGGCTTTCGCGACTTCACCCGAATCGCGGCCAGCGATCCGGTGATGTGGCACGACATTTTTCTTTCCAACCGCGACGCGGTGCTGCGTGTGATTGACCATTTCACCCATGATCTGGATCAGTTGCGCGATGCGATTGCCAATCAGGACAGTGCCATGCTGCTCCGGGTTTTCAGTCGCGCCAAGGCGGCGCGGGAACACTTTTCAAAAATGCTTTCAGGGCAGGCTTACGTGACAAAAAACAGTGAGAATCAGGTAACGTTTCGTCTTCAGCCCGGCGGCGCGATCGCCGGTGATATCCGGGTACCGGGTGATAAATCCATGTCCCATCGGTCAATCATGCTGGGCGCGCTGGCTAACGGCATCACGGAAGTAAAAGGCTTTCTTGAGGGGGAGGATAGCCTGGCTACGCTTCAGGCATTCCGGGATATGGGCGTCACCATTGAGGGGCCGGATGACGGCTTTGTCCGTATTCACGGCGTCGGCGTCAACGGTTTGCAGGCACCGCGGGGCCCGTTGTACCTGGGCAACTCCGGCACAGCCATGCGTCTGTTCGCTGGTTTGCTGGCGGCGCAGCCATTTGATTCCGAGTTGACCGGCGATGCGAGCCTGACCAAGCGCCCCATGGGCCGTGTAGCCGATCCGCTGCGGGCCATGGGTGCAGTGATTGATACCGCCGAGGGCGGCCGTCCGCCGATGAAAATCCGTGGCGGCCAGCACCTGACTGGCATCCATTACGAAATGCCCGTGGCCAGTGCCCAGGTTAAATCCTGCCTGTTGCTGGCCGGTCTCTATGCCGAGGGCAGCACCTCGGTGACAGAGCCTGCGCCAACCCGGGACCATACTGAGCGCATGCTGGCCGGATTCGGCTATCACGTGCATCGCGATGGTGCCACGGCCAGTGTCAGCGGTGGTGGGGAACTCGTTGCCAACGATATTGATGTGCCTGCAGATATTTCTTCCGCTGCGTTTTTCCTGGTGGCTGCCAGCATTGCCCCGGACTCAGATCTGGTGCTTCGCCACGTCGGCATGAACCCGACCCGTGTTGGTGTTATCAACATCTTGCGTCAGATGGGCGCGAATATCGAAGTGCTCGATGAGCGTGAGATCGGCGGTGAGCCGGTGGCCGACCTTCGGGTTCGTTCTGCCGAACTGACCGGTATCGACATTCCGGAGGACCAGGTGCCTCTGGCTATCGATGAATTTCCGGTGCTGTTCATTGCTGCCACCTGCGCCAAGGGGCGAACCGTGCTCCGTGGTGCCGAAGAGCTCCGTGTGAAGGAGAGTGACCGAATTCAGGTTATGGCTGATGGTCTGGCGAATCTGGGTGTTGAAACCACGGTAACGTCGGACGGCATTATCATTGAAGGTGGGCAAACCATTTCCGGTGGCCAGGTCGACAGCGAAGGCGATCACCGCATTGCCATGCGTTCGCCGTCGCCTCCTTGCGGGCAACAGGTGACATTGAAGTGACTGATTGTGCCAATGTGGCAACATCGTTCCCCGGTTTCGTCGAATTGGCCCAGAGCACCGGAATCCGAATTGCCGCGGAGGGAGCTGAGTAATGACGGATAACCTGCCGACGGTAATCACGGTCGACGGCCCCGGTGGATCGGGCAAGGGCACGGTCACCCAGATGCTGGCCAAGAAACTGGGCTTTCATCTGCTCGACAGTGGCGCACTCTATCGCTTGACCGCACTGGCGGCTGTGCGTCAGGGTGTGTCCCTCGAAGATGAGGCAACCCTGATTGGCGTCGCGGCGTCTTTGGATGTGGCGTTTGAGCCGACGCCCCCGGGAGAGCCGGCGAAGGTCATTCTGGCCGGAGAGGATGTCACCTCGGAGATACGCACCGAGACCTGTGGCGATAATGCGTCGCGGGTTGCTGTCATGCAGCCGGTTCGGGATGCGCTGTTGCAGCGTCAGCGGGATTTCCGAAAGGCACCGGGCCTGGTCGCCGACGGTCGTGACATGGGCACCGTGGTATTCCCCGATGCTCCGGTCAAGATCTTCCTGACCGCCAGTGCAGAGGAGCGGGCCCGCAGACGATTTAGCCAGTTGAAGGACGCAGGCGTCGATGTTAACATTGATGCCCTTTTAGAAGAGATACGGGTTCGCGATGAGCGGGATATGAACCGTTCTGCAGCCCCTCTCAAGCCTGCGGATGATGCGCAAGTCATTGATTCTACAGGGTTGAGTATTGAAGAGGTGTTGGACAGGTGTATGGCCGCAGCGGGCCAGGCCTGACTACACCTTTTCGTCGTTGAAATGCCGGATGTGGCGTTATCGGCCAGCCACTGGCTTCATCCGGACATGACTAACAGACCGTGTTGCTGGTAGCACGGAGTAAACTTGCGTTGATCACATAGGACACATAATGAGCGAGAGCTTTGCGGATCTTTTTGAAGAAAGCCTAAAAGAAATTGACATGCAACCGGGTTCCATCGTCCAGGGAACCGTAGTTGACGTCGACAGCGACTGGGTCACCGTTAACGCCGGACTGAAGTCCGAAGGCGTTATCCCCGCCTCCCAGTTTCTTAACGAAAAAGGCGAGTTGGAAGTTGCGATTGGCGACGTTGTAGATGTCGCTCTCGATGCTGTCGAAGATGGTTTCGGGGAAACCCGTCTGTCTCGCGAGAAAGCCAAGCGCGCAGAAGCCTGGAAGGTACTTGAGAAGTCCTTCGAAGCGGAAGAGGTTGTTAAGGGTATTATCAACGGTAAGGTCAAGGGTGGTTTCACCGTCGATCTGGCCGGTATCCGCGCCTTCCTGCCTGGCTCTCTGGTAGATGTTCGTCCGGTTCGCGACACTGCGCACCTGGAGAACAAAGAGCTCGAGTTCAAGGTTATCAAGCTGGACCAGAAGCGTAACAACGTGGTTGTTTCCCGCCGCGCGGTTCTGGAAGCTGAAAACAGCGCTGAGCGTGAAGCTCTGCTGGAAACCCTGACCGAGGGTATGGAAATTAAAGGTATCGTCAAGAACCTGACTGACTACGGCGCGTTCGTAGATCTGGGCGGTGTTGACGGCCTGCTGCACATCACTGATATGGCCTGGAAGCGCATCAAGCATCCGAGCGAAATCGTGAATGTGGGCGATGAGATCAGCGTTAAGGTTCTGAAGTTCGACCGTGAGCGTAACCGTGTATCCCTCGGCCTGAAGCAGCTGGGTGAAGATCCCTGGGTTGATATCAAGGGTCGTTACCCGGAGAACAGCCGGGTCAAGGCACGTGTTACCAACCTGACCGACTACGGCTGCTTTGCTGAGCTGGAAGAAGGTGTTGAAGGTCTGGTTCACGTATCCGAAATGGATTGGACCAACAAGAACATCCATCCGTCCAAAGTCGTTCAAGTAGGCGACGAAGTGGAAGTGATGATTCTGGACATCGACGAAGAACGTCGTCGTATCTCCCTGGGTATCAAGCAGTGCGTATCCAACCCGTGGGAAGATTTCTCCAGCAACTTCAACAAGGGCGACCGCATCTCCGGTAAGATCAAGTCTATTACTGACTTCGGTATCTTCATCGGTCTGGACGGCGGCATCGATGGTCTGGTTCACCTGTCTGACATCAGCTGGAACGAGACTGGCGAAGAAGCAGTTCGTGAATACAAGAAGGGTGACGAAGTTGAAACCGTTATCCTGTCTGTTGATCCTGAGCGTGAGCGTATCTCCCTCGGCATCAAGCAGCTTGAAAGCGATCCGTTCGCAGAGTTTGTACAGCTGAACGACAAGGGCTCTATCGTTAAGGGTACCGTCTCTGCTGTAGATGCGAAGGCCGCGACCATCGCTCTGAATGACGAAGTGGAAGCTGTCCTGAAAGCCTCTGAAATCAGCCGTGACCGTGTTGAAGACGCACGCAACGCGCTGAAGGAAGGCGAGGAAGTTGAAGCGAAGATCATCAGCATCGATCGCAAGAACCGCATCATCAACCTGTCTGTGAAGTCCAAAGACGTTGAAGATGACAAGCAAGCGGTTGAAGGCATGCGTGCCAAAACAGCTGAAACTTCTGGTGCGACCACCATCGGTGATCTCATCAAGGAGCAGATGCAGCAGCAAAACGCCAACAAAGACTGATAATCTCGGTTGGTAAGAAAAAAACGGGCTCTAAGAGCCCGTTTTTTTTGTGTTTTTTTTTGGTTTGGCTAAACTAGGAGTCATGAGAGTCCGGTATCCGGCGGACACATAATAAAGAAAGAGGGAAACGCCTCATGACGAAGTCCGAACTGGTCGAGCTGATTGCGTCCAAGCAAAGTCAGCTTTCCGTTAAAGACGTCGAGTTGGCTGTAAAAACCATTATTGAACACATGTCTCAGTCGCTCGCCGATGGCCAGAGAATTGAAATTCGTGGGTTTGGCAGTTTTTCGCTGCATCACAGGGCTGCACGAACTGGTCGCAATCCGAAGACTGGCGAAGCCGTGCAACTGCCCGCCAAATTCGTGCCGCATTTCAAGCCCGGCAAGGAATTGCGGGAACAGGTCAATGACAGCCTGAAAAAAGGCTTCTGACGCAGCATCAGGGAACTTGTATAATCCGGACTTCTTTTAAGTCCGTTTGGGAGCGTTATTGCTATGGCAGGATTGCAGAAAATCTTCATTATTCTGTTAGTACTGGTCCTTGTCCTGCTGGCACTTGTGTTCTCTCTCAACAATCAGATGGCGGTATCGCTCAACTTCCTGTTGTTTGAAACCCAGCCTCACGGCGTCGCCGTCTGGATTATCATGTCTTTTATCATTGGCGCGCTCGTGGGCGTGTTGATGACCGTGCTGGCCACTGTTCGAAACTCGGTGTCCCGGCGAACCCTCGAGAAACGACTTAATCGTGCCGAGCAGGCATTGGAGAAATCCAGGGCCCAGACCGACCGGACTCTTTAATGGATATAGTGCTTCAGTGGCTGCTGCTGACGATAGCGGTTGCTGCCGGCTGGTTTGCAGGCCGGCTTGGCAAAAGCCGTCGCAGGTCCAGCACCCCGATCGCTGATGAAGAGTCGGTGCGCGACCGACTCCAGTTCCTCTTTACCAATTACTCCGATCAAGCCGTCGAGAACTTCGTGCAGTCTCTGGCTGTGAACAAAGAGACGGTCAGCCTGCACTTGTCCATTGGCAGTCATTTCCGTCTTAAAGGCGAGACTGAGCGCGCCATCCTTATTCATCAGAATTTGCTGGCACGCCCTGAATTACCTACCCGCTTTTCTCCCCAGGTTACCCTCGAACTTGCCAAGGATTACCTCAAGGCGGGCCTGCTGGACAGAGCCGAAGCTCTGCTGCAGGAGCTGATGGGCGATCGCGATTACGGTCGCGGGTCGTCGCAGCAGCTGATCGAGCTGTATCAACAGGAAAAAGAGTGGGGCAAAGCCGCCGACGTGGCGCGGGCGCTCACCAAGGGTGATGCCGATCCGGCCATGTTCAAGGTGCTCGCCTACATTACCTGTGAGCTGGCTGAGCAGGCGCTGCGTGAGGATGACCGTTGGGGCGCCCAAAAGCTTTGCAAACAGGCGCTGGATTATGACCAGTCCTGCGTTCGCGCCACGCTCATTCTGATGAAGCTGCAGATCCGCCAGGGTAGCTTCCGGGAAGCCGCAAATCAGAGCTTAAAGGTGTTCGATCAGAACCCGGAATTTGGTCCTGAAGCCGTGGATCGGTTGATGAAGCTGGAGCAGGAGCACGGTGATGTTGGGCGGCTCGGCAAAAAGCTGCGGAAGCTCTACGAGAGCTACCCCAGTACCAGTCTCTTGTTGGCCCTGGTGGAGTCCGTTGAGCGATCCTCCGGGCGTCTTGCTGCCATTGAGCTCCTGCGTCAGGAGCTGGAGGTGCGTCCCAGTGTCCGGGGTCTGTTGCGGCTGGTTGAGATGGCCGGGTATGAGAAGGGTATGACCACCGATGAGGGGCGTTTGGTAAGCCGCATCGGTCACCTGATCCTCGTGAATCGCCCGATATACCGCTGTGCCAACTGCGGCTTCTCCGGCCAGCAATTGCACTGGCTTTGCCCCAGCTGCAAGCAGTGGGAGACCATTCGCCCGATTCAGGGTGTAGAGGCCGAATAATTCTTTAAAGCAGTCTGTAGGGTTTATAACGTGCAAAACCAAAACGATCCGAAGATCATTGTCGCCCTGGATTTTCCATCTGAGAAACCGGCCGTAGAGCTGGTAGAGCAACTGGATCCGACCAAGTGTCGGCTCAAGGTAGGCAAGGAGTTGTTCACCCGCAGTGGCCCGCAGCTGGTAGATCGCCTGCAGAAACGCGGTTTCGATGTGTTCCTGGACCTGAAGTTTCACGATATCCCAAACACAACCTCGGCCGCCGTGGCAGCGGCCGCTGACCTCGGTGTGTGGATGGTCAACGTTCACGCCTCGGGTGGTGAGAAGATGATGACCGCCTGCCGGGAGCGACTGGAATCCTACGGCGCCGAACGCCCGTTGCTGATCGCAGTCACCGTGCTCACCAGCATGTCTGCGGATGATCTGGCCGGCATTGGTATCACTGACTCGCCTGACGTCCAGGTTTCACGTCTGGCAACCCTTACCAAAAACTGCGGCCTCGACGGCGTCGTCTGCTCCGCCCAGGAGGCTCCCAAGCTCAAAGCCGAGCAGGGCGCAGACTTCAAGCTAATCACCCCCGGAATCCGCCCGCTGAGCGCGACAAGGGCGACCAGCAACGCATCATGACTCCAACAGATGCTCTCACGGCTGGTTCCGACTATCTGGTGATTGGTCGTCCAATTACCCGAGCTGATGACCCTTTGGCTGCTCTGGAAGCTATTCATGCTGAGGTTTTGGGGTTGTAACTGGTTCTTTTCCTAAAATCTCAACCTAGCCTGTGAGTTTCGGTGTAAGGGGCAGCAGGCAGAGCTTTCCAAAACACGCTACAAGCACGTCCGTGTGCGCTTGTTTCGGGCCGTCCATGGCCCTCCACAGTTTTGGAAAGCTCTGCCTGCCGCCCCTCGAAGCCGTGAGGTGTCAGCTGCTTTGTCGTTATTTGCCTATCTCTGAATACATCGGCTGATGGGGTAGAGCCTGCCTCCCAAAAATGTTGAAGGCCAAGGATGGCCGGAAACAAGCGCACATGGACGTGCTAGTAGCGGTTTTTGGGAGGCAGGTTCTACCCCGTCACTCCTTTAGGTATCAGGCTAGGGCGGATGCAGGGTCAGATGAGGAAAGCAGGGCAATCAGACAATAAAAAACCCGCTAACTCAGAGAATTAGCGGGCTTTTAGAATAGTGGCTCCCCGAGCTGGGCTCGAACCAGCGACAAACGGATTAACAGTCCGTTGCTCTACCAACTGAGCTATCGGGGAACGTCGTCGTGTGTGACGAGGCGCGTATATTAAGTTGGCTATACCGCCTCGTCAACCCCTCGCTCAAACTTTTTGACCGAGGACGTTTCCCCAGTCTTAACCAAGGGCCTTTTGCAGACGTTCAATGGCCTGCTTGAGGTTGTCCATGCTGGTGGCAAAGCTCAGTCGCATGTGGCCCGGAACACCAAAGGCGGAACCCGGAACCAGGGCGACACCGGCTTCAGTCAGCAGCTTCTCGGCAAACTCGACGTCTGTGGTGGCGTCCTTGTCGGCGTCGATTGCGGCGTGAAAGCTCGGGAATACGTAGAACGTGCCGTCACCATGCAGGCAATCCACACCGGGCAGGCCGTTCAGCGCCTCTACGAGCCAGTCGTGACGTTCCTTGAACGCGCTGACCATCTCGCCAACACAGTCCTGTGAGCCATCAAGAGCTGCCTGGGCAGCCGCCTGAGACACCGACGAGGGGTTGGACGTGCTCTGGGACTGGATCTTCTTCATGGCGCCAATGATCTTGGCGGGGCCAGCGGCGTAGCGATGCGCCAGCCAGTCATGGAGTAGGCTTTGGAAACACCGTTCAGAACGAAGGTCCGGTCGTACAGCTCCGGAGTAGCGTTCAGGATGTTGCAGAACGGCTTGCCGGTCCAGAGGATGGGCTCGTACATGTCGTCGGTGGCGATCATGATGTTCGGGTGCTTTTTCAGCACTTCACCGATGGCCTGCAGCTCTTCCAGGGTGTAAGCCATGCCGCTGGGGTTGGACGGGCTGTTGATCACGAACAGGCGGGTGCGCTCGGTGATGGCGTTTTCCAGCTGTTCCGGCGTGATCTTGAAGCGAGTGTCAGCACCCGTTTCGAGAATAACTGGTTTGCCTTCGGCAACCAGAACCATGTCCGGGTAGGACACCCAGTAGGGCGCCGGAATAATGGCTTCATCACCGGGGTTCAGCGTGGCAAGTGCGAGGTTGAAAAAGCTCTGTTTGCCACCACTGCTTACCAAGATCTGGTTGGCTTCGTAATCCAGGCCGTTGTCCCGTTTGTACTTCGCGATAATCGCTTTCTTCAGGGCCGGCGTACCATCCACAGCCGTGTACTTTGTCTGGCCGTTGTTGATGGCTTCAATGGCTGCCTGTTTGATGTGATCCGGGGTATCGAAGTCGGGCTCGCCAGCCCCAAGGCCAATGATGTCCTGGCCAGCTGCGCGGAGTTCCGCGGCTTTGTTGGTGACTGCGAGGGTGGGAGAGGGCTTGATAGCCTGTACTCGGCTGGAAAGTTGAAGGTCCAAACTTGCGCTCCTTAAAGCTGCGTCTGATAGGGCTCTGCGACGGGTGAAGTAGGCACAATGACTTATTTTCTGCCGGCCGTCGATTGTTCCGATGGTATCATGAAGCCGGCATAACGCTAAATTTCTGGACAGTGGGGCTTTTTCGTGGCCTTGTCCGTCAAAAACCGGAGGTTGTCCGCCTATTATGGCCAAGAACGAGCCGAGTACCGCAAACGAGGGGAAGTTCAAGGTTGATTCACCCTTCGAGCCCGCCGGTGATCAGCCGAAGGCATCGAAGGCCTGGTGGATGGCATCCATTCCGGCCTGGCACATCAGACCCTGTTAGGCGTGACTGGCTCCGGCAAGACCTTCACCGTTGCAAGGTGATCGAGGAGATTCAGCGGCCCACCATCATCATGGCTCACAACAAGACGCTGGCCGCGCAGCTGTACGGCGAGTTCCGCGAGTTCTTCCCAGAGAACTCAGTGGAGTACTTCGTTTCCTACTACGACTACTACCAGCCGGAAGCCTACGTACCGTCGTCCGATACGTTCATCGAAAAGGACGCGTCGATCAACGAGCACATCGAGCAGATGCGATTGTCGGCTACCAAGGCATTGTTGGAGCGTCCCGACGCAATCATCGTGGCCACGGTATCGTCGATCTACGGTTTGGGCGACCCGCAGTCCTACCTGAAAATGATGCTGCACCTGGATCGGGGCGATGAGATCGACCAGCGCTTTATCCTGCGCCGTCTGGCGGAGCTGCAGTACACCCGGAATGACATCGAATTCCATCGCGCCAATTATCGGGTTCGCGGTGACGTCATCGATGTGTTCCCGGCCGAATCCGAGAAGGAAGCCATCCGCATCGAGCTGTTCGATGACGAGGTGGAAAACCTTAGCTATTTCGATCCGCTCACCGGTGAGGTGCTGCGCCGAGTGCCTCGGGTGACGATCTACCCCAAGTCCCACTACGTCACTCCCCGTCAGACCGTGCTGGATGCGGTGGAACACATTCGCGTTGAACTGGATGAGCGTTTGAAGCAGTTGCGGGACAACAACCGGCTGGTGGAAGCGCAGCGGTTGGAGGAGCGCACCCGCTACGACATCGAAATGATGATGGAACTTGGCTACTGCAACGGCATCGAGAACTACTCACGTTACCTGTCGGGCCGTCGTCCCGGCGAGGCGCCACCGACCTTGTTCGACTATATCCCGGCCAACGCCCTGCTGGTGGTGGATGAGTCCCACGTGACCGTTCCCCAAATCGGCGCCATGTACAAAGGCGACCGGTCCCGTAAGGAGACCCTGGTGGAATACGGTTTCCGGTTGCCATCGGCACTGGATAACCGGCCCATGAAATTCGACGAATGGGAGCGCATAGCGCCCCAGATGATCTTCGTGTCGGCGACGCCGTCCACATACGAAGCCGAGCATGCTGGTCAGGTGGTCGAGCAGGTCGTCCGGCCGACTGGCCTATTGGATCCGGAAATCGAAGTCCGGCCGGCGTCCACCCAAGTGGATGATCTGCTGTCCGAGATTCACGCCCGGGTGGCGATCAAGGAGCGCGTGCTGGTAACCACGCTGACCAAGCGCATGGCCGAAGACCTCACGGACTTCTTGATGGAGCACGACATCAAGGTGCGCTATCTGCATTCCGACATCGATACCGTGGAGCGCGTCGAGATTATCCGCGATCTACGCCGGGGTGAGTTCGACGTGCTGGTCGGGATCAACTTGCTGCGGGAAGGCCTGGACATGCCCGAGGTGTCGCTGGTGGCCATATTGGATGCTGATAAGGAAGGCTTCCTGCGCTCCGAGCGGTCGCTGATCCAGACTATCGGCCGGGCCGCGCGGAATGTGAACGGCAGGGCCATCCTCTACGGCGACCGGATTACCGGCTCGATGCAGAAAGCGATTGATGAAACGGCTCGCCGGCGTGCCAAACAGGCCGAACACAATGAAGAGCATGGCATTACACCGCAGGGTCTGAATAAGAAGATTGCCGACATCATGGAGGGTGCCGGTGGCGGCGGTCGTGGTCGTCGTAAGGCCGAGCGTCCGGGTGAAAAGGCCGCGGAAGAAGCCGAGAAGTATCGGGCCAAGACCGGCAACAAGTCGCCTGAGGAGGTGCTCAAGGAAGTTTCTCGCCTTGAGGATGAGATGTACAAGGCAGCCACCGATCTTGATTTCGAGACCGCGGCGCGGCTCCGGGATGAGATCTCGGAGCTTAAAGAGGCTGCCTTGCGGACCGGTTGATCAGGGCGTTCGCTTCGGGCCGACGATGACAGCGGCCTGGAGCGGCTGCACACTTCCGTAGCGGGACATCTTGTCGAATATCCGGCGGTCGATGGGCAGATATTGCTTGTCGGCCACGGTTTCACCGGCCTCGACGTCGATTTCCGGATCGTGCAGGTAGACGAACTGATCGTCGATGGCACACACGGTTACCCAGTGCGGCACTCGGCTCCGGTTCAGTTGCCAGGTGCTGATCAGAATAACCGGGATGCGACCCTGGAGCAGTGCTCGCTCCATTCCTTCAAGTGTTAGCGGGTCGTGCCGCAGCTCTATCTCGGTCTTTCCGATGTCGTGCAGAAAACCCTCGTGCACCAACTCCAGTACCCGTTTCTTGTCCTCGTTCCGCACCGTGTCCTTGAACAGGGCGCCTTCTTTACTGATCCACGCGCTGGCATGAAAGCCACGGTTCCAGCAGACAGTGCCAGACCATGGGGGCCACAGCCGCCGTGGCCCGCGAGCATGAAGATGGTGGTGGCCTCGCGCCAGAGCTTTAATTCCTCAAGAGTGCTGAGGGACTGGCCTTCGTCCAGCGCAGCCATAGCCATGATCAGGCCGCCGGGCCACAGGAAAAATCCGTGGTTTGAGGGTAGTAGGGTACTTCCGGGAAATTCCCGGAGGGCTCGTAAAACAGAATGCGTCGTTCGAAGCGCAGCGCATTACCGTGATCCTCGTAATAGTCACGGTATGTGCCAAACTGGCGATAGCCCAGGCGGTCGTAAAGGCCGATGGCAGACTGGTTGTCTTCACGAACTTCCAGGCGCATCACAATACGGCCGGCTTCGACCGCTTCCTGTTCCGCTGCCCGAACCAGTTTTTCTCCGGCACCGCGGCCCCGGGCTGAAGGAGAAACGGCAATGGAGTAAATGCGGGCCAACCGGGTGGCCGCATTCATCAGCACCAAGGCATAGCCCACGAGCTCGCCGGCCAGAGTTGCAACAATCAAACGGTCTCGGGGCACCTCGAGAAAACGGCGAAAACTGCGACGGGAAATCCTGTCTTCATCGAAGCACAGGTTTTCGAGACGGACGAGCGCATCCAGGTCGGCAGTCGTTGCCTGTCGGAGCAGGAGGTCGGTCATGGTGATGGAGCCTTGGCGAGTAACGGGTCGGGGCATGCAGGGAGCTTCCCTTACCTGGGTATTATGAGAGAGAGTGTGCTACTGGAACATAGCTCAAGTATGCGTAAAAGCACGCATTATTCGAAGATTGTGCGGGTACCCGTCCAGGCGTATTGTTGCGCAAATTAATCAGGCTTAACCTTCAGGGAGGATTGCCCCCGATGTCTCGATTGTTGATTGTGGTGGACCGCGCGAAAGACTGGTCTCCGTATTACCCCAGTGAAGACGTACTGACGTTTGACCAGTACCTGCAATTTACGACACCGGCCAATGGCCGGGTACGGGTGATCAACCTTTGCCAGAGCGCCAAGTACCTCAGTCGGGGCTATTACTGCTCCCTGTTGGCGGAAGCCGTGGTCACCATGTGGTGCCTTCGGTGATGACGCTGAACGACCTTAGCCGCAAGGGCCTGTTCTCACTTGAGCTGGAAGAGCTGGATAGTAGCGTCCTGGAATGGCTGGAAGCCTCGGGCTCGGCCATCGATCCGTCCAAGGATGAACGCCATGCCACCCACGAGGTGCGTATCCGGACCTATTTTGGTCAGGTCGAACATCCGGAACTGAAGCCGGTGGCTCGGGCGCTGTTTGAGCGTTTCCCCTGTCCGATTCTCGAGGTGGTGTTCAAGCGACGCAAAGGCTGGCAGATTGAATCCATGAAGCCGGCCGCTCCGGCCGATCTGGAAGAGCGCGAGCAGGATGTGTTTGCCGCCGCCCTGGACCGTTTCAGCAGCATGGTTTGGCGCAAGCCAGGGCTCGTCGCCGTTACCGCTTTGATCTGGCGGTGCTGGTGAATCCGGACGAGGAAATGCCGCCCAGCGACAAGGTGGCCCTGACACGATTCGAAAAAGCCGGCCGCAAGCTGGGTATCAACGTTGAGCAGATAACCCGGCGCGACTACATGCGGCTGCCGGAATACGACGGACTGTTTATCCGGGAAACCACCGCCATCGACCATCACACCTATCGGTTTGCCCGCAAGGCCGAAGCCGAGGGCATGGTGGTGATTGATGATCCGGTGTCCATCCTGCGCTGCACCAACAAGGTGTTCCTGGCCGACTTGTTGAAGAACAACAAGGTGCCTACGCCCAAGACCCTGATTCTGTCGAAAGACCAGAAACAGGCCGTGGAGCAGGTTATGGATGAGCTGGGCTTCCCGGTGGTCATCAAGATACCGGACGGTGCTTTCTCCCGGGGCGTGACCAAGGCGGAAGACGAGGCTTCACTGCGTGCCGGGCTGAAAGAGCTGTTCAAGCAGTCGGCCCTGGTGCTGGCCCAGGAATACCTGTACACCGATTACGACTGGCGTATCGGAGTGCTCGGTGGCCGTGCCATCTATGCGTGCAAGTACATGATGGTAAAAGGCCATTGGCAGATTTATCAGCACGGCGAATCAACCAGTGAAAGCGGTGACTTTGAGACCATGCCGACCTATGAGGTGCCGCGCAATGTGATTCAAGCCGCTTTGAGCGCCACCAAGCTGATTGGTAATGGGCTCTACGGTGTTGATATCAAGCAGTCGGGCAACCGCGTGGCGGTTATCGAAGTGAACGATAACCCCAGTATCGATGCCGGGGTAGAGGATCGGTTCCTGGGTGGCGAACTCTACACCCTGATCATGCAGGAGTTCCTGTCCCGGATGGAGCCAACCGGCGCCGGTAATGCCGGGCGTCAGGGACCACTGACCCACACCCGTACACTGCCAAGCCAACTGTAACCCGCCAACTCACCCCGAATTCGTTCGGCGGTGAGGATGTCGCTGCCTGCCGAGGTGTCAAAGAACAGTTCCAGGTGCACTTTGTTTTTCAGGTAGTGCAGCCGGAGCCGGGTGTTTGATGGCAATTCCCCAACGTGGTCTACCAGTACACTGCGGATTTCATCACGGTGAGGTAAACGCTCGGACGTGGGTAAGTGGTCTTCATCGTTTTCGGCATCAATGTGGAAGTTGATGTCACGGATGTTGTCGAGCGCGTGCCGCATGCCACTGACAACCTGCATGCCGATCTGGTGGCCTTCGGAAACACTGATGTCGGGCCGGACCAGGAGGTGGACGTCTAGCAGAATGTCGTGGCCCATACGCCGGCTCCGCAGCTCGTGCACGTTACGCACGCCATCGGTCTGTCGGGCAATGTCCTTGAGCATTTCGGTATCAGCAGGAGACAGGCCGGTATCCACCAGCTCTTTTACACTGTCCCAGGAAAATTTCCAGCCAATGTGGATGATGATGCCGGCAATGACGACCGCTGCGAGCACGTCGAGCCAGAGAAAGCCTGCCATCGCGCCCGTGGTTGAAAGCAATACGACAACAGACGAAAGAGCATCCGATCGACTGTGCCAGGCGTTGGCGAGGATAAGATCGGAGCGAATGGCCAGCCAACGCGGCGAGTGTATTGGTAAATCCACTCTTTGCTGGCGACCGATATAGCCGCTGCCACCAGCACTGGCCATCCAGGAACAATGTCCGCTTTACCCTCGATCAGGCGTAAGGTATTTTCCCACGCCAGCGCTGCACCCACTGCAATTAAGATGCTGCCCAGAACCAGGGTTCCGAAGGTTTCGATCCGTTGATGACCGTAAGGGTGATCCTGATCGGGCTCTTTTCGGGATACCCGCATCACTCCGAGCACTACCAGATCGGAGGCAACATCAGTAAATGAGTGAATACCGTCAACAAGCAGGGCCTGGGAATGAAAAAGAACACCTGCAATGACTTTAATGAGACCGAGTACCGCATCCAGAATCATGCCAATGATGGTGACCCGGGATGCCTGCGTTTTTTCACCAGCCAGGTTTTGACGGTGTTGTTGAGCGGGTGAAGCGGGCTCGTTCATGAAGGGCTCCGGAATCGAGGGGAGTGCCTAATTATAACGTTATTCCCCGTCAAGGGCTGAATCGCTTTTTAAGGCCCATTTTGACTTTTTTATGCACAGTGTTGCGAAACCGTGACCAGTTAACATTTTGTCCATGTTTACTCAACACCTTATAAAAATATTTATAAGGTGCTGAAAATAAAGAGAATTTTAACTGGTTAAAAATGATCAATCTGTAGGCAGGCGCAGTTATCAAGGGATAGCACCCGTTGCCCCGGGATTTTCAACAGGTTTATCCACAGATTCCGTGGAAAAGATTTCAAGAGCGTCTCCCAGCCGCTATTTACCTCATATTTTTCACGTGTGGCGATGCTGTGGACAACTTCCGGTATACTCCTCCCACCGAAATGCAAGGAGTTTTCAGATGTACGGCTTAATTCGTAACCTGCTTTTCCGGCTGCCGCCCGAGCAGGCTCACAACCTGGCACTGAATGGCCTCGATGCGATCAACCGGATTGGCTTGCTGAATGCACTCTCGCCCAGAATAGATGCATTACCAGTGAATGTTATGGGGCTGGATTTTCCCAACCCCGTGGGATTGGCCGCCGGATTGGATAAGAATGCCGATCATCTGGATGCCCTGGGTGCGTTGGGCTTCGGTTTTATCGAAGTGGGTACCGTAACTCCGCTGGCTCAGCCGGGTAATCCCAAGCCGCGCATGTTCAGGTTACCGGAGCATCAGGCGATCATTAATCGCATGGGCTTCAATAACGAGGGGCTTGAGCACCTGTTGGATCGGGTGGACAAGCGGCGCTACCAGGGCGTTCTCGGTATCAATGTGGGTAAAAACAAGGACACGCCGAACGAAGAATCAGAATCCGACTACCGCAAAGGCATCCGTGCGGTCTACACGCGGGCGGACTACATCACCGTCAATGTGTCATCGCCCAATACGCCAGGCCTGCGGGACCTTCAGTTTGGTGATTCGCTGAAACAGTTGCTGGCGTCAATTAAAGACGAGCAGCTTCAATGTCAAAGCCAGCTGGGTCGCTACGTCCCCATCGCGGTAAAGATTGCGCCGGATATGGATGACAACGGAATTCGCTTTGTGGCCTCCGCCATGAAAGAAACCGGCCTGGATGGGGTGATAGCCACCAACACCACGATCAGTCGCGACGCTGTTGCCGGTCACGCGCACGCGGGTGAAGTGGGTGGGCTTAGCGGTGCACCTGTCCGGGAGGCGTCTTTGAGAGTGATCAAGGGCCTGTACGCGGAATTGGGTGAGTCACTGCCGATCATTGGGGTAGGCGGCATTACCGATGGCGAGAGTGCGGCAGAAAAAATTCGCGCCGGTGCCAAGCTGGTGCAGATCTATACCGGGTTTATCTACCGTGGCCCCGAGCTGATTCGGGAGGCGGTGGAAGCGATTCGCCATCTGGAGCAGGATGGAGAGTTAGCGACAGCGCCCTGAGTTTTCAGCAGGCAAAAAAATGGGCCCGCTTAGCGGGCCCGTGCGGGGAATGAACCCCGTGGCGCTTCTTCGCATGGTACGGGGCGGGAGGCCCCGTTTGGGTTACACTTTGGTTTTTAAGTTACTGCTTCAAATTGTGTACAAAAGACCAGATCAAGATCCGGGGTTGTATTGAATTGTCACGCCGACGTGACGTTTGAAAGTTTGTGGATGCCGGAAACTCCGGTCATGCCCTCCCAGTTATCGGTGCGGCCTTCACGCCACCCGTTTAGCCATTCCTGGCGAACTTCCATTTGTTCTGAGGGGCAACTGTCTTTAGGTTTACCTGATACGCCGGCTAGATAACCCCGTTTGAATGCGCGAGCGAAAACGTCTCTCTTCTGTCTTTTCATGCCGTTCCTCACTGATGGATTAACAGAACAAGCGTGTACACATCTGCAGTGGCGAGGACAGAGGGCCCATTCCGGGATAACCCACTATTGTCAGCTCAAGCCAGAGCAGTCAGGATCCTGTTAACGGAGACTTATATTTGCCTCCGGAACGACGCGTCACTTACAAGGTAGTTCGAACGTCGAGCGGATGTACACTAATAATTTCATCTATATGACGCTTTTCTTATAGTTGTATGAAATAACGAAGAGTGGCTGGCTGCGTAAAGTCTGCTATTCCGGAAACTTACCCGAACTCGAGTGAACCAGGAGTTGAACTTGTCCAAATCCGTCTTTTTCGTAAGCTGCCCAAAAGGGGTTGAATACCTCTTGGCAGACGAACTCAGTACTTTCGGCCTGGAACCGGTGCGCAATGCACCGGCTGGTGTCTGGGCGGAGGGTAGTCTGGAAGGCGGTTACCGGGCCTGTCTGTGGTCGCGTTTGGCTAACCGGGTCATCCTTCATCTGGATGAGGTTGATGCCACCAGCGGTGACCAGCTGTATGACGGCGTGGTGCACATGGACTGGCAGCAGCACATTCCTGTGACCGGCAGTTTCCGGGTGACTTTTCTCGGGCAGAACGACGCTATCCGCAACACCCAGTACGGGGCTCAGCGCGTCAAAGACGGTATCGTCGACCGGTTCCGCGCCAGTGGTGGTCAGCGCCCCTCTGTGGCGGCCAAGATGCCTGACGTCACGGTATCGGCACGTTTGAATCGTGGCCGATTGTCGTTGGGCATCGATATTAGTGGTCACAGCCTGCATATGCGCGGCTACCGCACCGAAAAAGGCGCGGCTCCTCTGAAGGAAAACCTGGCTGCGGCCTTGTTGATGCGTGCCGGATGGCCTGAGTTGGCCCAAAACGGCGGCGATTTTGTCGATCCCATGTGTGGTTCCGGCACCCTGGTTATCGAAGCGGCCATGATGGCGCTGGATCTGGCGCCGGGACGCAAGCAGGAGAGCTTCGGGTTTGAGAAATGGCTTGGGCACCAGCCCGACCTCTGGCTGGGGTTGCGGCAGGAGGCTGAGCGCAGGGCCCATGAAGGCAAGCAGCGAAAACTGCCAAGAATGGCTGGTTTTGATCAGGACAGTCGCGTGCTTTCGACCGCCCGGAACAACATCGAACGGGCTGGGCTGCAGGGCCTGGTGCAGGTGGAAAGTAGCGCGATTGCCGATCTGGCGTTGGAAGGTGACTGGGCATCCTCAGGTTTGGTGCTGGTCAACCCGCCCTACGGCGAACGGCTGAGCGAGCGACGTGAACTGGGTACCTGTATCGGGCGCTGGGCGATACCGTCAAGCGCCTGCTGCCGGGTTGGCGTCTGGGTGTGTTTACCGGTGCACCTGAATACGGCAAGTCCATTGGTCTGCGCAGCTACAAGCAGTACCGGTTGTTCAATGGCAAGCTGCCGGCTCAGCTGCTGCTGTTCACCGTGGACGACGCCAGCGCGATGACGCCCCATGAGCCGGACGTACCGGGCGAGATCACCCCCAAGATCGCCAATGAAGAACGGGCGGCGATGCTCAGCAACCGGCTGAAGAAAAACCGCAAGAGCATTGGCCAGTGGGCGCGCAAGCAGGGCATCGGTTGCTATCGCCTCTACGATGCCGACATGCCCGAGTTTGCCCTGGCCATCGATGTTTACGAGGGCAGGGTGCACGTTCAGGAATACGCTGCTCCGAAGACCGTGGACGAGCGTTCCGCCCGAGAGCGCCTGGCAGAGGCGCTGGCGGTGATACCCGAGGCTCTGGGTATCGAGCGCGAGGATATGGTATGCAAGCAACGCCAGCGCCAGTCAGGCACCAGCCAGTACGAAAAGCAGGCGGCCAGCGGTGAGTTTTTTCAGGTGCACGAGCACGGCTGTGCGCTGAAGGTAAACCTGAAGGATTATCTGGACACCGGCCTGTTCCTGGATCATCGACCGGTTCGGCACTGGATTCAGCAGCACTCCAAGGGTCAGCGCTTCCTGAACCTGTTTTGCTACACCGGAGCGGCTACCGTGCACGCTGTGGCCGGGGGCGCGAGTCGCTCGCTGAGCCTGGATATGTCGAAAACCTACGTGAACTGGGCCCAGGATAATCTGTCCCTGAACGGGGCAGATCCCAAGAAGCATGTCGTGGAACAGGCTGACTGCCTGGCCTGGCTGGCGTCGAAGCGACTGCGGATCAGCGATACGATCTGATATTCATGGACCCACCGACCTTTTCCAACTCAGCGAGAATGGCCGGAGTGCTGGATATCCAGAAAGATCATGGCCGGCTAGTGCGCCAGGCCATGGCTCGCCTGAACTCCGAAGGCTTGCTGATTTTTTCCAACAACTTCCGTCGCTTTAAGTTGGATGAAGATCTGGCCGCGGAATTTGATATCGAAGAGGTCAGCGCCAGCACGCTGGACAAGGACTTTCAGCGCAATGCCCGGATTCACCGGTGCTGGCATATCCGTCACCAGAGCTGAGCTTTAGAACTCGTACCGTAACCCGCCGGAGAACTGGAATGTATTTACCTCCGTTTCAGTGTCTTCGAACAGCCGGCCGCCTTCGAAGGCAAGGTAGGTGTTGTCGAGCAGTTCGATGTCCAGGCCGACCAGCCAGCTGACACTGAAACTGCTGCCAGGAAAGTCTTCCTCGAAGAGTTGAAACTGGCGGTTCTGGGCGGCCTCGGGCCGCTTCAGTTCAGACTTGCCGCTGATGTGGGAAAAACCGAACTGGCCATAGACGTTCGCGTAGTCCGTGATCGGGTGATGCATACCGATGTACCAGCTGGCGAAATAGTCGATGGCCAGGGTCAGGTTGCTGTTGGGTACGTCAGCTTCGGTGATGCCGCCGCCGGCGCGGACTTCGGCGTGAAACAGATCGGTGATATGGCCGCCGACGACCAGTGTGGCGCCATTGCCCCAGGCTGCCTCGTTGGTGACGGTTCCGACAGAGCGATGATTAAAGGCAGTGGCCAGCAATCCCACGTAGTGCATGTCTTCCCGGGCCTTGTCAGAGGCCATTTCCTGGGCGAAAACAGGCGAAGTGGTCATCAGTGTCGCTGGAATCAGCGCGGCAAGCAGGGATGTTCGCACAACCTTGTTCATTATTATCGGGCTTCCTGACGTCAACGGTACGGGCCTGATCTTGCCTTGTGTAACCGTTTGTTACGTCGACCCGTGTCACACTTCCCTGTGTCGGTTGCCGGTGGGTGCCTTTAGGTGTCAGTCGGCGTCAAACAGGCCTTCTTCGCGGGCCAGCAGAAGCAGGGCGTACACCCCGTTTTCCGGAAGCTGTGGCTCGAGGCCTTCATCGATCATCAACTGGCGGCGGCGGTCCTCAAGGGTGTCACTGTCCAGGCTGGTGATCAGCTCGGTGATGGGGGCGATTTCGAACGGGGCATCTTGTCCGATGGCGCTGAAAATCTTGTCGATCAGAATCTCATCCGGGTCCAGGCCGTCCACGTAGACAGTCTGGTCCGGCAGGTCTTCGTGCAGTTCGCGCGCTATTTCCAGCGGAGGCACGCCCTGTTCTTCCAGGTAGCGAAGGTCGAAGTCACCCAGGTCACCGTCGTCCGGCAGCCATGCGTCCTCGGGCTGATCACCACGGTCTTCATGCGGCCATCGGCCAGGGACCAGGCCATGGCAACGGGAAACAGGGCATCGTCGGTTTGGCAGTATTCGATATCAAGAAATCTGGGTGCTTGCACGCTGAGCTCCGCTTGCGACGGGTGAGTGTGATTAGGGCATAAGGAATGTCCGTGCAGCCAGTATGAGGCATCATGCTTCATGCCATACTGTTGTGGCAATTATCATTCAATCAGGGACATCATGGAACACGCTGAATTTAACAAAGATTTGCTGAAGTTTCTGGATTCATCGCCAACACCCTGGCATGCCGTGTCGACGATGAAAGACCGACTGGACGCCGCTGGCTTTGTCGAGCTCGACGAAAAGGACGATTGGTCGCTGGCCTCAGCGCAGGGCTATTACGTCATTCGCAACGGCTCGTCCATTGTTGCCTTTCGGACCGGCCAGCGGGATGTAACCACCTCCGGGATTCGAATGGTCGGCGCGCACACCGACAGTCCCTGTCTGAAGGTGAAACCGAACCCGGAAGTTCGTCGCAAAGGATTCTTTCAGCTTGGTGTCGAGGTATATGGCGGCGTGCTGCTGAATCCCTGGTTTGATCGCGATCTGTCCCTGGCCGGTCGAGTTACCGTGCTTGATGAAGCGGGCGAGGTTCGGGACAGCTTGATCAACTTCCGCAAGCCGGTAGCGTTCATTCCCAGCCTGGCAATCCACCTCGATCGTGAAGCGAACAGCAACCGCACCGTAAACCCACAGACTGATCTGCCGCCGGTGCTGATGCAGGTGCCAGAAGGTGACTCCACCAGCTTTGCCGACCTGCTGCGCCAGCAGATTGCGACCGAGTCCGGATTGAAGGTGCGCAAGGTGCTGGGGTACGAGCTGAGCTTTTACGACGCCCGCGAAGCCTCGTTTGTCGGCCTGCGTGATGAATTCATCGCCTCCGCCCGGCTCGATAACCTGCTCAGCTGCTACATCGGCCTGCAGTCGCTGCTGACCGCCTCCAGAGACGAAGCCGCGCTTCTGGTCTGCAATGACCATGAGGAAGTAGGCAGCATGTCTGCTGAGGGCGCCCAAGGGCCGTTCCTGTCGTCGGTTCTGGATCGCTGGTGTGGTGCCGGCAGGGCCCGCGCTATTGCCCGTTCCATGATGATTTCCGCGGACAATGCTCACGGCATTCACCCCAATTACATGGACCGACACGATGAAAACCACGGTCCGTTGCTGAATCAGGGGCCGGTGATCAAGATCAATCACAACCAGCGTTATGCGACCAACAGCCGGTCAGCCGCGGTCTATCGTCACATCAGCGATGAACTGGGTTTGCCGCATCAGTCGTTTGTGGTGCGCAGTGACATGGGCTGTGGCAGCACGATTGGACCAATTACGGCGGGTAATCTGGGTGTCACCACGCTGGACATTGGTGTGCCGCAATTCGGTATGCATTCGATTCGGGAGCTCATCGGCACTGAGGATGGCTATACTCTGTTTAGGGTGTTAACCGAATTCATGCAGCGCGAACAGGTTTTGTGAGGCCTGAAACAAAAAATGCCGCTGCTTCGTATGAAGTAGCGGCATTCCGGAAAAAGTGGCTCCCCGAGCTGGGCTCGAACCAGCGACAAACGGATTAACAGTCCGTTGCTCTACCAACTGAGCTATCGGGGAACAGCATCAGAGTGGCGCGCATATTAAGTGCTTTGATGGGCCGGGTCAACCCCCTGAATTAAAAGGTTAAAAATTGTACGAAAGCCAGTGTTCAGTAGTGCGTAGTGACAGGGAGGTGTCGTTATGACTGCTTTCGAATCCGCCCCCCAACCTTTGCCCGCGCATGTAAAGCCGGACCGCCTGCAGTATCACCCACCACCTTGGTTGCGTAACGGCCACATTCAGTCGGTCTGGCCGACGCTGTTTCGCAAAGTCGATATGATTTCGCCCCAGGCAGAGATTCTGCCCACCGACGATGACGATGAACTTCACCTGGATTGGTATCGCCAGGGTAGTGATCGCCTAGCTATTGTCTCCCATGGCCTGGAAGGGCATAGCCGGCGGCCCTACGTGCTGGGCATCACCCGAGCCCTTTTGAGTGCGGGCTGGGATGTGCTTGCCTGGAATTATCGATCGTGCGGCGGTGTAATGAACCGGCAGCCCCGCTTTTACCACAGTGGGGCAACGTCTGATCTCGAGCGTGTTATTCACCATGGCCTGGGCAAGGCCTACGACAAGCTATTTCTGTCCGGCTTCAGTATGGGGGGCAACCTGACCTTGCTTTACCTGGGCGAGCAGGGAGAGCGGATAGACAGCCGGATTTGCGGTGCTGTTACCTATTCAGTGCCGTGCGATTTGGCGGGCAGCGCGAGGTGCTTTCCCGGCCAACGCGGCGCATCTACATGCAGCGTTTCTTGAAGGATCTTCATTGGAAAATGCGCGAAAAAGCGCAAAGGTTCCCGGATTTGATCGACGTGTCCGGCTTCGAGTCTATTCGCAATTTCCATCAGTTTGACGATCGCTACACCGCGCCACTGCATGGCTTCCGCAGTGCGGTGGACTATTGGGCGCAGGCGTCCGCACTTGGGCGGCTCCGGGACATCCGGGTGCCGGCGTTGATGGTCAACGCCGCTGACGACCCGTTCCTTTCCAGCAGCTGCTTCCCAGAATCACGGAATCTTCTCGGTGCCCATGTGCACGTGGAGGCGCCACGCTGGGGTGGGCATGTCGGCTTTGTTGAGCACGCCCGGGACGGCTATTACTGGTCGGAACGCCGTGCCATCGCGTTCCTCCGCAATATCTGCTCTTAGTCGATCAGCGGAAGCTTAGTTCAGGGCCGGTTTGAGCACCGGCCATACATTCTCCAGCAGTTTTGGCTGAGCTTCGGTACTTGGGTGAATGCCATCGTCCTGCATCATGCCCTCCTGGTCGTATACCCCCTGCAAAAAGAAGGGAACCAGCGCGGTGTTGTAGCGGTCCGACAGTTTCGGAAAGATATCGGCGAACATCTGAGTGTAGCGTTGGCCGTAGTTCGGCGGGATCTGCATACCGATCAGGATGGCCCGGGCACCTGCATCCTGCACCTGAGTGATCATCTGGGCCAGGTTGGACTCAATGACGTTCGGCGGAAAACCGCGCAGGCCGTCGTTGCCGCCAAGCTCAATAACCACAACATCCGGGCTGTTGTCGGCCAGCAGGCCGGGTAGGCGCCGCGCGCCACCGTCGGTGGTTTCACCGCTGATGCTGGCATTGACGACGTTCCACTGGCTCAGGCCATTATTGTTGAGGCGTTCCTGCAGCAGCTGAACCCATGCCCGGTCCGACGGAACACCGTAGGCCGCACTGAGCTGTCGCCTACTATCAGAAGTGTGTTTTGATTGGCCAGTGCCACTGGCGCCATCATCCAGGCCAGTGCAATGAAAAGGATTGATCTGACCCACAGCCGTGCCGTATGCATAAACAAATCGAGTACCCTAAATCCGTTGAATTGAACCCAGAATCGGGAGTGTCCGTGAACCAGATGACCAATGTTAAAGCCGACCGTGCAGCACCGATGTTGCGGGTCGACAACCTGACGCACCGGGTTCGCCTGGAAACCGATACGTTAACGATCTTGCAGGGGGTCAGTCTGGAAATCAATCGCGGCGAGTCGGTGGCGATCGTTGGTCGCTCCGGCTCCGGGAAAACCACTTTGTTGGGGCTGCTGGCGGGGCTGGATACGCCCAGCGACGGCACCGTTGAACTGGATGGTGCCATGATCAGCCAGCTGTCGGAAGACGAGCGCGCCAAGCTTCGTGCCCATCGGGTCGGGTTTGTCTTCCAATCGTTCCAGCTGCTTCCGGCGCTGTCTGCGCTGGAGAACGTCATGCTACCGCTGGAGCTGGCCGGCTCTGAAGCGGCCGAAGACCGGGCCCGTGAGCTGCTGGAGCGTGTGGGGTTAGGCGAGCGACTCAACACAGCCCTCGGCAACTGTCTGGGGGAGAACAGCAGCGAGTTGCCATCGCGCGGGCGTTCGCCTCGGATCCTGCCATCCTGTTCGCTGATGAACCCACCGGCAACCTGGACAACCGCACCGGGCAATCGGTGTCGGATCTGTTGATGGAGCTGAACCGGGAGCAGGGCACCACGCTGGTTATGGTTACTCACGATGAGCAACTCGCGGCGCGCTGTGGCCGCCAGTTCACATCGAGGCTGGGGTATTGACTGAACCGGCGGCGGCTGAGGAGTTGACCCACTGATGGCCGCTGCACGGAAACTAATGTCAGTGCGCCGGGACTGGCGCGAACGTGACGTACGGGTGGTACTGGTAGCACTCATCATCGCCGTGGCCACGGTCGCCACCATCGCGCTCTTCGCCGCGCAATTGCAACGCACCCTGGTGTCGTCGGCAAGTTCGTTTTTGGCGGCAGATCGTCAGCTGGAAGCGGAAAACGGCCGGGAAATACCGCCTGACTGGCTCACCGAGGCGCAGTCCCGTGGGCTTGAGACCGGTCGCATGGTGGAGTTCTCCACCATGGTCTTTGGCTCCGGGGGATTCCAGCTGGTTTCGGTAAAAGCCGTCAGCGATGAATACCCCCTGCGAGGCCAGATCGAGACCCAGGGTGCGCCGGACCAGCCAAGAGATCTGGTGCGTTCGGGGCCGCCACCGGGCGAGGTTTGGATCAATCCGAGATTGCTGCGCCTGTTGGAGCTGGAAATCGGCGATTCCCTTGAAGTGGGTAACCGAAATTTAAAAGTGTCGTCGTTGCTGGTACGGGAACCGGATGGCGGGTTTCGGTTGTCGGCGCTGGCTCCCAGGGTAATGATGCACGTCGATGATGTGACTTCGACCGGTGTGATTCAGGAAGGTAGCCGCGTTGAGTACGTGTACCTGTTTGCCGGCGATGACACGGTCATTGAAGACTATTACCAATGGCTGGAGCCGCGTCTGGAACCCAGCCACGAGTGGGAGGGCGTTCGCGATGGCGAGACCTTCTCTAACTCCCTGGAGCGGGCTGAGCGTTTCCTGCTACTGGGTGGCAGCCTTGCGGTTTTGTTGGCCGCCGTTGCGGTGGCCGTGGCCAGCCGACAATACGCGCTGGCGCAGCGGGACACCGTGGCGCTACTGAAAACCCTGGGTGTGCGGAGCCGGGGTATTGGCCGACTCTATCTGCGCCGATTGGTGCTGTGGGGCATAACTGGCGTGGTCGGCGGTTTGCTCGTAGCCCTGCCGTTGTTCTGGCTACTCACCCGATTGCTGGGTGAAGTATTGGAGCGACCGGTTGAATTTCACTTGGCACCGCAGGCGCTGATCCCGGCGTTGTTGACTGCATTGGTATCCCTGTTTGCATTTGCCTATCCGCCCATTCGCAGGCTGCGGGATGTGCCGGCCATGCGGGTGCTTCGAAGCCAGCCCGGTGAAACGGGACGGGGCGCCTTAGTCGATGCTGCTATTGCCATTCTTGCGGTCTTTGGCCTGGTCTGGCTCTATGCCGGCGAGATTAGCCTGGTGGTGTCGCTGCTGGCAGGTCTCGGGTTGCTATTGGGCGCACTTGGGCTGCTGGGATGGTTGTTGGTTGCCCTGTTGCGCAAAGTAAGGGGCGGTGGCAACGCATGGCGCCTGGCACTTGTCGGCTTGTACCGTCACCGTCGTGCGAGCCTGTCGCAGATGGCTGTTTTTGCCATGACCCTGATGCTGGCCGCAACTCTGGTGCTGGTGCGTACATCGTTGTTGAATGACTGGCAGGCGCAACTGCCGGAAAACGCTCCCAATCATTTCCTGATCAACATCGCGCCGGATACGGTGGAAGAGGTTGATGCCTTCTGGCAGGAGCGTGGGCAGCCGCTGAATCAGTTGTACCCGATGGTGCGAGGTCGATTGACGGAGCTGAATGGCGAGCCGGTCAAGGAAGCCGTCAGCAAGGATGAGCGAGTTGGTGCCCTGAACCGTGAGTTGAACCTGACCTGGATGTCGGCATTGCCCGAGGACAATGAGATCGTGCAGGGCCAGTGGTTTGGCCAGGATGCCGTTGAAGGGGTTTCCGTTGAAGCCGAGTTGGCGGAGCGTCTGGGTCTGGTGCTGGGCGACCGGCTGACGTTTACCATCGGCTCGGAAAAGGTGACGGAACCGGTGACCAGCATTCGTACCGTGCAGTGGGACAGCATGAAACCCAATTTTTATATGGCGTTTCCTCCCGATGGCGGCCTGACCGATATGCCGGCCACCTGGATCACGAGTTTCTATTTGCCCTCGGATGAGAAGACGGCGTTGAATGCATTTTCTCGGAAGTTCCCGACCATCTCGGTGCTGGAGATTGATCACATCATTGAGCGAATCCAGCAGATCGTCCGCCAGGTTACTCAGGCCATTGAAGCCATACTGGCGCTGATTCTGGCTGCGGCACTGGTGGTGATGGCGGCAGTGGTGAGTGCCACCCTTCATGACCGCCAGAGAGAAGGCGCCTTGCTACGGACCCTGGGTGGGAGGCAGTCGTTGCTGGTACGCAGCACTATGCTGGAATTCGCCCTGCTCGGCGGCTTCGCCGGGGTGCTGGGTGTCGCGGCGGCGGAAGTGGCGGTCTGGGCGCTGCAGTTCCGGATGTTTGAAGGCTCATTCAGCTGGCACTGGCAGGTTGTTTTGCCGGTGCCGCTGATCAGCGCCCTGGTGCTGGCGTTCTTTGGCCGTTGGCAATTGCGCCCGGTGCTGAATGTGTCGCCGATGCTGTTGCTTCGTCGGTTGGAGTGACCGGGCAGGGCGGCTAACGATACTTCGCGAGAATGGCGTCCAGTTCGCCGTTCTCGCGAATGCTCTTTAACTCTGCATTGAAGGCATCAACAAACTCTTTCGAGTCTTTCCGCAGCATGATCCGAAAATCAAGCTGACTGATACCCCGGCGAGTGCTGCGGAATTGGTCCTGAAGCCCTTGTTTTTTAAGTATCCACTGGCCTACCAGCCGGTCGGCGACAGCTGCGTCAAAGCGGTCTCCGTGAAGGACAAAAGTAAACATGTCCTGATCCCTCGGAACATCGAAACGGTGGATGTTTTCGGCATCAAAGTGAACCTGAAGTTCCGGGTAGTGATAGCCAGGTGGGTCACCACGGTCTTCGAGTAAAGATCTTGGGGGGACCGGTATTCCAGCTTCGATTCCCTAGGCACGAAGAAAACCTCTTCAATGGGTACCACCGAATCGGTGAACAGGAAACGGTTGGGGTTTTCGGTCCACTCACGGGCTCGTGAGGTTCCGTCTATCACCCCGTCCAGCAACATCTCGTCGACGCGCTTTCTGGGTATTTTTTTGGGTACGACGTTATAGTTTAGTCGCTGACCAATCAGTGAGACGACATCCCAAATAATTCCGGAAGGCTGTTCCTGCTCAACAATCAGGTAGGGTGGATAGCCGTTGGGAGAAACGTTGAAGTGGAAAGTTTTCTGGTGTGAGGCCGCGCTGATGTTAAAGCTGAGGGCCAAGACCCACACGAAGGTAATAACCAGCTGTAGTAAATAGGCCAGTCGGTCCGACCGATTTTTTATCATTGTGCTGGACCCTTGTTGGTGAAAAGTGTCCGGCCGTCCTGCCAGTGTAGGGATCAGTTTCACGTTTTTGCTTGGAAACTTCAATGATAGGGGCCAGGGGCCAGATAAGGCCCCTGGCGGAAGGAGATTAGGCCCAGGCCCGTTGCAAAACTGCTCGGGCGTCCTCCAGGGAAACTTCTTTTGGGTTGAACATGATGGCGCCGTCGTCCAGGGCCATCTCTGCAATCTGGTCAAGCTGGTCTTCGGTCACTTTGCCGGTTTCCTTAAGCGTGCGGGGCAACTGGCAGCGCTTGTGCAGTTGGTCCCGAAGCTTGCGTAGCGCCGAGATGCTGGCTTCGGCCCGGCGGGCGGCTGGCGTTGCCGAAAACACCTCTGGACTCGAGTGACAGCAGTAGGTCGCCCAGTGGTTCGCGGATGGTTTCGAGGTTGTACTCGAGCACGTACGGCAGGTAAAGACTCATGCACAGGCCGTGGGGCAGGTGGCAGATAGCGCCGGTAGCGTGGCCCAGGGCATGCACCAGACCCACCATGGAGTTGGAGAAGGCAATGCCGGCCATGGTGGACGCCTGAGCAAGTTCGAGCCGGCCTTCCACGTCCTTTGGATTGTCCATGACGGTCAGCAACGACTGACTGACTTTCTTCACCGCTGCGGTGGCATAGGCATCGCTAAGTGGATTCTTGGCCATGCAGGTAAACGCCTCAACCGAGTGGGTCATGGCGTCCATGGCGGTTGCGGCGGTGATGTGCGGGGGCAGCGTCAGCGTCATGCGCGGATCAATGATGGCCGCATTGGGCAGCAAGAACGACGAGGTGAACGGCAGTTTCACGCCCTTGGCTTCGTCGGTGATAACGGCAACGGAAGTCACCTCAGACCCCGTGCCCGCGGTGGTCGGCACCACAAAGAACGGCTTCAGCGGGTGCTTGATAACACCGGCACCGCTGTACTTGGCGATATCATCGCCACCCTCAGATACCAGGATGTTTACGGCCTTGCCGGTATCGATGGCAGAGCCACCGCCTACGGCAATGATCGAGTCGCACTTTTCCTGGCGATAGATACCGGCGATGTCCCGAACGACGGTAGTGGAGGAATCCGGCGGCACGTCATCGTAAATGGTGACAATCTCCAGGCCACTCTCTTCACAGGCGGCGATGACCGGATCCAGCAAGCCTGCTGCCCGAACGCCCTTGTCGGTCACGATCATTGGTCGCTTTGCGGCCAGCCCCGTGAGCTCGTAGGGAATGTGCTCAAGCTGATTTGCCGGCAATGACTTTGACCGGGCAAAAGAACTCATAATATTTTTGGGTCATTACGCTCTCACCGTCTCAACAAAATTAGTGGCAACTTTCAGGTAGATCCGCACTGCGCTGACCAGCTTTTGCGGCAGGTGCAGATTGCTGGGGTATTCCTTGACCGCTCGTTCGGCAATCAGTTTGGGCAAAATGAACGATTCTAGCCGGTTCAGAACACGAGTCATGCGCACGGCGTAGCTGATGTCGCCGTCCACCAGCATGCGGTCATTGGCAAAGGCTACCGCTGTCTTCTCCTGAAACGACAGAACCAGAAAGGCGTGGGTGATGTGCTTGAACTGGATAGACAGATCGACTGGGCGGGGCGCAGAGTCGCCGTGGTAATGAAGGCGTCCCAGACCGGTATGCTCCACAATCAGACGCGGTCCGTCCGGCATCACCATCATTTCGAAAAGGAAACCGGCCGGCAGGGCCTGGGTCTCTTTTTTTACTGCATCGTCGACTTCACTCACGGCCTGAAGGGCCCGTCCCATTACCTGGAACATCAGTTCCACATACAGGCGCCGAGCCTGGGATACCATCGGTTGGATACGTTTCGCCAGCATTGCTGCAATCCACTTGTTGTTTATGTAATCTGATTTTTAGAGTTATTGCTCTAAAAGTCAATGTGGTGATGACAAGTAATATGCGTCAGTGCGGCCAACTAACGGAGAAACCATAAAAAAAGAGCCGGCGGAGGGGCTCCGTCGGCTCTTTTCGCTCAATTCGGGGCTTAGTTTCTGAGCGCCTGGAGTTTCTGCTGGGCTTCCTTGGCGATGTCACCGCCTGCTTCGGCTACTTTGGTGTAGTAGGCGATGGCCTCGTCCCGGCGGTTCTGCCGCGCGGCGATGTCGCCCAGGCGCAGGTAAGCGATAGAGGTGGGTACCACCTGGTTGGCGCGCTCAAGGTTAGTACGGGCCTTATCAAGGTTTTTCAATTCCAACGCATTCAGACCGTTATAGATCCTGTACACGAACATTTCCGGGTACAGCGACACAGCCTTGTCGAAATCGTCTGAGGCTTGTTGCAGCTTCTCCTGCTCCTTGTAGATGCGGCCGCGCAGGGTATAGAACATGGCCTCGTCCGGTGCCAGGCGAATGGCCTCGTTGATCTTCTTCAGGGCGGCGTCCATGTTGTCTTCCGAGGCCAGCTTTCGGGCCTCGTCGTGGGCGTCATAGGCAGGCTGGAGCTTGCGGAGGGTTGCCAGTTTGCGCTTGTAAACATCCTCGCCCCGATAGCCGCCAGCTCCTATCTCGTCGACCAGCTCCCGATTTCGCTGAACCCGTTTTGCTGACGGTGGGTGAGTGGCAAACATGCCCTGAATAAAGCTGCTGTCCCGGCCTTCTGACAGCTCCAGAAACAGCTGCTGCAGTTCAACCGCGGCGGTGGGGTCATAGCCCGCCTTTTTCATATACAGGATGCCGTAGTAGTCGGACTCAAGCTCATCCGACTGGCTGTACTGCGCCAGTGCAAGTTGGGCGCCTATTGCAGCACCGCCCATCAGCACACCCGCCCACTCATTGTCCGACAGGGCAAAGCCCAGGCCGGCAACACCAGCGCTGATCAACATGCCTTGCTGCATGCGCTGAACACTGTGGCGGGCAGCGGCATGGACAATTTCATGACCGAGCACAGAGGCCAGCTGTGCTTCGTCGTCAAACTTGGTGAGCAGGCCACGGTTGATGGCGATCTTGCCACCGGGCAGCGCCCAGGCATTGGGTGTACTGCTGTTAAGCACCACGAACTCGTAAGGCAAATCCGGGCGGTCGCTGACCTCGGCCAGCTTCTGGCCAACCTCGCGAACATAAAGCGTGAGTTCCGGATCCAGGTAGAACTGGCCACCCTGGGTCTGCTGCGTGGGCGTGTATTGCTCCGCGCCCATGGACAGTTCCTGGTTTTCCGGGATTAGCGACAGCTGACTTTCGCCAGTAACTGGATTGACCGAGCAGCCGGCCAGTGACAGAGCCACGACCACCGGGGCGATGCAGCGTTGCAAGAGGTACTGATTCACACGAAACTCCCTTTTTGAATGGCTCTCAGGCGAACAGGCCGGGGCATTTGCCGCCCATTCTGTCCTACACTTCTGCTTACATGATTACACGGCTTTGGCCGCCTGAAAATCCCCCATCGTTGTGGTGACCAGATGGCCTTAGCGTATTATAAGTGCCTGTTCCAGCGACATTTGATTCCGTATTTATCACCAAAGGCCGCCGATGAGTAATATTCTGGAAGTAATAGCTTTGCTCTGGTTTCTGACCTGTTGGCTGGGCTATACCGTGTACTCGCGTCGACGGGCAGGGGACAGACCCTGTTTGTCCAATACGCTGGACATGTACCGGGAAGACTGGATGCGGGTCATGCTCAGGCGCGAAAACCGCATTGCCGACGCTCGGTGGTTGGCAACCTGGAGCGCAACGGGGCTTTCTTTGCATCCAGTTGCCTTCTGATCCTGGCCGGTATCATTACCGCCCTCGGTTACACTCAGGAAGTGATGGAGGTATTCAGCACCCTGCCATTTGGCACCTTGCCCAGCCGTGAAATCTGGGAGCTTCGGATGGTGCTGTTGCTGGTGGTATTTATCTACGCCTTCTTTAAGTTCACCTGGTCCATGCGGATGTATAACTTCGTGTCGGTAATGGTGGGCAGTGCGCCGCCACCGGACGATACCAAGACAAGCCCCGCTGCGCGCGAGGCCTTCGCCCGCAGTGCAGGCAAAGTCTGCAACCTGGCGGGTGACGCCTTTAACCTGGGCTTGAGGTCGTACTATTACGCGATGGCCGTTGTCGGTTGGTTTATTCACCCGTTGGTTTTTATTGCCGGGTCCACACTCGTGGTGGTGGTTCTGTATCGGCGGGAGTTCTGCTCGAACGCGCTGGGCGCCTTGCGCTCGGGGAAGGTGTTTGAAGAGGAAGTGCCAGCCAAAGCCGAGAAAACACCCAATTAAATTCTTGATCCACAGGTTTGCTTTGAATGAATGACGACATCCGACTAGACCGGGTCACCCGGTTTATCGACACCCTCAAACAGGCAAAGGAACTTGGCCTGTCGGTAATTCAGGCCAGCGAAGGCAGCCTCACGCTGTGTCTGCCGTACAGCGATCGTATTATTGGTAACCCGGATACCGGCGTTATCCACGGCGGTGCCATTACAACTCTGATGGACACTACCTCGGGCTCGGTGATCCTGTGTGCTCTGGACGAGTTCGAACTGTGTCCAACACTGGATTTGCGGGTGGATTACATGCGCCCGGCAGCACCCCACAAACCGGTTTATGCCCGCGCCGAAACCTACAAGGTTACCCGCAACATCATTTTCACCCGGTGTGAGGCCTACCAGAAGTGCGACGAGCAGGACGGTGGTGAACAAAATGGTATTGAGACCATAGCCAACTGCGTCGGCACGTTCATGCGCATTGGCCAGGAAGCCACGCCAAAGCATTACCGTGACCTGATTACCGGAGGTGCCCAATGACCGATCCGGAGATCTATCGTCACACCCGTGAAACCGGGGATTTCACCCGTTTGCTGGAGAGCATCCCTTACGCCACCTTCATTGGCCTGGAGTGCGATCAGTTCGGTGACGATCTAATTTTTCGCCTGCCCAAGCAAGAGGAAAATCTGGGTAATCCCATTTTGCCCGCCATTCACGGCGGTGTCATTGGTGGCTTCATGGAGCTCTCTGCCGCGATCTACCTGATGATGTCCCAGGACAGCATGCGGATGCCGCGCATTGTCGACTTCTCTCTGGATTACCTGCGGGCAGGCCTTGACCGCGAAACTTACGCCGAATGCCGGCTCACCCGGCAGGGTAATCGGGTTGCCAATGTGATGGTCACCGCCTGGCAGAAATCCCGTGCTCAGCCCATTGCCACGGCTCGGGCGCACTTTCTCCTCGAAGACTGATTTCCCTCCGATACCGGGGCTTGAAATGCCCCGGCGTGCCCCCACTTTTGTCTGCAAGTTAACACCGTAGTCGGACGACACGGGTGCGTACCCGAGTCCTCACCAAACGTTGAATGTAGGAGACACATAAGCCATGACGGTTGAGTCGCAAAAAGAGACCCTGGGTTTTCAGACCGAAGTGAAGCAGCTGCTTCACCTGATGATCCACTCCCTCTATTCCAACAAGGAAATCTTCCTTCGTGAGCTGATTTCAAACGCTTCAGACGCCGAAGACAAGCTACGTTTCGCGGCACTGAAAGACGATGGTCTGTACGAAAACGATCCGGAACTGAAGATCCGTCTCGACTACGACAAAGAGGCGAACACCATCACGCTGGCCGATAACGGTATCGGCATGAGCCGTGAAGACGTGATCGAGAACCTGGGTACCATTGCCCGTTCAGGCACCGCGGAGTTCCTGAAGCAGCTGTCTGGTGACGAGAAGAAGGACAGCAAACTGATCGGTCAGTTTGGTGTGGGCTTCTATTCGGCCTTTATCGTCGCCGACAAGGTAGACGTCTTTACCCGCCGTGCCGGTGCACCAGCCGAAGAGGGCGTGCATTGGGAATCCAAGGGCGACGGCGAGTTCTCCATTGAGCAGGTGAGCCGCGAGAACCGTGGTACCGAGATTGTTATCCACCTGAAGAAAGACGCCAGCGAATTTGCCGATGGCTTCCGTCTTCGTAACCTGGTCAAGAAATACTCTGACCACATCTCGTTCCCGGTCGTCATGAAGTCCGAGTCGGAAGACGAAGAAGAGAAGGGCAAAGACGAAACCGTCAACGATGCCACTGCGCTGTGGACACTGCCGCGTACTGAGATCAAAGACGAAGAGTACAAAGAGTTCTACAAGCACATCGCGCACGATTTCGAGGACCCGCTGACCTGGTCTCACAACAAGGTGGAAGGCAAGCTGGACTACACCAGCCTGCTGTACATCCCGGCCCGTGCCCCGTTTGACCTGTACAACCGCGAAGCGCCGCGTGGCCTGAAGCTGTACGTTCAGCGTGTCTTCATCATGGACGACGCCGAGCAGTTCCTGCCGCTGTACCTGCGCTTTGCCAAGGGTGTGATTGATTCCAACGATCTGTCCCTGAACGTGTCTCGTGAGATTCTTCAGAACGACAGCACCGTGGAAAGCATCCGTACCGCGCTGACCAAGCGGGTATTGGACATGCTGTCCAAACTGGCCAAGAAGGACCCAGAGCAGTACCAGAAGTTCTGGGGTGAGTTCGGTACCGTGCTGAAAGAAGGCCCGGCGGAAGACTTCAGCAACCGTGAAAAGATTGCCGGCCTGCTGCGCTTTGCCACCACCCACACCGGTGAATGTGCCCAGTCAGTATCGCTGGACGATTACATCGGCCGGATGAAGGACGGTCAGAAGAAGATCTACTACATCACCGCCGACAACTTCATGGCCGCCAAGAGCAGCCCGCATCTGGAAGTCTTCCGCAAGAAGGGCATCGAGGTGTTGATTCTGTCGGATCGCATCGATGAGTGGATGATGGGCTACCTGAACGAGTACGACGGTAAGCAGTTCCAGGACGTCGCTCGTGGTGATCTGGACCTCGGCGAAGTAGAGACCGAAGAAGACAAGAAGCACAAGGAAGAGGCTGCCGAGGAGCACAAGGATCTGTTAGAGCGCATCAAGACCGCGCTGAGCGACCGCGTGCAGGAAGTTCGTGTGACCAACCGCCTGACCGACTCCCCGGCGTGCCTGGTTGTAGGCGACTTCGACATGGGTGCCCAGATGAAGAAGATCATGGAAGCGGCTGGCCAGAAAGTGCCGGACAGCAAGCCGATCTTCGAAATCAACGTGGATCACCCCCTGGTTCAGCGCCTGGAAAACGAAAAGGGCGAGGAGCGCTTTGGTGAACTGTCAGCGGTACTGCTGGACCAGGCAACACTGGCCAGTGGTGAGCAGCTGGAAGATCCGGGCGCTTATGTCACCCGCCTGAACCGTCTGTTGCTGGAACTGGCTAACTAAGCCGTATGCAGCAGATTATTGTGGACATCAGCATCAGCTGACGAGTGGATCAAGCTCTATCAGGGCGTTGCCACCGACGTTCACACCACGGCCCGGGACGGACGTTCTGTCCGTTTCCCGGCCCGTATTCTCTCCCGTTTTTACCTGCGCGATGGTGTGCGCGGATCCTTCCGAATCCTGTTCGATGGTCAGGGCAAGTTCGCGGGCATCGAGCGGCTTTGATAGCTAATACCTACCGTTAGTTTTTCTTTCCTTTATTTCCCACAGCGGCTGCGCATTGACTATTCTTCGGGTATCCACACTGGAAAGGGAGTTGTGTGATGGTTCGTTGGATGGCGTCCTGGTCTGAACAATGGCAACAACAAAGTAAGGTGCTGGCGGATTACTGCGTCAATTACGCGATGTCCCAGTAAGGGCCTTAGCTTGGTTTGCCACGCTTCATTCTGTCCTCAAAACTGACTACAATGCCGGCCCGCTCAATCTTTACCCACGTCCGGAGCCGACATGCGAGTAATCCTCGCCCCTATGGAGGGGCTGGTAGATGCACCCATCCGTGAAACGCTGACCAAAGTTGGCGGCATAGACCGGTGCGTTACCGAGTTTGTTCGCGTGACTCACGGCATGCTGCTCCCCGTGTTTTCTACAAGTACGCACCGGAACTTTACAACCAGTCGCTGACCCGGGTTGGTACGCCAGTGGCGTTGCAGTTGCTGGGTTCTGACCCCAAGCAGATGGGGTTGCACGGCGCCCGGGCTGTGGAACTGGGCGCGACCCAAGTCGACATCAACTTTGGTTGTCCCGCCAAAACCGTCAACAAGCACAAAGGCGGCTGCGTACTGATGCGGGAACCCGAGCTAATGTACGAAATTGCCGCGGCCGTGCGCCGCGCTGTGCCAGACGCTATTCCGGTGACTGCCAAGATGCGGCTGGGCTACGACGACCGTTCCATGGGCGTCGCTTGCGGCCAGGCGCTGGAGGCAGCCGGGGCGGCCGAAATCGTAATTCACGCCCGGAGCAAAGTTGATGGCTACAAGCCGCCGGCTTACTGGGAAGAGATTTCGAAAGTGCGTAATGCAGTGGCAACCCCGGTGATTGCCAATGGCGAGATCTGGACCGTCGATGATTACTGGCGTTGTCGTGAGGTGTCCGGCTGTGATGATGTCATGATCGGCAGAGGCTGATCGCCCGGCCTGATCTGGCCCGCAAAATCAAAGCCAGCCAGCGTGGTGAAGAGATTCCCGACATGACCTGGCCTGAAGCAGTCGCTCTGGTTCGGGAGTACGCCGAAGTGCTGCAAGGTTGGCTGGAAGACCGCTACGTGACCGGGCGCATTAAACAATGGATGAATTTCCTCCGGCAGGCTTCGCCGAGGCTGAGGCAATCTGGCCCCAGGCCAGAAAGATTCGGGAAGTTGCTCCGATGATGGCGTGCCTGGAACAGGGCGCTGTTTCGAATAGCTCAGTCAGCTCCGGAATTCGAGCCGCCTGATTACTCTTTGATCTCCCTTCGATCGTTTTTCCTCCCTGATTGCCAACTACACTGGTACGAAGCGGACTGATGCTCGTAACTGTTGTGGTTGTAGAAGAACAATCCACCAGGGAGGAATGAACCATGTTTGATCGATTATCTCGGCGAGCGCTCGGCACAATGGCTGGCAGTGTGTGCCTGACAATTGGGCTGGTCGCCGGAGCGGGTGCGGCTGAGGGCGATGTAAAGGTGACGCCGCTGGGCAGCCACGACGGAGAGTTCTGTAGTCGCGACCGGGCCCTGGTGTTCGAGGACCCCAACGGCACCCGGATTCTTTACGATGCCGGTCGCACCGTGGCCGGGCCGGATGATCCCCGGCTTGGGGATATAGATGTCATTCTCGTGTCGCACATGCACGGTGATCACGTTGGTGACGCCCGCATCGCCAAGACCAATTCTGGCACCTGTGCCGCTCCCGACACATCGGTGTCGACTTTGCCGCAATCCAATACCATAGACATCGCTGTGAAAAAGCAGGCCAAGATTTTAACGGGTAGTGAGATGCCGGCATTTTTTGCAGCCAAACTCAGTGCAGAGGGAGGTGATGCCAGCAATTCCATGCTGGTACGCTTCGGCGCAGAGCAGGAGTTGGGTGGCGTGGCCATTACCACTGTGCCAGCGGTCCACAGCAATGGTGTGTCGCCCAGTTTCCTGACCGGACCGCTGGCGGAATATCTCAAGGCAGCAGGTGTTGGGGCGAGCGTTGGCCCGCCCACTGGTTATGTCCTGACCTTCTCTAATGGCCTGGTGGTGTATCTTTCCGGCGATACCGGCATTACTGCCGAGCAGGAGTTGGTGGTGAAAGATCACTACGGCGCCGAACTGGTGGTGATGAACATTGGTGACACCTACACCACCGGCCCGAAAGAAGCGGCTTATGTCATCAACGAGCTGGTAGAGCCAAAGGCCGTCATTGCCTCCCATGCCAATGAGCCGGCCACTGACGGTGGCAAAGTGAGGGAAGGCACCCGTACCGCACAGTTCCGGGACCTGGTGAAGGTGCCGGTTCATGTTCCCCTGAGTGGACGCACCATGGTTTTCAATGGTGACGCAGACTGCACTCAGGGCTGCGACTGAATTTAGTGTTCCATGTCGGGGCTGTAGCTACCTGAGCGGGCCGCTCCATTGAGCCGTGCCCGCTTCAGTATGGCTTCCTGAGCTGCAGGGCCGTTGTCCAGCTCACCGGCCCAGGCCTTCTGGGCAGGTTCCTGCAGGGCGCGGCCATAGGAGAAACTCAATTCCCAAGGCTGGGTGCCCAGGCTGTTGATGGCGTTGAGATTCAGGGTCGCCTCCTCAGGAGTCTGGCCGCCTGACAGGAAATTGATGCCGGGGACCGCTGCAGGCACCACCCGTCGGAATATTGAAACGGTTGCTTCGGCCACTTCCTCAGGGCTGGCCTTGGGGCTGTCCTTGCCGGGAGTGACCATGCTCGGCTTCAGGATCATGTACTCGAACTGCACCCGATGCCGGGCCAGCGCATTAAACACCTCCCGCAGAACCACTTCACTGACCTCAGCGCTCCGCGCCAGACTATGGTCGCCATCGATCAACACTTCGGGCTCAACAATAGGCACGATGCCGATGGACTGACAGATCGCGGCGTAGCGGGCCAGGACCTCGGCGTTGGCTTCGACAGCCTGACGCGAGGGCAGGGTATCCGATATGTGGAACACGTTGCGCCACTTCGCAAACCTGGCACCGGCGTTCTTATAGATCTCCAGCCGGTCTTCGAGACCATCCAGGCCTACGGTGATTTCATCACCCGGCGCATTGGTCAACGGCTGTTTGCCTTTGTCGACCTTGATCCCCGGAACAATGCCCTGAGCTTCCAACATTTTCGGGATCGGCAGGTTGTCCAGACTTTGCTGGTTGAGCGTCTCTTCGAACAGGATTACGCCACTGATGAATTCGCCCAGGCCTGGCGCCGACAGGATCAGGCTGCGGTATTCCCGGCGTTTTTCCTCGGTGGAATCGACGCCGACTGAGGCAAACCGTTTGGCAATGGTTGGGTGGCTTTCATCGGCGGCCAGAATTCCCTGTCCGGGCTGAATAAGTTTTTGGGTAGTGGCTGAGAGTTCATCCTGAATACTCATTGGTAATGCCTCCGTAGCGGTTCAGGGCTGAAGGATTCCGTGTGTGTTCCTGACTAGTGTAGACGGTTAGCGGATGACTGAAATTTGATCTGCGCTAAAGCACAAAGAGCCAGCCTGACTTACTCTGAAAGTATCAACCTTGGAAAATGAGGATCGGTCCAGACCATGAAAACAGTGGTGAGTATCAGCCAGGGCTCTTCGGAGTTCGATTATGAGACGGAAACTGAATTCCTGGGCCAGAATTTTCGTATCGTTCGGCTCGGAGCTGACGGCGATCTGGAACGTGCCGAGTCGCTGCTCGAATCGGTCCGGGATCAGGCCGATGCTATCGGGCTGAGCATGGTGCATGACCACTATCAGGTCGGAAAGGAGCGGCTCCGACACCCGGACACCGAGCGCTTGGAAGCCTGCGTGCCGGACAAGCCCGTTACCACCGGCGCCGGGCTGAGGGGAATACTGCAGGAATGGGCCATTCGACACACGCAGTCAGAACTCAGCCATTTTTTTGATAATGCACGGGTGCTGTTCCTGAACGGGCAGGCCGGCTATCGCATCGCCAAGGCGGTCTCGGAGCATACTGAGAACCTGATGTTTGCCGACCCTTTCATTGATCTTGGTGTGCCCCGATTACTCACCAGCCTTGGCCAGCTCGAGACCTATACCAGTTTGACTGCGCCCCTGCTGTTCCGGCCAGCCGCCGTTGCGACCCTGACGAACCTGCGGCGCAGCCTCTGTACCGGCTTGGTGAGGGGGTGGTCAAAGGCTCACTGAATCATGCTGTCGAAAATTCCCATGTGATTGTGGGCAGCATGTCCGACCTGGCCGATTTCAGTCAGAAGTTGCTGGATGGAAAAACCATTATTACCTCACGGGTGACCGAGTCGGGATTGGACTGGATGCGCTCCCGGCGGGTGGCAATGGTGGTGGATTACAGTCCCTGGCTGGATGATCGGCCAGTGGGTATGAACGTAATGGAAGCCATGATCAGTGCGGTGCTTTCCCGCAGCCCCGGGCAATTGAAACCGGACGATTACCTGGGGGTGATTGAGACCCTTGGAATCAAACCCCGGATCCTGTATCCGCTCGGCTATCGCCGGGTAAACCGGTTCGCCTTCGTGATTCATCCCCTGTCTCAGCAGTACCTGACCAAAACCCCTCCGCTGGACTGGATCGCCAGTATGTCACCGCCGGCGGTGATGAATCTGGTGGAGAAGGCAGTGGCTTACACCCCGCCGTTCATCTATTCAAAGGTTTCCGGCATTCGCTCGCCCACCGGCGACGAGGTTGAGGGTTGGTTAATAACGGTGGGTGGCACACCCCGGGAGATCATGGCCCATGGTCCGGAGTTCACTTATTCCCGGTTACTGGCGGCGGCCAAGTTGGCAAAAAAACTGGGGGCCAGATCATGGGTTTGGGGGCCTTTACCAAGGTGGTAGGGGATGCCGGCATTACGGTGGCCAAGCGGGCGCCACTACCGATTACCACGGGTAATAGTTACAGCGCCTCCGGCGCGCTCTGGGCTGCCCACGATGCCGTGAAGCGGATTGGGCGTGTGCACATCGGTCCCAGCGGAAAAATGGCGGGGAAAGCGATGGTAGTGGGTGCGACGGGTGCCATTGGTTCGGTTTGTGCCCGATTACTGGCGAAAGCGGTGGACGAAATCTACCTGGCCGCACCAGAGCCAGCCAAGCTCTTGGCCCTGAAGGAAAGCATTGAGCAGGAAACGCCGGGGGCTCAGGTGCACGTGGCGGGTACCGCCGACCGGGATGTGGCCGACATGGATATGATTGTCACTGCCACGTCGGGCGCGGGTAAACGGATTCTGGACATCATGAAGGTGAAGCCGGGCTGTGTGATTACCGATGTCGCCCGGCCGCTGGATATTCCTGCTGCGGATGTGGCCAAGCGGCCAGATGTGCTGGTGATAGAGTCCGGTGAAATTCAGCTACCTGGTGACGTCATCATGAAGGATATCGGTCTGCCCCGGGGAATTGCCTACGCCTGCCTGGCCGAAACCATCGTTCTCGCGCTCGAGGGGCGTTTTGAGAATTTCACTCTGGGCCGGAACATCGAGTGGGAAAAAGTCCGCGAGATTTACAAACTGGGGTTGAGACACGGCATGAAGCTGGCCTCCGTTTCCGGAGTGAACGGGGTGTTCAGCGACGATGACTATGAACGAGTGAGAGCGCGGGTGAGGGCGCTCGAAAGCGAACCCTCTACCGTTAAATCTCACCCAAAGCGAGCCTGACCGCGGCGTCGGCATGAATTTCGGTGGTGTCGTACAGCGGCACTGAGGTGTCCGATGGTCGAACCAGTAATCCGATTTCGGTGCAGCCAAGAATGACCGCTTGGGCGCCTTGTTGGGCCAAGGAGTCGACTGTCGCTAAATAGTTATCTCGGGAGCCGGACAAAACCTGCCCCTGGCACAGTTCCTCGTAGATGATGCGGTGAATGTCATTGCGTTCTGCCTCGTTTGGAACCAGTACTTCAATCCCCGCCTGCTCCAAGCGGCTGCGGTAGAACGCCTGCTCCATGGTGAATCGGGTGCCGAGCAGGCCGACACGGTTAACGCCATCATTTTGCAACGCCTGGGCGGTTGCGTCGGCAATGTGGAGGAGCGGTATATTGATAGACTCGGCGATCTCTGGCGCTACCTTGTGCATGGTGTTGGTGCCGATCAACAGGAAATCAGCACCTGCGGCCTCGGTCGATCGGGCGGCTTCGGCGAGTATGTTGGCGGTAGACTCCCAGTCTCCCTGGTGCTGCAACGCCTCAATCTCGGCAAAATCCACGCTGTAGAGGATCACGCGCGCTGAGTGTAGGCCACCCAGGCGTTTCTTGATTCCCTCGTTCAGCAGGCGGTAGTAAGTCTGGCTGGACTCCCAGCTCATTCCGCCCAGCAGGCCAATCGTTTTCATCCGGGCAACCTCCCTTATAAAACGAAAAAAGCCCGAAAGTGGATACTTTCGGGCTTTTCGGTTACAGCTTCATGGCGCGTCGCTTAGCCGCACTTCAATATTCTACCAAAAAACTGGTTACATAATGCGGTGAGTGAGTGAAAAAGTGGGTTGTAGTCGTATAGTCCATTTTTTAGCGGATACTAATAAGTCTTCTAAAGCTGGTTACTTGTGAGATTAAGAGTTTTAAAAACAGTAACCTATGGTGTTCTTCAAATCTTGGGTGGTTAGGTGAAGGTAAGAGAACCACCGGAAGGAATTTGTTGATCAAAATTCAACCGGAAAACTTGAAAGCTGTATATTAACCCAGTATTATTTGTACAGTACTTAGGCTGAGAAGGTTCCACTGATTGGTTCATCTTCATCCTTTCCACTCCCACAGTCTGATTTCTGTCGAATCGCCTAAGATTCGACCAAAACTACCCTGCCTAGAAATTATCAAGTTTGCGACCTGTCCTTTCTACTCCCACCCGAGAGGTACTTTGCCGTGAGCGTTGAGAAATCCAAAGATATCATTGTCTTTCAGCACCCGAGCGAGATATTTGAGCGCCCTGATTTTGATGAGGATGCTTCGATTTCTATTGATCAGTTCGAGTCCTTCATCGGCGTTTATCTATTCCAAGACGATATGATTTGCCAGGTGAGCCGAAAAGGGAAGCACTGCCACCAGAAGCATCGACATGGATGGGTTTTCAGGAGATGTGATGGTGTGGAGGTGATAGCCGGGTGCGACTGTGCGAAGAATCACTTTGGGGCAGATAAGAGCTTCAGGATTCAGCTCAACCGCGCAAATGAGGCTTATGATCGTATAATGTACAGCAGGAAACTTGAGAATTATCGACAGCTCGGGGGGCACGTTATTTCTCAGATCAATATGGAACAGGATCGCCTTTCTAGCATGTGGCGTCATCGGGTAAAAATAGCTGCACATTTCAACAATCACGTGATTTCGCAAATCAAAAACATGGAGAAAACTGCTCGGAGACAGGTGGTAATCAAGGTCGGATACATTGAGAAGGATGAGGATGGCAACGAAAAGCACGAGTGGATAAATCAGGACTTTGGCCGACTCCACCATACAGTAATCTTCAATGACCACCGATTCGCTCAGTTTCGGAAAAGGCTAGGGCAAAGCCTAACGTCTTGGCACGAAAGCGCTGTTGCGGGATCCTCGCCGAAAGTGTCTGATATGAAAAGATGGGTAAGGCACTTCGACGACATTGCGAATTGCGTATCCGAACTGGACGAATTCGAGAGAAATTTTGATCGCTTCTGCTCCCCGGAGAACGTATCTGTTCTTTGTGCCATGACCCGCAACAATGAATACAGGCGAAAAATCGCAGAGTTGCAGTTTCTTCCAGGAAACCGCAAGTATACCAAGAAGCAGATTACCGAGTTCCTTGATACCGTGGAACAAGCGATCCTGGAGCGTACTCACGGCAGGAAATACCGACTTGCCGGTTAGCGTTGCTGCGGTTATCAGGGGCTTCGCCAGCCCCTCTCAGCTTCGCTGATTCACCCCGCAGGTATTTGACGAAGAAGACACGGCGCTATAACTTGATAGCGCGGTACAGGGAGAGGTCCCGATGGCCGTGGAGAAGACAAGCGGCCCTTGTGGCCGCTTTTCTATTCATGAGCCTGAGCTTTTAAAACCAGGATTGATGAACTGCTATGAAAGTGGGATTTTCGGGTATCCGAGTCGCTCCCAAGACGCGTAACCCTACGATAGCTGGTGATGACATCACACTTTGGCCGCTCCGGTCGCAAAGCGAACATTCGAAGTGGTGCCCAGAGCGCCATCTTCCAGCCGTAAGAGGCCAGGGATTTCGTTGAGACCGAAACCCAGCTACTGCGCCGTTTTCACAAACTTCAGCCTATCAAACTCGCCAGTTACTACGCGTCTGTTAAGTAAAAGTATTTGAAGGCTTCTCGATCACTCTACCTTTAGATTTTGCTGGTATTGCAGCATTTGCTCCATCATCAGCTGCATTTGATCCATGCGCTCCTGCATCATCTGAATTTGTTGCTCGTTAGACAGACTACCACCATTCTTTGATTTACCGCCGCCGTTCATCATGTGCTGACCTCCCATCATGCCGTTTTGTCCACGCATCATGCCGGGGCCCATCATACCGTGATGCATAAAACCCATTTGCTCTTGCATCGCCTCCCTGTGTTCTCGCATCAATCGTTGCCGTTCTTGCGGTGAAGCTTCATCAGGAATGCGTTGCATCAGCTGGTTCATGTGAGACCAGTTCTGGTGCATCTGTTGCATTTGCTCCTGATCCATCATCATGCCAGGACCATGCCCTTGCCATGAGCCTTGATCACCATGCGCTAGCACGAATGCAGGAAAAACCAACAACGCAGCGGTTGCTGTAAGTCCTTTAAATGAAATCATAAAGTTTACCCTCGAAATAAAATTAGACGTCCACACCATCGCACTTATCATTGTAGATCTTTATCCAGACAAACGCCGATTTTGACGACTACTAGTGTAGATTAGTTATTGACCCTGTAGTGGCTACAGGGTTTTAAATTGCATCATTTGTACGAAAACCGGAGCCGAGAAAATGAGCAAACCCTGCAATGGGCAGTGTGGTAGTGAAGACTCTGTCGTAGATGACAAGTTTCAGGGACGCGCCACCGCCGAAACAGGTAGCCAGCTAAGCACCTACAAAATACCAAAAATGGATTGTCCCTCGGAAGAGCGAATGATTCGAATGGCACTGACTGGCGTTGAAAACATTCAGTCGCTGTCATTCGATTTATCGGGTCGTACATTGGAAATTATCCACCATGGAGAAACCGGTCCTATTACCAGCAAACTGGAAAACCTGGGCCTGGGTGCTTCCTTGCAGCGGACAGAAGACGCCAGCGCTGAATCCGTCAGAGCGGCTGAATCTTCTAAGGCCAACGAAAGCGAAGAATCCGGCACTTTATGGATACTGCTGGCAATCAACGGCCTGATGTTTCTGGTCGAGATGACGATGGGCCTGATCGCCCAGTCCGCTGGCCTGATTGCAGACTCGCTAGACATGCTTGCCGATGCCGCCGTCTACGGTCTCGCACTTTACGCCGTTGGGCACGGCATCAAAATGCAGGTCAGAGCGGCCCATGTGGCAGGCATCCTCCAGCTTATCCTTGCCGCTGGGGTATTGGTTGAAGTTAGCAGACGTTTTCTGTTCGGCAGTGATCCTCAGTCGTTAATGATGATGGCCGTCGCCTCTGTTGCTCTCATTGCGAATATCAGTTGCCTGCTCCTGATCGCAAAACACCGTGAAGGCGGTGCTCACATGAAAGCCAGCTGGATATTTTCAGCCAACGACGTGGTCATCAACCTGGGGGTAATACTTGCGGGGCTGCTCGTTGCCTGGACCGGGTCCAACTACCCAGATCTGATTATTGGCGGAATTGTCGGTGGCATCGTCTTGATGGGTGCCAAACGCATACTGGCACTGAAAGGCTGAACCTTTCGGGGGCAGGCGGTCGATTATCGGCTTGCCGTTGCCAATCTACGGGGAGTAAACATCAATGCACAGTGAACTGAAGCCATCCTATATTGCGGAGCTTGAGGCGACAGGCAGGGCGGAAGGCGCAGGCGATTTCCAGACAGCCTTCACCCATCTGGAACGTGCCCATATCCTCAGCCAGAAATATGCTCTGGCGCACGCTGCAACCCACTTACGGATGCTCAGACTGGGTTGGCGAACAAGAGACGTTCGTGAGGTGCTGGGGCAGTTGACCCGAACCATTGCCGCCCTGGTCTTTTCCCGAATTTGGGTTCCGGTCGGAAACACCGGTCGTGCAAACGTCAGCGCGTTTGCACCCATGCCGGTGCCCGAGGATTTGGCAGTGGTGCTTTCGGAGGCGGAGGGAAGGCGTGACTAGAATGTTCGCTTTTTGTTTAAGTGAGAACAGGTGCGCGGCCAAAACTGGCGGCGTAGGTCACCAAAACCTGGCGTAGCTGCCAAAACATGGTGTCAAGAACACAGACAGGCAAGCCTCCTGATGAGCTGTCGAGCAGGGGTTTAAAATTCCACATCAAGGTCGATGATGATCGGTGGGTTTGTCGGCTTGTACCTTTCTGTACACGTTGACGCGTTCGCGAACTTAATCCCATCGCTTTCGCGAACTCCAAACCCATATCCTTCGTGGATGTGACCGAAGATGTGGGCTTTAAGGTTTGGCAGACGATCGATAGTCTTCGCAAGTTCAAAACTACCGACACGTTCACCGAGATCAGGAATCCAGTCGAAGATCCCCAAGGGCGGGCCATGGGTAATCAAGACAGTGGTGTCATTTGGCACAAGGGCCATCTTTTTGGCCATCAGATCCGGATGCGCATTAAACGACATGTTCCGGAAGAATGGAGTCCATGGACTGCCATGAAACTTGACGCCATTGATCACCGTGGACTCGTCTTCCAGGTAGATGACGCCGCAGTTCTCGCATTGCTCGCGCATCCACGGCCCGTAATCTTCGAAACAAAAGTCATGATTGCCGGCGATCAAAAGCTTGTAGCTGTGAGGAAGGGACCCAAGCCACTCGATAGCCTCGAAGCCTTTAGGGATACTCCCACTGCCGGTCAGGTCGCCTGCATGTATTAGCACATCGCCATCGGGAATCGGCAACATTTTTTCATGCCGGCTGTGCGTGTCAGATATGCATACCAGTCTCATGAGCGCTTAGTACCGCGAGTTGATTCAGTCCGCATTAGTATGTCCTAAAACTGGATTTCAATCCTTTGACGTCGCCATATAAAATTACTGAAAGGAAACTCGAACCGACTTGGTTCAGTTTGTCGATGATTGCATTAAGTCCGGAAGAGTAACGTTTCGACGAGCCGCAGAAGCGGGTGCCAGAATTGCCTCTTCTGCTGCTTTTCGATCACCGACAAGCACAACCTGATCTACGCCTCTTGTTATGGCGGTGTAAATTAACGTTTGATCCAGCAGGCGAGATCGCCGAATAGGGATAATAGCCCGGTTGAATTGGCTGCCTTGAGACTTGTGTACGGTGATTGAATAAGCGTGGGTCAGCGCTTCTAGTTGATGCGACTTGAGGGCGATTTCCGTCCCTTCGAAATCAACCACGCAGCAGTCCGACTGTTCGTTATTGACAGGCAGCGCTGAGACAATGCGGCCTAAGGATCCATTTCGTAAGTCAATGGCGTAGTCGTTTTTGGTGAACATGACCAGGTCGCCAACGGAGAGAAGCACACGCTCGAGCGTCATGCCTTGTACCACCCCGAACTCTGAGTTAAAGCAAAATACTGGTTCTGCATCACGTTGAAGGTGGTCCCTGAACAGTTGGTTAATGTGCTGGACGCCTCCATTCCCGGATCGGGTGGTGGAGAGTATTTGAACGCTGTAGTCAGTTCCGGTCCCTCCAAGCTGTCGATATAGGCCCTGAACCGTTTGGTCCAGGGAATTCTCCGGGCACTCAATCATTGAAACCCCGTTTCCGATTCCTTTGAACTCAGCAAAGCTGGGAATTTGATGGGATCTGACTGCTGAGGCTACCAATGGAATCCCGCTGGCTTCGGATTGGCGTTTTACCACTTTTAACTCGGTCTGCGGAATAGAGGGGTGTCCCGCAAGCGCGTGCAAAACAAGTCCTGGGCCTATCGGTGGGAGCTGGCTCGGGTCTCCGACGAGCACTAGCCGTGTGCCCGGTGGAATGTGTGCTAAGAGCCGATAGAAGAGGATCACGTCCACCATGGAAACTTCATCCACTACGACCAGCGATCCCTCGCCAAGCATGGTTTCTTCCACTGAGTGGAGAAATGCTGCAATGGTCATTGAGCCCCGGCCTGTAGCTTCGCTCATTCGCTGTGCGGCCCGGCCTGCAAGTGCGACCTGAAAGATGGCGGTGCTTGGTGAAACGGCTTCTATGGCCTCGTAGAGGGCCTTTAGGACAGTTGTTTTGCCGGTTCCCGCACCGCTAGAATTAAGCTGGCCTTGGAGGTAACGCTGCATTGAACTGCTTGTTTCTGTTCCAAAGAAAGCTCGAAGCCTTGTGCCTGTTCGTACTGCTCGATGGCTGATTCAACGGATTCGTGACTCGGAGCCCCGGTTTGAAAGATTGATCCTTGAGAGGCGTTTTCACCCTCAATGATTTCATGGAGGCGCTGAGCGACTTGGCTCTCAATGATATAGGTGCCTGCTGGCTGATAGCGGTCTGATACCTTGCGGTATTGAGTGCTGTCTCCCAATGCCAGAGCTTGATCCACCAGGTCTTTTTTCAGCAATAGCCGATTAACCGCTTGCCGTAGATTGGTTTCCGGAAGACAGGTGTGGCCTTTGGAAAGGCCACGGTACAAGGCTTCCTCAACAGCGGCTTCTAGGCGACGGTGATCGTTTTCGGAGACACCGAATCGATTCCTTGCGAGCCCGTCTACGATTTTCCATTTCGCTTCAAAGCTGATCAGGAGGTAAGGATTGGATTCGACCTTATCTCGGGCCTGATCGCCATAGCAGGAGATGACCTTTTGGCCGATTGAACGGTTAATGCCCATTTGATCGAGCCACAGCAGGACCTCTCCAACATTGTGTTGCTGGAAAGCATGACAGATTAACTGAGCTGACTCCTCAGTAACGACGGTGGTAAGGGCAGGAATTTCCCGCTGTTCTATCAGGTTGATCAGATCGGGCCCAAAGCGGTCGTAAAGTTTGCGAGCTTTAACGTGACCAACCCCGATAATGTTAGGGTTTTCGGCGATCCAGGCAATGATGTTTTGACCTGATGGCCGGAGGATTCTAGCCGTCTCTGCGTAGATTTGACGATCATGCTTGACGAACCCCTTGATGACTGTTTTCGTCATCTCGACGGGGCCTTCTACATGCCAGCGCTGCCCCTTGGAAGGAAAGCTTGAATCGGGAATCAGCTTCCAATTGCATTGAGCGATATACCGAATTCCCTCCGGGCTAGTCCCGGCCATAATAACACCGCCGATTCTACCTCGACTTAAGATCGATGTGATGGTCAACTCGACTGATAGATCTGTCATGGACGCACCATCCGACCGGTCTCAGTCAGGTGTTTTTCGATCATTTCGTAGCGCTTGAGCTTTGCGCGGAGTTCCATCAGTTCGGCAGAGAGAGCCGCATTTTTTTCCTCAAGGGCCTTAATGCGCTTTTGCGCTTTGTCGTTAATTAGGATGATGCGATCATCAGTGGCTCTCTCTGAGGGCGTAGAGGTGGCCTGAGACGACGATTCGCCACTTGGACTGGGGATTATGCCGGAATCGGCTAATTCCTTCTCTAGGGCCTCAAGATCGCCTTTTACGGTCGGATTCTGGCGAAGGACGGACGTTGCGAAGCCGCATTCTTTGGCGATGTCGGTGCGATTGAGCTGCCGCCCGCGAAGGTAGTCTTTCCAGTCCTCGGCGGCTTTGCGTTCTTTAATCCAATCCTTGAACTTTTTAATGTTTGCGGCTGCTATTTGTTGGCCACTCGCCATAGTTACTTGCGCTCCTTCAGTGGGACGACATTGCTCTGCCGCGATGATGTAGGGGCCTCTCCGCCACACAGAATGCAATGGCCAGCATTGGTGCTCTCCGCCTCGACAATAGGCCTAATCAAATGTGCTGCCTCAATTGAGTTGGCGTGGAGGCGCTCATAGATATTTGCGCAATGGGACCGTAAGGCGAGGATAGTCTTCTCTCTTTCCTCAATCTGTTCCTTGAGGCGAGCATTCTGTTCGCGCAAGTGCTCGACGGTGGCATTGCCATCGACCATTCTTCGGCGGGCGTCCAGGTCGGCTATAACCTTCTCTACAAGGTCGTCGTGAGCCTCAAGGTCTTGCGTGTTGTCGGGACTTGCCCAGCCACTTTGGTGGCGTTGTAGGTGAAGCTTTCCCCAGCCCGCTTTGCCTCGGCAGCCAGCTCACGGATGACGGCCTCAATCCGGCGCTCAAGGGCTTCTCCACGTAGTTGGCGCTTACCGGTTTTCTTCATCACACATGTCCTATTCAATCTCGACTGCCGGAATCCGGTTAAGCACCACACCGACGTTCGTTCGAACGCGCTTGAAGTAATCAATCTGGGGTGATTCCTCGAACCCCTGCACCTCAATGGCGTCAATGATTAAATCAGCCTCTCTGGCGATTCGTTGCAGTTCCTGAACGTGCTCCTTGTTGCCGGGATCTACAGTTAAGTGCTCACAGGGTCCGGGGTCTTCTGTTTCACAGCTGAAACAGCTCAAATTGTGAGGGCATGGGGCCGTGCTCCAATCCAGCATGCATACGCCGTGAGGCATCGGATTCACCATCCGGACGACAGCCGCCAAGTATTCTTCCGCCTCATCCCTGGAGAACTCAGCCAGCGCGGAATAGGTGTTGGTGGCATTGCCTACGGCAATTTTGTCACGGATGGCCTGCTTCATCCGTTCGGAGCGTTCCCGGTTGCTCGTTTGGTCATAAACAGCGTTTTGCTGCCTATGTTTGCGGTTGAAGATCAGCGCAATCTGATCCTCGGTTAGACCGCCATTTTGGTAGATGGTATTGAGCCAGTGGCGCACGTCATGAGTCGTAAATTTGACGAACTCTTCGTTTCGTGGATCAATGATCTCGAGGCGGGAGAAGACGCTGTCTTCGTGGTTGCCGGTTCCCCTTGATCGAGCTTCGCCTGCGAGCCAAGAAGAGAACTGACGGTCACCGACTACCGAAAACTCATCGGCCTTGGTGCTACGAGTCTCGCTGAGTGCGTACTTCTGCGTCACTAGCAGGGCTTCGTAGGGGTAAATGACCGGTTTACCTTCGTTGGTTTTCAGCAATGGTCGCATTTCAAAGCGAAAGCGCTCTTCCAGCTCCTGGTTATGGTCCGGGGCCGCATAAACTTTGCCAGCCAACTGCGCTTCTTGTGCTTCATCCAAGATGTCGCGGACTACGTCTCTGGTCTTTTGCGGGATAAGAACAGAGGTGTGCTTTTCTAAATTCATGAAGGAAACCACTCGGAGATCCGTGTCCCAACTGGTTCGCTGTTGGCCCTTGTTCCTAGAGTTGGCGATAGCTGGTAATTCGCCTCTTTGAGCCGCCTCTTGTGCGGCTAAGAGCATGTAAAAAGTGCTTCTGTCGACCCCAAGGGCTCGGGTAGCCTTGGTTTTAATTCCACCGACTTCTTCGAGAGCGCCAATCGCATCAACAAAACATTGACCTTGGTTGTACCAGGCACCTTTGGGATTGATCATCAAGTGATTAGGATTACGGGTCCATTCGTGAGCCCATTGGGCAACGAAGTATCGTAACGCTTCTGGATCAGCATAGATTGCGGACCAGTCGAGACCCGATTCTGAGCGCATTCGCTCAGCCACGGCTCGGGCATCTGACGTTAACTCGAAGAGGGCCTCTACAGCGTCGTCCACGACGTCCTTCATGCTCGGATGAATGGGGCGAGGCACCGGAAGCCCGCCCTTGGCTGGGTAGTGAAGAATTTGAAGATGGCCGCCCTCGCGGAGAAGGCAATTGGCTGGCAGGGCCATCAGTTCGCTGATACGAAACCCCGTCGCCATCTGAATTGCCAAGACGTTCAGGAAGAACGTGTCTTTTGCTATGAGTTCTTCGCGATGCCTCGCTGCAATGAGGTCGCGGAATACCGTATCCGGAACCAGCTTATTGGCCCTGCCTTCGTCCGTACCATATCGCCCATGTACTGCGGGGTTGGTGAGCCTGCTTTGATAGTCTAGCGAGAGGCCGAGGCTGACACCCAACCATGACGACGCCGCCTCCAGGTATCCCGATTGCCTAAATGCGGTGCCCTCACCGTACCTCTCAGAAATCAGTTTCTCTGCCTGGTAGAAGTCATCGGTTTTGAACGTGAGTATTGGGCGCGCACCCAGAACCTCAGCCAGCACTGTCAGGACATTAATTTTGCTATCTGCTGTTCCTTTACCTGTTTTCTTCTTGAGCCGACCGTCTAGTACCCACAACTTGGTCAGGCTCCGAAGTTCCGTGTGAGTGATGCCGGAGAATCGCAGGATAGCGCTTCGTCTTCTGGCTACCCCGCGAGTTAACCAGTCAATAACCTCCCATTCATCGTCCTGAAAGGAAGCACCTTGCGGGAGTTCCTCTAACAAAGGGGAGACTTTGTCTATCAGAACAGTATTGGCTGGAATCTCAGAAAGCCATTGCCTGAGTTCAGTTGCATTCATACTGCTGCATCCCCGTTAACTGCTTCCACCTGCTGAACAACTTCCCGAATGGAGGCTGCGATCCGGTCAAAGTCTTTGTAGAGCTTACTCCGTTCCTTTCCTCCCTCAGCCTTGCTCCAGCGGGTCAGTTCTGACTCCACGTAATCCAAGGACTTTCGGTGATCTGCCTCTTTCCAGGCCAAAAAATGGGGGCAGCCGTTGTAACAAGCCCAGAACGGATGCTTGGTGCAAGCCCCGTGCTTGCCACAGCCACCAACGACAGCAGGCACTGGGGCATCATTTGCAGGTGGCTCATGGAGGTTAACAGTGGGGATGGCGATGGCCTTCTTTCCAATATCATCGGTGATTGTCCCCTTGAAGAAGTAGGCTTCGCTTAGAATGGCGAAAACTTCCCCAACGCCGCGATCTGTTGCTCTTTCGAGCGCTGGCATCAGGTCCGATCCCACGGCCTGAATATAGGCATCGCATGTAAATGGTGAGTCATGCTCTAGAATTTCCTGAATTTGCTCCCTTGCTATCCCCTGGAGAGCCATAGCTGTGCCGCCCGTGTGGCGGATGCGGTAGGGCGTGAGGTTGATGACCTGACCTGTACGAGGCTGATTAGCTCCTCGTTTCTTATCAGATTCTGGAGGCAGGTTTTACCGGACTGGGCATCTACCTGTCCGTACTGAACCCATCGGGGAGTTCCCTGGCGTCCGGGCAAAACCGCAAGCCGATTGACTTGCTCTTGAAGGGTCCGGATTTCTGGAATCTGGGAATATTCCTGTATGGCTTTACCAAGTGACTCCGTGATTTGCCATACGCCAGGCCGCTCCCCGGTTTGAGCTTTTGCTTTCGGAATACGCAGGAAATACTCGTCAGGCCCGTCGTGGGAGGGGACAACCCAAAGTGCATCCTTCGGCATTGACCAAATTTGGGAAGGCCTTTTGAGGGTTTCGGTCATGATTCGACCGAAAATTTTAGTGGCAATGATATGGGGGTGTTCATCGGGGGTCCATTGCTCAAGAAAGCCCCGGACTATTTCCCATTCAGCAGCGGTGAATGCACCTTTTTCTGGATTCCATTGTACTACATCTCGCAGTTGTACGACGTCGTTCCGCGCTCTCCAGTCCTTAATCTCTCGGGCCAGTCCGTAATCTGCTCCTGCAATGTTCTTCTCTGCACACTCCATGTAGATGGATCGAATTAGGCTTCTATCGAAACTGGTGAGAACGCTCCAGATCTCAAGAAACGAGGACGTGTCCAATAGGGCAAAGTCGTCCCCGAGAACTAGGCCGATATCCTCTGAAATCCGGAAAAATTTCCTGAGAGAAATTTCACACCTTGACAAATAGGAGGGTGAATTCGTGCGAAGGCGGTCTTTCAGAACGTCTTGGAGCGAAGATATGAGCTTCGGCGAAGCATCAATCTTACTCCAATCACAAATATGCTGATTGCCACTATAGGTGGCACTCCATGAGTCGCTGGAAACATCGATCCAAACTGGGTCCTCGGGATTAAACTCACACCGAACAAAAACGCGTCCATCTGGGTGCCTAAACAGCCCCGTTTCAAAATCTTCCGTCAGTTCAGAGCGTTCCATACGTTTCCACCGTGTTGCCAAATTTTCAAAGGAGTCTTGGCGCGCTCACGCCGTGCTCTTCGACTGTAAATGTCCAAACTGTCCGGGGACTCCCATCCACCCCAGACGATCAGATCCGCCATTCTTATCTTTTTCTCTTCGCGGTCTTGTATCTCAGCTGCTGCGGCATAAGCACGGTTAAAAAAAGCATGGCGAGCCAAATGCCAGTGGAAGTCCACTCCGGTTCCTTGTTTGATTTTTTGAGCGATTTTGCTGGCCATCTTTTGGGATAGAGGGTTGCCGCTCCGAGCAGTGATCAGGAATCTGTGTGGTAGATTAAAACGTTTCTTTTTCTTTCCCTTATGAATTACCGGAACGTATCGGTTCGTGGATACGTATTCGTTCACCAAATTGGGAAACCGTGAATTATCCAAGAGGATTCCCAAGTCTCTGGAAAGTGTCTTTGGGCGAGGGGGATCGCGGCGAGGATCAAAGTAATTCAGGTCTCTTTCCTCAATGCGCATAACCCGGAAATAAGGGGTACTACGAGTTGGGCAATCTTCGACGAAGTGCCAAGATTTCACCAATTCGTAAGCCAAACTCGATGGCTATTCGCCATATCAAATAGTCTCTGGTGGCAATGTCCCAACCAACTAAACCACTTCTGTTTTCAGGACGAAGGAAGCTCTCGATCTTCATGATTTCTTCGTCAGAAAGGTCCTCCGCAACGGATTCCTTTCGGATCTTTACGTTAAGTTCCTTCCAGATCCGCTTTTGGGCGCTAAGCAAGATCTCAAGATCGATGACACGCTTATGCCTGGTCTCTGACTCAGGTCGTGCAAACTGAGAAATAAACCAACGGCAGATTACAGAGCAACCCATGAGTGTGCTATTGAGTGTTTTGCGCTTGGTGTAGGGAAGCACGCCGTTATCCTGCATCCATCGTTTACGAAGCCACGCAGCGAAGGATCGGGCTTGAGGCTGTGTGAACCCCTCCCCCGATAGCAATTGGCGGTCCAGATCAACACCAACATCGTTTGCCCAGGTATACAAATGAACCAAGCGATCCAGGGCTTGTCGGCGTGTTTTGTGTGAATCGTGCTTATGGATTAGGTGGCACTCGTAAAGAGACGCGGCCTCAACCGGTGTCTCCTTCTTACGATCCACGATCATAAACCGTATCTCGCCAGATTCGCTGTGCGTAAACTGAACAATCTTATATGGCGATTTTTGGTGCTGGACAGATTGGATACTTAATCCCCAAAATTGGATAATTTAAAACCTAAAAGCCATTTAATACAATGGCTTGGGGAGGAATTGTTTATATATCCATTAGTATAGGGCGTTTAATCTGATTGGCAAGAGAAGTTGTCGAGTTTTGATAGATGAAGATATTCATAAAAAACCCCCAGAGCGGTAGGCTCTGAGGGTTATAGCATGCAAAATCTTAACTATTCATAAGTAACCACTTCTAAGGGCTACTGACACTTGCTGTCGCCGCAGGACAGGCAGGTAGCACAACCGTCCATGACGATCACCGCCTTGGTGCTGCATTTGCCGCACATGGTGGCGTTGGCCGGGTAGTCGCTGGCCTTCTCATCGTTCGTTGCCGTGGTGTGGCTGGCTTCGAACTCCGCGCGCTTTTCAGCGAGAATGCGCTTGGTGGTTTCGCTCATCTCTTCGCTTTCGAGCAGACCGATGGCCTTCAGGTGCTTCTCGATTACCGCGCCGATTTCAGCGACCAGCGACGGCATGAAGACACCGCCTTTCTTGAAGTAACCACCGTTGGGGTCATACACCGAGCGCAGCTCTTCCACCAGGAAAGTCACGTCGCCGCCTTTACGGAAGACCGCGGAAATAACGCGGGTGAGGGCGATAACCCACTGGAAGTGCTCCATCGACTTGGAGTTGATGAACACCTCGTAGGGCTGACGGCTCTCGTGGTCCGTGTCTTCATTGAGCAGGATGTCATTGATGGTGATGTACATCGCATGCTCGCCAATCGGCGGCTTGATCTTGTAGGTGGTGCCCAGCAGGAAATCCGGCCGTTCGATGTGTTCGTTCATCTGAACGGGCTTGGCTTCCTGGCTCGCTGCTGCCTTGGCTTCAGCGTTGCTGTCTGTGTCGGCTTTCTTAACGCGGTAGCCGACGATTTTGTTGCTGATTTTAACTGTCATGTTCGTTGTCCTGTGTCGGGTTCCCGGATCAGTACTTGCCGTAAGTGCCTTCTTTCAATGCGTCAAACAGGTTGGCGGCGTTGTGGATCTCGCCGTCGTACTCGACCTGCTCGTTGCCTTTCAGAGTCACCTTGCTGCCATCATCCAGAGTGAACTCGTATTCCGTGTTTTCGAGATCTTTCTCTTTAACCAATACGCCCTGGAAGGCTTCCGGATTGAATCGGAAGGTGGTGCAACCCTTCAGACCCATGTCGTAGGCGTACAGGTAAATGTCCTTGAAATCCTGATAGGCGAAGTCTGTCGGAACATTGGCCGTCTTGGAAATCGAGGAATCTACATCTCTGGGCTGCAGACTGGATATCTACGTGCTGAGACGGCGTCACATCGTCAGACGTGGTGAAGTAGCTCGGCAGCTTCTTGTCTTCGTCGTCAGAGAACGGCATTGCACCCGGATTGACCATGTGGCGGTAAGCCAGCAGCTCAAAGGAGAACACATCAACTTTCTCTTTAGTCTTACGGCCTTCACGGATGATGTTCCGGGCGTAGTGGTGCGAGAAGCTCGGCTCAATACCGTTGCTGGCGTTGTTGGCCAGTGACAGGCTGATGGTGCCAGTCGGCGCGATAGAAGTGTGGTGAGTGAAGCGACCACCTTTCTCGGCCAGCTCTTCCACCAGCTTCGGCTCAACGCTGGCGATCTGCTGCATGTACTTGCTGTACTTGGCGTGCAGAACGCGGCCTTTGAGCTTATCACCCAACTTGTAGCCGTCTTCCAAAAGCTGCGGGCATTTGCCCAGCATCTTGGGTGTGATTTCGAACTCGTCGTCCATGATTGGAGCGACACCCTTCTCTTCAGCCAGGGCCAACGACTGGCGCCAGCCCTCTACGGCCATCTCACGTACCACTTCTTCGGTGAACTGAACGGATTCTGCAGAACCGTAAGGCATACGCAGCATCGCCAGTGTGGAGCCCAGGCCCAGGATGCCCATGCCGTGACGACGCTTGTAGGTGATTTCGTGGCGCTGCTCTTCCAGCGGCAGGCCGTTGATCTCAACCACGTTATCCAGCATGCGGGTGAAGATGCCCACAACCTTGCGGTACTTCTCATAGTTGAAGCTGGCTTTGTCAGTGAACGGGTAGTCCACGAACATAGTCAGGTTCACCGAGCCCAGCAGGCAGCTGCCGTAAGGAGGCAGCGGCTGTTCGCCACAAGGGTTGGTGGCGCGGATGTCCTCGCAGAACCAGTTGTTGTTCATCTGATTGACCTTGTCGATCAGGATGAAGCCAGGCTCGGCGTAATCGTAGGTGGAAGTCATGATGGTGTCCCAGATGAACTGGGCTTTCAGGGTGCGGTAGATCCGGCACGCCACTTTGCCTTCATCGTTGACCACGTAACCCTTGAGGATCGGGAAGTCGCGGTACACGAACTGGCTGGCATCGCTCAGATCCAGACCTTCGTCCTCAACTTCTTTCTGGGTGACCGGGAATGACAGGTGCCAGTCATCGCCGTTACGAACGGCTTCAATGAAATCTTCGGTGATCAGCAGCGACAGGTTGAACTGGCGCAGGCGTCCGTCTTCACGCTTGGCCTGGATGAAATCGATGACGTCCGGGTGGTGCACGTCAAAAGTGGCCATCTGGGCGCCGCGGCGGCCACCGGCGGAAGAGACGGTGAAGCACATGCGGTCGAAGATATCCATGAACGACAGCGGGCCGGAAGTGGTCGCGCCGGCACCAGCAACGTAGGCACCTTTCGGGCGCAGCGTGGAGAACTCATAACCAATACCGCAACCCGCTTTCAGGGTCAGGCCTGCTTCGTGGTTCTTTTCCAGGATATCGTTCATGGAATCTTGAACAGAACCGGACACGGTGCAGTTGATGGTGGAGGTGGCAGGCTTGTGGGCTTCGGCGCCGGCGTTGGAGGTGATACGTCCAGCCGGAATGGCACCGTGCTGAAGGGCCCAGACAAAATCCTTCTTGTGCTTTTCGCGCACCGATTTGTTTTCTACTTCGGACAGGGCTTTCGCTACGCGTTCGTACGTCGCTTTAATGTCCTTGTCGACAGGCTCGCCAGTCTTGGTTTTCAGCTGATATTTGCTGTTCCAGATGTCGAGTGAAGCTTCCTGCATCGGAATCGTAGTTACACTGCCTGTGCCTTAGCGTTCATTGCCACCCTCGGAATTTCCAGTATGTCTTCTTTTGACAGCGCCGTCCTTGTGACAGCACTGCACCCCTTGAATTTCTCACAAACCGGCTATGCCCCTGGTACGTTAGTGACCACTATATATGGTGGTTGTTTCTTGAGCAAAAACGCGCCTGGATGTGCCGGTATCTATCTCTGATCGTTGTTTTTGGCCCGGTGGGGCCCTTTATAAGCCCGCCTGGCGGCGGTCAGTCGTATCGAATCTTGGCCCTATATATGGGCTTAATTTCAAAAAGTATAACAGGATATTGTGTTCTGTGAAGAAGATCGGAACTATTGAATAGCGTTGAGGCGCAAAGAAAATCAATCGCCCTGCGGTTGCAACGGCGAAAACCACCGTAAAACCACGGCTTGCGGGCAATTATTCATAAACACTACATCTTGTGTTTAAAAAATGGGCGGGTAAGCACTTATCATTTCAGGAAAGGGCGATCAGGAAGAACCGGTACCGGGCCGGTGGCAATTCAAAGGCAGTGAGCAGCCCTTGCCGTCGCCAGCCAGCCCGTATCCAGTTTTTTAGCCGAGTAGCAAGCTGTCATCATCCACGGATAATCCGCGTTGTTTCTCGAACAGCCCGAGCAGATCCTTTACTTCCAGTCCTTCCCGTTCCTTGCCGGCTATGTCGAACACAACCTGACCCTGGTGCAGCATGACCGTGCGGCTGCCGACTTCCAGAGCCTGCTTCATGCTGTGAGTGACCATAAGGCCGTAAGTCGCTGCTCTTCAATGATCTGGGTGGTGAGTTCCAGCACGAATGCCGCCGTTTTCGGATCCAGCGCGGCCGTGTGCTCATCCAGCAGCAGAATGCTGGACGGGGTAAGGCTTGCCATCAGCAGGCTCACAGCCTGGCGCTGGCCGCCGGAGAGCAGGCCCATCTTGTCGCCCAAGCGGTTTTCGAGGCCGAGATTGAGTGACGACAGGCTGTCCCGGAACTGCTCCAGATACTGTTTCTTGACCGCGGCGGTGAGGCCGCGGCGTTGACCGCGCTTAATGGCCAGTGCCAGGTTTTCTTCAATGGATAGAGCCTCGCAGGTTCCCGCTAGAGGGTCCTGGAATACCCGGGCAACCTGGCCTGCGCGTTTGTGAGTAGGCAGCTTGGTGACATCGGTGTTATCGACGATGATTTCGCCACTGTCCACCAGCACCTCGCCGGAGAGGGCATTAAGAAAGGTCGACTTGCCGGCTCCGTTACTGCCAATGACGGTGACGAACTCACCCTGATTGACCGTCAGGCTCATGCCCCGGAGTGCGGGGTTCTCCAGCGGAGTTCCCTTGCCGAAGGTAAGTCGGAGATCGCTTGCACTGATCATGTCGCCTCCTCAGGCCTTGTTGCGGGTCAGTTTGCCAATCACAGAGGTACGGACTCCGGGCAGCACGATGGCCAGGGTGACCAGTACGGCAGTGATCAGGTTCAGGTCCTGGGCTTGAAGGCCAAGAAAATCGGCATTCAGAGCAAAGGCTATGGCCAGGCGGTAGATGATGGCACCGATAACGCAGGCGATCAGGGCACGCACTACGGTTGACGGGGTAATGACGCTTCACCGCCAATCAGGGAGCCAGGCCAATAACGATAACGCCAACGCCCATGGTGACATCGGCTGCGCCCTGACTCTGGGCAAACAGAGCGCCGGCCAGACCGACAAGGCCATTGGACAGGGCGACACCCAGAACAATCATGGCGCCGGTGGCAATGCCCTGAGCGCGGGCCATCCGCGGATTTGCGCCGGTGGCACGCATGGCCAGGCCGGTTTCAGATTTCATAAAGCGCCACAACAGGATCAGGGATATGGCCACCACGATCACAAACAGCAGCACAGGGACATGGTGGTAGGCCAGGTCCAGGTTGTACCAGGGGGTGAGTACTGTTTCTTCGGTCAGCAGGGCCACGTTGGGGCGCCCCATGATGCGCAGGTTCACGGAATAGAGCGCGATCATGGTCAGGATCGAGGCCAGCAGATTCAGGATTTTCAGTTTGACGTTAAGTAGGGCGGTGACTGCACCTGCTGCCATACCTGCCAGAATAGCTGCCCCGGTAGCAATCCATGGGTTCCAGCCTGCGATGATCAGCATGGCTGCAACAGCCGCACCGAGTGGGAAACTGCCATCCACGGTGAGGTCGGGAAAGTCGAGAACCCGAAAAGAGATGTAAATGCCAAAGGCGACCAGGCCATAGATGAGACCGGTCTCAATGGCGCCGTATAGTGCGATTTCACTGAGCATGGGTAATATTCACTGTGAAAGAAAACGGGCGGGCCCTTTTGGGGTCCGCCCGTTTTGGTCAGGCGTTACTAGTCGTTCTTGACGACTTCTTTGGCGTCCTGGATCAGGTCATCCGACAGGGTAATTCCCATGCGCTCGGCGGCAGCGGGATTTACGAACAGATCCAGGGTGTCCATGGTTTCAACCGGCATATCGCCAGGTTTGTTGCCATTCAAAACCCGGGCAACCATCGCGCCGGTCTGGCGGCCGTGATTGTAATAGTTGAAGCCAAGGGCTGCTACCGCACCGCGGGACACCGTGGCGGTATCGGCGGCAAATACCGGAATGCTGGCACGCTCGCCAACAGAAATGACGGCTTCCACAGCGCTGATCACCGTGTTGTCGGTGGTCAGATAAATGGCGTCGACTTCACCGACCAGGGAGCGGGAGGCACCGAGCACCTCCGAGGTCTTGGTGGCGGCAGCTTTGACAAGTTTCAGGTCACGGGCGGCAAGACGCTCTTCCAGCAGGTTCACCAGGGAAACCGCATTGGCTTCGCCCGGGTTGTAGACCGTGCCGATACGCTTGGCGTCAGGCATGACGCGCAGCAGCATATCCAGGTGCTTGTCGATCGGCAGCATGTCGCTTACGCCGGAAATGTTGGTGCCGGAGGCTTCGAGGGCGGGCACCAGCTTGGCGCCGACCGGATCGGTAACCGCGGAGAAAATGACAGGGACATCGCGTGCCGCAGCAGCAACCGTCTGGGCTGACGGGGTCGCAATGGCCACGATTACATCCGGGCTGTCACCGACAAATTTACGTGCAATCTGGGAGGCAATGGCCGAGTTGCCTTGAGCGCTCTCGTGCATCACCTTCAGGTTTTCACCTTCCTTGAAGCCCTGCGCTGCGAGTTCATCCTTAACGCCCTGATAAACAGCATCCAGTGCCGGATGTTCTACGATCTGGGTGATGGCTACGGTACGAACGTCCTGAGCCTGCACCAGGCCTGCTGCTGCCAGCAGTGTTGCACCAATCAGGGTGCGCAGAGTTCTCTTGGCCATATGCCTGTGTCTCCGAGTCAGTGTCTGGTTATGGTAGGGTTTTGATGTTCAGTGCTATTTTGGTGTTCAGTGCTTTAAAGGTGCGCAAGTTTACCACAGGCGGACGGGATTCTGGGTAGGGATTCTAAGGTTCGGCAGAGGGCGCACAAGGCGGCGCACGAGGAGGTTGCGAACTGGAATAGTTTTGCGTGTGTCACACTTTGACGGGCCGTTATGTGTTGAAATACCCTACGAAAGTCTAATAATAGTCCCCAACAATTCGAACAACGAATGCAAGGAAGATTCATGGACACAACAAACAAGCTCCCCCTGGATATGGTCTATCACTGGGAGAACACCAAGGCGAACTCCCTGTACATGACCCAGCCAATTGGTGATGGGAAAGTGGTGGAGTATACCTGGGGTAGGGCCGTTGATGAGGCTCGGCGTGTTGCAGCTTATCTGAAGTCGCTCAACCTCCCGGAAAAAAGCCGGATTGGGCTGATCTCCAAGAACTGCGCCCAATGGGTGATGACCGACTGGGCCATCTGGATGGCCGGCCACATTTCTGTGCCGCTGTACCCAACCTTGAACGCCGACACCGTCAATTACATCCTGAATCACGCCGAGTGCGATGTGCTGTTCGTCGGCAAGCTTGACGACTGGGATATGATGAAGCCTGGGGTACCGGAATCAGTACGCTGCCTTTCCTTCCCGCTGAGCCCGCCCAACGATTTCGAGTCCTGGGACGACATCGTTGCCAAGTACCCGCCGCTGGAAGAGAACACTCATCGCGATCCGGACGAGCTGGCGACCATTGTTTACACCTCCGGCAGCACAGGACGTCCGAAAGGTGTCATGCTGAGCTTCCGTAACATGGCGTTTTCTGCTGAAGGCGGAACCCAAGTGCTGGGTGTGGGTTCGGAAGAGCGGATGCTCTCCTATCTGCCTCTGGCCCACGTGTTCGAGCGGACCTTCGTTGAGCTTGGCTCACTTTATACCGGTTTCCAGCTGTATTTCGCAGAGTCGCTGGATACCTTTGTCCAGGATCTTCAGCGCGCCCAGCCTACGCTGTTCCTCTCCGTTCCCCGCCTGTGGGTGAAATTCCAGCACGGTGTTCTGCAAAAACTGCCGAAGCAGAAGCTGGAGCGGTTAATGAAGATCCCAGTGGTCAACAAGTTGATAAAGAAGAAGGTCCTCAAGGGCCTGGGCCTGAGCAAAGTCAAGCTGGCGGGCAGTGGCTCAGCGCCTCTGTCCAGCGATGTGCTCGACTGGTATCGCAACCTCGGCCTTGAGTTGCTCGAAGGCTACGGAATGTCCGAAAACTTCGCGTACTCCCACATGAATAAACCGGGTCGCTCACGTACCGGCTATGTGGGTGAGGCGCTGCCGGGTGTGGAGGTCAAGATCAGCGAGCAGGGCGAAGTGCTGGTCAAGAGTCCGGCTACCATGATGGGCTATTACAAAGACGAGGAGAAAACCCGCGAAACCTTCACCGACGATGGCTTCCTGAAAACCGGAGACAAAGGTGAGATTGAGAGATGGGCCGTCTGAAGCTGACCGGTCGCATCAAGGAAATCTTCAAGACCAGCAAGGGCAAGTACATCGCGCCAGCGCCCATTGAGAATCGTCTGATGTCCCACGACGCCATTGAAATGGTGTGTGTGTCTGGTGCCAATCAGACCCAGCCCCATGCTCTGGTGATGCTTGGTGAGGAGGTTCGTCCGAAAACCGCGGATGAGAACTTCCGCAAAGAGTTGGAGGCCAGCTTCAAGAACCTGATTCAGGAAGTCAACAAAACTGTCGACCCCCATGAGCAGCTCGCCTTCATCACTGTGGTTAGTGATGAGTGGTCGATTGAAAACAGCTTCCTGACGCCGACCCTGAAACTGAAGCGGAATGTAGTTGAGGATGCCTATCAGGAAAAGGTCGATAACTGGTACGCACAGCGCCAGGCGGTGATCTGGCAGTGATGCCAAGGTGACACCTGGAGTGCGTCAAAAGGCCCGGCATAGCCGGGCTTTTTGCGTTCTGGAACCGACGTAAGTCGCATAGGGAAACCCAGGGCGTGGGAATAAACTGGAATAAGATCAGGAGGATGATATGAGTCGGCTGAGTCTTTTCCAGAAACGCATCAATAACGAAATCCCGTTGTCGGAAGCCTTGGGCATTCGGTTGATTTCCTGGGATGGTCACGCCCTGTTACTTGCGGCACCCCTGCAACCAAATCGCAACCACCAGGGCACTGGTTTCGGTGGCAGCGTATACTCCGCTGCGGTTACCGCTGCTTGGGGCCTGACAGAGCTGGCGTTGGGAGACATGGGACTTATGGGTGCGGTTGTGGTGCAAAGCGGCAATATTGATTATGTGGAGCCTGTTGATCAGGATTTCTATGTGATTTGTCGGTTGCCGGCGGGCGAGATTCCCCCCCGGTTCCGGAAAAGCCTGGCCCGTCATGGCAAGGGGCGCCTGGACCTGACGGCGGAAGTATTCTGCGGTGAGCCGACCACCCAGCCGAGCGTGAGCCGGTAGCCGTGTTTCAGGGCCGCTTTGTGGTCCAGGATGTTCACTCCCGGGTCAGTTTCTGAGTCGCTGGTGGCCCGGTAGGCTTAACCCATGGTTCTGGTCTTGGAGATGGAGCGACTCATCAGGATGATGGGAATGATGCCCGCCAACACGATTATCAGTGCCGGCAGGGCACTGTGATAAAGCCGCTCGTCAGACGCGAACTGATACACGTACGTTGCCAGCGTTTCAAAGTTGAAGGGTCGCAGAATCAGAGTGGCTGGCAACTCCTTCATGCAATCCACAAACACCACCAGCGCTGCCGTCATCAGCGTCCCGCGAAGCATCGGCAGATGCACGCGCACCAGGGTTTTGCCCGGGGTGTGGCCGAGTGAGCGCGACGCCATGTCCATGCTGGGGGTGATTTTCTGCAAAGCGCTTTCGACACTGCCTGCAGATACCGCTAGAAAACGCACGGTGTAGGCGAAAACCAGGGCAAAGGTCGAGCCACTCAGTAGTAGACCGGTACTGACGCCGAATACGTCCCTGGCCAGGCTGTCCAGCCAATTGTCGAAACCCGCCAACGGCACAATGACACCTACCGCAAGAACAGCGCCTGGCATCGCATAACCAAGACTCGACAGGCGCATGAGCACCTGCATGCCTTTGGTGTCATGCAAGCGGCGGCTATACGCCAGGGTGATGCCGATCAGCAGCGTGGTGAGCGCCGCGGTGCCGGAGAGAAACAGGCTATTCAGGGTGTTCCGGATGAAATCAGTGTTCCAGCTCTCGCCAAAGTATTCCCAGGCGTACAGGCCAAGCGTGAAGCGGGAATGAGGAAGCCGAACAGCACCGGAACGGCACAAACCGCCAGGCATGCATATTGTCTAGGAGTCGACATGGTAAAGCGCTGGATGGGGTCGCGGTTGTCACGTGCGGCGAACTGCTGCTGTCGGCGTCGTGAATAGCGCTCCAGCGTTACCAGAATAACCACAAAAATGAGCATGGTGGTTGCAATCTGGGCGGCGCCGCCCAGATTGCCCAGGTTCATCCAGGTGTCGAACAGGCCGGCGGTCAGGGTTTGGACCGCAAAGAAGTCCACGGTGCCGAAGTCGTTCAGGGTTTCCATCAGCACCAGAGACAGGCCCACCGCCACGGCCGGTCTGGCGATCGGCAGAACTACCCGGAAAAAGGTGCTCAGGGCGGAGTGCCCGAGGCTGCGGCTGACCGCAAATAGCGAAGGCGACTGTTCCAGGAACGCGGCCCGAGCCAGCAGGTAAACGTAGGGATAGAGCACCAGTCCGATCATCAGGATGGCGCCTTCGAGGCTGCGAATTTCCGGGAACCAGTAGTCACTGGCATTCTCCCAGCCGAACCAGTCCCGCAGGTTCCTTTGGACCGGTCCGGCATAGTCCAGCAAGCTGGTATAGACATAGGCGATGACGTAGGCGGGCACGGCGAAGGGCAGCAGCATCGCCCATTCGAAAAAACGTCGACCGGGGAATTCGCACATGGTGACGGCCCAGGCAGACGACAACCCAATAACCAGTGTCAACACACCCACTCCAAGCATCAGCTGCAGGGTAGTGGAGAGGTAGCGGGGCAGGGTGGTATCCAGCAGGTGAGGCCAGATGTTCTCTTCCGGGAAAAAGGCGAGGAAGATTACTGAGAGTACCGGCAACGCTACGATCGTTGTCGTAAGGAAGGCGGCAATAAGCCAGTGCCGAGAGGTACGCTTCGCCAGCAGGGGTTCCGTTAACCCTGGGTCAACTCTGCTAACGGCCTCGGTCATAGCGTTCCTGTGAATAGTTCGAAATGAGAATGGCTGCCGATTGTAGACAGCTGACGTGCTGCCTGCAATGGACAGACGCCGCTCACGCCGATTGACCGGGGATTATGAGGGCCGGCGTCGCATATGGCGACGCCGGCCCGGTTCCGGTTACTCGCCGTCGTAATCGACGCGGTCAACCAGCTTTACTACTGCGTTGCGGTTGTTTGCAATTTCCTGCAGGGACAGTTGATCCGGGTTGATTTCGCCCCACTCCGCAACCAGGCCAGACGGTTGAACGTCAGGATTGGCCGGGTACTCGGTGTTGGCTTCCGCGTAAATGCGCTGGGCTTCTGCCGACGACAGGAATTCCATCAGTTTGATGGCATTGTCACGATTGGGCGCGCTCTTGGTCAGTGCAATGCCGCTGATGTTCACGTGAGTGCCGCGACCTTCGGCGTTCGGGAATACCAGGCGAACCTGTTCGGCAATGCCGCGCTGATTTTCATCCTGCAGCATGTTGCCGTAGTAGTAGCTGTTGCCAATGGAAATGTCGCACACGCCTTCGGCAATCGCTTTGATCTGATCACGGTCGCCGCCCTGAGGTTTACGGGCAAGGTTATCCTTCAGACCTTCTAGCCAGGCCTTGGTGTCTGCTTCGCCGTGGTGGGCCAGCATAGAAGAGAACAGGGCGATGTTGTACGGGTGCTTGCCGCTCCGTGTACAGATGCGGTCGTTCCACTTGTCATCGGCCAGTTGCTCATAGGTAGTGATTTCGCCTTCCTCGACACGCTCCTTAGAGGTGAAGATCAGACGACCGCGAGTGGTCAATGCGAACCACTTGCCCTCGGGGTGGCGGAGGTTCTCTGGAATGTTCTGGTTGAGTACGTCGTTGTCGACGCCCTGAACAAGATCACGCTCGACCAGTTCGTTGATGCGGGAAATATCGACCGTCATCACCACGTCGGCCGGGCTATTACGGCCTTCACGTTCCAGTCGCTCGGCCAAGCCTTTTTCGCAAAGACAACATTGGCATCGATACCCGTTTCCTGCTCAAAGGCATTCAGAAGCGGTTCCAGCAGATAGGCCTGGCGATAGGAGTAAATATTGACGTCGCCCTCGGCGGAAGCGCTGAGGGGCAGGGCAGTCAAGGTAATGGCTGCAGCAGCTGCGAGCTTCATGTGCATGGTCGTATCCTTGTTACGAGATGATGTGGCTGTGCTGAGCGTAAATGCACTCGGAATTAAAACGTCAACCATTCTCATTTGTATCGGGTCCGGAGTCAATATTATCGGTGGTCTATTTAATCGAAAATGGTGCTATGCTTCGGAAGACTATAAAAACTATGCAAAAAGTAGTGGGTAGGCCGATGACAGGGATAGACAGAAGAGAGTACATCCGCACCGCGATGAGCGCCAAAGTGAAGGTGGTACATCCGGAATTGGGTGAGTTCATGTTCTCCACCCGGGATATTTCGGATGGTGGCGTGTTTATTATTGTTGATGCGGACCCGTTTGAGCCGAATATTGGTGACACGGTGACCGTTCAGGTGCAGGGCCTTCCCGTACCCGCACCCGTGCTCGAAATGGTAATAGTGCGAAGAACCAACGATGGTCTGGGGCTGCAGTTCGAACTCAGGGACGCCTAGCATGAAACTGCTGTGCCTGGTGCTTGTTGCCGCCGTCTCCTCGGGTTGTGCCTCTTATCATTCCCATTATGCGATGTTCCCTGCCGAGAACTCTGCCGGTGAATCCCGCCAAATCCGGTTGTCGTGGCAAAGCGCAGATTACCCGGACTGGTGGTTCACGAGTGACAAGGCCACTGCGATTCGGGTTGAAACCCAATGCAGTGAGCGGGTCTGGCGGTTGCGAGACAGCGCTGATCCCCAAGCCGGTGAGTGTGGCACAGGTATCCGCGCATGCGGTGAGGCCGGCCAGGACCTGCACGCGCCGAGTGGCAAGTTGGCTACAGATGGCGTGAGCTGCATGGTGGCGGAACCCTCCGATCCTCAGGCCAGAGTCGCAGAAATTGGCGGCAGCCTTGACCTCCTGGTTTCCTGTGCTCCGGTTTCCAGGACGGTGCAGGCAGGTGACGAAGAACGTAACCTTGACTACCTACGGGCCTCTCCGGTTCCTTATACCGTGTATGTCCGAAAGGCGCCCCGTGGCTCGCTTCGCGCTAAAATGCCAGAATTCGATGACTCGGTGTGTGACGCAAAGTGACACATTTTGACGTTGCCGTGTGACCGTCATCACAATCCTACATTTTGTTTCCTTCTGAGCTAAAACGTTACCCTTCGTCGCTCTCTGGTTACTTCGTGCTACCAAACTGTTATGGACTCTATTGGTCACTTCGCCAAAATGGTAGCCATCGAAAAGTTTCCGTATTGAGGTGACCTGTGGGCGTCCAGCAAAAGAAAATTGCGGTGCATGATCTGGAAGTGGGCATGTTTGTGTCTGATCTGGACAGGCCCTGGCACCAGACTCCTTTCCCCATCCAGGGATTTCATGTGCGATCTCAGGACGACGTTCGGGCCCTGGCTTCTCACTGCAAGTGGGTGATGGTGGACATTGCCGAGGTACGTGGTGTCCATGAGTCGCCTGAAAGCAGCGCTCCCCGTTTCGGCCGTAAGGCTGGCCGGAGAGGTCAGGGTCGAGATGTCCTGCAGTTGCCGCCGCTGACTATCCGTGAGCCGGTTCGCTACGAAGAAGTGACCACCCTGAAAAAAGAAGCTAAAGCGTCAAAACGTCTTCTGGATGATGCGGATATGGCACTTCACCGGCTGTTTGACACGGTTAGGGTTAATGGCGTGGTTGACCTCAAGCCATTGCCGAAGTCACCAGCAAGATGGTGAGCAGTGTGGTGCGTCAACCTGATGCCTTGTTGTTGCTGAGTCGAACACGTCAGCACGACGATTATGTCTACCGGCATGCCTGAACACAGCAGTATGGGCTCTGGTGTGCGGTCGGCACCTGGGGCTGAACGAAGGCCTACTGAATCACCTTGGGCTGGGGTGCCTGTTGTCGCAGGTGGGCAAGAGTGCACTGCCAAAAGAGCTTCTGAGTCGCGAAGGTCAGTTGGACGCCAACGAATACGTCCAGTATCGGGAGTACGTGGACAAGGGGGTGGAGATGCTGTCGGACAGCGGCCTGTCCCGGGCGGTCCTGAGCGTTGTTCAGGGGCATCGTGAGCGCCATAACGGCTCAGGTTTCCCGGAAGGTGTCCGCGGTGACCGTATTCCGCTGTTGGCCAAGATTGCGGGTATCGCCGAATTTTTTGAATCGTTGATTGGCCCCAGAGAAGCTGAAGTGCCGGTCACGCCGGACAAGGCCGTTGCCCTGTTGTATGAAATGAGGAACATCGAGTTCCAGGATGATCTGGTGGAGAGCTTCATTCAGTCCATCGGTATCTACCAACGGGTAGCCTGGTGGAACTCTCGGACGGCCAGCGTGGGATGGTGATGTCACATTCCCCCGAGCGCCGCTTGTGGCCGCGCATCATGTTGATGACGGACAGCGACTGCAATCCGTTGAAGTCGGCCAAGATTATCGACCTTGCCCGCCACAACGCAGCCAGGACGGCTGCCGAGGCGGTTACCATTCGGGAGTGCCTGCCTCATGGCACGGAAGACCTGGATCCGGCGGGTTATGATGTGACCGGCGCGGAGTCCCGCTGGAGTTTGAACCGTTTGATCAGCGGATGATTACCCGCAACTGTTTGCGAATCCACCGATAAGTATCTTCCGGGCGGAAACTGACCACCAGCTCAGACTCTCCGCCCGCGTCTCCCGTAACGAAGTAGTCGAATTCGGCTTCCTGCCAGTTGGTCGCGTGAATGGCGACCTGATCCGTTCGCGTGCTGATGGCTTCGATATCTCCTATTTCCGCAGCGCCGTCAATCCTCCGGATGCGCACAGACTGCACCCAGGTATCACTGGCCGTATGGCTGGCAACGTGCTCATCCAGGTAATAGCGGTTCGCCACCGCTGCTGTTATGGCTGTGAGTTCCCGGGAAAGATAGGACTCCAGGTCGTTCGACAGTGTGTCGTCTAGAGTTCGGATGGCGTCGAGGATGCGATTACGGGTGTTTTCCAGGTCTTCTTTATAGGTAATATTTGGGTCTCGATCGCTTCGTTTTCCGGCCGGGAGGGCGCCAGTTCTATTTCCTCTTTTGTTGGCGGTTCGTCACATAAAGAATGACCTTCCGGGTAGAAACAGATTTCTGCCAGTATGCGGTTGGCGGGTGAGACGTCCTCATCCGAACCGGTGAACGCCGCTTCGCTGACGCTGAAGTTGATCGGTTCAGGCAGGTTGGGCAGGGCAGCGTTCAGCTGGCTGATGACTCTTTCCCGGATGTCGACACCCTGGCCCTTAGCTACGTCTCCCTTCCAGTTCAGGCTCATCAGAAATCGGGTGATATTCCTCAGTTCCGCGTTATCTAGCAGCAGCTGCTCTCTGATGATGTGCGTGCTCAAGCCTTCATCGTCGGTTGCGGGATCGGTCAGAGCGGCTCGAATATCTGGCACGAACTCCAGGAGGGTGACGTACTTCTGGGCGGGAACATCTTTAACGAGAGCCAAGTCACCGACCCAAAGACTTAGGGTTTCGCCCGGATAATAGTGGAATTCGCCCTTGGCATTGGTAGTGCCACGCTGGCTTTGGGTCTGATAGGTCAGTCCGCTGAAGCCGTTGTAGTTAAGCCGGCCGACGCTGGTGTCGTTGCTGTCCGAGCCACCGTCGTCCAGGCATCCGGTGAGGGCGAGGGTAATTACCAGGGTCGCTGACACTCGAATCAATTGCGCAGATCTCATGGTTTGCTTCGGTTCCCGGTACGCGGGCGTCACGCTCCAATCGAAGAGTGAGCTCGTCGTTTGTAAGTTGTTGTAACCGGATTATAGGGATGGGGTGCTGCGGATATCGGGATACTCGTCGCAGTTTCCGTTTTTGCCCCGGATTCCGGCGGTGGGTTTTGCACCTTGAAATAGCCCGAGCTGCCACAATCAATAGCACTTTCTATAGCATTCTAAATGTTGGCCCCGGTGGATGTTCCTGCTGGGGGTTAGTGCCGCGGAATTCAGGATGGTTTATGACCCACGCTCTTGAGATTGAAGGTCTGATCAAGACCTACGGTGATGGTTTCGAAGCCCTTAAGGGAATCGACTTGCACGTCGTCGAAGGTGATTTCTTTGCATTGCTCGGACCAACGGTGCCGGCAAATCCACCACGCTGGGTATTGTCTGTTCATTGGTAAACAAGTCTGCCGGCAAGGTGCGAGTGTTCGGCAAGGACATAGACACCCACTTGTCAGATGCCAAGCTGAACCTTGGCGTGGTGCCACAGGAATTCAATTTCAATCAGTTTGAGAAGGTCTTCGACATTGTCACGACCCAGGCCGGTTACTACGGCATTCCGCTCAAACAGGCGTCGGTGTCGGCCGAGAAATACCTCAAGAAACTGGGTTTGTGGGAGAAGCGGGATACGCCTGCGCGTATGTTGTCCGGCGGTATGAAACGGCGGCTGATGATCGCCCGGGCCCTGGTTCATGAGCCCAAGCTACTGATTCTGGATGAGCCTACCGCGGGGGTGGATATCGAGCTTCGTCGCTCTATGTGGGCCTTCCTTGAGGAGATGAACCGTCAGGGCACCACCATAATCCTGACCACTCACTACCTGGAGGAAGCGGAAGCCCTGTGCCGCAACATCGCCATCATTGATCACGGTCGGATTCTGAAGAACACCAGCAAGAAAGACTTGTTGCAGGAGCTGAGCGTCGAGACCTTCGTGCTGGATACGGCCACACCGTTGACATCAGCGCCGGAGCTGGCGGATTTTTCCACTCGCATCGATGGGGAAGGGGCGCTGGAGGTGGATGTACAGAAGGGCCAGGGCTTGAATCAGGTATTCGTTCAGTTGGACAGGTTGGATATCAAGGTAGTCAGTATGCGAACCAAGGCGAACCGCCTCGAGGAGTTGTTTATTCGTATGGTGGAGGAAAACGCCTCGGAATCGAAAAATAGCCTGGAGGGTGTCGCATGAGGGCCCAGGCGCTAGCTACCGCATTCAACACTATTGTGACCCGGGAAATCCGCCGTTTTACTCGAATCTGGGCCCAGACCCTGCTGCCGCCTGCGGTCACCATGACCCTGTACTTCATCATTTTTGGCAACCTCATTGGCTCGCGAATCGGTGAGATGGGCGGCTTCGACTACATGGCGTTTATCGTTCCTGGTCTGATCATGATGGCGGTGATCACCAACTCCTACGCCAATGTGGTGTCGTCGTTCTTCTCAATGAAGTTTCAGCGCAGCATCGAGGAGCTGCTGGTCTCACCGGTTCCGAACTGGGTCATCCTCGCTGGCTACGTGTGTGGCGGAATGGCTCGCGGGCTTGGTATCGGCCTGATCGTTACCCTGCTGTCGCTGGCGTTTACCAGTCTGACCATTCACAGTTTGCCGATGATGGTGGTGACGGTGTTTCTGACGTCTGCGTTGTTCTCCCTTGGCGGTTTTATCAACGCCATGCTGGCCACTAAGTTTGACGACATCTCCATCGTGCCGACCTTTGTGCTGACACCGCTGACTTATTTGGGCGGCGTTTTCTACAGCATCGATATGTTGCCGGAGTTCTGGCAGGGCGTGTCCATGGCTAACCCGATTCTGTACATGGTTAATGGCTTCCGGTTTGGCATTCTCGGGGTCTCGGACGTTAATCCGTTCGTATCTCTTGGTATGATTCTCGTCTTTATTTCCCTGCTGGCGTTCATTGCCCTGAAAATGCTGGCCCGGGGCAAAGGCATCCGTCACTGATTTCAGGAACTTTTATGGCGCTTCACAACGCACCGCTGGGGAAAGCCAGCGAATACCCGGACCGGTATGATCCATCTTTGCTGTTCCCGGTTGCCCGGGATGAAAACCGTCGCCGGATTGGGCTAAACGATGGCCGCTGGCCCTGGTTTGGAGAAGATCTCTGGCAGGCCTGGGAGGTGTCCTGGCTTCGTTTGAGTGGTGTGCCGGCTGTGGCCTGGGCGGAAATCCGATTTCCGGCCGCATCGCCGTCCATCATTGAGTCCAAGTCCCTTAAGCTGTACCTGAATTCGTTCAACCAGAGCGCGTTTTCATCGCCTGAGCAGGTTGCCAAAACCATCACTGATGACCTCTCCAGCGCCTGCGGTGCCGCTGTTCAGGTTGATATGAAGAGCGTGGATGAGCCGGGTGATGCCTTTGGCCGGCCCCAGGGTTACGAGCTTATTGACGATGAGCCGGTCAGCGATGTGGTTTACGAGTATTCCCCGGAGTCGCTGAGTGCCAGCGGTGAAGTGGTCACCGAGAAGCTGTGCTCGCACCTCCTGAAGAGCAATTGTCCGGTGACGGGGCAGCCAGACTGGGCCACACTCATGGTGAGCTATACCGGGCCCAAGCTTGATCGGGCGGGTTTGCTTAAATACGTCGTCAGTTTCCGGCAAAAACAGGATTTCCACGAGCACTGTGTGGAAACGGTGTTTACGGATTTAATGGCACAGTGCCAGCCGGAAAAGCTCATGGTATGTGCCCGCTATACGCGAAGAGGCGGATTGGATATCAATCCTTGGCGCGCTACTGAACCTACTCAGGACAGCTCTGGCAGGCTGGTTCGTCAGTAGCGGCAGATCAAAGGGAAAGAGGGGAGCGGACGGCGGCTCATTTAGCTCAGGACGCGCCTTCTTCCTGGCGCAGCCGGTCTGCGGCATCCTCCAGGGCAGCCAGGATGGCCTCCCGTTCTCTCTCGGTCACTTTGTCGGAATCCAGGTACATGGCAAAACCACTGTGCTCATGTTCGAGAAAGCTGCGGTGGGGGCCCATGTCCCTGCGGAAATCGACCACTTCGTAAATGGGCACGGGTTTGCCGAAGCCCTTTACCGTAATTTCGCCTTTATCCCGGCACATGATCTTGTCTTTGATGAGCGAGAAGGTTTCATACGAAATCAGGATCTCACCGGGGTCGGCAAGTGATTCCAGCCGGCTCGCCAGATTTACTTCCTTACCGATGATGGTGTAGTCCATCCGGTTTTCGGCACCGAAGTTACCCACGGTGGTATACCCGGTGCTAATCCCCATCCGGATCTGCAAGGGCGTCTTGATGCCCTGACTGCGCCATTTCTGGCGCATGATCTTCATGTGCTTGCGCATCTCAACCGCCATGGAAACGCAGGCAAAGGCGTCCTCTCGTTGGCCACGGCTGGTGGGGTCGCCAAAGAACACCATAATGGAATCGCCAACGAACTTGTCGATGGTGCCGCCGTACTTTAGCGCCACTTCTGACATTTCGTTGAAGTAGTGGTTCAGGAGTTCTGTCAGCGCCTCCGGTTCCATTTCTTCCGACAGCTCGGTAAAGCCCTTGATATCGGAAAAGAACACGGCCAGTTTCTTGCGCTGGGTTTCGAGGCGAACGTCGCGCTCACCGGTGAAGATCGACTGCCAGACCTGGGGTGACAGGTACTTGGACAGCTTGTGGGAGAGGGCGATGGATTGTTCGCGCTGATTCTGGATTTGGGTTTTGGCCAGCATCAGTGCCTGGGCCTGCTGGTGCGAGTAGTAGGCAGTGAGGCAGATATAAAGACCGGTGGCGCAAATTGCGAGAATGCTGGTCAGCAGTGGTGATTCCAGCGACTCGGAAGGCCCTACAATGGCGACGGAGGCCGCAATGGCCGCGGCCATAAAGATGCTGCCCAGAAACCATTGCCGTATGCCGCCAACAATAAGGCAACTGAACATCAACATCAGCACCACAGACACCGATGGTATGGCCACCAACCGATACAGCCAATAAAGGCGCCGCCAACCATGCAATCAAAAATTAGCATCTTATGACGGATACGGGGCGAGTGCTGGAGGAAGGTGCGGCGGGTCAGTGCGTGAGCTATGTGGGGCCAGGTCAGGGCACCGGCCACCAGCCACAACAACCATTGCTCGAAGGCTCCCTGGAGCGCGCCGGTAACGATAATGACGGCAGTCGCGGTATAGGCAAGAATCCGGCCGTTATAGTCCGGCATCGGGGGGATCACTACAGGATGATTGTGATGATCCATGGTCAGTGCGCTGCTGGGGCTGCGCAGCTCCGGCGGAACGCTAACCATGCTAGAAGCGAATCCGGCCAATGAGCATATCTCTGAACATGACCCAATCGCCCGCAAGGCTGTATAGCGGGTGTTTAAACGTAGCGGGTCGGTTCTTCTCGAATTTGAAATGGCCAACCCAGGCGAAGCCGTAGCCAATGACCGGCACCAGTAGGAGCCACGCCAGCTTCCCGGACATTAGCGCCCAAGCTGTGACAATCAGAACCAGCAGACTGCCCACGAAGTGAAGTCGACGACACATAACGTCGCTGTGTTCTTCGAGGTAGTAGGGATAGAATTCGGAAAAGTTGTTAAACGTTTGTTGCTCACTCATGGTGCTGCTACTAAGTTGTTTTTAATTTTTAGGTAGGCCGGACTACGACTAAAGGTTAGCAGTATTAGGTGTAACCCACAATTCACCTGAGTCCCTAACTATGGCCAAGATTCCTGAAACCATTATTCGATAGCGAGACGATATGACCGCAGTCAGCGAATTCCTGCTCAACCGGGCTTCCGAGCCAAGGCTGGAGGCACCAGCACCCGATTCTAAAACCCTCGAGCGCGCCTTTGCCTGTGCTGCGCGAGCGCCTGATCATGCGCTCCTGCGCCCCTGGCGCTACCTGGTCATCGAAGGCGAGGGTCTGAAAGCCCTGGGCGACCTGTTTGCTTCTACCTGTGCCAATAACAGTGACGAGCAGGCAATTGAAAAACTGCGCAGGGCACCGCTGAGGGCGCCGATGGTTATCGTAGGAATTGCGTCTCCGACGCCGCATCCCAAAGTCCCGGAGGTTGAGCAGATTATGTCTGCAGCAGCCGGCATGAGTTTTCTGGAGTTGGCCTTGCAGGAAGCCGGATTTGGTGTGATGTGGCGCACCGGGAGTCCGGCCTATCACACACAAGTACACCAGGGGCTGGGTCTCAATGAGACCGAATCAATTGTCGGCTTTCTCTACACGGGTACGGTGTCGTCGGAAAAGCCCCCGGTGCCGAGGCCGGAAACCTCCGATTTTGTCCAGCACTGGAACGGCTGAACCAGGCGTCTGATGCCGGCCGCATCCCCCGGCCCGCCGGTCGGGGGAAACAGTTTGCCGCTTTCCCGATGTGATCCTTGGTTTTGCCCCGTCTTTTCAGTGCCTTCCTTGCCTCAACTCCTCGTTTCGCCGCTCCCTGGCTAGCTTTTCCAATTCTGGCATCTGCTTTGCTTTAACCCTGTCAAAGAGCACAACCGGCAAGATTGGCCGGCAGACGAGTGCAGAATTTGGGAGGCAGTATGGCAATTTCATTTGATAACGCTCTGGGAGTTCACGCTCAGGCGCTGGAAGCCCGGGTAAAGCGGGCGGAAGTGTTGGCGAATAACCTCGCCAATGCTGACACTCCGGGCTACAAGGCGCGGGACGTCGATTTCCAGGCGATGATGCAGAAGGCTCAGCAGAGCGTTTCCGGATTTGAAATGGCCAAGACGGACGATGGCCACATGGACACGTCCACAGACTCTGCCAGCGGTGATTTGCTTTACCGCACCCCGCACCAGCCATCACTGGACGGCAACACTGTCGATGCCCAGCAGGAGCAGACCCGGTTCATGCGCAACGCCATGGACTACCAGGCCAGCTTCCAGTTTCTGAGCAGCAAGTTTTCCGGGCTGACCAAAGCCATCAAGGGCGAGTAAGCCGCAGCGACGCGTTTAGCGAAGGAGAGACAACATGTCATTAGGCAATATTTTTGACATCGCTGGGTCCGGCATGACCGCTCAGTCACTGCGGCTGAACACCACGGCTTCCAACATTGCCAATGCTGAAACCGCCAGTTCCAGCACTGAAGAAACCTACCGGGCACGCAAGCCGGTTTTTGCCGCCATACAGCAGTCCATGCTTAACCCGGATCAGCAGAGCCTTGGAATGGGAGGGCAGCAGGGTCCTGGCGCTGGTGTTCGTGTGGAGGGCGTGGTTGAGAGCCAGGCCGATCTGCAGATGCGATATGAGCCACAGCACCCTGCGGCCAACGAAGAGGGCTATGTGTTCTACCCGAACGTTAACGTGGTGGAAGAGATGGCCGACATGATGTCCTCCTCGCGCAGTTACCAAATGAACGTGGATATCATGAACACCGCCAAATCCATGATGCAGCGTATTCTGACGCTGGGTCAGCAGTAATCTGCTGAGGAGCACGCAATGAGCGCAATTAACGCAACAGACGCTTCCGATGTTCTGAGCCAATACCAGCTCAAGCAGCAGAGCGGCGCCGAGGGAAACAGTGAGCTCGGCAGAAACGAGTTCATGGAATTGATGCTGGCCCAGCTGAAAAACCAGAACCCGCTAGAGCCCCAGGACAACGGCGAGTTTATCTCCCAGTTGGCCCAGTTCAGTTCACTGGAAGAGATGCAGAAGCTGTCCGGCAATGTCGATGATGTCGTTGGCCAGTTCCGCTCAACCCAGGCGTTGCAGGCCTCGGCCATGGTTGGCAAGAGCGTGTTGGCACCGTCTCAGATCGGGGTGCTGGGCGCCGAGGGCGTGGTTGATGGGACCATTGAGGTGCCAGCATCCACGGGCGGCCTGCGGCTGTCAGTTCAGAATCAGCAGGGTGAACTGGTGCGTCAGATTGATCTGGGCAGCAGTCCGGCGGGTGTGAAGTCCTTCAGCTGGGATGGTCAGGACGGCAACGGCAACCAATTGCCGCCAGGACCTTATCAGATTGTAGCTGAAGCTTCTTACCCGGAAGGCCAGCAGCAACTGTCGACCATGGTTAGCGCCAACGTCGATAGCGTTTCCCTGGGCCAGGGCGGCTCAGTGACATTGAACCTCGCGGGTATGGGCTCGATCGCCCTGTCCGACGTCAAACAAATTAACTAATACCGGTGTCAGACCAAGGGGTGAATCATGGCATTTAATACAGGGCTCAGTGGCCTCCGGGCAGCATCGGTGGATCTGGACGTTACCGGCAACAACATTGCCAACGCCAGTACCGTCGGTTTTAAAGGCAGCAAGGCGCAGTTTGGCGACCTTTATGCCAGTGGTTTTCTCGGCGCCGGCAATAGCCCGGTGGGCGACGGCGTCCGTGTCCAGGATGTTAAGCAGTCTTTCAGCCAGGGCAATGTCAGCTTTACCGATAGCGGCCTGGACATGGCGATCAGCGGTGATGGCTTCTTCATTCTGAACAATGGTGGCGAGACACGTTATTCCCGCGCTGGTCAGTTCGGGATCGACAAAGATGGATTTGTTACGAACAACCAGGGTATGCGAGTTCAGGGATTTACGGCGGACGACGACGGAAATCTTTCGGGTATTCGTGGCGATTTGCAAATAGATTCCGATAATTTGGCGCCCAGAAGAACCACGCTTTTGGAGACGGACGTAAACCTCGATTCACGCGAGTCTGTTCTGGAAAATCGGAATGCGTTCTTGATCGGCCGGCCGGGCGCTGCTGCACCTGATGAGGCGCAGACGAATGGAATTTTGGGCGCGTCTTTTTCTGTGACTTACCGTGATGGATCAAATTTTGAGGGGCAGGTGCCTATTGATAATAGCTCTCCGACAGGCCTTTCTGCAGAAATTGGTGCCAATGATGTAGCTGATTTTTTCAATGGTATTGATGGGTTTAGCGCCTCCGCTTTGACCGAGCAGACCATCAGTGGCGCGGATCTTCAGTCAATTCTTGATGAGCCAGATTTCAGCTTTCAGATTGATGTTGGTGAAAATGGAGAAGCTGGATCTGCAACAATCGATAGTTCTAGCTTTAATGGGAGCGTCCCAACGCTGGCCGAATTCGCAGAATTTATTACGTCTCTTCCCGGAGTGAGTGGCATCAGCGCGTCAGAGGACGGTGGAGACTTGCTTATTCGGCAAAATAGCGGTTTTACATTGAACACCTCCTACTCTGGTACGGACACAGATGTATCACCTAACGCATCTATAAGTGGGGGTGGTGAGCAAGTGGGATTTTTAACGACTTTATCTGCCGATGATAGTGTCGAAGGTTTATCGGCTCCCTCGTCTCCCTCGTCCCCTGCTGCAACGTCAAATTTGGTGGCAAGGTTTAATGCGGGGACAGCCGATCCAGTTGTAACCAATCAATTTAATCCACTCGACCAGCGGACTTACAATCACGCAACATCTACAACTATCTATGATAGCTTGGGCAACTCTCATGAACTGACTCAGTTTTACGTCAAAGATCCCTCTCCCGGCGAGGGGGTTGGGAGCAGTCAGTGGTCTATCTACGCACAGATTGATGGTGAAACGGTAGGTGGGACAAACCAGAATCCCTTCGTTGCGACGTTTAATGCAAGTGGCGAGCTAGAATCAGTTCGAGACCCGGTTGGCAGCATTTCTAACAGTGGCGAGATCCTCATTACCGATTGGGTGCCAAAAGATACTAATGGAATTCCCAATGGTGCTGACGGCCCACCTCAGAATCCGGCCAATGTGGTGACACCTATTCCTGAGCCTCCGACGAGTTCGGCATTTGTTATTAACTTGGGTGGAACCACCCAGTACGGAGCATCCTTCGGAGTTAATGATCAGCAGCAGAACGGTTACACCACCGGTCGACTTTCGGGGCTAGACGTGTCTAACACCGGGTGATCTTTGCCCGCTACACCAATGGCCAATCCCAGTCGTTGGGTCAGGTGGCTCTGGCGTCCTTCAATAACACCAACGGTCTGTCGCCGGTGGGGGATACCTCCTGGGTAGAGACCTTTGAGTCCGGCCAGCCGATCTTCGGTGCTCCGGACACTGGCACCCTCGGTTCTATCCAGGCCAGTTCCGTTGAGGAATCCAACGTCGACTTGTCGGCCGAGCTGGTGAACCTGATCATTGCTCAGCGCAATTACCAGGCTAACGCCAAGACTATTGAGACCTCTGATGCGGTCACACAGACCATCATCAACCTCCGCTAAACTTCTGCTTAACCCTTAAGCGATAAACATGGCACAACTCCTGCAGGAAGACTGGAAACAGTCAAAATTCCGGCAGGAGTTTTCCCATGGACAAAGCCCTCTATCTCGGTATGTCTGGCGCCAAGCAAAATATGCTGGGCCAGCGTGCCCACGCCAACAACCTGGCTAACGTCAGTACTACAGGGTTCAAGAAGGATTTCGCTCAGGCCCGCAGTATGCCGGTCTACGGCGAGCATCATCCAACTCGTGCTTACGCCATGACCGAGCGACCGGGCACCGACATGTCGGCCGGGGCGCTCATTGAAACTGGCCGGAAACTCGACATCGCCCTGGAAGGCGAAGGCTGGCTGGCGATCCAGAACAACGTCGGCGAAGAAGTCTTCACCCGTACCGGAAGCATGCAAGTGGATGTGAACGGCCTGATGCGGCTGGCCGATGGCGAGCTGGTGCTCGGCAACGGCGGCCCGGTTGCGCTTCCCCCTTTTGAAAACGTTCAGATTGGTGCTGACGGCACGGTTTCGATTGTGCCCGTTGGTGGCGCTCCGGATGAGCTGGTTGAAGTGGACCGGCTCAAGCTGGTGAATCCACCGCTGGACGCACTGGAGAAAGGCCCGGATGGTTTTATGCGGCGCCAGCCGGACCAGGCCATCGACGGCGCTGAGCCGCCGGACGCTAACTTGCGAGTGGCCACCGGTTTCTGGAAAGCTCCAACGTCAATGCCGTGCAGGAAATGATTTCTAACCTTCAGCTGTCACGTCAGTACGAGATGCAGGTGAAGGTGATGAGCACGGCTAAAGAAAATTCCGAAGCGGCGGCACGGCTGTTGCAGAACCTCTGATAACCATTGAAGACCATGGCCTGGTGGGCTGAAAGCGGCAAAACATGGCCGCTTCGACAGTCCCCCGGCAAGGAGAAAGAACATGCATCCAGCACTTTGGGTCAGCAAAACCGGGTTGAGCGCGCAGGACACCAACATGTCCACTATTTCCAACAACCTGGCCAACGTGAACACTACCGGCTTCAAGCGAGACCGTGCCGTGTTCCAGGATCTTCTGTACCAGATCGACCGTCAGCCGGGCGGATTGAGCACCCAGAACTCGGAACTGCCTTCGGGCCTTCAGCTGGGTACCGGTGTTCGAGTGGTTGGTACGGCCAAGCAGTTCTCCCAGGGCAATCTTCAGATTACCGAGCAACCACTGGACATGGCCGTCAACGGGCGTGGTTTTTTCCAGGTGCAGCTGCCGGATGGCCAGGTGGCGTACACCCGCGATGGTCAGTTCCAGCTCAACGCCAACGGTGATGTGGTGAATCCGGATGGTTACGCTCTGGAGCCTGCGATCACCGTGCCGGAGAACGCGACGACCGTCACCATCGGCAAGGATGGCACCGTTACCGCGATCACCGATGATCAGGCTGCTCCGGTAAATCTGGGGCAGGTCACGCTGGTTGATTTCATCAACCCGCAAGGCTGCAGGCCATTGGTAACAACCTGTTCAAGGCCACTAACGCCAGCGGCGACCCGACCGAAGGCGAGCCCGGGCTGGCCGGCCTTGGCACCATTGAGCAAGGCTCTGTGGAAGCATCCAACGTTGAGGTGGTTGAGGAGCTGGTCAATATGATCACAACCCAGCGCGCCTATGAAATGAACTCCAAGGTCGTGTCCACCACCGACCAGATGCTTCAGTTCATCACCAACAATATTGGTTAAGTTATGACACACGTCCTTCGAACCAACCTGCTTGATCGAGTGCCTACCTTGGCGCTGGTCGGTGCTTTGATCGTGCTCCAGGGGTGCACCGCGATGAGCCGTCCCAGGGCGGTTCCGGACGATCCCCAATATGCGCCAGTGCGGGCGCAGGCGATGATGCAGAAAGACCCGAATTCCGGGGCGATCTTTCAGAGTTCCCGCAACTACAACTTCTATGGCGACACCACCGCGCTGAACGTGGGGGATGTGTTGACCATTACGCTTGCAGAATCTACACGGGCGAGCAAGAACGCCGAAACCAGCATCACCAAAGACAACGAAATCAGCCTGCCTGAGCCTACGATTCTTGGGAAAAGCAACTTCGGGATCAACACCGCACTGAATCAGGAACGGGATTTCGAAGGTTCCGCCGAGGCGGATCAGAGCAACAGTCTGGCCGGCAACATCACGGTTACAGTGACCGAAGTGCTGCCAAACGGCGTGTTACGTATCCGGGGCGAGAAGTGGTTGTCGCTGACCAATGGCGACGAGTACATCCGCCTGACGGGCCTGGTGCGGCCGCAGGATATTCAGCCTGACAATACCGTTGCCTCCAACCGCATTGCCGACGCCCGTATTGCGTACGGTGGTACCGGCGATTTCGACCAGGCCAACCAGATGGGCTGGGTTGCGCGCTTCTTTAACAGTGAGTGGTGGCCGTTATGAGCCTGAAAAAGCTTCTGACCGGAGCGTTGATGCTGGTGGTTTGTGCTGCACCGGTGATGGCGGATCGTCTCAAGGATCTGGCGCGGATCAAGGGTGTACGAAACAACCAGCTGGTGGGGTATGGCCTGGTGGTTGGTCTCGATGGCACCGGTGACAAGGCCCCGTTCACCAATCAGACCTTTCGAAACATGATGAACCAGTTTGGTGTGACCCTGCCCGAGGGCGTGAACCCAAACTTGGCCAATGTGGCGGCCGTGACCGTGAGCGCGACGCTGCCGCCCTTTGCCAAAACCGGCCAGGAAATTGATATCACTGTGTCCTCCATTGGCAATGCCGACAGCCTTCGCGGCGGCACGCTGCTGATGACGCCGCTAAAAGGCGCTGATAACAATATTTACGCCATGGCCCAGGGCAGCATGGTAGTTGGCGGTTTCGGTGCCCAGGGTCAGGATGGTTCCCGCATCACCGTCAATGTGCCCAGTGTGGGCCGGATTCCCAATGGCGCAACCATTGAGAGGGAAGTGGCGTCGCCGTTCACCAAGGGCGACACCATCACCTTCCATCTGTTGCGTCCGGATTTCACCACGGCTCGCCGCGTGGTGGAAGCCGTGAATGGTCATTTGGGCCCGGATATGGCGTACGCCCACGATGCCACCTCCATTTCGGTACGGGCGCCCCGGGATCCATCCCAGCGGGTCAGTTTCTTGTCGATCCTCGAAAACATCAATGTCGATCCGGCTCAGGATGCTGCCAAGGTGGTGATCAATAGTCGCACGGGCACCATTGTGGTTGGCCAGAATGTTCAGGTCAGCCCTGCGGCGGTGACCCATGGCAACCTGACTGTCACCATTCAGGAAAATCCCAACGTGGTTCAGCCCAATCCGCTGGCCCAGGGCGAGACGGCTTTGGAACAGGATTCCCAAATTGCCATTACCGAAGAGCCTGCCCGGATGTTCAAGTTTGGGCCGGCAGTCACCCTGAACGACATTGTTCAGGCAGTGAACCAGGTAGGTGCGGCACCCGGGGATGTCATGGCGGTGCTTGAAGCCCTCAAACAGGCCGGTGCCCTGCGCGCCGAGCTGATTGTGATCTAGGTGTCGTGATGCAGGATTATCAGGTTCAACAGGCTCAGGTTTACACCGATTTCAACGGGCTGAATGCGCTGAAATCCCAGGCTCGCACTGACAAGCAGGCGGCCCTGGAAGAGGTGGCGCGTCAGTTTGAGAGCCTGTTCCTGTCGGAAATGCTGAAATCCATGCGCAAGGCCGGCGATGTGTTCGCGGAAGGCAACTACTTGAACAGCAGCCAGTCTGAATTCTACCGGGACATGTTCGACAGCCAGTTGAGCCTGACCATGGCCAAGGGGCAGGGCACGGGACTTGCCGAGGCTCTGGTTCGTCAGCTGGGTGAGCAGACTCCCGGGCTGGCCAGCAATGGCAGCAAATTAGCGGCTCACAAGGCTAGCCTCGCAGATTACGAACGCAGCCTGCCAGCATTGTCGGCGAAATTGCCGGAACAGCTGGACCAGGTTACCGCAGTGGCAAAGCAGACAGAGTCGACAGCACAGTCGCTGAAACCTTCGGCACCCAAAGCACTGCCCGAAAAGTTCGATTCTCCAAACCACTTTGTTCGGGAACTGTTACCGGTGGCGGAACGGATTGCCGGCGATTCGGGAATCGACCCCAAGCTGATGGTGGCCCAGGCGGCCCTGGAAACTGGCTGGGGTCGGCACATGATCAAGGGCGATGGTAATCAGCCAAGTTTCAATCTGTTCGGTATCAAGGCCGACAGTCGGTGGCAGGGCGAAGCGGTAACCATCACCACCACGGAATACCGTGAGGGTTTGCCTTTGAAAGAGCAGGCGCAGTTCCGGGCCTATCCCGACTACGAATCCAGTTTCCGTGATTACGTGTCGTTCCTGGAATCGAATCCGCGCTACCGAGACGTGCTGTCCGTAGCCGATCAGCCGGAGATCTTTGCCGACAAGCTTCAGGAAGCGGGCTACGCGACCGACCCCAATTACGGTGAAAAGATCCGCAGGATCATGGGCCGTGATTCACTGATGACACTGTCCATGGACAGTGAGACTAAGGAGTAACGGTTATGGCAGGACTGCTGGGTATTGGCCTTACCGGGATTCTGAGTCATCAGTCGGCTTTGAATACCACGGGTAACAACATCACCAACGCGAACACGCCTGGCTATAGCCGTCAGGAGGTTCAGTTCGAAACCCAGACCGGCCAGCGCACGGGTGCCGGGACGATTGGCAGTGGCGTTAGCATTTCCAATATTCGTCGGCTGGCGGACGAGTACTTGGTTCAGCAGGTTCGGGAAGACAGCAGTCTTTCTGGTGAGCAGGAAGCGTTGAACTCAGAATTGACCCGGCTGGATAATCTCCTGGGTGGGGAGTCCACGGGTCTGAGCAATGCGCTGAACAATTTCTTTGCCTCATTACAGAATGCCGCGGAAGATCCGACGTCGTTGCCTCAGCGTCAGTTGGTGTTAAGTGAAGCGCAGCAGGTTGTGAATCGATTCCAGGCGCTGAACCAGGAGTTCATTCAGCAGCGGGAGTCCGTTAAGACTCAGATACAGCAGGGTGTCAAAGATGCCAACACACTGCTGAAGAGTATTGCTGAATTAAACCTGGCAATTTCAGAGTCGCCTGGACTTGCTCAGGGGAAAATGCCGAACGAGCTGCTGGACAAGCGCGATGAGAATCTCCGGCAATTGTCAGAGCTGGTCAGCATCAAGGTGTCTCAGACTGAAGGTAGCCAAGTTAATGTCTCATTGAGCAATGGCTTGTCCCTGGTGGTGGGTAACAACGCTGCTCACTTTGGCACTCAAGAAAGCTCAGAAGACCCGACCCGATTGTCCTTCACGCTCTCCAATGGTGGCCGGGTCGTCAATGTCGACGAGCAGATCAATGGCGGCAAGCTGGGTGGTCTTCGTCGTTTTGACAACGAAGCGCTCAAGCCAGCCTTTGATGAATTGGGTCGGATTGCCATCGCGCTCTCGGACACGATGAATCATCAGCATGAAATCGGCATGGATCTGGAAGGCGATCTGGGCGGGCTATTCTTCACCGACATTAACTCCCAGGAGGCTCAGCGCAGCCGCGTCGTCGCCAATGGTAATAATCAGCAACCGCAAACGGGGCAATTAGCTGTCGAAATTACAGACAGCTCCGCGCTTGCCGCTGGTAGCTACACGCTTCAGTTTAGCGGTGATGGCCGAAATTTTGAGTTGATCGATAAGGCCTCCGGGGAGACCGTCAATCAGGGGCGCCTGCCGGATCCGGTCCAGTCCGAGATTTCCATGCCCGGCTTCAATATCCGAATCGAGGGCGGTGCTTTTAATCCAGGTGACAAATACCTGGTTCAGCCGAGCAGGAATGCGGCAGAGAGTATAAGCCTGCAGGTTGATCGAGAGGAGGATCTAGCATTCGCTAGTCCCATTCGTGCAGAGGCGGATTCTGGGAATGCGGGTACTGGAAAAATCGATCAAGGCACTATGCTGAATGTTCGCAATCCTAATACCAATGCTTTGTTGCCTGGATTTACTGAAAGCCAAACGCTAGCAAATGGTCCTTTAGAGGTTGTCTTTCAGGATGATGGGACGGGCGGTTTGACCTTCAGTGTTTTTGATGTCAACAACCCTTCAAGTGTTGCCGGAAGCGTTCCCATCATCGAGGACAAGCCGTTTACTGACGGCGTTGCAAATTCAATATTCAGTGAGTCAGTAAGTGATGGGGATGAGTACCAAGGCTATCAGTTCCGAATTAGTGGTCAGCCCGTTAATGGGGATAGATTCGAAATAAGCTTCAACTCCAACGGTGTTTCGGATAATCGTAACGCAGAGCGCATGGCCGCGCTTGGCACGGCAAATACGTTAAATGGCGGAAACCAGAGTTTCGCCGAAGGCTATGCCGGATTGGTGGAGGATGTTGGCGTTAAAACACGCCAGAGCCAATTAGATCTGGATGCTGGCAAAACACTTTTGGAGCAGTCCACCAATCAGCGTGAGAGTGTGTCGGGCGTAAACCTGGATGAGGAAGCCGGCAAACTGATTCAGTATCAGGCCGCTTATAATGCCTCGGCGCAGGTCATGTCCGTGGCTCAGGATTTGTTCAATACGCTGTTACAGAGTTTCCGGTAATGGAACTGGTAACGGTCGCAATGGCAGCGTGAGGTAATTTGAGATGATCCGTATTTCATCGCAACAAATTTTTTCCGGTGGCATCAATCGCCTCCAGGATTTGAATAGCAACCTGAATAGTACTCAGCAGCAGATTTCTACTGGCAAACGGGTCAATCAGCCTTCTGATGATCCTGTCGCAGCGGCGCGTATTCTAAAGCTGGACCAGGAGCTGTCGCGGGTAGAGACCTATCAGCGCAATGTCAATCTGGCTGACAACCGGCTCAATCAAGAAGAAAGCGCTTTAGAAAGCGCCACCGATATCATCCAGCGGGTGCGTGAGTTGACGGTGCAGGCTGGTAACGGGTCTCTGTCAGCTAACGATCGACGCTCAATCTCGTCAGAACTCAAAGAGCGGTTGGGGCAGCTTGCCAACGTTGCAAATACCCGCGATGCTTCTGGCGAGTATATTTTTAGTGGTTTCCAAGGATCGGTCCAAACATTCCAACAGAACGCTTCTGGAAGCTGGGAGTACCAGGGTGACGAGGGGCAGCGAGTACTTGAGATTGATGATGGCGTTACAGTGCCAATCAGTGACCATGGAAAAGGAATTTTTGAATCTGTTCCCGCATCGGTCACTGGCGAAGTGGTTTCATCACCTGGTGGAGGTTTTATTTCGGGTGTAAGCGTTGCCAATGAGGCTGCCCTCTCGAACACAAATCCAGGCCCCTTCGCTGACGATGTTTCAATAGAGATCGGTGCCGGCGGAGCTATAATTGCCAGAGACACGGCCGGGGCTACTTTGCCAGCCGGAAGTGTTGTTCCCAGCACTTACCAGAGCGGTGAGCCTTTCGTGGTTGCAGGTGTTGAAGTAACCATTACGGACGCGGCTGTGGGCGACACTTTCGAATTGAACATCAATGATAAGCAGTCAGTTTTTCGTACTATTGAGAATTTGATTGCTGGTCTGGATTCACTTGATAAGAGTACGCCTCAAGGGAGTGCTGAATTCGACGATTTAATCGCGAATTCCCTCAGAAACCTGGACAACGCTCAGGAAAGTATCCTCCTCAAGCAGACCGAGCTGGGCGGCCGGATGAACGCCGTAGAATCCACCAAGAACTTCTTGGAGGATTCATCGGTTTACACCAACCAAATCCGCTCAGAATTGCAGGACGTGGATTATGCAGAAGCCATCAGCAATTTGAGCTTCCAGAGCTTCGTGTTGCAGGCGGCACAGCAGTCCTTTGCACAGGTGTCGCAGCTGTCGTTGTTCGACCGGCTTTAAATAATTACTCGAGCGGGCCCGATCTGCCCGCATGAGTTATTGATTTCATGGGCAAGCTCAGTATAATCGCCCATCTCATCTTGCTGGCGGCGTGGTGAAATTGGTAGACACGACGGATTCAAAATCCGTTGGGGTAAAACCCGTGGCGGTTCGAGTCCGCCCGCCGCTACCACCTTTTCAGGTGTTCTGGTCCGTTCTGACACTCTCGCAAAATCATAATAATTGCTCCTGCTGTTCAGGCGAGTTCCATTCCGTGGTAAATTCCGTTCTCTTTTTCACAACCGCAGTTGCGTCTTGACAGTCCTTTCTTATGAACGTCTCTGATTTTGACTTTGAATTGCCGGACGAGCTGATCGCCCGATATCCGCTTACTGAGCGCACGGCCTCCCGCCTTTTGTGTCTGGATGGGATGTCTGGCAAAACCGCTCATCGGCACTTTGCAGATCTTCCTGATCTGCTGCAGCCCGGTGACCTGCTGGTGTTCAACGATACCCGGGTAATCCCGGCGCGCCTGTTCGGTAAGAAGGAAACCGGTGGCCAGGTGGAAATCCTGGTCGAGCGGGTGACCGGTGAGCATGAAATCATTGCGCACGTGCGTGCCTCAAAGGCGTTGAAAGAAGGCCAGAGGGTCGTTCTTGAGGACGGTACCAACCTGTGTATGGCGAGCCGGAATGAGGCGCTATTCACCTTGGTTTGTGAGTCTGCCGAGCCAGTGCTTGAGGTGCTGGAGCGTATTGGCCATATGCCATTGCCGCCGTATGTTGATCGCCCGGACGAGAGCACGGATCGCGAGCGCTACCAGACCGTTTACGCCCGGGAAGCGGGTGCCGTTGCCGCACCCACTGCGGGCCTGCATTTCGATGAAGCCCTGCTGAAAACGATTCAGGACCTGGGCGTTGAGACCACCTTCGTTACCCTGCATGTGGGCGCTGGTACGTTTCAGCCGGTGCGTGTTGATCGTATCGAAGACCATGTGATGCACAGCGAAGTAGTGCAGGTTCCACAGACGGCGGTTGACGCTGTCGAGCGTGCCCGCGAGCGCGGCGGTCGTGTCATTGCTGTAGGCACCACTTCCGTTCGCTCACTGGAATCTGCGAGCAGGGGAGGCCGATTGAAAGCCTTCCGGGGTGAGACCGACATCTTTATCAGCCCGGGTTACCGATTCGAGACGGTCGATGCTTGATCACCAATTTTCATTTGCCGGAATCCACGCTGATCATGTTGGTCAGTGCGTTCGCGGGCTACAAGAATGTTATGGATGCCTACGAAGAGGCGGTGGCCGAACGGTACCGCTTCTTCAGTTACGGCGATGCCATGTTCATCACTTGCCAGGAGCCGAGTCGCGGGACGTTGCTCGGACCAGCTGGCACCACAAACGATTCAAGCTCTGACACCAACGGGGAATCACTTTGAGTCAGTCCTGTTTTATGTCATTCGAAAAACTCGGGGAAGACGGTCGCGCTCGTCGCGGACGGCTGAGCTTTCCCCGGGGCACTGTCGAAACCCCTGCGTTCATGCCTGTCGGTACCTATGGCACCGTGAAGGCGATGCTACCCCGTGATATTCACGGTATCGGGGCAGAAATTATTCTCGGCAATACCTTCCACTTGATGCTGCGTCCGGGCACTGAAGTGATCAAGGCCCATGGCGATCTGCATGATTTTACCCAGTGGAAAGGCCCGATTCTGACTGACTCCGGTGGCTTTCAGGTTTTCAGTCTGGGCGAGATGCGAAAGATCACCGAAGAGGGCGTTACATTCCGCTCTCCGGTCGACGGCTCGCCGGTAAAGCTGAATCCGGAAATCGCCATTCAGGTACAGCGTGACCTCGGTTCCGACATCGTCATGATTTTTGACGAATGCACGCCGTATCCGGCCACCGAGCAGGAGGCCAAAGACTCCATGGAGCTGTCGCTCCGTTGGGCAGAACGCAGCAAAAAGGCGCACGAAGGCAATCCAGCGGCGCTGTTCGGGATTGTTCAGGGTGGCATGTACGAGGGCCTGCGGGACGTTTCGCTTGAAGGTCTGACCGACATCGGTTTCGACGGCTATGCCATTGGCGGGCTGTCCGTGGGTGAGCCCAAAGAGGACATGATCCGCATTCTGGACCACCTGCCGCCCAAGATGCCGGAAGACAAGCCGCGCTACCTGATGGGGGTCGGGCGTCCCGAAGACATCGTCGAAGCGGTTCGCCGCGGCGTCGACATGTTCGACTGTGTCATGCCAACACGGAATGCTCGCAATGGCTACCTGTTTACCTCAACCGGCATTGTGAAAATCCGCAATGCACGGCACCGTCACGATACCGCTCCGCTGGATGAGCGTTGTGACTGTTACACGTGTCAGAATTTTTCGAGGAGTTACCTGTATCATCTCGATAAATGTGGAGAAATGCTTGGTTCACAGCTCAACACGATCCACAACCTGAGGTTCTACCAGAACCTGATGGCTGGATTGCGTGGCGCCATTGAAGCAGGTACATTGTCCGACTTTGTAACCGACTTCTATGCTCTGCGCGGTGAGACAGTGCCGCCGATGGGTAGTGCCTGATTATTCGCAAAACACTTTTGTAAAACCAACGGAGATATTCAATGAAATCTATTAAGTTGCTCGTAGCCGGCCTTCTGGCAATGATGCCCACACTGGCTCTGGCACAGGATCCCGCTGCCCAAGGTATGGGTGTGATGGGTCAGGTTATCTTTTTTGCCGGCTTTATCCTGATTTTCTACTTCCTGATCTGGCGTCCGCAGTCCAAGCGCGCTAAAGAGCACAAGGCCCTGATGTCTGGCCTGAACAAGGGTGATGAGGTTGTTACCTCTGGTGGCGTTGCCGGCAAGATCACCAAGGTCACCGATGACTTCATCGTTGTTGAAATTGCTGACAATGTTGAAATCAAGGTGCAGAAAGTGGCTGTTGCGGCAGCACTGCCGAAGGGCACATTGAAGGACATCTGAGCCGGAGTCCGGCACCGGACGGACTGATTCTTTCTGGCTGAAACACCAAGGCCGGCCCGATGGGCCGGCTAAAAGGGATCCCATGCTGAATAAGTATCCGCTTTGGAAAAACCTGGTTATCCTGGTCGCCCTTGTGATCGGGTTTATTTACGCCTTGCCCAATCTTTTCCCCGACGATCACGCCATTCAGATTACTGGCGCCCGCAGCAGTACCGAAGTTAACTCAACCGTTCTGGATCGTGCTGTAAAGGCGCTGGAATCCGAGGGGATCGAGGTTAAAAGCAGTACGCTTCAGGATCGGGATGCCCTGATTCGCCTCACTAGTGGCGATGACCAGCTGCAGGCTCGTCCAATTGTTCAGTCCGCTCTGAGCAACGACTACCTGGTTGCCCTGAACATGGCGGCGTCCACTCCTGACTGGTTGAAGAGTCTTGGCGCTGGCCCGATGAAGCTTGGTCTGGATTTGCGCGGTGGTGTTCACTTCCTGCTTGAAGTGGACATGGTCACGGCGGTTAACCAGCGCTTGGAGGCTTTGTCGAGCCAGATCAAGGGTGATCTGCGTGAAGAGCGCATCCGCTATCGCGGGGGCGATTTGGAAGGTGATCGCCAGATTGTTCTGAGTTTCCGCGACGAAGAAGGTCGTAGCGAGGCCTTTGACCTGATTCGAGACCAGTACAATCAGTTTTTGATGGACGAGCGCACTGTTGATGGTGATCGCCAGATCGTGCTGTCGCTGTCAGAAGCAGAGGTGCGTTCGATTCAGGAGTATGCCCTGGAACAGAACCTGACCACCATCCGTAACCGGGTTAACGAGTTGGGTGTTGCCGAGCCGCTGGTTCAGCGTCAGGGCGCTGACCGGATCATCGTTGAACTGCCTGGCGTTCAGGATACGGCCCAGGCCAAGCGGGTACTTGGTGCAACCGCGAATCTGGAATTCCGCATGGAGGCCCGTCAGGATGCCTCGGCGGGTGAAGTCGAAGAATTCAGCTTTCGTGACAATCGCCAGCGTTCGGCCCGCCTTGAGCGTGACATAATTACCACCGGTAACAACGTCGCCAATGCCCAGCAGGCGTTCGATGAGAACGGTCAGCCTCAGGTCAATATCACCATGGATTCTGTGGGCGGTGACCAGATGAATCGCGCCACCCGTAACGCCATTGGTCGCCGGATGGCGGTACTCTTTATTGAGTTCCGCACAGAAACCGAGAGCCGCATGGTTGATGGCGAGCTGACGTCGGTCGACAAGCGCGTGGTAGAGAAGGGCATTATCAGCCTGGCCACAGTTCAGTCGGCGCTCGGTAGCAGCTTCCGCATTACCGGTCTGGATTCCATTCCGGAAGCGGCGGAGCTGGCGCTGCTGCTGCGTGCCGGTGCCCTGGCTGCGCCCATGTACTTCGTGCAGGAGCGCACCATTGGGCCAAGCCTTGGGCAGAAGAACATCGATGCAGGTGTAATGTCGGTGGCGCTTGGTTTTGGTCTGGTTCTGCTGTACATGCTGGTTTACTACCGCGGGTTTGGTCTCATCGCCAACGTGGCATTGTCGCTTAACCTGATGCTGTTGATTGCCTGCATGTCGATCCTGTCGGCCACGCTGACGCTGCCAGGCATCGCCGGTATCGTACTCACGGTCGGTATGGCGGTTGACGCCAACGTCCTGATATTTGAGCGGATACGTGAAGAGCTGAAGGCGGGGCTGCCACCGCAGTCGGCCATTAATTCAGGTTACTCACGGGCATTCGTTTCCATTTTCGATGCCAATATCACCACCTTGCTGGTCGCCGTCATTCTGTTTGCCATGGGCTCTGGCCCGGTCAAAGGCTTCGCAGTGACCCTATGCCTGGGCATCCTGACGTCGATGTTCTCTGGCCTCATGGTTAGTCGGAGCATCGTGAATTTTGTATATGGCGGTCGCAAGATCGAGAAGTTGTCGATCGGAGGGAAGCTCGCAAATGTCTGAGCACGAGAAGAAACCATTTGATTTCATGGGGTTCCGGAAGATCGCTTCCGTTTTCTCCATCGCGTTGCTGGTTGCCTCCGTGGTGCTCCTGGCGGTTCGGGGTCTTGATCTTGGCATGGATTTTACCGGCGGTACGTCGGTTGAAATCGAATATGCTGAGGCTCCGGCACTGGAAGAGATCCGGAACACTCTGGATGCCGCGGGGTACGATCAGTTTGTCGTGCAAAACTTCGGTGCCGACACCACTGTGCTGGTGCGGTTGGCTGAGGCAGGCAATGATGAACTTGCAGTTGAGGTCACCAAGGCCCTAGAAGCTGATGGCGCAAGCCTTGAGTTGGTGAGCTCAGAGTTCATCGGCTCTCAGGTGGGTGAGGAATTGCGGGAAGACAGTGGTCTTGGTCTGCTCCTCGCCCTGGCGGTTGTGCTGATCTACGTTGGTATGCGCTTCCAGTTCAAGTTTGGTATTGCCTCGGTACTGCCGCTGGCCCACGATGTCATCATCGTGCTGGGTGTTTTCTCACTGTTCCAGTGGACCTTTGACCTGACCGTTCTGGCAGCACTGCTGGCTGTCATCGGTTACTCGCTGAACGACACCATCGTTGTGGCTGACCGCATCCGTGAGAACTTCCGCAAGATGCGGGTGGGTGATTCCTGGCATATCATTAATACCTCGATTCACCAGACCATCAGCCGGACCATCAATACATCCGGGACCACGCTCGTGGTGTTGTTCTCGCTGTATCTGCTTGGTGGTGAGGCGATCAACAACTTCGCCCTGGCGTTGATCATCGGTGTTGTGGTGGGTACTTATTCCTCCATCTACGTGTCGGCAAACCTGCTGTTAGCGTTCGGTGTGTCGCGTGAAGACCTCGCGCTGCCGTCGAAAGAGGGTGCCGCTACCGATGAGCAAGAGGAAGAGCCGCCGGAGTGGCTGAACCGCATGTAATCCGTATTGCAGGCGTAAAAAAACCGCCATCCCTCAGGGGTGGCGGTTTTTTTGTGGCTGCCTTTAAAACCGCTTAACGCGGCAGGCGCCCTCGGAACGGGTGCAGTACTTTGAGTACTTCCCGGAACAATTTTGGATTGGCTACGACGAGCTGACGGGCACCACCGGTAGAGGGGTTGCCTGAGAAGTCGCCGGTCAACGCGCCGGATTCCATGGCCAGGGTCACGCCCAGGTCAAAGTCCACCGGTTCGGGACGGAAGATGATCGCGGCATCGAGGCTGCCGGCTGAGACGCGGGCAATGTCCAGAACCACGCAGCCTGATGTCCGGAACATGGCTGATTCGCTGGCTACGACTGAGGCCATTTCGCCCCACAGTTGGGCGTCTTCATTCTTCCGGGCCTGATCCAGCAAGTTGGTGGCAATAGCAGCCTGCTTGCTGTGTTTGATTTCAGAGGCGCGAACCCGACGGCTGTTAAGCGCTGCACCGTGACCACGGCTGGCCGAGTATTCCTCTCCAGTGACCGGGTTGATCACCAGAAGGTTTTCGGTGCGGTTGTTGCGCTTTTGCGCCAGGGCCAGAGCAAATTCCGGGATGCCTCGAAGGAAGTTTTCGCGACCGAGAACCGTGAAAACGTGCCAGCTTTTTTCGCTGTCACCCGCATTCGCTTCATTCAGAGGCGCGATGCTGTGGTCCTTGTAGGCCTTTTCGAGTTGCTCCGCAAAATTGTCGTAAATCGACTGCTCGACCCGCTCCAGCTGTTGCCGACGCTCAGCGTCGTCCTTGCCGGTGGGTTCTTGGCGCTCAAAATGGGCTTTCAAATAATCGGACCCCTGACGCGCGACGCGCAGGGCCATTTTTATAGCTGGTTGCATCTGAGTGTTCGTTATCCGGGTGTGTGAAGGGCGGGTATCATAGCAAAAGATCACCCTCTTGTATGTTTTTTGGCTTAGCAATAGCACGGATAGCAATGGATTAGGGCATCTTCGGAGGGGCGATGGGTGTCCTGTTTCTGGTATCATTTCAACTACTATCCATTCAGCTTGGACCTGTTCGCAATGCACAAACCGGCTCTTCCGCTTGAAGGCACCGATACATTTGAAGACCAGATCAGAATTGTTCTGGTTGAGACGTCACACTCCGGAAATATTGGTGCGGTGGCCCGCGCCATGAAAAACATGGGGCTTGGCAATCTGTGGTTGGTGAACCCGAATTCGTTCCCTGACGAAACATCTTATGCCCGTTCGGCCGGTGCCTCGGATATTCTCGATCGCGCACAGGTCGTGTCGTCGTTGGAAGATGCGCTTGCGGACTGCTCCCTGGTGATGGGCACCAGTGCGCGCGGGCGCAAGGTGCCCTGGCCGGTGATCGCGCCACCAGAAGCCGCTGTTGCAGCCGCTGAGAATGCGGTAAATGGGCCCGTGGCCCTGGTGTTTGGTCGGGAGAATCACGGGCTCAGTAACGACGAGTTGCAGCGCTGTCATTATCATATCCATATCCCATCGAACCCGGACTACAGCTCGTTGAATCTCGCGATGGCAGTTCAGGTCATGTGTTATGAATTGCGCATGCACCACCTGCGAGGTCTTGAAGGTGGTGAGGGTAGCCCCTATTTAAAGCCGATGACTGCGCCGGGCGATCCAGGCTGGGATGTGCCGCCGGCTCCGGTCAACGACGTTGAAGGCTTTTTCGGGCACCTTGAACAGGTGCTGGTTGATGTTGAGTTTCACCGTCGGGATAACCCGCGTCAGTTGATGACGCGTCTGCGCCGTCTTTTCCAGCGCGCCAGGATGGATCAGATGGAAATCAACATCCTCAGGGGCATACTGACGTCAGTGCAAAAGGCGGTCAGTGCCAGAAAAGATGCCGGAGATAACAGTAAATCAACCGAGGCCGAAGCGAAGGCTACGGGACAGGAAGATGGCCATGTTTGAGCGTTTAAGGGAAGACATCAACAGCGTGTTCCACCGCGACCCCGCGGCCAGGAACACGTTTGAGGTCCTGACCAACTATCCGGGACTGCACGCGCTGCTGTTCCACCGGTTTTCCCACTGGCTATGGGGGCTGGGGCTGAAGTGGATTGCCCGCACGATCTCCACCATTGCTCGCTGGTTGACCGGTATCGAGATTCATCCGGGGGCAACCATTGGCCGTCGGTTCTTTATTGACCACGGCATGGGTGTGGTCATCGGGGAAACCACCATCATTGGTGACGATGTCACGCTGTATCAGGGTGTGACTCTGGGCGGCACCAGCTGGAACAAGGGTAAGCGTCATCCCACTATCGGTGATGGTGTGGTGGTTGGTGCTGGCGCCAAGATTCTCGGACCCTTCGAGGTTGGCGCAGGGGCCAAGGTGGGTTCCAATTCTGTTGTCACCAAGGCGGTTCCCGACGGCGCAACGGTGGTTGGTATTCCGGGACGGATCATCGTTAAGCCGAAGGGCGAGGACGACCAGCGTCGCAAAGAAATGGAAGAGCGAATGGGCTTCGATGCCTACGGCGTAACCGAGGAAATGCCAGACCCGGTTGCCCGGGCCGTGCGGTCGCTTTTGGACCACATGCACGCAGTGGACGACCGGATCGAGAATATGTGCAAGGCGTTGCGTAAGGTTAACAGCGAATACCAGAATGGCGCTTTGCCGCCATTGCAGGAAGAGGATTTCGATTGCGTGCGCGACGACAGCGATGGCACCCGGGGCTGAATACTTGACTGTTTTACTGGGTCAATTCATACTCGCTGCTGTGAATCGCGATTCAATCCCATCATGGGGCTGATATTATGAAGTTGACCACCAAAGGCCGCTACGCCGTGACGGCAATGCTGGATCTGGCTCTGCACGGAGATCAGGGGCCGGTGAGTCTGGCGGATATCTCAGCCCGTCAAGAAATCTCGCTGTCCTACCTGGAACAGCTCTTCTCTCGTCTGCGTCGACAGAATCTCGTGATCAGCGTTCGTGGCCCCGGCGGCGGTTATCGTCTCAGCCGTGAGGCCGGTGCGGTGTTCATCGCTGAGGTTGTCGACGCCGTGAGCGAATCACTGGACACCACCCGCTGTGGTAACAAAGGTGATTGCCAGAAGGGCGAGAAATGTCTGACCCATCACCTGTGGTCAGATCTGAGCGATCAAATCCATCAGTTCCTGAGCGAAATCAGCCTCGGGGACCTGATGAAAAAGCAGGAAATCCGCCAGGTTGCGGACCGGCAGAACCAGCGTCAGTCAGACAACGGCTCTGAAACCATCAATACCGAACGCCTGTCCGACCAGGCGCCGGCCTGAAACTATACTCCTTACGCCCATGAATAAGCCCGTATATCTGGATTATGCGGCGACGACGCCCGTTGACCCGTCTGTCGCTGAAGAAATGGTGAAGTACCTGACCCCGGACGGGGTTTTTGGTAACCCGGCTTCGCGCTCCCACGCCTATGGCTGGCAGTCAGAGGCGGCGGTTGAATCTGCGCGTCGACAGGTTGCCGAGCTGATTAATGCTGATCCCCGGGAGATTGTGTGGACCTCGGGCGCTACCGAATCCGACAACCTCGCCATCAAAGGCGCGGTGGCAGGCCATGACAATCCGCACATCGTAACGTCCGTGATCGAGCACAAGGCTGTACTGGATACTTGTAAATGGCTTGAGCAGCATGGGGTTGAAGTGACCTGGCTGACGCCCGGGCCGGACGGTCGAATCCGGCCTGAGCAGGTATCCGAGGCGCTGCGGGACAACACCGTGCTGGTCAGCCTGATGCTGGTAAACAACGAGCTGGGCTGCGTTACCGACGTTGCCGGCATTGGCCGTATGCTGCGCGAACGCGGCGTTTTGTTTCATGTCGATGCAGCGCAGGCTGCCGGGAAGATGCCGGTGGATGTCAGTGCGCTGTCGGTAGATCTGGTGTCTCTGTCGGGTCACAAAGTATACGGCCCCAAGGGCGTCGGCGCGCTTTATGTCAGGCGGTCGCCAGACGTACGTATTGAAGCCCAGATCCACGGCGGTGGGCACGAGCGTGGCATGCGCTCAGGAACATTACCGACTCATCAGATTGTCGGTATGGGCAAGGCGTTTGCCATGGCCAGGGATCGTCTGGAATCTGAAATGGCGCACCTGGAGGAGCTGCGAGCGTCGTTTCTGCAGGGGCTTTCGGATCTCGATGGTGTCACCCTCAACGGCAGCAGTGAATTCCGGGTCCCCGGTATCATCAATCTGGCGTTTGAAGGAGTTGAGGCGGAATCACTGATGCTGGGCCTGCGGGGTCTCGCGGTTTCGTCAGGGTCGGCCTGCGCCTCGGCGACCATTGAGCCGTCCTTTGTGCTGCGTGGCATCGGCTTGAGTGATGAGTTGGCCCATCGGGCACTGCGTTTTTCCTTCGGCCGATTCAGTACCGCCGAAGATGCCGCCTTTGCAGCCTCCCAAATTGTTGATGTTGTTAGCCGCCTGCGTGCAGTGCGGTAGGCAGTTGGCCCCGGACTGCGTATAATCGCAGGCCTGAATTTTAACCCGAACCTTACTGGAGAAAGATCATGGCAAACGAGCGCACGCTCTCTATTATCAAGCCCGACGCGGTTGCAAAGAACGTAATCGGCGAAATTTACAGCCGTTTCGAAAAGGCTGGCCTGAACATCGTTGCCGCCAAGATGATGCACCTGACCCAGGAGCAAGCCGAGGGCTTCTACGCTGAACACAAAGAGCGTCCGTTCTTTAACGACCTGGTTGCGTTCATGACGTCTGGACCGGTTGTTGTTCAGGCTCTGGAAGGCGAAGGCGCCATCCTCAAGAACCGTGACCTGATGGGTGCAACTAACCCGAAGGAAGCTGAAGCCGGAACTATCCGCGCTGATTTCGCATCGTCCATCGATGCCAATGCCGTTCACGGCTCTGACTCTGCAGCGTCTGCAGAGCGTGAAATCGCGTATTTTTTCAATGACAACGAGATCTGCCCGCGCGGTTGATTTTGTTGATCGGGGGTGGCGGTGCCACCCCCGAATTGGTTATTTGATCGAGGTTATAAGATGACAGCGGCCGCTGAAAAAACGAATCTTCTGGGGATGCCGAAAGCAAAACTTGAGGCTTTCTTTGAGTCCCTGGGCGAGAAACGTTTTCGTGCCACCCAAGTGTTGCAATGGATTCATCAGCGCGGTGCCGATGACTTCGATCAAATGACCAATATGAGCAAATCCCTGCGGGAGAAGCTCAAGGAAGTGGCCGAAATTCGCGGTCCGGAAGTTGTCTACGATGAGACGTCCAAAGACGGCACCCGTAAATGGGTGATGCGCATGGACAATGGTAACAATGTCGAGACGGTCCTGATTCCGGATGGCGAGCGTGGCACCCTGTGCGTGTCCTCACAGATCGGCTGTAGCCTCGACTGTACCTTCTGCTCCACCGGTAAGCGCGGTTTCAACCGAAACCTGACTGCTGCTGAGGTGATCGGTCAGGTGTGGGTGGCAAGAAAGGCGTTTATGCCGTTCGAGCCCGGCCCGGATCGCCCCATTACCAATGTGGTGATGATGGGTATGGGCGAGCCGCTGCTCAATTTTGACAATGTTGTCGATGCCATGAACCTCATGATGGAGGATCTGGCGTACGGCATTTCCAAGCGTCGCGTGACCTTGAGTACCTCCGGTGTTGTCCCGGCATTGGACCGCCTGGCTGAAGTTAGCGATGTTTCACTGGCAATTTCACTGCATGCGCCTAATGATGAGCTGCGTAACAAGCTGGTGCCGCTCAACAAGAAGTACCCGATAGCCGAGCTGCTGGCTGCGACCAAGCGCTACTTTGCAAGGCTTCCGGACAAGCGCAAGGCAACCATAGAATATACGGTAATCGAAGGCATGAACGACCAGCCGGAGCACGCCCATGAACTGGCGGTACTGCTGAAGGATCTGCCATGCAAGATCAACCTGATTCCGTTTAACCCGTTCCCGGAGAGCGATTTTCGTCGGCCGAGCATGAATGCCACGCGCCGATTCCAGAAGGTGCTGAACGAGGCCGGGCACATAGCAACCATCAGAACGACCCGTGGCGATGACATCGACGCGGCGTGCGGTCAGTTGGTGGGTAAGGTTGAAGACAGAACACGTCGGAGTCAGCGATACATCGAAGTGCGCCAGGTAAATCCCTGAAACGGAATTGACAACAAACAAGTAGCGAGGAATGCACAACTGTGACCTATAGATCAACGAGCTCGCGTTTTTCTGTCGTAGCGGCCCTGACGTTGGTCGCCCTATTGGTTGCAGGCTGTGTCACCACTACCGACAGTCGGTTCTCCCGGGAAGCGGACCGACAGGAAGCCATAGCTGATTACGTTCAGTTGGCGACCGCCTACATCGGGCAGGGCAACCTCGAACGAGCCCGTCATCACCTTGAGCGCGCGCTTGATCTCGATTCCGATAGCGCCGGTGCTTGGCCGCCATGGGCCTGATCTACAACGCTGAAGGCGAAGCCGCGTTGGCCGAGAAGAGCTTCAAGCGAGCGATTTCCTCGGATTCTGATTACACCCGCGCCCGGGTTTACTACGGTGCATTTTTGTACGGTCAGGGCCGAATGGAGGAGGCCGTTGGTCAATTCCGTTTGGCCTCACGCGATACCGAATACAAAGATCGGGGCTCGGTGTTCTTTAATCTGGGCATGACTCAGGAGCGTTTGCAGGACGTGGAGGGTGCCACGGCGTCCTACCGCAGAGCCGTTGAACTGACCCGAGGTGACGCCCGATCACTGCTGGCGCTCTCACGGGTGCTGGCAGAGCAGGGCGACTTCAATGCTGCGTCGCGCTATTACTCCCGCCTTTCAATGATGATGCAGAAAAACGATCGCCTGCGGCATTCTCCGGAAAGCCTGCTGACCGGTATTCGCATCGCCCATCATTTGAATAACCGAAATCAGGAAGCCAGCCTGGCCCTGCAGCTCAAGAATAATTATCCGGAGTCAGTTGAATATCAGCAATATAAGGCACTGATGTCCAATGGCGAATGAAGAAAACCCTGAAGTAATGACCAGCGATCCGGTTGGCCTGCAGTTGAAGCGGGCCCGTGAACAACGAGGATTGAGTGACAGCGACGTCGCTCAGGCCCAGCATCTTCGGCCCGCCGTAATTCAGGCCATTGAAGCCGGAGAATACGGTCAGGTCGACAGCGAACTGTTTTTGAAAGGCTATGTCAGAGCCTATGCCCGCCAGGTCGGATTGGACGACAACAAGATTGTTGCCGATCTGGACCGTGAGCTGGAGCCACTGCGCCAGAAGCGGGAGCAGGAAGTTGAAGCCAATCCCCTGGTCGACATTGAACGTCGGCGCCGGAGAAAGCGCCGCCTTGCCAAGGTGGTGCTGCTGCTTGGTGTGGCGGCGTTGGCGGGTTACCTGGTGTTTGCATTCGTCCTGCCGGAATCAGAGATGACGTCGCCAGGGGATGCCACTGAGGCGCCGGCGCCGGAAGAATCCCCTGCGGTCGACTCGGAGCCGGCTGCGCCCAAGATTGAAGATGAGGAGCTTCCTCCTCTGTACCGCAAGAGCCTGCAACTTCGACGGTGGAAGACCGGGAAGTTGCTCAGTCCAAGGCAGAAATTGGCGAGGAAGCGAGCACTGATCCGGTGATGGATACCGCCGCAGACGACAGTGCCTCGGTCGCGCCGGTTGAGACCGCTTCGGTCGCCGAACCGGCAACGGAAACGGTCATCCAGTCGCCGTCAGAGCCGGTGGCTGTGACAGAAACCGGCCGGCTGCAGATCAGCTTTCGCGCTGATTGCTGGGTCCAGGTTAGTGATGCCGACGGCGAACGGCTGGTAAACTCTTTGCAAAGGGCGGGTGACCGGATTGATGTGTCCGGTGACGCCCCGCTCAGGGTAGTGATCGGCGCGGTTAGTGCGGTCGATTCTATCCGTTTTCAGAACGAGCCAGTGGATATGGGCGATTTCCGCGTGGTCAACAATCGCTCAGAATTCACTCTGGCGAATTGAAACTTGATGAACTTATTGATATCGGTCAGCAATCCATGAAGCACGAATCCCCGATCGTTAGACGCAAATCCCGCCAGATCATGGTGGGCAATGTACCTGTTGGTGGTGATGCGCCGATTGCGGTTCAGAGCATGACCAACACCAACACCCTGGATGTGAACGCCACCGTTGGCCAGGTCCGGGCGCTTGAAGAGGCCGGCGCCGATATCGTGCGTGTGTCGGTACCGTCAATGGATGCTGCTGAAGCTTTCGGCAAGATCCGCGAGCAGGTGTCAGTGCCGCTGGTCGCGGACATCCACTTTGACCATAAGATTGCCCTTCGGGTGGCGGAGCTGGGTGTTGATTGCCTTCGCATCAACCCAGGCAACATCGGGCGGGAGGACCGTGTCAGTGCTGTGATCAGCGCGGCCCGCGACCGCAACATCCCCATTCGTATTGGTGTTAACGCGGGCTCCCTGGAAAAAGAACTGCAGCGTAAATACGGCGAGCCAACTGCAGATGCTCTGGTCGAGTCGGCCATGAGACACATCGACATTCTCGACCGTCACGATTTCCAGGACTTCAAGGTAAGCCTCAAGGCGTCCGAGGTGTTCATGACCGTGGCGGCTTACCGTAAGCTCGCGGGGCAAATTGAACAGCCGCTGCACCTGGGTATCACCGAGGCCGGTGGTTTCCGCTCAGGAACGGTGAAATCGTCGATTGGGCTGGGTATGTTGTTGATGGACGGCATCGGCGACACCATCCGGGTTTCCCTGGCGGCGGATCCGGTCCAGGAAGTGAAAGTCGGTTACGACATTCTCAAGAGTCTTCGTCTGCGTAGCCGCGGCATAAACTTCATTGCTTGCCCAAGCTGCTCCCGCCAGAACTTTGATGTTATCCAGACTATGAATGATCTGGAGGCGCGTCTGGAAGACGTAAACACGGCCATGGACGTTGCCATCATTGGCTGCATCGTGAATGGCCCGGGTGAGGCCAAGGTGGCCGATATCGGCCTGACCGGTGGCAGCCCGAAAAACCTGTTCTACATGGCGGGTAAACCGAACCAGAAGCTCGATAATGCGAACCTTACCGACGACCTTGAGCGCCTGATCCGAGACGAAGTGGCGCGTCGCAAGGAAGAGGAAGACGCTATCATTGCCCGCTCAGGAAGCTGATTGCATACGGTTTTCCGGCACCATCATCCAGACATACGTTTAAGGGTTTAACTTGGCTAAGATTCAGGCAATTCGCGGGATGAACGATATCCTGCCGGAGCAGACGCCCGTTTGGCAGTTTGTTGAGGGCAAAGTACGAAAGGTTCTTGCCCAGTATGGGTATCAGGAAATCCGTATGCCCATCGTCGAGCAGACGGATCTGTTCAAGCGCTCCATCGGCGAAGTGACTGACATCGTCGAAAAGGAAATGTACACCTTCGACGATCGCAACGGCGACAGCCTGACCCTGCGCCCTGAGGGCACGGCCGGTTGTGTACGAGCAGCAGAAGAACACGGGCTTCTGTTTAACCAGACGCGTCGGCTCTGGTACACCGGCCCCATGTTCCGGCACGAACGTCCGCAGAAAGGGCGCTACCGTCAATTTCACCAGATCGGTGTGGAGTGTTTCGGCATGGCCGGACCCGATATCGACGCCGAGCTGCTGATACTGACGGCGCGCCTGTGGCGTGAGCTGGGATTGGCTGAGCATACCCGGCTGGAAATCAACTCCATTGGCACGTCAGAGGCCCGCAAGGTCTACCGGCAGGCCCTGGTGGAATACCTTAGCCAGTACAAGGCCGATCTGGACGCTGACAGTCAGCGTCGCTTGGAGACAAATCCGTTGCGGATCCTCGACAGCAAGGACCCGGCAACACGCAGCATTTTGGAAAACGCTCCGAATCTTGATGAGTACCTGGACGACGATTCCCGCGCTCACTTCGATCGTTTGCGCGAGCTGCTGGACGCAGCAGGGATTGAGTACACCATCAATCCTGCACTGGTTCGTGGTCTCGACTATTACGGCAAGACTGTCTTTGAGTGGATCACCGACAGCCTTGGCGCCCAGGGCACGGTCTGTGCCGGTGGCCGTTACGACGGTCTGGTGGAACAGCTCGGTGGTAAACCCACCCGTGCCGTTGGCTTCGCTATGGGGCTTGAGCGCCTTATTCTTCTGCTCGAGACGCTCGAGCTGATTCCCGAGCATGTGAATAACAACGCCGACGTCTACGTCACCGCGATGGGGGACGGCGCTCTGGCGTCGGCGCTAGCATTGGCTGAGGAACTGCGCGCCGAACTGCCGAAGGCGGTGGTGGTTTCCCACTGCGGCGGCGGCAGCTTCAAGAGCCAGATGAAAAAGGCTGACAAAAGCGGCGCTCGCTATGCCATCATCCTTGGCGAAAATGAAGTGGCCAACGGCCGCGTAGGGCTTAAACCCCTGCGCTCTGACGAACTCCAGCAGGATCTGGCGCGGGATGAGTTGGCCTCGTCACTGGCTGCCGCTCTCAAACACTGACGTTTACCAAAAATAGCAACGAATTCGACTACAGGAGTCATCATGGCTGAACTGCGCACCGAAGAGGAACAGGTCCAGGCGATCAAGGACTGGTGGAAAAAGAATGGTAGTTCACTGCTGATCGGTATCGGCGCTGCGCTGGCAATCGTGTTCGGCTGGCAGGCCTGGCAGAACCACGAAGCCCAACAGCGCACCGAAGCCGCTAACCAGTTCGCCAACCTCTTGAATGCCTTCAGCGATCAGGCCGACGAAACCAGCGGCGAAACGGTTGCCTTTGTTGCCCAGACACTTCGTGACGACTACACCGATAGCGCCTACGCGGTCTATGGCAACCTGCTTCTGGCCCGTCAGCAGCTGATGGACGGAGAATCTGAAGCCGCCGTCGAATCGCTTGAATGGGCGCTCGAGAAAAGTAGTGAGCAGCAGGCTCTGACCCTGGTTGTGCGCAGTCGTCTGGCCCGCGCCCAGTTTGATGCAGGTCAGTATGACGAAGCACTGGCCACCATTGATGAGGCGGCCGATGCCGACAGCTTCAACGCCATCTTCTCGGAACTCCGTGGCGATATTTTGTTGGCACAGGGTGATCGAGACGGTGCCCGTGAAGCCTATCTGGCCGCACGAGAGCAGAGTCAGCAGGGCCGCAGTGGCATCCTTGAGCTGAAGCTGTCTGATCTTGGTGTAGGGGAGGATGCCTGATGCGGATGTCTCGCACCAGGTGTGTTCGCGCGCTCCTCGCCACCGGCATGCTGACCGTTTTCGGGTTGGCTGGCTGCAGCACCACGGATACCTTTGAGCAGCCGGCTCCGGTGCCGGAAATCGAGAGCTCCGTTGAGTTGGATCAGGTTTGGAGCATGTCCGTCGGTGACGGTCATGACGACGAGTTTCTTTACCTTACGCCTCTGAATACGGGCGACATTCTCTACGCCGCCTCCGCTGATGGCGAAGTCTATGCGGTGCAGTCCGAGAACGGTAAGGTGCTCTGGAATGCTGAGTTGGAAGACCGTATCTTCGCCGGTGTTGGCGGCGATAACGACAGTCTTTACCTGACTACTCGAGAGGCCGAGCTGCTGGCGCTGTCCCGCGAAGACGGATCAGAGCTCTGGCGCGTTTCACTTCCTACGGAAGTGCTGGCTACTCCGCAGTCCAATGGACGGCTGGTCGTTGCCCAGACCACCGACGGTCGAGTGCTCGCCTTTGATGCGAACAACGGAGAGAAAGTCTGGCAGTACGACGGTGTCGTGCCGGTGCTTTCCATGCGCGCTGCCGCAGCGCCGCTGGTTGGTGGCGATGTGGTGATTGCGTCGTTCGCTAACGGCAAGCTGGTGGCACTCAGTGCCGAGGCCGGTCAACCGTTGTGGCAGTACGAAGTTGGTGAACCCCAGGGCCGAACTGAACTGGAGCGCCTGGTGGACATCACAGGCCAGCCCCTGGTCATTGATTCAGCCATTCTGGTGGTGGGTTATCAGGGCAAACTGGCCCTGGTGGACATCCGCACAGGCCAGGAAATCTGGAGTAGGAAAGCGTCCAGTCTGTATTCGCCGATGATTGGTGACGGCAATATCTATCTGGCTTCCGCCAATGGCGAAATCGTAGCCCTTCGTGGCTCTGATCGCCGTGAGCTTTGGGTTCAGGATCGTCTGGCCTGGCGTCAGCTGACCCAGCCCATGGTAGTGGATGATTACCTGGTCACCGGCGATTTCGAGGGCTACCTGCACATTCTGGACAGCAAGGATGGCAGTCTGCAGGGACAGCTTGAATACGATGATGAGGGTATACGCGTACCCGCACAACGCTTGCGCAATGGTAATCTGCTGGTCTTTGGTAACAGCGGTGACATGACGGTGTTTGAACTCCGTGCCGTTGAGTGAATTTCTCCAGCCTGGCGACGCCGCCGGGCTGTTTTCCTTTTTTTGTAGCGATCTATTATGACCCCAGTTATTGCCCTTGTCGGCCGCCCAAACGTAGGCAAGTCGACGCTTTTCAACCAGATGACCCGGTCCCGGGATGCACTGGTCGCGGATTTTCCCGGCCTTACCCGCGATCGCAAGTATGGTGAGGGTAACTATGAGGGGCAGCGCTTCATTGTCATTGATACCGGCGGTCTGACCGGTGACGAAGAAGGCCTCGATGCGGAAATGGCGCGGCAGTCGATGCAGGCCGTGGAAGAAGCCGACATCGTTCTGTTCCTGGTGGATGGTCGTGCCGGTTTGACCGGCGGTGATGAAACTATCGCCAACCACCTGCGCCGCTCAGGCAAGCAGGCGCATCTGGTTGTCAACAAAACCGATGGCCAAGACCCTGATATTGCCGCTGCGGATTTCTATAGCCTCGGTTACGAATCCACTTTCCTGATTGCTGCCTCCCATAACCGGGGTATCCGGTCGATGCTGGAATTGTTGCTGCCATCAGAGGAAGAGCGTGAAGCAGCCGATCGCGCCGACAAGTACCCGGGTATCCGGATTGGTGTGGTCGGGCGACCCAACGTAGGAAAATCCACGCTGGTCAACCGTATGCTGGGTGAGGACCGGGTCGTGGTTTACGACATGCCGGGTACTACCCGCGACAGTGTCTACATCCCGTACGAACGCCAGGGGCACGAATACACACTGATTGATACCGCCGGCGTTCGTCGCCGGAAGAACGTTCGGGAAACGGTCGAGAAGTTCTCCATCATCAAGACCCTGCAGGCCATTGATGACGCCCACGTAGTCATCCTGGTGATTGACGCGAGGGAAGGGCTGGTTGATCAGGATTTGCACCTGATTGGCTTTGTCCTCGATGCTGGCCGATCGCTGGTGGTTGCCGTAAACAAGTGGGATGGCATGGACCCTGACGACCGGGCCAAGGTTAAAGAACAGGTTCGGCGCCGACTCGACTTTCTGGACTACGCCGACAAGCATTACATTTCGGCGCTGCACGGCTCCGGTGTCGGGGTGATGTACGATTCGGTGCAGGACTGCTATGAATCCGCCATGGCTAAATGGCCCACCAATCGTCTGACAGCAATCCTTCAGGACGCTATTGCGCAGCATCAGCCACCGATGGTTCACGGGCGTCGGATCAAGCTTCGTTTCGCCCACCAGGGTGGGTCCAACCCGCCTGTTATCGTGGTTCATGGCAACCAGGTAGATTCGTTGCCGGGCTCCTACAAGCGCTACCTCGAAAATACCTTCCGCAAAGTCCTGAAGGTGACGGGCTCGCCCATCCGCTTCGAATTCAAGTCGGGCGAAAACCCCTTTGCAGGTAAGGTGGATCGCCTCACGCCGCGCCAAAAGGTAAAGCAGGATAACGATCTGAAGAAGGGCCGGCGGATCAAGAAAACCCGCCAAAAGAGCCTCAAGCGCTGAGTGGTTGGGGGCTGGAATCAGCCCCCTTGGCGTCCTCAACCTGTTTGGCCTGAACCGCGGTCAGGGCAATGGTGAAGACAATGTCTTCCACCAGCGCACCCCGGGAGAGGTCATTGACGGGCTTCCTCAGGCCCTGGAGCATTGGCCCGATACTGACTACTTTGGCACTGCGCTGAACCGCCTTATAGGTGGTGTTGCCGGTGTTAAGGTCAGGGAATACAAACACTGTTGCCTTGCCTGCCACCTTGCTGTCTGGCGCTTTGCTTTTTGCCACGCTCTCAATCGCCGCTGCGTCGTATTGCAGGGGACCGTCGATGAGCAGGTCCGGTCGACGCTGCTGGGCTATCTTCGTTGCCTCACGTACTTTCTCCACGTCCTGTCCGGTACCGGATTCGCCGGTACTGTAGCTGATCATCGCAACCACTGGCTCGATGCCAAAGGCCTCGGCTGACTCTGCGCTCTGGATAGCAATGTCTGCCAATTCCTCGGCATTGGGGTCCGGATTGATGGCGCAGTCGCCGTACACCACAACCTGTTCCGGCAACAACATGAAGAAGACCGACGACACCACCCGGGCGTGGTCGTGGGTCTTGATCAGTTGCAGGGCCGGCCTGACTGTGTTGGCCGTGGTATGAACCGCCCCTGAAACCAGGCCATCCGCCTCGTCCTGAGCCACCATCATGGTACCCAGCACCACGTGGTCCTCCAGCATGGCCCGGGCCATATCCGGTGCCAGTCCCTTATGTTTGCGCAGCTCAACCATGGGTGCGATGTAGTTGTCCCGCACGGTGGCCGGGTCGATCACCTCGATGTCGTCGGGTAGTGTTAATCCCTGGGAATTAGCCACGTTTCTGATTTCATTTGGATTGCCTAATAGTACACAGCGAGCCAGACTCCGCTGATGGCAAATAATGGCAGCCTGAACGGTCCGGGGCTCGTTGCCTTCCGGCAAAACGATCCGCTTGTTGGCAGCTCTTGAGCGTTCGGACAGCTGGTAGCGGAAGGCCGGCGGCGAAAGCCGGCGCTGACGCTGCACCTTAAGGTGATTCTGAAGCCAGACGGTATCGATCTGGGTGGCGACCGCTTCCATGGCTCTGTCGATGCGTTCGGGATCGTCCACCGGGATCGCAGAGGAGAGGTTGGCCAGCATGTGGGCGGTTTCATAGGTGTTGGTGTCTGAGGCCAGCACCGGCAGACCGGTGTCGAGGGCGCGGCGGCACAAATTCATTACGCGAGAATCAGGCAGCAGACCGCCGGTTAGCATCAGACCGGCCAGGGGCACTCCGTTCAGGGCCGCCACAGCTGTGGTGACCACTATATCCTCCCGATCTCCGGGGGTGACCAGGAGCATGCCGGGCTTGAGAGTGTCGGCCATGTTCCTGATCGACCGGGCGACCACCGAAACCGATTGCACCCGACGCTTGTGCATTTGACCTTCGTTCAGGATGCGGACGTCCAGTTCGCGGGCAAGATCTGCGACTCGGGGTGCCAGCAACTCCGGCTGCCAGGGAACTTCCGCGAGCAACTGGAAGCGTTTGTCGCTGAATACCTTACATTGGCTGCCGTAGTGGGTGGGCGATGTCTCTTCTTCATTGCGGCGCTGGAGCGAAAGGCCTGACAGGCCCTCCCTTTCCGGTTCCCCAACTTTGTTCAGGATCACGCCAATTACGTCAGGGTCGGAGGGGTCGGCAAACAGCCGCGCCGAGAAGTCGAGCTCATCATCAAGAGCAGCCGGTCGGCTGCTCTTGGGTGAACTGACCAGAATGACTTCAGAGCCGAGATTGCGGGCGACTTCGACATTCAGTCGGGCGATGTAGGCTTCCGTCCGATCCGGGACCAGGCCTTCGATGATGACCACATCCACATCCTGTGCAACTTTCTGATATTCGCCGACGATGGTTTCCATCAACAAGTCCGACTTACCGCGATTCAGTAGGTGCTGGGCCTCTTTCAGAGACAGTGGGTCGGGTGGCTGCAGGTGGCTGCGGGCACGAACAAACTCGACGGAGGTGTCCTTGCCGTTGTTGTGCAGCGCCTCACCCCGATGGACGGATTGCAGGAACGGCTTGTAGAAGCCGACACTGACGCCAACCCGCTCGAGTGATCGCAACAGGCCCAGGCAAACCGAGGTCAGGCCGGAGCCCAAAGACGTCGGGGCGATAAAGAGACTTTTTGCCATAACAGATTCCTGGAATTTAAAGATTACGTCGAGCTGTTGGTGGCGAGCCGTGACGACTCCTGGGCAATCACAAGCTCTTCATTAGTAGGGATGACCAGAACGGGAAAGCGGGAACCGCCGCTCTCGACATGACCCTGATTATGTGCCCCATGGGCCTCATTCAGTTCTGTGTCGATCTGGAATCCCATTAATTGGAGATGGCTGACAGTCTGTTGCCGGACTCTTGCACTGTTTTCACCGATTCCGCCGGTGAAGACCAAGGCATCAAGGGAGGTAAGTGAGACCATCATAGCGCCAACGTACTTGGCCAGGCGAAAGCAGAAGATCTCGATGGCCAGTGCCGAGGGCTCATGCCCACGGTCGGCAAGATCACAGAGAGAGCGCATGTCGTTAGTCTGGCCCGAGAGCCCAAGCAAACCGCTTTGTTTGTTCAGTACTTCGTTCAGTTCTTCGGCAGAAATACCTTTGCCGGCAAGGAAGTCGAACAGACCAGGATCCACGTCACCGCTGCGAGTGCCCATTACCAGGCCTTCCAGCGGCGTTAATCCCATACTGGTATCAACACTGATGCCATTGCGGATCGCGGTGATGCTGCAGCCGTTGCCAAGATGGGCCGAGATAATGGATGTGGTTACAGGTGTTCGGCCAAGCCTCCGGGCAGCTTCCTGAACCATGAAGTAATGGCTGGTGCCGTGGAACCCATAGCGCCTGACGGCCCAGTCGCGGTAGTAAGACTCGGGTAAGGCATAAAGAAACGCCTTGGGCGGCAGGGTCTGGTGGAACGCGGTATCAAAGACCGCAACCTGCGGAACGCTGGGAAACAGGCGTCGGGCTGCCGAGATTCCCGCAAGGTTCACCGGGGTGTGTAAGGGCGCCAGACTTGCACAATCCTCGATGGCGGCGATGGTCTCGTCATCGAGTAGGGCTGCCTCACGAAAAGTTTCCCCGCCGTGAACAACCCGGTGTCCAATGGCGAATGGATCGTTTGCCATAATGCGCTGGTCCTTCAAGACTTTGATCAGGGTGCTGAGGGCAGTTTCGTGGGAAGCGCCGGAGGGTAATGGCACCGGCTGTTCGCTACCGGCGATCCGGGCAAAGGCATCGTTGCTGTTCAGGCGTTCCGCAAGGGCGGAGGCCCGCTTGCGGTGTTGGTCGTCAAAAACGGCCAATTTCAGCGATGAACTACCGCAATTGATGACAAATAGGTTGGCATCCATGGTTCGAGGGGTCCTGATCGATCAGATCTGCACGCGCTGGTTGGTCTTGAGCCAGGCTTCAAATTCCGTGGCGGGCAGCGGGCGGCTATAGAAATAGCCCTGGGAGAAATCACACCCTTCGGCCTTCAGAAAGTGGGTCTGGGGCTCATCTTCAACGCCCTCGGCAATCACCCGCAGCCCCAGGCTATGGGCCATGTTGATAATGGCCCTAACGAGCGACGCATCCTCCGGCTCCTTCATAACGTCTTGCACAAAGGATTTATCGATTTTCAGGGTGTCGAAAGGATAACTTTTCAGGTAGCTGAGTGCTGAATAACCGGTGCCGAAGTCATCAACGGACAGGCGAATACCCTCCCGGTCAAGCAGGCGCAGGATTTCGGCGGTTTCGATGGAATTGTCCAGAATCAGTCGCTCTGTGATTTCGAGCTCGAGCTGTTCTGCTTCAAGGCCACTGTTGTCCAGTGCCTGCATGACCGCGTCGGTAAAGCGTGGGTCCCTGAACTGTCGAGGGGAAACGTTCACCGAGATGCCTATGTTCCTTCCGGCAATTTCTTTCCATTCAACCGCGGCTTTACAGGCCACCTCCAGCACCCATTCGCCGATGGGGATGATCAGGCCGGTTTCCTCAGCCAGCGGAATAAAACGGTCCGGCATGACCATGCCCATGGTGGGATTGTTCCAGCGCAACAGCGCTTCGACTGCAACAAGGTTGCCTGAATCAGTGTGAACGATTGGCTGATAGTAAAGTTCGAGCTCCTTGAGCTCAATCGCCCGGCGCAGACGTGACTCCATCTGCAGGCGCTCATGGGAAACCTCGGTCATTTCTGGAGCGAAATGGGCGTAAGCGCTTTTGCCTTTGTGTTTGGCCTGGTACATGGCCGCGTCAGCATGCTGGAGGAGGGTGCCGCTGTTGTCGGAATCGACGGGGAATACGGCGATGCCAATACTGGTGGTAATGAACACTTCCTGGCCATTCAGGATATACGGTGGCGAAAAGGTCTTCAGAATCCGGTCGGCGACCTGTGAGGAGTCATCAGGGCCGGTCAGTCCGGGCAGAATCACCAGGAATTCATCCCCGCCCAGCCGGGCTACGGTACTGGTGCCACGCAGACAGCTGGAAATTCTACGGGCGGCCTCGATTAGCAGGTTATCACCGGCATCATGGCCCAGGGTGTCATTGATGTGTTTGAAGTTATCGAGATCCAGGAACATGACTCCGACCTGGGTGTTTTCACGACGGGCCTGGGCCAATGCCAACTTGAGCCGATCCAGTGCCAGCATGCGATTGGGCAGGCCGGTCAGGATGTCGTAGTTGGCCTGTCGCAGAAGTTGCTGCTCGTAACGCTTACGAATACTGATGTCTTCGCCAAGAATCAGGTAGCCGGTGGTTTCGCTACCGCTGTCTTTGATGGGAGTAACGATGAGCTGCTCCCAGAAGCGCTCGCCATTTTTCCGCATGCTGTTGACCTCACCCTGCCAGACACCAACCCGCTGCACCTGAAGCCGTATGGATTGCCAAAGGTGTCGGCTCTCGCGGTTTTCCAGATCATTTTCACTGAGCGCGCCTGGGTGCTTGCCAAGTATTGCGGTGCCGCTGTAGCCGGTTAGCTGGGTGAACTTCTGGTTGGCAAACTCGACCCGCCATTGCCGATCACATATAAGTACAGAGGAGGGGCTCTGTTCGATGGCCTTGGAAAACTTGCGAATCTCGGCGGCGTCCCGCTCCTGGCGGACCACGTCATCGTTCAGGCGTTCCCGCATCTGGTTTATGGAATCGGATACGCGGCCGAGCTCGTCGCTCTCATTGGACGGAGTCCGGGGGCGATCTAGCTCAAGCGGCCGGGAAAGGTTCGAAAGAGAGAAATCCCGGGCGTAGTCGGCCATGGTTGAAAGGTGGCGGGTAACGAAGTGTTGGAAGATCCAGATGATCAGGATGGAGACAAAAAAGGTTTTAAGGAACTGCGTCGCCAGAATGATGCCAACCTTGTGTTCCATCTCCTCATAAACCCGCTCAAGATCGGCGGTGACGGTCAGTTCTCCGAGCTCGAACATCTCGTCCCCCATGTGCACGAGCTTGAAGCTGTGAGACCGGGTTTGCGCGCCGCGTGGGATATCGCCCATGACCAGTTCGGAATCTGGCTCGATGCGCAGTCGCAGATGAACAATGTCCGGCAGACTCAGGATGCCTTCCATCTGGGTCTGCAGCAGTTTTTGGTCCAGAGCCCATAGGCTTCTGGCAAGGCTGGAAGAATAGCCGGATTCGACAACGTCCATGCGATTGTCGATCTGGGAGAGGTCTTTCCTGTAGTCGGTGTAGATCTGGATACCGGAAGCAATCAGGGTGAATGCCGAGCTGAATAGGAGTATCCAGGCCAGCAGCCTGAAGGACAGGGGAGAGCCTTTTCGGAAATGTTGGAGACGTGTCGACAATTTTGGCATGCCGTAAACTTCTGCCACCCGGTCTGGTTTATAGGTGCGTGCGAGCCGCTACCTGTCCGACTATAGCAGTAGTTTGTTTCAACTGTCGTGCAAACGTTGGAAAAATAGAGAGAAACATGTGCCTGTTCAGCAAATTTATAGAGCCGCCAAGCGCACCCATTTGACCTGAGTCAATGTCGGCTTTGCTGCTGTCGCGTACTTTTAGCGCAAAAGTAGTGATAGAAAGCCGGAGGGTTCAGATGTACATAGATGCAATCGTAATCGCGGGAATTGTAACGGTACTAATGATGATTGGTTTCTTCGTCGGGGTCGGGGTGTTCGTGATCAGAGACAAGAGACTGCACGACCAAAACCAGAGAGGGAAATCGTCTCCCGACAAACCGCCTATGTAGGCGGATACCGGCAAGAAGAAATGGCGTCCCCTAGGGGGTTCGAACCCCTGTTGCCGCCGTGAAAGGGCGGAGTCCTAGGCCACTAGACGAAGGGGACGCAACGTTTTCAAAAGCTTGCCTCGTCGAGGTGGCGCGTATATTAAGTAAGGCACCGGGGTGTGTCAACGATTTTTCAAAAAAAATTGAATTAATTTAGCCATTCCCTTTTATGGGCTCACTAGCGTACCGAATTCTCCAGTGCCGCCTGAAGTTCAGGAAATTCAAAATGGTAACCCTGTGTGGTTAGTCGTGCCGGTGTGGCTTTTTGCCCGGTCAGCAAAAGCCCCGCCATTTCTCCCAAGGCAATCTTGAGCACCGGAGCCGGCGCTGGGAACAGGGTTGGTCGTCGAACCACTTTGCCCAGGCATTGAGTGAATTCGGCATTGGTGACCGGGTTGGGGCTGACAACATTATAGGGCCCTGAGGCCTCCTCCTGCTCCAGCATCCAGATAAGCGCACCAACCACGTCATCCCGGTGCACCCAGGGCATGTATTGGCGGCCATCTCCCAGCCGTCCACCCAGCCCAAGCTTGAAAGGCGTCACCATTCGCGCCAGAAAGCCGCCGCCTGGCCCGGCCACAACCCCGGTTCTCGACAGGCATACGCGGACGTTATCCTGCTCCAGCGCCAGGGCTGCATTCTCCCAGTCCCGGCAGAGCTGATGGGTAAACTCGTCGTGGGGTTCGGTCTGTTCTGTGACCTCGGCATCGGCTTGATTGCCATAGAAGCCTACCGCCGATCCTGAAACCATCACTTGAGGCGGCGCCTCCCAGCTTCGGATTACGTCGACCAGCGTTTCGGTGGTGCCGATCCGGCTGTCTCTAAGTTCCTGCTTGCGCTTATCCGACCAGCGTTTATCAGCAATGCCTTCCCCGGCGAGGTTGATAACGGCGTCAAAGCCGGGGTGGGATCGAACCTGGTTCAGGTCCTGCGTGGTTTCTACTCGCCCGCAGGCAGCTCGGACATCGTCGGGCTTCTGACGGCTGAGTACGGTCAATTCGTAGCCGCGATTCAGTAATTCGGGGCACAGGACTTTGCCAATAAAGCCGGTGCCGCCAGTAACAAGAATGCGTTTGGTCATGGCTTCTGTCCTCCTTGCTTAAGATCCCTATCGGATGCCAACTGATCTACCAATCAGCTTTTGTTGGCGCCCAGTTGCTGCACAACCACATCTTTGATGGCTTCGCCGAGTTGCGGGTTTTCGCCGATTGGCGGAGCGAGCTCAATAGTGACTCCATGGGTTGCCTCAAGCCCTTCGATCATAGCCGGCACGTCCTTGCGCAGGTGTCGGCCCGCTGCCAGGAACAGGGGAACAATCGTAAACTGATGCACTCCGTCCTTTACGCCTTCTGCCACGATATCGTCCAGTGAAGGTTCGGCCAGCTCCATGTAGGCAATGCGCGAATCAGCCACGGCGGTAAGGGTAGGGGTAGCGAGGTTTTCAAATGTCTCGCACCAGCGCTTGTCACTACTGCCGTGTGCTAACAGAATAATGCGATTGCTCATCTATGCTCCTGAGTCATCAGTTCTGGGGTGGTGATCGTAAACACGCGCTGTGGCTTTAACAGCCGGTTCACAAACGTTAAAAATAGCAGGGTGTTGGTTTATGTTCGATTGGAAAGAGATTCTGGATTTCTGGTTTGGCGAACTGGATGCCGATGGCCTATCCGATCGGGCGCACCGAAATCGATGGTTTCGAGCCGATCGCAAGTTCGATCAGGAGATCCGTCGGCGTTTTATGTCGATGGTGTTGTTTGCCTCAGAGCAGGGGTTGGACCATTGGCGGAGTGAGCCGGGAGGCGTGCTGGCAGAAATTCTTCTGCTCGATCAGTTCTCTCGAAATATCTTCCGTGGCGCCGGCATGGCCTTTGATCAGGACGTGCAGGCTCGAAAGCTCTGTCGGCAGGCAATGGCTAAAGGCCAGGACATGGCGCTGCCACCGCTCCAGCGGGCCTTTCTTTATATGCCCCTGCAACACTCAGAGCGCCTTGAGGACCAACAAACCTCGGTGGACTGTTATGAGCAGCTGGCAGCCTCCACGCCGGGACTGTTGGGAGAATTCCTGCAGAGCTTCGCTCAGTCCGCCCGGGACCACAAGGCGATTATTGAGCGGTTCTCGCGTTTTCCCCACCGAAATAAGGCATTGGGACGACCATCCAGCGATCCCGAAAAACAGTATCTGGCCGGTGGTAGAACATTTGGTCAATGATGTCCGGCCTCTTTTCAGTTTGTATGAAAAATGTACATTGTGACCCGTTAGCCGGAATAGCTTGATAGAATGCGCAACACTTTTGGCGTGGGTATGCGCATCGCGTGCCCGTGAATTTTTGGGGAAGAATTCGGATGTTTACTTCAGTGCGTTTTTTGCGTTCCGGGCTTCTTTTGGCTGTTTCTATGGTGATCTCGTCGTTTTCGCAGGGCGCTTCCCTGGACGACGAGTTGCTGCATCGGATGTCCAGGGCGGCACCTGAACTTGATCCGCTCGTACTCGAATCCGCGTTCAATGCGTCCCGCTGTGCGGTCTTCTCTGGTGTGGAGATGCCACAGCGTCTGGCTGTGATCGACTTTTCACTGCCTTCCAGTCGTGAACGTTTGTGGATCTTTGATCTGGAGCAGGGTGGGCTGGTGCTTCGGGATCTTGTCGCCCATGGAAAGAATTCCGGTAACTTCGAGTCCACAGCCTTTTCCAATGTGGAAGGGAGTTATCAATCCAGCATCGGTTTGTTTCGCGGCAGCGAATCCTATTACGGCAAGCACGGGTACTCGCTGCGCTTGGATGGGCTGGAGCCGGGCATCAATGATCACGCCCGACGTCGAGCAATCGTGATTCATGGTGCGGACTATGTGAATGAGTCTTGGGTGAATAAGTACGGCAGGATTGGTCGCAGTCATGGTTGTCCAGCGGTTGATAACCAGGTGATTGAGCGGGTGGTGGATAATCTCAAGGGCGGCCAGCTCGTCTTCAAGTTCTACCCGGACCAGGATTGGCTCCACAGCTCTAACTACCTCAATTGTGGCGGTGGGGCTGTGGCTGTTAACGAGGCTGGTCACGGCGAGCAGGGTTAAGTGATCAGCTTTTGGGCAACTTGTTCACTCTATAAACAGAGTTGACTCAGAAGAGAAAAAACATCGAAAAACTTGAGAAAAAGAGGTTGACGGCCAAGCTCTGATCCGTAGAATACGCCTCCGTTGTCGGCATGAACCGAACAGCATTGCGGGAATAGCTCAGTTGGTAGAGCACAACCTTGCCAAGGTTGGGGTCGCGAGTTCGAATCTCGTTTCCCGCTCCAGATTTTAAAAACCCGGTTTCGAAAGAAACCGGGTTTTTTCGTTTCAGGCCTCAGCAAGTTCGGCGTTGCCCTGCCTGGTCAGTTATAATCGCCAGCCTAAAAGGCGATTAATAAACAGGATGGGAGCACCACCGCATGAATGTCCATTCTCTCTGGGTGTACCCGGTGAAATCCCTGGCCGGTATCTGTGTGGATGAGCTTGAGCTGGATGATTTTGGTCCTGCCGGCGATCGTCGCTGGATGATCGTCGATGAAGAAGGTCACTTCGTTACCCAGCGTTCCCATCCAGAGCTTGCCAATATCCATGTGTCGCTGGTCGAAGGGCAGGTGCAGTTGGGCATTCCCGGGCAAGGCAGTTTCACGCTGAAGCCAACTGATAAGCGCATTACAACGCTGGTCTGGCGTGACTGGTCATCAGCGCTGCTGGGCCAGCCTGATGCCAGCGAAGCGCTGAGCCGCTTTTGTTCCAGCTCCCTGCGTTTTGTCTATATGCCTGACGATTCCTTTCGACGCGTGGACCCGGAGCGGGTCGCGGTTCGGCGTCGAGTCAGTTTTGCCGACGGATTCCCGCTGCTGGTTACTAATCTGTCGTCCCTGGAAGAGCTTAACAGCCGTTTGCAGGTGCCCGTGGAAATGCGCCGGTTCCGGCCCAATGTGGTGGTTCAGGGCGCAGCCCCCTGGGACGAAGACCACTGGCGTGAGCTTGATGTTGGAGCTTGCAGGCTCAGTTTGGTCAAGCCGTGCTCTCGTTGCGTCATGATCACGGTCGATCCTGATCTCGGGGTTAAAGACCCGGCAACACAACCGCTTAAAACCCTGTCTGGCTACCGACGAACTGAAGACGGGGTCATCTTTGGAATGAACGCCGTTCACGACTCGGCGGGTCGAATTCAAGTTGGCGATTTAATCACCACGATCAAAACGGAGTAATACGTAACGTGCCATTGTTAACACTGGATGCCTTGTCCCTGGCTTATGGGATGCACCCACTGCTTGACCAGGCGTCACTGATCGTGGAGGCCGGCGAACGGGTGTGTCTGCTCGGCCGGAACGGCGAAGGCAAATCAACGCTTTTGAAAATTGTAAGCGGGGAAGTGGTTCCCGATGGTGGTCTCGTTCGTTTGGATGATGGCGCCGTGCTGGCAGTCCTGCCTCAGAACTTGCCCACACACGACACCCGCACCGCCTACGATGTTGTTGCTGGCGCATTTCCAGAGACCGGTGAATTGCTGACCGAATTCCATCGTCTCTCTCAGCAGGCCGACGAGGCCAGTCTCGATCGCATGATGAAAGTGCAGGAGCGCCTTGAGGCGCTGGACGGGTGGCGCCTGGATCAGAAGGTGACCACCATTCTGGGGCAATACGGTATCGACCCTGACCGGCAGCTGGACACCCTTTCGGGTGGCTGGCAGCGACGCGTGTTGTTGGCGAGAGCTTTGGTCGCCGAGCCAGATATTTTGCTGCTGGATGAACCCACCAACCACCTGGATGTGCCGGCCATTGCCTGGCTGGAAGAGGCGCTGGGCCAGTTCCGTGGCGCGATGCTGTTTGTCAGTCACGACCGGGCGTTTATTCGCCGTATGGCAACCCGAATTGTAGAGTTGGATCGCGGAAAACTTGTCAGCTTTTCAGCGACTTATGACAAATACCTCGAGTTGAAAGAGAAGGCGCTTGAAGAAGAGGAGCGTCAGAATGCGCTCTTCGACAAGCGCCTGAAACAGGAAGAAGCCTGGATCCGCCAGGGTATCAAGGCGCGTCGCACTCGCAACATGGGGCGGGTGCGTGCCCTGAAGGCGATGCGCGAGGAGCACCGTCAGCGCCGGACCCGTGGTGGCACTGCAACCTTTGCGGTCGAAGATGCGGCGCGCTCTGGCAAGCTGGTGGTGGAAACCCGGGATGCCGGATTTGGGTATCAGGCCCGCGCCGATATCATCCGGGATATGAACCTGACCGTCCTGCGCGGTGACAAGATCGGCCTGGTTGGCGAAAACGGCACCGGTAAAACCACGCTGGTGCGGCTGTTGCTCGGTGACCTTGAGGCCACTGAGGGATCGATCCGCCTGGGTACCAATCTCCAGGTTGCCTACTTCGATCAGCTGCGCGGTGAACTGGATCTGAGCAAGAATGCGCTGGACAACTTGTCGGAAGGTCGTGAGTTCATCGACATCAATGGTCAGAGTAAGCATGTTTTGGGCTATCTACAGGAATTCCTGTTCACGCCTGAGCGTGCCCGATCTCCGGTCCGGGTCTTTTCCGGTGGCGAGCGGGCTCGCTTGCTGCTGGCCAAACTGTTCAGCAAGCCGGCTAATATCCTGGTTCTGGACGAACCTACCAACGATCTGGATGTGGAGACGCTGGAGCTGCTGGAAGAGCAGTTGGCGGAGTTCAAGGGCACCGTCATCGTAATCAGTCACGACCGGGAGTTTCTCGATAACGTCGTGACCGAAACCGTCTTCCTGGATGGATCTGGGCAGGTTCGCGAGTATGTTGGGGGCTACAGCGACTGGCGTCGACAGGGTGGATGCTTTCCCTCTGAAGCCGGCGGCAATCGACCGACAAGCAGGACAAGCGCTCGAAGAACGGAGCCGACGAGAAAGTGTCCACGTCACCGTCCAAACCTGTGGGCCAGTCCACACAATCGAAACCCGTTAAGCTGAGTTACAAGCTTAAACTTGAACTCGAGGAATTACCGGGGAAAATCGAGGCCTTAGAGCAGGATATTGCCCGACTGCAGACTACAATTGCAGATTCAGACTTTTATGCCGGTCCACCGAACGATGTCTCAGCCACGCTTGAGGAGTTGACGGACAAGGAATCCCGTCTTGAGCAGGTGATTGAGCGGTGGATGGAGCTGGAGGAACAGGCGAATCAATGAATGTAAATTACAGTTTCAGGTTTCAGGACGGGCGTACAGTTGAATTCAAGGTAACCGATCAGCCGGCAGTGCCAGCTTCGAAACAGCCGTCCTGGGTAAAATTGGAGCATTGCCAGTGCTCCAACTGTCCTTTGCGGTCCAGCGATACCGAGAATTGCCCGGCCGCAACGGAAATCCTGCCCGTTGTGGAGGCGTTCCAGGCCGATGACGCCTACCAGAAAGTTGATGTGACCGTGACCGATGAGCGCCGCGCTTATGTAAAGCAGACTGCTCTAGAGGAGGCGCTCAGGTCATTGTTGGGTCTCAAGATGGCGACCAGTGGTTGCCCCGTACTCGCGGAACTGAAGCCCATGGCGATGCACCATCTGCCATTCGCCAATACCGACGAGTTCATCACCCGCAGCGTGTCTCACTATCTGTTGCAGCAATACTTCGCCAAGCGAAATCATGAGGAGCCGGATTGGGAGCTGAAGGGTCTGGTGGAGCGGAACCAGCGCCTGCAGTTGGTTAACCAGGCGTTGTGGCAGCGAATTCACTCGGTCTGTAAGGGCGACAGTAACCTGAAGGCGTTGCTGAATTTCTTCTCAATGGCTTCCAGTGTGAGCTTCTCGCTGGAAAGTCAGCTCCGGAAACTCGAGGCCAAGATGGGCGGCGAGCCGCACTGACCGGCTCAGTGCGCTGCCGCCGACTGATGGGGTTGATGACTTTCAGTTCCTGATCCTAGTTGATTCTTACCGCCAACACATCGCATTCGGTGCCGTGCAAAACCCCATTGGCGGTAGAGCCCAGCAAAAGCTGGAACCCCTTCCTGCCGTGGCTGCCTACGATGATCAAGTCCACTTCGTGTTCCTTGGCGAGGCGGTGAATCTCCGATTCCGGACGGCCAACGGTGACCACCTGATTGGCTTTCGGTATGTCGTACTGGTCGCCATAGCCTGCAAGCTGGTCGTGAGCAGCCTTGTCGAGTTGATCCTGCAATTCCGTCAGATCCATAGGGATGTCACCGCCATAGGCGTATCCGACCGGTTCTACCACGTGAATCAGTAACAACTCAGCGCCGTGGGACTCACAGACTGCCTTGGCCTTGTTCAGGACCTGCGGGGCCTCTTCGGTCAGATCGATAGCAACAAGCATCTTGCTGTAAGCGGACATTGCATCACTCCTTCATGCCGGACATAAGTTCAGAATAGTAGCTCTATTCTGATCCGAACAGTGTAGTTGGTAACTGATGCACATCAATGAAGGGTAGGAAATTCAGGAAGCTGGCGGACCGGGTGTCTGCCAGCTTCAGAAGGAAGGGCTCAGGCGTTACCTTGCAACAGGGTGATAGTGGTTGCCAGGCCTTTGAGAATGCCCTTTGAGTATCGGTCGATCACGAACCCGACGTTTTTTTCGTTGTAGTTGATGTAAGAGCCACGAATGAATTCCCACTTGGACGAAATGTCACTCATGATCTCTTTCAGTTCGCTACCTGAGTCACCACGCATGACGGTAGCCAGCAACTGGTCGAACTCGCGGGCCTGCTCGTCCAGTGGCTTTTCAGTAGCGGAGCCCTGAAAGGTCTGGGCCACCTGCGAATTGGTGCGTACTGAGTACTTGGCCATCATCTGGGCCATCTTGACTGCTGCTGACCGGGCCGCTTCAACCCTCGGGTTAGTCTCGGTTTGGGCGCTTTCCTGTGCAGCCATATAAAGGTCAGTTGCCATGTTGTTCATGGCAAGTGCCTGGTTGGCCATATCGGATACCAGGCGCAGGTCAGGGTAGCCGGTCTTGCGAACGTCATTGATATTGCTACGCATCAGCGCCTTGAACTGGTCGAACTCCTGATTCAGGCCTTCGATCTGTTCGGTCGAGAGCACACCGGTGGTGCTTTTTATAATGGTGTTCATCGCATCGTTGGCCGCGTTGATGCCGATCACGATCTCATTGAGGGTGTCAGTGTCGCCATTACCGCTGAACCGGTAATAGGCGTCCAGGGCCATGTAGTTGTTGACGCGGAATTCGTGCAGTTCTGACAGAAACCCTCCCGCTGTTTCCTGGGCGCGGGCACCCAGAGAGGTCAAAGTGAGCAGAATCAGTGCGGCTACCAGGGAGCGAACTCTCAGGCGGGTGTCTTCCATCGGATGAGTCTCCGTAATGCTGTTTTATTATTGTGGACTAAAGTCGAAGGTCGAAGTTAAAGTAACTTCGCTGGCCAATCAAGCGGTTTTGGCCGCTGCAATGGCGGTAACTGTAAACAAGTATCAAATCCGGGGGTTAGCGTTTCGGAGTCTGTGGCTAGCGCCCACTTTTCAGATCCGCCGCAAGAAACAAATTGACAAACGCCCGTTTTTTTTTCATCGTGTGCCCTCGCGATTCAAACGACTGTATGAATTTTGGATCGAATGATCGGGCAGTGACCGAAATCTCGCTGCACAAACAGTCATCGCACCACAGCGTGTCGATGGCTGGAAGCAGTTCCTAACACAGACTGGAGATCAGTTGATGATTTACGAAGGTAAAGCCATCACGGTTAAAGAGATCGAAGGCGGGATCGCTCAGTTGAACTTCGACTTGCAGGGCGAGTCAGTCAACAAGTTCAACCGTCTCACTATCGAAGAACTGGGTGCCGCAACTGACGCAATTAAAGCGCAAAAGAATCTGAAGGGTCTGGTCATAACCAGTTCCAAAGACAGCTTTATTGTTGGTGCCGACATTACCGAATTCACCGAGCTGTTTGCTGGTTCGGAAGAGGATCTGGTAGCCAACAACCTGAAGGCCAACGAAGTATTTAACGCCGTTGAAGACTTGCCATTCCCGACTGTGACCGCCATCAATGGCATGGCGCTGGGTGGTGGTTTTGAAATGTGTCTGGCCACGGACTACCGGGTAATCGACAAGAAGGCCAAGGTTGGTCTGCCTGAAGTGAAACTGGGTATTTTCCCGGGCTTTGGCGGTACCGTGCGTCTGTCTCGTCTGGTCGGTGTTGATAATGCCGTTGAGTGGATCAGTGGTGGTACCGAGAACCGTGCCGATGCCGCCCTGAAAGTAGGTGCAGTTGATGCCGTGGTTGAATCCGACAAGCTGGTTGCGGCCGCTGTTGGCATCATCAATCAGTGCAACGAGGGCAAGCTGGATAACCTGGCCCGTCGCGAAGAGAAGAAGGGCAAGATCAAGCTGAACGCCATGGAAAGCATGATGGCCTTCGAGATCTCCAAAGCCTTCGTTGCTGGCAAAGCCGGCAAGAACTACCCGGCGCCGGTTGAAGCCATCAAGGTGATGCAGAAGCACGCTGGCCTGACCCGTGACAAAGCCATTGAAGTTGAAGCCAAGGGCTTTGCCAAGATGGCCAAGACCAACGTGGCAGCCTGCCTGGTTGGTTTGTTCCTGAACGATCAGGAGCTGAAGAAGAAAGCCAAGGCTTGGGAAAAAGAAGCCAGTGACGTCAACCTGGCGGCCGTGCTGGGCGCTGGCATCATGGGTGGCGGCGTAGCGTTCCAGTCTGCGCTCAAGGGCACCCCGATCGTCATGAAAGACATCAACCAGGACGGCATCAAGCTCGGCCTGGAAGAAGCCAAGAAGCTGCTGGCCAAGCGAGTAGCCAAAGGCAAGATGGACGCCAGCAAGATGGCGGACGTTCTCAACAGCATTACGCCAACCCTTAACTACGGTGATTTCAAAAGCGTAGACCTGGTTGTTGAAGCTGTCGTTGAGAACCCGAAGGTAAAAGACGCTGTACTGCGTGAAACCGAAGATGCGGTTCGCGACGATACAATCCTGACGTCCAACACCTCCACTATTTCCATCGACCTTCTGGCCAAGAACCTGAAGCGTCCGGAAAACTTCTGTGGCATGCACTTCTTCAACCCGGTGCACATGATGCCGCTGGTTGAGGTAATCCGTGGCGAGAAGACCAGTGATCGCGCTATCGCGACCACCGTTGCCTACGCCAAGGCCATGGGCAAGACTCCGATCGTAGTGAACGACTGCCCAGGCTTCCTGGTTAACCGGGTACTGTTCCCGTACTTCGGTGGCTTTGCTGGTCTGGTCCGTGACGGTGCCGACTTCCAGAAAGTCGACAAGGTCATGGAGAAGTTTGGCTGGCCGATGGGTCCTGCCTACCTGCTCGACGTAGTCGGCATGGATACTGCCAAGCACGCCAATGAAGTTATGGCTGAAGGCTTCCCGGACCGGATGAAGGACGAGAACAAGTCCGCCATCGACGTCATGTTCGAGAACAACCGCTACGGTCAAAAGAATGACAAAGGTTTCTACAAGTATGAAACCGACAAGAAGGGCAAGCCCAAGAAGGTTGTAGACGAGGAAACCTACAAGCTGATTGAGCCTGTTGTTCAGGGTAAGAAAGACTTTGATGAAGAAGACATCATTGCCCGGATGATGATCCCGTTGTGCCTGGAAACTGTTCGTTGCCTGGAAGATGGCATCGTTGAAGATCCGGCCGATGCGGATATGGGCCTGATCTTCGGTATCGGTTTCCCGCCGTTCCGTGGTGGTGCCCTGCGCTATATCGACGATATGGGTGTAGACGCATTCGTCGAGCTGGCAGACAAGTATGCAGATCTCGGTGCTCTTTATCGCCCGACCGAGAAGCTGCGTGAAATGGCCAAGACTGGCGAAAAGTTCTTTGGTTAACCCTGAACGAGATTTCCGAACGGAGACAGATCTATGAGCCTTAATCCGAGAGACGTTGTCGTCGTCGATTGCGTGCGGACTCCGATGGGTCGTGCCAAGAACGGTTGCTTTAGAAACGTGCGCGCCGAGACTTTGTCAGCTGCGCTGATCGAAGCACTGTTTGAGCGCAACCCGAAGCTTGACCCGAAAGAAGTAGAAGATGTGATCTGGGGCTGTGTAAACCAGACCAAGGAACAGGGCTTTAACGTGGCTCGGCAGATTTCCCTGCTGACCCGTGTTCCTCATGAATCTGCAGCCCAGACCGTAAACCGCTTGTGCGGCTCGGCCATGTCCGCCATTCATACCGCAGCCCAGGCTATCCAGACTGGCAACGGCGATATGTTCCTGGTAGGTGGTGTTGAGCACATGGGGCACGTACCCATGACAGAAGGCTTCGACCACAACCCGGCGGCGTCCAAGTACTCAGCCAAGGCCTCGAACATGATGGGCCTGACTGCTGAAATGCTGGCCAAGATGCACGGCATTACCCGCGGACAGCAGGACGAGTTCGGTGCCCGGTCTCACCGCCTGGCCCATGAAGCGACTGTTGAAGCCGCTTCAAGAACGAAATCGTGCCGATCGAAGGTCACGACGAGAATGGCTTCAAGGTGCTGATCGAGCACGACGAAACCATCCGTCCGGAGACCACGGCTGAGTCCCTGGGTCAGTTGCGTCCAGCGTTTGATCCGAAGAACGGCACCGTGACTGCAGGTACTTCATCACAGTTGACCGATGGCGCTGCTGCCATGGTGCTGATGTCCGCAGAGCGTGCCGAAGCCCTGGGCCTGAAGCCGATGGCTCGCATTCGCAGCATGGCAGTTGCCGGCTGTGATCCTGCGATCATGGGCTACGGTCCGGTTCCGGCTACCAAGAAGGCCCTGAAGCGCGCAGGCCTGAAAGTCGAAGACATCGACTTCTGGGAACTGAACGAAGCGTTTGCGGGTCAGTCTCTGCCGGTTCTGAAAGACCTGAAGCTGCTGGGCGTTATGGAAGAGAAAGTGAACCTGAACGGTGGTGCGATTGCCCTGGGCCATCCGCTGGGCTGTTCCGGTGCGCGAATCTCCACAACCCTGTTGAATGTCATGCAGGCCAAAGGCGGTAAGCTTGGTGTTTCCACCATGTGTATCGGTCTGGGGCAGGGCATCGCAACAGTGTGGGAACGCCTCTAATCCGCTCAATACGTTGAGCTAGAGCGTTCCAGAAAGGCCCGGCACCACGCCGGGCCTTTCTATTTATAGCTCGGGGAAAAGCAGGGTGTAAGTGAAATAATGGGTTGTCTTGCTATTCTTGACCCTGTAAAACAGAGGGCTTACACAGAATAGCGGCAATTTTGTTTTATCTAGCCGACTGATTTTGCAGCGAGTTTACGGTTTGCTGACGAATTGACCGATTTATCGCCAAGGATACAGATCTCCGATATGGGTAAAAGTCTCGTAATTGTCGAGTCACCTGCGAAAGCGAAGACCATCAACAAATACCTGGGCTCGGACTTTATTGTTAAGTCGAGCGTCGGGCACATCCGTGATCTTCCCGTAAGTGGCAGTGGGTCCCAATCCGATCCCAAAGAGCGGGCCCGCCAAGCGGCGGCAACCCGAAAAATGGCTCCGGAAGAAAAAGCTGCGCACAAGAAGCGTAAGGCCCGTGAGCAGCTGGTCGCCCGTATGGGTGTCGATCCTGACAAGAACTGGGACGCCCGCTATGAGGTGTTGCCCGGTAAAGAGAAGGTGGTCAGCGAGCTGAAGCGGCTGGCCAAATCTGCCGACCACATCTATCTCGCAACGGATTTGGATCGCGAGGGAGAGGCCATCGCCTGGCACCTGCAGCAGACCATTGGTGGTGAGCCAGACAAATACCGTCGTGTTGTCTTTAACGAGATCACCAAGCGAGCCATTCAGGATGCGTTCAAGGACCCGGGTGCGCTCGATAACAACCGCGTTAATGCCCAGCAGGCCCGTCGTTTTCTCGACCGTGTCGTGGGCTACATGGTCTCGCCCCTGTTGTGGGCCAAGCTTGCCCGGGGTCTTTCCGCTGGCAGGGTCCAATCGGTTGCGGTTCGACTGATTGTCGAGCGTGAGCGTGAGATCCGGAAGTTTGTGCCGGAAGAATTCTGGCAGTTGCACGCTGATCTGGCACCCGGCAAGTCTGAGCCTGTGCGATTTGAAGTAACCCGATACGACGACAAGCCTTATCGGCCGGTAAACGAGCAGCAGAGCAATGACCATGTTGCCCGGCTGGAATCGGGCAGCTTCAAGGTTGCCAAGCGCGAAGACAAGCCGACCAAGTCGCGGCCGTCGGCGCCGTTTATTACCTCAACCCTACAGCAGGCGGCCAGTAACCGCATGGGCTTCAGCGTCAAGAAAACCATGATGCTGGCTCAGAGGCTGTACGAGGCGGGTTTCATTACCTATATGCGTACCGACTCCACCAACCTGAGTCAGGACGCGGTGGCTGGCTGCCGGGAGTTCATCCAGAAGCAGTTCGGTGAACGTTACCTGCCTGAGAAGCAGCGGATCTACGGCAGCAAGGAAGGCGCCCAGGAAGCGCACGAGGCGATTCGTCCTACCGAGGTTAGCCGTCGTCCGGCCGATATCAGTGGTCTCGAAAAGGATGCGGAGAAGCTCTACGACCTGATCTGGCGTCAGTTCATTGCCTGTCAGATGGCGGATGCCGAGTTCCTCAGCACCTCCATTGTGGTCGCTAACGGCGATTATGAGCTCCGTACCCGGGGCCGGATCATCAAGTTTGACGGTTTTCTGAAAGCTGCTCCTCAGTCGTCCAAAAAAGACGAAGACGTGGCGTTGCCGGATATCAAGGTAGACGAGGTTCTCGACCTGAAGAAGCTGGATCCGAGCCAGCACTTCACAAAGCCTTCGCCGCGTTACACCGAGGCCAGCCTGGTCAAAGAGCTGGAGAAGCAGGGTATAGGCCGGCCCTCGACCTACGCATCGATCATTTCCACCATTCAGGATCGTGGCTATGTCCGGCTGCAGAACCGTCGGTTCTACGCTGAAAAGATGGGTGAGATTGTTACCGAGCGTTTGTCGGAGTCGTTCCCGAACCTGATGGATTTTGACTTTACCGCCCGGATGGAGGGCGAGCTGGACGAGATTGCCGAAGGTGATGTTGAGTGGAAAAAAGTGCTCAATGATTTTTACGGCAAATTCCGGCAACAGCTGGAAACCGCGAGAGCACCGAAGACGGTGGCATGCGTGCGAACGTGCCAACGGAGACCGATATTCCTTGCCCGACCTGTTCCCGCAACATGCAGATCCGGGTTGCCAGCACAGGGGTTTTCCTGGGTTGTTCCGGCTACTCGCTGCCGCCCAAGGAGCGTTGCAAAACCACTATCAACCTGACCTCAGGGGATGAGGTGGTCAGCGCTGACGAAGATGTTGAGGGCGAGGGCGAAACCCGGCTGCTGCGTAAAAAGCGCCGCTGTGCCAAGTGCGGTACCGCGATGGACAGTTATCTGATTGACGAAACCCGGAAGCTGCATGTGTGTGGCAACAATCCGGATTGTTCTGGCTTCGAGGTCGAGCAGGGTACTTTCCGCATCAAGGGTTATGATGGCCCGACCCTGGAGTGCGACAAGTGCGGTTCTGAGATGCAGCTCAAGACCGGGCGTTTTGGTAAGTATTTCGGTTGTACAAGTGATACTTGCAAAAATACTCGTAAGTTATTGAAAAGTGGAGAGCCCGCGCCGCCCAAAATGGATCCGGTACCAATGCCGGAGCTGCAGTGCCAGAAAGTGGATGACACTTATGTGCTGCGTGACGGTGCTTCCGGGTTGTTCCTGGCTGCGAGCAAATTTCCCAAGAATCGGGAAACGCGGCCGCCGCTGGTCAAGGAGATCAAGCCGCATCGCGACGAGATTGACCCCAAGTACGAGTTCCTGATGAAGGCGCCAGAGGCGGACCCGGAGGGCAATCCTACGGTCATTCGCTACAGCAGGAAGTCCAAGGAGCAGTACGTCATGTCCGAAAAGGACGGAAAGGCGACGGGCTGGTCTGCCTGGTACGTGAAGGGTAAATGGCAGCCGAAAGAAAAGTAGGCAGTACCTGCCGGTCTGATTAACTGGTATCAAAAAGAAAAGGGGGCTTGGGCCCCCTTTTTTTGCGTGTTGATTTCAGAAACTGTCTCAGCGCAGTTTGCGCAGTCTCTGGATCAGAGAGGAGGTGTCCCATCGGCGTCCGCCCATGGCTTGAACGTCACCATAGAACTGATCCACCAGGGCCGTGACCGGCAGCGAGGCATTCACCTTGTTGGCTTCTGCCAGGCAGATGCCCAGATCCTTGCGCATCCAGTCGACCGCAAAGCCGTGGTCGAATTCCCCGGCAATCATGGTTCCGGAGCGGTTTTCCATCTGCCAGGATTGAGCTGCCCCCTTTGAAATGACATCCACTACCTTTTGGACGTCCAGTTCGGCTTTCTCTGCAAAGTGCAGGGCCTCGGACAGGCCCTGGACCAGTCCGGCGATTGCAATTTGATTGACCATTTTGGTTTTTTGGCCGCTGCCTGCAGGGCCCATGAGGTTCAGAGCGCGGGCGTAAAGTTCAAGAATCGGCTTGGCTTTGCTGAAATCCGCGTCTGAGCCGCCGCACATAATGGTTAGCTGGCCTTTCTCGGCACCTTGTTGGCCGCCTGAAACTGGCGCATCGATAAAGCCCTGACCGTTTTGGCTGGCGGATGCGGCCAACTGCTCGGCAATTCCGGCGGAAGCGGTGGTGTGGTCCACCAAAATGGCATTTTTGGGGGCGTTGGCGATGATGCCGTTGTCGCCTTCGAAAACTTCAACCAGATCCTTGTCGGCGCCAACGCAGGTCATAACAAAATCGGCACCGTCCACGGCCTCAGCGATAGTCTGACAGGGGGTTCCTGAGTATTCCTGAGCCCATTGTTTGGTTTTTTCCGAGGTGCGGTTCCACACTCTGACATTGAGCCCGGCTTTTGCCAGGTGTCCAGCCATTGGGTAGCCCATTACGCCCAGTCCGATAAAGCTGACGGTAGTTGTCATAGCGATTGTCTCCTGGATTTCCAGTGTTGTTGTTGGTTCAAGTGGTCTGATTTTAAGCCGCTGTGCTAAACGGTATCACAGGCTCGGCGATTCCTCCCGATTCAAAGACAGGCCAGCCGCCGGTAGCGCAAAAAAAAGGCCGCTAAAGTTAGCGGCCTTTTCCTGTGTAGCGTCGTGGTGGACGCTCATTCCAGCGTTACTTTGCCGGATAGTCCCGAGAGTCGGAACCGGTGTACAGCTGGCGCGGACGGCCAATACGGTAGTCGCCACTGACCATTTCGTTCCAGTGGGAGAACCAGCCAATGGTGCGCGACATGGCGAAGATAACCGTGAACATAGAGGTCGGAATGCCGATGGCCTTCAGGATCAGGCCAGAGTAGAAGTCGACGTTCGGGTACAGCTTACGCTGAACGAAGTATTCGTCTTCCAGGGCGATCTTCTCGAGACGCTGTGCGATGCGCAGCAGCGGATCGTTTTCCAGGCCAAGCTCGCTCAGTACTTCGTGCGCGGTTTTTGCCATAACCTTGGCGCGCGGGTCGAAGTTCTTGTAAACGCGGTGGCCAAAGCCCATCAGGCGGAATGGATCGTCTTTATCCTTGGCCTTGGCGATGAACTTCTCAATGTTGGACTCGTCACCGATCTCGGCCAGCATGTCCAGAACCGCTTCGTTAGCACCGCCGTGTGCCGGGCCCCACAGCGCAGCAATGCCAGAGGCAATGCAGGCGTAAGGGTTGGCGCCGGTAGAGCCGGCCAGCCGAACCGTGGAGGTTGAGGCGTTCTGCTCATGATCGGCGTGCAGAATGAAGATCTTGTCCATGGCCTTCGCCAGGATCGGGTTCGGCTTGTACTCCTCGCAAGGAACGCCAAACATCATCTGCAGGAAGTTCTCGGAGTAGGACAGGTCGTTGCGCGGATACATGAACGGCTGACCAATGCTGTACTTGTAGCACCAGGCTGCGATAGTCGGCATCTTCGCGATCAGGCGGTGCGCGGTGATTTCACGCTGATGCTCGTCGGTCACGTCCATCTGGTCGTGATAGAAGGCAGACAGGGCGCCAACAACGCCACACATAATAGCCATCGGATGCGCGTCACGGCGGAAGCCTGGAAGAAGTTGCGCATCTGGTCGTGCAGCATGGTGTGGTTCTTGATGGTGTCGTGGAACCGCTTGTTCTCTTCCGCGGTCGGCAGTTCACCTTTCAGGAGCAGGTAGCACACCTCGAGGTAATCGGAGTGCTCTGCAAGCTGCTCAATAGGGTAGCCCCGGTGCAGGAGGACGCCTTTTGCGCCATCAATGTAGGTAATGGCTGATTCGCAGGCCGCCGTGGATACAAAGCCTGGGTCGTAAGTGAAAACGCCTTCCTGGACTAGGCCTCGTACGTCGATAACGTCAGGGCCGACGGTGCCGGAATATACCGGTAACTCAATGGACTTATCACCCACCGAGAGCGTGGCTTTCCTGTCGGTCATGGTGCTCTCCTATATGTCAGCTTGTCAGCTATATCTACATTTTTAGATGCGCTAGAAGGCGCGTATTATCGCAAAACTGGCGGCAAAATATAGGGCGTTGGCTTTTTTTGTCAATGAAAGAGTCCGGAAAAGCCCTTTTTTCGCTGGTTCTGTAAATCAGGGATATCCCACACAATGGTGAAATGCGCGCCGAATAGGTTTTGTCAATAGGCCTTATAGCGGTCTCAAGCCCATGAATTCCGGGCTGTGCACGGAGTTGCGCGTTTGTAATTAATTAGGGTACTCCTTATAATCCGTAGCCCGGAATTGGGGATATTCCTTGCTCCAGAGTCGAATAGTGACCGGGACAAGGGAGCTTTTCTCCCTCCTGAGCCAATCGCGTGTCGGTCTCGTATCGAATGCCGATCCTTACATACCAACCATCCGCAACCGGGTTTCCGGAACTGTGGAATAAAGAGAGAGTGTGAGAGCGCTGTGAATAGCAAACGACCAGTAAATCTCGATCTCGGCAAGTTTCATTTTCCGCTGCCAGCCATTACGTCCATTCTGCACCGCATCAGCGGCATCATCCTTTTTGTTGGTGTTGCGTTCATGCTTTATGGTCTTCAGCTTTCCCTGTCTGGGGAAGAGGGCTTCAGCCGCGTTAGTGAACTGCTGGACAGCTTCCTTGCAAAGCTGATTACCTGGGGCATTTTGTCTGCTCTGCTGTACACTTGGTTGCCGGTATCAAGCACCTGCTCATGGACATGGGCATTGGTGAAGAACTGGAAAGCGGCCGTCTCGCCTCGAAGATCACGATTGTGGTTTCCGTTATCCTCATCGTTCTGGCAGGAGTTTGGGTATGGGCATGAACAGCGTAACGAACATCGGCCGTAACGGTATCCAGGATTGGATCATCCAGCGTGTCTCTGCCTACGTATTGGCGTTGTACACCTTGTTCCTGCTCGGCTTCTTTGTCACCACCGACGTAGATTATCAGTCCTGGTCAGCGCTTTTTGATCAAGCGTGGTTCCGGATCTTTACTCTGCTGACATTGTTGTCCATCGGTGGTCACGCCTGGGTAGGGCTTTGGACCATTTCGACCGACTACATTAAATCCGCAGGACAGCGCATGCTGTTTCAGGCAATCACCGTCCTGGCAATCTTTGTTTATGTGGTCTGGGGTATTCAGATTATTTGGGGGCTTTAATCGATGTCTAACATAAAGACCATGTCTTTTGATGCGATTGTAATTGGCGGCGGTGGTTCCGGTATGCGGGCTGCGCTGCAACTGACGGAGTCCGGTGTAAATACCGCGTGTATCACCAAGGTATTCCCGACTCGGTCGCATACTGTGTCTGCCCAGGGTGGTATCACCTGCGCAATCGCAAGTGCTGACCCCAACGATGATTGGCGCTGGCACATGTATGACACGGTGAAAGGTTCCGACTACATCGCCGATCAGGACGCGGTTGAGTACATGTGCTCGGTTGGCCCCCAGGCCGTTTTCGAGCTGGAGCACATGGGTCTGCCTTTCTCCCGTACCGAGCAAGGCCGTATCTATCAGCGCCCGTTCGGTGGCCAGTCCAAGGGCCCGGATAACCCGACCCAGGCAGCCCGTACCTGCGCCGCAGCCGACCGTACCGGTCACGCGCTGCTGCACACCCTGTACCAGGCTAACCTGAAGGGCGGTACCACGTTCCTTAATGAGTGGTACGCGGTAGATCTGGTCAAGAACAGCAAAGACGAAGTGGTTGGCGTAGTCGCCATCGAGATCGAAACCGGTGAAGTTGCCTACATCAAGTGTAAAGCTACCGTGCTTGCCACCGGCGGCGCTGGTCGTATCTACTCGTCGACAACCAACGCATTGATCAATACCGGCGACGGTATTGGCATGGCTCTGCGCGCCGGTTTCCCGATGCAGGACATGGAAATGTGGCAGTTCCACCCGACCGGTATCCACGGTGCGGGTACCCTGGTTACCGAGGGTTGCCGCGGTGAGGGTGGTTACCTCATCAACTCCGAAGGCGAGCGGTTCATGGAGCGTTACGCTCCGAACGCTAAAGACCTCGCTGGTCGTGACGTTGTAGCCCGGGCCATGGTTATCGAGATTCTTGAAGGCCGCGGTTGCGGTCCTGAGAAGGATCACGTCCTGCTGAAGCTCGACCATCTGGGTGAAGAAACTCTGAACCTGCGTCTGCCGGGTATCTGCGAGCTGTCTCGCACCTTCGCACACGTGGATCCGGTCAAAGAGCCGATCCCAGTGGTTCCGACCTGTCACTACATGATGGGTGGTATTCCGACTAACGTTGGTGGTCAGGCGCTGACCCAGGATGAAAACGGCAACGACAAGCCGATTGCTGGTCTGTTCGCCTGTGGCGAAGCCGCTTGTGTATCTGTACACGGTGCTAACCGTCTGGGTGGTAACTCTCTGCTGGACCTGGTTGTCTTCGGTCGGGCTGCCGGCCTGCACATCGAAGAGCAGCTGCGCGGTGGTTTTGAAGTCGACGGCGCCAGCGAAGAAGACATCAAGCGTGCCATGGCTCGCCTTGATCGTCTGGACGGTGCTTCCGAGGGCGAAAGCGTAGCGGACGTTCGTAAAGACCTGCAAAGCTGCATGCAGCTCTATTTCGGTGTATTCCGCGATGGCAGTAGCATGGAAGAAGGTCTGAAGAAGCTGGAAGCCATCGGTGAGCGTGTTCGCAACACCAAGCTGGCAGATACCAGTAATGCTTTCAACACCGCGCGGATCGAAGCGCTGGAGCTTGATAACCTGTATGAGGTTGCACTGGCTACCGCGATTTCTGCCTTTGAGCGCAAAGAAAGCCGTGGTGCTCACGCCCGTAACGATTTCACCGAGCGTGATGACGAAAACTGGCTGAAGCATTCCATGTACTTTCCGGCTGACAAGCGTGTCGGAAAGCGCGCGGTGAACTTCGCGCCGAAAACCGTGGACACGTTTGAGCCGAAGATTCGGACTTACTAAAGGGGAGTGCCAAAGATGTTAGTAAGCCTTTATCGTTACAACCCGGAAGCCGACAACGCGCCTTACATGCAAGACGTTGAAGTCGAGATTCCGGAAGGCAAAGACCTGATGGTCCTTGATGTTCTGAACCTCATCAAGGAGCGGGATGCGTCGATGTCCTACCGTCGTTCTTGCCGTGAAGGGGTCTGTGGCTCCGACGGCATGAACATGAACGGGAAAAATGGTCTGGCCTGCATCACGCCGCTGTCCCAGGTTGTTAAGAACAACAAGCTGGTGCTGCGCCCGCTGCCCGGTCTGCCGGTCATTCGTGACCTGGTTGTCGACATGAGCCTTTTCTACAAGCAGTACGAGAAGGTTATGCCGTACCTGGTCAACGATAATCCTGCACCCGCCATTGAGCGCCTGCAGTCGCCAGAAGATCGGCAGAAGCTGGACGGCCTGTACGAGTGTATTCTCTGTGCCTGCTGCTCCACTTCCTGCCCGTCGTTCTGGTGGAACCCGGACAAGTTCATTGGTCCGGCCGGTCTGCTCCAGGCGTACCGATTCCTGGCGGATAGCCCGGGATACCGCACAGGCAGAGCGTCTGGAAAATCTTGATGACCCGTTCAGTGTTTTCCGCTGCCGGGGTATCATGAACTGTGTAAGTGTCTGCCCGAAAGGCCTGAACCCCACAAGGGCAATCGGCCACATTCGGAACCTCCTGCTGCAGCGAGCTTCATAAGCAGCAGGATCTGCATCAGACACTATACTGTCCTGACTAGGTTAGGCACCCTGAAGGCCCCGCAAAGACGCGGGGCCTTCAACCAATGGCTTATAGTCAAAAGTCTTACTCGGGTGCACACTACCCAAGCCGTGACTGAAGCTTATAAAGTTGATGCACGGATTGCTGAGTACAAAAACCACCGGGGAATGGAAAACATCCACGTCGAGTGTGGCGGCCAAAGTCGATCCCGTAAAAACCCGTATTGACTAAGAATGACCCCTGGCCGACCATATTGCGCTCCCCCGCACCAGCCAAGGTGAGCTATTCAAAATGCACGAAAGCATCATGGAGCAGTTATGGCAGACTTCCCACTTGCAGGGTGGAAATCTGGCCTACGTTGAACAGCTTTTTGAAACCTACCTGACAGACCCCAATGCCGTTCCCGAAGAGTGGCGTAGTTATTTTGACAAGCTTCCCAGCGTCGATGGCTCTCATGGCCGTGACGTTGCACACTCTTCTATCCGCGAACAGTTTGAACACATTTCCCGTAATCAGCGCTTTCTTGCCAGTGGAGGCGTCCCCGCCAGTGCCACCAGCGATGCCGACAAGAAGCAGATTCGCGTTCTACAGCTGATTAACACGTACCGTTTCCGTGGTCATCAGGAAGCGAAGCTCGATCCGCTGGGCGTCTGGCAGCGAGCCAAGGTAGAAGATCTTGATCCCGCGTTTCACGAGCTTTCAGACTCCGACAACGATCTGGAGTTCCAGACTGGCTCCCTGAATTTTGGCTCCGAGACCATGAAGCTCGGAGATATCATCGATGGTCTGCGCCGCACCTATTGCGAAAGTATTGGTGCCGAGTACATGCACATCGTCGATACCCGCATCAAGCGGTGGTTCCAGCAGCGCATGGAACCAGTACGGTCCCGCCCGGACTACGAAGCAAAGACCCGCAAGCATCTCCTCGAACGTCTGACTGCCGCTGAAGGCCTGGAAAAATACCTGGGTTCCCGGTATCCGGGTGTGAAGCGCTTTGGTCTCGAAGGCGGTGAAGCGCTGATCCCGTGTCTCGACGAGCTGATTCAGCGCGCCGGTTCCTACGGCGCCAAGGAAATTGTTCTGGGAATGGCACACCGTGGCCGCCTGAACGTTCTGGTTAACACCCTTGGCAAGAACCCGAAAGAGCTTTTTGACGAGTTCGAAGGCAAGAAGCTTGCAGATTCCGGGTCAGGCGACGTTAAGTACCACCAGGGCTTCTCCTCAAACGTTATGACGTCTGGTGGCGAAGTGCACCTGGCAATGGCGTTCAACCCGTCGCATCTGGAAATCGTATCGCCGGTCGTTGAGGGCTCTGTTCGTGCCCGTCAAACCCGCCGGAACGATCCCGACGGAACCCAGTGTGTTCCGATTATCATGCACGGTGACGCAGCGTTTGCCGGGCAGGGCGTGGTCATGGAGACATTCCAGATGTCCCAGACCCGCGGTTACGGCGTGGGTGGCACCATCCACATCGTGATCAACAACCAGGTGGGCTTCACCACCAGCAAGCAGGAAGATGCTCGCTCCACCGAGTACTGCACCGATGTCGCCAAGATGGTTCAGGCGCCGATTCTGCACGTGAATGCGGATGACCCTGAAGCGGTCATGTTCGCCACCCAAATGGCGATGGACTACCGTAATGAATTCAAGAACGACGTGGTCATTGATTTGGTCTGCTACCGTCGCCGTGGGCACAACGAAGCCGACGAGCCTGCAGCTACCCAGCCGCAGATGTACGAGAAGATCCGTAAGCTGAAGACCACGCGTAACCTGTACGCCGAAAAACTGATTGCCGAGGGTGTCATCACCGAAGAAGAAGGCAAGCAGATGGAGAATGACTACCGTGACGCACTGGATGACGGTGAGCACGTGGTCAAATCCCTGGTCAAGGAGCCCAACAAGGAGCTCTACGTTGACTGGACGCCGTACCTTGGCCATGAGTGGACAGCAAAGTGTAAGTCCAGTGTTGCTCTGAAAACCATTCAGAAGCTGGGCAAGAAGCTGACATCCGTGCCGGAAGGTTTCAGTGTTCAGCGCCAGGTTTCCAAGATTGTCAGCGACCGCGAGAAGATGACCGCCGGCGCACTACCCATTAACTGGGGCTACGGCGAAGTCATGGCCTACGCGACGTTGCTCGACGAAGGGCATCCGATCCGGATCACCGGTCAGGACGTCGGCCGGGGAACTTTCTCCCACCGTCACGCCGTACTGCACAACCAGAAAGATGGCGCAACGCACATTGCCCTGGAGCAGCTGTCTGACGATCAGCCGCTATTTGAAATCTATGACTCGCTGCTGTCTGAAGAAGCGGTCATGGCGTTTGAATACGGCTACGCGACCACCGCGCCCAGTGGTTTGATTGTCTGGGAAGCTCAGTTTGGCGATTTCGCCAACGGCGCCCAGGTGGTTATCGACCAGTTCCTGACCAGCGGTGAGCACAAGTGGGGCCGTCTGTGCGGTCTTACACTGTTGCTGCCTCACGGTTACGAGGGCCAGGGTCCGGAGCACAGCTCGGCCCGCCTGGAGCGATTCCTGCAGTTGAGTGCCGAGCACAACATTCAGGTGTGTGTGCCGACAACGCCTTCGCAGGTATTCCACATGCTGCGTCGTCAGGTGAAGCGTCCGCTGCGTAAGCCGCTGGTTGCTATTACGCCAAAGAGTTTGCTGCGTCATAAGGAAGCGACTTCCGATTTGGATGACCTGACTTCAGGTACCTTCCAGACTGTTCTGCCAGAGAAAGAGCCGTCTGATCCGAAGAAAGTGACGCGCCTGATCATGTGCAGCGGTAAGGTTTACTTCGATCTTCTCGAGAAGAAGAAGGCGGAAGAGCGCGATGACGTCGCGATCTTCCGAATCGAGCAGCTTTACCCGTTCCCGGGTGACGATCTGGACGCTATGCTGGCCAAGTATCCCAAGTTGAAAAACGTGGTCTGGTGCCAGGAAGAGCCGATGAACCAGGGTGCCTGGTACCCGAGCCAGCATCATATGAGAAATGCGCTCCAGCGCCTGAACCCAAAGCTGTACCTCCAGTATGCCGGTCGCGATGCTTCCGCTGCTCCCGCTTGTGGGCACATGTCTGTGCACATTGAAGAGCAGAAGAAGCTGGTAAACGACGCGTTTGAAATCTGACGAGCTACCGAACTAAGGATCTGTAATGTCAACTGAGATTAAAGCCCCCGTTTTCCCGGAGTCGGTCGCAGAGGGTACCGTTGCGACCTGGCACAAGCAGCCGGGTGAAGCCTGTTCACGAGACGAACTGATTGTCGATATTGAAACCGACAAGGTCGTCCTGGAAGTCGTTGCCCCCGCCGACGGTGTGATCGAAGAAGTGCTGAAGGGCGAAGGCGATACCGTGGAAAGCGGTGAAGTAATCGGAAAATTCAAGGAAGGCGCGGCCGGAGACTCCAAGCCTGCCGAGGGCAAGAAAGAAGAAGCGCCCAAAGAGGAGGCTCCGAAAGAAGAAGCCGCTGCCTCTGGCGATGCCATCCTCAGTCCGGCTGCTCGCAAGCTGGCTGATGAGAACAACGTTGACCCCAACTCCGTCAAAGGCACTGGCAAAGACGGTCGGGTCACCAAGGAAGATGTGCAGAGTCACATTGATAACAAGCCGGCCGGCGGCGCTGCTGCAGCGGCACCGGCTGCGGGTATGCCTGAGGTCAATGTGGCTTCTGGTGAGCGTCCTGAAAAACGCGTACCGATGACCCGCTTGCGTGCCAGCATTGCCAAGCGCCTGGTGAATGCGCAGCAGAGCGCCGCCATGCTGACCACCTTTAACGAGGTGAACATGGGGCCGATCATGGAAATGCGCAAGCAGTACCAGGACAGCTTCGTGAAGCGTCACGGTATCAAGCTTGGCTTCATGTCGTTCTTCACCAAAGCTGCGACCGAAGCGCTGAAGCGTTTCCCGGCAGTGAATGCCTCCATCGATGGCAATGACATGGTGTACCACGGCTATCAGGATATCGGCGTCGCCGTATCAACCGACCGTGGTCTGGTTGTTCCGGTTCTGCGTGACTCCGACGCGATGGGTCTGGCTGACATCGAGAAGAAGATTGTCGAGTACGGCACCAAGGCGAAAGATGGCAAGCTGGGCATCGAAGACATGACCGGCGGAACCTTTACCATCACCAATGGCGGTATCTTTGGTTCGCTGATTTCTACGCCGATCCTGAATCCGCCGCAGACAGCTATCCTGGGTATGCACAAGATCCAGGAGCGTCCGATGGCAGTTAACGGCAAGGTCGAGATCCAGCCGATGATGTATCTGGCGCTGTCATACGACCACCGCATGATCGATGGCAAGGAAGCGGTACAATTCCTTGTCGCCATTAAGGAAATGCTTGAAGACCCAGCGCGTATTCTGCTGGACGTCTGAGCTGACACTTAACGAATCAGAAAACGGGATCAAATATGTCTGATAAGTATGACGTGATTGTCATTGGTGCAGGTCCTGGCGGCTACGTTGCCGCCATCAAGGCTGCCCAGTTGGGTCTTAAGACGGCCTGTGTAGAGTCCTGGACGTCTACGGACGGCAAAAGCCAGGTGTTGGGCGGTACCTGCCTGAACGTCGGCTGCATTCCCTCGAAAGCGCTGCTGGAAATTTCTCACAAGTATGAGGAAACCACGCACGATTACGAGATGCAGGGCATCATCGCCAAAGATGTCAAAATGGACATCGGCAAGATGATGGAGCGCAAGGGTGGCATCGTGAAGCAGCTGACCGGCGGTATTGCCGGGCTGTTCAAGGCCAATGGCGTTACGTCGATCCACGGTCACGGCAAGCTGCTTGCAACCGCAAGGTTGAAGTCACCGATAAGGATGGCAACGCAAAGACCTACGAAGCCGACAACGTAATCCTCGCTTCAGGTTCCAAGCCGATTCAGATTCCGCCAGCTCCGTTCGACGGTGAGAACATCGTTGATTCCGAGGGCGCACTGGAATTCTCTGAAGTACCGAAGCGCCTGGGCGTTATCGGTGCTGGCGTTATCGGTCTTGAGCTGGGTAGCGTATGGGCACGCCTGGGTTCAGAAGTAACCGTACTGGAAGCTCAGGATACTTTCCTGCCAGCGGTTGACCAGCAGGTCGCCAAAGATGCAATGAAACAGTTCCAGAAGCAGGGATTGAACATTGTTATGGGCGCACGCATGACCGGAGCTGAGGTTAAGCGTAAGCTGGTTAACGTTACCTATGAAGATTCCAAGGGTAAGCACGAAGCCAAGTTCGACAAGCTGATTGTCGCGGTTGGTCGTCGTCCGTACACCGATAACCTGCTGTCTGAAGACGCGGGTGTCCAGATGGACGAGCGCGGTTTCATCTTTGTTGATGACAGCTGCAAGACCGAAGCGCCTGGCGTTTGGGCTATCGGCGACGTGGTTCGTGGTCCGATGCTGGCGCACAAGGCTTCGGAAGAGGGTGTCATGGTTGCCGAGCGGATCGCCGGTCACAAGCCGCAGGTCAACTACGATTGCATCCCGAACGTGATTTACACGGCTCCGGAAGTAGCGTGGGTTGGTAAGACCGAAGAAGAACTCAAAGCCGAAGGCGAAGAGTACAATGTCGGTTCTTTCCCGTTTGCTGCCAACGGTCGTGCCATGGCTGCCAACTCGGCGTCTGGCCTGGTCAAGATTATCGCTGATGCGAAAACAGACCGAATTCTCGGTTTCCACGTTGTTGGTCCCCAGGCCTCGGAAATCGTTGCCCAGGGCGTAATCGCCATGGAGTTTGGTTCCAGCGCTGAAGATCTGGCGCTGACCTGCTTTGCGCACCCGACTCTGTCCGAGTCTGTGCATGAGGCAGCTCTGGCTGTCGCCGGTGGCGCGATTCACGTCGCCAACCGTCGCAAAAAGAAGTAACGCAAGCCAGGAAGCGGGGGCGCCAATGACGGCGCCCCACTGCCATAAAAACGGCTGGCTTCCGGTTGCGCTCACGGCGAGCTGAGGTGATCCCCGGCTCGCCAAACCGAATTCGCAACAGCAGTCCCTGAGCGGGGCTTGCGCGGGTTCATTTCCGTACGTGGTTATCCTCCATCAAGAAGCGGGACATTAACTATGAATTTGCATGAATATCAGGGCAAACAGCTTTTCGCTGAATATGGCCTGCCAGTATCTCAGGGCGTTGCCTGCGATACCCCTCAGGAAGCCGTAGCGGCTGCCACCGAAATTGGTGGTGACGCATGGGTTGTCAAGGCACAGGTTCACGCGGGTGGCCGTGGTAAGGCCGGCGGTGTAAAGCTGGTCAAGAGCAAAGACGAAATCCGTGAGTTCGCTGAAAAGTGGCTGGGCAAAAACCTGGTAACTTACCAGACAGACGAGAACGGCCAGCCGGTGAGCAAGATTCTGGTTGAATCCCTGACCGACATCGACCAGGAACTTTACCTGGGCGCGGTTGTGGATCGTGGTACCCGTCGTATCGTGTTCATGGCCTCCACCGAAGGTGGTGTTGAGATCGAACAGGTTGCCGAAGAAACTCCGGAAAAGATCCTGAAAGCCGAAGTTGATCCGCTGGTCGGCGCACAGCCGTACCAGGGCCGCGAGCTGGCCTTCAAGCTGGGTCTTGAAGGCAAACAGATCGGTCAGTTCACCAAGATCTTCATGGGTCTGGCGAAGCTGTTTGAAGACCGTGACCTGGCGCTGCTGGAAATCAACCCGCTGGTTATCACCCCGGCCGGTGACCTGCATTGCCTGGACGCGAAGATTGGCGTAGACGGCAACGCGCTGTACCGTCAGAAGAAAATTCACGAGATGCACGATCCTTCCCAGGAAGATTCCCGTGAAGCCGAAGCTGCCAAGTGGGAACTGAACTACGTGGCGCTGGAAGGCAACATCGGCTGCATGGTTAACGGCGCAGGCCTTGCCATGGGCACCATGGACATCATCAAGCTGTCCGGCGGCCAGCCGGCCAACTTCCTGGACGTTGGCGGCGGCGCTACCAAAGAGCGCGTTTCAGAAGCGTTCAAAATCATCCTGTCTGACGACAGCGTACAAGCCGTTCTGGTTAACATCTTCGGCGGTATCGTACGTTGCGACATGATTGCCGAAGGCATTATCGGTGCGGTTAAGGACGTGGGCGTTAAGGTTCCTGTGGTTGTTCGCCTTGAAGGCAACAACGCCGAGAAGGGCACTCAGGTACTCGCCGACAGTGGCCTGAACATCATTGCCGCCACCAGCCTGGCGGATGCCGCAGAGCAAGTCGTTAAAGCCGCAGGGGGTAAATAATGAGCATCCTGATCAATAAAGACACCAAGGTTATCTGCCAGGGCTTTACCGGCGCACAGGGTACCTTCCACTCTGAGCAAGCCATTGAGTACGGCACCAAGATGGTTGGTGGCGTTAGCCCGGGTAAGGGCGGCACTGAGCACCTGGGTCTGCCGGTGTTTAACACCGTTCGTGACGCGGTCGAGAAGACTGGCGCCGAGGCGACTGTCATCTACGTACCGGCTCCGTTCTGCAAGGACGCCATCATTGAAGCCGCGGACGCTGGCATTCAGCTGATCGTGTGCATCACTGAAGGCATCCCGACCATCGACATGCTGTACGCGAAAGAGTACGTCGATCGCAAGGGCGTCCGCATGATCGGCCCCAACTGCCCGGGTGTTATCACTCCGGGTGAATGCAAGATCGGCATCATGCCGGGCAGCATCCACAAGCCGGGCAAAGTCGGTATCGTGTCTCGTTCAGGTACCCTGACTTACGAAGCCGTTAAGCAGACCACCGACTTTGGTTACGGCCAGTCGACCTGTATCGGTATCGGTGGTGACCCGATTCCGGGCTCCAACTTCATCGACATCCTGAAGCTGCTTCAGGAAGATCCGCAGACCGAAGCCATCGTAATGATCGGTGAGATCGGCGGTACCGCTGAAGAAGAAGCCGCTGCGTTCATCAAGGAAAACGTAACCAAGCCGGTGGTTTCCTACATCGCTGGTGTTACTGCGCCTCCTGGTAAGCGTATGGGCCACGCCGGTGCGATCATCTCCGGTGGTAAGGGTACAGCAGACGAGAAGTTTGCCGCTCTGAACGACGCAGGCGTTAAAACCGTGCGTAGCCTGGCCGAAATTGGCAAGGCTCTGAAGGAAGTAACTGGCTGGTAAGTCGGTCTTCTTTCTTGAAACCCCCGTTTCTGCCCTGCAGAGCGGGGGTTTTTTATTTATAATGCCGGGTCGCCTGTCTTATCATGGCGGTCCAAAAACAAATTGAGGAGTTCGTGCTTTGAGTTCTGTAGATTCCCAGCAAAGGGTTCTGTCCGGCATGCGTCCGACCGGCAAGCTACATCTCGGTCATTACCACGGTGTGCTTAAAAACTGGGTGAAACTCCAGCACGAGTTCGAGTGCTTCTTCTTCGTGGCCGACTGGCACGCGCTGACCACTGAATATGACAACTGCGGGTATCGAGCAAAGTGTCTGGGACATGGTTATCGACTGGCTGGCCGCGGGCGTCAACCCGGGTTCGTCAACGATGTTCATTCAGTCCCAGGTGCCTGAGCATGCGGAGCTGCACCTGTTGCTGTCAATGATCACGCCACTTGGTTGGCTGGAGCGGGTGCCGACCTTCAAGGATCAGCAGGAGAAGCTCAGGGAAAAGGATCTCGCGACGTACGGGTTCCTGGGATACCCACTGCTGCAGAGTGCCGACATCCTGGTCTACCGGGCCGGCAAGGTTCCAGTCGGTGCGGATCAGGTCTCCCACGTCGAGATTACTCGGGAAATTGCCCGTCGGTTCAATCACATCTATGGCCGCGAGCAGGATTTGAGGAGCAGGCCGAGGGCGCCATCGTCAAGATGGGTAAAAAGAACGCCAAGCTGTATCGCAACCTCAAGCGGCGTTACCAGGAAGAGGGCGATATGGAGGCACTGGAAACCGCCCGTGCGTTGCTCAAGGAACAACAGAATATCTCCCTGGGTGATCGTGAGCGTCTGTATGGCTACATCGAAGGTGGTGGCAAGGTCATTCTGCCAGAGCCGCAGCCGTTGCTGACGCCTGAATCCAAGATGCCGGGACTGGATGGCCAGAAGATGTCCAAGTCCTACAACAACTACATCGGTCTGCGCGAGGAGCCGGACAGCGTTGCTCAGAAGATCCGCACCATGCAGACCGATCCCCAGCGTGTACGCAGAACCGATCCGGGCGATCCTGAAAAGTGCCCGGTCTGGGAGATGCACAAGATCTATTCCGACGCCGATACCCAGGATTGGGTCCAGCACGGCTGTCGGAGTGCCGGCATTGGCTGCCTGGATTGCAAAAAACCGCTGATCGACTCGATCGTCGAGGAACAGCGTCCACTGCATGAGCGCGCTCGCGAATACGAAAATAACCCGGACCTGGTGCATTCAATCCTTCAGGAAGGGCGTGAACACGCACGTGATGCGGCCCGCGATACGCTCGAGGAAGTTCGGGCCGCAATGGGTCTGCATTACCGTTAAGCTGCGGCTTCAGGTGTGATGGTCCGGGCAGCAAGGTGCTTCCAGAGGGGAGGCTTCCAGAGGAGAGAGTGGTGATGGACGACAGCGCAGCTACGCCAGTGGCCGACGAGGAAGGGACGCCCGAGCGGTCGCCGCTTGCTCGGGTTTCCGGCAAGCCCGTCGTCGACCTGCCCAAAGATCTTTACATACCGCCCGACGCCCTTGCGGTGTTTCTGGAGGCCTTCGAAGGGCCCTTGGACCTGCTGCTTTATCTGATTCGTCGCCAGAACATGGACATCCTGAACGTCGATGTCAGCGAAATTACCCGCCAATACATGGATTACATTGGTGCCGTCGAGGCCATGCGCTTCGAATTGGCTGCCGAGTACCTGGTGATGGCGGCGACGCTGGCAGAGATCAAATCGCGCATGTTACTGCCGCGACAGGAGAGTGAGGACGACGACGAGGTCGATCCACGGGCCGAGCTGATCCGACGTTTGCAGCAATATGAGCGGTTCAAGCAGGCGGCCGAGGATATCGACGAGCTGCCACGACTTGAGCGCGACAACTTTAACGCCTCGGCAGCGCTGCCGAAGTTACCGTCGAGCCAGCCCCATCCGGACGTTGATTTGCGGGAAATGCTGCTGGCACTCCAGGGTGTGCTCCAGCGTGCCGATCTGTTCACCAGTCACCATGTTGAGCGGGAGAAGTTGTCCACCCGGGAGCGCATGTCGGCGATTCTGTCGGTATTGCGGGACGATCATTTTGTCACGTTCGAAAGCCTGTTTACTCCGGAGGAGGGCAAGCTGGGCGTAGTGGTGTCATTCCTGGCGACCCTGGAACTGGTAAAGGAACAGCTGATTGAAGTGGTTCAGGCCGAGGTGCTGGGGCCAATCCATGTTCGGGCCAGGGCGGCAAGCTGAGCGAGCCCGCTGGCTGTTATCTGAGAGACGTGTGGAGCACGGGTCACCGTTATGAATGAAGAGCATCTGTTACGTATCCAGCGATTGCCGAGGCCGCTTTGTTGGCAGCCGGTAAACCGTTGTCGCTGGACCAGTTGCGAGAGCTGTTCACTGAGGATGAGCGGCCTGCGCGGCAGGTGATGGAGCATGTCATGATGCTGCTGGAATCCGCGTGCGAGAATCGCGGTTTTGAGCTGAAGAAGGTTGCCAGTGGTTACCGTCTCCAGATCCGCGAAGAGTACGCGCCCTGGGTCGGCCGCCTGTTTGAGGAACGGCCCCAGCGCTATTCGCGAGCATTGTTGGAGACCCTGGCGCTGATCGCTTATCGCCAACCCATTACCCGGGGCGAAATTGAAGATATCCGGGGCGTTACGGTAAGCAGCAATATCATTCGCACGCTGCTTGAGCGAGAGTGGGTGCGCGTCGTCGGGCACCGGGATGTTCCAGGGCGGCCTGCTATGTATGCGACGACTAAACAGTTCCTCGATTATTTCAATCTCAGTGGCCTGGACCAGTTGCCACCGTTGTCGGAAGTACGGGATCTCGAAGAGATCGGGCGCGAGATTGAAAAGAACATGCAGGCGGAAATAGAGTTTGAGTCGCCAAAAGACGACGACACGAACGAGCAGACACTTCACTGAGGCCGTCACGGACTCGGTCAGTAACTAAGGATTTATACATGGGTTCACAACGCCCAAAGAAAGCCGCTAAACCAGCGGTCGACGCAGCCAGCGATGCTGGTCCCGAGCGTATTCAGAAACTTCTGGCACGTGCCGGTGTAGGATCACGGCGCGAAATTGAGGCTGGATGGAGGCCGGGCGTCTGACTGTGAATGGCAATGCGGTCTCACCCGGCAGAAGGCCACGGTTGAGGACCAGTTCGAGCTTGATGGCAAGCGCCTCGATGTCGCTGGCGCCGCGAGGTTGTTCGACGGGTCCTGATCTACAACAAGCCTGAGGGCGAGGTCACCACCCGCAAGGATCCGGAAGGCCGGCCGACAGTGTTCGACCGATTGCCCCGTCTCAAGGACCATCGCTGGATTTCCATTGGCCGCCTGGATATCAACACCACTGGCCTGGTGCTGTTCACTACGGACGGCGAGTTGGCTAATCGATTGATGCACCCGTCCAGTCAGATTGACCGTGAATACGCGGTACGCATTTTCGGTGAGGTGGACGACGCCATGGTCGAGCGACTGATGCAGGGCGTGTTGCTGGAAGATGGCATGGCCAAGTTCACCGACATCAGCCCGGCGGGGGGCAGTGGCATGAACCGCTGGTTCCACGTGACGCTACTGGAAGGGCGTAACCGCGAAGTCCGCCGTCTCTGGGAATCTCAGGGTGTGAAGGTGAGTCGCCTTAAGCGGGTTCGCTATGGGTCGGTTTTTCTTCCCAGTCGATTGACCTTGGGCAAGTGGGAAGAGCTGGACCAGAAGGCCGTGGACTCTCTGAGCCGCGCGGTTGGTTTGAACGCGCTCGCCATCCCGCAGAAAACGCCCAGTGAGAAAGCGGCGCAGGATCGACAGCGTCGGAAAAGTCCAGCCATAAATCAGAAGCGCAGCGGCAGTCGCTGGCAGGTAAGTGACTCTCGGCCGGCGAAATCTTCAGTAAAGGCTACTGCTCCCAAGCGCAAGCCGGTTAAGAAGTAGGCTTCAGCCGATAGCTGCGAATACCTGAGTGCGGTTCCTGCCGGCGTGTTTGGCGTGATAGAGGGCATCATCTGCCCGCGCCAGCCATTGCTCCGGCGTTTCGTTGCCCAGATGGGTAGCGACGCCGCAGCTGGCGGTTACCGAGAGCTTACCGTCTCCGCAGTCAACGCAAATGCTGGCAATGGCCTTTCGAATTCTGTCCGCGACATCCCGTGCATCCTGATCAGAGGTGTGCGGGAGCACAATGGCAAATTCCTCTCCTCCGAATCGGTAGACGCTGTCCGAGGTTCTCAGAGCCCGCTCAATGCCTTCTGCGGCCTGCTGCAGGAGGTGGTCACCAACCACGTGGCCGTGGTTGTCGTTAACCGTCTTGAAATGGTCCAGGTCGCACAGAATCAGCGAGTAGGATTCTTCGTGACGAGCCGATAGCTGGCTTGCCCGTAACAAATTGTCATCCAGGGCGCGCTTGTTCGGAATGCCTGTCAGGGAATCAGTCAATGCTGCCTGCTCGATGGTAAGGAAGTGGCAGGCATTGCGCATTGGGCAGATAACTACGCCCAATATCGTTTCGATCCCCTCCAGTTCCTCTTCAGAGAATTTCTTGCGCCGGTACAAGGTAAGAGTGCCGTAGGAAACGCCTTCGAGATTGAGTCGGTACTCGCACTTGTGCTGGCCACCCAGGCCCGAGGCAAACACGAAATCCTGGCGCGCAATCCGATGCCGGTAGTTCAGTGAATCAAAGGGTACGATTTCCCCGAGCTCGTCAGCAACAATACCGAGCTGTGTTTCCAATGAAAGCGTTGTGGACAGTCGTCTGGTCAGACGTGTGAGCACATCAGGGTCATTGCGCCAGTCCTTCTGCGCCTGCCTCAGTTCCCCCAACTTGTGGGGCTGGGCAATGGATCGTTCGATGGATGGTATCTGTTTCACTGGTGTTTGCTCTGTCAGTGGGATTTGCGCCGCTACAGAGCGGTTCAAGCAGAACCTATGCCAAAATCTAAAAACCTAATTAACACAAATAGCTAAAACATATAATTCATGTGTTTTTTAAGGTCTGGCAGGTGTTGGACAGGGATGGCGTCAATTTGCCGGCAGACCTTTGCCGCCTGGGTGCGGGATTGAATTCGAAATCTCAGGCCCGGGCATTGGGCTGGCGGACGCCTGTGGTAAACTGCTGCGCTTGTACCTACGCCGTCTGCAGAAGTGAGCGACTATCTTTATGAGGTTTCAGGCCCCGGAAAGTCTGTCTGAACAAATCGCCCAGCACTTGGGGCAACGGATCATTACTCGAGATCTTGAACCTGGAGAGCGCATTCAGGAGCTTAAGGTTGCTGGAGATCTCAATGTCAGTCGTGGGTCTGTGCGTGAAGCCCTACTGATTCTCCAGCGTCGCCACCTGATCAACATCTACCCACGCCGTGGCGCGGTGGTTTCGAATTTAACGCCTGAGAGCGTCAACAGCCTTTACGATATCTATATTGATCTGCTGTGCATGCTTGGGCGCAAAGTGCTGGAGCGCTGGTCCGGCAAGGAATTAGGCGGGGTAATGGGGCAAGTCAGCGAGCTGCAAGCGGTGATTGCAGCGATGAACTCGACTGACACCGACGCGGCCGAAAAAGTCATCGACGCCGGTTTCGGTGTGATGCGGTATGCCTACAAGCTGGTCGAGAACCCGTTTCTGGAAGAAACCCTGGAAAACTTCCGTCCGGCCATCAGCCGAACCTATTTTGTTGCCCTGGAGCATTTCCGGGATGAGATCGGTGAAACCGCGACCTTTTTCCGTCAGTTGGCCGACGCCGCCGTCAACGATGACGTGGTCCGTCTGCAGTCGGTCATCGAATCCTTCGGTGAGCACCAGCGCAAGCAGGTACTGACCATTCTCAGGGATGAGGAGAACACCTGATATGCGTCTGAAATCCATCAAGCTGGCTGGCTTCAAGTCCTTTGTTGACCCAACCACGGTGCCGTTCCCATCCAACATGACTGCCGTGGTGGGCCCCAACGGCTGTGGTAAGTCCAACATTATTGATGCCGTTCGCTGGGTTATGGGTGAAAGTTCAGCCAAGTACCTGCGCGGCGAATCCATGACCGACGTTATCTTCAATGGCTCCAGTGCTCGCAAGCCTGTCGGTCAGGCTTCCATTGAACTGGTCTTTGATAACAGCGACGGCTCGGCTCCGGGCGAGTTTGTTAGCTTTAACGAGATTTCCGTACGCCGCCGTGTCTCCCGCGAAGGTCAGTCCGATTATTTCCTGAATGGCTCAAAATGCCGGCGCCGGGATATTACCGATCTGTTCCTCGGTACGGGTCTGGGCCCCCGTAGCTACGCCATCATCGAGCAGGGCATGATTTCCCGGCTGATCGAGGCCAAGCCAGAAGAGCTCCGGATTTACATCGAGGAAGCGGCTGGCATCTCCAAGTACAAGGAACGGCGCCGGGAAACCGAAAACCGCATTCGCCGTACCCAGGAAAACCTGGAACGCCTGACGGACCTGCGGGACGAGTTGGGCCGACAGTTGCAGCACCTGGAACGTCAGGCTGCGGCGGCTGAAAAGTACAAGGCCTACAAGCACGAAGAGCGTCAGAAAAAAGCCGAGCTCACGGTCTTGCGTTGGCAGACCCTCGATAATGATCTGCAAAGCTGGCGCAGCAAAATCCGCGACACAGAGCTTGAGCTGGAAAAGCAGCTCACCGAGCGCGTTAACCTGGAAACCTCGCTGGAATCCTGCGGGACAACCATCTGGATCGAACAGAGCACTTTAATAAGGCCCAGGCCCGCTATTACGAGGCTGGCGCGGATATTGCCCGGATTGAGCAGAGCCTTGAGCACCAGCGTGAGCGTAGCCGCCAGACGGCAGCGGAGCTGGATCAGGCCATGGCCAACCAGCGCGAACTGGCCCGGGAACTGGAACAGGATGAAAGCCGGCTGGCCGGCATTCAGGAAGAGCTCGATATGATCGAGCCCGAGCAGGAATCGCTCTCGCTGCGCTCCGAAGAGTCGGGAGAAAAACTGCAGATGGCGGAAGACGCATGAGCGAGTGGCAGCAGCAGTGGGAAGACTTCAGCGGTCGCTCCTCCGACGCCCGTCGTCAGGCCGAGCTATCGCAATCCCGTATTCGTTCTCTGGAAGATGCCATCGAACAACTGCGGAACCGATACCGCAAGCTGGAAGACGAGCAGGCGCTGCTGGACGGCCAGATGGATCGAGCTGAACTGGAGGAGTTGCTCGAGCAGCAGGAAACCCTGGAGCTCCAGCGTGAAGAGGCGTCCGAGCGCATCGCAACCATCCAGGAGAATCTTTACGAGGCCCGCCAGAATCAGCGTGAGGCTGAGCAAGCTGCCGCCGAGGATCGCCAAAGGGTGCAGAGCCTTCGGGCATCGCTGGAATCGCAGCAGGCTTTGCTGGATGAGCAGTTAGGCGGCCAGGACGATGCCTTGCAGGGCTGGCTGTCTGAACATGGCCTGACCGACTCGCCCCGCGTGGCTGGAAAGCTGAGTATTGAGAACGGCTGGGAATTCGCGGTCGAGCAGGTCATCGGCCGATTTACCCACGGGCTGGCGCTGCCCGGCATCGAAGACCTCTCGGCGGCCATGGCGTCCGCTCCGAAAGGCCTCGCCTTAGTGAATTCCGCCGAGCAACAAACGGGCGAGTTTAGTGGCGACAGACTGGCTGCCAAGGTTTCCGGGTTGCCGACTGTTGCCTCGCTGATGGCTGGCATCAGAACGGTTGAATCGCTGGATCACGCCCTCGAACTTCGAGCGTCCCTGACTGACGGTGAAAGTGCGATTACGCCCGAAGGTGTGTGGGTTTCCCGTGACTGGTTGCTGATGCCGGATTCGGAGGCGGGCCAGGTTGGTGTGATTGAGCGTCAGAAAAAGGTCAGCGAACTGACCGAACAACTGGCCCAGGCCGAGGAATCCCTGGAACTGACCAACGATCGGCTCGACAACCTGCAGGAGCGCGCCGAGCGTGCGGAAGCGGAGCGTGATGACGCCCAGGCCAGTTTGAGCGATGCCGAACGTGAACTGAGTGGTTTGTCGTCGCGGATCAGTGGCCTAAGGGCCAGGGCGGAACAGATCGATGCCCGTTTGAAGAGTATTCGCGAAGACCTGTCCGACGTGTCCCTGAATCTCGAAGATCGGGAAGAGAGCTTGCAGAGTGCCCGGGAAGAATGGCAGCAGGCGCTGGCTTCCAGCGAGGACAGTGATGAGGAAAAAGAACGCCTGTTGGCGCAGCGGGACAGTCTGCGGGAAAACCTGGACCGCTGCGCCACGATGCCCGTCATGACCGCGATCATGCCCACCAGCTGCAATTACAGCTGCAGTCACTGCATAGCCAGCGTGACGGTCTGAAGCAGACCATCGAGCGAATGCAGATGCAGAAGGAGCGCATTGAAGAGCGCCTGGAAATACTTCGGGAATCCCGCGAAAGCGCGGAAGAGCCCATCGAAGATTTACAGATGCAGCTGGAAGGGTTGTTGGATCGTCGTCTGGCGGAAGAGGAAAAGCTGGGCGGTGCCCGGGACGCGCTCGAGGAAATTGATCAGGAAGTTCGGGACAAGGAGCAGCGCCGCAGCCGGATTGATCATCAGATCCAGGATGTTCGTTCCAGCCTCGAAAAACTGAAAATGGAATCCCAGGCCCTGGAAATCCGCTCTGGTAATCACATCGAACAGTTGCAAGAGCTGGATGTGAAGCTGCAGGAAATTTTGGAGCAGCTGCCCGAAGGCGCCAATGAAAAGGATTGGGCCGAGGAGCTGGAAAAGATCGGCAATCGCATCCAGCGCCTGGGTGCCATCAACCTTGCTGCCATCGAGGAATACCAGGTCCAGAGCGAGCGGAAGACCTACCTGGACAGCCAGAACGACGATCTGATGGAGGCGCTGGAGACCCTGGATAATGCCATCCGAAAGATTGACCGGGAGACCCGTCAGCGCTTCAAGGAGACCTTTGACCAGGTCAACAGCGGGTTGCAGGCGCTATTCCCGAAAGTCTTCGGCGGCGGTAACGCCTATCTGGAGTTGACCGGTGAAGACCTGCTGGAAACCGGTGTTGCCATCATGGCGCGCCCGCCGGGCAAGAAGAACAGCACTATTCATCTCCTGTCTGGTGGTGAGAAAGCCCTCACCGCGATTGCCCTGGTGTTCTCGATCTTCCAGCTCAATCCGGCGCCGTTCTGTATGCTCGACGAGGTCGACGCACCGCTGGATGACGCCAACGTTGGCCGCTACGCCAATATGGTCAAAGAGATGTCGAAACAAGTGCAGTTCATCTACATTACCCACAATAAGATCGCCATGGAGCTAGGGGATCAGTTGATGGGCGTGACCATGCACGAACCGGGTTGTTCGCGACTGGTTTCGGTGGATGTGGAAGAAGCGGCGGCATTGGCGGAAGCCTGAATGCCGTAACTGGACAGAAAACCGTCAAGGATGACAATAACGCCATCTGGCCCGCCTGTGCGTTGTATTCGCAACGGGCTTTTCTTAGAGTAACAGTGTTACCCGATCCGCAAACAGGACAGCAGGACTATGTCACTTAGGGAATGGTTAATCGCCATAGGTACCCTCGTCATTATTGGTATTGTCATTGACGGAATCCGCCGCGTCCGGCGCGCCCGCAAGGAATCCCTGGCCATCTCCTCCGGTATGGGAGCCGATGAGCTGGAAGAGTCGCCGTTGGATGATCATTTCAATCCGGAGCTGCCGAATGGCGGTGCCCGCACGATTTCCCGGGATACCCTCGAGGAGCGTGGTTATGTGAAGCCCGAGCGCTCCGGGCGCTTTGGCTCGCCAAAACCCAAGCCGACACGTCCGGTCACCGCGTCGGCCAGCACTCCGGCAAGTGAAAAACCGGCCAGTGAAGTCGATGATTCGTCCTGGGCCTCCGGTTTTTCCGCCCATGACGAAGCAGACGCTGCCGTCGATACTGGTTGGGGTGCGAACGATGAGCATCTGACTGACGATGACCAGAGGCAGGAAGAGTCGTGGACTGAGAAAGAGGCTGAGAAAAAGGCCGAGAAAGACGCTGAGCACAAGTCAGCGATTGAGGCAGCCGAGCCAGTCCAGGATCGGGAAACCGAAGCTTCGGTACCGCCGACGGTGACCACAGAAGTTGAGGAAGATACTGCTCGTCGGAGTCCGGTGGAGCACAACCACGGCCAGCCGCTTGCGGGCGCCAACCGTCCTGAAGCCCGGGAGGTCATCGTAATCAATGTGCTGGCCCGTACCGGTGACGATTTCAGCGGAACGGCTCTGAAAAACCTGTTTGAGGCCTGCGGCCTTGAGTTGGGAGATATGGACATCTATCACCGGCATGAAACGACCGACACCACCAGTCCGGTTCAGTTCAGCGTTGCCAATGCGGTTGAGCCGGGCACCTTCAGGCCAAAGGATATACCCGGAATGACCACACCGGGAATCAGCTTCTTCATGAGCATGCCGGGACCCTCGAAGTCGCTCCAGGCGTTCGAGTTTATGCTTGAAACAGCCCAATGTGTGGTTCGTAACCTGGGTGGTGAGCTCAAAGATGAGCGGCGCAGTGTAATGACGCCTCAAACCATTGAGCACTGCCGCCAGCGCATCCGTGAATTCGACCGAAAGCAACGTTCCCAGCGGGTTTAACGCAGGGCGACCAGAGTAACGAATGATGCCCGGAGTATTCCGGGCATTTTTTTGACAGTTGAGAGCGCAACCCCATGAGTAAAGCCACGCCCGAGGTGATCCAGCGGGTCGAAGAACTCCGGTCTTTGATTGAGGAGCACAATTATCACTACTACGTGCTGGACGATCCAAGCATCCCGGATGCCGAATACGACCGGCTGTTTCGTGAATTGCAGGCCCTGGAAGCGGAGTATCCCGAGCTGGCCTCGGAAGATTCGCCTTCGCGTCGGGTGGGGAGCAGTGCTGAAACCAGTTTCGAAGAGGTTGTTCACCGCATTCCCATGTTGTCGCTGGATAACGCCTTCAGCGAGGACGAGTTGCGCGATTTTGATCGCCGTGTGCGCGAGCGCTTGGACGCCGTGGAAGACATCGAGTATGTCTGCGAGCCAAGCTCGATGGCCTTGCGGTCAGCCTGCATTATGAGCAGGGCCGGCTGACAAAAGCCGCGACCCGGGGTGACGGCTATGCCGGCGAAGATATCACTGCCAATATCCGCACCATTCCATCGGTTCCCTTGAAACTGCGAGGCGAGGGCGTTCCCGACCTGGTTGAGGTCCGGGGTGAGGTTTACATGCCCAAGGCCGGGTTCGATAAGCTTAACAAGCGGCTGGTGGATCAAGGTGAGAAAACGTTCGTAAATCCCCGAAATGCAGCGGCGGGCAGCCTGCGACAGAAAAAATCCACGATCACGGCGAAGCGACCGCTGGAGATGTGCGCCTACAGCGTGGCGGTGGTTGATGAGCGTGATCTTCCGGACAATCACTGGGCTGGATTGCAGCAGGTGAAAAGCTGGGGCTTCCGCATCAACCCCGAAATGCGCAAGGCCCGTGGCGTCGAGGAATGCCTTGAGGCCTACACCAAACTTATGGAAAAGCGCGATTCACTGCCTTATGAAATTGATGGCATCGTGTTCAAGGTCGATCGGCTGGATCTGCAACAAAAGCTCGGTTTTGTGTCCCGGGCACCGCGCTGGGCCATCGCGCATAAATTCCCGGCGCAGGAAGAACTCACCGTCATCGAAGATGTTGAATTCCAGGTCGGCCGTACCGGTGCTGTTACCCCGGTGGCGCGTCTTAAGCCAGTCTTTGTCGGGGGCGTGACCGTAAGCAATGCCACCCTGCACAACATGGACGAAATTCGACGCCTCGATGCCCACATCGGCGATACCGTTTTCATACGGCGAGCCGGTGACGTCATTCCCCAGGTAGTTAAAGTGGTGCCGGAGAAGCGACCTGAAAACGCTCGCGAGGTCGTTCTGCCTGAACATTGCCCGGTGTGTGGTTCCGATGTCGTCCAGATCGAGGGCGAAGCAGTCGCCCGTTGCTCCGGTGGACTTTATTGCCCCGCCCAGCGCAAGGAAGCCATCCGCCACTATGCCTCTCGAAAGGCTCTCGATATCGAGGGTCTGGGTGATAAGTGGATCGACATCCTGGTCGGGCACGAACTGGTGGAAACCGTTGCCGACCTATATCGCTTGAAGAAGCAGGATCTCGTTGGCCTTGAGCGAATGGGCGACAAGTCGGCCAGCAATCTTATCGCGGCCATTGACCGGTCCCGTCAGCCGGTGCTTTGGAAATTCCTGTACGCCCTCGGTATTCGTGAGGTGGGTGAGGCGACGGCGAAGTCACTGGCATCGTACTTTGGCACGCTTGAGGCGATAGCCAGCGCGGATGAAGAGGCGTTGCAGCTGGTGCCTGATGTCGGGCCCATCGTCGCCGGGCATATTCGCAGTTTCTTCGAGCAACCTCACAACCAGGAAACCCTGGAAGCTTTGAAGGATGCGGGCGTGCAATGGCAGGAAGAGGTCATCGAAGAATCTGAAAAGCCTCTTCAGGGCGAAACCTGGGTGCTGACCGGGACCCTGTCTGAGATGACCAGAGACGAAGCCAAGGAGAAGCTGGAAAGCCTTGGCGCCAAGGTGTCCGGTAGTGTCTCCAAGAAAACCGCGTGCGTGGTGGCAGGTGAGGCGGCTGGTTCAAAGCTCTCCAAGGCCGAGCAGCTTGAAGTGCCGGTGCTAAATGAAGCCGGCTTGCTGGCGTTGCTAAGACAACATGCCAAGAACTCTTAAAATTGGTCGCCCCGAGGGGATTTCGGCCCCGCGGGCAGTCAAATTTTAGTTTTGGGACGTGATCCGCAGATTCATGTGTACGGTTGAGATACACTTGGACACAAAATAAACAGGAAAAATATAAGTTTTGGGTGATAATTGCAGGTAATTCAGCGGAAGAATTACTTATGCCCATTAGCATACTCACACCGTCTAGGCGTGCAGATAAGAGCTCCCAAGAACAGGACGTCCACGGACCTATAGAGGCACGTGCATTTAACCGGGGGAAGGCGAATACCTCCGACCACGGGGGCGTGGATCTAAGCTCCTCCGCTGTTTCGGTTGAATTGGCCCGGAAATGGCTGGCTTGGCAGTGCCGGATGGTTACCGGCATTATCCGCGGCGCACTCTATTTGCCGGAAAATCCCAAGCGTCTCGGTGCTTCTGTTTCCTGTTGGCCAGAGGAGGGTGAGGGTGAATCTCTCCTGGCAGATGCCGCCGCCCAAGCACTGGCCGACAAGCGCAGCGTAGTTCGCTCGCAACAGCGTTACGGGCCTGAAAAACAGCGTGCTTGTGAATTAATAGCCTGCCCATTGATGGTTGGAAATAAGCCCGTCGCGGTCGTTGCAGTCCTGATCTCACCTCGCTCTGTGGCCCAACAGCATGCTGTATTGCAGTTGCTTCAATGGGGTGGCCTGTGGATGGAAACGCTGGTGCAACAGCGTTCCATTGCACAGCGAGAATCGGGCACCTTTGCCCTGACTGCAATGACAGCTATTCTCCGCCATTCCTCCTCTCATGCAGCGGCGATTGAAACAGTCAATCAGCTAGCCAATCAGTTCGGATGCGAACGAGTCAGTATCGGTTTTCGTCAGGGCCTGCCTATTCGCCTTCAGGCTTTATCACATGTCAGCAGTTTTGATCCACGTACCCAACTCGTGCGAAGAATAGAAGCAGCCATGGAAGAGGCTGTGGATCAAGACTTAACCGTGGTTCTACCGGCTATTCCCATTCAGGATTCTGTTGTCTCTCGCGCCCATGCTGAATTGGCCAATCAGAAGCAAAGTGCTTCTGTTTGCACAATCCCGCTACGAGGTCGATCAAAGGTTATCGGGGCTATCACCCTGGAGCGAGAGGCTAATCAACCTTTTGACAAGGCTACGGTTGCGCTGTGTCAGTCTCTGGCTGCTGTGGTGGGGCCAGCGCTTGAATGGAAGCGGCAGGAGGATCGTTCCTCTTGGTCTAAAGGCATTGAGGCGTTGCATGAATTAGCCGCTAGCGTTTTTGGCCTTTCATTTATGAAGTCAAAATTGGTGATGCTCACGGCGTCGGTATTGCTCAGTGTTTTGTCGTTGGTGGAAGGGACCTATGAGATGGCTTCGGCCGCCAGCATCGAAGGCGCTGTTCGTCAGGTCTTGGTGGCACCGCAAACTGGCTATGTGAAACGCGCGGAGGTGCGTGCTGGCGACTTGGTCAAGAACGGCCAGCTGATGGCCTTACTAGACGATCGAGATTTGCAACTTGAGCGTCAAAAATGGCAGGGCGAATACAACAAACTCCAAACCGAGTATCAGCAGGCGTTGGCGGACAGCGAACGGGTTACCCTCAGCGTCTTGCGCGCCCAGCTGGACCAGGTAAACGCCGAAATTCAGCTTGTTGAAGAAAAGATAAAACGTACTCAACTGCGTGCGCCTTTCGATGGCGTTGTGGTTAGTGGTGATCTGAGCCAATCGGTTGGGGCACCGGTTGAGACCGGCCAGGTACTCTATGAAGTTGCGCCGCTGGAAAGTTATCGCGTGGTGCTGGAAGTGGAAGAGCAGGATGTGGCGGGCGTGGAAAGGGGCAAGCCCGGACGTCTTATCATATCGGCCTTACCACAAACCGCTTTCGATGTTGTCATTGATCAAGTAGTGCCAGTTGCTGTCTCCAGTGAAGCGCGAAACTTTTTCCGGGTGGAGGCGTCGCTAGATCAGCCCGCGCCTATGCTGCGCCCGGGCATGCGGGGGGTGGCCAAGGTTGATATGGGGCAACACAGCTTGCTCTGGATCTGGACGCACTCAATCGTTGATCGAGTCCGTCTCTGGCTCTGGGCGGTCTGATGGCAGAACAACAAGTGAACGCAGCATCCTTAAACCCACATTGGCCTTTGCTCGCCAAGCTGCGCCCCAAGCTCCGTAAGCATGTAACAACCCATTCCCAGCAATACCGTGGCGAGCGCTGGTACCTTTTGCGTGATCAATCCAGTAATCGTCATATGCGTTTCAGCGCGCCGGCTTACGAGTTTATTGGTCGACTCGACGGCGAGCTCACGGTTGAAGAAATCTACCACAAGGTAGAACAAATTCTGGGTGAGGATTCGCTGACTCAAGATGAAATCGTTCTGATATTGACTCAGCTGTTCGCAATGGATCTGCTGCGAAGTGAACTGCCGACGGAAGCAAAAGAGTTCTTTAACCGGTTTCAGAATGAGCGTCGTCTTCGCAGGCAACGTGCCGTCGTGAATCCGTTGTCGATACGCATTCCGTTGCTGGATCCAGACGCTATTCTGAATCGATTCATCCTTGGATCCGCCCAGTTTTTTCTCGAGCCGGTATCGTTGTTTGGATCCTCCTAGTGGGTTTAGCTGGTTTGCTAGGGCTGGTAAATATTCCTGAAATCAGCTCCTCAATAAGTCGGGATATCCTCCTGCCGGCCAACCTTGTTCTCATGCTGCTGACTTTTGTGGTTATCAAAGTAGTGCATGAATTTGCTCACGCCTTCGCGGTGAAGATGTGGGGAGGCGAAGTGCATGAAATGGGGATCACGCTCCTGGTCTTTGCTCCGGTTCCGTATGTAGATGCATCTGCCGCCTGGGAGATACGCGACAAGTACAAACGGGCGTTGGTAGGGGCGGTAGGTGTGCTGGCCGAGTTGTCACTTGCTGCACTGGCATTGATTGTATGGCTGGCGGTTGAGCCCGGCCTGGTGCGCGATGTGGCATTTAACGTCATGTTAATCGGCACGGTTTCGACCCTACTGTTCAATGCCAACCCGCTGTTGCGATTTGATGGCTATTACGTCCTTCAGGACCTCGCAGAAATTCCCAATCTTTATGTCCGTTCAAGCCGTTACTACCTTTATCTGATCCAGCGTTATCTCTTTGGCATTGAGACAGCTCGCTCCCCGGTGACGGCCGAAGGCGAGGCGGCCTGGTTTGCTGTGTATGGGTTGGCCGCTTTTTTCTATCGGCTGTTTATCTTGGCCGTCATCGTTCTGTTTTTGGCGGAAGAGTACCTATTCATTGGGATCGCCTTGGGGGCCTGGGCGATGGGGACGCAGCTGTTTCTGCCGCTCTATCGCGGTGCCCGCTTTCTGATCGAAGGACAGATGTTGGTTGGGCGGCGTGCACGGGCCACTTCCGTTTCCGTCTTAGTAGTCGGTGGTCTTAGCGCTATCTTGTTGCTGATGCCGATATCGCTTACCAGTCACGCAGAAGGTGTTGTCTGGGTAAATGAGCAGGCCCTGGTGTATAGCGGTGCAGAAGGGTTTGTGGAGGAGTTGTTGGTTAAGTCCGGAACACCGGTGGAGGCCAATACACCGCTGGTTCGCATGAGCGCTTTTTCACTGGAAGCCCAAATTTCGAAACTGGATGCTCGTCGCCGAGAGTTGCAAATTCGTGGTGCCGCCGAGCGTATGAGGCAACGTGTGAAATCTGAGCTGATCCGTTCAGAGTTGCTTTCGGTCGAAGCGGAATTGGCAATGCTGAAAGCACAGCGGGACGCACTGATCGTGCGTAGCAAAGTGGCGGGTGTGTTTGTACTGCCCGATGAAAGCAGGTTTGCCGGAAGTTATCTGCGTAAGGGGGAGTTGATCGGGTATGTAATCAGCCCGGAGCGTCTGATTGTGAGGGCGGTAGTGCCGCAATCAACTATAGGATTGGTGCGCCAACAGATCTCCCAAGTTCAAATCCGTGTTGCTGAAAGGCCGATTGAGACGGTGACGGCCGAGGTTATCAGGGAGACTCCAGCTGGCAGCAGGGTGTTGCCGAGCCGAGCCCTGGGTACTGCTGGCGGTGGTGCAATTGCCGTAAAGATGACGGATAGCGGCGGAACAAGCGCGGCCGAAGAAGTCTTTCAGATCGATCTGGCGTTACCCGAGAATTTCGGTGTAACTGGGGTAGGTGAGCGCGCTTACGTGCGCTTCGATCATGGTGCTGAGCCTTTGGCCAGCCAATGGTTTCGTAGTGGTCGCCAGTTGCTGTTGAGCAGGCTGGATTTCTGACCTTCCAAGGACATGTAGCGAGTGAGTCAACCAATGAAAGGAAAAACACGGAAGTCGCTCCTGCTCGCTCTGATAACTAATTCTGTTGTCAGTGCTCATGCAAACGAAAGTCCGAGGGAATCGGTTGATGACGCCATTCCCGTTCAAGATTGTGTCATGCAGCCCAGTGAGATTGTTGATGTGGGAAGCGCAATCCCGGGAGTTGTGGAAGCCATTCACGTCTATCGCAGTGATCGCGTGAAGAAAGGCACAGTCATCGTCGAGCTTGAATCCAGTGTGGAGCGAGCCTCTTTAGAGCTGGCCAGGATTCGCGCCGGTATGGATACGGCAATAGAGTTACGCCAGGAGGGCGCGCGGTTTGGCTCACTTACTCAAAAGCGTAAACAGGAACTGTTACGCAAGTCCGCCATCTCCCAGCACGATGTGGACCAATCGGAAACGGAAGCGCGCATTGCAGAATTGCAGGTTAGGCACGAGCAAGATAAGAAGGCCATTTCAGAGCTTGAATACCACCGAGCACAAATGATTCTGGGACAGCGTAGTATTCGTAGCCCGGTTTCGGGCGTGATTATGGAGCGCTTTAAGTCGGTGGGTGAGTTTGTGGAAAATGATCCACTGGTCCGTGTTGCTCAACTAGATCCCCTGCATGTGGAGGTTATCGTGCCGGTGGACTACTGGGGTCGTATCCTGCCGGGTATGCAGGCGGAGGTGACTACTGGTTTGGGGGTCGCTGGCGAATACCGGGCAACGGTTGAACGAGTCGATCGTGTCGCTGATGCTGCCAGTGGTACCTATGGTGTTCGTTTAAGCTTGCCCAATCCCGATTACGCGATTCCTGCTGGTTTACGGTGTCAGTTAAGTTTCCTACCACAATCTTTGCATGAACCTGCACAGATTGTTGATGCGACAGAGCCCACCTTGCCAGTCGAGGTGACTAACGAGTATCCGACAGAGGTCTGTTACAGCGTTGGCCCTGTTAAGGATGAAAGTACGGCTCAAGTGCTTGCTGAGAGGCTTGAACAAACCACTGAAAAACTCCGGTTACGCTCAGCCAGTAACAATGTAATTGCGGGTTATAGGGTTCTTGCACTTGAACAGCCCAATTCTCAGGGGACCAAGCGCTTACTTTCCCTTCTTGATAAAGCGGGTATTAACGATCGATTCGTTCTAGCGCAAGGCGAGAATAAGGGCCGTTTGGCTCTCGGTTATTTCCGCACGCGTGCGTTCGCAGATCAACGCCAGGAAGGGCTTGCGCTGAAGGGCTTCGAAACGGAAATCCTGCCCCATACCAAAGACGTTGATCAATATTGGCTCGATGTAGCTCTAACTGGTGAACCTGATCTTTTCGACCAGTTAGAGAGCATCACCGCATCCCTTGTGTCGCCGGCCGCTTTCAAACCGATGGCTTGTTACCCTGAATTGGCCAATCGTTAAGTTCAGTCTTGACGAGAAGGGGTCTTAAATGGAGTTAGGCGCCTGATGGATAAAAAACAGAAACGACGCGTAGCGCCAACCATCGAGGCTCTTGAGCCCCGGGTGCTGTTTTCGGCGGATTTGTTTGGCGGGGCCGCTGACAACCCTGCTACGGACGATTCTCTGGCGACGCTGCTTGATGACACCGCCGCAGTGCTCGAAAAGCATCGTGCTCAGCTAGAGAGCGAACAGAGTCACATCGCACCCTCGGAACCACCCACCCAGGAAGGCGAATCAACTTCGCCTGTGGCTGAAAGCGCTATTCGTACGGAGCTGGTCTTTGTTGATACCGATACTCCCAACTACCAGCAACTCGTCGATGACATCTTATCGGAAGGCAACGACAACCGCAGCTTGGAAGTAATTCTGCTCGATAATAACCGCGATGGCATCGAGCAGATCACCGCCGCCTTGCAAAACTATCAGGCTGTAGACGCAATCCACCTTATTTCTCACGGCTCAGATGGCAACGTTGATCTCGGCAACACGCAGCTCAATAACGAGAATCTTTTTTTATATCAAAATCAGCTGCAATCCTGGGCCGAATACCTGGATCCCGACGCAGATATTCTTTTTTATGGTTGTGACCTGGCAGAAACCGAGGTGGGGCGATCGCTTATCGATGGCCTCGCCGCCCTGACCCTGGCCGATGTGGCAGCTTCCGATGACCTCACCGGACACGAAAGCATAGGTGGAGACTGGGATCTGGAATATGAAACTGGTGACATCGAAACTATTGTAGCCATAAGCGAGAGGCAGCAGGGTCAGTGGCATAACATTCTCGCCAATGCTTCGCCGGTACTGGCTGGCGCTAATGACCTGACGTCGATCAATGAGGATCCGGTCAGTAACGACGGCACGTTGGTCTCTGCCTTGATCGCGGGCCAAGTGACCGATACCGACAGCGGCTCGTTGGAAGGCATTGCGGTAACGGCAGTCGGCGATACCAACGGCACCTGGCAATATACGACGGACGGTGGCACCAATTGGTTTGCTTTCGGGGCAGTAGACTCCTCGAATGCCAGACTTTTGGCAGCAGATGCCAATACCTCGGTACGTTTTATGCCGGATGCGAACTGGAATGGCACTGTTACCAATGGAATAAGTTTTCATGCCTGGGACCAGACGAACGGCACGGCTGGTGGCACCGCCGACCTGAGTGCTTCTGCCACGGTGCGCGATGAATTCACCTTGGTCGGTTGGGGAAATGACGATGGCTCGGCAACTTGGTCCGGCGCCTGGGTCGAAAACGAGGCGGGAGGTCTGGGAGCAGACAAGGGTAACCTGCAAGTCAGGGGCGGACAGTTAATAGTCAATGCCGCGGTTATCGGAGACAATATCTATCGCGAGGTCGATATCAGCTCAGCGACATCCGCCACGTTGACCTATGCGTATGATTCCAGCTCGATGGCCAAGGGCGAGGTATTGCTGCAGGTTTCCGGCGATGGGGGAATCAGTTTCACCACTCTGCATACCTTTTCCTCCGTCAATAGCGGGATCGGAACCGGCTCGTTTGACATTAGCAGCTACATCGCCACCGACACGCAGATACGCCTGTATGTCAACGACGGAGCGGCATCTAACCGTACGCTTTACCTGGATGATATCCAGATCGAATACGGTTCTGCCGGTGTGGGTGGAAGCACGGCCTACAGCGCCGACCCGGCTAGCAGCAGCGTTACCGTCAACGCCTATAACGATGCGCCCGTGGTCACAGCCCCGGGCAGCTCCCTTGCCGCCACAGAGCAGACCAGTCTGAGCATTGAAGGCACCGGCTTCAGTGTCAGTGATGTTGACGAGGCGGGCGCGGGGCCACGGCTACCCTGACTGTAATTGAGGGAGTTCTGACGGTGGCCGCCGGGGATTCAGGCGTTACCATCAACAGCGGCAACAGCACCGGTACAGTCACCCTTAGCGGCAGTATCGCCCAAGTCAATAACCTGCTGACCGGCGCCGGTACCGGCACCATCACCTATCTGAACGGCTTGGATAATCCGTCGGGCAGCACAACGCTCACTGTCACGGTAAACGATGGCGGTAATTCCGGGAACGATCCCGGTACATCGGGCACCGCTGCTACCGAGGAAGGCAGTAACAGCGTTCTGATCAACATCACGGCCGTCAACGACACCCCAATCGACCTTATAACCACATCGATTTCACAGAGTGGCATCAGTCTCAATGAAGACGGCGGTAACGATACTTATCTTTTAGCAGACAACGGACTGCCAAGCCCACTTAGCCAGTTCACGTTTGAAGTGCAGTTCGAAGGAAATACCTTCTCTAACGAAGTGCCTTTCATCTCGTACAACACCTCATCAGGCGACGTGCTCACCATCAACACGATGGCAAACAACACGCTTGAGCTCGATATCGGAACAGGCGCTGTCGCGTTTTCCAGCGCGATCGATTACAACGCGACCCTGATGGACGGTCAGAGGCACACCCTGTCTGTGAGTTGGGATAATACCGCTGGAGACTGGAGCATCTACATAGATGGCGCGTTGATAGATAGTGGTACAGGTTTATCGACAGGCCAAACGATCCCGACTGGTGGAACGCTGATGTTTGGCCTTGAGCAGGACAGCATCGGCGGCACTTTCGAGTCCCATGAATACTTTAACGGAGAGCTTTATGATATCCGGCTCTTCGATGGTGTACGTACAGCCACCGAAGTTGCGACGCACTACAATCAGACGCTGCCCAGTAACGAAGCCGGCATGTTAGCTAACTGGATATTCGACAACCTTTCCAGCAGTGGCAGGATCGTCGAAAGCGTCAGCGGTAACAACCTGACCGTGCAGCACGCCAGCGGCACCGGATTCTCGCCAAGCTACCCAGAACTGGTCCTATCCGTGTCGGAAACTACTGCCAATGGAACCGTGGTCGGTACGCTATCGACCATTGATCCTGACAGTGGTGACAGCTTTACTTACACACTTCTTGATAGCGCAGGTGGGCGTTTCGACATCGATTCGGTGAACGGCAACATCACGGTTCTGAATGCCTCGCTGATCGATTATCAGACAGTAACATCACATAATATTACCATCGAGGTCACTGATGCAGGCGGGCTGACTTACAACGAAATTTTCACTATCCAGGTAGTGCAAGACAAAAATGAGGCACCTGTCGGAGCCGCAATAGAGAAAACGGCACTGTCATATACCGAAAATGATGGCGCGGTACCGATCACTTCTACGTTGGCTATCAGCGATGTGGATAATACGCACATTCAATCGGCCGTCGTGCAATTTACTGCAGGATACACCGGTAGCGAAGACGTCCTGAGTTTCAGAGACCAAAACGGCATTACCGGTTCCTTTGACGCGACCACGGGAATCTTGACGCTGACCGGTAATGCCACGCTGGGGCAATATGAAACGGCGCTCCGCTCGATCACCTACAGCAATAGTAGCGAGAATCCGAACACAACAACTCGTACGGTGAGCTTTACCGTAAACGATGGCAATGCTAACAGCCATGCGCAGACTCGTGATATTGCTATCACTGCGGTCAACGATTCCCCGACGTTGGCCACGAACAATGGAACGACCGTGGCCGAGGGTGGTCAGGTAACGATCACCTCGACAATGCTGAACGAAGGTGATCCGGACGATGCCGGAACCGGGCTTACTTATACGGTGACCAATGGACCCACCAACGGCCAACTGGAACTGACGACCAATTCCGGCGTGGCGATCACTTCGTTTACCCAGGATGACATCGACAACAACCGTCTGATTTTTGTCCACAATGGGACGCAGGCGACAACGGACTCGTTTGATTTCTCACTGGCCGATGGAGGTGAAGACGGAGCGACGCCCGCCGTCGGCGCCTTTAACTTCAACGTGACCAATGTTAACGATGCGCCGGTGCTCACCGGGGCAAATGACCTTGCCGTTATCAACGAGGATCCGGCCAATAATGATGGCACATTGGTCTCGGCTCTGATCAGTGGTCAGGTAACCGATAGTGACAGTGGCTCGGTGGAAGGCATCGCGGTGACCGGTGTCGACGACACCAACGGCACCTGGCAATACACCACTGACGGCGGCACCACCTGGACGGCATTTGGCACAGTGGATACGGCCAACGCGCGCCTGTTGGCCGCCGATGCCGACACCTCAGTGCGTTTCGTACCGGACGCGGATTGGAACGGCACGGTCACCAACGGCATCAGCTTCCATGCCTGGGATCAGACCCGCGGCACCTCTGGTGTCACCGCCGACCTGACCACCGGTGTGGGCGGCAGTAGTCCGTTCAGCGCTGACCCAGCCAGCAGCAGTATCACTGTAACGTCGGTGATCGATATTGTCGGTGACAGTCTCACCACGAATGAAGATACCGCGATCTCGGCCAACGTTTTGACTGGCACCAACGGCGCCAGCGCCGACAACTTCGAAGGTACGCCGACCCTGACTGCTGTGACCAACGGCAGTAACGGAACCGTCAGCTTCCGGGGTGACGGCACCGTCACCTACACGCCGAATGCAAACTTCACTGGCAGCGACTCGTTCACCTACACCATCACCTCGGGTGGGGTGACCGAGACCGGGACTGTGACGGTGACGGTTAATGCCGTGACTAATCTGACGGCCCAGGACGACAGCTTCACGCTCGACGAAGACGCCACGTTCACCGGCACGGTTGCGAGCAACGACAGCACCACCAGTGGCGGGTTGCTGAGCTACGCATTGGCAACCGATGTCAGTAACGGCAGCCTCAGTTTCAATGCTGATGGCAGCTTCACGTACACCCCCACGGCCCACTATCACGGCAGTGACAGCTTCACCTACACCGTGACCGACAGCGGCAGCGGTGAGAGCTCGACCCAGACCGTTGCCATCACCGTCAACCAGGTCGACGATGCCGGCACCTTCGGGGGCGATGTCTCGGCGACCACCAGTGAAGATACCGCCACGTCCGGCACGGTGACCTTTGCCGATGCTATTGATGGCTACACCGCCAATAATTTTGCTCTAACCAGTGGTGCAGGTAACGGCACGGCTGCCATCGATGGCAATGGCAACTGGACGTACACCCCGAGTGCGAATTACACCGGTGCCGACAGCTTTGTGGTGCAGGCCACCGATGACGATGGCAATGTCGAAACCCAGGTGATCAACATCACGGTCAACGCCGTGCTCGATCTCACGGCTCAGGACGACAGCTTCACACTCAACGAAGACGCCACGTTCACCGGCACGGTTGCGAGCAACGACAGCACCACCAGTGGCGGGGCGCTGAGCTACGCGCTGGCGACCGATGTCAGTAACGGCAGCCTCAGTTTCAATGCTGATGGTAGCTTCACGTACACCCCGACAGCCCACTATCACGGCGGTGACAGCTTTACCTACACCGTGACCGACAGCGGCAGCGGTGAGAGCTCGACCCAGACCGTTGCCATCACCGTCAACCAGGTCGACGATGCCGGCACCTTCGGGGGCGATGTCTCGGCGACCACCAATGAAGAAACCGCCACGTCCGGCACGGTGACCTTTGCCGATGCTATTGATGGATACACCGTCAATAATTTCGCTCTCACCAGTGGTGCAAGTAATGGCACTACGGCCATCGATAGCAACGGCAACTGGACGTATACCCCGAGTGCGAACTACAGCGGTGCCGACAGCTTTGTAGTGCAGGCCACCGATGATGATGGCAATGTCGAAACCCAGGTGATCAACATCACGGTCAATGCCGTTACCGATCTGACGGCCCAGGACGACAGTTTCACGCTCAATGAAGACGCCACGCTCACCGGTACAGTTGCGAGCAACGACAGCACCACCAGTGGTGGTGCGCTGAGCTACGCGGTCAATACCGGTGTCAGCAACGGCAGCCTCAGTTTCAATGCTGATGGCAGCTTCACGTACACCCCCACGGCCAACTATCACGGCGGTGACAGCTTTACCTACACAGTCACAGATGCCGGCAGTGGCGAGAGCTCGACCCAGACCGTTGCCATCACCGTCAACCAGGTCGACGATGCCGGTACCTTCGGGGGCGATGTCTCGGCGACCACCAATGAAGATACTGCCACGTCCGGCACGGTGACCTTTGCCGATGCTATTGATGGATACACCGCCAATAATTTTGTTCTAACCAGTGGTGCAAGTAACGGCACTGCGGCCATCGATAGCAATGGCAACTGGACGTACACTCCGAGTGCGAATTACAGCGGTGCCGACAGCTTTGTGGTGCAGGCCACCGATGATGATGGCAATGTCGAAACCCAGGTGATCAACATCACGGTCAACGCCGTGACTGATCTGACGGCCCAGGACGACAGTTTCACGCTCAACGAAGACGCCACGCTCACCGGTACGGTCGCCAGCAACGACAGCACCACCAGTGGTGGAGCGCTGAGCTATGCGGTCAATACCGGTGTCAGTAACGGCAGCCTGACCCTCAATACCAACGGCAGCTTCACGTACACCCCGACGGCCAACTATCAAGGCGGTGACAGCTTTACCTACACCGTAACCGACAGTGGTAGCGGTGAGAGCTCGACGCAGACGGTTAGTCTGACCGTTAACCAGGTCGACGATGCCGGCACCTTCGGGGGCGATGTTTCGGCGACCACCAATGAAGATACCGCCACGTCCGGCACGGTGACCTTTTCCGATGCTATTGATGGATACACCGTCAATAATTTCGCTCTTACCAGTGGTGCAGGTAACGGCATTGCTGCCATCGATGGCAATGGCAACTGGACGTACACCCCGAGTGCGAACTACAGCGGTGCCGACAGCTTTGTGGTGCAGGCCACCGATGATGATGCAATGTCGAAACCCAGGTGATCAACATCACGGTCACTGCCGTGACTGATCTGACGGCCCAGGACGACAGCTTCACGCTCGACGAGGACGCCGTTCTCACTGATACGGTTGCTGCCAATGACAGCACCACCAGTGGCGGGGCGTTGAGCTACGCGCTGGCGACCGATGTCAGTAACGGCAGTCTGACCCTCAATACCAATGGCAGTTTCAGCTACACGCCCACCGCTCACTATCATGGCCCTGACAGCTTCACCTACACCGTTACCGACAGTGGTAGCGGTGAGAGCTCGACTCAGACAGTCTCCATCACCGTCAATTCCGTCGATGATCCGGTCACCATCAATGGCAACACCACTGGCGCGGGCAATGAGGACACCACCATCAGCGGAACGTTGACGGCCAGCGACAATGCCGACGGCCTGACTGATGGCACCTATTTTACGGTCTCAACCGATGGGACCAACGGCACGGCCAGCATCGATCCGGCCACTGGTCTGTGGAGCTATACACCAACAGCTGACTTCAGCGGCAGTGACTCGTTTACCGTCACGGTCACTGACGATGATGGCTACACCGACACCCAGGTAATCAGCGTCATCGTGACCCCGGTGGTCGATATAGTTAATGACACTCTGATCACGGATGAGGATACGCCGATCACGGCCAACGTGTTGACCGGCACCAACGGCGCCAGCGCCGACAACTTCGAGGGTACGCCAACTCTAACCGCTGTGACCAACGGCAGTAACGGAACCGTCAGCTATCAGTCTGACGGCACCTTCACCTACACGCCGGATGCAAACTTCAACGGCAACGATTCCTTCACCTACACCATCACCTCGGGCGGAGTGACGGAGACCGGAACCGTGAATATTACGGTCAACGCCGTTAACGATCTGCCGACCGGCGCGGTGACCATTTCTGGCATCGCAATGCTGGGTGAAACCCTGACGGCCGCCAACTCACTGGCTGATGCAGATGGTATGGGGCCTGTTACCTACACCTGGAAGGCCGACGGAATAGAGGTGGGAAAAGGCACGACTTATACGCTCACTGAGTCAGAGGTGGGTAGGGTCATTACTGTCGAGGCAAGCTACAAAGACCAGGACGGTGGGAATGAGCTGATGACCTCTGGTACTGGAGTGGTTGCAAGAGAGCCATTAACGCCGCTCAGCCCACAACCTGTATCAGAATATGAACTGGAACCAGAAGCTGAGTCTGAACCGGAGCCAGAAGCAGACCTCGAAATAGCGTCAGAGGCAGAACCTAACTTTGCCCGTGAGCCAGAGATTGAGCAAACGGAAGAAGCCGTAACAACTGGTGCTGAACAATTGGCACCGATTAATGACGAAATTCTGGCCCAGGTGTTGGCAACTGAGCCTGCGGCACGCGATAGCTACCAGTACGAGGCTAAAAGCTATAACCCTGTCCCACCAAAATTTATTGACCTGCTGAGCCTGGATCTGGCGCCTTTCGAACCTGATAGCAATGAGATTGGTGATCTGGCCTGGCTAATGGACAACGCGTCTTTTTCTGATGGGCTCGATGACATGAAGCGAGATCTTGATGAAGCTGCTGCAGCAACAGCCAATCAGGAGAAGATGAGAGCGGAGGTTCTGCTGGGCGCAACGGCAGGGCTTTCAGTGGGTGTTATCAGTTGGGTGCTTCGGGCGGGATCGTTGATTGCCGGGTTTATGTCTATCGCGCCATTGTGGCGGCAGATTGACCCAATTCCTGTGCTTGGAGAAGAGGATCAGGAAAAAGATGCTCAGCATGCGGAGAGCGAAGCAGAGAACGAGGTCGAACAGATCTTTTCAAGAGAGGATTCCAGCCGTCAGGGCGGATAATTATTTATGAGACGATTCCTTAAATCACCTTTGATCCGAATCAGCTTCAGCCTGACACTGCTTACCGTTTCGTTACTCCTTGTCGCAGATGTGCTTGGTCTGATTCCTGATACACGCCATGCCCAGATTGAATCCAGGAAAATGGTCGCTGAATCGTTAGCCATTCAGATATCGAACGAAATTTCCAATGGGCGAGTAAAAACTATTGAGCAGATACTGCAATCGGTGGTTGATCGGAATGAAATCGTCAATTCAATCGCTGTTCGTAAGAACAATAACGAGTTGCTCGCCGAGTTTGGTGGTCATGAGCAACACTGGAGCCTGAAAACAGGTGATAAATCTACGGCCACACAGGTTCTGGTGCCTCTGTTTAAGGGGGAAGTTCGCTGGGGCAATGTTGAAATTGTTTTTTTTGATTTGGATGGCGGCAGCGGCCTGCTTCCTCTGAAAAACTCGTACCTTGGTATTATTTTATTTGTTTCATTGGGTGGGTTTCTGGTTTACCTGCTGTTTTTAAAGCGGGCATTGCGCGAACTGAACCCTGATGCGGTCATACCCGATCGGGTAAGCAAGGCTCTGGACACACTGTCTGAGGGGCTTCTGATCGTGGATCAAAAAGGCTTTATTGTTTTTGCGAATTCGGCATTTTCAGAAAAAATCCGAATGAAACCCGATGCTTTGCTGGGCAAAGCTATTTCGAGTTTCAGCTGGCAGAGTCATGGTGAGGGCGGTGATAACTTCGAGCGGCCTTGGGTGAATGTACTGGCTGGTGAGGTGTTAGCCGGCAGTGTGACGATGAAACTCAAAAATGACCTTGATGAAGTTTTTATCCTCACGGTCTATGCCTCGCCGATTACGGCAACCGAAGGGAAAATTCGAGGGGTATTAATTACCTTTGATGATATTACGGAAATAGAAGCGAAGAATGAGGCTCTGAATCGTGCATTAATGGAGTTGGAGCATAGTCAGGGCGAAATATCACGGCAGAATCAGGAACTCCAGTGGCTAGCTGCTCGTGACCCATTGACCGGCGCATTGAATCGGCGCTCTTTAACTCATCATATGGACGCCTTGTTCGATGAGGCCCGTCGGGAGGGCAGTGAGTTCAGTTGTATCATGGTTGATATTGATCACTTCAAGTTGGTCAATGACCGATACGGACATCCGATTGGTGATGAGACGATAAAATTGCTAACTCACATCCTGACAGAATGTTCGCGTTCCGGTGATCTGGTCGGAAGGCTGGGAGGTGAGGAATTTGTGGTCGTTCTTCCAGATACGGATATCAATGCGGCTGCTCAAATTGCAGAGCGAATGCGTTCAACCGTTGAAGGATGGGATACCTCTGAGATCCATTGTGAGTTGCATATCACCTCAAGTTTTGGGGTTTCCGCGTTGTCGAAGGGCGCTTCAAGTGCTCCTGACCTACTGTCAAAAGCCGATAAAGCGCTGTATGTAGCAAAGGAAAGCGGGCGAAACCGTGTGATTTGTTGGAACGGGGCCGAGAACGAAGAGAGCGCCAGCTTGGCGACGCCGGCGCCGCACAAGGGCACGCTAAACCATGATGAACCATCAGGAGGGCAGAGTACCGTGCCTACCGCGCTTCCGGCTCTTGGTAAGGAGGCTTTATCGGAGTTTTCGGCAAACGAGAGCTTGGGAGAAGCATCCTTAAATGGCACTGGCGCCGGTGATCATTCGAGTAGCGCCTTACTTCTGGATCGTATTGAGCAAGGTATGAAAAGGGCACGGCGGGATGAAACCCAAATTGCTGTACTGCTAATGAATGTTGATACCTTACAGCGTGTAAAGGACACATTGGGTTTTGCGATAACAGAGAAATTAGCCAACAAGATTCTTACGCGCTTAAAACAGACCCTAAGGTCTACTGACACTGTCGCTATTTGTTCGCAGGAGGGACTATTTTTCACAGTATCCCGTCTGGGTGGTAATGAAATTGCGCTGGTGCTGACCGATCTGGAACGGCCTGAAATAGTTACAAGTATATTGAAGCGTATTTTCCTGGAATTTAAAAAGTCGATTACCGTTGAAAGTAATGAAATCTATTTGAACATAAATGTTGGTATTAGCCTGTTCCCTCAGGATGGTGAAGGTGCTGAATTATTGCTCAGAAACGCAAGTGGCGCGATGCGGGAAGGTAGAAGAACCCACGGGGATAACAACTTTCGATTCTATGCGGAAGAGATCAATCAGCGTGCCAAGAAACAGATCCAGTTAGAAGCTGAGTTACATCGTGCGTTAGAGCATGACGAGTTAACCGTCTACTACCAGCCTAAGATCGACTTGAGAACTGGCGAGATCAAGAGCATGGAAGCGCTAGTGCGGTGGCAGCATCCTTTATTAGGACTGGTGCAGCCGAGCGAGTTCGTTCCTCTCGCCGAGCAGGCTGGGTTGATTGAGATGCTGGATCGCTGGGTAATCCGCTCTGTATGCCGGCAAATCAGCTTTTGGCAGAAAGCGGGCTACGGCACCCTTCCTGTCGCAGTGAATATATCTCCATATGAGTTCAGAGTTTCGGATCTTGCCGAGCAGATTATCGCGATCGTGGATGAATTTGGCATACCGGCCCGAGCGCTTGAAATAGAAATTACGGAAACAGCGGTTATGCAGAGCATGGATGCTGCGGAGTCCGTTCTGGAAAAACTCAGCTCCGCCGGTATGAGGATTTCATTGGATGATTTCGGAATTGGATACTCATCACTAAGTTACCTCAAACGGTTTCCAATCAGCGTGATAAAAATAGATCGCTCGTTTATTGCGGACTTTCTTCAGGATTCAAGTGATGCGGCGATCGTTAGCGCAATTATTGCCATGAGTCATAGTCTAGATATTCGGGTGGTGGCAGAAGGCGTGGAAACGGAAGAGCAGCTGCGCTTCTTGCAGGATCTCCATTGCGATGAAGTGCAGGGATATTTGTTCAGTAGACCGGTGTCACAAGAGATCATGGATGAGCGTTTGGCCAAGCCTTCAAATATCCGGCGGATGGTACTCGATAACGAGGTGAGTTATCGAAGGCTAACGGATAGTCAGGCAGTAGCGTCAGGTATGATAGGTATTGTGAATGACTACTCAGCAAAAGCGTAAGTTAATTTTGTTCCTTTAAAACCCCTCGAATTTCTGGTTTTTGGACGCTGGCTGGCGGAAAAATCTGAGAACTCGCGCAGCTCCCCTGTACTTCAAATTGGCTACCATGGCGTTGTTCTGTAACGGAGTGTAAGTGGCTTTCAATCGAGAGCCAGGGCACCCGATAACAACAACGTTAAAACGGATTTTTCCATGCGCGCCGATATAGTCTCCCGCACTGGTTCCGCCAGCCGCCTCCTCGTGACGCTCGTTTTTGCTTCGGCCCTGATTGCCTGCAAGACCGAAAAAGACCCCGACGACCCCACCATTATTGGAGTGCCGCCGGCAGAAGCCTATCTCGGCGTAGAGTACTACTACAACTTCGGCGCCTATGGCGGCGAGGACATCCTCGATTACACCCTTACCAACGCGCCATCCTGGCTTGCCCTCGAAGAAACAAGCAATAAAGCTCGTCAGGGCATCATCATGCGAGGCGTCCCTGGGCTTAGTGGGGGCAGTCGGGGCGAAGCGGATCTGGGGCGTCAGCTGGGTATCAACCTCGTGAGCACCGACGGGAGCATGTCGGGTGTGCAACCGTTTGATATCGAGGTTAGATACAACGCTCTATCGCTTGAAAACGACACTTTCACGGAGGGGCAGAGTTCCGATAGTGGTGCGGATACTGGAACAGAAACTGACGATGAGCCGGAAGAGAACGACGGGTTTTGTGACGTCCCAAAACTGGACACTCCAGGCGAACACAGTTTTACCGTAAACCAGTACGCTGAGGATGGTTCGGTTTCAGGCACCAAGACCATCACCGCCGAAACTCAGCCGGTTCTGGTGCGAGTTCTACTCGATCAACCGTCCGTCACTCGGGTGGCGGTGGCCTTTGAGCTCACGTCCGAGTACAACCCGGCCAGCTGCGACAAGGATCCTGATACCGATTACCTTCCGCCCCATCAGCGTTGTGATCACAGCAAGGCCAACGAGGCCGATGCCACCGTCGGTCATGACATAGTCGCGTTGGGTAGCAACAGTCAAACCCGTCTGGAAGAGCTGGACTACCTGGTATATCAGCAGGACGAGTCCGGCACCTACAGCCGTGGCGTAGTAACGCTGGAGCCAGGCATTACCGAGTGCTATATCCGCCTGGAAGTCATTGACGATTCTTTCCCGGAGAAGCAGGAAACTGCCAAGCTCAAGCTCACCGAAGTGCGCTCAGGCTGGCGGGCCTGGGCCCCAATAACAAAGAAGCCGATACCTCTCTGAAAATTGATGACAATGAGCCTCTGGTCAGCATTCAGACCGAAGATGGGGACGCGCGAGATGCCCTGAACGTTGGCGATGCACGGGAGTACCTGGCTGTGCTGACGGGGGACCGGGACGAGGTGATTCTGGCCAGACTTCAGGAAACCAAGGAGTCCGACGCAGAGCTGGGGGCTGGTGTAGTCACCGAGCGCTGGAGTAATGGCCGGTGGGTGCCTTCCGATGAGCTGGAGTTTCCTGTTGGCGTCAACGAAGTCAGGTTCCGCATCCGGGTTCCGGAGGGCAGCTATTCCAATTCGGAACTGGACGACCGGTTCCTCCTGCTCGGCCTTGATCAGAAGTATCAGGCAGGCCGGGAAAACTACGCTCGTGCGGTTGACGGAGGTATCCTGAGAGTGAGCTTCAACGAGCAGGTTAAAGCCCTAGCATTGCATCAATCCGACGGCTTTGTCGCGACCGACCTCGATGTTTCTCACCAAGGGCGGATCTTCGTCGCCGGATATGACAGCCTCAGCAGCGATCGAGTGAGGGTCAGGGTTTACGATCAGAAAGGCAGTGAACTGCAGGATATTCTGATTTCCAGCCCCAGTGACACTCTGTCACAGCCAAAGCCGTTGATTGCCACCGTCAAGCGAGAGGTAGCCAAGGATAAAGGGAAGGTCGACCGTTTCGAATTTGTCGTCTCCTACAGCACTGATTCGGCCGTTTCGGGCACCGCCGCCCAGGGTGGAGTGGATATCGTGACGTCCAGGTATTGGTTTGATGAGGAGTCCAACGGTGGTGAGTATGTTGCGAACTGGACCATTCGAACCGGCACCAGTGCCGACGACCAGGTACGGTCAGTGCAAATGAATTCCGATAGTGGCTACGTACTGATCGCTGGGGAAACAGTGGGCACCTGGCCCAATCAAACTAACGCCGGCGGTACGGACAGCTTCCTGCAACGCATCGATACGCAGCAGGATGGAGCCAACGAAGTTCCCAAGGTTGCGTGGACTCGCCAGGTCGGCTCGTCGGCCAACGAGTCTGTGGTCGGCGCCGCCTCGCGCTCAGTGGCGCCGCTGCTCTTCGGGTCCGTGGCCGGTTCGGTGAATGGCGAACCGGTATTGGGCGGGGTGGATGCTTTCTATTACAGCACAACCTCAGGCGAGCGCGGGCTAGCCGTGTTCCAGGTTGGCTCGGAGGCCGATGATCCGCTCACGGATGCCATCTACGAAGGTAATCAAATGTGGCTGCTCGGCACCACGGCCGGCAGCTATCGGCTGCTGAAAGACGAGGGCGGCAATCGCAGCCTGGAGCGTGGGCCCCTAAACAGTCAGGCCGGCTTCCTTTTAGCTTACACCACCACCGGCCTGATCAGACGGGCGTTCACCCTCAACGATGGGGATGATCAGTCGGACGATCGTCTTACGCTGCTGTTGGCGTTTGACGACGATATGGTGGTCGGTGGGTCTACGGACGGAGGGTTCGATGGGGACACCGCAGTGGTCGATGGAGATCAGGGTGTTTTGGCCAGGGTATCTCTGGTTGAGGAAGATTCAGAATCTGATAGCGAGGAAAAGCCCCACGACAACGAATGGCGTTACCAGTTGCCTAAAGGTGACTCAGAGATTGTCGCCCTCGCCAATTATCGCGATGATGAAATCGCGGCTCTGACTCGGATTGGCAGTGATTGGTTAGTGCTGGTGTTCAGTCCGGAGGGCCAGCTGCTTTCAGCGCTGGACTAAACAGCGCCCTCATGCCTGCTGGCGCTGGCATAAAGTCTCAGGTAATCGGTGCTCGTCACGATGCCTGAGGCTTTACCGTTTTGGTCTACCACCAGGGCAGCATTCAACTGGTGTGCGAGCATCAGTCTGGCCAGTTGATGGGCGTCCGTTTCCGGCGACGCAGTGAGAAACGCAGGCAGTTCCACATGGACCAGGTTCTGGTCGAAGGCGTTGGCGCGATTGCGGTGTAACCAATCGAGGAGCCAGCGGAGGTCAACCAGGCCTGCAATGTTGTCTTCGGCTGTGATGACGAGGTGGTGCACGCCGTGTTCTTCCATGAGAGCCATGGCATTCGAGATGGTAGATTTGGCCGGCACCGAGTACAGGGAGGGGGAGCAGATCATCGACACCGGCAGGTAGGCCCGTTCCGCTCTGGGCTCTGCCGCCGCCGTGGCGCCATATTCCTCCAGCGCCCGATGCCGTCCCGAGTTGGCGGCCTGCTGAAACTCCGCGTCCGTTGCTTCGCTGTGGCTGGGGTTAATGGCATGGCCTTCGGTCAGCTCCGTAACATCGTTCACCCGCCGTGCCCGGAAAGCTTCCGGAAGGCGGGTCCCGATTGGACGGCCTGGCTCACTGACGAAGATGGACATGAATCGGAATCCCCAAGTTCTATACTGGCAATAGTCACTTATCGGCCGTGAGGCCCATTACTGTAGTTTACCCTGAATTTGATTCCGGTTTTTCCACTTGGTGCAGGCGCCGGCTCGCCACCCGGCGCATCAGGTGTGATGGCAAGCATTGTGGTTGGTTTGACAGTCGATCCGCCAGGTATTCCGCAAGTAGGGGGGCATAGGTAAGTCCCTTGCTGCCCAGCCCAGTAAACATGAACAGGTTCGGGCTTACATGGCCCTCAGAGTCGCACAGTTCATCGGCCACAGGCTGATAGTCGTGGGTTGCGCAGCGGAAGCTGACTCGTCCTTCAACGGATTCTTCGAGCCCCTCTTTGTTCTCTAGAATGCCCGGCAACAGGTCGGTCAGCTCTTGCAGGTTCTGTTCGTGGCTGGCCACGGTGGGATCGGGATTGTCATCGCGCAGGTCAAAAGTGGCGCCAACCACAGCCACACCGTCATGGGCGGGATTCAGGTAGCGAGGGCCGCAAATCACGGATCGAGGGCTCGTCAGGGAGTGTGATTCCAGGTGAGTGACCTGACCACGAATCTTCTTGAGACGGAACCGGCCCGAAACCGGCAACAGTGATGGGGTATGATGGCCGGCGCAAATCACCACGCGATCTGCCAGGATCTCTGGCCCGGTCGCGGGCTTTATGGCCCAGGCGTTGGTAAGTCGTTGCAGTTGCTGAACGTCAGTCTGGAACTGCTGGCGGATCAGGGGGTGTGCCGCAAGCTCCGCACACAGCTTTGCCGGCTCCAGCCAGCCACTGCCTGGAAACCAGAGGCCGCCGGTTTGGGTCGGAACGCCGGTCAGTTGCTCAGCCTGCTGCTGGTCTACTGGATAGAAGATGTCCGCCGGGTAAGTGTTCCTGTTCAGGAAACGTCGCTGACGGTCCTGTTCCTGTTCGCTCCAGGCCAGCTGTAGCAATCCGGTAGGATGCCAATACTGATCGCGGAAGCGGTTGTAAAAGCGCTGAGTAAAGCACAGCGCGGTCAGTGCCAGCTCCGTTTGATCGTTGAATTCGACTCCCAGTTTCACATAGGTCGCACCCTGAAGGTTCCCGGAGCGCCCGCGCCAGGTCCTTTGGCCGAGTCGATCAGCGTTACCGGAAGGCCGCGCTCGGCAAGGTTGCGGGCGAGCAGGCAGCCGGCGATGCCAGCGCCGATGATCGCAACTGAATTCGCTGGCTGATCTGGGTCTGACGGAGTCTCAGCCGGTAGGCTGCCAGCAAGCATGTCTCGTTTGCGCCCGAAGCCCGGCGAGATGTTCATGGTGAAGCCGGCACTTTCCAGTGCCCGCCGAACTCGGCTCACCGAGGTAAACGTGGCGAGTGTCGCGCCCGGTTTGCTGTGACCTCTGATCATCGCAAGAGCCTGATCCTGCCACATGTCCGGATTACAGGCCGGGGAAAAACCGTCCAGGAACCAGGCGTCGGCCTTGAACTGGAGAGCCTGCCAGGCTTCACAGACATCGCCCAGGTAAAGCGTTAGCCGAACTCGTCCGCCATCCAGCAGAATGCGATGCGCGCCGCGGGTCATCGGTGGATACTTGTCAGCCAACTCGGCTGCCAGTGGCGCCAATTCCGGCCATAAGGCAAGGGCCCGAACCAGGTCGTCCCGTTGCAGGGGAAAGCGCTCTACTGACACAAAATGGAGCGTGGCGGACTGATTGGTCGCATGCTCCCGCCACGCCTGCCAGGTGGTGAGGAAATTAAGCCCGGTTCCGAACCCGGATTCGGCGACCACAAAGCTGCCACCCGCTGGAACCGACGTAAACCGTTCAGAAAGCCGGTTGGGGCGAAGAAACACATATCGGCTCTCGGCCAGTCCGTCCTCACGATTGAAATAGACGTCCCCGAACCGGGTGGATTCCGGGACACCGTCCTGCCAGGTCAGTTCAGCGGTCTCGATACTGGGTGAGAGCAACTCGTCGGGCATGGGATCAGTTAGCGGGCTCGAGCACCGAGACGGACTCAATGATCACTGGCTCTACTGGTACGTTAGCCATTCCACGGGCATTTTTTGTATCCACGCCCGCAATCGCGTCAACCACGCCCATCCCTTCAGTCACTTTGCCGAAAACGGCATAGCCCGCGCCCCTAACGCCGGCATCCAGAAAACCGTTGTTCACCACATTGATAAAGAACTGAGAGGTGGCGCTGTCCGGAGCGCTGGTGCGTGCCATGGCAATGCTGCCACGAAGGTTCTTCAGGGTCTGCTTGGCTTCATTCACGATAGGATCCTGGGTGGGCTTCTGGGTCAGGTCTTTGGTAAAGCCGCCGCCCTGAATCATGAAACCAGGTATGACACGGTGGAACACGGTGTTGTTGTAGAAGCCGCCGCGAGCGTATTCAAGAAAATTCTCAACAGTCTTTGGCGCAACATCCGGGCGCAACTGAAGGACAAACGGGCCCTTGCTGGTGACAACTCTCACGCTGGGCAAGGTGTCTGAAGCTGCCTCGGCAGCGGTTTCGGCATGGGCTCCGCCAAGCGGAAGCAAGGTCGACATCGCCAGAATCAGGGCAGGGATCACACTACGAACCGGTTTTACGGAATTTAGCATTTGATTACTTATCTCCTGGTGAGCTGCAGAGTGATTTCCTGCAATAATCCATTGAATCTTCAGTTACCGCAGGATTTTAGCAGAAGCGTGGGCTGTTTCGGCGACTCATGAGATACGGAATCGCGAGACTAAACCACGCTCTGTGGTTGCTGCAGTTTTTATTACCCTATGCCGGGCCGGGTTGTACGGTTTTCACGAATAATAAGGAGAATTCAGTGAGAATCCGTCAGGGATTTGAAGAAAAGTCGCGATTAGGACGATTGCTCGTCGGTCGAGGCTACCTGTCCGAAGCGCAGCTTGAAGAAGGTCTGCGCTTGCAGCGGAAATCAGGAGAGCGACTGGGTGAGGTGTTCATTCAGTCTGGCTGGATCAGTGAAAAAGAGTTGCGTCGCGTACTGAAGCATCAGTCCCGCTACCGTAATGCCGCCGCGCTCGTCGCCGTTGTAGCTCTGCCTTTCCAGCCGCTGGTCGGTTTTGCGGCCACTAACCATGTCAACAACACGAACTCCACTCCGTCTGAGTCTGGCGAAATGTACGAGGCGGTGGGCTTCACGCCCCTTGAGGACGATGAGTTAGCCGCTGTGTCGGGGCAGGGCGATCCCTCATTGCTGGAGCGTATGGCTCAGGTGGGCAGCATGGTGGATAACGCAACGGAACAGGGTGACGGATCGGAAGCGGATGTCATGGAAGGGCTGAAGCTTACGACCAACGTGTTCGTGCCTGTCCTGAACTTTCTGGATTCGGACTTGAGCATCACAGGGGTTCATTACCGGGAAGGAGAGCCTCGATATACGTTGCGAGAGGATGGCGGCCTAACTCTGGCGTTTCCGGAGCGCATTGAGGAAATTAGGATGGACAACATCCGGGTGAGTGGCAGTCGGGGGCCTTCGTTTGGAAACGTCAGCATCCATGATATTCGCTTCAGTCCCTCGTCACAGATGACTATCTATACCCGCTAGCTATGCCGGGTAACTATGCCCAGTAACTATGCCCAGTAACTATACCCGATAAAAAATAACGCCCGGCAAGCCGGGCGTTATCTTAGGTCTGGGGTATTCAGGCGCTGGCCAGAATGGTTCTGCTTGATACCGAGGTTTGCTGGCCTTGCTGACCGTAAAGCTTTTGCTGGCCGGTGGCGCCGCGGAAAATATCGGTCAGTCGTGATAGGCGTTTTTGCAAGTGGCCCATAACACGGCCGTTGTGCTGATTCAGCGCCTGGCACTGGCGCAATTGCTCATCGGCACGTTTCCAGAGATCAACCAGTTCGGTCAGGCCGGCACTTTGAATAAATCGGGAAGGCGCACCGCTCTCCGGCTTGTAGCCCATGGCGACGAGAGCGTGGATCTTCTGTTTTGCCCGCTCCCTGATCTGCGCGAGAAGCTGATTCTTTTCTGCGGTCAGCGCTTGCAGTGCACGAACATCAGAGACAGACAGGCAGGCTTTTTCCTTATCCAGGATGGCCGTCAACACCGCAAGTTGTTGCACATCTTGCAACAGAAGCTCTTTCAATTCATCGATAGCAGCCATGATTTACTCACCCAAAAATGCTTTCATCCATCTCAAGCATTTTCTGGGCCAGTTTTTCCGCATCGATCTTGTAGGTTCCGTTTTCCAATGCTGACCGGATTTCTGCAATTCGGTCGTCATCCATCTCGGGATAGTCGCCCAGCTTCTGTTCCAGCTGCTTCAGGTTTTTTGCCTGATTGCTGAGGCTAACGCTTTCGCCGCGTGCCGACTGGGCCTGGGTTTTAGCCTGTTCGCTGCTTGCCGGCTGGGTGCCCTGGCTGCTGGAGGACTTGTCGGCCGTGGTTCTCTGGGTGTTGACCTGGCCGGGGCCAATTCCATTTAAGTCAACTGACATATCTATACCTGCTTGCCTGTAGTGCCGCGCGGTGGCGCGACTTACTCGAGTGTGTATCTATGTAACGGCCGTGCCGTCCATACCTTTAGAAAAATTTTCTGAATTTTTATTACCAATTCTCCATCTGCCGTGCCTCTGTCTGTGCACTATCTTGCACTAGGGCGATGGCGGGCGGCAGGCTATTGCCGAGCGGCAGAAACTTGCCAGTTACGGTTACATCGGAATCTCAACACGCCCCGGTGCGATTACATTGGCTCGCACCGTCCGGGCAGACCGGAGGTTCTCAACCAATACCTGTTCGCCGACCGAGGCATTCGCCAGGGCTTTGCCTCGGGATGTCACTGAGAAAGCTCCACTCTTGGCGAAGATAATAACATGATCGCCCCGTTCCACTGCGTCGGGAGCGGAGAGAAGATCGGGGGTAATCACGGACCCTGCATTGATTGGCCGACGAATTTCCATGCCTTGTACATCATCAGCGTTGCCCAACACGCCCCTGCGGCTGGCATTTACCACGACGGATTCGGTGGTGACCATATCGGCGGTAATGCGCTCGCCGCGGGCAAGCGGTCGTGCTGCCACCAGGCTGGGCCGTTGATGGAAACCGACGCGGTCACAAACATACGCCAGGGGCGTTTACCCTCACACGCGACCTGAAGAGACGGATGAGTGCTGCGCCAGGGATCACCGGTAAACTCGATTGCCAAAGGCTGCTCACAGCTAGCCAGGGCGAGCCGGCTATCAATACTGCCCGGCTCAAAGGTGACCTCATAGCCTTGCTCAGACTGCGCCTTCGCAAAAGCGGTTAGATAGTTTGTGGCAGCCTGTTCAATCTCCGTGGCCGTGGTCTGGGCAGCTACGCCGCCCGTGACGCCGGACATGAGTAAAGCGAGGCTAAAAATGGTGGTGCGCATACGTGTCACTTTGTCCTATGCTGTCAATGTCCGGCCATTACTCTGGAAAAATCCTAAGGATTTGGCCCCGTCGGCCGTTAAGCGAGCAGGTAGTTGTGACGGTGACGATTTTCCGTCAGCTCGTTCATGATCTGAATAGCAGCAAAATACATGCCGGTGATGACCCGGTGAGTTAGGAGAGCATAGATGGCAGGGGTATTGGATAGCGTAAACCAGCGGACCCAGCTGGTAGGGAAAAACCGCCTTGAGCTACTGATGTTCCGCCTGCGCGGACGGCAGATGTACGGTATCAACGTGTTCAAGGTAAAAGAGGTTCTTCAATGTCCGAAGCTATCCTCCATCCCGAACAGCCGTTCTGTGGTACGAGGTGTCGCCCACACTCGGGGTGAGACCATTCCCATCATCGACCTCAGCATGTCCATTGGCTTGCCGGGGATTCCCCAGGAAGAACTGGGAAACAGTTTCGTGATCATTACCGAGTACAACCGGAAAACCCAGGGCTTCCTGGTTACCGGCGTGGACCGGATCATGAATATGAATTGGGAAGATATCCTTCCACCGCCGAAAGGTGCAGGCAAGGATGTTTACCTCACTGCCGTTACCAAGATTGATGATAAACTGGTTGAAATCATTGACGTAGAGAAAGTTCTTTCAGAGGTTTCTCCGCTCAAGGAAGATGTTACCGAAGCGGTCTTGAGCAAGAGCGCTGGCCGGGAGCCTGCCAATCTGCCGGTCCTGGTGGTTGATGACTCCTCGGTAGCCCGTCGTCAGATTGAGCGCTGCCTGACCGCGATTGGTATGGAGGTGGTCACCAAGAACGACGGCAAGCAGGCCTATGAGTATCTTAAAGAGATCACCGGTGACGGCTCGAAAGCCCGTGATCACCTGGCCCTGATAATCTCGGACGTAGAGATGCCGGAAATGGATGGCTACACACTGGTGACCAAGTGCAAGAGTGACCCGGCGCTGAGCGATATGTTCATCATGCTTCATACCTCGTTGAGTGGCGTCTTTAACCGGGCTATGGTGCAAAAGGTTGGGGCAGACGACTTCATGGCCAAGTTCAGTCCCGACGAACTGGCCGAGCGAGTGATGGAGATCATCGACCAAGGGTGAAGCCATTGCTCACTGATGCACAAACAACAGAGATCCAATGAAAGCGGAAATAACGCCACAGGAATATGAAGCCTTCAAAACGTTCCTGCAGGATGCGTGCGGCATTTTGCTGGGCGAAAATAAACAATATCTGGTTAAGAGCCGCCTTCGTCGAATCCTGGAAGAAAACGAACTCAACTCCCTGGGTGAGTTGCTCGACCGATTGAAGCGGACGGGCAGGGCGAGCCTCCGTGAAGTGGTCATCGATGCGATGACCACTAACGAAACTCTTTGGTTCCGAGACAATCATCCGTTCCGAATCTTGCAGGAAAAGCTGCTGCCAGAGTTTGCCGAGCGTAAAACGGCTCAGCCTCTTCGGCTCTGGTCTGCGGCCTGCTCCACGGGGCAGGAGCCCTATTCGGTGGGCATGATTGTGGAAGAGTTCCGGCGCCAACGGCCGGGCCGTCTGCGTGATGTGAAAATTACTGCCACCGACATCTCCAAAAGCGTTCTTGAAGTGGCACGCCGGGGCGAGTATGAAATGATTGCCATCGGCCGTGGACTCTCTCCGGAACGGCAAAAACAGTTCTTCACGCCTTCGCTGAACGGTGGCTGGCAGATTCGCCCGCAGCTCAAGAGTATGGTCGAATTCAAGGAGCTGAATCTGCTGGAGCGATACATGCTCGGGAAATTCGACATCGTGATGTGTCGCAATGTCCTCATCTACTTCTCGGCAGAGCTCAAGAAAGACATCCTTACCCGCATCCATGCCACCCTGAACCCTGGTGGTTATCTCATCCTCGGCGCCTCTGAATCGCTGAACGGTCTGCCCGACTTGTATGAGATGGTGCAGTGTCACCCGGGTATCATTTACAGGAAAAAATAGCCTGATGTTTATTGATTTCGAGAACATGGATGCAACCGAGGCTTACCATATTCTGACCCAGACTGTGGTACCTCGTCCGGTTGCCTGGGTGCTGAGTGAAAATCCCGATGGCGACTACAACCTGGCGCCGTTTTCATTCTTTACACCCATCACCAGCAATCCTCCCTTGTTGATGTTTTCGGTTGGCCGAAAGCCCACGGACAACGCCTTCAAGGACACGCGGGTGAATATCGAAGCTCGGAAGGATTTCGTCGTCCATATCGCCCATCGAGAGCTCGCCAGTGCCATGACGGCAACATCCCGTACCTTGCCACACGGTGAGTCAGAGCTGGCGGATCTGGGGTTGGAGTTGACGCCGATGGAAGGATCCCGCCTGCCACGGCTCACGGACTGCCACGTCGCCTTCGCTTGTGAACTCTATGACATCAAGGAAATCGGGGCAGCACCCCAGACTCTGGTATTTGGCCTGGTGAAAGGCGTCTACGTGAGTGACCAGGCGACCCATTTGGATGATAAAGGCCGGTTAAAAATCGATGCCGCGGCGCTGGACTCCATCGGTCGCCTGGGCGGCAGCGAATACGTGACCTTTGGCGATATTCTTAAGGTGCCTCGCCCCTCCTGAAGAAGGACTGCGGAGTTGCCAGTGGATCAGCTCAACCTCAGACACCTGTATTACTTCTGGATGATCAGCAGGGAAGGCTCAATTGCCCGCGCCAGCGAGGTGCTGGAGCTTGCCCCTCAAACCCTGAGCGGGCAGCTCGCCACTTTCGAATCCTCCCTGGATGGCCTGCTGTTCCGGCGTGAACAGCGGCAGCTGATTCTGACCGATTTGGGTAAGACCGTCCTGGGCTATGCCGATGAGATCTTTGCGCTCACCGGCGAGCTCACTGAAACCCTGAAGTTGGCACCGGCCGATCGTCCGCTAACGTTGTCAGCGGGTATTTCCGCCTCCATCCACAAGCTGATTGCCTACTCACTTTTGCAGCCAGCCATGGCGCTGTCACGTCCTATTCAGCTCAACTGCCAGACCGGTGGCACTGAGGATCTTATGCTCCGCCTCAAGCGTAAGGATCTTGATGTGGTGCTGACCGATCGCATGCCTGGCCTGGTTGACCACGGCAGCTTTACTGCACATCCGCTTGCGGGCTCCACGATCAGCCTTTTCGCCCGATCCGATATCGCAGAGCGACTGAAACAGGGCTTTCCAGGTTCACTGAACGGCGAGCCCTTGTTGGCGAACGCGACCAATGCACCTTATTTCGAAAAGCTGATGAACTGGTTTTCGCTGCAAGGGGTACGCATGAACGTGGTGGCTCGCATTGATGACAGTGCACTGATAAAAGTCTTTGGCCGCCAGGGCCTCGGCGTGTTCGCTGCACCGACGGCGATCCGGGCGGAAGTATGCCGACAGTATGAGGTGGAAGAGATCGCCTCGATCAACGACGTGAAAGATGAGCTGTTTGCGATAACCCGGAGTAAAGACCCTGCACATGAAGGCGTTCGCGCGATTTGCGAAGGCGGTCCAGGCCTTCAGGCCTCTTAGAATACCCCTCAATAAACCTTTGGATGGGCGTCATTTGGCGTCGAAAAAATCGATCTAAAAGGTTCATAAAACCTTATTTTGTCGATCAGTCTTTGGGGGCAAGATGGAAATGTGTAGACCACATTTTCAGAGGAGTCACCGCCATGAAGACTATCCACAAATTTCGTCTGGAACCCGGTAAAGAGCCTACCAGCCTGTCGCTCCATGACGGCTATCGCGTAGTCCGGTGTGAGTACATGGTGCCGGATAAATCCGTCTATCTCTGGGTCGAGCAGCCATTAAGGGTCGGCGCACAGACCCGCGAGCACTATTTCCGCGTTGCCTTCTCTGGCGAGCCGGTCCCGGATTCCTATGAGTATCGTGGCACCGCGCTGGATACCTTCGGCCCGGAAGCGTATCACGTGTTTGAGGTGCCGGAGGCGGAGCGGTCAATGAACATTGGTGCTGCCAGTAACCACGATTTTTCCGGCGGCCAGTGGCGCGGCTCTGAAGCCTCTTAAGTCTTCTCAGGAGAAAGGGGAGTGGGAAGTGACGGAAAGTGAGATGGGCCCTTCGGGGCCCATACTGGTCCTACCCATCTGATTCTGCGTATCCTGATCAAGGTAGGCAGCCGTTTGGTTGCCTGTTTCCAAGTTACTGGGTTAGGTGGGAAATTTTGAGCAGGATAGGCGCATTAATTGTTATGGCAGTCGGCTTTCTGGCCGGCTGTACCGGAGTGCCTGAGGCATTCGCCCGGTCCAGAATCTGGAAGTGGATCGTTACCTTGGCACCTGGTATGAGATCGCCCGCTTGGATCACTCGTTTGAGGAGGGGTTGAGCCGGGTCTCTGCCGAGTACGAGCTTAAGGAAGACGGCAGTATTGTCGTTACCAATCGCGGTTACGACGCCAGTGAAGGGCAGTGGAGTGAAGCGGAAGGCCACGCAGTGTTTGTTGACGACCGCAAGAGTGGGCATTTAAAGGTGTCCTTTTTCGGCCCTTTCTACAGTTCCTATGTCGTGTTCGAGCTGGACCAACAGGGCTATGACTACGCTTACATCACCGGCTATAACCGCGACTATCTATGGTTCTTGTCGCGCACCCCCACTGTCAGTGATGCCCAGATGGCCAACTTCCGAGATCGGGCGAGGGCAGAGGGCTTCGACCTCTCGGAGCTTATCGTGGTCGACCAGAGTGCCGTGGAGAGTCCTGTAGAGGGTACTGTGGAGGGCTCTGTGGAGAGCAGCCAGAAACCTTAGCAGCTTAGGCCTTTGGCAGCTTAGTCCTGTAGGGGAAGGTGGCCGGTTTTCACCCAGATTACAGTCTCCTGCTCAACAAAGGGGTGGTGTTGGCTGAGATGAGGGCTGCGAATCCAGGTGCCCACCGGATAGCGGCCGTATTCATCACAGAACTCGCCCGACAGCACAAAGATTTCCTCTCCGCCGAAGTGCCGGTGCGGTTGAAAGCGCTCGCCGGCCGGCCATTTCACCAACGCGACATGCTCGTGCTCGAAGTTGTGCAGCGGCATTACCTCAAGCCCGCCAATACCAGGTAGCCAGGGCTGGGAACGGGTATCTATTTGCACAGGGGTCAGATCGCGTTCTTCAAACTGATGCAATTTCACCAGCAGGGTGCAGCCGTCACGGCTGAAGGGCGCGTGGCCAGTCCCGGGCGGGTTCCGGAAATAAGTACCGGCGGGATAGTCTCCGGTTTCATCGGAAAAAACACCATCCAGAACCAGGATTTCCTCGCCCAACGGATGCTCGTGCCGTTTGAATGAGGCGCCCGCATCATAACGGACCACGCTGGTAGCGTGACCGCGTTCCGCCTCTTCACGGGCCAGCGGTTTTCTCCGCACGCCGCCCGCCGGGCTGGGAACCCACTCCTGTTCTTCAGTGCGGATTACTACACGCTTGGAGAAATCCATGTTCAGCATCGCTGGCCTCTTGCTTGGTAGCTATTTGATCAATTTTTGCAGATCCCGGAAATGCGGGTGCTTGCTGTTCTTCATCCACTCAAAGGCGACCATTTCCAGGGTCACGATCCGTGCGCCACTTTGAGCAAGCCGGTCCAAGGCAACGTCCCGGTCAAATTCGTTACGGGAGCCGGTGGCGTCTGCTACCACCCATACGGTGTAGTCGGCTTTGAGCAGACTCAGTGCCGTTTGCAGCATGCATACGTGGGTTTCACATCCTGAGATCACGATCTCCTGACGTCCTTGCGGAAGCTGATCGATGAGACCGTCCCCACAGGCGTCGAAATGGTCTTTGGAAATGACCTGATCGCACAGCTCCCGGATGTCTTCCACGTTGTGGCCAAGCTTATCCGGCAATTGCTCTGTGGCCACAATGGGCACCCCCAGAAGCCCAGCGATGGTGGCGAGAGTGAGGCACCGGTCGACGACTTCCTCACCATGGGCGATGGCAGGCATCAATCGTTCCTGAACGTCGATCAACACCAGGGTCGATTGTTCGGCTTTCATCATCATTGGCTGGCTCCTTGGGCGGAATTGGCAGGATTGGAATGGCGCGTGACCTGTTCTCCATAGTGCCCAATCCTAACAATAGGTAAACGAAAACCCACCCGAAAAGAAAAAAAAGCCCGAACTGCAGAAAGGGAGTTGCCAAACGCCATAAAAACCATTAGAGTTTGCGCCCTCAAATGAGCGACGATATCGCTGATTTGAAACAGTTTATTGGAGAGGTGGCCGAGTGGCTGAAGGCGCACGCCTGGAAAGTGTGTAAACGTTAATAGCGTTTCGAGGGTTCGAATCCCTCCCTCTCCGCCAATACAAAACCCCAGCGCTTGCTGGGGTTTTTATTGGCCGATTGGGTGGGTAGAAGATCCTTCGCGGGTTCGACCGAAGCCTGTCCCGCAGGCTGAGGAACGTCGGAGCGTTGCGACGACGGCCCCGAAGGGGTGAGGGCCGAAGGCCCGAGTAATCCCTCCCTCTCCGCCAATAGAAAGCCCTGACCTTGCAGAAGGTCAGGGCTTTTTTATGGGCTCAGAATGTGAGCTCCAACCCCGCGTAATAGGTGCGCTTGGCCGCCGGCTCGAAATATCGGCCGTTACTGGCGTTGATGCGCACATTGGCGAAATGCTCCTTGTCCAACAGATTGCGGACGCCCACGAAGGCTTTCAGCAGGCTGTTGCGGCTGACATACCAGGTATCGCCCCCGCGCAGGTTCACCAACCAATAATCGTCGACCTGGACATCGTTGGCATCATCCGCCACCAGGTCTCCGACATAGCGGGTTTCAAGCACAGCGAAAGTGCCGCCGAGACCGCTCCAGTGGAGCTGGTTGCTCCAGACCTGCTCCGGCAACCCTGGCAGCCGGTTCCCGGCAAAGTTATTGCCGCCCACCTGATAGTCATCAAAGGTGTAGCGGGCCAGTGTCAGGGCCGTTTCAATCCGCCAGGCTTGCGAGATACTCCAGCCCGCGGCCGCCTCAACACCCTTGCGGGTGGTGTCCCCGGTGTTGCGATAAAAGGTCCGGTCGTTATCACCGGGCAAGGTGTAGGGGGTCAACTCGTCACGCACGTCAATCCAGAACAGGGTCAGGTCATAGCGAACGCCGACGTCCAGCTCGCCCCTTAAGCCCAATTCATGATTCACTGCCGTCTGTGGCTCAACATCCGGATTGAATCCGCCCTGGCCTGAAGGGTTGGCAAATTCGGAGAAGGTGGGGGTCTCGAACGCGGTGCTGACGTTAGCGTAGGCCTGATGGTCGGGGCGAAATCGATAACTCAGGCCGGCTGAGCCACTCCATTCACCAAAGGAGCGGTCACCGGACTGATCGCCGTCCTCAACGAATTGATCGTCCACTTCCATCTGAATGTGGTCAAAGCGGGCGCCCACTGAAAGGGTCAGGTCGGAATTCAGATCCAGATCACTTTGGCTGAAAACGCTGAGGGCCGTGGCGGTTTGCACCTCATCTGCGGTTTCACCCTGGAGGGTGCCGTCAAAACTCACTTCGCGTCGGCTGCGGTCGTCTCTTTGTCGGCGTGCCTCAATACCAGTGACCGTGCGGACAGGGTAACCGGCTAGTGCAAAGGGCTGGCGATAGTCGGAGTTGAAGCCGAAGTAATCGCGGAAGTAGTCGATTCGGCTGGGGCCGGGAAAGGGCAGTTGCTGCTCGAAGTTGCGGCGTAGGTAGAAGGTTTTTGCTCGCCACTCGCCGGAGCCGGCCGACAAGTCCTGGTATTGCAGGCCCAGCACTTGCTGGTCGACGGTCTGCCCGGTGTCATAGTCCTCGGTAAAGCGCCCGGCCTGGGTGCGGTCGTCTTCGACCTGTTCAGCGGTGAGAGCGCCGGGGTCTTGCGAGCGCGGGTTGTCGAGAAGGTTCAGGATAACCGTCAGGGACTGATCGTCACCCAGATCCCGGCTCAGCTTCGAATTGAACAGGTATTTCTCGACTTCGCTCTGGTCTCGATACCCGTCCACGTTGAGCGCGGTGAAACTAACGTTATGGGCCCAGGGTCCGTCAGTGCCGCTGTTGCGGGCGGTAAGCTTGCCAAAGCCATGGCTGCCCCCGGTGAGGCGAATGCTGGAGCCTTCGGGTGTCCGCCGGCCATCGGCGGTAGTCACGCTGATCACACCGCCGGCGGCGTTGCCATAGAGTACCGAGGCCGGGCCTCGAATGACTTCGATCCGCTCGGCGTTGTCGAGATCAATGGCGTCGAGTTGGGCCTGTCCGTCGGGCAGGGTGTAGGGAATGCCGTCAACGATCACGGTGATTCCCCGAACCCCAAAGGGTGCCCGGGCGCCAAAGCCCCGAATGGCAATGCGCTCGCCCTGGGCGTAGTTCTCCTGATTTTGCAGGTACACGCCGGGAACCAGCACCAGGGACTCATCCAGCTTGTTTCGTAACTGGCCCTGTTGAATGGTCGGGCGGTCGACAACGGAGAGCGCGGCAGGCGTCTCGTAGAGAGTACGCTCCAGCAACGGTGCGGTAACCACGATGTTCGCACCGGATTCCCCATGAGCCGCCGGAACAAAGGCGATCAGGGTGAACCCTGCCCATACTGCCCGTGGCAATGTGGCAGGTCGCCTCCTCAGTGGCCTCATGCTTGTCGCCGCCAGACGGTCATGCGGTTATTGGCGGGCATGTCGAGATCTTCATCCAGCGATAGCCGGCAGCGGTCAGCAAGCGCGATCAGATCGCTCATGTCCCGGATGCCCATGCTCGGATTTTGAGAACGAAGGTGCCGGTCAAAATTAAGGTTACTTGCACTGGTGTGTTGGCCCTCGTAACTGAACGGGCCGTAAAGGCAAAACGCCGATCCAGGTGCCAGAATCCTGGCGACGCCCGCAAACATGCGCTCCACTTCGGGCCAAGACATGATGTGGGCGGTGTTGGCTGAGAACACACCATTCACTGAATCCGGTAAGCCCCACTCTGATTGGCAAACGTCCAGTGATTTGGGCGAATTAAGGTTGGCCAGGCCGGCTTGCCTGATTCTGGGCAGGCAGAGCTGGTAATTCCGGGGATGGTCGCTGGGCTGCCAGGTAAGGTGAGATAAATGGCCGGCAAAATGCACGGCATGCTGGCCAGTGCCGGTGCCGATTTCCAGAACCAGCCCCGGGGCATGGAAGATGGCCGCCAGCTTCTCGAGAATAGGCCGTTTGTTGTTCTCGCAGGCTTGAGAAAACGGTAGATTCTGAGTCACATTGGCACCGTCAATGCCGAATGCCAAAGTCACTGAATTCTCCGCTGGCCTCTTGTTCCGATACCTCCACCGAGTCCACCCGCGCGGCAGACGGGCCGATCTCACACCAGCTTTTCAGCTGCTGCAATTGCTCTTCAGTTCCTTCCGCTACGACTTCCACTCTGCCGTCGGCGAGATTGCGGGCAAAGCCAGTAAGCCCGAATTTGGTCGCTTGAGTTGCTGTGGAGGCTCTGTAGTAGACTCCTTGAACGAGCCCTGAAATGAGGAGGGACCAACGCTTGGCGTGCATGAAATGTCCTTGTCAGGCGGAAATGTCAGCTATCTTTTAATCTACCGGCTGTTGGTGGATGTATTCAAGAAGGCTGGAGTGCAATGTCTCGAATTTTTTGCAAACAAAACACTACGGTATACGCCGATGCCTTGATCTGCGAGGCAGAAGGTTTGCGTCAGCTATCTGATGGTCTAAAGGCGGCAGGGGTCGAGTCGGTTCGGGTTCCCGAGTTTTTCAGGGTAGACGAGTCGACGCTTGAGATTACTGCCATAGAGCCTGCCCGGCCTGGCGAAGGAGCGCTGGACGCGTTAGGTGAGGGGCTGGCGGCGCTGCACAGGCTGCCGCAGCCGATGTATGGCTGGCACGGGGACAATTACATTGGGCTGTCGCCGCAGCCGAATTGCTGGGCCGAGTATTGGGGTGAGTTCTTTGTTCAGGAGCGCTTGCGCTATCAGGTGTCTCGCATCCGGGCGAGCAGTGTTCGCAATCGGTTCGAAGGTATTCTGGATCAGTGTGACGACACCCTGATTGGCTGGCTGAACGAGCATTGCGACCAACCAAGCCTGCTGCACGGCGACCTCTGGAGTGGCAATGTCTTGTTCAATCAGGAGGGTCCCTGGCTGATCGATCCCGCTATCTACTGTGGAGATCGCGAGGCAGATCTGGCGATGACGGAGCTGTTTGGAGGGTTTGGGACTGCGTTTTACCGGGCCTATGACCGGGTATGGCCACGAACTCCGGTGTACGCGCAGAAGCGCGATATTTACAACCTCTACCACTACCTGAATCACTACAACCTGTTTGGCAGCAGCTACCAGTGGGGCTGCGAGCGTGGCTTCGTAGCGATGCAGGAGCTCTGCATGCGCACGGCCTAAATCAGGCCAGCGCTACGCAGGGCAAACACACCAACAGTCACAGTTACGCTGGCCATCAGGGTTGTCAGCGCAATGATGTTGGCAGCCAGGCGATCGTTGCCCCCCAGCGCCTTCACCATCACAAAGCTCGCGGCCGCAGTGGGGCTGGCAAAATACAGGAACATCAGTCCCAGTTCCGCGCCCCGAAAACCCACCAGCCAGGCCGCGGCGGTGCACAGGCTGGCAAAACAACCATTTTAAGCGAACTGGAGCCCAAGGCCGTTGAACTGTCACTGCGGATGGCGCTGAGCGAAACCGTGGCGCCAATACACAGCAAGGCCAGGGGCAGGGTCAGAGACGCGAAATAGTCACCGGAGGTCATAACCCACTCAGGGAAGCTGATATCGAGCCAGGCCACGGGAACAGCGATGATGACCGCTATGATCAGCGGATTTCGGATAATGTCGTGGCCGATGCGGCGCCAGCTGGCGGATTGCCCAGGCTGATAGGCAATGAGCACAATGACCGACAGCGCGTTGTAGGAAATGATCACCAGCCCGAGCAGAATGCCACCTGCGGACAGTCCGAAGTCGCCGTAAAGGTTGGCCGCCAATGCCAGGCCAACAATGCCGCAGTTGCCCCGGAACGCGCCCTGTACATAAACTCCCCGGTCGGCATGAGGGACCCGCCAGTACGCCCACAGCCAGGTTAAAGCAAAGCTTGCCAGGGTTGCCGCCAGATAAAAGCCCAGCAGGCCGAAGTTCAGTGCGGTGTTCAGGTCCGCCCGGGTTATGCTTAGAAATACCAGCGTCGGCAGCGTGGCCTTAAAGACCAGGGCCGAGGCGGTGTTGACGAACGCGCTGTCGATCCAGCCAATCCTGCGCAGGCCCATACCAATGAAAACCATGGCAAATACAGGCAGGGTTGTTTCCAGGGTTTGCAGGAAGATGTCCGTCAGGTTCATGCCGGTATCGAGTTCCCTTGGTCGGCGAATGGGGTGCGTAAGTGAGGGTTCCGCAGGAGGTTTTATTGTATGTGCTCGCTAAATAGTAAGCTATCTTTATGCTCCTAAAGTCCAATGCTAATCCCAACGCCAATCTCAACGCCTAGTAGACCTGTCTCAGTAGGTCCTTGTTCGGCGGCAAAAAAGCGCCAGTGTGAAAGAATTCTAACGAAAATCCTTGTCCCAAGGCCTCAGGCCTGGGCTATAGTGGACGCCAATCGACGCAGAAGAAGAGGACCAGGATGGAAGCCGTCAATCCGACCCCGGAGCAATTACAGAAAGTGCTGGCGGATACGCCAAAGAATCAACCGGTGGTCATGTTGAACCTGCTGAGATTTCGTGACCGGGCCAGCTACCCTGATGAAGCCATGGAGCGCTCAGGTCGCGAAGCCTACAAGCTTTACATGGAAGAAGCGGGTGCCTGCGTCAGGGCGGTCGGTGCCGAGGTTATCTGGTCCGGCAACAGTGTTGGTTCACTCATAGCACCACCGGAAGAATCCTGGGACCAGGTTCTGCTGGTCCGCTACCCGTCCATTGATGCTTTCATGGCGATGATCGAGAGCCCGGAATACAAGGGCGTGGTTAAGCATCGGACTGCCGCTGTTCAGGATTCCCGGCTGGTGGCTAATCTTGAAGAGCGCGGTTAGCGTTAAAATACGCCGGTTTGTTGAATGATCATGTAACTGGCGGTGCCCGCAGCAATGGATAGCAGGGCATTGCGCCGCCAGAGGTGCACCGCGATTACCAGCAATCCTGGTATCAGGGCATCGAAACCCGGCAGGTCAGCCGTCCAGGTGCCAGAACGTTGCAGGAACACCGTTGCCAGCAAGGCCATCACTGCGGCCGGCAAGTAACGCCCCAGGTGCTGGATCAGCGGGTGTTCCGTGTGCCGCTCAAAAAACAGAAACGGGATAACCCGTGTCGCGAAAGTCGCGACTGCAGCAACGGCAATGAATGCGGCAATATAGGTCGATTCAGCCACGCTTCACTCCTCCTCCCGATGATTGCTCACCACGTATTCGCCGATAATGCAGCAGCAAAATAGCGGTAACGATGGCAATAGCCCGATAAGCTGATGAGCGGGGGGCAGGGCAATCATGGCTACGCCTGCGGCAGCGGCGCCCAGCCAGACCGGCAGGCTGTCGCCGAGTGCCTTCAATTGCTCAATGGTCAGGACGATAAAGAGCGCGACCAGCGCAAATTCGATGCCGGTGCTGTTAAACGCCACGTTATCCGCAAGCAAGGCGCCCAGTGCGCACCCGATAACCCAATAGCCCTGATTAAACGCGGTAATCCGGAAATCAACGGTTTGCTCGTAGGCGCGATCTGGCCCGCGCGGGCGGCTCGTTAATAGTGAGTAGGTTTCGTCGGTGAGGCCAAAGATCAGGTAAACCTTGCGCCAGCCAGCTCCGCGGAACTGCCCGAGCAGCGACAGGCCATAAAACAGATGGCGAGCGTTGAGCACAAACATCGCCACAAATACCTCAACCAATCCGGCGTTGGCGGCCAACAGGCTCACCGCAAGGATCTGTCCGGCACCGGCAAAAATCACCACGCCCATCAACGGCGCAATCCACCAGGCGTAGTCCAGCTGGGTCGCAAATAGCACGCCGAACGCCATGCCCAGGGGCAGGTAGCCGAATAGAATGGGTAGGGTCAGCCGAAAAACGGAGTGATTCATTAGCATCCAATCTGATTTAAAGTCGCGATAATAGGCAATTAACCCCTGTTTTTGAAGCGATTCCGCGCTGGCCTCCAAAGCAAAAGACAGCACTCAAATGCTCATTTGACATAAAAGCGTCACAGAACTGTCTTAACCTGCTGCTCTCAGTCTGTCGTTGGAGTCGTCATGTTAGGCACTGTTCGCGCTCGTATTTTCTGTTTTGCCTTCCTCTGTGTTTTTGCGTTGGCGGGGCTGGCTACTCTGTCCGGGACGATCATTCTCAAGGCCGAGGAGGCGTCGGACGAACTGATTCGCACCAACCTCCAAGAAACCTGGCTGCTTGCAGACCTGGAGCAGTCTCACCGCAAGCTTCAGGATCTGGCCTATAAAATCAAAGCCCAGCTCTTGCTCTGGGATGAGATCCAGCCGGCTTTTGCGAACCTGGAAGTCTCACTGCCGGAACGCTGGGAGGCGGTACAGGCTAACAGCGGTTTGCAACCCTGGTCTGAGAGCCACATCGAGGATTTCGAACGGGTTCAGGCGTTGATGGTCGCCATGAGTGAGGGTATCGAACAAAAGAGCTATTACCGGGTTGGTCAGGTGGTGGACTTCGATCTGTTCCCCGCGCTTGAACCGATGCTGGGGGCCATAAACGAACGTCAAGAGAGTAGTCGCGAATCGGTTAAAAACGGCGCTGACGATCTGCTGTCCTTTTTGTCCGATCAGCAAACCTTTCTGGTCGCCGGTTCGGTCGGTTTCCTGGCGTTGGTGATCTTGATGACCCTGTGGTTGCGGGTTTCGGTCATCCAGAGGCTACGCCGCATTGCCCGGGAGCTGGAGGCCATGGAAGAGCACAGCGACCTGACTCGAGTCCCGGTACTGAACGGAAAGGACGAGGTGGCAGGTGTCAGTCGTGCCCTTGGCGCCCTGGTGAGTCGTTTCGAGCAATTCATTGGTGACGTTCGCGGCGCGGCTGGTGGGTTGAACGAGCGCTCCAGCACCCTGGATCGTGGGGCCGAATCATTACAGCAGGCCTCGGAGAAAACCCGGCAGCAAATCCAGGATGTCAGTCAGTCCATGGCCGCTATTGCCGATCAGGCTCAGCGATTGATCAGGCTACCAATGCTTCGGCAGAAACCGTGAGAGAGGCCGTTGCCGCCAATGTAGGGGTACAGGAGCGCCTCGTCACCAGCGAAAAAGCGGCAGAGAACACCGTGGAAGTGATATCCCGGGTGTCGGCTCCATTCATGCTTTAAACGAATCGACTGGAAAAATTGAGCAGGTGATCGGCGTGATCGCTGAGATTGCGGAGCAAACCAATCTGTTGGCGCTGAACGCCGCAATCGAAGCAGCCCGAGCCGGAGAACATGGGCGCGGTTTTGCGGTGGTGGCGGATGAAGTTCGCACGCTCTCTTTGCGGACCTCTGAATCGACCCAGAATATCTCGCAGTGGGTTCAGGATCTGGTATCGGGAGTGGGCGGCGTAGACGGCTTACTCGGAGAGATGAGCGAAGCTGGCAATCAGAACCGCGAGCATCTGGTGGCCTGCGGGGACACCTTGAAGGCCTGGGCGAACGGTTTGTCCGGCTAGAGGAGCATAGTGCGGAGATTACTGCCGCCATCACCACCCAGCACGATGAAATTGGCCGGGTGGGGCGCCGATCTGCGGTTTTGGACGAAAGCGCTGACTTTCTTATCGAGAGCGTTGAAAATACGCGCTCCATCAGTGAAGCATTGCGCCAGGAATCCCTCTCCATGCGGCAACTGATCGCTCACTTCCGGACAGCCTCTGAAGCTGCCTGACTCGTCGAGGCTCTTTGTCGAGACTCTCTATCGTTGATCGCGGCAATTGTTGATCAGGGCTTCTCGCGCACGGCCTTAATCCTTACCATGTTGGCCACGAGGGAGAATCTATGACTGACGACGCAGCCAACCAGGCCCAGCCAGACCCACGGGAAGAGAAGTTCGTGGTGGAAACCGAGCTACTGACTCAAGAGCAGTTGAATGGTCTGGTGGAAGAATATTGCACCCGCTACCACGGGTTGAACGACACCGAGAGTCCGCTGGCCGAGCGTGACAGGGTTATGGCTGCGGTCAGGCGCGGTGACCTTGTGGTCTGGTTTGATCCGGTCGAAAATACCGCAGGATTGGGACCTTCGGCGTGATAATTTGCCTGATATCATGATTTTGGACCTATTAGAGTGGTAAGGTAACCAGTACAATTCTGCTGTTTCCCGTAGTCCGTGTGCGAGGTAAATTTTGATCAGGGTATTGGTTGTCGATGACCATGAGCTGGTGCGTTCGGGCATTACCCGTATGCTGGCCGATAACCCCGACCTGGACGTTATCGGGCAAGCATCCTCGGGCGAGGACGCCATAGAATTCGTTCGCCAGGAGCGGCCAGACATTGTTCTGATGGACATCAGGATGCCTGGCATTGGCGGCCTCGAAGCTACCCGCCGTATCCTCAGGATTGATGATTCCATCCGTGTCATCGTTGTCACCGCCTGTGCCGACGATCCTTATCCCACCCGAGTCATGCAGAGTGGGGCCTCCGCCTATATCACCAAGGGCGCGGACATCAAGGAAATGGTTCGGGCCATCCGCATGGCCCATTCAGGGCAACGCTACATCAGCCCGGAAATTGCCCAGAAAATGGCTCTCAAGCAGATGAGCGGCGATCGTGATGACGACGGTGAGCTGTCGCTATTCGAGCGGCTGTCCGAGCGGGAAATGCAGATCGCCATGATGGTGGTCGATTGCCAGAAAGTTCAGGACATCTCCGATAAGCTGTGCCTGAGTCCCAAGACGGTGAACAGCTACCGCTACCGAATCTTCGAAAAGCTCGAAATCTCCAGTGATGTTGAACTGGCCTTGATGGCCGTCCGCCTCGGGTTGCTTGATGCCGACAAGGTCTGACCCCGCGAATCAAACAGCGGAGTTCGACAGTAAGAACTTCCTGAAACAGCTCACGGAACGGCCCGGCGTCTATCGAATGTTCGATGAAGGGGGCAACGTGCTGTACGTGGGCAAGGCACGCAACCTCAAGAACCGGGTCAGCAGCTATTTCCGCAAAACCGGCTTGGCGCCCAAGACTGAGGCGCTGGTAGGCAAGATTGCGTCCATTGAAGTGACCATCACCGGGAGTGAAACCGAGGCGCTGCTGCTTGAACAGAACCTGATCAAATCTCTGCGGCCTCCCTATAACATCCTGCTGCGGGACGATAAGTCCTATCCCTATATTTACCTCTCGTCCCACAGCGATTATCCCTCGCTGACCTTTCGGCGTGGGCGCACGAAAAAGGGTGGCGGCACCTGGTTCGGGCCGTTTCCAAGCTCCGGGGCGGTCAAGGAAAGCCTTAATGTTTTACAAAAGGTTTTCCGCATAAGATCCTGTAGTGAAAGCTATTTTAAAAACAGAACCGTCCGTGCCTGCAGTACCAGATCAACCGTTGTACCGCCCCCTGTGTGGAGTACATCAGTCCCGAGGACTACCAGGAGGACATCCGCCGTGCCAGCATGTTCCTGGAGGGTAAGAACCCCGCCATCATCCAGGATTTGATGAATGCAATGGAGACGGCGTCCAAAAGCCTCGACTTCGAAAAGGCGGCGGCTTACCGGGACCAGATCAATCACCTCCGGCATGTCCAGGAGCAGCAGTCGGTGGACGGCGAGGGCGGCGATGCTGATGTGATCGCCATTGCCCAGGACGCCGGCATTGTCTGCATCGTGGTGATCATAGTGCGCGGCGGCCGGGTGCTGGGTACCAAGGACTATTTCCCCCGTTACTCCATTGAACAGACCGAAGGCGAATTGCTCAGCGCCTTTCTTGGCCAGTATTATTTTGGCGGCAACACTCGCCGGGAAATTCCTCGTGATGTTCTGGTACCGGTGGATGTCGATGGCCAGGAGTTACTGGCCGAAGCGCTGACCAAGGCAGCGAACCGGGAAACCCGGATTCGCGGCAATGTTCGCGGCGAGCGCCGTCGCTGGCTGGAACTGGCAATGACCAACGCCCGCCAGACCCTGCTGACGCACCTGGCCAGCAAGGAAACCGTGTACCGCCGGTTACTGGCCCTGCGGGATACGCTGGAGTTGTCGGAAACGCCATCCCGCATGGAGTGTTTCGACATCAGCCACAGCCACGGTGAAAATACCGTCGCATCCTGCGTTGTTTTCGACGAGAATGGCCCGCTGAAAAGCGACTATCGCCTGTATAACATCGAGGGCGTAACCGCTGGCGATGACTATGCCGCCATGCGCCAGGTGTTAACCCGGCGTTATAAGCGTATGGTGGCCGGCGAGGGTAAGCGCCCGGATCTGGTGTTTATCGACGGTGGTAAGGGCCAGCTGAATATAGCGCGAGAGGTCTTTGATGAACTGGAGATCTCCGAAATCCCGCTGATTGGTGTTGCCAAAGGCGTGACCCGACGGGCAGGGATGGAACAGCTGATCGACGCGATGACCGGTGATGTGTTCCGGATACCGGCCGATTCGCCGGCCCTGCACCTGATTCAGCACATCCGGGATGAATCGCACCGGTTCGCCATTACCGGCCACCGGGCACGTCGGGATAAAAAACGCCGGCAGTCCACCCTGGAGGGCATCGAAGGGGTGGGTCCCAAGCGCCGTCGCGATTTGATTCGCTATTTTGGCGGGATACAGGGAATCCGCAAAGCCAGTGTGGATGAGATGGCCAAGGTAACGGGCATCAGCAAGTCATTGGCGGAAAACATCTACGCAGCATTGCACGACGAGTAAGGACAGCATGAATTTACCCAACATACTCACGCTCTCACGCATCATCATGATTCCGGTGTTTGTGGTGATCTTTTATTTGCCGGTGGAGTGGAGTTACCTGGTAAGTGCCGGTATTTTTGCTTTGGCCGGTGTGACCGACTGGCTGGATGGATACCTGGCCCGCAAACTTGACCAGAGCACCCCATTCGGGGCGTTTCTGGATCCGGTGGCGGATAAGCTGATGGTGGCGGTCGCCTTGGCTGTGCTGATTGAAGAGCACGCGGCGATTCTGCTGACCATTCCGGCTACCGTTATTATTGGTCGTGAGATTGTCATTTCCGCGCTGAGGGAATGGATGGCTGAAATGGGCAGTCGCGCCAGCGTTGCGGTTTCCTACATCGGCAAGATCAAGACGACCGCGCAGATGGCAGCCATCGTGGGCTTGCTGGCATTCCCGCCGGGCGTGCTGGGATCGAACATTGCGATCGCTCTGCTGTATATCGCTGCCGGCCTAACGCTCTGGTCCATGGGCCTCTATCTGAAGGCTGCCTGGGCTGACTTGTTTCCCGCCAAATAACCCCCGGCGGGCTAGGGTTTGGGCTGGTGGCACTCACCAGCCCAGCGCACGACGGACTCCGATAGTTCCTGACCGGCGCGGCTAAACGCCTCCACCACCTGTTCAATGGCCTCACTCTCCGAGCGCTCCTGCACCTTAAAACTGGTCGCGCACAGGGTCTTGCGACTCTGGTTGTCCACCAACTGGCCATGCAATTCAATTACAGCCTGTATGTCTTCGGTCTGATACTCGGTGTGAAAAGCAGTCAATTCGCTCACCAGGGTCCAGTCTGCGTTGGCCGGGTTGGTGTCGCTGATCACCGAACTGAATCCTTGGCTGTGCCGGAACGTTTCAACCAATAGGTCGCGCATGACCACGGGCGCGGCGTCCCGCCAACGCACTGATGGGTAGATTTGAAATTCCAAAGGCGTAGGTTTCGCCAGAATTCGGTTGGTGCCCAGAGGATCCGAGGCGTAGGGCGTATCCACCCGCAAACTCAGCGGGCGTGTTTGATCCGCGCGGATGGCCGAGGAGGGCGCTGCAAAATCCATGACTCGCGGCGCCTCCAGGGTTGGATACACCGTGCATCCTGTGATCGTGCCCAGAAGCACCGCGTTGGCTACGAAGACCACTCGCCTCAAGCTCACTGTCCTAGCTCCTGTATTGTTTCGCCGCCCCAGATGGCACGCGTCGGGTCTTCACCCAGCTTGCGGGTGAGCTGGTTGAGATTACGCAGAGTGTTGCGCAATTCGCGCAACGCCGGTGACAGGTCGCCCATACCCTGCAGGCCTGATTCGATCGCGCCTGATTGTTCTGGGTTAGCTGGTCAATGCGCGCCGACGTTGTTTCGATGGTTTTCAGCGCTGCATTCAGGGAACCGAGTACTGCACGTCCCTCGTTTTCCAGCAAGGCATTGGCGTTGTCTGATACCTTGGAGACCTTCACTGCTGCTTCACCGGCTCGCTGGCTGGCGGAATCCAGCCGTGCGAGCAAATCGTCCAGGCGGCTGCGCTGTTCCAGCAGAGCATCGGATACTTCCCGGGTGTTGTCGAGAACGGCAGTCAGGTTCTCTATGTTCTTGTCCGAGAACATCTTGTTGGCGTCACCCAGCAGAATCTCGGCTTTTTGCAGCAGGCTCTGGCCGTTAGCCAGCAGACTATCGAGGGCGGAGGGTTTGGCCATGATCAGGGGGGATCGTTGATGTCGCCAATTAGCTCGGGGCTGTCCGGGGTGCCGCCACTGAATTGCACGCTCATGCTGCCGGTGATGTTGGCGAGCACAAGCGAGGCCTGGGTGTTTTCCCGAATCGGAATGTTCTTATCGACTCGAATCAGCACACGCACCTGACTGGGATCGCGGGGATTGAGCTTCAACTCCACCACATCACCAACCTGCACGCCGCTGTATAACACCGGGTTGCCCTTTGAGAGACCGCTGACCGGTTGATTGAATCCGATCTGATAGTAGGACCAGTCCCGATCAGTGGTTGTTTTCGCGAGCCACAGGGCAAACAGCAATGCCGCCACAAACGCCAGAAGCGTAAATAGTCCAATAATAACGTGATGGGCCTTGGGTTCCATGGTGACTACTCCTGTGGCCTCAGTGTGTTTGCCCCGGTGGCGCTGCTCGCAGCGCGCCCACGCGGGCCGTTAAAATAGTCCTGAATCCAGGGATCGTCGATGGTGGCAACACGTTCCAACCGGTCGGCAACCAGAACCCGTTTCTTTGCCAATACCGCAATGCGATCGCAGGTGGCGTAAAGCGTGTCCAGGTCGTGGGTGACCAGGAACACCGTAAAACCGAGCGCGTCCCGCAAGGTCAGGATCAGGCGATCAAACGCGGCGGCGCCAATGGGGTCGAGGCCCGCGGTCGGTTCATCCAGAAACAGAATTTCCGGATCCAGCGCCAGCGCCCGTGCCAGGGCCGCCCGCTTAACCATGCCACCCGAAAGCTCTGCCGGGTATTTCAGTGCAGCTTCCGGCGGCAATCCGGTCAGCGCCAGCTTCACCCGGGCCAGGTGCTCTGCGTCTGGCCTGCTCAGACCGGCATGCTCAATCAGTGGCACTGCCACGTTTTCCTGCAAGTTTAATGACGAAAACAGCGCTCCGCCCTGAAACAGCACGCCAAGCCGCTGTTCTATAAGAGAGCGATCGCCGGCCGAGAGCTCCTGGAGATCCTGCCCAAACACCCGAATGTGTCCCGACGTGGGTCGGTTCAGGCCAACAATGGTTCGCAGTAATACCGTTTTACCGGTACCGGATCCACCGACCACGCCAAGGATTTCCCCGGTCATTACGTCGAGGTCCAGGTTTTCATGAATCACCTGGCTGCCAAACCGGTTGCAGAGTTCGCGAACCTGAATCACGGTCTGGCTCTGTAGGTCAGGATGGGGGGCAAGTTGATGGTGTTTAGGCATGGCCTACACCCCCATTTCCATGAAGAACAGGGCCGCAATCGAATCGATCAGAATCACCATGAAGATCGACTGAACCACACTCGAGGTGGTGTGCTCGCCAACCGATTGCGCACTGCCACTGACTTTAAACCCCTCCAGGCAGCCGATAACGGCAATCAGAAAGGCAAAAATCGGCGCTTGGAAAGCCCGACCAGGTAGTGTCTGAGCTCAACGCTACGCTCGACAATCGCTATGAACTGCGGCGGGTAGATGTCCAGCACCAGGGCGCACACCGTGGCGCCACCTGCCATGCCGGCAATCATGCCGACAAACGCCAGAATGGGCAGGCTGATCATCATCGCCAATACCCGTGGGATCACCAGCAGTTCAATGGGGTTCAGGCCCAGAGTCCGGATGGCATCCAGTTCCTGGTTAACCTTCATAGCGCCTATGTGCGCGGTAAACGCACTGGCGGTGCGGCCAGCCAGCAGAATAGCCGCGAGTAATACGCCAAACTCCCGCAGGAAGGAAAACGCCACCAGGTTGACCGTATAAATAGTTGCACCGAAGCTCTCAAGCACCGTTGCCCCAAGAAAGGCGACCACGGCACCCACCAGGAAGGTGAGCAGTGCCACGATGGGCAGGGCGTTCAGGCCGGTTTCCTGGATTGCGGCGACGAAGGGCGTCACACGCCATCGCCAGGGCCGTAGAAGTACCGAAAACAGGACGGCAAGGGTCTGCCCGATGAACGTTGAGTGCCTTGAGCAATTGATAGATGCCATCGGTGCGCTGACCGGTTTCGGCCAGGAATCGGGTGATCACGGGGATGGCAGGCGGTTCTGGCTCGGGGCGGTTTATCAGGGCGTCGCACACGGCGCAGAGCAGTGCCGATCGCGCGGCAGGAAGTGCATCGGGTTCGGACGCCAGGGCGTGCAGGCGCTCAGGGCCGAGCAGGGTTATCAGCTGGGACGCTCCCGCGGTATCGAGACGTTCCAGATGAGAAAGATCTACGTCCTTAAATGCCTGAGCTGACGCCTCGGCAACGGTTTGCTGAAGCAGGGGGTAATTTTGTAGCGTCCAGTCGCCACGGATCTGCAATGAAGTGTCAGTGACAATAGCTTCGCCAGGCGACGAAGCGTTCGCCGCGAAAACCGACCCTCTCTTGCTCGCGGTGCTGGTCACGTTGGACGACAATCCATTGATTGTTTTGTTGGTTAATCACAAGCTTAGAGGTTCCATCGGCTATCCGCCAGCACTTGCCGGTCCTCTTCATCGTGGCTAGCCAGGACTATGGTGATGCCCTGGGTTTTGTGTTCCACCAGCATTGCCCGAAGCGTATTTCGGGTATCCTCATCCAGCCCGGTCAAGGGCTCGTCGAGTAGCAGCAAAGGTTGGTTCCGCAGCAGTGCCCGCAGCAAGGCCACTCTCTGGCGCTGCCCGCCCGACAGGCCGATGGCATCCGCTCGCCATACCCGGCAAGACCAACCCGCGTCAGTCCCTCTTGTATCGCCTGCTTCTGTTCTCGGGACAGCTTCATGCCGGGGTGAATGCCAAGGCCAATATTGGTCTGCACATCCAGGTGCTCAAACAGGTTGTGTTCCTGGAATACGCTGGTCATAGGCCGTTGCCACGGCGCGAGCTGATCAACGTTTTGTCCTTGCCAGGTGATTGTGCCGGCAGCGGGTGAAAGAAATCCGGCGAGCAGTCCCAGCAGGGTGGATTTGCCAGACCCGCTGGGGCCGTCGATGGCAATGCACTGGCCTGGACTAACTTGGAAATCAAAGCACCAGGTACGGTCATTCGACGGGTAAGTGAAGGTCAGGTTGCGAACCTCAAGCATCCGAGGTCTCCAGTTGATTTGGCTTTGGGACCTGAAGCCCCTGTGACTTTGTGGGTGGTCTCCCCACCAAATTGAACAGACCGAACAAGGCTAGTAACACCATCATTAACCAAAGCCCGGTGCCGGCCGCCGCGTTGATCTGATAGCTGCCTAGTTGCTGGTATAGCAGCACCGGCAGTGTCGGATTGCCGGGTGATCCAAACAGCGCAATCACGCCGAAATCGCCAAGTGACAACCCAGTGCCGTAGGCAAGCCCGAGGGCCAGGGGGCGCCTGAGCCTCGGCCAGTGTAACCAGCGCCAGCGATACCAGCCTCGGATGCCTAGCTGGTCTGCCAGGCGGATACTCGCCGGGTCCAGGTTGCGGAGCGGTCCGCGGAGGAGCTGCATGACAAAGGGCAGGGCCATCATGGCATTGATAAGAGCGACCAAGGCCAGCCCTTCGCTGGCGATACCGAGTTTTGGCCGCAGCAACAGAAACAGACCGGTGGCCAGCACCAGCGGAGGAATGATCAGCGGTAGATAGGCGGAAGTCTCAAGCAGCCGCGAAATAGGCGTGTTGGTGTTGCCCGGTTTAGCCCCGAGTATCAGCAGTGACGTGACCACCGAGACCACACCGGCGGGCAGGGCAATGCCGAGGCTGAGTGCAGTTGCTTCAAGAGTTGCAGGCCCTGATTCGCAAAGCCGGACGGCATCAGCGCATCGGCCAGCCCTGGCAAGCCTCGGGTCAGTACGGCGAGCAGAGGGAGGGTCAGAAACAGTACAAACGCCGCAAGCAGGGCGCTATCCAGCAGTTTCCTGACGCCTTGTGCATCAGGACGGGCATGGCTAATGAAAAGTTGTCGATCGGGTACCAGGGCGGTGTTCAGCCCCTTGCGCAACACCAGCCACCAGAGCGTTCCGCAAATTAGCAGCTGTATCAGTGCCAACAATGCCGCCCGGCCAGCATCAAATTCGAAGCGCAGCGCCTGGTAAATGGCGACTTCAATAGTGGAAGTCGCCGGCCCGCCACCCAAGGTCATGACAATGGCGAAACTGGTGAAGCAGAGAGTGAATACCAAGGCCACGATCCCGGGTAAAACCGGCCGGATACTGGGCCATTCCAGGCTGCGCCAGAGCCAAAAGGATCCAAGGCCCAGTTGGCTGGCAATGCGGCGCTGTTGATGGAGCGCTTTCCAAGGCTTGCAGCAAAATGCGCGCAGCCAGAGGGGCATTGAAGAAAACATGGGCCAGCACAATGCCGTTGAGTCCATACAGGTTCCAGCTCAAGGACGGCAGCCACTCTTGAATCGCAACGGTCAGCCAGCCTTGCCGACCATACATACTGACCAGCCCGGACACGGCAACGATGGTAGGTACCACCAGGCTGAGCTCCATCAGCCTTAACAGCAGGGCGCGCCCGACAAAGTTCCGGTGGCGGTCCAGTGCTCGGGCAATGGGAAGGGCGAGCAAGACACTGATAGAGACCGACAGGAGCGCCTGCCAGAGTGTGAACAGCACCACGCTGCGCAGATACCGGCTAGCCCACAAGTCGCCTATGTCCAATGCCGGCGCCTGCCAGAACAAGGCCCCAGCACCACTGACTGTCAGCAAGACAATCGCCAGCGCAAACAGGCAACCTGGCCAGTGTTGCCAGCCCGGTTGACTGAGAGGGGCGCGAGTAAGCTTAGACATAAACTTCTGGCCCGGTTATCGGGTCATGGCGTTCAGCCATTCGTCCAGCCAGGCGCGCCGATTTTCGGCCACTTCCGCGGGCTCAAAGTACCGGGTTTCGCTTGGAGTGATCAGTTTATTGAAGACATCGGGCAATTCAGGGCCAAGGTTGATGGCCGGATACATCGCGTTCTTCAGGGGGATGTGACGCTGGAACTCGTCGGTCAGCATAAACTGCAGAAACTCTCGGCCCAGCTCTTTCTGATCAGAGGAATCTACCAGAGCAGCTACTTCCACTTGCAGGTAGTGCCCCTCGGCAAAATTCGCCGCCTGATAACGGTCGGTTTTATCGATCGCCATGTGATAGGCGGGCGAGGTGCTGTAGGACAAGATCATCGGTGCTTCGCCATTCATGAACAGCGAAAAGTAGCCATCGCTCCAGCTCTTGGTGGTGGTCAGAATCTTGTCCTTGAGCTGTGTCCATTTCTCTGGCGCCTGGTCTCCGTAGACATGGCGCAGCCACAATAAAAGTCCCAGACCCGGGGTGCTGGTGCGCGGGTCCTGGACGATGATCTTCAAATCATCCGGCGCAGCAATCAATTCTTCCAGGCTGGCTGGCGGATTGGGCAATTGCTCAGTGTCGTAGACAAACGCAAAATAGCCCCAGTCGAAGGGCACGAACAGGTCGTCGGCCCAGTCAATGGGCAGGTTTAGAGAACTGGTGTCAATCTGATGGGCAGCCAGAAATCCGGCCTTTCGGGCAGTATCCATTGTGCCGGTATCCAGTCCCAGAACCACGTCCGCCTCACTGCTATCGCCTTCAAGGCGAAGCCGCTGGAGGATGTCGCCGCCGCTTTCCAGAACCACGAAGTTCACGCGGCAGCTGCATTGCTCCTCAAACGCGGCTTTTACGGCAGGGCCGGGGCCAGTCTGAGGCAAAGGAAGAATAGGTATAAACAGTCAGTTCGCTGGCCGCCTGAGCTGCGGCAGTTAGCGGCAGAAGCAGGGCAAGCAGTAAGCGTGCAGCAGGTAAGTGCATGGTTGTAGATTCCTCCGGGAAAACTGGGGGAGCAACCATGGCGCGGGCCACCAACCTTGGTGAGCACTCAATCCCTTCGCCGGCATAATCCGGATCAGGTTCCGCGGGTCTGGTCTCAGCCCTGTGTCTAGGAGGGCACCCCGTTGAGTTGGCCGAAGTATATCATGCTGCTATTTGGTCTGTCTGAAGCCGGGCATTCTGACGGAAGGCGGCTAAAAATTGTCCAGAAATCATTATAAAACAAAAAGTTGAAAAAAGAGGTTGACGGAATCGGCCGAATCCGTAGAATACGCCCTCGTTGACCAAGCGGGAATAGCTCAGTTGGTAGAGCACAACCTTGCCAAGGTTGGGGTCGCGAGTTCGAATCTCGTTTCCCGCTCCAGTTAACACAGTCTCTCAATGCCCACCTGAGAGCATGAAAGTCCTCCTCCTATACGGACTTTTACCCGGCGCGGTGGCAGAGTGGTTATGCAGCGGACTGCAACTCCGTGTACGCCGGTTCGATTCCGACCCGCGCCTCCATTTTTACCCCCTCTTATCAAGATTCAAGCTCCAAGCCAGATTCGTCTCGCTGTGCAGCTAATTCCCGATCTTCTGGTGCCTCGACACACTGCTATGCTTCAATGACTTGTAAACTGCCAGACCAGCAGAAAATGCTGTCTGTTGTGCTTCGGTGCGTGGTCGAAAATAATGAAAACAGACGAACAGAAGGTCAAACGCCGGCGTTCCGGCCTTCGTGGCCGACAACTGGAACCGTCGGTACTGTCAGCGCTGCGGCACCTGATCGGTGACGAACGTACTGATTCGTCGTTGCGCCACCGCGATCGACTGATCGAGCACCTGCATGTACTTCAGGATGCCGAGGGCTACCTCTCCATGCCCCGTCTCCGGGCCCTCTCTTCATTCATGAACCTGCCCATGGCCGCCATTTATGAAACGGCCACGTTTTATGCCCATTTCGATGTTGTTCATGACGAGCAATCGCCACCACCGGCAATAACACTTCGGGTATGCGACTCGCTTTCGTGCCAACTGGCGGGAGCAGGCGCACTGCATGAGGCACTGGCTGATGGGACTGACCCGAGCCAGGTGCGTGTGGTCCACGCGCCCTGTATGGGGCGCTGTGATACACCACCCGTGGTGGCCGTGGGGCAACATCATGTATGCAACGCCACTGCCCAGGCGGTTGGCGCGGCAGTGGAACAAAAGCAGGTTCAACCCGACGACATCCACTGGCAGAAGCTGGCGGATTATCGGTCCGCGGGTGGTTATCAGTTGCTGAAGGATTGCCGCGACGGCCGGGTTGCGGTCGAGTCCCTTGCGGAAGAACTTGAGCAGGCCGGCTTGCGCGGCCTCGGCGGCGCGGGTTTCCCCACCTATCGCAAATGGCAGGCCGTGAGAGCCGAACCCGGGCCACGCTACGCGGTGATCAATGCCGACGAGGGGGAACCGGGTACGTTCAAGGATCGCTATTACCTGGAACGCGAACCCCATGTTTTTCTGGAAGGTGCGCTGGTTAGCGCCTGGGCGGTTGAGGCGAAGGCCCTCTACATATATCTGCGGGATGAATATCCCTGCCTGCACCGTGTGCTGCAAGAGGCCATAGCCGAGCTGGAATCAGCCGGAATCGTTGAGCGGGGCTTCGTAATTTTGCGCCGTGGCGCGGGCGCCTATATCTGCGGCGAAGAATCCGCCCTGATCGAGTCTCTGGAGGGCAAACCCGGCAAACCACGCCATCGCCCGCCGTTTGTGGCCCAGAAGGGATTGTTTAACCAGCCCACCCTGGTTAACAACGTCGAGACCGTTTACTGGATTCCGCGCATTCACGCCCAGGGCGCCGACTGGTTCGCCAGCCAGGGGCGGCATGGTCGCAAGGGGCTTCGTAGCTTTTCGGTGTCCGGCCGGGTCGCGCGGCCTGGGGTTCATCTCGCACCCGCAGGCATCACCCTCAATGAATTGATCGAGGAGTATTGCGGCGGCATGGCCGAAGGTCATCGCCTGCTGGCCTATCTGCCCGGTGGGGCGTCCGGCGGCATACTGCCGGCCAACAAAGCGGACATCCCGCTTGATTTCGACACTCTCCAGGAGCACGGCTGCTTCATCGGCTCCGCTGCCGTGATCGTTCTGTCTGATCAGGACGATTTGCAGGCTGCGGCAGCCAACCTGTTGGGCTTCTTTGCGGATGAATCCTGCGGCCAGTGCACGCCTTGTCGTATGGGCACCGAGAAAATGCTTACCTTGCTGGAGCGCAATACCTGGGATGAGCAGACGCTCCAACAGTTGGCCAGAGTGATGGCGGATGCGTCCATCTGCGGTCTCGGCCAGGCCGCACCCAATCCTGTGCTGAGTCTGCTGCGAGACTTCCGCAGCGAACTTGCCAGCAGCAACCTGATCGCGAAAGGTTAGGGGAGGCAGCCATGGACGGTGCAACCACCAGTTTTACCCTGACCCTGGACGATATCGAGGTTCAGGCCTTCCCCGGCGAAACCCTATGGCAGGTAGCCAAGCGCGCAGGCGAGACCATCCCGCACTTGTGCTTCAAAGACGCCCCTGGGTATCGAGCGGATGGCAATTGTCGTGCCTGCATGGTGGAAGTGGAGGGTGAGCGGGTGCTCGCTGCAAGCTGTATCCGCGAGGCATTGCCCGGCATGGTAGTGCGAAGCGCAGGCTCCTCACGTGTTCAGGCGGCCCGGAAAAGCGTGCTTGAATTACTGCTGGCCGATCAGCCTGAGCGAGGGGAGAGCCCGGACCGGTCCAGCCATCTGTGGCGTACGGCGGATCAACTGGCCATTGATGCCAGTGAAGTGCGCCGTCGTATCCCGGCTCATTCAGAGCGCAACGTGCCTACGGTTCACCATGTTGAGCCACGCTCTGATTCACTGGCCCACGCCCGTGGCCATGACGCTACTCACTCTGCCATGAACGTGAATCTGGACGCCTGCATCACCTGCGGCCTGTGCGAGCGCGCCTGCCGCGAAGTGCAGGGCAACGATGTCATCGGCCTGGCGCATCGCGGTGCCGCCTCCAAAGTGGTCTTCGATTTCGATGATCCCATGGGCGACAGCACCTGCGTTGCCTGTGGCGAATGCGTGCAGGCCTGCCCGACGGGCGCGCTCATGCCCGCCACCCTCATTGATGCCCAGGGCTGCGGAGACTCCGCCACGGCCGATCGCACTGTGGACTCTGTTTGCCCCTATTGCGGGGTGGGCTGCCAACTGACCTATCACGTGAAAGACGAACCCGCGCCTGCCGAATCAGAAACAGGCGAGCAACGAGGACGCATCCTGTTTGTTGAAGGCAAAGACGGCCCGTCAAACCAGGGCCGCCTATGCGTGAAAGGCCGTTTCGGCTTCGATTATCCGTCTCACCCGGCAAGGCTCACCCGTCCGCTGATTCGACGAGAGGGCGTCCCCAAGGGGCTCGACCCCGACTTTGATCCCGCCAACCCGTTAACGCACTTTCGAGAGGCAAGCTGGGACGAAGCGCTGGATCTTGCTGCAAGTGGACTGACTAAACTTAAAGCCCAACACGGTCCAGATGCGCTCGCCGGCTTCGGCAGCGCCAAGTGCTCCAACGAAGAAGCCTGGCTGTTCCAGAAGCTCGTGCGCACCGGTTTCGGTTCCAATCACGTTGACCATTGCACGCGGCTTTGCCACGCCAGCTCCGTGGCCGCGTTGATGGAGTGCCTGGGTTCTGGCGCCGTGACCGCTTCCTTCATGCAGGCGCTTGAGGCGGATGTGGTCATCCTCACCGGCTGCAACCCGGCGGTAAACCACCCGGTGGCCGCCACCTACTTCAAACAGGCGGCACGAAATGGCACCAAACTGATCATCATCGACCCCCGGGGCCAGGCGCTGGATGCCTATGCCTGGCGCAGCCTGCGCTTCTCGCCGGGTGGCGACGTGTCGCTCTTCAACGCCATGCTCAATGTGATTATCAGCGAGGGGCTTGTCGACAAGGATTACATCGATACCCACACCGAAGGCTTCGAGGCGTTGGCAGCGAGTGTCGAAGGTATGACCCCGGAAGTGATGAGCCCGGTCTGCGGCGTGGCGCCCGACACCATTCGTGAAGTGGCCCGAGCCTATGCGGGTGCGGAGCGCGCGATGATTTTCTGGGGCATGGGCATCTCCCAACATGTGCACGGCACCGACAACGCCCGATGCCTGATTTCCCTGGCGCTCACATGCGGCCACACCGGCCGGCCCGGTACCGGCCTGCACCCATTGCGGGGGCAGAACAACGTGCAGGGTGCCTCCGATGCCGGTTTGATTCCCATGGTGCTGCCCGATTACCAACCGGTCGGTGATGCGCAGTTGCGCGCCGCCTTCGAAGAACTCTGGAACACCGAGCTGGACCCGGAGCCGGGCCTCACCGTTGTAGAGATTATGGACGCCATCAAGGCGGGCACCATCAAGGGCATGTACATCCTCGGGGAAAACCCCGCGATGTCCGATCCGGACCTGACCCACGCCCGGGCCGCGCTCGCTGCCCTGGAACACCTGGTGGTTCAGGACCTGTTTGTCACAGAGACCGCCCAGTTTGCCGACGTTATCCTGCCTGCCGCAGCCTGGTCGGAAAAGTCTGGCACCGTTACCAACACCAACCGCCAGGTGCAAATGGGCCGTGCCGCATTACCGCCGCCGGGAGAGGCAAAGCCCGACTGGTGGGTTATTCAGGAAATCGCCCGGCGTTTCGGGCTGGCCTGGAACTACGTCGGCCCCGAGCAAGTGTTTGAAGAGATGAAGCAGGGCATGCATTCACTCGATCATATCTCCTGGTCTCGCCTGGAGCGCGAAGGGTCCGTAACCTATCCATGCCCCGCGGATGGCGCCCCAGGCCAGGACGTTGTCTTCTCCGATGCCTTCCCGCGCGCAGGAGGCCGTGCCAGGTTCTCACCGGCCAGCCCGCTGCCACCGGATGAGCCGGTGGATGGGGCCTATCCCATTGTGCTGACCACCGGGCGTTTGCTTGAACACTGGCATACGGGTGCCATGACCCGTCGCAGCCGGGTGCTGGATGAGCGGGAACCCGAAGCTGCAGCCTATCTGGCACCAGCGGAGCTGGATCGCATAGGCGTAACCTCGGGTAATGACATTCAAATTACCACCCGCCGCGGCACCATCACCCTGACAGCGCGGGTCGATCAGACCATGCCGGAGGGCATGGTGTTCGTTCCCTTCGCCTTTGTTGAGGCGGCGGCGAACTTACTCACCAATCCGGCACTGGATCCGTTCGGAAAGATCCCGGAGTTCAAGTATGCAGCCTGCAGGCTGAGCCCGGCGTAGCTTCCCTAGCAAACAAGCTCCTTTCGAACGCCGTTCATTGCCCTACCGCATCTGTAAAACAGGCGCGAGTAGTTTAGAATAACGCCAAAATTTCCAGATCTTTCAGGTAGATAAAATGCCTAAGTTTTTACATACGGCAGACTGGCAGATGGGCCGGGCCTTTACCCGTTTCGAGACCGAAGACGGTGCGGCCCTGGTCGAGGCTCGGTTCGAGGCCATTGAAACGCTTGCCCAACTGGCCAATGAGCATCAGTGCGATGCGGTATTGGTCGCCGGCGACGTCTTCGATGCCCAAACGGTTTCCGATCGCACTATCAGGAGGGTATTCAACGCCACGAAAGCGTTTACCGGCCCCTGGGTCATGCTGCCAGGCAACCACGACGCCGCCTTGGCAGAGAGCGTGTGGACACGAGCGGAACGCCTTGGTGCAGTGCCGGAGAATGTACATCTGGCGCTTCAGCCCGGCGTGATTGATCTGGAACCCCAGGGCCTCAGCATTCTCTGCGCGCCGTTGACCCAACGCCATACCTACGGCGACCTGACCGAGCCATTCAGCAGCTACGAAACACCGGAAGGTTTTCTCAGAGTCGGCTTGGCCCATGGCAGTGTACAGGGCCTGCTGCCGGACGAGATTGATTCAACCAATCCGATTGCACCAGACCGGGCGAAAGCCAGCAGGGTCGATTACCTCGCCCTGGGCGACTGGCACGGCACCAAACAGATTGATGAACGCACCTGGTACAGCGGCACCCCCGAGCCAGAACGCTTTAAGAATAACGAAGCCGGCAATGCCCTGATCGTTGAAGTGCCCGAGGCAGGTGCAACGCCGACAGTCACCCGAGTTCCAACGGGGCGGTATCAGTGGGACCAGTGGCGGGAAACCCTGGCTGTGCAGTCTGATCTTGAGCAGTTGCTGGAGCGTTTGAACGCCTTGCCCGACTCCGCTGTTGTCGATCTGCGCCTTGAAGGCTCGGTAACCCTGGCCGGCGAGGAGACGCTGTTGAAGGCCTTGTCGGTCGCTGAAGCCAGATTCCGCAGCCTTCGTTGCGAACGCAGCGGGCTTCAGCTTGCGCCAACGGACGACGACATTGCGGCCCTGAAAGCCGATGGTTATGTGGGCGAGGTGGTTGAGAGTCTGCGTGAACAGCAGGAAGGCGCGCAGGATGACGCCGCCCGTGACGCGCTGGCCATTCTGGCGGGCTTGCTCAGAGAGCGGGAACAGGAGGCCAGCCAATGAAACTGCAGCGAATGCGTATTGAACAGCTGCGCCAGTTCCGCAAACCCTTCGTTCTGGACAACCTGCAACCCGGCCTCAACCTGATTCACGGCCCAAATGAGTCCGGCAAAAGCACCCTAGTACGCGCCATCCGTGCGGCGTTTTTCGAGCGCTACCGTTCAACGGCCGTAGACGACCTGCGCCCGTGGGGCGACTCTGCCGCTGCGCCCACCATTGAGCTGGAGTTTGAGCAGGACGACCGAACCTGGCGACTCACCAAAAGCTTTCTCCAGCGCAAACGCTGCGACCTGGCTGTGGGCACCGAGACCTACAGTGAAGACGACGCCGAAGAAAAGCTGGCTGAATTGCTGGGCTACCAGTACCCAAAACGTGGCGCCAGCAAAGCTGAACACTGGGGCATACCGGGACTGCTGTGGGTGGAGCAGGGCACCGGGCAGGACATCGAACAGGCCATAGAGCATGCCGGTGATCATCTGAAGTCTGCCCTGAATTCCATGGTGGGAGAGGTGGCCAGTTCTGGGGGCGACGACCTGATCGAGACGGTCCGCAGCCAACGAGACACCCTGCTGACCGGCACCGGCAAGCCCCGGGGCGATTACCTGAAACTGGAAAAAGACCGCACCCAATATGAACTCGAAACTGAAGAGCTGAAGGAGCGGGTGCATAAATACCAGGAGCAGGTCGACCGGCTTGGCAAACTGGCGCAGGACTATGATCAGGCCGAGGCCGAGCGCCCATGGGAAGACGCCCAGCGCCAGCTGGAGGAGGCCCGCGCACGTTATCAGCAGGTTGAGCGCCTGGAGCAGCAACAGAACCAGGAGAAAGCCACGCTCAGCCAGCTACAGCAAAACCACCGCCTGTTGCAGCAGAACAAGGAACACCTGGAAGGCTCAGTCGCCAGCTTGAGAGCCGAAAGGCAGAACTGGATCGTGCCGAGCGCGACCTTTCCGTGGCAGAAGCACAAACGCCCGTGGTCACAGGCCGTTTAACCGAAGCCAGAATCGCCTATGAGCAAGCCGAAAAGCAACGCAAACTGGCGGGTTTACTGCAAACCCGGGAGCGGCTTGAGCAGGATGTCCGCCGGCTTGAACAGCAAAAACAGGTGCTGACCCAGAACCTTGCCAAGGCAAAGGAATACCACCAGCAGTTGGAGCAAGCCAGGCAGCAGGCCCGGGAAAATCGTATCGATTCAGCGTTGGTCAAGAAACTGCGAGCAACGGGGAACCAGCTGAACGAAGAGACTATTCGCTCACGGACCATCGCCACCCGATTGAACTGGCAGTTGGATGCTGGCGCCTCACTGACGCTGAACGAAGAATCGCTTACCGGACAAGGTGAGCAACAGCTTCTGGAAGAATCGACCCTGGTGATTCCGGGCGTTGGCACCTTGGGCATCACGCCAGGCGGGGAAGAGCTGGCCAGCACCCGGAGGAAGCTAAAAGCCCTTGAGGAAGATCTGGACGAACAGCTGAAGACTCTTGGCGTGGAATCCGTGGAACAGGCGGAGGATCGTCTTTCTGCCTTTGAAAGTGCTGGACGAGCTGTGAAGCATGCCGACGAGCTGTTTAAATCTCTGGCGCCGGCAGGCCTTGAGCAACTTGCCGCGGACCAGAGCGAGGCGGAGGGCGAGCTGGAGAAAGCCAAAAAACAACTGGAAGCCACTCCCAAACCGGATTCGCAAGAGAATGTGCCGGCCCCGGAAGAAGCGGAGGCGGCGTTCGCCCGAGCTGGCACCGCACTGGACAAAGCCGAATCCGATGAGCGCGCGCATCAGTCCAGTCTGTCTGCGCTAAAACAGGCTCGTGACAACGCCCAAACCGAATGGCAGCGGCTGGCGGATGAAGAAAAGAGCCCGGAACGGCAACAGCAACTCCGCCAGATAACCACCGACTTGGCGAACCTCGAAAAACAGCAGGCCGAACTGGAAGCCAGCCTCGAACGTCGGGAACGGGAAATCCGCGATGCCCGCCCTGAGTTTCTCCGGCAGGATATCGAACGCTACCAGAATGCGGTCAATCAGCTGCGCCAGACCCAGGAGAACCGGGGCCGCGAACTCCGGGATATCAAAGTCAGGCTGGAGGCCTGGGGCGCGGAAGGCTGGAAGAACAGCTCAACGAGAAAGAGGCGGAGTACGATCAGTGCAATCGCCGCTATCAGGAATTGCACCGCCGCGCCCAGGCACTGGACCTGTTGCTGACCCTGCTCACCGAAAAGCGCCAGGCCCTGACGCGCCGTCTGCAGGCGCCGCTGCAAAAGCACCTGAACCACTACCTTTCAGTGCTGTTTCCGGAAGCGTCGCTGGAAGTCGACGAACAGCTACGCCCGGGCACCTTCAGCCGGGGCAGCGAACTGGGGCAGATCACTGAACTGAGCTTTGGCGCCCGGGAACAGATGGGCCTCATCAGCCGCCTGGCCTATGCCGATCTGCTGCGGGAAGCAGGAAGGCCAACGCTGGTCATCCTGGACGACACCCTGGTGCACAGTGACAGCGATCGCCTGGAAGACATGAAACGCATCCTGTTCGATGCGGCCAGCCGGCATCAGATATTGCTGTTTACCTGCCATCCGGAGAAGTGGCAGGACCTCGGGGTCCCGCCTGTGGATATTCAGGCATCGAAGGAGCTGAGCGCTTAGCTGGTGTGTTCATGATGGATTATGTGGACCGGTGCACTTGAGTTTGGTTAATGTGCAAATAGATCGAAAGCAAATGGTTTTGTCACGAGAAAGGGGAGTTTAGCCAAAATGGATTCGCTTGAAGAGTTGCGCCTGAAATTGAAGCAATTTGCTGAAGAACGCGATTGGCGCCAGTTCCACTCACCGAAAAACCTGACCATGGCTCTTTGTGGTGAGGCGGGTGAGTTGTCGGAGCAATTCCAGTGGCTTAGCGAAGACGACTCGAAAAACCTCAGCGAAAAACGTTTGGCAGCAGTGAAAGACGAAATTGCGGACATTCAGCTGTACCTTGTTCTCTTGGCAGATTCTTTGGGCGTCGATATTGCTGAAGAATCCGCCCGAAAAATAGAGGCAAATGCGCTCAAATATCCTGTTGCCAAAGCTAAAGGCAGATCCAATAAATATAACGAACTGTAGGGGTTATTCGTGATCGTCTATTCGGCTTCCAAGGCGGAATTTGTTGAGCATGTGAAGTTCAATCAGATTGAGAAAGTTATCGAGGAAGAAGTCTGGAGGAAGCTCAAACGACGAACCCCAAAATCTGAAATTGCGTCCTGGAAAAATTCGCTTCAATACATGTTTAACGCGCTGCTGGATCAGGGCATACCCCCGTCGGCCGGTGTTGCCATTGAATATACGATTCCGCTGACCAGTCGCAGAGTGGATTTTATCCTGACGGGCAAAGATGCAGCGCGCAATGACACCGCAATCATCGTTGAACTAAAGCAGTGGTCCGAAGCAGAAGTTACGGATAAAGACGCAATCGTTCGAACATTCCTGAACGGGTCCATCCGTGAAGTTAACCATCCTTCCTATCAAGCCTGGTCATACTCAGCACTGATTGAAGACTATAACGAAACGGTCCGGGAAGAACGGATTGACCTTCAACCATGCGCCTATCTGCACAACATGGATAGTGGAGTGGCTATCAACGACTCCCGTTATCAAGAGCATACCGACAGGGCGCCGGTGTTTATTTCGAGCGATGCGAAAAAGTTGTCGGATTTCCTCAGGCGAAATATCCGCTATGGCGACAGCGACAACATCATGTACCGAATTGAACATGGTGTAATCAAACCGTCAAAAGGACTCGCTGACAGCCTTGCTTCGATGCTTCGCGGAAACAGGGAATTCATTTTGCTAGATGAGCAAAAACTGGTTTACGAGACCGCGCTGGATCTAGCGGAAAAAGGGCGCAAAAATCCAAAGCAGACTTTCATTGTAAAGGGTGGCCCGGGCACGGGGAAATCGGTCGTCGCAATTAACCTTATCGTTGAAGCAACCAATAGAGAGATGCTGACTCAGTTTGTCAGCAAGAATGCCGCGCCGCGGGAAGTCTTCAAAGCCCGCCTGACAGGCACTATGCGCAAAACCCACATCGATAACCTGTTTCGCGGTTCTGGTGGTTATACCGAAACTGAGAACAACTTTTTTGATTTATTGGTCGTTGATGAGGCCCACAGGCTAAACGAGAAGTCTGGCCTGTACGGGAATCTCGGTGAGAACCAGATAAAAGAACTGATCAATAGCGCCCGAACCTCTGTTTTTTTTATTGATGAAGACCAGCGCGTGACTCTTTCGGATATCGGCACGGTGGAAGAGATCCGGCATTTTGCCAAGCAATTGGGTTCAGAAGTCACTGTCTTGGAGCTGAGCTCACAATTTCGTTGCAACGGTTCTGATGGCTATCTGGCATGGATTGATCATGTCCTGCAGATCAGGGAAACAGCCAATATAAGTCTGGACGGCATCGACTATGATTTTCGGGTCTTTGACGACCCTAACGAGCTGCGGAATGTTATTGAACAGAAAAATCGCCGGGCCAATAAAGCGCGGTTGGTGGCAGGGTATTGCTGGGACTGGAACAGCAAGAAGGATCCAGCCAGGTTTGATATTGAGCTCCCTGAGCATGATTTCAGAGCAAGGTGGAATCTCGACAAGCACGGCTCAAAATGGCTGATTGCCGAGGACTCTATCAGTGAGATTGGCTGTATCCATACATGCCAAGGCTTAGAGCTCGACTATGTAGGCGTGATTATCGGAGATGATTTAGTAATCCGAGATGGAGTTGCTGTCACAAACGCCGGCGCTCGCTCAAAGTCTGATCGTTCTGTGCGTGGCTACAAGAAGAGGCTGAAAGAGGATCGAGAGAGCGCCCTCGCGGATGCTGACATGATCATCAAGAACACTTATCGGACGTTGATGACGCGGGGTATGAAAGGGTGTTACATCTACTCTGCAGATGCAGAAACCAGAGAACACTTTCGTAGCTTTTCAGAGACCCAGATAACGGAACAAAGGAATGATGTTTCCGCTATGCAAGTCCCGTACGAGGTAGTTAATTACGAATCAGCACTTCCTTATGAAGGCTTTGTGCCCCTCTACGACCTACAGGCGGTGGCCGGCGAATTCAGTGAATTTCAGTCTCCCGTTGAAGATTTTGAGTGGGTGAAATTGCCCGAGCATTTTGCCACGAGACCAGGCCAGTTTGTCGCTCAGGTTATTGGTGAGTCCATGAACAAGCGGATTCCGAACGGCGCATGGTGCCTCTTTAGTGCCAACCCTGGAGGAACGCGAAATGGCAAGATAGTCCTAGTGCAACATCGGGCTATTGAAGACCCTGATAACGGCAGTTGCCTCACCATTAAACTGTATCGCAGTGAAAAAACGATGTCCGGCGATGAACTCGTTAACGAAAAAGTCATCTTGATGCCGGTTACTAGCGCTCATGGTTATCGAGATATCGTGATTGAAGACGATGATCTTCACGACTTGAGGGTCGTTGGAGAGTTTGTTGCGGTGTTGGCCTGAGACCAGTGATTCAAAAAACACTCCTGTATCTTGAAGGGAAGTTCTGGAGTAGATCTCCCGAGTTTGTTGGCGACGACCTGTCCGCCTGGTAGCCTGGTCTAGATCGACTTCAGGCTAATTAGTCGCAAGGGAACTATTCAATGCAGGATACGCTGAGCTATTACGACAGTAATGCCGACGACTTTGTGGAGTCTACTTTTGAGGTCAGCATGGAAGACCTTTACCGAGAGTTCTTGCCACAAGTTCCCGAAGGTGGACACATTCTGGATGCGGGCTGTGGTTCTGGTCGAGATGCTTTGTACTTCAAACAGAATGGCTACCGCGTTTCTGCTTTCGATGGCTCAAAAGCCATCACCTCTCTTGCCCGCCAAAAGACCGGGTTGCCAATTCAGCACAGGTCTTTTTCAGACGTTCAAGAATCCATTACGTATGACGGCATCTGGCTTGTGCCAGCCTTTTGCATTTGCCTCTCGCTGAAGTACCCAGAGCTATTGAACGGTTATGGAATGCCCTGAAACCGGATGGCGTTTTCTACATGAGTTTCAAGGTTGGCCAGGGGGAACGTGACCACAATGGCCGGCACTTTACTGACGCTGACGAGTCGATTGCCGAGCAGTGGATTCAGGACCTGACAGACTATGAAGCTTGCCAGATGTGGCGCACTGATGATCAGCGTCCTGATAGGGATGAGCAGTGGTTGAACATTCTTCTGACCAAGGCGCCGGCTTCCCACGAAAAGCTGACGACGGGCGGGAAAGAACATCATTTCTTACCCAAGCTTTGCCAGGCAATTAAAGCTGCTGATCAGGTAGATATGGCGGTAGCTTTTGTTAAAACCACCGGCCTAAATCTATTGTTCCCGGATTTGGTGAGCGCGCTGCAGCGAACTCCTGATCCGACTCGTATCCGCATTCTCACCAGTGATTATTTGGACATTACCGACACAGAGGCCCTTCGAAAGCTTGTTCTGTTGCATGACCATGGCGCTCAGGTGCGTGTCTATCAAAGCAAAGGGAGTAGCTTTCATTTGAAAGCTTACTTGTTCGCTGGCCATGTTGAGAATCAGCAAATGTGGGGCAGGGCGTTCATCGGCTCTAGCAATATCAGCCGACAAGCGCTGCAGGACGGGTTGGAATGGAATTATCAGGTGGATTTCCCGCCCGACTCTGGGTACCTCGAGGCTGCCAGCAGGTTCGATGAACTGTTTCAGCACCCAAATGTTGTGCCGCTCACAGACAACTGGATTGATGAGTACGAGAAAAGGAGGAAACCACCAGAACAGTCATTGGAACCGGGCAGTGACGAGAAGCAGGAAGTTCCAAAACCTAATGAAGTGCAACAGGAAGCGCTAGAGTCACTGGAACTGACCCGCGTAGAAGGTTACCGCAGAGGTTTGGTCGTGTTAGCAACGGGCTTAGGTAAAACCTGGCTATCTGCGTTTGATGCCGTTCAAATGGGTGCGCGTCGGATTCTTTTTGTCGCCCACCGCGAAGAAATTCTTTATCAGGCGGCTGAAACCTACTTGCGGATCAAGCCGAATAGCCGTGTTGGCTTTTTCATGGGTAAGCAGCGAGATCGGACGGTGGATATCCTTTGTGCTTCGGTACAGACACTCGGCAAAGAAACCCATCTGGAACGATTCGACCCACGCCATTTCGATTACATCGTTGTCGATGAATTCCACCATGCCGCCGCGCCTGTCTATCATCGGCTTCTGAATTATTTCGCGCCCCAGTTTCTGCTGGGTTTAACGGCGACGCCAGATCGCACGGACCGCTCCGATATCTTGTCGTTATGCGATGACAACCTGGTATTCGAGTATCCGTTGTTCGAGGGTGTCAAGGGACAATTCCTGGTGCCGTTTCACTACTATGGCATCTACGACGAGACTGTCGATTACACCGAGATCCCCTGGCGTAACGGAAAGTTCGATCCCAATCTGCTCGCGAATAAGCTGGCTACATACGGACGTGCCAAACACGTGCTTAGGGTATGGGGCGAGCAGAAGCAAAGCAGGACTTTGGCGTTTTGTGTTTCGCGGGCTCATGCCGATTTCATGGCAGACCAATTCTCTAGAAAGGGCGTAAGGTCTGCAGCCGTCCACGGTGAATCAGAGATGTCCCGTGGCGAGGCTTTGGAGAAGTTGGAGAACGGTCAGCTCGAAGTGATTTTTTCCGTTGATCTGTTCAACGAGGGTGTCGATCTGCCCGCTATTGATACGGTGCTGCTCTTGCGCCCAACGGAATCCAAGATCCTTTTCCTCCAGCAGATCGGTCGGGGCCTACGGAAAAGCGCGGCCACTGGCAAAGACAAGCTGGTGATTCTGGATTTTGTTGGGAACCACCAGAGTTTCCTGCACAAACCTCAGGCGCTTATTGGCCAGGCAATGAATCACCGACAGTTAGCGGAGTTTGCCAGGAAAGCTGAAAAGAACCAGCTGGACCTGCCAGACGGATGCTTTATCAATTACGATCTGGCGGTGATCGACTTCCTTAAGGGCCTTGATCATCAGGGCGCTGAAAAAGACTATCAGGTATTGAAAGATACGTTGGGTCGTCGCCCAACCCTCACAGAGTACTACCGTTTCGGTGCCAGTATCGCCAAGACTCGCAAATTGCACGGAAGCTGGTTTGGATTGGTTCGGGATATGGAGGATCTCACTAAGATTAAGGCAGAACTATTGTCCCGCTACGAGACGTTTCTGCTGGAAGTTGAAACGACGGCCATGAGTAAATCGTTCAAAATGATATTGCTGGACGCGTTCCAGCAGTTAGGCGGATGGCGTAGTCCACCAAAGCTCTCAAAACTGGCCCAAACATCCTGGGAGACACTGAAACGCCGTCCCAGGCTTTATCAAGAAATTGCTACTTCAGTGAAAGACGCGGATGGTTCCTCGGCGCAATGGCAGCAATACTGGAAGAAGAACCCAGTCGATCATTGGACCAATAAGTCGCCAGCTGTTTTTGAGATCGAGAACGATCAATTTAAGCCTGTTATTGGGCTGGAAGGTGCGCAGATACCGCCTTTCGAGGAGATGGTGCAGGAGTTAATTGATTACCGTCTGGCTTCCTACGAAGCACGCGAGTCTTCTAAGCTAGTGCAGTCTTCGTCTGAAAATGTAGTCCCGATCACTCCTTCTGGAACGGAGTTGCCTTACTTTCCATCCTTGAAGATCGCTTGTGGCCACTTTAGAAGCAGTAACGCTGAAGAACCGGAGTACAGGTCCATCGGATTGGGGCGTGGGCGAATAGAGCCAACTCGGCATTTCATTGCTAGAGCATCGGGTAACTCTATGAATGGCGGCAAGCAGCCGATCCAAGATGGGGATTATCTATTGCTTGAGCAAATGAACCCTGGTCAGGCCGGGTCCATCACAGACAATACGCTCGCTATTGAGCGGCTCGATGAGACTGGTGACACCCAGTATCTTCTGCGGACAGTTCGTAAATCCCCGGTCGGTGAATATGTTCTCGAAGCCGCTAACTCGGAGTATGAAGACATTATTGTCACGCCAGAGCTTCTCGAACAGTTTCGAACGTTCGCACGCTTTTGTGAGGTTATCGATCCATTGGAAATGGCTCTCGGACAGGAAATCCCGAGAGAGGAGATTCCGGAGCTATTCGGAGCGACTTTTAATCCTGGCAATTGGCAAAGTGGCCATGTCTTCCTGAAAGATGCCAATGCACATGTTTTGCTTGTGACGTTAAACAAGCAGGGTAAGGGCGTCGAGCATCGGTATGTCGATCATTGGATTGATGAGCAAACATTTCATTGGCAGAGTCAGAACTCAACCACGCCCCAAAACAAACGCGGTCGGGAACTGATCGAACACAGAAAGCTGGGACTCTCAGTGCACCTATTTGTCCGCGATAATAAGCTGCGTAATGGTAAAGCGGCGCCCTTTACCTATTTCGGCCCCGTCGAGTATCAAAGCCATGAAGGAAGCGGCCCAATGAGCGTAATTTTCAGACTAAATTCGACGGATTAAGACTACCGTGCCCCAATCGCCCCTCGCCCAACCCCTGAAACTCCCCTGCGGAGCAGTACTGCCCAACCGCATTGCCAAGCTGCCATGACCGAAGGGCTAGCAGACGATCAGCTCCACGCCACCCACCGCCATGAAACCCTGTATCGGCGTTGGTCCGATGGCGGGGCGGGGCTGTTGATTACCGGCAACGTGATGATTGATCACCGGGTGTTGGAGCGGCCGGGTAACGTGGCGATTGATCCGGTGCCTGAGGATGGAGAGCCGGAGGGTATGGCGCAGTTGCGTGCCTGGGCGGAAGCAGGCACACGTAACGGCAATCACTTGTGGATGCAGATCTCCCATGCCGGTCGCCAGTCGCCGCGTTACGTTACTACGCGCCCAATGGGGCCATCGGCGGTGCAGTTATCGCTGATGGGCAACTACGCCCGCCCACGGGCACTCACGGAGCCAGAGATACTCGATTTTATCCAGCGCTTTGCCAACGTGGCGCGGATCGCGAAAGATGCGGGCTTCACTGGCGTTCAGGTGCATGGGGCTCATGGGTATCTGTTGTCGTCTTTTCTGTCGCCGGTCACCAACCAGCGCACTGATCGCTGGGGTGGGTCGCTGGAGAATCGCGCCCGCTTCCTGCTCGAGGTGGTGCGGGCGACGCGCGCTGCCGTGGGGCCGGAATTTCCGGTAGCGGTAAAGCTGAATTCCGACGATTTCCGCAAGGGCGGGTTTACGCTTGATGAGTCTGTGAGCGTGGTGCGCTGGCTCAATGAGGAGGGTGTTGATCTGCTGGAGGTGTCCGGCGGCACCTACGAGCAGCCGCGGCTGCTCGGGTACAGCGGTGATGCCGACACGGCGAGCGATGGCCCGGCCATGCGGGAAAGCACTCGCAAGCGGGAGCTTACTTCCTGGATTACGCCCAAACGATTCGAGAGGTGTGCGATTGCCCGCTGATGGTTACCGGTGGATTCCGCACGCGCACGTTTATGGAAGAGGCGATTGCCAGCGGCGAAACCGACGTAATTGGCCTTGGCCGACCGCTTTGCACGGATCCCGATACACCCAGGGATTTGCTTGACGCGCGCATTGATAAAACCGTTTGCCACGAAGATCACGTGAAGCTCGCGCAGCGGGGATTTTTCTCGCCGGTCAGTCCGCTGATGCCGCTTAAAATCATCAACGTATTGGGCGGTCAGGCCTGGTATTACCAGCAGATTTTTAGGCTGGCGGATGACCAGGCAGTGGATCCGGAGTTGAGCATCCTCAAGGCGGTTGGTGCCTTTGTGAAGGATGAGTTCAGCCGGTCCAGGGCGGTAAAAAAGGCGCGTCGCGGGCGTGCGGGTTAAAGTATTTGAGTTTGGGCCTGGCGTTCAGTGGTAGGGTCGCGAGGGTGCAGAACCCATGATTCGCTCCCGGACCCAGACACGCGCCTGGTCAGCCGGTATCGACTCAATGGCAAAGCTCAGGGCCGACCAGACCAGCGCCAGCATTACCTTCTGAAGGGGAATCCTGCCGTCTGCCGGCACGATCTGGTCATCAGTCAGGATAGAGCTGATTTCCTGGATGAGCGCCGAGGCCAGCGGGTGATTGTTCGACGGCTCCTGCCGGGGGAGGTAGTCTGGGGACACGGATTCGAAGTAGATGGTGTCGGCCGCGCGGGCGCATTCTGTGCGGTATGGCTCGTGGGATGTTGTGTCGATGATTCCACACAGGGTGTCGCAAAGCACAAGGGTAACGTCCAGGCCAGACAACGGATTCGCTGTGACCGTTTTTAGCCGGTTGCGCTGGCGAAACTGTTCGATCCGTTTCGATATGCACAGGCCGTAGCGGGCGATATCGTCGACCATGTCAACGCCACTGTCATCGAAAGGTTTGGATATCAGGCTCATAAGATCGCTGTTTGTCTGCTCGTAACTCCTAGAGAAGATTTTACGAGCAAAAGAATGAATAGTTCTCAACCGTCAGAACGGGCCTTACTTAAAAAGCGCTCGTTGCACAGAGTGGGGCATAAATCGGGTGATAAAGGTGGCCATGTAGGTTTGTGGCGTGACCAGATATCGTGGCTTGGGTCGCGCCGCTTCCGCAGCCCGGAAGATCTTATTGGCCACGTCCGAGGCACTCGCTGTGAACGGCTTTATTTTCGCGCCGGGGGCAAGCGCGGCTTCCATTGCTTTGTACTTCTCCTGATGAATTGCGCTTCCCCGGTCAATCACCGGTTTTAAAGCGGCCAGGGCGTGTTCTCTGAACCGGGTGACCACCGGCCCCGGAAGCACCAGTGAGACGCTTTCCAGGCTTTCGCTGCCCTGCTCATCAAACCAAAAGCTGTCGTGAGCCGCGTTCATTGCGGCCTTCGCGGCGCAGTAGGTGCCTTTCATTTTCTGGGGGGCGATGGATAGAACAGAGCTAACCGCAATGACCCGCAAGAGTATGCCGTGTTGTTCGCAGAGTCTCAGGCAGACGGTAGCCAGCTTGATGGGGCCGAATACGTGGGTGCTGAACTGCTTTTGCCACATGGATTCGGAAAGGTCTCGAAGCGCGCCGAATTGGCCGTAACCGGAGTTGTTGACCAGAATAACCCGCTCGGCGCTCGCGATTTCGGTGTCCAGAGCGCCCGCAAGCCCTTCAATCTGCTCAAAGGATTCGAGATCCAGCGCCAGCTCCAGATCGGCTGACTCGACGCCGGTTGGCTGTCGGGACAGGGCGATCACTCTATAGCCTTTCCGGGCAAAAAGGGCGCAGGCTTCACGGCCAATGCCGGCGCTGGCACCGGTTACTAGAGCTAGTTTCGTCACTTACTGGTCCACCTATCGAACGGTATTGCCCTGAATTAGCATGCCGTTGCCTTTGATCGCACCATTCTGCCGCAACACCATGGATGGCCCGTCAATACTGACTTCGTAGCAAGTTGCTCGTCGCCGTAGGCAAAACACATTTTGCCCTCCTGAGTGGTCCATTTCCCTTCGTAGTCTTTGCCGTAGATGGTGCCATCGGGTGCATAGTATTCATTGAACCCCGAGTTTGGGGAGCTCATGCTGCCTTGGTAAGAGTGGTCGCTAACCGCGGCCGAGATGGCTTCTGCACTGAGTGAATCCTCAGCCGTCGCGACACCTGAAGCGAGCAGTGCCGCTGAGGTGAGAGCGGCGATCAAGGTTGTCTGGAGGCCGTTCGCTTTCTGATTTTTATCCATCGTTCTGATTCCTTTGGCTTTGTGGGCAAATCGGTTCACGAGTTAGGGAGTACGTGGAGTGGTCAAGCAAAGATCAGCCACAACTGGTTCTAAAAAAGAGCCCAGTCCTGCATCCTCAGGTGAAACTCACCAACCTGGCGCCCAGACACAAACAGGCTCACTGACGCCAGCTGGCGGATGTCCAGTGGCTCCGCATCCGTCACGGTTCGGCCTCGCCAGGTCGGTACGAAGTCGCTGAAGGGAAGCTGTATGCGGCACCATTGGTCCACATCTGGTGTAAAGCTCTGCTGGTAGACGATGCTGCGCCGATTGGTGCTGTTGCGAAGTCCGATCTTGTAAGTTTTACCATCACCGCGGGCGACTAATTCGATGCCTGTGTAACCGGAAGCATCCGCGGGGGGCTGAAGGTCAGATTTAGCAGAGGCAAAGCCGCCGCCGTTATCCAATCGAACCGTGCCATGAAAGTGGCCGACGCCTTCCTCAGAGCAAACAACCTTACCATCAGATTGCCCGCCCATGACTTGATCGCCGAGGGATTCCCACTCAAGGTGATTCTTCTCGCCGTCGAAAGTGACCAGCGTGGGGCCTTGGCTGGAGTGGCTGGTACAGTGGGTTTCTTTCATGGGTTTACCTTACAGTGCTTTCTCGAGGTCCAGGCCAGCATTCTGAATCAAAAACAGCCGATACAGTAAGCGCCTGATAGCGTTACACTAACTCTTAAACATACGTTCTAAAACACACTTCAGAGTAATTGTGGTGACCTGTTGAACGACTACCTAAAAAAAATCCTGCGCGGTCTGCCGATCAACTATGAATCGTTCGTGAAAAAGCTCCCGGAGGCGTTTCGCCGCCGTCACAGGGAGATGTTTGCAACAGAGAAAGTCGGGGCCAATCGGTGGATGGTCACGGTGCGGGATGAAACCGGTTTCGCGGAGCTGCAGAATGTCGCGGAGGTTCCGGTAAGCCGGGTAGATGCCGCCAAAAAAGGTGACTCCCATCGCCACGGTACTGAGGTAAGTTTTCTGCTGGTTTACCATCAGGGGCTGACATCCAGCCGCCCGGATGTGGTCGTTGTAGGCAACGAATCTGTTGATATCGGTTTTCGCCGGGGACGTTCGGTACTGGTGGTGGAGAACGAGCGTAATTTCTTCCAATACTCACAGATGCTGAACTTTGTCAGTGAGGCACTGGGCAACCGCGTGACGTTGGCGGAGTGTGATGTGGTATTGGGCGGTGGCAACCGGATTACCCGGGGCGCGATTCTCGAGTGGTTGAAGGGTTACGAAGAAGTATTCTGCGCATTCGATTATGATGCTGGTGGCCTGCAAATGTATTCGACGATGACCGCGTTTATCGGCGATAAAACCAGTTTTGTGCAGCCACCTGACTGGCAGCCCTGGCTATACCGGTTTCACAAAATACCGGACAGCACTGAACGCTTCACAAAGGCAGTTTCCCTGGCGGAGAGGCTGGGATTTACATCCCTAAAAGAGGCCTTCCGGGCAACCGGAAAATTCATGGAACAGGAGATGATTCTGGATGAGTGACTCCCAGGGGAGCCCAGGCAATTTCAATTTTGGTATTCGCCGTCTGGTATTGGTGGATTCCGCCGGCTTCTGTTACGTGGAAATTCCGGTGGACAACCATGGCCTGATCCTTGGCCCGGGCAATCTGGGCAAGTCCAGCCTTTTAAACAGCCTGCGTCTGTTCCTGCTGCCGGAAAACAACTTCAAGAACAGCCGCAAGAAATTTGCGTTCCGCAACGCCAGTGCCGGCAGCTTTTACACTAACGAGGAAAGCTACCAGCACTACTTTCCGAGCCAGTTCAGTTTCCTGATCATGGAGCTGAGAACCCGGCAGGGGTGCATTGCCAAATTCTGTACCGGGACAGCGCCAGTCAGCTCAGCTATGGCCGCGCTTTCGTGCCGGTGGGCTACGACCAGCTGCGGCCGCTGTTCTGGAATGGTGACGACGAGGACGGAATCGGCCAGGCGGTGCCGGAGCTGTCGTTCAGCCGCTTGTCCGAGACCCTGAAGAAGTTTTCCAAAGATACCCGGCTGGTGAATGACCCGGCGAAACTCAAACAGATGCTGTACAGCAGCGAGTTGATGAACGCCGATGCCGTGCGTTATTCGGTGCTGCCGTTGGGTGAGTCCGACGAGCGCCGGGTGCAGTCGCTGCGCACGTTGATCCTGCTGCTGTTTGAAATGAAGGCAGACGATCAGGCCATGTCTAATGCGGTGGCCAGCATCATCGAGGCGGACAAGAAGTTTGCCGACGATGCCTTCGATTTCAACATCGATGAGTTCCTCAATCGGCATGATCAACTTAAGCAACAGCAAATCCAGCTGAACCAGATTGAAAAAGAGCGTTCACGGTTCGAGAAGCTGCAAGGGGATTATCAGGCCTACCAAACCCTGCTTCGCAGCCAGCACGATTTTGCCGCTTTCCGGGATGGCGTCAGCAATGCCTTGCAGGACATTGGTGCCAAGCGCAAAGCCGCAGTAGAGGCGTTCAATGAACAGAACGAGACTCTGCGCCATGTGCTCCAGGTTCTGAAAAAGCTGGAGCAAGAATCCAGCGGCCTGAAGGGCGAGATCCGTTCAGCCGATCGGCGCATCAAGCAGGCAGAGCAGAGCCAGAAAGATGGCGATTTGCTGGTGTCCCAATACGGGAGATGACCCTTCAGGAAATCGAGGACATCCAGAAAGAGGAACTCGATAGCAAGAAAGGTCATCTGGCTGCGCTAAAGAGTGCCGCCCAAGCGGAAATCCGGCTGGTGCAGATCCAGAACAAGAAGCAGGAGCTTGAGCGCAAGCTGGAATCCTTGAAGGATCGGGAAAGCAAACAGCAGTGGCAGCTGCAGAACCAGTTGGATGAAGCCACCGCGGCACCGCTACGGGCCGTGGACCCACGGTTGGTTATGGCCAGCCCGGGCCAGGATCTGGATGCCGACAGCAAGGCGGCCATAGAAGCTTTTGCCCGGCTGTTCGTGCCTAATGATAAAGGCTTCGACTGGTTCGATGCCGAATACGTGGCCCAGCCAGCTCGGCAGACTGACTTTGCAGAGCAGCGCCGGCATATTGAAGGTGAGCTCCAGGGCCTGGAAAAGGAGCGGGCTGAACTGGCAGATACCGCCAACCAGGAACATGACCGGCCACGGTTGATCGAACGCACGGAAAAAGAGATCCGCGCCATCGTAAAGGATCTGGATACCCTGAGCCGTTACCCGGGAGCTGCAACCACACTGAGGGACGCTACTGAGGAGAAACAGGCGGCGGAGGAGCAGCTGGCCAAGCTGGAAGAGCAGGCCCGTCTGGAGCAGGAGAAGCAGGATGCGGTTCAGCAGAAGGCCGCCAAAGCCAGGGCCGAAAAAGAGCGTATTGAGGAGCGGGAGCGGGAACTGACGGGTCTGAGCCGAAGCGTCGGAACCGTGGAGCACCGCTTTCCGCATCTGAGAACCGTGGAAGTCGAGCAGCCGCTGGCTATTGAGCAGGTGTCTGTCGCCGCGTTCGACGACCTTCAAACCCAGCTGGACGACCTGGAAGAGCGCCGTCGCAGTATTCTCGACCACCTTCGCCAATTTGTTTATCTCGGCATCCACGAAGATACCGAAGGCGAATTGCAGAAAGACAGCCCGGCCTCATCGGTCATCCGGGAAACGTTCAAAAGCCTGTCGGACCTGTTTGCCGGCATGGTCGAGCAATGGAATGTGCTGGAGCAGCAGGTTGGAATCCATAATGAGACAGTCGCCAGCTACCGGCAGGCCCTGAAATCCAACCATGAGCACATTGCCCGGTTTGAAGCGCAGCTGAACCGCGAGCTGGATGGGGTGTGCATCAACGATCTGGTGGAAATCCGGGTGGATATCCACACCGATCCGAAATTCCGCAATCTGGTGGAAGAAGCCAACAACATCGATCCCTATGGCAACCAGCTGCAGTCGGACGCGTTCTATGACCGGTTGCGGGTCTTCGTGGCGGACTTTTTCGGTGAGAGCGGTAGCAAGCGCCTGACCATGGACAGAGTGATCACCGGCATTTCCTACCGCACTCGTAAGGAAAACGCTGCGAGCTTGGACAAGAAAGGCCAGTCCACCTCCACCACGGCATTGATCAATCTAGAGCTGGTGTACCGGCTGTTGAAGCGCGTGTTGTATCCCGGCGTGCAGCTGTCGTTCCCCATGGTGCTGGACGAGCTGGCCAGCGTGGACATCAGCCAGATGCCCTCGCTGCTGGAACGGTTGCGCAAGCAGGGCTTCAATTTGTTCTCTGCCGCTACTCACAGTGCCAGCGCGGAAGTGATCTACCTGATCGGCAGGCACCTGGAAGTGGGGCAGATGCGCACGGCGCGGCCTTACAGCCCGCAGCGCACCCTGGTGTTCTGGGGCGGGGCTGAGGGTTTTACCAACGGCGAATCCTTGAGCCAATGGGCCGATCAGTCCCAGAGCAGCCTGCTGGAGCCGGCGGATGAGTAAACGCTTCAGCACCCTGGACACCACCCGGCTGTTGTTCGAGCACCCGAAGATTCTGTTCCGGATGATCGAACGGATGGACCGAAACGAAGCCCGGTATATTCGCGAGAGTGATTTGGTGGCTGAGGTGATGGACTATACCCGCACCCTTGGCAATGCCGACCGGGACCGGGTGCGGCTTGCATTGAATACTGACAATCTGTTCCGGAGCGGCCTGGTGATCGACATCATCAAGGCCGAAGGCGAGCGGCGACTGGTGTTCCAGGATGCCCTGATCAACCTGATGCGAGCCTGTAACGCTTCGCTCTATCAGGAACTGACGGATGCCCGTCTGCGGGGCCATCTGGTGACCCTTCGGGACGTGCGTAACCGCTTGGAAACCAGCAGCTTCAGCGCTGCCGACCTGGACTACACCGAACTGAGGGACGATCTGAACGAGCGGGTCAGCCAGCTCATTGGTTTGCTGCGTCAGAATGTCCTGCGCATGCAGACTATCAGTGCCCAGCTTGCGGATCTTTCCGGAGACGCCAGTCGGGCGCCTGAGAAATATCTGGAGTTCCGCCAGAACCTGTTTGAGCAGATCGTTACTCTCTACGAACGCCACATAAAGCCGACTCTGGTGTTCCTGAATCCGGATACCCGACTGCCCGATGGCAGTAACCTGTTTGAGACCCTGGAAGCCATGGTTAGGCTACTGGAAAGCATGATGACCATAGCCTGGCCGATCAGCTGTTCCGTTCCTCCATTAGCCTTAACGCCTTGTACAAACCCATTCAGGCGGTGGCTCAGGAGGTGGAGCACTTTCTGCGCAAGACCCGTCAGGGCATGGTCCAGTACAACGCAATGGAGCATTTCTACGGCAAGCTTCAGGAGCTCAAGAGCGAAACCGAGACCCTCAGCCTCAAGAGAAAATGGCTGGAGGGCGGTGATTTTGCCCGCAGTACTGGCTTCCTCGTGGGCTTGCGGGCCCAGCAGCGCCCGAAACACTACGCCTTCGGTGAATCGTCCAGCTATTACCAGCTGTTGTTTAGCGAACTGGAGCTGCGCCTGAACGACCTCCGCCGCAAGGCCGAGGTGCCGGTACTGCAGCAGGTCGACGTCAGCGGACGCCATACCCGGATTGATGTACAGCGTATCAACCAGCTTTATCAATGGCTGGAAACCCTGGAGCTGCGGCCTACCAACGATCTTGTGCGGGAGCTGCACGGCCGGCTGGATGGCTTCATACCGGGCTATCGCTTTCCGGATTTGCTGGCAGCGCTGAACCGTCTGGTCAACTCGCCGCCGGAGGGTCTGCAGGTGGTTACCACCAACCGCTTCCGAATCCTGGACCAGTCATCGGACGGCGAACAGTTTGTCTACCGGAAGCGTCGCCTGGAAAACCTGGAAACTATTCAAAGCAACGCCCCGGCCAATCAAGAAGAGCAACAGCATGCCTGACATCACTGACGCGATGGAAACCAACGAATCCGTGGACCATTCACAAACTTCGAGCAGCTTCGAGCAGATCCTGCCGGCCCGGAGCGCTGCGATCTACCGGGAATTTCAGGCCGGCCGGGTGATTGTGCGTGACGTCTGGGACAACAACCGTTCCGAGCTGCGAGCCAATCCGCTCTACAATCTGCTGTATAACCATTTGTCCCATTTCAGGACATTTTACGAACACCTGGGCAGCGAGCTGGCGTTTAACGAAACCGGCGCGTTTTTCTTTCTCAAGGAAAGCAGTGATGACGAAAACGAGGAGCACGACGAGAACGCCTTCCGGGTGCAGGTCATACTGCTGTTGATCGGGCGTTATTTCGCTCGTAGCGGGCGGGATCTGGAATACCTTGGTCGTCCGGATGCCGGACTGAATGAGAACGACCTTACTGCCTTGGCAGGCGATGAGGAATATCAGGAAATTCTCCGGGCTGCGCGCTTCGAGAAAGGTTTCTCGGAGGCCCTGGACTATCTCGATAAACGCAACCTGCTGTTTCGTTCCGGAGCCAGCCGCTGCTTCCTGAGTTCCGCCGGTTTCTACTTTTTGCAGGAGCTGGTTCGGGAGTATGAGCAAGGTTAGGGTCGGATCTACAGTATGAAGGCTTGCCAATCAGATCGTTTTGGATTCCTTTGGTTAGTCTGTAGGGCTGCTACCAAAGAGTCGTGACGGAGAGTTTTCTGAAGATCGCTAGTTGACTCTCGTGTACGTGCACCGCAACCTAAAACGCCACCAACTAGCGAGCATATTTCTTTATGGATCAGGACGACCCGACGACTGAGGCTTTGAACTCAACTGAGAAAAAGGATGCTCGTCGTAGGGAAGCACCGAGTGCCGCGGTGGTCTATGAGGCAATTCGGCGTGAGGCCGAATCAGAGCTGAATCGGCCGTTAGTTGCTTTAGCCTGGTCTGCTCTGGCCGCAGGCTTGTCGATGGGCTTCTCCCTGATTGCACAGGCTCTTCTTTATAGTTACACGCCAGAGGCGCCTTGGCGCCCGATTATAAGTAGCTTCGGTTATTCCATCGGTTTTCTGTTTGTCATTCTGGGGCGACAGCAACTGTTCACTGAAAACACGCTAACGCCGGTGCTTGAGGTACTGAGGGTCAGGAACCTGCCCACCATTTCGGGCACGTTGAAATTATGGGCCGTTGTACTTTGTTTCAACATACTGGGTACGGCAATTTTCGCAGCAGCGTTGAGCTGGTTTGACGTGCTCGACCCTAAAATCGACGATGCCCTGGCAGCGATCGCGGCTACGGAATATGGCCATGGTTTTGGCTCCATGTTCGTCAGGGCAATCTTTGCCGGCTGGCTGGTGGCGCTGATGCTCTGGCTATTGCCGTTTGCCGAGTCTGCACGGGTGGTCGTGATTATTCTGGTCACCTACGTCATTGGCCTCGCACATTTCCCCCACATCATCGCTGGCTCCGTGGCGGCGCTCTATGGGGTTTTCCATGGTTCTTATGGTATCTGGGAGTTTCTCTTTCAGTTTTTCACGCCTACGCTGCTGGGCAACATGGTTGGCGGGGTAATGATGGTAGCCGCTGTGAATTATGCTCAGGTGGCCTATAGCGCTCCCGAAGAATAGGTCGTAAATACCTTCTGACATGTGATCTATCCGGGGAGCATGTTTTGTTTAATGTCAACAGTCTACGGATGTTTCTTAATCCGTATATCAAAGTATATTGCGTGTAGTGAGCTGGGTTTTACGCCGCAGGATCAGGCAGCCGGCCATCAATTAAAAAGCTGCTCAGAGCAAACTCCGAAACCTGTCGAGAGCCATCCGCCAACGTCAGGCTCATGGACACGGATTCCGGTCCAGTCACGATTATCAGGCGGGAGGATTCTCGGGGTTTCCGGTCTTTAAGCGCACTCGGCTCGAACAACGCAACATTGATGCCTTCCATGCCATCTCCGGCATCGTAGGGCAGGCGGTACAGTTCTGCCTGTCGCGCTCTGGCGGACAGGAACTGAAAGCAGTGCACGCCGCACGTCCGCATCTGGGTGCCCAGGGATTGGGTCAGGGCATAGCTCGAAGGATGGGTAAGCGGCTCGTGGAGATCCTGCCAGGCGGAATCCTGCAGGCGCACGCCGTGCTCGCTCCGAACCCTGGCGCCGAATACCGTGTGAAGGGTTTGCAGGGGCTTTGGGAATGGCGCACTCACATGGCTGACGAACACAAAACGGTAAAAAGCGGTTTCGGCCAGCGCGGTGTTGATAGTCATGGCGCCGTAGAACAGGCTTTTTTCGAACGCGCGGCCGAACCGTGACCCGTGTTTCAGTGGTGGGTAGCGAAATGGGGTGGCCAGCAGGTAATGAAGCTTGTCGGTGCTCTTCGCGCGAGCCGGTTTGGTAGCCTCCAGTAGCTCTTCCAGGCGGGCTTGTTCCGGTATGTTATCCACCAGCCGCGTGGTGGCTATTTCCTCCTGAGACTCCACCACCCGATACGCTGTTCCCTGCAGCGGTTCGAGGGCTCTATAGATGCGCTCTTCATAACTCACACCTTACCTCGCATGGCATCCAGGTAGTGATTCACCCGAACCAGCCCTTCCGCCGATTTGATTAGCTGCCGCGGCACTTCATCAAAGTAACGGTTTTCGGTGTTTATCCAGTGCTTCATGGCCGCAGGTTCGCCGCCGGTCAGCGCAAATACGCTGCGGTAAAGCCGAATGAAGAGCAGGGCGAGCTCACCGGACTTGCTGGCGGGATCAATGCCGTCCCGCACCAGCCCGGTCCGGTTCCGGCCCACAATGTCGGCCAGTTCGGTCTGGTTGAAGCCGAAGGCCTTCCCGGCGTTGAGCAGGGCTTTTGCAAGCAGTGCTTTGTCTTGTGTTTGCTCGTTGGGGAGCTGTGCGGTACTCATGATGGAGCTCCTTTGTCGATTTTTCACAGTATAAAGCATTTTTGTGAAAATCGATGAGCATCCAGAGATGGGGATTATCATTGCTGTAGGGAGTCGGTCAGGCGCTCGTTCAATTCCTGCCAGCGGGAAAGCTTCTGCGCCTCGCCGATGCGCTCTCCTTCGCCGCCGGATGAGTTGTTTAGCCAAAGACCTTCACCATTAAAGCTGTAAACAGGTTCAAGATCAGTGCGTTGGGAAGCAACCTTTATCTCATTTATAAGGTTGTCGAGGATCAACGGATCGGCATTGGGTTCCGAGTACCAGGCCAGAACCATGTGGGCCTGGTTCAGCTCCAGCGCTTTTACATACACCACACGCAGTTGGTCATCCGGTACGCCCATGGATTTCAGGGTCAGGTACTTGGCGATGGAGAAGTCCTCGCAGTCGCCGGCGTTGGTGGTGAGCAATTCCACCGGCGTGGCCCAGTAATCCTCCTCGCCCCAGTGACGAATATCGCTGACAAATTTAACGCGGTTGAAAAAGCGGTTCACAAGCTCGAGCTGGCGCTCGACCGGCGCATTGGCGGCGAGCTTGTGCAGGCGCTGCCAGTTCTCGAGGCGTTCGAAAGCTCGGTACCGAACTCCTGCTGCACGTAGTTCATCAGGCGGCTGCTGAGCTCGAGGGCACCGACCAAGGCTGTCGCCAGCACAAGTGCCGGTAACAGCGATGCAGGGTACCCGAGCGTACGAGCGGCAGTGCCCATTGGCGGCCTCAGTTACTGTTGTTTCGCAGCCGTTCCCTGAGTTGTTCAAGCGTCGGCGAATTTCCTCTCTGCGCTGCTCATCAGCGGCAGGTGAGGGTGCCTGTGTGGACGTTGGTATTTGGGGTTCCGGCGCGGACCGTTGCGGTTCATCTTGATTGTCAGACGCTATGGTCATGCCGGAACGGTTTTTTTCTTCAGGGAAGAACAGATTTTCAAGCTTCCCACCGCGCTCAATGACCACCCGGTTAGCGTGCACGGACCGAAGCTTGGCGTTACCGGGCAATTCATCGCCCACAGGGTATGCCTCGGTGTTGCCTTTCTGGTCTTCAATCAGGCACTGCCGGGAAATTCGCCGTCTGCTGCCATAACGCCCCTCAAAAACAGGCGCAGGTTGGTTTCCGGCAGGTTTTCAGTTTCCACCGGCCCCGCGCTGCCCTCCGGGCTGGCCGTTCCAAACAGGGCCAACGTAGTCAGATCCACTTCCGGCGCCTGGCTCAAATTCTGCCTTCCCGGACCAGTTGCTGAGCGTCTGATGAAGACGCACCCTGGCGTTCGGCCTGGGAGAAACTATAAACCTGCCAGGCTGTCACACCCACCATGACCGCGCCCGCGATAACGGTGAGGAGGAGAGGAAGCCGTTGGTTGTTAAAAGGCATTGATCTTCCTGGATGCAATTGTGTGGGCGGAAAAAGTCCACAGGTTATCAGACGGCAATGAATTATTGGCAGTATAGTGTATAGAGTTATTCAGCGGGTCCATATCCTGTGGTAGCCTTTCTGAATTGATTGAATAAAAAAGAATTTCGGGACGGGGAAGACCTTGACTACAGAATCTGAATTTCAGCAGCAGGATGCTCCGCTGGGCCGTCTTCCTTTTACATTTGCCAAGCGCAATGGGGTCATCCTGACGCGCTCGGAGGAAGGGGACCCGATCATCCTGATTCGGCCCGGTGCCTCGCATTCTGCCCTCGCGGAAGCTAACCGCGTGAGCGGTGGCCGAGCACGGTTCTCTACCATTGATCCCGACCGGTTCGACCACGCCCTGAACGCTGCCTATCAGAACGATTCTGCTGAAGCCATGCAGATGGTGGAGGGAATCGGTGACGATATGGATCTTGCCTCATTGGCGGATTCCGTTCCCGAGACCGAGGATCTTCTGGAGCAGGAAGACGACGCTCCGATCATTCGCCTGATCAATGCCATCCTGACCGAAGCGGTGAAGACCAGCGCGTCGGACGTGCATATCGAAACCTATGAAAAGCGATTGGTGGTGCGGTTCCGCGTTGATGGTGTCCTGCGTGAGGTAGTGCAACCCAAGCGGGCGTTGGCGCCGCTGCTGGTGTCCCGTATCAAGGTTATGGCCAAGCTGGATATCGCTGAAAAACGGGTACCCCAGGACGGCCGGATTGCCCTGAGAGTTGCCGGCCGGGAAGTGGATATCCGGGTGTCGACCATGCCATCGTCCAGTGGCGAGAGGGTAGTGCTGCGTCTGCTGGACAAGCAGGCCGGCGCCATTCGTCTGGAATCACTGGGCATGTCTGGTGACGATCTGAAGGTGCTGCGGAAGCTGATTCATCGGCCCTACGGCATTTTACTGGTCACCGGCCCGACGGGTTCCGGTAAATCGACCACGCTGTACGCCTCCCTGCAGGAAATCAACGATCGCAGCCGCAACATCCTCACGGTGGAAGACCCGATCGAATACGACTTGCCCGGTATTGGTCAAACCCAGGTCAACACCAAGGTCGACATGACCTTTGCTCGCGGCCTGCGGGCCATTCTGCGTCAGGATCCGGACGTGGTGATGATTGGTGAGATCCGGGATCTCGAAACAGCTGAAATCGCGGTACAGGCCAGTTTGACTGGCCACCTGGTGCTCTCCACCCTGCACACCAACACGGCGGTGGGCGCGATTACCCGCTTGATGGACATGGGCATCGAGCCGTTCCTGATTTCGTCGAGTCTGGTGGGTATTTTGGCTCAGCGCCTGGTTCGGGTGCTGTGCACCGAATGTCGTGAGGCATACACGCCCACGGAGGAGCACTGTGAGTTCCTGCAACTGGACCCGTCATTGCCGCCGACTCTCTACCGCGCGAAAGGCTGCGAGCACTGTAACGATCTGGGTTATCGCGGCCGTATTGGTATTTATGAAGTGGTGGAGATCACCGATGAGATCAGCGGGCTGATCGATAAACGGGGCGGTGAACTGGACTTGGAAAAGGCAGCCCGCAGGCGGGGGCCGAGCATCCACGCAGACGGCGTGCAGAAGATACTCGACGGCGTGACCAGTGTGGAAGAAGTTCTGCGCGTTACCTACCGGGGTCGATAAACCATGCCTGCTTACGATTACAAGGCACTTGATACCCGGGGCAAGCAGAAAACCGGCGTGATGGAGGCGGATGCGCCGCGCGCGGTTCGCCAGCAGCTCCGAGAGAAAGGCTTGACCCCGTTGGCTGTCGAGCCGTCGACGGAAAAACAGGTACGCTCCAACCCTCTAAGCCGTCGTGGTTCATTGGCAGCGGCCGATCTTGCCCTGGTGACCCGCCAACTCTCCACACTGATTCAGTCTGGCATCCCGGTGGAACAGGCTCTTTCTGCAGCCGCACAACAGTCCTCCAAGCCGCGTATCCGCAGCATGCTCATTGCCATTCGGGCCAAGGTAATGGAAGGCTACGGTCTGGCTGAAAGTCTGGGTGAATTTCCTAACGCCTTTCCGCGCCTGTACCGCTCCACTGTGTCTGCGGGCGAGCACGCAGGCCACCTGGATCTGGTATTGAACCGATTGGCTGATTACACGGAAAGCCGGCAGGAAGCCCGCCAAAAGATCCAGCTTGCCGCCATTTATCCCATCATTCTCAGTGTGGTTGCGATTTCTATCGTGGTGTTCCTGCTGACCTACGTGGTGCCGGACATCATTGACGTGTTCCTCAAGCAAGGGCAGGAATTGCCGACCCTGACCCAGGCCATGCTGAACGTATCGGACTTCCTCGGCAGCTACGGTATCTACCTTCTGGTTCTCCTGATCATTGCGGTGATCGCGTTCCGGCTAGCGCTCAGCAGGCCGGCGTTCCGGCTGAAGTTCCATAAACGCCTGCTGCACCTGCCGTTATTTTCCGGCATGGTGCGGGGTGTGAGCACGGCCCGGTACGCCAGTACCCTGAGCATTCTGACCACCAGTGGCGTGCCGTTGGTGGAGGCTATGCGCATTGCGGGCGAGGTCTTGTCCAACGATTATTTGCGGGGCGAACTGCGGGACGCGGCGCGAAAGGTCAGTGAGGGCGGGTCGCTGCATCGCTCGCTGGACCAAACCGGGTACTTCCCACCGATGATGCTGCATATGATTGCAAGCGGTGAGGCCAGCGGTGAGCTGGACAGTATGCTGGAGCGAACGGCCCGGATGCAGGAAAACACCCTGCAATCAAAGATTGCGGCCATTGTTGGTTTGTTTGAGCCAATGATGCTGCTGATAATGGGCGTGGTGGTGCTGATTATTGTCTTGGCCATCATGCTGCCAATTCTGAACATGAGCAATCTGGTGGGCTAGGCCCGGCAGGTGCTCGTGAATGCCACTTAAAACGAAGGAATTCCATTCCAATGACGAGTGAAACAATGACGAATCGAAATAGGAACCTGCGGACCAACAGTCGCGGCTTCACCCTGATCGAGATCATGGTGGTGATGGTAATTCTTGGGCTTCTGGTGGCGATTGTTGCGCCAAACATCATGGGCCGGAGTGATCAGCCAAAGTCACGGTTGCCGAAACCCAGCTCAGCAATATTGCCAACGCGCTGGACCTGTACCGGCTGGATAACAGCCAGTACCCGTCCACCCAGCAAGGTCTGGAAGCGCTGGTGTCCAAACCTAGCGGCAGCCCCGAGCCCAAAAACTGGAACGCCGATGGTTACCTGAAAAGTGTTCCGGAAGATCCCTGGGGTGCCGAGTACCAGTACGTGAGCCCGGGTACTGAGGGGCCTTACGATCTGTATTCCTACGGTTCCGATGGCCAGGAAGGCGGTGAAGGCGACGCGGCGGACATCAGCGCCTGGAACACCAAGGAATAAGTGATTGTGCGCCTCGGGACGCGGCAAGCCGGCTTTACGCTGCTGGAAATCCTGGTTGTCTTGATTATCGTCGGACTGCTGGCATCCCTGGCCGTATTCAGCTTTGGCGGAAGCTCCCAGCAACGGGAGCTTAAGAACGAAGTGCGCGACCTGTACCTGTTGATGCAAACCGCCTCCGAGCAAGCGATTCTCAATAATCGCGAATTGGGTGTGCAGGTGATGGAGGAGGGTTACCAGTTCGTCGCCTATGAAGATGAATCCGGTGACTGGGCAGCTTCCGGAGAACGTTTGTTCCGTCCGGGCAGTTTTCCGGAGTGGCTGGTCGTGACCAAGTTCATCGAAAGCGATTCCCCGAGACTGGCCTCGACCGAAGACAAGTTGCGCCCAGACGTCGTGTTTTTCTCCAGCGGCGAAACCACGCCTTTTGAGATTGAGTTTACCGCCGGTAAAAACAGCGACTACCTGCATATCCTTGCGTCCGATGGTGTATCGGAGCTGGAATGGCGCAAGCCCGGTGATGACGAGGAAGATTTGTGAACAATCACAGAGGCTTCACGCTCATTGAGGTTCTGGTTGCGTTGCTGGTGTTTGGCCTGATTGCCACGGCGGCGGCGGAAGTGGGGAGTCAGTACATCTCCAGCTACGAACGAGTCCGCGATAAAACCCTGGCCGCCTGGTTGGCGGATAACCGGATCAATGAGCTGCGTCTGGCCGAGAACCTGCCTGGAATCTCCGAAAATTCCCGCGATACTGATTACGGTCCTTTCAGGTGGCAGGTGACCACTGCGGTGCTGGCCACCCAAGAGCCCACCATGAGACGCGTTGAAGTGACGGTGTCTCGCTATCGCAGTGAGGGGGCGGAGCCCGCGCCGGTGCATTCTCTGTCAGCGTTCCTGGGGCAAAACTGATGAGCCTTCGCCCGCACCCAACCCGGTCGCAGAGTGGCTTCACGCTGCTTGAGGTTCTCATTGCCGTTACCATCACGGCGGTGATTGGTCTGGGCGTGTGGCAAGTGTTAAGCGGTGTGATCACGTCCCGGGATCGGGTGAACGAACTGGCTGAAGAGTTCGATGGACTCCAGCGGGCCATGTTGCTGCTCGAGCGCGATCTGATGCAGGTGGTAAATCGACCGGCGCGAGATGTGTATGGCGATTATAAGGTTGCGTTGACCAGTCGGGAGGACGATTTTGCCCTCATGCTGACCCGGCAGGGTTGGCGGAACCCTCTGGGGTCACGCCGCAGTGGACTGCAACGGGTAGCCTGGGAATACACCGGTGAGGAACTCCGGCGCCGATACTGGCCGCTGGTCGATCAGGGGCAGGAAGACAATAGTAGAGACGTGTTGTTGTTGGAAGGTGTTCTGGACTTTGAAGTGCGTTTTCTCAACGATCAACGCGCCTGGCAACCGGAATGGCCGAGTGATGAAACCATGGCGGGCCTGTCGCCCGGCAGCCGCCCAGAGACGTCACTTCCCATGGGGATCGAGATAACCCTGGAGCATGAACGCTACGGCGAACTGGTGCGCACCTTTGTGCTGCCGGACTTTAATGCGGAAGACGCGCAGGGCGTGGTGAATCAGGCCAACGAAGCGGCGAGCGAAACAGAAGCCGAAGAGGGCGCTGACGATTCGGCGGATCCCGGTACTCAGGGGCAGGGTGGCTGATGAAACAAGTCCGTGCTAGCCGATTCCCGTTCAGAGAGCGTGGCGTGGCCTGATCATGGTATTGCTGGCGATGGCGCTGGTAGTAATGCTGACCTCCGGGATGACCCAGCAACAGAGCATCCGGGTGTTCAAGGCCGGGCATTACCTGGCCCAGCAACAGGGAACGAGCATCGCGCTCGGTGCGGAAGCCTTTGCCCGACAGATTCTGGTCAGAGATTACGAGGACGATAAAGAAGAAAGCGAGATGATCGACAGTCTCGATGAGTTCTGGGCCATGAACGCGGCAATATTGCCATTAGATGAGAATGGCGTAGTCGAGGTTCAGATCGATGATTTGGGTGGTCGAATTAACCTGAACGATCTGGTGACTGGTAATGGTCAGGTTAACACCCTGACCAAAGAACGCTTGACCCGGCTCTTCGCTGCCCTCGATGTTTCAGCGATCAACGTCGACGTGCTGGTCGACTGGATAGATGGTAATGACCAGACTATCAGTGTCTCTGGGGCAGAAGATGGCCAATATCTATCGGCCGAACCCGCTTATCGGGCTGGCAACCAGCCTTTCGTTAGTGTGACCGAGCTGCGGCTGCTGGAAGGGATGACGGAAGAGATCTACCAGGCACTACGCCCCCATGTGGCGACACTTCCGGTTTCCGGGCTGGGGATAAACGTGAACACTGCCACCGCTGCGGTGTTACGTTCGCTCAGTGAAGAGCTGACGGATGCGCAGGCGGCCGCTATTCTGGAAAAGAGAGAGGAGGAGCCATTTGTGAACCTCCAGGACTTTCTCGCGCTACCAGAATTTGCCGGGCTAGGGTTAACCTCAGCAGGGCTTGGGCTGCAAACGCGCTTTTTTGAAGTCGTTTCCAGGATTACCTACGATGACCGGGTTGTGAACATGGTCAGCACTGTTTTCAGAAACCCGGAAGGCGAAATTCGGACGGTTCGACGGGATACCGGCCAAAAAAACCGAATTACCAAAGAGCCGTTCACCATTTCAGAAGGATAGCCATGTCTTATCGCCTATACGTGCGGCCAGTACCACCACTGGCCGACCCCGCGCAGAACCCTGAGGCGTTCTCGTATAACTGGGTGCTGCATGATGCCAGCGGCGATACCCAGGCGCGCGGCACCGGGGATACCCAGCGGGAAATTGAGCAAACACTGGGGCAGAACGCCCTCGACAACGTCTTGCTGATTGGTCTGATTCCTGGCGATGAGGCCTTGTTTTGCCTGGCGGACATCCCGGCCAAGCAAAGCCGATACATCCAGCAGGCCCTGCCTTACGCCGTGGAAGAGCAGATTGCCCAAGACATTGATTCGGTGCACTTGGCCCTGGGCCGGCACACCGACGATGGCTATCGTGTGGCTGCCATTGATGAAGAGCGAATGCGCAATTGGGTCAGTCTGTTCAGCAACTGGGAACACGTTCGTCTGGACGCGATTTACCCGGATGCGTCGTTGCTGCCGGTCACCGAAGGCGGTTGGACCGCCTGTCTGGATGGCGAAATTGCGCTGATGGTCAGTGATCGTGGTGAGTGGCTAAGTATGCACTCCGTCAATCTGGGCATGTTCGCTCACACGCTTGCCGTCCCGCCCTCAGAGGAAGTGGTCCCAGAGGTGCCGGTGACTCTCTATGCCACCGAGCAGGAGTTTGATGCGCAGCAGACCATCGTGAGCGAATTCAAGGCGCCAGGGCGATTGCTGGTGCGTCGCGAGACTCTTGAATTGATGCCGTTGGAATTGCTGGCTCATGCTCATCATCACCATCTCTCACACCCGATTAATCTCTGCCAGAGCCGGTTTTCCAACCGGTCAGACACGGCGAGCCCGTTCAAGCCTTGGAAGCCTTTGATCGCTGTTGCGGCGGTCTGGTTCGGCGTCCAGATTGCGCTGGAAGTGGGTATGGGGATGTATCACGAGCGCAAAGCCAGTGATTTGCAGGAGCGGGCAATGGCAATCTACCAGGAAGCGTTTCCTGGCGATCGGCGCACCCATGCGGGCAATGTCCGGCGGGTTATCCAGGGTCAGCTGCGGGTCGCGGGCTCCGATGGCCCGGATCTGGATTTTATCACCCTGATGAAATACACCGGTCAGGAATACGCGGAGCTTCCGGGAGGCCAGTCGGTGACCTTCAATTCGGTGAATTTCAGCCAGTCTCGGGGCGAACTGGTGGTGGATGTCAGGGCCGACAGTTATGACCGCCTGAGTGCGCTACGCAATGGGTTAGCCAATCAGGGGCTTGAAGCCAGATCGGTTCGGTGGTTAATGAGTCCAGTGGCGCCCGTGGCCGACTGACGGTTTCCGGAGGTTAAGGCAATGTTTGAGAAACTTAAGGACCAACCCTCGGTTGGCAAACTGATCGCCCAATACGACCAGCTGGCAAAGCGTGATCAGCAGGCATTGCTGGTGCTGATAGTGGCAGTCTTGGTTGGCCTGCTTTATTTCGCGATTTGGCGCCCGGCCACCACCTTCCATGATTCGGCGGTTGCTGATCGTGAAAATGCGGCTGAGCTTCTGGCCTGGATGCAGGCCAATGAATCCACCATCAAACGCCTGAGCAGCGCTAGTAGCGATGGCTCCGCGGGCACCTCCGATCTGCCAGATGGCCGAGCGCTTATGGCGCTGGTCACTCGATCAGCACGGGAATCCGGGCTGGCGCTGCAAAGGTTTGAGCCGAGTGGAGAAAACGCAATCCGGGTCTGGCTTGAGGATGCCCCCTTTGCTGAAGTTGCGGCCTGGTTGGAGCAGCTGAAATCCGGCAATGGCGTCATCATTGATCAGGCGGCCATGGACCGGGCCGATGAACCAGGCCGGGTTTCTGTTCGTTTAACACTGACCATCTGAATGGGTAGTTCCGGCAGGAGAGTGTGAGAATGGCTAACGGCAGTGGCAACAGCAGTCAATCAGAACCCGTGATTGTGCGTCTTGATGGCTCCGCGACCAACGAGGCGCGCTCTATTCTGTATCATGCTTACCGGAATGAGCCCACGTTTCAGTATCTGTTTGATTACCGGCGCCCGGGTTACGATCAGCGAATTCGGGCCACCATCCGGGAGCTGATTGATCTGTATTTCGACCTTGATCAGGAAGCCATTGGCGTCATGGTCGATGATACCCTGGTCGCCGTGGCCTTCATCGGCGACCCTGAATTACGGATGAATCTGGCAGATCAGTTTAGCTGGCGCATTCGTATGGTTCTGACAACGGGGTTTGCGTCCACTCGGCGTTACCTCGATTATCACGAGAAAATCCGGAATATGCTGCCGCAGCCATTGGCGCACCAATTGCCCCTGATGGGAGTAAACCCGAAATACCAGAACCGTGGCTACGGCCGCCTGCTTCTGAAAACCGTCGAAAAACTCTGCTCGGAGAATCCTCGCGGCAGTGGGTTGGTACTCGACACCGGAAACAGCCGGTACCTGCCGTTTTACGAGTCCGAGGGGTTTCGCAGTCTGGGCAAAATTAGGCTCGGTGACTTCGAGGACCATGTTCTGTTCCGCGAAGTACATCCTGAGACCAAATTAGCCACTGGGAAGGCTGCCACCGAATCTGAATGACTTACAGGAGACACTGTGTCTGAACACCACGATTTTGATCTGATTGTAATTGGAGCCGGCTCAGGCGGCGTTCGCCTGGCGAGAATGTCGGCCCAGCGGGGTGCACGGGTTGCCGTGATTGAATCACGGTATCTGGGCGGCACTTGCGTCAATGTGGGTTGTGTCCCCAAAAAACTGTTCGTGTATGGCGCCCATGTCCACGACGAGCTCGAAGACGCCGCCGGTTACGGTTGGAACGTGCCCACTTCAGACGTGACGTTTGATTGGCCGACACTGGTGGCTAACAAGAACGCGGAAATCGAACGGCTGAACGGAATTTACGGCCGCATGCTGCAGAACGCGGGCGTAACCATCATTGAAGGCACGGCGTCGTTCTCCGATGCCAATACAGTCGTGGTTGGCGATACCTCCTACACCGCAAGACATGTAACCGTTGCCACCGGAAGCTGGCCGGTGGTTCCGGACATTCCCGGCAAGGAATGTGTGGTTACCTCCAATGAAATGTTCTACCTGCCGCAACTGCCGAAGCGCGCCGTGATCTGGGGCGGTGGTTACATTGCCGTTGAGTTTGCGGGCATTCTGGCCGGGCTTGGCGTTGAGACAACGCTGCTGTATCGCGGAGAATTGTTCCTCAGAGGCTTTGACACCGACATCCGGAACTTTACCGAACAGGAGATGCGCAAGAAGGGCATCAATCTTCAGTTTGGGGTCAACATCGATTCGGTGGAGCCTGAAGGCAATCAGTACCGGGTGCATCTGAACAACGGCGAAACCCTGGAGACGGGTCTGGTGATGGCGGCAACCGGCCGCAAAGCGCTGGTGGAAGGGCTTGGATTAACCGAGCTGGGCGTGGAGCTGAGTGAATCCGGGCATGTGGTCGTGGATGATCATTTTCAGACCGCAGTACCCTCCATCACTGCACTGGGCGACGTAATTGGCACACCGCAGCTGACGCCGGTGGCTCTGGCCCAGGGTATGGTCCTGTCGCGCCGGTTGTTCGGTGATGGCCAGGGCGATATGGACTATTCGGCTATTCCGACGGCGGTGTTCTGCCAGCCCAATATCGGCACCGTGGGTTGGACGGAAGATGAGGCCCGTGCTGCCGGTCACTCGCTGCGTATCTATCGTTCCGAATTCCGGCCGATGAAATACACCCTGAGTGGTCGTGACGAGCGCAGCTTGATGAAGCTCGTGGTGGATGACCAGACCGACAAAGTGCTGGGGGCTCACATGGTGGGACCGGACGCTGGCGAAATTACCCAAGGCCTGGCAGTGGCTATCAAGGCCGGTGCGACCAAGGCTCAGTTCGACTCAACCCTGGGGATTCATCCGACCTCTGCCGAGGAATTTGTGACCATGAGAGAAGCTGTGGGCTGACAACTTCAAGCGCCCAGGGAAGGGCGCTGCTTCTCTTTGTGGGTACTCTCGGCCTCAGTTCGGGATCCAGCGTCCCAAAACTGTTTTTAGCATTTCTTTTCTTACCGGCTTGGCTACGTAATCGTTCATGCCACTCTCCAGGCAGCTTCTGTCAGTACCCGGCAATACGTCGGCGGTAAGTGCAATGATGGGAGTGCCCGACCGCCCGCTGCTCTGCTCCCACTCACGAATGTGACGGGTGGTTTCGTAGCCGTCCATCACAGGCATCTGGCAGTCCATCAAAATCACGTCGTAACCCCTATGATTGTTGCGAATCATATTAAGGGCATCTTTTCCATTGTTCGCCGAATCGGCCTGGTAACCCAATTTGGTTAAGATGGCTTTTGCTACGCGTTGGTTAACAAGGTTGTCCTCTACAACCAGGGCGTGGGCCACACCAGACCTTCGCTCTATGGTTGGCTGGCTGTCATGGGACGGGGCGTCCTTACTGGCTGCAAGTTCAAATGGTAATTCAAACCGGAAAGACGACCCTCTTCCAAGGTCTGTTTCAACTTTAATGTGGCCACCCATCAGCTCCACGAGCCGCTGCACCAGGGCCAGCCCGAGCCCGGTTCCGCCATGCTCCGGTCGTCGCCGTGCTGCAGCTGTTCAAAGGAGTTGAAGATATCTGGCAGTCTTTCTATGGGAATGCCCGATCCTGAATCACTCACCGCGCAATTAAGCACGATGCAGTGGTCTTCCAGCCCAAAGCAGCCTGCCTGAATGATAATAGAACCGTCGCTGGTGAATTTGATGGCGTTGTCGATCAAACAGGCGATGATTTGGCGCAGTCTGGGGGCGTCCCCTATCACCAGAGGTTTGTCGGGCCAATCGCCAAAGAATTTCACGCTGAGTGATAATCCCCGTTCCTCCGCGACCTGACGGTAGGTCGCAGTGCAGTTGCGGATCAGATTTTGAAGGTCGAATTCCTGGTTGGATAGTTTAAGAACGCCGCTTTCCATACGGGAGAAATCAAGGATGTCACTGATAACCGTGAGGAGATCCTCGGTAGATTGACGGGCGGTGGTCAGGTAATCCCGCTGACGAGGTGTAAGGGGGTCCTCCTGAATCAGGTCGATCATACCTAGCACACCATTGAGCGGGGTGCGCAGTTCATGGCTCATGGTTGCCAGGAATTCCGACTTCGCTTGATTGGCTGATTCCGCTTTCTGGCGCGCGCTCTCTGAGGCAGCCAGGGTTTGCTCCCGGGAAGTCTCCAGGTTTGCCAGGTGGGTTGCCAGTTCATTCAGCTGTCGCTCAATGTCGACAACTTCCTGCGCGCTACTCCTGTTGCCGGTAGGCCCTTTGGTATAGTCCCGGTTGATCAAGCGCGAAACTCGGCTAGATATCTGTCGAACGGGGTAGAGTATGGTGTTCAGGTGATGCTGAATTATCAGCATTGTGAACAGTAGGAGCGAGGCTCCTACCGCCAGAGAGGTCCAGAGAATGTCCCTTTGCCGGTCCGCCAACAGATCCCGGCTGACCCCAACGTGAACCGTACCCACTCGCAACGCACTTGCCCGCAACCCCGACTCCGGCGTGAACCACTCGGTAGTCCGCCCGGAATCCAGATCCAGCGGTTGTTGCAATATCTCCGTGTCAAAAACCTCGTAAATACGGATTAATCGGGATGCTGGTTGAATCGGTTGCGACAAAGCCGATTGGATCACCCGAGACGTTGGTCACCTCAATCCAGTCTGCTTTGCTCTGTTTCAGTGCCTTGGATAAAACCTCCTCAAGGGCCTGACTATTGCCCGAAACCACAGCGTACTCCAAAACCGGGGCCAGATTGTCGGCAAACATCTGACTGCTGTCGGACAACTGCTGGCGGGCATCCTGCAGTCGAGCCGAAGTAAAAAATGCAATCAACACTATAAACATGACGATCGCAGGAAGAGCGCCGAGTAGCAGGAGCTTGCGAGTCAGGGTCGGTCGGGTCACCGCTGGACTATTCATTCAATGGCCCCCCATGTCCGGTAAGTTCCTGCTGTATGGTCCGGCTCAAAAACGCTCGCTCAGGAAGCGGGATATTCATCGAGCGGGCAACCTGATCGTTAACTTCAACGCGATAGATTTGCGGGTATGACGGGGCGGGCAATTCACCCGCAGAAAAATACTGTTCAATCATATTGGCGCCCAGGGCCGCCATTTCCGCAAAGGGCGCGTAGCTTGAGGCCAATGAACCCGCCTTGACATAAGCCTGACTCGGGCCAATAACGATCTTGTTACGCCGATAAGCAGTCAGAAGTATGTGTTTGATAGTGCGAGGGTTATAGATGGCATCGTCAGGCGCGGCAAGCAGGAAGTCACCGTAGCCAAGTGCTCTCACCAGCGTTGGAATCAGATCGTCTTCGTTGTCTACGACGAAAACCCGTGCACGCATGCCGTGTGCTGGAAGTTCATCAATCAGGGGTTCGTAAAGTTCGACAGAGCCGTGGTGGCGAGGATTGCTACTGTGTTCGATTGCGGTAATATCGCCTTCCCCGTCAGGGCCTGGCGCAGTAGCGGGACATCGTAAAGGACGCCGGAGATTTGGCCCGGGCTTCTGGCCGCAAACCCGTCGATGAAGGATTTGTTCACCAGCATGGCCAGAATGGGTATCGAGCGATTGGCCTGGCGCACTCGGGAGAATGCCGCAGGGCCAATGGAAATAATGGGGGTATTCTTGATCATCGGGATCTGATCGTGAGAAATCGGGGTAAGGGTGATATCACTCCTTAATTGGTCGGTGAGTAACGATTGAATGTGCTGATCAAGGGCGGTACTACCAGATCCGGCTAGATATACGAGGCGGTTGGGCGTTTCCTGGCCGTGTGCCGATACCAGGAAAACGAGGCCGAAAAGAGTACCCACGGCCCGCCTGTAAATAGAGCGGGTCATGTGTAGCAAGCTTCGCCATCTGAATCTGCTGTGTGGTGTCATACCATCCTGGGTTACATACTTTCCTTGGTCAATGTTCAGAAGCGAATTCCGGCCTCAACGAAATACTGATTGGATTCATCAATGATGTTGTCGGGGCTCATCCACGGCTCCATATTGATGTAGTGCTGCATGGTGAATGCCAGTACATAGCTGAAATTGGGCCGGTCTATCCGGCGGGCTAGTCGGAAATCAGCGCGCTTGAACCGGGTTTTGCGTACCTCATGTGTGAGATAGAACGCTGCGGAGGAAGTCAGCGACCAGGGTAGCTCCTGGATCCATGCCACGCTCCCTGAATGGCGAGCGGAAAGTCGCCCCATCAAAGCTACGGCTCGGGATTGGGTGCTGGGGGGAAGCTTATCAGGATCGCCAGTGTAGCGGCTTTCCTGATCGAGATAGGCGTAGGTAGCGCGCAACAGCGTACCTGAGAACTCCAGTGAACCTTCGAGCTCGACTCCTTCCTGATCCACTGCGACGTTGTTGTCGATGTACCAGTCCTCTTCGTTGATCACTCCGCTGATCATATCTCGAAGATAGTCATTGAAATACCGCACTTCAACGCTCATCAATGCCGAGTCCAGATGATACTGCCCGAAATAACTGATCTCGCGAGAGGTAATGGTTTCTTCTTCCAGTTCTTCGCCAAATGTGGAGGTGGTCTGGTCTACAAGGTCCTTAACCTCGAAACGGACGCCCTCCAAGGCCTCGAATGGCGGCTGCACATTGCGGGGTCGGTAGGACCAATCCGGGTCTTGCTCAAAGGCATCCGGTGTTCGCACGGCTCGGGAGAACACAAAGCGAATGGCGTGGTTGTCATTGATGATGAAATTGGTCGCCACCCTCGGTGAAAAATAACTTTCATCGGTCGTGGTGGTGGTCTCCCAGTTGCCGCCGGCGTTAAAAGTGACCCAATTAAACGGCGAGTACTCGGCATTGGCGAATACCCGGCTCTGATAATTGTTGCCGCGGCCGTTGAAGTAGGTCTCGGAGTCAAAAGTGTCTTTGCGATAGCCAAGGCCTGACACCAGTTTGAACTCAGGTTGATAATGACGGTGTTTTGCAGCTCGAACTCGAGACGCGATTCTTCGGCATCCTCATTGAGGTCAGCCACAAAGGGGCCCTGATCGGTCGGGAATGGTGCTCCCGGGGGCAGCAATTGGATAAACTCGTCGGCAGGCACTGAGACCGACCATCGCTGTCGCCGCCGCTGGTTCTGATAGGTGGCCTGGAGGTGATAAAAGTGGTTGTCAGAAATGGCGCCGTTGAAACGGGTTTGCAGATAGTAGTTGTCGAGAATGATGTCTGGATTGGTGGTAGCTTGCAGCTTGCCCGACTTCGCACTGTCCTCTTCATTTACGCCGTCGACCACGCCGGCCCGAACGTCGATTGAATGGATGTTGTCGATGGCCAGCATGCTGTCAAAGTTGAAATTGTTGATGTCGAAGCCGTCGTGAAACTTCTCTTTCTCCTCATCCTTCTGCCGGTCGAACCCGTCAGATTTGCGTTTCTCATAGGATAGGCGCCAGGCGCCATCTTCAGTGCTGTCACTGACTGAGGTAAAGGTGCGCAGGTGGCCCCGGGAGCTATTGAGGTGTATGCCTCGGCACCCGCGGTGTCGTATGGGGAGCGAGTTATAATGTTTATACTGCCGAGAAAGGCATTGATACCATAGGCAGCAGCATTCGGACCGCGGCTAACCTCGATTCGCTCAATGTTTTCGAGCGCAACCGGCATTGCAATCCAGTCAACGTCAGACAGGCTTGCGCGGTAGGCTGTTCGGCCGTCAATCTGAACTTGAAGCCGTCGTTGTTCGTATTGGGAGGTTCCGTGGTAGCTGGTCACCTGATTGTTGCTACCGTACTCGCCGACCACCATGCCGGGTACAAGTCGGAACACTTCCACCAGATTCATGATGCCAAGATCACGAATCATGTCGCCGGTGATAATGGTTGTGGTGCCCGGTACTTTAAGCTTCGATTGGCGCAGTCGGGTCGTTGTCAGCACCTCCGGGATCTGCGATTGCTCGCCTTCCTTGGTCAGTAATTCCGGGTACAACTCGGGTTCTTCAGTCTGTCCCCAGGCCAGGGCGGGTAGGCTTAAAGACAGGAAAAGCGTGCAACTGGCGGCGCTGGCAGCCAGGAATAGCTTTTTTGGTGACGTTGTTGTCGAACTGGTCATGGGTGAGGATCTATACTCTGCCAAGCCAAAGAGGGGGCACACCGTGATCATGTTTTGGTCTATCGTAGGGGACTACACACGGTTTGTCTCTCAAAAATGTAATGAATCTGAGAGCTGGGAGCTGCAGCTTTATGAATTGCTGGGAAGTATTGGGAATTGAACCGACGGAAGACCACCAAAGAATACAGCTTGCCTACGAGCAGCAGCTGAAGTTTGCCTCGGGCGAGGAAGCTGAAAAACTGGACCGCGCATTTCGGGAAGCCACCGGAGGCGCGCCGAAGCCTGAAGCCCCGCAAGCTCCGGTGAGCGATCAAATACCGGAATCTGATCGCACACTGGATGCCAATGAGGGCCAGATTGTTCGCGAGGTTGTGATTCAGATCAACGCTCTGCTGAATGATTCAGGACGAAGTCGGGATGTGGGGATCTGGAAGGCAATCCTCTGTGAACCACCTGCAGACCAGGCGCCGGTGCGCCGTGAAATTGCCCGTCAACTTGAGCCGCAGGTTCGCCCTATGGCTGAAAATGGGAGCTTGCCGGCACCGGTAGCTCAGTTTCTGGGTGACTGGTTTGATTGGACCAGTCTTCAGGACATGGTTGAGCAAGCCGATGAGCCACAAGCCGAACAGTCAGAGATGAATGCCGAGGAAGCAGATCAGCCCCCTCAACTGGTTAACTTCTGGCCTGCGGTGATCGGCTGGATTGTTGGTCTGGCTATCCTTGCCAGTCTGTTTGGTGGCATAGGTGGAGGAGGTTAATCCTCCACAGTGCCGTTCAGCGCATCCATTTTGGCCCGGTAGCGCTGGGCCAGAATAGCTCCAAGAATCACCTGGATCTGGTTGTAGCACATGATCGGCAGCACGATCATTCCAAAACCCGGATGGCCGGAGAAAAGCACTTTCGCCATCGGCAAACCAGAAGCCAGACTCTTCTTAGACCCGCAAAAAACAACCGCCGCCTCATCTTGCAAGCTGAACCCAAAATAGCGGACAAGCAGCCTCGCTATGATCATGAATAAAGTCAGCAGAGCGACACAGAGAACAATCGTCAGGATGATGCTTTCGCCGGCAGGTTCTGCCAGAGCCCACTTTCCACGGAATATGAAAACGCTGAATAGACAATCAGCCAGATAACGCATTTATCATAACGAGCCATCAGTCCCTCATTGCGCCCCAGAAAGCCACCTAGCCACGGCCGCATAGCGTGGCCTACGGCGAAGGGCAGTAACAACTGCAGCATGATGTCTTTGAACGCCTCCGCAATAGAAAAATCACCTGCGCCTGATGTGCTGACGAGCAATAACAACAGGAACGGCGTCAGCATCATCCCGAACACGTTGGACGCCGCAGCACTGCAGATGGCGGCAGGAACATTACCCTTGGCCAAAGCGGTATAGGCGATGGAAGACGAAACCGCCGAGGGCAGCACGCCCAGGTACAAGAATCCAAGTCCCAGATCTTTAGGCATCCAGGACGGTGCCAGGTCACTCAGGCCGTTGATCGGCAGAACCACCAACGGGAAAAATACAAAGGTCATGGCAGTGATGAGAATGTGGAGCCGCCAGTGCATGGCTCCGGCAATAATTTGCTCCCGCGATAGCGCAGCACCGTGGAAGAAGAAGAGCAGGGCAACGGCGACGGTTCCGGCAATTGCCAGCCCGTCACCGAAGTCACCCGTGGCTGGCAGCACTGAGGCAAGAACGATGGCGCCAAGCAGCAGTAGGGTGAAGGTGTCGATCTTGAATTTCATGAATCAGGATTCCCGGTCTTGCAATGCTTGAAGGCTGGGTTGGAGTAGGGCTCTGGCCAATTGTTCTGCTTTTACTGGATCCCGGCGACGAACAGCGGCCAGCAAGAGTTCGTGGTCTTCCTGGGAGGCTCTGGCAAATCGGCTTCGGTTTCCGTGCGCTCGATGGTTTCCCGGATGCCATGGGAAAAGTAATCGTAGAGTTCAGAAAGGGCGGAGTTATGGGATGCCGCCACCAGGCCATGGTGAAACGCTTGATCGTGTCGAACCCGGTCCGCCACCGATGCACCCGCTTTCGCGCGGGCATCCAGCGCTTCTTCCATCACACGCAAGTCCCGATCGGTTCGTCGCGTAGCTGCGAGTTTGGCAGCCTCGGTCTCGAGCATCAGGCGCACTTCCAGCTGGTCGGCAAGGTGAGTCCTGCTAATCCTTCTCAGGGTTTCGCCTGCATCGCGGGTAGAGCGAACGTAGGTGCCATCGCCCTGCCGTGTCTCCAGTATTCCCACATGAACCAGAACCCGAACCGCTTCACGCACGGTGTTTCTGCTTACACCCAGCGCTTCGGAGAGCTCGGACTCCACCGGCAGCTTGCTGCCAAGGGGCCAGTGCTCAGATTCAATGGCTTGTCTGAGGCTTTCGATGGCGGTATCAACCAGCGAGCCTTTGCGTATCTTTTCGAGCATGTGTCAATCATCCTATAACCAATAGCCCAATCATCCTATGAATTATATGAGTCTGCAAGCCGCCGTTTATGCTGAATCGGAACAATGAGACCAGTGCGCGTGCTCAGGCGTTTCGGGGCGGGTCGATAAACTGGTAATCGGCGGTGTCCACACGGCGGGTGGCCAGCCGGTAGGTGAAGGTGAATCCGGGCCAGTTCACGGTGTTCTTACCGTTGGCATCGAGATACCAGGAGGTACAGCCAGAGCTCCAGACACTGTGCTCCAGCCTTCCTGCACGACTGACGAAAACCGCTCTTGCCGATCCTGTCGCACATCCATGGCGGAACCGGGATATTTTTTCAGCGCCTCCATGGCGTCCACAACATAGCGAATCTGTGATTCCAGCATGAACACAATCGAGTTGTGGGCAAGGTTGGTGTTCGGGCCATAGAGCATGAACAGGTTAGGAAAGCCGCTCACGGTAATGCCTTTGAAAGCCGACGCACCGGCTTCCCAGGTCTCGTTCAGGTTGATTCCAGCGCGACCGGTGATTTCCATCGGCGCCAGAAAATCTGAGGCCTTGAATCCGGTGCCGCAAACAATGGCGTCGACCGGGTAGTGCTCGCCGTCGCGGGTGACGACACCGTCGGTATCAATATGATCGATAGCATCGGTCACGAGTCTGACATTGGTCTGGTTGATGGCTGGATACCAATCATTGGAAATCAGGATGCGTTTGCAGCCGATCTGGTAATCCGGAATTACGTGCTTCAGTTTGTGAGGATCGGTGACGTATTTTTAGCCTCTCGACGGGCCTGGTGGGCGAAGATTTCTAACATGCCGTTGAACTTGGTAAAGGCCAGGGCCCGGCTTTCGTTCTTCCAGTAAATCAGATAACGGTAGAGGCGATCCCAGGCCGGTAGGGCGCGGAACAGTGATTGCTCCCACGGTCTGAAAGGCCGGTCTGGTTTGGGGAGCACCCAGGGGGCCGAACGTTGAAACAGATTCAGGGATTTAACGGTTTTCGCCAGTTCCGGCACAAACTGGATGGCACTGGCGCCGGTGCCGATTACCGCGACGCGTTTGTTGGCAAAGTTGTAACTGTGATCCCAGCGGGCGGAATGAAACAGCTTTCCTGCAAATCGATCTATGCCTTCAATCCGGGGCCAGGCGGGCTGATTCAGTTGCCCCGTGGCCGTGATCACCACATTCGCCGTCAGTTCCTCGCCATTGGCTAACTCGACTTTCCATTGATTGCGGGTATCGTCGAAACGGGCCTTATGGACCGGGCAGCTGAAGCGGATGTGGTTCGACAGTGCGTATTTTTCAACGCAATGCTCCATGTACCCGAGAATTTCGTGCTGAAGTCCGAATTTTCTGGTCCAGTCGTGTTTGGGTTCAAAGGAGTAAGAGTAGAGGTGGGACTGAACATCGCAGCTGCGCCCGGATAGGTGTTATCGCGCCAGGTGCCACCTACACTTGAGCCTTTCTCAAGCACCGTGAACGAATCGATCCCCGCTTTTTTGAGCTTAATGGCCATTCCGAGCCCGCCAAAACCGGCACCAATGATAATAATGGATGGGTACGACGCGGTGTTGGATCTGGTCATGTAAGGGGCCCGATACGTTTCTTGTTGGAATTGTTTGATCTTGAGTATACGGGGCTGTTCAGATTGGTTGGATGACTTCTTGTACCAGCGAGGGTAGTCAGATCGACCAATGGGGACGGATCGGCAGTAAATTTGGGGAGAGACTATTCTGGGGGAGAGGCTATGGGGAGAGATTAGTGGGCAGCCTTTTGGGAAAGGGAAAAGGCCGCCGTTTGTTTTTTAGTCCTGTTCGGCCGCGTTCAGTAGTTCCGGCTTTTTCAGGGCTTTCTGAAACAAATCCCGCTCTTCGGCGATGGCCATGGCGCATTGCTCTGCCTGGTCATCGCTCAATCCTTCAACCTTCCGGCTCAGAAATACCTGTATTTCTTCCGCCAGCTCCAGAATCTTATCCCGAGCATCTGCATCGGCTTTAGACGTAAAGAGCATGGTGTCAGGATGTTTAAGCGCCATATCAAGGCCGTCCCTCTCGGAAAAATAGACTGCTTGTACCGCCATGGTCACTCCTCGCAGTGAATGCGTAATGCTGTATAAAAATACAGTGTACAGGAAGCTGGGCGGTCCCGACAATAAAGTTTTGGAGCTGAAGTCGTCATTTAGAAGTTACAAAATTTCACATCCCGTTCTAGAGTTAAAACGTACAGAGCTCGGTTGAATTCAATGTTGGGCGGGGGCTCGGCTATTTATGGTTTTGGCGCTTAATCTGTTCTATGAAGTGATCGTGCGATGACGAAATCGAGCAAGCTATGGTGGGCTCTAATTGCTCTTGTTGCGGGAATTGGCCTGAGCCTCATATTGGGCCGCACTTTGTACACGGAAGAATCCCGCGCCATTAACCAGGAGTTCAAGGCCGACATCAACCAGCTGTCAGCGGTTTTCGAGCGTGAAGTGCTGCTCAACCTTGAGATCCTGAATGCTCTCAAGGATGCAGTCGCCGTACTGCCCGAGATGACTTCCCAGCGCTTTGCACTGCTCACGCGCAGAATTCTTGAGCGTTCGCCTGCGATTCAGGCCTTTGCATGGGCGCCACTGGTTCTGAATGACGATGTGCCCGCGTTTACGCTTCGCCAGCGTGATGAATTCGTGAACTTTGTCATCATGGAAGTCTCTGGGTCCGGCTTGCGGCAGGCACAGGAACGCCCCTGGTACGTTCCTGTTCAGTACATCGAACCCCTGTCCGAAAATCGTTCCGCCCTGGGTTTTGACCTTGCCAGCGAAACCCTGCGCCTAGCGGCGCTTCTCGCCGCCAGGGATTCGGGTAACATTGCGGCAACCGCAGGTATCCGCCTTGTACAGGAACCGGATAACCAGAAAGGTTTCCTGGTGTTTGCACCGCTTTACCGGGAACCAGCCGACATTCGCGGGCTTAGTGACGGCGTGCAGCACTACGGATTTATTAACGGTGTCTTCCGGGTCGGCGAGCTAGTGGACCAGGCGATCGGTGAGGAGCTGCACGAGGACATTCTGTTTGAAGTCTATGATCGCTCAGGCTCCGATAATGTTTTGCTTTTCAGTACCGAAAATCTATTGGATAAAAACTGGCATTCAGAGGGAAGGTACGAATCACCGGTGTTTGATATCGCCGGTCGCCAGTGGGTAGTTGGGGCAGTGCCGTCGATCAGCTTTTATCAAAGCAGGCGAGGTGTCTTTCCATTTTTCGTCAGCTCGGTGGGTATCGTGCTATCGGGACTGGTGTTCGGGTATGTCCTGCTGAGCGACCGCAGGAATGCTGAGCTGCGTGACGCCAAGGCGAAGTTGGAGAAAATCTCTTTGACAGACTCACTGACCGGGCTTGCCAACCGTCGCCAGTTTGATGCCTATCTGGAGCGGGAATATCGCCGAGCCGTAAGGCAAGGTACGGCGCTGACACTGGTGATGCTGGATATCGACCAGTTCAAGGAATACAACGATTACTACGGACACCCGACCGGTGATGCCTGTTTGAAACAGGTTGCGGATGCCTTGGCTAAGGTTGTGCATCGGCCAGCCGACTTGCCGGCTAGATACGGTGGTGAAGAATTCGCCCTGGTGCTGCCAGACACCGCCGATGGTACGGAGGTTGCCGAGTCTTGCCGTCAGGCAATTGAAGCTCTCAGAATTCAACACGAGGCATCGACGGTTGCGGATGTGGTGACCATCAGTGTTGGTATTGCCGTATTAACCCCCCAGACCTGGCACCAGAATGTGACTGACCTTTTGCACCGTGCTGATGAGGCGCTGTACGAGGCCAAGGAGTCCGGTCGAAACCAGGTTTGCCGGGCGTAACTCAGTAACGCAGCAGTGCCGAACCCCAGGTGAATCCGCCGCCGAAGGCTTCCAGCAGCAGGACTTCATTGCGCTGGATGCGGCCATCCCGAACCGCAACGTCGAGTGCCAGCGGAATCGAGGCGGCCGAGGTGTTGCCGTGTTCGTGGACGGTCACCACCACGCGATCCATCGACATGTTGAGCTTCTTGGCAGTCGCGAGATAATCCTCAGATTGGCCTGGTGGGGCACCAGCCAGTCAACGTCGGATTTCTGCATCTGATTTGCGCTGAGGGTCTCGTCGACAATCTTCCCGAGAGTGTTTACGGCTACCTTGAAGACTTCGTTGCCTTTCATCTCTACAAAGGCCTTTCCGGCTTTGACCTGGTCATAGCCATCGGCAATGCCGCAGGGCACATGGAGCAAGTCTTCGTATTGGCCGTCGGCGTGGATATGGGTGGACAGAATGCCGGTTTCCTCATTGGCTTCCAGAACCACCGCGCCAGCGCCATCGCCGAACAGTACGCAGGTGCCGCGGTCTTCCCAGTTGATAATGCGGGAGAACACTTCGGCGCCAATCACCAGGGCTTTTTTACTGCTTCCGCTCTTGATGAACTTTTCCGCGGTGGCTAATGCATAGACAAAGCCACTGCACACCGCCTGGATATCAAAGGCAGGGCAGCCACGGATGCCGAGGCGGGCCTGCAGAATGCATGCGCAGCTGGGAAAGATTTTGTCGGGCGTCGAGGTGGCAAAGATGATCAGATCGATATCGCCAGGCTCAATGCCGGCGGCTTCAATTGCGCGACGGGCGGCTGGCTCGGCCAGATCAACAGTGGTCTGACCCTCCACGGCAATGTGTCGACGTTCAATGCCGGTGCGCTCCCGAATCCATTGGTCGGTGGTATCGACCATCTTTTCGAGGTCCTGATTAGTAACGATATTCTCAGGCAGGTAAGAACCAGTGCCGGCAATTCGTGCAAACGTCATTCGTGCGTGTCCCGAGCTATGGCTGTATTTCGTAAACCCATGCTATACCCACCAAGCACAGAGCGTTATTAGCGATTTGTCAAAGGCCCCCCGAAAATGGCAGCCTCAGCTATTATAAAGAAGCCACCGAACCAAACTCAGAATCGGAGAGGAGAGAACCGTTATGGGAATTTCCAGTCACGAGCTTCACGAAGAGTTTCCTCAGTACAGCGATCTGATTGACCAACTGAAAGCCAACGACCCCAAGTTCGGGGACAAGTTCAAGGAGTACTCAGAGCTGGACCAGGAAATAGAGGGACTGGAAAGGCGTGATGCGCCAATTGGAGATGACAAACTCCATCGTTTGAAGCAAAAACGGGCACACCTGAAAGATCAGATTTACCAGACTCTGGTGCAGAATGGACACGCTTCCTGAGGAATACTCACGAACACTGTAAAGCCGGGCCATTTCAGGCCCGGTTTTTTTATTAAATTGCGGTAAAAACGGCCGTAAAACGGCTCTGATAAGTGTTTCCAAGTATTCAGACTGTAATGTCAAGTCATTAGAATAGGTGCCTATTCAAATAGGGTTTCAAATTTCGAAACTCATGACTACTGAAACTGGAGATACGATATGAAAAGAGCTGCTTCTTTCTACAAAGGCTGGCGCATGAAACGCAACTTCGTTCACTTGGTGATGACCACTGACCGTCGCCTGCTGAATGACGTTGGCTTCTCACCTGACGTGGTTCATCAAAAGTTGAACACACCTTTCTGGAAGTTTTAATCCCTGACAGTCGCGCCCGGGGACTCAGTGGACTTGAGGCAACAGCCTCAGTCAGCTCCGGGCGCTTTTAGGTAAGCCAGATACGCTTGGCAGCCTCGTGACTTTGAATTCGTGACTTTGAATTCGTGATTTGGAACTAAAGTTCCGGCCTTCCTCCCTCAGACTTTGAAACGACGAACCAATTCAGTCAGATCTTCAGCCATATCTGCAAGCGACGTGCTGGACTGGTTTACTTGCGCAATATCGTCGGCGAGCTTATCAATCGCACCACTACTAACCTCAACGTTCTGGGTCATTTCAGCAGCAGTTGCGCGTTGTTGTTCTGTAGCGCTGGCGATCTGTGTGGTCATCTCTACAATCCGGTGAACAGCTGACAAGATATCCGATAGCGCTTTACCCGATTGACCAGCCTCTTCCGATGCATCACCTGCCATTTGTTTGGCTCTGCTCATGTCCACGACAGCCCCAGCTGCACCTTGCTGGATGTTAGAGACAATTCGCTCGATATCAACCGTGGAATCCTGCACCCGTTTGGCCAGTCCGCGCACTTCGTCGGCTACAACCGCAAAGCCGCGACCTGCTTCACCTGCACGAGCGGCCTCAATGGCAGCGTTCAACGCCAAGAGATTGGTCTGCTCTGCAATATTTTGAATGACCTCGAGAACGCTCCCGATTTCTCCGGATTCGTTTTCCAGCTTTTGTATGCGTTTGGACGCCTCTTCCACTTGGCTTGCCAGGTTGGAGACGGCATTTATGGCAGTTGTCACGGTCTCTTGGCCTGTTTCGGCCAAAGACGCCGCCTTGCGCGCAGATTCGTCCGTATCGTTGGTGTTTGACGCAATCTCTTCAGATGTGGACACCATCTCCTGCATTGCGGCTGAGACTTGCGTAATCTGGTCCCTCTGTTGCTCAGAGTTGGCGGTTGTTCTCTCGGTAATGTTGGAGAGAGATTCGGACTCGCTTGTTAACTGGCGCGACGATGTGACGATTTTGGAAATCGTGCCTTCAAGTGTTTCAAGGAAGGAATTGACAGCGTTAATGAAATCTCCAACCTCGTCAGGACGGCCTGAGGTCAGCCGGGTGGACAGATCACCTTTATTATTTCCGATGTCCTGAAGGTATCCGAGGATTTCTGAGCGCGCGCGTTTAACGCTTGATCCCATTAATCTGCTCATTAGTGCTGCGACGATTAGCCTAGGACAACCGAAATTGCAAATGCAGTGACGGTAAATTGCAGGGCCTTATCGGTTTCAGCATCGGCGTCATCTGCAACTGCTTCCAGCGAGCCAAAAACGCTGTGCTCAAGATCCCGAGCCATGGCGGCGATTTCTGGTCCAAGCGTATCCAATGTTTGGGTTTTTACCTGAACGACCCTTGCCTGCTGGACCAACAGTTTCTCCACCGACGCCTGATAGTTCCGCAATTCTGCCACCGCAGTGTCAAAATAGTCCCTGACAAAACCCGGAACATCGGAGCTGTCGATCAACCCCAGCGCGTCCTGGGTGTCCTCAATAGCGTAGCCCAGAGCTTTGCGCGAAGACTCGTTACCATCAGCAAAATATCGTTGGGCGGCCATACGCATCATTAGAGCATCGCCCATCAGTTGCTCAAGCACGGCTCTTAATCGGCTTTCCGGGTCTCGGTTAGCGACACCATCGAGCGCTCTCCTTAGCGCGTTCGATGCGTTAGGGCCGGATACATCCAGCTCATCTCTGATAATGGAGAGGACCTGTTTTTTTGCAGGTACCAGTTCATTTTTGAAGGCTGCAATGTACTGGCGCATCGAGCTGTCAATGTCATCAACGAGTTGGGCACGCTCAGGTTCTGTATGTTTTTCTGAGCTGCGTCTATACGGGCCGAAAAGTCTTCTTCAAGCTCGTCAAAAGAGGAAAGGAGCGCGCTATTGCCAGTGGAGTAGTAGTCGAACACTCGCAGTCTCATGCGATAAAGATCAATCAAAGCTTCCGTTGCAGTGGCGGTATCGGGAGCAAGATCTCTCGCTACGGTGTTCATGCGTTCATCAAGTATTTGAAATTCACGGACGCAATAATACGTAACGAACGCAAACAGCAACAAAATGAAGACGGGAGCAATGAGAAGCTTTCCGGGAACACCCAGTTTTCGCTCAATAGATTCCAGGGCAGAGGTAGCCATTTTTTTACCTTCTAGTTTTTCTAATGATTGCTAACTTAACGGCCGATTAGAACCAAACTGAAGGAGATAGGCCAGATAAATCGTCAGCCTGAAGTGCTACCTCTGTACGTCAGAACAAACCAAAACCGTTAAACCATCCAACCGAACAAAAAGTGGAACAGGCTGCCGAAGATATTCCGGTCATTCTCTGACTTTGCGGGTTGTTCTTTCTGGGCGGTCTCAGCGGTTGCCGTTTCCGGCGCTTCGGCTTTCGGAGCTTGTGCAACCGGCTCGTTTTCTATCGTGTCTTCCGGCTTTTCGGAAGCAGTGGCCTCGTTTGGCAATTGCTTCATCCAGGCGACGGTTTCAGCGCTGGTTGGCTCCGCAGTTGCGGGGGCTGGGGACTTCACCTTTGCGATATCGGCACTGGGCGCAGGCTTATCGACGGACTGAGGTGCCGATTCTGCCTTGGGCACTGGGGCCGACTCTTTCACTACTTTGGCTGGCGGGGTAACGCTGGTTTGGGAGGCCACTTTGGGAGTCGCTTCCGGAGTAGCAGGTTCTGTCTGTTTGCTGGGCCGGCTCTGGGGTTGAACCTGTGGCTTGGGTTGCAGACGGCGCTGAGGTTGAGCCTTGGGTTGGGTCTGTGCCTGGGTCTGAGCTTGGTTCGTGTTTCAGAGATACCCAGCGCCGCCAGGGCGTCGGTTTTGCTGGCAACAACATTGCCTGACACTGCCCGGCCTGAGCCGTGCGAAACTCCGAGTGCGGAAAGCGTCTCTGCGTCCAGACTTCCGGAGACTTTCAGTGCGCCATTGCGAGCCTGGTAATCGCGAACGGCCTGTTGCAGGGCTTTGTCCATCCAGCCATCGGCCCGGCCAACGTTATAGCCGGCGCCGTAAAGGGCGTTTTCAGCCGCAAAAATGACATTAACGCTGTCGGTCTGGGCCTGGGCGTGAGAACTGGCGGCGAGGGCAGCGGACAAAAACAGGCCCTTGCTGACGATGCTGAGTTTGGCGGAATTCATGCGGGTAACCCTCCCTGGATGTGATGGGGTTGTGTGAATTGGCTGAGTATCGAACAGATCTCTACTGTATTCGGTGCACCACCACACAGTGTGCCAACAATGGCGACGGGTTCGCGCATTTGTGCCTCGAGGAATCGGGCAAGAATCGGATGGAATCAGCATAGGAAACCGGTTCTGATGGTTGTATGGTTTCAGGACAAAGGATCCGGTGATGCCGATGCCAAGTGAAATGAAAATGCAAACGACGAATTCCGGGGGTGACTCCGATAAGCGCCGCGCCCAGATGTTTGAGCTGGCGCGCACCATTGAACAGCGAGCGGACGAGCCACTGACCCTGGCAAGTCTGGCTGGGGAAGTGGGGCTGTCCCCGTCGCGCCTGCAAAAGGTGTTCAAGGAGGTTCTGGGAGTGTCACCGAAGACCTATCAGGACGCTGCCCGGATGCGTCAGTTCAAGCAATCGCTCAGGCAGGGCAGCGGCGTAACCGATGCCATTTTTGAATCCGGATATGGCTCTGTAAGCCGTGTCTATGGCGAGGGCAAACGCAGCATGGGCATGACGCCAACCGCTTACCGGGCAGGTGCCGAGGGCGAGCGCATCAGCTATGCCTATCGGAACACGTCACTGGGCCTGGTGATGATGGCGGCTACCGACCAGGGTGTATGCTTTGTCCAGTTTGACGATACGGCTGATTTGCTGCTTGATGCGCTCCAACGGGAATTTCCCAAGGCAAATCTGAGTGCTTCGTCGGCGCAACATGCCCCGGAGCTGGATCGTTGGATTGAAGCGCTGGATCGCCACATTGATAGCGCGGCGCCAAAACCTGATATCCCTCTCGACATCCGCGGTACCGCCTTTCAGATCAAGGTCTGGAATTTCTTGCAGACGATTCCGGAGGGCGCGGCGCTTAGCTACAGCGATGTTGCAAAGGGCATTGGAAAGCCCAAGGCCACCCGCGCCGTGGGAACAGCTTGCGGCAAAAATCGGATTGGCTTGCTGGTTCCGTGTCACCGGGTGCTTAGGGGCGATGGTCAGCTTGGAGGCTATCGCTGGGGGCTTGAGCGCAAACAGGCGTTGTTGGCGAAGGAGAGCCAGCGAACTACCCGGCAGACTGATCAGACTTGATGGAAAGCCACCCAATGATGAGTGGCTATCAGATTCGAGGAGCAGGGTGGTCGGTCTAATCCACGAAATTGGACTGGCTAGAGATCAGCGAGGAAAGCGTCAGATCCCAGTGTTTCATACCGCTGCGGCTGTACACGTAATGACCGCTCAGGGATTTCATCTGCGGAATGCGATCCGGTTTCATCCCATTCAGGATCATCGACGCCAGGCGCGCTGCGGTTAGCCCCTCCTGATGGGCAGATACGGTGAAGCCGCCTATGCCTGCCTGCTCACCCACAAAGATGTCCCAGAATGAGAAGATCGGTACCTGGGCGCGGTTGTAGGCTTCGGTCATGATTTCTTTCGGCGGCGCGTAGTTATCGTTTTCGTCGCGGATGGTGTGATAGGTGCCGACAACAATCGCGTCGTACCGGTAATGGGCATTAAACACTGATTCCAGCCAGGTTTGCTTGTCATTGGTCAGGACAATATCGAGTCGCGAACCGTAGAGGGTAGGCTGGCGTTCATCCCCGAAATACTCGTTCACCGCATTGCGCATGGTCGGTGAATCATCCATCAGCACCAGAAAGCGCTCATTCTTCTTCAGCACCTTGCGCAGGTGTCGAATACTCTCTGCGAAAAATGGCCGTTCAAGGATACCGGTTACTAGAGGGTGGTTTAGTGTCGGGTGCTGTTCCGGGCCGCCGTTGACACCCAGGAACACAACGGGAATGTGCTGGTTCACCAGATGCTCGGCCATAAGGGTAAAGGCGTTGTCATCGCCGAGAATGGCAACATCCGGCTGAATGCTGGCAACGGCCTGCTGAATCTCGGCCACTTTCTGAGGCCATTCCGATTTTTTCAGCCGCTTGGTGTCCAATTCTAGAACGTGAATATCGTGCTTTGTTCCTAGTACCGATTTAACAGCGGCAACGTAGTCGGCATCCCATTTATAGCCGCCGTGATAGCTTTCTATCACGACCACGGTTTTGCCAAAACACATCGGGCTGAACAGCAAAAAGGTCAGGAGAAGTAGTCGCATGCAATGTTCCTTGTTGTTATTGAGGCGTGCCTGGAATTTTCAGAAAATCCCAACAGTTGCGACTAAAAACTATTCAAAAACTGCACCATATTCGCACGTGTATGATTTATAGGGGATTGTCAGTGAACACGTGCAAACTTGTCCTGAATTCTGGATACAAATGTCCGGCTTTACGTACAGGTTTTGTCCTTCATTCAGGACAGTTGTAGGGCAGGCCGGTCATTAAGGCAGGCAGTCGGTCAAGAAGTAACGCCGGTGGATCTGGGATTCCGGGGGTAATAACTCTCGGGCAGGTGCTCGATGTGGGGGAAAAATCGGGTGTCTTTGTAGGGCATTTTCATGAAGCCGGACACGCCCAACCCGGTGATCTCCTCCACCGCCGACAGAATTTCATCCAGTAGCCGGCTGAATTCCGGCTCCTGATCCGGATCAAGCAGCCGGTAATGGCTGTGAATCTTCAGGTGCTTGGGAAGAGCCTCGAAGATGATCATCCCGGTGTGGTGGATTCTGTTCAGCGCTTCCAACGCCCGGATGATGGTTTCAGGCAGCACCAGGAACTCTTCTGGATCGGGGCCGTCCTCGAAGTAAGAGTGAACGCGGGTTTCGTCTTCCACCTCCGGTGCCGCACTGACCTCGTAGTGCAGGCTCATGTCGGCTGTTACCAGGAATGGCTGATCCGGGTCGGCGCGATCAATGTGCAGAGTGTTTCGGGCGTTGAACAGGCAGCTCTTGAAGATACCCTTGCGATAGATTGCCTGGGCCAGATACACCATGTTGTTGACCGCCCGCACAAAGGCCGTTTTCAGGCTCGGGTCGTGCAGGTTCAGGGAGGTGTCGATGTACACGCCGTCGGTCTCCCAGCGCACCGCGAGGCCACCTTCGACCGGGTATCGGCCCAATCGGCTGACAGCGGCGAGGAAGGCTTTCTCGGTTTCGCCCATGCCCTGCATGAAATTCTTGTAGTAACGGTCCAGCTGCACGTCGTTAACGTCGTTCAGGGTTTCCGGCGCGCCTTCCTCTCTCAGAAAAGACTTCCGAGAGCTGTAAACGACTGTATCAATCTCCTGATCCGAGGCCCGCACCCACACCGGAACCTGCGGTGCGACGGGATTGGCGGGCAGGTCAATCATCACCGTGCGTGCCATTCTCGGCATTTCATTCAGATAGTAATCGCCGGCTTTGCGGCGGGTTTCCGGGTCCGGTGACAGCATGCCATCCAGCATGCGGGCGAATTCCATGGGCAATCCCAGGGACGCCGCCGGAATAGCCTGGTGCCCGAACCGGCAGGACTGGCCTGAGGCGAGGGCGTAAAGGGTGCCGGCCGCGCCCTGTTCGTCAAAACGCGGTGAGGAGAGACCTCCGTTCAACTGTTCCGAACCAATGAAATAGACATCGCCCAGCCGCGCATTGGTCTGCTGGAGGTTGTCAGACATCAGTTCCATCACGTTGGCGGTGATGAATTGCTGGTTGGCATCCAGCTGGGCGAACACCGACGAGCCCCAATCAATTAGGGCGATGTTTTCGGTGCTGGCGTCAAAGACCAGATTTGAGGGTTTGATGTCGCCGTGCACGATGGGGCGTCCGGCTGGGCCGGATTCACGCCGCAGGTTGCGCAGAATGTCCGCAAGCTGGTCGGCAATTCGAATGATGAGCCGGGGTTTCAGCCGACCCTCACGAAGGGAAACTTCTTCAAGATTAAGACCTGCGGCCCGTTCCATCACCAGAATGGGTTGGTTGTGGGCGCGTTGGTAGGAAATCAGTCGGGGGACTCTCGGGTGCCGAACCTGTTCGAGTATATAGGCTTCATCTTCCAGCCGATCCTGCAGGTGCTGGGGCAGATTGATGCGGGTGAACTTGAAGACATGCTCCAGTTCGCTCGTGCCTGCCAGAGTCAGGCGACCAGAGAACACGAATCCGTAGGCACCTTTGCCGATCATTTCGATGTCATGATACCCAAGCTGGCGGAGCTGGGCAGCGCATAACGCCACCCAGTCCTTGAGCTTTTTGGCATCGTCATGACTGAGCAGATAAACAGATTGCTCTTCGGGTATGTAGAACTGCTGAATCTGTTTTGCCTGCGTCATGATTGCCCGTTAGCCCATATGCAGCAGCATCGACTGCGGCGATTCCAGGTAGCTTTTCCACCGATTGCAGAAACGGGCAATGGTGCCGCCATCAATAATGCGATGATCACCGGCCCAACTTACCGTCATGATAGCCCGTTCCACGACCTGGCCGTTGGCGTCGAAGCGTGGCAGCTTCTGGGTACGGCCAAGGGCAACGATGGCCACTTCCGGCGCGTTGATAATGGGTGAGGCGTAAGTGCCGCCCAATGCGCCAATGTTGGAAATGGTGATGGTGCCGCCCTTGAGGTCGTCCTGACTGACCCGGCCCGATCGTGCTGCCTCGGTCAGCCGCGCCACTTCGTCAGCAACGCCCAGCATAGTGAGGCTTTCAACCCCTTTGACGTTGGGGACCATCAGGCCGGCCTTGCCGTCCACTGCCATGCCGATGTTGCACTGGGACAGGTAGTGAATTTCGGTGACGTCGTCATTAACACGGCTGTTCAGCAGCGGGAAATCCTGCACCGCCAGAGCCATGGCCTTCATAAAGAATGGCATCAGGGTGAGGCGCGAGCCTTTGGCTTCGGCCTCTACTTTCAGCTTCTCGCGCAGGGCCAACAGGTCGGTAACGTCGATGTCCTCACTGTAGATGAAATGAGGGATCGTGGTTGCCGAGGTGACCATGTTGCGGGCCATGGCGGCTTTCATACCTTTGATCGGTTCAACGCGAACTTCCTGCTCGCCCGCTGCCTGTCGGCGACCGCTAGCGGGTGCCGGTTTGGCTTCCGCAGAAGCTGCCTGGCTTTCGGGCTGCGTTGCCGGCCTATCAAGGTGGGCCAGCACATCGGCCTTCAGTACACGACCGTCTTTGCCGGAACCCTTGATGTCGGCCAGATTCAGGCTGTGTTCCCGGACCAGTCGACGAACCGCCGGGCTGGCCGGAATGCGTTGCCGGCTCTGTGCCGCCGCCGGTTGCTGCGTAGCGGCTGGCGCTGAATCCTGGGCGGAAGCCTGGCTGGGCTTGGCCTTCGATTCGACCGGCTCGTCGCGCTCGCGAGGGATAAAGGCAAACAGAGGCGAGTGCACCTGCGCCATTTCCTGCTGCTGATGATAAAGCTTGGTGACCCGGCCAGCCTTGGGTGCGGTGATCTCAACCATTGCCTTGTCGGTCATTACGTCGACCACGGGCTGGTCTTCCTCGATCTCGTCACCTTCGGCAACGCGCCATTCCACCACTTCACACTCAACAATGCCTTCGCCAATATCCGGCAGGATAAAGTCTTCGGTGGCATCATCGCCTTGATTTGCGGAGGCCGCGGGCGCTTGCTCGGCAGACGGCTTTGCTCCCGCTGAGGGCTCTTTACCCGCTGACGGCTTTTCTCCCGCTGAAGGCTCTTTGGCTTCCGGCTTTGATTGCCCGGCGGCAGCGCCGGATTCGTCATCTTCGCCAACCAGCTCAAACAGCGGGGCGTGTACCTTCGCGATGTCGCCTTCCTTGTGGTAAAGACGAGTTACACGGCCCTTGTAGGGCGCGGGGATTTCCACCAGGGCCTTGTCGGTCATTACCTCGGCCACCGGCTGATCTTCTTCGATCAGATCACCTTCACTGACCAGCCATTTGACCAGTTCACATTCCACGATACCTTCGCCGATATCGGGCAGTATAAAATCGCTCATGGTTACTCTCCTGTCCTGATACCAGCCTAGAAATCGACGCTCGCCCTGATGGCCTCATAGACCTTCAGGTGATTGGGCAGGTGCTCTTTTTCCAGCACCAGCGGGAACGGTGTGTCGATCCCGGTAACCCGTGCAATCGGAGACTCCAGATACAGGAAACAGCGGTCCTGTATGGTGGCGGCGATTTCACCGGCGAAACCGCCGGTCAGGGGAGCTTCGTGAGTGACCACCAGGCGTCCGGTTTTGAACACCGAGTTGGCAACGGTTTCCACGTCCCAGGGCAGGATGGTTCTCAGGTCGATAACCTCACAGGAAATGCCTTCTTTTTCGGCCATTTCCACGGCTTTCTCGATCACTTCCATCTGGCGCCCCAGCCCAGCAGAGTAATGTCCGAGCCTTCCTTGATTACTTCGGCTTCGCCCAGCGGCAGGCGGTAATCCTCATCAGGCACTTCGCCAACGGAGGCGCGATACAGCCGTTTGGGTTCGAAAAACAGGGTAGGGTTGGGATCATGAATCGCGCCCAGCAACAGACCCTTGGCCTGGTGGGGGTTGCGCGGTACTACAATCTTCAGACCGGGCGTGTGAGCGAAATAGGCTTCCGGTGATTGCGAGTGGTAAAGACCACCGGCGATACCGCCGCCATAGGGCGCCCGAATGGTCAGGCCACCTACATCAAACAGGTTGCCAGAGCGGTACCGGAACTTGGCGGATTCGTTAACGATCTGGTCGAACGCCGGAAAGATGTAATCCGCAAACTGAATCTCGGCCACGGGCACCGAGCCCTGCGCGGCCAGGCCGTTGGCAAAGCCGATAATGCCCTGTTCCACCAATGGGGTGTTGAAGCAGCGGGCCTTACCGTACTTTTGTTGCAGGTTACTGGTGGCTCGGAAAACGCCGCCAAATACACCGACGTCTTCGCCAAAACACAGTACTTTCTCGTTTTCGGCCATGGCCGTGTCCAGGGCATTGTTGATGGCCTGGAGCATGTTCATCTTACTCATCTCAGGCCCCTCCCTTCGCGTGTTCGGCACTCTTTGGGTACTCATCCGGATACTTGCGGATGTGCGCTTTTACCTTTTCGAACTGTTCTGCCAGGTGCGGCGGAACTTCGTCGTAAACATCGGTAACCAGCGTATCGAGTGCGGGAGGTGGCCGCTTCTGGGCGCGCTTCATGGTTTCAAGAACTTCGCGGCGCATGTTTTCCTGGAGTTGCTTTTCGTCGTCCTCGCTCCACCACTTCAAGCTTTCCAGCCACAAGCGCATGCGCAGGATTGGATCTTTCTCGCGCCAGACGGACTCTTCGTCTTTGCTGCGGTAGCCTGAAGGGTCGTCGGAGGAGGAGTGAGCCGCCAGGCGATAGCTCATGGCTTCAATCAACACGGGGCGGTTATGGTCTACCGCGAGCTTGCGTGCTTCCTGAGTGGCTTGATACATGGCGAGGATGTCGTTACCGTCCACCCGGATTACGTCCATCTTGTAGCCGTAGGCCCGGGGCGCAACACCATCGGCCGCGAACTGTTCAGCGGCAGGCGTTGAAATGGCATAGCCGTTGTTTCGGCACAGGAAGATAACAGGAACGCGGTGAACTGCGGCCATGTTCAGGGCCGCGTGGAAGTCGCCTTCGGAGGCGGCGCCTTCGCCAAAGTAAGTAATGGTGCAATGACCTTCGCCCGCCATTTTCTGGCCATAGGCGTAGCCGGTGGCTGAGGAATCTGAGTGGCCAGGGGCGATGAAATGGTCATGTAGTTGAGTTTTTTGGAACCGTAATGAACGGGCATCTGGCGGCCCTTGCCATAGTCCAGCTCGTTGCCGAACAGCTGGTTCATAAACTCGTCGATGGAGAAGCCGCGATAGGCGAGGGCTCCCTGTTCCCGGTATTGCGCCATGATCATGTCACCATCATCCAGCGCAGCGGTGCTGCCGATAACGGCGGCTTCTTCACCGGTGCACTGCATGTAAAAGCTCAAACGCCCCTGGCGCTGAGCGGCAAGCATGCGCTCGTCGAGAATCCGCGTGGTGACCATGGCCCGGTAGATACGCAGGGCCTTCTCTTTATCAAGATCAGGAGCCTTGGCACTCTTGTAGAGTGACCCGTCCTGTTTCAGTAACTTGAAGGTGGGAATCCGGAATTCCGCACCATCGGTAAATACTGGGGAATACACAACTTTGGATTTTGTTGTTGTCATAATCCTCTTCCTGGGGTGATGGCCTGAGGAACAAAACACTCCTTTTGGGAGTGTAGTTAAAGTCTCGAAAGACAGCCTGACGGATCGGGTGAGATCTGTGTCAGGATCGGAACACGTTTACCTTAACGTAAACTTCCGAAATGGGGTAGACCTGTGACGGGATTTTAAGGATTTCTAGCGGCCGAAAACTCGCTGAGCTTCTTCAATTACAATGGCATGGCGGCGGGCCAGGGTGGCCCGGTCATCGTCGTAGCCACCGCCAATCACTGTCGCGACGGGGATTTGTGCTTTTTTGAGCTCACTCAACACCAGGTTGTCCCGCTGCCGTATGCCGGATTCGGTGATTCGCAGCTGGCCGAGCGGATCGCCTTCGAACACGTCGACACCGGCGTCATAGAGCACAATGTCGGGCTGTACCTGTTCAATAGCCGCCAGCAGCGTTGATCGAACGGTATCGAGATAGGCTTCATCTTGGGTGGCGGCGGGTAGCTCTACGTCCCAGTCACTCTGTTTTTTGATGAAGGGGAAGTTCTGTTTGCAGTGGATGGAACAGGTGAATGCGCGGGGTTCGTTCTGGAGAAGAGCCGCGGTGCCATCGCCCTGGTGCACGTCGCAATCAAACACCAACACCTGAAGACCTTCGTTCTGCCGAGCCAGCACGTTTGCGGCAATGGCCAAGTCGTTGAGGATGCAAAAGCCCGAGGCGTAGTCGTGATGGGCGTGGTGGGTGCCACCAGCCAAATGGCAGGCAACGCCATGCTGCAGGGCAAGCTGAGCTGTGAGCACAGTACCGGAGGGAGCCAGAAAGGTCCGCTTTACCAGTCCCTCGCTCCAGGGCAGGTTCATTTGCCGACGCTCTTTGTCGGACTGAGTGTTGCGGTAAAAGCGCTGGAGGTACTCGGGGCAGTGCGTTTGTGTCAGCCATTGCTGGCGGCAGGGGCCTGGACGATAGCAGTTGCCCGGTGTCAGGATATTCTGGCCACGCAGGTAGGCAGCCAATCGCGCAAACTTCTCCATGGGAAAGCGATGGCGGGGAGGAAATGGGAAACTGTAATCCGGGTGGTACACCAGCGGAATGGTCATGGTGAGAAGTTGTTCCTGACTCTGGTCACTACAGTTCTACGCCCGGTTTTCGAAGTGGTTTGGTTGCTGTTGGGGTATCGGCCATATCAGGTTCCCTGAGAATGGCCGAAGCATGGTACCTTCGGGTACTAGCACTTTCTAGCACGGCTCCTTCGTGGACCAAACTCAAAAAATTCAGGCGGATGGATAAAGTTTATGAACCTGATCATCATCGGCGCGGGTATTATGGGCACCACTCTCGCCACCTTGGCGAAAGAGATGGCTCCCGAGCTGGACGTGACCATTCTGGAACGACTGGATCATGCCGGGGCGGGTAATTCCTGGGTATTCAACAACGCGGGTACCGGCCACGAGGCCAACTGCGAGCTCAACTACACCCCCGTGGATGAAGAGGTTATTTCGGTTGAGAAGGCTTTAAAAATCCACGCTCAGTTCAATATTGCCAAGCAGTTCTGGGCACACCTCATCGAAAAGGGCGCTATCAAAGACCCCAAGAGCTTCATCAACCGCACCAAGCACTGCACGATTGTGTCTGAGGCATCGATTGAAGAGCTGAGACTGCGATTCAAAGAAATGTCAGCCCATCATTTCTTCGAAAACATGCAGTTCTCCGAGGATTTCGACGAGATCAAGAGCTGGATCCCGTACCTGATGGAAGAGCGCCCGCGCGACCAAAAAATGGCTGCGACGGTGATTGAAACCGGTACCGACGTCAATTTCGGCGCCTTGACTGAGCAGATGGCCGCCCACGCGGTGCAGGAACTTGGCGTCAAAATTGAGTATGGCACTCATGTGAAACGCGTCCACCGCAGCCCCACTGGACGCTGGCTGATTGAAGCCGAACAGAACGGGGCGGAAATCCAGCATCGTGCCGACGTGTTGTTTGTTGGCGCTGGGGGTGGTGCTTTCCCGCTATTGAAGAAAAGCCACCTGCCGTTCCGCAGCCGCTTCAGCGGGTTTCCGGTCGGCGGTCGATTCCTGCAGGCGCCAATCAGCGCGGAACAGGCCGAGCAATATCGCGCTAAAACCTATGGCAAAGCCGCCGTTGGTGCGCCTCCTATGTCGGTACCGCACCTGGATTTACGCGTCGCCGAAGGCCAGCACTATCTGCTGTTTGGTCCTTTTGCCTCCTTCAAACCGGTGCTGGAGAAGGGGCGAGGCTTCTTTGATTACCTCAAATCCATGCGGCTGCATGACATTCCTGGCCTGCTGAACGTCGCCTGGAGCATTTCCCGCTGGTTAAGTATCTGGTGTCTGAGACCTTCAAAGGCGAGAAGAGCATGTTCGAGGAGCTGGAGAGCTTCGCTCCGGGCATGAGCAAGAAGTTCAACTGGAAAGCCATCGAAGCTGGCCAGCGCGTGCAAATCATCAAAGACGGTGATCTGCAGATGGGCACCGAGATTCTGGTTTCCAGTGACAAGACCTACGGGACATTGCTGGGCGCTTCACCCGGAGCCTCGGTTTCCCCTGAGGTTATGTTGCGCTGCCTGGAGCAGCTGTTGCCATCGATTTTTACCAAGGACGAGGCCCAGAAAAAGAAGAAAGAGATTTTCCCCGAGGATGATCTGGACACGCTGATTAACAACCCGGAACGCTACCGGGAGGTTCGTGATTCGGCGAACAAAACCCTTGGGATTCGTCAGCCCGCCGAACAGTAAAATCCTGCCGGAGAGCGGCTAAATTGCCGCTCTCATCTCACTCTCTCCTGTATCTGGTTGTGAAATGACGCGGTATCAGATGCAAGCAGATTGCCTGGTCCAAGCGTATAATAAGACGGATCTTTGACGACTCGTCCACAGGCCCAAGAACCATGATTGTGTGGGAAGGCAAAAGCTTAGTCGTAACTCTCTTCAGAACCTGGGCGAAGACCAGCGTCAGCGATTATCTTCTCGCCTACCAATCCATGGTTAACCACCACCCGCACCGAGAGTGGGTCAAAATCATCGACTTTACTGACTACGTCGAAACGTCCGATCTCTTGGGCTTGTTGTACGCCGACGAGTTGAAGCATATCCGAAAGGACATTGCCGAGTGGTCGGTGAGGCGTGGCATGATCCGGCAGGTGATTATCCTGGCTCCGGGAATTCCAAAAGACGTTATCGAGCAACTGATCCAAATCTACGATAACAGTGGTGCCCCGGCCGAGACGGTTTCTTCCAGGCATGAAGCGAGTGTCCGGGCCGAAGAAGTTTTGAAGGGCCACCTATGATCTTTTAATCAATGAGTTAGACATGCTTCTTTAACCAATTACTAACTGTTTTTGCCGCTACGGAATGATCGTGACGAGGCGCCAAGAGATAGAAATTCTGCTCTCCCTTAAGCGTCTCAAGAACCGGCTGCATTAGCCGACCGTCGTTAAGATCGCGCTCGACCAAGAACCGACTTGCCAATGCAACACCTTGTCCCGCCAAAGCGGCATCAATGCATAACGTTGTCTGACTGAGCCGTAGCCCTCTAATCTGAGACGTTGTTGGTCCGCCAAGCATTTCAAGAAATGAGGGCCATAAATCGTGTGTGTCGTGGAGGAGCGGAAAGTTCGCAAGCTCACCCAAAGTTAATCGCTTTGGCCCGTCAGTAAATAGAGCAGGTGAGCACACCGCAACAATTTCCTGTGGAAAGAGCAGGTGAGTTGTATGGTAGGCACTTGGCGGTGGTTCCCCCTGTCTAATCGCCAAATCTATTCCGTCTGTGTGAAAGCTCAGTACTTTTTCAGTTGCGGTAACGCGCAGATCAATATCTGAGTGCTGTTCGGTGAACTCGGCAAGGCGTGGAATTAGCCACTTGGAAGCAAATGTCGGCGTTGCGCTGATCGTGACTTTTGAAGGCGAAGGTAGCAGGCGCTCAGTTGCACTCGAAATTTGGGCCAGAGAACGGGACACGGCTGCATGGTAGTCACGGCCTTGAGCGGTCAGTGCTAAACCGCGAGATTCTCTGAGGAAAAGCCGAATGCCCAGATCGCTCTCTAATCCTCGCACCTGCTGGGCGACGGCACCTTGAGTGACCCCAAGCTCCTCTGCTGCTGCACGAAACGTTAGGTGTCTGCCGGCGGATTCGAAAGCACGTAACCCGTTCATTGATGGAAGATTCAGTTTCGTGGACACAGTAGTAAATCTGCAGTCTTAAAGCAGCTCCGATGGATGGCTCAACGTCTATTAACACCTTAAATTAGTAACTCGCTTATCGCAATTAGAGTCACATCGAATTAAATGGAGAACTGAATGACTGTAGAAAAAGTAGTGCTCAATCCTTTGAATTCGGAAAGCTCGGTTTCATTGGCCTTCGTTGTGAAATGGGTCGCTTCGATCATCCAGATCTTAGGCTATGCCGCGACAGGTTTTGGCTGGACGCCGTGGAATCTGTACCTATTCATTGTCGGCGTAGTTGGGTGGTTTGCCGTGGGGGTTTTCTGGAAAGACAAGGCAATCATGCTGATCCACCTGGTGGCTCTTGGCTCCATGACGGCCGGTATGATCACCCAATCCTGAATTGCTGTGGAGTTCAACGGCGTGCCAAGTGGCTCATGATCTGTTGAGCCACGTCGTCGGGTGACCGCTCAGAATTATCGATCTGAAGGGCATTCTTGTGCTCAATGGGAAGGAACTTCCACTCGGACAGCAAATCGGAAAGATGCTTGTGGCAGGAGATCTTATGGCTTTGCTGTCGCTCTGGTGACACTGAACGGCTGAATAGCACGTCATGCCTGGGAAGTATCTGAACCGGGTATACCTCTATGCCTTCTGATTCAAAGAAATCGAGATATCGACGGATTTCCTTTCGATCTTCCTGCGCGCACGTCATGAAGGTCATTACCATGCGCTCAACGCCAAGTTCATTGGCCTTGGATAGCGTTTGGCGCCTGATCGAATTAGTGAAGTGGTGGAAATCCTTGTCGCCGAAGGCGTCATAGATCGCCATGCTCAGATCAACCGCCAAATGATTATGAAAGAGCTTGAAGTTGTGCTTGCTCTGCAAGGCTTTGGCGACGGTCAATTTCCCCGCCGCTGGCGGTCCATGAAGCCAGACTAATTGCATTGTCATCTGATTTTTCCCTTGAGAAGTTTCAGTCTGCATCAATTTTGAAAGCGATTAAAACAACCAATGCAACACTGGCTCTATGGGATCATGATGAGGCTTGGCCATTGATTGTTGTTAGCATCCAAATAATCTATTTCCTATAGGTTATTGGCTGAGATACGCTTTGACCAGTCCCATTTTGCCAATGCCTGAGGTGCCCATGAATGACTCAGCTCAACGTTACAAGGTCCTCACCGCAGGGGTTTTGAACCTGATTCTGGTAATGGGCATTTCCCGCTTTGCCTACACGCCGCTGTTGCCGGCCATGTTGGAGAGCCCGGAGCTGGGAGCGGCGGAAGGCGGCTGGTTGGCGGCGATTAACTATTTGGGTTACCTGTGTGGCGCGTTAATCGCTCGATGATCAGTGATCTGGAACTGAAAGACCGGCTTTATCGAATAGGCCTCTTCCTGGCAGTGGTTACAACCGCGGGCATGGGGCTGACTGATAACTTCTGGCTTTTGTCGATCCTTCGCTTGGTGGCTGGCTTGAGCTGTGCCGCCGGTATGCTGATAGGTTCCGGGTTGGTGCTGAACTGGCTGATGCGGAACAACCATCGTAGTGAGTTGGGTATTCAGTTCAGTGGCGTTGGCCTGGGCATGGTTTTGTGTGCTGCTGCCGTTGAATTGATGAACACGGTGTTTGATTGGCGCGAGCAATGGCTTGTGTTGACCGCGATTGGTGCCGTCATTCTGATTCCGGCATTGGGATGGCTGCCACGACCGGTTCCTGTACCTGTCGGGTCGAATCAGAAATCCATGGAAGATTCGCCACCCAGTGCCGCCTTCATGAGACTGTTCGCCGTTGCTTATTTCTGTGCCGGCGTTGGTTACGTGGTGAGCGCGACCTTCATTGTTGCGCTGGTTGATGAATTACCCGGACTGGAAGGTAAAGGCGTTTGGGCGTTTCTCGTGATGGGGGTCGCTGCAGCGCCGAGCGCCATGCTTTGGGATCTCATTGCACGTCGGATAGGAAATCTGAATGCGATGATTGTCGCCAGCCTGCTGCAGGCTGTAGGCATTCTGCTACCGATTATTGAACCCAATCTCCTGTTCACGATGATCGGCGCCATCCTTTTTGGAGGCACCTTTGTGGGCATTGTCTGCCTGGTGCTAACCATGGCGGGCCGCTTCTATCCCTCCAGACCCGCCAAATTCATGGGGAAGATGACCATTTTCTATGGCATTGCCCAAATGATTGCACCGGCGATCACCGGGGTACTGCGTGAGTACAACGGAGACTACTCCGCGGGGCTTTATACAGCTGCTGGAGCAATGGTGCTGGGGGCCTTGTTGTTGATCATGGCCAAGAGCCGGGAAACTGCCTCTGAACAGCGGTGTTTGAAAATTTGTGACAATTAAGTTGAGTGATCACTCAAAAATATCTAAGGTGTTGGTTCATGCCCGCTATTGAGCCGTTCGGTTTCTCTGACGGGCGTATATCAATGGATTCCTGAGGTCACAATGATCAGATTCTATTTTCACCCCAGACCCAACCCGATGAAGGTCGCTCTTTTCCTGGAAGAAACCGGCACACCCTACGAGCTGGTGCCTGTCGACACCCTGAAAGGCGAACAGCACCGCCCGGAGTTTCGAGCCATCAATCCCAACGGTAAAACACCAGCCATCGAAGACGACGGTGTTAGGGTATTCGATTCCAATGCCATTCTGCTTTACCTGTCTGAGAAGACCGGACAGCTGGGTGGGGCGCCTGAAACCCGCGCTGAATTGCTGTCGTGGATGATGTTCCTGGCGTCTGGTCTAGGTCCTTATTCGGGTCAGTCCGTTCACTTCAACCACGCGGCGCCGGAGAAAATCCCGTACGCGATGAATCGCTACAGACGTGAGGCACAACGGCATTACGACGTGCTGAATACCCACCTGTCTGATCGGACCTACATTGTGGGGGATGACTACAGCATTGCCGACATCGCGGCCTGGGGCTGGATAGACAAAGCCGGCCCGGTACTTGGAGATCCAGAACTGACTGACTTCCCGCATCTGAAAGAGTGGTTCGACCGCATCAATAGCCGTCCGGCTGTCGCACGTGCACGAACAGTGGGCCAGGATATCCCTTTCCAGAGTGAGATGGACGAGGCAGCCAAGCGGGCGCTCTATCCGCAAAACTACCCTGAGAATGAACCGGCAACTGACACACTGTAGGCGGGTGAGACACCATGATAGACCTTTATTATTGGCCGACGCCCAATGGCCACAAGATTACAATTTTTCTTGAGGAAGCCGGCCTCGACTATCAGATTTATCCGGTTGATATCAGTGCCGGGGATCAGTTCAAGCCGTCGTTTCTCGCTATAGCACCGAACAACCGTATGCCGGCAATCGTAGACCATTCACCGTCAGCAGGTGAGGAGCCTGTTTCGGTGTTTGAGTCCGGCGCTATTCTGATGTATCTGGCAGAAAAAACTGGCCGCTTCCTGCCGCAAGAGCCTCGCGCCCGTGTTTCGGTTGTGCAGTGGTTGATGTGACAAATGGGTGGGCTGGGACCGATGGCGGGCCAGAATCACCATTTCGTGCGTTACGCGCCTGAACAGGTCCCCTACGCAATAGACCGTTACGTGAATGAGACCAATCGGCTTTACGGGGTACTCAATCGGCGGCTGGAAGGGCGTGACTGGGTTGCAGACGAGTATTCCATTGCGGACATGGCGATCTATCCCTGGGTGGTGCCCCATGAGGCTCAACAACAGAAGCTGGATGACTTCCCAAACCTAAAGCGCTGGTTTACCGCCATGCAACAGCGCCCAGCCGTCATCAAGGCCTATGAAAAGGGCGCTCCCTGGTCCAGTCGACCAGCCGTGACAGAGGAGGGCAAAAAATTGCTTTTTGGTCAGAAGGCCAATCCATAGGCGGTAAAGTTGTTAGGGCTGACGCAAAGCTTGGGCAGCATTGAGGATGCAGTTCTCCAATGGCTCTAGAAACGCCTTCCCCAGTGTTCCCGCCTCGATCAGGTTCATGGTGAACAGGCGCTGGTCCGGCATGCTGTCTATACGCAGTGGTCGGACTCGCTCTAATGAAATTGACGACTCCGGCAAAAGCGCCACCGCAAGGCCGCTTTCTACCGCTGCATAAAGATTGGCCATATCCGGGCTTGTGACCACCGAATGATGTGCCAGACCAGATTGTTTCAGGTCCAGCTGGGCAAGGTCTCGCAGTGCACAATCGCTTTCCAGTAACGCCACGGGCAGGGATCCTTGTCGCTCAAGAGGCATCCCTGTCGGCGCGTACCAGCATAGCCTTTCTGACCACAAGCTCTTTTCATTGGGAAATTGGGCCTCGCCGGTCACAATGGCAATATCCAGATCACCGGTGTTTACCAACTCTCGAAGTTTGCGGCTGCGGCCGCAGGTGATGCGCGGAACCAGCTCAGGAAAAGAATCCCGCATGCGCGGCAGGAAATGTTCCAGAAAGGTCTGGGCGTAATCGGTCGGAATGCCGAAATGTACCGGACCTCGCAAAGGCTCTGCACTGAGAGCACTGAGAGTCTCGTTGTTCAGGCGAAGCAGCTGATCGATGTAGGCCAGGAGCGTCTTCCCGGGATCGGTCAGTTTGATGCCCTGATTACTTCGCTCCAGAAGACGTTGCTCCAGCTGTTCCTCAAGACGCTTGATCTGCATGCTCACAGCTGCTTGCGAGCGGTAGAGCCGGGTAGCGGCTTCCTTGAACCCGCCCACTTCAACGACAACCGAGAAGGTGTTCAGTAACTCAAGATCCAGCAAGGGCTTCATGGCATGGTCCAAGGCAAGAGGTTGAAGGAAAGTCGGCGCAGTCGGTTATGGTTCACAAATAATGAACTACGGTATCAGATTAATTCGTTTGAATGAATTATTGGGCGTTCTTATGATGTCAGCCTGACATTCCCCGCTTGCGGGCTTTTTTTGGAAACCGATGATTGAGGGTAACAGCATGAAACAGAGCGACATTCCTGAGGTAATGGCGGGCGTGGTACTTACAGGTCATGGCGGTCTGGACAAGCTCGAGTACCGGGACAATCTTGCAGTACCAAAGGCCGGTAAAGGCGAAGTGCTGATCGAAGTGGGTGCCAGCGCAATCAATAATACCGATATCAACACCCGCACTGGCTGGTACTCCAAAGGTGTGACGACCGGGACGGACCAGGGCGCAGCCGGTTTTGAGTCCGCCAACGAGGAAGACGGTGGCTGGTCTGGACAGCCTCTGAGCTTTCCGCGGATTCAGGGCGCGGACGCTTGTGGCCGAATTGTTGCCGTAGGTGAGGGTGTGGATTCGGGCCGGATTGGCGAACGCGTGCTCGTTCGCCCTATGCAGCAGGCGCCTGATGATCCCTCTTCCTACAACTTGGTCACGTTCGGTTCGGAGTTTAATGGCGGCTACGCGGAATACGCCGTGGCACGCGCCAGTGAAGTGTTCGCGGTGAACAGCAATCTGACTGACACTGAACTGGCTTCGTTCCCCTGTGCCTATTCCACGGCGGAAGGCATGCTGGACAGAGTCGGGTTGAAGGCAGGTGAGCGCATTCTGATTACCGGTGCTTCCGGCGGTGTCGGATCGGCTGCGGTTCAACTGGCCAAGCGTCGTGGCGCCGAGGTCATCGCAGTGTGTGGGGAAGCCAAGTTCGATGAGGTTCGTGAGCTGGGAGCGGATAAGGTGATCCCCAGAGGTCAATCTCTGCTTGAATCGCTTGAGAAGGACAGTGTTGATGTGGTGGCGGATCTGGTTGCTGGCCCGCAGTGGCCGGAGCTTCTGGAGGTGCTGAGCCGAGGCGGGCGTTACGTGGTATCCGGTGCGATCGCCGGCCCCATCGTGGAACTGGATGTGCGCACTCTGTACCTGAAGGACCTGAGCTTTTTCGGGTCTACCTGGCAGCCAAAGCGAGTATTCGAGAACCTGATCGGCTACATCGAGCGGAATGAAATTCGACCGGTGGTAGCAAAAACCTACGCTTTGCGCGATGTGGTGCAGGCTCAGGAGGACTTCATGGCCAAGCGCTTTTCGGGAAAGCTGGCTATTAAGGTCAAGATCTAGATTCTCACTAGCGCAATACGAAAACGAGAAGTATCGAGCATAGTGTGATGTTGAGGGCCCATATCATCCATGAAACCCTTTGCCGGGTGCTCAGGCGCTTGATTGGATTAGTCATAGCTGAACCGCTCCGACAGGATACGTTGAGAGGGCGTGCCCCTCTCAATCAGGTGGTCTTCAACGGTATCCATCATGATTGCCGGCCCGCACATCACGAAGACCCATTCGCTGAATTCTATCTCTGTAAATACGCGATCGATTAGCGCCGAATCTATGAAGCCTGTTTCTCCGTGCCAGGTTTCTGGCGGTTCCTGAAGAACATAAAAGACATTCTCCGCATCTAACTCCTCACGATAGGCAATCTGATCGATTATGCGATTTCCATAGATCACCTTTACCTGGCGCGAATCGCCGGTCAGGCGCATTTGCCTGAGTATGCCCAGCAGCGGGGCAAGGCCCACGCCCCCTGCGATGAGCGCGACCCCAGGTTCAGTGCGACCATCGAGAGAAAGATTGCCATAGGCGCCATCAAGATAGGCGACTGTTCCAGTTCTTATCTGGCCGATTGTTCGTGTGAAATCGCCAAGTTCTTTGATCATGAACGATAGTTCCGGTCCGGCCGCCGGCGCCGAGCAAATGGAGAACGGGTTTTCTTTCAGCGAGAATGGGCTGTTTCCCACATTGAGCCAGACGAATTGCCCGGCTTTATAATCCAGACCACGATGACCGTCTGGTTTTACGGTCACTTCCCACTGCCTGGGCGTCAATCGGGCTACGGAGGTCACCCGCCAGGGGCGGGCCTTTTGCAGAAGGGGAACCAGGAGGTAAACAGAAAGTAGTGACCCGATAGCCAGTCCAGTCATTGCCAGCCACACCCAGCTCATCACGGGCTGCGATCCGTATCGCCCTGCATTCACGGTGTGGTGCCACAGAAGCATCGCGATCAAGAGCGCGCCGACACCATGTAAAAGACGCCATGTCTCGTATTTAAAGCCCAGTTGGGTGCGCCCGATGGCCAGCACTACGAGGCTCGGAAGTAACAGATAGGCTGCAATACCGCTCGAAAGCGCGGAAAAATCAGTCGTGATCGTCAATGCGCGCGTGGGGTCCCATGGGCGTTGACCACCCGAGGGCGTTCCCTGGTATAGAAACGGGTGCAGCAGAGCGAAGACCAGTGCCGTGCGGGCCATGATCTGGTGGAGCCGCATGGTTACATCCAGGCCTACGCCATTAGAAATGGCCTTGAAACGGCCGGACAAGATGAATTCTATGAGGACCATCGAAAAGGCAAGAATGCCCATACCGGATGCCAGCTCCTGTTGGAACTGGCGCGGCGGCCCTCCGACCCACCAGGAAATAGCCAACGGCAACGTGACAACGACCAGGTAACCGACGATCAGAATGAGCGGTTTCATCTGTCTTGTTTTCCCTTCCTTTGGCCATCTAATCTAGTCTTCTACAGAGTCCTTGGCAAAGCGTTGGCGATGAAAAACGCAGGTCAGATAACCCAGTCAACGCAAGACAGAACTCACTTATCCATGCACACTGCTGACCGTCATTAAATCTACGCGCCAGGAGCCCCTATGCTAAAGCGATCTCCCCAGGAGAGACATTCGTTTATCTCGAACTTCGACGATGTCGCAGAGTTGGCAGATTTTTCCCTTATGGACACTCTCAACTGTGACCCTGAGGCGAAAGCAAACGGGGCGGACCATGAGCCGCGTCAAGTGTTCTCGGGCCACTATGTTCCGGTAAATCCCACACCCATCGAGAACCCCGAGTACATTGCGCACGGCAAAACTCTGTTCCGTGAACTGGGCTTTGCTGACAGCATGGTGCAGTCCGATGACTTTGTGCGCGTATTCTCCGGCGACCTATCGCAGGTTTCGGAGCCGATGCGTCGGGTAGGGTGGGCGTGCGGCTACGCTCTTTCCATCTTTGGTACCGAATACACCCAACAGTGCCCGTTCCAAACCGGCAACGGATACGGCGACGGTCGCGCCATTTCGGTGCTTGAGGCGGTTATCAACGGACAGAGTTGGGAAATGCAGCTTAAAGGTGGCGGCCGGACACCCTACTGCCGGGGTGGGGATGGCCGGGCAGTTCTTCGGTCAAGTGTTCGGGAGTTCCTGGCACAAGAGCATATGCACGCGCTCGGGGTTCCAACGTCGCGGTCGTTAAGTTTGTACGTTTCAAAAACAGAGAAGGTCAGGCGCCCCTGGTACTCAGAGGCTTCACGTTCGATGAATCCAGACGTACTTATATCTGAACCAGTCGCCATCTCGACCCGCGTCGCACCCTCTTTCATTCGGGTTGGCCAACTCGAGCTTTTTAGTCGCCGTGCTCGCAGGAATGAGCATCCTCAGGCCATGGAGGAGCTTGAGAAGATGGTGCTGCATCTGATCGATCGTGAGTACAGTGACGTCATTGACCAAACATTGCCCACTGCAGAACAACTGGTACTGCTCGCGCGTGAGTTCCGCGGCCGGCTCGCATCGCTTGTGGCCAACTGGATCCGCATCGGCTATTGCCAGGGCAACTTTAACAGTGACAACTGTGCCGCCGGGGGCTTCACTCTCGACTACGGTCCATTTGGATTCTGTGACGTTTTTAACCCGCAGTACCAGCCATGGACGGGTGGCGGACACCATTATTCTTTCTTGAATCAACCGGCGGCAGCAGAGCGCAATTTCCACACGTTCTGCTCGACACTCCGGCCCCTGCTGACGGCAGATCCAGAGCATCTGCAACAGCTCGGAGAGATTCAAAGTGGTTTTTCAAGGGTGATGACAGAGCAAATGGAGCTAATGTGGGCGGCCAAACTTGGTCTTGCCACCTTTGACGCGACCTTGTTCAGCGAGCTCGAAAGCTTGATGGTGAACACACCTGTTGATTACACCATTTTCTTTCGAGAGCTCTCCGGCGTGCCTGATGATATTACCCCCCTGAAGAAGAGCTTTTATACTGGCGCGAGGAATGGTGCCAATCCGGAAGCGATGGATGCAGCCTGGTCAGAGTGGCTTAGGAAATGGAAATCACTGACGGCTTTGCAGTCTCGCGAGGAACTTTCTCGTCAGATGAAACTGGTTAATCCAAAATACAGTTTGAGGGAATGGTTCGTGGTACCTGCCTATCAACAAGCGGCTGCGGGCGACTATTCTTTGCTGCGAGAGTTGCAGGAAGTCTTTGCGCAACCATACGCCGAGCAATCGAAAGACGTGGAAGAAAAATACTACCGGTTAAAGCCGTTGGAACTCTTTGGAGTTGGTGGGTCGTCGCACTACAGCTGTTCGTCATGATTTCACCTGGGAGCGGCTATTAACGCCTCGATAGCTGCTACAACTTCGCGGCATTTCCTGTCATCGAGAGCGTCCGCGTGTGGCGCTCCGAACCCACCTTTATCGTTGTCAAAATACTTGCCCGAAGCGCTGGCAAACTCCTCTGAAAGCGCGGCGCGGACGAGCACATTGGCTCCGATGGACAAGCTTTTTCCGGCAATTCCGAAACCCTCTTTAACCATCTTCGACGCGAGCAGGGAGCCGGGATTGACCGCTACGAAAACGAGTCCCTGATTGCTGGTGGACTGCGCCAAAGCATGGTTCCACATGGTCAACGCCAGCTTACTTTGGGCGTAGGCCGACATGTCGTCCAGAAGGCGTTTTTTACCTCGCAGGGCGTCAAGCTCCACGGTGGCCTGTGCGGCGGATGACAGGTTCACAACCCGGGCATCGGGCGCCAGAAGGGGTAGCAAGCGCTTTGTCAGCAGATACGGTGCAACCGTATTCACGGCGAACCGGACATCCAGTCCGTCCTGGGTGACGGTTTCAGGAACACGCATGACACCAGCGTTATTGATGACGACGTCCAACTGGTCATGTTCTTTGGCGATGGCTTCTGCCAAAGAATCCACTTCGGCCAGACGCGACAGGTCCGCCTTATAGGTGTAGATTAGTCCGGCGCCTTTGCTGTCCGCCAATGTTCTCTCTGTCGCCGCCAGCTTCTCTGCATTTCTTCCATGTAAAAGCAGCGTGTGGCCCTCGGAGTAGAGACGTTTTGCGGTTTCCAACCCGATGCCATCAGTAGCGCCGGTGATCAGGATTTTCTTGGTCATGGTTTGTGTCCTTATGCCGGGAATTCGGGGAGCAGGTCTTCTGCGAGGTACAGCAGCGTTTCCTCAATGTCCGCCTGATTGAACCGCAGGTTCAGCGCCACATGGTTTACACCAATGTCTTCCAACGATTTCAGGTAAGTCTTGAGGAACTTCATGCCCGATCTGAAGCCCAGATGAATGGGCTGAGGCGGTGCATCGGGATCTGGTACCAAATCGATGTACAGGGATTGCATCACGGGCTTTGAACCCGCTGTTTTATCGGGAATACCGTTACGCCATGACCTCACGGCGTTTGCCTGGTCGTCAATATTCCGCGGGTAAGTAATCAAACCATCACTGTGGCGAGCGCCCCATTGCGGCTCCTGTTGCTTCCGCCGGTAATCAACATCGGAATCTTTCCCGCCGCTGGCTTGGGAAGCAGGTCCATCTCACCGTCCGTTTGACCATAACGGTTTTCAAATGCCGGTGCAGTTGCGGCCATCTTGCGAATGTACTCGAAACTGTCCCGAAAACGCTCGCCCCGGTTTGCGTAGTTCTCGTTGAGTGCAGGGTATTCATCCGGTCGGTCGCCCGATGCGATCCCGAGTATCAGACGACCATCGGACAGCTGGTCGGCACTTGCTGCGGCTTTCGCAACATGCGCAGGGTGGCGGAGTGGCAGTATCAGACTCGCGACACCCAGGGCGATCCGATCGGTTTGCCCCGCCAGAAAGCCAAGGTAAACGAACGGATCAAATACTTGGCCGGCATCACCGAACGAGGGCACATTGAATGGGACATCGCGCAACCATACCGCGGAAAAACCAGCCTTCTCGGTCAACCGCACACGTTCAAGGTGGCGATTCATCGACGGTACGGGGCCACTGGTATAACTCTCCAGCGGAGCTACCAGGCCAATGCTCAATCGATTCGGCCGAAAGACCTGATTGTAGCCCCGATTGATCCTGGCAAATGTCTCTGTGCTCTCGTTCAGTGCCGGCATGTGTTAAACCTCCACGACGACCTTGCCGATGGCCTGGCCGCTAGTCAGTCGATCATGGGCTTTGCCCGCTTCGGCCAGGTTAAAGCGCTGTTCATCGAGGAGGGGTTTAACACCACCCTGATCCACGATCTGCGCGAGTTTAGTCAGAATGTCTCCGTGCACTTCCCGATGATGGTTGTGCAACATGGGAATCAGCATGAAGACAACATGGACAGACAGCCCTTTGAAGTGGGCTGTGGTCAGGTCCAAATCAACCATGGCCACGGTGCTGCTCACGTGCCCATTCAGGCTGCCGCTTCAAAGCTGTTGGCCATGTTTGCGCCACCGACTGAATCGAATACCACATCAAAACCGGCGCCTGAGGTGTGGGCCTGGACATAGTCGTTTACGGTTTCAGTCTTGTAGTCAATCGGCGTAGCGCCGTAGCCTTTGATGATGTCGAATGCCTGTTCACCGGAGGCCGTTGAATAAACAGTGGCACCAAGGTGCTTGGCCAGCTGAACCGCGACATGGCCGACGCCACCGGTGCCACCGTGCACCAGAACTTTTTGTCCGGCTTTAACGCCGGCCCTTTGCAGACCTTCAAAGGCGGTGATACCGACCAGCGGCAATGCCGCCGCTTCACGCATCGTCAGGCTCTTGGGTTTGTGGGCAATCAGCCGTGCGTCGGCAGGCATGTACTCAGCCAGGGCACCCTGCAAATCGGCCAGGCCACCAGCACATCCGTAAACTTCGTCGCCGGGTGCAAAATCGGTTACGCCTTCACCTACGGCCTCAATGGTTCCGGCGAAGTCCATGCCGAGTACTGCAGGTAGCTCCGGGGCGAGGGGGAGATCCTTGCCCATCTGGCGGATCATGGTGTCGACGGTATTGATGCTTGTTGCCGCAACGCGGACGATCACCTGGCCGGGTTGCGCCGAGGGTGCTGTCATTTCCGTCTGCTCAAACGCTGCTTGCTCGCCGTACTGGTTGAGAACCATCGCTTTCATTGTGTGCCTCCAATTCATTCTGTGGTTTGTCCAAGTATCTAGCCAACAGGTTAGGTCTTCGTAAAATCAGAATAAATGGCCAATAATGGTTTTCAGAGTTCGGAAAATGAATATAATTCCCAGTGCGCTGCGGCCATGGGCGTGTTTGGGTTCAGCGTATGGGCGTCGTGTTTATTCTGGCTAGAGAGGGAATATGAGGGTTAAGTCGGGTTCGGTGGTTTTTCTTTGGGCAGCAGCTTTGTCAGCCATCTTTATGGGCACCATCGGTGCAATCTCTCTTTATGCTGGTGCCGGTGCTGAGACCGTCACCTTCTATCGTCTTTTCATCGGTGCGCTTTTGATGGCGGCCTACCTGTTTGCAAGCGGACAACGCAGTAAGGTCTTGATGTGGCCTGGAGGCAAGGTACTTGTCACCGGTGCCTTCCTTGCCGGTTTCGTCATGTTCTACATACTGGCCATTGAATACACCAGTATGGCCAACGCTGTCATGGTGATGTACCTGGCCCCGGTGACGGCTTCGGTAGTGGCCCATTTTTTCCTCGGTGAGCGTCTCACCACCGCCAGTATCGGACTGATTGGTTTCGCGTTACTGGGGTTCGCGATGATGATGGAGTTTAACTTCAGCCTGAGTGGCAGAGCAGAGGATGCTATCGGCCTGGTCTACGCGGGTTGTGCCATGCTGTGCTACTCGGCGTTTATGTTAACTAATCGCCTGATCGACGATCGTATCCATGTGTTGAGTCGCAGCGCCTTCCAGATGCTGGCAGGGGCTTTGTGCATGTTGCCACTGATGCTGATTAAAGGTGAGGGCATTGCGATGGCGCAGTGGGGCTGGCTGATTGCCGCGGGTCTGGTGCCAGGATTCCTCGCGATCATGTTGGCCGTTGTCGCTTTAAGGGAGTTGCCCGCAGCTACGTTCGGTACCCTCGCTTATCTCGAGCCCATCACCGTTGTGGCAATTGCCTGGGTCCTGTTTGACCAGAGCCTGAATACGTTGCAGCTTTCGGGATGTCTGCTGATTATTTTGTCGGGTATTGCCCAGGCATGGCTGTCGACCCGGAAGTCTGGCCAAAAGGACATCGACTGCGTTCCTGCTGAGGCTTGATCCATATGGATACTGAGGGAATTAAACTGTTCGTGCTAGCCGCTGAGAAGCTCAACATCAGTGCCGCCGGGCGGGAACTGGGCATGCCTCCGGCGGTTGCCAGTGCAAGGCTTGCCAAACTGGAGAAAACGGTCGGAGCCGATCTACTGCGGCGCTCCACACGAAAAGTGGCACTATCGACCGAGGGCTCGGAGTTTTTGCCCTTCGCAAAAGAAATTCTGGCGCAGGAGAATGCGGCGCTGGCGGCCATGGGGTTTGGCAATGAAAACGTGTCCGGAACCTTACGGTTTGCCTCATCCAGCACCTTCGCCCAGCAATACATCATGCCGTTGGTACCCGAGTTTCTGGACCGGCACCCGGGCATTAATCTCGATTTGCGGTTATCGGACATGGAGCTGGATCTGATCCAGGGCAGCTTTGACCTCGCCCTGAGAGATGCCGTGCTGCCAGACAGCAACCTGAAAGCCCGGAAACTGGCAGACGATCAACGGGTATTCTGCGCTTCCCCCGAATATCTGGCGAAATGGGGAACACCAGAACACCCGGATGATTTGCGATCCCACCAGATCATAGCTTTTAAATCCCAGGCTCCGATCAACCTGAACGGCCCCCAGAGTGAGCAGAGTCAATTTAATCCACGCACATCGCAGAACCGGCTGATTATCGATGACGGTTTTAGCTACAAGATAGCGACCATGGAGGGGGCAGGGATTGCCATGCATGCTCTGTGGAGCGTTCATCGGGAACTTGCTGACGGCACCCTGGTTCAGGTCCTGCCAGATTATCAGATGGATGCGGAACCGGCGCTCTGGCTGGTGTATCCGAAGTCCAATGTGTTGACGGCGAAGGTTCGCGTGTTCATTGATTTCCTGCTGGAACGAATTGGGAGCAGACCGCCATGGTTGCAGGGCTGAGTGGGTGATTGGAGGGAAGACCGAAAAGCAGTGTTTCCGTAAAAACGCACCGTCCCTGGTGCGAAGACGCAGATGAAATATTCAAAGCTTAACCGTGGCTTTCGGACTTAACTTCACCACGAATAACGAGCTGACCACTGTAGGGTGCCGGCTCTGCAGTGTCCCTCTTGGCATCCTCAGAACGAACTTCGCCGCGAATGACGACTTGGCCACTATAAGGCGCGGGCTGAGCAGTTTCTGAACTCAGTTCGTCGGATTTGCGGTCTGCCAGAGTTGCATGGGCAGGAACGGCCGCTACGGCGATAAGTGAGGCGAGGGTTACCAGAGCAAATTTACGCATAACATCTTCTCCTGAAATCAAATTGGTTAATGCTTCAATCGATACCGACTAGGAGGTCGCTATCTGATGGAGTGAAGTATGCGGACTGCGTTGCGCCTTGAATAATTCGGAATCAATATGGGTGATATCACGCCAGGTTATGATTTGGATCGCTCGGTCTTCTGCTGGAACTTATTCGTCATGCTGATCTCACTAATTATAAATTTTAAAACAATAGGATACGCCGCATTCTTCACGCTGACCTAACGATTTAAAAAATTCAATTACCTTAAAATAACAAGTAAAACTACGTACGCATCACGAATAGTGATACTCCAAATACGATCTTCTTATTAGTCCTAGACGCCTTAGCTCCCAAGAATAGCCGCCAACTCGATTAACGATCTCGAAGTACTGGAGTTGGCCATGCGTTACCTTTCACTCGCCTTTGCACTCGGTTTTGCCGCAGTTTCAACCACTGGTCTTGCTGCCGGTGTGGATTCGGTGATCGCTTTGTCTACGGACAACGATCTGTTTGCCCCAACTCAAACGGACCGGGACTACACCGCCGGCGTGGCGTTTACCTACGCATCGAATTCTCCTGAGTTTGGCAACAACGTGTATTCGCGCCTGGCCGGAACTATTGATCATGGTTTGCTGGGCAGCTTTACTGGATTTCCCGGGGAGGCGGCGAGTACCTCACTGGAGTTCGGCGTTTATGGCTTTACTCCCGAGGAAATCTCCGCCCGGCAGATTGATTATGACGACCGTCCTTACAGTAGCCTGGTGTATCTGTCGACCAGCAAGAGCTATCAGGGACTTACCGGCAAGTCAGGCTGGACCACCTCGCTGACGGTCGGCGCCCTTGGCCTGGATCTGTTCGAATCCGGGCAGAATTCCATCCATAAGGTCATTGGAAGTGACAAGGCGGAGGGCTGGGACCATCAGGTTTCAGAGGGTGGCGAGCCGACCCTTCGCTACTCAGCCGCTTACCATCAATACCTCGATGCCAGCGAGCCGGACAGCAAGTTCAAGGTGACCTATTTCGGGAGCGTGGGGTATCTCACCGAGTTCGGTGCCGCTCTGGTGTTTCGTGACGGGCTGATCTCCTCACCTGATAACCGCTTCAACCCCGAGCTGATGGCCTACGGGGAGCGGGCTCCAGGTGTTTCAGCCTCAGGCGGCCGGGAGAACTATTTCTGGGGAGGGTTATCGGTAAAGGCCCGCGCCTACAACGCGTTTTTACAGGGGCAGTTCCGGGATTCCGACCATGAACTTGGCGCTAACGACTGAATATCCTGTTGGCCGAGGTGTGGGGCGGGTATACCCACACGCTCTCTGACGGTGTGGAGCTGAGCTATGTGCTTCGGGTTCAGAGCTCGGAGATCAAAAGCGGCACGGGGGATCGCACCTTGGCGTGGGGTGGCCTGGTGCTCAGTAAACGACTGAGTAGTCGTTGATGTGGCCGCGGTCATCATCTGAGGAAATGCCATGTATACGTCTGAACAATTGGTTTTAATCCGAACCAGACTGCATGGTTAGGGCAAGTCGAAAATTGAAAGGAGTAATGAAATGACGGCCATTATTGAAGTAAACGACAGCAATTTTGAGGCGGCAGTTAGCCAAAACGGCAAGCCGGTGTTGGTGGATTTTTGGGCACCCTGGTGCGGCCCGTGCAAAACCGTGGGGCCGATCGTGGAGGAAATCGCTGATGAGTTTGGCGAGGAATTGGTTGTAGCCAAGGTGAACGTGGACGACAGTCCCGAAACGGCTGCCCGCATGGGTATCCGGAGCATCCCGACGCTGGCGCTGTTCCGCGACGGCGGGGTTATCGCCCGGCAAACTGGCGCTGGCAGCCTGGGGCAATTGCGAACTTTCGTTAAAGGCAACATCTGACAACCCAAGCCGCTTGACCGCCCTGCCACTTCGACAGGGCGTTTTTGCGTTTCAGTTGCGCCCTATGTAATTGCTGGGCAGACTTAATGGCGACAGTCGTCATCATCCAGGAAGCCACACGATGAAAACGCAGGAGCTGCAACTCCTCTACATTTTCGATGCAATCATGACTGAACGCTCGGTTACCCGTGCGGCAGAGCGCCTTGCCATGACACAGCCGGCGGTGTCGAATGCTATTTCCCGGATGCGACAGATCTGGAACGACCCCTTGTTCGTGCGCAAAGGCGCAATATTGAGCCCACCTCTTACGCGCTGAGCCTGTGGGACCAGGTTGGCAATCCCATGTACGCTTTAACCAACGCGGTGAGCGCCACCCAGTTCGATCCGGCCAGTTCCAAACGGAAGTTCCGAATTGCGGCGACCGATGTCATTGTGGAAATGATCTGGCGCCCGCTCATAGAGTTACTTGAGCGAGAAGCGCCGGGCGTGGACCTGCACGCGGTTCCGTACACTCCCGATGGCAGCCATGACGATCTGCGAGAGGCGCACATTGATCTGGCCGTTGGTGTTTTGACCCAGCATGACCACAGCCTGCGCAGTACCTGGCTGTTCGAGGGTGGTTATTTTCTCGCGATGCGCGAGGACCATCCGTTGGCCGGCAGGCCCATCACCATGGAAGAGTTCCTGTCCGCGCGCCATCTGCTGGTGTCTATGTCAGGCGAAGCTCATGGCTTCGTAGACAGCTACCTGGATCAGAAGGGCCAGAGTCGCCGCATTGCCACCACGGTAAATCACTTTTCCATTGTGCCGCAGATATTGAGAGACACGAACCTGATCGCGGCGGTGCCGGAGCTTATCAGTCAGGATTGCGGCTTTGTAAATGGCCTCTGGATGGGAGAGTTGCCGTTCGAGATTGACCCCACCAGTCTTTACCTGATCTGGCACGCCCGCCATGATCGCGACCCCGGTATTATCTGGATGCGCGAACTTCTCGAGCGTCTGCTTCGGGACCGCTGGCAAGACATCATGGCCAATTCCCCCTGTGGTCGGCACCTGGAAGCGGTTTAATCAGAACGTGGGAATATGCCGCGGGCTGTCATGGCGTTTATTAAGTCCTGACACCTCTGCTTCAGGTGGTCTCGTAGCATTCGCATAGCCGGCGTTATGGATTGTCGTGTCGGGCAGATCAGCCACAGTTCCGAAACCGGGGGTGCATAGTCGGGCATAACGTTCATCACCCGGCCTGATAGCAGGTCGTCCGACATATCCAGGCAAGATTTCACCGCCAAACCTTGGCCGGCGATGCACCAGCGGCGAACCAGATCGCCGTCGTTTGATGCCCGGTTGCCTTTCATCTTTACCCGAACTTCCTCACCACTCCGTTTAAAGGTCCACAAGTCAAAGGGAATGTCCTGCAACTGGTAAAACAGACCGTTGTGGCCTGCCAGGTCGTGCGGGTGAACCGGGGTGCCATGCTGTGCAAGGTAATCCGGCGTTGCGCAGAGGAGGCGAGGCACATCACAGATTTTGAACCCGTAAATATTGGAGTCATTCGGCGATCCGTAGCGAAGTGCCATATCGACTGAATCCCGGAAAAAATCCACATTGCTGTCGGTAATCTGAACCCGCAAACTCAGCCCCGGGTGCAATGTCATTAACTGATCGATCCACGGCACTACCCGGTTCCGCCCCAGATCGGATGACACCGATAGCCGAATTTCCCCCGCCACTGCCTCTGTTCCGGAACGAATGTTCTTGCGGGCTTCGTCCATCAAAGCCAATGCCTGCTGACATTGGGGCAGGTATTTTTCACCGGCCGCAGACAGTCGAAGTTGGCGGGTAGAGCGGACGAACAGCTCTACCCCCAATTCCTGTTCAACGCGTTTCACGGCGGCGCTCGCCGTTGCGGCACGCATATCCAGGCTAGTAGCGGCTGCAGTGATATTGCGGAACTCTGCCACCTTGAGCACAACGGTGAGATCGTCAAAGTTCATTTTCAAAAAATCTTTGAATATGTTTATGGGATTAGGCTGTTTTTCATAGTGTAAAGAGGGATCACACTGGTCGCCACTTTCAACTACTGGTAATTGCGACCAATTGCCAGCAACCACCGTGGAGACAAGCATGAAAGCTGTTGGATATACCGAATCTTTACCCATCAATGATCCGAACGCCTTGCAGGACGTTGAGCTGCCTCAGCCAGTTGCTGAAGGACGGGATCTTTTAGTCCGAGTCCGGGCTATCGGCGTTAATCCCGTTGATTTCAAAGTACGTCAACGTGCTGCGCCGGAGCCTGGTGAGGTCAAGGTATTGGGATGGGATGCCGTTGGAGAAGTAGTGGCAACAGGCGAGGGCGTGTCACTGTTCAAGCCGGGCGATCAAGTGTACTACGCCGGTGACGTTACCCGGCAAGGTAGCAATGCAGAGTACCAGACCGTGGACGAGCGCATTGTCGGCCGCAAGCCTGCGAGCCTCAACGATGCAGAGGCCGCAGCACTTCCTCTGACCACCATCACCGCCTGGGAAATGCTCTTTGATCATCTTGGCCTTGAGCAGCAGACCGCAGGGGAAATAACGCCGACCAACGATGTGATCCTTGTGGTTGGAGCAGCCGGCGGTGTGGGCTCTATCCTGATTCAGTTGGCCAAAAACCTGACGGGTGCCACGGTGGTGGCCACCGCTTCTCGCCCTGAGTCCCGGCAATGGGTCGAAGCATTGGGTGCAGATTTTGTTGTGAATCACCGAGAGCCACTGCAGGCGCAGATTCAACAACTGGTTTCTGAGGGCAAAATTGCCTCGATCACTCACGTGGCCAGCCTGAATGCGACCGATCAATACTTCGATGACTATGTGGCGGTGCTTAAGCCATTCGGCAGGATCGCCATGATTGACGATCCAGACTCTCTGGATGTAATGAAAATAAAACCAAAAAGCCTGTCGCTGCATATTGAGTTCATGTTCGCCCGTTCCATGCATAACGCCGATGACATGAAGGTTCAGCACGACCTGCTGGAAAAGGTCGCCAGTCTGGTGGACCAAGGCCATATTCGAACCACCGCTGGCAAGAACCTTGGTGTAATCAATGCTCACAATCTGCGTTCGGCGCATACTGAACTGGAAGCCGGAACGGCCGTGGGCAAGATAGTCCTGGAAGGGTTCGAGTAACCGAAATTCTGGCTTGATCCAGCTGCTCGGTACTGTGGCCTAAAGCGCATGGGTGATTTCGGTCGTGGGCAGGGCTAGAGCAATATCACGCCCAGTGATAAAACCAATACGGCATGATGATTATTCCTACATCCACCAAGCAAAGATAATTCTCGGCAAGAACAACTCCGGTTTGGGCTTTCGCAGTCACTGATCTGTGTCCTCTCTCAGGTCCCCGCCGAAGTCCCCATCATGAAAGAAAAAGGGTCTAGCCGATGAATTATCGAATTCTCGCCGTACTGAGTGCGGCAGTTTTTGTTCTAGCTGGTTGCGAGAGTGCAGCGCAGGACACTGTGAGCGAAGCGAGGGCTCCGTCGGTTGAGGTGATCGCCGCCGCCAGTGCCCGGGTTCAGCCCCAGAAAACGTACACAACCCGCATTGAAGCACCCGAAAGTGTTGAGCTCAGGCCTCGACTGTCGGGCGTGATCGACAAGGTCCATTTCGTCGAGGGCCAGAAGGTCGAGAAGGGCAACATCTTGCTCCAATTGGATGATCGCCATCTCAAAGCTCGCATTGAACAACTGAACGCTGAATTGGCTCGTTCGCGCGCCGCGCTTGACCAGGCAAAAGCGGAAGCCGAGCGTGCAGGCCGACTGTTGCTCAGCAACGCCATTTCTGAAGAGCAGGCGGAACTGCGTGGCTCCGTCCAGCAGCAGGCGGAAGCCGAGGTTTCGTCCTTGAACGCCCAGCTTAGGGAAGCACAGCTGCAGTTGAGCTACGCGACCATCCGCTCACCGATTGATGGAGTGATCTCCCGGGCAAACATTACCGCTGGGAATACTGTAATTGCCAATCAGAGCCATCTGACGACCATTGTCTCTGATCAAGACCGTTACGCCTATTTCGACATGGACGAAGGCACCTGGTATCGGTTCTTCACTGCTCGAGACAAAGCGTTGGGCTCTCGGGTTCGCATTCAACTAACCGGCGAACAGGATTTCCCTCACGTCGGCCAGATTGATTTCGTTGACAACACCATTGATAGCAACACGGGTACTCTGCGGCTGAGGGCGGTATTGGGCAATTCCGGTGACGTCTTGGTGCCGGGCGCGTTCGCCAGGGTGAAAATTGCCGTAGCAGAAACTGAAAACAAGATCATGGTTCCAGAACGTGCCATTGCCACCGATCTGGACAGCCGATTTGTATTGACCGTGAACGAGCAGGGTGAAACCAACTACACCGCCGTGAAAATTGGCGATCGATTCGGCAGTTTCCGGGTTGTCGAGCAGGGTCTGGTTGAGGGCGATGTACTGGTGGCCAATGGCACGGCCAAGGTAGGGCCTGGTATGACGATTGATCCGGTCATGCTGTCTGAATCGCCATCAGGCGTTGCGTTCACACTTGAAGAGCACGCACCGGAAGTCCAGCAGACTGCCGGCTTAGAGTTCTGAGGCTGATACCATGAAATTTCCCCACTTTTTTATCGATCGGCCTATATTCGCCGCCATGCTGTCTCTGGTCATCCTGATCGGGGGCGGCATCTCACTGTTCCAGCTTCCAATCAGTGAATATCCCGAAGTGGTTCCGCCAACGGTTGTTGTCACCGCTAATTACCCGGGAGCAAACCCGAAAGTTATCGCTGAAACCGTGGCTTCGCCCCTTGAGGACGAAATCAATGGCGTCGAAAACATGCTGTACATGTCCTCCCAGGCAACCGCCGACGGACGCATGACGCTAACGGTGACCTTCGCGCTGGGTACCGACCTGGACAAAGCCCAGGTCCAGGTACAAAACCGCGTCAACAGTGCCTTGCCACGTCTGCCAGAGGAAGTACAACGCCTGGGTGTGGTGACCGAGAAATCATCACCGAATCTGACCATGGTCGTGCATCTGCACTCGCCGGATGACAGCCGCGATATCACCTATCTGTCCAATTATGCTGAGCTCAATGTTAAAGACGAAATAGCTCGCCTGGGTGGTGTAGGTGATGTGCAGCTGTTCGGTGGTGGTGAGTATGCGGTGCGTCTCTGGCTTCAGCCGGATGAACTCGCTGCCCGCAACCTGAACGCATCGGATGTTGTTAACGCTGTACGCGCACAGAACCGTCAGGTTGCGGCCGGTACCTTGGGCGCGCAGCCTGCGCCCACTGATAGCCAGTTCCAACTTCTGCTGAATGTGCGCGGTCGCCTGACCTCGTTGGAAGAGTTCCGGGATATCGTGCTCAAGGTTGGCGAGAGTGGGGCGATTACCCGGTTATCGGACGTGGCCCGTGTTGAGCTGGGTCAGAACACTTACGCGCTACGGGCCATGTTAAACGGCAATCCCGCTGTTGCCATGCCGGTTTTCCAGCGCCCGGGTTCCAATGCCATCGAGCTCTCCGACAGCGTTCGTGGGACCATGGATCGGCTGTCTGAATCATTTCCCCAGGGCGTAACCTACGACATCGTGTATGACCCAACGGTATTTGTTCGCGGCTCAATCGACGCGGTGATTACCACATTGCTCGAGGCAATCCTGCTGGTGGTTGTGGTTGTGGTTTTGTTCCTGCAGACCTGGCGCGCATCCATCATTCCATTGGTGGCGGTTCCCGTCTCTCTGGTAGGCACCTTTGCGGTGATGCAGTGGCTTGGGGTGTCGATCAACACGCTCTCGCTGTTCGGCCTGGTATTGGCTATTGGCATCGTAGTCGACGACGCCATCGTGGTGGTCGAAAACGTGGAACGGAACATTCAACGCGGCCTGTCGCCCCGTGAGGCCACCAGGGTTGCCATGAATGAGGTGACCGGACCCATTATTGCTATTGCGCTGGTGCTGTGTGCGGTTTTCATTCCGACAGCATTTATCACCGGCTTGTCCGGCCAGTTCTATAAGCAGTTCGCACTGACCATCACGATTTCGACGGTGATCTCGGCCATCAATTCGCTCACGCTGTCACCGGCGTTGTCGGCGCTACTCCTGAAGGGCCATGATGAAAAACCGGATCGGTTGTCCCGCGCGCTGGACAAGGTATTCGGCCGTTTCGTGTTCCAGCCTTTCAACCGTTTCTTCGACCGGACCGGTGAAGCCTATGAAGTGCTGGTCAAGAAACTCATTCGCTACGGCGCTATTGTCGGGGTGGCTTACATTGGCCTCACCGCTTTCTCGGGCCACTTGTTCAACAGTGTTCCTGGAGGCTTCATTCCCCAGCAGGATAAGCAGTACCTGGTTGCTGTTGCGCAGCTGCCTGACGCCTCGAGTCTGGACCGAACCACGGCCGTGGTTAGCAAAATGGAACAGATTGCTCTGAAAACAGAGGGCGTAGCCAACACGGTTGCCTTCCCGGGCCTCTCGATCAATGGTTTCACCAACAGCCCAAACAGCGGCATAGTTTTCCTGCCATTGGATGATTTTGGTGATCGAAAGAGTGCGGAACTGAGCGCCGGCGCCATTGCAGGCAAGCTGAATGCAGCGTTTGCCAGCATCGACGAAGGCTTCGTTGCGGTGTTTCCACCGCCCCCAATTCTGGGCCTGGGTACCACCGGCGGCTTTAAGCTGCAGATAGAGGACCGCGGGAACAAGGGGTTCGAAGCACTGTTCGCTAGTTTGCAGACCACTCTGAATGAGGCGCGCAAACACCCCGCGCTGACCGGGCTTTATTCCAGCTTCCGGGTTCAGGTGCCCCAGTTTGACCTGGACATAGACCGTGAGCAGGCGATGCTCCTGGGGATTCCCCTGGAGTCGGTCTTCGACACATTGCAGGTTTACCTTGGGTCACGCTACGTCAATGACGTAAACCTGTTTGGCAGTACCTATCAGGTGATTGCCCAGGCGGAGGCTGAAAAGCGGCTTGATCCGGAGCACATACTGAACCTGAAGGTTCGCAATCGGCAGGGCCAGATGGTTCCGCTCTCAGCGATTATGAATGTCGAGGCCACTACCGGCCCGGACCGGGTTATGCGTTACAACGGCTACCCCACAGCTGAACTGAACGGCTCACCGGCACCAAACTTCAGCTCCGACCAGGCTCAGGCTGCGATTGAGGGAGTACTGGCTGAAACACTGCCTGACGGTATGGCCTACGAATGGACGGAAGTGACCTACCAGCAAGAATTGGCCGGCAACACCATGATGTACGTATTCCCGTTGGTGATCCTGCTGGTGTTTATCGTTCTTGCCGCTCAGTACGAGAGTCTTCGGCTCCCGTTTGCCATCATTCTGATTGTGCCGATGACTCTTTTGTCAGCGCTGGCCGGAGTGTGGCTAACCTCGGGGGACAATAACATCTTCACCCAGATCGGGCTGATCGTTCTGGTAGCCCTCGCGAGCAAGAACGCCATTCTGATGGTGGAATTTGCCCGGGATTTGAACCTGAGAGGTTATAGCCACTATCAAGCGATCGTGGAAGCCTGTCGCCTTCGGTTGCGACCGATTTTAATGACCTCCATCGCATTTACCGCCGGCGTGGTTCCCCTGGTCTTGGCCAGTGGTGCTGGCTCTGAAATGCGCGAGGCCATGGGCATTGCAGTGTTCTCCGGAATGATCGGCGTAACGGTGTTTGGCCTGCTGTTCACTCCCGTGTTCTACGCCGTGATTCAGCGGACGAAAACCGAGGCAAAGAACGAGGAGAAAACCCTGGCAACACTCGAACAGATCACGGAGACCGACCATGCCTAAGAACGTTGTCAGCATAGTGCTGGGTTCATTATTGCTCGTCGGTTGTGCTGCGACGCCTGATTACGAGCAACGAAGGGATGCTAACGAGCGTTACCTCGATAGCCTGGAATTCGGCGTCCAGCCTGATGCTTTCACCACCGTCAACTGGTGGGAAGACTATCAGGATGAACAGCTCAACCAACTGGTTGAAGTCGCACAGGCAGCCAATCTGGACCTGCTGTCCACCGGGCAGCGAGTCCGTCAGGCTCTGGCGGATCTTGGTGCCGATGAGAACCGGCTGCTGCCGCAAGGGGAGGCAGCCGGTGACTACGAGGTTATCGACCGCAACGGTGTTCAGGAATCGTCCTCGGTCGGGCTTGCGGCGTCCTGGGAATTGGACTTGTTCGGGCGCCTTAATGCCCTGGTTGATGCTGGCGAAGCCAATCTGGAAGTCGCACTCAATAATCAACGCGCGATGCTGAAAGAAGTGACCGTGGGCGTTGTACGTGCCTACCTGGAGTGGGAAGCCTCTCGACAGCGGGTTGAGTTGATCCGCGCCGATATCCGGGCGCTAGGAGACACTCGGGAGGTTATGGCGATGAGGGTGACAGAAGGCATTTCCCCCAAGTTGGACCTTGCAAGGGCGGACACCTTGCTGGAACAGCAACGGGCGAAATTGCCTGATGCCAGGGCTCAGTTGTACCGAGCGAAAGCGGTGCTTTCGGTTCTGGTTAATGAAGATCCCGAGTCATTGCGCTTGAAACCCGCCTCAAGTGTACTGGCAGCGTCGGTTGGTGTTCCGGAAGCTGATCGAGCGAACGAAGCCATGCGACTGCGTGCCGACATTGGCGCTGCACTGGCTTCGCTGGCGAGGGAAGTGGCTCTGGGCAACGCATTGAGGGCTGAGCTCTACCCGCAGTTTTCGGTGGAAGGCTTCCTGGGTTTAACCAATCTGGCGGAAGTATCCGACGGGTTCGAGAGCACCGCGAGCATTTCGCCCAGGATCTCCTGGTCCTTGCTCAGTTATCCGCTGCTCCTCCAGCGCGTAGAGGGCCAAGACGCGGTGTCAGAAAACAGCTACATTCGTTATAGGCAGACCATCATAGATGCGGTGGCGAATGCACGGGTGGCGGTGTTTGCCTACGGACAAGCGCTGGAGGCGGACCGCGCAACGGGTAGGGCGTTCCAGGCCGCTAATGAATCCTTCAGCATCGCGTTGACAATGCACCGCGAGGGCGCCATCGGCTATCTTGACCTGCTGGACGCCAACCGTACGTTTATTTCCGCCCAACAGGATCGCTTGGCAGCCAAGCTGGCATTTGCCACGGCACAGCTGGGAGTCGTTGAGGAGTTTAGCGGGGTATGGTCTTCTGCGGCACATCGTAAACTGATCGAGAAAAGACAGGGCTTATAGAGCCCTGTTTCAGTATCGGAGAGCCGTATACGCGGTGTTTTCTACAGGCACAAAAAAAGGCGGTCACAAGGACCGCCTTTTTTTTAAGCGATAGTTCAGACTTCGCTTTTGATCTCAACTGTCTCGGAGTGCGGGTTATTGCCGCGCTCGATATCGTCTTGGCTTACGCCCTCGGCCTGTGCCAGAGCAGAGAAAGATAAGACGGTTACAACGAAGAAGAATTTGTTAAGTGCTTTCATGTTTAATACCACCTGTTTAAATGGAATGTGTTGGATACAACGCCTTATTGGCTTGCAAGTATTCTCTCCGGTTTGTTCGTGCGGGAATAATAATGAGGTGGTATGGCTGACATCAGCCTGAGTGATGAACTCCAGATTTATAACTCGGGCGAATGCGGTACACTGCATAAAGTGGACATATCGGAAGGAAGGCTTAATGGGCGCGGAGAAGCAACGCATCAAACCCGAATTTGAATGGGTTGATCAGCGCGGGGATGAGTCGATCCGCTACCTGGATCATGGCTACCCGCACCCGTTGGTTCGTTGGCACTACCACGAAGAATACGAACTCCACTTGATCACGGAAACATCCGGCAAGGTCTTTGTCGGGGATTACATTGGCAATTTCTCACCCAACAGCCTGATCCTGGTTGGGCCAAACCTTCCCCATAACTGGATCAGTCACATTGAGAAAGGGGAGAGGGTGGCACTGCGTGACCGAGTGATCAATTTCTCCCATGACCTGATTAATGCCTGCGATGCGGTATTCCCTGAAACCCGTGCTTTGGGACCATTCTGGGAACGCGCAGCCTACGGCATTGAGTTTTTGGACGCCGCTGAGATACCGAAAGCTGTATCGCTGTTTGAAGAAGTTGCTGAATCCACCGGGTTCCGACGTTTGACCCGCTTCTGGTCGCTAATTGAACTCCTGGCGGCTATGAGTGACTACCGCGTATTGTCTTCTTCTACCTACCTGCCCATTACCGATGAAAAGATCCTCAACCGGCTGAATCAGGCCCTGGATCTTATTTTCGAGCATTACCACACAGGAATTTCTCTTGAGGAAGTAGCCGCCCATGTGAACGTCAGCCCCACCTATTTCTCGAAGTTCTTCAAGAAAGCCACGGGGCATCGGTTTATTGAGTTCATTAATAGCCTCCGCATCAACAAAGCCTGCGAGCACCTGGCTCACAGCGATGAACCCATCACCGAAATCTGCTTCTTGGTGGGCTTCAACAACATCGCTAACTTCAACCGTCGCTTCTACGACGTGAAGAAGATGACGCCATCAGAGTATCGAAAAACCTCCCTGGACGCCCTGTACCAGAGCTGATTACTTCTATTCTTCCGCCTGTTTATTAGTCAGCTGGCCCTTCCTGAATAATACTTTCTGGTGATGGTTGTTTCGCTATTTTTTAGGGCCTATCCTCCCGGAAACCCCCATTGGGGCATGGTTTGGGCCCTAAAAAGGTGCGGCTCCAATCGTGGGTGAAGCCAAGGGACATCAAAAAAGTATAGAAAAACGACAAGGTACGTATTTGTTCGGTTTGCACATACAGCGTGTAATTGGCTCATGCGATTAGCTGTGCCCAAGCGTGGTGCGCGCGGCGGGGCTACAGTGAAAAAAAGCTCCACGAAGTCAGAGCATTTTGATCGACCTACTCCAAAAACAAACAGAGGTTCGAGCATGAACAACCAACGATATCTTTCCGCTGTTATGGCCGTTGGCATGACCGCTGTTGCGTCCTCCGCAATGGCTGCCACCAAAGTAACTATTGGCACTGTGAATAATGGCGACATGGTCCGCATGCAGGGCCTCTCCGAGGAATTCGAAAAGCTTCATCCAAACATCGATCTGGACTGGGTAGTGCTTGAGGAAAATGTCCTCAGGCAGCGTCTGACTACCGATATCGCTACAGACGGCGGCCAATTCGATGTAATGACCATCGGCATGTACGAAGCGCCGATCTGGGGTGAAAAAGGTTGGCTGACGCCCATGAAGGATCTGCCCGCCGACTACGATATGGCGGACATTTTCCCGTCAGTCCTTGGTGGGCTGTCCTCCGATGGCACGCTGTATGCGCTGCCGTTCTATGCCGAAAGCTCGATGACCTTCTACCGTAAGGATCTGTTCGAGGCCAATGGCCTGAGCATGCCTGACCAGCCTTCCTGGGATCAGATGAAGTCTTTTGCCGAGCAACTCCATAAGCCGGAAGAAGAGCAGTACGGTATCTGCCTGCGCGGTAAGGCAGGGTGGGGCGAAAACATGGCTCTGATTACCACCATGGCCAATGCGTTTGGTGCTCGCTGGTTTGATGAAAACTGGAAGCCTGAATTCACCGGGCCTGAGTGGCAGAACGCCATTAGCTTCTACGTTGATTTGCTCGGCGACTACGGCCCTCCCGGAGCCAGTTCCAACGGTTTCAATGAAAACCTGGCGCTGTTCAACAGTGGCAAATGCGCCATGTGGGTGGACGCTACGGTGGCCGGTGCTTTCCTGACCGACGAAACGCAAAGCAGGGTGGCTGACCAGATCGGCTTTGCCCTGGCGCCCCAGCAGGTGACCTCTAAAGGTTCAGGTTGGTTGTGGTCCTGGGCCCTGGCGGTTCCGGTGAGTTCAGACGCCAAGGAAGCGGCAAAGACCTTTATCACCTGGGCAACCTCGCGGGCATACAGCCAGCTGGTTGAAGAAACCTATGGCATTGCCAATGTGCCGCCCGGCACACGCGCCTCTACCTACGACAACGCTGAATACCTTGAGGCTGCACCGTTTGCGACCCGCACTCTGGAAGCAATCGGCAACGCTGATCCCAATGATTCCACGTTGAATCCTTCCCCCTATGTGAGCGTTCAGTTTGCGGCTATCCCTGAGTTTCAGTCGATCGCAACCCAGGTCGGCAAGCTGATCTCGGGCGCCTGGCAGGGTCGATGTCTGTCGATCACGCCCTGAAAGCAGCGCAATCGATCACCCTTCGTGAGATGACTCGCGCCCGCTATTACTCCAACTGAATACCCGGCCAAGACGAAACAACAATGACCTGCTGCAGGGTCCGCTTCGGCGGAGCCTGCTTGGGGTCACCGGAGAACCGATATGAAGACAACCGCTCTGAATGCAGGTTCCGTGAGCTCTGCCGCGGAACCCGAAAAGGACAGCCGCAAAGGGGGCAGTAGAAAAACCTCCCGCATCAATCGTTTTATGGTGTCGCCGTCGGTGCTCGTCCTGGCGCTGTGGATGATTATTCCGCTGTCGATGACCATCTACTTTTCCCTGATTCGCTATAACCTGCTGTACCCCGGCGATAACGAATTTGTGGGCCTGGAAAACTTCCAGTTCTTCGTCACCGATTTCGGCTTTATGGCCGGGATGAGTAACACGCTGCTACTTGTTGGCTCCGTGCTGCTGATCACGGTGGTTCTGGCGTACTCATTTCGCTGCTGATTAACCAGGCGTTCTGGGGCCGGGGTATCGTCCGGATACTCCTGATATCTCCGTTTTTTATCATGCCGACCGTGAACGCGTTGATCTGGAAAAACCTGCTGCTGCACCCGGTATCAGGTGTCTTTGCTGCCATCTGGAAGTTCTTCGGCGCCACGCCAATCGACTGGTTTTCCGAGTTTCCGTTGTTCTCGATCATCATGATCGTGTCCTGGCAGTGGCTGCCGTTTGCCATCCTGCTGCTGATGACCGCATTGCAGTCGCTGGATCAGGAACAACAGGAAGCGGCACGTCTGGACGGCGCCGGTCCCTGGGCGCTGTTCTTCCATCTCACACTGCCACACCTCGCTCGTCCGATCGCGGTTGTGGTGATGATTGAAACCATCTTCCTGCTGTCGATCTTTGCCGAAATTTTCACCACCACGGGCGGTGGCCCGGGTTATGAAACCACCAACTTGCGTACCTGATCTACAGCCAGGCGTTGCTGCAGTTCGATGTCGGACTGGCCTCAGCCGGTGGCCTGATCGCCGTTGTGCTGGCCAACATTGCCGCCTTCTTCCTGGTGCGGCTGATCGGCAAAAGCCTGACAGAAAAACAATGATTCCCGGAGGTTACAAAATGCTTAGCCTGAAACAACGACGTAGCCTTAACACCTTGCTTATGGGGGTGTTGGCGTGGGGAGTGGCCCTGGCCATTTTCTTCCCGATTTTCTGGATGCTGCTGACCAGCTTCAAAACAGAAATCGATGCCTTCGCCACACCGCCGCAATTGTTCTTCTCGCCGACCCTCGAGAACTACACGCTGGTTAACGAACGCAGTGACTATCTGCACTTTGCCTGGAATTCGGTGGTGGTGTCTTTCGGATCCACGATCATCGGAATGATGCTCGCCGTGCCCGCCGCCTATTCCATGGCCTTTTTTGAGACCAAGCGTACCAAAGGGACACTGCTGTGGATGCTGTCCACCAAAATGCTGCCGCCGGTTGGCGTGCTGGTGCCGATTTACCTGCTGTTCAAGGACACCGGCCTGCTCGATACCAAAACCGGACTGGTCATCATCTACACGCTGATCAACCTGCCGATCATGATCTGGATGGCCTACACCTATTTCAAAGAGATACCCAAAGAAGTACTCGAGGCAGCTCGAATGGACGGCTCCACGCTGTTCCAGGAGATCTGGCGGGTGCTACTGCCCATGAGCAAGGGCGGCCTGGCCGCGACAGTGCTGCTGTCACTCATTCTGAGTTGGAACGAGGCGTTCTGGTCACTCAACCTCACGGCCTCGGAAGCGGCCCCGTTGACGGCCTGATCGCATCTTATTCAAGCCCTGAAGGCTTGTTCTGGGCCAAGTTGTCAGCCGTATCGACCCTGGCCTGTGCCCCCATTCTTATCTTTGGCTGGATCAGCCAGAAACAGCTGGTTCGCGGCTTGTCCTTTGGCGCCGTCAAATAACGGAGATTTCCCATGGCTAACTTAACAATAAAGAACCTCAAGAAATCCTTCGGGGATATCGAAATTCTCAAGGGCATCGACCTTGAGATCAAAGACAACGAATTCGTCGTGTTTGTTGGGCCGTCAGGCTGCGGCAAGTCCACGCTGCTGCGGTCTATTGCCGGGCTGGAGGAAGTCACCAGCGGTCACATTATGCTGGACCACAAAGAAATTACCGACCTGGCCCCGGCCAAACGGGATTTGGCATGGTGTTCCAGAGCTACGCTTTGTACCCCCACATGTCCGTGCGCAAGAACATGTCGTTTGCACTGGAGCTGGCGAAAGAAAACAAAGACGTCATCAGCACCAAGGTAGCCGAGGCCGCCCGAATTCTGGAACTGGAGCCTCTTCTGGAGCGCAAGCCGAAAGAACTGTCCGGTGGTCAGCGCCAACGGGTGGCCATTGGGCGTGCCATCGTGCGCCAGCCCAAGGTGTTTCTGTTCGATGAGCCATTGTCCAACCTGGATGCCGCCTTGCGGGTGCAGATGCGTCTCGAGCTGGCTCGCCTGCACCACGACCTGAACGCCACCATGATTTACGTCACCCACGACCAGGTTGAAGCCATGACTCTGGCTGACAAGGTTGTGGTATTGAACCAGGGCCGAATAGAGCAGGTAGGTACGCCCCTGGAGCTGTATCGCAACCCCGCCAACCGCTTTGTCGCCGGCTTCCTCGGCATGCCCAAGATGAGCTTCCTGCCGGGCAACGTGACTGCAATCGATGCCTCCAGTGTGACGGTTGAGCTGATTTCAGGTGCCTCTGTGACCTTGCCGGCGGCCAGTGAACATCTGCGCAAGGGCAGTGCGGTCACCGTTGGCGTTCGGCCGGAGAACATTGATGTGGTCGAACCCAGCGAGAGTGCACTGACTGGATACATGGACATTGCCGAGAGCCTGGGCAGCGATACCTACTGCTATGTGAAGACCGATGGCCAGGAGACGCTGACTGTCCGTATGCCGGGCAACTTTGCCTGTAACTACGGTGATCGCATCGGTTTACGCCTGCACGTGGATGAGTGCCACTTGTTCGATGAACAGGGCAACGCCGTTCAGAAACCCAGCCGAATGGCAGCGTGACCTCCTATGAAACTGAATAACTCCACATTGGACCAACTGAGTCCAGAGGTGTCCGTACCTGCCTATGACCGGAGCATCCTCCGGCACGGCATCGTTCACATCGGCGTAGGCGGATTCCACCGCGCCCATGAAGCGGTCTACACCCACCAGCTGTTGCAGGCCGGTGGCAGCGCGGATTGGTCGATCTGCGGGGTGGGGCTGCGTGAAGGCGATCGAGCCATGCAGCAGGTGTTATCCCAGCAGGACCACCTCTACACCCTGATCGAACTCGGTGCCGACAACACCAACGTACTGAGCGTGATTGGCTCCATCACGGATTTCCTGTTTGCGCCTGAGGAGCAGGACGCCGTGATCGAAAAACTGGCGAGCCCGCAGGTGAAAATTGTCTCACTGACCATCACCGAGGGTGGTTATAACGTTGACGACAATACCGGTCGTTTTAACGAAAGCCATCCGGACATCCTTTACGACCTGGAAAATCCCCAGCAGCCACGAACCGTGTTCGGTTACCTGAGCGAAGCACTGGACCGGCGCCGGGCGCGCAATCTGCCGCCGTTCACGGTGATGTCTTGTGACAATCTGCCCGAGAATGGCCACGTTGCGCGCTCAGCCTTGCTGGCGTTTGCCAACCTGAGGAATGCTGAGCTGGCAAGCTGGATTGATGCCAAGGTGAGCTTTCCGAGCAGCATGGTTGACCGCATCACGCCGGGAACTAACGACAAACACCGCCAGTGGCTGACGGCAGATTACGATCTCGAAGATGGCTGGCCAGTGATCTGCGAGCCCTTTTACCAATGGGTGCTCGAGGATGATTTCTGCAACGGTCGCCCGGAGTGGGAAAAGGTGGGCGTTCAGTTCACGGATAACGTCGCACCCTACGAACGCATGAAAATTCGCCTGCTGAATGCCAGCCACTCCGCTATGGCGTATCTCGGGTATCTGGCCGGTTACCGTTACACCCACGAGGTGATGGCCGACGAGCGGTTCAGTCACTTTATCCGCAGCTTTATGGACGAGGACGTAACCCCGATCCTGGGCGAAATCTCCGGCATCGATATTCCCGTCTATAAGCAGACCCTGATCGAGCGCTTCTCCAATCCTCAAATGGGCGACCAGTTGGCCCGCCTTTGTATGGATGGCTCCAGCAAAATTCCAAAGTTTTTGGTGCCGACGGTACAGACGCTGGTGAACGAAGGCCGACCGCTGTCACGGGTGGCCATGATCATCGCCAGCTGGGCGCTTTACCTCCGAGGCCAGGATGAGCAGGGCCAGCATCACGAGATTAACGATCCGATGGCTGCGCGGCTGAAATCCGCGGTTGGAGACCGAGGCAACCTGACCCCGGAATTCCTGGGAATGTCGGACATTTTCGGGACCACGCTCGCCAGCTCCAGCGACTTTGAAGAGGCCTTTGATGCGGCACTCGACAAGCTGGAAACCAACGGTGTTTTTGCAGGCCTTCAGTCACTTCAAGACGCCTGAAGTATTAGGGAGCACAGATATGAACGCACTGGGCACATGTATGTCCTGGAGCAAGCTTGAACAACTCGCTAATGAGACCGGGAACGATCGGATCGCGGATTATTTCAAAGCCGATCCGGATCGTTTCGATAAGATGAGTCTGCGTGTGGGCGAGCTGTTTCTGGACTATTCCAAGAACAAAATTTCGCCGCAGGTGATGGACGTTCTGCTGGAAATGGCCAAACACTCGCCGCTACAGCGGCGCCGGGAACAGATGTTTTCCGGGGAGGCCATCAACGTTACCGAAGAGCGCCCTGTTCTGCACATCGCTCTGCGGAACCTCGGTGACAAGCCGATTGTCGTCAATGGCCGCGACGTAATGCCGGATGTCCGGGCCAGCCTGGAAAAGCTGAAATCCTTTACCGAGCAGGTAAGGGGCGGGCAATGGCTGGGCTACACCGGCAAGCGCATCCGTGACGTTGTGAATATCGGCATCGGTGGCTCGGATCTTGGGCCCAGCATGGTGTGCCGGGCGCTGCTTGATTATCAGCACCCGGACCTCAGCGTTCACTTCATTTCAAACGTCGACGGCCGGCACCTGAAGAAGGTGCTGAAAGGGCTGGACCCAGAGACCACGCTGTTCGTGGTGTCCACCAAGACCTTCTCTACCCAGGAAACCCTGCTGAACGCGAACAGCGCCAAGCGCTGGTTCCAGGAGCAGACTCAGAGCAGCACAGCCGACATGGGCCAGCATTTTGTTGCGGTTTCGACCAACATCGAGGCGGCGACGGAATTCGGCATCCGCGAGGACAGCATCTTCGAATTCTGGGACTGGGTAGGTGGCCGCTATTCGCTCTGGTCCAGTATTGGCTTGCCCATTGCCCTGAGCATCGGGTACGACGCGTTTATCGACCTGCTCGACGGCGCCTTCACCATGGACCAGCATTTCCTGAATGCGCCATTGGAAACCAACATGCCGGTCCTTCTGGCCCTTATCGGCATCTGGAACATCAATTTCCTCGGTGCCGAAACCCAGGCGATCATTCCTTACGATCAGGCCTTGCACCAACTGCCGGCATTCCTGCAGCAGCTGGATATGGAGAGTAATGGCAAGTCCGTCGACATTGATGGCAACCCGGTCAGCCACGCCACCGGCCCCATCGTGTGGGGGCAAACCGGCTCCAACGGCCAGCACGCCTTTTTCCAGCTACTGCACCAGGCACCCGGTTCGTACCTATCGACTTTATTGCGTCCCTGAAAGCCGATGAAGAGACCAAGGATCATCACTTTGCCTTACTGACCAATATGCTGGCCCAGGCCAATGCGTTCATGAATGGCGACACTCAAGACAACCAGTACGCCAGTTGTCCCGGCAATCGCCCAAGCAACGTGCTGCTTCTGGAAGAATTGAGCCCCCGGAATCTGGGCGCCTCGATCGCGCTCTATGAGCACAAGGTGTTCGTGCAGGGTGCCATCTGGAACATCAACTCCTTCGATCAGTGGGGCGTGCAGCTCGGCAAGCGTCTCGCCAATGACATCAGCCGTGATATTGACGGCAAGAGCAACGAGTACGATCCATCAACAGGGCCGTGATGGCGATCGTTAATCAGCATCTGGCTGCAAGCTCGGCATCGCCAAGCGCAGTAGCCCCAGGTTCAACAGGCAATGCGGGTTTAATGGCTGAGGAGAGTGGCACCCAATGATTAAAGTCATTTCGTTCGGTGAACTTCTGGTAGACATGTTGTCGAGCCGGGTAAGCGACGCACAGGACGGGCAGGGCGCTGGATCGGAGAACGAGCGCTTCACCAAATACCCGGGTGGTGCGCCAGCGAACGTGGCCGCAGCAATTGGAAAACTCGGTGGCCACAGCTTCTTTGCCGGTAAAGTCGGCGCCGACATGTTTGGTGATTTCCTGGTTCAGTCGCTTGAAGCCATGAAGGTACGCACGGACTACCTGCTGCAAACCAAAGAGGCGAAAACCGCTCTGGCGTTTGTATCGCTGGATAAAGACGGCGAACGCAGCTTTGAGTTTTATCGCGGGCCTTCCGCGGACCTGCTGTTCGGCCCCAACGAGTTTCAGCAGGAATGGTTTGAGGACCGGGGCATCTTTCATTTCTGCTCCAACACGCTGACTGAGCCGGGCATCCTCGAAGCTACTCAGGCCGGTCTGGAAACCGCACGAGCCGCCGGTTGGCTGGTCAGCTTCGACATGAATCTCAGGCACAATCTCTGGCCTGAAGGCGCCGATCCGTTTGAATCGGTGTGGGCCTGTGTGGAACAGGCGGACCTGGTGAAACTGTCCGCCGAAGAACTGGCCTTCCTGTGCCGGCACACCGATGAAGCACAGGTGTTGAAGCAGATATTGAACGCTGGCGCCTCCCTGGTGCTGATCACCGATGGCGGCCAACCACTGCGTTACCACACCGCTTATCACAGCGGTTCGATCCAGCCACCGAATGTACAGATGGTCGATAGTACTGCCGCCGGAGACGCGTTCGTCGGTGGTTTGCTGTATCGCCTATCTGAGCTGGATATGTCGGTAGCAGGTCTGGAAGGGCTGGGCACTGATCAACAGCGGCTGGAAAATATTCTGAGCTTTGCCAGTGCTTGTGGTGCCCACGCGGTCACCCATGCCGGCGCCTTTACTTCGTTGCCCGGCATTGAAGATGTGGAGGCGTTTTTGCGTTATTGAGCTGCTTTATAAGGCACAATCAGCTAGAAAGTGACAAGATCACCTAGCACGATTGATAAGCAAAGGCAGCTGAATGAGTGACGTTAAAAGTGGCGAAGGTAAAGCGCTGGATGGATCCTCCCCGGGCACATATGACCGATTGATCAACCCGGTCCTGATCGCTGGCTGCATCATCATTCTGGTGAGTTTCGCGGTACGCGCTTCGTTTGGCTTGTTCCAGCTGCCGATTGCGCTGGAGTTTGCCTGGCCCCGGGAATCCTTTTCTTTAGCCATCGCCATTCAGAACCTGTTCTGGGGTATTGGTCAGCCTATTTTCGGCGCGTTCGCCGAACGCTATGGCGATCGCAAAGCGATTTTCACCGGCGGTGTGGTGTACGTGGTTGGTCTGGTGTTGTCGGCCTTTGCCATCACGCCGGGCCAGCATCAGTTGCTGGAAATTCTGGTCGGCTTCGGGATTGCGGGAACCGGCTTTGGCGTTATTCTGGCCGTGGTCGGGCGTGCGGCTTCAGACAAGAACCGGTCCATGGCGCTGGGCATTGCCACGGCGGCAGGCTCTGCCGGTCAGATCGTCGGGCCACCGGTGCCCAGTCGTTATTGAGCCAGATGCCCTGGCAATCGGTGTTCGTCATCTTTGCCGGGTTTGTTCTGCTGTCCATGTTCGCGCTCACGCTGATGCGGGCTCCGAAACCGGCCAAGTCGACTGTGGCGGAAGAACCCATGGGCGTTGTGCTCAAGCGGGCACTCAAGGATCCCACCTTCTGGTTCATCTTCATCGGCTTCTTCTCCTGCGGTTACCAGCTGGCCTTCATCACCGCGCATTTTCCAGCCTTTATCACTGAAATGTGTGGGCCGATAAGCCCGGACAGCATGCTGTACGTGCTGGGTGTGACATCCGCATCGGGGCTTGGCGCCATTTCCATTGCGCTGATCGGGCTGTTTAACATCGGCGGGACACTGCTCGCGGGATGGCTGGGGAACAAATATTCGAGGAAGTATCTGCTGGCCACCATCTATCTGTTGCGCACGCTGGTATCGGCGGCCTTCATCATGGCGCCGATTACGCCGGAAACCGTCGTCCTGTTTTCGGTTTCGATGGGATCACTCTGGTTGGCAACGGTGCCCCTGACCTCCGGTCTGGTGGCCAATATCTACGGCCTGAAATACATGGGTACACTTTACGGCGTGGTGTTTTTCTCGCACCAGCTGGGTGGTTTCCTGGGCGTCTGGCTGGGCGGTGCCTTGTACGATCTCTACAACGATTACACGCTGGTCTGGTGGGTAGGTGTGGGAGTAGGGGCGTTGTCTGCGCTAATCCATCTTCCAGTTAAGGAATTCCCTTGGGCTCAGCGTGGTAAAGTCGCCATGCCTGCCTGAAAGCGTGAGGGCATGATTTAAAACCCATCATGCTGGTGCGGGAACGCAAAATCGACTCGACGGATCAGGCGTGGAAATCGAAACTCATACCCGACAATTAAAACTACCATGGACAACACCCTCCCAAAGTACCAATTGCTGGAAGATCAGATAGAACAAGCTATCGTGCTGGTCGGTGGCGTCGCGGCGAACGCTTACCCTCTATCAGAACGCTGTGCCAACTCCACGGCTGCGCAAAAATTACCATTCAGCATGCGCTACAGCGTCTCGAAGCCAAAGGGTTAATCGAATCCCGAGAGCGAGCTGGCTTTTTTGTAACCTACAATAGCCGGGAATTTGACAGCCCAAGCCAAAAGGACCGGATTGAATCGCCGAAACCGGTATCCGTCAGCGAGCTATTTCGAGACATCATGACCAGAAGTGCCGCATTTGATCTGACGGCCAGCCTTCGCACGGGAGAAATGCCCTCAGGGATCGTGCAACTCAATCGTTCAATCGGTCGGGCGTTGAGGCGTCAGAAAGGGAATTTCCAATACTATGATGAACCCGCGGGCGATCCAGGCCTGAGAAATCAACTTGCCACATTGTTCGCCAAAAGAGGCTGGAACACGGATGCGTCGGAACTGTGTGTTACGTCCGGATGCCAACAGTCTCTATTTTTGGCCTTATTGACGGTTTGTTCTGAAGGTGATGTTGTTGCCGTCGAATCTCCTGGTTTTTATGGCGTTCTGCAGCTGTTGGAGCAATTGAAGTTAAAGGTCGTCGAGGTGCCAACTTCGTTGCAGACGGGAATGGATGTCGCCGCGTTTGCGGATATTCTGAAGCTTTGGGACGTCCGGGCCTGCGTTGTATCGCCCACTTTCGCAACGCCGGGTGGCGCAGTCATGCCGACGGAGGCCCGCAAGCGGCTGCTTCAATTGGCGGAGAGGTACGACCTAGCCATCGTCGAGGATGATATTTACGCTGAAACTGGCTGGTCTGGTGTTCCCGACACCTTGAAATCTCTGGATCAATCCGGACGGGTTATTCACTGTAGTTCGCTGTCGAAAGTCCTTTCCCGAGATCTTCGGCTCGGTTGGATAAATGGTGGCAGGTGGCACTCAAAGATCCTGCAAATGAAACTGACGTCCCAGCTCGCAAGCAGTCGTTTTGTTCAGCAAGGGGTCGAGAGTTTTATCAAGGAGGGCGATTACACCGCCTTCGTTCGAAAATTCCGTCTTCAATTGCGGGATCAGCGGGACCAGTTGCTGGAGTATCTGGCAGCATGGCCACTCGCTGTTCGTACCACAGCGCCACAAGGTGGTTTAACGATATGGGTAGAACTACCGGAAGAGGTAGATACCATGGATATCTATTCTAAAGCGATGGGTGAGGGTATTGTCATCACCCCAGGCAATCTTTTCTCGGTTTCAGAGCGGTTCGGGAATTGTTTACGAATAAGCTTCGCTCATCCCTGGGGCGGCCACCGGGCACATGCGTTGAATCGTCTGTCGGAACTAATACAGCATCAATAATCGCTTTTGTCCCTATAAAAATTAAAAAAACTGATCCTGTCTCCACTCTCAGTTGACCGACATACTCTACCAAAGAGTTCCATGAATCCTTTGGGAAGGTAAACGGTCAATGAATCGACTTATTCCGGTCACCCAGGTTGCAACGAATCCCCCATCACATCGTTCATCCGACAAAATTTATCCGCGGAGTTTCTCAGGCATTTACCGACGACTTCGGATTGGCGCGGGAGCCATGCTCTTTACTCTGTATTTTGGGACCGTCTGGTTGAACTGGGGCGAGCGCCAGGCCGTTCTCTGGGACATCACCGAGAAAAAGTTTCACATATTCGGCGCAACGTTTTGGCCAGAAGATCTTGTTCTGTTGTCAGCCATCCTGATCATCTGTGCGTTTGGTCTTTTTTTCATAACTGTTCTTGCCGGCAGGGTTTGGTGTGGTTATGCCTGCCCACAGAGTGTCTGGATGTGGGCTTTTCTATGGGCTGAAAGACTAACCGAGGGCGATCGAGGACAACGCATTAAACTCGACGACTCCGCGTTTAGTCAGCACAAAGCTTTACGGCGGTTTCTAAAGCATAGTCTTTGGCTGCTGATCAGCGCCGGTACCGCGGTGACCTTTGTTGGCTATTTTACTCCGGTCCGGGACCTAGCTCCGAATATTCTCTCTCTTGAGCTCTCGGGATCAGCACTTTTCTGGGTATTTTTCTTCACTGCGGCTACCTACGTGAATGCCGGTTGGCTGCGGGAAAAGGTCTGTTTGCATATGTGCCCTTATGGCCGTTTCCAATCCTCCATGGTCGACAACGATTCATTAGTGGTGGCGTATGATGCAAGCCGGGGTGACCCTCGTGGTAGCCGTCACAAGGGCTCAGATCCCTCTGCTCAGGGCCTGGGCGACTGTATAGACTGCGAAATGTGTGTGCAGGTGTGCCCGACAGGCATCGATATACGTGATGGATTGCAGATGGAGTGTATTGGCTGTGCCGCCTGCATCGATGCCTGTGACTCGATTATGGAGAAGATGGACTATCCAAAAGGTCTCGTTCGATACGCCAGCGACAACGAACTGAACGAAGGAACAAGGCATATTCTGAGGCTTCGTCTTGTTGCTTACTTTCTAATTCTTGTGACCATGATCGGTTTGTTTTCCTGGGCCTTGATGACGCGGCCTTTGCTGGGGCTGGAACTTGAGAAGGATAGGGGCCTGTTCCGTTTTAATGGCTCGGGATATATCGAGAACAGTTACCTGCTCAAACTTACGAACAAAGACATTGAAACGAGGCATGCGGTTATTAAGGTCTCTGGGGGAGAGGGGATAAACATGCTGGGGCCTAGCAGAGTGATACTTAGGGCCGAAGAGAAAAGGGAAGTTCCGATTATTTTAGAAAAGGCTCCGGATAGCCTCGTAAGCGAGGTAACTAGTATCAACTTTGAAGTAAGCACGGTCGAGGATCCGGAGAAACGTTTCATCATACCGACCACCTTTTTAGGACCTATTAATCGTTAAAGGCCCGAACCTTTAGGGTGGCTTCCTAGGTGTTTGGTAGGGCGGAGCTTTGCAATTAGGGAATTCCCGTGGCCGCAACGGAATAAACTAGCGGTTGCTGCCTGAAGCTGCGCAATGTATTGATTCGACAGTTGTCCTGAGAGTTGAAGCTTCGCCGGCACGTGGATAGACCAGATACGCCGGATAGCTGAACTCGGGTGCGCCCTCGACCCGCTCAAGCAATCCATTTTCCAGATAGGGTTGGGCTACTCGCGTCCTGAAATAGCCGCTACCTCCATGTGCAAGCAGATGCTGTATGGCCAGTGGCCCCAGGTTAAATGTCAGTCTTGGGCGAGCATTTTCTGGGAAGGCAGCGTCGTGCTGTTGCCGGAAATGGGGCCCCAGTCCACGTATATGTAATCACCTGATTGTTTCCTGGTTTTCACCAGTACCAGTTTCTCTTCCAGCAACTGTTCTATTTGCATTCCCGGCCAGTAGTTGGTTGGTGAACCAGTGCCGCATCCATCACACCTTTTTCCAACTTGTCGTGAAGAGTCTGAGGTTCGCCAACCTCGACTCGCAGAGCGAGAGTGGGCGCGTTCTCTTTCAGCGCTGACAACCAATCAAGCAGTAATGGATTCCACAGACTTGTTTCAGCACCGAGTGTGACAACCCTGTCGGCGCCGTCTGGTAGCGGAAGTTCCCGGCGGGCGGCATCCCAGGTTTGAACGAGCTGGCTGGCACGTCCAGCAAAACGTTCACCATCGGCAGTCAGCGAGGCACCACTGCGATTGCGAATAAAGAGACGACAACCCAGCTGGGCTTCGAGGTTCTTGATGCGCGCCGTGACGGTCGTTTGCGTAATGTGAAGCCTTTCTGCCGCCGCAATAAAGCTGCCCGTTCGGACGATTTCTAGAAAGGTACGGGCTAATTCAATGTCCACGATCGTTACCTATGCTCCGTGCTGGTTTTATATTAGTGATACTGATATTAAAACCGAAAACAATTCATTATCACAAATACAAAGCGCGCTCCATACTAGGGTCCGATTTCCAAACATGCGCTAAAGGATCACGGACCATAGGTGATTAATCGATGAACAGATTACTGACAGGAGCCAATTGGGGGCTAGCTATATCGGTAACAGCACTGTGTGCGACAGTGTTCGTTGCGTATTCGGGGGTGTCGAATTTATCTCTTGCGGGACAGATTCTGGCCCATCTATCGATTCCAGTATGGGCCGCGGGCCTAAAGATCTTCTATGTAATGAGGATAGCGGCACTCAGAAAAATGGATCTGGGAATAGAGTAGACCCTCCATACGTGGCGTTCGGAAACTTGTATGAACGTGCTTTTAAACCAGCTGGCGTCGCGCGGGCGAAATTCATAGCTTCAACCAGCGCGATGATACCCTTCTGGCATTAACCCGGGCTCAGTCATTCGGGCGTTAGATTGCACTAGACTTTTTACTACCAGACCTTGCACTACCGCACAAATGGCTCCAATTGCCGCACAGACATACAGCGTTTCATTCGGTGACAGCGGTAAGAACTCGAAAAACGAAGTCACGAACTGCCCCATGAACACCGCCATAGCGAACATCGACAGATTTCGGCCGCGATTTTTGTCGGTGCTGCGCTCCACCGTTGCGTGATTCAATAGTGGAATGGAAAAGCCGAAGCCAATCCCTGCAAACACCGAAGCCAAAATTAGCATTTCCGACACTGTGCTTATCGCAAACAGCAGGTGCGCAAGGGCGTAGCTGATAAAGGCGAACATCAGGACGATGGCTTCTGAGAATTTGCCAACTATTTTCGGCATCATCATCGCAGCGAAAACCGCCACTAAAGATATGAACGACAATAGGTAACCGGTTTGGGCTTCGGTAAACAGGAACTCCGCAAGCAACCCAGGTAATGTGGTGAAGATGGTGTAAAACAGAGACATTGCCAATACGGCGTAAGCATAATTGGGCCCATGGACTGTGTTTTTCTGGCGTCCACAGGAGCGTTTACATTGTTTGTTCTTGGTTCAGTTTTGGGAATACTGAGCAGGGTAAGAACCACGCAGAAAAAACCTAGCGCATAGAGCAGGAAGGGCGCTTGCCAGCTCATTTCGCTAAGAAGACCACCGACAAACAAGAAGATCACACCGCCGAGCTCAATCGCCATTCCTTGTTTTGCGATCATGCCCAGACGTTCTTTGCCTGCGTACCATTGGGAAATCACTGCAGTTCCAGCCGCCATTGCTCCGACAGCGAAACCACCGAGAAGAATCCGGTCTATTGCGACCATAACAGGGCCCTGCACGAACATGCCGCCTACGCCAAAAATAAAGTAGCCCCACAAACTCGTGATCAGGATGGTTCGGGCACCGAGGTAATCGATCAGCCTGCCAAACAGGGGTGCAAAAATAATGGCACCAAGCAGGTAAGGTGATGAGCAACGGAGCATAGGAATTAAACTCCAGTGCACTCGCAATCGAGTTCAAGCCAGGAGCTAATGCAGTACCGACCATGATGGTGAGCATGGATATCAACAACAAAGTAAATTCACCCAACCGCGATAACTGCATACGTGCCTCGTTCATCCGTTCAAATCCAAGGCAGCACTTTACAAACCTTCGACTAATACTTTAAATGATATTTTTAACTCCTATTTATCCTTAAATGGCATAGACCGTATGAACCTAAAACACTTGGTCAGCTTCGTAGAAGTGGCGAATTGCGGCAGCTTTTCATTGGCGGCCCAGCATCTACACACGGTTCAGTCGGCTATTAGCCGGCATATCAACGCACTGGAAAACGAACTGGACGTAACGTTATTGCAGAGAAGTACGCGCCGTGTGGAACTGAGTGAGGCAGGTAAAGGATTTTTTCTGGATGCCGAGGCAATTTTGCGCCAATGCGCCCAAGCCAGGCAGCATGTGCAAGACATAGCAGCTGGGAAACGAGGAGTGCTACGCATTGGGTACATGAGCTCGGCTTGCGCGCATTTTCTGCCAGCCATGCTGCGTCGGTTCGGGGACTACGCTACCAACGTTGATGTCCAGATTTTTGAGATGACAGCTGCCCAGCAGACTGACGCTTTTGCGAGTGGCTCTATCGACCTGGGTTTTTCACGCCCAGTTGACGCACAGCGGGACACACGGATCTGTTCGCAGCACCTCTTGGATGATCCCATCGTCGCGGTGTTATCCGACCACCATCCCCTGGCCGGTGAGGCAAGCCTGAGCCTCGCGCAAATTGCAGATCAACCGCTAACGTTATTTGCGCGGCGGCACGCGCCGAGCCTTTTCGATACCCTGATAAGTGTTTTTTTTCAGCGGGAGCTCCAGCCTTGGGTGATTAGTGAGCCCGCCAGTATGCAGGCACTTCTCACGCAAGTGGCGAGCAGCCAAAGCGTCGCTCTGGTGCCCAGCTGCGTGGCAAACCTGCAAACTACTGGTTGTCGTTTTCTGACCCTCGACGAACCTATGCACGTCCCGTTGGAAATGCACTGGCCACAACACACGAAGCCTCTAACGGATATCTGGTTGCGGTGGTTTTCTGAGCAGACATTTGATTTACCGAGTTCACCGCTCTTGAGTAAGTCTCAAAGTTGATTTCCTTAAGCAACTTGGCCTAATGACTCCATTTTTTCTCGCAGCAGACCTTCTAGCCGACTGATTGCGTCTTGATGCTTCATGCGTTAAACATCGATCATAACGTCACGGGACTTCCCATCGTCGATGAGCGATAGGCAAAACGGTTCATCAGGAGATGACAATGGCTCTAGGCTTCTCTTCACGATAATTCGATAAATGGTCTGACCATAGCGGTACTGTATTGTGTAGCCCGGCCAATCGGGAGGCAGGCACGGTTTTATCTGAAGCTCATTGCCTACTCGCTGGATGCCGAGAACCCCCTCGAGGATGAAACGGTATAACCAGCCGGCAGAGCCGGTGTACCAGGTCCAGCCCCCGCGCCTATGTGGGGCGCTTCCCCATAAATATCGGCAGCCAACACATAGGCTCTACCTGATATTGGCCAATGCCGGCCTCAGAATTTCCATGTTTGACCGGGTTAAGGCAATCCAGAACGGCGCTTGTTTTTTCCGCGTCACCCAGTGCTGCGAACGCCATACCAGCCCAACAGGCGGCATGAGTGTACTGCCCGCCGTTTTCCCGGACTCCCGGCGGGTAAGCTGCGATATACCCGGGATCGGGCTGTGCCTTTCCTTTTCTTTTATTTCCACGCTTTCTGAAAGGTGGCGTAAATAGCAATACTTGACCGGGGTCTGGGCGCACCAGTTTTTGCCAGACAGCATCCATGGCCTGTTTCGTGCGAGCAGTGTCCGCCACTCCTGAAAGAACAGCCCAGGACTGGGGTATGGAGTCTATCTCGCAGGCCGGGTTGCCAGCCGATCCCATTGGCGTACCGTCGTCATAGTAGGCTCGGCGATACCACTTCCCATCCCAGGCGTTCTGATTCAGTTTCTGGACGAGGCGATCCGCACGAGCGGTAAGGTTTTCAGCCGTTACCTCATCGCCCCGGGCCGCCGCGACGCGACTGAACCGCTGCAGTGTCACGATCAGGAACCATCCCATCCATACACTTTCGCCTTGGCCGCCAAGACCAACCCGATTCATCCCATCGTTCCAGTCGCCACCGCCAATGAGGGGGATACCATGGGGGCCCAGTCTATTAGCGCGTTCAAGTACTCGGAGGCAATGGTCGTAAACTGACGACTCGTCCTCGGATATCTCAAAATGGGCGTATCGTTCTGCCTCTCCGTCGGCAAGAGGTTCTCCTGAAAGCCAGGGTACCTGCTCATCCAGAAGTGCAACATCTCCGGTGACCTGCAGGTATTCACTGACAACCAATGGCAACCAAACCAGGTCATCGGAAATGCGTGTTCTCACTCCTCGGGCATGAGGCGGATGCCACCAGTGCAGCACATCTCCTTCAGGAAACTGACGAGCCGCTGCAGCAAGAATTTGATCACGACAGACTTCCGGCCTGGTATGGAGCAGTGCCATGGAATCCTGTAGCTGGTCCCGGAACCCGAAAGCACCACTGGACTGGTATAGACCACTGCGGCCAAACATGCGGCAGGCAAGGGTTTGGTACACCAGCCACTGGTTAAAAATGAAGTTAACGCTATCGTCCGGGCAATCGAGCAACACAGTATCGAGAGTTTCTTGCCAGTAGCTTTGACTTGCCGCCCACGCTTTGTCGAACGCGGCCGGCTGTTGATAGCGCTCAATCAAAGTGACAGCAGATTCAAAATCTTGCGCTGCGCCGAGGAAAAACACAGCCGTGTGTTCGCTGTTGGGTGGCAGATCCACATGTATTTGTAATGCCCCACAGGGTCCCTACCTGGTTCAACACGCTTGTTCAGACCCACCCGTTTTAAGGCCGCCGGATTGCCCAGACTTCCTAAGTGACCCATGAACTCGGTGCGATCGGTTGTGTAGCCGTGTACGGGTTGGTCTGTCGCCAGAAAGGCAATCTGGTTTGGCCAGTCAGGGTTGTAAGGATTGGCTGTTATCAGAGCGCGCTGTTCTAACAGATAGGCCGGCTGCAAATAGGGGCTGGTGTCCTCACGGCGCGTCCCAAGAACCCACTCTGCGTAGTAGGTCATGGTGACTCGACGGTTTCTGCTGGAGAGGTTGCGAAGATTCAGGCGCACAACTTTCACCGGATCATCCGGTGGAACAAAAATGGTCATCTCAGAATGAAGGCCATGGCGAACATGCTCAAAGCTTGAGTAACCTGCACCGTGTTTTGTCCGGTATTCAGATTCATGGGGCACGGGCTTGGCGGTGGCAGACCAGAACAACCCGGTTTCCTCGTCGCGCAAATAGAGGCACTCGGATGGCTCATCAAGCACAGGATCATTGCGCCATCTGGTCAGGCGGTTTTCTCCACTGTTCTGGAACCAGGTGTAGCCACCGCCAGATTCGGAAACGATGGTTCCGAAAAGTGGATTGGCGATCACATTGATCCAGGGCGCTGGGGTGGGTCGGCTATGACGAACACTGATCACATATTCCCGACCGTCTGCAGTGAAACCACCGTGTCCATTGAAGCAACGCAGGTCCTGGATGGGCTCGAGTTTATGGTCATCAAGAGGCACCGCACTGGGCGGCTTGCCCCGCAATCTGGGCAGCGGTGATTCCCGCCGGTCAATACTCTGAAGAGCATGGGCCAGTGATGCCCCCGAGGCATCCAGCACCATCTTGGCAGCCGTCTCCAGCAGTACCACTTCTTCTGGACCCAAAGAGTCTGCCGTGAGCGGGAAGATGCCGCCACGACCGCCAACAAAGGCCTCAACACTGTGCTTCGCCAGCAATCTTCTGATGGTGTCCTGTGTTATGCCTTCGTAACCACTGTCGCCAATGTTGAGCAGCACCAGGTCCACCTTGAAGTTGCGCTTGCGCCAGAAGGAATGTGCTCTCAATAGCAGGTGCGCTGCATCGACATCCGCCTCACGTCCCACCCTGACCAGAATAATCGGGAAATCTCCGGAGATGCCCACGCCCCAAAGGTTGGCTTGTTGCAACCGGTTTGCGGAGAGAACAGGCACAGGTGCTCTGAGTTGAGGCGGCGAGCAGATGAGAGCTGAGGTCAGAGCAATGACCTTGCGGAAGTCGTCATTACTCAAGTCGTTTCGCCACAGATCCTGACAGGCTTGGCCTTCGCCTTCCTCGAAAGTCCGCTGAACTCGGGGCCAGTAAGCAAAACGAGCAGCCAGGGCAAGAACGTCTTCACGTGAGTCCGCGACGAACCGCATAAACGCCAGCTGAACCGAAGCGCCCGGCTCCAACACCACGTCTGTTTGCAGCACTGACACCGGATCCAGGGTATAGCCCAATGAACCAGAGAGACCCGCATTGGCCTCCAGAGCCCCTGGGTGAGCGTATGAGCCGCCTCGGCCGATGAATTTGGCGCGATCTGTCTCGACGGCGGTTGGTTCAATAATCCCCGAGCGACCGATCAGGCACTCGCCTACAATGGGCGCCTGATCTTTAGGGTCCCGGGTCGTCGCTCGAAAATCAGAAGGGACCTGTCAGAAAGGAATTCGGAATGGACGAACAGGTTGCCAAACGCAGGGTGCTGGCTGTCTGCCCTCGGATCCGCGATAACCATTTCGGCATAACTTGTCAGCCTGAGCTTTCTGGGTTTATCTCCGTGATTGGTCAACGAAACCCGGCGTAATTCGACGTCATGCCAGGGCGAGACAGTGACCTCAAGAGTCTGCACCAGGTTCTGATCCTGTCGCTTGTATTCAACGCAGTGGCTGTAGAAACGAACGGATTCTCGTATACCTCTCCCGGTCATGGGCGCCCGTGTTATCGACCAAAGATCCCAGCTGTCCCGATCCTGAATGTAAATCCAGTTGCCCCAGCGCTCCTCCGTTGGATCAGGGCGCCAGCGGGTGATGGCGTCGGATTTCCAAGTAGTTCCCCCAACGCCTCGGCTGGACGCAAGCACGCTCAGCCGACCGTTGGATAGCAAATGCACGCGAGGGGTAGGGCTGTCGAGTGGGACTTGCCAGGGCGTGACCGGTGGCACCTGCTGAACCCCTGACGGCAGTGCCTCCTGTTCGCTATAGGTTGGATATTCGATGTCTGCATCCGGCGCAACCCGTTCTTGCAGGATCAGTTCACAGGCTTCCACTCTGGGATCGCTGGAGAATCGGGAAATCGCGTTCTCTTCACAGAGGGCAATACCCAGGCTGATCAGTGACATGCATGATGGTGCGCCATGTAACTCCGCACAATGCTGTAAGTGCGGCCGACCTCCACGCGGCGCTCGGTGAAATCCACGGCTTCAAAAAATCCATACCTGCCCAGCATGCCCATTTTTTCAAGCCGCTTGAGGTTGTCGAAGGCCGCCTGCGGCCGCCAGAGCAAGGCGAGGAAGGTGGCATAGGGGGTGATTACCCAGTCTTCGGCGCCCTTGTTGCTGCGGAGTGACAATTCGGGCGCGCCAAAGGCGTGGTAGGCATAATTCTGTGCACCATCCAGGAGACTGTAACCGCATTCTGATATGCCCCAGGGAAGGCCATGTTTGCCGGCGTAGCGAATCTGATGGTCAATGGCAATCCTTCCGCTCTGGCCTAGCAGGGTCGTTGCGGGTTCGCGCATCATCAATTGAGGCATCAAATACTCGAACATGGTGCCGCTCCAGGAGAGCAGGAGAGCCTGTCCTTGTTCCCGGGTAAGCGGGCGGCCCAGGTGAACCCAGTGATCTGCTGACACTTCACCCTTGGCAATAGCAAGAAAACTGGCCAACCGTGCCTCTGACGCCAGCAAATCATAAGCGTTATCATCGAGTTTGCCTGATCGACGTCGTAACCGATTCTGAACACCTTTTTTTCGGTGTCATACAAAAAGGCCAAGTCGGTGCTCTCGAACCAGAGCTCGCAGGTTTCTGCCAATTCAGAAGCCGATTTAATCAGAGCGTTCGCTACTTTTCCTGCTTCCCGAATTTGTGTTGCCACTGTCGTGAGCCACTGTCGAGTGGCTTCGGGCAACGTGCTCTCCGGGGGATCCTGTATCAGTTCTGAAAGAACCGGCTCCAACCTATCGGACATGGACGCAAGTTCAGCAAAGGATGTTGGCTGAGCTATGAACGTAATCAGGGCCTCCCAGCACTCCTTCTGGCTCGAGGACATTTCACTGGCCGGAAAATCTGGCTTGGCTTCATGGCTCGACCACCAGGGCAGGAACTGATCCCGGCTCTGTTTCATCCGCTTGATGTGATGGTGTGAGCGCTCCAGCCAAAGTCGCAAATCTGCGAGAATTTCCGGCGGCAGCGATTTGGGCTCCCTCAAAACCTGCTGGACGGCCGGATCCACGTGTCGGTTCAACCGATTTTCCAGCTCTCCGATCAGGTTAGGCCACTGTTCTGGGCTGTCGGCAGTTGCCATCACTAGCCGTCGGAGGTCAATGAGTTCCTCAGCCAGCACATTACGGGGCTCCGTTGAGTGGTACTCCTCAAGGTTGTCCTCGAGCACGCCAACGGTGTCCAGCAGTCCCTCAAAGTGCTCAAAACGCCAGGTTTTATCGTTGGCGAGACCCAGAAGCCCCTGCTTGAGAGTCAGCAACGATCCGAGAAGATTGCCACTGTCGACCGTTGAAACGTAGGCCGGCGGAAGGGTGGTTAGGTGTTGAGTATCGCACCAGTTATGGATATGGCCGCGAAACCGGGGGAGTTTGCTGAGGGTTCGCAGTGTATTTCGCGACCGTATAACCAGCTCCTGGGCATCGATGTAACCCTGGTCATAAGCGGTCAGATTACTGACCAGCAGTAAGCCGATATTGGTGGGAGACGTGCGGTGTGCAACAACACCTTTTGGGTCTTCCTGGAAGTGGTCTGGTGGTAACCAGTGATCTTCGGGCCCAACGAATCGCTCAAAAAAGTACCAGGTTCGGCGTGCCAGGCGCCTAAGGTGTGTTCTGTCTTCCAACCTGATCTTTTCAATCGGCAGGGTGCGATCTTTCCTGGCCAGATAGGCCAGTTGCGGCGATACCAACCACAAAAGCAGGATCGGCGCAGCGAAGACCAGAGTAGATGGTGTGGTTGCGGCGAGAACAGCTGCAGAAATGATGGCGATGGCAGGGCCGACGCCCATCGATCGCCAATACTGCCACCAAGAAGAGCCATTGGAACGCCCGGCCTCGAGCGCAGCTGGCGACCACTCTAATAAGTGACGATGACTCACATAGGTGCGAAAGATTGATCGAATGATCGCATCCATTGTTGTTGCCGCCTCCTGTGGAAGGAAGGCAACCGCAAGAATCCAACGTTTAAAGTCGCCCTTCAGATTGCGTACGCGCTCGGACGACCGTCTTCTGCGGATGGTGGCGTGGGCCAGCCCCACAACGCCGGTCAGGCTCGGGACCAGCAGTGTGATCAACGCCAGTACCGTCCAGTGGAGTGGCGATCCGGGCAGGGCAAACCAGCCCAGGAAAAGTAGAAGTAAGAGCCAGGGTGCCTGAAGGCTGCGGAGAAGATTGTGGGTGAGCTGCAACGGTGGAGGCCACTCAGCCGGTTAGGGAGTTTCTCTCCACTTTCCGAGGGGACCATCGGCCACAACCAAGGTAGAAGTTGCCAGTCGCCGCGAATCCATCGGTGCAGCCTGCGGCTGAAAGACAGATATTCGGGCGGATATTCCTCATACATCACCGCGTCGCTGACCAGCGCTGTTCGACCATGAATGCCCTCAAAAAGGTCGTGACTGAGCACAGCCTCTTCCGGGACGGCGTTGCGGAGACTGGCGACAAAAGCGCCTACGTGATAAAGCCCTTTGCCCGTGAAAATACCCTCGCCGAACAGGTCCTGATAGGCGTCAGAGACGGCCAGCGTATATAGATCCAAGCCGCGGTCGCCGGAAAAGATCCGGGTGAAAATATTACGGGTGGCGGTGACTGGGTTGATCTCGATACGGGGCTGCAGAATGCTGAAGCCAGACAGCACTTCGCCCGTTTTCTCGTCCCAGACCGGCTGGTTCAAGGGGTGGGCGATGGTTCCAACCAGCCGCTGAGCGCCCCCCACTGGCAGTACAGTATCCGCATCCAAGGTGATTACGTATTGAGCCTGCCGCAACCACTCAATGTCACCGCTCGTGTGCGTGAAAGATCCCAGTTCGCCAGTCAGCAGGTAATGATTGAACTCCTTCAACTTACCTCGTTTGCGTTCCCACTCCATCCATACCGCTTCATGTGGATTAAAACACCGGGCTCTATGCATCCAGAAAAAGGGCGCGTGTCCCTCGTGTTCATAGCGTTTGTTCAGGTCCGCGATACCAGCATCCAGACGAGTGAGCAGTTGTTGGTCTTTCAGAGTGGTTGCGTCGGGGGCGTCAAAGAGCCCAGTGAGTAATCCGAAGCGGAGTTGATGATCGGGATTTGCCAGGTAGTGCTTTTCAAGCTGCTCCAGCGAATTGAGAATATCGCTCTGTTTGCCTACAAGCAGAGCCATGCATACAGCGGTTTTGTGATCCGACGATATGCCTCGGCTGAAATCGATTTTTGGGAGAACCCGGGGTGGAATCCACAAGGTTATTTGCCAATTAATGAGCACTGACGCCAAAACCAGCGCCGGCACAATAACAACCAGCATGACTGGAATGGCGTGGAGCAAATTGCCGGTGTACACGGAATAAAACGTCGGGAGCGCAAAAAGAACCGTTGCCACAACGGCCAGAGCCGAAAAGTAAAGTCTCAGCCGGCGATCGATTGCCCAGCGCCGCAACCTGGTCGTAACCGGTGGCTTCAGGGAGACCTTTTCCTCGAGCAGCCGGTATCCCTCGCCGATGAGAAAATAGCCAACGTGCCCCGCAGATACGCCATTGGCCTTTTCATCTTTTTGGGCGTCGTTGGCGAGCTCCAGCGCGCAACGCGCTACGCCTAGCTCATCAAGTTGGCTGCGCCTTGCCAGTTGCTCCACCCGGGTGCGGTATCTGTCTCGGGTGGCAAAATCCATCTGTTTGTAGGCGCCTGCCGGATCCTGCCCCAATAAAAGCTCAACCTGAGAGGTGCGCTCAAAGAATGTCTTCCAGTTGGTGCGTTGCAGACGATGTAGGCTCTGAATGCAATCGGCAACCACATCGCGACGGTCGGTATCGACCATTCGTTCGCGCTCCGTTCTTGCCTTCAGGTCGTTAATCCGGTGGTGAACCTCTTCTTGAATAAGCTTCAAGGCCTGATAGCGAAGGAACAGAGGAAAGGCCCAGAGCTCCGCGGTGTTCAAGGGTGCGGAGTCTCGCAATTCAAGAACCAAAACCTCGAGGACATTTTGGTCGAATTTGAGCTCGGAAAGTTCGAGCACCACCCTTGCCATGTCCTGAACGCGGGGAATGCCGGTTGCCGGCCCTGAAATTAATTGGGGTAAGTGGGCAACAAAGGAGGCCGACAGATCTCTGCGAAGCCTTTGTAGGACACGCCGGACCAGGTATTCATTATCGATATACCAGTCTATCCACGGTCCGGCGGCAGACGGGTTATTCCGCAGCGCAAGCAAGTCCTGATGGGTTCTATCTAATTGCTTGTCGAACCGACTCAATGTCCTGGCTATGTCATTGTGCGCCGCCCGAGCCCCCGGACAAATCGCAGCCCATTGGCTCTGAAAATCCCCTTTGCTCGAGGTCTGAGTGTCGGTGGCTTGGGTGCTGACCTCGTCAACCCGGTCGGTCTCCGTTGTCATCAATGCCCCCAGGCTTCCGTGGAGGCTTTCTCCGCAAAGGTAGGTTCTATTTCATGTGGCTCCAGATCCTGAAGCACCAACAGAGGGGTCTCCCCATAAACCAGGGCGTTGAGGGGAAGGGCTCCAAGAGGCCAGTGGTTGACGCAGTTACGACCATGAGCAGCCATCACCACCAGATCCGATTGGCCTTTGCGAGTGGCCTCCCAGATTGCTGACATTGGCGAATCCGCAATTCTTACCTGGGTTTGAACATGAAGGCTTTCGTTTTTCAGGCGATCGCCAATGTTTTCCAGATAGGCATCGATTTTCTCTTTTAACTCGGTCTGGAGCTCCAGCACATTGGCGAGTCGAGGGTCGTGTTTATCAATCTGATAATGGTGAACCAACGAGGGCGCGATGGAGACAAGATCAACAGTGCTGTCATTGTGGCGTGACAAAAGCTCAACGATTGGGAGCACGCACTCAGACCGACTGCTACCGTCCAACGGAACGGTGATCCGGTTGTAATGGTATTCCTGAAGTACCTGGCACTGGTCATTGAAAGCCCGCACCAGTAGAAAAGATACATGAGCCTGCAGAATGGATTTATGAGCAACGCTGCCAAGCATGTAGTGGCTGATACCACCAACACCGTGGCTCGTCATAACGAGAAGCGTCTGCCCGTCCTGTCGCACAAAGTTAATAATCTGATCAACGGGTTCGCCCTCCAGAATACGGGTTTCTGGATGCACGCCCAGAGCACCCAACCTGGAAGCTACCGAATCGAGGTAGGCCCTTGACTCAGCTTGTATGGCGTCACAGGCAATGGGATCTGCTGGATATTGCCGGTGATTGTTCCCGGACTGTTGCATAACTCGAATCAGAACGAGTTGGATGCCAAGAGCGTTGACGAGGTTCAGGGCGTGCGGCAACGCCCATTCAGCCAGGCATGAACCGTCCAGAGGTACGACAATTCGTTGGAACATGATTTGCTCCCTTGTTCGGTAAGGGGAGCACCGACACAGGGATTCAGACGGCAAGCTTGAGGGGTGATAACACCTGTAAAACGCGGTAAGACTCCACAGTACAATTATCTGTTCTCAATGGATCGTATAACTGTATAACAAGGCCGGTACTGGGCGTCATGACGCAGGTCAAAGAGTGATCAGTAGAGAGTAATCCCTAGAGAGTGGCCTAGACCAACCGCCTTCGGCCCTCCGTCCGTCTTCGGGCTTGTTCCGAGTTCACGTACACAGACTCCGTGAACGTTGCGTTCGCATGGCCCAGCTCTTCACTGATATGCCGGATATCACCGCCGGCTTCAATGGCCTGGCTGGCACCGGTGTGTCGCAGATAATGGGTTTCAGTGCGGATAGCCAGTAACTGCCTGGCCTCGTCGCCATACCCCTCTTGCTCCATCCGATCGGCGGTGGCAACAATCGATTGCTCGTAAATACGCTGCACCTGCCGTTTGCCGATGGCATCGCCCTTGGCCGAAGGCAGGATGGGTGTTGATTCACCGGGAACGGGCAGGGGGGATGTGAGCCCCAGATGTAGCCGCCATCGCTTAAGGTAGCTCAAATAAGCATCTGGAAGCGTGACCTGACGGGTCTTGTCGCCCTTGCCGAAGATGGAATAGATCCAGTAGGCCTCGCCATCCACAATGGTGCGCCTGAAATCACTGAAGCTCGGTGTCCGCATCTGACCTCGGTCTACAGGCCGGGGTGCCAATTCGCTGACCCTTAGAAACAGGCTTTTCATGGTCACGATGACAAAGAGGTTGCGCTCACATTTCGGGTTGGCGCTGGCCAGCTGGGTCAGTGTTTCCAGCAGATAAGACCACTGCCAGTCGGTGAGACGTCGCACCTCGGCATCGGCATCCTTATCCAGGCTTGGTTTGGCATTTCGGTCCCGCTTGCGAACATCGAGCAGCGGGTTCCGTTGCAAATAATCCTGCGCCATCAGATATTTAAAGAAGGTTTGTAAGGCGGTGCGACTCGCATTGAGACTGGCCTGAGTCACGGAGTAGGGAGCATTGGAATCTTTCGAACGCTGGGCCATCGGCCGCCAATCGGGGTTTTGATGCCTTTGATCATTGCTGTCGAAAAAAGCAGGATAGATACCCCGGGATACCCAGGAGGCAGGGGGCGTTTTCAGGAACGAGAAATAACTGCTCAGCAGGTCGCTGTCTGCCTGGGAGAGATGCCGCTTCGCGATATGCCAGGTGTAGTTCAGGAAGCGTTGAATCTCACTCCGGAAACGATTGTAAGTGCCTGAAACATCGCTGTATTTGACCAGAAACCGTTGAGCAATGTGAAAGTCATCCCGATGGGACTGTGGCAAAGCCATCAGAGCCGCCTGAAGACCCGGGTACAGCTCAAGATCTGCTTGCTCGTGAATCAGTTCGGCAGTATCAAACAAGGGATAACCGGGAAATCGGGCTTTAGAGGTCATTAGGCGGATCTTTTGTGAAACGTGAAATGCTGGGGAGAATCGCAATAATGTCCAATACTCCTAAATATTGGACATTGGCTATATATTCGTAAAATCAAGATATTACCGCATTAACCTCGACGTGTAACTAACGTGGCGCTGGTTTCAGTAAAACTGATTGATGGAACGATTCCAGGCGTTAACGCAATGCCGATGTCAGCGTGTTTGGTCGAATAGTAAGATCAGAGCTCAATGAAGCTCAGGCGTTAGCGATTCGGATTGACCGCAATAAACTGGGGCTGGAGTTTCTGGGTGTGCGAGCGGGAGAATGAGAGCTGAAGAAGCAACCCGGCTGAGAATCTCAACCGGGTGTGCCAGTTTTGCTTCGAATCAATTACGAACCAGCGATCTGGTTGTCGCTTTGAGTTTCGACTGCCTGAGATTTGCCAAGTGCGAAGCTCAGTGTAACGGCCAGAGTGAAAAATGCAGTCAGGCCACCGAACAGGGTAATGACAGGAATAATATTCATAGCTTGGTTAACCTCCATTGGTTCTTCCGCTCAGATTCACTTCGTTAAAGCCAGAAAGACTGTCGTGTTGGAAGAACAGGTTTATGCCTCTCGTCGAAGAGGCCCGTTTAGATAGTGTGCTCATTATACGGAAGGAGCGCTGCTCCAGGCGTATGCAATAACCGTTACTATCGTCCCGATTAATATCCAAGACTGCGCATAATGTATATTATGTTAAATATCATAAAATGTAGCTTTTGATTTGTACGATTGGCGTGGACGCAAAGCGGACATTCATCTCGCGAACAAGCCGCCCGACTGTAACGTGGTGCTCACTTCCACGCTTTTCCCTTCTGGACGCGCCTATCAAGACGCCTCCACGAGGTTGCCACGTTCCCTTCAGGGTTTTCCAATAGTCGTTTAATTCAACTGGTACGAACTGTTAGTGCGGATGTATATGGTTGCCTCATCATTGCTGTTGTTCGCGAACCGGTGCCTGTAAGAGCCGGTGGATTCGATATAGCTTCCGGCTGAGAGGGTTTTTGCGCCATCAAGGTCGTGAGCGCTATAACTGACCTCTTCCCCAATCACTACCGCGCGAAACTCACTGGCTTCAGTCATCAGCTCACCCTCAAAACCAGCGCCCAGTTTGATCATCGAGCCACCTGTCTCGGCACTGCTGCCCCATAGATGAGTCGCTTGAACATTGTCGGCATTGATCTTGTGTAGATCGCTGTCTTGCAGCCAGACTACGTTATCAGCGTGCAGGTTAAGGGGCCGTTCGCCGTTGTCGAATTCTTCGTCAGAGGCTGAACCAGATAAGGGCCTGAATCGATCTCCAGATAAATGAGGTTTGTCTCTCCATCAGCCGCCGTTGTGTGGTCTTCACCGGCTGGCTGAGTCCAGAAAGACCCAGGTGGCATCCACATTTTCGCCGCGGTCGGGTCATCATTGTGCATCATCCCTTCAATAACGACACCTCTGTAGGTGATGTTATGAATGTGAGGCGGCGACTCGAAACCCTTTTTGAACCGCACGAGCATGCCTGTCGCGCTGCCGCTTGTACGATCCCCCCACAGATCCGCGGCTCCAGGACTGAGAACGCCACGCAAAGGGTTCAGATAACCCCATTGCACTTCATCGGCGGACATGACTTCCACCAAAGAGCCGGCGCTGTGGTTATCTGCGTTAGCCAGTGTTGCTGCACTGGCGAGGAAAAGCGTAGGTATCAGTTTGCGCGAGAACATTGGGGAGCTCCATGTAACTGTGAATTGAACGGAGCTGTTAGATTACTCGCCACTATAATCGGTAAAAACAGGCCTTTCAGGATTTCAGTTTTCGCGAAACCCGCATAATAGGTCGGTCACGCGTTCGCTTCCTTGGCTAGCCAGCCAAGGAAGCGAACAATAATCGAGAGTACGCGGAATCCAGAACTCCTTAATGCTTTTCCTGGCTCACGCTTTGTAGTGCTGTAACTGAGCCTGAAGCTCATCGGCAAGCTGCTGCAGCGTTTCAGCTGCATTGCTGGTAGACGCTGAATTTTCGTGACTATTCGACGCCATCCTTCGAATGTGCTCAAGTCGTTGATTGATGTCTTCAGACACCTGGCTCTGTTGCTCGGCAGCACTCGCCATTTCGATATTGGTGTCTCGAATATTCCTTACGCTGTCCCGTAAATTTTGAATGGCGACCCCGGTTTCTTTGATCATCTCGCTGGCTTCTGTTGCCAGCTCGCTTCCTCTGTTGATGACGTCGGAAACACCGATGACACCTTCCTGAAGTTGATGTATCTGGTCCTGAATTTCCTTGATCGAAGCCTGAGTTCTGCTGGCCAGTTGCCGAACCTCATCAGACACTACGGCGAAGCCTCGGCCATGCTCCCCTGCCCGGGCCGCCTCAATGGCCGCGTTCAGGGCCAATAGATTGGTCTGCTCGGCAATGTTTTCGATCACAGACAGAATACTGCCAATATTTTCGGAGGCGCTTTGCAGTGAGGCGCTCGTTTTAACGGAGGCCTGGTTGTTATCCAGCTGTCGCTGAATAGTTTGGGTGGTCTTATCGATCAGAGCCTGACCATCTCCCGCAAGCGAATCAGCATCCTTGGCAATGCTCTCAGCCCGAGCTGAGCTTTCGGCCACTGACTGCGCTGTTGCGGCCATTTCGTTCATTGCGGTGGCAACCTGCTCAGTCTCCTCCGTCTGCTGAGATACAACCGATGCGCTGTCGGAAGCGATTCCTTTGAGCTTTTCGGCTGACTGCAACAAGCTCTTTGACGACCCTTTCGTATCGGAGATCGTCGTTTGAAGTCGATCCAGTAGACTGTCAAATCCGGTAGCCATTCGGCCCAGCTCGTTTTTGGAATTCCAGTTAAAGCGAACGGTAAGATCACCCTCACCTTCTGAAATCCCTTCGATCGTTGAAATCATTTGGTCAAGAGGTCTGGCCACTACAATCTGGGTGAGAGAACTCAGTGCAACAACCAGGATCAGACCACCGATAGCAATGGCCAGCACGGCACCTCCTGTTTTCTCAGCAACCATGCCTGCGACTTCGCTGTCGGAATAGCCCGTAACGATTTTGTACCCCCAAGGTTCAAAATCGGCTCGATTCAAATGCCACTCTTCGCTTTCGTTTTCCAGAATATTTTCAAGGGTTTCTGTTTTAATGTTATCGGAGTGCATGCGCAGACGGCCGCGATCATCAACAAGAGCAGCAAATCCCTTTTCCAAAAGCGCACTGCTGGTAATTGAGTCCACAAGTTCGGTCAAGTCAGCGGAATAACCAACGTACCAGATACCCATGATGTTTCCGGCCGAATTGCGAATCGGGCTGTAAGCGGTAAGGTAAGGATTGCCAAGGATATCTACCTGGCCAAAGAATGCCTCACCTCTGCTGATTGCCTTGCCAGCGCCACCATTCATGTTGAGCTTTGTACCAATGGCGCGGGAGCCGTCTGACTTCTTCACATTGGTGGAGACCCGGATAAATTCTCCCCCGTCGCGGACAAACAGGGTGGCCGTGCCGCCCATGACCTGGGTCACGCTGTCGACAAGATCAAAATTGTTGTTGATCAACTCATCGCCCAAATACAGCGCTGGCGCGTCAGTGCCACCGACAGACTGCCTGCCTTCAATTCGGGGTGTACCCAGACGATTTCCTCGCTCTGTCAACAAACTCAAAGAATTTTCGACGCGCTTGGACATCAAGTTGTCCGTCACCGTCAGCAGACTTTCAATCTCATCTGTTAAGTCATCCCGCTTTTCCAGAACCTCCGAGGTAATCGTCGTTTCGGCATCCATGGCAACCATAACGCTCGCCACGATGGTGATCACCAGAAGCAAAGCGGATACAGAGGCAATGAAAAGCTTGCGGATAGACATCGGTGTTCCCCATTCGTTGATTAGTTGAATGCCCCACTAACTGAAGTATTCCCTACTTCATCGGCTCTTTGAATCCTTAACGGCGAGTAAAAGCGTAACATTAAGTGTTTTTCTGAAATGAGTGTTGCGAGCCGGATAAAACGGCTGACGCTGCGACTAATCTGAAGTTGATAGCTCCGAGAAATCACGGATGGCAGGAACGTAGAAGTTGCACTAGGGTTCGGTGCACATTTGAAAAAGGCAGAACACGATGAGCGAAAGAAAAGGACAATATTTTGGTGCCAAATGCTGGCAGCAAGGACTGAACGTCAACGAAACGATTGCTGAGGCGGCCAAAGAGATTGGCATTGATAAGTTGTCGAACGATCCGCGCACCTGGCCGCCGTTCGTTCATGGTGCCGAAGAGGCTTGGCAGGACAAGAACCTGGCACACCTTGATGAACAGGCAAGGCTGCGAGATCTGCAAAAAGCCTGATTAACAGAAAGCAGGGAAAGAAGGCCGCCTTCCTTCCCTGCTCTGTTCCCGCCGCTAACTAAGCCTCTAATGCCGCCCGCGCGGGTGGTTTCTTGCCGCAAGATTTCCTAGAGAGAGTCTTACATCGCGATCCGTCAGTTCGGGCAGAAGGTCAAAGCTCGAAATGTACGGGAAGTTTGAGTCTATGAGCGGTGCCAAGGCACTGTCGATGCACAAAGTGTCAGCGACGGCTCGATGCGATCCCGACATCAATATGGCTCTGATCTCGCCAGCCTCACCTGTTCCGGTTTCGAAATCGCCTGATCGACTGGCCGAAATTACAGTGTGTTCTCCGGTCCAATCGATGTCTCGGCCGTTTAGGGGCTGTGCCTCAATACGGTCGCAATCCGTGGCAGTAGCTTCTAGGAGCGTCCTGAAATTTTCTGAATCAGCCAAGCTGGTGGCTTTGTCCATCGCCACGCCGTCGCCATTACATGCAAAAAGCAGATAAGGTTTTCTGTCTACGAGAACGGCGTAATAATTCGAAGAGTATGTATCCGGTCTTGGGTAATAGACACCTGTGGTGAGTGTTGAGTGCTTTTTCCTACGGGCGAGCTGAGAGCCCTTCTTTGTCTTGTCCAAATCTTTGTACCAATGCTCATAACGAATTGATGCATGCTGCCCAGCGCCGCATGCGGACCTGATTGGCGCTTCAGCTCGTTAGAGATAATCGTTGTGCCGACGCCATGTTCAGATCGCGCGAATCGTGGTGATTCGATATTGGTTTTACAAGGTGCTGAACAAAAAAGTGCCAACAAAGATTGGCACGGGCTGAACTTCCATCTTTACGGCTGATTGAGCCCAATCATCCTCGATGGCGGGCATTACGTTCTGCCAATGTAGGCCCGCTCCTGATTCCGCTAGACTGTAGAAAATCCTCTCGAGATTCTCGCGCCACGATGAAAAGCTCTCATCTGCAGACCATCTTATTTGCGCTAGTCCTTTTTACGGGGTCGAGCCATGCCGACACGACCTTGGCAGCACTTGATGACTTGCTCCCGCCCGTACAGACCGAGACTGAACGATTCCCACCGGTGGAAGATGAAGACGCAGAGGCTGAGAACGCAGAAGACGAGGCAGAAGAAGAGCCAGAACCGCAGCTCGAGCCGGTCAAACCAGAAATAGAAGCACCAGACGAACCTCTGAGAAGCTCCCTGCCAACGCCGAAAACCGCCGATATTCAGCAACAGATTCAAAAATTGCGGGATGCGCTGGATGGCCGGCAACATGCCCTCAGCTTGAGTGAGCAAAGGCTGGACTACGCCGAATCGCTCCTGAATCGACTGAACAACGAATACGAGAGCTTTGAGCTTCGCCTGGAGCGCGCCGGCCTGAACCTGACGGACGACTACGCGAACCTGCTGCGCCAGCGGCTTGAGCGTTTGCGTGACCAGACCATCGCCGCCGGGCTCACCAAAGGCATCACCGCACAATTGTCGGCGGCGCGTGAAGAGCAGTTGCGGCTGGAAGAGTTTGAGGCGGTGATTGAACCGACGACGATGCCCGTGGCAGGCTCGCAGTGAAGCGTGCGCAGCTTCTGCGGCAATTACATAGCACGGTAACCAAGCATATAGAGGTACTGAACGATTACTACAACATCGTTATTCAGCTCCAGGACCGGCTTGAAGCCTATCAGACACTGCTCCAGCAACGGTTGTTTTGGCTACCCAGCACGGAACGGGTCGATCTGACCATATTCAGCGAGGTCTATCGCGGCCTTGCATGGTTTGTCTCCGGCTTTAAATGGGAGTCTTTAAAGGAGGCTGTTTCTATATCGATCGATGAGAACTGGCCGCTAATGAGCCTGCTAACCGCCCTGCTCCTGACCATGGCGATCCGCCGCCGAGGGCTTCGTAAGGCGCTCGTCGATACCGGCTACCACGTTGGCAACGTGCGCCGGGATCGTTGGCAATTTACGTTCTCTGCGCTCATATTCAGTTTGTTGCTGGCCTTGCCGGGGGTGATTGCGCTGACCATCGGCCATTTGGCCTGGAGGGCGGTAACCGGTTCTTACATGCACTTTCCCGTGGTCTGTCCAACGCGGCATTCGTGGCATTCCTGCTGCGGGGCATATACACCGTGGCTTACGCCAAGGGTTTGGGTGAGCGCCACTTCCAGTGGAAATCAAACACGCTGAGGGTGCTTCGCAAACAGATCCCCATGTTACTGGCCGTTCTCATCCCAATCATCGTTGTGATGCCAACGATGACCACCACCAAAGGTGCCGCATTCAGCGACAGCCTGGGGCGCTTGCTGTTTGCGATAGCGTCAATCGCCCTCGCTTTTTTTGCCCAGCGCTTTATGTCGGCGGTACGTAAGGATCAGCCCAACCGGCAGGTGCTCAAGGTACTTCACTTGTTTGCGGTGGCCATGCCGCTGGTGCTGGCCTTCATTTCTCTCTGGGGCTATCACTACACTGCGGTTCGTTTTGAAGGGCTGATGTTCATCAGTCTGTGCTGGCTGGCGTGCGTCATCCTGCTGCATTACCTGGGTTTGCGCAGTCTTACCGTCCGGGAACGCCGGATGACCCTCAAACGCGTCATCGAGAACCGGGAAGCGGAGCGCAAGATCGCCGAAACCCGGGAGGCTGCGGAGACCTCAGGCGAAGGCGTGCCGTTGAACTACGAGATGCCCCAGCGGGATATCGATGACATAAGCCAGCAAAGTGAAACCGTGCTGAAGATTTTCTCGCTGATATTGGCCGCGGCCGGACTTTGGGCGCTGTGGGACAATGTTTTTCCTGCACTGGGCATCTTCGATGAGATAACCCTATGGACTATCAGCACTGGGGTTGAAGGTGAAAGCCCGGTTCCGATCAATCTCGGCGACCTGATGATTGCCCTGGCAATCGGCGTGGGCACGGTACTGGCGGCCCGTAACCTGCCGGGCACCATGGAAGTGGTGTTCCTGAGCCGGCTTAACCTGGAACCGGGTGTGGGTTACGCCATCACCACGCTGGCTACCTACACCATCGTCTTTATCGGCATTGCCGCCGCGCTTGCCGGGCTCGGCTTCCAATGGTCCAAACTGCAATGGTTGGTGGCCGCACTGGGTGTCGGCCTCGGCTTTGGTCTGCAGGAGATTGTCGCCAACTTTGTCTCGGGGATTATCCTGCTGTTCGAGCGCCCGATCCGGGTTGGAGATACGGTCACCATTGGTGGCATTACCGGCACTGTCTCACGCATTCGCATTCGGGCAACCACCCTCGTGGATTGGGATCGCAAAGAGCAGATCATTCCCAACAAAACCTTCGTCACCCAGGATTTAACCAACTGGACTCTGTCAGATCCCATTACCCGGGTGATCATTCGCGTGGGTGTTGCCTATGGCTCCGATGTGGATAAGGTTCAGGAGTTACTGCACCAGGTGGCTGTTGAGAACGAGCGGGTTGTTGAAGAGCCCGCACCGGCGGTGTTCTGCGTTGAGCTGGGTGACAGCCGAATCGATTTCGAGGTGCGCGTATTTGTTCGCGATTTGCTGGACTTCATGCCGCTGTCCCACGAACTGCACTCGGCCATCACCCGCACACTGAAAGAAGCGGGCATCCAAATCCCCTTCCCACAACGGGATATTCACATCCGAACGGAGCCTGCACGTAAGGATACCGGCCAACCGGAGTAAAATCCGTTCCGACATCCATTGCAACGGCCCAGCCCCTTCTCTACCATACTGGCTATCCATACAGTATCTGGCCCGAGGTAGTTAGTGACCGTTTCATTTGTGCACATCCGACGCCGGTACGATTTCCGGAGCATTGAGATCGGGCGTTGGGTTACCGAAGCAGAACGTGACCGGGCCGCGGTGCGATTTCACGATGCCCTGATTACCCTGATGAACACCCTCCACGTGCCTGAAGAAGTCATCTCGCTGAAAAGCTCATTGGGTCTGCAATACGGCATTGGCGGCCAGCTCGGCGTGTGTGCCCACTATATTCCGGCCACGCGGCAATTGGCACTGGCCAAGAACGCAGGCGCAGGCAGCCTCGCCCATGAGTGGTTTCACGCCTTTGACCACTACATTGCCAGCAAAGTCTTTGTGCAGCCGAGTCGCCAGGCCTTTGCCAGCTCATTGTGGCTCGACAGCCAGGCGTACAAGTCACACCCGCTCACGGCCCGACTGTTTCGATGCTTTGAAGCCATTTTACTGAACAAAGACGGCACCCAGCCGAGCGAGCTGTTCCGGGCGTCGCAAAAGGTGGATAGAGAGCAACAGGTTTTGTATTGGGCCCGGCCAGAGGAAATGTGTGCCCGAGCCTTCGAGGCGTTCATTGAAGACAGCGCGCCCTATAACAGCTTTCTGGTCAGAGGCACCCGTTCGTCCCCGGAGGCCCGGCTTGGGCTTTACCCCGAGGGTGAGCAGCGCGATCAGGTCGCTGCGGCCTTCAGCGACTATTTCGCTCAGCTTGGCCGGGCGCTGGGCAAGGCTTCATTAACTGGCAGTAATAAACATTGAGGGCCATACTTCAAGTATCCGGAGGGACCGGGTAGACAACGCGAATCCTAAAAAAACGACAATGCGTTGATCTAAATGCGAATTTCTCGGCATAGGACAACGGTATTAGCCGATGATGTCCTTGAAGAAGCAGAACGGATTCAGCCTGCAGGAACTGCGACAACGCTTACGAACCGCTACCAACTTTCAGGACTGGTACAGTGCAGCTTTAGCCCTCGATAACCTCTCTGGTGCGGAGGCCTGGCGCCTGAGCGATGCCTCCCGATACTACGATTTCCTCGATATCCGTGCACGTTACGAACAGTTGGTAGCACTCCTTGAGGAGGAGAATCACGAAGAACTGCTGTACGTTTTGAACGAAGGCATTCATGGCAACATGAGCGGCATGGGCCGACCGATTCTTTACGACCGGGCGCTGACGGGTACCAAATGCCTGATTGATGAATACGTCACAGCCATTGCCGATGCACTCTGGGTGGTTGCCAGCTCTCCCTCGAACAAAATTTCGCTGCAGGAGAAAGTTGATTTCTTCCGCCGGGCCAGCCATTGCTACGGCCGCTCCGCGCTCATGCTCAGTGGCGGTGCCGGCTGATCTACTTCCATCATGGTGTCGTGCAAACACTCATCGAACAGGATCTTCTGCCGAACGTGATTTCAGGGGCCAGTGCCGGAGCCTGGGTGTCGGGGTTATTGGCGATGTACACCAACGAAGAACTGAAATCAGGTGTCGTCGGGGACTATCGCTACGAGTTGCCAATACACCTGAACCCTTTGCGGGTACTGGCAGGCCTGGAGCCGGGCGTTTCTCCGCTGTCGATAAAGCAGTGCGCGATGGATGGCATCGATAATCGCATGACGTTCCAGGAAGCCTACGAGCACACAGGCCGCTACATCAATATTTCAATTGCGCCGGCGGAGAAACACCAGAATTCCCGTTTGATGAATGCCATTACCTCGCCCAATGTGTATATCCGCTCGGCTATGGATGCGTCCGGCAGTGTTCCGGGCGTGGTGCCACCGGTCACGCTTTATGCGCGCGGCGCCGATGGCAAACCCAAGCCCTATCTGCCTACTCGCAAGTGGGTGGACGGCTCCTTTGCCGAGGACTTACCGGCCAAGCGCTTATCGCGGCTGTTCGGGGTCAATCACTACATCGTCAGCATGATTAATCCGGTGGCCGTGCCATTTGTAGACGATCCTAAGCTGCGCACGCGCCGACGAATTCGAACGGTGGCCAATACCATGATGACCGATGCAGCAACCGATCTGCTCAGTGGCCTGGAGCACTACCTGACTCGGGTTGGGGTTTCACTCATCAGCCCGGCCATTTTGATGGCGCACGGTTTGCTGAATCAGAGCTATACGGGCGATGTGAATATTATTCTTGAGAAGAAGAGTTTCCACTGGCGCAATGTGCTGTTCAGTTACCACGGGGAGGAGGAAATCGAAAATCTCGTGCTTGCGGGCAAACGCAACACCTGGCCTAAACTGGCGATGATTCGTAATGCGACGCTGATTGGTCAGGAGCTGGATACCATCCTGGAATCGCTGGATCAGAAGGAATTCGGTGCGCGACCCAGCGGTGGAAATCGAAATGGCGGAGAGCGAAATAGTAGCGAGCGAAGCAAAGGAGAGCGTCGCAGGCTGACGCTCCCCTCCGTGCCCTGTTAGTCCACCTGGGCGGCAATTTCCTCAAGTGTGTTGTACTCGCACTCGCGCTCAGCAATGAAGCTGTCGGCGGAGTCGATGAGGATATTGTCGTCGCGCATAAAGCGACGCCCCAGTAGCACAGGGTATTTAAAGTTGCCGCGGTCAGTCAGTGAGAACTGGGTTTCGTGCACGGTACCGGCAATGCAGAAGTCCATTTTTACCACGTACCGGCGTTGCGAGGGCGCGCTCTTGCGTTTGATCAGCACCGTGCGATGTACCGGGCGCTCGAATTCCAGGATCACATCTTCGTGTTCAATAGTGCCCTCGCTGGGCTGGTCTTCGTGATCCCCCAGCGGCAGCTGGAACTTCACCCACTCTTCTTCGCCCTTTTTGAACCCTTCCACGTTCACTGCGTGCAGTGACGAGGTCTTGGCCCCGGTGTCCAGACGGGCTTTCAGACGCACGCTGGTATCGTTCATGACCAGCCATTCAACAAAGCCGAGGGTTTCCGGAACGGGTTTGTCCGAATCCTCAGACGCTTCCGCGAATGCGGCGCCTGCCGGCAGTGCCAAGGAAAATGCGAGTGCCAGTGAAGTTAAAAGTTTCATTCAATATCTCCTGCAAAGGACTGTAAATCGGGGAAAAAGCTAAGAAACCGATTTTCCAGTTCAACATCATTTGCCCGGATTTCGTCAATCATCCCGGTGAACTTGTTGGCGAACCGAATGCGACCGGCAACGCGATCGAGGGCATAACCAATACTCTCCAGATCTCGATACGCACCAAACCAATCGTGCTCCACCATGCGTCGTGTCACCTGAGCCATTTTCTCCGGCATCAGGTGTTCATTGCGCTGAAGTTCCTGGTAAATATGCTCGACAAAGATAGCACGATCGGTCTGGCTAAAACGTTGCCAATGCCTTAACAGATAGTGATCGTACAGAATGTCGAGGGCTACGCCGGCGAACCGTCGCCGTTGCTTCGAAAAAAGGGTCTTGCTGGCAAGAACCTCAGGGTGCTGGTCGGTGAAGCTATCCACCGCCCGGTGATGGCGAATGCCCTGCTGTACCGAAACGGGCAGCAGGGACACATCAATACCCCGGGTAAAATCGCCAAGAATACTGCCCACTCTGGCCTCGGGGGAATCCGGTGCGAGAAAGACATGGGCAAGGTGATTCAAGCAAGCTCCTGGCGATTAAGGGATCAGAAGTTGAACTGAACGCCAACTCCAAGACCGTCTACGGTAACGTCGTCATCGTCATAGTAACGCATGTATTCAAGGTTACCAGAGACATTGCGGGCGAACTCCATATTCAGGCCGACACCGTAAGATACGTCGCTCTCATCATCAGTAACGGTGTTGAATGGCCCTTCCGCCTCAACTTCAACCCGGGTAAAGCCCAGCACCGCGTACGGCGTTATCGGGGATTCGTTGGCGATGTTGAACGTGGCATAGCCACCGAAGAAGTTGTCGACGGAGTAATCAATGCCGCGGACGCGATCGTCATCCACGCCAAAGCCGCCCCGGGCTTCAAAGCCTAGAAACGGAGTGGCCATAACCCCGGCTTTGGCCGAGAGCGTGCCTACGTCAGCGTCTTCGCCTCCGGCGTCGAGATTCATAAAGGTATAGTTAAGGCCGGTGTAAACCCCACCAAGCCCAGATTTGTACATGTCTTGAGCGTTGGCTGCACTGGCGGCAAAAAGGCCTGAGGCCAAGACTACGGCAAGTGAACGTGAGTGTTTCATTGCTTGTTCTCCTTATCGAGCAAAGTGTGGCTCTTATTAGAAGTTGCACCAATCACACGGGCAATACCAGAGCCGAGATCCCTATTTACCCCTTTTTTACAGTGATTTAATGCTCCGGTAATTCGTAGGCTGAAAGCGCCGTTTTGTTGCGGAAGCCGGCACCCACAGGTATTCTGACGCCACTCTTGTTTCAGCTGGCCTGAGCATTCTTTGAGAAACCTTTATCCCGTAATATTCATCGTCAGTGTCATGTTTGTGCTTTTGAGCGTTTTCATGACGTTACCGGTCATCTTTCTGGCAGGTTCTATTGCGCCTAATGCGTCGGCGTTTGCGGAATCGGCCAGCATTGTCTGTGGCCTCGGCATTTTTGGCATTGTTGCCACTTACAGGCAGCCCCGGGATCTGAAGCCCCGGTACATGTTTGTCCTCACCGTTTCCAGTTGGTTCATCCTCACCCTGTGTTCTGCTTTGCCCTTTTACCTCAGTGGCAATGACATCTCTGCGCCGGATGCCTTTTTTGAGGCAACCTCTGGCATAACCACCACAGGGGCAACAGTACTCAGCGGCCTGGATACCATGGACCGGGACCTGCTTTTGTGGCGGTCTATCCTGCAGTGGATCGGTGGTATCGGGATAATTGGTATGTTCGTTGCGGTTCTGCCGTTCCTGCGGGTTGGCGGCATGCGGCTTTTTGCCACCGAATCCTCAGAGTGGACAGACAAGGCCCTGCCCCGGATGAAAACCCTCAGCCGGGGGCTGCTGGTGGTCTATATAATCTTTTCCATTGTCGCGGTGCTGACCTACTGGGTCTCCGGGATGACCCTGTTTGATGCCTTCAACCATGGCCTGACCAGTATTGCCACAGGCGGCTTTTCCACCTCAGACATGTCCATGGGCAAGTTCAGTGACCTGATCTTGATGGAAGCGACCCTGTTCATGATTCTGGGCAGCCTGCCGTTTTTCCTGTTTGTTAGGGAGATGCACGGACAGCATGGCGTGCTGTTTCGTGACCAGCAGGTGCGGTTTTTGCTGACGTTACTGCTGCTGATTCCGGCGGTGTTGACCCTGTACCGGTGGGCCGTGTCGCCGGTGCCTTTTGACCCACTGCACAACTACGCCTCTACCCTGTTTAACGTAACTTCGGTAGTGACCACCACGGGCTATGCCTCTGAGGATTACTCCGCCTGGGGCCCACTGGCCTTCGTGCTGTTCTTTTTCCTGATGTTCATCGGCGGCTGTTCGGGCTCAACTTCCGGCGGCATGAAGGTCTTCCGGTTCCAGCTCTCGATCATCATCCTCAGAGAGCAGTTGATGCGCTTGCTTCACCCTCGTGCGGTATTGACGCGGAACTACAATGGCCGGGCGGTCAGTGACGAAATCATCTCGTCCATGATCGCCTACAGCTTCATTTTCCTGCTTTCCCTGCTGGTGATTACGGTGGCACTCGCCGCTATGCAGCTGGACTTCATCACCTCGCTGTCGGGCGCCTTGTCCTCGCTGACTAACGTCGGCCCAGGGCTGGGTGACATCATTGGCCCCTCCGGGAACTTTGGTCCCCTGCCAGACGGCGCCAAGTGGTTACTCTCAGTCGGCATGCTGATGGGTCGCCTGGAGATCCTCAGTGTCATTATCGTACTGTCGCCCGCCTTCTGGCGCAGTTAGGGCCGATGTTCCCGGGGGACGATTTCCCCCCGGGGACATTTCAAAGTGCGCTTAGAGCGCGTGCTTCTGAATAAAACGACCGATATCGACCACTTCTTCCAGACAAACGCTGTGTTCCATCGGGAAGGTCTGGTAATCCGGGGCAAAGCCCATGGATTTCAGGGCTTCCACACTTTGTACCCCCAGTGATTCCGGCACCATGGGATCAAAGGTTCCGTGATAAACGGAGATGGGTATTCCGGCATTGGCGCTCGAAGGTTTCACCGTTTTGGCGGTGGCAAAGTAGGTCGACAGTGCCAGCACGCCGGCCAGGCGACTCGGGTAACTCAGGCCAAGCTCGTAAGCCACGGCGCCGCCTGGGAAAAACCAGCGATAACGATTTTTTCAGACGGAATGCCGCGCTCGATCTCGCGATCCACCAGTTTACCCACGGCATCGGCGGACGCCATCAGCTGCTCGGTATCCACCACGCGATCTATATCCATGGCCTTGATGTCATACCAGGCGGGCATGCGCATACCGCCGTTGATAGTCACCGGCAACTCGGGGGCGTGGGGAAAGATAAAACGTACCGCCGCGCCCTCAGGCAGGCCCAGCTCCGGTACTACCGGTTCGAAATCGTGCCCGCTCGCGCCCAGGCCGTGCAGCCAGATGACCGCAGCTGTCGGATTCGGAGCGGTTTCCAGTTCAATGTAATCAAGATCCTGCACTCAACACCTCGTTGACGTCGGTAAATAGATGATTCGGATTATTCCGGATTCGGTTCGTCTGAATTCGCTTCCAGCGCCGTCACTACCGGGTTGGCATACATGTTCAGCAGGTACGGACGAATGGCTGGATCACAGGCGTCCAGGCGCCGGTCCATTTCGGCCTCGGCAGCTTCCATTTCCGCCGGTGACCAGGCTTCGGCCGTCACCACGGTATCGCTGACGGTGTCAGGTGTGGCGTGGGCATCGGGGTGAACGTCGCGGGCATGGTACGCAACCAGGTTCGAGGCATGCAGGTGATAGTTGGCATGCATTTCCCGATCTATCAGCGCAGACATCGCCTTGGCATCGTCCGGGGCATTCTGTATAGGCTTGCCAAAGTGAACGTGCACATGGCCCTTGAAGCCGGTCAGGCCCTTCATGATCTGATCGGTGTCTTCACCTTCGGCCTTGGTGTAGTTGCCGGTGCGGCCGCGCTCTTCCAGCTCTCGGGCCTTGTCTTCGTCGCAGGGATCGTACTCATAGGCAATGGATACAGGAACCACGTGAAGCCGGTTCATGGCCTCGGCAAAACTGAGCCCGCTCTTTTTTCGGCTCATGTAGAACATCTTGATGATGGCGGGATCGGTAAAATCGAGGCCGTCTTTGGCCCGGCCTTCCCGCTGGGCGATCCAGATGCTGTTGTTGGTATCAATGCTGTGGTTAATAAAGCCAGACAGCGTCAGATAAGCGTCCCGCATTTCTCGCGGGCTCGTCATGTTGCGACGAACCACAAAGCTCTTGTTCAGTCGCATCATCTCCGCAAACACACGGTTGGCGAGCAGGTTGTCACCAATGGCGATGCGGGTCGTGTGGAAGCCGTTCTGGAACAACAGGTAGTTCACCACCATCGGGTCGAAGACGATATCCCGGTGGTTGGAAATGAACAGGTGCGCGCTGTTCTTGTCCAGGTTTTCAAGGCCACTGGCGGTAACCCGTGATGTGGTGCCGTCTACCAGTTCGCCAACATAGGAAGACAAGCTGGCTTGCAGATCATCAACCGATGGTATTGGCCAAAATGGTTTGTCAGCCAGCGGCGAATGAACACCCTGAGCACCGCCGGAGCCCAGCGGGCGAGTGTCGGCGACTTGAACCGGCCGACCATATCGAGAAATTCCTGATCGTTTACCAGGCGCTGAATGGCCGGGCCGGTCTCTTCGTCCGAATACGGACGGATGGCATCAAATTCCTGCATGGAAGCCCTGTTATTATCGGTGTCTGTCACAGAATTCCGCTAAACGGTGATTTAAAGCGCGGTATTGTAGCGTTTCTCAGGCTACTTTGCCTCCATCCCCCACTATCGGATTTCGCCACCCTCGCCAATGAATCTGTTGGTGAATCTGGTATCATTCGCGCCCACGCAATTTGACCCTGCAATCCTGCCGGCAAACACGTCGGTTAACCGGTTACCTTATGCATTTTGAACAGAACTTCGAAGAACTGAGCACAGAGCGCCCCACTGCTTCCCGCAGGGATCCCGAACAGGTGCTCCACGAGGTATTCGGGTACGAAACCTTCCGGCCGCTGCAGGGCGACATCATCCGGGAAGTGGTTGATGGCCGCGATGCACTGGTGCTAATGCCTACCGGGGGTGGTAAATCCCTGTGTTACCAGGTGCCGGCCCTGGTTCGGCCCGGTACCGCTGTGGTCATCTCGCCGTTGATAGCCTTGATGCAGGATCAGGTTGCAGCGCTGAAGGAGCTGGGCGTGAAAGCGGCGTTCCTGAACTCCACCATGGATATGGAGCAGGCTCGGGCCACCGAATACGCACTGGCAACGGGTGAACTCGATTTGCTGTATTGCGCGCCAGAGCGATTGATTCAGCCACGCACCATTGACCTGCTGCACGACGCATCCATCTCTCTGTTCGCCATCGACGAAGCTCACTGTGTGTCACAGTGGGGCCATGATTTCAGGTCTGACTACCTACAGCTGAGCATGCTGGCCAACGAATTTCCGGCTGTGCCACGCATCGCACTGACCGCCACCGCCGACGAACGCACCCGCAAGGAGATTGCTGAGCGGCTTTCCCTCATCGAAGCGCGGCACTTCGTTAGCGGCTTTGACCGCCCGAATATCCAGTACCGAATCGCGCCCAAAACAAACGCAAACAAGCAGTTGCTGGATTTTATTAAAGCAGAACATGACGGCGAGTGCGGCATCGTTTACTGCATGTCCCGCAATAAGGTGGATGCAACGGCGCGCATGCTGGCCGACAAAGGCTATACCGCTCTGCCCTACCACGCCGGCCTGCCGTCTGAGACCCGGGCGCTGCATCAGGAACGATTCCTGCGCGAAGACGGTGTGATTATTGTAGCCACCATTGCGTTCGGGATGGGTATAGACAAGCCTGACGTTCGGTTTGTGGCTCACCTGGATCTGCCCAAGAGCCTCGAGGCCTACTATCAGGAAACCGGTCGTGCCGGCCGGGACGGCAAGCCCTCAACCGCGTGGATGGTCTATGGCCTGCAGGATGTCATCAAACTGCGCCAGATGCTGGAAGCATCACAGGGCAACGACCAGTTCAAACGGGTAGAACGGCAGAAGCTCGACGCCATGCTTGGCCTGTGCGAAGTGACCCGGTGCCGGCGCGAGGTGTTACTGCGTTATTTCGGAGACACCCAGGATGAACCTGCGGCAATTGCGATACCTGCCTGAACCCGCCTGAAACCTGGGATGGAACTGTCGCGGTCCAGAAGGCGTTGTCCTGTGTTTTTCGGACTGGCCAGCGCTTCGGTGTCACCTACCTGATAGATGTGCTGCGGGGATCGGAAAACGAACGAATCCTGCAGTCGGGCCATCAGGCAGTGTCCACCTACGGGATTGGTACCGAGCTGTCAGTGAACGAGTGGAAATCGGTGTTCCGGCAACTGGTTGCCAACGGCTATTTGCGGGCTGACCCGGAGGCTACGGCGCCCTGCAATTAACGGAAACCTGTCGCCCGCTGCTGCAAGGCAAACAGCCGGTTGAGCTGCGCAAAGATCCGGTGGTTAAGAAAACCTCGTCAAGAGGCCAAGGCAGTCGCAGTGGCGCCGCTATACGTGAACAGATTACCGACCAGGCCGGCTGGGATGCGTTGCGGGCGTGTCGGAAGGAGCTTGCCGACAAACAAGGGGTTCCACCCTATGTCATCTTCCACGACGCCACCCTGTTTGACATGCTGGAGCGCAAGCCGCAATCCCTGGACGAGTTGGCAGAGGTTAGCGGCGTCGGCGCCGCCAAGCTGCAGAAGTACGGCGCCATTTTCCTTGAAACCCTGTCTGGTCTGGAGCGCTCCTAAGCGCTCCACTGACCATTCCCGCTAATAAGTCTTTTTACCGGGCTTATTCGCCCTCAGCTTTGAAGCCCTGCTTTCGAACCCGATAATGGGCGATTGAGTTGGCAACGTGATTGCCTTCCTGATCATGCAGCTGGCCTTCCAAGGTGAACTTGGCCCGGCCGGTGGCGTCGGCGTCTGCCAGAATACTCTCGACCATTTCCGGTGTCAGTGAGAACTCCACGGTGACATCAGAGTTTGCCGGCTGCAGAAACTGCAGGGTCATCTCTTTCAGGATCGGGGTGTACGAGGGCCCGAGATCAAACAGCGTGAGCACTCCACCGGGGATTTCCGCGACCAGGAAATAGGCGCCGGCATACATACTGCCAAAGTGGTTCTTGTTGCCTTTCAGGCGAATTCGGGCCTTCACATAGCCAGGCCGCAACTCTTCCACACTGAATCGATTACGGGTAGCAAACGGGATCGACAGTCCAATGATACGGTTTACCGCGGCATAGCCGCCGGTCTTGCGCAGCCACGCCATAGGATTAGCCAGGGTGGCGTTGGAGTCTGAATGCGCAACCCATTGCCCGGTTGCGCCGATAATCGTGTCAATAAGTGCCATGTTTATGCTCTATTGGGGAGATCGCCTGATCTTCGCACAATTGGCTTCCGGGTGCCTATTACACCCGGAACCGTGACGCGTTCTGGTTCAGGGTGCGACCAATGCTTTCAATCTGCCCACTGTAAACGTCGTTTTCACTAGCCGCCGCGGCCGCTTCCTGGCCCTGGTCGGCAATGCGATTCAGCGCCTCCATGGCGTCCTGCGCTTTTTCCATGCTGACATTCGAGACCGCTGTGGAGGCGTTCATTAAAGTGACCACGTTGTTCGCGCCCTTACAGACTTCGTCATTTCCAGAGGGGGGGTTGAGCCACTGGGCAATACTCGACGTACCATGGGCCACGGCATCGTCCGTCAATACATCAACGTAGGTGGACGTGGTTTTTGCTGGGGTATAAGGAGACACGTTCGGGTTGCTGATCTCTGTGACGTGTTGTTTCGCCCTAAATTGCGAACTCTTTAGCAGCTTCTGATAAACTTTTGCTGTTTCGCTGCGCAAGCAGCTGCATGTCCACAGCTTCATTTCACTGGCGGGAGCCGATCTGAATGGCCCACGAAGAACTGCACCTCAATCTCCGAAACCTGACGCTCGACGACTATGACCAGCTCCAGGTTTTGATGGATCGTATCTACGACGACATCGGCGGAGCCTGGCCCAAAGAGACCATCAAGGCACTGGTGGAGCAGTTTCCAGATGGCCAGATCTGCATTGAGGACAATGGCCAATTGATTGCCGTTGCGCTGACCGTGAGCGTGAAGTACGAGCGCTTCAGCAACCCGCATACCTATGACGACCTGATCCTTCGCAATGAAAAGATCTGGCACAACGCCAACGGTGACTCCCTGTATGGCCTGGATGTGTTTATTCATCCGGAATTCCGCGGGTACCGTCTCGGGCGTCGTCTCTATGAGGCTCGCAAAGAGCTGTGCCGGTCCATGAACCTGCGCGCCATTCTGGCGGGCGGTCGCATACCTAGCTATTACAAGTACGCGGACCAGTACACGCCGGCAGAGTATATCCAGCGCGTTGATCGCAAAGAGATCTACGACCCGATCCTGAGCTTCCAGCTGTCCAACGATTTCCAGGTCACGCGGCTGATGCACAAATACCTGCCCGAGGATGAGAAATCTCTGGGCTACGCCACGCTGCTGGAATGGCGGAACATCCTGTACACCCCGCCTTCGTCAGTTCTGAACGTCAAGAAGACACAGGTACGATTGGGCGCTGTTCAGTGGCAGATGCGTGAATTTACATCGGTCGAAGAAGTGCTCAAGCAGGTTGAGTACTTCGTGGACGCGCTCTCCGATTACAAGAGTGACTTTGCCCTGTTCCCGGAATTCTTTAACGCGCCGCTGATGGGCCTGACCGATCAAATGGATCAGACCCGGGCCATCCGCTTCTTGGCCGGGTTCACCGAGCAGTTCCGTGATGAGATGTCCGAGATGGCAGTTAGCTACAACATCAACATCATCACCGGCTCTATGCCTCTGCTGGAAAATGATCGGGTCTATAACGTTTCTTACCTGTGCCATCGCGACGGCCGGGTGGATGAACAACGCAAAATCCACATCACCCCGCACGAGCGCCGGGACTGGGTTATCGAGGGCGGCAGCGACTTTGAAGTGTTCGATACCGACGCAGGCCGCGTTGCAATCATGATCTGCTACGACATTGAGTTTCCGGAGCTGGGTCGGATTGCCTCAAGTGAGGACGTCGACATCATCATGGTGCCGTTCTGGACCGACACCAAGAATGGTTACCTGCGGGTACGTCACTGTGCCCAGGCCCGAGCCATCGAGAACGAATGCTACGTCGTGATCACTGGCAGCGTGGGAAATTTGCCCAAAGTTGAAAACCTCGACGTCCAGTATGCGCAATCGTCCGTATTCTCGCCCTCTGACTTTGCGTTTCCCCATGACGCGGTGATGGCAGAAACAACGCCAAACACCGAAATGATCATGTTCTCCGACATGGATCTGGAAAAGCTCAAACTGGTTCGAAATGAGGCTCAGTGACAAACCTGAAAGATCGCCGTGTTGACATGTACGAACTGAAAAAGAAGTAATAGGCATGGGTTTAGGCAGCTATAAGTTCAATAACTGCCTCAAACCCTTTTCGTAGGACACTGATAGCGTTGCTAAACTGCAAATCAGTGGCTATCGTTTAATCAATATCAAGCTGCCTTAGGGAAGGCAGGCTAAGGCCGATACGGAAATCACTCGAGACCATGTTAATGACTGAAGCACTACCGGACCTTATCGCACAGTTTCGAATCAGGCAGGGCCTGTTCCGAAAGGAGCTGGTTGAGGCCTCTCTTTATGAGCTGGATGCGTATGGGTGCGTGATGAAGACCGACAAAATGTTCAATCCGGGTGACACCATCGTTCTGAACTTGGTGATGGATATGCCTTTCGACAAGCTTCGTGCGGAAGGCGTGACCGGCCTGGTAACCGAGCGAAGAAAGCACTGTAGTAACTTCTACTATTCAATTGATTTTGTTGAGTTTGATTCAGATAACGACTCTCCCTCGCGGAGAAACTACGGCGAATTCGAGAGGTGCTCTCGAAGAAACAGTCTCTCAAATCGAGCGTTCGCCAGGGTCTATGTCCGGCTTCCGGCAAATGGCCTAATTCCCGTTGTTCGTAATGCCCTCACCCTCAAGGAGACATTTCATGCAAAGAAGGCCAAACCTAACGTCGACAAAATTGTCAAAAAGGTAAATAAAGAGTTTGAGAAAACGTCCTCTCAAATTGAAGGTCTGGTAAACGATGCGCTGAAGCAGTTCGATAGCCTTCAGCAACAAGTTCAGGAGCCAGTACGAAAGCTTCTCAAAGAGGTCGACGAACTTCGTGATCGCGAGATGAAGCGTTTCAACGAGGAATTTGAACGCCGCCTGAACGAATTTCATGAACTGCAAAGCAGCATTCTGGAACGACTGGGTGTCGCCTCCAAAGATGTAACCGAAGACGTTAAAAAACAGGCAGAGCAGGCCAAGAAACAAGCCAAGTCTGCAACCAGTGCTGCCACGTCGGCCGCGAAGAAGGCACCAACAGCCAATTCGACTGGCAAGAAGCCCGCAGCGAAAAAACCAGCTGCCAAAAAGCCTGCGGCTAAGAAGCCTGCAGCAAAGAAACCGGCGGCCAAGGCAGCCAAACCGTTAAACAAAAGTGACCTTACGCTGGTCAAAGGCATTGGCCCGGCGACCGCGAAAAAAATGAAGGACGCAGGTATTACCTCCATCGATCAGATTGCAAACCCCTCCGCCGCCGATCAGGAAAAACTGAAGGCTTTCTCTAGCGTCAAAGGATTTGACCAGTTCAGTACCGAAGCTAAGAAAATTATCTGATGCACACGCCTGACCAGCCTGTATTACGGGATATTGTCCTGATTGGCGGCGGGCACAGCCACGTCGGGGTACTTAAAAGGTTCGCTATGAACCCGGTACCCGGCGTGCGCCTGACCCTCATCTGCCGTGACACCCACACCCCCTACTCCGGTATGCTGCCTGGCTACGTTGCCGGACACTACAGCTACGACGATGTTCATATCGATCTCAGCAAGCTTGCGGAATTCGCAGGCGCGCGATTCTATCGAGCTGAAGCGATCGGTATCGATCGGGAGAGCAAGCGGGTTTTGTGCCGTGGGCGGCCAGATGTTCCGTACGATCTTCTTTCGATCAACATAGGCTCCTCCCCCCGAGTAAACGACGTGGAAGGCGCTTCAGAGCATGCCGTTCCGGTTAAACCCATCACCGGGTTCAACAACCGTTGGCTTGCCCTGCTCTCACGAATTGAAAATCACGAAGGCCCGCTGACTGTGGGCGTAGTGGGCGCCGGTGCCGGTGGCGTGGAACTAACGCTGGCCATGCAGTTTCGACTAACCCGCGAACTCAAGCAGCGGGGCAAGGATCCGGACCAGCTGCATTTCCATCTATTCGATGCCGCTGATCAGATCCTGCCCACGCACAACGCCAAAGTACGGGCGGTGTTTGAGAAAACCCTGGCTGAACGCAATGTAAAGGTTCACCTGGGATCGCCAGTGCAGAAAGTTCAGGAGGGCCTGCTGCAAACCGAATCCGGCGAATCGCAGCAGGTTGATGAAGTATTGTGGGTTACCCGGGCCGGTGGGCCTGAGTGGCTAAAAGACACGGGCCTTGCACTGGACGACGGTCTGTTTATCCGGGTACGAGATACTCTTCAGGCAGAAAACGACGACAGCATCTTTGCTGCCGGCGATATTGCCAACGTTCTCAATCATCCGCGCGAAAAGGCTGGCGTGTTCGCGGTTCGTCAGGGCCCGCCCCTGGCCGACAACCTCAAGCGCCTGGCACTCGGTAAAGCGCCCAAGGATTTCCAGCCTCAGAAAAACTGGCTGGCGCTGATCAGCACTGGCGACAAGTACGCGATCGCCTCTCGGGGCAATTTCGAAGTGGATGGCGCAGCGGTCTGGCGCTGGAAAGACTGGATCGATCGTCGCTTCATGAAGAAGTTCAACGATCTTCCTGAGATGGAAGAAAACGCCAAACTACCCGATACGGCTGCGGCCCAGAACCCGGAAGAAGCCTCTCAGGCAATTTCGGCAGTGGCCATGCGTTGCGGTGGATGTGGTGCCAAGGTCGGCAGTACGGTTCTTTCCCGCGCTCTTGGCGAGCTCCGCCCTATCGATCGGGATGACATCATCATAGGGCTGCATTCGCCCGATGATGCCGCAGTGCTGGAGGTACCGGCGGGTAAGGCTGTGGTCCATACTGTGGATTTCTTCCGGGCGTTTATTGACGACCCGTATGTGTTTGGCAGAGTTGCAGCCAACCACGCCCTGGGAGATGTATTCGCCATGGGCGCAGAGGCTCAAAGTGCCACTGCCGTCGCTACAGTGCCCTACGGCATTGAGTCCAAGGTTGAAGATGTCGTTTACCAGATGATGTCTGGCGCCGTCGAGGTTCTGAACGAAGCGGGTTGCGCCCTGGTCGGTGGTCACACCGGCGAAGGCAAGGAACTGGCTCTAGGCTTTGCGGTAAACGGCCTGATCGATCCGGACGAAGTCATGAGCAAAGGCGGCCTGCGTGCCGGTGACGTTCTGATTCTGACCAAACCGATTGGTACCGGAACTCTGTTTGCGGCCCACGCCAAACTGGCCGCCAGAGGTCGCTGGATTGATAGCGCCCTGAGCTCCATGATCCAGTCCAATAAAGCCGGCGCTGAATGCCTCCGGCGCTATGGCTCAAAGGCCTGTACCGATGTGACTGGATTCGGATTGCTCGGTCACCTGGTTGAGATGACCCGGCCTTCTGGCGTCGATGCCGAACTGGATTTGTCTGCCATCCCGATTTTACCGGGTGCCGAGGAAACAGCGGCCGCAGGCATTCTCAGTTCACTGCAGCCGGCCAACATCCGTTTGCGTCGCGGTATCAGAGAACAAGAGAAGTGGATAAATCATCCGAGGTACCCGCTGATCTTTGATCCACAGACCGCCGGTGGTCTGCTTGCCAGTGTTGCGGCGGATCAGGCTGAGGCCTGCGTGCGCGAGCTGAAAGCACTGGGCTACCCGCACACGGCCATCATCGGTCGGGTTACAGCCCAGGACATGCAGGGTGCCATCGAACCTATCTCACTCAGGGATTGATCGATGGGGTTTCCCCTAGCCTAGCCCTCGAGATTGGAGCGGCGCTGGAAAGCCATTTCCAGTGCCCGCTCCAGTGAATGTTGTTCGTTCTCTGGTGTGAACAGAGGGGCAAGCTCACTCACCTGCTCTGTCAGACGCCTCAGATATGCCGAATCGGATTCTGCTTTCTGCAGCAATATGGCCAGAGCCGCCTGGTCCTTAGCCGGGTAATAACCCTCATAGTCATTGCCCAGCAACCCCCGATTGCCGGGAATGTCTGAGGCTAAGATCGGCAGCCCTGCCCGGCAGGCTTCCGATATTACGTTGGCACCGCCTTCCATCACCGAACTCATGACCATCAACTGGCACTGCGCCATCAGGTCTTGAGTGGTGGGCTTGTCCAGCTCACCGAGCCACTGGAAGCGTGGGTTCTCGGCCACCTCCTGTTCTGCTAAAGCTTGCCATTGTGCATTGTGTGGCTTGCCGGCATTGAGAATGCGCACCGTGGATTCATCTGGCAGCAATCGGGCAGCCATCGCCGCACGCAGCGAATCCTTTTCTTCCCGCAAATGGCCGATCACGCAAACATCGAACGTTCCGCTCGCAGCCGCTTTGTTAGTGGCGGGCGGGATCTCATCGGCGGATTGGTAGAGGGTAAGTAGTTTGCCGGCGAACTCCTCAGGGATGTCGGCCGAAACCAACGCGTGCAAACCGATCAGCACATCGGCCGCAGCCATGGATGCCCGGGTAGGAAGCGGATACTCCCGTTGATGCCGGTAAATGTCCGTGCCGGTCAGCACCAGAACTAACGGCGTTTCCGGCCAGCATTTGCGAAAGGTCTGAATAGCATCGTGGCTGCGCCAGGCATGCAGTGCGATGAATAGGTCGCAGGGGGCACCCTCGTACTCGGTGACAACACTGACTTTATGCCCGACCTTTTCTAGCAGCGATGCCCAACGATCCGCTGTTGCCCGGTTTCCAGCCCGTGAGCCTGAGGGCGCAGGTGTGATCAGAATGATGTGCATGGCGGCTGAATTCCTACTCGTTTGCGTTCGACGATATTTTTCCCGTCAGGCAGCACTTTTTCTGGACGGCAATCGTATAGCTGTTCCGAGACGTATTAAATCACGGTATGCTGATGAAGCCAGTATTTTCGGCAGCTTACAACCCAAATAATGAACCATCCCCGGAAAGAAAGGATCCTCAAATGGCTCTCAATATGATAAGGAAATTCGCCGCCGCAAGTGTCGTGTTTTTCGCTTGTTCGGCCGCTGTTTCAGCCGAGACTCTCGTATTCACTGCGATTCCTGACGAAGATGAAACCAAGCTTGTTGAGCGTTTCCGTGGTATCGCAGATTACTTGTCGGAGAACCTGGACGTTGATGTTCGCTACATCCCGGTGAAATCCTACGCCGCAGCAGTGTCTGCATTTCGCAACAATCAGGTACAGCTGGCCTGGTTTGGCGGCCTGTCTGGTGTTCAGGCACGCTCGCTGGTGCCCGGCTCCCAGGCGATCGCACAGGGTGTTGAAGACGAGGCTTTTTATTCTCATATAATCGCCCACAAAAGCACTGGTCTCGACGAAGCAGAGAATCTGCCTGAGGAACTGCGCGGGAAGACCTTTACGTTTGGCTCGAAAGGTTCAACTTCTGGCCGTCTGATCCCTGAATACTACATCCGCGAAGCTTTCAATGAAGCACCAGACGACGTGTTCTCACGGGTTGGTTTCAGCGGTAACCATACTCGCACCTTGCGTCTGGTTGAGGCAGGCACTTATGAAGTGGGCGCTATCAACTTTTCGGTCTGGGACAAAGAGACCAAAGACGGCAACGTGGACACCGACGCGGTCAAAGTCATCTGGACGACACCTAGCTACCCCAATTACCAGTGGAGCATTCGCGGTGATGCGGACGAGCGGTTTGGCGAAGGCTTTACGGATCGCGTTCAGCAGGCACTGCTAAACATGAAGGATGAAGAGCTGCTCAACAGCTTCCCGCGTTCTGGCTTTATCCCTGTTTCCAATGACGCCTATAAGCCCATTGAAGTGGTAGGAAAACAGATCGGAATCATCGATTAATGTCCGGATTTGATCTGTCAGGCCTATCGGCCTCGTTCGGAGGGGAGCGGGTAATTGGCCCGCTTTCTCTCCAGGTAAAAAAAGGAGAGCGAGTTGCGCTGGTCGGCAAGAGCGGCGCAGGTAAGTCGACCTTGATCAGCCTGATTCATCAGCAGGTAGGCCGTACCTCTTCCCTGGTTCCGCAAGACCTTGGACTGGTAAATGCCCTGCCCGTGTTCCACAACGTGTATATGGGTCAACTTGACGCCCACCCAACCTGGTACAACACCCTTACGCTGATCCGCCCGTTCTCCAAAGACTCCGCTGCCGTTCGCGCGCTGCTCAAAGATCTTTCCATGCCGGAAAAAATCTGGGTGCCGACCGCTTCCCTGTCCGGCGGGCAACGGCAAAGGGTCGCGATCGCCAGGGCGGTATTTCGCAAAGCAGACATGTTATTGGCGGATGAGCCTGTGTCGGCGCTGGATGGCCCCATGTCTCACCTGGTAATGAAACTGATGAGCAAGCGATTTCCCACCAGTGTTGTGGCTTTGCACGATATTGAATTGGCTCTTCAGTATTGCACCCGCATCGTTGGTATTCAGGATGGTCAGATCGCTCTTGATGACTACAGCGAACGACTGACTCCCGCCGACATCACTCCACTATACTGACACCTCCCATGTTCTCCTCACCCACGGTTCGAGTCAGTTTTCTATTTGTCGCCATTGCCCTGGTCGCGCTGCTGTTTGCCGACATTGCGATCACGGCCGCTAATCCCTGGAAAGACCTGGGCCGATTTTTCATGGGCGTTATCACTCCGGACTTTTTCAGTTCCGAGGGTATTGCAGTGGCTTTGTTGCGCACAGTAGCGTTCGCCTTCGTGGGTGTGGCGCTGGGCAGTCTGTGCGGTTTTGTTCTGTCACTGGTCTATCGCAACCCGGTAGTGCGCACTTTTTGCGCGTTCATCCGCGCCATCCACGAGCTTTTCTGGGCTCTGATATTTCTGCAGTTCTTTGGCTTTCACCCGCTCACCGGTGTACTGGCCATTGCGATCCCTTACGCCGGTATATTTGCCAAGGTTTATTCCGAGATCTTTGAAGAGGCGGATCCAACTCCAGGCCGCCTTCTGCCGCCAAGAACCGGCGTAGTATCCGCCTTTCTGTACACCCGCATTCCGGATTGCTGGGTTCAGCTGAGAACCTACACCGCCTACCGACTGGAGTGCGGTTTGCGGTCCAGCGCGATCCTCGGCTTTGTCGGGTTACCAACCCTGGGCTTCTTCCTGGAATCGGCCTTTTCCCAGGGCCATTACTCCGAAGCCGGGGCCATGCTGATTCTGTTTTATGTCCTGATCGCGACTATGCCGCTTTGGGTGAAGCCCAAGCTGCTTCCGGTCTACATCCTTGGTGCGCCGTTTTTTCTCGGTGAGGGCTTGCCCATCGTCTGGGGCAATGTCGAGCGGTTCTTTACCCAGGATATTATTCCGTCACCCTTACGGAACGGTGACGGACTTAGTGGCCTGATGCCCTGGCTTGGGGATGTGATGGCGACCGAGGCCCTGCCCGGCATCTGGAACACCCTGGTGCTGACCCAGATTGCCCTGGTGGCGACGGGATTGATTGCCCTGCTGACCTTTCCGTTGATATCCAGCCACTTTGGCGGGCCGGCGCGCCGAACTGGCGGACACATATTTCTGGTCATAGCCCGCTCTACGCCAGAGTACATTCTCGCGTACATTCTCTTGCAGCTCTGGGGGCCATCAATGTTGCCAGCGGTAATCGCCCTGGCCCTGCATAATGGCGGAATCATCGGACATTTGATCGGACGGCAGTCCAGTGCAATACAGCTGCGCCCCGACGCCATAACCGGCTTCAACCGATACACCTATGAACTGGTACCCCGTGTGTACCGAGCGTTCCTGGCTTTCCTGTTCTATCGCTGGGAAATCATCATGCGGGAAACCGCAATCCTGGGCATTCTGGGTATCTATACCCTCGGTTTCTACGTTGATAGCGCCATCCAAAACATCCAGTTCGACCGGGCCATGGTGCTAATCGTTATTACTGCGCTGCTGAATATCGGCGTGGATATTTTGGGCCGCTTCATTAGGCGGAAGCTGGCACTCCAGACCATGCCAACCTGTTAGGGCCGACACTGCCCTCAGACCACTCAGAAGCCTAATCAGTGGGACCCCAATCACAAATCGAAGATAACCCCTAGGTTTTGGCGCATTCTGCCAATCCGTTAGCTCTGACGCCCGATTACATTCCGTTACAATCTGCTTATCTTCTTAATGCTTGGATTCGAATGTTATGGCAGACGGGCTGATTTTGGTGACGCAGGTTGGGCTGGTAGCGCTGGTGCTATTAATGGCCTTTCGAATGGTCGCGTTGGTTCGCTCAGCACCGGTGGATGGACTGCAAGGCAGCCACATGAGAACGGCAGGAATTGCCGACTGGACGGGCGTAGGCATGATGCCACCGGTTTCCGCGCCTGATCGGACGGAACTGTTCACCCAGCTTCATATTCTTGCTGGCCTGCAAGAACGGGACTGCAGGACTCGTGGTCTCGACCTGGCCGACTCCCCTGCCACCGTTCGAGCCTATGCTGCTAATTGGCTTTACGGGGCAGCCTGTGCACTTTGCGAGCACTCCGTTCGGCATTCTGACTCCCTTGCTGGCATCGTGCTCACATCGCCAGCCGCAAGACAGGTCTGAAGCAATCACAGGCACTTCAAGCCATCGCAACATTAACGAACAGTAGCGCCGCTCTGGCCTGCTTTCGGGAAGGCCTCGATGGGGCCAAATTCTGGCAACAGCATCACTATGTGGCGTCGCAACACAGTCTCTATGAAGCCGTTACCGCTAATTCGTTTATTTGATTACGGCAGGCTTTGACGCGCCTTCCAATGTCCATTGAGTGCCAAGCTGGGTGGGCTCTGGAGCATCCGGTGAGTGTACGGGGGTTCCGGCGATTGCAGGTTTAGTAAAAGTGCCCTCTTCCGTAGGTTTCATGGTTTCAACATCCACCGAGCGCACCAGGTAAACGCCATCGCCGGAAACAACGCGAGCGCGATGGGTTAGGCCAAACACAAACCGGCAGTAGTCCAGTTTTAATTGAATGAGATCCTGCTCGGCTTTGCGAATTTTCCGCAGCAATACTTTCTGGACACTATCTCCGTAATCCATGGCGTCTTCCCTGATGTTGGCGACAAGATTACTGGAGTCTACACATTCGTGGGGGCTTGTCAGCAATGCGGGGTTCAGGTTTTGCGGTCTTTCACAGAGTGTGGGCCTGAAACACCATGTGAAAGGGAGCTGTATCGATACGGGTCTGCCCTCGCTGGAAATCCAGACGCCAGCGCATATCATTTCCGGTGCTGCACAGAGGGGCGCTAAAGCGCGCAACGTAACGACCGTCGCCCTGGCGGCGAAGTGGAACCGGGTATTCACCCATATACATGGAATCGCCCTGCAGAACCGCAAGCAGCCGGTCGGGGCCTTCCGCCCCGATGACCGTCAATTCGTAGTCTGCATCCTGATCATTCAGCGGCTTCAATGCCACGTGCCAGTTGCCATCAAGATCGGACCAGGAGCAAGCGCTGGTATCCAGATCACACTCGCTTTTGGCACCGGTGCCGGCTTCTGGCTCCACGGTCCTTAACAGACGAGGTCCAAAAACCGCTGCAATTAACAGCGTCAGCATCAATCCCACCACCAGAACCGCTCGTAACATACCCGTACCTCATCTGCAGACAGCGGCATTATGGAGCTTATCCGTTGTCAGGCAAAGCTTTCTAAACCTGTGTCAGTCATGAGAAAATACCGCGCTTCTATTTCTGGCCCATTTCAAGACAGGACACGCCCGTGCAACCGGACATTTCCGTACAGCACCTCAGCAAAGTTTATGGCGACGGCTTCCAGGCGCTGAAAGACATTAATCTGGAAATCAAACGGGGCGAAATCTTCGCTCTTCTCGGCCCGAATGGCGCTGGCAAGACCACCCTCATCAGTATCATCTGTGGTATCACCAACCTGTCCGAAGGCAAGGTTGAAGCTGCCGGACATGACATTGTGCGTCAGTACCGCAAGGCTCGTCAGTCCATTGGGTTAGTGCCACAGGAACTGAACACCGATTCGTTCGAGACGGTATGGAATGCGGTGTCTTTCAGCCGAGGCCTGTTTGGCAAGGCACCCAAGCCCGAGCACATCGAAAAGGTGCTGAAAGATCTGTCTCTCTGGGACAAACGCAACAACCGGATTATGTCGCTGTCCGGCGGCATGAAGCGCCGGGTCATGATTGCCAAGGCCCTGTCCCACGAACCCCAGATCCTCTTTTTGGATGAGCCGACTGCGGGTGTCGATGTTGAGCTGCGCCGCGACATGTGGGAAATGGTGCGCAAGCTCCGCGAAAACGGCGTCACCATTATTCTCACCACCCACTACATCGAAGAAGCAGAAGAAATGGCGGACCGGATCGGGGTGATTCGCGAAGGCCAGATCATCCTGGTGGAAGAGAAAGACCAGTTGATGAGCAAGCTCGGCAAGAAAGAATTGCGCCTGCAGCTGCAGAGCAAGCTCGACAAGATGCCGGGTGAACTGACACTGGAGCCCATCGAACTGTCCGAAGACGGCTACGAGCTCATTTACACCTTTGACTCCCAGCAGGAACAAGCTGGCGTCGCTCGACTGCTTCGTACCCTCGGAGACCTGGGCATCGACTACCGCGATCTGCAAACGCGAGAGAGCTCCCTGGAAGAGATTTTCGTTGGCCTGGTGCACGAATAAGGCCCTCGGCCACACTGGAGAAAGGCATGAATTTTTACGGCGTTCGCGCAATCTACAGCTTTGAAATGGCCCGCATGAAACGCACCGTGATGCAGAGCGTGCTGTCCCCGGTGATCTCGACCTGCCTCTATTTTGTGGTGTTCGGTTCGGCCATCGGATCGCGCATGGGCGATATCGACAACATCAGCTATGGCGCCTACATCATTCCCGGCCTGGTGATGCTGTCACTGCTGATGCAGAGTATTTCCAATGCGTCCTTCGGGATCTACATGCCCAAGTTCTCGGGTACGATCTACGAAGTGCTCTCGGCGCCGGTTTCGTACGTTGAGGTTGTGCTGGGCTACGTGGGCGCTGCCGCGACCAAGTCCGTCATTCTCGGCCTGATTATCCTTGCCACGGCTCGTTTGTTCGTCGATTACGAGGTTTTGCACCCGTTCTGGATGGTGGCGTTCCTGGTGCTGACGTCGGTCACCTTCAGCCTGTTCGGCTTCATCATAGGAATCTGGGCGGACGGTTTTGAAAAGCTGCAGATCGTACCCATGATGATTGTCACGCCGCTGGTCTTCCTGGGCGGTACTTTCTACTCCATCGACATGCTGCCGTCGATCTGGCAGACCATCAGCCTGTTCAACCCTGTGGTCTATCTGATCAGTGGCTTCCGCTGGGCGTTTTACGGGGTTTCAGACGTGCACATCGGCATCAGTGTCGGCATGACCCTGGTGTTCCTCACCGCTTGCATGCTGGCCGTCTGGTACATCTTTAAAACCGGTTACCGGCTGCGTTCGTGAGGCACTCATTGCGGCCACTGTTGGTAGGAATTGCCTGCACGGGCATTTTGACCAGCTCGTGCGCGGCTGACTCTTCCGTTCCCCAGCCCAAGCTGCCAGAAGTGGTTGCCTGTTTTGTGACGGATAACGGATCCGTGCCGGTGACTCTGGAGGTAGCCCGGGACTTCAGCCAGCGGCAAGCCGGACTGATGGGGCGTGACTCTCTGCAGGAAGACGAAGGTATGCTGTTCCAGTACCCGGATCTGCAGAGCCCGGATCGCGGCTTCTGGATGTACAAAACCCAGCTTGATCTCGATATCGCCTACCTGGATGAACAGGGCAAAATTGCCAGTATTCGCCAGATGGCGCCGTGCTTGACGGGCAGCGCAAGTAGCTGCCCCTCCTACCCCGCTGGCGTGGCCTTTCAATCCGCCGTGGAAATGAATCAGGATTTTTTTTCAGACCACGGTATCGAGGTGGGCGACCGGCTGGTGACTGGAACAGAACACTGCTCCAGCCCCTAACCGCCCTACCCGCACCTTTTAGCCGCCTTTAATCTTTGCTCCACTCCGGATTGCGTTTTTCCAGAAACGCACAGATACCCTCACGGGCATCACTGGCCTGCATGTTCTCCGCCATGACCTGAGATGTAAATTCGTAGGCGTCGGCCAGTGGCAACTCCAGTTGTCGGTAAAAAGCTTCCTTGCCCACTTTTACCGCCTGACCGGATTTGTCGGCAATGGTCCGGGCCATGCGATACACGGTCTCATCCAGCACCTGCTCGTCCACCACCCGGTTAACCAGGCCGATGGTTTCCGCGCGGGCGGCGCCGATCAACTCGCCGGTTAGCAACATTTCCATGGCGTGCTTGCGGCTGACATTCCGAGACAGCGCGACCATGGGCGTGGAACAGAACAAGCCAATGTTAACGCCCGGCGTGGCAAACCGTGCAGTGTCTGCGGCCACGGCAAGGTCACAACTGGCAACGAGTTGGCAGCCAGCGGCGGTGGCGACACCGGCAACCCGGGCAATCACCGGTTTAGGGAGATTGACGATCTGCTGCATCACCTTGCTGCACAGCTTGAACAGGGCCAGCTGAAACTCGTGGTCATCGAATCGGTTCTGAATCTCAGTCAGATCATGCCCGGCACAAAACACATTGCCGTGGGCAGCCAAAACCACCACCCGGGTTTCCGAATCCTGAGCCACCTGTTCCAGGGCTGTCGACAGCTCCTCCAGCATGGCCATCGACAGGCTGTTGCGCCGTTTCGGCTGATCCAGGGTCAGCGTGGTGATCCCATTCTCACTGTATTGGTGCAGCAAGGGTTCCTCTGCAGACGCCATAAAGGCTCCTCCCCGCGGGGTTCCGATGATATTGGTTCGAACCTTCAGTATTAACCAGGCCCTCGACACTGTCGAAGCGACTTTTGTAGAACGCTCAGGAATTTAACGGGGGTTGTGATCCGGGGCTTTGGCCTAAAGGTACGTGACAGTGGATCGCGAATTAAAAGGAGACATTGATGTTGAAGTCGACCATTTTTAAGGCCATTGTCGCGGTAGCCATTATTGGCGGTGGCTTGCTGGTGATCTATCACGATCAACCGGAACCGCCTACCGGCGATATAAACCGGATAGAACCGGTGCCCAAGCAGGACAGTCCGTAGCACTGCGCCACGCTGCACTGGCCCGCGGCGAACTGACAGGCCCTACCGCTCATCTATAGGGAAATGACGATTGCACACCACACGCATTAAAGGACTGGCCATTGCTGCGCTAGGGGTTTTATTCATTACGCCCGACGCCCTACTGGTGAAGATTACCTCGGTGGAGCCCGTAGTGTTTTTGTTCTGGCGGGGCCTGTTACTTGCTCTCAGCTTCCTGATTATTAACACGGTCCGTTATCGCTCGCGCCTGGTCCCGGAAATGAAACGCTGTGGCTGGAAAGGCTGGTTCTGTGCCTGTGCCTTCGCAGTCAGTACCCTTGGCTTCGTGGTGGGCATGAAAAATACCGCTGCCGGAAACGTGCTGATCATCCTGAATACCGCCCCGGTTATTGCCGCCCTCATTGCTTGGCTGGTCTGGAAAGAAACCCTGCCGCTGCGGACTTGGGTAATCATTGTGGTTTGCGTGACCGGGGCTTCTATCATGGCCATAGGTGAATGGGGGCAAGGGGAGCCACTGGGGCTTGTTATGGCGGGGGTTGCGGCTACAGCTCTCGCGGCCAATCTAAACGTGGCTCGTTCCCGGCCTGACGCAGACATGAGCGTTATGCTGATGTTCGGAGCCCTGTTGTTGGCCGCACTGGCCGCCATCGGCGGTGGCGCAAAATTGCCATCGTTGCGGGACAGCCTGTTCATTGGCCTACTTTGTCTGTTTTTCCTGCCAATCGCTGCCACGCTCATTCAGATTGGCCCGCGCTACATAGCTGCGGCCGAAGTCAGCATGATGCTACTGCTGGAGACGGTAATCGGTGCCTTTTTGGTGTGGCTGGTATTGGACGAAGTGCCCACCACGCTCAGCCTGTTCGGCGGGGTGATCGTGTTCTCAGCACTGCTTGCCCATGGCTGGATTGAGGTTCGCCGCTATCGAAGGGCCAGTCTTTCTTAAGAGCTACGTCGGACCTACTATCAGGAGTCGCGACTCAATAACCTCGGGCTGGGCAGTGCGACGTTCCAGCCAACTCAAAAGATCTGGGAATGCCAACGGACGAGAGAAGAGATAGCCCTGAACCGTGTCGCACTGGTTCAGCGCCAGCCAGTCCAGCTGATCCTTACGCTCTACACCCTCAGCCACCAGTTTCAAGCCAAGCGTTTTCGCCATCAGTATCACCGACGAAACAAACGCGGCGTGCTTGGTATTCACCGGAATCTCGTCGAGAAAGGATTTATCCAGCTTCACAGTGTCGGCATTCAGTTGAGTCAGGTAGCTGAGTGACGAGTAGCCGGTGCCGAAATCATCCAGAGCCACACCAAAGCCAAGTCGTTCGATGTCCCGGAGCATCATCTTTACCTCAACACTTTCGAGCATCAACGCGCTCTCGGTAATCTCAAGGTCGATTCGACGCTGAGTGCCTTTCAACTGTTGCGCGATCTCTTCAAGCAGGCCAATCAATTTGGGATCTGCAAACTGCTTTACCGAGACATTGACCGCGATGGAGAACGCCGCAGGCAGCCTTGGGTCTTGCACCAAGTGCGCGGCCTCACGCAGAACCCACCGCCCCAGCGCCATGATGTCGCCGGTGGATTCGGCAATGGGAATGAAATCGGCCGGGTTGACGATGCCCATGGTGGGGCTTTGCCAACGAATGAGGCTTCGGCGCTACTGACTACGCCAGTCTCTATTTCCACCTTGGGTTGCAGAAACACCGTAAATTCATTGGATTTAATGGCGTGCTGAAGTTGCGAGCGAATACCCATCCACCAGTTTAACCGATCCGACATCGAAGCGTCGTAGCGTGCAAACGAGTTGCCCGGATCTTTGGACGCTTCGCGCATGGCTGAAACCGCTTTGCTAATCACTGCAGATTCATCATGCTCGTCGCTGCACAGCGAGGTGGCGCCAACAGATACTGTCAAATACAGCTGCTTGGTTCCGGAGAAGTAAGGATGATTGAACGCCTGGAACAGATCGGCGATGGTGCCCTCTTCTGCATCGGCGTCCTGTTCCGGTGTCAATATCAAGTACTCGCCCAAACCGACATGAGCGACAGTCAAAGCGCCACTGCCGGGATTTTCGATTCGTCTGGCGACCACTTTAACCAGGCGATCGACAATGGCTTTGGTGTGGGTTGAGTACATCTGCTCCAGATCATCAACCTTGAGCGACAACAACGTGTAGCCGGAGCCAGCCGAGAGACGGGTCTTGCGCATGTGACACACCATGCCCTCAAGGTTCAGCATGCCGGTGACGGTGTCCTGATATTTTTCCCGCTTCATCTTTTGGATGGTCGACACACTGGTCGAAAGCCGGCGCCTGTCATCAACTGACGACACCAGAGTCTTGGCCATAATCATCTGTTTGTAGGTCGACATCGCACTGGCCACCAGAAGCATTGCCAGCAGCGAAGTTTCATGATTTATGCCGGGCTCCAGACTCTTTTGAATCAGGAGTGCACAGGCAGTACCAAGCACCAGGATTGGGTGCAGGATGGCCGCTGGCAAACAGTAGGCCAGCACTGGCATGGGTACCGAGACAATGGCAAACAGGATCATGAACAGAGCCACTTCCTGCCAGAATCCAAGCGACTCAAGGCAGATAAAAGTGAACACTCCCCACATCACCCCATAGCTTGCGAACGCCCAGATAAAGTTCCGGGTCCACGCTGCGTAGGTATTGTCGTTAGCTTTCGCCGGGGTAAGAACAGAGCCAGATAGGAAACCGCATAAAGAGCGATAAACGTGATCGCCCAGATCGTGAGTGCGCCGTTGTTTTTGGGGGTCTGGAACAGAGTTGCGCAGGTGACTGCAGCGAAGATGCCGACCAGCGGGATCTCCCGTCCGCGCTTGAATAGTTGTTCCGCTAGCTCAAGCCGAAAGTACTCCGCGCGCGTGGAAACCAAGAGTGCTTTGAATTGAATCATTCTGTTTCCTTCCCGGGCCAATCGGCGTGCGCACGAAGCGTACGTACAAATGCTCACGTAAGTCCGTAGAAATTGGTTCCATGTTTCTGGAATTTAGAGGGAAATGAATTTTTCAGATATTTGAGTTGCTAGAACCGAAAATCCTGTAACGGGGGTACAGTTTGGATAAAAGCGGGTGGCGAACCCTATCGAAACCAAGATTGCACAGGCCCAGACAGCGTGACCAATCCGGTACGAGGGTCAAAGCGAATTTCCTTTTCTCACTAACTCTCTGGTTCCTAAGAACATGTTTTTGATAGATTTATGGATCACAATGCAATCTAATCCCGCTCAAATCGGGCGATTACCCCCGCTCAATTGGAACCAATCAACGTAATGCCGCGTGTTTAAAATTAACTTAACGAAACCATAAAACGAACAGCCTACCCATTTCGCATATCAACAATGGCTATAAGGATATAGCTGCTTCATTTTCAGAGGCAAATCCTTATGGGCATAGTTAACTCGCCTGCAAAACTAATAATGGGCTACCCCCAAACTTGCACAGAGATTCAAGAAGATATAGCTGCCATCGGAAACTGGTTATCGAAGATTGCGCAGCGCATTTCCTGGATCGAAAGGTTTGAACGCCAGGATGTACTCCAATTTGGAGATCAGAAAGCAATAGCTGCTCTCGATGATGAGCAGCGCGAGCTCGCATTGGTAGAGGGAGTTCTTCTCGCACGGCGTAGTAAATTGCATAAAGAACTGACTCAAACCAAAGCCGCTGAATCAATTGCGAATGCCAACAGAATTAAATCCAATATCACTAAACTGGTTAATGACTTTGCGGAACTGGAAGCTCAGATAGACTATGCAAAAGCCGCTCTTGACCGATCAATCAATTCACTTCAACAAGCCGCCCAACGGAACAACTGCTCCGCTTCAAAACTCGATCGAAACGCCGCTGAGCGAGTAGCCCTGATTAAATTCGGTCGTTCGAACTTGCCGGACGTTGCAGCAGAGCGACAACGGTTTGTTCGAAACATTGCCCAGCCGGTGCCAACCAAGGAAAAGCAATTTTACATTCGAGAAACCGCGGGAATTAGCTAGAGTGCTGCATACGAGAAGAATTCAATTTTCTTGCATTTATCAGCAATGACGATGTGGTTTTACTGCTTGGCCAAATACCGCGGCAAGCCGCTTACCTATCCGTCGCCCGGTAATTTAAGCCCCTCGGGTACGAAGTGAGCCTTGAGTTTTAGTCCGATCTGCGTGGAAACTGAGGAGCAAAGGACATGCACCTGCTGGCGTCTGTTGGGCTTCTAAAAAATATGAGTTTGGTTTCCGATGCAGAAATTACCGAATTCTTTCTTGCTCAGGCTGGCTTGAAAGCGAGGAAATCTCGAATTGCCTGCTTTTTGGTCCAATCAGGCGGAACTAAATCGGTTTTTACAGCGTGGTGAATTGGAAGACGACGAGTTTTTTGCTGCTACGAAGGGCTTGGAAGAGAAGCCTTCCGAACCGATCATGCGGTTATCCACGAACTCTGTGGGGATACGTTCTATGCAGATTCCAATACCGTGAGGAATTGGATAAAGGATCTTGATTCGCGCTCCGAGGATCGACGTTTTGGTCGTCCTAAACAATAGAGGGCAATTTCGGGAACTTGGTTATACGCCCCTCAGGTTCGATTCTCGCGCGAAAAAGAAAAACCAATAAAAATGGCAAGAGGATTAGGATGATCGTTGAAGCTAAAAACCCCTCCACCGGTGAGACCCTTCGCCAGGAACACGCTCTCCTCACCACTGAAACCGTTAGGGCGTTCAATAGGACGACTCACAGCGACGAGTCAATAAAATCGACCATTGATAATCTAAACATCTCTGCGGATGTGAAGTCGGCCTTGTTCGCGATCACCAAGGCAACCATCAAAGCCGGAAAATTTATCGTTAAGATTGGACGGAAAATACTTGATGTTGTCCTTGAGACCCTAAAAAATTTCCCGAACGCTTCATTCGGTCTGGTGCTGGGTGGAATCTTCGGTTTCCTCGTGGCCTGCGTCCCCCTGGTCGGTACGTTGATCGCTCCGTTTCTTACCCCTCTCGCCATGCTCTACGGCTTCGTTTTAGGCATGAAGCAAGACATCACCGATAAGAATCTTGCCAATGCCATTGCGGCAGCTAAACAAAACTTTTCCTCTCTAGCAGACTAAACGCAATGAACAATACCCAGCCAGAAAGCCCGATGGAAAGTGTTGAACAGGTTATCCAAGACCCTCTCCGATTCAAATTAAAGCTCGACATTGGTGAGGAAGCTTATACATCCCTGAGGCTTAAATCCTACCTCATGGATAGTGTTGATGCCGCCAATGGCGCCGCTACCGGAATGGCCGTGGCACAATCGTCATTGGTTGCCTCTACATTTTTCGCCAAAACTGGCTTCCTCGGTGCCTTAGGAATTGGTGCCGCAGCCACGCCTATTGGTTGGGCAGTAGCCGCAGGTATTGCCGGCGCAGGTTTAAGTGTTGTCGTGGGTAAGTATTTCGTCCGGAGCTCTTCGAGCCGAGCCAAGACCATTCCAGATTTCATAAATACCCCTTTGGATGTTTTAGCTACGGGCCTTTTCGACATGATTGCAATGCTGGGGATCAAGCTCGCCAGCATTGATGGCACTATCGATCACGATGAGCGGGAATTCATCAAAGCCTCTTTCGTGAAAGAATGGGGGTATGACGAGACCTTCGTGGCGGAGGGGCTTGCCTTAATTGAGCGAAAAGCAGACGAGCATTCAATCAAGGAAATAAGTGAGCAACTTGCCCGCTTCAAGAAGGAAAATCCTGACTGCAACTACAAGTCGATGTCCAACGAGATTATCTCTTTTATTACGGGCATCGCCGAGGCGGACGGCATCTTTGATGAGCGGGAAGAGATGGCCATTGCCCGAGTTCACCAAACCTTTGCGGATGTTAACTCCTTTTCTACAGCTTTTTCAGAGACAACGAAGGCAGGTATGGAGGGGCTAAGCCGCCAAGGCAAGTCCGCCATGGAAGGCTTGAGCTCTGGCTTTCAGGCGACCAAAAAAGGTTTTAACTCTCTCGGCCAAAAATCAAAGACCGTTTTCTCCCAGTTTGGTCGAAAAGATAAAGACTCCTCCCCTAAAATTCCCCCCGACGTTTCATAGGGAGTGACAACTTTTTCCTTTTCTGCCTCAGGGCGGGTTCATCTAGGCGAAGCATGGGCCTTGCGCAAAGCGCATTGACCACCCTATCAAGGCGGCGAAATCGCTTGAGTTCGATCAGGACACTGGAGAGTATCTTGACTGTCCCGTTAACCAATATGGCGAGCTTTCCAAGGGGAAGCTATTTGGCTTTTTGGCTGGCGGACGCTACTGGATAACAAAGACTCTCCGATGGGAGGTGAAGCGCCCGCAACAAGCTAAAACTTTGGAATCGATTGTTAGCGACTTCTGGCTCGAACGCCTAAAGCGCCTCACCAACGTTCCCGAAGTGACTCAGGCAGAAATCGACGCATTACCTGCAGATACCGCTTACGCCTGGGAGGCACTGAATAGTGAGACTCGCCCGCCACCTTGGAGTTCTGTCAATAACTGTACTGCTCTAAATGAACTCAAGAATGGATAAGGCCAGATTGGCGGCTTACGGAAAGCCAAAAAGAAACCATTGGAGAGGTAGATGGGCCAGGTGGCCGCCCCATCCACCAAACTTTTGTTTATTTCGAACCGATAAAGAACGCTGCGACTTCACCGTCTGCACCGGCAAATTCGATTTCAGCTAAATCGGGATCGTAAGCGCCCAAACCTGAATATTGTCCGTTGCGTTCCGATTCTGGACAGTTGGAGGCAGTATAGGAAACCTCATAAACGTTAAACTCAGTGTCCGGGATATCAACATTTCCATTGAACACACAACCCGTCTCATCGCTTCCCGTGACCGTGCCATCAGCCGAAATTGTTACCGTAGTTCGATAAACTCCAGTGACATCCATTGTGTAGGTGCCGGATAATTGGGCAAGAGTGACACCAAGGTCACTATATTGGTCATCACGCAGCAAAGTCGAATTCGACTCATATCCCGGGGCGGTAGCTTTGATGGTGGCCTCGCTTGTGGAAGAAGCCCTACCCGATATCGTTCCACTCTGAGTTTCCCAGGAAGCATCATAGTAATAATCTGTTCCGCTGCCGGTAATCGAACTGTTGTTACCGAACTGGAGAGTGCCGACAGTTATGTCGTCAAAATCAACAAATACGACAAAATCACCGGATGGACTCAGTAGTGTCGCGGCGTCTACGGTGCTCCCGTCGGGAAATCCAATTTCGGTCGAAAAGGCACCTGGAGCCAACTTAACCGACGTTTCAGCAGTAACACCGGAGGACGATGACCCGCCTCCGCCACCACCTCCGCAAGCCACCAATAAGAATCCCATTAGAATTGGTGTTGATCTTAGCGCGGTAGTTTTGATCCCTTTAAACATCTAGAACTCCATTTTTTAACTTTGGTGTAGATGGTGCGCATGCACCTAGCCAGAAAGCCTCAGCTGCACTACATCGGTAATGCCCTAATGACTACCAGCCTACACAAAAGTAGCAGTTAACTATGGGTAATGCCGAAAAAAAACGAAAGCATCAGGGATTGGCAATATTTAAGGATGGAATCTGTCGATATTGAGGTTTATCAAGAGGTGGTGTTAAGTAACGCTAAATGTCTACATTGCATTTGAGCGCACAAGCTTAGAGCGCTTTTCAAGACTTAACTTATTGTTTTTAATGGTGCTCCGGGCCGGAATCGAACCGGCACGACCGTGAGGTCGAGAGATTTTAAGTCTCTTGTGTCTACCAATTTCACCACCGGAGCATCGGAGGGCAATCAGACGGGCGGAATTGTATAAGGGCCGGTTCGGTAACGCAATTCCGATTCCCGGCGCACTCATCTGTCAGGCGTTGGTCGGCTTAGTGGCCCGGCCTTTGTAAATGTAACCCGCGATCCTGGGGGTCTTGGGTACGTAGAGGTTTTCCAGCTCGGTAATCTCGAAACCGGCGCTGCTGATTAGATCTGCGATATGGCGGTTCAGGTGGCATCCACCCGCGATTTTGCGCCAACCTGGTGTGATCCGGTGTTGCCACTTCTGGGTGCTGGCATCCGGCGATTCACCGTGTTCCAGAAACAGCAAAATGCCCCCGGGCTTTAGTACGCGCTTCATCTGCTGTAGTGCTGCGTTCCAATCTGGGATGGTGCACAGCGTGAAGGTAAGCAGCACGGTATCCACGCTCTCGTCCACCAATGGAATCTTTTCGCCAGGTAGGTCGAGCCACTTTACTTCAACCGGTGAGCGCTCAAGATTGGCGGCGGCCTTGCGGCGCATCCCCTCCGATGGCTCCAGGCCATAAACCAGTTCCACTGACTCAGGCTTGTAGAATTGCAGATTGATGCCGGACCCCATGCCCACCTCAAGTATCACGCCGCGGGCTTCCGGCACTATCTGTTGGCGCAGCTTCATTACCTGGCCCACAGAGCAGGCACGGTCAATCAGGTGGGGCAAAATGCGTTCTTCGTAAAAGCTCATCGGAGCACCATCCTTGCTTCAGATCACGGCAGCGATAATTCGCCCTATCGAATTTACCTGTGTTTTTAGTAGCATGGTAACCATCTGCCGGTAATAACAACAGACAATAGGCGCCAAGGCAGCGGCCGCGGGAGTTCTTGCTCTCGTTTATTGAGATGTGTGAGTTACCGGAGGGTTCCCATGGAACTAGATCCTCTCCTGCTTTCGCGAATTCAGTTCGCGTTTGTGGTGTCTTTTCACGCCATTTTCCCGGTGTTTACCATTGGTCTGGCCTCGTTTATCGCTGTTTTGGAAGGATTGGCCTTCAAAACCGGTGATGGCGTCTGGGCCAAGCTGTCGGCCTTCTGGACCACGGTGTTTGCAGTAGTTTTCGGCATGGGCGTGGTGTCTGGCATTGTGATGTCGTTTCAGTTCGGCACCAACTGGAGCAACTTTGCCCAGGCCTCTGCGAATTTTCTCGGGCCAGTACTCAGTTACGAGGTCATCACTGCCTTCTTCCTGGAGGCAGCCTTCCTGGGCATTCTCCTGTTTGGGCGCGACAAGGTCCCAGCCGGTGTGCACCTGCTAGCAGCCGTGATGGTGGCCACGGGCACTTTCATTTCATCGTTCTGGATTCTATCCGCCAACAGCTGGATGCACACACCCGCGGGTTACGAACTCAGGGAGGGTGTTTTCCATATTACGTCCTGGAGTGAGGCGATTTTTAATCCGTCCTTCCCCTATCGATTCCTGCACATGGCCCTCGCCTCCTTTCTTACCGGGAGCTTTGTGGTGGCTGGCGTCAGTGCCTGGTATCTGTTGCGCGGGCGCGAGGTTGAGGCCAATCGAAAAGCTCTGTCGATGTGCCTGTGGTTGATATTGTTCATTGCCCCAACCCAAGCCGCGGTCGGTGATTATCACGGCCTGAATACCCTGGAGCACCAGCCAACGAAAGTGGCGGCCATGGAGGGTAATTGGGAGACCTCTCGAAACGTTCCTTTGCTCCTGTTCGCCATTCCTGATCAGGACAGCCAGAGCAATCTTTACGAGATCGGAGTGCCCGGTCTCGCCAGCCTGATTCTCACCCACGAGTGGATGGAGAGGTTCCCGGCCTGAACGAGACGCCGGTTGCGGAGCAGCCACCGGTCGCCATTGTGTTCTGGGCGTTTCGGGTGATGGTGGGCCTCGGCATGCTGATGATCCTTTTTGCGGTAACTGGCCTGATCCTCCGTGCAGGCGGCCGCTACTGGCGCAGCACCTGGTTCCTCAACGGGCTACGGTTTATGAGTTTTACCCCGTTCCTCGCGGTCCTGGCTGGCTGGATTGTCACGGAAACCGGTCGTGCGCCCTGGCTGGTTTATGGAGTGATGACTCACGCCGAATCGCTCACGCCGTCCCTTACCGGCGGCATGGCCCTATTCACCTTGCTTGGCTACATGCTGGTTTATGCCCTGGTCTTCTCGGCGGGGATCTATTACCTGCTTCGGGTGCTTTATGTGGGCATGGAAGAAAGCCACGATGACGGTGAGTACGAAGCCGAGCGCCCAAGCCGGCCGTTTTCTGCGGCCCACGTGCCCTTTGAATTTGACCAGAGCCGCCATACTGGCAACCCAAAATCTCAGGAGGGTCACTAATGATGGAGCTCTTCGATCTGCCCTGATCTGGGCGTTTATTATCGGGTTCGGCATCATCATGTATGTGCTGATGGACGGCTTCGATCTTGGCGTGGGCATCCTGTTTCCGTTCGCACCAGACGAAGAGGCGCGGGATGTCATGATGAATTCCGTTGCACCGGTCTGGGATGGCAATGAGACCTGGCTGGTACTGGGTGGAACCGGCCTGCTGGCCGCCTTCCCGCTGGTCTACACGATTTTCCTGCCCGCGCTATACATCGGCGTGTTTCTGCTGGTCGCCGGCCTGATTTTCCGGGGTGTGGCCTTCGAGTTCCGATTCAAGGCCCGGTCCTCCCGGTATCTCTGGAACTGGGCCTTTGCCGGCGGCTCGACGGTTGCGTCTTTCGCCCAGGGCGCAGTTGTGGGCGCCTATATCCAGGGTTTCGACACCGCAAACGGCGTTTATGTGGGCGGGGCCTTCGATTGGCTAACGCCATTCACGGTACTCACCGGCTTTGGCATGCTCGCTGGCTACGCCCTGCTCGGTTCCACCTGGCTAATCATGAAGACCGAAGGCGAGCTTCAGGCCTGGGCCTATCGCCTTACCTTACCCTTGCTAGCCGCGGTTCTGGCAGTGTTTGGTGTTATCAGCATCTGGACACCGTTCGTTGATGACCTGGTTCGGGACCGCTGGTTCAACAACCTTACCGTGATCTGGGTATTGCCGGTGCTCACCCTGTTGTGCGCCTTCCAAATCTACCGGTCTGTGCGAAATCGATTCGAGGGCATGCCCTTCGTAGCGACCATGGGGCTGTTCATCACCACCTACCTGGGGCTAATAGTCAGCCGTTGGCCGTACGTTGTTCCGCCTGATTACACCCTGTGGCAGGCCTCCTCCGCGTACGAATCCCAGCTATTCCTTTTGCTGGGCCTGCTGTTTGTAATCCCGATTGTGCTGGTCTATACCGCATGGACGTATTGGGTTTTTCGCGGCAAGGTTCGTGCAGGCGAGGGCTACCATTAAGTGGCAGAAACAGCCGATCCAAACGCCTCAGGGGCTGAAAAATCTGCTTCAGTCCCGGATCAGCGCCAGGTAAAGCAATGGTTGGCAGAACTCGGTAAGAGCAACCGCCGGTGGATGTACGGTGCCGTAGTGGCGGGGGTGGTCACCGGAATTGCTACCCTGGTGCAAATGGCCATGCTCGCCCTGATTGTGCATCGGGGCGTTGGCGAGACTGTGCCAATCTCGGAGCTTTCTCCCCTATTTCTTGTGCTCGTGGCCGCCGTGCTTGTTCGCGCCCTCGGCCAGGGAATGCAAACCCGCATGGCTGCCCGGTGCAGTGAACATGTCCGGTGCGATGCCCGACGGCAGATTCACCAGCACTGGAACGCCGCCGGCCCGGTCGCCCTGAGTCACTTCTCCGCCGGCGCGTTGGCCCGGGAATGGCTCGACCACGTTGAGGCTCTGCACGGCTATTACTCGCGGTTCCTGCCCCAACTTTTGCTCGCCGTCATCATCCCCAGCCTTATACTGATCCTGGTGTTCACCCTGGATTGGCTCGCGGCTCTGCTTCTATTGTTGTCCGCTCCCCTGATACCCGTGTTCATGGCATTGGTGGGTATGGGCGCAGAAAGGCTCAACCAGCAGCACTTCCAGACGATTAGCCGACTCTCCGGGCAATTTTTGGATAAGGTCCGCGGCCTGACAACCCTGCAACTGTTTGGCCAGACCGACACCGCCGCCTCATTGCTCGCCACACGCTCGGATGCCTATCGACGCATCACGATGAAGACCCTCCGGATAGCCTTTCTGTCTTCTGCGGTTCTGGAATTCTTTGCCTCGATGGCGATAGCGGTGATCGCGATCTACATCGGCTTTGGCTTACTTGGGTACATCACCTTTGGCCCCGCAGACGAATTAACCCTGTTTTCCGGGCTGCTGATCCTGCTGCTGGCCCCAGAATTTTTCCAGCCATTACGTACTCTTTCCCAGCACTATCACGACCGGGCCTCCGCACTGGGGGCAGGTGCCGAAATTCTGACCCGTATGAACCGTCTGGCGAATGGTTCGCCGCGCGGTGGTAACGATGGTGAAAGCGAGGAAAGGCGTGAGGACAACGTTCAGCTGGGCGCGGTCGGCCTTTCGTACCGGCAGGAAAGACCGGTCTTTGCGGATCTATCACTGACGTTTGAGAAAGGTGATTGCATCGCACTTACTGGTCCGTCCGGAGGTGGCAAAAGCAGCTTGCTCCATTTGCTGGCAGGATTTTTGGTGCCGGATGAAGGGTCTATTTCGGTGTTTGGAAAGCAACCTGGCTCCTTCAGTTTTGGCTGGCTCGGTCAGACCGGGTTCCTGGTTCAGGGCTCCTGGGCCGATAACCTGCGCCTGACCCGGCCGGATGCCTCAGATATCGCCATTGAGGCGGCACTCACCAATGCGGGCCTGCGGTCACTTTTGGACAGCCGGGATGCGGGCATTCACAGCCATGTCTCGGAGGACGGCCAGGGGCTGTCTGGCGGCCAGGCGCGGCGACTGAGCCTGGCCCGTATCTTCGTGGCGGATTACGACTGATCCTGCTGGACGAGCCCACTGCGGGCCTGGATACCGACAGCGAGGTGCATGTGATCGAGGCCCTGCACAAGCTGGCCGAAGCCGGCAAGACGTTGATTTTCTCAACCCATCACCAGGCACTGCTCACTCTGGCTAACCGGGTATTACTGGTGACCGAAGGAGAACTGCGGGATGCGTGAGCTGCTGCCCTGGTTACGCCTGATTTTTCAGCGCTGGGGCCGGCTCTCGGTGGGCGGCCTGCTGCTTCTGATCACTGTGATTTCAGGTATGGGGCTTCTGGCGCTGTCGGGCTGGTTCATCACGGAGACGGCGCTGGCAGGCCTCCTGCTTGCAGCTGGCGTTCAGGCCTCAATCAACCTCTACACCCCCGGGGGCGGAATTCGCCTGTTTGCCCTTGTCCGAACCGTCGGGCGCTATCTGGAGCGGGTCTACAACCACGATACGGTGTTGCGCCAGCTCTCCGATATTCGAACCCGGCTGTTCCGGCAACTAGCCGCCGCGCCTCGCAGTCATCGGCTTGGGCTATCCGGCGCCCAGTGGCTATCGAGACTAACCCGCGACGTAGACGCTCTGGATACACTGTATCTGCGTCTGATTGCACCGACTGCTCTGGCGGCGCTGGTCAGCCTGATGGTAGTGCTTCTGGCAATGATTCTGTTCGATGTCCGAGTCGCCCTGTGGCTAGGGTTGTTACTGGCTGGCGCCCTCCTCTTTTCAACCATCGGTACGCTTTTGCGAACGCGACAAACTTCCCGCCGGCTCAGCGATAGCGAGGAAGGTTTGCGCACCCATATTATTGAACACCTTGAAGCTTTGCCGAGCTCACCGCCGCCGGGCGCACGGGTAAGCATGCGGCCTGGCTGATGCGACAGGCACACGGGTTTGCCAAGGAACAGGCGAAAGTGGACCGGCGTGTGGGCTGGAATCAGGCGGTTACCCACCTGCTGATCAATCTCGCGGCTATCGCCGTGCTCTGGGCCGGGTTTGACCTGTTTCAATCCGGGCAAGTTTCAGGGCCAGTGCTTGTGTTGTTGCCTATCGCCCTGCTAGGACTGGCCGAGGTTTATGGAGCCTGCCAGAAGCCTTCGGCTATCTGGGCGCCACCGAGGCCGCCGCCAGTCGGCTGAACCAGGATTCCCTGAACGCTCCCGGGGAGCAAATCATTCATACCAGGGAACCACCAAAAGGCACGGCACTGCTCGCAACAGAACTTGGCGTGCGATACGACGATGCGCCGCCGATCCTCATGCACTTTAACATCAACGTCGCCTGCGGGGAGCATCTGGGAATCATTGGTCACTCCGGCAGTGGCAAATCGACCCTTGCCGATGTACTGGCGGGTCTGGTGCCCCCCTTTCAAGGCGATATAGCGCGCCTGCCACTGAGTTACCTGACTCAGAGCACGGTGCTGTTTGAGGATACTTTGAAAGCGAATTTGCTGGTGGGCGACCCCACGGCGAGCGATGCCGCGATATGGCGGGTATTGGAGCTGGTGGAATTGGGTGAGCGGTTCGCGGGTGAGTCTGAACTGCTGGATACCTGGCTGGGCAACAGCGGAAGCCGGCTGTCCGGTGGCGAAGCACGCCGGATTGCGTTGGCCAGGGTACTGTTGAATCCGGCACCATTGCTGATACTGGATGAGCCGTTTACCGGGGTAGATGCGCCCACTCGGGAGCGCATCTGTCAGAACCTGCGGTACTGGCTGAAAGGGAAAGCAGTGATTGCGCTGGGCCATGGGCCGGATGCCCTACCGGACACCGACCGCGTGATTCACCTGATTTCCTGAGCCCGCAAATTAGCGGGTTTCCAGAACCTCAAAGGTCAGGCCCGCCTTGGTGGTTAAGCGGTCCATCAGGCTACCATTGAGCAGAGAGGACGGCGTCCAGAAACCACCCTCTTTCTCGACGGGAAGGTCGAAAGCCAGGCACATACCGGCTTCGCCCAGCATCTTGCCGGTTGAGCCATAGCCCGGGTCCTGGTCGCCGGTTACCTTGGTGATGATGGTCTTGCCATCCTGGGTACGGCCCATAAAGCGCAGGTCGTAGTACCCGGCTTTCTGGGCTTCCGGGCTGGGACCTTCTCCGGGCTGCGGTACGAACTTCTCTACCAACCAGCGCGTGGGTTTGATTGCCGACGCCGTGAAGAAAGCGCCAAGCCGCCGGTGATGCTGTACGCTGCCAGCCGGCCCTTCATGCCCCGGCCCGTCATCATCGCTTCATCGTAGGTGAATTCCTTCCCATAGCGCGCGTTCTGCAGCCCGTTGGAACGGTGGACGATACGGGTGTTGATCGCACCCATCACAAACGGCGCCAGCCAGACGTCGAACGTCTTATCGTACTCGGCGCCCTTGAGGCTGGGCTGACGAGCCTCGGAGCGATGTCCTGCTGGAGAAATTGAAAACGGGTTAGCCAGTTCTTTGCGCAGCTTGGGATCCGCACCTGCTTCTTTGGCGATGTTCATCATGGAGCGACGGTGCCGCCGGAGAACTCGCCCTTGAGCGCTTTTACCCGCATCCGGACATCCTGGCACGGCTCACCAAATGTCTGCTCGGCTTGCTGCTGCAGGAACCAGACACCCATGTCGGACGGAATGGAATCGAAGCCACAGCAATGCACGATGCGAGCACCGGAGGCTTTGGCCTCGTCTTCATACCGGTCGACCATCTTGCGGATCCATTGCACTTCCCCGGTCAGGTCACAGTAGTCTGTACCTGCACGCACGCAGGCCTGAACCAGCGGCTCACCGTACAAGGCGTAGGGGCCCACGGTGGAGATAATCACTCGGGTCTGGGCACACATGGCCTGAAGCGCCTGCTCATCAGCGGCATCGGCCAGGATGACCGGAAGATTCTTTGCCTTGCTGCCAAGATCACTTTTCAGTGTGTTCAGTTTGGCTTCGGAACGGCCGGCTATGGCCCAGTTTACCGTTTTCCCTAGTCCATAGGTCTCAAGCAGATATCGGGTAAGTATTTGACCAACAAAACTGGTCGCGCCAAATACGACCAGATCGTAGGTCGTTTCTGCTGATTTAGTCATTGCTTATCCTTTGCGTTTTAAATGATTAGGTAATTAATCGATCGTGCGTTGCGCGCGGGCATCCATCACGACCATAAACACTGCAACACCCAGACCCCAGAAGCCGTTAAGCAGCAAGCCACCAACCCACGTCTGAGCTGACGCCTCGAGGCCTTTTAAAGGGAACACCACCAGCATGGCAACGGCGGTTGGCCCGATCGCGCCGACTAGAACATGGCCGAGCCAGTACTTGGCCCCGGCCAAACGGCCAACAAGAAGCCAAAGCAACATACCCCACAGCCCACCGAAGAAGGCCAGGGAGAGCACTGAGGGCACGCCCAGCGGCGGCACTGGCGATAAATTGAAGGGCGCCATTGGCACCATGTCAGCCAGGTAGAACACCATGAACAACCCCTGGTGAAAGACCAGTGTTGCAATAAAACCGGCGAAAAAAGCTTTAATCCAGACCATAATGGGTCCCTGTCAGTGAATTATTCTTTAGTCTTAAGTAGTTGATTCTGCACAGCACCGCAACACACTGCAAATGTTATTGCCCATGCTGTGCCTGCGCCTGTATTCCATGCAAACCACCGCATTCCCGTCGGCTGGGCCAATCGCTTACAGTCGTTAATCGGGCACACTGCACTGCATGAACTCATGATGACGCCGAGGAGGCAAAGAGTGATCACAACGCTGGTGATAGTAAGCCTGATTCTTGCCGTCTTCAGCGGCTTTCTGTGCTGGCAGGTCATTGAACAGCGCAGAATGATCGCGCAGATGATGGAGTCCGACGACATTGACGGCGATGCTCCCGATCCCGAGCTGGTGCTAACCATGCGAGTGCTGGATCCCATCGCCATCGCCAAGCGGGAATCCCGCTCGGGTCGCATGCTTGCCGACAAGCTGCCGGTCATGGTGCGAAAAATGGTCTATCAGGAAGTGATGAAAGAGCTGGAGACCGAGATGGCGGAGCGGGAAATCGATGTCCAGATGCACATCGAGTACCGCTAAGGGGCGATCGATATCATGAGCACTTCCCTGATCATTCCGGCAATCCTGCTACTCGCTTCGCTGATCGCGCTGGGCTTTACACTGAGCCAACTGCAAGCGTCTCGACGCCAGCTACGGATTCTTAACGCTCGACGGATTGCCGCCCAGAGCGACATCCAGAAACGCAGGATGGAACTGGAGGAAGTCCGCAACCGGGCAAAACTGCTCGAAGACACAGTCTCCGGCGGCACCAGTGCCGTTGAAAAGGTTCACAGGGCGATTTCCAGCACCACATTTGGCCTGATCGACCTGTTTTCCCGGGACGAGGAATTCCGCCAGAGCGCCCGAAAAGCCCGTGAAACCCACGATCAAACCAGCAAAACGGTGTACAAAACCGTCCGCACCACCAACAAAGCCCTGCACATTCTGGCCGACACCCTGATTATCGGTAAGGCGGAAAAGCAACTTGCCTCCAAAAAGCCTGGTGCAAGCGACGCCCCCAAGACCGGGAAATGATCCGTCGGGCGGCTATCAGAGCTTTGTGTAGTGGTGGAGCACAACGTCTACCGTGACCGTCAGCTCATTAAGCTTTGCCGCCCTCTCCCGGCCCTCGGCGCTGGCACGGTATAGATGTGGGGTCATCGCCAGCAAATCGGCAATCGTCTCCTGTCCCGTCAGGGTCAGAGTGTGGCGAACCGGCTCCGATGCGCCCAATTTGAAGCCTTCCGGCGCGGCCTCACTTCTGGTCTTTTCCGGTTTTAGCTCCGGGTAGATGATTTCCCGCAGCTCCCGAAGGTGATCCGGTCCCGCATCGACCTGCAAAACAAGACCACCTGATTTCAGCACCCGATGGAATTCACCGTAAACCGGAAAGCCGAACAGGCACAGCACAGCGTCCAGCGTACCGGGCAGAACCGGCAGATTGGCGTTACTCCCCACCACCCAGCTCAGCTGTTTGTCCTGCTTGGCCGCGGCCAGCACCGCCCACTTGGAAATATCCAGACCAACCACCGCAACCTCGCGGCTTGCTGCCTGTGATTCGGCCAGGCGCCGGGTGTAGTAGCCCTCACCACAGCCGCATCCAGGAGACGCACCACATCCGTTTCCGGCAAGCCGCCGGCCACAATTCGGTTCACCGCATCGGAGATGGCATCGTAGAATCCGGCATTCAGGAAACGCTGGCGCGCGGCCACCATGTCTTTGCTGTCGCCAGGCTCCCGGGACCGCTTTTTTTGCACCGGCAACAAATGCACATAGCCCTGCCGGGCGATGTCAAAGCTGTGTCCGGATTCGCAGCGCCAGCTATTGCCATCGCGGTGCAAAGTCTGGCCATCGAGTGGGCACGCCAGTGCGTCAAAGGGAGTGAGGGGCATGGGAAAGATTCCGGCTATCAGGATGGTTCGGTGACTCAGGCAGCTCTATTTTATGACCGCCCAACAAAAAAGGCACCCGAAGGTGCCTTTTTCAAGCGTCCAGAAAGTTACAGAACTTTCTTCAGCTCTTCTTCCAGCTGCGGTACTGCTTCAAACAGATCCGCTACCAGGCCGTAATCAGCCACCTGGAAGATCGGTGCTTCTTCGTCCTTGTTGATCGCAACGATCACCTTGGAGTCAGACATACCAGCCAAGTGCTGGATGGCACCGGAGATGCCCACGGCAATGTACAGCTGCGGAGCAACAATCTTACCGGTCTGGCCAACCTGCATGTCGTTCGGTACGAAACCAGCGTCGACAGCAGCACGGGATGCGCCAACAGCAGCACCCATCAGATCAGCTACCTGCTCCAACATCTTGAAGTTGTCGCCGTTCTGCATGCCACGACCACCGGAAACAACGATACCGGCGCTTGCCAGATCAGGACGGTCAGACTTGGCCAGCTCTTCGCTTACGAATTGGGACAAACCAGCGTCTTTTACAACGTCCAGCTGTTCGACAGCGGCGGAACCACCTTCACCGGCAACCGGGTCGAAAGCGGTCGGGCGAACCGTAATTACTTTGATGCTGTCACTGGATTTTACAGTGGCAATCGCGTTACCTGCGTAGATCGGGCGAACGAAGGTGTCTTCGGACTCCACACGCATGATGTCGGATACCTGCGCAACGTCCAGCAGTGCAGCAACCCGTGGCATGAAGTCTTTGCCCACGGTACCGGCAGCGGCCAGAATGTGGCTGTAGCCCTTGCCTGCTTCGGCAACCAGCTCACCCAGGTTTTCACCCAGGAAGTGGCCGTATGCAGCGTTGTCGGCAACCAGTACCTTGTTAACGCCTTCAGCCTTGGCAGCAGCTTCGGCAACGGCGCCGCAGTTTTCGCCGGCAACCAGGACGTCGATGTCTCCGCCGATGGCCTTGGCGGCCGCTACAACATTCAGGGTAGCCTGCTTCAGGCTGCTGTTGTCATGTTCAGCAATTACAAGGATGCTCATTTAGATCACCTTCGCTTCGTTCTTCAGTTTATCGACGAGCTCTGCAACGTCTGCCACTTTCACGCCAGCCTGACGGGAAGCAGGTGCTTCAACCTTCAGAGTGGACAGGCGCGGGGCGATGTCGACGCCCAGATCAGCCGGGCTCATGGACTCGAGCGGCTTCTTCTTCGCCTTCATGATGTTCGGGAGCGAGGCGTAACGCGGCTCGTTCAGGCGCAGGTCTGTGGTAACAACCGCCGGCAGGTTCAGAGACACGGTCATCAGACCACCGTCTACTTCGCGGGTTACGTTAACCTTCTCGCCTTCAACAACCACTTCTGACGCGAAGGTGCCTTGCGCCATGCCGGTCAGTGCTGCGAGCATCTGGCCCGTCTGGTTGTTGTCGGAATCGATGGACTGTTTGCCAAGAATAACCAGCTTCGGCTCTTCTTTCTCGACAACACTTTTCAGCAGCTTGGCCGCTTCGAGGGACTGAACCTCTTCGTCGGTTTCCACGTGGATACCACGGTCCGCGCCCAGGGCCAGTGCAGTTCGGATCTGCTCCTGTGCTGCTTTCGGGCCGATAGAGACCACCACGATTTCACTGGCAACACCCTTCTCTTTCAAGCGAACCGCTTCTTCAACCGCGATTTCACAGAACGGGTTCATTGCCATCTTGACGTTGGCGAGATCAACACCGGTGTTGTCCGGCTTGACGCGCACCTTTACGTTGTAGTCGATTACTCGTTTTACAGCGACCAGAACCTTCATAGATTCCTCGTTCTTCTACGATGGGTTTAAAGACTCGCAATCAGAAACACTCTTTTGCGACCCCGCAGCTGCGGACCTCGGAGTATTCTTGATTCCTGTAGTTTCGGTGTGAAGCCAGAATTATGGGCCTTCACGCCGAACGTTACAAACAGCTTCCTCACGCGGGGCCTGCTGTCACGGCGGACTAATACTGCAGGCAAAGGGTGAACGGGTCAATAGGCCCGCTCGGACGCGCCAGGAGCGTTTTTCAAGCACATTGGCCAGTGTTGACTGGGCCAGGCAGTGAGACGATACTAAAAAACGCCTCAGAACACACGATGTTTCGGTGTACACGTACAATGCCAAAGGAGAGGCAGAATTTCAAACAAACGTTTGTTTGATTCTGCAAATACGATATCCTTTTTCTTAATAGTCGGTGCGATCGGCTTTGGGCAGTCGTCTATAGGCAGTTTTACCGGTATGATGACGCCCCAGAATTCAGCCTACGGGCACACAATATCCATTAAAAGAAGTTTGAGGAGACCAACGTGGAACGCGAATCGATGGAGTTTGATGTTCTTATCGTCGGCGGCGGGCCTGCAGGCCTGTCGGCAGCTTGCCGTGTCATGCAGTTGGCACAGGAAGCTGGCGAAGAACTCACCGTATGCGTGGTAGAGAAAGGTTCCGAAATCGGCGCGCACATCCTTGCCGGTACCGTATTCGAGCCCACTGCCCTCAACGAACTCTTCCCGGACTGGAAAGAGAAAGGCGCCCCGCTGAACACGCCGGTCACCCGGGACGACATTTTCCTGCTGAAGAACCAGGAAAAAGCCACCAAGATCCCGAATGGCTTCGTGCCGAAGAACATGCACAACCACGGCAACTACATCATCAGCCTGGGCAACCTTTGCCGCTGGCTGGCCGAGCAGGCCGAGCAGCTGGGCGTTGAGGTCTACCCCGGCTTCGCCGCTTCCGAAACCATTGTTGAAGATGGCGAGGTCAAGGGCATCATCACCGGTGACATGGGCGTAGCCCGTGACGGCTCCGAGAAAGACGGCTACATGCCGGGCATGGAGCTGCGCGCGAAGTACACCCTGTTTACAGAGGGCTGTCGTGGTCACCTGGGCAAGCGCCTGATCAACGACTTCAAGCTGGACGAAGGCAAGGATCCACAGCACTACGGCATCGGCATCAAAGAGCTGTGGGACATTGATCCTGCCAAACATGAGCCAGGCCTGGTTGTGCACACCACAGGCTGGCCGCTGAGCGAAAGCGGTACAACTGGCGGTTCTTTCCTTTATCACCTGGAAAACGGCCAGGTTTACGTGGGCCTGATCACTGATCTGTCCTACAGCAATCCGCACCTGAGTCCGTTTGAAGAGTTCCAGCGCCTGAAGCTGCACCCGGAAGTCGCCAAGTACCTGGAAGGCGGCAAGCGCGTGTCCTATGGTGCCCGTGCCATTTCCAAGGGTGGTTACAACGCCCTGCCGAAGATGAGCTTCCCCGGTGGTCTGTTGCTTGGCTGTGATGCCGGTACCCTGAACAGCTCCAAGATCAAAGGCTCCCACACCGCCATGAAGTCTGGCCTGTTGGGCGCGGAAGCGGTCTTCGAAGCCCTGAAAGAAGGCAAAAGCGGCGAGGAAATCACCAGCTTCCAGCAGCGTTTCGAGGACAGCTGGCTGTACAAGGAGCTTTACGCCGAGCGTAACTTTGGTCCGGCCATGCACAAATTTGGCAATTTTGTCGGTGGTGCGATCGCATTCGTCGAGCAGAACATCCTGCGCGGCAGCCTGCCATTCACCTTCCACGACACGACGCCGGATTACGCTACGCTGAAGCCTGCCTCTGAAGCCAAGCAAATCAGCTACCCGAAGCCGGACAACAAGCTGACCTTTGATCGCCTGTCCTCGGTGTTTATCTCCAACACCAACCACGAGGAAGATCAGCCGGTTCACCTGAAGCTGACCGATCCGGACATCCCGCTGAACGAGAACCTGCCTAAGTACAACGAACCCGCCCAGCGTTACTGCCCGGCCGGGGTTTACGAAGTTGTCGAGAAAGAAGACGGCAGCGGCAAGAAGTTCCAGATCAACGCCCAGAACTGTGTTCACTGCAAGACCTGTGACATCAAGGATCCTGCTCAGAACATCAACTGGGTAACGCCAGAAGGTGGCGGTGGTCCCAACTACCCGAACATGTAAGTTCGGATAGCGAAAAACGGCCCTTTATTGGGCCGTTTTTTTGTCCTGACTTTCTTCCAGGCATAAAAAAACGGCTCCAGATGGAGCCGTTTTTGCAGACACTTCAGAAAAGCTTAGTGAGCGTGACCGTGCTCTTGCTCTTCGTCAGTCGCATCGCGCGCTTCAACAACTTCTACGTCGAAGTGCAGGGTCTGACCTGCCAGCGGATGGTTGGCATCGATAGTAACGGTTTCATCGCCAACTTCTACAACGCGAACTACCTGGGGGCCGCCCGGAGTTTGCGCTTGGAACTGCATGCCAGGCTCGATGGTGTCGACGCCTTCAAACGCAGAACGGGGAACCGGCTGTACCAGCTCTTCGTTAAGCTCACCGTAACCTTCAGCCGGCTCAACAGATACCTTGACCTGGTCGCCAGGGGTCTTTTCGTTCAGTGCACTTTCCAGTCCACCGATAATGTTCTGAGCACCTTCCAGGTATGACAGCGGCTCACGACCTTCTACACGGGAGGAGTCCAGCTCTTCTCCCTGATCGTTGGTGAGCGTGTAATGGATGGTGACAACACGAGGTTGGGCCATGTGATCTCCTTGCGTGTCGCAATGACTGTTTAATTGAATTAAAGGCAATCGAAAGTGATCTTGAACAGCCGGACTGCACAGAGGGACTGACGACCACCGGGCCTCGTTAGAGAGCCAGGCTCGTAACAAGTATGAAAACACAGTTTAACAACTGACTTAATGCGTTTTCTACCGTCATTGATGGGGACGCGGTAAGGGTTTTCAACCACCCTACCCAATTTTGTAGAAATTTCCGTTACTGAACACGCCGAGCTCAGGCCCAGTCTGCCCCTCACGCTCAACAACATGCTCTGCCAGATCATAAAAAGCAGCGGTTACCAGTCTCGCTGTAACACCGTGGCGCACATGGATAATCGGGCGCGGCTCATCAGTGCCGGCGTAGCTTCCCACCTCCAGCGGGTGGTCATCACCAATCTCAAGAACTTCGCCAACGTTGGTGGTCAGCTTGATAACCTGTTCTGCCCCGTCAGCCTCCACTATCAGGGAGTGGGCCAATAAAGGAGCATCTTCCACCTGGATGCGCCATTTTTCCACCGGCGTGACCAGGTAAAACTCGCCATCGTCTTCAAGACGCAGGATGGTTGAGAACAGACGCACAATGGCCTCACGGGCAAGCGGCTCGCCCTTGTAGATCCACTGACCGTCTCGGGACACGCGCAAGTCCATGTCGCCGGACAAATCAGGATTCCACTGTTCCAGCGGCGGCAGGCCCGATTTTTTTGCAGATTGCTCAACCTGGTCGGCAATGGTTTCCGGATTCTGACTCATGCAACAACTCCCGCTAACATCGAAAGTACGGCTATAAGCCGCGCATCCACTCTGCCCGGAGCGGCGCAGCCCCAGGGTTGGTGATGGCGAAATTGACCTGCTCGAGCATTTTCTCTTTATCCCGCCCCAAGGTCCCTTTCAACACGAGGTAATTTGAGGCGTGGTCGCTCCGAAAGATCGTTCTCTCGAGATCCAGATGTTCCAGGAACAATCGAATCTCTTCGAACAAGCCTTGCTGGGATAGAGGTACGAAGTCATCCCCGAATCCGGATCGGAATCGCTCCTCCCCCTGCGGGAAACTGACCACCAGGGTCGACAGGTAATCAGGCTGGGTTTCGTTACACAGGGTTGCGGTGTTAATGGCGTGCTGCCGCGACAGACTCTCCCCACCCAAGCCATTGAGCACCATCACCGAGCTGGTGAGGCCAGCTTCACGGATTTTCACCAGCGCTGAACGGGTGGACTCCCAGGATTCGCCCTTGTTTACCCGCTTCAAGATCTCGTCGTCTCCGGACTCCATGCCCACGTAGAGAATCTGCAGGCCGGCTTCTTTCAGCTGAGCCAACTCTTCCACCGTTTTCTTGGCCAGATTACGGGGCAGACAGTAGCTGGACACACGCTGCAGGTCCGGAAATGCGGCCCTGAGATCGGCCAGGATCTCCAGCAAACGGCGGGTCGGCAATACCATGGCGTCGCCATCAGCGAGAAAGACCCGCCGTACGCCACCCAGGCTGCGGGCGGCCTTCTCAATGTCGGCGCGAACGTCCTCAGGCTTGCGGGCCCGGAATTTCTTCTGCGGCTGCGTGTACATCTCGCAAAACGTGCATTTGTTCCAGGAGCAGCCATTGGTAACGGGCAAGATCAGCGATTTGGCTTCACTGGGCGGTCTAAAAACCGGCTCGACATAATCGATGGGGAAACTGTACATAAAAAAGGCTCAACACATGACTGTGGGTGCGTTAGAGAAGAGATCAGGGCAGAAACTGGGCTTTCAAGTCAGCACAACCCGGCCCAACCACCGGCATATCCAATACCACCGCCTGAGACGTCATGAACGGGATGCCATGACGATGACCATCCACCAGCAAGGTAGACAGGCTGCCTACCAGAGGCATGTGTGCCACCAATAACAACGGTGAGGTCTGATGCTCCAGCAGCGCGTCCAGGCAGAGCCCCGGATCATCGTCCGGGGTCAGAAACGGCTTTTCCTCCACCGGGCAATTCAGGATTTCGGACACGATGGCCGCGGTTTCGCGCGCCCGCACGTACGGACTGGTCCAGATCAGCTTCGGCCGCCAGGGCGAATCCGCAATCTGAGCGGCACACTCGGCGGCATGAAGCCGGCCGACTTCGGTCAGTTCCCGCTCCCGGTCTAGCGTATGCCAACCCGCTTCACCATGGCGCATCACGAGCACTTGCACGGGCAATCCTCCGGTGCTTGGGCGTTACTGAGTGATGGTGCGGGGCAGAATGAACTCCACGTCGGAGTTCTGCACCGCCATCATCAGGCTGTTAATGACCGCTTTGATCGACGCGTTGCCGTAAAGGATTTCATACAGACCGCGAACCAACGGCATATAGATGCCTATTGCCTCGGACTTTTCCTTCACCAGCTTCAGGGTGTAGATACCCTCGGCCACCTGGCCCAGATCGGCAACGGCGTCGTCCAAATTCTGGCCTTTGCCGACAGCGTAACCCACCCTGAAATTCCGGCTCTTGGACGAGGTACAGGTCACGATGAGGTCGCCAACACCCGCCAGCCCCATAAACGTCATGGGGTTTGCCCCCAGGCTGACGGCAAAGCGACTCATCTCTGCCAGGCCTCGGGTAATCAGCATGGCCTTGGCGTTCTCGCCCATGTCCAGGGCCGATGACAGGCCCGCAACAATGGCGTAGATATTCTTCAAAGCGCCTGCTAATTCAACACCATAGATATCAACGTTCGCGTAAACCCTGAAGTATTCGCAGCCCAGCAAATCCTGGGCGGTGCGGCGTACATCGGGGTCTTTGGCGGCAATTACCGTGGCGGTCAGGTCGCGGTTAACGATTTCTCCGGCCAGGTTGGGCCCACTCAAGACGCCAATACGGCAGCGGGGAATCTCCTCCTGGAGAATCTCACTCATCAGCTTGAAGCCGTGCTCTTCGATGCCCTTGGTCAGGCTGATAACAATCTGACCGTCGCGGAACTCATCGCAGTGTTCCCGAATTACGGCTCGGAAGGCTTTGCTGGGAATGGCGACAAATACGATTTCGGCCTTGCCGACAGCTTCGGCCAGATCGGTCGTAGGCAGGACATCTCCGCTCAATTTAACATCGGGCATGTACCGACTATTGATGGAGGTGGTGCTGATTTCCTCAACCTGGGCCGCATCGCGCATCCAGAAATGCACGCGATGACCGTTTTCTGCCAGCACCTTAGTCATTGCGGTACCAAAACTGCCACCGCCAAGAACGGCTACATCGTGCACCGGAACGGCGCCGCCATTGTCTTGAGGTGCATTTTTCTCAGGCATAGTTAATCCGTTGTGTTATCTAGTCGGGTGAGAATCCGGATGATTCCGAATCGGCGAAACGGCACTGCCTTTAGCCGGTCTCTTCACACTCAAGAGCACGTACCAGATTCTTGAACTCTTCCCTGTTTCGACTGTTTAGCCCCATAAGCACCTTGTGAGCATCAAGTACTTTATCTCGAACCTGCTGTTCGCTGGCTTTCAGTACCGGGATTTCTTCAAGCTCTTCAATGCGGGACGCAGGTTCCCTGACAATGATGAATATCTTGTCGAACCCCATGGAAGTGATAATGCGGGTAATATCCGGATTGGTGGAGATCAGTGTAGGCAGAAAGTTGCTCTGCTTCTGAGCGGCCATCGCAATTTTGGCTAGCAGGCCCAGTGTGGTGCTGTCGATGATCTCGGTTTCAGTGAGATCGATCACCACGGTCTTGAATTCGGGGTCCTGAGTAATGGACTCAACTAGATGGTCCAGCGTTGAACATAGGTTCAGCCGGATTTCTCCAATAAACTTCAGGACATAAATGCCCTGTTTGTCAGCTTGCAGGATCTTATAACCAGCCATGCTTCACACTGCCACTATTTCGACGACCTGTTGACTGAATCCATTATGGCGTCAGTTACCGAGACGATCGCTATATCATCCGGTAATTCCGTGATCTCGTCGAGATTTAGAGCCTCGCTCAAGGAGGCGATAGTGTGACGACCTCCAGACACGAGTTCAAGTAGTGTCCTTTCCTTTTCATCCAGGCTTTTTGCCGGAATGACCTCTAATATGCCGTCTGAGAACAGGGTTAACCGGAACGGTTTATCTAGGGGAATTTCGTAAACCTCCCACGTTGGCGTCTCGAAAAGCCCTACTGGCAAACCACTTCCTTCGAGAAACGCCGCTTCCCCGCCCTCAAATGAAAGAATCGGCATGGGAAAATGGGCCCCAACTGCATAGGTCAATGTACGCTCGGCGATGGAAATAATGCCAACAAATACGGTTACGTGTTTGCCGAGACCCGTATCGAGCAATTCAGAGTTGATGCGCTCCAGAAAACGATCAGGATAAAGGATATCGTCGCTGGAGTGTCGGCGTAGGTTGCGCTGCAAGCGATTGGTCAGGTTTTTAAGCAACACCGTCACGAACGCAGAACTGGCGCCATGGCCCGACACGTCGGCGATGTACACCAGAACCTGGTTCGGCGAAATCTGGAAATAGTCCAGAAAATCACCACTCAGATACAGAGACGGCTTGATCAGGTGGTCTACCTTCAGGCCTGCTACGTCCTGAACGTGGTCCGGAAGCATTCTTAGCTGCACTTTCCGGCCAGCCCGCTGATCCGCCCGCAATTCGGCGATGCCATTGCGCAGATCACGGTTGGCTTCTTCCAGTTCTTGGCGATACAACTGGTTGAGCCGATTCACCCGAACCCGGTCAAACAGCTTTTCAATCACGTCGTCCAGCGCGCCCTTGTCGTTATTGCAGGGCTTGAGGACAAAATCGGCGGCGCCGGCCCGAAGCGCGCTCACGACATCGGCACTGGCCTCGCTGGTGGAACAGCAGACAATGGGAGAGAAAACATCCGCCTCTTCCAGCCTTGAAGCCAAATCTTTGATCGATTCCGGCGGCAGATCGGCAAAGATTACGTCGGGAGCATTGTCGTCGAACAGGGTCTTGGCAGAGGCAACACTGGTGGATCCGGAAACGTAAAAGCCTCGAGCTTCCAGATAGCGGGACAGATCCGCGCGGGCCTTTTCATCGGCGTCAATAATGAGTATGCGCTCGGTGCGCGAGGTCATGGCTACTGCCCTAAGCTACCAGCGATAAAAGAAAAAATGGCGTTAATACGCCTATTCTGGCACGACCCTGTGATATAACAAGGCCAGTTTGATGAAATTGGGGGGAATTCCGGCGATGAGACGAGCGGTAAACGATTTACTTGGCGCTTATGACAAGCTGATCATGGATCCGGTGCATGGCGGAATCCCACTCTACCGGCATGAGATCCAGGTGATCGACCACCCGCTGTTCCAGCGCCTAAGGAACATCTGCCAGAACGATATCTTGAGCCTTGTCTTTCCAGGGGCCACCCATTCCCGTTTCCTGCACAGCATCGGCGTGATGCATGTGGGGAGCCGGATGTTCCGGTCCATGATTGACGCCTACCTGCGGGAGCGCCAGCTCAGTGATCTTACCGATCTCAGCCTGAGCCAGCTCGATGCCATTGACTACCTGGCGAAAACCATTCGACTTGGCTGTCTACTGCATGATAGTGGCCACTCAAGCTTTTCCCATCAGTTTACCCAGGCTCGACGAATCCGGGCGCTGATGTCACGCCCCGGCCGTTTTGCCGACCTCTGGCAAGGAGTGGATTTTTCCGTTTACCACAGTGAGGAGCCGGCAGAACTTGAGCACGAACACTACTCGGTGCGCGTGGCCCATGATGTCCTGTCCGCGGTGGACCTTGAACTCGCTGGCCTCCATGCCCGGGATGTCATCGGCATAATGGAAACCACCGACGTTAGGCCCAGTGAGACCTTTTGCCGCCATGCCCAGACTTTCTGGGCCTTTATTGCAGGTGAAGACGCAGAATCCGCCTCACTGATCGGTCGCGATGTTCCGCGGATGGTCATGGACCTGTTGAAATCGATTGTCTCCGGTGAAATTGATGCCGATCGCGCCGATTACATGCTCCGGGACGGATTTCACTCCTCAGTCACCATCGGCGGCTTCAATCTGGACCACCTGCTGAGCAACCTGCGTTTCGGATGGGATGTTTCTGAGCCCTGGCTGGGCCTGGCAATCACTCAGAAAGGTCTCGGCGCGCTGGAGGATTTTGTCTACAGCCGCCATCAGATGTACCGAAAGGTTTACGCCCACAAAACAGCGCTCGGGTTTGACTGGCTCTTAAGGGAGGCGATCAATGAAGTGCTCGAGGACCCCGAGAATTTCGAATGGGTGGATACCTGCCTCAGCGATATGCGCTACTTCGCGGAACTGACGGATAACTTTTTCTGGGAAGCGTTCCGGAAAGTGGCCCGCAAGCATCCCGGCAGCTTTTCGTTCTGCATAGTGAACCGGATCAAGCTGGACCACCTCGACACTCGAGAAGACCTTAGCCAGCGTGCCATCGAGCGCCACAGCGCCTGGCTGGCGCAGGAACTGGGCCTGGATGCGGACAAAGTCGTGACCTGCTCAATGCGGGCCCGCTTCTCCAACATTCAGGATAACTTTAATGGCATCAAAGTACTGATCCGTGCTCCCATCACCCGGAAACGGTCGGTCAAGAAGATCACCGATGTCAGCGCTTTCTTCAGCAAATTCCGCGATGGCACCATCACGCATTTCTACACCCGGCCGGCGGTAACTGCCACGGACGACCGTGATCGTTCCGGGAGCGAGTTCTAGCGTTCTGCCGTCATCGCCGCGACAGAGTGCTGGCGCTGTTGAAAGCACCCTCCACTCGCCCACCGGACAACCAGTCTCCGGCGATACCGATGCTGTTCTCGGCAAACCACAGGTGCCCGGGCTGATCACCATCCCGGGAACGCGCATATAGCCACCGGTGCGTGACCAGGTTGTCTGGCTCGGTACTGAACCCGGTTAGCTCCCGGAAAGCATCGACCATCAGTTCCGCGACCCGCTCGGCCGGGGTTTCCACATGTTGTTCGGTCCACTCCGGGTTGGCGTGCAGAACCCACCAGTGTCCGTCGTCCTCTCGCCCGGGTTTGCTGGAGTTGTTGGCAAGCCAATAAAGCACCGGGTGTTCAACCCTCATGCCCTCGTGATGGGACCAGGGCGAACTTTCGAAATGGGCTGCAACGGCCCAGCATGGCAGCACCTTCTGTACCGGCGCCTCCAGTTCCGCCACAAGGCCGGAAAGCTGACTGTTTGCCAGTAAGGTTTGGGCCTGTGCCGGGGGCGCGGTGATAATGACCTGGTCAAACTCCCCCAGAAAATTGCCTTCGGTATCGACCAGCAGCCATTGATCGCCTGAACGTTCGAGCCGCTCGACCCGGGTTTCAGCGGTTACGTCGACATGGCGTGACAATGCCCGGGTGATTGCGGTCATTCTGGGCGCACCGACGTAGCGGGGTTCATCCGGAAAGCTGCCCCAATTGCCGGACTTGTCGAGGAATCCAAACCGACCCGGCCAGATCGCGAAACTCTGATCGCCTGCAAATTTTCGTAGAAACGGCAAAAACTCTGGATTCCGGGAAGTGAAGTACTGGGCACCCACGTCAGCGGAGCCGCCCGGTACCCGCTTTGCGGCAAGCCTGCCTCCGGGACCCCGGCTTTTCTCGAACACTTTTACGTCATGTCCTTGTTGTTGCAGCCGAATTCCAGCCGTCAAACCGGACAGACCTGAACCAACGATGGCTACCCGGCGTATAACAGGCATCTGAGCTGACTGATTATTCATAGTCTATTGTGCATCCAAAGTAACAAGTTAAAACGTACAACCCTGCAAGTGTTTCGTCCGAACCTCTTGGATGATCACGCTCTCAAGATTCAATTTAGGAAACAAAGGCAAACAGGGTATGACCCGAGTGCAAAACTGGCTTACAAACATTCTGAGGTGGTTCGACGCCTCTGCGGGTTCGGATCACATTGATACCAGCTCCCGCGCCTTCAACTTTATCCGTGTAATTCCGTTCCTGGCGCTACATGTGGCGTGCTTTTTAGCATTGTATACCGGGGTCAGCGCGTTCGCGGCCACGTTCGCGTTCGTGTTTTTCCTGGTGCGAATGTTTGCCATCACCGGCTTCTATCACCGGTATTTCGCTCATAAAACCTTTAAAACCAGTCGACCGGCCCAGTTTTTCTTCGCCCTGCTCGGTGCCAGTGCGGCCCAACGCGGGCCACTATGGTGGGCGGCTCACCACCGGCATCACCACCAGCACTCCGACCAGGAGCAGGACCTGCACTCCCCTCACCAAGGCGGGTTCTGGTGGTCGCACGTGGGCTGGTTCACTTGCGATGCAGGCTTCGCCATGGACGAGCGCCGGGTGAAGGACTGGATGAAGTTCCCGGAGCTTAGATTTATTAACCGGTTTGACGCGGTCGTTCCGGCCATGGCAGCGGTAAGCATCTTCGGGCTCGGTGAAGCCTTGGCGCACTGGGCGCCGGACTTGGGCACCAATGGCTTACAACTTCTGGTCTGGGGCTTCTTCATCTCAACCGTGGCTTTATTCCATGCGACCGTCTCGATCAACTCGCTTTCCCATGTCTGGGGCAAGCGCCGTTTCGAGACCTCTGATGGCAGCCGCAACAACTTCTGGCTGGCACTGCTAACGCTGGGCGAGGGATGGCATAACAACCATCATCGCTGGCCACAGACCGTACGTCAGGGCTTTCGTTGGTACGAAATCGATGTGACCTGGTATGGCCTGTGGCTACTGTCCCGCTTCGGCATTATCTGGGAGCTAAAGCCAATTCCCAAACACATTCAGGAAGAAACCCGTCAACTGGACAAAGCGAGGAGGACTCGAGCATGAAAACCGCCTCAGCCATAGAAGTCGGATCGCAGGATTCCGCGGTTCCAGCCACTCTGGCTCAGTTCACGCAGTTGTTTAACGAATTGGACAAGGGAAACCTGAACAAGCTGTCACAAGTCTACAGTGAAGATGTGCAGTTTCAGGATCCTCTCGGCGCTGTTCGCGGTTTGGATCAGCTTACCCATTATTTCGCCGGGGCGTATGCCAATGCCATTAGCTGCCGTTTCGACTTCTCCGAACCGGTAACGCATGGGGCCACCGTCGCCATTCCCTGGGTTATGCATCTACGCCACAAGCGCATCAAACGGGGCCGCGAAATCATGGTGGATGGAATCAGCCACCTACGGATACGGGATGGCAAGGTCTGTTATCACCGGGATTATTTCGATGCTGGTCAGTTGCTGTACGAGAATCTCCCCCTCGTTGGCCGAATCATCCGATTCATAAAGGGATACGCCGGATGAGTGAACGTCTGCAAAGCAAATCCAATATCTGGATCACCGGAGCAAGCTCTGGCATTGGCGAGGCTGTAACCCAGGCGCTCACCCGTGGTGGTCACAATCTGGTCATTACCGGACGTCGCCAGCAGCCTTTGGAAGACCTTAAGGCCGCGGCACCGGAGAGGATTGTAGCGGCCGCCGGTGACACCACCAGCAAAGAGGACCTGAAGTCGATCGCTAACGTGCTCGAGGATCAAGGCGATCTGCACATGGCGATTCTGAACGCGGGTACCTGCGAGTACCTGGACATCACCCATTACGACAGTGATGTGATCGAAAAGAACATTCATACCAATGTCATTGGCACCGCGCGCTGTGTGGACATTGCCCTACCCGCTCTGCGCCGAACCCGCGCCAAGGGCCTGCCGGCAACGCTGGTGATTGTCAGCTCCTCGGCCTGGTGGTTTCCGTTCGGACGAGCTGAAGGCTATGGCGCCTCGAAAGCGGCGTTGACTTATTTTGCCCAGGCCTTGAGAGCGGACCTGGCGAAAGAAGGCATCGACGTGGTTGTGGTATCGCCGGGCTTTGTGAAAACACCCCTGACCGACCGAAACGACTTCCCAATGCCCTTTCTCGTGACTGCAGACGATGCTGCAGAACGGATTGTGGCCGGCCTGGCGAAGGGCAAGAATGAAATCGCCTTCCCCAAGCGCTTTACCTGGATGCTTCGCACCCTTGGAGCGTTGCCGCAGAGAGCGATTGATCGCATGGCGGCGAGCATGGCAAGGAAGAGCACGAACAAATAACTAGGAATCCTTTGAATGACTAACGAACGTCAGCGTATTGCTGTCATTGGAGCCGGCGTTTCCGGCCTTACCGCAGCCTGGCAACTGGCTGAAAAGCACGATGTTCAGCTTTTTGAGGCTGGTGATTACGCCGGCGGCCATACCAATACCGAGCAGGTGGAAGCAGGCGGTCGCACCTGGCCGGTCAATACCGGCTTCATCGTGTTTAACGACTGGACCTACCCGAACTTCATCAAACTGATGGACCGTCTGGGCGTCGCATCTGAAAAGAGCGACATGAGCTTCAGCGTCGATTGCAACGCCTCGGGCCTGCAATACAACGGCACCAGCCTGAACACGCTGTTTGCCCAGCGAAAGAACCTGCTGAACCTGCCGTTCCTGAAGATGATCCGGGAAATCCTGCGGTTCAACAAGGAAACCAAGGAGGATCTGGATTCGGGCGCCATCGACGATGACGAAAGCTGGGCGAGTACCTGAACCGTAATGGCTATTCCCGTTACTTCCGTCGCTTTTACATCGTGCCCATGGGGGCGGCCATCTGGTCCGCACCGGAAATCGTGCTCGAGCAGTTCCCCATTCGCTTTTTCCTGCAGTTTTTTAACAACCACGGCATGCTATCCGTGGATGACCGGCCCACATGGCGAGTCATTTCAGGAGGCTCGGCCCAGTATGTTGCCAAGATGATGGAACGGCTGGGCGATCGCACGCACTTGAACAGCCCCGTGGAACGCATCCAGCGAGACGACAACGGTGTCGATGTGACCGTGGGTGGCGAAGTGCATCGGTTCGACCAGGTTGTACTGGCGTGTCACAGCGATCAGGCCCTGGCCTTGCTGGACGATGCCACCGAAACGGAAAATGAAATCCTGGGTGCCATCGGTTACCAGCAGAACGACGTGGTACTGCACACCGATAGCAGTGTTCTGCCTGATACCCGGCGCGCTTGGGCCGCCTGGAATTACTTCATGCCAACCCACAGTACCGAGCCGGTTTCTGTGACTTACAACATGAACATACTGCAGAACTTTGATGAGGCTCCGGAAACCTTCTGCGTGACCTTGAACCGCAGTCACGACATTGCGCCGGACAAGATCATCAAACAGTTCAGCTATGCTCACCCGGTTTTCACCATGGATGCCGTGGCAGCGCAATCCCGTTACGACGAAATTGGCAACCAGAACCGCACCCATTTCTGTGGCGCCTACTGGTTCAACGGTTTTCATGAAGACGGAGTACGCAGCGCCCTGCGTGTGACCAAGGCGTTCGGGCTGGAGTTGTAGCAATGAACAGCCAATGGCTTGAGGGTACAGTTCGCCACCGTCGGAAATTTCCGGTCAGCCACGAGTTCCAGTACAGCACGGGTATGCTCGCGCTTGATCTGGACGAGTGGGATCAGGTTACGGAAACCAGCCCGCTGTTTTCCCTGGAACGCTTCAACTGGCTGTCACTGCGTCGCAGCGACTATTTTCAACCGGAGGCTGGCTCACTCTCCGATGCGGTCCGCGATCAGGTTGAAACCGCCACAGGCTGGCGTCCCGACGGAGCCGTCGAGCTGGTGACCCACCCTCGATACTTTGGATACGTGTTCAATCCGGTCAGCTTCTACTTCTGTTACCGCCCATGCGATAACCCGCTGGATGGCCCGGTACCGAAAGTCATCATGGCCCAGATCTCCAATACGCCCTGGCACGAGCGCCATGTGTATTGCATGGAAACACTGGACGAAGGCGCCAATGCCCAGGGCTGGCACAGTGAACGGTTTGAGTTCAGCAAGCGTTTTCATGTATCACCGTTTAACGGCATGGAGCAGCACTACCAGTGGACATTCAGCTTCAGGGGTCCCGACCTGCGCATTCACATGAATGTTCTGGAAGCCGAAAAAAAGCATTTTGATGCCACCTTGGTAGTCCATCGCACCCCCTTGACCCGTAAAGAAGTACATAGAAGTTTGCGAAAGTTTCCGTTGGAAGCGATCAAGGTGACGGCCGGAATTTACTGGCACGCCCTGAAGCTGAAAGTAAAAGGCGCGCCGTTTTACACCCACCCGGACAAACTCGCCGCAGACAATCCAGCCCACAAGCGGGGCGCCAGCGATGCCGGCCTGGACGTTACCAGTGCCGAACGCAGTAACAATAAATCTGGAAGGGTAAGTTCATGGAGAACCTGAATAATTCAGTACAGGCCACCGAAGGGCGTGCGAGCAGCAAACCATTGGTTAGTCGCATCGCCAAAAGTCTGGTCGTACAACAGCTCAATCGGCTTGAAGATGGCCTGCTGACTGTTCGGGAATCCGGCTATGAGGATCTCGTGTTTGGGGATGGCGACACCCGCCACCAACCCGCAGAACTGATCATTCATGATCACAGCACCTGGCGGGATTTGCTGACCGGTGGCAGCATTGGCGCGGCCGAGGCCTATGTGAGCGGCGACTGGTCTACGCCAGATCTGGTCGCCCTCCTGCGCTTCTTCACCCGCAATGTCGATCGAATGAACGAATTCGAAGACCGATACAGCTGGATAACCAAGCCTGCCCTTAAGGGTCTCCACTGGCTCAACCGGAACACCCGGGAAGGCTCCAGGAAGAACATCAGTGCCCACTACGACCTGGGCAACGACCTGTTCGAACGGTTCCTCGACCCCACCATGATGTACTCATCGGCAATTTACCCTTCCCCGGAAGCCACTCTGGAAGAAGCGGCGGTTCATAAGCTGGACACCATTTGCCGCAAGCTGGATTTGCAGCCCGGTGACCGGGTCATCGAAATCGGCACGGGCTGGGGCGGGTTCGCGATTCATGCCGCCAAGCACTTCGGCTGTCACGTGACCACCACCACGATTTCCCAGGAACAGCTGGAATTGCTAAGGCCCGGGTTGTGGAAGAAGGTCTGCAGGAGCAAATTACCCTGCTGTTTGACGATTACCGGGACCTGGAAGGCCAATTCGACAAACTGGTCTCCATTGAAATGATCGAAGCCGTTGGCCCCCAGTTCCTGGATAGCTACATTGCCCAGGTTAGCGGCTTATTGAAGCCGGACGGACTGGCGCTGATCCAGGCTATCAACATGCCGGAGCAGCGCTACGTGCGCGCGCTCTCCAACGTGGATTTCATTCAGCGCTTCATCTTTCCGGGGAGTTTCATTCCCTCATTCGGCGCCATTTTTGAGTCCGTGCGCAGCCAGAGCAATCTGGTGCTAACCCACGCCGAAGACATTGGCTTTCATTACGCGCGCACTTTGAACGACTGGTGTGAACGGTTCATGGCCCAATCCGATGAGCTCGACAGCGCCGGTTACGATCTGGCATTCCGGCGCCTGTGGCATTTCTACTTTGCCTACTGCGAGGCCGGCTTCAGCGAGCGCGCCATCGGCGTATCCCAAATCCTGCTGGCAAAGCCTGGCAACAAACGAGCGAACATTCTAAGCCTATGATCCGCTCCGAAACCGTCCGCAATGTCCTGAACTTTGTCGTTTTCCAAACCGGCTGGCTGATCTGTGTTCTGTATCCGGGCCTGGCAGCGGCCGGGCTGGTACTGGCATTTCTGGTGCTGCACTTTGTGCTGGTCAGCCAAAAGCGCATGAGCGAGCTCCAGTTCATTGGCCTGGGCACGGTCCTCGGGGCCGCGCTGGACTTACTGTGGTTCCGTACCGGCATTTTGGCGAGTGTGGACGGTGAAGTGTTTTTGACTCCGCCTTGGCTGGTGGCAATCTGGGCCATTTTCATGACCACCCTGAACCATTCCCTGAGCTGGATCGGCCGGAAAACTTGGCTACCCTTCGTGCTGGCGCCGATGGCGGGGCCGTTTGCCTACTGGTCTGCGGCCCAGCTCGGTGCGGTCACATTGCCTGCACTGATTCCGTCGCTGATTGCCCTGCGGTCGGCTGGCTGGTGGTGTTCCCACTGTTGCTGTTCTTGAGAAATTCACTGTATCCGGAGCTTCAGCCATGAGCAGGACCCCCATCACGGCACTGATCTGCTCAATGGTCTCCTTGGCTGTCATGCCTGTGCTGGCGGCCGACATGAAGTTCACTGGTACGGCAAAAACCGAAACCGGGGAAATCCTTTATCAGGAGAAACACCGGGTATCTGGCTCTTGCCAGGAGGGCGTGTTCCGGCCCCAGGACCATCAGATTGGCTATTACCGCCCAGAGGCGGATGAAACCTTCGCCTCAAAGGATTTAGCCTATCCGGGTTCGGTCATCCGCCCGACCGTCGAGTTTCTCCAGCCTGATTTCAGCGAATCGCTCTCGATTCAATACCCCTCCCCCGACACCTTGTCTATTGAATGGCAAAAACCTGACGGAGAGCTTAAGAGCTATGATGTCGCTTACAATCAGGATGTAGTCGTGGACGCTGGTTTCGACACCCTTGTTCGGCAGCACTGGGGCGAAGTCATAAATGGCGAACCGGTGGACTTTCGGTTCCTGGCGCCAACGCGGGGCGAACATTACGCCTTTGTCTTGGAGTCAGTAGAGAGTTCCAGAGTAGCGTCTGATCATGTACTGCAAATCCGCCCTACTGGCATCGTGCTGCGGTTTCTCGTGGAACCGATCATTCTGGGTTACAACGCCGACGGCGCCCTGACCGACTATTATGGCCTCACCAACATTCGGAAAAACCTCGACACCAACCACACTGCACACATCCGTTATGCGGTCGAAAAATACCCGGATTGCGCTCTCACTCCATAAGACTGTCGCCTGAGCCAAGGAATACCCCGGCATTCAATGTGTTAAACTCCGGGCGGAACCAACGCCGGAGACCCAGTGCCCATGATGTTCGTGTCGTTTAACGTCAACAGTATCCGCACTCGCCTGCACCAGCTTGAAGCGGTGATCGCGAGCCTGAACCCCGACTTTATCGGCCTTCAGGAGACCAAGGTTCGGGACGAGGAGTTTCCCGTGGAGGCCATCCGCGAGCTGGGCTACCACGTGCATTTCCATGGCCAGAAAACCCATTATGGCGTGGCCCTACTGTCCCGGATCGAGCCTGACGAGGTCATCAAGGGCTATTCGTCAGACGATGAAGACTCCCAACGACGCTTAATCACTGGACGCTTCACTGTGAACGGTGAGCGCCTCACCGTTATAAACGGCTACTTTCCCCAGGGCGAAAGCCGGGACCACCCGGTCAAGTTCCCGGCGAAAGAGAAGTTCTACGCCGACCTGATGGCTTTTCTGGACGAGCTTAAGCAACAAGATGGCCACGTTGTGGTGATGGGCGACATGAACATCTCGCCAACGGACAAGGACATTGGGATCGGCGCTGACAACGCCAAGCGCTGGCTCAGAACCGGCAAGTGCAGCTTTCTGCCTGAAGAACGGGAGTGGCTGGGTCAAGTTCAGGCTCGCGGCTATACCGATGTGTTCCGGCACCTGCATCCGGATGAGGCTGACACCTTCAGCTGGTTTGATTACCGCAGCAAAGGCTTTGAGCGTGAACCCCGACGGGGGCTCCGCATCGACCTGATCATGGCCAGTGATAGCTTGTTGCCCAAGGCCACAAAGGCTGGCGTATCCTATGACATCCGCGGAATGGAACGCCCCTCGGATCACTGCCCCGTATGGGCAAGCATCGAACTCTAGGACCGGATTGTCCGCAACATGGCCAAAATAAAGACACGCGATCGCATCCTCGACACCAGCCTGGCACTGTTCAACAGTGTCGGGGAGCCCAACGTGACGACCCTGCTGATCTCCGATGAGATGGACATCAGTCCGGGCAACCTTTACTACCACTTCAAGAGTAAGGGGGATATCGTCGAGGAGCTGTTTGGCCATTTCGAAGAGGAAATGCTGGACCTGCTGGCGGTACCAGAAGACGTTGACATCAGCCTGGACCAGCAGAGCTTTTTCCTGCACCTGCTGTTTGAGGCCGTTGCGCGGTATCGTTTTATCTATCAGGACCTGGTCAATATCCTGTCCCGCTATGATCAGTTGCAGGTACGCTTTAAACGACTACTGAAAAAGAAGACCGCTGCGTTCCGGGTGATCTGTGAAAGCTTCCGGCGTCAGGAGAAGATGGACATTGAGGCTGAGCAACTTGACTCGCTGTGTGAACAGCTCACCCTAACTGCATGTTATTGGAGCAGTTTTGACACCCTCTCCCATCTGGACAACAGGGAAAAGGTGGATCCGGGCCGTGGCGTATACCAGATGATGCATCTGATGATTCCGTATCTGGCTCCAGACGAGCAGGCCCATGCCCGCCTGGCTAGTCGCGACTATCTATAATAACTATAGCTACGGCTATAGCCCACTAAATCACTCTTCCTCGTCACGGTCGCCACGCAAACGGTTCAACTCCGCTTCGAGTGCCGTAATACGGTGTTCCAGCGCCTCAATTTCTTCACGACGATGAATCCCCAAGCGACGCAAAGCACCTGACACCCGCTCATCGAACAGGGTCTCGAGTTTATCCCAGGTTCCTGTAGCGCGTTCGCGAACTCCGCCCACCCGGTCTTCCACCGTCTTGATCTGCTTTTCTACGACACCACGGGTTTTGTTCTCAAGCTGTTCGCCCTCTTGAACCAGCCGCTCAAAGAATTTACCGGTGTCTTCCTCGGCCTTGGTGTAAGCCCCGAGGCCGGCCAGCCAGATCTGGCGCGCAGAACCCTTGATCTTTGCGGCCAGTTGCGGATCGTTCTCCGGCTTTTTGTCGTTCTCGTCAGACATGCTTAAACCTCAGGGGATAAAAAAATTACGATGGATACCCAGTATATTACACCCCGAACCCAATTTCAGTGCGCCTGAAAGCCGCACCGGAACAGGCCGCAGTATAAACAGGCATTCCATATGAAAAAATGTTTTCAAACGAAATAGGCTGCGGCTTGAAGTGTTTAAAATATAGACAATACTTCCCTATACCGACGTCCCTGCTGACGCCGGTTTGTCTGGAAGTCTTTCATGGATACTACTCGCACGCCTCTGCCCGGCCCACACGCCGGGCTTTTTTTGCTAGTATCTCCCGCCTTTACAGCTGATTTTCGAAAGCTCATTTCTCATTCCCTGGAGACTCCCAATGATCGACGTTGCCTGGAGCGACTTTACGCCCTGGACGGCCTTGGCGGGCGGCCTGCTGATTGGCCTCGCTGCTGCCCTGTTCCTACTGCTGAATGGCCGAATTGCTGGTATTAGCGGCATTTTAGGCGGACTTCTCTCGCCCTCTCGCGGCGACATTGTCTGGCGGCTTGCTTCATGGCCGGACTGATTGGTGCTCCCTTAGCCTGGCTTATGGTGGCTGACCTGCCGCCCATTGAGATCAACGCGGGTTATCCCAGCCTTATTATCGCGGGCCTGCTGGTGGGTGTGGGCACCCGTTACGGCTCGGGCTGCACCAGCGGTCATGGCGTGTGTGGGCTTTCGCGCCTATCCCTTCGATCACTGGTAGCAACGCTGAGCTTTATGGCTGCCGGCTTCATCACCGTTTACATCATTCGCCACCTACTCGGAGCCTGACACCATGAAATACAACCTTGCTTCGTTGTTCGCCGGGCTGATCTTCGGTTTCGGACTGATCATTTCTGGCATGGCCAACCCTGAAAAAGTACTCGGATTTCTGGATATTGCCGGGCTTTGGGACCCGTCTCTGGCCTTGGTTATGGCCGGCGCCATTATCGTCGGTGTCGTTGCCTTCGCGGTTGCGCGCCGGCGGACGCTGTCTTTTCTCGGCTTTTCAATGAAAATTCCGACCAGCACCCACATCGACAAGCGCCTGATCGTCGGCGGTCTCAGTTTTGGTGTTGGCTGGGGAATTGCCGGCTTCTGCTGGACCGGGACTGGTGGCCTTGGGCGCCGGTGAGATCAAAGCGGTGGTTTTCGTCGTATCCATGGTCGCAGGTATGGCTGTGTTTGAGCTGATCGAACGACAGCGGGTAAAAACCTGATCAATTCTACTAACTTGATACCCGACCGTTCTGACACCCACAGTGGTCTGTGCGATCATAGAGTTAGATCCAACAGCGTTTTCGGAGGCAGTAATCTATGGATATCAGAAAGATTGATGACACTATCTCAGTGGCACCGCAAATCACTGCGAATGACGTCGCCGAGATCGCCAGACTCGGTTACAAAACACTGGTTGCCAATCGCCCAGACCAGGAAGAATTTGGCCAGCCGGCCATGGCCGACCTCGAAGCAGCCGCACAGGAGCATGGACTCAGCTGGGTCTATATGCCGGTGGAATCCGGACACATTACCGATGACGACATCGACCAGTTCGCGCCAATGATCCGCGAGGCGGGCAAACCCGTATTGGCCTTTTGCCGATCGGGAACCCGCTGCACCGTGCTCTGGGCATTGAGTGCGGCGCGCGATTCGTCAGCCCAAGAGATTGTCGCCAAAGCTCGCAACGCGGGCTACGACATTAGTGGACTGGCACCCCGTATGGCCCAGCAAGCCGGCCTCAATAAATAGTCGGATCTGCCACTAGCCACACGACCAATCAGGAATTACCTATGCAGTTCAAAGGCTCTGAGAACTTCAGCCACAGTCAGCCGGAGCGGCTTGGTGTGCTTGTTACTAACCTGGGCACCCCGGACGCACCGACCCCGTCCGCACTTCGACGCTATCTGGCTGAATTCCTCTCAGATCCGCGCGTTGTTGAACTGCCCCGCCCGCTGTGGTGGCTAATTCTGCACGGTGTCATTCTGAGGATTCGCCCCAAGCGCAGTGCAAAGGCCTACGCGGGCGTTTGGCAACCGGAAGGCTCTCCCCTTCTAACCCACACGGCAAAGCAAGCGGAAGGCATCCGAGAGGCCCTGAAACAGAAGTATGGCCCTAATGTGGTGGTAGGGTTTGCCATGCGCTACGGCAACCCGGCAATCTCCAAGGTGTTGGATGAAATGCAGGAACAGGGTGTGCGCAAGCTGCTGGTGCTACCCCTGTACCCGCAGTACTCGGCTTCAACCTCAGCTTCAACCTTCGATGCTGTCGCCAAGGATTTCGCCAAGCGCCGTTGGCTGCCGGATTTCCGGTTTGTCTCGCACTACCCGGATTATCCGCCTTACATCGAAGCCATGGCGAGGCACATTGAGGCGCACTGGGCCAAACATGGCCGCAACGACAAGCTGGTCCTGTCCTATCATGGCGTGCCCCTGAAATACCTGTTGAAGGGCGACCCGTACCACTGCGAGTGCCATAAGACCTCTCGCCTCCTTGCTGAGCGCCTGGGCCTTAGCAAAGAAGATTACCTCACCACCTTCCAGTCCCGATTTGGCCGGGAGGAGTGGCTGAAGCCCTATACCGATGAAACGCTGAAATCTCTGCCGGGTAAAGGCGTGCACTCGATCGACGTGTTCTGCCCCGGCTTTTCGTCCGACTGCCTGGAAACCGTGGAAGAAATTGATGAGGAAAACCGTGAGTACTTCATGGAGAACGGCGGCAAAGCCTTCAGCTACATTCCTGCACTGAATGCCACGCCAGGTCACGTCGAGGCGCTGGTGCAGCTAATCGAGGAGAATCTGCAAGGCTGGCAAGTGCCGAAGAATGATGCCGACGAGCTGGTAGAACGTCAGAGATTGGCGGATGAGCGCAAAGAGGCGACGTTTCCTGGCAGAGACTTCACCTAACTCCTTTGGCGGAAGGGGGCCAATCCGGAAAGAGACAAGCGCATTGGAATTGGGTGAGATGACCCGGCAGCCGCAGGGAAAAACGGCGGTTGCCGGGTAAATTAAAGTCAGAAACCTACGCGCTTAAAACTCAACCTTTTGGAACATCACATCGGTAAATTGAAGACTCCCTGCTGGGAGCTGGTCGAAACGAAGTTCTGCTCGAACAAGGCTTGTCAGATCTAGCTCACTGTCGAAGATCGGAAGCGCGTCCAGTCGGAAAGGCACCATATTGTTTATAGTCTTGCCTCCGGTATCTCTCGCTGAGACGGGCAAGCCAGGGGGCGCATAAAGTGCGTCACTGTAGTCGCTGGCAAGCAGGCTAACGGACGTGCCGTTGGCATCACTTAGCACCAAGGTGAAATCCTGACCCAGCACATTGTCCGGGGTTGTGCTAACGCCCACGCGCAAGCTAAAGAAATCCATTTCACTTACATCCAACCCCGTTTCTGAGAGCACAAAAGAAACGTTAGCCGAAGCACCCAGATACCCAAGCGAAATCTGGGGCGCCCCAGAAATCGTCGCGGGCGAAATGCAACGATCCAGATTGCCATCGGCAATATCGTCTCGACTATCCAGCCACCACCGAAGCTCGGGCTGCACCAGAAAAGAACGTCGGTCGCTCCGGAACTGTTGGCATTTTCAAGGTTGTTCTGCTCAAGAGAGGACGCGTCTAGAGTGTCATCCACGACAATGATCGAGTCCTTTGGTTGCTGAAACGATAAGTGAATAAGCTCATCACAGGTTTCTACACCTATCGGGCAAGCACTTTCTGGCAAGCGCTCCTTTCCACCCCAGTATCCGGCAAACTGCGTTTCACCGCCTACGAATAGACGCAAAAAAGACGCAATGAGAAATTCGCCATGCCGCTCCTGGTCTTCACGCGCATAACGCCCTTCAATCGGTGATGCCTCCGAGCAGTAAGGATCAAAACCATTCAGTGTCGCATCATCATTGAACCAAAAGCTGTTGTAATAATTATGGTTTGCGCCAATGGACGTGATCATGAATTGCGCACCGTCAACATTGTCCGGGTTGTAACGCAGGTTATCGTACATATAGATTCCGTGCGGATTAGCTACATCGCCGTCGCAGTATGGAGATAGTGTCACCCACGCTGTATTGGTCGGAGCTTCCTGATCGAAATCGGTCGGAGCTAGCGAAAATACGCCTCGAATGTCGTGGATTCTGGTGAACGACTCCTCACCGTTATTACGATTATTGATGGCAAAGTCCCGATTGTAAGAGACTGCCTTGGCAACAGCGTTACCTCCTCGAGAGTGCCCCATCAACCCACTCGGTTAATGTCTGTTACTCCGAATAGGGCGCTGAAATCACTACCCTGTTGGTCGAACCGAAAAGCGGAATCCGGGTTGCTGGCGATATCACGAACAATATCCAAATGATGCAAAAGCAACTCGGCTCGTGCGGTGATACCCGCATCATTAGAGCTTCCACCATCCTGAGCATTGATATCATTGGCGTCCACCGACAAGACGACATAGCCATGACTCGCCATGTTTTCAGCTATGTAGTCATAGCCCTTGTCTGAACGAATAGGCTCGAGGCCATCGGCCTGACAGTCGGTTCCGGAAGACTCACTACCGTTCTCGTTGCCTGTTGTGGAACAGGTAGAGTGGCGACCGTGTTGAAACAAAACCACGGGGAATCCGGCCTCTGGAGCCACAGCTCCATCTGCCAAAGCGGGAAAATGGATAACACCCGCGACATCGACCTCAAAGGTCTCAGTACGGCGACCGTCATCATCAATCCGGGAGGTAACCTCCAAAGGCGCATAACGATAATCAATAGGCCCGGCGATTTGGTATGGACCCAGATCGTCCACGGTGGGTGCCGCGCCATCAAAGCGTTCAGCTCCGCGCGCAACTGCCTCAACAACATCTTTCGGCTCTGTATTGATCTGCTCGCGGGGAGCGGTGTTGCTTGCGGAATTACTGGACCCACCACCGCACGCGGTGAGGAGTGAGGCTAAGACAGCCGAGCTAATGACACTGGTTTTCATTCGGAAATTCCTAAGTTGAAGATACAACCGAGGAACAGCAAGTAGCAGGCCAAAAATCGCCCAGCCTTTGTTTGCGGATGTTACAGAGCGATTTTTAGAACAAACGACGGTTTAGAAATGATGTATCGCGGTACCAAAGTGAGGCGTCACTTTTTCAAACGCACGTTTTAAGTGCGCGATTGAACGAAGCTCTGCAGCAAAGGTGGTAGTTTTACAAAAGATGAATATTAAACAGGAAAAAAAGTCACGCAGGTCGAGTCAGAAAAGATTCTGAACGTACAAGATCAAGAGGTGTGATAGTCAAAGAGGGGAACAAACTGAGACATGAAAAAATGGCGGTGGGCCAGGGATTCGAACCCCGGGAAGGCTACTAACCTTCGGCGGTTTTCAAGACCGCTGCATTCAGCCACTCTGCCAGCCCACCGTTTTTTCCATTACTGCCTTGCGACAGCGGGGAGCATGATACCGGAATTGCCTGCGCTGTCAACGCCTCACCTGAATCCGGCTTGAATTTCTAACATTACCGCCATTTAATCAAATCCACACGGCAGTTTCCTGTCGTAAACGATTGAAAGTTGTGATTCTGACACTATGATGGAACACAGTATCCAGACGTTATCAACGGAGAAGACAATGGAAGACAGACGATTCGGCGCTCAGAACAATCAGGGAGCTTATTCAGCACCCCAGACCGAGCGCGCGACGACCGGTATCAGCGCAGATGCCATGAATGTGTTGCGGAACACCTACATGCTCCTGGGCATGACTCTGGCGTTCTCGGCACTGACCGCATTCCTGAACATGAACGGCACCCATCCTGGTTTTCTCATCACCATCGTGGGTTACATCGGCCTGCTGTTCGCCACCTATAAGTTGAAGAACAGCCCGTGGGGCATCGTGACCACCTTCGCACTGACCGGTTTCATGGGTTATACCCTGGGCCCGATCATCGGTGCATTCGTGGCCGCTGGCGCATCCCAGATTGTTGCCCAGGCCCTGGCCCTGACAGCTGTCGCTTTCGTGGGTCTGTCTGCAACGGCGATCATCACCAAGAAAGACTTCAGCTTCCTGTCCAGCTTCCTGACAGCCGGCGCGTTCGTCTTGATTGGTGCCATGCTGCTGGCCTTCTTTATGGAAAGCTCAGTGCTGCAACTGGCAGTATCGGCCGGCTTCACCATCTTTGCCTCGATCATGATCCTGTTTGAAACCAGCCAGATCATCAAAGGCGGTGAGCGCAACTACATCATCGCTACGGTTGGTCTGTACGTATCGATCTACAACCTGTTTGTCAGCCTGCTGCACCTGCTGTCTGCCTTCAGCGGCGACGACTGAGCCTAGGCTGAGATCGTCAAGCGAGCCCCGGCCTTTGCCGGGGTTTTTGCTTTCTGTAAACTGAAAACTTTCTGGCCAGAATCATCACCATGACCCAGTCCACACCCGACACCGAACATCCGTCGTTTACCCTGGTTATCACCGGAGCACCCTATTCTTCTCAGGCGCCGCAGACCGCGCTCAGCTTCGCCAAGGCCACCGTAGCGGCTGGCCACACCATTGACCGGGTCTTTCTCTATGGCGATGGCGTACACCTGGCCTCAGCGCTGGTAACAGCCCCGTCAGACGAGACCCACTGGCCAAAGCACTGGGCGGCGTTCCTGGAGGAGCATGAGGTTCCTGGGATGGCATGCATTGCATCGGCATTGCGTCGGGGACTGGTGGACAGCGACGAGCAGAAACGCTATCAACTCGGCGCCAACAATCTGCTGCCCCCCTTCACGATCGCAGGTCTGGGGGAATGGGTTGAAGGCAACATCAAGTCGACCAGGACTATCTACTTCCACGCGGGAGCCTGACTATGGCCATGCTCATCATCATCGATCAGCCACCCTACGGCACCTGGGCGGGCCGTGAGGCGCTCGATATGGCCTTTTCCCTGGCCGCCTTCGACCAGCCGGCCAGTCTGCTGTTCACAGGCGCTGGCGTAAACTGGCTACGCAAAGCGCAGAACACTGCTGATATTGAGCAGAAGTCCCTGGAAAAAAACCTGGCTGCCGCCCCTATTTTTGGTATTGAAGCTATCCTGGCCGATCGAACTGCCTGCCAGCGTTACAACCTCGACAGCGAGGCCATGATCGACGGGGTGCAGCTGGCCGATGCCAACGCGGACCTGCTGGCCCAATACTCCCAAACCGCGTTCGCGGGATAACTTGCTTGATGAACAACCACTCGGACAGCTAACGATGAACCGATTGCACACTCTTCACATACTCAACAAAACCCCGGACCACCCGCGATTTACCGAGTGCCTGGGCACCCTGGCCCGGACGATGCGGTGGCATTGACGGAGAACGGCGTACTCGGGCTGGTCGCATCCAAGGCACTGAGCTCGGTACCGACCTATGCAATTGAAGGCGACCTGAATGCTCGCGGTTTGTCCGATAAAAACCTGGGGGCCGCACCCATCGACTACTCCGAACTGGTTAACCTTACCCTGCAAGCAGAACGTGTCATCAGTTGGTGAATCATGACTAGAACCACTCCCGAGAGAAATAACGAGGGCTTTCTGGAAGACGCCTGGGCCTGGGACCCGGACGTTGCAATTGAAATTGCCGCTGAGGATGGACTGGAACTAGATGAAAATCACTGGGAAATCATCACGTTTCTGAGGGTTTTTTACAAAGAACATGAAATTTCACCGCCCTCAAACCGACTGTTCGTTAAGGCGGTTAAAGACGCCATGGGCGAAGAGAAAGGCAATAGCATCTATCTGATGCAGCTGTTTCCCGGCACTCCAGCGAAAACCGCTTGCCGGATTGCCGGCCTGCCAAGGCCGACCAACTGCCTTTGATGCTCAGCGCGTAGAGGGAGTGTCTGGCTTCGGTTTTTCGCGATCTTGCGCGGACTCGCGCTCCAGATCCGAGGCTGTTCCGAGGAAGCTACTCAGACCATTTTCAAACAGCCCCGAACCAAACTTCAGGAACTGGCGGGTCGACTCCCGAACCGTGCCATCCAGCGCACTCTCCGGCAAATCCCTGATGACCTCGGAAACACCTTTTTTAACGCCGCGAGTCACCTTTGGCTCGATGTCCTGAGTCGCCTCGATCAACTCGGCAACTTTCCGGTCGAGGTGCGGGCGTGCTACGAAACGCCAGAATCCCGCCAGAACCAGAATTACGGTTACTGCTGTAACGAGTACCTGTAGTGCTATGTCTGCCCACGCTGGCATAAAGTTTCTCCCGCTCCACGAGCCTAGATGGGTATTCGGATGTTCAGAGCCACCAATGATACAAACTGGGCCAATCCGGCCAACGCGCCGAAGGCACCGCCGACCAGCATCAGCCGAAATTCTTCCTCACGAAAGGCCGGGCGCAGAATATCCTGGAACTCCCGAGGCCCAAGGGCCCTCATCTGTTCTGCAAGCACACCCGCTACAATCGGCGCCCGCTCACGATTAAAGGCCGGATCACTGAAAACGTCCCGGGTTGCGAGTACTGCCTTCTGGTTCATCACTTTCTTCAATTCGGTGTAGCCGGTCATTCCGACCGTTACCTGGGCAGTCAGTTTCATGACTGCAGAGTTATCAAGCAAGGGTCTCAGGTGCTTTTGGATGATAGCGCGGGTGCGATCGCCACGAGCCCCGTTCAGCATGGCATCGGCGACCTTCTCCACCGTAATGAGCTCTTCTGCCACCAGCCTGGCCCAGACATCGCTGATTTCCGGCTGCCGACGCAAAAACAGGCCCTGGATTTTCCAGAACAAGATTCGCCGAGGCTGAAGTGGCGCGAAAATCAGGTTGATGGCCAGCCAGTTGGTGATAAAGCCAATGGCAAAGCCGCCGACTGGCAGCAACCAGGGCTCAGGATACCGGGTCCACAAGGGGATCAATGCAGCGCCGAGGATGCCGCCAATAATCGCGCCGCGGTTGATCACCGATCGCAGTTCCACGGCTCCTGCCTGCTGAAAGATGCGATTCATCAGGTCCGGGTGCTGGCGAAGCTCCCGGCTCAGCAAGGCCTTGAGATCAACGAGATCGTCCAGATCATCACCAAAATCTTCAACCAGCTCTTCTACCCGCGCCGGCAACTGCTCCCTCGCCCATTGATACACTCGCCTTTTCAAGAAAAGGGGCAAATTGTCCCATAGCACCGGCTGGATCTCGTACATGACCTCATCAATGTATTCATCCAGTCGCGGCGTCACTTGCGAAATAACCTGCTCAACAATTCGCTGGGGCTCCAGTTGCTGATACACCGATTGCAGATCGCCAAACTGCTGGAGTGTACGATCAATGCAGATGTGCGCCATTTTCTCCGCCTTGCGGGGAATCACACCCTGCCAGCCGAAAGAGCCGACGCCGATGAACTGAACCGGATAAAAAGACATCTGGATGGCCAGCCAATTGGTGAACCAACCAACGAGGGCAGCCATTAGGGGCAAGGAAAGCAGCGTAATGTCGAACAAATGAAACCCCGATTCCGGATGTTGCAGCCGATACTGAGGATGATGATAGCCGAGGTAACGCTATAGCCATGTAACGACAGCCATAGCCCTACAATTTACCACCCCTGTCTGCACATCTCTGTGACGTCAGTATAGGTGGTTGATATTGGGGCGATTGAAACCGGGAGACATTGGCCGTGCAGCCAGAAAAAGCCCGGTTATTCGGCAGCACCCTTGGTTGGGCGCTGACCCGCCACCCATCGAAGGCTGGCGGGTGCGGGCAGGACTTTTACTGGTAGTAAGCGTTTTCGGTGTTGGTATGGTCGGTCACGTCGCGCACAGCGGTGATTTCTGGAACCCGCTCTTTCAGCGTGGTTTCAACACCCTGTTTCAAGGTCAGGCTGACCGCAGAGCAACCCTGGCATCCGCCACCAAAGCGCAGCACCGCCACTGACTCGTCAACGATTTCCACCAGGGAAACATCACCACCGTGGGCCGCCAGGTTCGGGTTGATCTCGGAAGCCAGCACATAGTTGACGCGATCCGGCAGCGGAGCGTCATCGGAAACATTCGGAACTTTGGCGTTCGGAGTTGATCGTGAGCTGTCCACCCATCTGATCCTTGGAGTAATCCACAAACGCTTCTTCCAGGAAAGGAACCGAGTTGTGATCAAGGTACAGGGTGAACCTTTCCAGATCGACCTGTTCGTCAGTCGGAACGACCTCGTTGGGCGGGCAATAGGCCAGGCAGGTCTCGGCGTTCTTTGTGCCGGGCTGGGTCACGAAGATACGCACGCCCATGCCTTCCACGTCCTGCTTTTCGATGAGTTGTGCAAGATAATCCCGTGCGGGATCTGTCACAGTAACCAATGCCATGTTGTAAACCCGTTTGAAAGTTTGAATTTATTTTAAGGGACTTCGTCGGAACATGAAAGACCAAGTAAAATACTAGGTCTTTATGGGGCTAATGACTTCTACCTACGCCAAGCCCCGGACGCGCCTTAAAAATGGGCACTTGATAATCGTCATTCGTACTAAGACGGGCTTGCGCATTTTTGCTATGATCCCGCGCCATTGACACAAATACTACGTAACAAACGACTTCCGGAAATATTGATATGACCGATCGCAACACCCGCCTGGAACAGCTCCAAACCGCTCTGAAGGAACGTATCGTAGTGCTTGACGGCGGCATGGGCACCATGATCCAGAACCTCAAGCTGGACGAACAGGCGTTTCGTGGCGATCGGTTTGCAGACTATGACCGCGAGGTCCAGGGCAATAACGATCTGCTGAACCTGACCCAACCTGCCCTGCTCCGTACCATCCACGCGGACTACCTGGATGCCGGCGCGGACATCATTGAAACCAACACCTTCAATTCCACCCAGCTGTCGCAGGCGGACTACGGCCTGGAGAGCATTGCCAAGGAATTGAACGTAGCCGCCGCAAAGCTTGCCCGTGATGTTGCTGATGAGTTTACCGCCCGTAATCCGAACAAGCCGCGCTTCGTGGCCGGGGCCGTGGGGCCAACATCGCGCACAGCGTCCATTTCGCCGGATGTGAACAACCCCGGCTACCGTAATGTTGATTTCCAGACCCTGGTCGACAACTACTATGAGGCGGTCGAGGGCCTGGTCGAGGGTGGCAGCGATCTCATCCTGATCGAAACGATTTTCGACACCCTGAATGCCAAGGCGGCCATTTACGCCACCCAGCAATATTTTGAAGACAGCGGCATTGCCCTGCCGATCATGATCTCCGGCACCATCACCGATGCTTCGGGCCGTACGCTGTCAGGCCAGACCACAGAAGCGTTCTGGAACTCTGTCGCCCACACCCAACCAATCTCCGTGGGCCTGAACTGTGCACTTGGTGCGGATGCGCTCCGGCCTTACGTGGAAGAGCTTTCGGCCAAGGCCGAAACCTACGTCAGCGCCCATCCCAATGCCGGCCTGCCCAACGAATTTGGCGAATACGACCAGACTCCGGAAGAAATGGCGGAGATCATTGAAGGCTTTGCCCGCGATGGTTTCCTGAACATCATCGGTGGTTGCTGCGGCTCCCGCCCTGAGCACATTGAGGCCATCGCCAACACGGTAGCCAAGTATCCGCCCCGGAAGATCCCGGAGCGCAAGAAAGCCTTACGCCTGTCTGGTCTGGAACCGTTCACCGGTGATGAAAACACCCTGTTCATCAACGTCGGCGAGCGCACCAACGTTACCGGCTCCAAACGTTTCCTGCGCCTGATCAAAGAGGAGCAGTACGAGGAAGCCCTGAGCGTTGCCCGAGACCAGGTTGAAAACGGTGCCCAGATCATCGACATCAACATGGACGAAGGCATGCTGGAGTCCAAGGAGGTCATGGTAACCTTCCTGAACCTGGTGGCCTCCGAGCCGGACATCTCTCGCGTACCGATCATGATCGACTCCTCCAAGTGGGAGGTGATCGAAGCCGGTCTGCGCTGTATCCAGGGCAAGGCGGTGGTGAATTCCATCAGCCTGAAAGAAGGCGAAGAAGAGTTCATCAAACGCGCCAGAGACTGCATGCGCTACGGCGCCGCCGTGGTGGTCATGGCCTTTGATGAGCAGGGCCAGGCGGATACCTACGAGCGCAAGACTGAAATCTGCAAACGCTCTTACGATGTCCTGACCGGAATCGGCTTCAATCCGGCGGATATCATCTTCGACCCCAACATCTTTGCCATTGCTACCGGCATCGAAGAGCACAACAACTACGCGGTCGATTTCATCAACGCCACACGCTGGATTCGCGAGAACCTGCCGCACGCCTCCATCTCCGGCGGCGTCAGTAACGTGTCCTTCTCGTTCCGTGGTAACGATGTAGTGCGCGAGGCGATTCACTCGGTGTTCCTGTACCACGCCATCAAGGCCGGTATGAACATGGGTATTGTGAACCCGGGCCAGCTGGTGATTTACGATGAAATCGAACCTGAGCTGAAGGAACGGGTCGAGGATGTCGTGCTCAATCGGCGCGAAGATTCTACCGACCGACTGCTGGAAATTGCCGAGCGCTTCAAGGGCAAAGGTGGCAAGACCCAGGAAGAAGACCTGGCCTGGCGCGAATGGCCGGTAAAAAAACGGCTTGAGCACGCACTGGTGAAAGGCATCACCAACTACATCATTGACGACACCGAGGAATGCCGGCAGAACGCCACTCATCCGATTGAGGTCATCGAAGGGCCGCTGATGGACGGCATGAACGTGGTCGGTGATCTGTTCGGCGACGGCAAGATGTTCCTGCCCCAGGTGGTGAAAAGCGCTCGCGTGATGAAACAGGCGGTGGCGCACCTGATTCCCTACATTGAGGCGGAAAAGACCGAGGATCAGAAGGCCAAGGGCAAGATCCTCATGGCCACGGTTAAAGGCGATGTCCACGACATCGGCAAGAACATCGTCGGGGTGGTGCTGCAGTGTAATAACTACGAAGTCATTGATATGGGCGTTATGGTGCCTTGCGACAAGATCCTTGAGACCGCCAAAAAGGAAAACGTCGACATCATTGGCTGAGTGGCCTGATCACGCCGTCGCTGGATGAAATGGTTCACGTCGCCCGGGAAATGCAGCGCCTGGATTTCAACATCCCGCTGATGATCGGGGGCGCAACCACCTCCAAGGCCCATACCGCGGTTAAGATTGAACCCCAGTACAAGAACGATATTGCGCTCTACGTATCCGACGCCTCTCGCTGCGTGAACGTGGCCTCCCAGCTGCTCAGCAAAACCGGCAAGGAAGGCCTGGTCGAAGCGGCCCGCGTGGAGTATGACGAGATCCGCGAGCGCAGAAAGAACCGTGGCGACCGGACCAAGCTGGTGTCGCTTAAAGAAGCGCGCAATCGAGCACCGGAAATCTCCTTCGACGACTATACCCCGCCGAAACCAGCCTTCACTGGCATCAAGGTGTTTGAGGATTATGATCTGAATGAACTGGTGGACTACATCGATTGGACACCGTTCTTCATTTCCTGGGACATCGCCGGTAAATACCCCGGCATCTTTGACGATCCGAAACGTGGGGAGCAGCCCGAACCCTGTTCGATGACGCCCAGAATATTCTGCGCCAGATGATTGATGAAAAGCGGGTACAAGCCCGAGGCGTTATCGGTTTCTGGCCAGCCAATCGTCGCGGCGACGACATCGTGGTGTACAAGGACGAAGAGCGTTCCGAGGAATTGACCGTGCTGCACCATCTGCGCCAGCAAGATGAAAAAGCACCGGGCAAGCCGATGATTGCGCTGTCAGATTACATTTCGCCCGAAGGTTCGGAGACTTGCGACTACGTGGGTGGCTTTGCAGTTACCACCGGCATTGGCGCAGAAGAGTTTTCCGTGGAGTTCAAGGACAACAACGACGATTACAATGCCATCATGGTGAAAGCCCTGGCCGACCGCTTGGCGGAAGCCTTTGCCGAGCGCATGCACGAGCGGGTTCGTCAGGAATTCTGGGGCTATGCGGGCGATGAGACCCTCAGCAACGAAGATCTGATCAAAGAGCGTTACCGGGGCATTCGCCCTGCCCCGGGTTACCCTGCCTGCCCGGAGCATACTGAGAAGGCCACACTGTTCAGCTTGCTTGAAGCCACATCAACAGCCGGTATCGAGCTGACCGAACACTTCGCCATGTACCGAGCGCCGCCGTTTCGGGCTGGTACTTCGCCCACCCGGAATCGAAGTACTTTGCGGTCGGGAAAATTGGCGCCGATCAGGTTGAAGACTATGCTGAACGCAAAGGTATCTCCAAGGCGGAGGCCGAGCGCTGGCTGGCACCTAGCCTCGCCTACGACCCCGCGGAATGACAGGTAACTGACATCTGGCAAATTGGAGCGCCGCCAACACGGAACCTATGCGGTAGCGTTGCATTGAGGGAGCTCAGTTAATGACAGACAAAACGTCCGACAGGAATGACGCCAAAGACGACTATCCGGACGGTTCAAGCCGTCCGAGTCGACCGGGGGTGCTGAAAATCATGCAAAGCATTCTTGCCGGCGCATTCGGTGTCCAATCGGACAAGCGCCGGCAAGAGGATTTCTCCAGTCACAGTCCGTGGCCTTACATCATTGCCGGGGTGTTATTCACCGTGAGCTTTGTTGTAGGGCTGATCCTGATCGTTCAGGTAGTCCTCGCGGGCCAGTAACCTATTGCCCCGATACCCAGACCACCGCAAACGCAACCACCAGCATCACCAATAGAACGGAAGCGACTGCATCTACCTGACTGTCTGAACGTGCGGATTTCTTCATCGGGTATACCTCTCTTGGATTCGCTACTTAGAACTTTTTTATTATTCACAGGGGATCGCGGATCTACTCCGATCCTCTCTCATTAAAGCCCTCAAACAGCCAATCGTCCAGTCTGGGCGCAGCGTCCGCTTATCACCTGAATCGATAAACATATCTTGAAATAATCATTTTAAGAATAAAAACACGGTGCTATCCTCGCGGGCAGATATAAGGCATATCCCCTGTGACTCCGGCTCCTGGGGCTAGCCGCAACAACGTTTTCAGGCAGGACCTTCCTTATGTACGTATACGATGAACACGATCGGCAAATCGCCGCCGAACGGGTTGCGCAATTCCGGGACCAGACCGATCGCGCCCTGGCTGGAGAACTGGCCGAGGAAGAGTTTCTTCCCTTACGCCTTCAAAACGGCCTGTATGTGCAGCGTCTGGCGCCCATGCTTCGCATCGCCGTGCCTTACGGCATGCTGCGAGCAGACCAGCTGCGTCGACTGGCTCGCATCACACGGGATTACGACAAGGGCTACGCCCACTTCACCACCCGTCAGAATGTGCAGCTGAACTGGCCCGCGCTTGAAGACGTGCCCGATATCCTTGCCGAGCTGGCAGAGGTGGAAATGCACGCCAACCAGACCAGCGGCAACTGCATTCGTAACACCACCACCGATCAGTTCTCCGGCGTTCAGTCCGATGAGATCGCGGACCCGCGCCCGTACTGTGAAATCATTCGTCAGTGGTCCACCTTCCACCCGGAATTCGCCTTTCTGCCGCGGAAGTTCAAGGTGGCCGTGAACGCCTCAGAAAAGACCGACCGCGCAGCCATTCAGGTGCACGACATCGGACTGCAAATGGTGCGTAACGACGCCGGCGACCTGGGTTTCCGGGTGCACGTAGGTGGCGGCCTGGGACGTACGCCGATGGTCGGCCCGGTTATCCGTGATTTCCTGCCGGAAGCGGACCTGCTGACCTACCTCGAAGCTGTACTGCGCGTATATAACCGCTACGGTCGTCGGGACAACAAGTTCAAGGCGCGCATCAAGATTCTGGTGAAGGCACTGACCCCGGAAGCTTTCGCCGAGAAAGTTGAGGCCGAGTGGTCGCACATCAAGGATTCACCGAGCCGCCTGACCCGCGACGCCATCGATCGCATTCAGGCGTACTTTACCGAGCCGGATTACCAGAACGTCGACAACGCCACCGAGCTGTTGGCCAAGCAGCGTTTCGAGAATCGGGGATTCGACCAGTGGCTGAGCCACAACGTCGATACTCACAAGAAGCCCGGCTACGCGATCGTGAGCCTGACCATGAAAGAAACCGGCACCCCGCCGGGCGACGTCACCGACCGACAGCTGGAACAGATTGCCGACCTCGCCGACGAGTTCAGCTTCGGAGAAGTCCGGGTCACTCACCAGCAGAATGTGGTATTGGCCGACGTTCGCCAGGATCGCCTGCTGGAACTGTGGCAGGCCATTGTGCCCATGGGCTTCGGCACCGCCAACCTGAACACCCTGACCGACGTTATCTGCTGCCCCGGCGGCGATTTCTGTGCCCTGGCCAACGCCAAGTCCATTCCGGTGGCGGAAGCCATTCAGCGCCGGTTTGATGATCTGGACTACCTGTATGACCTGGGCAACATCGACCTGAACATCTCAGGTTGCATGAACGCCTGTGGTCATCACCACGTTGGTAACATCGGCGTTCTGGGTGTCGATAAGAAAGGAGAAGAGTTCTACCAGATCAGTCTGGGCGGCTCGTCTCACCACGACGCGACCATTGGCAAGATCCTCGGGCCCTCCTTTGCCCGTGAAGACATGCCTGATGTCGTCGCCAAGATCATTGATGTTTACGTCGATAAACGTACCGAGGAAGAAACCTTCCTGGACACCTATCGCCGCGTTGGAATTGTTCCCTTCAAGGAGCGGGTTTATGCCTGATGTAATTTCCCAGGACGGCAGCATCCGACAGGATGACTGGGTCGTTGTACCCCGCCCGGCCGAGGGCGAATCTCTCGACATTCCCGAGCAGAGCAAGGCTCTGATTCCGGCCGACCTGTGGCTGGCCGGGTATGAGCACTTTACCGGCCGTGATGACATCGGCGTGTGGTTTGATAGCCACGATGAACCGGAAATGCTCGCCGGAAAATTCCAGGAGCTGCCTGTCATCGCGGTGAACTTCCCGAAGTTCAGCGACGGCCGCGGATACAGCATTGCTCGTCTGCTGCGCGAGCGTTTCGGCTATGAAAATGAGCTGCGCGCGATTGGCGATGTGCTGCTGGACCAGCTCCAGTTCATGAAGCGTTGCGGCTTTGACGCCTACGTGCTGCGCGCGGACAAGGACATCAACAAGGCGGCCCGCTGCCTGAACTTCTTCAGCCAGGGCTACCAGGCGGCAACCGATACCGACTTGCCTCTGTTCCGTCGCCGGGCTTCCTGAGAACGCTCAGCACAAACAAAAAAGCCTGCCACTCGGCAGGCTTTTTTCTGCCGCTGGTTTTAGCGGCTGTGATGAAGCACCGTCTTGCCAACCGAAGCGCCGCCCAGAAATGCCTTGAGCGCCGCATCCAGTTCGGACCGCCCGATATCCCGGGCCGACTGCTCGGTTTTCGGACAGGCCCATTCACCGGAGAACTTGCCCCAGACTGCCTGCTTGTCCGCCAGCGGAATTTCCACCGAATCCACCCCAAGCAGGTTCACGCCGCGAAGAATGAATGGAAGCACAGTCGTCTGCAGCTGCGGGCCCGCTACCAGACCACAGCAGGACACAGAGCCGCCTGGCTTGATCTGCTTCAGCAACTCCGCCAGAGGCGTACCACCGACGGTGTCAATCGCGTTACCAAAGACTGGCTTCAGCATCGGCTTCTTCTCTTCGGTCAGCGCATCGCGACCAACCACCTCGCTTGCTCCCAGCGCTTTAAGGTCGGCGGCGTGATCTGCCTTGCCGCTGATCGCGACTACCTCAAAGCCGAGCTTGGCGAGCAATTCGACTGCAACACTGCCAACCGCGCCACTGGCTCCGGATACCGCCACCGGACCCTGGGCAGGCTCGGCGCCCATAGTCAGCAACTTCTGCACGCACAAACCGGCAGTCAGGCCGGCAGTACCGTAGATCATGGCCGTACGGGCATCCCATCCGGATGGCATTGGCACGCACCAACCTGCCGGCACGCGAATGTATTCACCAAAGCCGCCATCGGTATTCATGCCCAGATCAAAGCCGGTGACAAGCACGGCCGTGCCCGGCGCAAGATTGCCTGAGGCGTCTTCCACCACTTCACCAGCGGCATCAATGCCAGGCGTGTGCGGGAAATTGCGGGTTACACCCTTGTTGCCAGATGCGGACAAGGCATCTTTATAGTTCAGGGACGAATGGGAAACCCGGATCAAAACCTCGCCTTCCGGGAGGTCGGCGGTGCTCAAGGTCTGTTCGCTGCCTACGTAGCTGCCGTCCTGTTCCTCGACGCGCCAAGCCTTGAAATCGGTGTTCATTGTCATCGTTGTTTCCCACCCTTCATGAACTATTGAATTTTCTGGTTCCGGAAGGCACTCAAAACCCGCCAGACTGTGTGTTCCAGCGCGGCACTGGTCGCCAGACCAAGCTTTTCCGGAAGCGTGCGTTTCCGCTGGTACGCTACCGAGACTACGTCTGCGCGGTCACAGGCCTCAATAAGATATTCGTCGGAGGTCTTGATCTCATCGATCAGCTGAACGTCCAGAGCACGCTTACCAAACCAGATGTCACCATTGGCAACCGCACTGATATCAACGGCCGGACGTCGCTCACCCACATATTCCTTGAACAGGACATGGGTGTCTTCCAGATCTTCCAGAAACTTCTGCCGGCCCTTATCGGTATTCTCACCAAAGACCGTCATGGTGCGCTTGTGCTCACCAGCAGTCAGCACCTCGAAGTCGACGTCGTTTTTCTTGAGGAAACGGTGGAAGTTAGGAAGCTGAGCGACCACGCCAATTGACCCGAGGATGGCAAAAGGCGAAGCAATGATTCGATCGGCTACGCAGGCCATCATGTAGCCACCACTGGCCGCAACCTTGTCGACGCAGGCCGTCAACGGCACGCCCTTGCTCCGAATGCGATCGAGTTGCGCCGCTGCCAGGCCGTAGGAATGCACCAGACCGCCGCCGCTTTCCAGCCGAACCACGACCTCATCCCGCTCCGGATCAGCCACGCTCAGTACGGCGGTGATGGATCTGCGCAGTGGATCGGTGTCACTGGCCTTGATGTCGCCGTCGAAATCTAGCACGAACACGCGCGGTTGGCGCTCCGGTTCCGTGGTCACCTCTTTGTACTTGGCCTTTTCGGACTTTTTCTTGGCTTTTTGCTCTTTTTTCTGGCGCTTCTCGAACGCCTTGCGCTCAGCATCGGACATCAGCCGGGCCTGAATGGATTCCCGGAGTTTGTCGTACTTGTCGTTGAGCTTGCGAATCTTCAACTCGCCATCGCCGCCATGGTCTTCCCGCTCCTTCTGTGCCGACGCAATGATCACGGCGACCACAACGATCGCGGCCACGGCAAAGGTGACGACCTTCGCCAGGAACAAACCATACTCAGTCAGGAACTCCAAAGTGCTTCTCCGTGTGGTTAAAACGTGAATGTGTAACTTACCGAATTTGTAGTAATAAGCAGAGCAAAATAATTAAAACAAGCGTTCGATCGAGCTTGACACAACCTGACACTCACCATAAAGTCGCATAGCGAGGTCGGCTCCAGACGGATTCCCGCTCAGGCTCATACAGCCCGGGACATCGACGCCGTCACCATGAAAAGACAACCACTATTAAGGGTATAAAAATGTCGGTAGCTCAGGTATTTGAACAACTCGAACAGAACTTCAACGCAGATGCGGCGCAAGGCCTGGACCTGGTATTCCAGTTCAACATCGAGGACGACAAGAACTATCACCTGGTCATCAACGATGGCACCTGCCAGGCGCACGAAGGCGAACACGACGATCCTTCCGTTACCCTGATCATGAGCTCTGAAACCCTGCACGGCATCGTTTCCGGCGAAACAGACGGCATGCAGGCGTTCATGGCCGGCCAGCTGCGCGCCGAAGGCGACATGATGCTTGCCACCAAGCTCGGCGAGCTGTTCAAGATGGGCTGATTGCCCTCACGAACGGTGAAAAAAAACCTGCGCAACGCGCAGGTTTTTTATTGGGCGAACCAAACACTATTCATCCCACAGTTGAATCGCTTCCCTGGCCTGCTCGTTAACGGGCACCGCCACCAAGCCCGAGGCCGACAGACGAATGTCAAACATCGCGCCATCACGCATCGGCATGAAGGTCGCGTTGCCGTAAACACCTTCGACGAACGGCATGTTAAAGGTTTGATCCAACTCCCACAGGTCCGGCCAGGATGCCTCGCCCAAACTTATCACCGACCGCGGTCCCGAGCGCTCCTGTTCAAGCGACGTATAGCGCCCGCTCAGCCGCTCAAGCCGGTACCCAGGAGCAACCCCAAGCCAACGCAGCGGCCCGGAGAACCGAATAATGCGAGCGTCAACCTGCCATTGATCACCGGTCAAGGTCTCGGCCACGGTGTTTTTTCCCGGCGCCTGGAGCCTCACGTACCAACGCTGCTCAGCCTGACGCTGCGTGGATACAGTTGCAACCGTCTGCATACCTTCCAGTGACTGGTAGCCAGCAACGTTGATAGCAATGGCGAGGGTGTACACACCTACCAGAATCAAACCGAACACCGCCATACCTTTGAGCCATCCCAGCAACCATTTCGGTCGCAGGAAGAACAGCAGACCAGCAATGACCAGGAGCGCACCAAATACGGTCAGCACTGCGGTTGCGAGTTCATGAGACACAGCTTAAAGACCTACATCGTCCAGGGACGTTTGTGCGAGTTTGAGGAGATCCGGATTACGCTCTTCGCGCCGGCCGATACTTTCAATGTAATACTCTAGCGACGTCAAGGCGTCTGCCAGTGCTTCCAGTACCTGCATGGGCGGTGCCTCGCGGGCATCCAGGAGCCGCTCCTGAATGGATGCAGCCACCCGTTCCAGCACCGATGCCGCCGCAGGATCATTGACCATGTGCAGCCCACCCCAGATGCTGTGCAGTGTGGCGGGGAGATTGGCCAGGTGCAGCTTGTCGTAGTCGGACTCCATAAACGCCGTAATAGCCCGCTTCGCCAGCGTCAGCGCGCCCCGCGCTTCGTCGGCTACCACGAACAGTGCTTCACCCAGGTACACCGACTCATCCCGACTGCGATGACCTCGGGCCAGAGCGTCGGTTTCCGAAGTAATGCCACGGGTGACGATTTGCATCACGGCATCTTCAATACTCAATACCGAATCAGCCAGACCATAAAGTTCATCATCATCGGGCAGCCGTGATTCAGCTTCCCAGCCACGCAACCGTGAGGCTTCTTCCTGGCTACGGTCGCCAGTTTGTGCAGATCCAGCATAACCAGAGTGTTGGCAAGACGCTCGAGGGCATCAGAAATAGACGACAGCTCCGCCAGGTCCGGCTCGATGCCACGCTCAATGATATCGAGCTTGTCCTTCAGCTGGTTCAGTTCGTCCTGAAGAGCTTCCGCTAGAGACCGAAGCACATCGCTGCCGGGGCCGTACAGTCGACGGGCATGGGCTTCGAGCATGGCATCCGGGTAGTCTGCGGGCGTGAGCCGATAAGCCGAAAGCACCTGGGTTACTTCGGGATTGGCGGAACCACTGCGATATAGCAGGTAAACCAGATCACGCACCAGGGAATCAGGCGCATCTTTAGCGGTTGCGACCTTGCCCACGTACACGACTTCTCGGGCGTACTTTTCAATACGCATGAACATGCGCTTGCGGGCTTTGGTAAAGGGCATTACACGGTCAAGCATGGTGTCGGCCACAATCGAAACCAAACACCACAACTGCCCCATCGGAGCGCCCTGGCAAAGACGAGCCAAACCACGGGAGGCCCTGGCAAACAGTTTTTTGCTCACCACGTCATTGCGATCACGGAGGATGCTGAGGAGCGCCACCTGAAATGTCAGGCGCATCCGCCGCGCCATTACTTCAAACTCCGCGTTATCACCTTCAAACACCTGAACCTGGAGACCGCCGCAGAAATCCGGCCGCTCCTTCACATCAACATCAAAGAAACAGGATTCCGGGTAAGGCTTTTCCCGACGGGCTTCACGCAGATCGTTGATGACCGGGAGCAACAGCTCCGGATGATCTTCACGCTGCTGGTGATAATACTCAACGTATCGACGGAGGATGAACAGAGCACTGTTCAGGGTCGTGAGCAGGATGTTTTTATCGTCGTTGGCACCAACAGGAACATCGTTGGCCATGCTGACCGCTTCCTGGCATAACAAGGTGCCACCACGAAGCTCGACAAGAATGAAGATACCGCGAAGCTGATTGATGAAGTCGACACAATTCTGAAGGTCTTCACCACTCTCACGGTTTTCCTGAAAGCGTTCAAGCTGGATTCTGCCTGTTTGATGGTTTGTTCGATTTCACTCTTAACCAGATCAAACGACTGCGATTTCGTCGCCAGAGACGATTGAACCATAAACGCTTCCTGTTAATTTGCGGAGACTACCGCTCCCTGATATGACTGCGCCCGTCAGGTGGAACGACAGGTGTTGTTGTTAGATGCCAGCTCAACCCTCGCTGGCTCGATCACGCAAAAAATAACCAATTGTTCGCAAAAACTGGCGAACTAACCATTACTTATAACACAAAACTCAAGTACCTCAAGAAAGCCAGAATGTAACATTTAGTACAGAGAGAACCGGCTCTCACTCACTTTGTTGGAGCTTGCCCCACACCGTTTCACCGGCCTGCTTCTCCAGCATTGCCATGAATTCCTCGTGAGCGCCCTGCTCGTCCTCAGAAGCGCGAATAACATTCAATGCCGGACGCTCTGCTGGCAAACGTCTAATACTAGTGCCAGAGCTGCCCTCCTCGGCTCCGGCATCCAGCGACAACGCCGTCTGGCCACCGGTCAATAGCAGATAGACGTCGGCCAGAATCTCGGCATCCAGCAGAGCGCCGTGGAGATCCCGGTTGCTGTTGTCCACACCGTAGCGCTTACAAAGTGCGTCGAGGTTGTTCTTCTGCCCCGGATGCTTCTTACGGGCAATCGCCAGGGAATCCACAATCCCGCAGTGGTCCGCGGTCTTCCGGACCGGCTTCAGCCGGGCAAATTCAGCATCCATGAAGCCGACGTCGAACGCCGCGTTGTGAATGACCAGCTCGGCTCCCCTGATGAACTCAAAGAAATCGCTGGCGACCTCGGCAAACTTGGGCTTATCTTCCAGGAATTCGTTGGTGATGCCGTGGACGGTAATGGCCTCGGCTTCTACCTCACGCTCCGGATTGATATAAACGTGGTAATTCCGCCCGGTCAGTTGGCGCTCGACGAGTTCCACGCAACCGATTTCGATGATCCGATGGCCATCGTTTGGGTCAATACCCGTGGTTTCTGTATCCAGTACAATCTGTCTCATGACTCACTCAATTCAATAGGTCGTGCTCAGGCGCGAGCCAATTCGGCTACGCCTCGGTTGGCCAGTTCGTCGGCCAGTTCATTATCAGGGATGCCAGCGTGGCCTTTGACCCAATGCCAGTTAACGTCGTGCCGGGCCACCTCGGTGTCCAGCTCACGCCAGAGGTCTTCGTTCTTGACCGGTTTCTTGGCAGCGGTTTTCCAGCCGTTTCGTTTCCAGCCGGCCATCCACTCGGTAATGCCCTTGCGCACGTACTGGGAATCGGTATATAGCTCCACCGCGCATGACCGCTTGAGTGCTGCCAACCCACGAATCGCCGCCATTAGCTCCATCCGATTGTTGGTGGTGTTCGCTTCGCCACCATGCATCGTTTTGCAGGTCTCACCGTAACGCAGGACTGCGCCCCAGCCTCCAGGCCCGGGATTTCCCTTGCAGGCCCCGTCGGTATACAGAATCACCTTGCCCGACATCTTTTCTCCCATTGATTACACACTTTTTTCCGGTACGCATTGCCCCCGGGAGCACCCTCGGGACGCACCGACTGTTCTGCCTCCAGACAGTGCAATCACCTTGGCCTGGCGCCAGACCGGCCGTCGGGGAATCTGGGCATACACGCGTTTTTTGGCAAGGATACAGTAATACGCACCGACCGGCAGGATTCTGTTGCCACCAAGCCGCTCATCAATCCGGCTGATCGCTTTTCGGCCACTGCGTTGCAGCGGCAACCGCAGGAAACGTGTCACCGACGCCTCGACATTAAAGCCCAGCAGATGTAACCAGTCCTCCATGCGCCCGCGCATCAGGAAACGGCCACCCCAGGGCCATCGTTATGCCGTGAAATCAGGCGACGAACACCCCACAGGCTCATCGGATTAAATCCGATCAGGGCCAGATTACCTTCACCGCGCAACACTCGGGCCGCTTCCCGGATCACTTCGTGAGGATAGCGATTAAAATCGGCGCTGTGGTGCAGAATGACAAGGTCCATGGAATCGGCGCTGAACGGCAGCTCATGGGCATCGCAAACCGCAACCTGATCCGGAATCTGGGGATTCCAGCGAGGTGTCGTGATGATCCTCTGAACAAAGTCAGTGCCAGTGGCCAGCGGCAGTCGATGACTCACGCCAACCTGTAGTTGTCGTGCCCCGGTAAATCGACTCAACTCTTTGTCGAGCATTTGTCGCTGATCCGCCAACAGAGCCCGACCGAGCGGTGTCCCGAACCAACGTTCGAAACTCTCGTGACGTACAGGAAAATTAATCGCCCCCGACTCTTTCACGCTGTGTCACTCCCGAAAACAGAACCCGCTGTTGGGGCCGTTGCTGTATTGCTCTATCATATCAGTCACACTCGTTTTGCACATGTGGGGCTTTATGTTGACCATCTCTGCCATTCCGGCCTTCAGCGACAACTATATCTGGTGCCTGTCGAACTCCGACAACCACAAAGCCCTGATTGTTGACCCGGGCCAGGCAGCGCCAGTTCTAAAGCACCTGGCCAGCCAGAACCTGGTTCTTGACACCATCCTGATCACCCACCACCACCCCGATCACGTTGGTGGTGTCAGCGAACTGATGAAAGCCTTTCCGGACTGTGAGGTTACCGGGCCGGCCGAGTCGCCTTTTAAAGGTTGTACCAGCCAGGTTCAGCCGGGCAATGAGGTGCAGTGGGAAAATATGACCTTTCAGGTGCTTGGCGTTCCCGGTCATACCCTTGACCACATCGCTTACTTCTCAGATTCCGAAGTAGATGGCCGCCCGGTTCTGTTTTGCGGCGACACCCTGTTCGTGTGCGGCTGCGGTCGTTTATTTGAAGGCAAGCCAGAACAGATGCGCCACTCTCTGCAGACGTTGCGGGCACTGCCGGATCGGACCGCGGTTTATTGTGCCCACGAGTACACCCTGGCGAACCTCAAGTTCGCCCGCAGCTGGCTGCCCCAGGACGAGGGCCTGAGAGCCTTCGAGGAACGCTGCATTCAGCGCCGTGATCAAGGAAAACCCACGGTGCCCTCGGTGCTGGCCGAAGAAAGACAGCTGAACCCCTTCCTGCGCTGGGATGATCCGATGGTGGTTGATGCAGCCCGTAACTACTGTGCCCAGAACGGTTTACCGGCAGATTCGGAAAACGCCATCTTTGCCGCCATTCGCCACGGCAAAGACAACTTTTGATCAGTTAACAAATCCTCTCACAGACGTAACGAGGGTGTTCTTGACCACTCGAAATGGGCTCCCATAGAATCGACCCATCTTTGCGCCTTTAACTCTTTAAACCTACCGGATTTTCCAAATGGGTAATCCGGTTCAAACCGTGAGCCGGAAGTATTCTATGTCGGTCAAACGATTGTCTTTGCTCTTTTTCACCGGTGCGCTGGCCTCCGGTTGCAGCCTGCCTAACACGCCGGATAACAGCTGGGCCAGCCCTACTGCCTGGTTCAGCGACAGCGAATCCGGCGACAGCGAGACCAATCCCCTTGAAACCGAACAGGTAACCGTGGCCACCGGCGATGAAAACCTGAAACAGTCGGTCGAATCCGGAAATGGTGAAGACGCTACAGCGGACGCTGCGCTCGACGACGCCATCGCGCCTGAACTCAGGCCTACAGCCCGCGAAGCCCGCGAGAAACTGGACGACCCCGAGCAGAGGATTGTTAAGGAAGCGGCGCAACCCAGCGACCTGTGGAGTCGACTTCGAACTGGATTTGCTCTCGATCACGATGTCGATAACAAGCGCGTCCAGGATCAATTGAACTGGTACGCCAGCCACCCAGCTACATTGACCGGGTAGTAGAACGCGGAAGCCGCTATCTGCATTACATCATCAATGAAACCGAGAAACGCGGCCTACCAGCAGAGTTCGCCCTACTGCCCGTAGTGGAAAGCGCCTTCGACCCCTTTGCTTATTCCCACGGACGAGCCGCTGGTCTGTGGCAATTTATCCCATCGACCGGTAAATACTTCGGCCTGACCCAGAGCTGGTGGCACGATGACCGTCGTGATGTGGTGGAAGCGACTGACGCAGCCCTGACCTACCTGGATAAGCTCGCCAACCGTTTTGATGGCGATTACACCCTCGCCCTGGCCGCTTACAACAGTGGCGGCGGCACGGTTTCCAGCGCGATGCGAAAAAACCGGAAGAAAAACGAGCCCCAGGATTTCTGGTCTCTGGATCTGCCCCGTGAAACCCGGCACTACGTGCCGAAGCTGATCGCACTGGCCAAGATTTTCGACAAGCCCGAAGACTATGGCATTGAGCTTCCGACTCTGGAAGACAAGCCCTACTTCGAAATTGTCGATACCGGCTCGCAGATGGATCTGGCCCAGGCCGCTGAGCTGGCCAAGGTCGACGTGGATGAGATTTACCTGCTCAACCCCACCTACAACCGGTGCCACCAATCCGGATGGGCCCCATCGGCTACTGGTACCGACTGAAAACGCCGATACTTTCCGGGCCGCCCTGGCCGAAATTCCACGCAGTGAACGGGTGTCCTGGCGGAACTACAAGGTACAGTCCGGTGACAACCTGAACACCATTGCCCGAAAATTCTCGACCACACCGGCCGTTATCCAGCAGGTGAACAAACTCAATTCCGATCTCATTCGGGTCGGCCAGCGGCTGATGATACCGTCCGCCAGCAAGGGCTCAGATACTTATGCCCTCAGCGCTTCCCAGCGTCTGGAACGAAAACAGGATCGCAAACGCGACGGCAACAAGGTTCGCTACACCGTTCGTCGTGGTGACACTTTCTGGGATATCGCCCGGGAGCACCGAGTATCGGTACGCCAAGTGGCTGCCTGGAACGGCATGGCGCCCGGTGATCCGCTGATCCCCGGCAAGGAACTGGTGATCTGGTCCAAGACCTCTCAGCCGACCATGGTTGCCACCAACAACGCCCGCGGCAAGGCCATGGTTCGTAAGGTCGGCTATCGGGTGCGCAAAGGCGACTCGCTGTCGACCATCGCCAACCGGTTCTCGGTGAATGTGCGGGACATCGCAAGCTGGAATGATCTGAACACATCACGTTATCTGCAACCGGGACAAAGTCTGGTACTCTACGTCGATATTCGGAACAGTCCCTGAACGGCTTCGACCGCAGGTTCAGGAACTTTCCCTAACTATAAGAATCATAACGGTTCGATTAGGAGCCATGGGTGCACCAACCTGGCAGACGGTGCGCCCGCCTAACCCTCCGGAACGTGCGAGACCTATGACCAGCAAACGGACAGCCTCATACCTTACGTCGCTCCTCTCCTCTTTCGCTTTCATGGCATTCACTGCCCCCACACTCGCCGCTGACGACAGCACCGGCTCGGTCGAGGCCCGACATGGTATTGCCATGCACGGCACCCCCAAATATTCACAGGGGTTTTCTCACTTCGACTACGTGAACCCGAAAGCGCCGAAAGGCGGCACGCTGAAAATGGCGGTGGTGGCCAACGGATTCGATTCCTTCAACCCGTTTGATATCCGGGGTGTCGCGGCGGCCGGGATCAGCACCTATTTGTACGACACTCTGATGGTGTCATCAGATGATGAGCCCTTCTCTGCCTATGGCCTGATTGCCAAGTCGATTGAGACACCGGAAGACCGCAGCTACGTTGTATTCAACCTCCGGGACCAGGCGCGGTTCCACGACGGCGAGCCCATTACCGCAGAAGATGTGAAGTTTTCCTTCGAGATCCTAACCACCGAAGGCCACCCGTTTTTCCGTAATTACTACGCCGATGTCGCCAAGGTGACGGTGGAAAATCCCAAGCGTATACGCTTTGACTTCAAAGCCACCACGAATCGCGAATTGCCGCTGATTCTGGGGCAGATGCCGATCCTGCCAGCGCATTACTGGGCTGACCACGAATTTGGCGACAATGGCCTGACGCCTCCACTGGGCAGCGGCCCCTACCGGATCGGCAAATTTGAGGCTGGTCGTTCGATTGCCTACGAACGCATAGAAGACTACTGGGCCGAGGATCTGGCCGTACGCCGGGGTCGATTCAATTTCGACCGCATCCGCTACGACTACTACACCGACGACACCGTGGCACTGGAAGCATTCAAGGCCGGTAGCTTCGATTTTCGGGTTGAGACCTCGGCCAAGAACTGGGCCACAGCCTACTCCGGCGAGAAATTTGAGAACGGTAAGATCATTGCCGAAGCAGTGGATCATCAGCGTCCGACCGGCATGCAGGGCTTTGTCTTCAATACCCGCCGTGAAGTGTTCAGCGATCCGCGGGTCCGGCAAGCCCTCGCCTACGGATTCGATTTTGAATGGGCCAACAAGAACCTGTTCTATGGCCAGTACACCCGAACCAACAGCTATTTCGAGAACAGTGAGCTGGCCTCTTCGGGCCTGCCCAAAGCCCGGGAGCTGGAGCTCCTGGAGCCGTTTCGCGATGAGTTACCCGAAGACGTCTTTGCCGAGGTGTACCAGCCGCCGGCAACCGACGGCCAGAAAGGGGTAAGAGCGAACCTGCGTGCGGCTCTGGAGCTTCTGCGTGACGCCGGTTACGCCATTGAGAACGGAACCATGGTGCATCAGGAGACCGGTGAAGCCTGGCGTTTGAAATTCTGCTGTTCCAGAAGAGTTTCGAGCGGGTAGTGCTGCCCTTCAAGAACAACCTCGCGAAACTCGGCATTGAAGTGACCGTACGGCTGGTCGACAGCAACCAGTATGTTCAGCGGGTCCGCGAGTTCGACTTCGACATGATCACCCAGGTGCTGCCTCAGTCGGATTCACCCGGCAATGAGCAGCGTGAGTACTGGCACTCTGACAACGTTGAAGCCATCGGCTCCCGCAACTACATGGGGGTGAGCCATCCGGTTGTCGATCAACTGGTCAGCCAGGTCATTCAGGCGCCGGACCGCAATGAGCTGGTGCATAGAACCCGGGCCCTGGATCGAGTACTCCTGCACGGCCACTATGTGATTCCACATTGGCACCTGGCCAAGGATCGGGTCGCCTACTGGAGCCATCTGCAACGCCCGGCGGAAACGCCCAAGAACGGGGTTGATCTGGATAACTGGTGGGTGCAGCCTTGAGCACGGGATTCTAACCCTCGCTGTAACGGAAGGAGCTCTCTACTAAAGGATTTTCTTCCAAGGGACTCTCTGCTAAGGAACTCTCCGCTAAATGGGCATATACATACTTCGAAGGCTGGCGCTGATTATTCCGACGCTGATCGGGATAATGCTGTTGAACTTCGTGATTGTTCAGGCTGCCCCCGGGGGCCCGGTTGAGCAGCTGATCGCCGAAATGGAAGGCCACGGCGGTAGCGCACTGGCCAGGGCATCCGGCGGCGATTCCGGTGCGGAGGTATCCAGCGCCTCCGGTGACAGCCGCGGCTCACGCGGTATTCCCGAAGAACTGCTAAAAGAAATCGAAGTTATGTACGGCTTCGACAAACCCGCCCATGAACGCTTTCTGAAAATGCTGGGCGACTATGCCACCTTCAACTTCGGTGACTCCTTTTTCCGAGAGAAGAGCGTTACCGAGCTGATCCTCGACAAGATGCCGGTCTCCATCTCCCTCGGGCTCTGGTCGACACTGATCATCTACATCATTTCCATTCCCCTGGGCATCCGCAAGGCCGTCACCGATGGATCGCGTTTCGATGTCTGGAGCAGCTCCGCCATCGTCATTGGCTATGCCATTCCCGGCTTCCTGTTCGCGATCCTGTTGATTGTCCTGTTTGCCGGTGGCAGCTACTTCGACTTCTTCCCGTTACGGGGGCTGACCTCGTCCAACTTCGACGAACTCACCTTGCTGCAGAAAATCGGGGACTACTTCTGGCACCTGGCCCTGCCAGTAACGGCCAATGTCATTGGTGGTTTCGCGACACTCACTCTGCTTACCAAGAACTCGTTTCTGGACGAAATCAGCAAGCAGTACGTGGTGACTGCCCGAGCGAAAGGTCTGGACAACAAACAGGTGCTGTACGGCCATGTCTTCCGCAATGCCATGCTGATCGTGATTGCGAGCCTGCCCGGCGTGCTGGTGTCCCTGTTCTTCACCGGGTCCCTGCTCATAGAGGTGATCTTCTCATTGGACGGGCTTGGCCTGCTGGGCTTCGAGGCGGCCCTGAACCGGGATTACCCGGTGATATTCGGTACCCTGTACATCTTCACCCTCATGGGGCTCATCCTGAAGCTGATCAGTGACATAACCTATGTCCTGGTTGACCCCCGTATCGACTTTGAAAGCCGGGAGGGAGCATGAGCAAGCTCTCTCTAACCCCCATCCAACAGCGCCGGCTGCGTAACTTCCGGGCCAACCGACGCGGATTCTGGTCCCTGTGGGTGTTTCTGGCGCTGTTTGGCCTGTCACTGGCGGCGGAGCTAATTGCCAATGACGCGCCGCTGGTGGTCTCCTATCAGGACACTCTCTATTTTCCGGTGGTGGAGTCGGTTCCCGAAGAAACCTTTGGTGGCTTTCTGCCCACCGAAGCCGATTACCGCGATCCTTTCATTGCCGACTCTATAGAAGCCGATGGCTGGATTGTGTGGCCACCCATCCGGTTCAGTTACGACACCATCAATTACGATCTGGAGGTGCCCTCACCGGCGCCCCCCAGCCTTGAGAACTGGCTAGGCACCGACGATCAGGGCCGCGATGTCGCCGCTCGGGTGATTTACGGCTTTCGCATTTCGGTGCTGTTCGGCCTCACCCTGACCATCGCCAGCTGCATCGTGGGCGTGGCCGTAGGTGCGATTCAGGGTTACTACGGCGGAAAAATTGATCTGCTCGGGCAGCGTTTTATCGAGGTCTGGTCCGGGTTACCGGTTCTGTACTTGTTGATCATCCTGTCCAGTATCGTACAGCCCAATTTCTGGTGGCTGCTGGGTATCATGCTGCTGTTCAGTTGGATGGGACTGGTCGACGTGGTGCGTGCGGAATTCCTGCGGGCGCGAAACTTTGAGTACGTCAAAGCGGCCCGGGCGCTGGGCTTGGATAACCGCAAGATCATGTTTCGGCACATCCTGCCCAACGCCATGGTCGCCACGCTGACTTTCCTGCCCTTCATCCTTACTGGCGCGATAACCGGACTGACCTCCCTGGATTTCCTGGGGTTTGGCCTGCCGTCCGGTTCGCCTTCCCTGGGTGAGCTCATTGCCCAGGGCAAGGCCAATTTGCACGCGCCCTGGCTGGGTATGTCCGCGTTTGTTTCACTTTCGGTCATGCTGACACTGCTGGTGTTCGTGGGTGAGGCCGTACGCGACGCATTTGATCCGAGAAAGAGCTGATATGAGCGACTTGCTGCGCATCTCCAACCTGTCTATTTGCTTCGATCAAGGCCCACGGGTGTCGATTCCCTGTCGTTGGCCATCCGCCCGGGACAGACACTGGCCTTGGTGGGCGAAAGCGGCTCGGGTAAGTCCATCTCTGCCCTGTCAGTGCTGCGCCTGCTGGATGAGCGCCACGTCCGGTACCCCACGGGCGAGATTCACTTCCAGGGTGAAGACATGCTCAAGGTCAGCGAAAAACGCCTGCGCCAGATCCGCGGTCGGAAGATAAGCATGATCTTTCAGGAGCCGATGACGTCCCTGAACCCGTTGCACACGGTGGAAAAGCAGATTGGAGAAACCCTGGCGCTGCATAAGGGCCTGCGCAATTCAGCCGCCAGAAAGCGCTGCATCGAACTTCTGGAACTGGTTGGGATCCGGGATCCGGAAAGCCGGCTGTCGAGCTATCCCCATCAGTTGTCCGGTGGCCAAAAACAGCGGGTGATGATTGCTATGGCCCTGGCCAACGAACCGGACCTGCTGATTGCCGATGAGCCCACCACGGCCCTGGACGTGACGGTCCAGAAGCAGGTCCTGGAATTACTCCGGGACCTACAGGCCAAGCTCGGCATGGCGATCCTGATGATCACCCACGATCTCACCATTGTCCGCCGGTACGCCGATGAAGTGGCGGTGATGGAGCAGGGCAAACTTGTGAGCATGCAGACACCGAAACCCTGTTTGCCAATCCGCAGCATTCGTACACACGCAAGCTGCTGGATGCCGAGCCACCCAATGCGCCCCTGGCGATCACGGGCACCTCCGAGCCCTTGCTAAAGGTGTCGGATCTTGATGTTCGCTTCACCACCCAGAAATCCCTGTTCGGCAAGGTGAAAGACTCTTTTCACGCGGTTAAATCCACCAACTTTAGCCTGGATCGAGGTGAGACCCTCGGGATTGTCGGTGAAAGCGGCAGTGGCAAGACCACCATTGGCCACGCCCTGCTCAAGCTGACCGCGAGCTCCGGCGGCATAGAGCTTGCTGGCGAGGAACTGGGCTCCCTGACCCAGAAACAATTCCGGCCCTGGCGCAAGCGCATTCAGATCGTTTTTCAGGATCCTTTCGGCAGCCTGAGCCCACGCATGTCTATTGCCGAAATTGTTCGGGAAGGCCTGGAAATCCACGATCCAGACACCACCGAGGCCCACGAGCAACGGGTGATCCGCGCGCTTCAGGACGTTGGCCTGGACCCCAACGCCCGTCACCGCTACCCCCATGAGTTTTCCGGCGGTCAGCGCCAGCGGATTGCCATAGCTCGGGCCCTGGTTCTGCAACCAGACCTGATCATTCTGGACGAGCCTACGTCGGCGCTCGACCGCACGGTCCAGAAGCAGGTTATTGAGTTGCTGCGGGATCTTCAGAGCCGCTATGGTCTAAGCTATATTTTTATCAGTCACGATCTGGCCGTAGTTCGGGCACTCAGTCACAAGCTGCTGGTGCTGCATCATGGTGAGATCGTGGAGTATGGCAGCGCTGAGGACATATTCCGGTCGCCGACCCAGCCTATACTCAGGAACTTCTGAGTGCTGCCTTCTTTTACCAGCAAACTTCTACGACCAATTGAGTGTTACCCGGAACCATCGTGTTCAGATAATGCCTCGAAATCAGGAACACAGGGAGATTTACCCATGGGAATACTCAGTGGCAAGAAAGCACTGATCGTTGGCGTTGCCAGTAAACTGTCGATCGCCTACGGCATTGCCGAAGCGTTTGCCCGGGAAGGTGCCGAGCTGGCATTTACCTACCAGAACGAAAAGCTGCAACCTCGGGTGGAGAAGTTCGCCGAACAATGGGGCAGCAAACTAACTTTCCCCTGTGACGTCGCCAGTGACGAGGAAATCGAGCAGGTCTTTACCGAGCTCAACAAGCACTGGGACCACATCGACATCATCGTCCACGCCGTTGGCTTCGCACCGGGACATGAGCTGGACGGCAACTACGTTGATGTAACCACCCGTGAAGGTTTCCGCATCGCCCACGACATCAGCTCCTACAGCTTTGTGGCCCTGGCCAAAGGCGCGCGCGATGATGCACGAAGGCAGCTCACTGATTACTCTGAGCTACCTGGGTGCCGAGCGGGTACTGCAGAACTACAACGTGATGGGGCTGGCCAAAGCCTCGCTCGAGGCTAACGTGCGCTACATGGCCGCCAGCCTTGGCCGCGACGGCATCCGGGTGAACGGCATCTCCGCTGGCCCGATCAAGACGCTGGCAGCATCCGGCATCAAGAGCTTCCGCAAGATGCTGGCCGAGAACGCCAAACGGGCGCCATTGCGCCGCAACGTTACCATCGATGAAGTGGGTAATTCCGCGGCTTTCCTGGGTTCGGATATGTCCAGCGGTATCACCGGTGAGATCATGTACGTGGATGCCGGCTTCAATATTACCGGTATGGCGGAAATGGAAGACTGACATCAGATTACATCGACGCTCACAAAAAAGCCGGCTCCGTGCCGGCTTTTTTGTTGCTGCTATTCGGCCGCCATCGCTATCGCCACGGCCTCTACCCACTCGACGTAGGCGGTTTCGTCGGATTGCAGGATCTGGGCGCCAACCAGAAACTCGGAGTCGCAGGGTCGACACCACACCACTTCCAGCATCAGGGGGAACTCCTGGTCTGGCTCACCCAGCGTGACCCAAGCGGGTAAAAGCGCACCGAGTGAAACCGGCTCTCTTGAGAACAACGACATTCCCCGAGCCGAAATATCGCGGATCCGGCATGCCAACTGGCGCCCGCCGTCGTCCTCACCTTTAGTCGGACCGGGCATAGTGGATTCAAGCTCTAATGTGGCGCGGGCAGTGGCGGTAAGGCGGTAGTCCGCCCGATTGTCCGGCACCTGCCTGCCCTGCTGTGCATTACCAAATTCGTAGTCTGCGTCAGTCATTATTGTTATACCTTCCTGTTTCAAACGCTCAGTTTCGGCCGACCCGGATTCGACCCACCACACGACTCAGCGTGTCATCAAATTCTGCGGCACTTCCCAACACCCGGATTTGGCCAGATACGATGCCTTCAACCAGTTGATTGTCGATATACTCCCGGCGATTCAAGCCAAGCCGATCGACAAAAACGAGTTTTCGCGACGCATTGATTCGTACCGCCAGTTTCAGCCGAATCGGGTCCTCGTCGTCATTATCCGGAGTGACGACGATCCACCCTCCCAATTTGATCCCGTCCACCTGGGCCTGAGCCAATAGTGTCTGCTCACGCTCCAGGCGCTCCTGTTCGGCACGCTCGTCCTCAAGCCGCTGCTGCTCCGCCAACTCACGCTGGTGCTGCAACTCCGCCTCTCTGGCCGCCTCTTGAACCATCCGTGCCTGTTCAGCGGCTTCCCGCTCGCGCTTGAGTGCTTCAGCACGCGCCCTTGCGTCTCGGGCTGCCTGTTCGCGTTGCTTGCGTTGTTTCGCGCACACCTTCGCCAGCACGGTCACCGTGTCGGTCAATACTTCACCAAAGGGAGTCAACGTCGGTAACGGTCGCAGGTCACTTTGGGTACGGGCGGTTTCAAATTCTAACCAGGGTTGCAAACCCAGTTTCACGCCGGCGCCATTGGTCCAGAGGATTTCAGCGGTATCTTCCAGCAGCGCGAAGAAGAAGCGTCGCTGCTCCCGGCGACCTTCGCCTTCAACAAACCAGCCTCCTTCAAGGCCCTCGGCGCAGCCGGGCTGACACCCGGAAAATCCCAGCCAACTACTGTCCCAGGGAAAAGCCTGAGGCTTGGGCAGCGCCTCTGCCAGCTCCGGTATTTCTCCCCGAAGCCTGGAAACCATGACGTTCTCGATGCCTGCCACCGCCTCTGACTCAAGGGCCTGATCGAAGGTTCGGCTCCAGACATCCATCAGTCGATCGCCAATTTGCTCACCAACGGTGTACAGCCGATTACGGTCCTTGTCAGACAGCGACGGATCGCCGACCCAGACCAGCCACTCAAGCAGCTTTGAACCATGGCGGCAGCCTCGCCTTCAACTCCCGATGCCCAGATCGCCTGTTTCAGCAGCCGGTACCAATAATCCAGAATAAACGTTGTGATTGCCGGTGGCAGCGTGCGCCCTTGCAGAGCTCGTCCGATCAAGGCCCGGGCAGTCTGGTCTGCCCGGCGCTGACGGGCGGCCCCCTGTTCGGTCTCCAGTAGCCGCTGCCTTAATTTGCCAGTTTGGGCATTCCGCTTCTCGGCATCCTGCTGCCACTGTCGGCAGAACTCCTCGACAGGTGCGGCCTCGCCCGACTCGAAACTGCTGGAAACGGCGATGACCAGGGCATCGATCTGATCAAGCAGCACGCGACTTGAGCGCCCGCCGGAATCACTCCAGCCCCGCCACTCCTGCAGGCTGTCGAGCCAGTCGGTGAGTGTGTCACTAAAGGCATCAGCCCCTTCAAGATTCATCCGCCAGGCCAGATAGAAGCGCAATCGGGCAACGCGACGAGCAAGTTCAGGATGCAGACCACTGGTTTTCAGGAACACGTCCATGATGCGATCAGCAACATAGGCGGCGTTAATCTGCATGGACGACCAGTCGAGATGAACGGAGCGGATAACATGAGTAACGCGCTCATCGCGCTGCTCAGCCCAGCATGATGAGAGCAGTGGGCGCCAATCGCTGACGGATTCCGGCGCGAGCTTACCGGCCGGGTAAGGCAGGTCCGGGACACGAATGCCGGAGAGCACGTCTCCAATTTGTCCGGAAACCGCCTTGCGACTCGCACTACCCTGCGGTTTTTGCCGGTTCTGTGACATCCGTTCCCCATTCGTAAGAAGCGTTGAAAAGGCCTACCAAATAACGCAGTATAACCACCTCCCCGGGGTTATTCACACTGGATTCCCGGGGCTTTGGCACCAATCTGCAACTTCGTTGGCATTTGTTCGTCCAATGAAGATGCAACGATCAGAATCGGGGATAAAGAACAAAATGTCGGGCAAAAAACTAGAGAACCTGAACGTGGCCAGCCAGGAACCACTTATCACTCCTGAAGCACTCAAGCAGGAGATGCCGCTCTCCGACGCCGCCGCCGAAACCGTGGCCAAGGGCCGCCAAGCCATCTATGACATCATGGATGGCAAAGACCATCGTCTGTTCGTGGTCATTGGCCCCTGCTCCATCCACGATGTTGAAGCCGCGCGTGACTACGCCCAGCGCCTGAAAAAACTGGCGGACGAAGTCAATGACACCCTTCTGATCGTGATGCGCGTCTATTTTGAGAAGCCGCGGACAACCGTCGGCTGGAAGGGTCTGATCAACGACCCGCACCTGAATGACACCTTCGACATTGAACAGGGGCTCCATATCGGCCGCCGCCTGTTGCTGGACATCAACGAGATGGGCCTGCCGGCCGCGACTGAAGCGCTGGATCCGATTTCGCCGCAGTATCTCCAGGACACCATCGCCTGGTCGGCCATTGGCGCCCGGACCACCGAATCCCAGACCCACCGCGAGATGAGCAGCGGGCTTTCTATGGCTATCGGTTTCAAGAACGGCACCGACGGCAGCCTGGATGTCGTTGTAAACGCCATGAAATCGGTATCGCACCCGCACAACTTCCTTGGCATTGATCAACAGGGCAAGGCGGCCATTATCCGCACCAAGGGCAACAACTTTGGTCATGCGGTTCTCCGTGGCGGTGGCGGTAAGCCCAACTACGATTCTGTCAGCGTTGCGCTGTGCGAACAGGCCCTGGAAAAAGCGAAGCTGCGTAAATCGATCATGGTCGACTGCAGCCACGCCAACTCCAATAAGGACCCTGGCCTGCAACCGTTGGTAATGCAGGACGTCACCCACCAGATTCTGGAAGGCAACAGTTCCATACAGAGCCTGATGGTTGAAAGCAACATCAACTGGGGCAACCAGTCCATTCCTGACAATCTGGACGACCTCAAATACGGCGTATCGGTAACCGACGCCTGCATCGACTGGCCGACCACCGAGAAGGCCATCCGGGAAATGCGGGACAAGCTGAAAGATGTCCTGCCTGGTCGCAAGATTGGCTAACCGGACATTCGCAACATAAAAAAAGGGGAGCCAATTGGCTCCCCTTTTTTGTTCATGGCTGACGGTACTGATCCAACCCTCAACCCGCGACTCACCTGCGCGCTGGCAATCCACCGACCCAATCCAGCCGATCGCGCAGCGCAACAACATGGCCAATGATGACCAACGTGGGCGGCTGAACATCGTCCGAGCCAACCCGGGCAACGATGGTTTCCAATGTGCCAGTGATGACTTTCTGGTCTGGCGTGGTGCCCTTGGACACCAGTGCCACCGGCATGTCCGGAGACATGCCGTGACCGATCAGCTGCCGGCAGATAATCGGGAGGCCAACCAACCCCATGTAGAACACCAGGGTCTGGTTGTTCTGCACGAAATCCTTCCAGGGCAGATTGCAGCTGTCGTCCTTCAGATGTCCGGTAACAAACCGCACTGACTGGGCATGATCCCGATGCGTCAGCGGTATACCGGCATAAGCCGCGCATCCCGATGCGGCAGTAATGCCGGGAACCACCTGGAAACGCACGCCCGCAGCCGCCAGGGTCTCAATTTCCTCGCCGCCACGGCCGAAGATAAACGGATCACCACCTTTGAGCCGCACCACTTTGTGGCCCGCTCGCGCCAGATCCACCAGGCGCTGATTGATCTGATCCTGAGGCAGGGTGTGATTTGACCGCTGTTTGCCAACATGAATCCGTTCAGCGGTTTCAGGAATGAGCGCCAGAATCTCAGGCGATACCAGCCGGTCGTAAAGCACCACTTCAGCGGCCGAAATCAAACGCCAGGCTTTCAGCGTCAACAACTCCGGATCCCCGGGGCCGGCACCCACCAGGGCGACTTCACCGGCGGAGCTGTTGGGATTATCGGTTACCGGATTTACCCGGTACCGAATTGGTGCAGGCGTTGCACCAATGCCCTTCCCTGGTGCATTTTCTGGCTGATCACTCATTGGATTCGGTCTAGACCTCCCATGTACGGCTTGAGAACGTCCGGAATCAGGATGCTGCCGTCGGCCTGCTGGTAGTTCTCCATCACAGCGATCAGGGCACGGCCGACCGCCAGGCCAGAACCGTTCAGGGTATGCACTGGCTCAGGCTTTCCGGTTTCCGGGTTACGCCATCTTGCATGCATGCGCCGTGCCTGGAAATCACGGGTGTTGGAGCAGGAGGAGATTTCGCGGTACTTTTGCTGCCCCGGCAACCAGACTTCAAGATCAAACGTTTTCGCCGCGGAGAAACCCATATCGCCGCCACACAGGGTCATTACCCGGTACGGCAGTTCAAGCAGCTGCAGTACTTTCTCAGCGTGCCCAGTGAGGGCGTCCAGCGCCTGGTCGGAATCTTCCGGTCGAACCACATGCACCAGCTCCACTTTATCGAACTGGTGCTGCCGGATCATACCCCGGGTGTCGCGGCCGTAGGAGCCGGCTTCGCTGCGGAAACACGGGGTATGACAAACCATCTGCAACGGCAACTCTCTGGCGTCGAGAATGCTGTCAGCAACCAGGTTGGTGGCAGGTACCTCTGCAGTCGGAATCAGGTAGAGCGGGTTATCCCCTTCCATCTTGAAGAGGTCGTCCTCGAACTTGGGAAGCTGTCCGGTGCCATAAAGCGTTTCGGCATTGACCAGGTACGGCACATAGGTCTCGGTGTAACCATGCTCGCCGGTGTGCAAGTTGAGCATGAACTGCGCAAGCGCTCGGTGCAGCCGAGCCACAGGGCCACGCATGACCGCAAAACGGGAATGGGCCAGCCGGCTGGCAGTCTCAAAATCCAGACCCTTGAGGCCCTCACCGAGCGCCACGTGGTCTTTCGGTTCAAAATCCAGGACCGGAGGCGTGCCCCAGCTGCGGATTTCAACATTGTCGTCTTCGCTGTCGCCGGCAGGAACGCCTTCGTCCGGAAGATTGGGAATGCCAGCCAGAAACTCGGTCAGCTCTTCCTGCAGCGACCGCAGTTCGTCTTCCGCTTCGGACTTTTGCTTTTTCAGGCTCTCAACCTTGTCCAGCAGCGGCTGGATATCCTCACCAGCGGCCTTGGCCTTGCCAATCGACTTCGACTGTTTGTTCTGCTCGCCCTGGAGTGTCTCGGTACGCACCTGGAGTGCACGACGGCGTTCCTCAAGCTGTTCGAAGGTGGCGGTATCAAAGGTGAAATTCTTGATGGCCAACCGACGGGCGATCTCGTCAGTCTGAGTACGGACACGTTTTGGATCGAGCATGGTTATCCTGACTATTCCGGTTTGCGATGTGTGAGAAATGACGGGACATTATACCTGCACTGAGGCTCGTGGCTACCTTGCCGCCAGGCTCAGGAGTAGCGCTTTCGGGTACTTTCGGCATTGCGCTGGTTCAGGCGCTCGCGCTTTTCCGCCAGTTTGATTTCGAGCCCCCGATTAACCGGCTGGTAGTACCGACGCTGATGAATCGCTTCGGGCAGATAGGATTCGCCGGCAGCAAAGGCCTCCGGCTCGTCATGGGCGTAGCGATAGGATTCGCCGTGCCCCATGGACTTCAGAAGTTTTGTGGGTGCGTTACGAAGGTGCACAGGCACTTCGTAATCCGGGTCCTGACGAATATCCGCCATACAGCGGTTAAAGGCGTTGTAAACCGCGTTGCTCTTGGGACACATAGCCAGATAGGTAACCGCCTGGGCAAGGGCTAGCTCGCCTCAGGCGAGCCCAGACGCTCCTGGGCGTCCCAGGCATCCATACTTAGCTGTAGAGCCCTTGGATCGGCGTTTCCGATGTCCTCACTGGCAATCCGTACCAGCCGTCTTGCTGCGTACAACGGATCGCAGCCGCCATCAAGCATCCGACACAGCCAGTACAGTGCTCCGTCCGGGTCCGAGCCGCGCACCGATTTGTGCAGCGCAGAGATCTGATCGTAGAAGACATCCCCACCCTTATCGAAACGGCGCAGGCTGGTTTGCATAACCTGCTCAAGCTGGGCCTCGGAGACGGTGTCGCGGCCCTGGGCATCCGGTTCCGCCAGGTCCGCCGCGACCTCAAGGATATTCAGCGCCCGGCGGGCATCGCCGCCGGCAGCCGCAGCCATCATCTCCAACACCTCTTGAGGCACCGCCAGGCGCCCGGCAAAGCCGCTGTCTGATTCCAGGGCGCGCTCGAGCAATCGGAGGATATCGTCGTCCTCAAGATTTTTAAGTACATAGACTCGGGTTCGGGATAACAGCGCGCTGTTCAGTTCAAACGATGGATTCTCGGTGGTGGCGCCGACAAAGATGAAGGTGCCATCTTCGATATGCGGCAGAAAGGCATCCTGCTGACTCTTGTTAAAGCGATGGACTTCGTCCACGAAGAGCAGCGTATCCCGGCCCTCCGAGCTCTTACGGTGACGGGCCCGGTCGACAACGGCACGGATCTCTTTGACCCCGCTAAGCACTGCCGAGATGGTTTCAAAACTGAGGTCACTGAGGTTCGCGAGTAACTGGGCGAACGTGGTTTTACCTACCCCCGGCGGCCCCCAGAGAATCATGGAGTGCAGCTGACCCTGCTCTACCGCGCGACGTAACGGCTTGCCAGGGCCCACCAGGTGCAACTGGCCGACGTATTCATCCAGGGAGGCTGGGCGCATGCGCGCCGCGAGGGGTCGGAATCCGGTCTGTTCTTCGAACAGGCTGTCCTGCATCAGGCCCCGTCCCGGATGATGTCCACGCCTTCCGGGTAGTCCAGGGAAAAGGCGCTATCGTCCACGCTCTGGTTCAATCGAATATCGTCGAAGCTCAGGATGCTGAGCTGGGCCAGGGAATCCTGCATGCGCATTTCCTGCAGTTCGCCCTTGAAGAAGGTCAGGCGAAGGGACACAAACAGGGAATCCGGGTTCCGGGGCTCTAATGTGTATTCCCGGGTGTTGTCGCCAATCGCCTTCAGGGACACCTTGTAGGTTTCATCCAGATTGCCGACCTCACCACTGAGCAGCAGTGCCGGAGTGGTTTGCACCCGCTCATCCAGCTTGTGGACGGTTACCTGTTCAAGGTCCGGGTCATAGACTTCAACGGTCTCACCATTGCTGACAATAAACTGGGACAGGGGCGCACTGGTCTCCCAGTAGAACAATCCAGGGCGTTTTGCCTTCAGGGCACCGCGGGTTTCCTGTACCCGATTGCCGTTCTCATTAACCACAATCTGGATAAAGCTGGCCTGGTACGACTCGTAACTCTTGAGCGCCGAGGCCAGTTTTTCGGCGGCATCCCGAGAATTGGCCGAATCATCAGCGGCGTTTGCCGACAGCGCAAAGAGAGCGACCAATGCCAGGGCAATGAGTTTAAAAAATGGGTGCTGTTGCATAGCGAACCGCTCCTAATCTCTTGGGGGTGGTGGTGCCAGCACTTCCCGGGCGCCATTATGCCCGGCTGAGCTGACCACGCCAGAAGCTTCCATGGCATCAACCAGGTTGGCCGCCCGGTTATACCCTATCTTGAATTTGCGCTGGACGGAGGAAATTGACACCCGCCGGCCCTCGGTAACAAAGGCGACCGCCTCATCGAACAGGGCATCGCCCTCGCTGTCTCCGCCACCCTCTGTCAGGGTCGGAACGCCGGGCAGGTTTTCACCTTCCGCGCCGTTGAGGACATCGTCGACATAGACGGGCTCACCCCGGGCCTTCCAGGCACTGACCACACGATGGACTTCATCGTCGTCCACAAAGGCGCCATGGACCCGCACTGGCAGACCGGAGCCCGGCGGCAGGTACAGCATGTCACCATGGCCGAGCAACTGCTCCGCGCCGCCTGATCGAGTACGGTACGGGAGTCGATCTTGGAGGAAACCTGGAACGACATCCGGGTCGGAATGTTGGCCTTAATCAAGCCGGTGATCACGTCCACCGAAGGCCGCTGGGTGGCAAGAACCAGGTGAATACCGGCGGCCCGGGCCTTTTGGGCAATCCGGGCGATCAGCTCTTCCACTTTCTTGCCAACGATCATCATCATGTCGGCGAATTCGTCGATGACCACGACAATGAAAGGCAGGGTCTCCAGCTCCGGACGCTCCTGCTCATCGTTCGCCAGGTATTCATCCGGCTTCCAGAGCGGGTCCAGCAAAGGCTCACCGGCGTCCCGGGCGTCTTTCACCTTGCGGTTGTAGCCGGCAATGTTCCGGACACCCAGGTTGGCCATGAGCCTGTACCGGCGCTCCATCTCGGCCACACACCAACGCAGTGCGTTGGCGGCTTCTTTCATGTCAGTGACCACCGGCGCCAGCAGGTGCGGAATACCGTCGTAGATGCTCAGTTCGAGCATCTTGGGGTCAACCATAATGAAGCGGACCTCATCCGGTGTCGCCTTGAGCAACATGCTCAACAGCATGGCGTTAACGCCCACGGACTTACCCGAACCTGTGGTACCCGCCACCAGCAAGTGCGGCATCTTGGCCAGGTTGGCGACCATGGGGTTGCCGCCAATGTCGTTACCCAGCGCCATAGTGATTGGCGATGCGGACTCTTCGAAAACCCGCGCGCCAAGTACCTCGCTCAGGCGAACGATTTCCCGTTCCTCGTTGGGAATTTCGATACCCACAACGGACTTGCCGGGAATGACCTCAACAACACGAACGCTCAGAACGGCCAGGGATCTTGCCAGATCCTTGGCGAGGTTGGAGATCTTGCTGACCTTAACCCCCGCCGCCGGCTTGATTTCGAAGCGGGTGATCACCGGCCCCGGATTGACCTCGACCACTTCCACGGACACGCCGAAGTCGGCCAGCTTTTCCTCAAGCATCCGGGACATGTGCTCCAGCGACTCTTCGGAATAGCCCCGCTCCTTGTGCTCCTCTGGGGGATCAAGCAAGCTCAGCGGCGGTATCGGACTCTCGACGTCTTCCAATAGAGACGCCTGTTTGTCTTTTGTCTTCCCCTCGGCCGGTGGCTGTTCGTTTTTCTTGAACGGGGAGATCTTCAGTGATCGCCCAGCCGGCTGTTGCGCCTGCTCTGGGGGCTTAGCCTTGGGCGATGGCTGGGGCTCTGCCGCGGGCGCACTGTCATCACGTGAACTGAAGCTCTCAAGCCTGGCCGGCTCGGAATCGATATCGGCCGACAAGCCTCAAGACCCGGTTCCTTCCGTTCTTTCAGTGTCTCGCCTGTGGGTTTTGCTTTCGCTTTGCCCGGTCCAAAACCGGGAATGCGATGCCACCATCTCGGCCCCTGCCTGTCCTTTTTCTCAGCTTTGGGAGCCGGAACCCGGTCTTTAACAAGGGGTGGCTCTGCCGATTTTTCCGGCGCTTTGGTTGGCTCCGCCTTGGCCTTCTTTTTATCAGGATCCGGGCTAAACATGTCTTTCAGGGCAAGGCCGAATCTGAGCGTCAGCCCGCCGATCTGGTCCATCAGCCAGAACCAGGAAAGCCCGGTGGTAACCGTCAGGGCGAACAGGAAAATAGCAATCAGCAGGAGCGTGGTGGCAGGCAAATTGAAGAAGCGCACCATCGCCTCAGAGACAGCGGTGCCCATGACACCACCGGAGGACACCCCGAGACCAAACACCGAGTAGAGGGACAGCAGGCTGGTGGCAGAAAGCAGAATAAGCAGGAAACCGCCAAACCGCATCATAAACAGCGGCCAGTGCAGATCCATGGAATCGTTACGGCGCCGAATCAACATGATCGCGTAGCCCGCGATCATCACCGGGAACAGATAGGCTACTTGGCCAAAGAAGTCCATGAACAGACTTGCAAGCCATGCGCCGGTGCGCCCGGCGTAGTTCTGTACACTGGTGTCGTGACCAATACTGGCCCAGCCAGGATCTGAGGGACTGAAAGTCACGAGTGCCATCGCGAAGTAGATGCACAGGGCAATCAACGCAATCACAGCACCCTCACGGGCGGTGCCGCCAAATGGCGGAAGCGTTGCTGTTTTTCGGTCAGCTCCTGCGGTGCTTTCTTCGCTTTAGCAGATTCGGCCATGAATACTCAAACGTTTCCATTGCTTGGGTTCTGAAGTGCCTGAAAGCCGCGAGCAAGATCGGTTTTCAGGTCTTCGACTGCTTCTATCCCTACGGAGATCCTTACCAGATTCTCGGTGATCCCCGCGGCATGCTTGTCTTCAGGCGACAGACGACCGTGAGTTGTGGTGGCCGGATGAGTGATCGTGGTTTTGACGTCACCCAGATTGGCAGTGATCGAAATCATGCGCGTGGCATCGATAAACTGCCAAGCTTCTGTCCGATCGCCCTTCAGCCGGAACGAGAGAACACCCCCGAACCCGGATTGCTGCTGTTTCGCCAACTCGTGTTGCGGGTGACTCTCAAGACCCGCATAAAACACTTCCTCCACGGCAGGCTGCTCTTCCAGCCACAGCGCCAACTGTAGCGCATTGTCGCAGTGAGCACGCATACGAATTGGTAAGGTTTCCAGGCCCTTCAGGAACACCCAGGCGTTAAAGGGCTCATGGTTGGCCCTGCGGAACGGAGGAAGCCATACACTTCGTCCATTAAGGCATTTGGCCCGACCACAACGCCACCAACACAGCGGCCCTGGCCGTCCAGGTACTTGGTCGCCGAGTGGATGATGATATCGGCACCGTGCTCCAGTGGTCGCTGCAGGACCGGCGTACAGAAGCAGTTGTCGACCACGAACAGGGCATCATTGTCGTGAGCCAGTGTCGCCAGTGCTTTCATATCCGCCACTTCACACAGCGGATTCGAAGGTGTCTCGATGAATAGCATACGAGTCTCGGCCCGCACCGCCTGTGTCCATTCATCCATGTTGGTGAGGCTGACGAACGACGTCTCGACGCCGAATTTCGCCATGTATTTCTGGAACAACACGTTGGTAGTTCCGAATACCCCTCGCGAGCAGACGACATGATCGCCAGCCTTTAGCAGCGCCATGCAGGTGCTCAGAATGGCGGCCATACCGGACGCGGTCGCTACCGCACGTTCACCGCCCTCCATCGCGGCAATCCGGCCTTCGAAAGCCTGGACCGTCGGATTGGTGAAACGGGAATAGATATTACCGGGCTCTTCGCCACCAAAACGCGCTGCAGCCTGGGCGGCACTGCCATAAACAAAACTTGAAGTGGGGAAAATCGGATCACTGTGCTCCAGCTCACCGGTGCGAATCTGCCCTGCCCTCACCGCCAGGGTGTCCACGGACATACCTTCAAGATCCGATTCCGGAATCCAGACATTCTCTTCACGACGTAACGTCATGAGCTACTCCTGATTGCACGCACTGCGTGGTTAATCTTCGTCATTGTGCAGGTCGATGATGCCATTATCGCCAGCGTCTCCGCCTTGTTGCTTGGAGCGGCTGTCATCGTTGCGCGCATCTTCCAGACGGTCCAGGTAGGCCTTGTCGACATCACCGGTCACGTACTGCCCGGTGAAGACAGAACACTCCCAGCCTTCAATATCCTCGTTGACATCATTGACGCAGGTGATGAGGTCGTCCAGATCCTGGTATAGCAGCCAGTCTGCGCCAATCAGGTCGCGAATCTCTTCAACCGTGCGGTCATGGGCAATCAACTCGCTGGCCGACGGCATGTCAATTCCGTAGACATTCGGATAACGCACCGGGGGCGCGGCCGAGGCAAAATACACGTTGCGCGCGCCAGCATCCCGGGCCATCTGAACAATTTCCTTGCAGGTTGTACCGCGAACAATGGAATCGTCAACCAGCATCACGTTCTTGCCCCGGAACTCAAGATCAATCGGGTTCAGCTTCTGGCGTACCGATTTTTTCCGCATCTTTTGGCCGGGCATGATAAAGGTACGGCCAATGTAGCGGTTCTTGATAAAGCCTTCTCGGAACTTCACTCCCAACCGGTGCGCCAACTGCATGGCGGAGGTACGGCTGGTATCAGGTATCGGCATCACCACGTCAATATCGTGATCGGGCCGCTCACGCAACACTTTGTCTGCCAGGGTTTCGCCCATTCGAAGACGCGCCTTGTAAACCGATACCTTATCGATAATGGAGTCCGGTCGAGCGAAATACACGTGCTCGAAGATGCACGGAAACAGATGCGGCTCTTCCGCACACTGCTGGGTGTATAGGGTGCCATCCGTTTCAATATACACAGCTTCACCCGGTGCGATATCCCTAACCAGAGTAAAGCCAGCTGCATTCATGGCCACGCTTTCCGATGCAATCATGTATTCCTTGTTACCGTTGTCGTCCTCGCGAACGCCATAGCAGGCCGGGCGAATCCCATTTGGGTCGCGGAAACCGACAATGCCATAGCCAGTGATCATCGCGATGACGCCATAGGCACCCCGACACCTTTTGTGCACGGCCCGCACAGCGGCAAAGATGTCGTCTTTGGTCGGATTCAGCTTGCCTAGTTTTTGCAACTCATGGGCAAAACGTTCAGCAGAACTTCGGAATCAGAATTGGTATTGATGTGCCGAAGGTCGGTCCGGAACAAATCTTCGCTCAGATCGTCAGCGTTGGTGAGGTTACCGTTATGTGCCAGTGTGATGCCGTAAGGACTGTTGACATAAAACGGCTGCGCCTCGGCCGAACTGGAACTGCCTGCCGTGGGATAACGAACATGGCCGATGCCGACATTGCCGACCAGACGACGCATATGGCGGGTATGGAAGACATCCCGAACCAACCCGTTGTCCTTGCGGAGGTAAAAGCGCTCATCCTGAAAGGTAACAATGCCCGCTGCGTCCTGGCCCCGGTGCTGAAGTACAGTCAGTGCATCATAGAGCGACTGATTGACGTTGGAAGTGCTGACGATGCCGACAATGCCACACATGGATAGGGTGTTCTCCGAGTGTTAAAACTGAATGTTAGCTAGAGGTGGATGCAGGTGCCACGCCTTGCTGAAGTTGACTGCTGTCTGATTCCCGGTAGCTGTCCGAAGCCGGTCCCAGGAAGCGGGCGAATTCATCACCCAGTGTACGCCGTGACCAGTCCTCGACCACCGCAAGCTTGTTGATCATGATCGACTCACGCCACCAGGTATCCTGCGCCAGCGGTGTGTAGCGCGTAAAGGCAATGGCAACGATAACAACCACGAGTCCGCGCAAGAGTCCGAAACCCATTCCCAGTACGCGATCCGTCGGGGACAGTCCGGTAGCCCGAACGAGATGGCCAATCATGTTATTGATGATAGCGCCCACAATGAGCGTGCCGAAAAAGAGAATCGCAAAGGCGGCAATCAAGCGCACCAACGGCGTTTCAACCGTGCTCTCCAGAAGGGTTTGCATTTGCGGATGGAAGGTTCTGGCGAGTATAAACGCGCTACCAAGTCACCAGAGACAGGGCCTCTCTTACGAAACCTCGTTTCAGACTGATGAGCGTAGACACTGTAATCAGGGCAATGATGACCCAGTCAATCCAGATCAGCGCTTCCATGTAAAACCCGGTGGAAAAAAGGAAGCGCAAATTCTATCAGGAATCGGCCCGCCACCAAACTGCCTGAGCCTCGGAAACTCAAGAAAAGAGACTCATTTATCTCCGGTGGTCACCAGGCTATTGAGACTGAAGGATTCGTCCAGATCGCGCTTTGCCGCCTCGGCATCGGATTTACTACTAAACGGACCACTGAAGACACGGGTTAGCGTAGTGTCACCCCGTTCGACTTTCTGAAGATGGGATCCATAGCCTTTGTCACGCACCTGATCCCGTAAGCGGCGGGCATTATCGGCGTTGCCAAAGCTGCCCAACTGCACCACATAAGCACCGTCCAGTGACCGGGTAAATTCCGCGGATTCTGATTCTTTGCTTTGGCTGCCGGTGCTGGGCTCCGGCGCGGGTTCGGTAGCGACCTGCTCTGCAGGTTCATCGCGCGGGGCTGGGTCATTAATCTTCGCTGCCCCGGATTCCTGGGCAATTTCTGACTCCGGCGCACCTGAGAAAGGTTCGGTATCTTCTTCCACCAGTCGGTAGTCTGGTGCCTCGCCTGAGTCTTCCGATGCCACCGATGGCTGTTCGGCGTTGTCAGGACGGGGCTCAGAATATTCTGGTGGCTCTTCGCGGTCAGATTCAGGAGCCGTCACTTCAGGAAACGGAGGCTCCTCCGGAATCTTAATGGTCGTCGAAGTTCGCTCGGAATGTGGCTCATCAAACACCATCGGAACAAAGATAACCGCAAGGGATACCAGTACCAGCGCCCCGATTATCCTTTGTTTCAGTCCATCCACGATTCCAGGCTCCCGTTGATTAGCGACGTACCACGTTGTCGATAGCAGCAGATACTAACCGCCATCCTGATAGAACTCAAAGCAGCACCGCCCGCCATGGAGAAAGTTTAAGACAAATTCGGCACACCATACTGCGCAAGTTGACACCCCGCGGGGTTATCAGAGTTATTTGAGTTATTTGAGTTCTTGCAAGTCTTCACTCGGCAGAAGCACACGACGGGCTTCCGCCACCGTAAAAAAGGATCCAAACACGATGATCAGGTCCCGTGGTCGCGCAATGGCCCGCGCCGCTGAAATCGCCTGCGAGACGGTTTCGGAACACTCATAGTGGGTAAGCGCTGCGCTTTGAGCCCTCTCATTCAGAGCCTGGGCCGACAATCCTCGGGGCACGGAGAGTCCAGCCAGCCACCAATGATCTACGATGGGCTTCATGGCATCCAGCACACCATTAACGTCTTTGTCGCCGAGAGCCGCGTAGACCGCGATAACTCGGCTGCCAGGATTCTTCTCAGCTGCCACGCGACCCGCCAACCAGCGGGCAGCATGGGGATTGTGCCCAACATCAACAAAGACATCGGGCTGCGCCGACATCTGCTCAAAGCGACCCGGCACTCGGAGCTGCTGGAGCGCACGTTCCATGAGGACAGTATCCAGACCGGGCTCAAGGGTGTGCATGGCGACAACCGCCGCCGCAACACTTGAAACCGGTAAAGGCCCGGAAGGCAGCGTTACTTCCCGTCCCCGATGAATCAGCACCAGTCGAGCTGGTGTGTCAGCCTGATCAGACTCTACCAGCTGCACCTGATAGTCCCGCCCTGCAAGCGCCAGATCCACCTTCTGCGCTGCCGCCTGTTGAAGCACCGAGCGTGGCGGCTCATCGTCGGCGCATACAGCGGGTATGCGGGGGCGCAAAACGCCAGCTTTTTCAAAGCCGATGACTTCGCGGTTGTCACCCAGGAACGCCACATGATCAATGTCCACGGAGGTAATAATGGCCAGATCCGCATCCATGACATTGACGGCATCCAATCGACCGCCCAAACCTACCTCGAGCAGCCAATCGTCCACCCCCGCCTCCGCGAGCGCCACAAAAGCCGCCAGGGTTCCAAACTCAAAGTAAGTCAGGGAGACGCCGCGGCGAGCCGCTTCCACACGTTCAAAGACGGCGACCAGCGAAGCATCGTCGATATTTCGGCCGTTCAGGCGAATTCGCTCGTTGTAGATCTCGAGATGCGGCGAGGTATAGGCGCCGGTCGTTCGGCCAGCGGCCTGCAGCAACGCCTCCAAAGAGGCGACTGCGCTGCCTTTGCCATTGGTACCGGCGACGGTGATGATCCGACCAGAGGGTTTGCGCGGAAACAGTCGTCGCAAAACGACAAGCACACGATCCAGGCCAAGATCAATTTCGGTGGGATGGAGTGCTTCCAGATAGGACAGCCACTGATCGACAGTGGCGCCAGCCCCCGGGGCAACCGGGGGCTGAACGTTATTATTGCTCGGCGGGGGCATCAGCTTCCGGTTTTTCCGTTACTTCGAACTCGATGGGCGCTTCAGTCCCCGGACGCTCGTGACCGGTAAACTTGGCCAGCACATGGGCAATGCGTTCGCGCATCTGGTGCCGATGCAGGATCATGTCGATGGCACCGTGCTCAAGCAGGAATTCACTGCGCTGGAAGCCTTCCGGCAACTTCTCACGCACGGTCTGCTCGATCACTCGCGGTCCCGCGAAACCGATCAGCGCGTTTGGCTCGGCGATATTGAGATCACCCAGCATCGCCAAACTCGCGGACACGCCACCAAACACAGGGTCGGTCATCACAGAGATGTAAGGGATGCCCTCCTGCTTCATGCGCTCAAGCACCGCGGCCGTTTTGGACATCTGCATCAGCGACAGTATCGCTTCCTGCATGCGGGCGCCGCCACTGGCAGAGAAGCACACCAGGGGAATCCGTTCAGCCAGCGCAACATTGGCAGCCTGAACGAATTTCTCGCCGACAACCTGCCCCATTGAGCCACCCAGAAAGTTGAACTCGAACGCGCAGGCTACCAGGGGAACCCCGAGTGTGGTGCCTTCATGGCCACCAGGGCATCCTTCTCGCCAGTTGTTTTCTGGGCGTGTGACAGCCGGTCTTTGTAGCGCTTGCTGTCTTTGAACTTGAGGCGATCCCATGGCTCCAGATCGGCTGCGATTTCATGCCGATCTTCAGGATCCAGGAACACATCGAGACGACGGCGGGCGTGGACTCGAAGATGATGATTACACTTGGGGCAGACGTCGAGATTCTTCTCAAGCTCCGGCTTGTACAAAAATGCACCGCACTTGGGGCACTTCTTCCACAGACCTTCCGGCACACCGGTTCGTTGCTTGGATTCCGAGCGAATTTTGCTCGGCATAATCTTGTCCAGCCAGTTACTCATGATTTCATCCTGTCCTTTGAGCCAGTTGGCCTGCCCCTGCTACTCAGGAGCTCAGGCCATCCAAAGCCTCACGCATCGGGTGGAGCAGATCCGTCAGCGCTCGCTTGAGTTGGTCGGTATCTGCCTGGTTTTTAGCTATTGTATCGACCAGGACGCTACCAACAATTACACCATCGGATACCCGCCCCACTGCAGCAGCTGTATTAGCGTCCCGAATACCAAAACCAACCGCCACCGGAAGCGCCGTAAGTTTATGGATATGGTCCACACGGCTGGCGACTTCGTCGACGTTGATTTTCGAGGCCCCAGTCACACCATTGAATGAAACATAGTACACATAGCCAGAGGAGTGCTCGCTGATTGCACGAATCCGGTCATCGGTGGTGGTTGGCGACAACAGGAAAATCGCATCCAGGTTACGCTCAGTAAACAGCGGTGCCACGTCGTCCGCTTCCTCGGGCGGCAGATCCACCGTCAGAATACCGTCGACACCAGCATCAACCGCGGCGTCGGCAAAGGCTTCATACCCTATGGCTTCCATCGGGTTAAGATAGCCCATCAAGACGATCGGCGTCTCGCTGTCCTTGGTACGGAATTCCTTGACCATGGCGATAACGTTGCGCAGCGAAGTCCCATGTTTCAGGGCACGCTCACAGGCCAGCTGGATAACCGGGCCGTCGGCCATGGGATCGGAAAACGGCACGCCCAACTCAATGATGTCGGCACCTGCGGCCACCAGAGTGTGCATCAGCCCTACCGTTGCATCGGGATGCGGGTCACCGGCGGTGATGTAGGGAATAAGTGCCTTGCGACCTTGTCCTTTCAGGGCCTCGAGGGTCCTTTCAATTCGGCTCATGCCTGCTCCTGTAACTTCTTCAGATCTCGATGCCTTCAAGCTTGGCAACCGTGTTGATGTCTTTATCGCCCCGACCGGACACGTTGATCACGACGGTTTGATCCTTGTCCATGGTAGCCGCAAGCTTGATGGCATAAGCCACCGCGTGGGCTGTTTCCAGTGCCGGCATGATCCCTTCAACACGGGTCAGCTTACGGAACCCTTCCATAGCCTCATCGTCGGTGACGGACACATAATTGGCACGACCGATGTCTTTCAACCAGCTGTGCTCAGGTCCCACACCCGGGTAGTCAAGACCGGCACTAACGGAATGGGTGCCGGCAATCTGGCCATTCTCATCTTCCATCAAGTAGGTGCGGTTGCCATGAAGGACACCGGGGCGGCCCGCGCACAGGGGTGCAGCGTGCTTGCCGGTTTCAATCCCCAGACCACCGGCTTCAACGCCGTACAACTGAACAGATTCGTCAGACAGGAACGGGTAGAACATACCGATAGCGTTGGAGCCACCACCTACACACGCCACCAGGGCGTCCGGAAGTTTACCGGTTTTCTCCAGCGCCTGGCGGCGGGTTTCACGGCCAATGACCGACTGGAAATCACGAACCAGCATCGGGTACGGGTGCGGACCGGCGACCGTGCCAATGATGTAGAAGGTTTCGTCTACGTAAGATACCCAGTCGCGCATGGCGTCGTTCATCGCATCTTTCAGCGTGCGGGTGCCACTTTCAACCGCATGCACCTCGGCGCCCAGCAGCTTCATACGAAACACGTTCAGCGACTGGCGCTGCACATCCTCTGCGCCCATGAAAACGTGACATTCCAGGCCAAGGCGGGCACACACGGTTGCGGTCGCAACGCCGTGCTGGCCGGCACCAGTTTCGGCAATAATCCGCTTTTTACCAAGAAAGCTTGCCAGCAACGCCTGACCGATGGTGTTGTTTACCTTGTGAGCACCTGTGTGGCACAGATCCTCACGCTTCAACCAGATCTGCGCGCCACCGGTTTCCCGAGTCAGTCGTTCTGCGAAATACAGTGGTGTGGGCCGACCGACATAATCCGCCAGTTCCATGTCAAAGCGAGCCTGGAACTCCGGGTCGTTCTTCAGCATCTTGTACTCTTTCTCGAGCGTCATCAGGGAATCCATCAACGTCTCGGAAACAAACCGTCCGCCAAAGGCCCCAAAGTGCCCCCTCGCATCCGGCAGCGCGCTCAGCATTTCTTCAGTCAATTTCTCAGACACGGTGAACCTCTTTAATAAAGTCGGAAATTTTTTGGATATCCTTGATGCCTTTACTGCGCTCCACACCACCGCTGACATCAACAGCCCAGGGTTGCACCTGCTCGACAGCGCGGAACACGTTATCAGAAGACAAACCACCGGCCAATATAAGCGGCAGCGGTCTCTCTGATGGGATCAGATCCCAGTTAAAAGACTTCCCCGTTCCTCCGTAGCGATCGGGGTCCCAGGCATCCACAAGCAGGCCTGCGGCCTCGTGGTACCGGGCAAAGGCCTGAATCACCTGTTCGCGATTCTGAACCCGTATGGCCTTGATCCAGCGACGCTGAAATTGGCTGCAGAACTCGGGGCTTTCATCCCCGTGAAATTGGAGCAGATCCAGAGGCAGATGAGAAAGCACCTCTCTCACCTCCTGCTCGGTCGGATTTACGAACAGCCCAACAGCAGAGACGAAGGCTGGAACCGATCGAATCAACTTCTGGGCATCCGCAATGCTGACCGCCCGCGGGCTTGGCTCATAAAAGACCAAACCCAGGCATCAGCGCCCGCTGCCACTGCCGATTCAACGTCCTCGGTGCGCGTCAGGCCACAAATCTTGACTCGCGTACTCATGCCTGTTGTACCGGTTGCTTCGGGTGAATGTGGGTTGGCGGTATCGGTCGGTTCTCTGACCGATCAAACCAGGGTCGCAAAAATCCTGGCCCGCACTCAGCCTGAGGGATACCGAAATGACCAGGGTAACCGACACCAACAAGGTAAAGGCCATGCGGCGGCGCCGTGACCCCTGCCACTGTTCTGTCTCTTGCCCCTAGTATGTCATGAATCCACTGAGCCGGCTTCTGCCCTGCGCCAACCGCCATCAGGCACCCGCTATGTTCCGCACCATATGGTGCAAAAACGCGTTTGCCTGCACGTCTATTACGACAAAGTTCCCTTTGCGGGTTACCGCAATCCGCTCCATATACCGGACTGGTGTGCGGGACTGGCACCCCGCCGCCTGGAATGACGAAAAGTCATGCTCACCCAGTAAAGCCTGTGCGGCCTCATGCATGCGATCAGCATCGAGAGGACGGAAAGTCCAACTGACCTGACCTCGTTGGATGCCGGGTCGAACCGGGTGATTATAGATAACGTATCGATAACGCCGATAAACGGCAGAAAAGCGGGCGTGAAAATCTTCAGTGCCATTACCGGCCCAATGGACAGCAATGTCACTGGGCAAGGCGGTATTGATGCCCATCACCCAGGAGCGAAGACTCCTTATTGACGGGGTTTCAAAGTGGGCAATCTGGTAGCTGGCATGCACACCGGCATCGGTGCGCCCGGCACAAACCAGATCCACGGGATGATTCGCAACTTTGGCAACCGCAGCCGCCAGCTCCGCTTCTACCGAGCGCACTCCGGATTTCTGCTGCTGCCAGCCGTGAAAATCGCGCCCATCGTATTCGAACGCAATGGCGACCCGACCGTTACCAATTGCAATATCCGAGGTGAGTTGTTGAGGTTCGAAGAACAAGCGCCTATCCGATAAAAGTCATACTGAAAAAAACAAAGCGCCGGCTTGTGTCGGTCGAGAACCCGACGGCCGGCGCTTTTACCTGAATGACCCGATTATAACGAATCAGGACAGATTTTTAAGGAGATCCTGTGCTTCGCCTTTCTGCTCGTCATCTCCTTCCAGCGCAACTTCCTCAAGGATGTCGCGGGCACCATCACTGTCACCCATCTCAATGTAAGCACGGGCCAGATCCAGCTTAGTCGCCGCTTCATCGGTCCCAGCGAGGAAATCGAAGTCATCTTCGTCGCCCAGCTCATTTTCATCGATTTCGATCGCAGCGGGTTTAGACGAATCGTCGCCCACGGTTTCCGAGGCCACCGGCAGTTCGATGTTGTCGTCGTCATTGGCCAGTGACTCAGGCTCACCCAGGTCATCCAAAGAACTCAATTCTTCCAGTTCCTCAGTGCCGGCGATTTCGTCCTCCGGGCTATCCGCTTCGGTCTCTCCAAGAACATCACCTTCGGCAAGCGTATCTTCAAGGTTCAATTGATCATCCAGCGCAGGTGCCTCACCTTCCTGATGATTGGACGAGTCTGCGGAATCAGAGAACTCTTCCATCAGTGCCAGATCCTCATCCGAAACGTCCAGTTCAAGGTCGTCGAGGGAAGACTCTTCCATTTCTTCGCCTCCAAGCTCGTCGTCTTCGCCCGCCACCTTGTCTAGCTCGGCATCAAGTTCGTCGAGGAAAGACTCGTCGAGGGAGTCAACATCCGACTGGGCCGACTCCGACTCAGCGCTGGACACCTCTTCGCTTGCGCCACCCTCAAGAGAATCTGTCTCAGGCTTCTCATCAAGAGCGCTTTCGAGTTCCATCTCAAGATCGTCAGCTTCATCGATCTCGCCCAATTCCAACGAGCTCTCATCTTCGAGATCGATTTCCAGCGCCGAGTAATCGTCGTCATTCTCAAGAGAGGTTTCGAGCGAAGACTCTTGGCCTGCATCGTCCTTTTCTTCCGAATCCAGAGAAAGTCCCGACAGATCGTATTCGATCATGCCATCGTCGTTTTTTTCTTCAGCAGCCTCTCCAGGTTCCCCTTCAGAAAGGTCTTCAGCAGACTCAACTTCATTGAGATCGAAGTCGGCAAAGTCTGTATCCAGTTCACCGAATTCGTTTTCAACCTGATCTTCCTGCTCAGAATCGTACTGGTCAGCCAGTAGCTCATCCGACAGTTGCATCTCGTTGTCATCAGATGCTGCCGTTTCAGTCTCCAGCGGCTCCGCGCTACCAAACGAATCAGATCTGAGTTGCGACTCTAGATCGTCAATGCTTGGCATTGCTTCAGCTTCGTCCAGCTGAGTTCTCAGAGCTGTTGCAGAAGCCATTGCCTGATCGTCATCCAGCGCAGCAATCTCACCAAACTGCTTTTCAAAAGAAGCGCGATCCTGACTGTCGGCATAGACACCCAGCAACTTCAGGCGCAGATCGGTGCGGCTTGGCTCTCTGGAAATCGCCGTCTCCAGAGTCTGAGCGGCCTGATCGTGTCGACCGTAGGCAATGTAGGTTTCGGCCTCGGCCAGCGGGTCCTCGGCTCCGACATGCTCCGGCTCCTCGTCATCCAGGCTTAGCTGGATGGAGTCGCTGTCATCCTCGGCTTCGCTGTTCAGCTCCTCGTAAAACGCCTTTTCACGGTTGGCGTTCCTTCGGGCCAAGAGCAGCAACAGCAGCAGCAAAATGATCAGGCCACCACCAAGTGCCATCTGGTACATGGCGTTATTGGTAATGGAGTCGAAGATGTTGCCCAACACGCCTTTGTCGGCAGCTGGTTGCTGACTGGACGGCTGCGGTGCTGGCGCCGCTTCCTCGGGCGCAGCTTCCGAAGCTACAGGCTCGGCCTCAACAACGTCTGCCTGCTCAGACTCGGCCATCGGCTCTGCTTCAACCGCGGAACCGTCATCTGCTGCTTCGATTTCCGCATCAGCTGCGTCGCCTGACGGCGCTGCGGCTGTATCTTCAGCGGCAGAAGCAGTTTCGCTTTCAGCGGTTTCACCTACCTGCTCGGCTTCACTGACCTCGGTTACAGGCTGATCCTGTCCTGCGACTGCAGATTCGGCGGCCTCAGGCTCGCCTTCAGCACCTGCAGTATCCTCTGCTACACCATCCGACGCATCTGTTGCTGTGGCTTCGCCCGACTCTCCAGCCATTTGCTGCATTTCTGCCAGCTGGCTGTTCTTCAATTCGAGCAATCGCTGCAGTGTCTCAACCTGCTCCTGCAGATCATCAACACGGGTGTTCAGTTCATCGTTTTCCCGACGGGCACTTTCAAGCTGCTCCATGGCAACCGCACTACCGGCATCCGCACCGCCCGCAAGCTGACCATCGCCACCCGCAGAGCCGCCTTCAGTTGCTTCGCGACTTTCTTCATCCGGAACCAGAAGCTTGAGCTCATCCCCCCCAGCTGCTGTTGCGGATTCCGGTGCTGCCTGAGGCTGGCTTGCGGCCGTGGCATCAACGGTGCGCTTTGGCGTCTGGAATTCAGTGTTCTGCTGACTGACCGCACGGGTCGCCTGGGCTCGCGTGCGTGACTGGATTTGATCCAGTGTCGGTACTCGCAGAATCTCTCCCCGCTTCAGGCGATTGATGTTTCCACCAATAAAAGCATCGGGATTCAAATCCTGAAGGGCCAGCATTACCTGCTGCATCGACACCGAGTCGTTAGGCCGAACTCGTGAGGCGATGGTCCAGAGGGTATCGGAGGACTGGGTTGGGCCCAGGGTATTACCCTGGAAGCCACGGCTCAGGGATTGCTCGGCCTGAGTCTGGCGACGAACAGATTCATTGCTTCGCGCAGTAGATGTCGGCTGCGGCTGAACCGAGGTAACGGCTGGAGCACTGACCTGCTCCTGAACCCCGGAATCTTCAGCGTATACAGGAGGATCCACCAGTACGGCGTATTCCCTCATCAACCGTCCGCTTGGCCAAGTCATCTCAAGCAGAAAGTTTAAATATGGTTCACGCAGTGGCTCCCTGGACGACACATTGACCGCCAGCGACCCATCGTTTTGTGTAACAACCTGGAACCTGAGTTTACTCAGAAACTGGTTGCGGCTGAGTCCAACCCTTTCATAGGCAGATTCGGGGGCGACGTTCACGAACACATCCCCAGGATCTACTCCCCGGCTTTGGGGCAGATTTATCTCTGCATCCAAAGGCTCGTTCAGGTAAGACTGAAGTTCAATTTCTCCCAGCCCCAGGGCCTGTGCGACGCCAGAGCCAAGCCCTCCCGCCAGAGCCAGGGCAACCGCAAGCTTGCGTACCTTCATGCTTTTTCCTTTCCAGTCTCCGTTATTCGTTACTGCTTTAATAAAACAGAATCGGACGAGGTTGGATGACTTCCGTCTGGATAGTTCTAGTTATTATGTCGTGTTATTAACGTTCGGTCCGGCAAGTATTGTTGATAATTTCCCTTTAATCAATCAATCAGCCGCATTCCTTGTACCATTTTGTATCAACCGCGCGGAACTCCCTAGCGCCCTTGAAAATAACAGGGGCGAAGACTGAAATCAGCCTTCGCCCCTCTTCCGGTTTTCAGAAACCGGACACAGTTGGCATTAATTGCCACCGCGCAACATTTCTTAACGTTCCTGCAGGATTCGCAGCATGCGCCTCAGCGGCTCAGCAGCGCCCCACAGCAACTGGTCACCCACCGTAAAGGCAGAGATATACTCCGGCCCCATGGCGAGTTTCCTGATCCGTCCGATCGGAACGCTGAGGGTTCCCGTGACCTTGGCAGGTGTGAGCTCTTCCATAGTGGCATCACGATCATTGGGGATCACTTTAACCCAATCGTTCGCTCTCGCCAGAATAGACTCAATTTCCTCTACCGGAATGTCCTTCTTGAGCTTGATGGTCAAGGCCTGACTGTGGGAACGCATCGCACCGATACGAACACAGATACCGTCGATCGGAATCGGGTTGTCGCTACGACCCAGAATCTTGTTGGTCTCGACACCGGCCTTCCACTCTTCCTTGCTCATTCCGTTGTCGAGCTGCTTGTCGATGAACGGAATCAGGCTGCCGGCAAGCGGCACACCGAAGTGCTCAGTCGGAAACTCACCGGAACGCATGGTTTCGGTGACCTTGCGATCAATTTCGAGAATGGCGGACGACGGATCGGCCAGCTCAGATTTCACGCTGCCATACAGATCGCCCATCTGGTTAAGCAGTTCCCGCATGTTCTGGGCACCGGAACCGGAAGCAGCCTGATAAGTCATGGGAGAAACCCACTCGATCAGATCCTGCTCGAGCAGACCACCGAGAGCCAGCATCATCAGACTGACGGTGCAGTTACCACCGACGTAATCCTTAACACCCTTGGCCAGGGCCGAATCAATCACATTGCGGTTGACCGGATCCAGCACAATCACTGAATGGTCGACCATGCGCAGGGTCGATGCGGCATCGATCCAGTAGCCCTGCCAACCGGCATCGCGCAGCTTCTGGTAGACCGCCGAGGTGTAATCCCCACCCTGGCAGGTAACGATAACATCGAGGGTTTTCAGGGTATCGATATCGAACGCGTCCTGGAGTGGAGGCACCCCTTCCTTGCCAACGTCCGGCGCCGGTTTACCGGTCTGCGACGTTGAGAAGAATACCGGATCGATATCGGCGAAATCGTTTTCGTCACGCATGCGCTGCATGAGGACCGAGCCCACCATGCCACGCCAACCTACAAGTCCAACTCGCTTCATGTGCGACCTTTGAACCTCTTTTATGCCCGCCCTCAGCCCTTTTCGCTGGCTGGGACAGGATGGGTGATCCCGCGGCAGCCGCATCGTGGTGCCGTCGGGTCTCAAATAATCGGGACAGGCGCCTGTTTACAGGGCAGCCAGTACGGCTTCGCCCATTTCACGGGTCGAGACCCGTTTGCCGTCATCCGACATGATGTCAGCTGTACGCAAGCCCTGATCCAACACCTTGCTGACCGCTGCCTCAATAGCCTCCGCTGCTGCGTCCTCACCCAAGCTATAACGCAACAACATTGCGGCACTCAGGATGGTCGCCAGCGGATTGGCAATGCCTTGACCGGCAATATCCGGGGCTGAACCGTGGCAAGGCTCATACATACCCTGCTTGTCTGAGTTCAGCGACGCCGATGGCAACATGCCAATAGACCCGGTCAGCATAGCTGCTTCGTCAGAAAGAATATCACCAAACATGTTGCCAGTCACAATCACGTCGAATTGCTTGGGTGCGCGAACCAGCTGCATGGCCGCGTTGTCCACATACATGTGAGACAGCTCGACATCCGGGTATTCCCGACACAGATCATTCATGATCTCGCGCCAGAGTACGGTCACCTCCAGGACGTTGGCCTTGTCCACGGAGCACAGTTTCTTGCCCCGCTGCTGAGCCGCCTCAAACGCTACACGGCCAATCCGGCGAATCTCGGATTCGGTATAAGCGTAAGTGTTATAGCCCTGGCGCTCACCGCTCTCAAGCTCACGAACGCCTCGCGGCTGACCAAAGTAGATGCCGCCGGTCAGCTCTCGCACGATCATGATATCCAGACCAGACACCACCTCGGGCTTCAGTGACGACGCCGAGGCCAGCTGGGGATACAGGATGGCCGGCCGCAGGTTCGCAAACAGCTCCAGATTCGAGCGCAGACCCAACAAGCCCTTTTCCGGTCGCTTTGCCATCGGGAGGCTGTCCCACTTCGGCCCGCCAACGGCACCCAACAGGATGGCATCGGCTTTTCTGGCGCTCTCCAGTGTTTCCGCCGGCAGCGGCGAATCGGTCGCATCGATGGCAGCACCACCGACCAGACCCGATTCAAAGCTGAGCCCCAACCCAAATTTTTCGTTTACTTTTTTCAGTACCTGTTCCGCTTCGGCAACGATTTCGGGACCGATACCGTCGCCCGGCAGCATTAATACGGTTCTGGACATAATCCTTTCCTGTGTCAGATCTACTTCAGTCAATAAGAATCAGTTTCCGGCGCCAAACAACCAGGGCGCGGTCTGTCGACGCTGCTCTTCGTAGGACTTGATCACATCGGCTTGCTCGAGAGTGACGCCGATATCATCGAGGCCATTCAGGAGGCAGTGGCGACGGAAGTCATCAACCTCAAAATTGAAGGCCTCACCGGCAGGTGTGGTGACCGTCTTTGCCTCGAGATCAACCGCCAGTTGATACCCCTCTTGAACTTCAGCCTCATTGAAAAGCTGATCAACAATTTTTTCTTCCAAAACAATTGGTAACAACCCATTCTTAAAGCAGTTGTTATAAAAAATATCGGCAAAGCTGGGAGCAATGATCACTCGAAAACCATAGTCTTCCAGCGCCCATGGGGCGTGCTCACGGCTCGAGCCACAACCAAAGTTAGTGCGAGCAAGCAGCACACTGGCGTTTTTATACCGATCCTGGTTAAGCACGAAATCCGGATTAATCGGCCGCTCGGAGCAATCCTGATCCGGCTTTCCTTCATCCAGATAGCGCAGTTCATCAAACAGGTTCGGCCCAAACCCGGTCCGCTTGATGGATTTCAGAAACTGCTTGGGAATGATCATGTCCGTGTCCACATTGGAACGGTCCATGGGGGCCACCAGGCCCTGGTGTTGCTTTAATGCGCGCATGGTCTCTCTCCTGTGGCTCAGTTCATCAATTCACGGACATCAACGAAATGGCCGGTAACCGCTGCGGCGGCGGCCATGGCAGGACTAACCAGGTGGGTGCGACCACCAAGGCCCTGACGTCCCTCGAAGTTCCGGTTGGACGTGGACGCGCAATGCTCACCCTGCCCCAATTTGTCGGCATTCATGGCCAGGCACATGGAACAACCCGGATCACGCCACTCCAATCCAGCTTCAATGAAGATCTTGTCGAGCCCTTCCTGTTCGGCCTGAGCTTTCACCAAACCAGAGCCCGGAACCACCATGGCCTGCTTCAGACCGGCAGCAACCTTGCGCCCCTTGACCACTGCCGCGGCTTCACGCAAATCCTCAATACGGCTATTGGTGCAGGAACCGATAAACACCCGATCCAGGGCAATGCCCGTGATCGGTGTGTTGGGCTCAAGCCCCATGTACTTCAAAGCCCGAACAATGCCTTCACGCTTGATGGGATCCTGCTCTTTGGCCGGGTCCGGCACGAAGCCGTCGACGCCGGCGACCATTTCCGGTGACGTACCCCAGCTGACCTGCGGCTTGATCTCAGAGCCCTCGAGCTCAACTACTTTATCGAAGACAGCATCGTCGTCGCTGTGCAGGGTGCGCCAGTACTCCACCGCCGCATCCCACGTTTCACCACTTGGTGCAAACGGACGGCCGCGGACGTAGTCAATGGTGGTGTCATCTACGGCGACCATGCCGACCCGGGCACCTGCCTCAATCGACATGTTGCAGATGGTCATTCGGGCTTCCATGCTCAAACCACGAATAGCTTCACCGCCAAATTCGATGGCATGGCCGGTACCGCCGGCGGTACCGATCTTGCCAATGATGGCCAACACAACGTCTTTACCCGTCACACCTGGTCCGAGCTTGCCATTCACCTTTACCAGCATGTTCTTCATTTTCTGCTGCACCAGGCACTGGGTCGCCAGTACGTGCTCAACCTCAGAGGTGCCAATGCCATGAGCCAGACATCCGAAGGCGCCGTGGGTGGAGGTATGGGAATCTCCACAAACGATGCTCATACCAGGCAGCGTAGCGCCCTGCTCAGGCCCGATAACGTGCACAATGCCCTGACGCTGGTCCTTGATTTTGAATTCAAGGATGCCGAACTCGTCGCAGTTCTTGTCGAGAGTTTCCACCTGGGTACGGGATACCGGATCGACAATGCCGTCGATACCCTTGTCTCGATCCGTGGTCGGAACGTTGTGGTCAGGCGTAGCGATGTTGGCATCGATCCGCCAGCTTACGCCCGGCCAGACGCAAGCCTCAAACGCTTGCGGCGAAGTGACTTCGTGCAGCAGCTGACGGTCGATATAGATCAACGCAGAGCCGTCGTCCCGTTGCTTGACCAGGTGGTCGTCCCACAATTTGTCGTATAAGGTCTTGCCCGCCATGATTACTCTCTCGTTCTTAGAGGGTTCTTGATTGTCCAATGAATGGGGCTATCTTACTCTCCCGCACCCGATAACCTCAATTCATGTTTTTTATTCTTTGCATTCCAAATTGGCATAACTTATTTTTGGGGATGTAGCGCTCACTGCATGCATTCTGATCACATCCACTGACCCGGTGAAGCCCATGGACTCCAATTCCCTTCGCGCGTTTCTGACCATTGTTGATCAGGGCTCTTTCTCAGAAGCCGCCGAGGTTCTGCACCTCACACAGCCGGCCATTAGCAAACGGCTAGCGACACTGGAGCACCAACTGGGCACCACCTTGATTGACCGCAGTCATCGGCAAATCCGGCTTACAGAAGCCGGTACTCGGCTGCTCCCTCACGCCCGCCTGATTCTGGACGAAATCCATAACGCGCGGGTATCGCTATCCCCGGATAATGAAGCCCTTGCCGGTGAGCTGCAGATCATAGCGAGCCACCACATTGGCTTGCACCATCTGCCCAACTGGCTTCGACGCTTTACCGTCGACCACCCCGACGTGAAGCTGAACCTGCAGTTTATGGAGTCGGATGCGGCCTACGCACAGATGCGCAAACGAAAGGCGGAACTGGCGTTTGTCACGCTCAGTGACAGCATGGAAAGCCATTTCATGGTATACGAGCAATGGGCTGACCCGATGGCCTTTGTCACTGGACCGGACCACGAACTAACCAGCCAAAACCCGGTAACCCTCAGCGACCTGGCTCGCTACCCGGCCCTCCTGCCGGACACCACAACCGCGACCTACCGAACCGTCAGTCGCTTGTTCCTTGAGGCAAACCTGCCCTTACAGCAACAGATTCCGACCAACTATCTGGAAACCATAAAGATGATGACCAGCGTCGGGCTGGGCTGGAGCGTTCTACCCATCCGCATGCTGGATAATTCTGTTCACAGGCTGGATCTCGGCTTTTCGGTTTCCCGGGTACTGGGTGCAATTGGGCTTTCGGGCCGTCGGCTTAGCCTTGCGGCCCAGGCCTTGCTGGCAATCGTGCGGGAAGAGGAACTGAACAAAGGCCCAGGCCAGAAACCGGATTAGCCTTCCGTTTGCACAGCGGGTGCCGGAGGAGGTCTCAACCCCCGCCAGGTAATGACGATGGCAACCAGCATGGCAACGGCACCGCCCCAGAACGCAGCCGAGGTGCTGAAACCATCGACAAGAAACCCGGACATCCAGGCCCCCAACGCCCCACCTGCACCAAAAGTCAGGCCGCTGTAGAGTGCCTGGCCCTGGCCATGATGATGCTTGCCAAAGAAACCCTGAATGTATTGAACCGAGAGCGCATGCAGCGCGCCATAGGAAGCCGCATGCAGGCACTGCGCGAAGATCAGCACTGCCAACACATCGGTCACTTCTGCAATTAGTACCCAGCGAATCATCGTCAACGTGAGCGCACCGATCGCAATCTGCCGGACACTGAACCGACGGGACAGCCGGTGCATGACCAGGAACAGGCCTATTTCGGCAATCACCCCCAACGACCACAGCAAACCAATGGAGAGCTTGCCATACCCGTGCTGTTCCAGATGAATACTGAAGAACGTGTAATAGGCGCCGTGCGACACCTGTAGCAAGAAGTTCATCAGGAAAAACGCAATCACAGCAGGGTGCGTCACAATCGCTTTCAAACTGCCTTTTGGCGCAGGCGGCTTGCGCTCGCCCTGCTCCGAGGGCACCAGGAACGCAGAGACTGCGATACCGGCGAACACCGGCAGCAGCAGCCAGGGAAGGCTCTGAATGGGGACATACTCGAGGATGGCCCCGACAACACCGACGGCAACAATGAACCCTACTGAACCCCAAAGCCGGATCTTGCCGTACTTTTCTTTGCGCTGACCTAGTGTGCGGAGCGTGATGACTTCGTAAAGCGGGAGGATGGCATTCCAGAAGAAGGTGAACGCCAGCATGACCAGCAACAGGCCATAAAACCCGGGCTCAAGAAACACACCCGCGAAAAAAAACGAGCCGGTAATTGCCCCAAAGCGAACCAACCGAACCCGCTGTCCGCTGCGATCACCGAGCCAACCCCAGACGCTGGGAGCAACAATTTTGGTCAGCTGAATGGTCGCCATCAGGGTGGCGATCTGGAGATAGGTAAACCCCTGTCCTTCGAGGTACAGGGACCAATACGGCAAAAGCCCTCCGAGGAGGGCAAAGAACCAGAAATAGAGGTTGGACAGTCGCCAGTAGATAGCCTGCGCTCCCGAGCCAGCTGCGACTTACAACTGGCTCAGTACCGGCGTGTCTACCGACACATCACCGTTTTGTCCCCGGTGACGCAGATAATGATCCATCAACACGATGGCCATCATCGCCTCAGCAATCGGCGTGGCGCGAATACCAACGCACGGATCGTGACGTCCGGTGGTGATGATCTCGGCCGGGTTGCCATGAACATCGATGCCCCGCCCGGGCAGGCGGAGGCTGGAGGTCGGCTTTAAAGCGATACTCGCCGTGATTGGCTGGCCAGAGGAAATACCACCCAGTACGCCGCCGGCGTTGTTCGACAAAAAGCCCTCCGGCGTCATTTCATCCCGGTGCTCCGTGCCCTTCTGCTCGACACTATCGAAGCCGGCACCAATCTCCACCGCCTTGACCGCATTGATGCTCATCAGGGCATGGGCCAGATCGGCGTCTAGACGATCAAATATTGGCTCGCCCAATCCTGGCGGAACACCCTCGGCTACCACGTTAATGCGGGCACCGATGGAATCACCCTCCTTCCGGAGTGCGTCCATGTAGGCCTCCATTTCTGGCACCTTATCGGCATCCGGCAGAAGAATGGATTCTGGTGCACCTGGTCCCAATCGATCTTTTCGATCTTGATCGGGCCGAGCTGAGACAGATAACCGCGAATGGTAATACCCAGGCGTTGCTCCAGGTACTTCCGCGCGACCGCACCCGCGGCAACCCGCATGGCGGTCTCACGGGCAGAAGAGCGTCCGCCACCACGATAGTCACGCACACCGTATTTGTGCACGTAGGTGTAATCGGCGTGTGCGGGCCGAAACTGCTCGGCAATCTTGGAGTAATCCTTCGAGCGCTGATCGGTGTTTTCGATCAGCAGGCCGATCGGAGTGCCGGTGGTCTTGCCTTCGAACACACCGGACAGAATCCTGACTTCATCCGCCTCACGACGCTGGGTGGTATGTCGTGAGGTGCCGGGCTTACGAAGATCCAGATCCCGCTGCATGTCTGCTTCTGTGAGCTCCAGCCCCGGAGGACAGCCATCAATAATGCAGCCTAATGCAGCGCCGTGGCTTTCACCGAAGGAGGTGACCGTGAACAACTTTCCGAAGGTATTTCCCGACATGATTCAGCACTTTATTCAGTTTATATAAGAAAAGGGTTTAAGCCTTTTTCTGCCATTCGCGAAGGGCTTCCGCAGTAACCAGGAACACCCCACTGCCACCATTCTCAAACTCCAGCCAGGTCAGCGGAAGATCCGGATAGGCATCATCCATCGCGCCCCAGCTGTTGCCAACTTCAACAATGAGGAGTCCATCCTGCGCCAGGTGCTCGGCAGCCTTTTCGAGTATCCGATGCGCAATATCCAACCCATCAGACCCAGCCGCTAATCCCAACTCAGGTTCGTGATGGTATTCATCCGGCATGTCAGCAAGATCTTCCGCATCGACATACGGCGGATTGCTCAGAATGACATCGTACTGGCCATTGATATTGCTGAATACGTCTGACTGGATGCATTGGACCCGATCACCAAGCTCGTGCAGCTCAATGTTCGATTCAGCTACCTCCAGCGCATCCACCGAAATGTCGGCCAGATCAACCAGAGCGTCTTCAAACACGGTGGCCGCGCCAATGCCAATGCAGCCGCTGCCGGTGCAAAGATCCAGCACACGGTTCACCGACTTGTCGCCCAGCCAGGGCTGGAGTCTGTTTTCGATCAGTTCACCGATGGGTGACCGCGGCACCAGCACGCGTTCATCAACGTGAAACGGCAGACCCATGAACCACGCCTCACCCAGCAAGTACGCAAGTGGCACTCGCTCGGTGATCCGGCGCTTGATTCGCTCGTGAATCAGCTGTCGCTCTTCACGGACCAGGCGTGCATCGAGAAACAGGGTGTTGTTTTCCAGCGGCAGGTTCAGGGATCGCATGACCAGCTGCACCGCCTCATCCCAGACATTATCGGTGCCATGACCGAAATACAGCCCGGAAGCTGCAAATTGCGTTGACGCGTATCGCAGATAGTCGCGAACGGTGTGTAGGTCATCAATAGGGCTGGTCACGGGCACGATCCTGTAAGGCGAAATTAACAGCGCGGCATTATACGCCCTTTCGTGCCCACCCTGCAGCCTCTGCGGCGTCCGGTCTTGCAGACGCCGATCAAATGGCGAGTGGGCCGGAGCTGTTGCGGTTCTCCTCGAATCTGTCCAGTGCTGCCGACATGCGCTCGCGGCCAAGCTGAATCAACTCGGGCGCTTTGTGATAGTCGTAGCTTCTGCTGGCGTTCTTGGGAATATTTACCAGCAGATCCGGCGGATAACCGGCGAGCTTGTACTGCACAAGAGCGCTCTGCATGGTTTCCACTGTCAGGTTCATAACATCGAACTTGCCAATCCCCAGCTTGTCCCAATCGATGGTTTCGTGCTCTTCCTGAGCCTTTTTCTCTGGTCCGCTTTTTTCTTCCTTCTTCACCGCGTCTTTCTTCCGCATCTCCCGGGAGATCTTATCCTCCGGGGTTTCATCACCCTCACCTTTTCGAGCAGTCAGGGATTTGAGAGTATCCCAGTCAAACCAACGGGACGCCTTTTCCCGAATCGTGTCCATCCATTCATCCATGTCCGCACCTTCGCCATCCGGGCTGAACGCCGCGTCTGGGATTCTGCGACGCCGTTCGTCTTCACCGCTGAGATTCACCGCGACAATCAGATCGGCGTGGGACGAAATGGTGGGGATGATCGGAAGCGGATTCAGCAGCGCCCCATCTACCAGGACCCGACCATTCAGCACCAACGGGGTAACGACACTGGGAATTGCTACAGAGGCCCGTATAGCCTGGTCGAGCGGACCTTCCTGGAACCAGATCTCTTTGTGGGCGAGCAAATCGGTGGCCACCGCGGTAAACGCAATGGGCAGGTTCTCGATTTTGGTATCGCCCAGCATCTCCCGGACAACCGAGAAAATTTTCTCACCGCGTATTGCACCGACCGAATTGAAGGTGACATCAAGCAGCTTAAGAACGTCAAACTGGCCCAAGCCGGTTACCCAGTCCTTATAAGCCTGCATTTTGCCTGCCGCATACATTCCGCCGACAAGCGCACCCATGGAGCAACCAGACACCGCAATAATGTCGTAGCCGCGCTCAACCAGGACTTCAATCGCCCCGATATGGGCATAGCCTCGGGCGCCACCGCTGCCCAGCGTCAGCGCCACCGTTTGCCGTTTGGCAGCCGACTTTGGCTGACTTGATGATGACTCCAATGCGGCCGCGGATACATCAGAGCTTTTTACTACTGCCGAGGCACCGTCTTCAGTGCCAGACGTCACGGTCTGTTCAGGGTCGGACCCCGGCTTGCTTGTGGAATCACCCATTTAACTACCTCGTGATAACCGTCACTTCCACCCGATCGCCCTGGCGATTGGGGTCGGCGATGGGAACGCCCGGACCAACAATGATGAGTTTCTGGCGCGCGGCCGGAACCCCGGTTTTGGACAGGACGTCCGACAACGACTCTGTTGCCTCGGTAGCGCGGGACATTGCCTCTTCTACCGACTCATTGGCTCCAAGAGCGGCAAAACCCGTAAGAATAACCGTAGCCGCATCGTCACCAGCCCACTCTGAAATCCTGCGCCGCTCTGTGGCCGACCAGTCAAAACGATAGGTAACCCCGCCTTGCCAGGGCACTACAACCGGTCCTCGAATCCTGTTATTCACGCTGCCCAGGCCAGGAACCATTGCGCCCGGCTCCACAGCGAGGTGTTCAATCCAAACGTATTCCCTGAGATTGCCCCGGGTTACCGTGTAAACCAGAGTTAGCCACCGACTGCCGTCGCTTTCTGTGGTGCCTGCGACCAGGTAATCCTGGGTAGCATCTCGACCATAGAGAACGCGCTGACCAAAAATCTGATTGGCCCAGACATTACTCCGACCGCAACCAATCCCTGAGCACTCAAACAATATCTGGGCGCCCCGAGCCTGCAGCAAACTCCGGTAATGATCCCTGGCCTTGGCGCGACTCGAATCGCGGGCAATTTCGTACAACCGTCCTTCACCCTGTACCGGAAGCCTGGCCATGGTTTCAGAGCGAATTTCATCATTCACTTCCCGAACCGGACTAAAAAGCACCAGATGCCCGGGTGACCGGATGGTCGTCGTGGTCTCAAGTGAAGACTGGGGAAAAGGGTCAGGCATTACCTCGGGGGTAGCAGCCGTCGCCATAGGCGAAAGGCCGAATGCTGACAGCAGCAAGCAGACGGAGAACAGTTTTTTTGAAAGGATATTATTCATCGCTCAGAAAGTGTTTGATGGCCTCGGAAACCGGGCGCGTATTTCCATCCAGGTGGCAATGGTGTCCGCCCGGGACATGGGCAACCTTCAGGTTCGTTATAGCCTGGCCCCGCTCATCCAGCCCGCTGCGACTCGCCAGCAAACCAGATTCAGCGCGCACGAACAGGGTCGGCGTAGTAATGGCTCGCAACGAGGCCATGACCTGATCCTCACTCATCATCAAAGGCGTTGGATGGCGCAGCCGTGAATCGGTCCGCCAGACGTAACCGCCCGGCTCCTGCCTCATGTTGCGCGGGGTTAGGGTCAGCGCAGCTTCCGGGCTCAGCGGGCTAAGCCCCCCTTCCCTGGCCTTCGCCGCAGTTTCGATATCTTGGTAAACCGTTTGACGCCCCGAACCTGCCAGCCGCTTCTGTATGGCTCGCCGAAGCTGAGGAATCGTCTGGTCAACCGGGCGACTGATTGCACCAAGACTGTCGATCATCACCAAGTTACGAACCCGCTCCGGGAAGGCCGCTGCGTAAAGCGCGCAGACAATACCACCGAGGGAATGACCGACCAGGTCAATCTGTTCTTTGTCATTGACGAGCAGGTGATTTTCGACCAATTCTGCCAGATCCGCGACATAGTCCATCAACAGGTAGCTTTGCCCAGCGGGACGATGTCCGGATTTGCCATGACCGGCCATATCAACCGCATACACTTCGGACTGGGAGGCTAGTTCAGGGGCCAGCTTGATAAACGTCAGGCTGTTATCGAGCCAGCCATGCAGCATGAGCACCGGCACGTCGCTCGTGGTTTTGCGCTCTGCATGCCAGTGCAATCCCGCGAGACGAATGTTCCTGAGTTGCCATTCCGCTTCCCGAAACTCGGTCACGCTTTGAAAGACCTCAGGAGGTACGGCGGTATCGTTCATGCGCGGCTCGCCTTACATCGTGTGCGTGGGACGATCAGAACTCAGCGACCCCGCCAGATAGGATTCAATTTTGGTGCGGGCGGTCTCGTCGTCGCCATTGAACTGAACGCCGATGCCGGCGGCCCGATTGCCTTGGGCACCTTTCGGGGTAATCCAGATCACTTTGCCAGCCACCGGAATTTTTTCGGGTTCATCCATGAGGTTCAATAGCAGAAAAACCTCGTCGCCCAGCTGATACTGCTTCTGAGTTGGGATGAACAATCCGCCCTGGCGGATGTACGGCATATAGGCGGCATAGAGAACCGCCTTGTCTTTAATGGTCAGGGTGAGAATGCCACTGCGTGCACCAAATCCGGGCCCCATAACAGACACCTTTCCTTTGTGATCTCAATAGGTTGTTGCAGGGACAAAAATCCCTGTCTTTTCGCAATCATAGCAGTTGTTTGTCAGGAAGGCGCTATCAGGAATCATCAACCTGCCCGACGTTTTACCGGCATCAACTTCTGCCAGGCAATCAACAATCGGCTTGCTTCCAGTTCGGGGTTGGCATTGTAGACTCCAGCCTCCCGAGCCTCCTTGACCATATCCAATAGCGCATGAGCTCGCCACGCGGGATTTGACCGGGCAAGGAAGCCAAGCATTTCCTCAGCTTCTGTATCAATCGCGCAACCGCCCAGACTCAGCCTTGCCAGATCAGCTGCCCAACCTTCGAATAACCAGAGACTGTCTTCCAGCCCCAGCGCCTTGAATGCCTTGGCCGCTTCCGCTACCGGCACGCGCCCTTTCATGAACTGCTTGAACTGCTCAAACGCCTTATCACGCAATCCGATGAACTCACCTGTGGCATATTCGAGTGCCAGCCTCGGCGCATTGCCGGAGAGCATTAACGCTTTTGCCAGTACCTGAGCAGAGGGCCGGGTCGCCTCATCCAGAGCCTGCACTTCACCCACCAGCCAGTTGTTGGCTGCCTCCACGTCCGGCGTAGGTATGGTAACGGTCTGGCAGCGGGAACGTATTGTCGGCAAAAGTGGCCGTCCGCTTTCCTGCAGCAGCAACAGGGTGACATCCGGCTGAGGCTCTTCCAGGGTTTTAAGCAACGCATTGGCCGCGTTGATGTTGAGCTGGTCAGCACGATCAATAATCGCGACTTTTCGCTGGGCGACCTGGGGCGACGCCACCGCAAAGGTCGACAAGGCTCTCACCTGATCAACCTTGACCATCCGGGACTTCTCCGGTGCGTACGCACGAAGATCCGGATGGGTGCTTGCTGCGAAAAGTTCACACTGTTTACAGCGCCCGCACGCAGCAGGTTCACCCGCCTCACCGATAGCGGGGTATCACACAGCAGTAATTCCGCCACTGCCTGGGCCCAGGCACGTTTTCCCACACCACGTTCACCCGTAATGATCAGGGCATGGGGCAACCGGCCGTCAGACCATTGGCTTCGAACCGTGGCCCAGGCTCTTGAGTGCCAGGGCATATTGCGCGCGTTATCGGTCAAGAACGTTTTCCCATGGTTGAATGTCGACGCCGAAGCTGTTTTTTCATGGTCTGCAACAGACGCCGCAGGCGTTTGAGCTCGCGATCGCGACCCGCAGACGAGCCATCGCTATAGTAATGGCTGTTAATGCTGTGGGCAAAAAGCCTGGCGGATTCGGCAACGGCAGGTTCGGCCTTTGCCAGCCTGGCGGCCAACGTTGTTGGCGTTTCGCCCACTCGCACCGGCACCCCCGCCCTGGCGCTCAAATGGTGCCAACCGCCAATGATGCGAAGAAAAGCATCACGGGATCCTCCGCGACGGATCTGCCAGGCGGAAACCAGCCCGGCAATCAGTAAGCCAAACCCAACAATACCGGCGGTCAGATAGCCGAGCTCCCGCATGCCAAAGCCACCGGGAAGACGGGACATCAGATTCATCTGGGTTTGTCCCTGATACCCCACTATCCAGCGCTGCCACTGATAATTGATCCGATCCAACTGGAGACTGGCCCACTGAACCAGTGCGATATCGGCATAGCGCTGAGGCGACGCCCAGTTGTCTTCCAGGAACGAGCCTTCTTCCGCAACCGCATCACGCAAACCTGACTCAATTCGGCTTGGCGCTATAGCGGCAGTAGGATCAATTCGAACCCATCCTCTGTCGGAAATCCATACCTCAACCCAGGCGTGGGCATCGTACTGACGGACGATCAGGTAATCCCCGCCAGCGCCAGGCGCTCCGCCCTGATACCCCACAACAACCCGCGCTGGAATACCGGCAGACCGGAGCAAAAACGTGGTGGCTCCGGCATAGTGGGCACAGAAACCGCGCTGAGAATCGAACAACAGGTTATCGATACCATTTTCGCCCATGGCAGGCGGCCTGAGTGTGTAAAAGTAGGGCTCCTCCCGGAATCGGGTTAGCAACGCACGAACCAACTCTACGTCGCCGTATTGGCTGCGCAGCTCACGAGCGAACTCGCGGGCACGGGGATTCCCCGTCGCCGGGAGCTGGAGGTAGCGCCGGCGCTGCTCATAGGTCAAAAATTCACGAGCTTGTGTGCTGGCATCTTCCCGGGCCAGGCGATACCGCACCGAGGTATCTGCCGGCCGCCTGAACCTGAAGAGCTCGTCGGACTCCTCAATCACATTACTCGATACGGCCCGCGAACCTTCCAACGCGAAGGCCCAGCGCTGGTCGGTTGGCTCAAGCAGCACATCGTACTGGCCGGACTCCAGCTCCCCTACACCGCCATCCATAGCGACCCGTCCCGGGCGTTGAAACGGATCGCTGTCGCTTTGCCTCCAGGTTTCACCATCGAGATAGTCCAAGATGAGTCCACGCCAATACCGATCTCGGTACGCCGGTATCTCTCCACCAAACGTGGCTCGAAAGGCGCGTTCACTGCTCTGAGCCAAATTCGAAATATCGCCCGGCCGCATGGTGTCACTGATGCCGGTTCTCGCCTGACCAGAAACCAGGGGCACACTCCAAAGTGGCTCCATACGCGGAAAAAACACAAAAAGCAGAACGACAATGGGTAGGGTTTTCAGCAGCATCAGGCCCAGCCTTTTCCAGCCTGCCTTCACGCTGCCAGGAAGATCCGGCGCGTTGATGATCTGCAAACCGACCAAGAGCAAGGCAACCGCGAGGATATTAATGAGACTCCAATGGATTTCCTGATGAAACAGAAAATTCACAGTGCCGAGATAGGCAAGGATGAAAAACAGCACGTAGAAATCGCGCACGGTTCGAGTCTCAAGCCACTTCAGCCCAACCGCCAGCACAAAAAACGATGCTGCCGTATCCACGGTGAAACGCCCCTGAACGGTGGCAATATAGACCGCAACAAGCACCAGCATGATCCCCGTGCGCAACCACCGACCCGGCAGGCGCACATGGCCAAACTGCGCCGCTCCCCGCCATCCTGCAAGCACCAGACAGGCAGCTATCAGCCAAATAGGCAGGCGATCCAATTGCGGCGTGAGCAGAATTGCAAAACTACCAAACAGCCACAGCAACGCCCGCGAAGGCAATCCGGTTGTCGCTCCATCAGCCGCTACGAACACTGAGCTACCATCAGAGACACTCATGCGCGCCTCCTCAGTGGGCCCGCGGCGCTGTCGGATTTAGGGTGCCGGCTGCCGTGTCGCTCGGTCATCGCGTCCCTCGGGCGCTCCTCGCCCCAAACCGCCAACGCACGGAGACAACGGTTTACATGTGCGGAACCAGAATCTGGCTCGATGACTTGCCCGGGCAGACTCAAGCCAAAACGAGCACCAGTTCGTTCGCGCTCGTTGACGAGCCACGCAAGGTAGCTTAGCCGCAGTTCGTAATCAGCGCCGGGAAAGGCATTGAAGTCCAGCCAATGAGGGCTGCCCCGTTCACCTTCCCAATCGGCAACGACCATCTGACCGTTCCTGGCGAACCGTTTCCACATAACCCGTTGGCTCGGGTCGCCCTCACGCCACGGCCTTAGTTCCGCATGGTCATTGCCAGTCGCCGGGCTGGCTTGCTCTGTCTCATCGCCGGCTTCGATGGTGCTGGTTACCTCTGGTGCCGCCAATGGCCTGGGTGAAACAATGCCGGGCGATACCGGCCTGATCCAGGACCAGGCCTTGAGGAGGCCAAACGGAAAGCGGGTTTCGACACGGATTCTATCGGGTCGGAGGTAGCCCCGGAATGCAGAAGGTACAGGTAAGATTATGTCCTTCGAGTGGCCCGCCTTGATATGTGTAGCCCCCAGACTGAATTCCTCGCACGACAACAGGATGGCGACCGCATCATCTCGCCCAGCCGTTGCGCGAAACCGGAACGGCACTTCATCACCGGCTACGCCTTCGCCGGGTTGAACCAGGGCCAGCTGCAGCCCCGACAGATTACGATGGGTCTGATGCATGGCACCGACAAAGACCGCGCCGAGCAGGAAGGTAACCAGGTAGATCAGGCTGTTCTGATAATTGATACCGGTGATGAGCATAATCAGCAGCAGAATGCCGAACACCACTCCGGCTCCGGTCGGCAAAATGAAAATATTTTTCTGACTGAATGTCTGAACGTCGGACCGGGGAAGTTTCCGATTTACCCAACGTTGCCAGCGCTTTGATACTTGGTTTTTCATGGTGCCCTTGAGGCGACAAAATGCATTGAAAGTTCCGACAACATCCTCTCGATTGCCGCTCCTAACTAACAATACCCGATTTGAGTCGAATCTGATCACAAAGCAACAAAAACCAACTTGAAAACCTGTCAGACAAACCGAATACTGACTATGGAGCGGACGGTTTCTGTGCGATGTCAGAAGCCTGCATTCGCAGCCTTCAATCCTGAAAGCCTGCAATCGTGAAAAGGACCTGATTATGAGACGCTTGAATCTGCTTGCCACTGCAGTTGCCGGGATTACTGCTTCCCTGCCCGCCTTGGCGGGTGTCCAGGCCCTCACCTCAGACGAAATGGTCGAGACTTACGTTAAAGACTCTGCCGTTATCATCGTGCCAAAGAAACAACAGAAATCAGAAGCAGACCGCCAGCGCATTATCCGCGCCCTGACCATTTCCCCGGGCGAACCGGTTCTCACCGAGGCCGAGGAAGAAGCGTACCGGGAAGCCCTGCAGCGATATGTGGAAGAAGGCAGAAAGGACGCACTGGCAAGTGCCGAGGAAGAGTTCCTGAGACGCGCCCTGCTCCTGCCACAGGATGAACTGGCAAGGGCTCAGCCGCCAGCTGAGCTCACACCCACGATCCCGCCTATTATTTTCGGTCAACAGGCGGAGATTCCCGATGAGCCTTCACTCAGACCTTCCTGAACGATCAGTTGGGCATCGGTTTCGACGGACAGAATCTGAACTTCTCAATTGGCAACCCGCCCGGTATCGATCGGATCCAGATTCCACAGGCCATAAACGAGGGGCCGATCAACCTGACCCCGAGACCAGGCGGCGGATTCGATCTTTCGATTGCAGTACCGGATCAGTAATTGGCATCACGACTGCTGACGCAAAATAGTCATGCGGAAAAGAGTTAGTCGCTAGCTAAAGCTCAAGATGCTGAAAGGGATAAAGACTTAAGAGAACTAAGTGTTGGAAGTTAATGGTGCGGGGAGTTAGTGGTTTAGCGTAATCGCCGTATCAGTCACCCGAACATTGTCCAATGTGACAGCACCAAGACCCACGCCGCCTATCGACAGATTACTCATTCCAATGTCGGCCGCAAAGTTATGTACCTCTACGGTCACAGTGTCCCTGCCAATGCCGGATTGTGCAGCTGAAAGAGGACGGAAGGTGGTATCCAGCACCGCAAATCCCGCCGGCTCCATTCCCTTAACGTATCCACCCTCTATCCCAAGGGTATTAGAGCTGGCATCCGCTGTCAGATTCTCGATGGTGAATTCCGAGTAGGTACTGACGCCCCGTGATGAACCGTCTGCAGCAGGCGGATTAACTCTACGGCGAACTTCTTTCAGGAAACCCCACGCCTCGACATTGGTGAACAGAGCTGATTGTCTGGCACCAGAACTCTCCAGGGTGACGTCATCTGCGCGAAAACCCCAGTCGATTTTGTCAGAGATTCCAGGCTGCCAGGCCACGTCCAATACGCCATCGAAATCGATATCCAAGGTCATTCTGGCATCATCGAAATTCACGCCATAACCTTCACTTGATCCTGCCTGGGTAACACCTGCACCGCCCATGGTGATGCCATCCACCTGATAGGCGCCTGCATTTTCGAATCGGAATTGGCCAAGATAGGTTTGACCCGAGTACTCAACGGTGAGGCCCGCCTGAGCCACAACACTCGACAGTTCATCGTCCGCAACAGGTTTCAGGTCTGCAAATACCCCAGCCGAACCCGTTAGCAAAGCGGCCAGAGCGCCAAACCTTAGCAGTGAAACCATATCACCTCCGGACAGACTATAAGCAGAGTCGATAGAAACGCATTTTCAGAATCAAAACAGGAAAGCTAAAACGACGCCCTCACCGAGGACGTCGCCGGTCTTCTCACTAAGGCAAGGCTTAGTGACCGTAGATGACCATATCGGCACGAACGGCCAGGTCGGTCATGTATACGTTACCGATGCTTTCAGTGCCACCGGTGTTGATATTGGTGAGGTCTAGGTCACCGGAGAAGTCCTGAACATTCACACGCAGGGCACTGATATTGTTAGGCGCAGTCACTGTACCGGCGTTATGACTGTCAACGACACTTACGTCCACCTGGGCATGAGCAAAGCTGTAATCAGTACCAGCCAGCGTTCCTGACACGGTCGCGCCGCGACGGTTGTGCAGCTCGAAGTCCAGGCTGGTGCCCATGAACGGCATGGTCAAGCTGCCCTCGGCGCTGAAGTAAGCATTGACGTTCAAGCTGTTGCTTTCTTCATTGATCACAATGTCAATCGGACCTAAGAAACCATCGATGCTTAGGGCTGACACCAGAGTGGTGCCGCCGGTGCCACCGTTAGCGCGAGACTGCAGGGCACCAACTGTGCTTCCAGATTTGGACAGGAAGATTTCGCCGACGCTCAGGTTGAAATCAACCGGAAGGCCGCTCTGTGAGCGCAAACCGATAACCAGGTCGCCGTCGGTAACGGCCTGCGCGGTCTCATTGGCACCGCTTACGTCAAAACCAGCACCGGCCAGGTAGGTTGCGCCCAGTGCGGCAGTTCCCAGGTCTTGGTTAGTTGTGTCGCCAGCAACGTCGATGGTCAGGCGGATGTCGTCAAGGTCAGTACCACCTTGGCCAGAGAGGCTTACGTCAGAGAATGCCAGGAAACCCTGGTCCTCATAAGCGATCTCGCCGATGGTCACGTTAGCGGACAGATCGATGGTCACACCTGCCTGGCCAGTTACAGCGCCCATGCTGGCGTCGTTCAGAGCTTGCATTTCCGCGTTAGCGGCAAACGGGGCGGCAGCAACTGCGGCTACCAGAGCGATTTTCTTCAGGCCTTTCATACTAGATCTCCTAGAATTTTATTTTTTTCTTCAACAGCCATTTCCTCTGGCTGCGAGATCAGTCTGTCAGACCGTGACACCCCAAACTGCGAGGTGAAGCACATTTCAGTAACGGATTGTCACACAAACTTACGATCCGATAATTTTTGTGACGAACTCCGCTTACTAGGGGGAACCGGTTCCGTTTCCAGCAAAGACCAGAGGCGAATACGTCTTGGCCGCACCCTCATGGAAAGTCACGCCGCCGGACGAAAGCGTATATTCCGTTGCCACCACTTCGGCGTGGCCGCCTAGATACTCCAGCTCAATATTGACCTGGTCGATCTCTGAATCCGGACTCGGTTTGTAGTCGTAGACCACCGCCGAGCCAAGAATGCGCCCTTGCTGAGCTTGCATTGATAACGCCTTTCGAACGGAGTTCAGTACCAGTTGACCATTGACCCCGATCAGCGGCTCACCCGGAGGTACGGCCCAAACGTAACGAACGCTGCCATCTGGCATCAGTGCCCGCGCCGAATGGTGCGAAATCGTCATGGTTTTCGATGATGACTTTGGTTTTGTTAGAGACATGCTGCAATAGATACTGAGTATTCGCCCGGATTTCTGTGGCAATCTGCTCAGGGGTGGGTTGTTTGATCTCCTCCGCGCTGAAAGCCGATTGACTGAGCCAACAGCCATGGCTGTCACCCCGAGGGCAAAAGCACGCCGAAAACTTACCCGAGGTGTCAGAAGAGCCTGAGCCGATGAGTGCAGGCAGGATAAAAGGGAGGACTGGAAGCCAAGCATCATAGTTCTTATTCCTTTTGCTGAGCGTAATAAATGCCGGAACCCTGCTCAGTGAAGTAAAATGCGCTTCAGAACGCAGGGTACGAGCACTATTAGATCAGCGCGACTTACCCGGAAACAACGTGCTAACTGTGCACGGCTTATCACTTCAGAGATTATTTAAGGAATTCATTTTGACCTCGCCATCGTTAGCGACCCTGTCCCGAGAAGCCTATGAGCGCCTGTTGAAGCATGCCTCCCGCGCAGAGGACTTTGCTTACATCGGTAGCGAAGGCGCAGGGAGTGCACGGGGCAGGATGAGAGGTTTCACCGCTCTGGCGCAGCAACATCTTCAATTAAATGATCTTGCCCAAGCCCCCGTGGACTCAATCGCTTCTGCGATGACCGAGCCAATGGAGAAATACGCCATTGCAGAGACCCAGAGCGGCAATTACTTGCTGGGAGGCTGGTACGGAGTGCTGGCCTATGAATTCGGTCTACAACGGGAGTCAAAACTCAGCGGGCTGGGTAAGGAAATGGCTTTTCCGGTGCTCTTCGCCGGTTTCTACCTGTGGGCCGCAAGCTACGATGCCGAATCAGACACCCGCTACCTCTGGATACATCCGGACTGCCCGCAGCATACCCGCGACACACTTACCGACTGGATGTCCCGAGACAACAGCGACGAGCATCCCCTATGGCAAATTGTTAGTCGGTTCACGCCCAGTCAGACCAAGGCCAGTTTCATAGAGAATGTCGCCGCGGTTCATCACTACATTCATGCGGGAGACTGCTATCAGGCCAATCTCTCTCAAGAATTTACCGCAAGGTACATCGGAGAGCCCTGGGCGGCTTTTCAATCTTTAGCCGAAGCCTACGCTACGCCCTACAGCGCATTCATCAGAATTGGGCGTCACTCCATCCTTTCTCTGTCGCCCGAGCGTTTTTTCGAGATCCAGGGCCGCACCATTTCCACCAGCCCGATAAAAGGTACCCGCCCCAGAGGCGGAACCGAGGAGCAAGACAACGCGTACGCCGAGGAATTGCAGGCCTCAGAAAAAGATCGAGCCGAAAATCTGATGATTGTCGATCTGCTGAGAAATGACTTGAGCGTGAACGCCAAGGTGGGCAGTGTGCAGGTGGAAAAGCTCTTCGCTCTCGAGTCCTATCGTAATGTGCACCATCTGGTCAGCCACATTCGGGCCAATCTAGCTGAGGATGTCTCACCCATCAAAGCACTGATGGACGCCTTTCCGGGAGGCTCGATTACCGGAGCACCCAAAATCCGGGCAATGGAAATCATCGACGAACTTGAACCACATTGGAGGGGCCCTTACTGCGGTTCGGTGTTCTATTGGGGACTGGATGGTTCACTGGACAGCAACATTGCCATCCGAACCATGCTGTGCGATGGCGAGGGCACTATTCGCTGCTGGGGTGGCGGCGGGATCGTTGCCGATTCCGACCCTGAAAGCGAGTACCAGGAAACCCTGACGAAGGTTAAGCCGTTGATGGACTTCCTGGAGAATCTCTAGGGGGCCGATACAAACCCCCTAGCCTTTCCTGATGCTCAACTCCTTATGCACAACTACGCGCTGTGCACCGCACTCGCCTTCAAGAATTCCTGCCTCAGGTCATCAAAGTTATGCACCGCAGGATACTGCGGGAACTCCTCGATGACATTCTGAGGGGCGTGGAACAGAATGCCCGCTTCAGCCTGGCCCAGCATGGTGGTGTCGTTGTAGGAATCGCCGGCTGCGATTACCCGATAGTTCAGCAACTGGAAAGCCCGCACTGACTGGCGCTTGGGGTCACGCTGACGAAGCAGGTAATCGGTGATCTGACCGTTTTCGGCTACTTCGAGCTTGTGGCACAACAGCGCGGGGAAGCCGAGCTTGGCCATCAACGGCATGGCGAACTCATAAAAAGTGTCGGAGAGAATCACCACCTGGAAGCGTTGACGCAGCCAATCCAGGAACTCCCGCGCGCCCGGCAGCGGGTCCAGCTCACCGATCACTTCCTGAATCTGTGGAAGACCGTAGCCGTGTTGATCGAGAATCTTCAGGCGCTGGGTCATCAGTACGTCGTAATCAGGAACATCCCGTGTGGTCGCCTTGAGCTCTTCGATGCCGGTTTTTTCGGCGAATGCGATCCAGATTTCCGGAATCAGTACTCCTTCAAGGTCAAGGCATGCGAGTTCCACAGTGGTCTCCTGATAAACAGTTGAGTGCGCGAGAGCGGATGCTCTGGCTTGGTTAGCGCCGTATGATAAAAAAAACAGCCGGGGAATGCATCGGGCATATCCATATAGATGCTCATTCCTTCAAGCTATGAGGCATTTAATGGTAGCTTTTCACTCATTTAGATCAGGTACTGAAAAGCAATGACTGACATTCAGCAGCTCCGGGACGAACTTGAAGGCGAAAGCCACGCGCCATTCTCAAGGCCGCACTGAAGAAGTACGACAACATCGCCATCTCCTTCAGCGGGGCCGAAGACGTCGTTCTGATTGAATTGGCACACCGTTTAACCGACAACCTGCAGGTATTCACTCTGGATACCGGTCGCCTGCATCCGGAAACCTACGAATTCATCGAGCGAGTGCGCAAACACTACGGCATCAACATCGAAGTCCTGTTTCCCGATTCGGCCGAAGTACAGGATCTGGTAAACCAAAAGGGGCTGTTCAGCTTTTTCGAAGACGGACACTCTGAGTGCTGTGGCATTCGCAAGGTCAATCCGCTGAGGCGCAAGCTGGCCACCGTGGATGCGTGGATCACCGGTCAACGTAAGGACCAGAGCCCGGGCACCCGCAACGACGTGCCTGTGGTTCAGGAAGACACCGCCTTCTCGACAGAATCCAAAACCCTGATCAAGTTCAATCCGCTGGCAAACTGGACATCAAAAGAAGTCTGGGACTACATCCGGATGTCGGAAGCGCCCTACAACGAGCTGCATGAGAAAGGCTTTGTCAGTATTGGCTGCCAGCCCTGCACGCGCCCTGTCCTGCCAGGCCAGCATGAGCGCGAAGGACGTTGGTGGTGGGAAGAAGCGACCAAGAAGGAATGCGGGCTGCACGCCGGTAACCTGATCGCCAAGGAGTAAGTTGCCTTAGGATCCTCCTAAGGCAATTTTCCCCGCCTAACCACGCGCGCCCACCTGACTAATAGGTGGGCAGCTCGATATCCCTGAACAACTCTTCGATTTCCGACCGGCTGCCCTGATGGGCAACGGCCTCGTCGACCCGCTCCCGAGTCAGGTGCGGCGCAAACCTCTCGATAAAGTCGTACATATAGCCTCGGAGGAAAGTGCCTTTCCGGAAGCCGATGCGGGTTATGCTAGGGCGGAACAGCTTTCTGGCATCGAGGGCAACCAGATCCGGATCAGCCTTTGGGTCGAACGCCATACTGGCAATGATGCCGACACCCAGCCCTAACCGAACATAGGTCTTGATGACGTCTGCATCTGCGGCGGTAAACACCACCTTGGGTGTCAGCCCCTCGGATTGGAACGCCTCGTCGAGCTTGGAACGCCCGGTAAATCCGAAGACGTAAGTGACCAACGGGTAGTCAGCCAACTTCTCGAGCGTGAGTTCATCCATTTTCGCCAGCGGATGATCCTTCGGCACAATTACGCTTCGGTTCCAGCGGTAGCAAGGCATCATGATCAGATCGTTGAACAGCTCCATGGCCTCCGTTGCTATCGCAAAGTCCACTGCACCATTGGCCGCCATTTCGGAAATCTGCATCGGGGTGCCCTGATGCATGTGCAGCGACACGTCCGGGTAGGACTCAATAAAACCGCTGATGATCGGCGGGAGCGCATACCGTGCCTGGGTATGGGTGGTGGCAATGCTCAAATCACCCTGGCGCTGGTTACTGAACTCCTGGGCAATTTTTTTGATGCCCTCAACCCGGCGAAGAATTTCACCGGCCTCCCGGATGATAATCTCGCCGCCCGGAGTTATTCGGGTCAGGTGCTTGCCGCTACGGGCAAACACTTCCAGGCCAAGCTCGTCCTCAAGCAAACGTATTTGCTTGGAAATGCCCGGCTGGGAAGTAAAAAGACTTTGAGCGGTTGCGGACACATTCAGGTCGTGGTGAGCAACCTCCCAGATATATCGCAACTGTTGTAATTTCATTGAACCTGTTGCTCCTGGATTCCCGGTATTCGGCTGGCTACGGAGTCAATCCGCTTTGCCCAAGCGTACGCATAAAAAGGGTATTTTTCATTCTTTTTTAGAATAGGTGCTCCCTGTCTTTTAGTTTAGACCAAAAATGCATTACCACTGCTCCCGACAGGGCTTTCTGTGATTTCTGCGCTTGACTTGGCTGGGACAAAGCACACAATCCGTTATCGACACTTGTTGTAACCGGGACCCCCATGCTGTTGACCACCAAATTCCTTCGGCCAACGACCGACCGGCGCGCGGTCCATCGCGACCGGTTGAGTTCATTGCTGAAGCCTTCAAGCCCCAAAAGGCTGAATCTGGTGATCGCCCCGGCCGGTTTTGGAAAGACTACCCTGGCAAGCCAGTGGTGCGCAGAAACACCCTCCCCCACAGCGTGGTTGTCTCTGGACGAACATGACAATGAGCCCCGCCGGTTTTGGCAGTATGTTATTGGCGCTTTCGAACATGCCGGACTGGCTGGGTTGGCAGACTGCCGAAAACAACTCAGCCAAGTAGAGGGTGATACCGCAACCTGCGCAATAACCGGTTTACTGAATCTGCTGTCGGCGGATGCCAGTCCCTGGTTTCTGGTGCTCGATGACTTCCACTTCATCCGGCATACCCAGATTCTTCGGGATTTCGCTTACTTCATCGACTACCTGCCGCCCGCAATTACGGTCACCCTGGCATCCCGAACAGAACCCGAAATGCCACTGTCGCGCTGGCGGGTTCGGCGCTGGGTGCAAGACGTTCATCCCGGTTTGCTGGCGTTCTCAGAAGATGAATGCCGTCGTTTCTTTCAGGACACCATGGGGCTTAGCGTATCGGAGGCCGATGTCCGGTCCATTTGTCGAAGAACCGAAGGCTGGGTTGCGGCGATGCAACTTACAGCCCTGTCCGGCAACGGTCCCAAGAGCGTTGACCTATCAGCAGAGGCAAGTTCCGGGCTACCGGAACCACAACTGGATGTCGACGAGCGACAGATCAGCGATTACGTTCTCACCGAGGTATTGGAACAGCAGCCAGAAGAACTGACCCAGTTCCTCCTGGATACCGCCTGCTGTCCTCGCCTGAGTGCGTCCTTATGCGATGCTATTCGAGCAACCGGAGACAGCCAAAAACTGCTGGAGAGATTGCTCAGCCAGAATCTCTTCCTGATTCCCCTGGACACCGACAATCAATGGTTCCGTTATCACGACCTGTTCCGGGACGCGCTGCTCCAACGGCTAAAGCAAACAGATCCGAAGCGAGCAGAGGCGCTTTGGCGCAGCACCGTCAAGTGGCTTCTTGACCATGGCCACGTCCAGGACGGCATCAGCCAGATCGTGCATCAGGGTGACAGGCAATGGCTTGCGGCGGTGCTGGCTGAGCATGGTAACAACCTTATTCATAGCGGCTATCACCTGCCGGTACTCGATTGGCTCCAATTTCTTCCGGAATCCCTGATTGAAGACAGCCCCCAGCTGCAGATGCTCCGGATCTGGGGCCGCTTCTTTGCCAATCGGCTTGATGGGCTAGACCCGCTTCTTGCCAGCCTTGAAGACTTACTTGATCGGCGGGTTGCCGATTCTCATCCCGACGCCGAAGGGGCCCTCGGCCTCCAGAGCGAAATTTCCCTGGTGCGCTCCTATCTCGCGCGCACCCGCAGTGACGACAAGAGCGCCAGCGATCTCACCCGGCAGGTGCTGAAGGACATCGATCACACCCGCATCCCCCTGAAATCCGTCACTTACTATGGCGTCGGGCTGGACTACTTCGGCAAAGGCTGCTGATGGATGCCGAAGATGCCCTGCAATCGGCCGTTCGTTATGGTCAGATCGAGCGCAAGCCAAGCACGGTGCTGTCCAGTGGCGGCTTATTGGCGTGGATTCAGTACAACCGCGGCGACATTGAGCTGGCCCTGAGTAGCTGCGCCGACATCCGAAAATGGGTGGACAAACATTACTCTGATCCAAGTCAGCCCCGGCTAATCTCGTGCTGGCAAAACAGCGCCTTGGCCGAGATCTACCGGGAACGCAACCAGCACTCACTGGCAGCCACCCATCTCGCGCCACTGCTGGAACATGTACATCGCGGCACCGAACCGGGGCAGCATGTCATCATCCAGTACGTGCGTGGGCACCTCGCGTTCAGTGAAGGTCGATTTACCGATGCCATCGAAGCGCTGGAAGATGCGGCCCAGGTGGGACGCAAACGGCGGGAGCACATTGTCTTCGAACCACCCGCGAGTTCGGCCCTTTTAGCCAGATGCCATCTAGCCCTAGGCGACCTCGAAAAAGCCGAGGCCTGCCTGAACGCTGCGGAGAAAGAGCCCACGACCAACCCGTTAAACCGCGAACAGAACCTGATTAGCCTGGCTCGACTGAAGGTCGCCCAGAAGCAGCCAGAGCGGGCCCAGGAAATTCTCAGCGCTTTGTTACCGGCAGCCGAGCGTAATGCCCACAATCGTCACCTTGTTGAGATCCTGCTGGTTTATGGTGAAGCACTGGATCTTCAGGACCGGGCACAAGAGGCGTGTGAAATGCTGACTCGGGCTGTACGAAAGGCGTCAGAGGCGGGATTCATGGGCCTGTTTATTGAAGAGAGCCCGCACCTGCGCTCCATGCTTCGGCGGCTTTCCGTACTGAAGACACCCGGCAGCTGGTACCGGGAACTCACCCAAGTCCTCGACAAGCTTTCTGACGCTGCTGAGGCTTCCGCGGGGCTTTCATTAACCCGACCAGTCGCCCCGTCAGCCGGAAGCACAGCCACTGTTTTGCCGGAACCGCTTAGCCAACGGGAAATGGAAGTTCTGGCTCTGATTCATGAGGGGCACGCCAACAAGCAGATTGCCGCTCAAATGGATGTCGCACCCGCCACTGTGAAAGCCCATATCCGCAACCTTTACGGCAAGCTCGGTGTGGGCCGGCGCACCGAGGCGCTGGCAAAAGCACGGGATCTCGGCTTGCTATCGGGCTGAGTAACGGAGTTCGTTCTGTGACGCGCGTCACGTTTGCACGCCACAAACACCCCGGACTACGCCCTTTGGACGATCCGTTTACGCCCCCTAAGCCCCTATTATGTTTTCAACGGTGAGGGAAACCTCTCCTTGAATTCTGAAACTTCAGGCCTTCAGATTTCTTGCTCCGCGTTGTTTCGACGCCCTGGGTTCGAGAGAATCCTTTTAATAAGAGCCACCCCTAGGGGCTGGCTCTTTTTTTATGGTCAGTATTCGATCACACGGCGGAATGGCGGCAGCGCGTCCAGCAACAACTGGCCATAGCGCCGCGCAATGATGCGGCGGTCAAGGATGGTGACGCGGCCAGTGTCCTGCTCTGTTCTCAACAGCCGGCCGACCGCCTGAACGAGTTTGATCGACGCATCGGGAACGGTAATTTCCATGAACGGATTTCCGCCTCGCTGGGTCACCCACTCCGCCAGGCTCGCTTCAATCGGATCGTCTGGCACCGAGAACGGCAGTCGGGTAATAACCACGTGATGCAGGTACTTGCCCGGCAAGTCAATTCCCTCGGCAAAACTGGCCACACCGAAGAGGACACTTGGGCGTCCCTCATCTACGCGGCTGCAGTGTTGGCGCAGAACCTCGCCTTTGGCCATGTCATCCTGGGTGATGATCAGGTCAGGATACTCGGGCGCCAGCGCATCGCGTACCTGCTGCATCTGCCGGCGTGAGGTAAACAGCACCAGCGTCGCCTTCTCGCCCGCCCACAGATCTGGCAAACGCTCCACCAGAGCATCTGTGAAGGTGTCATCGGTTGGCATGATGGACATGGCGGGGACTTCCACCGTAGCCATCTCGCCATAGCGGAAGGAACTGGGTACCACCAGATAGCGGCTTGACTCGGGCAGTCCGGCCCGGGCCCGCAGACGATCAAAGCGTCCCAGTGCCGTCAGTGTGGCACTGGTCAGAACCGAACCGTAAGCTCTGGACCAAAGCCGGGAGTACAGCAGGCTGTCTGCCAGCACTGGCGAACTGTAGAGGGTAATGTCCTCGGCATGGTCCCAGCGCTGCCTGACCGCCCACCGAGCCGGAGCTGGGCTCTTGTAGCCGGTGCGCTTCTTGGCCGCACCATCGTCTTGATCCGATTCCGTTTCGTTGTCAGCCGGTTTGGCGTCGCCCTGCTCGCACCAGGCGACCCAGAGCCGGAGCTGGTCTTCCGCCCGACTGTGGAACGACCCGATCACCGGATACCAGGCCTCGGCGGTGTCCCGATCAATCTCATGATCTTTGCGTTCATCAAACGCGCCCTGGAGCTCATCGGCCAAAGCCCCCAAGTGACGCACCAAATTGGCCGTGGCAATGCGCGCTTCGGCGGAAAGTTCGGCCAAAGCTTCGGGCAATGCGCCTTCCGGATAACGCCATTGGGCGGTTCGGCGTTCTTCGTTGAATTCCCAACCGGTGTTCTGTTCCGCCTCGTCGTAAACCCGGGTCAGCACCTGATCGACTTCACGGGAGGCTCCGCTGATCCGATCCAGGGTCTTGGTGCCCTGTGTTCCCGGCGCCAGGAACGGCTGCATCTTGGTCAGGGCCTGAGACAACTGCTTCAGCCACTGGCGCGTGGAGTTCAAGGGAACCGACGCGGCAAAGTGATTCAGCGCCTTGTCTGGCAGATGGTGGGCCTCATCGAAAATGAACAGCGCGTTTTCTGGTTCAGGCAGGATTGCTCCGCCACCCAGGGCCAGATCAGCCAACACCAGGTCGTGATTAGCTACGACAATATCGGCGTCGTCGAGGTCCTTACGGGCGTCGAAAAAGGCACAGCTGTCGAAATAGCTGCAATGGCGGTTGGTGCACTGGCGGTGATCGGTGGTTACCTGTCGCCATACATCGTCCGGAATTTGCTCGGGCCAATGGTCCCGATCACCGTCCCATTTACGGGATCCGTAGCTCGCCAGCATCTCTTCAAAAAAGGCCCGGGTTCCTGGCTCCTCGCCCTTGGGACCGTCGAGCAGGAACAGGGGCATGGTATCGCTGTCGCCATTGCCCTCGTCGTGAAGCCGCGCTTCGAGTCTCGACATGCAAAGGTAGCGGCCCCGGCCCTTGGCCAGGTCCAGCTGAAATCCATATTGCTATGCTTGCGCAGATCCGGCAGATCCTTGAGCACAATCTGGTCCTGCAAAGCTACTGTCGCCGTGGAAATCACCAATGTCTTGCCCAGGGCTTTGGCCACTGGTATTGCGGCAATCAGATACGCCAGGGTTTTGCCGGTACCGGTGCCGGCTTCGACCACGCAAGCCGAAGCTGGTGAGGTGCGCTGGCCATCGTTCTCGGTGATATCGCCCATGTACCGGGCAATCTCGGCGATCATCAGCCGTTGGCCATAGCGCGCCCGTACATCCTTGCCTGCAAGAACGTCCCGGTAACCCTGCTGAATCTGCTGTTTGATCTCGTCGGTTAACGCCATCAGCGCGGGCTCACCCAGTCGCGGACAATCCCGACCCGGAAGCGCTGGCCCTGCTTGCTGAGTACCACGCCATCCTGGGTGATGCTTTCAACCCGAAGCCCCGAGAAGCTGTCGCCACGGCGCAGGTAATTGCTGTTGATCATGACGCGGCTTGCGAAAGGATCGGAGGCGTAGATGTGGCTATTAAAGGTCAAGTCAGGAACGCTCTTTTGGAAAGAAAGGGGAAGTTCAACCAGGTGCGGTACCCTGCCAGCCGGGGCCGTTGCTCGCAATACCGAATTGTCGCGGGTTGCTTCTGCAGCAGGGACAATGATCGTCGGCCGCTCTCGCGGGCTTTCATTTGATGCAACGCTGCCACTCTCTGCCAGGGCCTCATCCGCTTGTGCCTTGACCGGACTGGAGTCAGCTCCGGGCACAGGCTCGGAAACCTCGGCCTGGACTGATTGTTTCTCAACATCCGTCGGAGGTGCATTATCGCCGACAACACCCGACGGCTGCTCGGAGGCAGGCACAGCGACCACGTGTGACGCCTGCGGCCAGAACAGCACGGCCAGAACCCCAGCATTTACAACCAACGCCAGCGCAAGCCAGACAACAGGCGATGCTTTCCTTTTCTTGGGGCGATGGATCAGTTGAACCTGATGCCCCAGATCAGGGATCTTGCCCTGGCGCCGTTCGGTCTCAGATTTCCTGAGTGCATCGAGTATGTAGGACATGCTTATTGACCTTCCGGCGGAGCTGGCGGTGTCAGCCGGGGGAATGGCCCACCCAGATCGTTGTTGATCTGGATTATGGTCATCGCGCCCGCAATGCCATCAACCGTCAGTCCTTTCAAATCCTGATACCAACGAATCTGCTTTTCCGTTGGCATCCGGTTGATTCGACCCGTCTCAACACCCGACTCGCTGTGCTTGTCGGCAAGCTCCATCATACGAGCGCCGATCCACAGCTGCTCTTCGCGGCTGCCGCTGTCCGCCGGCACATCCAGAAAGTCCGGGCGCCGCCACAGGATGCGGAATTCACCAAACCAATACTGCTCAATACTGGTAAAGGTGATCTCACGGGAGCCCTCGGGCGTGACGATCGTCGCCACGCCTCCGTCCAAGCTCTTCAACACGGCATAGCCGCGTTTGCCGGATTGATCCCGAAGCTCGAGGATAGCGGGCCGATTCAGGAATTCGAGGCTGCGACGGGTGCCTTGGCGCTCCAGGCAGGCCAGGCCCTCGGCGCGGGCATACTGACAAGCGGTCGGGAAGGCTTCCGGCCTGTAGTCATACTCCCAGAGCTTGAACAGAGACCTGAAGGCGTCCACCAGGGTGATAGAGTGCGAAGAGAACTCAAACGACTCAGGTGCCGGAACAGCGTCCTGCGGATTCTGCTGCCCCTGAAGTTCTTCCGGTGCCGGACTCGAAACTGACGCCAACCGGCCGGATTGGTCGGTGCTCTGTGAGTCGCCTCGCTCCACGATGCCAGCTTGCACCGATGAGGACGAAAATCCAGCCTGGATGTCAGTCACGGTCACAGGCCAGCGATCCGCCAGCCAGACCGTTCCCACTACCGCCACCAGCAGCGAAGCTGTGAGCAGAAGATAATGGGATGATCTGCTGACCACGGCCGCCTGCCTGGCCTGCGTGTTGGAGGTATCACCCCGGACTTCCCGAGCCGCTTGGCGAATGTGCGCTGAGGTGATTTCATGCTCGCCTTCAGCGTAAGCACCCAGCAGAGCGCGATCACTGATCAGGTTGATCAACCGGGGAATGCCCTGACTTTCCTTGTACAGGCGGGAAACTGCTCCGGCATTGAAAATATCTCCGCGCATACCGGCGACACTCAGGCGGTAGCTCAGATAGTTGGGTAACTCTGCGCGGCCGATAGCATTGAGGTGATAGCGCGCGGTTACCCGCTGATTCAACTGACGCAACTCTGGCATTGCCAATATCTGCTGCAATTCCGGCTGACCCAGCAGCACGATCTGCAACAGCTTCTTCTCAGCGGTTTCCAGGTTGGTCAACAGGCGCAGCTGTTCAAGCACATCCGCGGAAAGATTCTGGGCCTCGTCAATCATCAGGACCTTATGCCGCCCGGCGGCATGAGCGCTGAGCAGATCCTGGTTAATCAGGTCAACCAACTCTTTAATGGTTGCGTTGGAAGGATGCGACACGCCCATTTCATCGCAAACGGATGAAAGCAATTCGCGAGCGGAAAGCCGTGGATTGAGAATGAGCGCAATGTCGGCATTTTCCGGCGCGTTTTCTATGAAACACCGGGACACCGTGGTTTTTCCTGTTCCCACCTCTCCCGTGATCACGATAAAACCGCCCTGCCCCTCAACGCCGTACATCAGGTGCGCCAGGGCTTCCTTGTGGCGTTCACTGAGGTACAGGTAGCGGGGATCGGGCGCAATGGAAAACGGCGGTTCCCGAAAGCCGAAAAAGTCGTAATACATGAGTATCCAGTCTGGTGCTCAGGCGCCGGGCCTGGCGGTGTTATGCAAGCCCCGGCTCTCTATCGCGGTATCATACCGCTGGCTTCGCGGGCCTGTCATCTCACGATTCGCCGGAAACTGAGTTGCTGACCAGGCGCAGGTCGGTGGTTCGACGATTTTGCTCCTTCAAGCGCCGAACACAACGCTCGAGGGTTTTGGAAATGCGAGCGTGGGACCGGATCATGGAGATTTTCGGCCAGGTGGCACGCTCGCCGGCTAGGATCATCTCTCTGACGTATTCTGGCTCCGGGTTGGACAGAATTCGGCGATAGTCCTTGAACGAGTAGGATGGCGCAATGGTGACGTCGCCGGAATAGCGCTGCGCCATTATGGTATGGAGCTGACCGGATACCTGCCTTAGCAACTCCGGTTTCAGTCGTTTGCGCAAATAATCGAATACGCCCTGGCCGTGAAACTGAATTTCAGATTTGAGCAGATGCATCGGCAGGCTCGGGATCGAGAGCTTTTCATCCATACCACGGTCGTTTAGGAACGGCACTACATGCGGATTGGTCTGGCTGACAATGGTGAAATTAACATCGTACAGATGCATCAGGCGCTCGATGGGCAGATCACTCACCACCGATCCATCCACAAACTTCAGTCTGGGCATGTACGGCAGTGCATTACCGTGAATGTCCTTTTTCATCAGCGTGACCGGGGGGAATATCCCGGGCACCGCAGCGCTGGCAAGCACAGCACTCCAAACCATAAGGTAAGGCGAGGTATAGCCGCACAGCAACCGGGCTTTCTGGTGCGCCTGGATAGGCGAGACACTCACGTTAATGGAGCGACCGGTCCGCTGATAGGCCTCTTCAAACGTGTACTCGCCGATGTTGGCGCGCACACAGGATTTAAGTTGGTCCTGATCCATCAGCCGTCGCCTCGCACGGCACTGAGCAACCCGCGCCACTTCCAGGCCTTCAGGTTGTGATTCTCCGGCACCAGCATTTCCGGGATCTCAGCATCGGTATGGACACCCAGAATGCCCGCGATAATAGCGCCGATACTGGAGCCGGCAATGACCTGGGGTAAAAGCCCCTTCTCCCACAACGCCTTGATCACGCCGAAATGAAACATACCCAGGGTCGCGCCGCCGCTGAGAAGGAGCGAGGGACGGCCGTAACTGGTCAGGGTGTCGCGAAAGAACTGCAGCTTTTCCGAAATGGGGAAACCGGGCACCGGGTGGTCACACAGATAATCCAGTGACTCACAAACCTGGGTGATGTACTCCTCAACCAGGTGCTTGGTCCCGACCCTGGAGTGAGTGTACAGGGCCGGGTTACCCATGTTGCCGAGATCATGATGCAAGCCTTCACGAAGTGCACGCTTCAGACGTTCAAAATCGTTTTGCTGGCGATACTGTTTCAGGTTACTAAGGCGGTCGTAGATCAGTTCATAGTGGTAGAGATCGGAGGCAAAGTCCTCTTTCCACTCGGCACTGCCCTCAAGAAAATCAAGCTCCAGAGCCGCCGCCTTCCAGACCTCGTAATTGGGCGCCTCGGCGAGCATTTTGCGGAACTTTTTTATTCTTGGGTCCCTGATCACCGGAAACCTCCTGTTATTGAAGAGAAACGTACAGGGTCAGAAATCTTCGAGCATCACGTCTTCATCGTTGCCGCTGGAAAAGGGATCTTCCACCATTTTGCCATCCTTGATCAGGAATTCGCGGCGCTGTAAAAACGCATTCCTGACAAAAATGTAGCTGTCGCCGGAAATGAAACTCTCGGCCGGAATCAGATCGGCCCGCTTGTCGACCAGCTGAACACCTCGGGCATACAGATCAGTCGGACTCTCAACTGCGTCCCAAGCCGATGGCAACACAACGATATCAGTCACCATACCACCGAAATGGCGCGGACTCGACGGCCCCAGCAACGGCAGCATCAGGTAAGGTCCGGATCCGCGCCCCAGTAACCAAGAGTTTGGCCAAAGTCTTCAGGGCGCTCAGGAAGCTCAAACGCCGTGGCAACGTCGAAAAAACCAGCCAGCCCAAACACTGTGTTGTAGGTGAAACGGCCGGCGGCCACTACCGCCGATTCGCCCTTGAGCTGCAACAGACTGTTGGCGAGATTGCGAATTTCCTGGAGATTATTGAAGAAATTGGTGATGCCACGGTCGATGATATTGGGGGTAACCGTGCGATAGGTTTGCGCAACCGGCTTTAAAACCCATCGATCGAGCGTCTCGTTGAACCGGAACACCTTGCGGTTCCAGCCCTCATAGGGGTCTGAAGCCCGGACCTCAGCCGCACCTTCCGGAGCCGGTTCCTGCATGGCCTGGCCGATGCCTGGCCAACTGGCAGCCCTAGCAAAAGCGCCGTCGAGAGCAGAAAAACATACCAGCGCCGAAAAAAAAGTTGTCTCATTGTGTGCTCTTGGGTTGTTTAAGTCGTTTCGATCCGTCAAAAATACCGGCGCTTTTATCGTTTTTATTCTGCTCGTTGTTTCGGAGGAACTCTTATGTCAGTACCGGGAAACCACGTCGCCACCCTATCCGTGCCGCTCCGCTGGGGCGATATGGATGCTTTTGGCCACGCCAACAACACGGTTTATTTCCGCTTTTTTGAAGAAGCCCGCATCGTGTGGCTCAGCTCCCTGACTCTCGGTGGCCCGGAAGAACCTACGGGCCCGGTCATTATAAAGACCAGCGCGACATTTCTGAAGGAATTGAATCACCCGGCAACCGTCGTGGTGGAAACATACGCAGACAAGGCCGGAAATACCAGCCTTGATACTTACCATGTGCTTACTGATGCCGAAACGGGCGATGTTTACGCGGAGGGGTATGCCAAAGTGGTCTGGTTTGACCGCAAGACGCGGACCTCAACCCGGCTGCCAGATACCCTGAGGGCACTGGCAACCGACTAACGAGGCTTATCGGCGGCGTACCACTACGCTGCCGATGGAGTAGCCGGCACCAAAGGAGCAGATCACCCCGATGTCTCCAGACTCCAGGTCTGCCTTGTGTTTATGGAATGCAATGATCGAACCCGCTGAACTGGTATTGGCGTACTCGTCCAGAATAACCGGCGCTTCATCCTCGGAGGCGTCGCGACCCAGCACTTTACGGGCAATCAGCTGATTCATGTTCAGGTTGGCCTGGTGCAACCACATACGACGCAGGTTGTTCGGCGCCAGCGACAGGTCCTGAAGCTGATTCTGAATCGTCTCGGCCACCAGCGGGGAGACTTCTTTAAACACCTTCCGGCCCTGCTGGATGAACAGCTTATCCGGCTTACCCTCACCCGATTCGTCCGCACGGTTCAGGAAACCGAAGTTGTTGCGGATGTTGTTCGAAAACTGGGTTTTCAGGCGGGTACCGAGGATTTCGAAGCCCTGGCCCGCATTGGTGTCCTCTTCCCGCTCAACCAGGATGGCTGTGCACGCGTCACCAAAAATGAAGTGGCTGTCGCGATCACGGAAATTGAGATGACCAGAACAGATCTCAGGGCTGACGACCAGAACAGATCGGACAGCACCGTTCTCAACCGAGTTGACCGCTGCCTGAAGACCGAAGGTCGCGGAACTGCAGGCCACGTTCATGTCATAGGCGAAACCGTTAACGCCGAGTGCCTGCTGCACTTCAATGGAAACCGCCGGATAGGCCCGCTGCAGGTTGGAGCAGGCAACGATCACTGCATCCACGTCAGCGGCCGTTTTACCAGCTTGCTCCAGGGCTTCTTTACAGGCGGCCAGCGCCATTTCGCACTGAACGGAATATTCGTCGTTGCTGCGGTCGGGAATGGACGGCTTCATCCGATGCGGATCAAGGATTCCGTCCTTGTTAATCACATGCCGACGTTTGATACCTGACGCCTTCTCAATGAAGGCCGAGGAGGACGGCTGCAAGGCAGTCACGTCGCCACTGGCAATGGCATCGGCATGCTCTGAATTGAAAATCTCAACAAACTGGTTAAAGGCTTCAACCAGTTCGTCATTGTCTATGGTCGCCGGCGGTGTATAGAGACCGGTTCCGCTAATGACGGCTTTAATCACGCTAACCCCACGTCTTGGATATTAAAACTGAAGACTTGTCTAATATGCTGCCGGAAATACTAACACAGTCTCCCGCATTTGCCCGTCAGCAAAAGGTACCGTGCGCGCCGGACAGGGGCACTCAGAGAATTGGCCTTAAATGCGGGTCTGCTCCCACTGCCTTTCCAATCGCTTGACGGAAACCGTCATCGCGGTGCCGAGTTGTTGTGCGAAAAAGGAAACCCGAAATTCCTCCAGCATCCAGCGATAGACAATCAGCTCCGGATCACGGACACCCTGGCGCAACAGTTCGTCTCGCTTACTGGCGTAGCGGGACCACAGGGGCTCTATGGTGTGGAGGAATTCCCGTTCCCGTCCCATTTCCCGGGGCATCTTTTCCAGCCGAACCAACGCGGCTTCAAAGTAACGGCCAAATTCGGCTAGCCACTCCGGCGGTGTCGCCACCAGGAACCCGGGATAAACCAGGTTCGAAAGTTGAAACTTGAGATCGGCCATGCTCGAGGCCAGGGCCAGGCTGATCTTGCCCTTCAGTCGCTTCGCCACTTTCTGATAGCCCGTCATGGCCTGATATAACCGCTGATCGGCATCTTCCAGCGCCGGGATGAAATCACCCCGGTGGCGATCAAACAGGGCGTCAAAAGCTTCACTCGTCCGTGGCAAGCCGTCACCGAGAAAGTGCTGCATTGCCGTGGCGAGTAACAGATCATCGAGCAGTACGCTGGCGCGACCGATCGGGGCAAACATGAGCGCAGACTGTTTGAACTTCGGCAGCTTACGCTCCAGATCATCCAGGGTCTTGCCGAAGCGGTTCAGAATCAGACGGGCCACGGCCTTTCGGGTGGTGTCTTCGGCGGTCAGGCGATCAAGGCAACGGATCTGACGGACCGATTTCCCCTGGTCTTCCAGCGCGGGATAAACCGTTACCTGCATGCCTCCCTTTTCAGTCTGCACCTGCTCCGGCAAGGTGCCAAACTGCCAGTCGGCATGCTCAGCCGTCGGTTCAGCAGTCTTGGATTCGCTGGTAGCTGAGGCCAACGCTTCCTCTGCCTTGCCCTCCAACTGGTCCTGTAACTGAAAGGTCTCGCGTCCCTCGGCCATGACCTTGCCACCATCCCCCATGACCCGAAGGTTCATGCGCAAATGCCGGGGCAATTCGGACTCCGGCCAGGCCCCGGGATCAATCCGTACCCCGGTCATGCGCCTCAGTTGTTCAGCCAACTGCAGGGCAAGAGGTTCGTTCGAAGGCTGCATATTTGCCAGGGCAGCATCGACAAAATCCGGAACCGGCACAAAATTACGCCGCAGGGACTTCGGCAATCCCTTCACCAGCGCGACACACTTTTCCCTCAGCAAGCCAGGAACCAGCCATTCAAGCCGCCGGGATGGGATCTGCTTGAGCGCCATCAGGGGGACCTGCAGGGTCACCCCGTCTCGCTCGCTGGTAGGTTCAAACTCGTAGCTCAGCGGATAGCGAACGCCTTCCCATTCCAGGTAATCGGGGTACAACTCACCCGCCTGAGCGTCTACCGGGCGTTGAAGAATGTCCTCTTCCGTCAGCTCAAGATGCTTGAGCTCTTCGGCAGACAGGCTTTTCCACCAGGTCTCGAAGTGCCGGCCACTGACAATATCTGCCGGCAGGCGCTCGTCGTAGAAGGCCACCAACGCCTCATCATCCACCAGGAGGTCGCGGCGCCGGGTTTTCTTTTCCAGGTTTTCAACGGTGTCGAGCATGGCCCGATTGCGGGCAATAAATGGCGCCTTCGAGCGATAATCCCCTTCCACCAGAGCGCGGCGGATAAACAGATTCCGGCACTCGGCAGGGTCAACCTTGCTGTATGGAATCCGCCGCTTGGGTACTACGTCCAGCCCGTAAAGGGTCACTTTCTCGTAGCCCATCACCTGGGCCCGTTTCTGCTCCCAGTGCGGCTCGAAATAGTTGTGCTTGACCACATGCCCGGCCAGGGGCTCGATCCACTCAGGCTGAATGGCCGCGACCATGCGCGCAAATACCCGACTGGTTTCCACGATTTCAGTTGCAACGATCCATTTCGGGCCGGTTTTGGACACCTTGGAGCCCGGGAAAATCAGCACTTTCCGGTTGCGCGTTGCCAGGTATTCCTTCTTTTCAACCTTCACCGCGACCTGCCCGAGCAGGCCCGCGAGGATGGCCTGGTGCAGCGCCTCGTAACTAGCGGCATCTTTATTCGACGCCAGCTTTTGCTCACGACAAATCAGGGTTAGCTGGCGATGGATGTCCCGCCATTCGCGCATGCGCATCCAGCTCAGGAAATTCTTCTGACAAACCTTCTTCATCTGATTCTGGGACAACTCCTGGCGTTGCTCCTCGTAGAAATTCCAGATGTTCAGCAGGGTAACGAAATCCGATTCTTTGTCGTTAAAGGCCGCGTGCGCCTGGTCCGCGGCCTGCTGTTTCTCCTGGGGCCGCTCGCGCGGATCCTGCACACTCAGCCCGGCGATGATGATCAGGGTTTCGGCCAGACTGCCCTTGTCGGCCGCGGTGACCAGCATCCGGGCCAGCCGCGGATCCAGTGGTAGCCGAGACATGGTACGGCCAAGTTTGGTGACCCGACGCTTGTCATCAACCGCGCTCAGCTCTTCGAGCAGTTTGTAGCCATCGTTGACCTGGCGGCGATCTGGCGCCTCCAGGAACGGAAAGTTGCGAATTTCACCCAGGCCAGAGGTCGCCATTTGCAGAATGACCGAGGCCAGGTTGGTCCGCAGGATCTCCGGGTCGGTGTATTCCGGGCGATTGATGAAGTCAGTTTCATCGTACAGCCGGAAACAGATGCCTGGAGCAACCCGCCCGCATCGCCCTGCCCTTTGGTTCGCACTGGCCTGGGAGATGGGCTCGATAGGCAGACGCTGGATCTTGGAGCGCACGCTATAGCGACTGATTCTGGCAACACCGGTGTCGATCACATAGCGAATCCCCGGCACCGTCAGTGAAGTTTCTGCCACGTTGGTGGACAGTACAATCCGGCGCCCCCGGTGCGACTGGAACACCCGGTTCTGTTCCTGATTGCTCAGGCGCGAGTACAGCGGCAGGATTTCCGTGTGTTTCAGGTCTACGTGACGAAGCACCTTACTGAGATTCCGGATTTCCCGTTCGCCCGGCAGAAACACCAGGACGTCGCCGGGCGGTTGTTTCTCGGAGCGTTCGTGCTGCTCGATTTCATCCAGGGCGGAAATCACTCCGTCAGTCCAGCCCTGATCGCGATCGTCCTCATCGCCGGTCAGTGGCCGGTAACGAACATCCACCGGAAAGGTTCGGCCGCTGACCTCAATAACCGGCGCCTGATTAAAGAACTCACTGAATCGCTCAACCTCGATGGTCGCCGAGGTAATGATCACTTTCAGGTCGGGGCGCTTGGGCAGAAGTTGGCGCAGGTAACCCAGGATAAAGTCGATATTGAGGCTGCGCTCGTGCGCCTCGTCGATAATCAGCGTGTCGTACCGGTCGAGGAAACGATCGTGCTGTATTTCCGCCAGCAGTATGCCGTCAGTCATCACCTTGACCCGGGACTGCTCTGAGGTCGTGTCGGTGAATCGAACCTGATAACCAATTTGCTGGCCCGTTTGCTCGCCAAGCTCATCGGAAATTCTGGCGGCAACACTGCGGGCGGCGATCCTCCGGGGCTGGGTATGACCAATGACACCGCGAATACCCCGGCCCGAGTTCATGCAGATTTTCGGGATCTGGGTGGTCTTACCGGAACCGGTTTCACCGGCAATAATCACCACCTGATTGTTCTCGATGGCCTGCTGGATGTCATCGACCCGCTCCGACACCGGCAGGCCGTCCGGAAAACTGGCCGTTTTGTGCAACGCCTGGCGTTGCTGAACTTTTTCGAGGCCCCGCTCCAGCCATCGTGCCATTTTCTCAAGATCCTTCTGGCCCGGGTCCCCCTTGGATCGGGCCACGGCCTTCAAAATCCGGGCGGCTTCCTGCTGATTGCAGATCTCCAGCTGGCTCATCATGGCTTTCACGGCCGCTTTGCCATCAGGCGGCGGATTGACGGCGCTGGTTCGATCAGTGGTGGTGTTTGTCATCGCAATAGGGAGTCGTTCTCAATCGGTATCGGTTACTGGCTTGGCGACAGTCTATCGGGAAAGCCATACGCTTAAAAATGGAAAACCCCGCCGAAGCGGGGTTTGTATTCATACCTGCCCCGATGAACGGGGCGGGACACCACTGGTGCCCGGCCAGTTAACTGGCGTTGGCTTCGTCGCGCAATTCGCGACGCAGGATCTTGCCGACGTTGGTCTTGGGCAATTCCTCGCGGAACTCAAAGTGCTTGGGCACCTTGTACGCCGTCAGACGCTCGCGACAGAATTCCTTCAACTCATTCGCGCTGACACCTTCAGCCGTTGCTACCAGGTATACCTTCACCGCTTCACCACTCTTGGGGTCAGGGATACCAACCGCGGCGCACTCAACCACTTTCGGATGGCTGCTCACCACGTCTTCGATCTCGTTCGGGAACACGTTGAAGCCGGAAACAATGATCATGTCCTTCTTGCGGTCAACGATACGGATGTAACCGTCTTCCTGGACCAATGCAATGTCACCTGTTTGCAGGAATCCATCGTCAGTGAACGACTTCTGGGTGTCTTCCGGGCGCTGCCAGTAGCCACGCATTACCTGCGGACCCTTGACGCAAAGTTCGCCCGGCTCACCGACTGGCGTCTCGTTGCCGTCGTCATCAATGGTCTTGATTACAGTCGACGGAATCGGCAGGCCAATGGTGCCGAGCTGGATGGCAACGTGGGGATTGAAAGTCACCACCGGTGAGGTTTCGGTCATACCGTAGCCTTCGGAAATTTCGCAACCGGTAACCTTCTCCCACATCTTCGCGGTATCGCTGGTCAGGGCCATGCCACCAGACGATGTCAGCTTGAGGCTGCTGAAGTCCAGGTTCCGGAACTCTTCGTTGTTGCACAGAGCCACGAACAGAGTGTTCAGGCCAAGGAAAGCGGAGAACTTGTGGTTCTTGAGTTCTTTAACAAAGCCTGGAATGTCACGCGGGTTCGGGATCAGCACGTTGTGCGCACCGGCTTCCAGCATGATGCCGCAGTTCAAAGTGAAGGAATAGATGTGATACAGCGGCAGTGGCGCTATCACCACTTCCTGACCTTCGACCACAATATCGCCCATCATCGGGCGGGTTTGCAGCAGGTTTGCCACCAGGTTGCCGTGGGTCAGCATCGCCCCTTTGGCCACACCGGTGGTGCCACCGGTGTACTGCAACACAGCAATGTCGTCTTTCTTGCACTCAACTGGCGTAAATTTCTCACGTGCGCCAGCGCTCAGAACCGCCGGCAATTTATGGGCGCCGGGGATATTGAAAGGGGGCACCATCTTCTTCACGTGCTTGATCACGGCGTTCAGCAATGTCCGCTTGATCGGCGAATGCATGTCCGCGATCTCGGTGACGATCACGTGTTCAATGCCGGTATGCGGCAGGACCTTCTCGGCGTTCTCGGCCATGTTGGCCAATACGACCAAGGCCTTGGCACCAGAATCGTTGAACTGGTGCTCCATTTCGCGGGTGGTGTACAGGGGATTGGTATTCACCACGATCAAGCCGGCGCGCATGGCACCGAAAACCACAACAGGATATTGACTAACGTTCGGCATCTGGACGGCAATACGATCGCCGGGTTTCAGGTCTGTCTTATTTTGCAGCCACGCCGCAAAGTTGCGGCTCTGGGTGTCCAGATCACGGTAGGTGAGAGTTGCGCCTACAGCACTAAAGGCAGGACGGTCCGCGTGTTTCTTAACGGACTGGTCGAATACGTCAACCATGCTGCTGTACTTGTTCAGTCGACCTCACGAGGTACGCCGGCAGGGTATTTATCCTGATAGAACTGCTCGAAATCCATCACCATCTCCTGTTTGGCATTTTTGATTGTAATGATCCACTAGTGCAACGCTGATCAAAATCAACCCTACAAAAGTATCAGAGTCAAAAAAGTGGGGAGAGAATAGCAGTTTTGTGAACGATGAGGTAGTTTTCAGGGAACGCACCTAAACTCTTGTACTCGAATCGAATTCGTCCGGAGCACACGATGAGCAATATTCTGGATACCCTGGAAAATATCACCTACGACGAGCTAAACGAAGGCGACAGCGCCACCTATGTAAAAACCCTTTCCGAGGACGAGTTGGTGTTGTTTGCGGCGGTAACCGGAGATGTGAATCCGGTCCACCTTGATTCCGAATATGCCGCCGAATCCATGTTCAAGGAGCGCGTCGCGCACGGAATGTGGAGTGGATCGCTGATTTCTGCTGCGCTGGCAACGGTTATGCCCGGCCCTGGCACCGTGTATTTGGAACAGAGCCTGTCGTTTAAACGCCCGGTTAAATTGGATGATACCCTCACCGTCACGCTCAGCGTGCTTCGCAAAGAGGCCCAAAACCGCGTCGTCTTCAAGTGCGACGTGCGCAACCAGAATAACCAACGGGTGGTCACTGGTGAGGCCCGGGTGATTGCCCCCACCGAAAAGGTGTCCTTGAACAAACCTCGCCTCCCCAAAATCACCATTGAGGCTGATTGGCCATCTACCCCGGAAGGAAATCGATAGGAAACCGGACTTTTCTGGCTTCCACATCATCCGCGCCAAAGTTGAACAGCCGTACTCTCATGGCGATACGCTGCTCCAACGGCGGGTTACCCAGTTCGGAACTCACGACCTGACAGCCCGATACTGAGCCATCGGGCTCAATGATCAGCTCCAACAGGAGTTTGCCCTCGAGCGTCGGGTCCTGCCTCAGCTCCCGGCGATACAGGGAATAAAGTGCGGTTTTCTGGGCATCAAAGACTTTGCGGATGTTGCTCATGGCCCGCTCACCCACCGAGGATTCCTGCCGGGGCTGCCTGGCCACCTTGGATACTGTCTCGGCCACAGCTTCAACCTCCTTAACCCGATGCCCCTGCACCGCGACCTGAGCCTGAGGTGTCTCGGAATCCGTCACGCCACCGCTGCCCTGCAAAACTTTCGGTCCGGTTTTGAGGTTCTGCGCTGCCACATCGGCACTGGTGTTTGCTCGCAGCGCTTCGGACTTACTTTCAGCTGGCGTCCTTAACGAGGCGAGCCGGTCCTTCATGGCAAGCAACCCGGAACGGGAAGCCTTTTCCCGGGCCTGCTCCGCAGTCTGACGCTTGGCAGCAACTGATTCAGGTTTAGGCGTCAGTTCAGGCGCAGGCTTTGCAACCTTGGGTTTTGGCTGGGGTTCAGGAACCGGCTCTTCTTTAGTGACTGGTTCTGGTTCCGGCGGTTTCGGTTCAGGAGCCACAATCGGTTTTGGCCGTTCCACCAAACGAGCCAATTGTGGTGGAACCTGTTCAGCTCGGAACGTTCAATCTCGGGAACGTGAAGGGATGGAATCCAGAATGCAACAGGAAGGAAAATAACGGCGACCAGAGCGGCTATAACAGCAAACTGGCGATCTTCTCTGGCGGAGGAACTCCAGGGCAGCTCGCCACTGGTTGCGTTCCATTGGCGAGGGTCAGCCATTGCGCACCTCCGCCTCAACGGCCAAGCGTACCTGCCGGAATTGCTGGTCAACACAGGTTTGCATAATCTTGCGCAACAGCCGGTAGTTGGTATCCCGCCCTGCCATGATGGTCACCTCGAAGCCGGCTTCGGGCACGACAGATTGCTGCTGACGGCGGTACGCTAGCTCCTCGGCCAAGCCTGCGATGTGAGAGTCGCTCACTTCGATCCCATCCAGCCGGGCAACCTCGCGGCCCTGGATCAGGATTACACCGCTGGCCACCTGAACGACAAGGGAGTCAGCGGCCTCTTGCTCAGCCGTGGATTTGGGCAAAGCTACATCGGCCGTGTTCTGCATCACTTTGACGTCGGACGAATTGACCATCAGAAAAAAGACAAGGATGGTAAAAATGTCCATCAGAGACACCAGATTGAGCCCCCCTGCCCGGTGCATTCGGCCATAATGACGCCGAATTCTTCCTGCTTTGCGTGACGATTTCATACGCCCTCCCTGGCCGCGACACCGCTGGCATCAGCGAGCTGTCGATCTGCCGGCGCATCCATCAAGGCAACGTCGGGGAAGAGCTCGCCTTCAACCACACTCGCGGCAACAACGGCCGGGTACGAACGCACCGTATCCATGGCGTGCACCAGTGTCTGGTAATCGATATCCGCTCCCACTTCCAGAATAACGTCGGTCTTATCGGGGGCACGGCGTTTTATTTCCTTTAATACCTGCCTCAAGCCTTCGAAATCCTGCTCATTCTTGTTCGCTGGCAATGCCACGATGACGCCGCGCTCACTGTCAGCAATTTCGAGCCCGGCCGGAATTAGCGTAACCACCAGCCTGAGCTCCTTGAGCTCCGATGAACCGCAGTGTCTTGACCGGGAAAATTAAGCTCAATCATGCGCACCTGGCTGAACACCATGCCCAGCAGCAAAACCGGGACCAGCACAATCATGAGGTTCATGAACGGCGTGATGTCCAGGTCCGGTGAAGCAGCCATTTTTCGATGTCGCGTCTCATACACACTTACTCATGAGGTGATGGCCATGTCAGAACCATTCCTGAATTAAGCCGGGGCGGTTTGGCTGCGTTGATCCGAGATGATATTTAACAGTTTGACGCCTGCCATTTCGAAGCTGTCGACAATCTCGTTGGTCCGGGTTTGCAGCAACGCATGAAACATCAGCAGTGGAATGGCGGACATAAGGCCAAATGCCGTGGTGTTCATCGCGATTGAAATACTCTCTGACAGCAGGCTTGCCTTCTGCGAAGGGTCGGCAGCCGCTACTGCGGTAAACGCAGCAATCAGGCCAATAATTGTGCCCAGCAGGCCCAGCAAGGTCGCAATATTCGCAAGGGTGGCCAGGTATTGGGTGCGTTTTTCCAGGCGAGGCAATACCTCCATCAGCTTCTTCCATCGCATACTCGATATCTTCGCGCCGACTGTGGTTCAGCAAACGCGCAATGCCTGCACCCATGATGGCGGCAATCGCGCTGTCGGAGTTACTGGCGGCCTTCATCGCACGCTGGTAATCACGTTTCTGCAGGAGCGGTAAAATCCCACGCTCAAAGGCCACCCGGTTTCTTCGGCGAACCGAGGCGAGGTAAAAGAAGCGCTCAAGGGTGATAGCAAGCCCAATGGCGAGCACCACCGCGATGGGGTACATAAACGGCCCACCTTCCTGAAAAAATCGAACCATCGTGTCCAGCATGTGTCTGCTCTCCGTATTTACTGCGTGGTTATTGTGTTGTTAATACCGAGCCCTCTTTGGGGCTCAGGAGCGATGGATTGAGAGTTTCGCGAAACAGCCGATGGCCCTCAAAAATGACCGGATCTACAGGTTGCGTCAGCGCAGGAAACTGATCCTGTAGTTTTTCCCGTGGTCGGCGCGGCAAGGTGGGCGCCTGCCAGGGCAGAATATATAGCACGCGCGGATTATCCTCTCCAATGCTCGCCGACAGCCCCTCCACGTTTAAGTTTAAGTTTAAGCTTATGCCCTGGACTTCGGCACTCTGGCCTGGTGCCGAGGCCAATGAAGCTTGAGCAGTAAGGCCGAAAAAGACCGCGACCAGGCTACCTACCAATCTCCCAACCGTTGCTGTCCAACTGCCAACTTCAATCATTCAGTCCAGCCTCCGTTCGAGGTCAGCGATCCAGCCGGCCACTGCCTGATCCTCGGCCTCAGAGAGCTCTCGGTAACGCTGGTAATGCACCAGTGCTTTCTGAAGATCGAGGAGATACAGCTCTGCAATCACCCCCAGGTTGTAATGAAGCTCCGCAACCCTGGGTGAATGCTCCAGCCCACGCTCCAGCAGTGACGTGGCTTCCACGAAACTGCGATCCTCGACCAACAGCAGCGCCAAATTGTTTACCACCACAGGATCTTCAGGATTTAACTCCACTGCCTGCCGCCATGCTCTCTTGGCCGCTCCCGCATTGCCCTCCTCCAATGCTTGCCTACCCTGCTCTGCCAGAGTCGCGGCCAATGCTGGGTCGACTTGGACCTGCGGCTTTACCACAGGGCCAGAGCAACCCGCTAACATAGCCATGCACACACCAAACAACAGAGCGCAAACCTCGCTTCGACTACCCATCATCCCGGCCCTCCACTGGACGCATTTTGGTCTTTCCACGTCATCCACCGCACGGAACGGCTATAACGCCCGGGGTTAAGTTGCGCCAGAACGCCCAGGCTCTTGCCAATCCAGGCATCGTAACCGTGGTCTGTCACTCGGCGATGATTGTCGGAGTGCAGGGCAATCGCTTTTTCCTCAAAGGGGAACGCCTCCTCCTCCAGCAACATTTGATACTGCATGGCCTCGAGTTCGTTCAGGTCCGCAGGAACCGAAGACGTCATCAGATCCTTAGCTAAAACCCGGTAAAGTTCGGCATGGCGGAACAGCGTCTCCGAGCGCACGGTCTCCCCTCCCAGCTGCTCAGCCTCGAGAAATCGTGTTCGGGCACTCTCAAGGGCGCGTTGTTTTCGATCCAGCGAGTCTGCCAGTGGCTGGCTCAGGGGAATCGAGGTAAAGATCGCGGCATCCCTGGCGCCGAGCACCAAGGCGGCCCGGGCAGACCAGGCCAGGGACTCTTCAGAGTGCCACGGGCTGGCCAGTTCACTTGCCACCATAGCCTGCCGAAGATTGCCGGCCCGTTCACCGGAAATGATTAACCGATGCCTTATGGTTTGAAGTTGAAGGTGCTCTCCGGCGTCTTCAGCGCTAGGGTTGGTCTTCAGGTAGCTCAAGTAGAGCCGGTCGCGGTTACCCCGGTCTCCGGCTACGTGGAAAAGCTCGGCCGCTTTTAATTGCAAGGGCCAAGGCTCGGCCGCGGTCGACGCTGCGTCGAGCAACTCATTTGCAGCCTGAGCAGGCTGATCCGAAGCCACGTAAGCATGGACCAGCTTGTCGCTGATTCCGGCTGCCAGTTCATGGTCGGCAAATCTGGTGCGGAAAAGGCGGAGTTGTTCGATGGCCGGCGCCCACTGTCCAGCTTTCAGCAAGGCGTTGGCGGCATCAAAGCGCCCTTTGACGGCAATTTCCGATCCCGGCAGAACGGCCTCTATCCGGGTGAAATGCTTGACCGCACTGGTTAGGTCGCCCCGCGCATTGGCCGCTTCACCCTGTCGGTAAATCGCCCCTGCCAGCTGTTGTTTTGCATTCGCCTCCGAATCCTTCTTGTTCGGTTCCGGCATTTCCAGCAATACCTGCTTCCAGGCCCGTTCAGCCAAGGCATACTCGTGCTGGCTCTGGCGCACCTTGGCAATCACCAACCAGGCGGCATAGCGTTCCTCAGCAGAGGCGTTGGCGTTGGTGACAGTCCGGCCTGCATAGGTCAGTGCCGATTCCGGATTGCCTGATGCCAACCACCGGGAAGCCAGATCGGCAGTAAGACCGGAAAGGCGAGAATCGTCAGGAAAGCTCTGTTCAAATCGATCAGACTCGGCAGATACCGTTGCCAGTTCAGGCCGGAACTCAGCAGTTCGACCGTCGCCCTCAAGACCATCGCGTAGAAGGACCAGGGCCGCCCAGCCGGCATCGGCCGCCTCCGCGTAATGATCAGTTTGATAGGCCGCCCCCTGGTAGTCCGAGAGCGCCCCGAGATAGTCCCCCGCCTGCAACCGAGCATCACCGGCGATGCGAAGTATCTGACCCGCAGACCCAGTGCGGGATGCCAGGGATTCATAGTAACTAGCGGCTACGGTAAAGGCGCCCTGACCCCGAACCATATCGTTGTTGGCGAAAGCCAGGGTTCCTTGGCTGTAGTGGAAATCGGCGAGCGTCCGACTGTACGACCGCCATCTCGCCCGGTCCGACTCAGACAATGCCTGGTAACTCGATGGGGCAGCATACATCGCGACATAATCTGCCTTGGCGGCACGAACTTCGTCAGGTTCGCCGGCCCGCTCCCACACATCGGCCACCTGGGCCATGAACGCAGGGTTCTTGGGGTGGCTCGGGTGAAAGCGGACAAACCATTGGTTGGCAGCAACGCTTGCCTCGTAATCCCCTTGGACCGCGTAGAAATCGGCAAGCCGGTCGAATAGCAGATATGCCCATTGTCGCGGTGCGTCGGCTTCAAGCCAGCCAGCCAACGTATCCGGACCGTCATTCCGTGCGGCCATCAGAGCCAGAGCCCGGAATGTGTCATCAATAGCGTCGACCGCCGATGGCTGTGGGTTTTGAAGGCTTTGGGCGTCCGGAAGAAACCGGTCCAGAACGGACAGAAAAGTAGGGCCCGCGCGGTTCCAGGCAGACGGGCCTTGTTTGAATTGACTCCATCCCAGCATGTATTGAGCTTTTGCATTGAGAGCACCGGCGTCTTCGCTGTCTAACAGCGCGCGATAACCGGTCTCTGCCTCGGCAAATCGACCGGCGGAGAAGTCTGATTCCGCAATCCGGAAGCGCGCCTCCGGGCCGAGTGGGGACTGGGGATAAAGGCCCACCAGTTGTTTAAGGCGATCTACAGATTGTTCCGACTGCCCGGTGAGCGCATAAGCCTTGGCCATCTGGTACAGCAATTCGTCGAGTCGACCTCCGAATGAACCCTGCCCCAGTATGGCTTCGTAACTGCTGAGAACCTCGCCATAGACACGCTCTTCTTCTTCGGGTGAAAAACCCAGGTCTTGGCCAGTGCGATCCCGAATGTTGGTTAGGCGGTTGAGCGCGTCAATCCGAACCGCTGGTTCATCAGACGACCGGAACAATTGCTGATACCGGCGGGCGACTTCCGCCGGGGAAATGGCCGGCATCGGCTGGATTCGAATTTGAGATACACCGGCCGCATATCAGCAATGGTCTCACCGTCACGACCGAGCTCCACCCGGAACGACTCCTGGCCCGCCGCAGGCAACGGCATCAGAAATGAAGACATCAGCGCGAAAACGAACCGTCTCACTGTGTCGCCTCCGCAATGTTTTCCAGCGCCAGGTATTCGTATAGGTGGGCGATCTGTTGCGCGGTTTTATCGATCGCATTAGCCATTTCATTGTCCTGCTCATTGACGTAATCCAGCGCCAATTGATCCAGGTGTTTCTCAGCCTGCTGGGCAAGGGAAAGACTCCGAGCTGATAGCTGCTCAGTCTGGTTCCTCAGTGTCCGGGTTTGATCAAGCTGCTTTCGAATTGTGGACGGTCGAGCGCTAACTCGGCCCTTGAGTTTCTGCAGGCTGTCGGCGGAGTCTGAGAGGGTTTCCGAGACACTGCGAAGGACCTCTGCCTGAGCAGCATTCAGCGGCTTCGTGGTTAGCTCCTCCAGCCGCCGAACCAGTGTCATTTGGCGCTCGCGATGCTCAGTAGCCTCGCCATCATGCTGGGCATCAAGCAATACCAGCTGGTCTGCCAATGACTGGGCTAATATCCCGAGATCCCTTTGCTGCTGCGCAAGGCCCTGGCCCAACTCTCTCAGCGCGGCCACTCGGCGCACCGCCCTTTGGGCCTCAGGCTGGGCCAAAAAATCCAGCAAATAAGCCATTCTTGGCTGTGTTAGCGTTCGGCTGTCTGCCAGGAACCACTCGAGATCAGATGCCCGTGAATCTTCGACCAGGGACTTGTAGGCGCCCTGCTCGCGTATTCCGGTAGCCAGCTTGCGCAGCGTAACCCGTTCGCTTTCAAAGGCGGCATTGGCCGCAAGATAGGCCTCTCCCGCCTGTCCCAAGTAGCCGGACAGATCGAAGCCGCGACCCATGGCAATCCAGGCATCGGCCACGCCGGCAAACGCCAGCGGAAATTTTTTGGCCCGATGCCAACTTTGCATGGAGGCCCGATGGTTGCCCTTTTCAGCTAGCGCCAGTCCGTGCAGGTAAAGCGCCTGGGGCGTGTTGTCGGACTCTAGAGACACCTTTTCCAGAAATCCGATTGCCTTGTCGGGGTCGTCATTTTGCAGAGCTAGATAGCCGGCACGAACCCGAAGCCTATTCAGCAGATGATCCTTTCGCTCAGGATCCGAATCATTCTCTGCCATCGCCATGGCGACTCGGAGCGCAACTAACGCTCGGGTGGGATTCAGATCGGAGCGAGCGTATTCGCTGGACAGGTTCAAATACCCGTTGGCGGCCCAGAATCCTGCCTCCATCTTTGCCAGGACCGGCCCGGCTTTCTCGGACCTGCCTGATTTCAGTTCCAGCTCTGCCAGCCAGTAGCCAGCCTCCTGCCGTGTTTCTCCGAAGCCAACACGAACCGCAAATTCAAGCCATTGCCTGGCTTCTGAAATCTCACCTTGAGCCGCCTGGTACCGACCCAGCAAGAGCGCGGCTTCAGCTCGGTGATACTGGCCCTCAACCACATTTGTCAGCGCTTCAATGCCCTCGGCCGTTCTTCCTGTACTCATGAGCACCTGTGCTCGGAGAAACTCTGCGGACTTTCCCTTCAGCTGCTCTGCAAGTTCTGATACCGGTGCAAGCTGACCCGTGGTCACGCCAAAACGAACCAATCCCTCCTTAAGCTTTTCCAATGCCTGGCCAGTTGCCGGAACCGCCAAAGACGGAACAGAACTCAGCATCACAATAGAGAAGGCGAATTTCAGAGATGAGAACATACGGAACATCATGGGTGCTTACTTCCACTCAAGAAACGACACATGAGGTTCGAATTCCGGCGCTTTGGCTTCCAGAGTCATCTGAAGCCGCAGACTCCCCGGACGCTTCTGAAAACGGTAGCTCGATTCCCTCCGCAGAAAGCGATCATTGCTTGACCGAGCCGTGACTACCGCTTTCAGATAATGGCTACCGTTGGGGAGATTGCCAATAAACAGCTGCTGGACCCCGCCTTCTTCCAAAGCCTCCTGCTCTCGCTCGGAGTACAAATGAGACACCACCGGTTTGCCATTGACGAACAGCTCAACGGAATCAAGCCCCAGGGCATCCGGACTACCCAGCGTCAGGAAAACTGACAGGTGACTATCAGCCGGGTGCAGCAGCCGCTGTTCCAAAGCAAAAACTCGTGCAGAATGTTCAGAAACCGCGGCCCTGAGCTGGTCAATGGCATGGTCGATGTCTGACCCAAGGGCTGACGACGGCACCAATGGCAAACAAAAGTAGAAACTGAGGAGCAATCCAAGTTTTAGGTGTAGACGGCGCTGTCTTATTGGTTTTGTGCCGAACATAATGCCGTTTTGCCTCCTGCCGTCCTGGTGAGGGCCTTTTCCTGTTACACGCTGACAGGAAGCGTAACACTCGGTAACTCGCAAGAACGGTATCCAGATCACCAATTGGAAAAGTCCAGAAATGAAACTTACGGTGTCGGAATTTTTAACAGGGACAGGAGTGGCGATCGAAGCGCTAGAGGGAGGTAAGTCAGCTGGCTATGTTAGCCGCCTGTTTAATAGCCGTTTTCTGTTGGTGGCCCTTAATTTGCGTATAGAAAAAAGCGGGGACGCCTTTCAGGGCACCCCCGCTTGATATGCCGAGCTTTGCCGATGCTCTCAACCGCATCGGCTTTTTTTACTTACTCAGATGCTTCATGGCCGATTCGAGACCATCGATGGTGAGCGGATACATGTGATCATTCACCAGTTGCTTGGCCATGCCCAGAGAACCGCCATTACCCCAGTAACTTTCCGGTAGCGGATTGAGCCACACTACCTTGCGGAAATGCTCCGATATGCGCTGGAACCAGGTAGCGCCGGCTTCCTCATTCCAGTGCTCTATCGAGCCACCGGGGTGGGAGATTTCATAGGGCGCCATGGTTGCATCGCCCACAAAGATTACCTTGTAGTCCGGCGAATACTTGTGAAGGATATCCCAGGTACTCGTCGTCTCATTCATCCGCCGAATGTTGTTGGTCCAGACACTCTCGTAGACGAAGTTATGGAAGTAGAAATACTCCATGTGCTTGAACTCGAGCCGGGCCGCCGAAAACAGCTCTTCGCAAACCCGCACGTGTGGGTCCATAGAGCCGCCCACATCGAAGAAGATCAGAACCTTCACAGAATTGTGCCGTTCCGGAACCATCTTCAGGTCAAGATAACCGGCATTTCGGGCAGTTGAACGAATGGTATCGTCCATATCGAGCTGGTCTGCAGCACCTTGGCGGGCGAACTTGCGCAGGCGACGCAGTGCGACTTTGATGTTGCGAATACCGAGGGTGATGCTGTCATCAAGATCCTTGAACGCACGCTTTTCCCACACCTTGACGGCACTGCCGTGGCGACCGTTCTTCTGGCCGATGCGGAACCCTTCCGGGTTGTAACCATCGGCACCGAACGGGGAGGTTCCGCCGGTTCCAATCCACTTGTTACCACCGGCATGGCGTTCGTTCTGCTCTTCCATGCGCTTCTTGAAGGTCTCGATCAGCTCTTCAAGTCCCCCCAGAGTGTCTATCTTCGCCTTGTCTTCCTCGGACAGATGCTTCTCGAATTCGGCACGCAACCAATCGTCCGGAATCAGCATTTCCATCAGGTCTTCAAGGTTCTCGATACCCTCAAAGTAAGCCTTGAACGCGCGATCAAACTTATCGAAGTGACGCTCGTCCTTTACCAGGCACAAGCGTGCCAGATAATAGAACTCCTCCATGTCGGCAAACGCCAGACGATTCTGCAGCGCCTCCAGGAGGTCGAGAAACTCGCGTAGGCTGGCGGGCACCTTTGCACGCCGCACTTCGAGAAAAAAATCAATCAACATAAAACGAGACTCTTGCTGAGTATCAGCTGCGACGACGGGCCATGAAGGCCAGCTTCTGCAGCAGGTGAACATCCTGCTCGTTCTTGACCAGAGCACCGTACAACGGCGGCAATGCTGAACTGGTGTCTTTCTCTTGAAGCATTTTGGCAGACAACTCGTCCGCCATCAGCAGTTTCAGCCAATCGATCAGTTCGGACGTCGACGGCTTTTTCTTCAGCAGGAACCTTGCGCACGTCGAAGAACACTTCAAGGGCATCACGGACAATTTGCTGCTGCAGGCCCGGGAAGTGAACATCCACGATGTCCTGCATGGTTTCGTGATCCGGGAAGCTGATGTAGTGGAAGAAGCACCGGCGCAGGAACGCATCGGGCAGTTCCTTTTCGTTGTTGCTGGTGATCACCACGATCGGGCGCTGCTTGGCCCTCACGAACTGCTGGGTCTCGTAGACATAGAATTCCATCCGATCCAGTTCCAGCAGGAGGTCGTTCGGGAATTCAATGTCGGCCTTGTCGATTTCATCAATCAGCAGCACGACCTGCTCATCGGCATCGAACGCTTCCCACAGTTTGCCTTTGACGATGTAGTTGCTGATGTCCTTGACCTTTTCGTCGCCAAGCTGGGAATCGCGGAGGCGGGACACCGCGTCGTACTCATAAAGCCCCTGCTGGGCCTTGGTGGTCGACTTGATGTGCCAGGGAATCAGCTTCATGCCGAGTGCGGCTGCCATTTCCTCCGCCAGCAAGGTCTTGCCGGTGCCGGGCTCGCCTTTGATCAGCAGTGGACGCTGGAGCGAAATCGCCGCATTCACAGCCATTTGCAGGTCATCGGTGGCTACGTACTTGTCAGTACCGGTAAACTTCATCGCGTTAGTTCCTGTTGGTTACTTTTTCTGGTCCTGATCATCGGCGTCAGGCTTGGGCTGGTCATCCGATTGATCAGAATCAATATCACTGTGGCCTGGAAGATCGTCGAATTCGGACAGATCAAAGTCATCAAGCCCAAATTCGTCCTCATCACTTTCGGCGTCCTGCAGGATCGGTTCCTCGACCGGTTCCTCACTCTCTTCTTCATCGCCGGCTTTCTGCGGCACCACACTCTCTGCGATCGGGATCTCCTCGTCAGGCACCTCATCGGCATCTGTCTCTGGGGTTGCGGGATCGTTCGCAGTGTCCAGTTCTTCCGTTACCTCAGGAATGTCATCAGAGGCCTCTTCGTCTTCAACCTCGCTGGCAACGGCCGCTTCCGGCTCCTCTTCCAGTTCTTCTTCCAGTTCTTCTTCCGACGCCTCAGGCTCTTCAGATACCAACGGCACGGGTTCGTTCGCCTCAGCAGAATCAGTATCTTCGGAGCTTTGGCCTGCTTTTTCCTCAAGGCCAGCCACACGAGGGCCATCAGGCCAACGCCGCCAGCACCAGCGCCAAACACCCACATGGGCATCGGTGACGTGCTTTGATTGCTATCAGCAGCGTCTCCGGCGTCTGTCGGCTCGACTTCCGTCTTCGGAGCTTCGGAAATCTCTGGCGTTTCAACCTCACTGACGTCAATTGGACTGCTAATATCATTAACGCTTGCGGGCTCTGTCACCGAATCCGGCTCGGGCGTTGACTCTCCGGGCATGGGCTCCGGCTGGGATCCAGCTTCGGCTTCCTCGGTTACCGCAACTTCGGCTTCTTCCGCATCAGCTGCCACATCACCTGTAGGCTGGTCCTGCGCCGGCGAGACGGCCGTGAACACGGTGGTTGTGCTGAATTTCCGACCGAAGGTCTGCCCATCGGCAACTACCTCGATCTGGTACACCCCATCATCGGGTAGCCGACCAATGGTGTCAGTGAACATCCCATCTACCGGGGGCTCTGCCGATAGGTCCTTGGTACCACTTCGGCCATCCTCGGAAATCACACTGACTTTGATATCAAGAACCCGCAAAAAATCCGGGTCGGTAATCTTTTCGCCTTCCTCATAGAACGCGATATTCAGATCAATAGGTGTTTCTTCGGAAAACCTTGCGGGTACCGGACTAACCGCCATTCGCAGATCACTGACGACAGTCACGCGACTGCCCTCACCCAACTCACCTTCAATACGCCACCGGCCTGCCATTGGCTCGGTGATGGTCATCAAGTCATAACCCGCTTCTCGGTTCCAACGCACGTTTTCCGGGAGGCTCGTAAGCGCCACCGAGCTGCCATCGGGCTTCTCAAGTTTCAGTTTCCGCGTATCCCGTGTTTCCTGTTCGCCCCAGAAAACCAGTGCGGTGAACTCGGAGACGCCTTCATCGACGGTAAAGCCATCCCCTTCGATGGGAATCTGTTCCTGCGGGACCGCTGCATTCAATGCTTCCAGAAATGCTCGACTGAGAGCCTCGGCGGTATCCGCAACCTGAAGACGGCCACCGGATTGAAGGGCCAGTTGTCTCAGGAATTCGGAGTCTGCTTCGGCGGAGAGCGCAATGGGATGAAAGGTGGCGCCCTGTTCGGCCAATTCAGGAACAAGAGTCTCGAGAATTCGGCGTTCTTCTTGCTGATTTTTGCCAGTATCTTGCGACACATCGACCTTGCCATCAGTCAGCAAAATGAAGTGGGTGTTTTCGAGAACACCACCCGTGTAGTAGCCGTCACCGGCCACCTCGATAGCCTTGCCGAGGTTGGTTCTGAGGCCACCGAATTGATCTGAGCCGACTTTTCCCGAGCCACGGCCCGCCACTGCTCGGTGACCTCCCGATGAGGCACGAGCATGTTGACATACTGCCCGAAGGTCCAGAGCCCTGCGGTCGAACCAGAGGGCAGCATCTCAGCCAGCAACCTGACCGCCGGCTGACGCAAGTTTTCAGGGTCGTTGTTTTTCATCGACCCGGAAATGTCCACAATGATCCTGACATCGGATTTGTCAGCAAGGACCAGCTCCGGGGCTTGCTGAGCCTGCGCCGCTGTCGGGAGCACCGTCTGCAGTAAAAAGGCAATAACCAACATCAACGTGTGAAATCTGGGCATAGTCGCGTTCAAGGCATCATCCGTATTGTTGTTGGCCCCTCTGCTAGCGTCGAACCAGACGGTAGCGGACGAGATCCAGTATCCATACCAGTAGCATCACCAGACCGGCAATGCGAGATTGAACAGAGCCCGGCCAGCGGCCTCCGTTTCCCCAAGTACCAATTCATAGCCGCCGTACAGCCACGCCGGAATCCACCAGTCTGCAAGTTCCGGAGACTCCACCGGGGTAAGCAGTAACGCCACCAGCGCAGCGGACAACAGCGTTCTAACGCCGTACAGGGGAAGGTATCGGAACAGCTGCTTCATCATGTAAAAGAACACAACGAAGGCAATTGCGTAGGCAGACCAGAAAATCCCGTAGGCCACTTGTGCGTCAGTATCGATCATTAAAGTATCCAATGAATGATGTGTTCTTCCCATTGATCCTCAGGCACCTGGCTTCCGAGACGACCTTGTCGCGAATCGAAACCCCTGCCTGATGCACCGTCGCTGGATCGCCGCTTCTTAATGGATGCCAGTCTGCAAGCGGGCGGCCTTCAGCCAGGGTGCGATAGGCGCAGGTCTGGGGCAGCCAATGGTAGTCGTTTACCGTATCGGATGTCAGTACGGTGCAGCCCGGCACTTTCTTCAGCCGCTCGGAGTAAACTGTGCAGCGACAGCTCTGCTGATCCATGTAACGACACACCAGGTCGGTGTGGTAGACCTCGTCAGTGTCCTCATCCTGGAGTTTATTGAGGCAACATTTACCGCAGCCGTCACACAGGGATTCCCATTCCGCCAGGGTCATTTCGTCAAGGCGTTTTCGCTGCCAGAAGGGAATCTGCGCAATCATGAATCGCGAGGCTCTATCTTCTTCTTGAAGTCTACGACGTAACCGTCCTGCTCTTCCGGCATCTGCAGGAAGAAGTCTTTCTCTTCAAGCGCTGCAAGTACCTGTTTACCCGTGGTCCGGGCTAGCTTTCGAGACGGCGTCAGAATCAGGTCCATGGAGTGTACCGGTTGGCCGAACACCGTTCTCAGACTTTCCGGCAGTTCATTCCAATCCAGACCGCGACGTACAAAAAGATAGGTATCCCGCTTTTTGCTGCTGCGAAATACAGACACAAATTCTCTTTCTTTCATGATCTCAGCAATTCCTCAATATCCGCCCGGACCGGTGCCAGGATCTGTTCTCGCCATCCCTGAAAAAAGACGTGCCCAGCCAGACTCCGTTGCTGGACAACTTTCTCGAGGCGCTTTCTTGGCGCCAGAATTGCTATCGGAATATCAGCAGCTTCAGCCGCGCTTTTAAATTGGCGCTTTAATGTCTTGAAGAAGGCCTGCTGGTCTCTCGTCAGTGGCGGTGCAATGCGCTCAAGGTTGGAATTATCCGCTGTACGGCCCACCTCAACAAGTTGCAGCAACACATCGCCATAGCGACGAACAGCGCCGGATGGTACACCCTGAATGTTAGACAACGCTGCGCGGGATTCAGGCATCTGTTCTGCCACCGCAATCAACAGGGCATCGGCAAAGACCCGATTCCGGGGCCGGTCCTGACGCTGGCATTCCTGTTCGCGCCACCGGGCCAATTCACGAAGAACGGCTTGCTGCTGGGGACTTAAGGCCCAGCCGCCCCGCAACTTAAGATAGTGATCCTCGGGATTGTCCTGCGCTGCCAGCTCATCGGCGAACCGGCTGGACTCTTCGCTCAAGGCGTACACCAACCCCCTTTCCCTCAGCCCTGTGAGCAACCACTGGTACATAGGCTCGAGAAAGCGAATGTCGTCCACGGCGTAGCGCTGCTGGGCTTCGCTCAGCGGCCTGGCCAGCCAGTCTGAGCGCGTCACGGACTTGTCGAGTGTTTCGCCAAACAGGCTTTCGACCAGCCGGGCATAGCCGAGGGAAAAACCGGCACCAGCCAGAGCTGCACCAATCTGAAGATCGATAACACCCTTCGGCAAAATGCCCAGCCAGTGCCTGAACAGCTCAAGGTCTTCACTCATGGCGTACAGCAGCTTGGGTGTCTGCGGGTCCGCCAGCAACTCTTTGAACCGTACCGACGCTTCGGCCACGTTGGGGTCCACCAGACAGTAGTTGTCATCGTAACCGAGCTGCACCAGCCTGGGATCGGGTAAAAGGTGTTTACCCGCTCGAACTCCGTATCCAGAGCCAGCAGGGTATCCCCGAGCCCCTCCAGCCATTCGTCCAGTGCCGACGGCTCAGTAATCCAGTGAATCCTGTCAGGGGCTGGCGGGACTTCAACAGCCGGGCTTGCAGATGTCATAAGGGAACCTGGTGATGGTTTATTCGGAGAGCGGCTTTCGACCGCGGAAGGCATGAGTCAGCGTGAAACCGTCGACATAACCCAGTTCGCCACCCACCGGTATACCGTGGGCCAAACGAGTGATCAGGATATCGCGGCCATCCAGACGATCGGCAATGTAGTGCGCTGTTGCCTCACCTTCCACCGTCGGATTGGTCGCGAGGATAAGTTCGGTGACCCCTTCCTGGTTAACCCGCTCCAGCAAGCGCTCAATACCGATCTCTTCAGGCCAACGCCGTCGATGGGAGACAGGTGCCCCATGAGCACGAAGTAACCACCGCGGTAGTCGCCCGCCTGCTCGATGGCCAGCAGGTCTGAAGGGCTTTCAACGACACACAGGGTACCGGTGCGGCGGGCGCCGTTGTCGCAGATCCCGCAGACTTCAGTGTCTGCGAAATTCTGGCAGCTGTTGCACCGGCGGACGCCGGTCATGGCGTTGCTCAGGGCATCGGATAAACGACTGCCACCGGAGCGTCCCCGCTCCAAAAGGTGGAATGCCATGCGCTGGGCGGTTTTCTGACCGACACCGGGCAAACACCTGAGCGACTCGACCAGTTCGTCAACCAGTGGCTGAATGCCATGAAACGTCCTCAAATTCAGTTCAGGGAATGATCCGATCTCAGAACGGCATCTTGAAGCCCGGAGGCATGCCCATGCCCGACATCATCCCGGACATTTTTTCTTTCTGATTCGCTTCAACCCGACGCACCGCATCGTTCACGGCGGCTGCCAACAGGTCTTCAAGAATTTCCTTTTCTTCTGTCATCAGCGAAGGATCAATCTGCACCTGACGAACGTCGTGACGACCATTCATGGTGACTTTAACCAGACCAGCGCCAGACTCGCCAGTCACTTCCGCTTTGGCGATTTCTTCCTGGGCCTTCTGCATTTCTTCCTGCATCTTCTGGCTTTTTTCATCATGTCGCCCATATTGTTCATCATGTCGCTATCTCCTGCTTGTCTCAATTGGCCGGATACTGTCTTCGACTACCCGTGCCTCAAATCGTTCAACGATGGACTGCACTGACGGATCCTTGCGAATTGCCTCTTCAGCCGCTTGCTGACGCGCCTTACGTTGGCGCTCTTCGTAGGCGGCCGGCGTATGAGGCCCGGGATTGCCCGGTTCCACCTTTAATTCAGTGGCATCGCCAAACCGACTTCTCAACCCGACCAGGATTTTTTCTTCATGGCGGGCGTTGAGCAAACGCGCGTGGCCATCGTCAATGGTCAGTACCACGGTGTTACCGTCCCAGGCCAAGGCCCCGTGACTGGCAAGATTCCCAGGCATACCGACTATTTCCAGTGAACGAAAATCCCGTTCCCAGACAAACTCACCCTCAGTGCCCGGTTCATGTTGCGGAACCGACTCTGGGCCTAGCGAAACGGGCTCTGCATTGGGCGCTTCAAGCGGCTCTGTTTGTTGCTCCGGCTCCGACGCTGTATCCGGGCTTGTGGCCAGGGGTTGATCATATCCAGGATCCTGATCAGCGGAGTCCAGATCGGGCGCTTGAGCGTCAAGGCTGGCCAACCAGGCATCATCCGACGACTCAGGTTCAGGCGCTGTTTCTGCGAGGTACTCCGAGCCGGTCTCTGACTGCGGCTCTGGCTCAGCAGCGCCTTGGTGGTTTTCTGGCTGGTCAGGCTGAGGGGTTTCGGACTGAGGGGCTTCGGGATGAGGGGATGCCTCAGGTGCAGCCACCTGCTCAACCTGCTGCTCTACATTCTGCTCTGACGGACCGGGCTGGACAGCCAACGGCTCGGTGGCGGGCTCTGGAGCGGCTTGATCAGGAGCACTGATGGCCGGCGCCGAGTTCTGCTCAGCGCTCTGCTGCGCGGCTCCGGCACTGGATGATCGTGCGGGGTCGGGTTCGTCGTGAGGCTCGTTGGAACCGGTCGGGGTGGAAGAACTGACGGCCGGCGGCTCGCGACGATCAGCACCGGGACGAAATGCCAGCATTCTGAGCAGGGTCATTTCAAAGCCCATTCTGGCGTCCGGTGTAATCGTCAGATCCTTCCGGCCCATCAACGCAGCCTGGTAGAAAAGCTGAGCGTCTTCCGCGCTTAGCTGACGGGCAAGGGCCTGAACCTCAGCGGCATCCCCCAGCGCGTTGTCAGCGCTGCCAGGGACTACCTGCTCCATGGTCACCCGGTGGAACAGTGACAACAGGTCGGCGAGAATATTGCCGTAGTCCGGCGCAAAGTCAGAAATTCGGTTTATTTCTGAAAGCAGGCCCGGGCCATCCCGCTCAACCAGGGCACTGACCAGTCGCTCTATGTCGCGCTGGTCGATGGTTCCCAGCATATTGCTGACATCGCTGGCGGCAAGCTTCTGGTTCCCAAAGGCAATCGCCTGATCGGTAAGACTCAGCGCATCGCGCATACTGCCATCGGCTGCACGCGCAAGCAGCCACAGCGCAGGATCTTCAAACGGAATCTGTTCCTGGCCCAGTACGAATTTCAGGTGACCGGCAATGTGCTCGGGAGTCATTCGCTTGAGATTAAACTGCAAGCAGCGCGACAACACCGTTACCGGCAGTTTTTGCGGATCGGTGGTGGCCAGCAGGAACTTGACGTGTTCGGGGGGCTCTTCCAGCGTTTTAAGGAACGCGTTGAACGACTGGTTGGTGAGCATGTGAACCTCGTCAATGAGGTACACCTTATAGCGGCCGCGAGTAGGCGCGTACTGAACGTTGTCGGTCAGCTCACGCATATCATCGACACCAGTCCGGGAGGCGGCGTCAATTTCGATCAGGTCGACAAATCGGCCTTCCTGGATCTCGGTGCAGCTTGAACACTCACCGCAGGGCCGGGGCGTAATTCCAGTTTCACAATTCAGGCACCGGGCCAGCAGCCGGCCGATGGTGGTTTTACCAACACCACGGGTTCCGGTGAAAAGATAGGCATGGTGCAGACGCTGACTCTCCAGCGCGTGAATTAACGCCTGCAGCACGTGTTCCTGACCCACCATGTCTTCAAAGGTGCGTGGGCGCCATTTTCGGGCAAGTACCTGGTAGCTCATGTTCCGCCAACTGCTGTTAAAAACGGGCTTAACCTTAGCATGGACCCAACTTGAGAAGAAGCACAGATCAACCACAGAAAACAGCGCAACAACGCGTTTCAGCGTGCGGAGAGCGAGACTAATCCGGGATTTAAATACAACGGAAGAGGGAGAAATCTGGGGGTGACCCCACCAGCGACACTCCGGCACACAATTCCACCGCTGCGGCTGCTCCCTTCCGGGCCTGACCGGGTTCACGGTTTCATGTTGCGGAGGCACCAATGGGGCCACCATAACGTCGCTTCGGGCTAATTCCCTCAAAGCGGCGCGCATAGTAGCAAATGGGTTTGCCGACTACAACGCCAATTCGACTCCCCTAGTAGGAATCCTAAATCTTACAGCGGCAGTGGCACTTCATCTTGCCGGAACCAGCAGGCAACACTGTGCCGGGTGCGGTGTGCGGGCAACACCTCGTGGGGGATTTCTTCGCTCAGGAATACCGCGATCCGGCCCGCTTCGGGTACAACCTGGGCACAGACCTCGCTATCGTTTTCCCGGTTGAACACCTGCAATTCACCGCCCTCCTCTGGCCGCCAGCTTTCATTAAGGTACAGCACCAGACTGATAACTCGTGATGCTCGCCCCTGAAAGCTGTCCAGGTGCTTCTTGTAAAAGTCACCCGCCTGATAGGTAGCGTAGTGGGCTTCAAAACGCTTCAGACCAAGGAACAGACGCTGATTGAGACCGGCTGGATGGTCTCGAAGAAATCAAACAAAGCAGCTTGAGGCGCAGTGATGCCCTGCAACCAGGCAATCCGATCCCGGCGAACAGAGCGATCCCGGGTCAGGTCGGTGCCGCGGCCGATACCTGCCTTCTTCATGGCGTCGGATCTGTCCAGCAATGCGACCTCTGAGGCCAAGCTGGTTAACAGCGGGCGGCCAAGCACACCGGCAACATCGAGCGTCATCCAGCCGTGTTCACTTAAGCCGTCGGCCAACTCGTCAAGCCAATCACCGGATACCGGTTCGGCAGTGCCAGGAGGCAGCCCGGCAAGTTCGTCGCCGCTGGCAATTGCCTCAACAATGGAACCGGCAGGTTCAAAGTGTTGGTCTTTAAGGGCAATAACAACCGAGTCTTCCATTTACTGCTTCCTGAACATTTGGCCATATTCTATGCGGAATTCTCGCCGGGGCGGGAGATTTAATTTACTCTCTGTGTAGGCAAATACCGTTAACTCAGGAGTCTCTGAAACACGCCATGTCTGAGAGCAGTAACCGACCGCCACTTTCCCTTTCTCCGGGCCAATGGTCCTTCACCCGCTGGCGCACTATTGGACAATTGGAGGCGCTGCACGTAAGTCACCCGCTCTTCAGAGCCACGGTGTTCCTGCAAGGCGCGCATCTTACCCATTTCGCCCCGAAGGACGAACCTGACTGGCTGTGGTGCAGCGATACTGCCCGCATGGAACCGGGCCGTGCCATTCGCGGCGGCGTGCCGGTGTGCTGGCCCTGGTTTGGTGACCCGGCGAGAAATGCCCCGGAGGTACGGAAGCGCATTCACACCGACAAGGCCCATGGTTTCGCCCGTACCTCTCTGTGGAAACTCGAAGACGTGCGAGAAAGCGCCCACGAGGTGGAGATCAGCCTTTCTCTGGACGCGAATGAAGACTTCCATGACATCTGGAGTGGCCACGCTCTCGCTCTCATCACTTTCAGCTTTTCCGTCCGGGGATGCCAGGTGGCACTGACCACCACGAACATGAGCAGCCAACCGCTGGCATTTAGCCAGGCCCTGCACAGCTATTTTCCCACTCCCGATGTCGGGCGCAGCCGAGTGCTAGGCTAGGCGATAGTCATTACATTGATACGCTTCGTGATTGGGAATACTGCTGGCAGGAAGGCGCCGTCTATTTCGAGGGCGAAACCGACCGCATCTATGAGAGCGGAGCACCCATGACCATTGTGACCCCTTCGGGCAAGCGCAAGCTCTCTGCGGTGGGCAGCGATTCAACGGTGGTCTGGAACCCCGGCCCAGCCAAGGCAGCGACACTCTCCGATTTTCGAGACGAGGCCTGGAAAAACATGCTCTGCGTCGAAACCGCCAATGCAAGCGGCGACTACCGCGTGCTTAATGAAGGCCAGAGCCATACGCTGGGCGTTCTGATCGGCCGCGCCTGATCCCAGCATTTAATCCGCGAGCAAACAGGGAGTCAGCATGAGTCTGGCGTCGTTTATTAAGTCCAGGCTGGTGCCTGCAGAGCTTGAACAACAAGTGAATCGTATTAGCAAGCCTATTGGGTCGCTTGGGTACGACCCGTGGGGCTATAACAATGAGGCGGTGAAATACGGGCTCGCACTGACCAAGCAGATCTACGAGAAATACTTTCGGGTTCAGGCCCATGGAGTTGAAAAAATTCCCGCCAAGGGCCCGGTACTCATCATCGCGAACCACAGCGGTCAGCTCCCCATTGACGGCATACTGATTGGCTACGCACTGGCGTCCCGGAAAAACTTTCCACGCATGCCCCGCGCCATGATTGAGCGCTTCTTCCCCACGGTGCCCTGGCTCGGAAACCTGCTCAACGAGGTTGGCGCGGTATTGGGCGACCCGGTCAATTGCGCCAAGATGCTGGCCAACGACGAGGCCGTGATCGTCTTTCCCGAAGGTATCCGCGGCTCCGGCAAGCTCTATAAGGACCGATACGAACTCAAGCGGTTCGGCAGTGGTTTCATGCACCTGGCCATGAAATACAACGCCCCGATCGTTCCGGTGGGCGTAGTTGGCTGCGAGGAAACCATTCCTGCAATTGCAAACATCAAACCGCTGGCCAAAGCCTTAGGCATTCCTTACGCACCGTTGGCGCTGCCAGTGGTGCTGCCGGCCAAGGTTCACCTCAACTTTGGCAACCCGATGTATTTTGACGACCTTGAGATCCCGGAGGAACAGGTGACAGAGCGCGTTGAAAAGGTTAAAGCCGAGATCAGCCGGTTGATTGATAAAGGCTTGAGCGAACGGAAAAGGCTTTTCTGATGACCCAACATCGCAGACCCCATATTCTTGTCACGGGTGCCGCCGGTGCCCTGGCGCAAAAGGTCATCACCCAACTGCGAGATCATTGTGATCTGGTGGCGGTCGATTTCCGGGAACAGGTTTACCTGGGCGACGACATACCCAGCTACTGCATCGATTTTAACAAGCGGGTCTTCGAGGACCTGTTCCGACGCTACGAGTTCGACGGGGTCATCCACCTCGGTCGGATCATGTCGAGCCAGCTCACCCGGATGCGCCGCTATAACGCCAACGTACTGGGAACCCAGAAACTTCTTGATCTCAGCCTGAAATACGGCATAAAACGGATTGTGGTGTTATCGACCTATCACGTATACGGCGCAGTAGCGTACAACCCGGCCCTGATCGACGAGTCAGCCCCGCTGAAGAGCGCAGGGCTCAGCTCCGACCTGATCGACTCGGTTGAGCTGGAAAATCTGGCGAACATCTATCTCTGGCGCTACCCGGAACTGAACATTTCCATCCTCAGGCCCTGCAACATCGTCGGCCCCGGGGTCAGAAATGCCATGAGCACATTATTGGCAAGCGAGCGGGCACCGGTTTTGGCAGGCTTTTCGCCGATGATGCAGTTCATCCATATCGACGACATGGCCGACGCCATTGTGCTGGCCTATAAAAAACCGGTACGCGGTGTGTTCAATGTTGCACCTCAGGACTGGGTTGCCTATCAGCACGCGCTAAAACTTTGCCACTGCAAGAGCCTGCCGATACCTTCGGTACCACCAATTCTTCCGTCCATGATTCTGCGTACATTGAAACTGAGAAGTTTTCCGTCGTACCTGATGGCATTTTTCAAGTATCCTGTAGTTATAGACGGCAGAGCATTCGCAAGTGAGTTTGGTTTTAAACCGAAGCGACAGCTCAAGGACATCTTCCGGTTTTACATGGATAACAAAAAACCGGTGTAGTGCAGGTTCAACCGTCAGGGATCAGCGAACACTCACGCAGGATGCGAGAGATGCTAAGCGACTTCAGTGTGATCAGCCACGTGGCGGCCGCCTTAACCTTCGGGTTGTTGGCGGTGCTTGTAATTACGCGTTACACCCGGCGAGACACGGATCGCGCCCTGTTCCTGGCAGCCATCGTGACCACCCTCTGGTCTACAGCGCTGGCCATTCAAAGCCTGTGGGGCTTCCCGAGCTTCTTTATTCGCTATCTGCTAGAGCTCTTGCGCTACAGCGCCTGGATTCTCCTGCTGTTTGCGATGCTCAGGAACTCGTTTCACCAAGGCAGTCTCACCGGACAACTCAAACAGATACTTGGGATTTCAACGGTAGTCCTGCTGGTGCTCCTTGTGGGCTTCGGAATGCTGGAATACGTGTTTGGCCTCTCTGTCCTGAGTGGAAAGACCCGACTCTTGGGCCAGATCGCGCTGTCATTACTCGGACTTTCCCTGGTGGAACAGATCTGGCGCAACTCACCGGGGTTCGGCCGGTCCAGCATTAAATACCTGTGCATTGGTATTGCCACCCTGTTCTCTTTCGATTTCTTCATGTATGCCGATGCTCTGCTGTTTGGCCAGATATCAGATTCTTTCTGGAATGCCCGGGGCTTCGTAAATGCGCTCCTGGTGCCTCTGTTTGCCATCAACGTTATCAATACCCGCAAACAGCCGGTCGACTTTCAGCTTTCGCGGTCTGCGGTTTTCCACGCAGGCACCCTGGTCTTTGCGGGTGGCTACCTGCTGTGCCTGGCGATCGGCGGTTATTATGTCCGGGTACTAGGGGGTGATTGGGGCGACGCACTTCAGGTTCTGTTCTTTACCATGCTCTGGCGTTTCTGGCCACCTTGGTTCTCTCCCGTCGGATACGGGCCAAATTGATGGTGCGGATCAGCAAGAACTTTTTCGACTACAAGTACGATTATCGCGAAGAATGGCTAAAAATGACCCGAGAGCTGGCCAATCTGAGCGATAATCCACCTCTGCCAGAACGGGTAACCAGAATCCTTGCAAGCCTGGTCGAGAGCAACTCCGGCGCTATTTGGCTCAAGGACGATCGGGGAAGCTTTACCCTGAAAGCCTCGGTGAATACGCCAATCGCAAAATACACCGATATTGAATCAGACTCGGATCTGGTTCGCCTGTTCAATCATCGGGACTGGATCGTCAACCTGCAAGAATACCGCACCGATCCGGTCGCCTACGACCTGCTTGAAATCCCGGAGGCGATCGCCAACATACCGGACGCCTGGCTGGTTATTCCGCTATACCTGGACAACGAACTCTATGGCATTGCGATGGTTGGCACGCCCTACGCACGAGTCGAGCTCAACTGGGAAAATTTCGACTTGGTAAAAGTCGTGGCTCGTCAGACCTGCAACCTCCTGGCCCAGGCAGATGCCCAGCATCGGCTGTCGAGGGCCATGCAGTTTGAAGCGGTCAGCAAGGCCTCGGCCTTCATGATCCACGATCTTAAAACCGTCATCTCTCAATTGTCCCTTCTGGTCAAGAATGCGCCCAAGCATCGCAATAACCCGGCCTTCATTGACGACATGATCGACACCACGGACCACGCCGTGCGGAAAATGTCGAACCTGGTTGACCACATGCGCCGCCCTGCCAGTGATAATGGCGATGATCAGCAGTTACTGGACCTGACCAGCCTGGTTATAAGCCTGCTTGAGCATTACAGCCAGTCGCGCCCCACTCCGCGGCTGGAGGGTAACCCGCCCCAGGCACTGGTATTGGCGGATGAGGAACAACTTCGCAGTGTACTGGGCCATCTCATTCAAAATGCCCAGGATGCGACGCCACCGGACGGTGAAATCACGGTGTCCCTGAAGATTGCCCGCGGCAATGTGGCTCTATTCATTCACGACTCAGGGTGCGGAATGACTGGGGAGTTCATTAATTGTCAGCTATTTAAACCGTTCGAGAGCACCAAGGGTCTGACCGGAATGGGCATAGGAGCCTATCAGGCGAGGGAATATGTGCAGAAGCTGGGAGGCAATATCGACGTAACGAGTGAACCGGGCGTCGGTTCCTGCTTTTCTATTCGGATACCGCTGGCCAAGGCGCCCGCCATACCCACCGCGGAGCCACAGACGTTACTCGATGGTGTGCCGCCACAGCCGAGGCAAAGCGCCAATTAGTAGACGTTTCGCATTAACATTTGGACTTTGCATTGCAAAGCGTCAATGTTCAGTTAAGAATTAATCACAGGATGCCAGTGGAAAAAGGCGTCGATAGTTAGACAGGGTAACAAACAAGGGAATTGTTTCTGGCGTGACTAGACGACTATTAATCGTAGAGGATGATCCGGGCCTGCAGAGCCAAATGCGCTGGTGCTTCAGCGAAGAGCTGGATATTACCGTTGCCTCTGACCGCGATTCTGCCCTGGCAGCGCTCAGGCGCACAGAACCGGACGTGGTGACCCTTGACCTGGGTCTGCCACCCGATCCAGGCGGGGCTACAGAAGGCTTCGGACTGCTTGAGGAAATCTTGCGCCTCTCTCCGATGACCAAAGTCATTGTTGTAACTGGGCGAGAAGACAAGGAAAACGCGGTCAAAGCTATCGGCATGGGAGCCAGCGATTTTTACCAGAAACCCCTGGACGCTGAGATTCTGACCTTCGTGGTCCACCGCGCGTTCCGGCTGGCTGAACTCGAACGCGAAAACCAGGATTTGTCCAGTCAGCGTAATGGCACCAATATCAAGGGCATTGTCGCCGCCAGCCCGCAAATGCTGGCCATCTGCCGCACCCTGGAAAAAGTCGCTCCGACTGATGTAACAACCCTGATCACCGGCGAGACCGGAACCGGCAAAGAACTCCTGGCACGAGCCATTCATGACCTTAGCCAGCGTGGACGAAAGCCGTTCGCGGCCATCAACTGTGCCGCTATTCCCGAAAACCTCCTAGAAAGCGAGTTATTTGGGTTTGAAAAAGGCTCCTTCACCGGCGCCACGCATTCCAAGAAAGGCAAAATCGAGAGCGCCAACGGTGGCACCCTTTTCCTGGATGAAATTGGCGACATGCCCATGGCTCTTCAGGCCAAGCTCCTGCGGTTCCTCCAGGAACGTCTGGTTGACCGGGTTGGTTCCGTCCAACCGATTCCTGTGGACGTCCGGGTAGTTTGCGCCACGCATAGAGATGTACGTCATCTCATTGAAACTGGGGAATTTAGAGAAGACCTCTACTATCGGATCAGTGAAATCACTCTCGATGTTCCTGCAGTTCGCGATCGAGAAGGAGATGCGCTCGTAGTTGCTCAATCGCTATTGAAATCCCTCGGCAAAGATATGGACAGACCCAATTTAGTCTTCACCGAAGATGCTATCAATGCCATCACCGGTTATGCGTGGCCAGGCAACGTACGTGAGATGATTAATAAGATAAAACGAGCCACGATCATGGCAACGGGAAAACGAGTGACTGCGGAAGACCTTGAACTTCCGAGCAAAGCTCCCGCAAACAACATGCAGTTAAATCTTCGGCAGGTAAGAGAGTGCGCGGAACGCCAGGCCATCATCCAGGCACTCCGATCCTGCAACAATAATATGGCAGGCGCTTCTCGACTGCTGGGCATTACACGCCCTACCCTCTATAACCTGACCGACAAATACAATATTGAAACTTCGACCGAAGCCCCTAACGCCTGACGGAACGGACGACAGCGAAAATGGATAGAAGGAACTGGCCATGAATTCTGCTCGAACTGTAAGTGCCGCAATGCTCTTCATTACTCTGACAATTGGTTTGTCAGGATGCGGCCGTGAAGATGAATTGAGCCAGGAAGAAATTAAATATCTCAGCCATTTAGACCAGGCTCATTTCTATCAGGATCAGGGCGAATTAAAAGCGAGCACCCTCGAGGCAAAGAGTGCTATCGAGTTGCAACCTGAGAAAGTTACCCCCTATTTCATTATCATCAAGAACCTGCTGACTGCAGGCGATGCGGTGAATGCAGAACGTCAACTCAATCGCCTTCTCCAGGAAATCCCCAAAGAATCAATGCCCCCCAAGCAAGCAGACGCGGCATCACTGATCAACGCTGAAGCGAAACTAATGCAGGGTCAGTTTGAAGATGCCCTCGCTGCGTTGAACTTGCTCACTTCTACTGACCTCGAGACGCAACTCGACGCCGCCCTCGTAAGGGGGCGTGTTCACTTGGCACGCAATGATGTTCAGCAGGCGGAACAGGCTTTTATAAAAGCCGAATCGCTGGATAGCACGACCTCTCTGCCGCTAGTGGGCTTATCTCGCGTCGCATATGCGCGAAATGACCCGGCTCAGGTCAAAGCCTATTTGGAAAAAGCCGAGCGCATAGATCCCACTGAATCAGAGTTATGGCTTTGGAAGGCACAACTGGCTCATTCACAAGAGCAACTATCAGTTGCTGAAGATGCCTACATTAGGGCACTGGAAGATATCGGTCAGTACGATGTTATGACCTATCGCAAGTATGAAACTATCTCTTCCCTGATCGATGTCCTAAGAGCCCAAGGCAAATCCTCCGAGGCGTACATCTACGAAGAAATATTGGCGAAGTCTGCACCCGGAACAATCAAAAGCAATCTGACGGCCGCCAGAGATGCATACCAGGCTGGCAATATGGAAGACGCAAGCCGCTATTTGGAGGAAATTCTCGCCCAGGCACCCGGGCATCAGCAAAGTACGCTGATGCTGGGCATCGTGAGATTCAGACAAGGCCGAATGGAAGACGCCGAAGCTTTGCTCTCCCCTATTGTTTCGCAAAGTGGATCGGATACTGCGAAAAAACTGCTGGCTGCCACTCGCCTGCAACTTCAAGACACCATCGGTGCCCGCGAAATACTGAGTGAACTCGATGAAAGCCAGAATGACCCCGAAGTCCTTGCCTTAGTGGGAATCGTCTCCCTGGCAAGCGGCGAGATCAGTTCGGGCCGTACCTTCATTGAAAAATCTCTTTCTCTCCGACCCGACAACCACGAACTTCGATTACGGTATGCCAGCTTCCTGGTCGACAATAACGATCCTGTTGCGGCCATTCAACACGCTCAGTATGTTTTAGCCAGTAACCAATTCGAAAATCAGGCAAGACTTCTGCTTTTAAAGGCCAACGTAGCAAAGAACGATCTGTCTTCGGCCTTGCAGCTGTCCAAAGCTTGGCTGGAAAAAGAACCCGACAACGTCAATGCCCTGATCGCGCGCGGCCAGCTGGCGGCTCAAGATGGTAATAGCACCGAGGCCATGAAGTATTTTGATGAGGCCGCTAAAAAAGATCCAGAGAGCGCTGAACCCGCCATTGCGGCAGGCAACCTTGCTCTGCAGCTTTCCAATGAAAGCGCTGCTCTCGCACATTTCGAGAGAGCGCTGGAGCTCGCCCCCAACGATACACGGGCGCTGGTTAGAGCCAGCGGGTTGCTGAAACCAGCTGAACTGACCACATTCGTTCAGAAAATACTGAGCAAGAACCCCGACGCCCATGGCCCGAAAGCCGTTCTGCTGGAACTGGCTCTCAGCGCTGGAAATAGAGAAGAGGCGGAGAAACTAACAGCGGATCTTTTGGAGAGAGTTGAAGCAAACAGTCCGTCACGTTTTGCACCCTTGGTAGCGGAGATATATCACTCCAGCGCTACTCGAGAGCTTGAATCGGGCGATACAGAAAACGCCTCAAGAATACTCAATCGCGGTAGGGCTCTTTTCCCCGAAAATCAAAATATCGCCCTGCAGGCAGCCTCCCTTGCATTTCAACAAGGAAACGTTGATGAGGCCCGTGAAAACCTTATGGAAGTCAAGCGCGCGCACCCAGACTCCCCTCGCCCCCTAATCATTGAGGCCGCCTATTTTTCCTCGCAAAATCGGCACCAGGAAGCAGCAGAAATGCTGAAAATCGCTCTTGAGAAAAAGCGCTCAGCATCTACGGAAGTGGCCTATGCTCGTGCATTGCAACGAGCCGGACACACTGAGAAAGGCATAGAGTCACTTGAGAAATCGCTTTATAGTTATTCTGACGACCCTCAGATATTGCTCAACCTAGCCATGCTTTATCAAAACAATGAGCAAGAAATAGAGGCAATTCGCACATACGAAAAAGTGTTGAAACATTCAGAGAGCAATGTTTTAGCGTTAAATAACCTTGCCTGGCTTTACCATCAAGAAAACGATAACCGCGCTCTCGGTCTTGCCAGAAAAGCTTTCAACCTCAACTCCGACAATGCCTCAATTACAGATACCTACGGCTGGATACTGTTCAAGAATGGCGAAATGAGGATAGCGTTAAGCTCCTTGAGAAAGCCACCAACTTCAGCCCAATTCGGAGGAGATTGTGCTGCATCTCGCTGAAGTGTATCGAGCTACCGACCAGCCACTGAAAGCCCGGAAGATTTTAGAGTTGCTCGAAAAGGAGGAATAGACGTCTCTTCAGACCTTGCTGGTAGTCTTGCAAAATGCTGATTCGATATAACGCAACAGCGTAAAGTCCAAAACAATCCTAACGATTGGTGGCAGCACTCCCCCACTAAAACAATACTTAACCTGTTGCAACTAACGGTAACGGTGGGTGGGGTATGTCTGTTTTTAAAGCACTCGGTCTTGGAAGCGCACTAATTTTGCTTGGTGGGTGTCAAAGTTGGCGATTCCAGACAGTGGAAGAGCTCCCGCCACCGGCAGCAGAACCCGAAACGAGCCAACCAGGTGAGGTTGAAGTCCGGTATTACGACAACTTGGACGGCGAAGAAATCGACACAATGACAACCTCCGCCAAGTTTCCCAGCAATCCAGATTCAGTAGCATCACTTAATAGTCTGGAAGATCCCGAAAATCGAGCAGAAGACTATGGCTCCTATGTAAGAGGGTTCATCAAACCACCTACATCTGGCGAGTACCGCTTCTTTATTAGCGGAAATGACCAAGCCGAATTTTGGTTAAGTACATCAGACTCTCCAGAGAACGTCGACCTAATGGCTATGACACCAGCCTGGACCTCCATTAATGAATTCGACAAATACAGCTCTCAGACCTCACGCTACATAACTCTGGACTCATCAAAAAGATACTACTTTGAGGTTCTTCAAAAAGAAGGATTTGGTAGCGACCACTTTGCCGTTGCCTGGGAGGGCCCCGGAATTTCGCAGGAAGTGATCGGCAGTTCCTACATTTACAGCTACGCTAAGCCCGCCATTGATACTGGTCAAACCGGACAGGAAGCCTACAACCTGGGCTATCGTGTCGGATACGTAGACGGTACGGAAGGCCTGAGCTTTAACCCCGCCTTTCCTCCAGCAGACCAGGATCAAGACGGTATTTACGACAACTGGGAGGTTGTTAATGGTTTGAATCCAAACGATTCAAACGATGCTACCTCTGATCCCGATGGGGATTTGCTTGCCGCGGCCGATGAATTCCTGATTGGTACGAGTGAGAACACGGCTGATTCTGATGGGGATGGCATTCCCGACGGGGTTGAGTTTGCTAATGAACTTGACCCACTCTACAAGCAGGATGCTCAGGAAGATCTTGATAACGATGGCTACAGTAACCTGGAGGAGTATGTTGCGGGAACTGTCATCAATGATCCAGACGACGCCCCTGTTGCTGCCCCCAGCCCTGAGCCAGAACCAGAACCAGAACCAGAACCAGAGCCAACACCCAGCCCTACAGAGGAGCCATCATATGTTGCCGGATTTGGTGCCCAGTTCTTTGAAGGCACATCGTTCAATCGCTTCGTGTTAACAGACGTGCATGAGGCAGTGAATTTTGACTGGGGGCGTGGCCAACCTTTGGCGGAATTGCCTGAAGACCAGTTCAGCATTCGATGGAACGGAATTTTCACCGCTCCCCACCAGAGCGGCGATAACGATTACCGCTTTACTGTCAGTACGAATGATGGTGTCAGGATGTTTGTTAACGGGGAACTGGTCATTGATGATTGGTCAGAGCATCCAACCACAACATACACTTACGACCGATCGCTGGCCGCAGGTGAGAAACTCAGTCTAACTATCGAATACTTTGAAGGAACAGGAAGTGCCGTAGCCCAGTACTCAGCCACCAATCTGACCTCTGCAGAAAACTTGTCAACAAGAGCGACCGTAGCAACGCCTGACCCATCCACCTCCAACACTCTTGATTCAGATAACGATGGAATACCAGATACCTGGGAGTTACGGAACGGCACCAGTGTCTGGGTACCGGACGGAGGTGTCGTTAACAACTCACAGGGAACCTCCAACGTCGAAGCGTATCAAGCCGGTCTTACACCGTACACTCTCGCAACTGTGGAGACTGACGGGAAGCCCACATCCGGCAGCGGCAGCGACACCGGAGATACCACCACACCGGATGAGCCGTCTACTACCGAACCCGCCCCCCCTGAGACCGGCTCCGGCTCCGTTACTCTTACCTGGACCGCACCTTTGACAAGATTGGATGGAAGCTCAATTGCTCTGAGCGAGATTGCCTCTTACACGATTGACTATGGTCAGGATGTGAATAATCTAGAGGAAAGCGTGAGCGTCGGAGGTGACCAAACCTCCTATTCCTTTGATAATCTCGCTTCTGGTACCTGGTATTTTAAGATTGAAGTAGTCGACACCAATGGCTTGTCTAGCCCTCCTTCGAATCCAGTATCAACACAAGTTCAGTAAGAAAATCCTATGAGCGCGGATAGCTAAATCCGCGCTCATAGGCCTGATGCATAACGCTCATCCAATTGAGTTTCAGCTTTCTTCCTCAACTCCGGCATCAAATACTGTAAGACCCTCTGACCATCACACTGCTCGCAGGTGACCGCCGCGACCAGTAACGAAGCATCCGTTCTTTGATTGAGAATACCGGGAACTTGGGCGAGTTTGGCTTTCAACTCATCGCTTTCCCAGCGTCCCTCAACATAATAACCATACGCAATGTGTATACGGACATCCGTTTGCCGATATTTCAGTTCGATGCCTCTCAGTTCAAGACCGTCACCCGCGTCTATCCCGAACGTCTTTTCAGGAAACAGGAGGCTACTGTCATACAGTCGGTTGCTGTAACTGACCAATTCCCCGCCAGGCCTCTGGAACTCATAAACGTAAAGGCCGGTTAGTAGCTTTAATTGCTCTTCGCCAAATTCTGCCTCGTTACCTGTCCACTCGTAAACATCAACACGGAAACGATCGGGTTTCACAACAAGAGGTTTCCAGCTTCGAAGCGAATTTTGGAAAAGAGGTAACCACTGATCATCGTCAATCACTGATTCAAGTGGCGAACGTTTTTGGTCAGCCATAAAATCTCGGTCTGGAAATGATACTGACCAAGAGGCAAATGAAAAAAACATGATTGGTAAAAAGACTGTACTTAACATCGACAAAAAACCAGGCTCCGAAACCCGGTCATTAACAACATGAGGCTGCGACTGGCCCGTAGCGACCTCCCTTTTTCAAGCCTCAAGGCAATGAAAAAAGTGAACAAGAGTGGCCGTGAATACCCACCACCCAAAATGATCATGTTCATTGATCAAAGACGAGGTCATATCAGATTCGTAACCGATATAAATGATGACGAAAACACGCACCCAGTTTGCAACCAACGCCAACAAGGTGCCCGCGATCATGAGATAGCATCTGCTGCGAACCGTTCGGTAATTCAGCTCGCCATACAAGGTAGTTAACGTCAATCCAACCAATAAGTAACGAAGACCTGAGCAACCATGTGCGATTTCAAAAGCGCCTACTCCCGGAAAATAGACCACCACTCCTTCAACAAAGAACTCAATATCCAGCCATGAAAGCAAGAATTGGTTGACCTCTACAGTGATAAGCTGAAGCGGCCAGGACAAGTAATCCCAGACTGGAATAGCGAACGCGAGCAAGCCAAGCGGGAGTATGAATGCTGTGGTTTGCTGCCACCCCCAAACCAGAAGCAGAGCTCCCACAATCAAGGGCAGTATGGCGATTTGCTGTAGCCCCTCAATCAACAGCACAGTTCCGGCTAAGTAGACCAACGCCGCAAGCAATAAAGGAAAAAGCCAAAATGGAAATAGATTTACTCTTGGCGGTCCTCTTAGCCACTTGCGCACCACCAAAGCGATGCTCGTGGCCAGAATCAGAAATCCATGAGAATACGACTGATCTAAAATCAGCCAACGCGAACCTAGCACCTCAAGTGCCGGCCAAAGGCCAATAATGAGCAGTACAACAACAGAAAGTGGGACCAGCCAACTACGGGCAGGATTTCTTACGTGGGGTTCCATGGTCACCATTCTCCATGCTTCAGCCGATAAAGAAGCTTCAATAACTTGCCACGCACAATCATCACTGAAATAAGAGGGGTGATATTGGTTGCCAACTTGATTTTATAATTTTCATGCTTCCCTCCACCCGCCAACAGGTCAAAAAGCCTGACCTCGGGATCACGAAAGGCCTCTTCAATACAGTAGCCTAGATGAAGGCTTCCGAGTGCAAGCTTTTTGTGGAAATCTTCCGAATAGCCTGACTGCAAATTGTACACGGTGCCCTCGAATGCAACGTTGTACGCAACAGATATGGACTTCTGACCACAGGTGAGCAGAGAGAGCTGCGGTGCTCCCCCCTCTTTTTCAATATTAACCAGAAACTGATTGTGAAAAGCTAGACTTGATTCGCAGAAGCATGGAGTTCCCCAACGATCTCGATGAAAACCGTTCAAAAGCTGGAAAAAACGGTCTGGGTCTTCTGGCCAAAGGTTTTTCAGACTAATGTCACCGCACGACTGGAGCACTTTACGGCGATTAAACAAACGGAGTCTGGTGCCCGAACCGAGGTTTCCGAGATAGGTTTCAAAGTCATTAGATGTGACGATGCTATAAGCAATATCAGAATGGACGACACGGACCAGCCAGTCCTTGCGGGCACAGATACTTCTTACTGCATTTAAGTCTGGTGAGCGATCAACAATGTCACGAAAAACTGCTTCGTTCCAAGGAAGATCCTGAAGAAAATCAGACTCACGCCCGGAAAACCACTGAGCCCTAAGTTGATTGTATTCAGTCCTTGGCGTTGAAATCCTACGGTAATTGGTCCCAACAAACTGCAGGCAACGGATTGGCAAGACACCCCAAAATCGATAGTTATCAAGGTACAAGCCTGAACAGCCTTCCCCCCCTGGAATAACTGCATCAAATCCTGAAGTAGTTCCCCATATATCCCACCAGGCCTCCAACCAGGCATCGGTTTGAAATAGGCTCAATGCACTTACCTTCCATGTAAGGAGATTGTTGAAAGCGTCCCTGTCGACTTATCTTACAAGTCTAGCTCAAGGAATCATTTTTTTTCAGGTTATCACCTTGTTATCACGGTTTAAGTCGTCGCTTGGCATCAATGATGCTGATTTTAGATGAATTAAACCTGATGACCTGACCGGAGGCATTTCCGAATGAGCTGCTCTGAGAAACGCCAGACTCGCATTCATCCTTTGCTGGCAACGCTGTTCTTGTGCATTGTGTGGTCCATCCATGTCTCAGCCCTAGCAGCTCCGGCTGTCCTAGTCAGCGAGTTTGCAAACCGCTCGGCACCGATTGCGCTCAGCGGAGCCGAGCTTCAGGGCACTCGATATATTTTTGTGGGGCCAGATACTGGCGTGAAGCGAGTAGACTTCTATCTCGACAATCCTCCGCCTTCAACTACGCACAGCATTGAGAGAGTAAAGCCCTTCGATTTCAATGGCACAGAAGCCAACCTCACAGCAAAGCCATTTGACACGGCTTCGATCCAGGATGGCCAGCATAGCGTTTATGCAACGATTCACTACGACAATGGCAGCACCGAGCTTTTGTCGACTATTTTTACAGTCAATAACTCAGCACCGGTTTTCGAGTTTGGTCAGACCGAGACTTCTTTCACACTACAGGAAGGGAGCACCAGCTCAGACTCAAAATCCGTAACGCTGAATACTACCAATTCCAGCCCGACAGATTTCTTTTTATCCGACAATGCCAACTGGTTGAGTTTGTCACCAACATCCGGCACTACACCCTCGTCGATCACCCTAACCGCGAATCCATCTGGCTTGGCTCCAGGCAACTATTCAGCTTTGGTAGAAGCAACTGGAACGGGTGTTGGCAACAGCTCCCATCTGGTTAACCTGGAAATACTTCCCGTTCAAGGCAACGAATACGCTTTGATGGTCAGCAGTTTTCCTGATCGATCGTCAGCCAGCAGTCTCCAAGGATCCACTGTATCAGGAGATATCCACGTTTTCGTGCCTGCACAATCCGGGATGACTCGGGTACAGTTTTATATTGACAACCCGCAAAAAGCTGGCGCACCGAACCAGACCGAAAATGTCGCACCTTACGACATGGCGGGCACATCTGGAAACGATTTGGCTGTCCCCTTTGACACCACTGCGCTTCAGGATGGAAGTCATACCGTGACAGCTGTCGTTCGTTTGAACGATGGCAGTCTTCACGAGGTTACCGAGTTCTTCGATATAGCAAATCAGACAACCGCTCTTGAATTCAGCTCCGATACGCTCGCAGGATCTAGACACGTTAATAACCCCGAGCCGATTATCTCCACGATTACTCTGACCGACAGCGATCAGTCCGGGGCGGCTTTCAGCCTCTCTTCCAGTGAAACCTGGCTGACAGCTGCAGGCGATTCCGGAACAACCCCTGCTGCGGTTACGGTTACAGCGAACCCTGACGGCCTCCCAGCAGGCACCCATGTAGCCACTCTAACGGCCTCGGCAAATGGCTACACGTCAGATGTACTAACGTACACTCTCACGATCACGGATGGACCAACAGGACTTCTAGCGGCACCTGTTTCGCTGAGTTTTTCAGGAGAACCGTCTGCCCCTGTAGCCAGCCAGTCGCTGAATGTCAGCCACTCAGACGGACTCCCACATGATTTCACAGTCAGCACAAACGAACTCTGGCTTTCAGCATCACCGGCGTCTGGCTCAACACCTGACGACATCACCGTCAGCGTTGACACAACCGGACTCGCATCTGGCAATTACAGTGCCACGCTAACCCTGTCCTCACCAGGAAGCACCGCCGTAAATGTCCCTGTGACGCTGAGTATTGCCAGTAGCGACAAATGCGCACCGGTTGATTGCAGTGACGTGAGGGTTAGCCTTCCCTATCAACTCAGTTTCACTGAGAGCCAAGGCTTCTTCATGGACAAAAACGGATGGGGTACCGGTTTTACCTGGGTAGATCAGCCCACCGCGGCCACCGGTTATATCCAGGACAACCTGGAGATGTTCTTCCTGCAAGGTTATCTGGAACTGACTACCACCTCAGGGTTGAACATAGAGGGCGTGAACTCTCTGGATAACGCTTTGGCGGTCGGGTTTGCCGCACCGAACCAGATCACCAGAATTACAACCCAGGTTCTCGATGTTCCCCAGGGCACAGGAAAGTACGAGCAGGCCGGCCTCTGGTTCGGAAACGACGAAGACAATTACCTCAAGCTTGTCGCGGCCTCAACACCCAAAGGTACCGTGCTCCACTACCTCCTCGAAGTGGGCGGCGCAAAAGTCGTCGAGAAAAATGTCTCGGTTGCCGGATTGGTAGGGTCAGATGCCAAATTGGGAATGATCGTCAACCCGTATTCCAGAAGTGTCGAACTGAACTACAGCCTGAATGGCAGCTCCACCTACAAACTGGACACGCTGTTCCCGCCAGACGAATTCTTCAGCTTTGACGCTGCCGGAATCGACCCGGAAATCGGCACCCGAAGCTTCACCGGCATATTCGCCACCCATCGCCACGCCTCAGCGCCAATGACATATCGATTCAATGAATTCACGCTGCAAGAGGGAGAAACGCCTCTTAGCCCGAACTCGGGTGTGGACTTCATCAAGCAACAACACAGTGTCAGCTACCCAACGTCTATGGTGTGGGGCCCAGATGACCGACTCTATGTGACCCAGTTGTTCGGTACCATTCGGGCTCTGACCTTTGACGATAATCTGACGGTGATTGATGATCAAACCATTGATGCACTGACCAACAGCATAGGCCCCAGGCTTACACTGGGCATCGCAGTCGCCCCCTACTCGACGGCCGAAAATGTCGAACTGTGGGTCGCCCACTCCAGCCCATCTGTCGACAACGGCGAACCGAACTCAGGCATGGTTACTCGCCTGGGAGGTGTAGGCTTCAGTGATGTGGAGCATGTGATCACAGGCCTACCGAGGGCGATTGCCAATCATTCCATCAACTCCATCCACTTTGGCCCCGAAGACCAACAACTCTACATAGCCATAGGTGGCAATACCGGAGCCGGCGCTCCGAATGAGTCCAACTCCGAGTTCGGTCAAATGCAGGAGCAGCCGCTGAGTGCTGCGATACTGGTGGCCAACGTGTTCGCGGCGGACTTTGATGGAACCTGCGCCAACGAATCGGACATTTTCGGCCCCGCGCCATGCGATGTGGTTACCTACGCCACCGGCCTGCGAAACAGCTACGACTTTGTTTTTCACAGTAACGGAAACATGTACGCCACAGATAATGGCCTGGGCGTGACCGGCACCTACCCACCAAGCCCCGAACCCGCTTGCCTGGGCTTGGCGAGTACGGCCAGCTATCTGGACGGCGGCCACAACCCCGGTGCGCAACCAGACCTGCTGCTGATGGTCAAACAAGGAAAGTATTACGGACACCCGAACCCTCATCGCGACGAATGCGTGTTTAAGAATGGCTCCTACCAGGGCGTCGCCCCACTGCCGAACTACGAGGAGCCTATTTACAATCTTGGAGAGCATAAATCCGCCAATGCCATTATCGAGTATCAGGGTGCACAGGGCTGCGTAGGTGATTTCCTGAACGGCCAGCTGTTAATTACCAACTACTCTGTAGGCGATGACATCTTCCGGGTAAAACTGGATGAGACAGGTTCGCTTGGCGTTGACGGTGCACCACTGGTTACCGGATTCAATGACCCCTTACCGATGACCCGTTCACCTTCTGGCGATCTGTTTGTGGGTGAGTTCGGTGGCGGCAACCTCACCTCACTGAGACCTGTGAGCTTGGGTTGCTGGGCGGCAGGTGAGCCGGCACCCTTCGCGGTTCTGGATGCGACAGGAGCGGCTGTCGATGGCAAATTCTATGCAGTTGGCGGAAAAAACAACAGTGGCCATCTCAGCACCCTTCTGATGTACGATCCAGCGACGGACAACTGGAGCCAGGGCATGAACCTGCCTGGCCCCGCTGTTGAAAACGCCGCCGTTACTGCCTTAAACGGAAAGCTTTATGCATTCGGAGGCTCCACTGCTCCCTTCTCCGGAGCAGTTTCAAGTGCAGCGGTCTATGATCCTGCCAGTGGTAGCTGGACACCGCTAACGGATTTGCCAACGCCCAGAGGCGGAGCCACGGCGCAAGCACTGAATGGCATGATCTATGTGGTCGGCGGTATGAGCGACCAGGGAGCTTCATTGAATGTGGTTGAAGCCTACAATCCGGCCACAAACACTTGGCAAACCGCGCCTTCGCTCACCTACGTTCGCGACAACCCAGGGTCTGCCGTACTTGACGGTAAACTCTACGTTTTCGGAGGGCGGAACCGGGAAGCCAACGGAAACACCATTCAGGGCACCATGAAAACAGTGGAAATGTTTAATCCCGCAACCAACACCTGGGCCGAAATGACGCCAATGCCAACCGGTAGACGCGCTATGAGCGTTGGCGTTATCAATGGCAAAGCCCAGGTTGTCGGTGGTGAGCTCAACGGAAACGCAACGTCTGGGGTCTTTGAGCAAAACGAAGAGTACGACCCAGTTACAAACACCTGGCGCCCGCTGACCAACGTGCCAACCCCCAAACATGGCGCCGCGGCAGCAACCATCAACAACACCCTTTACATTATGGGTGGCGGTTCGAGTTCTGGTTCCTCCTACACCAGTTCTATGGAAACCATGAAATACTGACCATATAGTAGGCTGAAAATGGCCCGGGCAACCTGTTCTACAGGTTGCCCGGGTTAAGGTTACGGACCAATAGGCCTTGCATTTTCTAACTACCAACAAACGACGTACGCTATACTGCCGAGGCGATCATAAAATACGTTTGCAATGGCAAGGACGCGTATGCCCAAGGCCTCCATCATCATTCCTGTCTTCAACGCCGAGAGCTACATCGGCGAAACCCTTCGCTCAATTCTTGTTCAGTCTTTCACAGATTACGAGATTGTTATCGTGGATGACGGCTCCACAGATAACAGCTCTCAGATAATCAACAACTTCGCAGATCCTCGTATCCGCTATTTTTACCAGGCCAACAGTGGACGCCCCGCTGCCCCCCGAAACAAGGCCATTCGCGAATCGCACGGCGATCTCATTTTCATTTTTGACTCAGACGATGTCATGCTTCCGGGCAAGCTCCAGAAAACCGTAGATCTTTTTACGCTTGCGCCCTCCGCCGGACTGGCGTTCACTGGGTTTGCCTGCATTGATGAATCTGGCTGGATTATTAATCCCGACTTCCTAGCGCCCTACCACACCCTAAGTAACCTGCCCAAAACTGAACTCTCTGAAAATGGCTTTCTGATTAAGGCCAACGCCGCATTAAAAGGGCTGGCGTCTGCAAACTACTTGGGCACCTCTGGTGTTGCCATAAGACGTGACGTGTTTGATGCGGTTGGCTACTTTGATGAGGACGTCCGTAATTCCGACGATTTTCTCATGTGGCAGGCAATCGCGAGCCGGTACGATTTCGCTTACACGCCGGATGTCTATCACCACTACCGGGTTCGCTCGGGCAGCATTTCCTTACGCAAAATTGAGGACCGCGCCCCCGGATTAATTGCCTGTATTGAAAAGATGAAGCTTTACCACGCCAACGATGCAAATTCGATTCGATTACTTGACGACAGAATTCGGAGATACCATTTCGAGGCAGGTTATTCCTACTTTTCACAATACCAGCTGAAGGAAGCCCGTAGATCATTTCTGGAAGCGCTGAAAAAACAGCCTGATCGTCGAACGCTGCGTTACTTCGCACTCGCCTGGCTCCCGGCGACCGTTTTGAGCAAGCTAAAGCAGCTCAAAACCTCTTCGAATAACTGACATGTCGACCGCCATCGCGCTTCTGAAAGGTTCCGTCACACGGGTGTCGCAGACCTTCGTCAGTATCGTCGTTGCTTTTTTCATGATGCCATTTCTGATCCATGAACTCGGCGACTACTGGTATGGTATCTGGACCGTGGTGGGAAGCCTGGCTGCGGCCTATCACCTCTTCGATATGGGAATGGCGAGCGCGGTCACCCGCTACGTTAGCCGATCATTCGGCCTGAAAGATGACCATCAAGCCAACGTAACGATCAATACGGCCCTGGCAATTTACACGGCAATCGCAGTGGTCATTGTGCTGATAAGCATCATCGCCAGCTATGCTGCCCGTGGATTTGTGGACGACGCAGCAACCAAAGATGTCATGCAGTGGCTAGTGCTTATTATCGGCGTATCTGTGGCGCTGGAGTTCCCCTTCAACGCCCTCGCCGGCGTAGCCAATGCAAAACTCAGATTTCACCAGGTGGCTCTTACCCGAATCGCAATGACATTGATCGGTGCTGTGTTGACCTGGTGGGCGATCTCCGAGGGCTATGGGGTCATCGCTCTTGCTGTCATCACCTTCTGTACGGCCCGGCTTTCCAACCTCCTGTATTTCTTAATTTGCCGGGCCGCATTTCCCGAACTTCAGTTTTCCCGGGGACTGGCCTCCGGCGAGAAGAGCAAAGAATTATTCCAGTACAGCGCCTGGTCGTTTGTGATTGCCATCGCCTACCAGATGCGTAATAACGTCGATAATTTTGTGGTAGCCGGTTTCCTCTCTGCGGCAAGCGTAACCCCCTACGCTATTGGCCTAAGGCTTGTGGATTACGTAGCCCAATTCCTGAGCCAGGCAACCAACATGTTTGTGCCTATTTTTACGGCCTACCATGCCCGGGAAGATAAAACCGAACTGCATACCAAGCTGCAATTTGTCACACGTTTGAACCTTGTGCTTGCCCTGATTGCTGGTGGCGGACTGGTTATTTTTGGCGAAGCGTTCATCAACCGGTGGATGGGGGCAAACTATGCAGAAGCCTACTGGGTGATGGTCATCCTGCTTGTGGGCCGAATGATTGGTTTCGCAAATCATCCGCTAAACTCGGCCCTTTACGCTGCCAACAAGCACAGCATTGTTGCCAAAATTGACATGATTGAAGTGGCCCTCAATCTAGCACTCAGCCTTGTGCTGGTTCAATATTATGGACTTATTGGCGTGGCCCTTGGCACCATGATACCCCTTTTGTTGTTGCGACTACTCGTACTACCCTACTTTGCCTGTAGGCTATAGAAATGCCGGTTTCGGGGTACTATCGGTGTATGGTTCGACCAATTGTTTCTATCATTGCTCCGATAGCTGCCATGTATTACCTGATTGCAGGCGAGATAACTATCGATAGCTACCCGAAAATCATGGCGTATGGCGCGGCCATGGCGTTCGTCGCCGGGATCTTCGGTATGAAATGTGGTTTTTCTAATCACGAAAAGGATGAGCTACGAAAACTCATTCCGGGGCGCCGGTTCAAAGTGCTTTTATAGCGTTTTCAGTTCACCTTTTTTCCATCAACGCCAAATACCACGTCGGCAGCCGTTATCAGTACAATACCAATTATCGAGAACAAACGTTTGCGAAGGCAATAAAAAGCAAGGCAAATACTATGAACAAGCCTCTGGTTACAGTGATCGTAGCTGCCTATAACGCTGAAGATTACTTGCAAGAAACACTAGCAACGATCATTGCCCAAGACTATTCACCGCTCGAGATCATAGTTGTTGATGATGGATCAACCGATGGAACTGCGGAAATCGTGAAATCCCTGGGGCAACGTGTTCACTATCGCTATCAACAAAATAGCGGCAGCTGCGCAGCACCACGGAACCATGGACTTGAGTTGGCAAAGGGGGAATTCGTTACCTTTTTCGATGCTGACGACCGGATGCTGCCGGGCAAGATCAGTCGCCAGGTGGCCGAGCTGGAAGCGAATCCGGACGCCGTTCTCTGCGTCGGAAATTATCGAAACTTTACCGGCGAAAGCCGATCAGCCGATCACTTCTCGACCTGTCCAGCACTTGGGCCCTATCTGGAACAATCCCAAGGTGTCAGCTTCCTGCTCGCAACCAAGGAATGCCGAGATATCCTGATCCAGGAGAACTTTACGATTGCTTCCTCTCCTCTTTTCAGGACGTCTGTTGTTGTCTCGGAAGGCGGGTTCAACACTGACTCAAGGCCTGTGAAGATTTCGACCTCATATACCGCACAGCTACTCATGGATCAGCCGTGGTCCTCCCCGAGGTGTTCTTTGAGCGACGATTGCATGATTCAAACATGAGCGGTGATACAGAACGAATGCTCCGAAACCTGATTGCCAGCAGGCTCTCACTGGCAGATTATGAGAGCGATCCAGCACTGTCCAAGCGCCTGGGTCAAAGGGCGCAGAGGTACCGAAGAGATCTGCAAACCTGTTTAATCAATAAAGACGAATTTAATGCAGCATTTGCATTATATCGAGACACTCTCCCACCGCGTTCTATATCAGATCTGAACCATGATATTCGACAAGGTATTAAGCTGTTTCTGGGCGGGCTCAGCCCAAACAAAAGCTCTTGCTAGCAGTAATCATTTTCTTCACCAATGATTCATCTAACCTTCCGCGCAAGGGGGAACCTCTGGCCTTTAACAGAAACTCCTGCCACAACTGGCAAATCAGAATTAGCAGTTTGAGCAATGCGAGCACGCACCGCGTTTAAAAGGGCCACAGACAAACCACCAAACAAGTACCACTCATAACTTTTAAGCCCATAGCTCGCAAAGCTGAACAGTAAATTCATTAGTAGCCAAACTTGCATAGCCTGATTCGCGCGATACAGAAAATCATTGGTCGACAGATGCTGTTTGATTAACCCCGCTGCCTCCTTGAAATTTTTAATCATTGCGACCAAATAGAGCACGAATAGGACAAACCCAATCAGGCCGATTTCCTGCCAGATCTCAGCCCACAGAATATGTGAAATCTGGTCCTTGCCAGCCACATTCCAATTAGCCTCCCTGGAGGTTCCCAAGCCATGTCCTATAACCGGACGATTTAAAGCAACCTTAAAGTCAGAAGCCCAACCGTTGAACCGACCCTGAGCTGACGCGGACTGCTTCGCATCGTCGCTCACAATGGATAGATATCGATCTTTCTGTACATCATTCAGGGTGGTAAAAATTATTGCAAGGGCTGCCAGCCCAAGCACAATCAGTAGCGTTTTCCGACTGCTTTTCCACCAGATGCCAAAAGCAATGATTCCGAGCGCCAATACACCAGATCGAGACAAAGTTAGCCCCATGGTATAAAGCAGAATTGGAATCAAGACCAAATAGACAGCAAAGGCTTTCTTGCCGGATGGTGCAAAAACATAGTGTAAAAACGGAATAACCGTGGCGATTACGAAAGCTAGGCCATTGGGATTAATCGTATCAAACGGGGCCCCGGATAAACGGCCGGCGAACTCGCCAGCGCCCAAGTGCGTCGCAGAGCCCAGATAACCTGTGGTTAGATGAAGAACTAAGGCTCAAGCACCCGGATGAGGTTACATCCCACGAATACGCCGAGTACCCACCTAAGTCGGTGTTCGTTAGTTACTAAGTTCACGGTGAAAAAGTAAAAAATCGCGCCCTTGATAAAAGCTACCATGCCATTGTTTACAACAGAGCCAGGCCACTCCACCAGCGGTAAGGTAATAATAGAATAAATAAATATTGCCAGGAGGAATTTCGACGCATCGTCCAGTCGCGACCCCTTTGTTGACTGATTACTCAGAACGAAAAAGGTGATCGTGCCGACAAGCAAAAAATCGAACCGTATGAAACCGAGAGCCGGAATTCTTGCCGGTAAGCGAAGGAAGAAGCTAGCGAGATAGATTAAGAAAAGGATAAATGCGAAATGCGTTTCGCGCTCGCCGGCTTCCCTACCACTCGTTTCCCGCCAAATAAGCCGGCGCATTAACGTAAAACCTTTTCATACATATCATAGACGCCTGAGCGGTTGTCCTTGCATCGAACCGCTCTATTGCCTGTGGCACAAACTCCTCAAATGCTTCGCGTCCCTGGTTCAATGCATTCAAAATGCCCTTAGCCAAACTCTCCGCGTCAGCCGCCTCCGCCACAACAGCCGGAGTACCATCAAGCACCTCTCGTAACCCAATGCAGTTAGTCCCAACGAAAGGAACGCCCGCACAAAGAGCTTCCATGGGTTGAAGAGGACAAGCCTCCCATAGTGACGGCATTGCAATGACGTCACACCCTTTCATCGCACCGGATACGTCCGCCATAAACGGTGCAAACGTAAAGCAGTGGTCAAGCCCACGGCGCTTAATCTCCGCTTGCTCCTCTCGAATAAAAGCCCCTGAACCGAAACAGACTACATGCAAAGACGGGTGAACTTCCCTAGATTGAATAATTTCGATTGCTGAAACTAGATATTTAAATCCTTTCTGCCCCATAAACCTGCCGAAAAAACCGATCAATTTCGCCGCTGGATCGATCGAAAATGTTTCGTGGAGGTCGGTACGAACCGCTGTCGCAAATGAGGAGGTGTCAACGCCGTTTTCAACGACTAGGCTTCTGTGATGTATGACGGGAAAGTGACTTAATAGGTTTGTCTCGGCATCGCGTGAAACCGAATGAACCAACTTACACCTAAGTAACGCTGCTCCCAGAATTAATTTCTTTATTCGGCCACTTATCCCGGAAAATTGCTGATTATTCAGGACATCATGAGAAGTGCAAATTAAAGGACTGCTCGTTGCCAAGGCAGCGACAAGGCACGATATTACAGACGTGAAACCATGAGCATGAATCAAATCAAATCGATGCTCCCTATCAAGATTCCAGACAGCACTTAGAAAACCGCGCATTTCGTTGCCATCCGTGGGAATTAACTCCCAGTTGGCAACAAACTCACCAAGATCGGCTTTCAATGCGGCCATGCCTTCCGTCGAGCTGCCAATGATAGAAAACTCATAACGATCCGACGGGAAAAACGTCACCAAATACTTGAGAAACGTACGTATCCCGCCTACCGGCCAGCGCACGACCAACAAGACTTTACACTTTTTACCATCACAGACTGAGCCGCTATTCGCTCGCACCAAAATGTCATCCTTGTTTATGCCAATTCGTTCCAAGAGCGGGCACCAGATTGGTGTAGACTTTGTAAACACGGTGGCTTACAAGGACTTACTCACCATCAATTGGCTAACAGTACGATCTCTTTGAATGATACCGAGGTATGCAATGATACCGCAAATACAGAGACGAGCTTCCAACGTCGCAATCGCCTTAGCCTTAAGCTTTCCGTTAGCAACGGAAGCTTCTCCAAGAATAACTTCAGTCGACGGTGACATCCAAGAGGGCGGAAGTATAACTATCTCGGGCTCTGGCTTTACCTCCCTCAACACCGATCAAGTTACCTATGATCACGTCTCTAACCAAACTGAGTATAGTAGCCTCAGTTCGGGTTCGGATGTTCCTGTTGATAACGGCCCTTGGACCCAAGACACGAACCAATGGGGCAATCCTGTAACCATTGAGAAAAGTGGCGATCTTAGAACTGACAAAAGTGCCGCGATTTATTACGGCGAAGTAAAGTCGTACCTCGGATACCCCAGAAGCCTTGAAGGTGCGGGTAATCAAAAGCTATATGCCAGTTGGTGGTTTAAACCAAATCAACGCGCGGACAGTGGTGGATCGAACAAGTTCGCGAGAATTTGGGATAGGTCTGACGGCGAGGGTACCCGCATATCTTGGACACAAATGCATATGACGTACTCTGGTCAAAGCGGAGGCTCTGAAACAAGCTGGGGAACAACACAACCTGCGGAAAATCAGTGGAATAAACTGGAAATTTTAGTAGATAGTTCAAAAAATAAAATAACTGCTTGGCTGAATGGCCAAGTTACACAAGACGTTAGCAATTTTCGTAAAGCAAGCACATCGGAAGGACTGTCACTCGCCCTTGTTGGCTTTGATCCGAGCATTGCGAACAACTATGGCAACTATGCCTTTCGGATGACCGACATTTACGTTGCCCCCACTCCTGCAAGGGTAGAATTATCAGATAGCGCGACGTGGTCCCCCACAAGCCGAAGAGAAGTGCTCACACCATTGAGTTGGAGCGATGGGACTATTTCCGTGAAGTTAAACTATTTGTCCCTCGACCCTTCCGAGAGCCTCTATGTCTATGTTTTCGATGAAGACGGCAATGTCACGCCATCAGGTTTTCCACTTTGCGAAAAATGCCCAAATAAACCTCAAGGAGTCAGTATAGAGTAAAGCTTCTATCAACAACCCCCAATCAAGGCGCCGTTAAACAAGGACTGTTTCTTGAAAGCTTTTCTTATCTATAAAGAAGATTATCCTTGGGATGTACGAGTTGAGAAAATCGCCGTAAGCCTGAGCAAAGCTGACTACGATGTCACTGTCATATGTAGAAACCTAGACCAGAAAGATCAACATGAGATCCATGATGGCTATCAGATTCGACGTCTGCCGAGAACCAGCTGGTGGCCAACGGCTGTGCAAAAATTTTTAAATATTCCAGTGTGGTTTAATCCGCTCTGGCTGTACACAATACTCACGACAGTAAGTAGGGCCGGAAGTGGCATATTAATTGTAAGGGACCTACCACTGGTCAAGTCGGCACTGCTGGTCGGAAAACTACTTAACTTAAAAGTCATATATGATATGGCAGAAGTCTATCCTGAGATGTATGCATCATCGGCCCAGTTTTCAAAGCGTGGCTGGCCCCACAAACTCCTTAAAAACTCGAGAGTTGCTTCACACTACGAAGATTCTGTCCTTCCCAAAGTCGATCAGACTCTCGTTATGATTGAGGAGTCACGCGACCGTCTGCTTCGAAAGGGAGTACTGCCATCCAAGATAACCATTGTTAGTAATACACCGCACGAAGATAAATTTAATCAAAATACCAAGGAACATCAGGGTACGACACTTTTCTTGGTTTATGTTGGTTTCTTAACAAAGTTGAGAGGGCTGGATCTATTGATTTCCGGAGCCGAGGAATTCCTCAGAAACCAAACAGACAAAGACTGTCTATATATTGATATCGTTGGTAAAGGTGATAGTTTTAAAGAGCTTGAGACAATGATTAGTGATGCCGGACTGGAGAAAAACATCAGACTCCATGGCTGGCTGGAACAAGAAGACGTAGATAAGCTCATGACCCGAGCAAATGTTGGAGCGCTGACATACCGAGTTTGTGGGCATTGGAATCATACCATTCCAAATAAAATTTTCGACTATATGCTTGCCGGTTTGCCAGTCCTTACGACACCAGTCATTCCAATTCAACGTATTGTAAAAACAACAGATTGTGGCGTTATCGCACGCGACACGACACCTCAGACGATAGCGCAGTGCCTAAAAGAATTACAGGACCCACAGATTAGGCAAAAATATGGCAATAACGGCAACGCTTCCATTCAGAAACTTTATAACTGGAAACAGGATGAACAACGTCTCTATAAGGCGTGTGCAAACCTAAGCGAACCTGGGTAGCGCTTTACCTGCCCAACAATCGCCTAATGCCCGTTCTGGCCAAAGACTGCACTAGGAATCTGAAAGGGTATTTTTGAATATTTGTCAAGAAGTACCTATAACTAGAATAGCGAAAGGCAATTCTCGCCTTTTTGTAGCGACTTTCATATTCAATATCTGTTTTCGGCACATCAGAAAGACCCTCAAAGTGACGCCACGACATCATTGCCCGTATTCTCTTAGAATCCGTATCGATCGCTTTACGCAACTTTAGGTCACTGCAAATTTTTACTGGAACTATTTCGTATTCGGGCAGCATTCCCTTCTCTAGTCTCACCTTAGCGATGGCAGTCAACTTAGTTGACTCAGCCAAAGGTCAAAAACAAAGTTACCCAATGAATAAAAGATCAAACCATTTTTATAACGCTCAACAGGCTGGAGTACATGCGGATGATGACCGAACACCACATCAACCCCGGCGTCCACCAAACGTCTTCCTAATTCAATCTGGCCGGGTGCGGGATAGTCCAAAAACTCAAGTCCCCAGTGTATAGAACATACCAGAAATCCAGAGTAGCGCTGGCGAAGCTCACTTACTTCACAGAGCAGTGAGTCCGTTGACTCCCGTAACGAATAGGGTACTGGCCGCTCTTTCGTCCACTCCTCCGGTCTTATTGAGACCGCAAATATGGCGCTGATTTCACCACTTTCATGTTCAAATTCCCGAACCGCCGTCCGACCTTCGCCTAGATCAATGCCGACCAATGACGCACCGGTCTTAGAAATACTCGCGATCATATCCTCAAAGGCTTCTTCTCCATGCTGCATTGCATGGTTATTAGCAACTCCGAAAACATTGAATCCGGCATTTTTTACTGTCGACAGTTGGGCAGGGTCACCTCGCATTTCAAATGAAGGCAACCAAAACTGACTAAACCCTATATTTGAGGCCACGGTTTCTATGTTACAAAGGTTGATATCTGCATTTTCTATTTCAGATACCACAGCGCGAAAGACATTCAACCCCTCACGCCCCAGAACACTACGCATGCCATGCCCTGCGCAGACAGGGTGATCGCCAAGGGATATGTCACCCACAGCATTGATATCAAGTTTCACGTGGGATACTCCCCGCAGGTTTTCCAACGCATTGAATAAAATAACTGCGCTTGTTCTTCAGTTTTTCCAATTCGCCAATTGTGCCTGGCAAGACCTCTAAAGATACGGTTGTACGTTTTTTCAAACTTTCGGACAACTGTCGGCACAATGCGCTTAAGCCGATATCAGGCTCAATGTTAACATGGAGGAAACATTCACCTTTAATCAATTGAACAACAGTAAAATCCAGAACTGCGCCCCCACTAGCAAAATAAGAATTCATCGCTCGAGAAATTTCTGAGGCATGGAACGAATCACCAAGATTTCCATATACAAGCCTATCGCCTACTCGGCCTTGAAGGCATTTTACGACTTTCGCACCACCAAGACCTGACGGTGTTTTGCTTTCGACTCTTCCGATATCACCAGTTTGGTATCGAACGTAAGATTGGCTCGTTCTGTAAACATCCGAAATAACAATCGTATCCGTCTCTGACTCTGACTCTGCAATTAACCATGGATTTACAATCCTGAGATCGCCCTTAGAATCCTCAAATCCGACAATATCGAACTCAGTCAAACCGTATTCCTCCACAACATTCGTTCCGAAGGCTTGACTAATAATTTTCTTTTGGGCTGGCAAAACCTGCTCTGCAGTGCAGACAATCAGCTTGACCTTTGAAATTGTGATTTTCCTATCGATTAAATAGTTTGCAAGGGCCAATATTGAAGAGGAATAGCCATAAATATAATCTGGTTGCCACTTTACCAGCTTTTCAATCACATATGAGGACGATTTGTTAGTCACACAGAAGGACCTTCGATGGAGCATCCAATCCTTTATTCGGCTCGCTAAATTTGGAACGTTAACGCCCCAAATACGAGCCTCGCGGTCTCCAAGTTTCACACTAGAATTTCTGAAACAGTAATCACGCACCGCAAGCATCCGGCTCAACTCTTCCTTTGTTAGATGCACGTCAGTTCTTGTCCCGCTAGTTCCTGAAGTAAACCGGGAAAAAGAAAATCTGGTAGAAGTGTTCCGATTATTTCTGCTGTTAAGGGTCTGTTTAGTTAAAATTGGAGCTTGTTTTACGGTAGCCATTGACCGAACAACGGACCCTTTGCTGTCTTTCGGCAGAGTAAACTTCAGAACACTATCCAAATAAATATAGTATTCTCTGCTTTCAAGTCTCCATATTCGCTCTATTTCGAGTCGCCAAAATCTAACTCGAAGCCCTATAGCTCGATAGAAGGATAAGGTTATCAATCGTCTCAGTGATTTTCGAAAAGTAAGGATATCTTTCACACTAAGTCATCATTGCAAGATATGAGAACCCAAAAACATTCTTCTCAAACATATCTAGCTTTGGTCCCACTGGATATCGATTAATACATAGCTCATCGGATATAGGCGCTTTATCTGGAAAAGCGGATACCGCGTAACGATACCCAGAATGGGTTATACAGTTCTGAACCCGCCTATCAAAATCGTCCTTACCTCCATTCGGATAGCAGAATATATCAACCTCCATATTAATCTCATCTCTTAACATTTCCCTCGATTCGCGTATTTCTCGGGCTAACTCGTCGTCGCTAAGCTGAGTTAGAATTGGGTGACTAATGGAATGACTACCAACATCTAATCCTTTTTCCACCATCGATTTTATTTTTGCCCAGGAAAGAGGCCTGAATTGATCAGGTACAACATTAGGTTTAGTAACTTCCAATCTATAAAAAAGCTCGTTTATGAATTTTAGTTTTCTATCATTCGGAACTGTGATACAGAAATCGGCAATTGCATTCCAACAACGATGGGGCTCCTTTTCGAAATTCAGTTTCTGATTTAATTCGGGAACATCTAGACTACGCACCACCGCATTTTCAATAGCGTATTTGATTTGGTCTGGCCACAACCAAATATCTCCGTTCACGAAACCGGTGGTTACGAAAAGGGTTGCTGGAACCTTTTCTTCTTCAAGAATAGGAAAAGCCAAGTCAGCAAAATCTGCGTAACCGTCATCAAATGTAATCACCACGGCATTTTTCGGAACCGATCTGTTTTCATGAGCTGCCAATAAATCTCGCAAAGTCATTGGGAAGAAACTTTTTTTAATAATTGCGATGTGTTTCCTGAATTGCGATATGGGTAGTCCATCGCCCTCAGGATCATCAGTGACTCTGTGATACATCAGGATTTTTGGGTGGTTTCGGGATAGGAACCTGGCCAGCTTTAGTGAACCCAAAGGACGTGATGTTCGGTAAACAAACTGGTTCAGCGTCATGGATCTACACCCTACGCAAAATCAATTTTGCCAATGAACGCCAAGCCCGCCAGTATCTTGTATCGCGACGCAATCCTGCCAAGATATCTCTCAAAGGCTCGGCAAAAGTTTTCTCAGCAACGGCGATTGCCATTCCACGACTTACATACATGTCTGCCCAGGCTCTCGAAATTAGCGATTTAGGAAGCGCATTCGGATGGAGGTTCAAAAATTTATCTAGAATCAGGAAGGCGTTGTGATATCTACCGCGATAATTGCTAGACATCTGCCCAGGCCATATTCGGTACACATAGGTTTTTCAGGTGAATACTGAAACTTCCAGTCGACCGAGTATCTTAACCAGAGATCCCAATCAATCCCCATCGCCAGTGCTTCGTCAAAACCGCCATTTCTTTCAATGCACGCCCGGCGAATGACAGCCGTTCCAAAAGGAACAAAGTTTTTGATCACCAATTGATTGGTTACTCTCCCACTGTGCCTTCTATAAGGCTGAGGTTTACTCAGACCGTCGCCGTTCTGGTCGATATAGGAAACATCACTGTAAACCACACCTACCGTATCATCTTCAAACATAGGGACCTGGATTCTTAACTTATCCGGATGCCAAAGATCGTCAGCATCGCAAAACGCAATAAAATTCCCCTTTGCTTCTTGTAACCCTCGATTCTTGGCCCTGGGTTGCCCCCGATTTTCGGTCTGAATGTACCGAACCCGTGGGTCAGTTTTAAACCGAGCCATTTGATCAGCCGTGTCATCCGTTGATCCATCATCCACAACAATGACTTCCAGATTTTCCCAACTCTGGGCCAACACAGAATCCACAGCATCTGGAAGATACTGGCCCATGTTGAACGTAGCAATAACGACGCTGATCAGAGGTTCACCGCTATTATTTATACTTTGCATATTGAAAACCGGTATTTTCCTGAGGGCTCCTGGGGGATTCTGGACACATCCACAACTTCCAGTGCCACTCGTTCATCGAATACTTCCCGCATAGCACTTATTAGCAGTGCATCTGTTTCTTCGGTGAAATCACTTCCCCTCACTCGGTTAACTGATACGCGGTCGAGTCGATCCTGTACTAGCTGCATCTGCTCCACACCGGGCACCCTGGTTAGCGTGCGCTCTACCAACGATATCCCGGCAACCTGGCCTCCATCGGGTAGCTTCAGAAAGTCCGCGACTCGCCCTTCGAGGCGCTCAAGCATCGGAAACCCTCTGCCACATGGGCACGACTTCTCTGAGTAAACGCCCATGTCTTCAACTCGATACCGAATTAATGGCATACCGTGGTTATTAAGATCCGTGACTACAATTTTTCCGGGCTCACCGGGCTTTACTGGCTGGTCGTCGGTATCCAGAAGCTCCACGTATACATGCGGCAGATTCAGGTGCATTCCTCGATGGTGTTCGCATTCACAGGCGATTAAGCTACCTCCTCACATCCATAGCGATTCGTGACCTCACATCCGAATGCTTCGTTAATCAAGGTACGCTCATGGTTGAGGAGCATCATGGATGTCGCGACTATGCCTTTCGGCCGGCAATCGGTTATCTGATGTTTTTTCAGATAACGGGCAAACAGATAGATCGAATGCGCGTGCCCGAATACCGCACCTGGCTGCTCTGCTCGCCATCGTTCGACAAATTCCGCCATGGAGTGGTCATTCATATTCATGGTGTCGAGGTAAATAACGCGATCTAATAGATGGTGGCGCAGCTTCTGCTTCAAAGTTGTTGGCACCGGCGGGTTGCCCCAGATTGCAGCTTTCTTGATGCCCAGATCCCAGCCTGACCAACGATCCGCCAATAGTTGCGCGGCGTTGCGCCTTTCCTGGCAGGCCTCGTCAAAAAAGAGGCTGAGAGAAACGCCGGTCGAGCCTCCCGTTTTCGCGGAGATCAATGCGCTTTTGTCGTATTCGTCGCTGATGAACCTGTCCAACTGGTTACGAATATCCTGTTTTGTTGTCACAGGTAAGCGCTGGAGATCAGCCTCCGTTTTTACGTTTTGTGGCTTTACTCCACTGGTAGCAAATACTTCTCGGTAAAAAGGGCTGTGATGACTTGCGTATTCCAGCATGGCCTGCAGACGCTTCCATTGTTCGCACAGCACCCGTTGCTGAGGCCACCATTGCTGCTCTTCGAGCTGCTTCCACTCTTGGAGCCGGTGGCTGCGATCCTTCAGATCCCACAACGGATAAAAAAGATGTTTAGACAGGGCCTGCATCATGAATTCATCACCTCAGGCGCAATGCGGTCGTAGACATCAATATGCCGGTTCAGCATATCGGCAAGTGAGTAACGTGAATGGATTCGTTCTTGACCGGCCTTACCCATGCTTACCCTCAAGTCCGGCATTTCAATCAAGTGGCGGAGCCTCTCCGTTAGCGTGTCAACATCACCCACGGGCACTAAATAACCGGTGACGCCGTCTTCCACAATTTCAGGATTGCCGCCGGTTTGAGTGCATACCACGGGCTTTGCGCAACGCATGTATTCAATGATTGCGTTAGAAAATCCCTCGGTTTCAGAACACAAAACAGCTATGTCGAATGTCTGAATGTAGCGCTCCGCATCAGGCTGACTGCCAATTAGAGAAACGCTGGCTTCAATACCAAGCTCCTGAATCTTCGACATGTAGGGTTTCTGGTCGCCACCCCCGACGATATGCAATTCCACGGGAAACCCGCCGGAGACCAGGCGTGCGACAGCCTCTATCAGATCGAAAATACGCTTGATCGGCCTGAGATTCGCAACAATGCCAATAATCACAGGGCAGCCAGGCACTTCGCTATTGTTCAAGGGCGAATCTGCTAAGGTGCTGGCATCCGGATACCCGTTATAAATAACGTGTACCCGGTCAGTCTCGAGCTGTTCCTGTCGTAAAGTAATTTCGGCAACAGCCCGACTGTTGCAAACTGCAGCACTCACCCATCGACCAGTTAATCGCAATGCTCGAAGGTACTTCGGTGTGTACCAAAACCCCATATCACGCCGGGAAATCACGGTTTTGATTCCAGCCAGGCCCATCATGGGAGGGCAGATAACCGAGGCATCGTTGAAGAATACATGCACCAGAGTATAGCCCTGGCGACGAATAGATCTGGCGTATTGGTAGACCTTCCACCAGCTTTTCGGGCTAGACATGCTTTGCACCCCGAGGTGCTCAACAGGCACTGAAAACTGATCGCTTAGGGTGAAATCCGTACTTCGAAATACAGCAAAGCGAATGCTCCAGCCCCGGGCGGTAAGTCCTTCTACGAGTTTAAGAACCTGACTCTCTGTGCCCGCGTAGGGGCTGTCGTAGCGGTCCATGATGATGGCCAGCTTCATGCCAGTACCTGCTGATAGATCTTCAGGTAATGCTCCATCATCGCGTGCCCGGAAAAGGCCTGCTCTACTCGCTGCTCAGACCACCGGGCCCGAGCGCTCGTGTTGTTGCGATCCTCTATTGCAGCAACCAACATTTCTGCCAGCGCAGAAGGCGATTCGTAACGGAACACAATGCCCCCCTTCTGATCACCCAACACGTTGCTGATCTCACCGACATCGCTGGCCACAACGGGCACACCAAGCGACATTGCCTCAAGCAAGGTTATGGGCAATCCTTCAGTGAGAGACGGAATGCATAAAACACTCGTCCGCTTCATCAAAGCGGCTACCTGTTCAATATAGCCCGGAAAACAGACATGGTCGCTTAGTTTGGATTCAGCAACTTGCTGCTCCAGTGCGTCTCTCTGTTTCCCTTCACCCACGATAACCAACTGGGCCTCAGGATAATGAGAGAGAAGTATCCGGAAGGCGCCGATGAGCCGGTCAAACCCCTTTTCCGGCGACAGCCGACCAACCCCGAGAATCACCGGGTGCCCGTTTACCAGAAAATCATCAAGCTCAGCTCCCAATGACTGAGTCGCTTGGTGCCGCACAGACTCTGTATTGAGACCGTTCATAACTACGCTTACCCGGTTTGACCTGGCAATTCGACCGGGGATTTGAAAACGGATGGCTTCCGAGACCAGCACTACCTGGCGCATCTGCCCCAGAACTAATCGATCCAGAGCCTCGTAGAACCACGATTTGGTGAACCTGCTTGCGCGCACGTAGCCATGAAGCGTTGTCATCAAGGGAATTTTTCGAAGGGCTTCAGGCCATATTCCCATCAAAACATTAAACTTGTAGCCATGTGAGTGCATCAGTTGGTACTGCTCTCGCCGCGCCCATCGAATGATGCTCCACGATTCTCTCAGATTGAAACCGGGCGCCATTCGCCATGCCTTCACCGGCAAGCCGAGGCGGCGGGCCTCCACTTCCAGAGGTTTGTCATCCGCCGCAGACTCACCAACGCTGAGAATCAAGGGGGAAAGCCCTCTGGCAACCTGTTCGCCAACCAGCGTCAGAAGCATTCTTTCCGCGCCGTATAGCCCACCACTGTCGATCAAATGAAGGATTTTCACTGCAATCCGCTACCCCTTCCTTGGATTCCAAACAACCTTCTTCTCCCCTTTCATGAACGCCCAGAGGGCGCGAAAGGAGGCGATGTTCAACAGCAAAAAATAGTAGGGAACGGCATAAAAGAATGTCAGATGCCGCCCTTCGATCTCATTTTTTCGTCCAACCCAGCCTAAGCCGAAGAGCGCCACCAATCCCAGAAAACACAACACGTAGAATCCGCCTCGTGGCGCCAGCAGCAGGGTTGCCAGCGAAAACGTCACCAGAGGAATGAAGGCCAGGTATCTGAGCAATTTGTGGGAAATCATCTGCAGGGAAAAAACGCCGAACCGGAGAGGATTCATCAGATGAGCCATGTCTTTCAAAGCCCAGAGTGCCCGCAACCCTACTCTCACCCTCATGCTGAATTCGCTGGCACTTTCCTGGTTGGTTTTTTCCTTAAGCAGCGCCCGTGGGTCGTAAACAACCCGATACCCCTGTTCAACAACCTTCAGAGGCTGCACAAAGTCCGGCAGTTGGTCCGGCCTCAACGGCGTGTGCAGGCTCTTGCGCATCGCATCAATACCACCATCCACGCCAACGATAGAACCAATCCCGCATTCCTGTTTCCGGAGCCAGTTTTCGTATTTCATGTAGGCACTGCAGCCATCGCCTACAAGCGAACCTTCTTCGTTCACATACACCATTTTCCCTGTTACGTAGCCAACGCTTGGATCGGCAAAGTTACTGGCCAGCCAAGCTACGACCTGTGGATCCCATTGAGAGTTGGCATCTGAAAACAGGATGATTTCACCAGTGGCTTGCGGAATCAGCCGGTTCAGTCCAGAGGTTTTGCCTGGCGGGGTACCTGGCGAACGAGTTTGATAGGACAGCGTGCGGCTTGGGCTTTCTGCGAAACAATCTCGTCCGTGCCGTCGTCCGATTCGTCAGAAACCACCAGAATTTCCATCAAATCTGAGGGGTAATTCTGGTCCAGTTTGTTCTGCAGCGTTTCGGCGATGTCCGCCGCTTCGTTGTACGCCGCGATAACGATGCTTACAAAGGGCCTGTGGCCATCATCGAACCGAACCGGTGCCCGCATGAAAGCAGAGAGAAACCGGACCAATAGTGGATATCCCAAGTAAACATAGAGAAGCAATACCAATGACAACCAGAATACGGTGTTCAACATGGTCTATCTTCCGTGACACATCAGAATGGTTTCAGGACGGCTCCAGCTGCCACCTCGTGTTTACTGCTTTCAGTTGGTAATTCATCACTGCTCTTGTCTAGCACCCCTAGGCTCCGGAGCACCTCGCTCATGGTCGTAAACCGAAAATGCCCGAGCAGGTGGGTCAACCGCTCTTCACACACATCAAGATTGTTGTAGTGCCGGAACCGGGACAGCCATTTCACATCGAGCCTCGGCTGGCCAGGATCCACTTCCCAAGGGTGGAGGTAAAACACAAAGGGCTGGCCCTGGCGATTAATCGATCCCAATCCCCACCGGCTGAACCAGTATGGAAACAGCCGGAAATAGCCACCACCAGCAATGGGTAACGTGTAGCCTGGCAGTTTAAGAGTACTCAACGGAAACTCTGCCAGGTGATAGCCTTTATCGGTGGTTAAAGAGTGTGGCCAGCGCGGTGTTCCTGGCATTCCATAGCGATCATGGTGAACCGGAAAAATGGATGAATCCCAGGTAAAGCCCTCCTCAGCAAGTATGTCGAGCGCCCAACGGGATTCGTTGGTAATGGAGTAACTGGCAGCACGGTAACCGGTTACTCTCTTGCCGAGCAGGTCCTCGAGAATAGCCTTGGAACGCTTGGTTTCTTCACGAAATACGTCAGGAGTCTGCTTGTAAATTAGCTGATGGCTATAACCATGGCTGGCCACTTCGTGGCCGGCATTCGCTATACGATTAACCAGTTGAGGTGAACGTTCCGCGACCCAGCCCAGTACAAAGAACGTTGCCTTGACCGAAGCATTGTCAAAAAGCCCAAGGAGCCGATCCGTGTTGGCTTCAGCGCGATATTCCATGGATGCCCAGTCGTCGTATTTTACGGCTTCTGCGAGCGCAGCAACCTGAAAGTAATCTTCCACGTCAATCGTAAGCGCGTTATCGATTCCTTCCTTCATGGTTGAAGCCTCCTGCCTAGCCTTGCAGCGATTAACGGAATCGGTACTCGATGCCAAATAGAGCCCATGATTCCTGGAACTCCCGGGTCGGGACATCACTGTCCTTCTGCTCGTACCCCAGCTTTCCATACACCTTGAGCTCGCGGCTCATCAGGTAGTCAATGCCGAGCTCAAGATTGATCGTTTCGTCGTCTGATTGATCCTGTTCGTAGCTGGAATACCGGTAGTCGATTCCTGTATAGGCCGTCAGTAATTCGTTCAACGATCTGGAGTAACGCAGACCCAGACCAGCTGACTCTTCCAGTTCGTTGGTCTCTAACAAGTCCGTCTGATTGACGAAAACCCTTGCGTTCAGGCTGCTTCGATCAGAAAACACCTTATCAACGCCGGTCGACAATGCCGTTGTTTCAACGCTTATGCTCTCATTGAGATTGAACTCAAAATCGTCAAACCGGATATCGAAACTGGAAGTTCTATCTGTCAATTCCCTTGCAGCCCTGAGATACCAGCTGGTACTCGGATTGAGTGCTCGTGTCAGTTCCAGCTCACCAACAATTCCATCGTTGGTTTCGGAGGTGGAGCCGAAGCTGGTCTCAAGTTCGCTAATCCCGAGGGAGCCTGACAATACAGTGGTTGGCCAAACCTTGTTAAAGGTTACCTTGACGGTTTTAACGTCGATATCTGCCCCCGAATCGAGCTCGGTGCGACTGGCAACAGCAGAAATACCGCCGCTCAGTGTCTGACTAATCAGGCGGGTCCAGGCCATGGAGCCAATGTATCGCTCGCTATCCGTCTCATCGGGTTCACTGAATTCTGTATTTTCATATTTGGCATCAAAAACGAGAGCGTCAGCGCTCCCGAGACGCCACATGTAGCGAGGACCAGTGCTGAATAGATTCTTGCGTGTTCTATTTTCCGGAGTCTGAGTCTGGGTGCTGTCTTGGCTGACTTCACGAAGATTATTGTTTAGGCTCCAGAAAAAATTGCGTGCCAGCTCGCACTGGCTTTCAAGATCCATGTTCGCATCAGTTTCATTGCCGTAGGCATCATCAAGCCATGAGGAATAGCCCAGGGTCCCCTCAAAGCTGCCATTGCATCGACCAGGATCTGAAACGAAAGCTGCCATCACATAGGTCCGGCTCTCTTGATCGCTTTTCTCATTTGTCGCGGCTTTTCGGGCATTGTCGGAATGCCTTAAAGACTGGCCACCAATCACCTCTAGCTGGGCGCCTCCCACAACGGGCGCAAAAGCAAGCACGAAAGCAAAGAGAGACAGGCTGTGGGTTCGGAGCATCCTTTCTCCCATCCGATTAGCCATTGATGACTGCTCCAACAAACTTATCTGGATCGAAAGCCGTTGCTGCTTGCTCCACAGCAGAGGGTGTGATTTTTCCATGGGGCACGACGAGCATTCCGAAATCACAGAGCTCTGTAAGAATTCGTGCATCCGGCGACACTGAAATAGGAGCTGTGTCCAGAACGACAAAACGATCTGGATACCTTCTGCGTATCGCCTGCAGGAATTGCTTCATGCGGAAGGAAGTGAAAAACTCGGCCGGAGTTTCCCGGCGACTCCCTGCAGGAATCAACCTCAACCTGGGAATCCCCGTCGGATAGAGAATTCTTCCGATGTCATAGTCGGAGTCTTCCAGGTAATCTGTCAGGCCCGATTCCGGGAGCACGTCAAGACGGCTGTGCAAAGAAGGGTCCCTCAGATTACAGTCAATGACCAAAGCCGTTTTTGCCTGATCAAATGAAAAAGCGGCCGCTAGATTGAGTGCAACAAAGGAAGAACCCGCCATTTCAGAAGCACCACTGACCACCAAGGTGAAATTGTTTCCGCCAGAGAGCTCTAGTAACTTCGTTCTGAGGTTCCGGAATGTGTTAACCAGTGATCTGTTGGGAGATTCAGGATAGATAATTCGACGCTCATCAAGATCATCGGGCGTGAGCTTGCGGGGTTCCTGCATACGTACTATTTGTTTACTGATGAGGTACTTGTCGACCGCACCCGGGCCAAGTTCAAGGGAACTTGGCACCAGCAATTGAGAGTCATCCGCTTCTATATGCCCGAGCTCTTTCTTTAGTTTTTCCTTTCGGCGTCCGAAGAATTCATGCTCCTCAACGTCCGTTTTATTTCCATTGCCCCGCACTTGTCGCCTGCCCTTTAATTCAGGCGCACTTGCTCCAATATGGTCATCCTTCCAGTCAGTCATCAAATGACTCCAAATTGGGCAGCTACGACCACAGCTATATACGCTGAAATCGCAAGCACTGCGAAAATACCGATTAGTACAGTTACTTTTCTGTCTCGTCGTTTTTCGAATGGTGTTCGAACAAAAGGAATTTCCACTAACACCGGCAGACCGATATCGTCTTCCAACTGCTTTTTGGCACGGATTCTCGGATCAATCTGCAGAAAACCAGCGATCGTCCCGAACGGCGCCAGTAACCCGAGAAACAGGCCAGCTGCCGCAAAGTCAGAGAACCGGGGCCCAGATGGCTGGTTGGGGAATTGAGCCGATTCATTGATTCGGTAGTTAAGCCCTTGCCCCTCGATATCCAGATGCATCGAGACCCGGGCCTTTTCTCGACGTTTAAGAAGATCGTCGTAAATCTCGCGGTTCACTTCCATGTCACGAGTCAGTTCCGAATATTGTGCTTTGTTTTCCTGGATACGCTCCATTCGATCATTCTGTTGCTGGATCAAACGTTCAAGCGATGAAATGCGCGTGTTGGCTGTCGCCACATTGGCACGGGCTTCCGACAAAACCCCGCTTAACTCTTGGAAGACAGGGTTCACAGCACCCTCTTGTTCAGGCACGGTGTCAACGCGCTCTCGCGCCCCCAAATTTTTCGCGCGTTGTTTTCGAAGTTCGGCGATCTGCTCCCTGAGGATGACGATGTCAGGATAGGTGTCATGATATTGAAGTCTTAGGCTGTCAAGGCGCTCTTCGAGAGCTCTGATCCTCTCACGGTAACCATCCTCCGTTTTGCCTCGCGCAACTGTCTGACTCACTCCCGACAGTTGATTCTGCAGCGAACCAACACGGGCCATTAACTCTTCTTTTTCAAGCTTTGCCAACTCGAGCTGATTTCGGAGCTGGGCTAAGCGAGCATTGGCCTCAGCCTCAGTGCCATCGGTGTTTTCTGAGAGGAACAGCCTGAGACTGTTCTCTACTTCAGCAAGTTGAATTTCATAACTTTTCACCTGCTTATCGATGAAATCATAAGCACTTTGGCTTTCTGTTCTCTTTCTTTGATTAGACTCAGCGATGAAGAGCTGCCCAAGGCGTTGAGCAACGTAAAACGACTCAACTTGCGAATCAGCGGAAAAGCCAATACTGAAATAGCTATCACCACGAGGTTGAACAAACAAACCACCACGAACGCGCGCAATACGCTGTTCTATGCTTGCCGGGGTCATTGAGGCATTCGGGAACACTGAGGGGTCCCTCGCAATCTTCTCAATAACATTCCTTGTCATAAGAAGTTCCTGGGCCGCGGATGCCCGATCATTGATCTTAGTAGTCACAGCACGGCCTTCCATGAGAGGGCCAATAATATTTCGATCGTCCACGAAAATGACGACTTCAGATTTATACTTGTAGGGGAAGAAGAAACCAGCTCCCAAAACCGCAAAACTGACTAACACAAACATGATCAAAGCGGCCCATTTTCGATCCCGGAGCTCTCGAAGAATTTCATTCGGCAAATGCGAAAGAGGTAAAGCCATAGTCTCACCTGGCTGACATTAGTCTCGATAAACAAACCTTGTTAAAAATTACGTTCAGGAACTGACAGAATATCTCCCGGCCGCATTGGGTAGTTCGTCCGAATCTTCCCCTTGTTCAGTATGTCGTCCAGCATGATTGGTATGGCTACAACCTCACCGTCGAACTTCCTATACAGCATCGTGTTGTTCAGTGCGGCAAATTCGTTTGCCCCACCAGCATTAAGGAACATATCCAACACGGTCATACCACTTCTGTGAGGAATCGATAGTGGTTGCCGAACTGCACCGGTAACTCGAACCCGGTCAGTAAACTCATGACTGCCCATGGAAGTGACTACCACACTTACCTGAGGTTCACGAATGTACTGTGAAAGCGACTCCCGGATGGCAGCGGCTAACTGCTCGGGTGTTCTCCCACTAGCTGTCACATCTCCAACAAGAGGTACAGAAATCTTTCCATCAGGGCGTACGGGAACCGAAATACTTATATCCTGATTTCGCCATACGGAGACACGAACAACGTCAGTTGCACCGAGGATGTACTGGTCAACACTGTCCCGGACATCTATTGCCAACGCGCGTTGAATTTTTTCAGGTGAAGAGGAAGTAGGCGTAGCGCACCCTGTGAACACGGCTACCACCATTGAAAGAACTACCAGTCCCATAGGGAAATGCGTCCATGACATTTTCATACTCTCTTTGTTAATCCCTGCTGATTTCAATGTTTCGGAAGAAACTGACTTCCGAAACTACCGTGACCCTTTCTTGAACAACACGACTTCCACTGTTTGAATTATAATCAACAAATCCAGAAGCAGGCTTTGATTTTTGATGTAATACAAGTCATAGCGAAGTTTTTCGCGAGTATCTTCTTCGCTGTCAGCATAGGCAAAGCACAGCTGAGCCCACCCGGTTATTCCCGGCTTCACCCTATGGCGTTCATTGTAGTAGGGAATTTTTTTTGCCAGCTCTTCTACGAATACGGGTCGCTCAGGTCGCGGGCCAACAAAGGCCATGGTGCCGTTAAGTACATTAAAAATTTGTGGGAGCTCGTCGATTCGCAATTTACGGATAAACTCTCCGACGCGTGTAACGCGGCTATCATTTTTTTGGGCCCACACCGCACCGTTTTTTTCTGCGTCCGCGCGCATGGAACGGAACTTGTGCACTTTGAATACCTTTCCATTCAGGCCTACGCGTTCTTGGCTATAAAAAACTGGGGCACTTAACCCATCCTCGATTTTGATAGCAATTACAGTGAAAACCATCAAGGGCAAACCACCAATGAGCAGTAAGCCTGAAGCCAGCACATCCAATGCGCGCTTGCTAAAGCCAGACACGGTCGACACAGTGAAACCGTCTGAAAAAACAAGCCAACCATGGCTTATCATTTCCAGTGCTACCTTACGGGATTCGCTTTCGTAAAAATTGGCACCGTCCACAACTCGGACCCCTTCCATCTTGCATTCCAGCAAATCGTCCATTGGCAGATGCTTACGGCGATCATCAGCCGCAACCACGATCTCAGTAATTCGATGCTCCAACGCATACTCTCGGAGCGTACGAGGGGGTTGTACGAGGTGCTCGGCTTCAATCTCCACGGACTCACCTGCAATCGGAATAAACCCCCGTAAGGTAAATCCCTTCCTGCTGAGAGGAGATTGCAAATCGTCAAGCAACTGCCGAGCACGAGAGCCTGCTCCAAGCACCAGTACTCTCCGTTTGAAAGTTTCCTTTCCAACCATGCCAAAGAAAAGAGTTCTGGCAATGCCTAAAAGAAAAAAACCGAATACTGACGCAGTGGTCAGCACATCAGTTGTACCTAGGTACCAAAGCCACTTGGGCGCCATTAAATAGGACAAGCCGGATAGAGGCAGGCTTAAAATCAGCGACATGATGGTGCGCAACATCATGCCTGTCATACCCTCTTCAATTCGAGACTGATGAACAGCCAGCGAGATCATCACCAGAAGGTTAAAGAAGCCAAATACAATCGCCGCAGGTAGAACGTATCCAATGTGTTGAACGAAGAACGTCACATCTCCAAAAAAACGGAAAAAAGCCGCAAGGCTAAAAGCGCATACCAAAACGACGAGGTCGATCAGACCCAGGATGATGAAAGGTAGATGAATATAGTGTCTGAACAATCTGACGTGGGCCACGTCGACTCCTTGTGCCGTTCATACTGCTCTGCCGAGCGTCCTGCATCGGAAATCTTATTCTTTGGAAAGTGTAATCCAAAAGCTGTAAACCTCAATCGGTCTCTGATCAGCCTAGCTCTCAAGTAGGTGTAAATTTTTCTGACAGAAAAAAACCCCCTTGATCAGGGGGTTTTTTGAAGTGACACTCCGGTCACTCTCATATTACTGGGCACGACGGCGTATAAGGCTGATGCCCATCAAGCCCAACCCCAACAGAGCGAGTGTTCCAGGCTCTGGCACCTTGCCGATAGTCACATTGTCGATACCGAAACCATCGTTGTTGTGGTTTGATCGGAATACCAGGCTCGCAATCGCTACATCGCTTGTGAAGCCTAAATAGTAGGCCGCTCCATTCGACTGAGCGCCTGTGAAGATGTCATTCATGTTGTAAGTTACTGCTGACTGATCCTCAAAAACAATATCGAAAAGGCCGCCGACGTCGTTAGGGTCTGTAATGTAAAAGCCAACAGCTTTATACATGCCCGCAATGGAAAACTTCATTTCTCTGGAATCCATGCTGTCGAGCCAATTCTTATTGTCGGTTTCATGGGGCATGGGGAAACGCCCCCCAAAAGGACTGTTGGCCGCATTCAGTACCGCCAGGCCAGCGGAACAGCTGAACCCATCATCGTTGCAAGCAGCGCTTCCGTTGCCACCTGCCGCTAACTGTTCGAACTTGCCAACAGATGTATTGATGACAGAGGATTGACCGGTTGAGTTGGAGGCTGCAGTAAAACCTTCAAATGTTTCGGTAGTCGAGGATGTTAAATATGAGAAGAATTGGGCTTCGGCTGCTTCTGCTGCTGCCTTTCCAGGTCCGCTCACAGATACATCAATCAATGCCGCATTAGCTGTGGACATTGATAAAGCTGATACTAATGCAATACCTGCGAATCGCGCTGCGAAAATATTCTTCATGTTAGTTCCCTTGCCTCTGCCCTGTAATTCGTTGAGTGGACAAATGTTAGAAAGCAAGTAAGGGGCCAACTAATTATTTTATATTTTTCATTGGCTTAGAAAACACCTCTGCAGTGCATGTAAAATTTTTCGACTTTTTATTACGAGCAACAATAAGCAACCGGCTAAAAGCTCAGCACCTGATTACGCCTTTAGAAGCTCAAGCAATTCATTTACTGGCAGACACTCCAACTTTTTTTGGTCTTGAAAAACATCAACAATGCGATCACATCTCTGCGATGGAAACCGGGTTTCAAGGCTTTTCCTGAACTTTTCCTTCAGGAGAGGAATCCCCTGCTCACGGCGGCGCCGATGACCTAGGGGATACTCTACCGTCACTTGCTCGGTATGGCTGCCATCCTTAAAAAACACCTGAACCGCATTAGCTATAGAGCGCTTATCGGCCTCTAGGTACTCTCGAGTGAATCGTTCATCCTCAATCACCTCCATTTTGTTACGGAGCTCATCGATGGCCGGGTGCCCCTCGTGGAAGTCATTCTCGTAGTGCTCAGCAGTCAATTCGCCGAATATTAGTGGCACTGCAGTCATGTATTGCAGGCAGTGATCCCTGTCGGCTTCATTGGCAAGCTTGCCTACTTTAGAAATGATGCGTATCGCGGACTCATGAGTAGTGATTACAACTTTGTCAATGTCTTGCAGTCGATCCCGAACCTCCGGATGGAGTGAAACCGCTGCCTCAGCGGCCGTCTGGGCGTGGAACTCCGCCGGAAAAGAAATCTTGAAGAGGATGTTTTCCATCACGTAAGAACCGAGTTCCTGTGGAATCGAGAATTTTCTTAGAGAGTCAGGCTTCAGTTTTTGGTCTTTATTGGTTTTGCTGAACAACACATCGTAAAACCCCCATTGAGGGGCGGTAAGAGCTCCTGGTATTCCCATCTCACCACGCATGGCGATATCCGCCAGCCGCACAGCTCGGGAGGTAGCATCCCCTGCAGCCCAGGATTTTCTGGATCCGGCATTAGGTGCGTGCCGGTAGGTTCGTAGCGCTTGTCCATCAACCCAGGCGTGCGACAGGGCCGAAAGAAGCTGCTCACGATTAGCACCCAAGAGTTTCGCGACCACGGCAGTGGATGCAACTTTGACCAGCACCACGTGATCCAGTCCCACACGATTGAACGAATTCTCCAATGCCAACACACCCTGAATTTCATGAGCCATAATCATGGCTTCCAACACAGTTCGCGTTGTCAGGGGCGCTTTGTCCTCGGAAATCTGCTTTTGCGAGAGGTGGTCGGCAACCGCGAGTATCGCACCGAGGTTGTCGGAGGGGTGGCCCCACTCCGCTGCGAGCCAGGTGTCGTTGAAATCCAGCCAACGAACTATGCAGCCGATATCCCAAGCCGCCTTCACCGGATCAAGGCGGAATGAAGTTCCAGGAACCCTGGCTCCATTAGGAACGATCGTTCCATCTACCATCGGCCCAAGGTGCTTGGTGCACTCAGGAAAACGCAACGCAAGCATTCCACAGCCAATTGTGTCCATCAGGCAATAGCGTGCCGTATTCCACGCTTCTTCGCTGTCAATGCTATAGGTGAGGACGTAGTTTGCGATCCACTGCAAAACCTCGTCGTAATCCGGTCGCTCATTGAAATCAAAGGTTTGTGACATGGTAATAGCTCCCTGTTCTGTTTTGTCCCACTTTAAAGCCTAGCCTAGACGGTCAAACAACCTACAGCACCCGGGCCCGAGCCCGTTAATCGTTCAAGTAGTGTCTATATTCTTTACATTTAATGGAGACCTACCGCTCCTAATCTCTGCCCTTACTTTGTACCCTATTGATATATCGAAAAAATGAAAACTTGGTTGGTTCCTTGCTTGAGAGGGATATCCGAGGCTCAAGCGCTTTAGGGTTTTTAGAAAGGAAAAGACATTGGTGTTAGAACCGAAAACAGGGAAGCCAAATCATGAAAAATATACTCGTTCCTATGTCTGTTCTGATTTCGACACTATTCTTTGCGATGCCCGCCTCGTCAGTAGCGATCTACGCCACGGATGTTAGTGGGACCTGGACTGCCGCCACTCCGGGATCCCCCAGCGTTTCAGGTATTGGCACCGATACAATCAAGTGGGGAAACCCAACTTATCGTGGTAGACAGAGTGGATATTCGTTTGAGGGGTACGCACCGCCCAGCTTTGAGATTGAAGAAAACAGCCCGTTCGCTTTGGGCAAGTTCCTCCATTACAACTACCCAATTACTGGCTCAAGTCTGCAAACGGCTTCTCTGCTCGTTTCAACCACGCTTCTGATCGATGGGGCATCAAAGACGATTGAATCCGTGTTCGATTTCGAGCATTGGGAAACTAAAAACCATCCCCGAAGCGGCATGTGTGCTAATGGCGGTAATAACCGACAAGGTGTAAATTATTTCGGTTGCGCCGACCGGGTAACTTTCAGCCGCAATGAAGGTTCTTCGGAGGAATTCGTCGTTGGAAACACAGCCTACTATCTCGACCTCTCGGGATTTTTCTATGATAGTGAGTTAGCGAGCGAGTTCTGGACCAAGGAGAAACGGAACAACAAAGCTGTCCTTGGGGGTCTAATTAAAGCTCGAGCCTTCCAGGTTCCAGAGCCCTCAACGCTGGCCCTGTTCGGACTCGCTTTGCTGGGATTTGCCGCTCGCAAGAGGTTGGCCAGAAACTGCTAATTCAAAGTGCTTAGACATAAAATAAAAAGGGCTGGTCTCTAGACCAGCCCTTTTTATTTAAGCATTCAACGTTTAAAAGGAATTTCCTGGCACTCTTACCCAACCCTCCATCAGGATTCGGGCACTGCGACTCATGATCGCTTTAGTCGCCGTCCACTGACCATTTACCTGGCTGGCCTCGGCCCCCACACGCAAAGTGCCCGAGGGGTGGCCAAAGGTGACGTCAGTACGATCGCCGCCGCCAGCAGCGAGGTTCACCAGCGTTCCTGGCACGGCTGAAGCCGTTGCAATCGCTACAGCAGCGGTTCCCATCATGGCGTGGTGCAGTTTGCCCATGGACAAAGCACGCACCAGGACATCAATGTCTCCGGCCTTGATCTGCTTGCCACTGGAAGACACGTAGTCGACCGGAGCAGCTACAAACGCCACTTTCGGTGTGTGCTGTCGGCCGGCTGCCTCGTCCACATGACCAATCAGACCCATCTTGAGCGCACCGTGAGCCCGAATGGTCTCGAACATGGCCAGAGCCTTGGGGTCGCCATTAATGGCGTCCTGCAATTCGGTACCGGTGTACCCAATGTCTTCGGCATTAACAAAGATGGTTGGGATACCGGCATTGATCATGGTGGCGCGCAGGGTTCCGACACCCGGAACCTCCAGATCATCGGCCACGTTTCCCGTTGGGAACATCGCCCCGTCGCCATCGGCCGGTCCATGAATTCCACCTGGACCTCGGCTGCGGGAAAGGTCACCCCATCCAGCTCAAAATCACCGGTTTCCTGCACTTCACCATTGGTGATCGGAACCTGGGCAACAATGGTTTTCCGGATGTTCGCCTGCCAGATACGAACCGTGCAAAAGCCATCCTCGGGGATCCGGTCCTGGGACACGAACCCGCCATTGATGGCAAAGGCGCCGACGGCAGCCGTCAAATTGCCGCAATTGCCACTCCAGTCCACAAACGGCTTATCGATGGACACCTGCCCGAACAGGTAGTCGACATCGTGGTCCGGCTGCGTCGGCTCGGCCAGGATCACCGTTTTACTGGTGCTCGAGGTTGCACCGCCCATACCGTCGGTCTGTTTCTGATACGGATCCGGGCTACCGATAACCCGCAGCAGCAGCTTGTCCCGGGTTTCACCCGGCACCTGAGCTGCCTCAGGCAGGTCCTGAAGCCTGAAGAACACGCCCTTGCTGGTTCCGCCACGCATGTACGTGGCGGGAACTCTTACTTGCGCTGGATGGCTCATGCGGCGCCCTCCGCCTCCAGGAAGTCCTGAGCGAACCGCTGCAGAACACCGCCCGCGGTATAGATGGAGAGCTCCTCAGCGGTATCCAGGCGACAGATCACCGGTACATGCTCGGTGCTGCCGTTTTTACGATGAATAACCAGCGTCATTTCCGCTTTCGGCGCGGCAGTACCTTCCACGTCGTATGTCTCGGTGCCATCAAGCGCCAGGGTCTGACGGGTTGTGCCGTCTTCAAACTGAAGGGGCATAACGCCCATACCCACCAGGTTGGTCCGGTGGATTCGCTCAAACCCTTCCGCAACAATGGCTTCAACGCCCGCCAGGGCAACGCCTTTGGCCGCCCAGTCACGGGAGGAGCCCTGACCATAGTCGGCACCGGCAATGATGATCAGCGGCTGTTTGCGCTCCATGTAGGTTTCGATTGCTTCCCACATGCGCGTCACTTTGCCTTCGGGCTCGACTCGCGCCAGCGAACCTTGCTTCACATTGCCATTTTCATCCCGAACCATTTCATTGAACAGTTTCGGGTTGGCAAAGGTGGCACGCTGCGCCGTTAGGTGGTCACCACGGTGGGTCGCGTAGGAGTTGAAGTCTTCCTCCGGCACGCCCATTTTGTGCAGGTATTCACCCGCCGCACTGTTCATCATAATGGCGTTGGACGGCGACAGGTGGTCGGTGGTGATGTTGTCCGGCAGGATCGCCAGCGGACGCATGCCCTTGAGCGCCTTTTCCCCGGCCAATCCACCTTCCCAATAAGGCGGGCGGCGGATGTACGTGCTCTGCGGACGCCACTCGTAGTTCGGGTTGGTTTTGGCGTTAGCATCACGGGTGATGTCGAACATCGGAATGTAGGTACTACGGAACTGTTCCGGCTTAACACTGGTTTTAACGATGGAGTCGATTTCCTCATCGCTCGGCCAGATGTCTTTCAGAGTGACCGCATTACCTTCCTGGTCGTAACCCAGAACATCCTTTTCAATATCGAAGCGGATAGTGCCTGCGATCGCGTACGCCACAACCAGCGGTGGTGATGCCAGGAACGCCTGCTTGGCGTAGGGGTGAATACGGCCGTCGAAATTACGGTTGCCGGACAGAACAGCCGTTGAGTAGAGATCGCGGTCAACGATTTCCTTCTGGATTTCCGGATCCAGCGCACCACTCATGCCATTGCAGGTGGTACAGGCAAAGGCAACAACACCAAAGCCAAGATTCTCCAGCTCAGGTAGCAGATCGGCTTCTTCCAGATACATCTTGACCGTTTTGGAGCCCGGTGCCAGTGACGACTTCACCCAGGGCTTTCGGGTCAGGCCCAGCTTGTTTGCATTACGGGCGATCAGGCCAGCGGCTACCATGTTCCGCGGGTTCGAGGTGTTGGTGCAGCTGGTGATGGCGGCGATGATGACCGCACCATCCGGCATCTTTCCCTCTTCCTGCTCCCATTCGCCGGCAATGCCACGCTTGACCAGCTCGGAGGTGGGCAGGTGTGCGTGGGGATTGGACGGTCCGGCAAGGGTTCGCTCAACTGTGGAAAGATCAAAGGTCAGAATCCGCTCGTATTCCGCGGACTTCAGGCTGTCGGCCCACAGGCCTGTGTGCTTGGCGTAGTTCTCGACCAGCGCAACCTGATCATCTTCGCGCCCGGTCAGTTTCAGGTAATCAATGGTCTGGCCATCGATATAGAACATAGCGGCGGTAGCACCATACTCTGGCGTCATGTTCGAGATCGTTGCGCGGTCGCCAACCGTCAGGCTGTCGGCGCCCTCGCCAAAGAACTCAAGATAAGCACCGACCACACGTTCCTTACGCAGGAATTCGGTCAGTGCCAGTACCATGTCCGTACTGGTGATACCCGGGCGCAGCTTGCCCGTCAACGCAACACCAACTATGTCCGGTAGACGCATCATGGATGCTCGGCCGAGCATAACGCTCTCCGCTTCCAGGCCACCGACGCTACAGAAATAACGCCCAGCGCGTCGACCATCGGGGTGTGACTATCGGTACCCACACAGGTATCCGGAAACGCCACGCCGCCGCGTGATTGCACCACCGGAGACATCTTCTCCAGGTTGATCTGGTGCATGATGCCGTTGCCCGGTGGAATCACATCCACGTTTTCGAACGCGGTCTTGGTCCAGTCGATGAAATGGAACCGGTCGTCGTTGCGACGGTCTTCAACCGCCCGGTTCTTTTCAAACGCGTCTTTCTCGAAGCCCGCGTGTTCGACGGCCAGCGAATGGTCGACGATCAGCTGCGTTGGCACGACCGGGTTGACTTTGGCTGGGTCGCCGCCCTTCTCCGCAATCGCGTCCCGGAGACCGGCCAGGTCGACCAGGGCGGTCTGACCAAGAATGTCGTGACACACCACGCGGGCGGGATACCACGGGAAATCCAGATCCCGCTTGCGCTCGATCAGCTGTTTCAGGGAGTCAGTTAGCATCTCGGGATCGCAACGGCGAACCAGCTGCTCTGCCAGAATCCTCGAGGTGTAAGGAAGCTTTTCGTAGGCCCCCGGCTGAATGTCTTCAACAGCCTGACGGGTATCGAAATAATCCAGGTCGGTGCCCGGTAGCGGTTTGCGGTAGTCAGTATTCATGGCCAGAAACTCATATCGGAAAATCGAAGGTGTGAGCGGAAACCGGCGCTCTCCTCAACTCGCGGGAGAGCGCCCTGCCCGTCTTATGGACGCTCGTCGATGGGCACCCACTTCGAGTCCGCCGGGCCGGTGTATTCAGCACTGGGGCGGATGATGCGGTTGTTTTCCCGCTGTTCTTTCACGTGTGCGGTCCAACCGGAAACCCGAGACATCACAAAAATAGGCGTGAACAGCTCGGTCGGGATTCCCATGAAGTGGTACGCCGATGCGTGGAAGAAATCGGCGTTGCAGAACAGTTTTTTCTCGCGCCACATCACCTCTTCACAACGGACCGACACCGGGTAAAGCACGGTATCGCCGACTTCATCCGCCAGCTTCTTGGACCATTGCTTGATGATGGCATTACGCGGGTCGGATTCCTTGTAGATGGCATGGCCAAAGCCCATGATCTTCTCTTTCCGAGCCAGCATACCCATCAGGCCTTCTTCCGCCTCGTCCGCTGTCTGGAACTTCTGAATCAGCGCCATGGCGGCTTCGTTAGCACCACCATGCAACGGCCCACGGAGGGTACCGATGGCGCCGGTCACGCAGCTGTGGATGTCGGACAGAGTGGAGGCACAAACGCGGGCAGTGAAGGTGGACGCATTGAATTCGTGCTCCGCGTACAGGATCAGGGACACGTTCATCACCTTCTCATGCAACTCGCTGGGCTTTTTGCGTGAAGCAGTTCCAGGAAGTGGCCACCGATGGAATCTACATCACTGTCGGTTTCGATCCGCACACCCTCGTGGGCGAAGCGGTACCAGTATGTGATGATGGATGGGAAGGCCGCCAGCATACGGTCGATCTTGTCATCCTGTTCGGAAAAATCCGCTTCCGTTTCCAGGTTGCCCAGCATAGAACAACCGGTCCGCATGACGTCCATCGGATGGGCGTCTTTCGGGATTTGTTCCAGTACAGTCTTCAGCGCATCCGGCAAACCACGCAGGCTATGCAGCTTCTGCTTGTAGGCGTCCAGCTCCTGACGATTTGGCAGCTTGCCCCTTAAAAGCAGGTAAGCGATTTCTTCAAACTGCGCCTTTTCGGCCAGATCGGCGATTTCATAACCTCGATACGTCAGGCCCGCTCCGGATTGGCCGACAGTACACAGCGCCGTTTGGCCAGCTACCTGTCCGCGCAGACCAGCGCCTTCGAGTTTCTTCGCTTCAGCCATTGTTCCTCTCCCTCATCTCAAGATGATCATCAGTCACGTATCGAATTAGTTTTTTTGTTGCTGGAAGAGTTGGTCCAGCTTCTGTTCAAACTCGTGGTAGTTCAGGAAATCGTAGAGTTCCATCCGCGTCTGCATGAGGTCAACGACATCTTTCTGATCGCCTTTGTCCAGAATGTTCTGGTAAACCGTCAGGGCCGCCTTGTTCATGGCACGGAAAGCACTCAGCGGATAGAGCACCATGTCAGCGCCGGCTTCTCCCAGTTCTTTGCGGTTATACAGAGGCGTGGCGCCAAACTCGGTGATGTTTGCCAGAATCGGCACGTCTAGCGCCTCAGAGAAAGCCTTGTAGTGCTCAAGTTCGGTAACCGCTTCCGCAAAGATACCGTCTGCCCCGGCCTCGATACAGGCCTTCGCGCGCTCAATGGCGGCATCCAGGCCTTCCTTCTGGAACGCATCGGTGCGGGCCATAATGAAGAAATCATCGTTTTCACGGGCGTCGACGGCCGCCTTGATGCGATCGACCATTTCTTCCTGGGATACGATCTCCTTGTTGGGCCGGTGTCCGCAGCGCTTCTGGGCAACCTGGTCCTCAATATGGACAGCAGCAGCACCGGCACGTTCCATTTCCCGAATGGTGCGGCCAATATTGAAAGCACCGCCCCAGCCAGTGTCGATATCCACCAGCAGCGGCAGATCACTGGCTGCAGTAATCCGGCGAACGTCCTCAACCACGTCGTTCATCGTGGTCATTCCGAGATCCGGCAAACCATAAGAGGCGTTGGCCACACCGCCACCGGACAGATAGATGGCCTGGTGCCCTACTTTCTGAGCCATCATTGCACTGTAGGCATTGACGGTTCCAACAATCTGGAGCGGCTTATTTTCGTTCAGGGCTTTCCGGAAACGGGCGCCCGGAGATAGTTTGCTGGACATAGTGCATTTCCTCTTCGTTCGAATTAGTTGGCTCGAATTAACTCAGATAGTTAACACGCCATCTTGAATCTGTTTTTCAATATTTCGGCGAGCAGCGTTAATGTGTCTTTTCATCAGAAATTCGGCGAGTTCGCCGTCGCGCTGGGCGATGGCTTCGACGATACGGCGGTGTTCCCCGAGCGCACGATGGGGGCGCCCGGCTGAGGTGCTTAACCGGTAACGGTACATTCGCACCATGTAATACAGATCGCCCAGTAGCATCTGGGCCAGTTTGGTATTGCGGCTACCGGTGGCGATCCGGTGATGGAAATCGTAATCCCCTTCGGCTTGATAGTAGGCCTGTCCCTGGGCTTCGTCGATCATTTGTTCATGGGCATCCAGGGTAGACTGCAGATCAGCGATTTCGCTGTCGGTCATCCGTTCGGCAGCCTGGCGCGCAGCCAAACCTTCCATGTTCTCACGAATTAGATAGAGCTCAAGGAGTTCGGCAGCGCTTACCGCCACCACTTTGACACCGGCATGGGGCCTTCGTACTAATAGACCACGAGACTCCAGGCGACCAATCGCCTCCCGAAGAGGCCCACGGGTAAGATTAAAGCGGGTACAAAGCTCAAGTTCGCCGATTTTTTCGCCAGGCGCGAGCTCACCTTTTACGATTGCCGTTTGCAGACAATCAAACGCTTCATCAGCTCTTGTGTATACCGGAGGGCTATTTTCTCTCATGCTTTGTCAACAAAACCGAAGTAATTTCGAGAAAACTACTCCTCGCATCGGTTATTGTCAACAAAGCAGCGATTGGAACCGAATAAATTGTTAACATATCAGTTCGTCATTCAATACAGTTTGCGCTCATCCATAGGGGGTGGCGAGTACTGATACACCCAGGTTTCAGTCAGCACTTCCTGGCCAACCTTGAGCACCACTGAAAGGTTGATTGGCTCCAGGGAATCATCAGGAACAAGATCGAACATAACCCGATACCCTTTAATAGATGCCAGCGGGCGGGCAGACGTTATTTCCACCGAACCACGGCTAACCGATATTTCAGGCTCTATCCCGGCATCGTCTCCGAGCATTTCGAGCATCCCACCGGCAAAATCGATAGCAAACCGGCGAGAGAAGTACTCGCGCTCCTGGCCAACAACGCCACCCAATCCAGTTCGGGTTGCGCGTGCAGTCGCCAACTCCCCCGTGCCCAATGGCAACTCGGTTCCCCAATTCAGACGATAACCGAACAGGTACTCAGTCCCTGGTTTCAGGGCTTCCTCCGGGTTCCAGTACGCGACGATGTTGTCGAAGGTTTCGTCAACGGTCGAGATCTCAACCAGGTCAATGCGCCCTGCCCCCCATTCGTTCTTCGGCTCTACCCAAAGACTAGGCCGACGCTCATAGAAAACGCCGTCGTCCTGATAGTGACCAAAATTTCTGTCCCGCTGAAGCAGCCCGAATCCTTTTGGACTATTGTCAACAAAACTGTTGTATCTCAACTCCCTTGGATTGACCAATGGCCGCCAGATCCATTCACCATGACCGGTGCGGATTGAGAGGCCGTCGGAGTCATGGATTTCCGGACGCCAGTCATAGCCCATGCGCCGATCGTTCTCGCCCACTTGATACATGCTTGTTAAAGGCGCAATACCTATCCGATCCAGTTGCTTCCGTGGGTAAAGGGCGACATCGACGTCCATGACAAAGTTTGCGCCTGGGTCCAACACGAAAGCATATGCACCGGTAACACTCGGTGATTCCAGCAGAGCCCAGACTCTTAATGCACGAGCCCCCGGCTTGGGCTTTTCCAACCAAAATGCCGAAAATCGGGGGAACTCCTCTTCTTCTGGGCTGGCTGTATCAATCGCCAGCCCTCTCGCCGACATGCCATATTGCTTTTCCTTGCCCACCGCCCTGAAATAACTTGCCCCAAGAAACGCGGCGAGGTCGTATTGGAAGTCACTGTGGTGATGCAGTCGAAAACCGGCAAAGCAGATTGGAAGGCAGCTCTCCCAGCGGCTGCTCGCCCTCGTACTCGAAATACTCCGGATCGTAAGCAAGCTCAGTGGCCTGACCGTCGACGACTTCATGGATTTTTACAGGGGTCTGGAAATACAGTCCCAGATGGAAGAGCTGTATTTGATAGGGTAATGCGGCGTCACTCCACAGGGCATGCTCGGGCCTGAACCGTATCGCCTGATAGTCATCCCAGGACAGATCCTTCAGAGATTGCGGCAGTTCTCCTTTTTTGGATCGAAAATCCTGCGCTGCAAGATGCCTGGCATGCCCTTTAAGCCATTCGTAACTGAATGGCTTGCTCTCGCCGTAGCCTGCATTGCCCTCTTTTCCAGCTGCGTACAGAAAACCGGCCGGAAGGGCTTGAATTCCGACACCCGCCGCAAAAAGCTGCAATAAAAGTCGTCGATCCATTTCTACAATCTCCCAATATCGAAACCTGAAACGTTCGCAACGGATTCCCAACACCTTTATCTATGTTTTCTGGTTCGCTGCCGTGCTGGTCAGGAGCTGAATAATCCGCCCCCAGTAACTGTCTTTTGGCGTTCTCCAGGCCATACGGTGAAGCTCTCTCAACGTCGCCTTATCGCGTGCAATCTGCGCCACTTCCGAATTGGTGAGCGCACCAGGTCCCTGCTCTACGCAACGATCACGGAGCCGATGTAGCCTGGTCTGGCGAACCGCATTACTAGCATCTCGTCCCAATGACTGATGGACCTGGTTTATTCCTGGAACCAGCACTGCCTGCTGGAAAGGCGTCAGAACAGTCGCTGGCCGCTCTTCCGATCGATAACCCCGGGCACGGGTAAGCAACGAGATTGGACGCCGCTCCTCTGGAATCATCAGTATTCCTTTATTAAGCAGGCCAATCCCAAGGGCCTGGCGGCTAAGCAGAACTGACGTTGGTGCTGACAATATCAATGGCACAGCCACAGGTAAGGACCAGAAGAAGAACAGAGGATCAAGCGTCCAGGCGAACCCCGCCCAACTGGCACCCACTGCCATTGCAGGCAACTGGGATCTAAAGCCACTCGACCAGGTCATCTCGTCGGTGCGATTCTGTCCGGCCCATTTCAGCGACAGATTAAGCAAAGCTGCGATAACGAACCGGCTATGGGCCAACATCCGTATCGGCGCCAGCAGAACCGAGACTGCGATCTCGACGAACACACTGATCAGCAAGCGAGGTAGTCCACCAAACGATGTCGTCGTTCGATGGATCATAGAATCGAAAATCGCCAGGAATTTTGGCAGGAACAGCAGCATCAGAGTACTCAAGGCCAAACCCAGGGCCCACTCGGGTCGCCATTCCGGCCAAAGCGGAAACAGCCCCTGATGCCCCTCAGGAAAATAGTCGATCGGCGCCAGCGTCATTTGAGCCGCTTCAATGCTAGTCAGTATCAGAAACGCCAGCCACAGTGGCGAGGCGAGATAGGCCATGATGCCGTTCAGGAATGCCATTCGGTGGGCAAACCGAATCCCCGGTTCTCGCAACATAATCCAGAGGTGTTGCAGGTTACCTTTAGCCCATCGATTGTCCCTGGCCAATTCGTCGCCCAAAGTTGGAGGCGATTCCTCATAACTTTCGCCAAGGTTCGGCTCCAGCCAGACCTCATAGCCAGCGCGCCCTATATAGGCGGCCTCAACGAAATCATGACTCATGATCGGGCCGCCAAACAGGCCGCGTCCCGGGAGCTTGCGCAATCCACAATGCTTCATGAACGGCTCAATACGCAGGATGGCATTGTGCCCCCAGAACGCCGCATCACCCATTTGGATAGCCGCCAGGCCGGTGGCAAATAGTGGCGAATAAAACCGGTTGGCAAACTGCTGGATACGCGCGAACAAGGACTGTCCGTTAATGACGTTGGGGTTCGTTTGCAGGATGCCAATGCGGGGCTCACGCTCCATCAACCGAACCATGCGCACCAGCGTACGACCACTAAGTAGGCTATCGGCGTCCAATACGATCATGTATTTGTGCCAACGGCCCCAACGGCGCAAAAAGTCCGCCACATTGCCACTCTTGAAATTAAGGTTGACTGGCCTGCGCCGGTAGAAAATCCGCCCTTCAGCACCCAACTCCCGGATCAAGTCGCTCCAGGCCACTTGCTCTTCCAGCCAGACATCCGGATTCCGGCTATCAGAGAGAATATAGAACTCGAAACTGTCCAGCTGGCCCTGGTCCGCGATATCTTGATAGACAGCCTTCAGACCATCCAGAGTCCAGCGGACTGGCTCATGGTAGATAGGAAGTATGACCGCCGTTTTCTTCAGAGGTGTGGCGTCCAGTTCGTCATCGGAATGGCGCTTAAGGCGAGAGTGGCGATCGCCACCGGTGATTCTAATGACGAAGCCCCAGACTGCTGTCCAGAAACCGACGGCGATCCAGGCATACAGAATGGCAAAGAGAAAAAGGAGCCCCAGCTCCAGAGGGGTATGGCCATGATAGGGCAGGATCCACAACAGATAGTATCCGGCGACGGCAGTTTGGCCGAACACCAGCAGTGCCATCAGGGATCTCCTGACCATGGCCACACGGCGCCAACGAGGGCTCTCAGTGGGATCCACGTTGTTCTCCCGTTGCTGGCGAACGCGCATAGCCTATACTGCCCCGCTTCAGCGGCGGAGCCGCAGCAGCCACCGCGACCCGCGTTGCCGGGAAATAGTCCTCCATGCGGTCCATGGCCGCATTCAGTACAGCACTCGTTGCGTCGTCGCCTCTCTGGGACACAGATTCAATGGCGTCATCAATCAGTAGTAAAAGCTGCCGAAAACGGTCATTGGTCATTGTCACATCGGACTCTCTCAAATAACCGTAGAGCCGATTGAAAATATCCTGAAACGCCATGTCATCCATATGGCTTGCTCCCTCTACCCGTTCATTCCGGCTGCTGGCGAAGCACACTGTCCGCTCCGAGCTCATAGGTCCACGTCTCAGTGAGCGGCTCACCATCCAGACTCAGGAACCCCCTTAAGGTCAGGCTCTCACTCGGAGTCGACTGGGCCAGAACGGACAACCGCCAAACATCTTTGGCCTCAACGTATTGCACAAAATGCTCGAGCACTTCTACGCCTTCTCCGCCCGAGACGTTGCTTATGACAGCTGCATCCGCAGCAAGAGAATCAAGCGATCCGTCTTGAAAATCGATGACAAACCGATAGGCGTTTTCGTTCGCGACGGCTCCTTCATTCCCGCCGATAAAGGTTGCCGTCGTGTGTCCTCCTGGTTGCTGACTGACTTCTGGCTGCCCGAAATGGAGCCTGTAGCTGAGCTTTACGGCATCTCCCGCACGAGCAGGTTCGTCTGGCGTCCAGAACGCGACAGTGTTGTCATTCGCCTCGGACTTGCTGGGAATTTCAACCAAGGCAACCTGACCGCTACCCCAATCGCCCTTGGGTTCCACCCAGGCACTTGGCCGGCTTTCGTAAAGGGCCTCGCTGTCTTCAAAGGATTTGAAGTGCTGGTCCCTCTGCATCAGCCCAAAGCCTGCCAGGCGCTCTACATTGTGATAGCTCAAGCGGAGCTTTTCCGGGTTGACCAGCGGACGCCACAACCATTCGCCCGTAGCCTTGTCATGAATCACGAGACCATCGGAATCGTGGACTTCCGGGCGCCACTGACCGCGTGGTTTCCGGGAGTTTTCACCGTAATAAAACATCGACGTTAGCGGCGCAAAGCCAGGTTGTTCGACGTCGTTGCGATAAAACAGCCGCGCATCAACGTCAATTTCGGTGTTTTCGCCGGGAGATACGGTGAATTGATATGCGCCGGTCAGGGATGGGCCGTCCAACAACGCTAAAACCACCATCTCGTCGGCGTCATTGTCGGGGCGAACCAGCCAGAATTTTGTGAACGCCGGAAACTCCTCACCTGAAGGCAGTCCAGTGTCAACAGTCACCGCTCTGCCAGAGAGGCCGAACACCTGCTCCCGACCAACGCCCCGGAAATAGCTGGCCCCGCCAAACACCAGGAACTGGTCGGCGGCGTCAGAGTTATTCAGCGGGTACGTCAGTTTGAAGCCAGAGTATCCAAGATCGGCAGGAATTCGCTTTCCAAGCTCTTCATCTGGATAGCTAAAATGACTCTTGCTGAACGGTATTTCGCGCACACCCTCGCTATCCACGATATTCAGCTCAACCGCATGGGAATAAACGCTTCCAGGCTGCATCATCATGATCTGAAACGGAGAACCTGATGAACGCCAGACACTGGATTCGGGCCGAAATTGAATTGACTGGTAGCGGGAATAGCTGAGGTCGCGAAGAAATTGGGGGACCGGTTCGGGAGCCGTATATTCGGAGGTAGAAAGAGTTCGTGCCTGATTAACCACTTCGTTGAATGTGAATGCCTGAACACCGCTTGGCATAAGCATTAAACAGAGCAACGGAAAAACCGGTCGCAACTTTCTCGAATCGATCATCAAATGAACTCCTTGCGCTAGTTTTCGGGTGCCCATCCTTATGGCCAAGCACCTGATATGAAAAACGATAAGCGCAGAGAGTCACAAGTGACATCTTTGTAAAGGCTCGGTAAAAGCTACAGACCTACAGAAAACGACAGGGATAAATCAGGGCGGGTCGGCACTTCCATCATACCGTCTGAGGCATCGAGTATCTTACCGACGCTCATGGCGGCACTGAAATCCCGGGCGGCCAGTCTCAAAGAGAGCTCACCGACGCTCGCATTCCCGGAACGTTCACCGGTGAAATCGAGATTTGGAGTCCACCCCCGTAATACCGACATAGTTACCGAGGAGCGAACAGCTGAGAAAAGCGGCAGCTGGAATTTGGGGCTTCCGGCATGCAACTTCAGCCAACCGCCTTCAGGGGCTTGCCGGCTTTTGCCGTTATATCCGATCGCCAGTGACGGGCCCGCAACAGACTGCCATTCCGACTCTGGCAAATCACTGTCAGCAAACTGATAACGCCCGCCCAGCCCAAAGGTCCAGTCATGGGCCTTCTTGCTAAGCGATGCCGACAAGGCTAACTTCTGGAACCTATCCCGGCTTACATCCCCACCACTGGCATGATCCACTTCCTGCAAATCGACGCCACCGAAGGCGGCAATACTGGCAGAGGATGTCACTCCCGATAAGAGCTGCCCCTCTTTTCGGGCTTCAATTCCCAATTTTGACAACTGATGGAGCGAGTCCTCCTCCCAGCCCCGATCTTCGGTAACCGTTTTCTTCTCGACCGAGTGGGAGAGTACACCGCTAAAATTTAGACCGCGCCAGGAAAACCACCGCCGGGTTCCAGTCAGCTTCAGTGCCCGCTGAGAGCGGTCTGAATCGAATCTGTGGCCAGAACCTACCGAAAACCCCGAGTAATCGCTTGCCTGATACTGGAAGCCAAGAACAATATCTGACAAGGAAATGCCATAGTTCAGGGCCAGTTGGTTCGTGTCCTCACCGTTTCGCCAGCCGTTTGAATCCTGATAATTGATGCCAAATTGGTGCTGGGACCAAATAAGGTCGTTGCCGACAAGACCCAGGGTATCTCTTATCTGATCTCTATTTGCGTCGGTTTTGCCTGAGAAACGGACCTTGGAAGCGACATAACGAGTTACCGACTCCAGAACGTTGCCTGGGTTCAGGTTTAGCATTGGTATGCCTTGGGGAGCTGACGCGAAGGTCCAACTCGGGAGGACACACAGCAATATGGCGCTAAAGCAAGCAGGACGCACTGGCCACCTTTCAGACGCGGGGTAAATTGGCGGTAATAAGATTGCGGTACTTTATCGTTTCAACCGCCGGCCTGGCCATGCTTTCTTGCCATTCCTTACAAATTTAATCTCATAGGAAACCGAAGCTTATCTGTATGTTTGAAAGTCATGTCTAAATGTTTCTATTATGTAATATCAAGCCTGGAAGATTACTTTTCGTTGCGATTCACCCAACAGAGCTCCATTTCCCGCCAGAACTTGTTTAAACTCGTGAAAACTCAAGGATTGCCTTCATCGAAGCGACCAGTACTAAGCTTCAGAGGCTGAAAACTTGCTCGACTAAGGACGAACTCAATGATCAAAAAATGCCTGTTCCCCGTTGCCGGCTACGCACCCGCTTTCTCCCCGCCACCAAGGCTATGCCGAAAGAGATTTTGCCGATCGTAAACAAGCCTCTGGTCCAATACGGCGTAGAGGAAGCGGCTGAGGCTGGCATCCGCGAGTTCGGGTTTGTCACCGGTCGAGGCAAACGCGCCATAGAAGACCATTTCGACATCAGCTATGAGCTCGAGCATCAGATTGCAGGGTCCGGCAAGGAAGACCTACTGGCGTCAATCCGCGACCTGATCGACAACAACACCTTTGCCTTTACCCGGCAAAATGAGATGAAGGGGCTGGGCCACGCGATACTGACCGGACGAAACCTGATTGGTGACAACCCCTTCGCGGTGGTGCTGGCGGATGACTTCTGCCTGGGCCCGGACGATGATGAGGGTGTGCTGGCGCAAATGGTTAAACTGTATAACCAATTCCGGTGCTCCATCGTCGCGATTGAAGAGGTTCCTGAGGATGAAACCCACAAATACGGTGTGATCGCAGGCGAGTCAATGAAGGATGGTCTGTACCGCATCACCGACATGGTTGAAAAACCGGCACCGGAAGATGCGCCCAGCAATCTTGCCATCATTGGCCGGTACATCCTCACTCCGGACATCTTCGACATTATTGAGCGGACGCCAGCAGGCAAGAATGGTGAGGTCCAGATTACCGATGCCCTGATGGAGCAGGCCAAAAATGGCTGTGTGCTGGCCTATCAGTCAAAGGTCGTCGATTCGATTGCGGCAGCATCGATGGCTTTGTCGAAGCCACCAATTATGTTTATGAGAACATATACAAGAAGGGCAAGTGATCCAGTCGGCGGAGCTAACCGCCGAGGATCTGCAAGATCATGCGCCGGTTTTCTGCTGTGGCATTACGGAACCGGCGCAACAGCTCCACCTCGTCGTCTGACAGCTGAGCTCTGTTAATCTCCTGCTCCAGCTCTTTCAACGCCGCCGTCAAATCATCGCTGTTGCTGAACGAAAGCCCCGGAAGTTCCAGCTGGCCATCGGAAATCTCCTCAATATCGATCAGCTGCTCTAGGGGCGTCTCTGACCTGAAACAGAAGTCCAGTAACTGACCGATATTGGGATAGCTACGCTGCCGAGCATCGACTGCTTCCCAACTCTCAACCTGAACCTCCTCCACACCGCACATGTGGCGACGTCCCATAGGGACAGCCGACTCTGGTCTCGAACCTGGCGCAGCCGACGATTGAACGATTGCAGGTACCGCATGCTGGTTGCCTCTACCCTCTGCCGGGACGCCAGGAAATCTGGAATCCGCACTATTCCGGAACTTATCCGTAAAGTGAATCAAACTGGAAATGTAACGTACATATAGCTTTCCAGACAAACTGCCTATACTAAATTCAACGGCTACAGAACGAGATCTTTATGACCGCTCTACCAATGGACTGCGATGCCGCCTGGCAGCTGATTTTGGATGCAATAGATCGCAGCAATGTGACGCTGGCATTGCCGGAAAGTGATCAACCAGCGGTGCGCCTGAACGGCACAGGTGCTTGGCATCTTCTGCACCCGGCCACCCCCCAGGCCCGCGACCTTCTCTCGACGTTCCTGCCATTGTGTCGCCCGTTGCCAACGGACTCGGCGCCTCGTGTCATCGGTCAGTTAGGCCAGAGCCTGGACGGCAGAATAGCGACGGTTACGGGTCGATCACGGTTCATCAACGGCGATGACGGCATCACTCATCTTCATCGCATTCGAGCGGTTTCAGATGCCGTGGTGGTCGGCGCGGGAACGGCAGCCACAGACAATCCGATGCTGACGGTCCGTCGCACCACCGGTCCAAATCCCGTTCGCGTTGTGATCGACCGGCATCGCCGCGTGCCTCAAAGCCATCATCTGTTCACAGATGAACAGTCCCGGACAATCCGGCTGGTTGCAGGCCAGTACGGCCCACAGTCAGTGGTCAGGGAGTATGGTCAGGTCACCGAGGTTGCTTGTCTGGGCGATAGAGAACAAATCGAACCTGTTGACCCTCGAGTGATTCTGCAAGTGCTGAATGATTTTGGCCTGCGGAAGATCTTTATCGAAGGCGGGGGGCTGACAGTATCGTCTTTCCTCAACGCTGGCCTGCTGGACCGCCTGCATGTCATGGTGGCGCAATGATCATTGGCAGTGGGCGGCCTGCATTTTCACTCCCGGAGATTGACCAACTCGATGGTGCCCTGCGCCCCAAGTCTCAGCTGATCAATCTGGGCAGCGATATGTTGTTTGACCTGGAGTTTTCCTGATCCGATTCCCGTTTTTCACGCCCACCGGGGACTGGCTCCAAAGCAACACAGCCAGCCCCGGGAAGGACGAGATCAACACCAGAGCTCCATAAGCCACACTTAGAGCCACGCCCTGCTCAGCGGGCAGCCCTGCTAACGGCCACAAAACGGCTGCTGCCCCTTCCCGCACGCCCCAGCCAGCCACTGTCAGCGGGATTACCATGCTCAATAACAACAAACTGCAAAGTGCCAGCACCAAATACCCAGAGCCCTCCTGTTCTATATACCTGCCTGCTGAGCTAGCAAAAAAAAGACGGCGAGGTAACTTCCGAGCACCAGCAATGAGGTTCCCAACTGAATTGGCAATGCCGGCCAACCAAACAGCGTATGGGACAGGTCTTTCCAGAGGTGGCGAATATAATGTCCAGCCCGGTTTTTGCTGCGCATCATCCAAAGGCCGATAGCAAGGCTGCCGATGGCTAAAACGGGAAGTAGCCAGCCGACCGACACGTTCGGGCTGAACCGGCCAGATTCACTCAGCCACACCACTGCCCACACCACCACAAAAAACAGCGCAAACTGCCCGGACAAACGCTCGATAATTACAGCATGCACTGCCCCGAGTTTCTTATCCGTTTCCCGGCTGTGCCGCCAGGCTCGACCAACATCCCCCATAACTCCACCCGGTAGCACCTGATTGAGAAAGCTCGCCAGGTAATACTCCCGAAAAGCCCGGGAGTAGGACATCTGAAGGCCCAGACGCTTTGCGGTGTATCGCCAGCGCCAGGCCGACAACCCGACCTGAAAGGCCGCCAGAGCAAAGGCCGGTAGCAGCAAAGATGCGGGCAAACGCTGAAGCTCAAGCCACAGTCGATCCAGGTCCAGAAACAAAGCCAGACCGGCGAGCAACAGGAATGCCATGAGCCAGCGCCAAAGCGGAGAAACCTGCCTCATGAGACTTGATCCGGAGGAAGCGTCATCAGATCCAAGTGGTGGACGCTGACCGACAGACTGCCCTCGGCCAGCCGACGCTTGCGATCCGACAACCAATCCGACAGCCATTCTGAACCATCGTCGTTGTTGCCACGAGCCAGCTCAGCCGCGGCTGCCACCCAACCTTCCAGCAACTGGCTGATCAGTGCTCCGTCACGGGCATTAAGCCGCCATGGGCTTTCGAAAACTTCAACGGAGTGGCCCGCCTGTTTCAGTTTTTCTGCCAGTACGCGAGGTGCATCTGGTCCCAATGCCCGTCCGGTACCTTTCTCGCCTCTCTGATGCTGATTGACCAGCGCCTGCACTCGTTCGTCGTCTGGGTGTGCGGGTTCCAAGCGAAATTGACCGGAGTAACTCAGGGTCACAAGCAGCGCCGCTCTCCGCGACCGAGCCGACGCCACCAGCGCGTCCAGCCATTCCTCTGAGACAAGGTCGATCAGTGCAGAAGCGGTGATCAGCCTTGCATCAGAGGGAATATGTGCGGCCAGCGAGTCAGCTGTCAGCCATGCCTCAGCCACCGAACTCGATACCCCCAGCTGGGTCAACCGATCCTTCGCCACCGTCAGCAATGAGGCATCGTGATCCAGCAGCAGCCACTGCTTTGGCACACGAAGCCTTGACGCCAGAAACACGGCGTTGGATCCACTCCCCGCGCCAAGGTCGACAATCGTCACTGGCTCGCGGGACGCACAACCAGCTTGCCCGGCAACATCCCGATGAAGCAACTATCCACGGCTTCAGTCAGCGCCATCGATCTCGCGCGGTGGTCCGCGCCCTCACGGAGTTCCAGCCAGCTATTCTCGAACACACTGCCCGTCGCGACGCAGCCCAACTCTGCCACCTTCAAAAAAACCTTCGCAGCATTCTCCCAGGTGCGAAGCGGTCTTGACGGACATTGGGCCTGTGCGGTTTGACGTATCAGTCTTCAGGATCACTAAGCCAGGCTCGCAACGCCGCTTCCAAAGCCTCAACGTCGCCAGCCGGGTACTGAAGAACACCTGGCTGGTCGCCAGTATTGGATAAAGCGCCACCGTCCGAGGTGATGACGGGCAAGCCAAATGCAATAGCCTCGTCAATCACCATCCCGTAGCCTCATAGAGGGAGGGGAACACGAACACATCAGCCTGTTGGTACAGCTCCACTAAGTGGCTTTCGGCGACTTCTCCGGTGAGCTCTACCCGCCCTTCCAGCCCGGCCGCTCGGATCTGGGCGATGACTCCCTGGCTGTAGACAGAATCACGATCCAGGGAACCTGCGAGAGTGCAATGCCACGGTAGGGATTGAAGGTTCTGTAAGGCTTTTACCAGCTGATGTTGCGCTTTGCGTTGAGAGAGATGGCCAACACAGAGCAACTGGGGAACCGGTGCGCAGCGGACGCCATTGCTCGTTTGCACCCTGGCTTTTATCGCAACGCCTGGATGCGCGGTATCGATTTGCTCAGCGGAAACACCGAAAGCCGCAAGGCGCCTGGCAGTGAAGGCGCTGGTAGTAACCACATGAGCGACTGCAGCCAGGGCTCGGCGCTCCTGCTCGAAGAACCACAGGCGTTCGTCCTCCGACAACCCCGATTCATCGGCAAGTGGGTGATGGATTAACGCTACTAATTTCAAACGCTGCGCATGCTGCTCTAAAACCTGAGGCATGCCACTCATAGCAAGACCATCAAGCACCACCACCGCCGAGTCCGGACACTGTTCCAGGCAATGATTCATCGCCGCCAGTGCCCGCTGGTCGGGACGCGGAAACTGCCCAGCCAGCCCGGTGACAACAGCCTGGACACCCAGTTCGTCTATTGCATCGACAACGCGGCGAACATAGCGGTAGCCACCAGTGTTCTGACCAGGATCACCAGGCACTAAAAATCGAAGGACCGGGCTCGGATCAGAGCTTGCCATGGAAACTGGCCCAGGCGATGTGGGATTCAGACAAGGTCACCTTAAGGCTGTTCATACCTTGGGCGGACTCGCCCAGACGACCTGCCCTGATCGCAGCTGCCAAGCGCTCAAACACCTGACTGGCCATGAACTCAGTCGTCGTGTTCTGATTCTGCAGTTGCTCAAGGTCGTCCAGATTTTTCATATTAAATTCTGCGAGAACGTCTTTAAGCACTGACGCCGCCAGACCAATATCGACCACCAGGTTGTCCGCATCCAACTCTTGCCGCTCAAAGGCCACATCCACGACATAAGTGGCCCCGTGGACCTGCTGGGCAGGGCCGAAAATCTCGCCCCGAAAACTATGGGCAATCATCATGTGGTCTCGGACGGTCAAGCTGAACATAGATCGCTCTCCAAAAAGTAACGGTGGGTAGAATTTAGTAGACAATTCGATGGCACAGGGTATGACCGTCATTCGCTAATATATCGCCCATAGCCTCTGGCAAGTCGGCGAACCGGGTCTCACCAGTAATCAGGCAGTCGAGTCGGTCATCGGCCAGTAATTCCAACGCCAGCCTCATACGCCGGCCATAGTTCCATCGAGGTTGTTGGTAGGAAGGAATCTGGCCGACCTGGCTGGATCTGAGCGTCAATCGACGGGAATGGAAAGCTTCGCCAAGAGGCGCTTCCACGCGCTGGCTTCCGTACCAGCTCATTTCAACAACCTTGGACTCCTGGCCCGCGACTGACAATGCGGTGGGTAGGCCTGACGGGTGGCCACTGGTGTGAAACACCAGGTCGTAGTCGTTTTCGTCAGGGCATTCTGCAAACCTGAGCCCCAAGGCCTCCGCCTGGGTGCGTCTTGCAGGGTTGAGATCAATCGCGGTGACTTGTGTCCCTGGTATCTGCCTGGCCAGCCAAGCGACCAGCAATCCGACCACGCCCAACCCGACTACCAGGATTCGATCACCAACGGCTGGCAAGGCATCCCACAGGCCGTTGATTGCGGTTTCCAGGTTGGCTGCCAGCACCGCACGTTCAGCCGGAACATTGTCAGGAATCACTTGCACGGCTTCCTGGGGTACCTGAAAACGTTGTTGATGAGGAAACAGGCAAAAGACAGGTCGCCCTTCCAAGTGTTTCGGCCCGGAAATCACCCGTCCTACATTGGCATAGCCGTATTTTACCGGAAACGGAAATTCACCCTGCTGGAACGGAGCACGCATACGCTGAAATTCGCTCTCTGGGACCTGCCCCCGGAAAACCAATGCCTCAGTACCTCGGCTGATACCAGAATAACGAGCTTCAACGGTTACCCACCCACAGTTGGCATTGTTCTCCCCGGAGCGCACCGGAACATGGCGCAGCGCTCCCTCGCCCGGACCGGTCACCCACCATGCCAGGCTATCCCCAATTTCCTGCCCGTTATCCAGCTGCACAGCCCTCTCCCTGTTTTTTCAAATAAAACTGGGTCCGAACACTACCCTTGTGCGTAAGCACCCTCAGCTCTTCACAACTATAGTCAGTCTGTGAGTGCTTCACTGTCTACACCGTGTAGTAGCTATACGCCAGGGCTCAGCTATGGATTCTCGAGACAACACGGCTCCGCCAGTCTTATCGATCCGTCAGGATCTGGTTTGGGGCTTTACACTAACCACTGCAGTCTGTCTGGCCGCGGCCTGGTTCTGGCAGCTCACGCCGGCTGCACCGGCGATTGCGGTAGGATTGTTTGCCTTCATTGGGTGGGGCGTTGTGACGCACTGGCCTGCGGACCAGGACTTCAACCCCGCCAACAGGGCGACCCTGGCTCGAAGCTCTCTGGTTGTAACGCTCGTGGCCAGTGCGCCCTTTATCGGGCATCTGACCAATGGGCACCTTGATGCGCAGCTTTGGTGTTACGCCATCGTTGCGTTGACGGCCCTGCTCTTGGACGGAGTGGACGGTGCGCTGGCACGGGCCAATCGATGTGAGAGCCGGTTCGGCGCACGCTTTGATATGGAGCTGGACGCCGCTCTTATTCTGGGTTTGTGCATAGCGGTTTTGACTCTGGATAAAGCCGGAGCGTGGGTGCTCTGTCTAGGCCTGATGCGCTATGCTTTTATTGCTGGGAGCGCAATCTGGCATTGGCTTAAGCACCCGCTTCCCGACAGTTTCCGGCGCAAAACTGTCTGCGTGTGGCAACTCGTCACCCTGATGGTAGCATTGCTGCCCCCCGTATCACCCGCGTTTGCCGGTATCACACTAGCCACGGCCCTGGCTCTGTTGGCATGGTCATTTGGACTGGATATTCGCTGGCTTCATCGAAGGAGGTTCTCCCATGATTAACGGAAATCCCATTGGCAAAGCCGCATGCTGCGCCCTGGTTCTAGGTACATTTGCTATGCCGACCACGGCATTTGCCGAACCTGCAACGTTCGAAGTGGACTCCGATCACTTTTCCATGTCCTTTGAAATCATGCATATCGGTTTCGCCCCGGTGATCGGCATGTTCCGGGACGTGGAAGGACAGTTTGTTTACGACGACGCCACCGGCGAGCTGGAATCGGGCACCCTGGTGTTCGAAAGTCGTAGCGTGTTCACCAACCATAAGAAGCGGGATGAGCATCTTCGAGGTTCAGATTTTCTCCATAGCAGCAAATACCCGGAAATCACCTTCAACCTCACTGGATTTGAAGCGACGGGTGAAAAGACCGGCAAAGTGACCGGAGATCTGACGATGTTGGGGCAATCCAATCCGGTCATCCTGGATGTGACGTTGAATAAATCCGCTGACTACCCAATCGGGCATGAAGACTTCACCCTGGGAATCAGCGCCGAGACTACGCTGCGCCGAAGTGACTGGGGAATGACCTACGGCTGAATCCTGCATTGGTCGGTGATGAGGTTCGATTACGATTTGGCTTTGAGGCCAACCAGAAGTCAGGCTGGTTCTGAAATCCCTAATTGTGTGACCGAGCTCACATCTGGAACACATTCTGTTACACAAATAACCCGTTCCTTTGCCGAAGGTATTCCAGATTCTGTATGTTTGTTGATCAGAACAACAATGACAACAAGGTCCTGATGAATGCTTGGCAAAATTGTTGTGGTCTTGGCTGTTGCTGCTTCGCTTGTTGCAGGAACAGCCTACTGGTTAGCCTCAAACAACCACGCCAGCTTTAGTTGGTTCAGTGAGGCTCTACCATGAGCCGATCAGTCCCGTCGAAGGCCAAGATCTTCGACCCTTCTTCGCAATCAAATGCCAAGCAGCAGGTTTCCCCAACCCCACCGGGCGACAACGCGCTTGGGTTCATGCTGGCCAGTGTGGCGGACCAATACGCTGAGAATGCACACTATCCACCATGGTCCACTCCTCTAACCCCAGCACAAGCCGAGGGCTATCGCGGCAATCGCTACGAACCGGTCAGCCTTCCCCTAGGCAATAACGGCCACTTTACCGTTACTCTTGAGCAATACCGTTTTACCCGCGGAGAGTCGATTTTGGTCGCGGCCTCGATTCAAGGCCCGCAGGTGGTGACAGATCGCCTCGAACTTTCACTGGAAAACTCCCTGACCCGGGACACGGTGGCCTCTGCCCAATTGATAGCTAAAGACGGCGATGGTTTCTACGAAGGCAGCATCGACTCCAACGAATCCCCGGGAGAGTACCGACTGATCGTTGAAGCAAACATTGACGGCAAAAAAGTCCGTCACGTCTCCACGCTGACCATTGAGCCATTTCTGGGCACCTTCGACGGCTTGGAAGCCAGCTACATCACAAACAACAACCTGGTTATTCCGTTGCGCTTCGAACCCGACCAGCCTGGTTACTATTCTCTCTCTGCCCAGCTCTACGCGGGCCAACAGCCGATTGCACTATTGCAGGCTGAGCAGCGTTTGGATCTGACTACAGATACCATCGATCTGAAAGCGCACGGAACCGTACTGGTAAACCGTCAGTGGAAGGGGCCGATGTCGCTTCGACACCTCCAAATCAGGCAACTACCGGCCAAGCCTGGCCAGCGCACCCACTACGCTTTTGGACCGGATGAGGGGTATTCATTTTCACCACCGGATCTCGATAGTTTGCGAGACACTCCGGCCAGTGATCCCGAATCAGAACAACGAGCGGCACTGCTCAGGCAGTTGGCCAACAAGTTCTGACCTCAGGGCCAGGAGGGCCCTGTTCCGACAGACGTCGGGCAGTACCGTCATTGGAGCCTGCAATGTGGGGCCGACGGATTGAACGTCTTGAAACAAAAATAACTCAACGAAGACGGAGTAAACATGACAACAATAAAGACCCTAAGTGCCGGTAAGGCCGGGCTTGCGGTGGCCATCGCCGGGAGCCTGTGTGCCGGAACCGCCCAGGCCCAGTTAGCTGGGCATAACGTTATCCTCGTTCACGGCTTCCAGCAGGAAGATCTGGCGAACCCGCCCCCAAACCTGCAGGCGGTAAAAAACGCCGGTGAGGATTACTGGCGCACCTTCTGGCTGACCAGATCCGATGCACGCATCGACTGGGGCAGCGACGGCCGGGTTGAGGGGGGCATTGCCCAACAGGCGTATCAACAAATGCGCGAGATTAGCCAACAGGGCCTGTGCAATAACTTCTGTATTATCGTCTCTCATTCCACCGGAGATCTGGTAACCCGCTATCTACTGGAAAACCAGGCGCGCTGGCTGCAATCCGAGGGACTTGCACCACTAAAAATCCTTGCCGCCATTGACTATTCCGGTGCCGGCGGCGGCACCGAGTTGGCCGACCTTGCCCTCAATATTGCCTACAACGACAGTTGGTACAACTGGCCCCTGAAGACTGCTGTTCAAGCCTTTACCGGAATAGAACCCCAGCCGGATAAACTCGGCGTGGTCAACGACCTGCAGACCAACGCCGCCCGGAATCTGGCGATGACTCCGAACCCGATTCCCCGTTTGCGGTTTGTTGCCGGCGGATCCTCATTCGGCGGTATTACCAAACCATTTATCGAAGGCAAGGATGACGGCGTTGTTCCAACCCACTCCGCCTGCGGTGCAACCTCCGCAACAGGCATCGATTCCTGCTCGAACAGCCTGAGCTTGGCTGGCAAAGTAACAAGCCAGAATGGTCCGGATGGGCTCTGGTATAACCACTTCCCTGTTCTGATGAACGAAGGCGCCTCACACAGCGGGGTACTTGGCTCCGAAACCGGCAACACGTCAGTGCCTGTGGTCAACAATACGACCTTGAACGGACTGAGAGTCGATTTCGCCAGCCGCACATACAACAAAAGAGCCTGGTGGCAATGGTGGGGCTCCGGCGACCGCTACATCGAAGTGCCTGGATCCAAAGACACCGACATGTCGACTTTGGTCTACTCAACACTCAACAACTGATATTTCAACCACCTGTTATTAAGGAAAAAACAAGGCCCAAGGACGGGCCTGCCCAGATTAAGCAATAGCTTGCCACCTTTTCTTTTTAGTTCGCAAACTATACATTGATCCGCTTGCCATCCTACTGATCGACGCTCAAGCGGTTACTCATGTCCGATACCCAAAAATCCGATGCTTTGTTGTTCGCCGTTACTTTAATAGCGGCCGTCAGTTGGATCTTCTCCAAGGAGGCGATATTGCTGATGCCGCCCCTTCTTTTCATGGCCGAGCGTTTTCTCCTCGCCGGTCTCGTTCTGGCCATAGTGGCGTGGCGCCCTCTATCCCGTCTCAGCGCAGATCAAATTCGCCGAAGCTTGGCGTTGGCTGGTGTTTGGCGTCGCCATGACCTTCTGGATTATGGGCCTGTTCCATGGCGAAAGCATGGGTGAAGGGGCATTCCTGACCAGTCTGGGTGTGGTGATCGTTCCGATACTTGCCAGACTTTTGTTCAAAGAAGAGCAGCCTAAAAGCACCTGGGTTGCCATTCCCATCGCGGTTGCCGGGCTTGCCCTGCTGTCACTCAAGAACGGCTTCAGGCCAGAGCCAGCCCAGCTGTTCTTTGTCGGCGCAGCATTTATTCTGGCGCTGTACTTCACCATGAACACCCGGGCTGCGAACCAGCGCACGGTGATCAATCGGCGCGGTGAAACCATCGAAAAACGCCGGGTCCCGGCCCTGCCGTTGACCAGCTTGGTACTCACCACAGTAGGATTTGTCACGCTTGCCGCCTCATCAGTGCTTGAGCCCTGGCAAAAGGCCTTGCTCGAGCCATCTGGCGCTTTGGTAGGTTGGATCCTGGCCAGCGCCATAATCGGCACTGCAGGTCGTTTCCTGATTCAAACATACGCACAGAGCCTATCGGCTCATAGCCATGGCGTCGTAATCCTGATTCTGGAACCGGTATGGGTAAGCCTGTTTGCGGCTCTATGGTTTGGAGAAACCATGAGCGGCCTGCAACTTGGCGGCTGCGCACTTATTTTCGCTGCATTATTGGTCAACCGCTGGGGTGCACTCAGCAAAGCGCTCAAGACTTGGCTGCGCAATCAAAAAACCTCGTGAAAGTAGTTGACCAAAAACCGTAGAATCAGTATATTGCGTCCCCGTTGCAGGACACAGGACCATAGCTCAGTTGGTTAGAGCGCTGCCTTGACATGGCAGAGGTCGGCAGTTCGAATCTGCCTGGTCCTACCATTTCTGCAAAGAAAGTCAGTTACTTGCGATGCCGTAAGAACTGGCTTTTTTTATGTCCGGACTTCTTTAATCCCTTCCCCGGACCTCTTGCCCGGTATTTCCCCATGCGAACCACAATCGACTTCACACTGGAACACTCGCAGACTGCGGTCGACGCCCTCAGCGAAGCCTCTGGCCTGCCCAAGCAGCGGATCAAAGACGCCATGAACAAGGGCGCTTGCTGGTGGACGCACAAGGGCAAACGGGTTCGACTGCGCAAAGCAAAACGGGAAGTCCGAGCCGGCACCCGCCTGCAACTCTTCTACGATGAGGCCGTGCTCGCCCGTAAACCGGAGCCTGCCACCCTGCTGGAAGACAGGCGCCGCTATTCCATCTGGTTCAAACCCCATGGCCTGCTGGCCCAGGGCTCACAGTGGGGCGATCATTGCAGTCTGCTTCGCGAAGCGGAAGTAGCTCTTGGCCGGGATTGCTTTCTGATTCATCGCCTGGATGCCGATGCCGCCGGGCTGATGCTCATTGCGCACGACTCCAAGGCTGCTGGCGCGCTCTCAAAGTGTTTCTCAGGGCGAGCGATCACCAAGCACTACCGGGCACGAGTAGAGGGAGAGATTACCGCTCAGGATCGACTCATAGATGCTCCAATAGACGGTAAAGAAGCCATTACCCGAATCTCAACCCTCAGTATTAACGAAACCGATCAGACATCGCTGCTTCAGATAAGCATTGAAACGGGACGAAAACACCAGATCCGGAAGCACCTGGCTGGCATCGGCCATGCCATCATCGGTGACCGGCTTTATGGCCGCCCTGCGCCAGTTCCTCTGCAACTGCTGGCACGCTTCTTGGAGTTTGACTGCCCATTAGAACGGCGGCGGGTGAAGATCCAACTACCAGAACACCTGAACAGCCTCACCTAGGACAAATAAAAAAGCCGGCAATTAGCCGGCTTTTTCTGGAAATCAGATTCCGTCACACTGAAATCAAACGTGATAAAAATCGCGATACCAGTCAACGAAGTTGGCGATACCCTCTTCCACCGTTGTGCCGGGCTTGTAACCGACATCGGCAATCAGGTCATCCACGTTGGCGTAGGTGGCGGGGACATCCCCAGGCTGCAACGGCAATAGATTTTTCTCTGCTTTCTTGCCGACACGCTCTTCAATGATCTCAATGAAGCGCGACAGCTCAACCGGGTTATTACTTCCGATGTTGTAGATCCGGTAAGGACCTTTACCAGTACCCGGATCCGGATTCTCACCTGTCCATTCCTGATTGGGCTCCGCAACATGATCGAGGGTACGGATCACGCCTTCGACAATGTCATCGATGTAGGTGAAATCACGCCGGTGCTGGCCGTGATTGAACACATCGATTGGCTCGCCCGCCAGAATTTTCTTGGTAAAAATGAACAGCGCCATGTCAGGCCTGCCCCAAGGACCGTACACAGTAAAGAACCGCAGGCCGGTGGTGGGCAGATTGTAGAGATGGCTGTAGGTGTGAGCCATCAACTCGTTGGCCTTTTTGGAGGCCGCGTAGAGGCTCAGGGGATGATCGACGTTGTCATGCACAGAAAAAGGCATGGTCTCGTTGGCGCCATACACCGAGCTGCTGGAAGCGTAGACAAGGTGTTTAACGTCGTTGTGACGGCAACCTTCCAGGATATTCATGAACCCCACAAGGTTGGCGTCGACATAAGCGTGAGGATTCTCGATGGAGTAGCGAACGCCTGCCTGAGCTGCCAAATGGACCACGCGCTCAGGCTTGTGTTCGGCAAAGAGCGCCTCCATGGCGCTCCGGTCCGACACATCCTGACGAACCTCGGTAAAGCCGGACTTGCCTGTCAGTCTCGCCAAGCGAGCCTCTTTCAGGTTGACGTCGTAATAGTCGTTGACGTTATCAACGCCGATCACTTCATCGCCACGGTCCAGCAGGCGATGCGCCAGGTGCGAGCCAATAAAGCCCGCCGTTCCGGTCACGAGAATCTTCACGTTAAACTCCCTTTAAAAGACAACTCCGGCACTGACAAACGGCCCATCGATCTCGACGTCCAGTCTGTCGTCATCGTCTTCGTAATCAATAGACATTTGACGGTATCCAGCTCGGAGCTGAATGACCGCCATTTCAAACTGGCCGTAGGCGTTAAAGTCGTGAAGCGAATCGCCGCTGTAGCTGACGAAATTGCCTTCAGCGCCGATAGACACGCCAGTCAACGGCAAGTCGAACCGTGCGGCCAGATAGCCCATTGGTAACACTGCATCAACTTCGGTTTTGCTCACCTGGGCTGCCCCCCCAATTTCACGCACAACCAGTTCACCCGAAAGATCACGAGCAGTAAGACCAAGGTCCAGATTGACCCAGTTATCTAGCACTTCGTAGTAAAACGTAAAATCAAGTTGTTCCAGGTCCAACTCGGATCGGACATCCACACCTGAACCCACATTAATACCACCAAAATTTGCGCCTAGCTCACCCCGGCCACTCTGTTGGACCAGAGTGTAGTTGAGCCTCACATTAGGCAGCACAGGAACTGGGTGCTCGAAATATAAGGAAGCGTTTGCGTTGGAATCGTTTTCAAGGTCCAGGTCGTTCTCGACGTCTACCTCGCCGCCGCTTTTGTCAGCGGCCTCACCTGTCAGCTCTGAATCCCAGTAACTTACACTTGCACCAAGACCCACTACGTCCGCGTGGGCGAATGGTGCGGCCAGAAGCAAGGAACCACCGGCAGCGACAATCAAGTTACGCATAGAATACCTTTTCTTTGTTGTGTGTCTGGATTAATCGAACTGGATGCCTAAACGGCGCCCCACTTCTTCATAGGTTTCAATCACATCACCCAGCCCCTGGCGGAACCGGTCTTTATCCATTTTCTTCCGAGTCTCTTTGTCCCAGATGCGGCAGCCGTCGGGGCTGAACTCGTCCCCCAGGACAATCCCGCCACCACTGCGGCCAAACTCCAGTTTATAATCCACCAGCAGCATGCCGGCGTCATCAAACAACGCCTTCAGCACGTCATTCACCTGGTAGGTCAGCTGCTTCATCTGCTCCAGCTCGTCGGCTGAGGCCCAACCAAAGCTGACAGCCAGGGACTCATTAACCATCGGATCATGCAGGGCGTCGTTCTTCAGGAACAGCTCATAGGTCGAAGGCGTCAATTCGAGCCCCTCTTCCACACCGATCCGGCGGCACAGGCTACCCGCGGAAATGTTCCGTACCACGCACTCTACCGGGATCATGTCGAGCTTTTTCACGAGAGATTCAGTCGAGGACAGCAGACCCTCAAAATGGGTAGGCACGCCGGCAGCCTCAAGCTTTTCCATCACGAAGGCATTGAACTTGTTGTTCACCATGCCCTTGCGGCTGAGTTGCTCTTTCTTTTCGCCATCAAAGGCCGAGGTGTCATCCCGAAATTCGAGGATGAATCGGTCTGGGTTGTCGGTCTTGTAGACAGACTTTGCCTTGCCGGCGTATAGCTCTTCACGCTTTTCCATTAGGGTCTCCGAAGTGGTGCCGAAGCAACGGCAACCACTCAATCAGTATAGATAGTCGAACAGTTCTTTCAGCAGATCCGGCGCAGTGTTCTCACCGTCGTAGGTCTGAAGGCGCTCAGCGGTAATGACGATGTCCTCATCGCTCTCGATCAGAGTCACCGTGTGAGTATGCCGGGGTTCCTCAGCATCGCTGAACCAGTCGAACCAACCAGACTCGCGCTCGTCCTCGGTGCGATAGTCAACGTAAAACCAGCCTTCACTGCGGTTCAGGTCCACTACTGGAACCTTGGCCTCCGTAAGTCCCCGACTCACTTCCGCCCAGGAGCGGCCATAATCGAGGCTCATACGGATCGCTGAAGCTTGTTCATCGCTTGAGAGAAGCTTGACCAGCGGATCACTGACCATGCCCGACGCAGCGCGTGAGAAGGACTTGTTCTCTTCTCTGGCCTTCAGGAACCCCCCCATGTCGGCCAGCAAGCGCTTTTGCAAATCCAGGGCCTCAGGAGTTGGGTTCGCGATCCCCGACCAGGGCACCAGCTCCTGTGGCTGACCATCAACCGTCAGTTTCCGAATCTGGATCTCTGTGGTCTTGCGACGCACGCCCGGAGCCATGCGCACCTGTAGCACAACTTTGGACTCATCCGCACCGGGATTGCTCGGCAGCTCAGCCAGTTGGCGCGCACGTTTGCTGAAATTCAGCAGCTCACTCTGCAACAGACCCAGCTGCGGGCTATCGAAACTTACTCCGAGGCTCCGCTCCGTCATGTAGGCGTTGGCAGCAGGCCAAATCCGGCCAGGCACATCGTTCACCAATAGCCAGACCCGGCCATCGAGTTCTTCAATGGCGTAGTTCTCATCGAGAATCTCGGAAGTCATGTCCGGCGGGTTGGGAATACTGGATGGGTAGAGTTTGCTGGCATCCGCCACGGCGACATCCCGGATGGGCATCACCTGACTGAAGTTAGCTTTTTCGGATCCGGCAGGAAGCTCCAGCGGTTTGCCTTCTTTTGCGGATACGTAACGTTCGGATCGATCGTCCAGCATGCCGCATCCGGACAGCGCTGTTATCAGCAGCAATCCGGAGGCAGCAGCCAGAGAATTTGACAACAGGGTACTACGGGTTCCAAGAAGAACCGGCATCGGGTCACTCCGGGTCGGACACAGTTTCAGTAAACTCAGAGCACACCTGAGGCTTTCAGCGCATCTTCCACTTCTGCATGGAACTTCTCACTCAGCGGCGTCAGTGGCAAACGGATGCCTTCGCTGATCATCCCAATGCGGTGCAATGCCCATTTTACCGGGATAGGATTCGCCTCAAGGAACAGCTTACGGTTCAGGGGCATCAAAAGCTCATTGAGACGCTCGGTTTCTTCGCGATTGCCGGCAATGGCGGCTTCGCAAAGCTGAGACATGCCCTTTGGGGCAACGTTCGCGGTAACCGAGACGTTACCCTTGCCGCCCGCCAGCATCAATTCAGCGGCGGTGGCGTCATCGCCTGAGTAGACCGCAAGACGACCTTCCAGAGCTTCAATCAGCTCGGCGCCACGGGGAATATTGCCGGTTGCGTCCTTGATGGCCACGATGTTCGGAATGTCGGCAAGCCGCAGAACCGTCTCGTTGAGCATGTCGCAAGCGGTGCGCCCTGGCACGTTATAAAGCATCTGCTTCATGCCCGGCACGGCTTCAGCAATGGTTTTGAAGTGCTGGTACAGCCCTTCCTGCGTCGGCTTGTTGTAATAAGGCACAACCAACAGACAGGCATCGGCGCCCAGCTTGTGAGCTTCCGTGGTGAGCTCGATCGCCTCGCGAGTACTGTTGCCACCAGTACCTGCAATGACCGGAATGCGACCGTCCACACGTTTGATGATATGGCCTATCACCTGGCAATGTTCTTCAGGATCCAGGGTTGCGGACTCACCCGTAGTGCCCACAGCAACGATGCCATGGGTGCCGTTTTCGATATGAAAGTCCACCAGCCGATCCAGCTCCTGCCAGTGAATGTCACCATTTGGATCCATGGGCGTGACCAGTGCGACAAGGCTACCCGTAATCATAAAAGCTCCGTCCGAATAAAACCGATATGGTAATGTTGGGCACGAACTGACACAAGGGAATTAAAGACTCGGGATTCCCTGTGTTCGAATGTTCCCCCGAGGACCTGAACCGGATTCCGGCCCAGGGCTGTTCAACTAATGAATTCAGGACTCTTTAACAGTTGGCGGTGGTACGTAATCTTTTACCGGCCAGGCAGCAAAAACTGCCTTGAGCATCGTCGCCAGGGGGATAGCAAAAAACACTCCCCACAAGCCCCAGATACCACCGAAAAACAAAACCGCTACGATAATGGCCACCGGGTGGAGGTTGTTCACCTCGGAGAAGAGTACCGGCACCAGAACGTTGCCGTCCAGCGCCTGAATAACACCGTAAATCACCATGACCCAGATAAAGTGGCTGCCCCAGCCGAAGGCAAAGAGACCAATCATCGCAACAGGAATGGTCACTACTGCGGCACCAATATAGGGAATCACCACACTAAGCCCTACCAGCAGAGACAGGAGGGCAGCGTATGGCATACCCAGCAACTTAAAGGCCACGTAGGTAGCACCGCCTACGATCAGGATCTCGACCGCCTTACCGCGCACATAATTAGCACACTGCAGATTCACCTCATGCCAGATCTGCAACATCATCGGACGCTGGGGCGGCAAAAGTCGACCAATGGCCCCAAGCAATACTTCCCGATCTTTCAGGAAGAAAAACACCAGGATCGGCACCAGGACCATGTAGATCAATAGGGCCACAAGATCCGGGATACTGGAGAGCGAGAACGACACCAGCCACTGGGTCATGTGCCCTACTTCGGTCGACACCTGCTGGTACAGCGTATTGACCGCATCGGCAGAAATCAGCTGCGGATACTCCTCAGGAAGCAACTCAAGATAGGTTTGCAACTCCCCGATTATCCTCGGAGTTTCACCGGCAAGATTGCTGAGCTGAGTCCAGATCAACGGCAACAGGCCAAAGGTGACACCCACGAGAATACCGAGAAAGACCAGGAACACGCTGACGATGGACACCACCTCAGGAACGCCCAGCTTGGTCAGCTTGGTCACCAGACCCTGCAGTATAAAGGCAATGATCAGCGAGGCGATGGCGGGCGCCAGCATGGCCCCAAACCAGATCACAAAGACGGTACCAGTAACCAGAATCAGAAACAGGATGACCGCTTCTTCATCGGAAAAGTACTTGTGGGCCAGACCGCGTAAAATCCTGAGCATCAGTATCTCCGAAAGGTTATGCGCCGCACTTTATCACAAACCGGTACTGGCCATCGGTCTCAGCCGAGCTCACCAGCTGATGGCTGGACAGTTTGATAAAGGCAGGAATATCGCGAGCAGAACCGGAATCGGTAGCGATGACCTCAAGCTCTTCGCCAGGTGTCATGCTATTGAGCTCAAGCTTGGTTTTAAGCAGCGGCATGGGACAGAGAAGCCCGGAAGCATCCAGAGTACGATCAACCATAGGAGACAAACACCAACGCAGAACTGTAAAGCGAATTAACGGGCTGGCATTATGCCGTCAGTGGTAATGTATTGCACCACAATAGTTTTTAATCGAAAAGTCAGAACTTTTTACCGCAGGCTTCTGTCTCAATGACACACAGAATGGAAGGCAATACTCGCTACATGACCTCGCCCCGATCCAGGCTCCGTCCCAAGTCTGCCGCCAAAGCAGTGACTCTCGCTCTTGGCCTCTTTCTGGCTGCTTCGCCACTACAGGCCCAGGACACCGAGCTGCCAAACATCGGCGGCGCAGGAGGCGGACTGATTTCGGGCCAGCAGGAATCCGAGATTGGCGAACAGGTCATGGTATCGATTCGCCGCTCAGCGCCGCGCATCACCGATCCCCTGGTGTTTGACTACCTGACCGCGATTACTTATCAACTGGTGCCCTCTGCCCCACTCCAGGAGCGAGACCTGACGCTAGCGCTGATCGATAGCCCCGCAATCAACGCTTTTGCGGTGCCAGGCGGCATTGTCGGCGTGAACGGCGGCCTTTTTCTGAATGCTACCACTGAACAGCAGTTCGCCTCGGTACTCGCGCACGAGCTTGCCCACCTTAGCCAGAGACATTTTGCCCGGCGTCTGGAGCAGCAGGAAACCAGCGCGCCGCTGACCATCGCCGGCATGATCGCCGGCATCGTGCTGTCTGCGGTCACCCAGTCTGACCTGGGGATCGCCGCGATCGCTGGCACTCAGGCGCTTGCCGTTCAAAATATGCTGGCGTACAGCCGCGCCCATGAACAGGAAGCGGACCGGGTCGGCCTCGACATCCTGGCATCGGCGGGCATGGACCCCGATGGCATGCCCGAAATGTTCGAGATCATGATGCGCCAGAACCGACTGCAGGGGAATCGGCCGCCCGAATACCTGTCTACCCACCCACTAACCCAAAGCCGGGTCGCAGACACCCGAAACCGCGCTGAACAGTATCCAGAGCGAGCGGTCCGTGATAGCAAGGAATTTCACCTGGTCCGCAGCCGCTTGCAGGTTCGTTACGCTGCGTCAGCAGATATTGCAGTGGAAACCTTTAAAGCCTATCTGGACCGCGACGATACCGGTCGAAACGAGGCGGTCCGATACGGCCTGGCCGTCGCCTATCAGGAAAACAACCAGCCAGAAAAAGCGATCGCACTTCTGGAAGAACTGTTGAGGCAGAACCCCGGCCGGATCACCTTCCAGGTCACCTTGGCGGATGTTCTGACCGGCCAAAAGCGGGCACAGGAGGCTCGCACGCTGCTTGAGGACGCCTTGGCCCGAAACCCCGAGAATTATCCGATCATGCACTCGCTGGCCGAGGCCGAACTGGCCGACGGCAATGGCGCGGCCGCAGCAGAAATTCTGACTCAGCTCACGCGAATGCTTCCTGGGCAGGAAAACCTCTGGCTACGGTTGGCCGAGGCTGAGGGAATGGCGAGGAACATCGTTGGCGTGCACAGGGCCCGGGCAGAATACGATGCACTCATGGGCAATCTGGAGGCGGCTCAGCGCCAGTTACGCCAGGCTCAGGAGAAACTCCCGGCCGGCTCCCCGCAACGTCAGGTAGTCACTGAGCGCCTGGCGGAGATCACCAGGCGCCTGAACGTCCAGCGCCGAGGCTGAACCCCCTCGCCCTCAGGAGTTGCCCGCGGCTTTCAAGTTCATGTTGGCGGTAAAATCGAGCATCCGCCGCAACGGCTTAAGTGCGCGCTCCCGCAGAGCATCGTCCACCAGAACTTCCTGATCACCCTGCTCCAGAACGTGCAGAAGGTTCTCGAGGCCGTTCATGGCCATCCACGGGCAGTGGGCACAGCTGCGCAGGTGGCACCATTGCCCGCAGTGGGCGCCTCAAGAAGGGTCTTATTGGGCGCGAGCTGCTGCATCTTGTAGAAGATGCCATTGTCTGTTGCAACAATGAACTTTTCATTGGGAAGCGTCTGCACCGCGTGAATCAGCTGCGAGGTGGACCCCACCACATCAGCCATATCCACAACAGCACTCGGGGACTCCGGGTGCACCAGTACGGCGGCATCGGGATACAACGCCTTCAGGTCCTCCAGGCCACGATACTTGAACTCTTCGTGCACGATGCAGGACCCATCCCAGAGCAGCATATCAGCCCCAGTGGTCTTCTGGACGTAATGCCCAAGGTGTTTGTCAGGGGCCCACAGGATCTTCTCGCCCCGGGCATCCAGGTCTTCGACGATGGACTGGGCACAGCTGGACGTAACAACCCAATCGGCGCGCGCTTTGACTGCTGCGGAGGTGTTCGCATACACCACCACCGTCCTGTCCGGATGCTGGTCGCAGAAGTCGGCAAACTCATCGGCCGGGCAGCCCACGTCCAAAGAACAGGTGGCCTCGAGAGTAGGCATCAGCACCCGCTTCTCGGGATTGAGGATCTTCGCCGTCTCTCCCATGAAGCGCACACCGGCCACCACCACCGTAGACGCCGGGTGCTGGTTGCCAAAACGCGCCATTTCCAGGGAATCGGCAACGCAGCCTCCGGTCTCTTCCGCAAGGCGCTGGAGATCCGGATCGGTGTAGTAATGAGCCACCAGAACCGCATCTTCGGCCTTCAGGGCCGCCTTGATGCGAGCCTCAAGATCAGCCTTCTCGTCAGCACTCAGCGGTTTTGGCTCTGCCGCATGGGCAAGGTGTTCCTGAACAAGGATACGATCTTCAGCTCGAGTCATTACTGCGTCTCTGTGTTGCTATGTCTATGGAAGTATACCACTTTACACCCTTCAAATTCGGGTTCTGACACGGCGTGGTAACAGAACTCTGATCGGGATTTTAGCGCCCTCACTGAGTAGGTAGGAACTTATACGCAAAAAAAAGAGCCCGAAGGCTCTTTTTTCGCAAAAACTTTCGGGCTTCAGCATTTGGTGGGTCGTGAAGGATTCGAACCTTCGACCAATTGGTTAAAAGCCAACTGCTCTACCAACTGAGCTAACGACCCGGAACTGCCGGCCAGACGTCTTTCTCTGACCCATTCCCGAGCAACTCAGCCTGCTCGGAAATCTTGTTTGGTGGGTCGTGAAGGATTCGAACCTTCGACCAATTGGTTAAAAGCCAACTGCTCTACCAACTGAGCTAACGACCCAAACGAGGCGCATATAGTAATGATTTTTTGGCGCTGATCAACCCCTTTTTTTCAGGTTTCTCAACATTTTTCCCTCGACACCGGCTTAAGAACTACCGGAGTCCAAAAACTTCTTGGCCAGCTTGGCCGCACTGCTGTTCGGATAGTCCCTGACAACGGTATTCATCCGACGCTTCGCTTCCTCGGACTCACCCAGGCGATCCAGCGTGACACCCAGCTTGTAGACAGCGTCAGGAGCTTTACGGTGATCCGGATAGCGCGTGGCAACAATGGTGAACGCCTGTTTCGCTTGCTCAAGCTGAGGCTTTACCAGGTAAACCTCTCCCAGCCAGTAATAGGCGTTAACCGTGAGGTCTCCTTCCGGATACTTGTCGATGAACTCGTACAACTGGCTGATCGCCTGATCGTACTTTTTCTGATTTCGAATGAGGTCGACAATGTCCTGGTAGGCTTTGCGCTCCTCGGCACCGGGCTGGCGGTATTTTTTGGTCGCCATGCCCGAACCACTACCGGTATCCGCTCCAGCTCCAGCTGCAGCCGCATTTGCAGTCTCAGGCTGTGAGGAAACCTTCTCGGACAGGTCCAGAATACGTTGATCGAGATCGATGTAACGATCCCGGCCTTGCTCTTTCAGGCGGTCGATCTCATGCCTCTGCTCCTCGACCTCACCCTGCAGGCGACGAACTTCGCCCTGCAATTGCTGGATCATATAGAACAGTTCGGCTGTCGCCTGGCTGCTATTAGCTTTCCGCTGCGCTTCCGAACTGGTGTTCTGGAACGCGGGGGTAGACGATTGCGCCAGAGCCGCGCTCGCCTGCCCGAGGGCAAGCGATACGGCCACTGTCGCCATGAGTCTTGTTCTCATGGGCATTCCCGACTTCTGGTGTGTTTACTCGAACACGAGCTCCACACGACGATTCTGGGCCCAGTCGCTTTCTGAGGAACCCATGACCGCCGGCTTCTCTTCACCATAGCTTATGGTTTCCATCTGGCCGCGTGAAGCACCGTTGACGATCAGGAACCGCTGAACGGCATTCGCACGACGCTCGCCCAGTGCCAGGTTGTACTCCTTGGTACCACGCTCATCGGCATGGCCTTCGAGACGGACCTGCTGACCCGGGTTGTTGGCCAGGAACTGGGCGTGAGCCACCAGTACGTCACGTGCTTCCTGCTTGATCTCGGCGGTATCGAAATCAAAGTAGAATACGGTGATATCACGCAGTGCTTCCTGCTCGGCCTGCTGCTGGGCCGCCATGCGCTCTTCTTCGGTCATCGCTGAGGAAGACACACCACCCTGATCATCGCCACCGTACACAGTGGAACCGCCTTCCTGATCAATCGCGGCCACGTCGGACCCGTAAGCGCCGTCGTCCTGCGTTTCACCCGTGGAGCTACAGCCGGCAAACAGACCGGCGGACAGAAGGACTGCAAAAGCCTTGGATTGAGCTGACAACTTCATAACACTTTCCTTTCAGTTGGTGGACTTGCTTTCTGAATCAATTGACAGGCATAACCATCTGCCTGCTACCGCACCAGCGGCCCCCAGGCAGGTTCGCGGACATCACCTTCCGACGCCGGAAGACTGTACGCGGCACCGCCATCGGCTGAGATAACCGTAAGCACACTGTCTGCGCCCTGCTTGGTTGCATAAATCAGCATGCGGCCGTTCGGGGACACGCTTGGGGATTCGTCTGATTCAGTTCGGGTGAGAATCGTCTCCTCACCGGTTTTCAGGTTGGTCCGGGCAATATGGAACGCCCGATCCCTTTGATGCACGTAATAGACAAACTTACCGCTGTTGTCAGGCCGTGGCCGCGCGTTGTAACGGCTGCCAAAGGTGATCCGTCGGGGCGAGGCACGCTCGCTCTCCTTGTAATAAATCTGCGGACCACCGGAGCGATCAGAGGTAAAAAACAAACCATCGCCAGTGTGATCCCAGCTGGCTTCGGTATCGATCGCCCAGTGATTAGTGACCTTGGTCAGGTTTTTGGTGGCCAGGTCCATGCGATAAATTTCGGCATTGCCGTCTTTTGACAACGTCATTAGCAACGAGCGGCCATCCTCGGACCAGGCAGGTGCCGAATTCAGGCCCGGGAAATCCGCAGCCTTGGTGCGCTTCCCACTGGCTAGTTCGTGAATGAAAATCACGGGCTTGCCGGTTTCGAATGAGACATAGGCCAGCTTCTTGCCATCAGGTGACCAGGCCGGCGAGAGAATGGGTTCCTGGCTTTCCAGCCGGATCCGCGCCCGCTTGCCGTCAACATCGCTTACCTGCAGCCGGTAACGCGGCTTGCCATTGAACTTATCGAGAGTCACATAAGCCAGCTTGGTAGAAAATGCACCCGGCACCCCGGTGATCGCCTCGTAAACCTTATCACTGACGTGGTGGGCAAGAGAGCGCAGGTTGCTGGCTGGTGCAGCAGCGGTTTCACCCAGCAAACGCTCCTCCGTATTCACGTCGAACAGCTCATAGCGAGCCGAGACCCGGTCCCCTTTGCGAGTCAGCTCACCGACCAGCACATAACGCTGGCCAAGCAAACGCCAGTCCCGGAAAAACACCTCTTCCCGCTTAGATGGCAGACTGAGCATTTTTTCCGCCGGCAACGGGCTGAACTCGCCACTCATGGCGAGATCGCTTCGAACGACGGTACTGAGCTTGTCGCCGGCGGGGATGTTGCCGGATTCAGCAAATGGCACCACCGCAATCGGAACGGCGGCATCGGCACCCTCGGTGATACGAATCAACAACTCGGCACGCACCGTACCTGCTGCAACCAGCGCCAAGGTCAGCACTGTAACTAGCTTTCTTAACAACATGGTCCAAGCCCGCTGTGTCAAAGTGTGTTCCATTCCCTATTTCAACCGGCGAGGGTTGAACTCGATGGTGAACTGGCGAAAATACCGCTCGAATGTGTCCCGCTTATCCGGAATCGGATACCGACTGAGCGAGCGCACCGCGCTCAGCGCCGAATTATCAAAAGCGGTGTTGCCGCTGCTGCTCACCAGCTTAACTCCGGCCAATTCGCCCGTAGGCAACAAGGTAATCTGTAGGCGCGCCGTCATTTCCTCGGTGGCCGACGAAGGCGGATACCAGGCCTGACTGAGCCGCTCCCGGATCAGTGCCTGATACTTCTCACTTTCGGTCAGCATCTGCGCCTCGCGGGCTTGGCAGCTGCCGCTTGGGCCTGCCGCCGGGCCTCGGCTTGCTTGGCCTCGCTGGCTTCCTCAGCCAACGCTTCCAACTGCTGCTCCTTCAACCGACGTTCCGCTCCTGACGTTTACGCTCGGCTTCCTTTCGGGCCTCTTCTTCCCGCTTCTTTCGCTCGGCCTCTTCACGCTTGCGCTGCTCTTCTTTGCGCTTCCTTTCAGCTTCAGCTTCAGCCTCGGCCTTGCGCTGTTCTTCCTTACGCTTTTTTTCTGCCTCGGCTTTCTGGCGTTCGCGCTCTTTCGCCTCAGCTTCCGCTTTCTGACGAGCAGCCTCCTTGGCGTTCGCTGCTTCTTCGCGCTTACGCTGCTCAGCCAACTGACGCTTTCGTTCTTGCTCTTTCTCTTGCTCCTGAGCCTTACGTTCAGCCTCTTCTTTGGCCTCCTGTTCAGCCAGCTTCCGGGCCTCTTCCTTCCGCTTCTCCTCCGCCTCCCGCTTCTGCTCTTCCAGCCGTCGCTCTTCGTCACGGTCCGGCTGATCATCCAGGGTCTCTATCGGACTGGGCTCCGGCTGCTGCTGGGTGACCAATCGAGCGGAGATGCTGCGTGGCGGCGGCTCGTGCTCTGGACTACTCCAGGTCCAGCCCGCCAGCGCGACTCCCACGATGAGCAGGTGCAAGATCAGCGACAAGGCGACGGGTGACTTCCAGGGTGGAACACCCGTGCTGGTTACTTCACGCTCGTGACCTATCACAAAATACCTGCCTGCACCGGTGTCACTTGTCGTCCAGGGGTGATTCAGTGATCAAACCGATACTCCCGGCACCTGCACCCTGCAACTCTGCCATCAGCCGAACCACGGTTCCGTACTCCACGTGCTCGTCGCCGCGTACAAGGATTTCACTGCTGGCACGCTGTGAAAGAATTTTAGAGATCTGTTCGCGAACCTCAGTCAGAGACATGGGGTCACTGCCGCGATCCCCAACCTCAACGAAATAGGCGCCATTGGCATCTACCGACACCACGATCGACTCGACGTTTTTGTCAGCCTGAATCGGATCCGACGTCGTTTCTGGAAGGTCTACCTTTACGCCCTGAGTCAACATAGGCGCGGTTACCATGAAGATAACCAGCAGCACCAGCATCACGTCGATGTACGGCACCACGTTGATCTCTGACATCGGCTTTCGCCGATGCTGCGGCATCATGCCCATGCCTTTCATCGCGTTATCCTCCGACCATCACCGAACAAGCACATTTACGCGGCACTCTTTTCACTGTGGTGAACACGGCGATGCAGAATGCTCGAAAACTCCTCGGCAAAGGTTTCGTAGTTTTTGAGCAAGGCATCGGACATAGCCGAGAACCGGTTGTAGGCGATAACCGCCGGAATGGCTGCGAACAGACCCATGGCGGTAGCAATCAGGGCCTCTGAGATACCGGGAGCCACCGTGGCCAGGGTTGCCTGCTGCACCTGGGCCAGGCCCCGGAACGAGTTCATGATGCCCCATACAGTGCCAAACAGGCCGATGTAAGGACTGGTTGACCCCACCGTTGCCAGGAATGGCAGATGGGTTTCCAGACGTTCCTGCTCACGGGAGAAAGCTACCCTCATGGCACGTTGGGTGCCCTCCATAACGGCGTCTGCGTCGCGGCTTTGCTGACGAAGGCGGGAAAACTCTTTGAAGCCCGAGCGGAACACCGATTCCATGCCGGAGAACGGCGTGGGTTCGGCATTCACTTCGCGATAAAGTTGTCCCAGATCCATACCGGACCAGAAGCGCTCCTCGAAGGCCACCTGGGATTGCTTGGCCTTCCGAAACACCTGGAAACGCTGAAAGATCAGCGCCCAAGACACTACGGAAGCCAGCGCTAGCAGCAGCATGACAAGCTGCACCAGCACACCGGCATTGGACACGAGATACCAGACTGAAACTTCTGATTCCACCTTTTGCTCCTGGCTTATTCCGTTGTCTGAACGTTGCTTTCAAGCAACGCCTGCATATTCTCGGGTAATCGGCGTGGGCGGCCACTGTCCAGCGCCACACAGGCCACTCTCACATCGGCTTCACACAGCAATGCGCGATCTTCTGCGCGCAGCACCCGCTGCTTGAAGTTCATCCACACCCGGCCATAACCCTGAGGCTCTGCCGTGATCAGTAGCTGATCGTCCAGCCGTGCCGGCACCGCGTAATGTATCGCCATACGCTGTACAACATAGCTGATATTCTCTGCGAGGCCGGCCCGCAGCCCTACCCCGCAGCTGCGCACCCACTCGGTGCGGGCCCGCTCCATGTAATGCAGGTACTTGGCATGGAATACTATGCCACCGGCATCGGTATCCTCGATGTAGACACGAACCGGCAATTCAAACACTTCACCGCTAGACAGCTCAGCCAAAGAGATCCTCCTCTTTGCCCGATTTCGGTGGCACCACACCGAAGTGCTGATAGGCGTTGGACGTAACCATCCGCCCCCGCGGCGTGCGTACCATGTAGCCCTGCTGAATCAGGAAAGGCTCCAGGACATCTTCAATTGTGCCCCGTTCCTCACTGATTGCGGCAGCCAGACTTTCGACGCCGACCGGGCCGCCGTCGAATTTTTCAATCATCGCCAGCAACAGTCGACGGTCCATGTGATCGAACCCCCGACTGTCCACTTTCAGCATGTTCAACGCCTGGTCGGCGATATCAGAACTGATATGGCCATCGGACCGCACCTCGGCGAAATCCCGTACCCGGCGCAGCAGCCTGTTGGCAATTCGCGGCGTACCGCGGGACCGACGGGCAATTTCAAAGGCGCCGGCCTCATCAATGGCGACCGACGACAGCCTGGCCGAACGCATGATGATGTTGGTCAGGTCATCCGTGTTATAAAACTCGAGCCGCTGGACAATGCCAAAACGATCCCGCAGCGGCGACGTCAACAGGCCGGCTCGGGTCGTGGCGCCTACAAGAGTAAAAGGTGGCAGATCCAGCTTGATTGAACGGGCCGCAGGCCCCTCACCGATCATGATATCGAGCTGATAGTCTTCCATCGCCGGGTACAACACTTCTTCCACGGCTGCGCTCAGGCGATGGATCTCATCGATGAAAAGCACATCCCCTTCTTCCAGATTGGTCAGCATAGCGGCGAGGTCGCCAGCCTTCTCCAACACCGGTCCGGAGGTCGTCTTGATCGACACCCCCATTTCGTTGGCAATGATGTTGGCCAGGGTCGTCTTACCGAGACCCGGCGGACCGAATATCAATACGTGGTCAAGCGCTTCGTCGCGGCCTCGGGCGGCAGAGATGAAGATATCCATCTGCTCGCGCACTGCCGGCTGACCAACATACTCGGCCAGCAAGCTAGGACGGATCGCCCGATCCTGAACTTCTTCGTAATCACCGGCCCTGGCTGAAATCAGTCGGTCGGATTCGATCATGGCATCATCCGTTCATTGGGATTCAATATCGTGCCTTTAGCGCTTACCTTTAAGTTAACCAGTGGCACCAATTGTACAAACAGCTTGCGGGGTGTCACGTTACGCTCTCTACAGGTTTGGCTCTACATGGGCGACATATTACGGCATCGTCATCAGGCCGGAATCATATTACGCAGGGCGAGCCTGATCAGCGCCTCGCTGGTCATCCCATCTTCAGCGACCCTGGAAATCGCTTTAGCGGCCTCCTGGGGTTTGTAGCCCAGGGCAATCAATGCAGCCTCGGCCTCGTCCTTCGGGGCCGGCCCTCTTGCCTGCACAGCCGCACGAGGCTCGCCAGAGCCTGTCGCTTCTGGCGACGCTGGCACAAACTGACCTTCAAGTTGCCCTATCCTATCCGCCATTTCAATAAGCAGGCGTTCAGCGGTCTTCTTACCAACACCCGGCAGCTTGACCAGCGCATTAACATCTCGGTTCTCAACGCAACGAATAAACTGCTCCGCATCCAGCCCCGACAAAATGGCAACCGCGAGCTTTGGCCCCACGCCATTTACTTTGATCAGCAGACGAAATACATCTCGATCCAGGCGCGAAGCGAACCCATACAGGTGCTGAGCATCCTCCCGGACGGCAAAGTGGGTATGCAGAGTGACTTCCTGTCCGGTTTCGGGGAGGTGAAAAAACGAGGTGTAGGGGATGTCGACTTCATAGCCCAGGCCGGCACTTTCCACCAGCACCTGACCTGGCGCTTTTTCTATCAGTATTCCTCGGATACGACCAATCAAGGGCTCTCTCCTGTCGCTCCTGGGAGCAGTTTATTGTTGCCGCATTCGGCACTTCTGGCCTTGCCGCCGGCACCGGCGACGCGCAGTATGCTCTGGCTCATGTGGGCATGGCACAGAGCAATGGCAAGAGCGTCCGCCGCATCTTCCTGAGGCTTGCGCGAGAGCGCTAGTAGGGCCTGAACCATGTGCTGAACCTGGGACTTATCGGCACTACCCTTGCCCACAACCGCCTGCTTGACCTGGCGGGCAGAGTATTCATGGACAGGCAGGCCGCTATTGGCCGCACTGACAATGGCCGCACCACGGGCTTGGCCAAGTTTCAGCGCAGAATCCGGATTCCTCGCCATGAACACCTGTTCAATGGCAAATTCCTCGGGTCGGTACTCACCGATAAGCGTGGCGAGGCTATGGAAGATGGTTTGCAGACGCTGGGCCATTGGTTTCTCGCCCACCCGGATACAGCCGCTGTCGATGTACTCGATGCTGCGACCTTCCACCCGGATCAGACCAAAACCGGTAATTCTGGATCCCGGATCCACGCCCAGAATGATCGCCAAATCGATACTCCCGTTGCGTTACAGCGAATCCATGATGTCGCCGGAGATATCGGCGTTGTAGTAGACGTTCTGGACGTCGTCCAGATCTTCCAGCATATCGATCAGTTTCAGTACGGTTTCGGCTCCGTCTCGGTCCAATTCAACACGGGTGGCCGGCACCATGGTCACTTCGGCGTTGTCAGGCTTGAACCCCGAGGCCACCAGGGCGTCCTTAACATCCAGGAACTCCTCGGGCAGAGTGACGATCTCGAACGAGCCGTCCTCCTGGGCCTCCAGGTCTTCCGCTCCGGCTTCGAGGGCCGCCTCCAGGAGCGAGTCCTCAGCTACATCAGGGCCATAGCTGATTATGCCCTGTTTACTGAACAAATAGGCAACCGAACCGTCGGTACCCAGATTACCGCCCATCTTGTTGAAGGCGTGCCTGATTTCGGCAACGGTACGGTTCTTGTTATCGGTCATCGCCTCTACGAACACCGCGACACCACCGGGACCATAGCCCTCATAGGTGAGCTCTTCGTAGTTGCTGTCATCGCCACCACCAGCGCCTCGCTCTACGGCACGCTCAATGGTGTCTTTTTTCATATTGGCGGTAAGCGCCTTGTCGATGACTGCCCGCAATCGCGGGTTATCATCAGGGTTGCCACCGCCCTGGCGGGCGGCAACACTCAGCTCTCGGATGATCTTGGTGAAGATCTTGCCACGCTTGGCATCCTGGGCTGCTTTGCGGTGTTTGATGTTGGCCCATTTACTGTGACCAGCCATAAAACCACTCCATCCATCGTCTGGGCGCGCGATTGTCCGCACGCCCGGTCTTCGGATTTACTCGCTCTTTGCCTGCTCAGCGCCTTCGGCGGCCTTGGCAGACTTTCGGCGACGAATGTGCAGCTCTTTCAGCTGCTTATCGTCCACCTCACCGGGCGCCTGGGTCATCAGGCAGGTCGCGCTCTGGGTTTTCGGGAAAGCGATCACGTCGCGAATGGATGATGATCCAGTCATCAGCATGATCAGTCGATCCAGACCAAACGCCAGACCACCGTGCGGCGGGCAACCGTATTTCAGTGCGTCCAGCAGGAAGCCAAATTTCGCACGGGCTTCTTCTTCGCCAATGCCCAGGATGCGGAACACCGCTTCCTGCATCTGCTCGTTGTGGATACGGATCGAACCGCCACCAAGCTCGGTACCGTTCAGAACCATGTCATAGGCCCGGGAAAGCGCAGTGGCAGGATTCGCGGCCAGCTCTTCCACGCTGCAAGACGGCGCGGTGAACGGGTGGTGGATAGCGGTCAGGCTGCCGTCCGGCGTTTCCTCGAACATCGGGAAATCAACAACCCACAGCGGCGCCCAATCGCTGGTCAGAAGCTCAAGATCGTGACCAACCTTGATACGCAGTGCGCCCAGGGCCTCATTGACCACTGTGGTCTTGTCGGCACCGAAGAACACAATATCACCATCTTCTGCGCCTACACGCTCCATCATCGCCAGAGCAACGTCGTCGCCCAGGAACTTGATGATCGGCGATTGCAGACCTTCAACGCCCTTGTCCAGGTCGTTGACCTTGATGTAGGCCAGACCTTTAGCTCCATAGATACCAACGAACTTGGTGTACTCGTCGATCTGCTTACGGCTCAGGTCGCCGCCCTTGGGCACGCGCAGCGCCGCCACCCGACCCTTCGGATCCTTGGCAGGACCGGCAAACACCTTGAAGTCGACGCTTTCAACCAGGTCCGCAACATCAATCAGTTCCAGCGGGATACGCAGGTCCGGCTTGTCACTGCCGTAGCGCTGCATGGCTTCGGCGTGCGGCATGCGCGGGAAACTGGGCAACTCAACGTCCAGCACGTCCTTGAACAGCGAACGAATCATGTCTTCGTTCAGGCCCATCAGGATTTCTTCGTCGATGAACGAGGCCTCGATGTCCACCTGGGTGAACTCCGGCTGACGGTCTGCCCGCAGGTCTTCGTCACGGAAGCACTTGGCAATCTGGTAGTAGCGATCAACGCCGGACACCATCAGCAGCTGCTTGAACAGCTGGGGCGACTGCGGCAACGCAAAGAAAGAACCCTCGTGGGTACGGCTTGGCACCAGGTAGTCACGGGCACCTTCCGGGGTGGCACGGGTCAGGATAGGCGTTTCCACGTCCATAAAGCCGTTGCCGTCGAGATAGTTCCGGATGTAGCTGGTTACCCGCGAGCGGAAACGCAGGCGATTGATCATTTCCGGACGACGCAGGTCGACAAAGCGGTAACGCAAGCGCACATCCTCGCCCACATCAACATGCTCATCCAACGGGAACGGCGGCGTGGCGGCAGCGTTGAGGATGCTCAGCTCTTTACCCAGCAGCTCAACCTGGCCAGTCGGCATGCTGTTATTCTCGGTACCTGCAGGACGACGACGGACCCGGCCGGTTACCTTGATAACGAACTCGCTGCGCACTTTTTCCGCCAGCGCGAAACTCTCGGGCGTGTCTGGATCGACCACAACCTGGGACATACCGTCCCGATCCCGCAGATCGAGGAAGATGACACCCCCATGGTCACGGCGGCGATGTACCCATCCGCAGAGTGTGACTTCCTGATCGATGTGGGATTCGTTGATCCCACCGCAATAATGACTGCGCATACCGGTTCCCGTTATTTCTGATGTGTGCGTAATGTCTGGGCAAGTAAGCGGGCGTGGCTTAGCTTGCTGCTTAAATTTGGCCCGCAAAAATATCGTCGGGACCATACTGGAAAAGCCGCCCATTATAAACACAATGTCGCTGAAAATCAGGCGTCATTCGCGGCGTTCTCGGCAGGCGGATGACTCACCGCCGACAGACCGCTAGAATGCACTGTTCACGCAGTAGATGGAGCCCCACCTTGTCGTCCAGAGCCGAGCAGAAACTTCGTACCCGTCGCGCCCTCATGGACGCTGCCCTGGCACAACTGAGTGCCGACCGGGGCTTCGGCAGCCTGAGCCTGCGCGAGGTGGCTCGTGAAGCTGGCATCGCTCCCACTTCCTTCTACCGCCACTTCTCCGAACTGGACGAGCTCGGCCTTGCCCTGGTGGACGAAGGTGGCGTCGCCTTACGGCAGTTAATGCGCCAGGCCCGCAAGCGCATTGCCCGCGACGGTAGCGCCATTTCCACGTCGGTCGAGACGTTCATGGAATACCTCGCAACAACGCCAACCTGTTCCGGCTGATGCTGCGGGAGCGCACCGGGGTATCCAAACCCTTCCGCACCGCCATCAAGGCCGAAATCGACCATTTCGTCACTGAACTCGCTGACGACCTGCGCCGCTTTGCCGACGAACAGGGAAAACCACTGGCAGACGCCCGCCTGGTTGCCGAAGCCATGGTTACACTGGTTTTCAATCAGGGCGCAGAGGCGCTGGATGCCAATGCCAAGGAACGAGAAGAGCTGAAATTGAAGCTGAAGACCGAACTGCGGATGATTTTGCTGGGCTCGCAAAGCATTGCCCAAAGAGCAAAGTCACAAAAAAATTAAATTCGTTGGAACCTTTTTGAAAGCGGCTCCGTGGTTGGTAATGGAAGACGATACACCTTCCATTGTTGAGTCGTTACCTTTCCAGGTAGCCTTAAGCCCGCCCACGTTGGCGGGCTTTTTTTATGCCTACTTTTTACCGCTACCGAAGCCGCGCCAGAACCGGCTCAAGCTTCTCCTGAACCACCGCCAGGGCCTCTTGGCTATAGGGCACCGGAGGCTGAACACCCCAAACCGGGCCCGGCCAGGCCGGATCGTCCACAAACCGGACAATGTGATGCAGGTGAAGCTGGGGAACCATGTTACCCAGCGCCGCAACGTTCATTTTGTCGCCGGCGAACAACTCCATCATGCCGCGACTCAGCTCCGAGGACTCGTACACTAACCGCGCCTGCTGCTGATCGGAGAGCTCATAGATCTCCCGAATGCCAGCCACCGCTGGCACCAGCAGCAACCAGGGCCAGGTGCTGTCGTTCTTCAGGCGAATCTCACACAACTGGCTGCGCCCGAGACTGACGGTATCCGACGCCAGACGTTGATGGAGCTGAAAGTCCGTATCATCCGCCATAATCACACCGCACTGAACTGGTTTTGGCCCCGCCCGATGGCGTAGTAGGTCAGGCCATAACGATGCAGCATCTCAGGTTCATAAAGGTTGCGACCATCAAATACCGCCGGCTCTCTCAGAGTCGCCGCAATGGCCTCGAAATCCGGCGAACGGAACTCCTTCCACTCGGTGCAGATAACCAGGACATCCGCTCCTTTAAGAGCCTGCTCCTTGGTACCACACAGGGTCAAACCATCGTGGTCGCCGTAAATCCGTTGCGTTTCTTCCATGGCCTCGGGATCGAACGCCTGCACCACCGCACCAGCTTTCCAGAGATTTTCCATCAGGGTTCGTGAGGAGGCCTCACGCATGTCATCGGTGTTCGGCTTGAATGCCAGCCCCCACACCGCGACCACCTTGCCCTTCACATCACCCTGGAAATAATGGGATACCTTGTCGAACAGAACGTGCTTCTGAGCGTAATTCACTGCTTCCACGGCATTCAGCAGGCGAGACTCGTAATCGCAGTCACGGGCCGTGCGCGCCAGCGCCTGAACGTCCTTCGGAAAGCAGGAACCGCCGTAGCCGCAACCGGGATAGATGAAGTGATAGCCAATGCGCGGATCAGACCCGATACCCTGACGCACGGCTTCAATATCGGCACCCAATCGCTCCGCCAGGTTCGCCACTTCATTCATGAAGCTGATTTTGGTGGCAAGCATGGCGTTGGCGGCGTACTTGGTCAGCTCCGCTGAGCGCACGTCCATGAAAATCATGCGGTCATGGGAGCGGTTGAACGGGTAATAAACCTCACGCAGCATCTCGGCAGCCTTATCGCTGTCGGTACCGACGACAATCCGGTCCGGCTTCATGAAGTCGTTGATGGCAGCCCCTTCCTTAAGGAACTCAGGGTTCGAAACGACATCGAAATCAAGCTCAAGATTGCGGCGATCCAGCTCAGACCGAACCGCGGCGCGCACCTTATCGGCTGTCCCGACCGGCACCGTGGACTTGTCCACCACCACCTTGTAATCGTCCATGTACTGGCCGATGGATCGGGCCACCGCTGTCACGTACTGAAGGTCGGCAGAACCGTCCTCGTCGGGAGGCGTGCCAACCGCAATAAACTGGAGCACACCGTGCTTGACCGCAGCTTCCGCATTGGTGGTAAACGACAGACGCCCGGCGGCGACCGTGTGCTTGACGATGGACTCAAGACCTGGCTCAAAAATAGGGATCTGGCCGTTTTCCAGTTTTTCAATCTTGGCCTTATCGACGTCCATGCAAAGCACATTGTGGCCAACGTCCGCCAGGCACGCGCCTGTAACCAACCCAACGTAACCAGTTCCGAAAATCGTAATATTCATTCAATCAATCCTGCCATGGTGAGAGGCGTGGTGAGAGGCCTGGTGAGAGGTGGACAAACTCTGCCCTCACACTGTAGAGCTCTTTTTTTTCTGCCAGATAGCTTCCCACGCCAGCGCAGTGCTGACGATGGTATCGAGATTGTCAAAATCTGGGGTCCAGCCCAGAGTCGCCTTGATACGAGCGTTATCGGCCATCAAGGCAGCTGGATCACCGGCGCGGCGACCGACCTGTTCAACTGGAAAATCCACGCCAGATTGCGCCTTGACCACATCAATCACCTCATTAACGGTGAAGCCGCGGCCGTATCCGCAGTTAAGAACGCTGGATTCGCCACCCTGCGCCATATAGTCCAGCGCCATCACGTGGGCCTTGGCGAGATCTTCGACATGGATGTAATCACGGACGCAGGTACCGTCGCGAGTGTCGTAATCAGTTCCGAACACACTCATGCCATTGCGCTGACCCGTAACGCATTCGCAGGCCACCTTGATCAGGTGAGTGGCCTCAGGGGTCGCCTGCCCTAACTTACCGTCAGGATTGGCACCCGCCACGTTGAAATAGCGAAGAATTACATAGTTGAGATTGGAAGCGGCAGCCAGATCCATGATCATCCGCTCACTCATCATCTTCGAGGCACCGTAAGGATTAATCGGCGCTAGCGGCAGATCTTCCGTCAGCACGGCCTGCTCGGGCATGCCATACACCGCCGCGGTGGACGAGAACACCATGTAGGGCACCTCATACCGCTCAACCGCCTTGAGCAAATTCAGGGTGTTACGGGTGTTATTGCTGTAATACTTGAGCGGATTGGCGACCGATTCCGGGACCACAATGTGCGCGGCAAAGTGCAGCACCGCATCAAACTTATGCTGGGCAAATACATCGTCGATGGCGGCTTCGTCAGCCAGGTCCCCAACCACCAGCTCACCGGCTGTAACCGCCCAACGGTATCCGGTCGATAGGTTATCGAACACCACAATATCGTGGTCCGCCTGCGCCAACTGACGCACCACATGACTGCCAATATATCCGGCTCCGCCGGTAACCAGTACCTTCATGCTGCTATACACCTTTCCCTGAAGATTGTTTCCGAGCCTGCCGGCGCTCCTCGCGTCGGGCGCTGAAAAATTCGCTGATGATCAAGCTGCATCGCTGCTGCAGAACCCCCGCTACCGCCTCCACATTCCAATTCAGATGCGGCTCTTCCAACGTTCTTCTCGCCGACTCCACCGCACCGGCCTTGGGCTCGGTAGCGCCATAGACCAAACGGCTAACCCGGCTGTGCACGATAGCACCAACGCACATCGTACAAGGCTCAAGTGTTACGTAAAGAGTAGCTCCGGACAAACGATAGTTGCCAACACGAGCTGCGGCATCGCGCAGGGCTCGGATCTCGGCGTGGGCGGTGGGGTCACAGCCGGTGATCGGGGCGTTAAATCCAGCCCCGACCTCCCGGCCGTCAAGCACAACGATTGCGCCAACGGGCACCTCACCAACCGATGCAGCCTGGGCAGCGAGCTCAAGCGCCCGCGCCATCCAGGCCTCATCGGTCATCTCGGTCCTCTCGGTCCCCGCTGGCACAGGCATTTCTGCCCGCTTATTCCCATTCAATGGTTGCAGGTGGCTTGGACGAGACGTCGTAAGTCACCCGGGAAACGCCAGAGATTTCGTTGATAATGCGGTTGGAGACGGTCTCCAGCAAATCATACGGCAGGTGAGCCCAACGCGCGGTCATGAAGTCGATGGTTTCCACTGCACGCAAGGCCACGACGTACTCGTAGCGACGAGCATCACCGACAACCCCGACCGACTTGACCGGCAGGAACACGGCGAAGGCCTGACTGGTTTTGTGGTACAGGTCTGCCCGGTGCAATTCTTCCAGGAAGATGGCGTCGGCCCGGCGCAGAATATCGGCGTATTCCTTTTTCACTTCACCCAGGATACGAACCCCGAGACCTGGTCCCGGGAACGGGTGCCGGTAGACCATATCGTACGGCAGTCCAAGCTCCAGGCCGATGCGACGAACCTCGTCCTTGAACAGCTCGCGCAGGGGTTCAACCAGCTTCAGCTTCATGGTTTCAGGCAGACCACCAACGTTGTGGTGCGACTTGATAACATGGGCCTTGCCCGTTTTGGACGCCGCGGACTCGATGACATCCGGGTAGATGGTGCCCTGGGCCAGCCAGTTCACGTCCTTGATGGTGGTCGCTTCTTCATCGAACACGTCGATGAAGGTGTTGCCAATCACCTTGCGCTTCTGCTCGGGATCATCGACTCCCTTGAGCTTGGACAGGAACAAGTCTTCGGCATCCACCCGAATAACTTTCACGCCCATGTTGCTGGCGAACATATCCATGACCTGGTCGCCCTCGTGCAGGCGCAAAAGGCCGTTATCCACGAATACACAGGTCAGCTGTGTTCCGATGGCTTTGTGCAGCAGCGCCGCAGTCACCGAGGAGTCAACACCGCCGGACAGACCGAGCAAGACTTTATCGGTGCCGACCTGTTCGCGGATCTGGCGCACCGCGTCGTCCACAATCTTCGCCGGTGTCCAGAGCGCTTCACAGCCAGAAATATTGTGAACAAAATGCTCAAGAATGCGCTTACCCTGCAGGGTGTGGGTGACTTCCGGGTGGAACTGCACACCATAGAGGTTTCGCTCCAGGTCCTGCATCGCGGCAATCGGCGCACTCTCGGTTGAGCCAGCAGCTCGAAGCCTTCCGGCATCGCAACAACCTTGTCACCGTGACTCATCCAGACATCCAGCAGGGAGTCGCCGGTACCGGTCAGATGGTCGGTAATGTCCTGCAACAGCGGACCGGCGGCCCGAACTTTCACCTGGGCGTAGCCAAATTCCCGCTTTTCGGAGCTGGCTACCCGGCCGCCAAGCTGTTCTGCCATGGTCTGCATGCCGTAGCAGATACCCAGAACCGGAATGCCCCGCTCAAACAGACCTTCAGGCGCACGCGGCCCACCCAGTTGGGTCACCGATTCCGGCCGCCAGCCAGGATGATGCCCTTGGGATTGAAGTCATCCAGCTCTTCATCGGTAATATCGAACGCTTTGATTTCGCAGTAAACGCCAATCTCCCGCACGCGACGCGCAATCAACTGGGTGTACTGGGAACCGAAATCGAGAATCAGGATGCGGTGGTCGTGAATATTCTGGGCCATGAAGTCCTCGGGTCAGAAAAAGCAACGCGGCTCAAGGGTGAGCCGCGTTTGGATAAGGCAATGATCAACCGATACGGTAGTTGGGCGCTTCTTTGGTGATGGTCACATCGTGCACGTGACTCTCCCGCATACCAGCATTGGTGATGCGTACAAACTCGGGCTTGGTGCGCATCTCTTCCATGGTCGCACTACCGGTGTAACCCATGGAGCGCGCAGGCCGCCAACAAGCTGATGCACGATATTGCGCATCGGGCCTTTGCAGGCCACACGGCCTTCGATGCCTTCCGGAACCAGCTTCTCAATACCCTTGCTGGCGTCCTGGAAGTACCGGTCACTGGAGCCCTGCCCCATGGCACCGATGGAACCCATGCCGCGATACGCCTTATAACTACGGCCCTGGAACAACTCGACCTCGCCCGGTGCTTCATCGGTGCCCGCAAGCAGGCTGCCGATCATTACGCTGTGGGCGCCGGCTGCGATAGCTTTGGCAATATCACCCGAGAACCGGATGCCACCGTCAGCGATCAGCGGAACACCTCGGTCTTTCAGGGCTGCCGCCACATTGGAAACGGCCGAGATCTGGGGCACGCCAATACCAGCCACGATCCTGGTTGTACAGATGGAGCCGGGGCCGATACCCACCTTGACCGCATCCGCACCCGCGTCCGCCAAGGCAATCGCGGCCGCTGAAGTGGCAATATTGCCGCCAATTATCTGCACTTCCGGGAAGTTCTGTTTGGCCCAGCGAACCCGCTCAAGAACACCTCTCGAGTGCCCATGTGCGGTATCGATAACAATCACATCCACGCCGGCCTCTGCGAGGGCCGAAATACGGGCTTCGGTATCACCGCCGGTGCTCACCGCTGCGCCGGCACGCAGACGGCCTTGGTCGTCTTTGCACGCCAGCGGATAGTCCTTCGCCTTCTGGATATCCTTGACGGTAATCAGGCCGCGCAGTTCAAAGTTGTCATTAACAACCAACACCTTCTCGATGCGATGACGGTGAAGCAGCTCTTTAACGTCATCTAGGCTGGCACCCTCTTTCACCGTTACCAGCTTATCCTTGGGCGTCATGATGTCCCGAACCGGAGTGTCCATACGGCTTTCGAAACGAATGTCGCGACCGGTTACAATTCCGATCAGATCGTTACCATCAACCACTGGCAAACCGGAAATGCTATTTGCCGTTGTGATATCGACCAGCTCCCGCACAGTGGTATCCGGAGAAACGGTGATCGGATCCTTAACCACACCGCTCTCAAACTTCTTCACCTTGCGGACCGCAGCTGCCTGCTGTTCAACCGTCATATTCTTGTGCATGATGCCAATGCCGCCTTCCTGAGCCATGGCAATAGCCAGCTCGGCATCAGTTACTGTGTCCATAGCAGACGACAGCAGCGGAATATTGAGGGTAATCCCCTTGGTCAACTTCGTTTGCAGGCTGACTTCGTGAGGTAGAACTTCGGAATATCCGGGGACCAGCAAAACATCATCAAATGTGAGGGCTTCTTCGGCAATTCGCAGCATTGGGATCCGCCTTTTGATCGTGCTAAGTTGGGAGATTACCTGCTGTACTCGCGGCGGCACAGCAAAGCAAAATCCTTAATCGATCCATTATAAAGGGGCGTATCGAGACAGTAAACCGCACCTTTTTTAAGGTACGATTGCATCCTCTTGAATTCTGGCATTTTTTATCCTTCTGATTTTCGGCTATTGCGTATGGATGACTACCGATCACCCCGGACAACCCCCGCTTTTCAGGACACCAGGCCGCAAGCTCTGAGTGTCAGCGAACTGAATCACCAGGCCCGACACCTTCTGGAATCCAGCTTTATGCAGGTGTGGGTGGAAGGCGAAATCTCTGGCCTGTCCCGACCCTCTTCGGGCCACTGGTACTTTTCCCTGAAAGATCGCAAATGCCAGGTTCGCTGCGCGATGTTCCGGGGTTTCAACCAGCGCATTCGTGAAATACCGAAGGAAGGCGACCAGATCCGGATTCGCGGCAAGGTCACCCTGTACGAGAACCGCGGTGATTTTCAGATCATTGTCGAGCATTTGGAACCCGCGGGACTGGGCGAACTGCAGCAGGCCTACGAAGAACTGAAGCGCAAATTGCAGGGCGAGGGCCTGTTCGACGCTGCCAGAAAGAAACCGCTTCCACCCACACCCAGGCACATCGGCTTTGTCACCTCGCCGACCGGTGCCGCCATCCACGACATCCTGACGGTACTGGCCCGCCGCTGTCCCGCCATACCGGTTACACTCTACCCGACTGTGGTTCAGGGCAAAGCCGCAACCGGCGACATCGTTCAGGCAATAGAGCGCGCACAAAGCCACGGCGTGGCCGATGTTCTGATCATTGGTCGGGGCGGCGGCTCCCTTGAGGACCTCTGGTGCTTCAACGAAGAGGTGGTGGCGCGCGCCATTGCCAACTGCTCGATCCCCACGGTCAGTGCAGTCGGCCATGAAGTAGACGTCACCATCGCCGACTTTGTTGCTGACCTGCGGGCGCCAACGCCATCTGCAGCGGCCGAAAAGGTCTCTCCGGACCAGCGGGACTGGCTCCGACAGCTCAACGAACGCGAGCTCCGACTGGCGAACGCCGCCCGGCGCGCTCTGAAGCGATTCGGAACCGAACTTGAGCATCTGGGCGCGCGACTCAGAGACCCGCGCCGCGACCTACTCGAAAAAGCCCAAAGAATGGATGATCTGGATCTGCGCCTGATGCAGGCTATCAGTCAGCGGCTCGGGGGCCTGACCGTGCGCAGTGAAAACCTGGGTCAACGGCTGATGACGCAATCACCGGGTCGCCGACTTGCAGATAGTCAGAATGCCCTGGCGCGCGTTTCGGAAAAATTGACCTCAGCCATCCAGATTCAATTGAAGCAGCGCCAGGATCAATTTGAGCACGTCGCCCAAACACTCAACGTGGTCAGCCCACTGGCCACCCTGGGGCGCGGTTACGCCATCGTTCGCGATGCCGACGGCAACATTGTACGCGACGCCTCGGGCCTTGCCCCCGGCGACCGAATCAACGCCCGAACAGCTCGGGGCGAGATCGCCGCCGATGTCACCAGCGTAGAGCTGCCAGCGGAATAACCATCGGAGATCGCGACTAAGCCAATGGTCTACTAGTCCATGATTTCAAACGGCCTAGAGTTGTTACGTCAGTCAATAAAACAACAATAGGCCCAGTGAGGTGGAACGCATGGACTACCACTCAGAGTTTCGCCGGTCGATTCACCGGCGGGAAGACTTCTGGCGCGAGCAGGCGGCACAGATAGAATGGATCCAGCCCCCCGGGACCATCTGGACACCCACTGACAACGGCCATGGCCAGTGGTTCCCTGATGGCGCCCTGAACAGCTCCGATGTTGCCCTGGACGCCAACATCCGGGCCGGACGTGGCGACCAGACCGCGCTCATCTACGATTCTCCGGTCACCAACACCCAGCAAGCATTCTCCTACAACGAACTGACCGATGCAGTGGCCAGGTTTGCCGGCGTGCTCAAGAACCAGGGCATCGAGAAAGGCGATCGGGTGATCATCTACATGCCGATGATTCCCGAAGCGTGATCGCCATGCTCGGGTGCGCCCGCATCGGCGCGGTTCATTGCGTTGTTTTTGGTGGTTTTGCCGCCCATGAGCTGGCGGTAAGGATTGACGACGCCGAACCCAAGGCGGTCATCACCGCCTCCTGCGGCATCGAAATCAATCGGGTGATCGAGTACAAGCCCCTGGTCGACAAGGCCATTGAGCAGGCGGCTCATAAGCCTGAACACTGCATCGTGTACCAGCGACCTGAGGTAAAAGCGCAGCTGCAGTCCGGGCGGGACTGGGACTGGAGTCAGCTCATGGCCAAAGCCCAGCCAGAGCAGCCGGTGCCGGTGAAATCCACCGATCCGCTGTACATCCTTTACACCTCAGGCACTACCGGTAAGCCAAAGGGCGTGGTCAGGGACAATGGCGGCCACGCAGTCGCCCTGAGCTACAGCATGAAGCTGGTTTACGATGCCAATCCGGGCGACGTTTACTGGGCTGCCTCAGATGTAGGCTGGGTGGTGGGCCACAGCTACATTGTCTACGGCCCTCTGTTCGCAGGCTGCACCACCATTCTCTATGAAGGCAAACCGGTAAAAACCCCGGATGCTGGTGCGTTCTGGCGGGTGGTTCAAGAGCATCAGGTGAACTTGCTGTTCACCGCGCCGACCGCGTTCCGGGCTGTGCGCAAGGAAGACCCCGAGGCCGACCATCTCGGCCAGTACGATATCAGCTCATTGAAGCGCATCTTCCTGGCTGGCGAACGGCTGGACCCGCTACCTATGACTGGCTCCGCGAGCACACCAACCTGCCCATTCTTGATCACTGGTGGCAAACCGAAACCGGCTGGGCAATCTGCTGCAATCCGGTGGGCATCGAAATGATGCTCACCAAACCGGGCTCGGCGACCGTACCCTCACCAGGCTTCGATGTGCAGGTTGTCGACCCGAGCGGCCAGCAAATGCCCGCAGGCGAACAGGGCCAGATAGCGGTCAAACTACCCCTACCGCCAGGCTGCCTGCTAACCGTCTGGGGTGACGACGAGCGATTCCACAAGAGCTATCTGGCGCCTATTCCCGGCTTTTACAGCTCCGGCGACGGTGGCTTTGTAGACGAAGACGGCTATGTCTTTATCATGGGCCGCACCGATGATGTCATCAACGTCGCAGGCCACCGGCTGTCAACGGGCGAAATGGAAGAGGTGGTTGCCTCGCATCCCGCTATTGCCGAATGCTGCGTCGTTGGCGCCCATGACGACATGAGAGGCCAGGTACCGGTCGGGCTGGTACTGATCAAAGACGGTGCAACCATTGAGCACGACGAGCTTGAGGACGAGCTGATCGAGATGGTTCGGGACAAGATCGGTGCCATTGCCTGCTTCCGCCGGGCCATGGTGGTTGAGCGGCTGCCCAAGACCCGGTCTGGCAAGATACTGCGCCGGGTTATCCGACAGATTGCCGACGGCGAAGAGTACACGGTGCCAAGCACGATTGACGACCCCGCCATTCTGGAGGAGATCAGCACGCAGTTCCGACGCTGACCCTGCACCAGAAAGAAGACCTCCGGGCCTTACGTAGAGGCCCGGAGCACCCTCATGCCCGCTCTGGCCAACCACCTGTTTTTTAACCAGTAAAGACCCTCAAAACGGGGTTAAAAAAAGCGTTGACGCTCCCCAAACTCGGTCTATACTGAAATTGCTGTGAAAATACAGCGGTATTTGGTGAAAGCGCTATAACGTCCTGCCCACGTGCTCTTCGTTGCTCCTTCCTCAGTACTCTCTGGATTTCTCAGCGTTGATTCCAAACGGAATATGAAGGTCCCGTGAGGGCAAATTACAGAAAGACAGGAAAGATCAATGTCCGATACAAAAACTGGCCACGTTAAGTGGTTCAACGAGTCCAAAGGCTTTGGCTTCATCGCTCAGGATGGCGGCAGTGACGTGTTTGTTCACTACAGTGCAATCAACGCAAGCGGTTTCCGCACCCTGACCGAAGGCCAGCAAGTGCAGTTTACCGTTACTCAGGGCCCGAAAGGTCCCCAGGCGGAAAACGTAACCCCGGTCTGAGGTTACTGCTTCCGCCCTCTGCCCCTCACGGGCAAAGGGAAATCATTAAGCCGGCATCCTGTGCCGGCTTAATACGTTCTGGCCCGGTCATTTCCCTCAGACCTCAGCCGCCTGCCGGTCCGACTGCTGTGCTACCCCGGACGATCCAACCACCTGGCAACTGCCGAGAACAGCGCCTGCAAAGTTGCCGACGTCGTATCCTCCGCCAGGGCGGCGGCGCTGCAATGGGTCTCGTTGACCATCAAGCGGATACAGGCAGGGCATTGGCATTGGTGCCCTCGCCCAGGGCAAATTCGTCATAGGCCTCAACGGCAATGGCGATCCCGAAACGTTGCTCCAGGGCGTCTGAGACGGCTTCAACCGCGCCCAGCCCGCGGCCTTGAAGAGTTACTGGTTGCGCTTCAGAACCCACCGTCACGTCGGCACGGACACCATTGGCATCGCGGTGCAGGTCATAGCCGCGCAGCTCCCAGTCTTTGTGTACCTTGAGATAGCGTTCTTCAAACAAGCGGTGGATAGTCAGCGAGTCGATTTCACCACCGTTGGTTTCCGCCTCCCGCTGAACGGTCTTGCTGAATTCAATCTGCAGCCAGCGCGGCAGGCTGATGTTGTAGTCCCGCTCCAGCACATAGGCCACGCCACCCTTGCCCGACTGACTGTTGATGCGCACGACTTCTTCGTAACGACGACCGACATCAAACGGATCGATGCAGGTAGGCCACATTCCAGGTCTCGCCTTCGGTGCGGCGGGCGAGACATTTGCGAATCGCATCCTGATGACTGCCCGAGAACGCCGTAAACACCAATTCGCCGGCGTACGGATGACGGGGATGGGTGGAAATTTCGGTGCAGGCTTCGACCACCTCGGTGATTTCGGCCATCCCGGACAGATCCAGTGTCGGGTCAACGCCCTGGGAATAGAGATTCATGCCATGGTGACCAGATCCATATTCCCGGTCCGCTCCCCATTACCCATCAAGGTACCTTCAACCCGGTCCGCACCGGCCATCACCGCCAGTTCGGCGGCAGCCACCCCGCAGCCCCGGTCGTTATGGGTGTGAACGCTGATGCTCAGATGCTCGCGATGCTGGATGTTGTCGCAAATCCACTCGATCTGGTCCGCAAACACGTTCGGCGTCGCCATTTCCACGGTCGCCGGCAGGTTGATAATGACCGGCTGACCCTGGTCCGGGCGCCAGACCTCGGTCACGGCGTCGACCACTTCGGCGGCAAAATCCAGCTCAGTGCCGGTGAAGCTTTCTGGCGAATACTGGAAGGTCCACTCGGTTTCCGGCGCTTGGCTGCCAAATCCCTCACGTGGGTCGCACCCTTTACCGCGATCTCGCGAATGCCGGCCCTATCCAGCCCGAACACCTGCTCCCGCTGCACCGTGGAGGTGGAGTTGTAAACATGGACAATCGCCTGCTTGGCGCCTTTAAGGGCTTCGTAGGTGCGCTCAATCAACTCAGGACGCGCCTGGGTCAGCACCTGAATCTTGACGTCGTCGGGAATCCGGCCTTCATCAATCAGTTTCCGGCAAAAATCGAAATCCGGCTGACTGGCTGACGGGAAACCGATTTCAATCTGTTTGAAGCCCAGTTTCACCAGCAGATCAAACAGCCTTTGCTTCTGCGCAACGGTCATCGGCTTGACCAGCGCCTGATTACCGTCCCGAAGATCGACGGCACACCAGGTGGGTGCCTTTTCGATAATTTGGTCAGGCCAACGGCGATTGGTCTTCCTGACGGGCTTGAACGCAGCGTATTTACGATAATCAAAAGCCATTTCAATCAATCCTTGCGGTTGCCGGTGAAACATCATGCAGTGATTAACAGTGTAACGCCGATCTCCGGGCACGTGATTGCTAATTACGCTCGAAATAGCTATTTTTAGCCATATTCGACTATTAAAAATACTAAACGAGCAATACTATGCCAGAAAAAAACACGACGCTTGTCAAAATCGATAAAACCGACCGAAAAATCCTTGAGCAGGTCCAGAACAACGGCGCCCTGACCAATCAGGAATTGGCCGACAAAGTGGGCCTGTCCCTTCTCCCTGCCTGCGCCGGGTTCGGGCGCTGGAAGAGGCCGGGGTCATCGTCCGGACCGTCACTATCCTGGACCACAAGAAACTGGGACTATCGCTCACCGCCATCATCCTGATCGGCATGGACCGACATACACCGGAGCGGTTCTCCGCCTTTGAAGAAAAGGTGTCGGCTTATCCGGAAGTCCAGGAGTGCTATCTGATCACGGGGCAGGATGCGGATTACATGCTCAAGGTGGTGGTGCCGGACATGGACCACTACCACCATTTCCTGCTAAATCGGATTACCCGTATCCAAGGGGTCAGCGGCGTGCATTCGAGCTTCGTGCTAAGGCGGGTGCTCGACTCCACCGCCCTGCCTCTGGGCTACCTGTCCTGACCCGGAAGCGAGCCACACTGCATCCACCAAAAAACCATGAAACCACATCGGTTTCATCGGTGACCACCTGTACCTGAAGACAGAGGCTCCGTACAATAACCGGCACTTAATGCTCTACAACTCCCTCTCGGGCGACCGATGGCCAAGCACGGTCTCGAGCCCCTGATAATCCCTGATTGGAACCAAACGGAAGACACGATGCGAGCAAGCCGTTACCTGATTGCAACCCAGAAAGAGACACCGGCAGACGCGAGATCATCAGCCATCAGCTCATGCTCCGCGCGGGCATGATCCGAAAGCTTGCAGCCGGTCTGTACACCTGGCTGCCGATGGGCCTGCGCACCCTTCGCAAGGTAGAGCGAATTGTTCGCGAGGAAATGGACAAGAGCGGTGGCCAGGAAGTCCTGATGCCGGCCGTGCAGCCGTCAGAGCTTTGGCAGGAGTCGGGCCGCTGGACCCAATACGGCGGTGAACTGCTGCGCATGCAGGATCGGCATGGGCGCGACTTCTGCTTCGGCCCAACCCATGAAGAAGTCATTACCGACCTGATTCGCAATGAACTGAAAAGCTACAAGGAACTGCCGGCGAACTTCTACCAGATCCAGACCAAGTTCCGGGACGAGCGTCGGCCACGATTCGGCGTGATGCGCGCTCGCGAGTTCGTCATGAAAGACGCCTATTCCTTCCACCTGAATGCCGAGTCGCTGGATGAGACTTACCAGGAAATGCATCAGGCTTATTGCGCAATCTTCGATCGACTGGGCCTGGACTATCGCCCGGTTCAGGCCGATTCCGGCGCCATCGGTGGCAGCGCCTCGCACGAATTCCACGTGCTGGCCTCCTCTGGCGAGGACGCCATCGTGTTCAGTTCCGACAGCAACTACGCCGCCAACATTGAAAAGGCGGAAGCGGTAGCCCCGGCCGGAGAACGCGCTGCGCCGAGCGAAGACCTGAAGGAAGTCGCGACCCCGGGACAACGCACCATCGACGCCATCGCCGAATTCCTGAATGTCGACGCCACTCGCACGGTCAAAACCCTGCTGGTTAAATCCGAGCCGGATGAAGACGGCAACAGCGGTCTTGTTGCCTGATCCTGCGCGGTGACCACACCCTGAACGAGATCAAGGCGGAGAACCTGGCGGGTATCGCAGAACCGCTGACCATGGCAACCGATGAGGAAATCGAAGCAGCTATCGGCTGCAAGCCTGGTTCCATCGGCCCCGTGAACCTTTCAGTGCCGGTGATCGCGGACCGCAGTGCCGCCCACCTTGCCGACTTTGTCTGTGGCGCCAATAAGGATGATTTCCACCTGACCGGCGTGAATTGGGAGCGGGACGTACCGCTGGGCCGTATTGAGGACCTTCGCAACGTGGTTGAAGGCGATCCAAGCCGGATGGCAAAGGCCACCTGGAAATCCGCCGGGGCATCGAAGTGGGCCACATCTTCAAGCTTGGCAACAAGTACAGCAGCGCCATGAACGCCACGGTGCTGGATGAAAATGGCAAGAGCGCGGTACTCGACATGGGCTGCTACGGCATCGGCGTGTCCCGTATCGTCGCCGCCTCGATCGAGCAGAATCACGATGACAAAGGCATTATCTGGCCAGACGCCATTGCCCCGTTCCAGGTTGCCATCGTCACCCTGAACGCCCACAAGTCTGAGGCAGTCGCCGAAGCAGGCGACAAGCTGTACGAACAGCTGCGCCAGGCGGGCTATGACGTCTTGTTGGATGATCGGAACGAGCGCCCGGGCGTGAAGTTTGCTGACATGGAGCTGATTGGTATTCCGCACCGGTTCGTGGTTTCCGATCGCGGCCTGGCCGCGGGGACCCTGGAATACAAGGGCCGCCGGGACGCCGAAAAGCAGGATCTTCCGATCGAGGAAGCCCTGCCTTTCCTGATCAATGCGTCTCCGCGCAAAGGGCTCTGAGCCCGATAGCCTCAGAAGGTAGAAGGGCAAACCGTTAAGGTCTGCCCTTCTTTTTTCGTCTTACCACCCATTCGCACTTCCCTGCCTTTCAAACCGCTAGCAGCACGACACGCTCATCACAGCAGGCAGATTAGCTAACGATCCCGGGCTCCATCTCCAGCTCCACCCCGAACTTGTCCTGCACCGATGCCCGTATCTTGGCGGCCAGCTCCAGGATATCCCGTCCGGTACCGCCAGAATGATTGATCAGCACTAGCGCCTGACGGTTATGAACACCGACATTCTCATTTCGGAACCCCTTCCAACCGCACTGGTCAATGAGCCAGGCCGCGGCGAGTTTGACGCTCGAGCTCTGGGCATAGCCCACCATATCGGGATAACGTGCCAGCAAGTTCTCATAGTCAGCCGACGGTACCACCGGGTTCTTGAAGAAGCTGCCGGCGTTGGGGATCATTTCCGGGTCTGGAAGCTTGCGGCGACGGATCGCCATCACTGCGGTGGCCACATCCGTAACCGTCAATTCAGAGGGTGAGGTCCCTGCCAGGTACTCCTCCAGATCCCGATAACCTAACTGCAAGGGCTTACTGCGCGACAGCCTGAGCCGGATCTCGATAATGACGTAACGCCCCGGAGTGCGCTTGAACAGGCTGTCCCGGTAGGCAAACTCACAGTCTTCACGCTCCAGGGTGATAACCTTACCAGTCTCACGATCCAGCGCCGTAACAGACACCAGTGTGTCACGAAGCTCCACCCCGTAGGCACCAATATTCTGTACCGGCGCCGCGCCCGCCGTGCCGGGAATCAGGGCCAGGTTTTCAATTCCCCGGTAACCGGCTCCAGCAGCGTAGAGAACAGCCTCGTGCCAATTTTCGCCAGCGCCAAGTACCAATGTGGCGTCCTGACCCGAAGCCTGTTCCCACCGTCGACCGCGCATGGCCATGCGCACCACCAGCCCGTCGAAGTCGCCGTAAAACACCAGATTGCTGCCACCACCCAGAATCAGGGTACGGAGTTCCTGGCGCTCAGCCCAAGCCAGGGCCTCAGAAAGCTCTTCAGCATCCCGGACCTCAAGGTAGTAACGGGCAATGGCAGCTACCCGCAGGGTGTTGAGCTCAGCCAGCTCGACATATTCCTGGGGTTGCGTGTTCAAGCTCAAGCCAGGCGCTCCCGGATATCGACCAGCAGGCCCTCGCCTGCCTCGTGGATCAGGTCCAGCACAAACTCAAAACCGTCCGTGCCACCGTAATATGGGTCGGGAACCTCCTGATGGTGGGACCGCCCATAGCCAAGGAACAGTTCCGGCCGGGTACCACCACTCTGGCGCCAGATGTCAGTGACATCAGCCAGATTCTGCTGATCCATCACCAGCACATAATCAAAGCCATCGAGATCATCGGCAACGAATTGCCGAGCCCTCAGGTTGCTGATGTCGATGCCGCGTTTGCGGGCTGCCTGTGTCGCCCTGGAATCAGGCGCCTTGCCTATGTGCCAGTCGCCTGTACCGCAGGAATCGATCTTGATGGAGTCTTCAAGACCCGATTTCTCTACCAGTGACCGAAACACGCCTTCGGCGCTGGGCGAGCGACAGATGTTACCCAGGCAGACAAACAGCACACTCACTTGTTTCGACATTACACGTTCCTCGTCGCCAGCCATTCCCGGATGCGCTCCAGATCGGCTTCGGTATCAACGCCGGCAGGTGGTTTTTCAGCGGCTACATCCACGTGGATACGGGCACCGTTGTACAAAGCCCGCAACTGCTCCAGAGATTCCGCCTTTTCGGTGGGTGCCGGCGCCCAGTTCACGAACTGCTCCAGGACATGGGCACGGTAGCCATAAATGCCGATATGACGGAAATAATCGACACCGGCCGGCATCGCTACGTCGTCGCCACTCAGTGGGCCGCCGTTCATCCAGGTATCCCGGGGCCACGGAATCGGCGCCCGGCTGAAATAATGGGCCATGCCTGGTGGTCAAACACAACTTTCACGGCATTAGGGTTAATCAACTGATCAACATCGTGGATGCGCTCGCACAGGGTGGCAATGGCGGCATCGGGATAGAATTCCAGATTGTCCGCTACCTGATTGATCAGCACCGATGGAATCAGGGGCTCATCACCCTGCACGTTGACCACCCGGTGATCGCCTTCCAAGTCGAGATTTCGCGCCACTTCTGCCAGCCGATCAGTACCACTGGCATGGTCCGGCGATGTCATCACAACATCGGCGCCAAAGCGCTCGCAGGCTTCGCGAATACGGTCATCATCGGTGGCCACCACCACCCGATCAGCACGACTCGCCAACGCCCGTTCGTATACATGTTGAATCATCGGCTTGCCCACGATGTCCGCCAGCGGCTTGCCAGGCAAACGACTGGAGGCATAACGAGCTGGGATAACCACAGAGAAAGACATGAGCAGAAGTATCCTGAAACAGTGACTTAGCGTTTATCGAGGCGCTCGTCGGTAGTGAGCGTACGAGCTTCACTGGATAGCATGACCGGTATCCCCTCGCGCACGGGGAACGCCATGGCGTCCTGATAGCAGACCAGCTCGGTTCGAGCCTCGTTAAGTTTCAGATCGCCCTTGCAGACCGGGCACGCCAGCATTGCCAGCAGTTTTTTGTCCATGATGTCCCATCCAGGTTTAAGAGATTAGCTGTTCGGAACTCTGCCCGATGCGGGAGATCACCGAACGTGAAAATTCATCCGACAAACTGGCCTGTACGGAAAAAACCCAGGCGTTGTCTGGCGCGAACGGACGGCACTTCACCGCATCTTTGGCGGTCATCACCACCCACTGGCCCGCTTCCGCAGTAAGATCGCTGGCCTTGAAGCTGTGATGATCCGCAAAAGGTGCCTCGGTGACCGTGGCCCCCAAGTTTCTTAGTGTATCGAAAAACCGTCCAGGATTGCCGATTCCGGCAACCGCTCGCACGGCCTGCCCCTGCAAATCGGTGATTGGCCGCGCCTGTCCGGTTTTCAGGTTAACCAGCGTCGATGGCTCAAGCGCCATGGTGTGGATTTCCGGATGCTCAATATCGCCGAAGGCGTCGAGATGCTGGCCGGCCTCAAACTCGCCACCATTCACCACCACAAAGTCCACAGAAGACAGGCGCGATACGGGCTCACGTAGCGGCCCGACAGGAATTACGGCACCATTGCCAGTACCACGGGCACCGTCGAAAACCGCCAGCTCGACATCTCTGGGTAAGGCGTAGTGCTGCAGACCATCGTCGCAGACGAGAATATCGCCAAGCTTCTGATCCAGTGCCCAGAGGGCACCACGGCGGCGAATGGGATCGACTACTACTGGAACACCGGTTGCTTGCGCCAGCATCACCGGCTCATCGCCCATTTCGGAGGGGTTGCTGTCGGCACTGACCAGTGCCGGGTAGTGCGGAGACTTGCCGCCATAACCGCGACTGATGATCACCGGGCGCCAACCCACTGACCGAAGTTCGGCGACCAGCCAAGCAGTGAGAGGGGACTTTCCGGTACCGCCCGCGGTGATATTGCCCACCACCACCACCGGCACGGGCAGCGCGTCATTTCTCGCCTCCCACGCCTTGCGGCGCCGGGAGGCAGCGACCATCTGGAATAGCCAGCTCAGCGGAGCCAGGGGCCACAACGGGCGCGACTTGCCATACCAGAGCCGGTCAATCAGCGAGCTCATACCGAATCGCTGAATTGCATCTGATGCAGCTGGGCGTAGGCGCCACCGGTTTTCAGCAGCTCGTCGTGCCGCCCGGATTCGACAATTCGGCCGTTTTCCATCACCAGGATTCGGTCGGCTTTCTCAATGGTGGACAGACGGTGCGCGATGACCAGTGTGGTCCGGCCTTTCATGACCATTTCCAAAGCTTCCTGAATGTGACGCTCAGACTCGGTATCGAGCGCCGAGGTGGCCTCATCAAGGATCAAAACCGGCGCGTTCTTGAGCAGTGCCCGGGCAATGGCCAAGCGCTGGCGCTGACCGCCCGAAAGCATCACGCCGTTGTCACCAATCATGGTATCGAGCCCCTCGGGCATCCGGTCGATAAACTCAAGGGCATGGGCCTTGGCCGCTGCCTCACGGATTTCCTCGCGACTGCAATCCCGCAAGGCGCCGTAAGCGATGTTGGCGGCAATGGTGTCGTTGAACAGCACAACGTTCTGGGTTACCAGGGCTATCTGCGAGCGCAGGGCTTTCAGGGAGTAATCTCGCAACGAGTGGTCGTCGATCAGAATATCGCCACCGGTGTACTCGTAGAAGCGCGGCAAAAGGCTGACCAGTGTGGACTTGCCGCTGCCTGAGCGGCCAACCAGGGCGACACTTTGACCGGCTGGAATGTCGAGCGTGATGCCTTCGAGCACATTGTCGAGCTGATCCCGGTATCGGAAAGATACGTCCTCAAACCGGATGTTGCCTTCCACTCGTGACGGCGCGTAGGTGCCTGGATCCTGCTCGGGCTGTTCGTCCATGGTTTCGAACACATCGTACGCGGCGGCCAGGCCTTTCTGGATCTTGGCGTGCACCGAGGTTACCTGGCGGATCGGTTTCGCCATGGTGGTCGCGGCGGTAATGAAGGCGACCAACTGGCCAGTGGTCATGCCACCCCGAATTTCCGGCGCCAACATGGTCCACACCAGCGCCGCGATGGCGATGGCTACCAGCACCTGAATGACCGGCACACTGATGGCCTGGGTCGAGGCCATCTTCAGACTCTGCGCGAGGTTACGGTCGTTGACCTCGCGAAATCGCTGCTGCTCATAGTCTTCGCCACCGAACGTCCGCACCACGCGGTAACCGGCAATGGACTCAGAGGCCACATGGGTAATGTCGCCCATGGAGCCCTGGATGCGTTTGCTGATTCGACGGAAACGCTTGCTGGCATAGCTCACCACGGCGCCAATGACCGGCCCAACCGCGAGGAAGATCAGGGTGAGAACCCAGTTGGTATAGAGCATGAAACACAGCAGGCCAATAATGGTCAGCCCTTCACGGAGGGTGATGGTCACGGCATCGGTCGTCGCTGCCGCCACCTGCTCCACATTGAAGGTCAGCTTGGACACCAGTCGGCCGGCCGCGTTGTCATCAAAATAACGGGATGGAAGAGAAAGTAGACGATCGAATACATCATTGCGCAGGGCATTTATAACGTGTCGGCCAACGTACCCGATAAAATACTGACTCAAAAATGTACCCACCCCTCGGAAAGCAAATACGCCAACGATCAGGAGGGTGAGAAGAATCCGATTGCCGTCAGTCGGGTTTTCGATGGCGGCAATCACATACTCCATGGCGGCCGCCATACCGGTGGATGCCGCTGCATAAATGATGTTGCCTAACACGGCAAGGGAAAATGCCAACCAGAACGGTTTCACATAGGCCAGCAGGCGCTTGTAGGTATCCCAGCTGCCGGAAGGTTGGACGGCGGGCCCCTGGGCCGGGAGCGGGTCTGGACTGCTCATTCTGTTTCCGTCTCCCGCTCAGTGGTGATGCTCAGCTTGGCAAAGCCGAGACGACCGGCGACGTCCATGGCACGAACCACAAACTCATGGGGGGTGCGGGCATCGGCGGTAATAATGAACGGCAGGGATTTGTCACCCTCCGCCAGCTCTTTCACACCCCTTTCCAGGGTCTCGCGGCGGTTGTTGACCAGGGCCTGGTCATTGAGCAGGTATTGGCCCTCGGCGTTGATCACCACATCAATCTGGCGAACCTCTGAAGGCGATACCGGCTCCCCGCTAGCCTCAGGCAGTTCCACCTGGAGATGGCTCTCGCGGGTGAAGGTGGTGGAGACCATAAAGAAAATCAGCAGCAGGAACACCACGTCGATCAGTGGTGTCAGGTCGACCGCGACTTCCTGACTTCTCTGGCGCTTGAACTTCACGGCGTTCAGGCTCCTTCCACGTCGATTTCGCGGTCTCCGTGCACAACCTCAACCAGCTTGATGGCCTCTTGTTCCATGCTGACCACCAGTTCGTCGACACGACGAATGAAATAGCGGTGGGCAATCAGGGCCGGAATCGCAACGCTCAGACCGGCTGCGTGGTAATCAGGGCCTCCGAAATGCCGCCTGCAAGATTACCGGCATTGCCAACACCAGCCAGCTGAATCTCCGCGAACACCTTGATCATGCCAATCACGGTACCCAGGAGACCAAGCAGTGGTGTGATGGTAGCCACCGTGCCCAGCGGGTTCAGGAACCGTTCGAGGTCATGAATCACCTGGCTGGCTTCATGCTCAATACTCTCTTTCATGATCTCGCGACCGTGCTTGGCATTGAGCAGACCACCCGCCAGAACGCGGCCCATGGGAGAAGATCCCTGAAGCGCTTCAGCTTACGGCCATTGAGTTCTTTTTTCTTGATCCAGCGCCAAAGCTCATTAAGGGTCTGGGATGGTGCCACCCTGGACGCACGCAAGGTCCAGAAACGCTCCAGAATAATGGCAAGGGCCAGAATGGAACACGCAACAATAGGCACCATCAAAATGCCACCGGCTTTCAACAGCTCGAACACGCTCGGTCTCCCTGATAGTTTACAAGCCGCGCTACTTTAGCATAGCTGCCGTGGCAGGCCACACCCGTTATGTCACGGTATCGAACATTCATCACGGGCCTGGCCTTTCTCGCCAATCCAGAACGGTGTATCCAGACGCTTCTCTTTGATGGTCAGGCGGTTATCTTCAATGGCTGCCACCAACATTCCGGAACAGGCAGTACTGAATGCGCTCACCCCACGATTACGATAGCGGGCCGTTACGCTGCTGTGAGGGTGCCCGTATCGATGCCGGTAACCGGCGGAATAGATCACCACCTCTGGAGTCAAAGCTGACACCCACTGCGGCGAGGAGGATGTCTTGCTGCATGATGAGGCGCAAGCACCAGCCGCGTCACATCCGCCGCCAAAGATCCCTGCCCGCGCAGGTGTGACAAATAGAGCGCCTCAGTTGCCGCACTGATATCGCCGGGCAGCAGCCACTCAGTGCGAGATGGCGCATGCTCAATCCGCACCACGCAGGAGGCATCGTTGCCGGTACGCGAATCACCGGCGTGCCAATAGTGAATGTGCAGCCCTGCTAACTCCTCACCCGCCACCGCGCAGGGCTGCACAACAAGGCCGGACGTTTCGCCCAGCTTCTCCTGAACGGCCGACACCTCACCGGTGACCAACTTTCCGATCTGGATAGACCTGGCCAACGTTGCCAGACCACCGGAATGATCGCTGTCGGCATGACTGATTACCAGGGTATCGATACGGTTTATTCCCAGCGCTTTCAGATTCGGAAGCAAAGTCGACTCCACAGCCGAGAACACACCCGGTACTGCTGGCCCGGTGTCGTACAACAACACCGTGTCCTGATGCCGCACCAGGACCGCCAGGCCCTGCCCGACATCCCAGACTCGTAACTCTGGCTCAACCAGATGGGCGTTGGGCCGTTGCAATGTCGGTGGTTGCACCACTGCCAGCCAAGCCACGAACAACAAACCAGCGCAAGTGCCACCTCCGGGCGTCGGCACTTTCACCAGCAACAGCACCAGTCCCGCCAGCCCAATCACCTCCCACGGCCCCACATTAATGGCCGGAGACGGCAATTCCGCCAGGTAGGTCAACACCACCCAGAGTATTCCCATGAGTCCGTCACAGAACGGAACCACCACCTCAATTGCGGCCGGCACGATCGCCACCACTACAGCACCGCCAATCAGACCGGGCATAACCACCAGCGACACCCAGGGAATAGCCAACAAATTGGCCAGCCCACCGATCAAAGGCTGATCCTGCCCGAACACCTGTAGCAGCGGCCAGAGCCCGGCAAACAAGGCGCCCTGGGCCAGCAGAAGTGTCCCGAGCCACCCCAGAGGCCGAAGCCCAGCTGCAAAGACCCAGATCAGAACGGCAACCGCGCCAAACGACAGCCAGAAACCCTGATCCAGCGGCGCAAACGGATCCAGCAATAGAACCGCTGCCAAGGCCCAGACCCATGCCTGCCAGGCCGGAAGCTGACGCGCAAACAGCAACGACCAACCGCCCACCAACACCATTAGCAGCGCTCTTTGGGTTGGAACGGTGAACCCGGCCATCAGGGCATAGACCAGACAACAGATCATTACCGCCGCAAAAAGGCAGCGCCGCTGAACAACCTCACCCACCCAGGTCAACGGCAAAGCCAATAGAAGCCTGCGCACCAGAAAGCCGGCGCCGAGGGCAATCAACCCCAGGTGCAGACCGGAGATGGCCACCAGGTGGATGGTGCCGGTGGCCTGCAACACCTTCCAATGGGTGGGCGTCAGGTGCCCCCGATCACCCACCAACAGGGAACTGATCAAGGGCCGATGTTCGGCACTGGCAAACCGATGCTCAACCCAATTTGCAATCCAGTGGTGTGCCTCGTGATATCGGCATTTTAAGCTGCACATCACGGCCTGATCCGGAACTACTTCCCGGACCGTCCCCGTTGCCCGGTAGCCTTTACGGAAAAGCCAGTCTTCATAGCGGAATCCAGCATCGTTCAGGGCACCGTGAGGTCGCTTCAGGACAAGCTCAAGTCTCAAGCGGTGTGAAGGCAAACGGCGTTCGGCATGTCCGTACCAAGCAAGGCGCAGAAGTTGTGGTAGCTTGATGGCTTGATTCGGGGAATGCGGGCGCTCGTGCCATTGAGTGACACAGAAGCTGAAACGGAGACTGTTAAAGCTTCCGGGCGATGGGATGTCACAGACGTAGCCGGAAACCGACAGGCGCTGCCCTTCCATGCCGGCAGGCAATCTCTCAGCCAGGCGCCGGTCAGCGTGCCAACTGGCCCAAGCCAATCCTATGATCAGGGCCATGCTCACGACAGCCATACGGCGGAGTGGATACTGGCGGGCTCGAAACGCAATGCAAAAAGCTGTAATAAAGCTCGCCACGATCCATTGCGGAGGTGGCAACATCGACAGCCAATACAGTAAGATAACGCCGCACGAGAAGGCGAATGCAGCCGCGACCGCTAAACCGCGCCCAGATGCGGACCCGGGTCGGGTAATTGATTGTCCGGACAATCCTTGTCCTCCGGTTTGATGATCCACCGGCAGCATCCATGCTTCCGGAATTCACACGCAAACAACAGGCAGAGCTTCCAATGCCAAAGAAGTTCATGAAACGCTATCTGCCAACACCAGAGAAGGTGCAAGCGATGAAATCGCTCCGCTTTCTTGGCGATATCCTTCATGAACCCAATCTCTGGCACATCAACCGCCACAGCGTTGCCCGCGCATTTCTGGTCGGCATCTGGTTCTGCTTTATCCCTATGCCCTTCCAGATGATTGGTGCCGCCCTGTTCGCGATATGGTTTAACTCGAACCTGCCGCTATCTGTAGTGCTGGTATGGATCAGCAACCCGGTTACCATGCCGCCAATCTTCTATTTCAATTACAAGGTCGGCGCCTGGGTCCTGGACCGGCCAGTCCTCAACTTCGAATTCGAGCTGTCCTGGGCCTGGATCAGCGAGCGCCTGCTCGATATCGGGATTCCCCTTTACCTCGCTCGCTGATGGTAGCCACGGTTTCTGCCTGCATAGCCTATCTGATCATCCAGTTCCTGTGGCGCCGGAAGATACGTTCCGATTGGCGGTTACGCCGTGGCGACCGCCTCAAGCGCCAACGGGCCGCTGATCAAACTTCCTGAACTAGCCGCCCCTGCTCAAGACGCAAAACCCGCCCCAGGCTTCGTGCCATCTTCATGTCGTGAGTAACCATCACGAACGAAATACCCAATTCATCCCGAAGCGATTCGATCAGCTTGCGCACACCTTCCCCGGTTTGTTCGTCGAGGTTGCCGGTCGGCTCATCCATCAGCACGCACTGGGGCTCGTTCACCAGGCGCGGGCGATGGCCACACGCTGACGCTCGCCGCCAGATAGCTCACCAGGCTTGTGGGCAAGCCGCTCCGCCAGTCCCACCTGGGTCAGAAAACCTTCCGCCTTTTTCTTGGCAGCGCTAATCGCCATACCGCCAAGCGCGCACGGCATCATCACATTCTCCAAGGCAGGGAACTCTGGCAGCAGGTGGTGAAACTGATAGACAAAGCCGAGGTGCTTGTTGCGGAACCGGGCCCGCCCGGCCTCCGACAGCCGGTGAATATCGTTCCCACAGATTGAGATCTGGCCCGAGGACGGCCGATCCAGGCCACCCAGCAGGTTCAGCAGGGTGGTTTTACCGGCACCACTGCTACCCACTATGGCCACCGTCTCTCCGGCCGCCACCTGCAGCGAAATGTCCGAGAAGATTGTCAGTTTTTCCGGCCCCTCGCTGTAGGTGCGGGTAACCTGACGACAATCGATAACCGGCGCTGTTTCGTGCATGTTCCCGTTTTCCTTACTCATAACGCAGCGCCTCCGCCGGATCGACTCGGGAAGCCCGCCACGCGGGATAGATCGTCGCCAGCAGACTCATGGCAAGGCCGGCACCGCTAATGATAAACACGTCCTGCCATTGCAGCTGGGACGGCAGATAACTAATGAAGTAAACATCGGCACTCAGGAACTGGTGCCCAAGCGCATCCTCCAGCCAGGAGATAAAGGCACTGATGTTGAGCGCACCCACGATGCCAAGGGCAGTACCGATGAGCGTACCGAATATACCGATCACAGCGCCCTGCACCATGAAAATACGCATGATTCGCCCGGGCGTTGCGCCCATGGTTCTCAGAATTGCTATATCTGCGGTTTTATCGGTCACCACCATGACCAGGGTCGAGACGATGTTGAAGGCGGCAACCGCGACGATGAACATAAGCAGCAGACCAATCATGGTCTTCTCCATGCGAATAGCCTGAAAAAGGTTGCCATGAGTACGAGTCCAGTCGGAGATGTAGTACCGGCCCGGGAGCGAACGGGCGGCCTGCTCCGCCACCTTGGGCGCTGCGAACAGGTCATCCACCAGCAGTCGAACCCCAAGCGCCTTGCCGCCAGTGCGCATAAGCTTGGAGGCATCGTCCATGTGGATTAGAGTGTAATTCCCGTCAAGTTCGGCACCAACGCTAAACACCCCCTTCACCGTGAACCGCTTCAACCTCGGCAAAACACCAGCTGGCGTTACCGAGGCCTCGGGCAGCACCACCGTAACCTTGTCGCCCAGTTTCAGGCGCAAGCTGGCAGCCATCAACCGGCCGATAATAATGCCGAACTCACCGGATTTGAGGTCGTGAAGGTGCCATCGACCATGTGCTGTTCGATAATCGATACGGTTTTTTCCTGCTCCGGCAGGACGCCATTCAACAGCACCCCGCGCACGTTGCCGCCACCGGTCACCATGCCCTGACCCTGGATAAACGGCGCCGCTGCCAAAACCCGTGGATGCTGCTGAACCTGTTCATCGATCGATTCCCAGTCCTGTAGCGGGCCGGAGCCTTCGATGACGGCATGAGGAACCATGCCGAGGATGCGTTGCTTGAGCTCCCGGTCAAAGCCGTTCATCACTGACAGCACGATAATCAACACCGCCACACCCAGCATCAGCCCGATCATGGAGGTCAGTGATATAAAGGAAATAAAGTGATTTCGACGTTTGGCCGCTGTGTAACGCAAGCCGATATAAAACGATAAAGGTCTAAACATGGGGAGGCGCCTGTCGCTACCTGCGGATCTGTCGTGGTCTGGTTTCCCCGACCGCCTACCTGCGCATCGGGAAACTGCTAAACTATTCTGAAATAATGATAATTGAACGCTTCGGAGTCAGGATGACATCACCCAACAATCCCAGCGAACCGGCCGAGCAAAGCCTGGAACGTCGAGATTACTTCCGTATTGAGGACCGGATCGGTCTCGAAATCCGAAAGCTCTCACCGATGGCTAACCCTGACGAAAATGCGTTTGGCGACGATCATCTGGAAAGCCTGAAGGCCGAGTACCGGAGACTGGACCAGGATATTAAATCCCAGCTTGCCAGCCTCGCCGAGCGGGACCGCCTGCTTACCGGGTTAATTAAGTCCCTGAATGGCAAGCTCGATACGCTCGCGCGCATTATGGCCTTTGAGCAAAATCCGTTGCAACCGGAAGACTGGCAGGAAGTTACGCTTAGCGAGGGCGGACTCGCCTTCACCGCCGCCCCGGAAACCTTCAGGACTGGCAACCTGCTTACCGTCCGGATGACTCTGCCCCCGGAGCTTTTTCAGCCCCGGGCGATTGCCGAGGTTATTCATACCCACCCTGATAACGCTGGCGGTATGCGCATCCACAGCCAATTCGTGCACATCCACGACAGCGACCGACAGCAAATTGCGCGGCATGTGATGCGCTGGCAAATTCGACAACGCAAAAAAGAATAAATTGCCGCACGTTTATGACTTTTCCCCGGTGCAGAAAGACATTACGCTTTATCCACATCGATCCGATAACAATTTTCAGGCAAATCAGGCTCTAATGGAGAACAGTCAATGAAGAAAAAAAACATGATGCTGAGTGCACTGGCTCTGACGGCCTTTATCCTGGCACCGTCCGGCACCGTCGTTGCCGAGCAGATCACCATCCCGGTGGGCTCACAGACGGATCGCGCAAGCATCAGCATTCCCCAAATCGGCATGAGCCAAGCCTCTGTACGCGCCAAGTGGGGCGCACCCATGGAAATCCGGGGACCGTTGGTGAGCCGCCCATCAGCCAATGGTACTACCAGGACTTCATCGTCTACTTCGAAAATAACCACGTACTGCATACAGTACTCAAGCCCAAGCGCTGAACTCTGTTACAGTCCAACAACCTGGACGGGCATGCCATTGCTGGCATCGCCCCTGATGTTTTGACGCCTGTTTTGGTTAGAATGGCGGCTTTTACGATTTAAGGTGGCAGTAAAGTGACATCCAGACGTGTGATGCCCGCAGAATGGGCTCCGCAAAGCGCAGTAATGCTGACCTGGCCGCATCCGGGAACGGACTGGGCTGCTGTTCTCGACCAGGTTGAACCCGTCTTCATAGCCATTGCTGAAGCGGTGCTGCGTTTCGAGCATCTGCTGATCAGCTGCGAACATGTGGTTCGAGTCCAGGAACTGGAACAGACTCTGAATCGCTTCGCCCGCGAACAGGGGCTGCCGGGACGAGCCGTGTGCGTTCCTGCGCCCGCCAACGATACCTGGGCCCGGGATCATGGCCCGCTGGCGGTGCAGACGGACGATGGTTTGACCCTGCTGGACTTTCGTTTCAACGCCTGGGGCGGGAAGTTTCCCTGGGAAAAAGACGACGCCCTCAATCGCCACCTGGCCAATGCCGGCGCTTTTGGGACCACACCTCTGGAAGCGGTGGATTTCATATTGGAGGGCGGCTCCGTTGAATCCGATGGTGAAGGCACGTTGCTCACCACCAGCGAATGCTTGCTGACACCGACCCGGAATCCGGCCCATGATCGCGCCGCTATCGAACAGCTGTTGTTCGACCAACTGGGTGCCGATCGCGTGCTCTGGCTCAACCACGGCTTCCTGGCTGGCGACGATACCGACAGCCACGTCGATACCCTGGCGCGGTTCTGCAGCCCGGACCGTATCTGTTACGTGGCCTGTGACAACCCGGAAGACGAGCACTATGGTGCCCTGTCGGCCATGGCTGAAGAACTGCGGGAATTCCGCCAGCGCGACGGTTCGCCCTATCAGCTGACTGCCCTGCCCTTGCCCGATCCTATTCACGACGACGAAGGCACCCGGCTTCCGGCCACCTACGCAAACTTTCTGATCATCAATGGCGCCCTTCTGCTGCCCATCTATGGCGCACCACAGGATGAAGACGCCATCAGCATCATGGCGGACCTGTTCCCGGACCGGGAAATAGTGCCCATTAATTGTCGGGCGCTGGTTTTGCAGCATGGCAGCCTGCATTGCGTCACCATGCAAATTCCCGAAGGAGTTGTCGCCTCATGAGCAGCCGCCACGACAGTCAACTGTTGAACCTGGCCGCTATCCAGCAGGCATGCAGTTCCGATAAGGCAGCGAGTCTCGCTACTACCGAAAAACTGGTGCGCGAAGCCGTCGCCAATGGCGCCAACCTGGTTGTGCTACAAGAGCTTCACGCCACGCTCTATTTCTGCCAAACCGAAGACACCGATGTATTCGAGCTGGCCGAGCCGATTCCAGGCCCTACCAGCGAGCGCCTTTCCAGCCTGGCGAATGAACTCGGCGTCGTTCTGGTTGGCTCCATCTTCGAACGCCGGATGAATGGTGTCTACCACAACACCGCAGTGGTGTTTGAATCCGACGGCTCACTGGCGGGCATGTACCGGAAAATGCACATACCGGACGACCCGGGTTTTTACGAGAAGTTTTACTTCACCCCCGGCGATGCCGAATTCAACGATGGTCGCAGCGGCTTCACCCCGATTGAGACCTCTGTTGGCAAACTGGGCGTACTGGTGTGCTGGGATCAGTGGTATCCCGAGGCTGCGCGCCTGATGGCACTAGCCGGCGCCGAAATCCTTATTTACCCCACGGCCATTGGCTGGGACGTGACCGACGACCCGGACGAGCAGGCGCGTCAGCTTGAAGCCTGGGTGACGGTGCAGCGAGGCCATGCGGTCGCCAATAATCTGCCCGTGGTTGCCCCGAACCGGGTCGGCACCGAGCCGGATCCCTCCAGACAATCGGATGGCATCCGTTTTTGGGGTAACAGTTTTGTCTGTGGTCCTCAGGGCGAATTCCTCGCCCGCGCCGACGAATCCAGCGAATGCATTCTGAGCGTCACCATCGACCGAACCCGAAGTGAATCGGTCCGCCGCATCTGGCCGTATTTGAGAGACCGTCGCATCGATGCGTACAGCGACATCCTCAAACGCGTAAGGGACTGACCCCGGAATGAAGAAACTGATTGATACCGTTGTTCACGAGCTGAACCAGATACTGCTTGGAAAGGATCAGCAGGTGCGCCTGGCCATGTGCGGCCTGCTCGCTCGCGGCCACCTGCTGATCGAAGACATTCCCGGCATGGGTAAGACCACCCTGTCACATGCGCTCGCCAAAATCATGGGCCTGAGCTATCAGCGTATCCAGTTCACCAATGATTTGTTGCCTGCCGACGTACTGGGCTATTCCATGTACGACAAGGAAGCGGGCAGCCTGGTGTTCCACCCGGGCCCGATCTTTGCCCAGGTGGTGCTTGCGGACGAAATCAACCGGGCGTCACCGCGCACCCAGAGCGCGCTGCTCGAAGCCATGGAAGAGCGCCAGGTTTCGATTGAGGGCGAGACTCGCCCGCTGCCCCAGCCGTTTTTCGTCATTGCCACCCAGAATCCCATTGAACAGGGCGGCACCTTCCCGCTGCCCGAATCACAGCTTGACCGTTTTCTGATGCGCCTGCGCCTGGGTTACCCGGACCCGCGAGCGGAGCGGGAACTGCTTGAAGGCGAAGACCGCAAAGTAATGACCGACCGGCTCAAGGCGATGCTGCCCCAGGCCGAACTGGCAACACTGCAGGATGCGGTCAGCCAGGTTAAAGCCAGCCCCGCCCTACTCGACTATGTTCAGCGCTTGCTGGAACAAAGCCGGCGCATGCCAGGCCTGCTGTACGGCCTGTCTCCCCGCGCAGGCCTTGGCCTGGTGCGCGCTGCCAAGGCCTGGGCCCTGATGGAAGGCCGCCAGCACGTGCTGCCCGACGACATCCAGACCGTGTTCCCCTCAATTGCTGAGCACCGCCTGGAACAGGGTGAGTCCGGCAAGAGCGCCGAGCGGGTTCGGCAACTTCTGGCGACCGTCTCTGTCCTTGAGTAAATAGCAAAGTTTTATAAGCGGAATTGGCCAAATCGAATGGCAGAAAGCAGCATTCGTGTTAGCCTTTCGCCCTTTCTTGACAGAACTGGGCCCGGAATCGGCGCTCAGCGTCGTACTGAATTTAGTGAGAGATAGACATGACCGATACCAAGCACTCCCGACTGATCATTCTTGCTCTGGCCCTGCCGGATACACCGCGGCCGTATATGCAGCCCGAGCCAACCTGAACCCGACCCTGATTACCGGTATCGAAGTCGGCGGTCAGCTCACCACCACCACAGACGTGGACAACTGGCCTGGCGATAACGATGGTGTCCAAGGTCCGGAACTGATGCAACGCATGCTCAAACACGCCGAGCGCTTCGAGACCAGCATTGTCTATGACACTATCAACGAAGCCGACTTGCACAGCCGTCCGTTCCGCCTGAAAGGCGACAATGGTGAGTACACCTGCGACTCCCTGATCATTTCCACTGGTGCTTCCGCCATGTACCTGGGCCTTGAGTCGGAAGAAAAATTCAAAGGCCAGGGCGTATCCGCCTGCGCAACCTGCGACGGCTTCTTCTACAAGAAACAGAAAGTTGCGGTAATTGGCGGTGGTAACACGGCGGTCGAGGAAGCCCTGTACCTGTCCAACATCGCCGACGAAGTGACCCTGGTTCACCGTCGCGACAGCCTGCGTGCCGAGAAGATCCTGCAGGACAAGCTGTTCGAAAAAGCCGAGAACGGCAACGTGAAGATCGTCTGGGATCACACCCTGGATGAGGTACTGGGCGATGCCACCGGTGTAACCGGCATGCGCATTAAGAGCACCAAAGACGATTCCACCCAGGAAATCGATCTGGCGGGCGTGTTCATCGCCATCGGCCACAAGCCCAATACTGACCTTTTCCAGGGCCAGCTTGATATGGAGAACGGCTACATCCGCATCCGCTCCGGTCTTGAGGGCATGGCAACCCAGAGCAGCATTCCTGGCGTGTTTGCCGCCGGCGACGTGGCCGACCACGTCTACCGTCAGGCAGTCACCTCGGCCGGCTTCGGCTGCATGGCCGCACTGGATGCCGAGAAATTCCTGGATCAGCAAGACTGAACTAAACTGGGGACGCACCATCAATAACTTGAAAGGACCTGTGGGAATCTATCGTTGAAACTGTGCGGAGCCATGGATGGCGTAGCCAAGCGTACACGGACGTATTCACAGCGTGTTTCAGCGATAGATTGCCACGGGTCCAAACACGGAAGTAGATACCACTCAGTTTGACTTCCTCAGTGGAGCAGGATGACCTCACTACCTTGGCTTGACCCGGACCAACTCTGGTTCCCTCCTGTAGATGAAGCACTGGACGACCCCGATGGGCTGTTGGCTCTCGGCGGAGATCTGTCCACCGAACGACTCCTCCTTGCCTACCGAAATGGCATATTCCCCTGGTACAGCGATGACCAGCCCATCCTCTGGTGGTCCCCCGATCCACGCTGCGTATTGTTGCCCGGAGACATCCACGTATCCCGTAGCTTGCGCCGAACCCTGAATCAGGGTCGCTTTCAGGTTACCGCCGATCAGGCTTCGGCCGGGTTATTCGCCTGTGTGCGACCACACGGGCAGAGGGCACCTGGATTACCGAAGACATGATCGCCAGCTTCTCCGAACTGCACCGGCAGGGTGTGGCCCACTCCATTGAAGTCTGGAATCAGTCCGGCGAACTCGCCGGTGGCATGTATGGGCTCGCAATTGGGCAATGTTTTTTCGGGGAGTCCATGTTTTCACTGGAAACCAACGCCTCCAAGGTGTTGATGGTGCACTTGGCCCACCAGCTTCAGGAGTGGGATTACAGGATCATGGACTGTCAGGTCGAGAGCCGACACCTGCTGACTATGGGGGCGCGAACCATTTCACGCAGCGAGTTTTTATCTATACTCAGGGCATGCGTTGATCGAAAACCGAACCAACGTGACTGGAAAATCCGCTGGCAATGGTCTGGGCCGGAGGCGTGAATGAGCAATCTTAGAACATTGGTGTTCTTCGCAACCCCACCTCACGATTGCAGCTACCTTCCGGATCGAGAAGCGACCACCATGTTTGTGGATCCGCGGGCTCACATCGACAAGAAACTGTACAGCCAGCTTACCGCCCTCGGTTTTCGTCGTAGTGGCTCACACTACTACCGCCCCCACTGCGAAAACTGTAACGCCTGCATTCCCGTTCGCCTGAAAGTGGATGACTTTGAGCCCGACCGGAACCAGAAGCGAGTACTACGCAAGAACGAGGACCTGGAATACAGCCTGGTTCCGGCCCGGTTTAACGAACACTATTACCGGCTGTATGCCCGCTACATCGAAGAGCGCCATAAGGACGGTGACATGTACCCGCCCTCCCCGGAACAGTTTTCTTCGTTCCTGGTGGAAGGCGCCACCGATTCCTGGTTCCTGGAGATTCGCCTGAACCATGAGTTGATTGGCCTGGCAGCGGTTGATCTGCTCGACGACGGTCTTTCCGCTATCTATACCATTTTCAAACCTTCGCTTGAGCACCGAAGCCTCGGCACTTTCGCCATTTTGTGGCAAATCGAGGAAGCCAAGCGACGGGGTCTGCCCCATCTTTACCTGGGCTACTGGATTCGGGAATGCCGGAAAATGAACTACAAAACCCGATTCCAGCCCATTGAAGCCTTGCGGGAAGGGCAATGGCTGCCCATGGAGTTAAACTGATTTTTGCCAAAGGCTGATAAATCAGGCAGAATTGCGCAATTTAAAATCACGAGAAGTACATTCCACGAGAGGTTTCTACTGAATGGCGAAATCAGATGTCATTGAAATGGAAGGCGTCATTATCGATACCCTTCCAAATACCATGTTCCGTGTTGAACTCAGCAACGGTCACGTGGTGACTGCTCATATCTCCGGAAAGATGCGCAAAAACTACATCCGCATCCTGACCGGCGACAAGGTCAAGGTTGAGCTGACTCCCTATGACCTGAGCAAGGGCCGCATTGTGTACCGCGCCCGTTAAGGCCGACTGACATCTGAAAAGCCCCGCCCGGGGCTTTTTTGTTGGTAAAAACAGTTAGTCGCCGATATAAAAAAACCGCTGCCATAGGCAGCGGTTTTTTATTGCTTACAGAGTGCCGGTTTCTTACACCGCCTCTGCTGGCTCGTCCTCATAATCGAAGACCAGCTCATCATCGCGCAGATGGATGAACACATCCCCGCCCTTCTCAGAAAGGCGCCCAAACAGGATCTGCTCGGCCAGCGGTCGCTTGATCTTGTCCTGAATCAAGCGGGACATCGGCCGTGCCCCCATAGTGACATCATAACCCTTCTCTGCCAGCCACACCTTGGCGTCCTCATCCACATGCAGGACAACATGCTTCTCATCCAACTGCGCCTGCAGCTCGGTGAGGAACTTGTCGACCACGTGAGTGATGGTCTCCTTCTGCAGATCGGCAAACTGGATGATGCCATCCAGACGGTTGCGGAACTCCGGCGTGAAGGTCTTGCTGATAATCTCCATGCCGTCAGTGCTGTGATCCTGCTCGCTGAAGCCGATGGAACGGCGAGCCATACTTTCTGCCCCCGCGTTCGTTGTCATCACCAGGATCACATGGCGGAAGTCCGCCTTGCGGCCGTTGTTGTCAGTCAGGGTGCCGTGGTCCATCACCTGCAACAGCAGGTTGAACACTTCCGGATGGGCTTTTTCGATCTCATCCAGCAGCAGCACGCAGTGCGGATGCTTGTTGACCGATTCGGTCAGCAGACCACCCTGGTCGTAACCTACGTACCCCGGAGGCGCACCAATCAGGCGTGACACGGTATGCCGCTCCATGTACTCGGACATATCGAATCGAACCAGCTCGATGCCCAGCACTTTCGCCAACTGCTTGGTGACTTCGGTTTTACCGACACCAGTCGGACCGGCAAACAGGAACGCCCCTTCCGGTTTCTCCGGCGCTTTCAGCCCGGCACGCGCCAACTTGATAGCCGTGGACAGGGACTCGATGGCCGGATCCTGGCCAAAGACAACCATTTTCAGGTCGCGCTCCAGGTTGCGGAGCAGATCCTTGTCGCTGGTGGATACGTTCTTCGGCGGAATCCGCGCGATGTTGGCCACCACATCTTCGATGTCGGTCACATCGATAGCCTTCTTGCGCTTATTCTCCGGCTGCAGACGTTGCCGTGCGCCCGCTTCGTCAATGACGTCGATGGCCTTATCGGGCAGATGACGGTCAGTGATGTAGCGGTCGGCCAGTTCCGCCGCAACTCGAAGGGCCTTGTCGGTGTATTTCAGATCGTGGTGCTTTTCGAAGTTGGGCTTCAACCCCTTCAGGATCTGATACGTGTCTTCAACACTTGGCTCGTTCACGTCGATCTTCTGGAAACGACGCGCCAGGGCGCTGTCTTTCTCAAAAATTCCACGGAATTCCTGGAAAGTTGTTGAACCGATGCAGCGGATCTCGCCCGAGCTCAGCATGGGCTTGAGCAGGTTGGAGGCATCCATCACGCCACCAGACGCGGAACCAGCCCCGATGATGGTGTGGATCTCATCGATGAACAGGATCGCGTGCTGCTCTTTTTTCAGCTCAGCCAACAGGCCTTTAAGGCGCTTTTCAAAATCGCCCCGGTACTTGGTGCCGGCCAGCAGTGCGCCGAGGTCCAATGAGTAGACCACCGCGTCGGAAATGATATCCGGCACCTGGCCATCGACGATGCGCTTAGCCAAACCTTCGGCGATCGCAGTCTTGCCGACACCGGCCTCACCGACCAGAAGCGGGTTATTTTTCCGGCGCCGAACCAGGATCTGTACTACCCGTTCAACCTCGTGCTCTCGCCCAATCAGCGGATCAATCCGCCCCTGGCGAGCTTGCTCATTGAGATTGGTGGCGTAGCTTTCCAGCGGCTTGGAATGCCCGCCTTCTTCACCGGTTTCATCCGGAGCGGCCTGATCATGGCCCTCCTGGTCTTCCGCACCCTGCACCCTGGAGATGCCGTGGGACACGAAGTTAACCACATCAATACGAGCAATGTTCTGCTTCTTCAGAACGTAGACCGCTTGGCTCTCCTGCTCACTGAAGATAGCAACCAAAACGTTAGCGCCAGTCACTTCCTTCTTGCCGGAAGACTGGACATGAAATACAGCCCGTTGCAGCACGCGCTGAAATCCAAGGGTAGGCTGGGTTTCGCGCTCACTGTCACTGCTCGGAATGAGCGGTGTTGTTGAGTCTACGAATTCCATAAGCTCTTCTTGAAGTCGCTGGAGATCTGCTCCACACGCTTTCAGAACGCCCACCGCCGATTCGTTATCTAACAAGGCCAGCAATAAGTGCTCCACGGTCATGAATTCATGACGCTTGTCGCGAGCACTCTTGAAAGCCGTATTCAGCGTAATTTCTAGATCTTTACTCAGCATGGGCCACCCCAACGTCTGTCAGTCCGCACGTTCAATCTCGCAAAGCAGCGGATGTTCGCATTCCGAGGAATACTGGTTCACCTGTGCTGCCTTCGTTTCTGCGATGTCTCGGGTATATACCCACATACGGCCTTTCCTTGCGTATGGACGAGCAGCATCACCTGCGTCGCCTTCTCTTCGTTCATGCCGAAGAACTTCATCAACACTTCCACAACAAAATCCATGGGCGTGTAATCGTCATTCAGAAGCACTACGCGAAATCGCGCCGGGCGCTTCAGGGCAGGTTTTTCGGGCGCAACACTGAGATCGTCTTGGCGTCCCGGTTGTTCGTCCTCCCCCTGATTAAATACTAGTAGAGAATCTTCGATAGTCCGCATCATTCTTTACCGGTTTATCGGTGCCCTTTGCATAATGTGGTTGTCTGACCCCGTGTTTTCAAGCTAAGTCGAGAACCGGGCGCGAGGAATTCAACTATACGCGCATGATACCGGTTCCAGACCGCCTTCAACCACACATTCCGGCAATAGAAACTATTGACTCGACGCGCCGATTGGCCGAAAGTTAACTTGCATTGTTAAATAATGTAAATTCCAACGCATGTTATGTAACCGGCACCGATCAATGAGGGTTATGTAACCGAAATCCGCTTCCAGTGACATAGAGCGGAATGTTCACAACACCAATAATAAAATGTGACAGCACATGAACAGGGGAGTTCATCATGCCAAGAGGCAAGGTTAAATGGTTCAACAATGCCAAAGGGTACGGTTTCATCATTGAGGACGGCTGCAGTGACGATCTGTTTGCCCACTTTTCATCGGTCCAAATGGACGGCTACAAGACACTGAAGGCTGGCCAACCCGTTACCTTTGACAAAAAACCCAGCGATAAAGGCGTCCACGCCATCAATATTGTCCCCGATGCACAGCCCCAGAAAGCGACGCAAGAGAATGCTGGCGCATCAGAGGAGGTCAAAACTGATGACCCGGACCCAGGTCGGAGCGATTTCCCGCCGCGTGCAGCAAACGCCTGACCAATCGTTGACAAGTGGCCCTGGCACGCCTGCCCTGAGGCAGGCGACGATGTAGTGCGCGATAATGAAACTGTAAGCGGGCTTGCGCACTTTCTCCCTGCGACACCCTGAACCCAATTCAGGCAGCTCTGCCTGTTGCCTCCTGAAACCTGCACTCTTTGTAGCCGACCTCATAGCCCCACAACGACTTTGCCGGCCACCATTGGTAAAGTAACCCTGCAATCGATATTTTTGCTGAGCTCCAACCTATCACTGCGGACGCGCTGGAAGTAATGGCCAACCTGATTCTCTTCAATAAACCCTTTCGTGTACTCAGCCAGTTCACTGACGATCGCCAGGACAGCGGGAAACCGGTCAGGGCGACCCTTGCGGACTGGATTCAGATACCCGGCGTGTATCCGGCCGGCCGGCTCGATTACGACTCCGAGGGCCTGCTGCTGCTGACCAGCGAAGGCGCCCTACAGCATCGCATTGCTTCACCTACCGCCAAAATGCCTAAAACCTACTGGGTACATGTGGAGGGTGACATAACCAATGACGCTCTCTCCCGACTCGAGCGCGGCGTCCGGCTCAAGGATGGCAATACGGCACCGGCGAAGGCCCGCCGACTCAACCAGCCCGAGATCTGGCCCAGAACACCGCCGGTCAGGTACCGGGAATCGGTGCCCACCAGCTGGCTGGAGCTGACCATTACCGAGGGCCGAAACCGACAGGTACGACGCATGACCGCTGCGGTCGGCTTCCCAACCCTCCGGCTGATCCGCTACCGTATAGGAGACTGGACCCTGGGCAGCTTATTGCCGGGCCAGCACCGCGGTATCACCGTCCACGTCCCTACGGCGCCCCCACGTCGCAACCATCCGGGGCGGCGAAAACCGGGCAAACCCCACAGCAGCAGGAGCAGAAAACAGCCATGACCTGGACACCCCACGCCACTGTCGCCGTTATTGTTGAAGACCAGGAAGGCCGGTTTCTGGTGGTCGAAGAAACCAGCGGCGGCCGCGTCGTCTTCAATCAGCCTGCGGGCCATGTCGAGGAGGACGAGGCCATTCTGGACGCGGTCAAGCGTGAAACCCTGGAAGAAACCGGTTGGGTGGTGGAGCCCGAGCATTTCCTTGGCGTTTACACCTACAAGGCGCCTGCCAACGGCGTCACCTACTACCGCTTCTGCTACTCGGCCAAAGCCCTTGAACAGGTCAGCGAGGAACTCGATACCGGCATCATTGCCGCGCACTGGCTGTTGCTGGAGGACATCCGTGGGCTGAAAGACCAGCTCCGCAGCCCGTTGGTGCTCGAATGCATAGAAGATTACCGAAATGGCCGGCGCTACCCGCTCGATGTCATCGTCGACGCGCAGACGTAATGCCGGACAAATGGTAGACTTGGCAGCTTTTCACCCAGACTGACGTTTTCATGACACACGCATCCGAAACACCTCCCGCAGCAAATACCCGAGTAATCGTCGGCATGTCCGGCGGCGTCGATTCTTCTGTCGCCGCCTGGTTGCTGAAAGACCAGGCTATCAGGTCGAAGGCCTGTTCATGAAAAACTGGGACGAAGACGATGGCACCGAGTACTGCACCGCAATGACCGATTTGGCAGACGCCCAGGCGGTTGCGGACAGCATCGGCATCAAGCTTCACACTGCCAGTTTTGCCGCCGAGTACTGGGACCGTGTGTTTGAGCACTTCCTGTCGGAATACACCGCCGGTCGCACCCCTAACCCGGACATTCTGTGCAACAAAGAGGTTAAGTTCCGGGCATTTCTCGATTACGCCGTTACCCTGGGTGCCGATTATATTGCCACCGGTCATTACACCCGCCAGCGTCCACTGTCCGACGATTCCGGCCGGGCTCAGCTGCTGAAAGGCCTGGATGCCAACAAAGACCAGAGCTACTTCCTTCACGCAGTCTCAGGTGAGCGTATCGCCCGCACCCTGTTTCCGGTCGGTGAGCTGGAAAAACCTGAAGTTCGTCGGATTGCCGAAGCCCAGGGTTTTGTCACTCATGACAAAAAAGATTCCACCGGCATCTGCTTCATCGGCGAACGCAAGTTCACCGATTTCCTGAAGCAGTACCTGCCCGCGCAACCGGGTGACATCGAGACACCGGATGGCAAGGTCATCGGTCGTCACCAGGGCCTGATGTACCACACCATTGGCCAACGCCAGGGCCTCGGTATTGGAGGCCTCAGCGAATTTGGCGATGAACCCTGGTACGTTGCCGAGAAAGACCTTACCCGCAACGTTCTTATTGCGGTTCAGGGAAAGCACCACCCGCTCCTGTTCGCGCGCGGACTGGTGTCCGGCCCAATCGACTGGGTGGCCGGCGAACCACCGGCCTCCCAATTCCGTTGCAAGGCCAAAACCCGTTACCGTCAGCCTGATCAGGACTGCGAGGTTTTGGTGCTGGATGAGGGCGTCAAGGTGGTCTTCTATGATGCTCAGCGAGCAGTCACTCCGGGTCAGTCCGTGGTTTTCTACGATGGCGAGGTCTGCCTGGGCGGTGGCGTGATCGAGGAAACCTGGCGTGATGGTGAAGCACTGCCGGCCCGCCTCTCCGAACAATGCCAGCAGGAATTGGGCGCATGAGTCGATCCCTGAACGATCAGACCCTCGCCCTGGCTGGCGTGTGTCAAGCTGCCAACCTGGTCCAGCAAATTGCTCACAACGGCCAGTGCTCGGAGACCAGCCTCGAAACCTGCATCCGCTCGCTGTTCGCCACCGATCCGGCCTCAACCCTGGATGTCTATGGCGGCGATCTCGCGGACATTCACGAGGGACTGGTTACACTCTCATCGGTGCTGAGCCAGCAGAGCAAGCAGCAGGACATTGAGGTACTAAGGTACGTGCTCAACCTGATCCAGCTGGAAGCTAAACTTAATCGCAGCCCGGAAATGCTGGACGCCATTGGCTCCCGCATTGATCAGGCTCGTCACACAGCCAGCCACTTTGGCTATACCCACAGCAACCTGATTAGCAATCTCGCCTCAGTGTACGCCGATACCATAAGCACCTTTCGGTTACGCATTCAGGTGAGCGGCAATCCCAGTGTCCTGCAGCGCGAGGAAAACGCCGCCAAAGTCCGCGCCCTGCTGCTTGCAGGCATCCGTTCCGCGGTTCTGTGGCGCCAAACAGGCGGCCGACGCTGGCAGCTGATTTTCAATCGCAAGAAAGTCATCGAGCACGCCCGGCAGCTGGCCGACAAGGCCAACAGTCCACTGTAGCTCTGGAACAACAGTTCCCACACAACTGCGTCCGGCGCGGCGCTGGTGTATCATATGCGCCCCTAATTTTCTTTTGGCCCGATCCGTTAACGATTTGAGAGGTTTTCGATGGAACTCACCGCCCTGACCGCCATTTCCCCGGTCGATGGACGCTACGGCAGTAAAGTCAGCGTCTTCCGAGACATTTTCAGTGAGTATGGCCTGATCAGGAACCGGGTAACCGTCGAGATCCGCTGGCTCCAGAAGCTGGCCGCGCACCCCGGAGTTACCGAGGTTCCGGCGTTCTCCGCCGAAGCCAATGCGTTTCTGGACAAACTGGTCAGCGAGTTCAACCTCGAAGATGCCCAGCGCATCAAGGACATCGAGCGCACCACCAATCACGACGTAAAAGCCGTTGAGTACTTCATCAAGGAACAGATTGCTGAATTCCCTGAACTGCACGCGGTGACCGAGTTTGTTCACTTCGCCTGCACCTCCGAGGACATCAACAACCTGTCCCACGCACTGATGCTGCGCGAAGGCCTTGATCATGGCCTGCTTCCCGCCATGGCTCGGTTTGTCGACAAACTGGGCGAACTGGCGCAAGAACACGCTGAGCAACCGATGCTGTCCCGCACCCACGGTCAAACAGCCTCGCCGACCACCGTTGGCAAGGAATTCGCGAACGTGGTGCACCGCCTGCGTCGCCAGGTTAAGCAGATTCGCGCCGTCGAATTGCTGGGCAAGATCAACGGTGCTGTCGGCAACTACAACGCCCACCTGTCGGCGTACCCCGAGATTGATTGGGCCGCCAACGCCCGTGAGTTCATTGAAAGCCTGGGCCTGGACTGGAACCCGTACACCACCCAGATCGAACCCCACGATTACATCGCCGAGCTGTACGATGCGGTCGCGCGTTTCAACACCATCGTGATTGATCTGGACCGCGATATCTGGGGCTACATCTCCCTGGGCTACTTCAAGCAGAAGACTGTGGAAGGCGAAGTGGGCTCCTCCACCATGCCTCACAAGGTGAACCCGATTGACTTCGAGAACTCCGAAGGCAACCTGGGCATTGCCAACGCCCTGCTCAATCACCTCGCCGCCAAGCTGCCAATCTCCCGCTGGCAACGAGACCTGACCGACTCCACCGTGCTGCGTAACCTGGGTGTCGGCTTTGCCCACAGCCTGATCGCGTACGAGGCGACACTGAAAGGACTGGGCAAACTGGAAATCAACCCGGCCCGCCTGGACGAGGACCTTGATCACGCCTGGGAAGTTCTGGCCGAACCGATCCAGACTGTGATGCGCCGGTACAACATTGAAAAGCCGTACGAGAAACTCAAGGCCCTGACCCGCGGCAAGGCCATGACGCCGGAAGTCATCCAGAGCTTTGTTCAGTCACTGGATATTCCCGACACCGCCAAGCACGAGCTGATGGCGCTGACACCGGGCGGCTATATTGGCAACGCTGTCGATCAGGCACGCAACATCTGAAACTTGGAGTGTAGGCATGGATATGCTCGGTGGGCTGACCGCCTCTGAATTTCTGCGGGATTACTGGCAGAAAAAGCCGCTGGTCATCCGCCAGGCGTTTCCGGGGCTGACCTCACCCGTCAGTCCCGACGAACTGGCCGGACTGGCGTGCGAAGAGGGCGTGGAATCCCGCATTGTCCTGGAAAACGACAATGGTAAACCCTGGCAGCTGCACAATGGCCCGTTCACGCCCGAACGCTTCAGCCAGCTTCCAGAGCAGGATTGGACCCTGCTCGTGCAGGGCCTCGACCACTGGGTTCCCGAGGTGGCAGATGTGCTGGAACACTTCCGCTTCGTACCCAACTGGCGCCTTGATGACATCATGGCCAGTTACGCCCCCAAAGGCGGAAGCGTAGGCCCACACTACGATCAGTACGATGTGTTCCTGCTGCAAGCCCAGGGTGAACGCCGCTGGACCTTCGGTGGACACTGCGACCAGGCATCGCCACGGGTAGAAGGCACCCCCCTGCGCATTCTCAGCGGCTGGGATGGTGAGGAAACCGTTACCCTGGCACCGGGCGACATGCTTTACCTGCCCCCGGGCGTTGGCCACCATGGGGTTGCCGTCGACGACTGCATTACCCTGTCCATTGGTTTCAGGGCCCCCACTGTTGATGACGTGCTGACCGGCTTCACCGACTTCCTGTGCAGCCAGGCCGATTCCAGCGAGCACCTGGGCGATCCAGACCTTCAGGTTCAGGACAACCCCGGCACCATCCAGCCCGCCGTGATCGACACTCTCGACGACCTGCTGCGCGAAAAACTGGGGGATCGTCGAAAGCTCTCACTCTGGTTCGGCCAATACGCCACCGCGCCGAAGAGCATGGACATTGTCGTTCCCGCCGAGGAGCCGGCGTCACCCGAGGAGCTGGCCGCGGCCATTCAAGCCGGAGAACAGCTGCGCTGGAACGAGGCTCCCGCTTTGCCTACTACGATTTTGACGACGATACCGCGCTGTTCGTGGATGGCGAACAGTATCTGCTGAAAGGTGATGCCCGACCGATGGCACCGCTGCTCTGCGCCGGCGCCTACATTGATGCCGATCGCCTGGCGCAGTTCACCGATGACGAAGCCCTGCTCGGACTGCTGTGCACGTTGTATAATCAGGGATCGGTCTACTTCGAATAGTTGGTCGCCATGAGAGTGAAATTCAGAAAGTACAGCTGGCAACTGGCTCCGGGTCATATCCATGACATCCGTCAACGTGTGTTTATTGACGAACAAAAGGTGCCACCTGAGCTGGAGTGGGACGATACTGACGAGATTGCCGACCACTATCTCGCGGTGCTGCCGGATAACACGCCCGTAGGCACGGCGCGGCTATTTTCCACCCTTGGCGAAACTGCGCACATCGGCCGCATGGCGATTATGCCGGGGTTCCGTGGCCGCGGCGTTGGTGAGGCGCTGCTGCGCCACCTGATTACCGAAGCCGCCGGTGACTACCACGAGATCCGGCTCTCGGCGCAGGAATACGCCATCCCCTTCTACCAGCGTTCCGGTTTTCATGCCTTCTCCGATCGCTACGATGACGCCGGCATCAGCCATATCGACATGCGCTGCCTGGCGCCCGCTTTACTCGCCGAAGCACTGGAACAAAAGTCGGCGCCCATGATTCTCGGCGAAGACTCCGACACCTGGCTGTTCTCCGACGAGAATCGCATGCTCGACCTGATCGATTCCGTAGCCGGCCAGGCCGGACAGCGGCTCTGGCTTTACGATCGCGTACTTGAGCACAACCTCTATGACCGACATCGTTTTCGGGAACTGATCTCCGCCCTTGCCCGCCGGCACCGGCTCAGCGAAGTGCGCTTGCTCATCCACGATGACGGCCCGCTGGTAAAGCGCAGACATAAGCTGGTGGAATTGATGCGACGACTACCAAGCAGGATTGAACTAAGGCTGGTAAGCCAGGACTATCCGGTGGAAGACCAGCCATTCATGCTGGCCGACCGTGACGGGCTGGTCTATCGTCATGACTTTTCCAAACCGGAAGGTTATGCCAAGTTTTCCGACCCTGGCCGGGTCAAACTGCTGGCCGAGAATTTCCAGCGTATGTGGGACGCAGGTCGAAGCTCCCTGGAGCTGAGAGAGTTACCGCTCTGAGTGATGGGCCTGAGGACTTTCGGCAGACTCAAACTGGGCGCCAAACGGCGCGAACTCCTGATCTACTTCACTGGCCACTTCCGCAATCAGCTTACGTAACCACTGGTGATCCGAGTTGTGCTGGAGCAGAGGGCTCCACGCCATTTTCAGCTCAAATGGCGGGATCTCGAACGGTGGCACCTTTACCACAAGATTCGAATTATCCTTCTGCAGCCATGCCGCTCGCGACGGCAGCGTGGCGATCAGGTCGTGCTGCTCAGCCAGCAGCATCGCCACCTGGTAGTGCCGGGTAAACACCGATATCTGGCGTTTACGACCCATGCGGGAAAGCGCCTCATCCACCCAACCCAAGCGCTGCACATCCTTGGGATTAACCCCGACACCGACTCCAAACCCGGTTTTGCTGACCCAGATGTGGCTCGCATCCAGATAGGTATCAAGCGTGAACGGCGCCTTCAGAATCGGATTGCGGGCGTTCATCAGACAGGCGAAATACTCGGTCCACAGGGTTTTCTGATGAAACGATTGGGGGATTTTGTCGAACCGGTTGATCGCCATATCGAGCCGGCCCTGCTCCACGTCCAGAAAGCTGACGTCACTGGGGGTCAGCACATCCAGGGTGACATGCGGAGCTTCCTGGCGAATCCGGCGTAACACCCGGGGCATCAGGCAGGACTCGGCGTAATCACTGGCCATAATACGGAAGACCCGCTGGCTTTCCAGCGCTGAAAACGGGGTTTTCTCTTGCACTGCCTGCTCAATATCCGACAGGATGCCTCGCACCAGGGGTTGCAGCTCGCGGCCTCGTTCGGTAGCCGTCATGCCCTCACTGGTTCTGATCAACAAGGGATCACCGAACAGATCCCGCAAGCGTCGCAGCCCGTTGCTCATCGCCGGCTGGGTAATGCCAAGGTGGTTGGCAGCCTTGGTGACGTTTCGCTCCCGCAACAGAACGTCCAGGTACACAAGCAGGTTCAGGTCAACACGGGAAATATCCATGGGCAACTCCGGGTACGTCGTACATCAAAAAACATCGAACAAAAGGCCTTACCCTTTATTCACCGAAGCAATATACAGGAGTTCAAAATTCACGTAATCAATGGATGATTGCATCAGTCACATTTCGCAACGGATTGACTACGGTATTTCTGCTAGTCTTTGTGACGCTTGCTGAATAATATCGGTAACTTGAGGCGGGGCAATGCGCCAGCTAACTCTCAAACTGAAGCCGGAGCCACTAAAGATCTAATGGATACCACCACCATTGTAATAATACTGGCAGCCGTCGTGGCGGTGTCGATCTTCCTGATCGTGTTAAGCCAGATGCGCGAGAAGGCCCGCATTGAGCGTGCCCGAAAGATCACAAATCAGCAGGATGCGTACAACCGAGCCAATCGACTGCTGTCGGAAATCCCCGGGCAATACCTGACATCGGATCTGAAACTGCTGTTGATCAAACGCATGGAAGAAGCATGCGTGCAGCTGGCAGGCCTCAAGTCCGATCTCCCTGTCAAAAAATGGCAAGAAGCGGCCCAGCAGCTGAAAGACCAGATTCAGGCCAAGCAGGACACCCGGTCTCCGGTAAAAATCGATACGCCGGAAAAGGCTACCTACGTAAAGGAGCTGCTGCAGAATCTGTTCAAAATGATCGAAGACATGCACAAGAGCAGTAAGCTGGACGCCGCAACAGCCAAGAAAAACCTCAAATTCGTGCTGTTTCTCGTCCATAAAACCCACGCTGACCTGCACATGTTCCAGGCCAGGGATTACGTCCGTCAGAACGAGATCCGAAAGGCCATTCACGCTTACCATCTCGCCAGTACTGAAATGGGTAAGTCCCGAGACAACCCGCTAGCAATGAAAGCCGTCAAAAGTTTCCGGATCCGGATAAAAGAACTGGAAGCCCTGATTGTGGAAGGAAAGGACACCGCACATTCCGGGTCTCAGGCGAAGTTGGATCGGGAATGGGACACCTTCCTGCACGACGAGGAATGGAAGAAAAAGGCCGATTACGACGAGTGACGGCTTTGGCACTCGGGCAGCAGACGCTGCCCTGACACAGGGACAGTAACTACTCGTGATCAATGGTTTCAGAAAGCGGCTTTCCTTCCGGCTGACCCGGGATACGGTGTTGATCGCCATGGCGTTGGGACTGGTGCTTAACCTTATCCAGATCACCATCGACTACGTCAACGCCCGGGCCGCCATGGAAGAGGACGTTCACGCACTGATCGACATCAGCGTCAGTCCGGCTTCCCAGATTGCCTACAACATCGATGTCCGCCTCGCCGAAGAACTTCTTGATGGCCTGCTGCGCCACCCGGCGACCACTGACGCCAGAATCATCGACAACGACGACCAGACCATGGCAGCTGCCAGCCAGAGCAGCCCGGACTCCCCCTACCGCTGGGCCAGCGACCTGCTGTTCGAATCAAACCGGGTGTTTAGCCAGGAATTGAGTGTGCCTCAACTGGAGGACCTACCGCTCGGCCGACTCATTGTTACCATCGACACCTATCACTACGGGCTTCAGTTTCTGGAGCGGGCCACTTACACGCTGATCAGCGGTCTGCTCAAAAGCCTGGCCCTCACCGCCGCCCTGCTGGGCATTTTCTATCTGATACTGACCCGGCCGATGCTGAACGTCATTAATGCACTTGGCGAGGTGCAGGCCAACTCACCGGAAAAGGCCCGCTTGCCCGTTCCGGCGAATCATCAGCAGGACGAAATTGGCACCATGGTGGGCATTATCAACCGACACCTGGAAACCATGGATTCCAGTCTGGACCAGCTGCGCTCCGCCGAGAGCGCGATGAAGGATTATTCCTCCCAGCTCGAGCGAGAAGTTGACGATCGCACTCGCGAGATATCCGAGAAGAACGACGCCCTCCAGCGCAGCAACCGGGCTCTGATCAAGGCCAAGGAGGATGCGGTGCGCAGGGCAAGGGCCCGGGCCAACTTTCTGGCCAGCATGAGCCACGAAATTCGCACACCACTGAATGGCGTATTGGGCATGCTGGGACTGGCCCTCGAAGGCGATCTTGACTCTAGCCAGCGCTATCGACTTGAGGTCGCCTTCAGTGCCGGCGAAAGTCTGCTTGGCCTTCTGAATGACATTCTCGATATCTCCAAGGTGGAGGCTGGCAAACTGAGCCTGGAGAATATTCCGTTTAACCTGCGGAACCTGATTGAGGAGGCTTCAACCCTGCACGCCCAGCAGGCCCGGAGAAAGCGCATAGAACTGGTCAACGAAATCGATCCATCGCTGCCGCAAAGCTTCCTTGGCGATCCTACCCGGACCCGCCAGGTTCTCAACAACCTGCTCAGCAATGCGATCAAGTTCACCGACAAGGGGTCCGTGTTCATTAAGGCCGCTTACTCCGCTGGTATGCTCAGGCTGGACGTCATTGATACCGGCATCGGCATGTCCACCGATGGTCTGCACAAGATATTCTCACCGTTTTCCCAGCTGACGCCGACACGACGAGGCTGTATGGAGGAACCGGACTTGGGCTGACCCTGTGCCGACAGTTGGTTGAACGCATGCACGGCCGAATTATGGTGGATTCCACCGAGGGTCACGGCACCCACTTCACCGTCACCGTGCCGCTACCCATGCACGAAGACAGTAGTCCGGATCAACTGCCCCAGGCTGCCAAGGAACTCGTGGATACTGGCGTTACCCTGGCGATCCCGGCCGACAATCCGCATCGGCCTGCTATCGAACGCCAACTTCGGGCCTGGCAAATCCCAGTCTGGGAGACTGGCACGGAACAACGGGGCATCCTGCTCACACTGATAGGAAAGGACGGTATCGAGAGTGCGGTGCAGGCCGCAAACTGGCATGGGCCGGGGCTGATTCTGGCTGATTCACTGGGAATTTCAGCGCAAGGAAAATCCGATAATCCAATCCTTTCCCTGCCCCTTCGCCGGGACGAACTCTACCGCTGCCTGTGCCGGGCTGCCGGCATCGTCGACAGCGATCCCGCCCTGCGCAGTCCAGACGCGCTTGAACCGGAGCAGACCGCTCAATCGCTTCGGATTCTTCTGGTGGAGGACAACCAGGTTAACCAACTGGTGGCCAGCAGTATTCTGAAGAAGTTGGGGCACACGGTTGAAAGTGCCGAGAATGGGCAGCGCGCGCTGGATGCCATGGCGGCCGGGGAATTCGACCTGATCCTGATGGATTGCCAAATGCCGATTATGGACGGCTACGAAGCCACCCGGAGAATACGGCAGAACTCGGACTGGCAAGCGGTTCCGATCATTGCCGTGACCGCTAACGTGATGCAGGGTGATCGGGACGACTGCATCACGGCCGGCATGAACGACTACGTCACCAAGCCTTTCAAACGTGAAGAATTGCGCGCAGCCATCAATCGCTGGACCCCGCCTCGCCCTCAAGAGCCGTAAGCACCGCCCGCAATTCCTTGCGCAGCGCCTGCAGCCTTTCCGGCTGGAGCGCCACGCCGCAAAGCAACTTTTGTGGCACGGACCTGGCCCGCTCCTGCAATGCCCAGCCGGCGTCGGTCAGAGCCAGCGTTACCACCCGCTCATCTTGGCTGATGCGCTGACGATTCAGCAGCCCACGCCCTTCAAGCCGCTTCAGCAGCGGGGTCAGCGTGCCCGAATCCAGCCGCAATCGCCGACCGAGATCGGACACCCGGGTAAGCGCGCCGGACTGCCCCTCCTCCCAGAGCACCAGCATCACCAGATACTGCGGATAGGTCAGATCCAAATCTGCCAGCAACGGCCGGTATCGGGCTGTTACCGCCCGATTAGCAGCGTAGAGGGCAAAACAGACCTGATTGTCGAGCGACAGTGCGTCGTCCGGCTTGGTCATAGCTACAGCAGCTTCTCAATGTCTTTGCGGATGTCCTGCGGCTTGGCCGTGGGCGGATAGCGCCTGATCACCTGACCGTCCCGGCCCACCAGGAACTTGGTAAAGTTCCACTTTACCTTTTCCGATCCCATCAGGCCCTTGGCTTCGCTCTTCAAGAACTGGAAGAGCGGATGGGTGCCATCGCCATTCACTTCAATCTTCGAGAACATCGGGAAATCGACGCCATAATTCAGGCTGCAGAATTCGCTGATGGCATCGTCATTGCCCGGATCCTGATTCAGAAACTGATTGCACGGGAACCCAAGCACCTCCAGGCCGCGCTCGCCCAAGTCTGAGTGCAGGCCCTGCAGGCCCTCAAGCTGAGGCGTAAACCCGCACTTGCTGGCCGTATTCACGATCAGAAGCACCTTGCCACGGTAATCCGCCAGGCTTTTTTCGTTACCCTTGATGTCGCGAGCGGTAAAGTCGTAAACGCTGGTTGCTGACACAACAGTCTCCTTCGCCATTACTGATTCTAATTTTTCGAAATTAAATTGTGCACAATGTTTCTTGAAAAGCCAAGGAATGGATTCGAGTCCGGCCTCAAACCTGAAACAGAACTTCAGGCTTAACCGCTAAATCTGCCTTAACCCGCCACAATTCATCATAATTTCCCTGTTGCCGCCGCCCCTCGCTCCGCTAGAATGAAGAGCCATTAACTGACTGTTTTATTTTTACGAATTCAGACCAAGGAAACCTGGGCCTTATGCAGAACTACTACAAATCCGCCAAGCTGGATAACGTGTGCTATGAAATTCGTGGCGTAGTTCTGCGGGAAGCACGTCGACTGGAAGAGGAAGGCCACCGGGTTCTCAAATTGAACATCGGAAACCCGGCCGCATTTGAGCTGGACGTTCCCGAGGAAATCCAGCAGGACGTGATCTACAACATGCATCAGGCCCAGGGTTACGTGGAATCCAAGGGCCTGTTCTCGGCGCGCAAAGCAGTCATGCACTACTGCCAGCAGCGCGGCATCGACAAGGTCGACATCGATGATATCTTCCTGGGCAACGGCGTCAGCGAGCTTATCGTGATGTCGATGCAGGCGATGCTGAACACCGGCGATGAGGTGCTCATTCCTGCTCCAGACTACCCACTCTGGACGGCCGCTGTCACCCTGTCGAGCGGCAAACCCGTGCACTACCGTTGCGATGAGCAGCAGAACTGGTTTCCAGACATCGACGACATCCGGAAAAAGATTACTCGCCGGACCCGCGCCATTGTCCTGATCAACCCGAACAATCCCACCGGGGCCGTTTACACCCGGGAACTGCTGGAGCAGGTGATCGAGCTGGCTCGCCAGCACAACCTGATCGTGCTGTCGGACGAGATCTACGACAAAATCCTCTACGACGGCACGGTGCACGTGTCCACCGCCGCACTGGCCGATGACGTGCTGTTTTTCACCTACAACGGCTTGTCGAAAAACTACCGGGCCGCGGGCTATCGTTCGGGCTGGATGATCATCAGTGGCGCCAAGCACCGGGCCACCGACCTGATCGAAGGCATCGAGATGCTCTCCAACATGCGGCTATGCGCCAACGTGCCGGCGCAACTGGCCATCCAGACAGCCTTGGGTGGCTATCAGTCGATCAACGATCTGGTGGCTCCGGGAGGACGGCTCTACGAGCAACGGGAGACAGCATGGCGAATGCTCAATGACATCCCCGGCGTGAGCTGTGTGAAACCACAGGGCGCTCTTTACCTGTTCCCGAAACTGGACCCCAAGCATTTCCCGATCGTAAACGACGAGAAGCTGGTGCTGGACCTGCTGTTGCAGGAAAAGATCCTGCTGGTTCAAGGTTCGGCGTTCAACATTGACGACAAGCAGCACCTGCGGGTTGTATTCCTGCCCCGCGAAGACGCCCTGGATGACGCCATGTTGCGCCTGGGTCGCTTCCTCGGTAACTATCAGCAATAAGGTTTTTCATGGCTGACATTCACGTTGAGGAATTCTACAAGGACGTCGCCATTGCGCTGGTCCAGCTTTATGGCGTCTTTCCTCGCCGGGTCAATCTGTTCGTCGAGGACATTGCCGGCCCGGATGAGCCGGACGAGTTTGGACTGCACAGCAAACGCCACATGGCCTGCTTTGGTGCGCTGCTCTGGCTCCAGGAAGAAGGTTTGTTGCGCTACGTCGATACCATCCGGCAAGAGGCTTTGGACCAGGCGGTGCTCACTCATGCCGCGTTTGTTCGGCTCAGTGCTCCCGCCCCGGCGCCGCTGAACCAGTTGGTCACGCCGTCATCTCAACCGAGCGAGGGACAGCTGCCACCGTCGGTCCAGCAGGACCTGTCGACCTACATCCATCTGATTCGCAGAGCACTTAAATCCGGCCATTCCGGGCGCATCAGTCAGATCGTTCAAGCCACTTTTTTTGCTGATCGCAACAGGTAAATTCAGCGGCAGGCATTGAAGCCGTGAACTGCGACCCTATATTCCGGTCTTAAGCACGGCTTCTAAGTGTTCGATAGATAATTCAGGGAATTAAAATGCGGATTCTGTTGTTTCTGGCCACCAACCTTGCGGTCATCCTGGTCGCGAGTTTTACGCTAAGACTGCTTGGCGTCGACAGCTACCTTTCGCAGCACGGCATTCAATACGGACCGCTGCTGGCGTTTGCTGCAGTCTTCGGCTTTGCCGGCGCCATCATTTCGCTGCTGATCTCAAAGCCCATGGCGAAATGGAGCACCAAGGCCAAGATCATCGAATCTCCTCGCACGCCGGCGGAGCGCTGGCTGATGGAGACAGTGGCTGACCTGGCCAAGAATGCCGGCATCGGCATGCCGGATGTCGCCATTTTCCCGGCCTCACAGTCGAACGCCTTCGCCACCGGCTGGAACAAGAACGATGCGCTGGTTGCAGTCAGTGAAGGGCTTCTGCACCGATTTAACAAAGACGAAATCCGCGCAGTTCTGGGGCATGAAATTGGCCACGTGGCCAACGGCGACATGGTTACCCTCGCACTGATCCAGGGGGTGGTGAATACCTTCGTGATCTTCGCCTCCCGGGTAATCGGCTCGTTCGTCGACCGGGTCATCTTCAAGAACGAGAGTGGTCACGGCATCGGCTTCTTCGTGGTCAGCATTGCCGCCGAAATCGTCCTGGGCATTCTGGCCAGCACCATTGTGTTCTGGTTCTCCCGGCGGCGAGAGTTCCGGGCAGACATTGCTGGCGCACAGCTGGCCGGGCGATCGGCCATGATCAGCGCGTTGGCCAGACTGAAACAGGAAAGCGAAATGCCGGATCAAATGCCGGATACGCTGCAGGCCTTCGGTATTAACCGGGGCGCCAGGGGCGGACTGAGCGCCCTGTTCATGACCCATCCACCGCTGGAGGACCGGATTCAGGCCCTCAAGCAGGCGGGGCTCTAAACAAAAAAGCCGGGGCATTTGCCCCGGCTTTTTTTATTGGTCGATCAATCAGATTTTCAGTTTGAAACCGATGGCCCGAAAGCTATCTTGCAGCGATTTGCTGGTACCCTTCAACTGGACTTTCAAGCTGGAACACTCCCGGCGCACCGGATAATCCCTGCGCAACTGATCGAACGCAGCAGCCCGCTCCTGGTCTGATCCCCGCATCGCTATCCGCAACCGAGCATCATCCCGGCGCGGGTCGTAACACGCCCGCAACGCAATTTTAATCGCGTCGTCTTCGTCAGCCGCACTGGTAAAAGACACCTTGCTCAATGCCGGCTCGGGCAAAAACTGCCCCGCCTGCTTGCGCACCGGAAACCCCAGGTAACGGCTCAGGGCCCGATAGATCATTTCGGTGCCCTGCACCTTACCTTCCAGACTATATCCAGCAATGTGCGGAGTCGCCAGCCAGACCTGCTGGACCAACTCCGGATCTATCGCGGGCTCGCTTTCCCAGACATCAAGCGCCACCACTGGTGCGCTGGTCTGAGACAAGCGGGCCTTCAAGGCCTGGGTATCGATTACCTCGCCCCGTCCAGCATTGATCAGCAACTGATCGGCCGACAGACCTTCCAGCTCAGCGGCACCCACCATGTGATAAGTGGCATGAGGCTGATTCCGGGTCAGAGGGGTATGCAACGTCACAACATCGCAGGTCATAGCTTCTTCGAGGGATACGAACGAGGTATCGGCTTCATCCTCAAGCTCGGCCCGAGGCGGATCGCACAGGCGCACATCGAAGCCAAGTCGATCGAGTTTGCGGGAAAGCTCGCTGCCAACATTTCCGACGCCGACAATGCCAACACTTAGCCGGGTCCAGTCCGCCAGTCCGCGCCGCTCGGCGTGCACCGACAGCACGGACAGAACGTACTCCGCTACGCTGTTGGCATTGCAACCGGGCGCGGCAGAAAAACGAATGCCGTTGCGCGCCAGCCACTCCTCGTCGACATGATCAGTGCCAATGGTCGCCGTACCTACAAAGCGGACCTTACTGCCTTCCAGCAGCTCCGGCCCAACGCGAGTTACCGAACGGACCAGCAGCACCTCCGCATCACGGACATCGCTGGCCGTCATGGTGCGGCCAGACACCCGGCGAATTTCGCCGATTTCTCCGAAGAAGGAATCCAATAATGGGATGTTTTCGTCAGCTACGATCAACATGTTGTCGTCCAGTCCTGTCAGTTCCTTCGCTGGCGCTGATTTCTTCCACCGGGACCACCCCGACCGCTCTGGGGACGCCGACCCCGCTTCCGGGTAATGGGCGGGTTCTCCATGGGCGTCATCAATACCTCATCCGGCACTGTGGTATTCAGTTTCTGGCTGATATAGGTTTCGATCGCCGGCAGGGCAAAGGAATCGTCCTCCCCTGCAAAACTGACCGACACCCCGTGCTTACCCGCACGCCCGGTACGGCCAATGCGATGCACATAATCTTCAGCATTATCGGGAAGATTGTAGTTGAAAACGTGAGTCACACCGTTGACGTGGATACCACGACCGGCCACATCGGTGGCCACCAGGACCTGAATACTGCCCTTTTTGAACTGGTCCAGGGTCTTCAATCGCTTGTTTTGGGCGATTTCACCTGACATCAACGATACTTTAACGCCCTGGTTACGCAGGTCTTCTTCCAAGTCCCGACACTGATCCCGTCGGTTGGCAAAGACAATGGCCTTTTCCACTTCCGGGCGCTTGAGGTAATTCACCAGCACCGGCAGCTTCTCATCCTCACCCACCAGGTAAACCGATTGCTCAACACGCTCGGCAGTTTTCTGCTCGGGCTCAATTTCCACAAACTCAGCGTTCTGGGTCCACATGGAGGCAAGATTCAACACGTCCTGGTTAAAGGTTGCGCTGAACAGCAGGGTCTGCCGGTTTTCCTTGGCCGTGCACTTGCGGATGATCCGCTTGACGTCCGGGATGAAACCCATGTCCAGCATGCGGTCAGCTTCGTCCAGGATCAAAATATCGAGCTGGTCCAGGAACACGTCCTGGGAGCCGAGGAAATCGATCAGACGGCCCGGTGTCGCCACCAGGATATCCACTACTTCGTTCTGCAACTGATCCCGCTGCTTGTCGTAGTTCATACCACCGACAACCGTGACCACATTGTGGCCGGTGTGCTCGCACAACTGTTCGGCATCCTTGGCAATCTGCATGGCCAGTTCGCGGGTGGGCGCCAGCGCCAGTACCCGGGGCTCGGAAGCGAAACGGTCGGTTTTCGGAATCGGGGTTTCCAACAGCGCCTGGATAGCGGTAATCAGAAAGGCTGCGGTCTTGCCGGTGCCAGTCTGGGCCTGGCCGATCAGATCTTCGCAGGCCAGGGTCCATGGCAGGGTTTCAGCCTGGATCGGTGTGCAGTATTCAAAGCCAATCGCCGAGATGGCGTCCTGAAGCTTCTGGTCCAGATTGAGGTCCTGGAACCGGAGGTCGCCAGTGTGCTTGGGTTCAGATGTCATACAGTCTCAGTTTTCCTTGAGGAGTTCTTAGCGGACGTTGACGGTGCAATGCGCTCGGCATCCCGATGCCAGTTAGTGGCATGCGTGTCGGTAGTTCCGTAAAAGGTTTTCAGTGCGTCCAACAATAAGCCAGCGCGGTGGGGCAGACCGTGTGTCAGGTAATGGCTTGCCTGGACTCTTACACCCAGCCTGAACGCCTGCTCATTGGCTGCGCCATCACCAGACAAGTTATCCACACTGATGTGAAACCGCGTACCCGCCGCTATCGAAAATAACCATTCCAGCGCCTGAGGCTTAATCTCAACCTGTTCGAACGCGCGTTGTTGTTCGGGTGTGCGGCCGTCCGGACAGTACCAATAACCATAGTCGTGAAGTGTGCGCCGATACTCACCTGCGATACACCAATGACTGATTTCGTGCAGAGCACTGGCATAATAGCCATGTGCGAAAACAATCTGCGCCAGGCCATTGTCGCCGTCGGCGGGTCTGTACTCGGGTTCATCGCCGCCCCTGACCAGAATCGTCCGGTGACTTTCCCGGAACAGGTCATTGAACAGCATGATAAGCTCATTTGGACTGTGATTCATTGGCTCGCTATTGTGCGACTTTACAGCGTTCAATACCAGAGGGAACTTTGAGACGGAAAGCGAGGAACTTTGAGAACCCGTTTCTGTCCACTGGCATCGAACGTGGAACAGAATGTCGAACCGACTCGACTTCAACGCAAACAACTAACATTTAGAGCGAAACCAGGAACCAACATTTACTATGACAGCACCTGCCGCAGTGCCCTCCACCGGCCGACAGGGCCTCGCCCTTACCCTGATACTGGCTCTCTGTGCCTTCTCACGGTTACCAGCCCGGCCTTCGCTCTCGGCTCAGGCGGCAACTCCCTGTTCGGTGGCAGTAACAGTGGTTTCCTGCCAGTCGATGAAGCGCTGCCATTCCGTCACAGCACCGATAACGGCGCGGTGATTCTGGCCTGGGACGTCACCCCGGGTCACTATCTGTATAAAGGTCGACTGAGTGTCACCCCGGTCACCGAGGGCGTCAAAACCGGTGAACCGCAGTTTTCACTCGCCGGGAAAACTACCCACGACGAGTTTTTTGGCGAAGTGACCGTTTTCTATGACCCAGTCGAGGTGCGCATTCCGGTCACCCTGCCCGAGGGCGTCCGGGAAGCCGAACTGAAAGTAACCTACCAAGGCTGCGCCGAGGCCGGCCTGTGTTATCCGCCGCAAACTCGCGATGTCCTGTACTTTCCGGGCAGTGATACCAGCGCGAGCACTGCCGTTGCCACACCCTCTGATAATGCGTCCAGCGGTATCAATACTGGCGCCAACACTCCTGCGACGGCCGATATAAACACCACCACGGCCACAGGCCTGGCAGGTTTTCTGTCGCAGCAGTCGACGTTGGTCATCGCCGGCGTTTTCTTTCTGCTCGGGCTCGGGCTGACTTTCACCCCCTGTGTGCTGCCCATGGTGCCAATCATTTCCACCCTGGTGTCGGGCCGAAACACCCGCAGCTCAGGCCAGGCGCTAATGCTGTCCAGTAGCTACGTACTGGGCATGGCACTGACCTATGCCGCCGCAGGCGTCCTGACTGGCCTGCTTGGGGCCAGCTTCAATCTGCAGGCGCAATTGCAATCGCCCTGGGTGCTAGGCGGGTTCGCTGCCCTGTTTGTCCTATTCGCACTGTCGATGTTTGATCTGTTTGAAATACAGTTACCGCGGGCTATTCGCGAGCCGCTGGACAACGCCAGCCATCGCCTGACCGGTGGCCGGATGATCAGTATCTTCGGTATTGGCGCGCTCTCGGCACTGATCGTCTCACCCTGCGTATCCGCACCACTGGCCGGAAGCCTGCTGTATATCTCAACCACCCAAGACGCCGTGGTTGGCGGTGCCGCCCTGTTCGCACTCGGCCTCGGCATGGGTGTTCCGCTCATCCTGGTTGCCGTTGGCGGCCGCAAGCTGCTTCCCAGCACCGGACACTGGATGACAACGGTGAAGCACTTTTACGGAGTGATGTTGCTGGCTGTCGCCATCTGGCTGGTCGAGCGTCTGGTGCCGGCCTGGCTGGCACTGACGTTGTGGGGACTGCTGGTGGCCATCACCGGTGTTCAGCTTGGCGCTTTCGATGCTGCCAAAGCCGGCTGGGAACGAACCCGGAAAGGCTTTGGCCTGGTCCTCTTCGCCTACGGTCTGGCGTTATTGGCTGGCGCCGTGGGCGGTGCCCAGGATCCACTGAATCCCCTGACGCCCTTTACGGCTAACTCGAGCATGTCAGCACCTTCCAGCGGCTGAGCAGTGGTGCCAGCCACGCGCCGTTCCAGCGCGTGGAGTCACCTGCTGAAATCCGCGCCATGCTTTCCGAGGCACACAGCCAAAGCCGCCCGGTGGTGCTCGATTTCTACGCCGACTGGTGCATCTCCTGCAAGGTCATGGAGCGAAATGTCTTCGGCGACCCTCAGGTCGTGCAGGCGTTATCACCCTACACCCTGCTGCAGATTGACCTGACCGACAACACACCCGCGCAACAGGCCCTGCTCAATGAGCTTGGGCTGTTCGGGCCGCCGGCCATCCTGTTCTACAGTCGCAACGGACAGGAATTGCCGAATCAGCGCATCCTGGGAGAAATGGATCGAGAGGAATTCATGCGCCACCTGGGCGGCCTGGCCACTGGGGTGTAATTTGCTCAGGCCTCACCGCGCCGGATCAGAAACACAAACTCTCCGCCCTGCTCTTCCTCTTTGACCAACTCGTGGCCGAGAAACTGACAGAATCGAGGAATATCCCGGGTGGTTGACGGGTCCGTCGCGACCACGCGAAGCAAGTGCCCGGGCTCCACATCGTTGATGCGGTTGTGCAGCATCATAACCGGCTCCGGGCAGAACAGCCCACGCGCATCCAGCTCTGCATCGAACTCTGGTACTGTCAAAAAAACGTCTCCTATGCCTTACCTGATTTTTCAGGGAAACCTGCTAAATTATTGTTTATAGAAACTAAAACAATAGAGGTGAGTCATGATCCGAGTATTGATTGAACGCCATATCGCCGAGACCCTGGAGGATGCTTACGAACAGCGGGCCCGCAAGGTTCTCCAGCAGGCGGTTAGTGAGCCGGGATTTATCTCCGGCGAGACCCTGTCTGACCGTCACGACCCCAATCATCGCATCACCATGGCGAACTGGCGCTCCGAAGCCGATTGGGATCGCTGGTTCCACTCCGAGGAACGTCGGCAGCTAATGTCAGAACTGGTACCCATGATGGATCGCGAGGAAATCATCACGGTGCTGGAACAGAGTGCGGTCTAGTACCGCAACACCGCCTAGCCGGTCCGCTCGATAAAGCAGGTGATTTCTTCGCGGTCGTGGTAGAGGTGGCGCGCACGTAATCGGAAGCCGAGGCCCGCCTCTTTAAGCCCCTGATGAATAATATCACGGCAAATCAGCCACTCGTCATAGCGCTTTTTCATCGGTAATTTCAAATTGAACACCGTGTAACGGCAATGCCCTCCGGCCAGCCAATCGACCGCCAGGTTCGCGGTTTTCCTCGGCTGATCGACGATATCGCATACCATCCAGTCAATGCCCCGCTTGGGACGCCAGCTGTAACCATCCGCTTCAACATGCTCAACCTGACCGGATGCCATCAGCTCGTCATTCATTGGCCCGTTATCGACTGCGGTGACGAACATGCCCTGGCGCACCAGCTGCCAGGTCCAGCCACCCGGGGCCGCGCCAAGGTCTGCGGCCTTCTTGCCGCCGCCCAGGTAATCCAGTTCCTGGTCAGCCGGCAAGAATACCTTCCAGGCTTCCTCAAGCTTCAGCGCGGATCGGCTCGGTGCAGAAGCAGGCAGGCGCAGTCGGGGAATTCCACTGACGAAACGGGCACGGTTTTCTTCGAGGCTGAACCCGACGACCGCCTCCGCGAACTCTGACAACAGCACTTCAAAACGGGCTGGCGCCGGCGCCTTCTGATCCGCCTTCAGAAGTCCCGCTCCACGCATCCCCCGGGACAGGGGTGACACCCATTTGCGGGCGAATTTACCAAGATCACCGTCGGCATTGGTTTCCGGCAACCTCACTTCCAGTCGCGCGCATCCCGGATAACCCCGCTCAAGGCTTCTCAGGCCATTGATCACCGCCCCTACTCGATCATGTTCTGGCAGCGGAATCCGCGCCAGCACCACGAACCAGTCTCGAACGAAGACCATCGTCGACAGCTCTAGCCGCGACAGCAGGTCGTCCGCGGTCTCCGGCCCACCGAGGGAGAACCAGACCAGTCCGGAGTCTTTCTGCGGCTCAAAGAAACCAAAGATGCCAGACTCTGCGGCCCTGTCTGTCAGCTCCCGACCGGCCTCGGTTTCAAACCCCGGGCGACAAAATACAACAACCTGTTCCATGCAATACCTGTGTTTGTGGGCCACTGACACGGCCCTGCAAATTTCAAACTGTTTAACATCCGCGGGTTAACGCTTCGGCTACACTTCCCGGACTAATCTCCGTGGAAAACCCGATGTTGCGCGCCTTACGCCAAATCGTCCTCTTGAGCCTTTGCCTGCTGCCTGCGGCAGCTTTTTCCTATGCATCGGATTCGAGAACGGAATGCCCGATACTCGACGCGACCAGTGCTCAGGCCAGGCAATCGCTGATGCATTTTGTCTGTTATTACAGTGCCGCACCCGACGACCCTGCCCATGACGCCGCCACACCCGATGAACTGCCAGCGCAACTAAACTGGCGCCCTGCCAAAGGCCAGGATCTTGTATTCAGTCACACACCATCGGTTTACTGGATACAGCTTAAGGTCACCAATCCGGGCGATTACCGGAATCTTTGGTACCTGACGCTAAACTACCCGCTGATTGATGAGGTAACCTTCTGGCAGTCAGGCAATGGCCCGAACCGAATTATTGAAACCGGTGACCAGCGCCTTTCGATTCCCGCGGCATAGACTACCGGTACTTCCTGCTTCCCGTCACGCTCGACAGCACCGAGACTCTCACCATCACAGTGCGCGTAAAGAGCAGCGGGGCACTTAATGTGCCGCTTACTTTCGAATCTCCCAGCGAGCTCATTGTTGAGAGCAATCACCTGACTTTAACGCACGGGCTATTTTACGGCGCGTTGCTGGTTTTCTCCGCGTTTAACCTACTTCTGTTCTTCAGCTCCGGAACGATTTACTACTTCTATAACGCATTCTACATGGCTGCCATGGGGTTATTCATGTTTGCTATGGGCGGGTTCGCCAACCAGTATTTCTGGCCCAACAGCGCCAGCTTGGCCAACACTTCCATCCCAATGAGCCTGGTGCTATGCGCGTTATCGATGACACTGTTCGGCCGTTCGTTCCTCGAAATTGGCGAGAAATCCCTGGCGGACCTGACCACCAAAGCTCTGGCTTGGGCCTGCTTTGGCTTCCTGGGCTTAACCCTGCTCCTGCCCTACAGGACGGGTATTATGCTCAATACCGTCCTTGCCCTAACGGTGTTAGGCAGTCTGTTCATCATCGCAATTGGCCGATGGCTCGAAGGTTATCAGCCGCCAAGTGGTACGTGGTCGCCTGGCTTGTCATGCTCGTCGGAGGGCTCATCTATGCCCTGGCAGCATTTGGCTATCTTGCCGACTTCCTGGCCCGCGAAGCGCTTATGCAGGTCGTGGTGGGTGGTCAGGTGGTGCTCCTGAACTACGCCATGGTGCAACGGTGGCGCCTGTTGAATGAGAAGCTTCTGGCGGTGGAGCATTCGGCTCGCACCAACCTCGAATTCAAGGTTCACGAGCGCACCTCACAGCTTCGAAACACCATGCGGGAACTGGAAGAAGCCAATCGTCAGCTGGCTGCACTCAGCCTGAATGATGCCTTAACGGGACTGCAGAACCGGCGCCACATGGACAACATCCTGCCCGAGCTCTGCGCCGAAGCGCGCCGGACTGGGCACCCTCTTACTATCGCCCTGCTGGACGCCGACCATTTCAAAACCATCAACGACACCTGGGGCCACAGCTTTGGCGACACCTTCCTACAGCTGATTGCCGACGTCCTGACCCGTCATACCAAGCGCCCAAGAGACGTGGCCATCCGGTTTGGCGGGGAGGAATTTGCACTGCTCTTGCCAGGAACAGGCATTGAAGGCGCCCGCCAGGTCTGCGAATCAATTCTCCGGGCCATTGAATCCACACATTGGCCAGCCCGGATGGAGCCTCAGCCCGAATTACTGTCAGTGCCGGTGTCGCCGCATTGAGCCCGGGGGAAGATCAGGACAGCCTGTTCAAGCGCGCGGACGACGCCCTTTATCGTGCCAAGCAGAAGGTCGGAATCGAATTATCGTGTCGGATCACACCCCGGTAGACGAGACCTGAGCCCGACCCAGTCCATCCACAAAGGCCCTTGCCTGCCGCGCAGCATCAGCAATTAACGTCGATTGGCTACTCTTTTGGCGGGCCAACGGCTGAAAATCGTGATTACCACCCTCCAGCCATTCAACCTGAACCCGGTCCCAGGTTTCGGGATACCCGTCCAGCTCCTCGACCTTTCCAAACGGGTCCCGAGTGCCCTGCACAACCAGCATGGGGCAGCGCAGTGAAGCAAAGTGATCCGTGCGCCACTTATCCAGGCGACCCGGCGGATGAAAGGGGTAACCAAACCCCACAACCCCGGCAAGGTCTGATCGTTCACTGGCCAACACACTCGCCATCCGGCCGCCCATGGACTTGCCACCGACCAGCACAGGGCAGTCATGGTTCAGTTCCAGCCGAACCTGGTCGACCACCTCAGAAAAATATTCCAGCAATCTGGGCTGACGGTCAGGCGGTCGCTTACGGCCATCCTCGCGCCGCTTTTGCATGTACGGAAATTCAAACCGCACCGTCGAAATACCATTAACTTCAAGAGCCTGCGCAAGCTCTTCCATAAACGGTGAGTCCGTCGGCGCACCGGCACCGTGAGCCAGAACCAAAACCGCACGGGATTTGGCCCCAAAACTTTTCGTTTTCAACAAATCCACTGAATTCACCTTCCGGTTTTTAGCAACTATCATTGCAACTCAGGCAGAGGTATCTACGCCAATCAAACTGACTTCCACGGCGGACTATCGAGGGTGCCATGTTGCTGATTTCGGCGCCTTTGAGAGGGTTTTGGAGTTGACCTGAGTCATTGCAAAGCGCTCATGCTTTCTCCATACTTGCGCCCGCATATTTTTCACTTGAAACCCATTGGTAAGGCTATGAGCACAGTAAATGCAAACCTGACTTACAACTACAAGGTGGTGAGACAGTTCGCCATCATGACGTTGGTCTGGGGCATTGCAGGCATGAGCATGGGCGTTCTGATCGCGTCCCAACTTGTCTGGCCAGCAATGAACCTGGACATGCCCTGGACGCACTTCGGTCGTCTCCGCCCACTTCACACGAATCTGGTCATCTTCGGATTCGGTGGTTCGGCGTTGTTTGCCACTTCCTACTATGTCGTCCAGAGGACTTGTCAGGCAAGACTGATTTCGGACAGTCTGGCTGCATTTACCTTCTGGGGCTGGCAGGCCATTATGGTCGCAGCAATCATCACCCTACCTCAGGGCCTTACCTCCACGAAGGAATACGCCGAGCTTGAATGGCCGATCGATATCGCCATTGCCATAGTCTGGGTTTCTTACGCGTTGGTCTTCTTTGGCACTGTAATGAAGCGCAGCAGCCCGCACATTTATGTGGCCAACTGGTTTTACGGTGGTTTCATCATTACCGTTGCTGTTCTTCACATCGGCAATAACCTGGCGCTTCCGGCTGGAGCATTCAAGTCCTACTCCGCCTACGCCGGCGTAACCGACGCCATGATGCAATGGTGGTGGGGCCACAACGCGGTCGGCTTCTTCCTGACCGCGGGCTTCCTGGGCATGATGTACTACTTCGTACCCAAGCAGGCCAATCGTCCGATCTACTCCTATCGTCTGTCGATCGTCCACTTCTGGCTCTGATCGCCACTTATGTATGGGCGGGCGGCCACCACCTGCACTACTCGGCACTTCCCGACTGGGCCCAGACCGCAGGCATGGTTATGTCCCTGATTCTGCTGGCTCCGTCCTGGGGTGGCATGATCAACGGTATGATGACGCTGTCCGGCGCCTGGCACAAACTGCGCACTGATCCAATCTTGCGCTTCCTAGTGGTGTCCCTGTCGTTTTACGGCATGTCCACCTTCGAAGGCCCGATGATGGCAATCAAGACGGTGAATGCGCTGTCTCATAACACTGACTGGACCATCGGCCATGTGCACTCCGGTGCCCTCGGCTGGGTAGCATGATCAGTATCGGCGCCATCTATCACCTGGTTCCGAAGCTCTGGGGCCTGCCATCCATGTACAGCGTTGGCCTGATCAACGTGCACTTCTGGCTCGCAACCATCGGTACCGTACTGTACATAGTCGCGATGTGGGTCAACGGCATCATGCAGGGCCTGATGTGGCGCGCAGTCAACGAAGACGGCACCCTGACTTACAGCTTTGTCGAGTCACTGGAGGCTTCCTATCCGGGTTACTTCGTTCGGTTCATCGGTGGCGCCATCTTCCTCACCGGTATGCTGGTGATGGCTTACAACACCTACATGACCGTTCGCCAGAAACACGCGGTTGCCCAGGATAATGCTGTGGCTCAGGCGGCGTAAGGGAAGAGAGAGACCAGATGAAACACGAAATAGTTGAAAAGAACCTCGGTCTGATGATCGTACTGATCATCCTGACCATCAGCGGCGGCTTTCTGGTTGAGGTGGTCCCCCTGTTCTTCCTCAAAGAGACCAATGAGCCAATAGAGGGCCTTGAGCCCTACTCTGCTCTGGAACTGGAAGGCCGAGACATCTACATCCGCGAAGGTTGTCACGTCTGCCATACCCAGCAGATTCGTCCGTTCCGGGCCGAAACCGAGCGCTATGGCCACTACTCCGTGGCTGGTGAGTTCGTGTATGACCGTCCGTTCCTGTGGGGCTCCAAGCGCACCGGCCCTGACCTGGCCCGTGTTGGCGGCCGTTATTCAGATGCCTGGCAGCGCCAGCACCTGTATAACCCGCGCAGTGTTGTGCCTGAGTCCAACATGCCGGCCTTCCCGTGGCTGTTCGAAGATCGGGTAGATCACACCAAGACCGCAGACAAAATGGAAACTCTGCAGACCCTGGGTGTGCCTTACACCGACGAGCAGATTGCGAACGCCGAGTCGCAAGTGGAAGGTAAATTTGAAATCGAGGCTCTGGTCGCGTACCTGCAACAATTAGGTACTGTGATTTCAGACAAGCGGTGATCCCGATGGATATGAACGAGTTACGCGGTATCCAAACGATTCTGGTCATGATCGCATTCTTGGGCATTGTCTGGTGGGCCTACAGCGCCCACCGCAAGAAAGCCAATGATGAGGCAGCGCATCTGCCGTTCGATGACGACGATGTGGAAAAGCGTACTCTCGAACAGGAAAAAACGGAGAAGAAACAATGAGTACCTTTTGGAGCCTCTGGATCAGCGTGATCGTGCTCGGTACGATTTTCGGCTGTGTATGGCTGCTGTGGGCGACCCGCAAAAGCCAGACCACCGATACCGAGACTGACCGAACCACCGGCCATTCCTTCGATGGTATCGAGGAATACGACAACCCGCTGCCGAAGTGGTGGTTCTACCTGTTCCTGGCAACCTGTGTATTCGCCCTCGGCTACCTGGTCCTGTATCCCGGCCTCGGTAACTTCAAGGGTATTCTGGGCTGGACCTCGGTCAATCAGTGGGAGCTGAAGTGGCCGAAGCTGAGGAAAAGTATGGCGAGATCTATGCCCAGTTTGGTAACACCCCGGTTGTAGAGCTGGCCAACAACGACGATGCCTTAAGATCGGTCAGCGTCTGTTTGCCAACAACTGCCAGGTCTGCCACGGCTCAGCGGCCCGTGGCCAGGTTGGCTTCCCTAACCTGACCGATGACGACTGGCTCTATGGCGGCACCCCGGAAGCAATTCTGGAAACTCTGCACAACGGGCGTATGGGCGCCATGCCGGCAAAAGGCGTTATGCCCAACATGACCAGCGAGCAAGTTGATCAGGTCGTTAACTATGTGCTCAGCTACAGCGGCCGCGAAAAGGACGCCGAAGCCGCCAAAGCAGGCGAAGCTGTCTTTGCGCAGGGCTGTGCTGCCTGCCATGGCGCCGATGGCAAGGGTAATCAGGCGGTCGGCGCACCCAACCTGACGGACAACATCTGGCTGTACGGATCCAACTACGAGTGGATCAAGGAAACCGTACTCTATGGTCGCCAGAACCAGATGCCCGCCCAAAGCGGCCGTCTGACTGAAGACCAGATTCAGATACTCGCTGCGTACGTATACAGCTTGTCCAACTGAGTTAACCGGCCGGAGCGCTAGCTCCGGCCTGGTCTTTTCCAGCCTGAGTCCTGTTTGTCCGGGCCCAGCCTAGAACAGATCAGATCGCCCTCCGGGGCCATTTCGGGCTTTGCCCTTTCATCGGGAGGTTTCGATGAGCAGTGAGATTCCGGTCAAACAAATCGACCCATCTTCTGACCCCTCCGATAACAACAATAAACCCGGAAGCGTTGAACTTTACGCGAGTCGAAAGAAGATTTACGTCAAAGAAGTCAAAGGCTTCTTTCAGCGCATCAGGAACGTTAGCCTGCTGCTGCTCATGGGCATGTACTTCCTGTTTGTATGGATCACTCAGGATGGCCAACCGCTGATCCTGTTTGATCTCCCCGCCCGGGAGTTTCACCTCTTCGGTATCACCTTCTACCCGAAGGATTTCATCCTGCTGTCGGGGATGCTGATCATCTCGGCCTTTGGCCTGTTCTTTATCACTACCCTCTTCGGCCGGGTCTGGTGCGGTTATACCTGCCCACAAACCGTGTGGACGTTCATTTTCATGTGGGTGGAAGAACGCATCGAGGCAGCCGGAACAAGCGCATGAAGCTGGACCAGGCGCCCGGGTCCGGTAGCAAACTATTCAAGAAATCCGCCAAGCACACGGTCTGGATGTTAATCGCCCTGGCCACCGGGCTGACCTTTGTTGGCTATTTCTACCCCATTCGCGAGCTGATTGCCGACATCTTCACGCTGCAGGCCAATGGCTGGGCCTATTTCTGGGTTGCGTTCTTTACCGTCGCCACCTATCTCAACGCCGGCTGGATGCGCGAACAGGTCTGCCTGTACATGTGCCCTTACGCCCGCTTCCAGTCGGTCATGTTTGATCCCGACACCCGGGTCGTATCCTACGACCCAACCGGGGCGAGCCTCGTGGCGGGCGTAAGAAAGGTGTGGATCCGGCCGAGGCTGGCTTGGGTGACTGCATTGACTGCGGTCAGTGTGTCCAGGTCTGCCCCACCGGCATCGACATTCGCGATGGCCTTCAATATGAGTGCATTGGCTGCGCGCTGTGCATCGACGCCTGCGACGAGATCATGGATAAGATGGACTACCCGAGAGGCCTGATCCGCTACACCACGGAAAACGAGCTTGAGGGCAAACCGTCAAAACTTCTGCGCCCGAGGACGTTCGGCTACGGCGCGGCCTTGCTGCTCATGATGGGCGCGATTGTGTTCACCATCGCCACCCGGATTCCGGGCCAGATGGACGCACTTCGGGATCGGGGGGCGCTCTACAGCTTCAATGGCCAAGGTCGCATCGAGAACTCCTACACCCTGAAGATCGCCAACATGACCGAAGTGCCCCAGACCTTCGTACTGTCTGTCCAGGGCCTGGAAGACATTCAGATTCTGACGCAGACCTCGATCACGGTGCTTAGCGGCGAGAACAGATCACTGCCGACCGTTGTCGACGTGCCACCGGAATCGATCAGTCAGTCCAACAACGAGATTTTCTTCCGCGCGCAATCCGAAGCGGATGAAACGCTGATGCTAGAAACTGAGAGCCGATTTGTCGGTCCAACGCGCTGATCAATGGAATGCGCAGCGACCACCCCCTGTTTTTATGAGAACGAATGATATGACTGAACAAGCCCCGATAGCCCCCTGGTATCGTCAGCCCTGGTTCTGGTTTCTGACCATTTTTCCAATTGCTGCCATTATCTGGTGTATCTCCATGATCATCGTGGCAACCAACCTCGACGACACCATGGTCACCGACGACTATTCCAAAGCGGGCCGTGGCATCAACCTCCAGATCGCGCGGGATCAAAAAGCGGCTGATCTCGGCATTATGGCGGAAATGGCTTTCGAACAGCGCACCATCGCCCTTGATCTCAGCACCGCTCAGGGCCCGGCAGAGTTCCCCTATCTGATCCTGAACCTGTTCCACCCTACCTTGGCCGACCGAGACCGAACCGTGCAATTCCAAAAAGTCGGTACCGGGAAATACCGTGGCAACATGCTCGAAGACATCGATGGACGCTGGTACTACGATCTGCGCGGGCCAGACAATGACTGGCGCCTGAAAGGTGAGGCCTGGTTGCCGGCTGAGAACGGCCTGACCGTGAGCTCAGAAGGTACTGTCCAAGAGTGACCCGAGAGTGATGCGAGAGTGCTTCCACTGCGGCGAGCCAGCACCCGGAGATCCGGCTATTACACTGGATCTCCGGGGCCAGGTCCGGCACTTCTGCTGCGAGGGTTGCAAGGCGGTTTGTGAAACCATCCATCGCGAGGGACTAACCGGATTCTATGACATCCGCACCGAACCCGCAGTTACCCCCCGCGAACTGGCCCGCTCCGAACTGGAACGGATCCGGGAACTGGACCACCCGCTAATTCAGAACACCTTTGTGACACCCGTGAAAGCAGGCCAGGAAGCCCAGCTATTAATCGGTGGGATCACCTGCGCCGCCTGTATCTGGTTGCTTGAAAACCACATGAAGCAGCAGCCGGTGTGCTTGCCTTCACCGTTAATCACACCACGCAACGCGCACGATTGGTTTGGGCATCGGACCAGACCCGTCTCAGCGATCTGCTGATTGCCATTCACCAGCTCGGCTATACCGCCCGCCCCTACCAGCCCGATGAAGCCGAGCAACTACTGAGAGCCGAACATCGCTCCATGCTGATTCGGTTGGTACTGGCGGGCATAGGCTCGTTCCAGAGCATGATGCTGGCGTTCCCGCTGTACTTTGAAATGGTGAACGACCTCTCCCCCGACTTTGTCAGTTTCTTTCGATGGTTCAGCCTTCTGATCGCCACTCCGGTGGTGTTTTACAGTGCGCGGCCATTCTTCAGTAACGCCCTACGAGACTTGAAGACACGGCACCTCACCATGGACGTGCCGGTAGCGATTGCCATTGGCCTCGCCTATCTGGCCAGCGCCTGGGTAACGGCGTTTGGTGGCGAGGAAGTCTATTTCGAGTCGGTGTGCATGTTCACCTTCTTCCTGTTGCTGGGCCGCTATATCGAGGTTCAGGCCCGGTTCCGGGCCGGATTGACCGGTAATGCCCTGGCCGGTTTCCAGCCCGGTGTCGCGGCCCGGGTACGCGGCGAAGACGTAGACGTGGTGCCAACTCGCATTATAGAGCCCGGCGACATCATCCGGGTCCGTCCCGGAGAAACCCTGCCGGTGGACGGTGAAATAGTCAGTGGCCAATCCACACTTAACGAAGCGGCGTTGACCGGTGAGTATCTGCCGGAGCCCCGTAACCCAGGCGATCAGGTGCATGCCGGCAGTATCAACGGCGAACACCCCCTGGACATCCGGGTAACCAAAGCCGGCTCACAGACTCGCTTGTCCAACATCATTCGGGTACTGGACCGGGTGCAGTCAGAAAAACCGCCGATTTCACTGATGGCGGACCGGATGGCCGGCAAATTTGTCGCCCGGGTGCTGGTTCTGGCACCCATTGTTTGGCTTGGCTGGTGGTTGGCCGGTGCCGATAATGCTTTCGACATCACCCTGTCAGTGCTGGTGGTCACCTGCCCCTGCGCACTGTCGCTGGCGACACCGACCGCCATTACTGCTGCCACCGTGAAGCTGCGACGCCTCGGGTTTCTGCCAACCCGCGGACACACCCTCGAGTCCATGAATACCGTGGATACCGTTGTTTTCGACAAAACCGGCACCCTGACCCGAGGCGAATTGAATCTGGTCAATACCACCCTTATGGGCAGCCAGGATGAGACCACCTGCCTGAGATTGGCCGCCGGGCTGGAAAAACACTCGGAACATCCGGTCGCCCGGGTGTTCCACGATCGCTCATCATCCGCGGTGGAACAGGTTCGAAACCATCTGGGGGGCGGACTGTCTGGAAAACTCGGCGACCAGAACCTGTTCATCGGTCACCAGGACTTTGTCCAGGGTTTTGTCAGCACGCCTGCACCGGAATCACCGGGCGCCCCGGGCATGGAAATCTGGCTGGCCTCCGACAACGAATGGCTGGCCTGCTTCGCGCTGGATGATCAGCCTCGACCAGATGCCGCCCAGGCCATTCGCGAGTTGCAGGACCTCGGCATTCGCACCCTGCTACTCAGTGGTGACCGTTCAGGGCATGTCGAGCAGGTGGCTCGAACCCTGGGTATTGCGGAGGCCATCGGGCAGGCTTCCCCCGAGCAGAAGCTCGAGGTACTGGAACGGCTCAAGGGTGAAGGCCGGCAGATCATGATGGTGGGCGACGGGCTCAATGACCTGCCTCCATGGCCGGCGCCGGTATTTCCGTAGCCATGGGATCGGCTGCGGATCTGACCCAGCTGCACGCCGATGCGGTACTGCTGAATGGGCAACTGGTGCAGCTGATCGAGGCTCTCAAAACCAGCCGCAGAACGCGCAAAGTGATCCGCCAGAACCTGGTATGGGCATTGGTGTACAACGTTTGCGCCCTGCCGCTGGCCGCTGCGGGCATGGTGCCACCCTGGCTCGCCGCGATTGGCATGTCGATCAGCTCCCTGATCGTGGTCCTGAACGCCCTGCGCCTTGGCAAAGCCTCCACTCAACCCCAGCATCAGCATAATCCAGCGGTTGGCGCCCAGGTTGCGTCCTGATACCGTGCTGTAAACAATTTTCGCGAGGTCTTGCCGTGCAAATCGTTATGATTCTGGTCCCACTGGTCCTGATTGTCGTTGCCCTGGGTATTGCCCTGTTTTCCTGGGCGGTCAAGAACGGCCAGTATGATGACCTTGAAGGCCCGGCCCACCGGATCCTGTATGACGACGACAAGGACATGATCCCGGACGAAGCTCGCACCGATCTGCCGACCGACAACAGCGACGAGAAATCGAGTAATCCCGAACCCGAGCTAGATCCAAAGCCAAAAGAAGAGCCCGCACCAGACCCTGACAAGGATTCACCGAAACACCCATGAGTCCGGAACTCTACCTCAGTTATCCCAGTGCCTTTCTGATTGGCTTGCTCGGAAGCACCCACTGCCTGGGCATGTGCGGTGGCATTAGCGCATCGCTGTCCATGGCTCTGCCGGTCGGCTCGGGCTTCCGGTTCCGGCAATCACTGATGCTGCTGGCGTTCAATTTCGGGCGTATTGCCAGTTATGCGGTTATCGCAGCCGGGGTTGCCTTATTGAGCACCTCCGCCGCCGACCAATGGGCCGAACTTGGCGGAGTGTTGCGAACCATCGCCGGACTACTGTTGATCCTGATGGGATTGTCGATGGCGCAGTGGTGGCAGGGGATCCGATACGTGGAACGTCTTGGCGCGCCAGTGTGGGCAAAACTGTCGCCGCTGACCCGCCGATTGCTGCCGGTGCGGCATCCGGGCCAGGCACTGGCTCTGGGCGTGTTGTGGGGCTGGTTGCCCTGCGGCCTGATTTACAGCACCCTCGGCTGGGCCGCACTGCAACCCACCGTCGGTTCGGCTGCCCTGACCATGGTGTTCTTTGGACTTGGCACTCTGCCGTCGATGCTGGCGACCGGCTACGCTGCGGGCTGGATCAAGGGATTACAGGGGAACCGGTTATTCAGGAAGGGGACGGCGGTCATGCTGATCGTATTCGGGCTCTGGACACTGCCGCTGACTGCTTTTATGAGCCATTGACCGGATCACGCCAACCTGTCGCGCACCCGGCCTGGACCACTAACCGTCAAAGCCACTAACGCTAGATGTTCAGCACGTCCAAACGACCGAAACTGGCCATATCTTCGGACTCAGCGGACTGAGCGTCCTGCCCCTTGGCACTCTTAACCTCGGTACTCTCAACCTCGGTACTCTCAACCTCGGTACTCCCAACCTTGGAACCCCGACGCTCCCCTTCGCGGAAATCATAGAGCTTGTTATCAGCAAGGTGCGACGGCTCTACATTACACAGGGCGCGGAACATGGTTTCCAGGCGACCCGGGTGCTGTTTGTCCCAGCTCTGGAACATGTCCTTGATGACCTGGCGTTGAAGGTTCTCCTGGGAGCCACACAGGTTACAGGGGATGATCGGAAATTCCCTGAGTTCAGCGTAGCGGGCAATGTCTTTCTCCCGGCTGTACGCCAGCGGACGGATGACCGTGTTGCGCCCGTCATCGCTGTGCAGGACCGGCGGCATGGACTTCATTTTTCCGCCGTAGAACATATTCAGGAACAGGGTTTCCAGCAGGTCATCACGGTGGTGACCCAGCGCAATTTTGGTCACACCATGCTCTTCGGCAAAATTGTAGAGAATGCCGCGACGCAGCCGGGAGCAGAGACCACAGGTGGTTTTCCCCTCGGGCACCTTTTCCTTAACAATGCTGTAGGTGTCTTTTTCTATGATGTGATATTCGATACCCAGCGCATTCAGGTATTCCGGCAGTACTTCCTCTGGAAATCCTGGCTGTTTCTGGTCGAGATTGACGGCGATCAGGTCAAAGGAAACCGGGGCGCTCTTCTGCAAGGCCAGCAGAATATCCAGCATGGCGTAGGAATCCTTGCCACCGGACAGGCAGCACATCACCTTGTCACCAGCCTCAATCATGGAAAAATCGGATATCGCCTGTCCGACGTCATGACGCAGGCGTTTTTGCAGCTTGTTGAGTTCCAGTTTCTGGTGGCGCTCAGACTCAGCGCTCTGGCCTTGTTCGGAACGGGCGATCATAGCTTCGGACATACCAACAACATTCATCAAATTAGTGAACGCCGAATTATACGCATCAGAAGGATCGAGTGACAGCGGCGCTTCCCTGAGAGCTTCGACTCCCCTACCATTGAATCATGACAGATTCGACTTCAATGACTGCCCAGGCGGACAGTGACGGCCACTATGATGACGGCTTTCTGGGCCAACACATCCAACATCTGTTGGTAGCCGTAGAGCACGAGTTGCGCCACGCCCCCGGCGGCATCAGTGAACTGGCATTGATCAAGGCCCTTCAGCGCCCGCCCTGGCAACTGATTGGTGAAGTCAGTTACCACGATCCGGAGAAACTGTATCCGGTTCATTTCCTGCTGTTCCATACCCTGTATCGGCTCCGGGATCAGTTGGTGGAATCCGGTGAAAGCCTGAAGATATCGCCGTTGGGCATCCGCCTGACCCTGGAAGATGTTGTCGGCGGCCACGGTTTGCCGGACGAACCGGACCAGCTCCGGGCGTTTTATCTCGACCTGTCCCAGTACCGAATGCCAGAAGATGCGATTCAGCAGATGATGGATGATTTCTGGTCAGGTCGGCCGATCTCCGGGCCGGACTCGGATGAGGTTCTGGCCGCAGCGCAGGAGCTGGGATTTGATGAGGTGCCCAGAGATTTTCCGGAGGTAAAACAACGCTTCCGGCGCGCAGTCATGCAGGCGCATCCTGACCGCGGCGGAGATACCCGAGGCATTCAGGTCCTGAACGAAGCGTTCTCAGTACTCAAGGCCCATTTCAGCCGCCCTGGACAGTAGCCCCGGCTGACAGCATTCCACTGCTCGTTTACTCACGATTCAAAAGTCACGATTCAACAGTCACAACCGAAAGGATGGATAGTTCATGGTAAGACGAACACTGCTGACCTTTGCATTGAGCTCCGTTGCATTTCCGGCCCTCGCCGATCTGGTGGTGCTGCAGTATCACCACGTTAGCGATTCCACGCCGTCTTCGACCAGCACCTCGGTGTCGCTGTTTGAGGCACAGATGGAGATGATCGCGGACCTGAAGCTGGAAGTGGTGCCCTTGCAGGCGGGGACCCAGCGGGCGCTGGCTGGGGCAGGAAAAGGCGCGCAGAACCAGTTGGCCATTACCTTTGACGACGCCTATGACTCGGTATATTCCAAGGCCGCACCCATGCTGTCGTCCATGGACTACCCGTACACCATTTTTGTTAACACCGAAGCCGTTGGGCGCCACGGTTATATGACCTGGGAACAACTGGCCGAGCTGGAACAACGGGACGACGTCACCATTGCCAACCACAGTGCCGACCATGGCCACCTGGCCCGAAAGCCCGGCGAGACCGCTGAGCAGTGGAATAGCAGAATCGACCAGAGCCTCGACGCCGCCCAGGCCACGCTTGAGGAAAAACTTGGAACCGAAGCGCCGTTGTTTGCCTACCCCTATGGTGAGTTTGATACCGCGCTGGAAGAAAAACTGGCTGACCGGGATTGGTACGGCTATGGGCAGCAATCCGGCCCTATCGGTGAGAGCTCCGGTGCAACTCGATTGCCCCGCTTCCCGATGGCCAACGCCTACGGTCAGCTCAATGGCCTGCCAGACAAGCTGCAGAGCAAGGCCTTTCCGGTGGCTGCGGACGAACTGCCAGGTGGTGTGATGACCGACAATCCGCCCCTCCTGAGCTTTGCGCTGCCCGATTCCATGGAGGCGTCCAGACTGACCTGCTTCGCATCCGGCCAGGGCCGCATCGACATTAGCGTGGAGGATGGTCAGGTTCGGGTACAGGCACCGGATGCCTTCAACAGCCGGCGCCTGCGCTACAACTGCACCTATCCCGCCGGTGGCGGTCAATTTTATTGGCTGTCACACCAGTGGCTTGATCCCCAACAGCCGGAAGACTGACCCACAGGGGTCAGTCCTGCTCCACCATCTTCAACCCCACCTCACCTTTGGTGACGTGGGGAATGACCTTCGGCTTTTTGCCAGCGCCGGCCTCAATCACGGTTTGGCCGGCAAGGTCTGAGCTGCGGGTGTAAAGCACTACCCAACGCTCGCCCTGGCCGGGAAAGACCGGCACCCAGGCTTCCAGAAAACCCCGCCGACTCCAGGTTTCTGGCTCATAGGGGGTAACGAGATCGGTAACCAGCCGCACGGGTTCAAAATTCCGGTCCAGAAACGCCAACGAAGGTACGAAGACGCCGTTCTGGGCGTAAGACCGGATTCGCATGATGAAATCCGGCCCCCGAGCACAGTGGCTAGGTCAATCATCTGATAGGGGCTGCTTCCGGTCAGAAAATTATGGGTTGGCGACAGTTCGGTAACGTTAACCCCGAACTCTCGGCCCTGCTGCCATTCCATCGCGTCTTGGGTGTCCAGGCCAAGACAGCAGAACTCGCGGAATCGTTCAAAATAATCACCACCGCCCTCAATACCCAGGACAGCGTAGGCGTCGAGCCCCCCCTGATTTTCCGTCTTGACTGGTTCAAGATCGGGCGCGCTGTGGTACACGCTGGCCGGAGTGAGTTCAATGGGCGGAGCAACGACGCCCTTTTCGACATCACTTCGGGTATCCGGTTTAAAGTAACTCACCCGGACATTGCCCTGGCATCCCGCCAAGTGAAATAAGGTTGGCGTTCGCCCGGGCGGACATAGCCGTCTTTTGCCAGTTCGTTGGCGTCTGGATAATTCTCCAGGGTGAACTCGGTTTCCTCGCCCTCTGACGAGACAGCGCCTCCGGCTTCTTCAGCGGGCGCCGCGGCGGCATTGGATTCAGGCATTTTTTGCTGGCCAGCGCCAGCGGTTTCCGATGCTGATTCCTTGGCCGGTGTTTGGTCGGAGGTGGCAACAATCGGCGAATAGCGCACCCGCCCCTGCTCGTCCACCCAGGTGTAATAGCCCTCACGTTCGGACACGGTGGACCCACCCAACTGGCAACCGCCAAGCACGGTCGCCAAGCCCCAAATCATTATGTTCGTTGCCAGTTTGGGTCTGCTCATTATGAATGGGATACCCCGATGTTACTTGTCAGCCTATCAGAATTTGGTGCGAAAACTCAGGCCGGCCATGACCACCCGAAGCGAGTCTTCACGTCGAGCCCGGCATAGGGGTTGTAGATGATGTTGGTGATGTTGTCACAGTTTACGTTACAACTGGTGTCAGCCGGGATGGTTTCAATCGAGTGGAGATAGCTCAGGTTCAAGTCGATCTCGGTGTCTTTGTCCCAGCGATACCCCATCCCGATGCTGTAGAGGTTGGCACCACCAAACGGAGCCATGATAGAGCGCTGATCGTCAGGGATAACCGAGTCACGTATTTCCACCCCTGCCCTCAGGTCCAGCCGCGAAGACGCATGAAACTCGGCACCAAAGGCCCAGTTCCACTGGCTTTTGAAGCCCAGGGGCAAGCGCAGGGTGTTTGATGTGGCGTTATCCGGAGAGAGAATCTTGGCGGCGTTCAGGAATTCCAGATTGCGGTCGAAGCGGAACACAAACGCATCCCACTGAGCGTAGTCGGTCCAGCCAATGTCCGCATTGAGTGTCAGTTTCGGATGTACATCCACACTGATGCCGGTCTGGAAATGCTGGGGGTACACCAGGTCCATGCTGACATTACCGGCTTCCCGGGGAGCACCGGATGGCAAGCTGAGAATGGCCGAAGTGATGGCACCCAGCACTGAGCCATTGAGTCCTTGCCAGAAACCCGACCAGTCGTCGGTGTACTCGATTTCAAACGAGCCCTTGAGGTTCATAGCGGCTTCGGAGGTGTAACTGGCGCCCCAGCTGAACCAGTCCGTGGCTCCCACATCACGCCGAGGGCATAGGTAGGCGACAGGGTTTCCTGGACATTGATACTCAGGGCACCGATGTCATCCCAGGGACCGATGTTACCGCCACACAGGGCCAGCCACGGCTGCAGTGGCTCATCGCCGCTTTCGCAGTTGAAGGCGTCCTGCAGTATCTCGGCCACCCCCAGCAACATGTTGGGTGCCCGCATGTACTGGTCGGCGGCAATGCCCATGTGGGACAGGTGGATACCCGCTCCCACGGACCAGTGTTCGTTGATTTCATAGCCAACTGTGGGCGAAAGGTAGGTAGTCCGCTGCAGCGCAGTCGCCTGCGGCTGGTATCGGCCCGGATCGTCCTTGTCGCGGTAAAAGCCGGCCGCCAGGGGCAGATAGAAGGCATTACCAAAGGTCAGCTTGGAGCCGGGCGGGTTGATACTGATACCGGCCGACGGCGCAACCGCAGGCCCGGGTGGTGCCCGCAGAATGCCGTAGCCGGGCACATACAGGGCAACGTTATTGGTGTGACTGTGGGTGTTGGCGACCGGATCTCTCTGTCTGCCCGTCAGCGGATCCGTTTCCAGACCATCAATACCAAAAATTTCATAGCCATCCGGCGCGTGGAAATCGGCATCAATATCCAGATACACGTTCATTAGGGTGACTTCCAGCTGACGACCGTCCAGCTTGGTCAGTCCCGCCGGGTTGTAATGAATCGCCATGATGCCTGGCGGATCCGCCGTCACCGCGTTACCCAACGCCAATGCTTTTGGGTGGATGGTGAGGTTCTGTGCGAGCTGGGCCTCGGCACCACACGCGATGGTCGAAGCAATCAGGGCCGCGAGAATCTGCCTTTTGTGGCTGTTGTGTCCCATGAAGTCCTTCCCTTCCCGTAAAACGTCGACGGCACCAATCACTCTTTGAGGCCGGAGAAATTAATGGGCAGGGATACACCCAGGGAGAAGTCCGGGGCATCCTCGGTCAAACCGATACCAAGGCTGGTATTCACAATGGTGGTGTCACTGACCCGTGTGCCCAGCGACATACTCAGGAAGCCGGTCATCTGGTCCTGGGCCACCGCCTCGTCACCGTTGCTGAAGGTCAGTATTGTTTCATCGTTGTAGCTGAGCTGTGCCGAGATGCTGAGGGAAATGTCGTAAGACAGGGAGTAGGCAAAACCAGCCGAACCCGACAGGCCAAAACCGGGATCCACCTTGACCAGCCGCCGGGCGCCACGAACCTGGTCCAAACCGTCAACTTCAAAGTTGTAGGTCAGGCTTGTAGAACCGAACACCACTACCGGATCCAGCACTTTGGAGAGACTCAGGCCACCAGACAGGGAGTAATAACCACTACCGGTGGACAACTGCTCCTTGATATCAATTTCATAAGGGCTTACGCCGGTCTTCGAAGTGAAGGTGCTGAACAGCGTGGTGGACATTTTGCCCGGCACATAGGCAAACGGCTGCCAGCGCCCGGTAAAGGAGATATCACCGAAGTCGTACACGGTGAGCTCATCCTGGGAGTCGTATTTCACCACCAAAGGGACACGGGTACCAACGGTCAGGTTGTCCAGAAGACCGTAGTCGTAGGAAAAGGCATTGGTGAAGTTGTGAGTGGCCGAGGGAACCACATCGAGATTCTCCACCGAGTTGTCCGAAATGCTCAGATCAATACGCTGATCAGCGGTATAGGAGTAATCAAAAGAGTATGTCAGGGAGTGAGTCCCCTTCTTCTGCAGCGAGTAATTCTTCTCGGCAGCCTGGAAAACCTCCTCCAACTGGCGGGATGAATCCTCATCGCCCTCCTGCTTGGCCAGGGCTTCCCGCGCCTGGTCCACATTTCCTTCCTGCGCCAGGGCCATGCCCGGAAGCAGTCCTGCCGTGGAAACAAGGATAACGCCTCGCACAAACCAACGATTCATCCTGACTCCCTTATTTTATTTTTAGTTTCCTGGCCCGGGAATGAACCCGGAAATTAGTTGCGACGGTAGTGCAGCTGCTTTCTTGTGTTCTCGACACTGCCATCGGGATTGTTTTTCTGGCGTTCCAGCAAGTTCTGGATTCGTCTTTCGGTTGCTTCGTGGAATGCTGGAATTCGTTCCAGTGCCAGCATGGTCATGGTCTGGTCGTCAACGAAACGCAGGTCTTCCTCTTTCAGTTCGAGGTTATCCAGTGGCTTGTCACTGCCCGGGAAGACGATGAACAGCACGTTGTCGTCCCACTTGTCCTCAAACTCCGCCAGCAGAAAAGAGATGTTGCCCACCGACGGATCGGCCAGGTACACCCGGCCATCCCGGATGGTTCGCAGCACCACGAAATGCTTGAAACCGGCATGATTGATCGGAACGATGGCGGGGTGATCCAGATCCTTAAGGTCGTCGATCGATGCCCGAAATCCGCCGGAGGGATAGCCCAGCGCAGTAACGAGGCGCTTCATATCCAGCATCGAAAAGGCACGGCGCTCAACAATGCGCTCGCTTTCTCCGTAGTGGAGCAGCCCCTCCATCACCTGTCGCTCTGACAGGCTTCGCCCGAGGTAGAAATTGAGCACCGTGGTGAGTGCGGCACTGCCGCAGCTGTAGTCATAGGCCTGCCGAACGATGTTCCGGTACTTCTGCTCAACCAATGGCTCTACCCGGGTATCGAAACGCAACAACACCGGTCCCGAGTCCACGTCCTGCTCGATGACAACGCTGCCCTTTTCAAACGGCTCCACCACGGTGGCTTCCTGCACCATGGTGAATGTAAGAATGGATCCGGCGAGCACCAGCAGCATGTCAGACGAAGTCCCTGTTTTTATTGGCCATAATAATTGGGGGTTACACGTTGTTACGGTAAGATACCGAAAAGCCTCCGCCCTGAAAGATAACTGTGCCTCAAATCTGTAGCCGCAGGCGCCGCCCCCTGGATCGGTTGTGAGAACTGGTTCAAGGCTTGGTTAGCGACCGCGGCATAAGTTGACGTCAACCGCCAAAGCGGGTATCAACGCGGATGGGTTTTCCACTTCCAGATGTAGATCCTGATGACAACAATATTAAATCCGGGGCTGACTACCTTTATCGCGGCCAAAAACGCGACACCACAGGCACCCACCGCACTTTTGCCAAGGGAAACATTTAACGATTTCCTGCAGGGGCTGGGGCCCGTCAAATTGCTGCTGGTGCACGCACCGGCTGGTTATGGCAAGACCACAACAGTAGCCGAGCGAATTGAGGCTCTGGAGCTGAAGTCCGCCTGGTACAGGCTTGAGGCCAGCGATAACGATCCGACCCGTTTCGGCAGCTATCTCGCCAATGCCCTGAATCTGGCCACCGAGGGCGGGTGCCAGCATACGCTCCAAACCCTGAAGGACACTGGCTTCGAGAGTCTCGAAGCGCTGGTAACCGGCGTGCTGGCGGAGTTGGTTCCGGGGGATGAGCCGTTGTTCGTCGTACTGGACGACTACCACCTGATCACCAACCAGGAAATCCACGACGCCATCCGGTTTCTGCTTCGGCATCTTCCAGCCAACTTGCACCTGGTTCTGGTGAGCCGAACCCTGCCGCCCATTGGCGTGGCCCAGCTCCGGATGCAAGGACTGCTCGTCGAAATCACCAGCCGGGACTTGGCCTTCGGTGCCGACGAAGCACAGGCATACCTGGAAAATCGACTTCCATTTGAACTGTCTCGCGAAAGCATCGAGCGCGCGGTACGGAGAGTTGAAGCTGGATCTCAGCACTGCAGCTGTTAGCGACCACTGCCCCCACCAGTCAGGATTTCAATGACTTCGTGGATCAACTGGAATATGGCAACCAGCACGTTTTCGACTATTTCGACGAACTCGTCGGCCAGGATCTGAGCGACCAGCAACGTACCTTCCTTCTGCGGACCAGCATCCTTGACCGGTTTAACGCTGGCATGGTGATGCGGGTTATGGATGACACCGATGGCCAGTCGCTGCTCAGCAGCCTGCTGTCCATGGGTCTGTTCATTGCGCCGGTCGATCCCTCTGCACTCTGGTTCCGCTACCACCCGCTATTCTCGGTGTACCTGCGTCACTTGCTGACCTGCACCACCCAGGAAAACCAGCGCGAGCTGCACCAGCGGGCCGCAGATGCCTGGCTGGAGTTGGACGACGCTGAAGAGGCTGCCAAGCACGCAGTAGCCGCAGAGGATCCCGAGCGCATTAACCGCGTGCTCAGCCTGCACGGCCGCAAGTTTTTCACCGAGGGCCAGTTCATCCTGCTGCAGCGCTGTCTTGATGCCCTGTCCCAGGACCAGATTGCCCAAGACCCGACCCTGACCCTGCTGCGCGCCTGGGTCGCGCAGGGTCAGTACAAGTTTGATGAAGTGGAGAACTGGCTGTCTGCGGCCGAAAATCGCCTGCAAGCCTCCATGAGTGAGGACACACAAAAAGCCGTGCACGGTGAGTTCAGCGCCATACGCGCCCAGGTCGCTATGAACTATGGTGACGGCGACCGGGCATTGATCCTGGCCCGGGAGGCGATTGAGCAGGAAGCGCGATTCCTTCCAACATCCCGGGTTGCGGCCGCATCGGTGATTGGCGAAGCCCTGTTTGTACGGGGTGAACTGGAGGAAGCGCTGGCCCGAATGCAAGACACCGAGCATTTGGCCCGCGCTCACCAAGCCCACCAGAATGTCCTTTGGGCTCTTTGTCAGCAGAGTGAGATCAGCGTTGCCATGGGCCTTCTGCAAAAGGCCTATAACATCCAGGAGCGGGCTTTCCAGTACGCCGAGGACAATCAACTCAACCACCTGCCAATACTTGAGTTCCTGTTCCGGATCCGCAGCCAGATCATGTGGGAATGGCATCACCTGGAGAGCGCAGAGCGTTGTGCCCTCCAGGGCATCGAGATTCTCGAAGCCCAGGGCGAGCGCTGGTACGTGCAAAGCTACACGTCGCTCGCCAAAGTGGCTCACGCTCGGGGCCGCCAGAGCCTGTGCGCCGATTACATCGGCAAGATTCAGAAGATGCTGGCCGCGGGTGACTACCATCTGGACTGGGTCGCCAACGCCCAAGCCACCATGTTGTCGTACTGGGATGCAGTCAAGGATCAGGATGCCATTCAGCGATGGTTAACCGTGGCGCCACCTTGCGATCCCGCTGTGGCAACCAACCATTTTCATCAGTGCAACGGCCGTAACCGGGCCCGGGCCTGATGAGCCTGGGGCGTCTTCAAGAAGCAAAGCCACTGCTGGAATCCCTGACCAGGGTAGCCGAACACTATGGTCTGAAAACCGACCAGAACCGCAATCACATCGGTCTCGCCTACCTGCACTGGCAGCTGGAGGACCGCGAGCAGGCCCTGGAACAAATGACCCTGGCGCTCCAGCAGGCCAGCACTACCGGTGCCGTCGGCAGTTTCCTCCGGCTTGGCAAAGTCCTGATCGTTATCCTGAAAGCGCTGATCAACGAAGAAGCCATTGACGGCATGGAACTGCAGCGGGCGGAACGGCTTATTCAGCTGGCCCAACAGCAACGGGACTTCAGCCGGGCTATCCGGATTTCATTGGACGAGGCCATCATTCAGGACATTATCGACCGGCCGGACGTACCCGAGCTGATCCGTACGTCACCACTCACCCGGAGGGAGTGGCAGATCCTGAGTCTGATTCACGCCGGGCTTTCCAACGATCAGATTGCCGAACATCTGAAAGTGGCCTCCACCACGGTGAAGACTCACATTCGTAGCCTGTATCAGAAACAGAATATCAGCCATCGGTCTGCGGCTATCGAACTGGCCAAGGACCTGCTCAGCAAGATTCAGGGCGAATAGAACTCTAAGACTCAGGTGCTGGCGAGTGCTGCAAGCTGACGATCCTGTACCCGCCCCAACAGAACCAGGGCAAGGATGGCACCAGACAGCGCCCACGCCATATCCGACTGGGTATCCCAGACATAGCCCTGGGTGCCCAGGAACGCCTCCGCGGCTTCGTCGCTGAGGAGCGCGACCCACCATTCGATCAGCTCGTAAAAGGCACTCACCGCAAGACAGAAACAGACAATGAAAAACGAGGGCCAGCCCCGCCGGGCAAACACCTCGAACCGGATGACCAGTTCACGGGCGATCAGCGCGGGCACGAATCCCTGGGCGAAATGCCCAAGCTTGTCGTAGTTGTTGCGCTCCCACCCCATCCAGTCACCCAACCGCTCAAACGCCGGCACCTCGGCGTAGGTGTAGTGGCCGCCCACCATCAAAATAATGGCGTGAGCCAGGATCAGCCAATACACCAGCGGTGTCAGTGGAAAGCGCAGGTAACACCAGGCCACGAGTACGAACCCGATCACTGCGGGCAACACTTCAAGAGCCCAGGTTGCGCGATCTTTGGGAGCAATCGCGGACCAGATCAATACGGCAAGAAAAGCCGTTGCCCAGATCAATGCAGGCCAAGGTCTAGAGGTCATGTGATTTCCTAGGCATCCCTCGTTGCCGACAGGAATTGGCCAAAGCCCATTTCCTTACCCAGCTCAGGCGTTATCATTTCATCGGTCACTGCCGGGCGGCCATTGATCAGCACGTGTTTCACGCAGCCTGGCACCCGATTAACCATGCGTTCCAGGTCGAAGTTTTCCATCTCGGCCCAAGTCACCTGTTCCAGATCCTGGTCCAGGCCCTGCGGGTCGATGATGGTGATATCAGCCCGATCCCCTTCTCTGATATGGCCAGCATCAATCCCTAACCAGTCTGCCTGCTCACCGGTGAGACGATGCACCGCGCGCTCCAGTGACATCACTGGGCTGTCCTGATGGTGGCTGTCCCGAACCAGCTTGAGAAACCTCAGCGGCAGGTTGTAGAACGCCATGTTACGAATGTGGGCACCGGCGTCAGAGAACGTGATCAAGGCATGGGGGTTCTTGACCATTTGCTTGAGCCGGTCCTCACGATGGTTGCCGATCACCGTGAACCAGCGCAAGTCACGTCCATGAACCACCACCGTATCCAGAAAAAAGTCCACCACGTGAACCCCCCGCTCGGCGGCCAGCTCAGCAAAGTTGCGTCCAACCAGGCTCTGATCCGGGCAACCAAGAATGGTGGCGTCGCCAAAGTCCCGCTGCCAGACCCGGGGCGACAGTTTGTTCCGGTAGAATTTCCGGAAGGTGCGGCGATAGCTCTCGTCTTGCAGCAATTCATTGCGTTCAAGCTGATCGCGCACATCCAGCGCCATCTCACCGGCCCCGAACTCCTCAAACAGCACGACGTCCATGCCATCGGCATAGATAGCAAAAGGCGTTGGCAAGAGCTGCCAGCGAAAGTTACCTCGAAGTGCATTGGCAATCCAGGCCACCAGGTTGGCCATGGGCCGAACGGTGGGATTGCCCTTCAAATCAATCATCGCGATCAGCGTGGTTTTCAGCGGTTTGCGAAACCAGCCCAGGGTCTCCCGCAGATACTGGGTGACCTGGAGCGGATTGGCAGCATTGGGCGCGCCTGATGCACCCGGCCATAACGCCGCAATAGCCGGTTCAGCCGGCTGACCTCACGCCAACGGGCGTAGGTACTGGGCAAACTCTTGGACCATTCCCGGTCACCATCTACCTTGTCCCATTTCAGGCACATGGTCGACAAGCCCAGAAAACCCAGCTGTAGAGCTTCCGCCAGCAGCTGCTCCATCCGCCCCATTTCTTCCGACGTTGGCGTTACCTTGCGATCCGTGGCGCGGTTGAGTCCCATCACCCCTACTCGCAGATCACTGTGGCCGAGGAAGCTGATGACATTGGGGCCGAGCGGTTGTTGCCGGATGAAGCTCAACCAGCCCGAGGGCGTCCGCCAGCTCTTATGCTGCTGGAGAATGGGCAATACTTTCTCCCTCGGCACAGTCTCCACCCGGGTAAAGATGTCCGAGGCGTCTTCCGCGTCGGAACAGACCATGCTCAGGGAGCAGCTGCCAATCAACACGGTGGTAACGCCGTGCCGCACCGACTCGGACAGCGAAGGCGACACGATCAGTTCGGCGTCGTAATGGGTATGGGTATCCAGAAACCCTGGCATGACCCAACAGCCCTCTGCATCAATCACACGGTCTGCGAGGCTGAGATCGGGTTCTGAATTGAATACCCGCTCGACCCGGCCGTCACGAATGGCAATGTGGGCAATACTGGAAGGCCCGCCGGTACCGTCAAAGTAGCGTCCGCCGAGGATGAGCGAGTCGTAACGCGTCATGGAGCTGAACTCCCGTTTTGTTGTTTTGCTCTTGTTGTTCTTGGACACCAAGTCTAGCGAGCGACGCGGGATTTTTCCCTGTTTTTTCGGGTCATTCTCAACGTTCCTGAATCCTTGCTCCGTCCTTTAACTGGCTGTCCGGGTGGCGCACGACCCGATCACCCTCGGCCAGACCGTCCAGGATAACCGTATCCAGGCCATTGCTCCGGCCCGTCGCAACCGCCGTACGCTCGGCCCGGCCCTCAATCGCCCGGAAAACCTGGTCCTGCCCGGACTCCTGGAATATCGCCGAGGCTGGCACCCGCAGCATATCCTCTGCCTCCCACAGCACAAAGGTGGCATCTACCCGATAGCCATCACCCAGCGTCTGCCAGTCCTCAGGGGGACTGACAATATCCGCCACCACTTGCACCCGCTGTTCTTCCACACCCAGGGCCGAGATGTCCTCAAAACCTACCGGTTCTACACGCCTCACCGTCGCCTCAAGGGTGGGCCCACCCCATCCGTTGAGGTGAACCCGGATTCCAGAAGCCAGTTTCACAGCGTCAAAACTCAACACGTCCACCACCACCTCCAGCGCGCCAGGATCACCCACCTCCAGAATGGCTTCGCCCGCCTGTATCACGCCTTCACTCTCGCGAACCAGATTAAGAACGGCTCCAGCGACCGGAGATTTCACCGGTACCCGCTCCACCTCGCCATTACCGGACGACCGAGCGGCCGACACCTCCAGCCGGGTACGCGCCGCCTTCAGCTCATGGGCCATAACCTCCTCATCGAAACGGGCCGACCGCAGATTCGCCTGTGCCCGGGCATCGGCGGCTTCCGCTTGCTGCAGTCGGTCTTCCGATACAAACCGGCTATCGCTCAGGGCCCGAAGACGCACCAATTCCTTTTGAGCCAGAGACGCCTCGGCCTCGGCCGCCGTCACTTTCTGACGAACCGAATTCAACGCTGAGCTGGCGGCGCCAATCCGGGCTTCGGCTTCTGCCCGGCTGCGAGCATCCAGAACACTGGCGGGCATGGGGTCCACCTCGGTCAGCAACTGACCCGGTGCAACCGGATCGCCCACCTCAAGCGAGAGCCTGTGCAGGTACCCCGACACCGGCGATGAAACCAGGTAGCGGTCCTTGACCCGGGTTTTGCCCTCCTCCGTGATCGACACAACCAGTGCGCCCCGAGTCGCCGGCGCCAGATCCACCCAGACCGGGTCCGGGCGCAAAGTTACAAACAAGGCACCCAGGGCCAAGGCAACGAACACCACCCAGAACACCCATTTCGCCGAAAAACGTTTAACCACCATAGCCAGTCCCTGGTCCATTCATGCTTGTTCTCATTTTGTTCACTCTCTGGTTTTCAGCACGGCCACCAGATCCAGATGTCTGAGACGCCACCAAGCAACACCACCGGACACCATGGCCGACACAAAAACCACCGTCGCTGAAATGCCCAGCGTATGTGCGGTGATCGTCAGCGGCACCCGGTACAGCTCCGTTTGCATGGCGGTGACAATCATCCAGGCCAGGCCCTGGCCAAACAGCCAGCCGCTAAAAACGCCAAACACCAGCAGCACAGCCATATCCCCGAACAAAATGTGGGCGATCTCGTTCTGGGTGTAACCCATTACCCGCAGACTGGCCAGTTCGCGGCCTTTTTCGGCGAGTGCGATGCGAATGGTGTTATAGATCACGCCGAAGGCAATGATTGCCCCGAGCAGACTGTTGAAAAAGGTGAACGTCAAAAAGGTGCGTGCCAGGGTGTCGTAAAAACTGTCCAGCATCGCCTGCCGGATGCCGATACCAAGCACCCCCGGCGCCTCCCGCAGGCTTTGATAAATTTCGTCGTTTCTGGCTGGATCTACCGACAACAGGATCTGGTTGATGACAGGTCCTTCCCCCAGAGCCCGATTCAGGCCGGCAGGCGCATGTACGCACCGACGCCAAGAAACTCACTGGTCACACCGGCCACCGGCACAGAGAGGGTTCGCCGATCCCCTTCCAACAGCTCAACATTCAGGTCTTCTCCGGGGCCGACGCCGAGTTCCGTTGCCAGAAAATCGGTCAGCAAAAGCCCCTCCGCCGGTAGGTCTACGGGTTGCAGGTCCTTGTCCACCACGAACTGCAGACGGGCTCCGGCCGGCATACCATGCAGAGCACTTCTTCGGTCGCGGTGCCCATTCACCAACCTTACCGCCACCGATCGCCGGCCTTCGGCATAGCGTATGCCCGGCTGGCGCTGCAGGCCGAACAGCGCCGCGGCGTTCACCGGCTCAACCAGGGTCGCGGTCAGATCCTGCTGCTGAACCCGGGCAAATTCGGTCTGGACCATGAGCGAAACGGAATCGAACTGGAAATTACCAACCATGACGATCGCCGTCGCCATGGCTATGCCAACCATCGACAGCAATGCACGCAAGGGCCGGCGGGCCATTTGCCGGATAATCATGCGCGAGGGCTGGCTCAGGCGGATCCCCGAGAACCACCGTTCAGCACCCGCCATTCGAAACCGCGCTGGGCCCTCCGGGCGCATGGCTTCAGCAGGGGGCAAGGCCGCCGCCTGGCGTATGGCCCGCCAACCACCGAGCCAGGCCACAAAGCCGGTGATCAGGATCAGCAGTGCAAGCCAGGCCGGGTTCAGGCGGAAGAGCAAGCCCGGCAGACGATAGAACTCCATATACAGCTCACCCAGCCCGCGCCCCAACCAGACACCGGCGAGCAGCCCCAGAACTAGTCCAATGGCGGCGATGGCCAGCACCAACTGACTGTAGTGCCAGGCAATCTGCCGGTTGCTGTAGCCAAAGGCCTTCAGCACCGCAATGATGTCGCGCTGGGTATTCACCAACCGGCTGATCACCACGTGCAGCAGGAACATGGCAACGCTCATGAAAATCAGGGGGAAAACCGTCGCCATGATCTTGAGCTGATCCAGATCATCGCTGAGGAAACGGTGGGAAAACTGATCCCTGCGGGAAAAAGCGCCGGTGGCACCGTATCGATCCAGCACCCGGTCCAGATCATGAATTACCGAGGCCAGTGGGTAACCCGGCTGCACTCGGACAACTACACTGTTGAACGCGCCTCGCATATCCATGGCCGCCGATAGCGATTCCTGGCTGAGCCAGAGTACGCCGAAGCGCTTGAAATCCGGCAGCATGCCACCGGGCGGAAGCACATAGATAAATTCCGGGGACTCCACAATGCCGGTAACCACCAGAGTCTGCTTGCGGCCGTTGATGATTACCGAAAACTGATTACCGGGTAGCAATCCATGGGATTCGGCAAATGCACCGACGATCGCGGCCTCGGCATTGCGTCCAGGCGCGGGTAATCGTCCCTGCCTGACAAACAGCCTGTTGACATCAGGTTGACCGCTCTGTGGCACCGACAGCACCCTGGCCGACACAGGTTCGGTGAAGCCAGGCAGTTCCAGTTTTGCCGCCGCCTCCACTCGTGCGCTCAGGCGAACCACTCCGGGGATTTCCGACACCCGATGCAATACCTGTCTTGGAGCGCGTTTGAGCGGCGCGAAGACCTCGGCAAACTGATTCTGCTGGTAATACAGTTCGCGGGTCGCATTCAGGGAGGAATACGCCACCAGTGACATGACACAGACCGCAACACCGCCTGCAATCACCAGGGCAATGGCCAGTACCTGCCCCCTCATCCGCCAGAGTTCCCGCCGCAACTTGGTGCCAAGCACACTCCGGGCGAGAAACATCAGGCTACCAGCTCAGCTCTTTCGGTGGCTGGCGTTCGCTGTTGCGTCGCTCACCACTGATGCTGCCATCGGACATCGTGATCACCCGGTCTGCCATGCCGGCAATAGCCGCGTTGTGAGTGATGATCACGGTTGTGGTTCCGGTTTCACGGTTGGCACTTTCGAGCGCCTCAAGTACCAGTATGCCGGTGGTGGAATCCAGTGCTCCGGTCGGTTCGTCGCACAGCAACACCGCCGGACGCTTGGCTATTGCCCTGGCAATGGCGACCCGTTGCTGTTCACCGCCGGACAGTTGGGCCGGAAAATGGAGCCCTCGATCCTGCAGCCCGACCAGGCTCAGTGCCTCTTCCGGGGTCATGGGGTTGGCCGCGATTTCAGTGACTACGGCAACATTTTCAATAGCAGTCAGGCTTGGGATCAGGTTGTAGAACTGAAAAACAAAACCAACATGCTCGCGGCGGTATCGGGTAAGCAGTCGATCATTCGCGACGCTCAAATCGAGATCGCCATAGCTAACTTCGCCGGAGGTGGGCAAATCCAGGCCACCAAGGATATTGAGCAAAGTCGACTTGCCGGAACCGGACGCCCCCAGCAAGACCACCAGTTCACCGGTGTACAGTTCCAGATCCACACCGCGCAGGGCGCGAACGGTAACCTCTCCCTGATCATAGGATTTGGTTAGGCCCCGGGTTCGGAAGACTGGCTGAGACTCCATCGTCGTCCAAACTCACCGTTAGCCATCACTCACCGGCGCAATCCACACAAACGGTGGTGTATGGCAGCACCTGCAAGCGTCGGGGATCGATAGGCTCGCCACAGGACTCGCACTCGTCGCCCAGGCCGTGGTCGATTCGCTCCAGGGCGCGCTCAATTTGCACCAGCTCCTCGCGGGTTTCGGTCTCAAGAGAATCCACCACTTCGTCATTCTGGGTTTGGGTGGCCTGCTCCTCGAAATCCTTGTCCAGGGCCCCATCTTCCCGATGCTGGTGGGCTTCAAAGCGGGACAACCTGGCTTTCAGGTCGGCTCTCAGGGTCTCAAGTTCTGCCTTTCGATTCGTCATCAGCGACTCCTGTCAGTCCGTAGACCGGTCATACATTGGCTATTCCTCACCTTAAAGGATAAGCCCGTCCTCTGCTTGATGCTTGTCAAAATTCCAAACGCGGCAAGGAGGAGCACGCCAAAGCCCGCCGTGGCGCGGTTCTGACTCGCCGCTCAAACGCGGTTATGGCACTATTGCCTTCCCTTTGACTGGCGGAGCCCCCAAATGTTCTACACCACCGTGGCAGCACTGACTGCCGCCCTACTCGTGTTCACCTGGTTGGGGCTGCGCGCCCGTCTGGCCGATGGCGGCCTGGACGATTACGTCACCGCCCGTAATAGCCAGGGCGCACGGGCACTGGGGCTTTCATTCCTGGCTTCGGGTATGGGTGGCTGGATTCTGTTTGCGCCGCCTGAAGTGGGGGCACTTGTTGGCCCGGTGGCACTGGCTGGTTACGCCATCGGTGCCGCACTGCCGTTCATCGTGTTCGCCTTCTGTGGGCCGGCAATCCGGCGTTTTCTTCCTGAAGGCCGCAGCATTGGGGAGTTCGCACAGGCCTGTTACGGCCGTGGCGTGAGGCACTACGTCTCGCTGATTTCCGTACTCTACATGCTGTGTTTTCTGACTGCCGAATTGACCGCTATTGGCGCGATTACTTCTATGCTGTCCGGGGTCAATGGCAACCTGGTGGTACTGGGCGTTGCCATCACCACCCTGATCTACACCGCCTGGGGCGGCCTGCGCGCCAGCATCGTTACCGATCAGTGGCAGGCGTTCCTGCTGATTGGCCTGCTTGCCATCGTCGGCTTTGTTGGGCTTGGGCAACTGCCAGAACTTTCCACCGCGCGCCTGCCCGATGTACCGACTGCCAGCGCCCTCAGCGTGGCGCTCACTCTGGTGATTGCCGTTACTGCGGCCAACCTGTTTCACCAGGGTTATTGGCAACGTCTCTGGTCAGCCCGGGATACCGACAGCCTGAGCCGTGGCGCTGCCCTGGGTGGCATCATTACCGTTATCGTCGTCGCGCTTGTCGGCGGTCTCGGCATCATGGCCGCGCTCAGCGGTACCGATATAGGCAACCCACCAATCCCGTTCTTTGCCTTGCTGTCCGAGGCACCGGTGTGGCTTACGCTTCCGGCACTCATCCTGGCCATTACCTTGGTTGCCTCGTCGGTTGATACCTTGCAGAACGCCCTGGCCTCACTCGCGGTTACCGAAAAACAGGGGCTGTCGTTGAACGCCGCGCGCTGGATCACCGTAGCTCTCATGGTACCGGTGGTGCTGGTGGCACTGCAGGGCATTTCGGTTCTGAGACTTTTCCTGATCGCGGACTTGCTGTGTGCCACCGCCGTTCTGCCGGTGTTGATGGGCTTGTGGTCACGGATGACGACGACAGCCGCCATTCTCGGTGGCCTGGCCGGTCTTCTGGGAGCAATCCTGCCGGGCTGGATTGCCGGCGAATCGGTGATGGCGGGTCTGGAAGCGGCCAGTTTCCCCGGCAGTATCCCAACCCTGATGCCATTTGTAGGCGCCCTGGTCGGATCCGGTCTGGTCAGTGTGGCGTTTGCTCTGACCCAGCCGAAAAACGACCGGGCCTGAGCTGGGAACAACGGTTGTCCGGCTAAGTCTTAGCTGGACAACAGTTCAATCGGATAGCGGATCTTGGTGGTATCGACGCCCGGACGAGCCCCGAAATCCACCAACCGCAGGCGGTTACAGATTTTGTTCTCGAGCGCCGGCGCATTGAGTGTCGACTCCACTACCGAGCAGCTGGAAACCCGGCCACTCTCCTCGATCACCAGTTCCGGCGTGATACTGCCCTGCAACGAGGGTTTTCGCCGGAGTTCCCGGTTGTAAATGCTGTAAATCGCCGACTTATTGGCATCCATGGTGCGCCGCAATTCTTCCTTGCTGCGAGTCTTCGAGGCCACCTGTTGCTGCTCACGCCGCGCCGCCTCTTTCGCCGCAGCTACCCGCTCAGCCTCTTTGACTTCCGCCCGCTGCCGCTCGGCCAGCGCCACCTGACGGGTTTCCCGCTGCAGTGCCGCTTCGTCCACCCCGGCACTTTTGCTGGTCTCAGTGGCTCGCGCGGCCAGCGCGTCTGTGGTCTTGCGGGCGATCGGCTCAGCCGTTTTGGTCACCGGCGCGTCCAGTTTCACGGACTTCGCCAGCGAACTCAGTTTGGAGAGTTCATTGCCCATGGCCAGGATGCCGGTATTCCGTGCTTTCTCACGAGCCTTCTCAACCTCCTGAGGCTTGGGCTCAGGTTCGGGCGCTTCCACCACTTCAGGTTCTGGCTCGGGTTCCGGAACCGCTACCGGCGGTTCGGGGACCGGTTCAGGCTCTGCCACCTCCACCGGCTTTTCCTCCGGCTCTGGTTTTTCCGGCTCGGGTTCGGGCTCCGGCTCCGGTTCAGGCACTGCCGGTTTCGGCGGTTCTTTTTTCTCAATGATGAGCTTCGCCAGTTGCGGCGGCAGCGCCTCTTTTTCCTTGCGATCCTGCTCCGGCAACTCGATCCAGGTGACGTAACCGCCAAAGACGAGAAACAGCGGCAGTACCACCGACGCTACCGTCAGCAGGCGTTTCCGCTCGCCACGCTCGCGATTCCAGGGGAGTCCGTGCCGATAATCCATCATGATCAGGCCCCCTGCTCTGTGCGCTGGTTCACCGCCAGGGAAATGGCCGCGTAACCGGCGTCCACACAAGTGGACATGATCTTCTTCAGCAACTCATAAGGCAGTTCCCGATCCGCAGGATGGTTATCGGGCGGCCTGCCTCGGGCGCCGGTGTTCTGGAACGCCCGGCCTGGTAGCTGAGCTCTTCCTTCAACGCCGGCTCCACTCGGCCGTCAAAGGCCTGGAAACGGGCACGATCGAGCACTACCCGACCGTTCACCAGGATATCGCTGTCGGTCACGGTGAGCGCCAACACATCGTCCGGGCGCTGTTCCGCGGTGGAATCCGGCAGTTTGATGGTGCTGTCCTGGTTCAGGACCTGCACGTCGGAGGACGAATTCACCATCAGGAAGAACACCAGGATGGTAAAAATGTCCATCAGCGACACCAGGTTCATCTTGCCCTGATTCTTGTTGCGCCGGTAATGACGTTTGAGCCTTCTCGCTTTTGCGGATTCTTTCATGAGCTCACCTCGCCACCCTTGGCCGTGCCAGCCTGCTCGGCCTGCACTGGCGCGTCACCCAGAGAGATATCCGGGAACAGTTCGGCTTCGACCACACTTCCGGCCACCACTGCTTCGTACGACCTGACCGTGTCCATTACCGACACCAGGGTCTGATAAGAGGTTTTCCGGGAGGGCATGATGATGACGTCTTTCTTGTCCGGGACCCGGCTCTTCAGTTCTTTCATAACGTCTTTCAGCAACACGAAATCGTAGTCGCCCTCTTGCTCCGGGATGTTCTTGATTACCCCGCCCTGGTTATCGGCAACCACCAGGCGGTCATCGTAGATCACCACCTGAATCTGTAGGTTTTCCTTCTGTTCCGACGAGACACTGTCTCCGGTCGGAAAATTCAGCTCGAGCACGCTGGTATGGGCGAACACCATATTCAGCAGCAGAACCGGCACCAGCACAATCATGAGATTCATGAACGGGGTGATGTCGAGATCCGCCTCACTCTGTAGCCTGCGATGCTTGCGTCTCATGGCCTGATGTCCTTTTTACTGGTTATCAGGCCACCGATCCTGCCGGTGCGGGATTGTGTGCTGCTGCGGGCCCACCCTGCGGCTGCGCCGGAGCACGCTGTCCTGACCCGTCGCTCAGGAGGTTAAGCACCTTGATGCCCGCCATCTCGAAGCTGTCGACGATTTCGTTGGTCTTGGTCTGAAGCAGCGAGTGAATCAGCAGCATGGGAATGGCCGACATCAGGCCGAAGGCCGTGGTGTTCATGGCCACAGAGATACTCTGGGACAGCAGACTGGCCTTTTGCGCCGGATCGGCCGCTGCCACCGCGGTGAACGCGGAAATCAGACCGATGATGGTGCCCAGCAGGCCCAGCAGCGTGGCAATGTTGGCAAGAGTCGCCAGATATTGGGTGCGCTTCTCCAGACGCGGCATTACGTCCAGCAAACCCTCTTCCATCGCGTACTCGATCTCTTCCCGACCCTGGCGACGTGCCAGACGCTGCAGGCCAAAACCAATCATGGTCGACATGGCGCTGCCGGATTCCTGGGAAAAATTGAGCGCTCCTTTCAGATCACGCTTGGCAATCATCTGGTGCAGGCGATTGAAGTCGCGTCGGTTGGTCAGCTTTTGGGCTGACAGGTATACGTATCGCTCGATGGCTACAATGAGTCCGACGATCAGCACTACGGCTATCGGATACATAAAAAAGCCACCTTCCTGGAAAAAGCGAACGGCGGTATCAATCATTATCTGGGCGCTCCATGGTACGGGTTTTGGATCAGTGTAATGGGTGGCTTCTGCAGAAGCCGTAAGTTCGCGAAAGACTTTGTTGCGGTTTGTGTTTGCTTGCGCTCAGCCACAGAAAATCTGTGACGTGTATCACATAAATTCTGGACTCAGGGCTCAATGTCGTTGCTCCGCTCATTGCCCTGCTGGTCGCTGAACGCCTGGTGATACCGAACGAGGCGTTGAAACTCGTAGCGCTCAATCGGCGCAAATGCCTGGTCCACCATCAAACGTTCATCGGGCGCGCGCAGCTCTTCCACCTCCGGTGGTTGCCAGGGCACCAGGTACATCACGGTGGGCACCTCCTGATCACCCCGGATTCGCGTTCCCTCAATGGTCACAATGCCGGACTCCTGGGCCAGGGCCGAGGCCGGGAGCAGCACCGCTGCAACGGTGGCAATCAGGCGAATGGGCAGTTGCATAGGTCACTCACTCTGGTCGTGGCGTCAGATTCAAGAACGAAATTAGAGTCGGTTTCTAGCATCGAAAATCCAGTCCTCCAGCCTCGGATTCGGATCCGCGGCCTGGCTTTGGTATTGCTCATACAGCGGCAACGCATCCCCCGGACGGCCAGATAGATATCCAGCAGGAAAGCCAGGTTGAGCATGGCCGGCAGATGGTTCGGATCGGCGTCCAGCGCTCGACGGTAATAGTCTTCTGCGGCCTCGAATTCACCAGCCTCACGGGCAATCACCCCCAGGTGGTTGAGCGCCACCGGATGGCTGTCATCCAGAGTGAGCACGGCGTCGAAATGGGCGCTGGCCTGTTCGGTGTCGCCAGCCTCAAAAGCAAGGATACCCAGGTTCGCGTGCGGGCCGGTGCGGGCTGGGTACTGCTCGGCCAGTTGCCCGAACCGGTCCCTGGCGGCCTCCAGGTCACCCGCCTGTTTCAGGGCGACCGCGGCCTGGAAATCTTCAGCCAACTGCACCTGCTGGCCCTCCGCCTCCGTTGATGCCGAGGCGTCCTCCTGGCCCGGGCTCAGGGCGCAGCCAGACAGGAGCACCAGCAACAATGCCACGGTGATTGGTTTACCCCAGTTCATTGACCACCCCGGCAGTGATTTCCTGCTTGTTGTAACGGCCCGGAAGCAGGCGCTTCAGCGCGTCATAGCTACGCTGCACCCATTCGTCGTAAATGCCCTCGCGGGCGCGCCGGATGTTCTGCTCGTGAATATCGATGGCGTTATCCTCAAACGGATACGCCTGCTCTTCCAGCAGCAACTCGTACTGGGCCAGCTCCAACTCACTCAAGCCGGGCGGCCGCTCCGATGCCATCAGATCAGCCCCCAGGCGTCCGTAGATGTGGGCGATCTGATAGCCCGCCTCGGTTGAAAACGAGGACAATCCGTAACTGGCAGTTTTCTGGTAAGCGTTGACCGCTTCCTCCAGCGCATTGGTTTTGGCCACCATGCTTTCATTCAGCGGCAGGGTCAGGCTGATGGCGTCGTAGCGCTCCAGGGCTTCCCGCGCCAGCGTGGCCGACGCCGATGCCGCCAGCCAACGCATGCGATCGTCGCTGGATTCCGGATTATCATCCACAACAGCCATCTGCTGACGAAGCCAGAAGTCCCGACGAGTTATGTCCCCCTCGGCCTGGTAAAGCTCGGCCAGGCGGTTGGCAGCCTCCATGTAGCATCTGCCGGTTCCGGGTAGGCGTTGGCATACTGTCGCCAGGTATCGATGGCCTTCCCGGTGTTTCCCGCCTGGTCGTAAAGCTCAGCAGCGATCTGCAGGTTCTGCCGCTGCTCTTCCGGTGTCGATGCCAGCGCAACCATGCGTTTGAGCTCATCACCAGCCTGTTCCCACTGTCCGGTTTCCCTGTAAGCCAATGCCAGTTTCGGGGGTACCGTGTCGATCAGCTCATGCTCGGGGAATCCGGCCCGGAAAGCCGTCAATACCGAGATCGCTTCATCCCAGCGTTCAGCGGTAACCAGCAGGGACGCGGCGTCGTATTCAGCATTGGCCCGCAACGCGGATTCCGGCACGGCTGCACCGACCCGGAGGTACTCGCTCACCGCTGCGTCCACATTACCGGCTGCCGCCAGTTGCTCGGCCTGCCGGAACACAGCTGCCGCAAGATTTTCGCGTACGCTAGCGCGGCGCTCGTCGGTGTCGGCCATGGCCACGAGCGCATCCCGATAGGCCTGCTCCGCTTCGGCATAACGCTCAAGCTCAAACAGACTGTGTCCGGACAACAACAGCGCCTCGGTGATCAGCTCTTGTCTGGGTGCCGGTTGCCAGGCCGCCAGACGACTGGACATAGCCACCGCGTCTTCCCAGTTTTGCTGAGCAAACTCCCGTTGCAACGCGATGTAGAACACGTCCGGAGCCCGCGAATCGGCTGGAAAAGCATTGGCAAACCGCAAGCGATTCAGCTGTTGCATATCCTCGTAGCTGTCCTCTACGTTTTGCTGCTCCGTTGTCAACTCGGCCTGCCAGGTCCGGGCATATTCGCGGTAAGCCAGAACCGAGGCGTAACCCGCTTCGGCGGCCCGTGCCGGCGGCTGTCCCTCGTAGGGGAAATCGTACGCCACGCGCTCGAACGCCTCGATGGCCGAGGCCCAGTCTTCCAGTTCCAGGTAGGTTTCACCGAGCAGGAACAGACGTTCGGGCGTTCTCGGATGGCTCGGGAAAGTTGCAGCAAATTCTGAGTAATAAGCGGCCGCCAGGTAGTAATTGTCGCGTGCGCCGGTTTCGGTTTCCGCCTCACCCGCGAGCAGATAGTGGCGATCCGCCAGCTCGGGCAACAATTGCTCCAGCTGTTCCCGGATGTAGGCCAGCGTGTCCGGCTCAGCATTGCGCCAGTAGCTGCTGTACAGGCCGTAGTTGGCGACGAATTCGGCCTTGCGCTCGGGCAGTGTGCGTTCGAAACCGGCGAGTTCGAGCGTGGCAATGATGTTCATGTGGTAGCGAGGCGCCCAGCGACTACCGGGATGGTCTTCAATGAAGGCCTCGTAAACGTCGATGGCGTCCGAGTACTGCTCCCGCTCCAGTAGCAAGTTGCTGTAGCGGTCGTAAATGAGGATTTCGTAGGGCCGACTGCCGGTCTGCCGGAACAGCGCCTGCAGGGTGTCAGCGCCCTCGAGATAAGACAGGGACAACCCAAACACCCGGAACAGGTCCTCAATCAGGGTTTTGTTGCGTTGATCAATGTCCTGTACCGGCTGACCTTCCGGCAGGACCCGGTCCAGTACCTCGATGTAGCTGGTCAGAGCGAGCCGGTACTGGCCCTGCTTGAACTGGCTCCAGCCGCGCATGTAGTAGGCGTTAACCAGGAACGAAGGATCGGTCTGCTGTTGCTGGCTGGTTTGGGCCACCTGATCAAACGCCTGCTCGGCCTCGTCGTAGCGGCCGTTGATGAACAGCAAGTCGGCCCGCCGGAACTGGGCTTCGGTCCAGTAGGAGGAGTCCGGGTAGCGTTCAACTAGGGTATTAAGCGCAGACAACTGCTGAGATGTCATGCCCCGCAGCTCCCAGGCGCGGGATAGCTGATAGTAGATCTGATCGTTGCCAGCCCGATCCGGGTATTCACGGAGCAGGGCCCGATACGCCTCAATGGAATCATCCAGCTCGTCTTGCGCCGTGTCCGCCATTTTCCGCTCGGCACGGGTGAACTCAAGATCGGCCAACCGATGGCGAATGGTCACCTGCTTTCGTGGGTCCTCCACCAACGGCAATAGCGATCGATAACTGGCCATCACGGTCTCCAGAGACACCGGCTCAGCACCTGCCGGCGCGGACTCCAGGCCAACGGCTGCAGTAGGTTGCCCGGCTTGCAGGTCCGACGCAGCAGCGACGGCGCCAATGGTCCCCGCTCGCATTTCCGGCTTTGTTCCATCGCCGCCGCCCATGGGCCACGACAGGCTTTGACAGCCGGCCAGCGCTACCGCCAGTGGCAAGACGGCCAATCCGCGCAGGGGCACAAGCCTGGAGACTTTATTCATCCCCGGCCCCCTGTCTGCTTTGGAGCTGATACAGGCGGTCGGCCAGGCGGGCCTGGGCATGACGAGACGCCACCCGATAGCCACGCAGCTGTTTACGCTGCTCCAGCAAGGCCTGATCCACCCTGGCCATCAACCGGCCCCTGGCCGCTGACAAGGCGAGCTCCAACTCCCGGCGCAGGCTTGTCAGCTCCGTCTCTCTCGCTGCCAAGCGATCGCTCAACCGCTGATGCTGTTTATCGTCGGCCATCAAAGTCTCGATGGTCTGACGTTGCGACCTGAATTCCGCCATCGCCGTGTCCAGCTCCCGAAGCTGTCTTTGCGCAGCCCAGCGATTCACGCCGTAGTCATCCACGATCATCCAGTCGAAATAAGCCTGCATCCGCCGATACTGGGCACGCTGACGCTGGGTACGCTCGTCGTTGGGCAAGGCAGCCAGGGACTCGGCAACGCGCTCAAGCCTGGTTTTCAGTTCTTTCTGTTCGGCGGTCATGAAGAACTCGTAGCTTTCCCGCGCCAATGCCTCGGTAATCTGCTGCTGGTACTGCTGATGTGCCGCCGCCCACTGATCGGCTTGTTGCTCGGCAAGTGCCTGCCGGGTGGCTTTGATCCGGGCCGTGCGTTGCAACTGGCGGGTCTCCAGCATCAGTTCAAAGGACGCCAGTTGCTGCTGCCAGTCAGCCAGGAAAGCTTGCATGCTGTAAAGGTCGTGCAACTCGCTGAGAGCTTGCTGAAACGACTCCGTTGCCAGGATTTCAGATAAACCAAAATCACTGGGCATGACCTTCAACCGCCCGTAGGCATCGGTCATCTTGCCGTCGCCGTCCTGCTGGAACTCCAACCGGGCCATCAGCGAGTCTTCGGTAAGCGCGGTCCGGGCCGCAACCAGCTCCGCCTCCAATCGTTCATATCGGTCGGCGGCTTCGCGGAAGGCTGCCAGCGCCTCTGCCGGCCGCTCCATCTGCTCCAGCAGATAGCCGCGGGCGTAGGGCACCTGTTGCAACCAGGGGCTGAACAATTGTCGCGAGGACAACACGTTTATCGCGTTCAACGCCCGAGCCATTTCACCCTGCCCGGCTGCCGCAACGGCATACTCGAACAGCGCCCGATCGGAAAATGGCCCCTCCGCAGAGAGCAATTCCAGCGCTCTGAAAGCCTCATCAAAGCGACCGTTCGCCAGGTAGATTCGCGCCAGGGACAGCCGGCTTTTTTCCATCAGCGCCTGCTGTTCCGCGTTATCTTCGGCGTTATCTTCAGGGCTATCGCCGGCTTCGGCTTCCATCTGCCGGATCAGCTCCGCCAGAGTGGCGATCGCCGCTTCACCATTGCCATCGGCAAGCTCCGCCATGGCGGTGTTGTAAGTAAGGTAATGAGCCCAAATGGCATTGGGATCGAGCTGATCTCGAAACTGGCCAATGGCGTCCGGGTCAGGCTGACTGGCCAGTTGCTCTGCCAGGCGGGCCTGCAGATACAGCCATTCCTGATAGAGTCCAGGTTCGCTGGTTTCCAGTGTTACTCCGTCGACCCGGTTCAGATTGGCTTCCGCGAGCTGGTAATCAGCCTCCAGATACAGCACCTTGCCAAGATAGAACCAGGCTTGGTTGCGAACCTCAGGCGACAGCGCACTGCCCTTGCCATCATCACCCAACAGCCTGGTGAACAGCTCACCAGCCTCACGGGTCATGCCATAAGACAGCAACAGGCCGCCTTCAACCAGGGCGGGATGGTCGCCATGGCCCTGAATACCGCCTTGCTCACTGGCGACCGACAGCTGGGTCAGCGCGTCGAAGGCCTGGCCCTGGTGGTAGTTGTACAGCACCCAGCCATAACGAAGATCCTGGACCCGTTCCGGCGCAGGCTCATCCGCCCACCCCGGCGCGCTCGCCATCAGCCACAGGCAGCTGACCGCCACCCAGGCCGAACGTTTTCTGGCTAAGATGCCCGCTTTCAATGCCACGGTTCAGTTCACTCCCCAGCTCAATCCCACGCCTCTAATCCCAGGCCACTATGGACACGGTGGGTTGGTAGTCGGAGGAGCGGTCCTGCACCCGGATTTCCAGTGCCGCCGTGCCGGTGCCCTTTTCGAAATCGAGGGTGGCCGCCTGTTTGTAGGCGCGATTGTCTGGCCCGATGCCTTCAACAAACGCCGTCACTTCGTGGTTTCCGGTCTTCAGGTTGCCCACGTACAGACGCTGCATGCCACCACGCTCAAGGGCCTGCACCTGGCGCTCGGTGTAGAGGTACGATGCCACCACTTCCCCATCAACCTTGAGCTTGACCGCGTCCAGTTTCAGGAACTGGCCGGTGTCGACACTCACGAACACCGCAAACTGGGTACTGGCGGGGAACAACAGGTCCTCTTCCAGGATGAACAGATCCCGATTCAGGCGAATGACCTGTTTCTTCAAAGATTCGACACTCTGAGCAACGGACTTGTCGTCGGCATTGTCACCGGACTGGGCCAGCGCCGGGCCCGAAATCAGAACAGCGCAGCCGGTTGCCAGAGCAAAAATGAGGGACTTTAGTGGTTTCACCATGATCAGTGTTCCTGCCAACTCAGTATTCAAGAATCAAGGACGCGCGCGTCACCAGCGCATCGAACGAATAAAGCGGTTCTTCCCCGGGCAGGAAATCGCCCTTGGCGGTCACGTCCCGGAAATCGTCGTATTCAAAGTTCAGCCAATCCAACAGCAAGCTGAACTGCAGCCGTTTGATGCCGGGCAGCGAGGTCTGCTTCCACTCATAAACCGCACCGGTACCCAGGGTGGTACCCGACAACGTACTCAGTTCCTTGTCCCGGGCCAGGTGGGTTTGGGAGTTCTCGAATTCGTACAGATCGCTGTAGAAGTCAGCCGCTTCCTGGGTGTAATAACGGACCGATCCTTCCAGGGTCCAGCGATTGTTCAGGGCATGCACATAGGCCAGTTCAACGGTATGGGCATCGATACCCCAGCTGTCCGTGAAATAGCGGTACTCGCCGCGAATTGAGCCCGATATGGCAGGTAGTACAGGGCCCGGGTTGCCACCGAAGTACTGGTTCGGGTCTCCGGGTAGCGCTCCGGCTGATACAGGAACGACGTTGAATCATTCGGGTCCCGGTACCGGTTCTGGCGGTAGGGATTCTGAAGAAAACCCTCATCGGACACCACTTCCAGATCGATTCCCAGCAGGCTATTGCGGGTCAGAACCTGGCTCAGACCAAGCTGGTAATTCCGTCGGTCGGCTTCTTCACTGAAGTTGTCGTTGCCAACCCGGCCCACGTCGTCCCAGCCATTGGCGTAGCCATAGTGACGGTGGACATGCCACCGAAGAATTCCTGACTGACAGAGAAGTAAACGGTGTTGGCTTCGTAGTCGTTTTCCGAGCTGTTGGTATACCCCAGGCTGAGAATGGCGTCTTCATGGAGGTAGTCCACGCCCAGTGAATACTCATCCCGCTCTTCGGTGTAGGGGCTGGCAGTGGCCAACACATCCACCGACGCGGCGGACACCGAGTCCACGTAGTACTGGCCGGTAAACGACACCTGGGGCCCGGCGTTTTTCCGCACCAGCACCGAAGGCCCGTCGATCACCATGCCACCACCGTCGTAGCGATGGTAAAGCATATCGACGTTGTCCTCGGGCAGGGTCGCGGCCGAGACCAGCGGCGCAGCCAAGGCCAGTAACAACGCCAGTAGCGGCGCCAAGGCATAGCGAATTCGGCGCGCCTCAGTTACAGCCACAACCACCTCCAGAACCACCCTCGGAGCCACGCGCCGATTCCCGGGCCTGATAGACGTGGTGCATGTAGACATCGGCCTTGCCGTGCCGGCTCAGACTCATTACCGGGTCCGCCAGCTTGTCCCGTTCATAGGGTTTCACCCAGGGTTTGATGTCGCTGCAGCCCGCGGTGGACATCAGCACCAGTACCAAACTCAGGAGTATCGTCAGAGATACACCACGCATAACGTTCACCCTGTCCTCTTTTACCCCGCCCCAGCTCACTCGCGTACCAATTCCCGAATCTGCTGCTCGTAGTCGTCCTCATAGCCCGGCTGGTAACCGTAATGCACGTATCGGGCGTTGCCATTGCGGTCGATCATGACCGTAGTAGGCATGGCCTGGACCTCGTACAGCTCACTGACCCGGCTCTCAGGGTCATAGAGAATCGGGTAGTCCACCGGCACGGCATCGAGAAACCGCAGAGCTTCGTCCCGGTTCTCATCGACATTGACCGCCAGGATGGTAAAGCCCAGATCCTTGTACTGGCTGTAGATGTCGTCCATCAGCGGCATCTCCTGCCGACAGGGGCCACACCAGGAAGCCCAGAAATTCAGCATCACTACTTCGCCGCGGTGGTCTTCCAGACGCAGGTTCTCACCGGACCGGCTCTCCAGGGTAAAGTCGGGCGCCGGAACGTTGATGGCCTCGGCCTGGGCCATCATCGCCAGCCCGGTGAACGCCATACCAACCATCATCAAGGGCAATAATCTGGTCATATCAAGAGACTCCCGTTGTTAGAAGAAGACCGACAGGCCGGAACTGACCTCGGTGTTAATGGACGTTTTCTCGCTACCCAGGACATCTATCCGGTAAAAGTGCTGGCGTACACCAAGGTGCACGGCAACGCTGTCCGTCAGCAGCACCTGGTAGCCCGCACCGGCATTCACGGTGAAGCGAGTGTCACCCGCGAAATCCGTCGCGCCAGCCCCGGCAATCAAATAGAAGTTGGTGTTAAAGGCGTAGTTCTCGGTCAGGAACGCCTCACCGGGCAGCACGTTGTAGCCCAGATTGATGTTGTAATAGGTGTAGTCCCGCTCGTCTTCGGTCAGAACTTCCACATTGCCGGCCAGCTTTTCGAAACTGGTTTCGCCAGCTTCTGCAAATCCGACTCCGGCCTCAAAAAAGAAAGACTCGCTGAGGTGATAAGTAAGCTTTCCGCCATACACCAGCGAGCTTTCGAAATCTTCGATGGTGAGGAAACCCACGAAGGCACCCACCTCGAAATTCTCGGTATCGATCAGGGACTCATCCACCGGAACCGGTGTTACGTCCGGTTCAATCAATGGACGGTCGTCGTCGGCTGCCATCGCGCCTACCGGCATCAGCAGGGCGGCAGACAGATACAGTCCGTTCAGAAAAAGATGCTTAGTCCGATTTTCCATTCTGTCGCTTCTTCGTTGGTCGAGCGTGTGGTGAAGATCTTGTAGTCCTTCACTTCAGCCCGAATAAAGTATCGATCGGTGATGTATGCCCGCACGCCGAGGCCAGCATGGCCAACCGTGTTATCCCGTTCTTCCGGTTCGGCCAGGGTCACCTTCGGATCAACAGATATGGCCAATGCCAAGGGTAAAAAACGGCGATACCCGCCAATGTGGGAATGGCTGGTGCACCAGATTGGCGTTCACCAGACGCAGTTCCGAGGCGCTACCCAGCACCTGCGATGCCCAGAGTTCAGCGGACAGGTTCCGGGTCATCCCGTAACCGCCGTAGGCCGAGGTGACTGCAGCACCTTCGAACTCGCCCATCATCAGGCCCGCTTCCCAGCGACGATCCTGAAATTCCTCAAAGCTAGGCACCGACAGCTGAACCAACTCGCCCGTCGCATCACGGGTCTGGGCAATGGCAGCCACTGAAATCCAGCCTTCCCTGCCCTGTTCATCGCGAACTTTGATCCAGCCAGTCTTACGTTGAAGCAGGTGCAACCATTCCCCTTGCTCACTGGTGTGGAACACCGGGTAGCCCACCGCCGGGCCACTGCGCCATTCAACAAACGGTTCGCTAACCTGAACCTGAGGCAACGCCTGCTCGCCAGAGTCCCACAGCCAGCCGGCCCAGCCGGTAACAGGCAATACAAAACTCAGCAGCAGCAAGGCGAGGCGCATGATTCTGGGGTCGGTCCTATGTCAGTCTTCAGGGGCATCAAACGGGTTGTTGTAATACTGGGCACCTATATCCAGCCATTCCGCAATCAGGCGCAGTTCGGCGTCAGTCATGCGGCCTTCATGCGTACCACCGGCCTGGAACAGGGTCATGAAACGGCTGGCCCGGGCGCCGTTGACCGACATGCTGGCCTGCACTGGCACCGTGGCAAAAATGGGCTGTTGCATACCATTGGCGTCGAGAATGGGATTGCCCTCCTCGTCCCGCAGCACCTCGCCGGTGTCGACCAGACGATCCACCAGGGCATCATTGACCAGCTCCTGCTCATTATCTGGAAACAGTAGCTCCCGGTAGGCATTGAAATGCAACGGCTCAGCCGGCGAAGCTCCGTTGGTCAGGTCGAGCTGGCCGGCCGGCACCTGGGCCATGCCGCCATCGTCGGTTGGAGCATGACAACTAGTACAGGTGTTGTCCTCCAGTACGGTGACACCGTCAGTGTCCAGGACCTCACGGTTCAGATCCCACAGCGGGTGAACGTTCTGCTCGTAATTAATCACAATCCGGCAATTGGGCGCCCACTCGGTGGCACAGACTCCGGAAATGGGTGGTGGGGTATCCAGGTCGCCGTAGGCAAGCGTGAAACTTGTGGCTTTGGCCGTTGCCCCTGGATCGGTCCATTCGTCTTCGTAAATCAGGTCGGCCGTTGGTTTGCGGGTTTCATTCACCCGGGCATAGGTCTGCGCCATGGTTTCGCCCATGTCAGCGAACAGCGCGGATTCAGTATTTGGAAACGGCAGGCCGGTGGTGGGCGCCCCGGCCCAGACCGAATCCGGGCCGCATCCGGACGACCGTGAGGAACATCACTGTTGGGATCGTGACAGCCCTTGCAGGCCAACACCTCGCCCGGGCGCACCGACAGCCAGTTCTGGTGGCGTGGGCCAACCCGCTGGCCGTCTGCATCCAGGACACTGACCGCAAAGGCAACGTTGGCAGGCACCGCCACCCTCACTGAACCATCAGGTTCCACCGGCACGTAGCCGAGGATTTCCCGCATCAGCTGACCGCGACTGCGGCCAAACGCGCTGTTGTCGAAGTCGCGCACGTTGTCATCGGGCATGGCCACCGGTTTTTCCAACCGCAGGAAACGTGCGGGGCGAGCATCGGCCGGGGTTTGCACCGGATCGGCCGTTGTTGAAATGCCACCCGGAGCAGTATCTACGCCGTCCAGATCGTAAACGCTGCGGATATCGAGTACCCCGTAGCCATCGTCCGCCAGCACGCCCTGATCTCCGGCAAACTGGCTCTCGGGCAGGAAGGTCTCCAGAGTGCGCTCTTTCAGCAACACCGCCTCATCAAACTGTTCGCCTTCAATGGGCTGAACGACGGGACGCAGGGTGCCACTGGCAACATCCAGCAACCAGAGACCATAAACCGGGGCGGCCGGTTCGTAGGCGTCGGAATCCAGTCGTTCCTGGGTGCAATTCACGATCTGTTCGCGCGCAATATCCCGCAGCCGGCACGGCGTCCAGCTCACCAGGTAACGGCCGGTACCATCCAGCAGTGGCGATACTGAACCGTAACTGCCCTGCAACGACGGCTCACCGTCAAAACCAACGTCGGCCACCAACGTGCGCTGACCGGCGCCGGCAGTGCCGTCCAGGCGCAAGTCGGCCTCGACGTATTCGTCCACCGATACTTCCGCCGGAACCGATGCGTAATCACTGCTCTCAAAGGGTCGCAACTGCACCTGAACAGCACCGGAGTCGGTTTTCTGCGGCTTCAGGTACTGGACGTCGCTGCTGTCGGATACTGAATCGTGAGAATGCCGGCCATACAGGTAGCTGAGGCCGGTGCCATCCGGATTGACCTGGTAAAGATTGACGCCATTATCGCGGGTTTGCCCGGCGTTATCCCAGCGGCTGAACACAATGGTGCCATTGTCGGTAACCAACGGGTCCAGATCGTGGCTCTGATTGAAGGTGATCTGTTCAATGTTCTCGCCGTCATCGTCCATCACGTGCAGTACGAATGCGGGGGTGTCCCGGTCTTCATCCAGGCCCGGGAACTGGGGTTTGCCCTCATCGAGCAGAATGGCCTTGGAGGTGCGCTGGCGAGTGGATGAAAACACAATCCGGCCATCGGGCAGATAGGCTGGGGCTACGTCCTGCCCGGCCCGGGCAGTAACATCAGAACCAATAATTCGGCTGAGTGTGTCGGACGCTGAATCGTACTCCCAGATGTTCCAGGTCGGCTGATCCTCGTCGTCAGCGTCCTCGATTTCCGGGGCGCGCATGGCAAACAACAGCCGCGTGCCATCCTGAGATACATGCAGGTCCTTGACGTCGTAGCGCAATTCGCCGTCGTCATTCAGGAAACCGGCACCGGCGAAAGCCCTTGAGGTGATATCCCGAGCGCTGGCGCCAGCAGCTGCGCTGGGCTTCAGATAGAGCCTTGCACCCGGTCTGAACGCCGCCGGGTCCGCCAGATTGTCTTCAACCAGCGTCCCCGAATTCTCTTCAATCTGCAGGGTGCGCTGGACATAGGCGACCGGATTCTCAACCACCACAGGGTCTGCGGTCTGGCTGTCGCTACTGGACAGACAGCCGGATAGCGACACTGCACTGATCAGGCCAAAGGCAGGCATCAGTGATGGCAGAATCGCTCGCAATGAGAATTGTGTAGTCAAAATGGACAAACCCTGTGCTGGTCAACGTTTCACGCCATAAACTAAGTCGGTTTCCGTCCCCAGCTCCAAGGCTTTTCGGTAACGCAATGTAATTTCGTGCCCCAACCCTCATTTTGGCCTAGATTACCAAGATTAAACTATTGACTGTGTTAACTCTGGTTTACATTTGCGCAGCGAATAACCGACCGAGGACCAGGACATGAGAGCCCGACACCGGACCAGATCACTGGTAGGCAAGGCAAGCAGTACATTGCTCCTTCTCACCATAGCACTGTCTCAGGCCAGCGTTGCCCAGGCCGGCCCCAGAGAGCAGGCCAAGCGAATTCACGACCGGATTGCGGGTGTGCCCCCGTCAGCTTCTGTCCTCAATAGCATGGCAGCAGAAATCAGTGGTGGTAACGAACTGGCCGCGGCGGACATTGCCATGGAAAACAGTGCTTTCTACGACGTCACCCTGAAAAACCTGGCGGCACCCTGGACCAATGAAGCCCAGTCCAAATTTGTGCCGCTGAATGACTACATCGCCACGGTGATCGGGCTGGTGCGGGACGACGCGGATTTTCGCACCGTGCTTTACGACGATGTCCTCTACATCGGTAACCCGGCGCTCGGCCTTCCCGGATACTCCCAGAGCAACAACAACCATTACGAAGCGTTGGAAGACGGCGGCTTCAGCCTCAAGGACAACCTGATCCGGGTAAACCAATCGACTTACTCCGGCTTGCCAACAACGGCCACCGCCGGTGTTATGACCTCCCGCGCCGCAGCCCGGGCTTTCTTCAGTGCCGGAACCAATCGGGCCATGTTCCGTTTCACACTGATGAATCACATGTGCAACGATCTTGAGCAGGTTGCTGACGTGACCCGACCGCCCGATCGAATCCGCCAGGACGTGTCACGCAGCCCAGGTGGTGACAGCCGGGTGTTCCTGAACAACTGCGTAGGCTGCCACAGCGGCATGGACCCGATGGCCCAGGCCTTCGCTTACTACGACTACGAGTATGACGCCAATGCCGATCCAGACGGTGAGCTGGGCCGGCTGGTGTACAACACCGCCAACGATCTCGATCCGGTGACCGGCACCCGGGTGCAAGCGAAATACCACATCAATTCCGCCACCTTTGAACAGGGCTACGTCACACCCGACGACAGCTGGGACAATTACTGGCGCTCCGGTGCCAACCGTCGGCTTGGCTGGGATTCAGCCTGAGCGGCAGTGGCCAGGGCGCCAAGAGTCTCGGGCGCGAATTCGCCCAATCCGACGCTTTCGCTGAATGCCAGGTGAAGAAGGTGTTTGAGAACGTGTGCCTGCGACCACCCTCCAATGCCTCTGACCGTTCTCAGGTCAGCAGCATGGTTAGCAGTTTCCGCGCCCAGGCTTTGACCTGAAACAGGTCTTTGCCGAATCCGCTGTTTACTGCATGGGAGATTGAGGACGCCATGATGACTACACACCGCCCATCAATCATCCCCTTGCGCTCGCTACTGGCGCTGATCGCCGCGGCCTTTTTGCTCAGCGCCTGCGAGGGCGAATCCACGGAATCCCTGCCCAATACATCGGCGAGTGCGTCCAGCGTGAATTACACTGGCCCGGCACCCGAGAACGACGATGTCCAGGCCTTCAAACTGGCGGTCTGGGACAACCTGGCCACCCAGGACAAGTGTGGGGCCTGTCACAACGCCGGTGGCCAATCGCCCACCTTCGTGAACGAGCAGGACATCAACATTGCCTACGCCCAGGCGCGCACGGTGGTGAATCTGGACGCCCCGTCCCAGTCCGAAATGGTCTCCAAGGTTGCCGGTGGGCATAACTGCTGGACATCAAGCACGGCGGCCTGCGTCGATATCCTGACCACCTACCTTACTAACTGGGCCGGTGGTGCTGCCGGTTCGGTCAAAACGGTTGAGTTACGGGCGCCGACAGAGAAAGATCCCGGCGCTACCCTCACTTTCCCGGCCTCCAGCGGTGAATTCGAAAGCACCGTGTATCCGGTGCTGACGACTTATTGCAGCGATTGCCATACTGAAAATGGCCAAACGCCCTACATTGCCAGCTCAAATGGCGCGACTGCGTACGAGCAGGCCCAAAGCCGGATCAACCTGGAGACTCCATCAGCGTCCCGGCTAGTCCAGCGCCTGCGAACCGACTTCCACAACTGCTGGGATGACGACTGCGACTTATCCGCTGACACAATGCAAATGGCGATTGAGGATTTTGCCGGGCTTCAAAGCCCCCAGACGGTGGATTCCGATCTTGTGGTCAGCAAGGCCCTCAACCTCGCGGAAGACGGCCTGCTGGCCAACTCCGGCGGCCGCTACGAGAACAACATCATCGCCCTGTACGAGTTCAAGGCCGGTGAAGGCCAGACGGCGTTCGACACCAGCGGGGTGTCACCGGCGCTGGATCTGACCCTGAGTGGTAACACCGAATGGGTCGGTGGTTGGGGCATTGCTTTGGGCGGCGCCTACCAGAACGAACAGAACTTCATGGTTCCTGCCGGCAAGGCCCAGGCTCCACTTCAAATAGCCAGAAACTACATACCTTCCTGACTGCCTCTGGCGAGTACAGCCTTGAGGCCTGGGTGGCCCCGGGTAATATCACCCAGGAAGACGCCCGGATTGTCACCTACTCGGGCTCGGCTTCGACCCGGAACCTGACCCTGAGCCAGAGCTTGCAGCGCTACGAAGTGCTGCACCGTAGTACCACAAGCGATGAGAACACACCGTTCGGTACCCAGGACGCCGACATGCTGTTGCAGGCCACCCTGCAGCACGTGGTGGTGAACTACTCACCCGGCACCGGTCGCCAGATTTTCATTAATGGCGAGCCAAGCGGCGATGTTGATCCGGATTCCGCCGGCCTGCTGTCTGAGTGGGACGACAGCTTTGCCTGGTGCTGGGCAACGAAACCGATGGCAACTCCCCCTGGGAAGGCACCATTCGCATGGTGGCGTTCCATAACCGGGCGCTGACACCGGAACAGATCCAGACCAACTTCGAGGTTGGCGTGGGCCAGAAGTTCTACATGCTGTTTGGCGTGTCGCACCTGATCAACGTGCCCGAGAGCTACATCGTGTTCGAAGTGAGTCAGTTCGACAGCTACAGCTATCGCTTCACCAGCCCGTTCTTCATCAGCCTGGACAACACCGTTGAGCCCTCCAACATCCGCCTGACCGGTATGCGCCTGGGCGTGAATGGCAAGGAACCAGCCGTGGGCCAGGCCTGGGCTAATCTGGATGTGACCCTGAATGCCGACGATTACGAGCCGGGCACCGGCCAGCCATTGTCGCCCCTGGGCACCATCATTGCGCTGGAAGAAGGTCCGGAGACCGACGAGTTCTTCCTGACCTTCGATCAGCTCGGCAGCGAAACCTACGCCCGGTCCGAACCTGCCCTGCCCCCGGCAGCCACGCCAGCAGATTTGCCACCGTCGTCCGACATCGGCCTGAAAACCTTTGATGAAATCAACGACACCATGGCCAGCCTGACCGGCGTCGACAAGACTCAAACTGATGTCTACAACACCTACGTCACGGTGAAGCAGCAGTTACCGACGGTAGAAACGATCGAAGGCTTCCTGTCGTCCCACCAGATGGCGATCACTCAGATGGCGATTCAGTACTGTGATGTGCTGGCCTCCGACGTCGCACTACGGACCACATTTTTCCCGGGCTTCAACTTCAGCGAGTCGGCGGACACCGCCTTCGACGCCACCGGCCGCAGCCAGGTCATCGACCCACTGCTGAACCGGTTCGTGGGTGAAAACCTGGCTACCCAGCCTGCGGATGCCGATATTGAAACCGAACTGAACAGCCTGATTGATAACCTGACCAGTTGTGGCGGCTCCTGCGATACAGGGCGCACCGAAACCATTGTCAAAGCCAGCTGCGCCGCCGTTCTGGGCAGCGCCACCACTCTGGTTCAGTAAAGGACGTTGACCATGTTTATACGCAGATCACGCAACAAGACCCTGGCCAACGGTGAACCGCTGCGCCACTCCGACCACGGCCGGCCACGCACTCGCCGGGAATTCATTGCCCAGGGCTTTATGGCCGGCAGTGCCACCGTATTCGGCGCTTCCATTTTCAGCCTGTTCGGCAACCCGCGTAGTGCGTCGGCGGCGCTGTCGTCAGACCTGGAAACCCTGAAACAAAGCTGCGGCATTGCGGTCAATGGTGCTGGCAAGATCCCCTTCATTTGCTTCGATCTGGCCGGTGGCGCCAACATCGCCGGCTCCAACGTGCTGATGGGCAAATCCGGGGGACAGATGGATTTTCTCAGCACCGCTGGTTACAACCGCCTTGGTTTGCCCGGGGACATGCTGCCCAACAACCCCTCCTTCGTGAACAACGAAATGGGGCTGGCATTTCATACCGACAGCGGTTTTTTGAGGGGCATTCAACAAAGCACCAGCGCTGGAACCCGGGCCGCCACCAACGGCGCCATCATTGCCGCCCGTTCCGAGAATGACACCGGCAATAATCCGCATAACCCCATGTACGGCATTCATCAGGCTGGGGCTGACGGTTCGCTACTGTCACTGGTAGGCTCCCAGAGTTCAGAGTCTGGCGGCAATTCCATGGCACCCATGAACCTGATCAATCCACAGATTCGTCCTACCAAAATTGATCGACCTTCCGACGTAACGGGCCTGGTGGATGTCGGCGATCTGATTGGCATCCTAGATCAGGGCGATGCCGTTGCCGTTATGGAATCCATTCAGCGAATCAGCGATGCCAAGATGAACCGGATGGACACCAAGCTGGGCGTGTCCAGCGAGGAAGTGGTGAAGGATCTGGTGCGGTGCGGCTATGTGAAGAGTGCGGATCTGGCCGATCGCTTCGGTGACCCCAGCGCGCTCAATCCTGATCTCGATATGGAGATTGTCGGACCGACGGGAATCTTTACCCGCGATGAGTTCGACAACAACCGCGAGTTCCGCAAAACCGCCTCGGTAATGAAACTGGTAATGAACGGCTATGCCGGAGCTGGCACCGTTACCATGGGCGGCTACGATTACCACACTGGCGAACGTGGAACAGGTGAACGCGGGATGAGCTGGCCGGGCGCTGCATGGGTGCGTGCCTGGAATACGCAGCCCGTGTTGGCATGCCGCTGATGCTCTACGTATTCAGCGACGGTTCAGTCTCAAGCAATGGCCGCATCGATGATTCCATGGACGGGCGCGGCAAGGGTGAATGGACCGGTGACAACCAGCAAACCGCTGCCTCATTCTTCCTGGTGTACAACCCCAATGGCCGGCCAACGGCCATCCGCAACCAGATCGGTTTCATGCGCTCGGATGCGTCGGTGGAAACCGCTTCCAGTCCCGCCGCCAATAACGTTAACCAGTTGGTTCAGACCGTGCTCCTGAACTACATGGCCCTGCACGGCGAGGAGGCCGATTTTGGCACCCGCTTCAACGGCCATGGGCTGGGCAACAGCACCATGCAGGACAGCTTGATCGCCATGCCCGGCATTGTGAACGGCACTATCTCTTAGCAAGTCAGACTCTAAGCAAGTGAAAGGCAATTCCTGGGCCTGGTTACTGATCAGGCTCAGGTGCCTGCAAGCCTTCGGAGTAATGCATCCGGCGCTGTTCATCGATGATGATGCGTCGATACCTGCCAACCTGTTCACCATGGCCAGCCCCTGCTCGGGCCCCAGCACAAACACCGCGGTGGACAGACCGTCGGTTGTCAGGGCATCGGTGCCGAGAATGGTGACACTCTGCACTCCCCGCACTGGCTTACCGGTGGATGGCATCAGAATGTGGTGAACTCTCTCGCCTGCGTCGTTTACAAAATACCGCTCGTAATCTCCCGAGGTGGAAATGGCCGTGTCGGTTAGTGGCAACACCACGGCATTGCGATCCTCCGAGCGCGGGTCCCGCACCCCGACTACCCAGGGGCGCCCGCGCCGGTCCCCAAGCAGACGCATATCGCCACCGGCACTGAGCTGGGCATGGCGAACGCCGGCACGCTTCAACTCTGCAATCCCAAGGTCTACCGCGTAACCCTTGGCGATACCGCCCAGATCCAGCTTCAGGCCGTTCTGGCGAAACTGCACCGTGCCCTGTTTCTCATCGAGGGTGATGTCCCGGTAGTTGATGTGCCCCAGTTCCGAGGCAATATCGTCGGCCGACGGTTGCTGCCGGGCGCGATAATCATAGAGAAATCCCACCGACCCGAAACTGATGTCAAAGGCGCCGCCGCTGAGTTCTGATACCTGTTTGGCTTTTTGCAGCACGTTAAATAGATCCCACGAAACCGGAACTGGCCCGTTCGCCGCTTCCCGATTTACCTTCGACAGCTCGGAATCGGCGCGGTAACGACTCATGGTTCGATCAACGTGGTGGAACACCGCCAACACCGCCTCGGCGGTACGGTCCGCCTTGGCTGATCTTCCGCCCAGAACTCCAGGTGGATGGGCGTGGTCATGGCGGTGTCGGAGTAGCGGTACCACTCGGCTTGAGCGAAGCCGCTGGCCGTCAGAATCATCAACCCGATTACCGCTCTGGCCCACAGAAGGAGCGATTTGACCTGCCTGAAATAACAACGCTGCACACGAGCCTCCGGAACGGTGGATTGGCGGGCTGGCCCGCCGGAGTTCACGGAAGTTTAGCCAGCTCAGACGCCGAAGCCAATGCCGCCGACTTGGTCAGGCCACCTCCGCCGACACCTGGAACTGCCCGGTCAGTCTTTGCAGCTTGCTGGCTGAGGCCTGCGTGCGTTCGGCACTCAATGTCAGCTGCTCAATCACCCCGTTCATCACGGACGCGCTTTCGGACACACCCGCTGTCTGGGCACTTTGCTGGTGATTGGTGGTCTCGATGCCAGCAATCGCCCGGAACAGTTGATCGACCATCACATGCAGTGTCGAGTTATCGTCGGCGGCAGCCTCGGCCTTGCGCAGGCGCTCCTCCATCTCCGACATGCCCTCCTCCATGGTGATGACCGCACGACGGGTTTCCTCCTGAACCCCCTGAAGCCGTTCGCCGATGTCCTTGGTGGCCTGGGTAGTGCGAGACGCTAACTGACGGACCTCGTCGGCCACCACCGCAAAACCACGCCCAGAGTCTCCGGCCCGTGCCGCTTCAATAGCGGCGTTGAGTGCCAGTAGGTTGGTCTGGGCGGCGATATCGTTGATCACCAATGCGGTTTTGCTAATTTCCTCGGTGCGGTCATTGGCAGCCCGAATACCGTCCGCCGACCGGGTAATGACATTGCGAATACTCTGGGTTTCCTGGCTGACCCTGGCAAACTGCGCCCTGGCCCGCTCCACTACATCCTCCATGCTGGAGCGCATCTCCTGGGCAGTACTCGACGCATTCCGGATCTCATTCTCCTGAGAGGTTGCACCTTGCACCATATCTTCGATGTGGGTGAGCACCTGACGAATTCGCTCATCCGCCAGCCGGTTCTGGGTCATCAACTGATCGCTGGCCTGGCGCGAATCTGCAGCTAGTGAGATGACCTGCCCGACCATGCCATCAAGACTGTCGATAAAGCTATTAATCCAGCGTGCCAGGTCTCCTGTCTCATCCCGTGGCATGGACGATGGGTCCATGCGCTGGCGAAGATTTCCACCACCTTCAGCAATGTTTCGGATTATGTCCCCCATGGCTCCGAGGTTTTCAGACAACGGTTTTGCCGAAGTACTCCGAAACAGAAGCACACCCGCCAATGCAGAGCCTGCCGTCACCGCAGCTTCCAGCCACAGCGATACACCGCTCCAGGCCATGGCCAGGTTAATGGCCCACAAAAGACCGATCAGCACCGTCATCCGGGCAGTCAGGCGCCAGGATACCGATCGGCGCCGGTATACTTCCTCCAAGTCGCCTTCGCACATCATGCCCCATCGATCTGGCGAACCGGGCATCTGGAAGGTCACGCCCTTGCCAATCACCGGAATATGCCGGTAATCCGAATAGCCGGGATAAGTGACAAACAGGTTTTCACCGTTCGCGATGGTTTCCCGCACACCCGGGTGTAAGCGGCCTGTCGCCGGATCGGTAAAGCGGATTTCAAACTCTGTGTGTTCACGAACGCCGACGGTGCCAAATCCCGTGCGGATGCCGTCCTTCAAATTATCGCCATGACTGAAGGTGGCATCCTCGAACCGGGAACGGGACAGCGCCGTACCGGCCTGGATGGTTCGGTCGAACTGGCTGTCGATCATGAACAGATAATTGTCACCCGATTCCTCAAAGACATGCCCTGCCTCGCGCTGAATCAGGTCGCTCATGACATCGTTGGGAATACGGGCACAGATCGCTGCCACACCGCCGGACCTGAGAGTAACCGGATGATAGAACATCAGGGTCACTGCATCATGAAAGCGGGAGGTGGTGGCGCCCAGGCTCAGCGTAACCGGATCCCGATAAGGCCCGTGCAGAAAACGCTCGTGAGTGCCGCGCCGAACCGCCTCCTGGGGCAGGTCCCGCCTGCCCTTTCGTTCGGATGCCGACGATGCCAGCACCAGGCCTTCCTCGTTCACCACAAACAGCTCGGAGATTTCCCGAAGCCGGCCAGATGACGTCTCAACCAGTTCCCGCATGCCCTCGTCATCCTGTCCTCAAGCCGGACAGCCAGCGTATTCAGGAACGTCCATTTGTGGTCCGCCCAGGTAATCAGGGCGTCCCGGCGGGTTCGGGCAATACTTTCGAAAATCTGCTCGTTGGTGCCATAAAGGCCCCGATTGAGAAAACAGGACCAGCCCATGGCCAGTTTTCCTGTCGCTCCCCAAAATGGTAACCAGCTGCGCTCGGCACTGGTCAGTTTCATGAATTCACTCTTCAGGGTCATATTCTTGGCCTCCAAACCGTACAACAGGACTGCGTGGCCCTTGGTGGCCACAGTCAAACCGGAATGAAGGAGTCGTTTGCAAGGTTCGGGCCTAGAATAAAGCCTAGGAAAGTGCGGTTTTGCGTTAAAAAGCGCACCGATTTCATGCCCATCGGTTATCGGGCAATCAGAGCACGCACCAAAAAAGGGCGATGCCAGAGCGTCTCCGCCCTCCTACGCCCCCCTCCTCCCCCGGACTACGCCAACAAAAAGTCAGCCAGGAGGATGAACAGGGTTAACAATCGACTCAGTATGACTTGCTTCTAACTGGGTTAGAGACCTTTATCCGTGCTCTACCCTGACAACCTTTCACCACCGGAGTATAAGAGAGGCACAATGAACAAGAATCCGGACTGGTGGCGTGGCGCCGTCATCTACCAAGTTTATCCACGCAGTTTCTTCGATTCCAACGGCGACGGAATTGGCGACCTGCCTGGGATCACCGCAAAGCTGGACTACATTGCCGGCCTGAATGTGGATGCGATCTGGCTGTCACCGTTTTTTACCTCGCCCATGAAGGATTTCGGGTACGACGTTGCCGACTACCGTGACGTTGACCCTATCTTCGGCACCCTCGCGGACTTCGATGAGCTGGTATCAAAGGCTCACGACCGTGGCCTGAAGATCATGATTGACCAGGTGCTCAGCCACTCCTCCGACCAGCACGCCTGGTTCAAGGAAAGCCGCGCCGACCGCACCAACGACAAAGCCGACTGGTACGTGTGGGCCGACCCCAAGCCCGATGGAACTCCACCCAACAACTGGCTGTCGGTATTCGGTGGCTCGGCGTGGGCATGGGACAGCCGGCGCAAGCAGTACTACCTGCACAACTTCCTCACCAGCCAGCCGGATCTGAACTTCCACAATGAGCAAGTCCAGAACCAGGCGCTGTCTGACGTTAAATTCTGGCTCGACCGGGGCGTTGACGGTTTCCGTCTGGACGCAGTCAATTTCTGCTTCCACGATCCCAAGCTTCGGGATAACCCGGCCAGCAATGCCATCGCTGAAGGTTCGATAGGTGTGCGCAAGGAAAACCCATACGCCTACCAGTTCCACAAGTACGACAAGACCCAGCCCGAGAACCTGGCCTTCCTGCAGCGCCTGCGTGCCTTGCTTAATGAATACCCGGGAACCACGACGGTTGGTGAGATTGGCGATGACAACTCGCTGCAGACCATGGCCGATTACACCCGTGACGGCGACAAACTGCACATGGCCTACTCATTCGACCTGCTGACCGAAGAGCACGGTTCCGAGTTCTTCCACAGAACCGTCAGCACCATCGAAGACAAACTCACCGATGGCTGGCCCTGCTGGGCTATTGGCAACCACGACGTCACCCGGGTAGCCACCCGCTGGCAGGCGAAATCCGATCAACAGCTGAAAGCCTACATGGCCATGCTGCTGACCCTGCGCGGAAGCGTCTGCCTGTACCAGGGCGAGGAATTGGGACTGACCGAGGCCGAACTGCAGTATGAGGATCTGGTAGATCCTTACGGCATCAACTTCTGGCCGGAGTACAAAGGCCGGGACGGATGTCGCACGCCGATGGTCTGGGATCATCAGGAGACGAACGGCGGCTTCTCAGATGCACAGCCGTGGCTGCCTGTTTATGATGAGCACTACAGCGCCGCTGTGGATGTACAGGACGGACAGGACAACTCGATGCTGGCCGCGTACCGGGCATTCCTCGGGTGGCGGAAAGACCAGGACGTGTTGCTAAAGGGCGATATTGAATTCCTCGATAGCCCCAAGGACACCCTTGTCTACACTCGCAGCCTGGACGGTGAGCGACTGCTGATCGCGTTGAACCTGAGCGACAACGCCAGCGACATCGCCCTGCCGACTGAAGGCACGTCTGTGTCAGGCACGCCAGACTTTGTTGGCGGTCAGTGGCAAGGATCCAACCTGAACCTGGAGCCCTGGGGCGTTGAAATCGCCAGGCTCTGAGACACATAAGACCAAACAAGAAGATTCCAGTTATGGCCAGCGTCACTTTACGTAATATCTGCAAAAGCTATGACGAAGCCCAGGTCACCCGAGACGTGAACCTGGACATCCAGGACGGTGAATTCGTGGTATTTGTCGGCCCCTCGGGCTGCGGCAAATCCACGCTGCTGCGCATGATTGCCGGACTTGAAGACATCACCTCCGGCGACATGTACATCGGCAACGATCGGGTCAACGACCTGCCGCCCAAGGCCCGCGAAGTGGGCATGGTGTTTCAGTCCTATGCGCTCTACCCGCACATGGACGTGGCCGAGAACATGGCCTTTGGCCTGAAGCTTGCCAAAACCCAGAAACCCGAGATCGAGCGCCGCGTTCAGGATGCAGCAACTCTGCTGCAGCTGGATGAGCTGCTGGCACGCAGGCCCAAAGACCTGTCCGGCGGCCAGCGCCAGCGTGTGGCCATTGGCCGCACCATCGTCCGTGAGCCAGAAGTGTTCCTGTTCGATGAACCGCTGTCGAACCTGGATGCGTCACTCCGGGTCCAGATGCGCATCGAGATCTCCAAACTGCACAAGCGCCTGGGCGCCACCATGGTTTACGTGACCCACGATCAAGTCGAAGCCATGACCATGGCCGACAAGATCGTTGCGCTGGACAACGGCGCCATTGCCCAGGTCGGCAAGCCCATGGAGCTCTACCACTACCCTGCCACCCGCTTTGTCGCCGGGTTTATCGGCTCACCGAAGATGAACTTCATCGACTGTGTAGTTGAGGCTGCCAGCAGCCAGAGCGTGACCGTTCTGCTGGCCGGTGACCACCGCCTGGAGCTACCGGTAAACGGCGGCGATCTGTCGGTTGGCGAGCAGGTTACCCTTGGCATACGCCCGGAGCACCTGCAGGAAAATCAGGAAGCCGACATGTACGTCCAAGGCGAAGTACACGTGGTCGAGCGCCTGGGTTACCAGACGTTGGTGCACCTGGAACTGGACAACATTGAGGGTGTGCAGACCATGCGTACCGACGGCAGCAACCCGATTCAGGAAGGCGCCACCATGACCCTGGGGCTCAATGGCAACAAGTGTCACCTGTTCCGGGCCGATGGTGCTGCCTGCCCTCGCCTGTATCAGGAACCTTGCATCGACTTCTGAGTCGATACCAAGCTGTGATTAAGGGAGCCAAGGCTCCCTTTTTTGTGCCTGATAAAAAGTAGAAAGAAAGGTAAAGAGATTCGCTACCGTCATGGTAATGGGACCATCACAGGGCCGGAGATTGACGCCATCAATTGAGCGCTTTGGTCGCAAAGCGAACGTTCAGGCAAATAGATTTTGGAATATGCGCAGTAGACGGGTAGGCACCCTGCGAATGATCGTGATAACCGGTAAAGACGTGATAGCAAGGTGCCAGGCCGAATCCTGGCACCTTGCTATGGGCTTTAATCACTAAGAGTTCGCTGTTTCCAGAGATAGAACAGCACCGGTATCACCAGCAGCGCCAGAATGACAGCGGAAATCATACCGCCCACCATGGGTGCTGCAATCCGGCCCATCACCTCCGACCCTGTACCGGTGCCAATCATAATGGGCACAAGCCCCCCGATAATGGCGGCCGCCGTCATCATGATTGGCCGAACCCGCATACCGGCACCGTGTAGTACGGCATGGCGGAGGGTTTCTCGCCTTGGCGTCAGCCTTTGTCATCACACGTTTCCAGCATTGCGTTATAAGCCTGATTCAAATACACCAGCATGATCACCCCAATCTCTACCGCAACGCCGGCCAGCGCAATGAAACCGACACCGACGGCTACCGAAAAATTATAGCCAAGCAGATACATCAGCCAGATAGCACCGATCATCGCAAACGGTAGCGTGCCCATAATAATTCCCACTTCGGCAAAACGGCGGAAGTTAAGAAACAGCAGGATGACGATGATGGCCAGCGTTAACGGCACCACATAGGTCAGTTTTTCCTTCGCACGGAGCATGTACTCATACTGACCAGACCAGTTGATTGAATAACCGGGAGGTAGATCCAGCTCTTCACTCACGGTAACCATGGCCTGTTCAACATAGGTGCCTACGTCGACACCCTCAATATCCACAAAGGTCCAGCCATTCAGCCGCGCGTTTTCACTCTTAATGGCTGGAGGGCCATCCTCTACGCCGATCTCCGCCACATCTGACAGGGCAATGCGCTGGCCGGATGCGGTCACGATGGGCAGTTGCTCCAGCTTTTCGGGCGAATCCCGGTAATCTTCCGGGTAGCGCAGATTAATTGGGTAGCGCTCAAGCCCCTCGATGGTTCTGGAAACGTTGATGCCACCAATAGCGGAGGCCACTACCTGCTGAACATCTGCGATATTCAGCCCATAACGAGCGGCACGCTCACGATCAATATCCACCTTGATGTAGCGACCCCCGGCGACTCGCTCAGAGTAAACGGAGGCTGTACCGGGGATGTCGACCATGACTTCCTCAAGGCGTTTACCGATGTTCTGAATGACGGTAAGGTCCGGACCGGCAATCTTGATGCCCACCGGCGTTTTAATACCCGTTGCCAGCATATCGATGCGCGTGATGATCGGCATAACCCAGGCATTGGTTACCCCCGGGAACCGAATCAGAGTGTTGAGCTCCTGCTTCAGCTTTTCGGTGGTCATGCCTTCCCGCCATTGATCCCTCGGCTTGAGCTGGATGAAGGTCTCGATCATCGTCAATGGCGCCGGATCGGTAGCGGTATCCGCCCGCCCCACTTTGCCGAACACGGTTTCGACTTCGGGTACGGTGGCAATCAGCTTGTCCGTTTGCTGCAACAGTTCCCGAGCCTTACCAATGGAGATGCCCGGGTAGGTGGTGGGCATGTACATCAGGTCGCCTTCATCCAGTGGCGGGATGAATTCACTGCCGATTTTGGTGGCTGGCCAAAGGCCCACAGCCAATACCAGCAACGCAGCAATAACCGTCGTTTTCGGGAAGCGTAACACCAGCTTCAGAACCGGCATATAAACGCCAACCAGCAGGCGGTTCACGGGGTTCTTGTGCTCCGGCAGCACCTTGCCGCGAATGAAATAGCCCATCAGCACCGGCACCAGCGTCACCGCCAGGGCCGCACTCGCCGCCATGGCGTAGGTTTTGGTGAACGCCAGGGGAGAAAACATCCGCCCTTCCTGCGCCTCCAGGGCAAACACCGGCACAAAACTGACGGTAATGATCAGGAGCGAGAAAAACAGCGCGGGCCCGACCTCAGAGGCTGACCGTGCAACGACTTCCCATCGGTTCTCAGACGTTAACGGGGTTCGCTCCATGTGTTTGTGCATGTTCTCGATCATTACAATAGCACCATCAATCATGGCGCCGATAGCGATGGCAATCCCCCCGAGTGACATGATGTTGGCATTGATGCCTTGCCAGTGCATGACGATAAAGGCCGCCAGAATACCCACGGGAAGGCTGAGAATCGCCACCAGCGACGAGCGCACGTGGAACAGGAAGACGATGCACACCAGGCCCACCACCAGAAACTCTTCAAGCAGCTTGAAGCCGAGATTATTGACCGCCCGCTCAATCAGACCAGAGCGATCGTAAACCGTCACCACCTCGACGCCTTCAGGCAAACTGGATTTCAGGTCTTCCAGTTTCGCCTTCACGCCATTAATGGTTGCCTGAGCGTTCTCACCAAAGCGCATCACCACAACACCGCCGACGGTTTCACCTTCCCCATTCAGTTCGGCAACCCCACGCCGCATCTGCGGGCCAACTTCAACGGTGGCCACATCTTTCAGCAATATGGGGGTACCGTTGTCATCGAGTCCTAATGGAATCGACAGAAGATCCTCACGGGACTTTATATAGCCAGACGTGCGCACCATGTATTCCGCCTCGGCCATCTCGATGACGGAGGCGCCCACTTCCTGGTTGCCTCTCTTAATGGCGTTCTGGATGTGAGCCAGAGGAATTCCCAGCGCCCTGAGTTTTTCCGGGCTGACCTTGACCTGGTACTGCTTCACCATACCGCCTAGCGCAGCCACCTCAGAGACACCCGGCACCGTTTGCAGTTCGTACTTCAGGAACCAGTCCTGCAGGCTGCGCAACTGGCTTAGGTCCTGGTTCCCAGTGCGGTCTACCAGCGCATACAGGTAAACCCAGCCAACTCCGGTAGCGTCTGGCCCGAGCTGAGGCCTTGCAGAGTCTGGAAGGCTGGGCGCAACCTGGGACAGGTATTCCAGTACCCGGGAGCGGGCCCAGTACATGTCGGTGTCTTCATCGAAGATCACGTAAACATAGGAGTCACCGAAGAACGAGTATCCCCTGACCGTTTTCGCGCCCGGTACCGAGAGCATGGCTGTCGTCATCGGGTAGGTCACTTGGTCTTCCACCACCTGCGGCGCCTGGCCCGGGAAACTGGTTTTGATAATGACCTGCACATCGGACAGATCCGGCAGAGCATCCACCGGCGTTTGTTTCAGCGAATAAAGGCCGAGCCCTGTGATAAGCAACGTCGCCAGCAACACCAGGAAGCGGTTACGAATAGACCAGTGAATAATAGCGGCAATCATGACTCGCCCCCGCCATGGCTCATGGTGCTGTGATCCATGCCTTCATGATCCATCCCCTGCTCATCCATATCCTGAGGGGATGACATCCGTTGGAAGTCCGAGGTTTTGCTGGATTCCGAATCGATCAGGAACTGGGCGGATGTGACCACCGTGTCGCCTGGCGAGAGGCCATTGAGTATTTCCGCATACTTGTCGCCGACGCGCCCAACGGTCACGTTAACCGACTTGAAGGCGCCCTCTTCCATCGCCAGAACCAGTCGGTCGCTCTGTCCGGTGCGGATGACCGACTCCCGTGGCACCAGAAACTGCCGCTGTCCCCGTTCGCCCTGAACATCCAGGCGAGCGAACATGCCTGGCATCAGGACACCATCATCGTTATCAAAGCGCATCCGCACTTGCGCCGTCCGGGTTTTCGGGTTCACTTCGGGGTAGACGTAATCCACGTTTCCGCGCCACTCGCGACCGGGCATGTAATCCAGTGTCATCTGCACCCGGTTACCAGCCTCTACGGCGGAAAGCTGGCTTTCAAACACTTCGCCGATCACCCAGACCTCATCCAGCGCGGCAATCGATAAAACCCGGTTTCCGGGCTTGATGAACATACCCTCACGAACATTCAGATTCTCGATCACCCCGGAACCCGGAGCGTAAACCGTCATGGTTCTCTGCACTTCGCGGTTTTGGCGCAGTTGGCCGATCAGACCAGCCGGTACGTTCAGCGCCAACAATCGCTCGGTAGCAGCATCAACCAGTCTCTGATTGCCACGGTTCATCGCGAGAAGCAGTTCTTCCTGCGCATTCACAAGGGTGGGCGAGTAAAGCGTGTACAAAGGCTTGCCTTGCTCAACAGGCTCGCCCTCGGCTTTGACATAAAGCGCTTCGATCCAGCCTTCAACACGAGGGTGCACATGGGCCATCTCGTCTTCGTTGTACTGCACGTAGCCTACGGTAGTAATGTTGTTAGGCAGGCGCCCCTGAATCACCGGCTCCGTTCGAACCCCAAGGTTGTTGACGACCGTTGGTGAAATTCGGACCGTGCCGGCTGGATCCTCAGCTGACCCACCCTCCTCGAATACCGGGATTAGATCCATCCCCATCGGGGATTTTCCGGGTTTGTCACTTTTGAAATTGGGGTCCATCGGGGCTACCCAATACAGCGGCTCCTTTAGACCAGAAGCAGTCATTTCAGCTGCAGGCGTCGAAGTCGCGCCAGTGTCAAGCCAGTACGTGGCCCCTGCACCGGCGAGGCCGCCGAGCAATACAAAGCCCAAAGGGCGAGCAAAATTAGCCATGATGGTCAGTCCTGGTAACGATTCAGTGAAAAGGAAGGTATGTCGGAAGTGTCGGACGTCAGATAACGGAAACTCGCCAGATTCTTGGCCCGCTCGGCCATCATCTGTATCAATTCAACCTGGGTATTAAGCTCTGCAATTCGCGCTCGTACCGCTTCGGCGAAGTCGCCGTCATCGTTGTTGTAAGCAGTCAATGCTGCGCTTGCCTGCGCCTCCATTTGCGGCAGCAGGGTCTGTTCATAGAGCTCTATGCGGTCATCCAGTCGTTCGATCCGGGCCACGGCCGCACGGGCTTTGGCCTGAAGTCCCCGGATCTGCAAAATACGTTCTGTTTTTGCCGCCTCCAGTCGCGCCACTGATGCATTCAGTTTTCGATCCTGCCGGTTGCCTGTAAAGATCGGGAGATCAAAGCCAATGCCTACAGAAAACAGGTCGGCCCTGTCCTGACCGTTTGGTGCCCGCTCCCTGTATCCATATTGTGCAGATACTGACCATTCCGGCTTGTAGGCCTGGCGAGCCAGGTCAACGTCAACACTCTGGGCATCAATCAACTGATCAGTCGCGCGGATTGACGGATGACGGATCAGTGCCTCTGCGGATGTTTCAGCCCAGCCCAGAGGAAACACTCTCAGCAACTCGTTGGGTACATCTTTACTGACAGCCAGCTTGGCTTGGTCCGGGCCTATCCACTCTGCCAGCGCCTCGCGGTTCGATGCCTGTTGCAAATGCAGTACCGTCAGCCGGTCCTCAAGTCGAGTCAATTCTAGCGAGGCACGGATAACATCCTGCTGCCTGGAACCCATGCTTGCTGAGGCATACCCAGCCTCTGCAACATCCTCTAACTGTTGAAACAGAGTGCGGTTATCTTCAATCAGTCCGATGCTTTGCTGGGATCGCCAGACCTCAAGCCAGAGATGGGTTACCGATTCCATGACCTGCGCCCGGCGGTTCTCGCGTCGAAAAGGCTGAACGCCTGCCATTTCCTGTTTTTTTGCGCTGGCCAACTGACGGCTATTACCTCGCGGAATTCGCTGGGTAAATCCAATGGTGGCCTGAGTCATTGGCTCCTGTCCGGTATCAAAAGTATCCGTGGGCAAATTCGCGGCACCAATCGTCATCCGGGGGTCCGGGAGTGCCCCGTCGGCAACAGCTTCTTCCAACAGCGCATCCTGCATCTGCACACTCTGACGCAGCCAGGGATCGTTCTCGATGGCCGCATCAATCGCGCCGGTTAACTCAAGTCTGGGTGCCGTCCAAGCGGGCAAACTGGTCAAAACCAGAGCACCGAGAAAGGCCGGCTTTATAAGGTGAGGAAGAATGGACAACGTTATATCTCCATTGAAATGTTTCTGAATCGCAATCTTATAGCGCTTATCTGAAACCAAACTGAATTGCAGAACGAAAATGCACAATTTGATTTATATCAAGATACTATTATTATTGAAAAAATTTCCTTTATTTTAAATTATTTTGTTTCTTTCAGGATCAATTCAGAAACCGATGTTTTAATTAAATCACCAACCAACTAGGAGGTGTAAAAATGAAAAATTTACTTATATTTGCAGCAGCAGTTACTGTTTCAACGTCCGTACTCGCCGGCAACATGTCAGACAATAAGGACATGAGGCCATGCACAGCCAAATGATGGACAAATCATCCATTGAAGAAATACTTAAGAATGAAGAGATGCAGCGCTTGCACAGAGACATGACACGTAATGCGATGTCCGAAGGGGGCTTTGAGGCTCGCGTGCAAATGATGACGGAAGAAGGCCGGGCTTATCACAACGCTCTGAAACAAAGGCAAAAAAATACCGCAGGGTAATTCCTGCGGCAAAGTCAACTCGTGGAGACGCAAGCGTCGGCTGGCTCGGGCTTCGAGCAGTCGACGTCCTGATCACGCTCAAGTAAATCACAGAAAACTGAAACTGAACTGAATTTCTTGAACAGTTTAAGGTTATTAAGGAGAGCATCATGAAAAAAATCATTATTGCTGCCGCAGCTGCCACTTTATTTTCTACCATGGCCACTGCCAATTCAGGATTGGCCGATCGGATTAATGAAGCGCGCACTTACCCGAACAAAACAGTCGACACGAAAACCAGAATGATGACCTGTATGAAAGACATGCAATCTCAAAAAGATATGAAGGGGTCCAATATCAATCAACAAGAAATAAGATCAGGCAGAAATGAACATCACAATCATACTTAAATAATTCCAGAATGTCAGTGCAAAATCAGTAGTCGACTGTCTCTTAGAACGACAGTCGACTATTTATTCAATTTTTGACATCCAGAAGATACTTTATTTCACTTCCACGGCGCTTCTTCATTTGGCTCTCAGAGTCAACCATCCAAGAAACATCCATTTGACAACCAGGACCGTTATCAGTGGCAAGAAAACCCATTGTGCAAGAGGAAGTACCCCTGTGCCTGTCCATGTGACTACCGGCATTAACTCGCTATAATTCCATTTTTCTCCGTCCCCTGTTGCCCAGTACTCAAAAAGGATCGTTACAATCAGACCGACAGCAAGGTAAACGGACAGGCTGGTCCGTCTCCAGCCGCCCACGCCCCAAAACCAGTCCCTTGATATCCATGCCGAAACTGCATATGCGCCTATGGCTATATTGGCATCTCCGAAAGTGGCACGGGTACACAACCACACCACATCCCAATGACGGGCCTCAGTCATATCGGTAAAGAAGGGAACCTGCACCATTTCCCAGAAAAAGTGCAGAAAAAAGCTGACACCCCAGATCATCAAGGCGAGCGCAATGGCGGCCCGCCGCCGGTGTCTGACTTTCAGAAAAACCATTGAATCTCCATCAGCCAAGCGGCTCCAGCCTCCCGTACTCGCTGTCCTGGTCACCTCCGAACCATTGGGCTCCGGCAGCGAAATAGATCTCCTGGCTCAGCGGCAGTATCCAAGTGGATCTCGGGTAAAGTACCCAACTGGCGTCGTCGGCATTGCGGATGGCCACCACTCGGTACTGCCAGAACGGGTTGATATCCTGCAATACCAGTAGTCCGGCATAATGACGCCCGGCATACAGGGGCCGTGCGGACACAAGATTGGCCAGGCCTGTCGTTCCCGGCGATACCGGCTTACCGTTATAGAAATATTCAACGGCCAGGTTGAGTCCGTTGCGAAATGCCCAATTCAAATCCGCAACTCCTTGCCAGTAGCTATCCCCGGCATCCGGCTCGCTCCAGACGAGTTCAGAACGCCAACCGGTGCCAGCCACTGAGCCACTGCCGCTGAAACCCGCTTTGGTGACCTCGGCGAACTCACCCACCATCACTCCTGCATCAACGCCGGCGAAAAAACGCTTGGCCCGCGCCGCCGTGCTGGCATTCTCGCTACTATCCTGCGGTGCATGAACGGCACTGATTCGGCCGGTTGCGCCCCAGGATCTGTCCCATAACAGGGCGTCTACGCCAATCCGTTCATCGGGCTCCAACTGAAGAGGGCTGACAGGATTGAGGATGTCCATGGGGTTCCAGATCAGGGCTGTGGACCAGTTGACCTGTTGACGCCCCAGCCGGAAGTCGCCTATCGGCGAGCGCCATTGCACGGTACCCCGGTAGAGTTGGTGGCGGGCGACCAGATCACCGGAATCGTGGAGTTCGTCTTGCAGCGTCCAGTAGCGCGGGTCCGGCGCAGTCTTGAGCATTGCGAATTCCGGTGAATCCAGGAAGCTGCCTGTGAGCAGCTCCAGATCGTAGGCCGCCTCCAGAGTCCAATTGCCCTGGCGGTAGCGTGGCTCCAGGCGCAGCCGGGTCAGATTGGACAGGTAAGGGTCACCGTCCACCAGCGAGCGTGAACCCACTGTCTGATTCTTGAGGGAGCCAGAATGACTGAAATCCGCCTGAACCCCGGACGCTGAAAGGGCCGCCAGCAGCCCCAGAATGTGGCGAAACCGCCTAACCATGGCGAATGGCCTCCACCGGGTCCAGCCGGGCCGCCCGTCGCGCCGGGTACAGCGCCACCAGCACCGAGCAGGCGAACAGCAGCAGGCTGGGCAACCAGACATGATCGATGATGAGCACCGGGTACACCTTGTCGGTGATGCCGGGAATGGTCTCGAAGGAGCCAGCGATGGCAGACAGGTCGATGCCGCTGCGGTTCAGCCAGGCGACGAGCAGCCCGCCCAGCATTGTGCCCGCCACCATGCCCAGCAACGCCAGGAACAGCGCCTCGAACAGGATGGTCAGCACCAACTGGCTGCCGCGGGTGCCCAGGGCAAGCATGACCCCCAGTTCCCGGGTGCGTTCCATCACCGACATCACCATGGTGTTCATCACCCCGATGGCCACTACCACGAACACCACGGACAGAATCAGGTAAAAGTCGATCTGGGTCATCTCGATCATCTGCACCACCACCGGCAACAGGGTTTCCCAGTCCTGGGCCACCAGTTGGGTATCGGCCAGTTCGCCATTGAGGCGTTCGGCCAGCGGCGTGCTCTGAGTGCGGTCCTGCAACCGCAGGGCGATGCGCGAGGCCTGGTCCGGGGCGAACCCTGCCAGTTGGCGGGCCTGGGAGATGTTCACGAACACGTACTCGCTGTCGAACAGGTCACTGCCGGTGCGGTAGATGCCACGGATGGGGTAGGCGCCGGAGGCCAGGTCACCGCCGGCCTGTTGCACGGTCACCACCAGTTTGTCGTTCAGACGGGCGTCCAGCTCATCCGCCAGCTTGCCGCCGATGACGATGCCATCATCGTCAGCCTGAACATACCGGCCTTCCACCATGTAGCGGGCCAGTTCGGTAACCTGCTGCTCCTGATCCGGTGCCACGCCCACCACTTCCATGGGCTGGCTGGTTTTGGGGTTGGCCACCATGCCTTTGAGCAGGATACGCGGGGCCGCAGCCTGCACGGCGGGCTGGTCGGCCAGCGTCGTCAGCCGTGCGCTTACATCGTCGATGCGCAGTTGGGGCGAGAGATCCACGTCATGCCCCTTCGCCATCACCTGAACGTGGCCACTCAGTTGCTGGGTGGAATTGCGGATCATCTGCTCAAAAAAGCCATCGGCAAAACCGTACAGAAACAAATAGGCCGCCAGACCGAAGGCCGTGGCCGAGGCGGTGATCAGCGAACGGCGCGGGTTGCGGAAGACCGAGCGCAAGGCCATCTGGGCAAAGATCACGACCATCCGGTTAGACGTCACCTCGCTGTGGACGCGGCGCAACCGGTTGGTGGCGTTGCGGTGGGCATTTATAGCCTCCAGGGGCGTATGACGGCTGGCAATCCAGGCCGGCAGTATTGCCGCCAGCAGGGCCACCACGATGACCACCACGCCGATGATCCCCCACCGATCCGGGCTGGTGGCGGGATAGACGATGCCGCTCAGGCCGGGCATGGTATCCATCGCCTTGATGTACGCGGTGAAGTCCAGGCCATGGCTGGCAAAGTAGGCGGTTACCGCCAGCCCCAGGGCCAGTCCGAGAGCATACCCCACCAGAGCCAGCAGCGCAGTCTCCAACAACACCAACTGCACAATGCGCGAACCCGAGGTGCCCACCGCCATCATGACGCCGAACTCCCGCCCGCGCTCCATCACCGACATCAGAATCGTGTTGACGATACCGGCAGCCACCACCACAAACACCACCAGGATAACGATGTAGGTTACCGCATTGTGAAAGTCCACCATCTGCACCAAAGACGGCATCAGCTCGGGCCAGCCCAGCACCTCCACCTGTCGCGCCTGTAATTGCGGTTGCAGGCGGTCTATCACACTTTGCAACTGGTCTGGGTCGTCCACCCGGGCGGCCACTTCAGTGACCCGGTCCCAGAGCGCGTAAAGGGCCTGAGCCGCTTGCAGGGGAACCTGGGCAACCTGGCCGTCTATGCGTTTGACGCCGGTTTCAAACACCCCCACCAGGGTGAAAGGATCTGCGCCGATGGATCCGTCGGCGGCCTGCACCACCAGCGCCAGTTCGTCGCCCACCTCAGCTTCCATAGCCTGGGCCGCGCCAGTGCCGAGCAGGATTTCGTTTCCAGATTGCAGGTAGCGACCTGCCACTAGGGAGCGGTCGAGCCGCGTCACCGCGTTTTCCCGGGCGGGGTCAACGCCGATCACCTGCATCGCCCGGGATTGGTCGGCCAGGCTGGCCAGGGCGTGGCCGTTCAGGCGCGGCGCTGCGGCCGTCACCCCTTCGGTTTCGGCCACCGCCTGAGGCAGATTCCATTGTTGCGGCAGGCCGATGTTCATTTCCCGTTCGTCATGGAAGCCGCGCTTGTGAACCTTGAGATCACCGGTGACATAGCCGGTCATGTTGTTGATCATCTGGGCGTTGATGCCGTCGATGAACGCCCACAGAAACACCAGGCCCGCCACGCCCACGGTCAGCGATAACAGGGTGATCCCCGTGCGCCGCCGGTTGGCCCGCAGGTTACCAAGGGCCAGTCGTGGCCAGGCCATCATGGGCGGCGTTCCTCGCGTTCGATCTGGCCGTCCTTGAGATGGACCACCCGCCGGGCACGCTCCATAACCATGGGATCGTGAGTGGAAAAAACGAAGGTGACGCCCTGCTCGTCGTTAAGCCGGCGCATCATGTCCAAGAGCGCCGCGCCGGTCTTGGAATCCAGATTGGCCGTGGGCTCGTCGGCCAGCACGATGGCCGGTTTGCTGACAATGGCCCTGGCCACCGCCACCCGCTGCTGCTGGCCGCCAGAGAGTTCATTGGGCAGGCGGGCTTCCAGGCCCTTCAGCCCCACGTCAGCGAGGATCGCCCGGGCCTGCCGGCGGCGCTCGCCAAAGGGCACACCCCGCAGCATCAGCACGTATTCCACGTTTTCCTGGGCCGAAAGTACGCCAATCAAGTTGTATTCCTGGAATACAAAGCCGATCTTCCACAGGCGCAGGACGGTTCGCTTCTTGCGGCTCAGGCCGGTGATCTCCTGGCCATCTATCTGGATTTTGCCGGAGGACGGCTCGTCCAGCGCTCCGATCTGGTTCAGCAGGGTGGTCTTGCCGGAACCGGACGGCCCCACCAGCGTGGTGAACTCCCCGGCCTCGATGGCCACCGACACATCGTCCAGAGCTTTCACGGCAACGCTGTCCTGACGGTAGATGCGGGAGGTGTGTTCGACATTCACAAGCGTCATGAGCATGCCTCACTGTGGATTACGCAAGCGGCGCAGGGTGAACAGGTCGTCGTCAAGCGGAAGATCGAACTCGATGGCGTCAATCTCAATCACCGTGCGGGACTTGGGGTTGTCCGCATCCACCATGGTCCAGACGGTCGGGATATGCCGGCCGCCTAGACTGTCTATGTCGCTGTAGGTAATGGTCTTGATCGCCCGGTCCCGTTCGCCGAAATAGGTTAGGGCAACCGGAATGTGATCGTCACGGATCTGGAATTCCAGGCGGCTCCAGACCACCGGCGCGTCGGGCCTGGGGGTGGAAACCACGCGATAGGTCGTCGCCCCGCCCTGCTCTTCGCTGCCGGTCACTTCATGGTGTAGTCATCAACAAACGAGCTTTCCTTGACCAGGTCGTCGTTGCTGAAGTTCGAGCCCATCCAGGGTTGCAGCATCATCGAGGGCGGGATTTTGAGGGTGCGGTCCACCTTGGGCAGGTAGTTCCACATGGCATCGCCTATCCGTAGCGAGCCGATGCCGGCTTCCTTCCTGGGGGCGTGGATGCGGATCAGGGTTTTGTCCGGCCGGTCCATCCAGGCTTCCAGGTCCAGTTCCCGGGTCCAGTATTCGGTTTCTATACGCATGGTGAACCGGCCGTGGTTGCTGTCCGACCACAGGGTGGCCTCCATCCCCTCAATCAATGATTCCGCCGAGGGCGCACCACCCAGTGCACTGCCCGGAAAAACACTTAGAAAAGCCACCACCCATAAGCATTTCATACACTGCCTCCTTGAGTTAATCGTCTGATTACCCAGAGAAATCAGAGCCACTCCTTTCAGACCATGCCTCATAGATCCGCTTTTCCCATTTGCTCTGGAAATAGGCGATAGCGGCTTTTTGATCGTCCCTGGAGAGCTCGCCTGCGAAGGCCGGCATTTTCCCACCCATCGGGGCGCCACCTTGATTGATCGTACCCATCAGCGTGTCGAACGAATGGTGCCAGGCATGGCCCGTTCCGTTGAGCGGTGGCGGCGGATAGGAGCCATCCCGCAGGGGCTTTTTCCAATTGAAAGCCCCTTGGGCATTGCCGCCATGGCAGCTTGCGCAGTTGTCGTCGAAGACCACTGCGCCGCGTTCGACCTGGGCCTGTGTGTACCAGCGGTCATCCACCGTCTGTTTACCGCAGCCGCTGATTAGCGCGACCGCAAGAACGCCTACTGAGATAGTTACCAAATGCATCATTCTTGTTCCTCGATTTCCTTGCGCCTCAAATTCCTCAATCGCGGAATAAAACGGGGAGTTCTGGCTGCATAGGCCCGCCAATCGGAGCCGAACGCTTTTTCTGTTTCACGCTCCTCGTGAATAGACAGGCGCGAGTACATCCACACCAGCACCGGGAACATGGCCAGCGTCAGCAGCGTTGGCCACTGCAGGAGAAAACCGAACATGATGAGCACGAAGCCGGAATACTGGGGGTGGCGAACGTGGGCATACAGGCCGGTTGCGGCCAACTGCCCTGCCTTTTGCGCGGCATACAGGGTACGCCAGCCAGCCGCAATCAGATAAAACCCGAGGCCAATAAACACTGTGCTCAAGAGATGAAACGGCCCAAAGTGTGGGGACCCCTTCCAACCAAACAGCATTTCCAGCAAGTGGCCACTGTCGTGAGCCAACCAGTTAACGTCGGGATACTGGCTCTGCAGCCAGCCGGAGAGGAAGTAGAGCGTCAGCGGGAACCCGTACATCTCGGTGAACAGTGCCACCAGAAACGCGCTGAAGGCACCAAACGAACGCCAGTCCCGGCGGGTCTGTGGTTTGAAGAAACTGAAGGCGAAGAATATGAAAATCGCCGAATTCAGCACCACTAGGCTCCAAAGGCCATAATCCGATGCACTATCAGTCATCACGCTGCTCTCCACTCTTTCCCGGTTGCTCTGCCAGGTGGTTATGTCCTCCATGCCCTCCATGCCCTCCGTGCCCTCCGTGCATAAAAATATGGATCAGCGGACAAGCAAGCAGTATCAGCCAGGGCAAGGCGCCAAGCAGATGAACCTTGTGTTCTCCCCAGAGTAAAACCAGTGCGATAACGGCAAATATTGCAAGGTAATTTTAAAGCGTCGATCCATGAGCGGTTCCTTTGCGAAAAAAACAGTGTCAGAACAGAGTACTAATGGGCTTCAAGGGATATCTGATGGCCTATGCCGCTCAGCGCGATCTCATCAACCACATCGAGGGATTCCGGGTCGAGCACCCAAAGCTTGTTCTCTGCCCGACTGGTCACCAGTAGCTGGCCATCGTAGGGAGAGACCGCAAGATGATAGGGCGCAGGAGCCAGCGGCCTGGTGTGGCGGGCGCCGCTGGCTAGCTCAATCCGGACCACCTGGTTGCCGCCCTGGCTGGTGGCATAGAGGGTCTGGCCATCTGCGCTCAAGCCAACGCCATGGGGCGCCTCCCCAACCTCGTACCGGTCCGCCACCGCGCCTTTGGCAAGCTCAATGACAAGAACCTGGCCGGATGCAGCATCATTCACGTAGAGCCGCTGGTTGCCGGGGGCAAGCACCAGATGCTCTGGGTTGCCGCCAACCCGCAGGTTGCGCTCGACGAACCAGTGCTCGGTATCCACTTCGCTGACCGTGCCATTACCGGTATTGCTGACCAGAAGGGATTGGCCGTCGTCGGTTTGCACCAGATAGTTGGGGGCCGGCCCCGTCGCCACAGTTTTGACCAACTGACCGGAATCCAGATCCACAACGCTGATGCTGCCACTGGCAGGATGCGTGGAAACGGCATAGCGACTGTCGGAAGTCACCAGCACATGGTGCACCGGCCCCGGCACTTCCAGTTTGCGGTCAATCGTCTTTGTGGCCGTGTTCACCAAATAGAGCAGCCCGGTACTCCCTGCTTCCAATTCAGTAGACTTCCCGCCCCCATGATGAGCGGCGTGTTCATCTTCTGAAACGCCTTCGGGGCGACTAACCGGCTCCTGACGATCATGCGCCGACAAACTACCCACCACCAGATACCGGCCATCCGGGGCCAGTGCCGAACCGTGGGTATTCAGTGTGCCGCCAATGGACGACGTCACCTTGCGGTTTTCCAGATCAATAACGCCGACGGCATCCGCTGTGCCCATGGGAACAAATGCCCGGTTCGTGTCTGCGGCCACCATCAGCGAAAAACTCATAGCGACACTGGCCGTAATTCCAGCAATCCACTGCTTGCGAAACGAATGTTTCATAGCGTGCCCTTTTTGGTCAGAGGGTTTCAGTAAGATTTCCTCGCCCGGTAAGCAAGATCCCGAACAGGCATGGTCATTACTTGGCAGTCCATCACACCAAGCTGAAACAGGCCTGAAAACAGTTGCGAAACATGCATCCGTTTGACCAGAATCAAGGTGGAACGATTCACAATGACCATGGACGACCAATGCAAGACGAGCCCCAGGAAAACCAGCGAACAACCAAAACCCACGCCGACCAGCTCAACCGGCAGTGTTACTGCATCACTCTTGACCGAAAAGCGCTCACTGACAGCCTCCAGAAGCAGTTTTCAGACGCCGGGAACGAATCGTCGTCGGTCCCCGAGCTCCACCACCTGTTTTCAAACACACCGGTTTTTGTACCCCAGGCGGACATCGCGACGATGGAGCGGATCGTTCAGGCGATCGAATCGGCTGCCGAGCTTCCGTCCTACCGGGAAAGAGCTCTGTCCTGGGCGCCGGACATCGCCGGTTTTGATCCAGGCCCCATCGGGGCCTTCATGGGCTACGACTTTCACCTGGGCGAGAACGGGCCTCAGCTGATCGAAATCAACACCAACGCCGGCGGCGCATTTCTGAACACGGTATTGGCCCGGGCTCAACACCGATGCTGTGACCCGTCCCAGCAGACCGCTGGCACCAACCGTGCACTGGATGGGTTCGAGGACGCAGTGTTTGCCATGTTCCAGCAGGAATGGCAACGGCAAGGTGGCGACTCGACGCCCGGTTGCCTGGCCATTGTGACGATACCCCAGAATCCCAGTTTATGTTCCCGGAATTCCAACTGGCCCAGCAGTTATTCCAGGCCAGAGGCATAGAGACCTTGATCCTCGACCCATCGGAGCTTGAGTATGTTGATGGTGCCCTGAGCGCCCACGGCAAGCCTATCGACATGGTGTACAACCGCCTGGTGGATTTTGCCTTGGAGGCCCCGGCTCTTGGGGCACTGAGGCACGCCTACCTCGACGGCGCGGCGGTCGTCACGCCCAATCCCCGCGCCCATGCGCTTATGGCCGACAAACGGAACCTGACCCTGCTATCTGATGCCCAAACCCTGCGCGACTGGGGACTTAGTGAAACCGAGGCAGGATATCTGGACAGAGCCGTACCGAAGACCTTGCTGGTTTCAGCAAGTGATGAGGCGGAGTTGTGGAGCAACCGGCGTAAACTGTTTTTCAAACCGGTGGCGGGCCATGGCAGCAAGGGTGTCTACCGGGGCGAAAAGCTGACCCGCCGCGTTTTCGAAGAGATCCTGAAGGGTGATTACATTGCGCAGAACTTCGTTCCGGCCGGAGAACGCACCCTGAGAGTGGATGGCACGGTCACCACCAGAAAGGTCGATATCCGTTTGTACACCTATGCTGGGCAACTTCTGCTTTCCGCCGCACGGGTTTACCAAGGCCAGGCCACTAACTTTCGTACCCCAGGCGGTGGGTTCGCACCCGTCTTTCAGGTGTGATCACTACCGCTTACCCTGGCCTCTCGATCTATTTGGTTGCTTTAAAGGTCGTCCATGCGCCCTACCTGGCGAGCGAGACGCATGGATTCGTTCTGCTCCATGGTCAACAGTGATTCCAGCAGTTCCTTTGCTTCTGGAATCTCGGCCTTTCCAACCAGTGTCTTGTAGAGATCAATAATCTGATCGTGGAAGTCAAAGACCTCGCGGGAGATGCCAGCGAAATCCAGCTTTGCGTAGGGCTCGTCGCAGGTTCGGTGAGTTTTGATCGGGTTATGAGAGAGGTAGTCGATAACTCGGGTCTCCAGAGCCTTCGCATCTCCCTGGCGCTCAAACTCGTTTACGATGCGCTCCATCTCGGACTCATGGGTTGCCAGGTAGTCCAACAGCGCCCTTGCCCGTTCCTCTTCATTCTTTGTTGCGCAATGGGACATGCAACGTGCCAGGTTCGCATGAAGATCACGTGTCCACTCAATCAGCTCTCGAAATGTTCTAATGTCCATTCCAGATTACCTCTTACACATGGTTAATGATGTTGGATGCAAAAACACGTCCTTGTTCGGACCCAGGAGGGAGTCGGTGACGTTCTGCCAGCAAACCACATTCACCTGAATTCAAACTGAATGACCAGAGCGGTCCGGCTCGGACATTGATCTCAATCAAATGCCTCATCGCCCGACAAAAATAACATTGTCGTAGCTTGACGTATGACCTGATCAAAGGTTTTACATTGGATACGACTGACATCAGGATCGCTATAGCCGTTCAACTCATGGAAACCAACATGCCTTCTCGCCAATTCCTTGCAGCATTGTTAAGCATTCTGCTGTTAATCGGCGGCCCGACTCAGAGGCTTGCCGGGGTAGCGAATACCGATGCGGCGAACACGAGCATCAGCGCAGCCGACTGGGACGGAATGACCCAGACCAGGGCCAGTACCTCAGGCATAAATCATTCCAAAATGGCTGTGGATTGCGATACCTCCGAGCAACAAAATTGTCACCGGGCGGCCTCTCACTGCGCTTCAGCTTCGGTTTATGGCATGGCCACAGCAACATCAGTGCCTTCCATTCAAACTGCTGCCCACGTTGGCGCCATACCTTTCTGGGCGGTTTACCGCAGCCCGATTTCCGATGTCCTGACGCCCCCTCCTGACACCCTCTCCTGATCCTCTCACAGCTTCATCACCGTGGGCCGCAACGCCCGGAAAACCGGATTTACATTCATATTAACAGGCTAGGCCGGCTTCACAGAGTCATAGGCGGGCAAGCCTGTCAGGAGATCACCATGAAGACCAGAAAACTTGCCCTTTACACTGGCGTAGCTGTCATTGCGCTCGCCGCCGGCGCCACCACGCTGGCAATCCAGGCCAACGAATCCGCCGAAACATCACCCCCTCCGGCCTCGATCAGCCAAGCCGGGCCTGCCATTACCATCTATAAAAGCCCAAGCTGTGGCTGCTGCGAGGGGTGGGTTGAGCACCTTGAGGCCAGCGGCTTCAAGACCCGGGTAATCGATACCGACGACGTCAGTGCGATCAAGCAGACCCATGGCGTACCCGGAGAGCTAGCCTCCTGTCACACCGGGCTGATCGGTGACCTGGTAATCGAGGGCCATGTGCCGGCGGACGATATCCTCGCTTACCTGGAAAACCCCCAGTTCAATACCGTCGGACTGACAGTTCCGGGTATGGTCCAGGGCAGTCCCGGCATGGAAACCGGGCGGAAGGACGACTACCAGGTTATCGCCTTCCGCGCCAACGGCCAGCAAAGCGTATTCCGCGAACACAGCGATTACTGAGACCAGTCCCTGCCAACGGCAAGGAATACCACGGATTCTGGAGATTCTGAATGCCAGACCTTGCAACCTGGGGCACCCTTGCCGCTTTTCTCGGCGGCCTGGTGTCCTTCTTCTCACCCTGCACCCTGCCACTGGTTCCGGGCTACTTGTCCGTGGTTACCGGTGGTGCCGTAACCGAGGCCTCGAATCGGCTCAAAGCCCTGTGGCTGAGTGTCTGTTTTGTGCTCGGCTTCAGCCTGGTGTTTGTTGCCCTGGGCGCAAGCGCAAGCCTTCTGGGGCAATGGCTGATGGCCTACCGTCAGGAAGCCAATCTGGTGGCCGGCGTACTGATTATTCTCATGGGCCTGTTCATGCTGAGCTGGTGGAGCATGCCAGCTGCAACGGGACTGGCGTCTAGGGCATACGCTGGAGGGCGGGCGACCGACCGCCGCTTTCGTGCTGGGGGTGGCATTCGCCGTCGGCTGGACGCCGTGTATCGGCCCCATACTCGGAGCCATACTGGCACTCAGCTCAACCCATGCCAACGCGGAAACGGGCATGCTGTATCTTGCGGTGTATTCGCTGGGTCTGGCGCTGCCATTCCTTGGAACCGCACTGTTCATCGAGCACTTTCGCGAGCGGATGCGAGGGTTCAGTCGTTGGAGCAGACCACTGAGGGCAGCGGCGGGGCTGGGGCTGGTGATCATGGGCGTGATGGTGTTAACCGGCCAGATGACCCGCTTTGCTTCGTGGATGCTATCTACCTTTCCGGTTCTGGGGGATCTGGGCTAGTAGATAAAGAAACTCCCGGCTCAAATATGCCGGGAGGTTTTTATGGCTTCGGGTCGATAACAGATTCCTCTTCGTGTTAAGACAATCAGATCGCCTGAACGACTTCAGAAAGCATATCCCTGACTTTCCCGGCCACCTGCTTGAGGTCTTCATTATCAATGGCGGACATGGAAGCCACCGGATCCACTGCACTTACCTCAATGCCCTCCGAAACCTCACGAAGAATAACGTTGCAAGGCAGCATTGCACCCACGCGAGGCTCCACACCGATGGCTTCCAAGGCCATGCCAGGATTGCAGGCCCCGAGAATCCGATAAGCCGACATGTCCTTGTCCAGCTTTTTCTTCATGGTGGCTTTGACATCAATTTCCGTCAGTATCCCGAAACCGTGGTCGGTAAGGGCTTGGCGCGCTCTTTGATCTACGCCCTCGAAATCTGCATCTTTTATAATTCGATTGATCGTGTATGACATGGCTATCTCCAATGATTCGGAAGTTCATTGTTTATTGATTGAGCTTCACCACCCTCAAACGCAGCGCATTCACTATCACGCTGACTGAGGACAGCGACATGGCGGCCGCTGCAAAAATCGGCGAAAGCAGTATGCCGAAAAACGGATACAGAACTCCTGCCGCAATAGGGACGCCAGCAGAGTTGTATATAAATGCAAAAAACAGGTTCTGCCGGATATTGCGCATGGTCGCCAGAGACAAACGGCGCGCTTCCACAATACCCATCAAATCGCCGCGCAGCAGGGTAATGCCGGCGCTTTCAATGGCCACATCGGTGCCGGTGCCCATGGCCACACCGACATCCGCCGTTGCCAGTGCAGGCGCATCGTTTACGCCGTCACCCGCCATCACGACAACACGGCCTTCGTCTTTCAGGCGCTGGACGATCTTGCCCTTATCTTCCGGCAGGACTTCCGCTTCCACTTCATCGATATGCAGTTTTCGGGCAACTGCTTCAGCTGAAGTGCGGTTATCGCCGGTCAGCATGACCACCCGGATGCCGTCTTTTTGCAGCGCGGAAATAGCGGCTTCGGTGGTTTCCTTGACCGGATCGGCAATCGCCAGCAACCCTGCGACGTTTCCGTCGACAGCAGCAAAAATCACGGTAGCACCATCTTTTCGGAGCTGGTCGGCGTCGCCGTCAAATCGCGTGGTGTCGACATTTTCCGACTCCATGAGAAGGCGGTTACCAAGTAGCACCCGCTTGCCGTCTATTCGACCGGTAACCCCTTTACCATTCGGAGAGTCAAAGTCTTCCGCATCCGGAAGCTTCAGGTCCATGCCCTTGGCTTTATCGAGTATGGCGTGAGCCAGTGGGTGCTCACTGCCTTTCTCCAGGCCGCCTGCATAACGCATGAGACTACTGTCATCGAACCCGTTGGCCGCGACAAGCTGGGTGACTTGCGGCTTGCCCTCTGTCAGCGTGCCGGTTTTATCCACCACCACGGTGTCCACCTTCTCCATACGCTCCAAGGCTTCCGCATCGCGAATCAGAACGCCACTTTGAGCACCGCGTCCGACACCCACCATGATGGACATGGGCGTCGCCAAGCCAAGTGCGCAAGGGCAGGCAATGATCAGAACACTGACCGCTGCAATCAGCCCGAACGCCATAGGCGGTGCGGGTCCAAAGAAGGACCAAGCAATAAAGGCGACAATAGCAATCACAATAACTGCCGGCACAAACCAGCCTGCTACCTTGTCAGCCAGCCCCTGGATCGGTGCGCGGCTACGCTGGGCGCTGGCTACCATCTGGACAATCTGGGACAGCATGGTATCGCGGCCAACTTTGTCGGCCCGCATGATGAAGCTGCCCTGCTGGTTTATGCTGCCGCCGATCACTTGGTCGCCGGATTTCTTGCTGACCGCCAGGGGCTCGCCGGTCACCATGGACTCATCCACGTTGGAGCTGCCTTCAAGCACCTCGCCGTCCAGCGGCACCTTGTCACCGGGGCGCACCCGCAGGCGGTCGCCCACCTTGACCTGATCAAGCGACACATCGGATTCGCTGCCATCGTCCTCCAGTTTTCTGGCAGTCGCCGGTGCCAGATCCAGCAAAGCCTTGATGGCACCGGAGGTTTTCTCTCGTGCTCTCAGTTCCAGCACCTGCCCCAGCAGCACCAGCACTACAATGACCGCAGCTGCTTCGAAGTAGACGGCGACCGACCCGTCTTCCTGCCGGAAGGCGCCTGGGAAGATCTGCGGCGCCAGGGTCGCCACCAGGCTGTAGATCAGCGCGACGCCGGTACCAATGGCAATGAGCGTAAACATGTTCAAGTTACGGCTAACCACGGATTTCCAACCCCGGACGAAGAAGGGCCAACCGCACCAGAGCACCACAGGCGTTGCCAGCACCAACTGAATCCAGTTGGACATTTGTGGGGCCACGATGCGATCAAGACCCGTGAGATGCCCCCCCATTTCCAGGACAAGGACCGGCAATGTCAAAACCAGGCCAATCCAGAATCGGCGGGTCATGTCCGTAAGCTCTGCCGAGGGCCCTTCTTCCAGGCTCACCTGCTCGGGCTCCAGGGCCATGCCGCAGATTGGGCAGTCCCCTGGCCCTTGCTGCCGAATCTCGGGGTGCATGGGACAGGTATACATAGCGCCCGGCGCTACCGGCTCTTGCTGCTTGGCTTTCTGACCGAGATACTGTTCAGGGTCCTCGTCGAATTTCGACTGACAGCGGGACGAGCAGAAATACCAGGTTTTGCCACTGTGCTGGCTGCGATGTTCCGCAGTATGCGGATCCACTGTCATGCCACAGACCGGATCCTTGGCGATGTGCTCGCCAGGTTCTTTATCATTGTGATGATCGTGGCGACGGGCGTGTTGATGGTCAGCCATTCCGATCTCCTGTTTTATCTGCCGGCCAGTCTGCAAATGCAAGGAAGTACAGCAAAACCAGGTTGGCGACAGGTACCAGTATCAAAATACCCAGCCAGCCCGGATACCCTGTGCGCTGGCAAATACGCCAGGCAGGGATGACCACGACAATCGCAATCACCAGCATCCACAGCCAGTGGCCAGCCCACATGGTATTCCCGAACATGTTATCTCCCATCATGGCAATAGCCTCTCTTCCTGATTCCGGTTAATGGTGATGATGCGCATGACTCTCTTCCTGTTTCCCTTGCGCCGATTCCGGCGATCTTTTCAGGAAAATCTGCTCGGAAACTGCAATCACGATCATGGTCATGACTGCCACGCCAATGACGAACGGGTCCGTATTCAGCTTTACCCAGACAAATCCGCCCAGCGCCAAAAGATCCAGCAAAATGGCTGTAGCAGGCGCCCATATGTTGGCGCTGATGTCTTTGCGTAGATAACGGAGCACACCCCAGTGAATGGCAATGTCCATAATCAGATAAAACACGATACCCAACGCAGCAATCCGCGACAGGTCGAAGAAGGCGGTCAGAATCAGACCCAGGACAACGGTATACACCAGTGTGTGTTTCTGAATGCTGCCGGGCATCCCGAAATGCCGATGAGGAACCAGTTTCATCTCCGTCAGCATGGCCAACATACGGGACACAGCAAATACACTGGCCAGAATTCCTCCCGCCGTGGCCATCATGGCAATCGCAACAGTAAACCAGACGCCGTATTCGCCGAGAGCGGGGCGTGCAGCAGCGGCGAGAGAGTAATCCTGCGTTTCGATAATTTCAGCCAGAGATAGATTGCTGGCGACCGCAAATCCCACCAGCGTGTAGATCACCACACAGGCGGCAATGGAGATAACGATGGCACGGCCGACATTTCGCTTCGGGTCGATGACTTCCGAACCACTGTTGGTAATGGTCGTAAAGCCTTTGAACGCCAGAATGCCTAATGCAGTTGCGCCCAGGAAGTTGCCCAGCGCTCCAGCTTCACCAGTCTCCGAAAAATCAACCGAGATTGAGTCGGCAATCCAGACCCCGACCAGACCGAAAATCAGTATGCCGCCGATTTTCAGGATCCCGATAAAGGAAGCCACCCCTTGAATCATCCGATTGCCCAGCAGGTTGATCAGAAAGGCCGCCAGAATGAGCGCCACGCCGAGAATGGGCACCATGCGGCCACTGTCATCCCCGCCGAAAAGTTGCATGGTGTAAGAGCCAAACGTTCGGGCCAGGAAGCTCTGGGCGATCACCATGGAAAAGTACATCAACAGGGCGTTGAAAGCCGTTGGCAGTCGGTTTCCATAGGCCTTATGCAAGTACATGCCAATGCCCCCGGCCGACGGGTAGGCATTGGAAATCTTGATATAGGAATACGCACTGAAGCTCACAATCACAGCCGCCGCGAGAAAGGCCAGCGGGAAAAGAACGCCGGTCATCTGCGCCATTTGCCCGGTCAGTGCAAAAATACCGGCGCCAATCATGACGCCGGTACCCAGCATCACCGTCCCCGGCAGAGTGAGACTGCCTTCCTGGTAGTGAGTGGTTCGGTCTTCCTGACTGCTCATTCAATCTCCTCTTATTTTTTCATGGGTGGAATCTTGGAACAGCAGAACGGCTCATGCTTGGCATTTGCCCGGACGTTGTCGTCGGTAAACCGGTACCACGCCAGTTTACGCCGGGTCCACCATCCGGTTTTCAATCGGCCACCGTAGGCTTTGACCAGTTCCAGTAATTCATCGACAGACCAGTGGGTCCCGTCATATGCCACCTGCAATCTGCCATTCGGCTTACGCTCGGCGAAATCTACGCAGGATGGTGGTTAAGGTCGTGAACGAGATCCTCCCACTGATCTTCTCCCATCCCCTCTACAGCCAACTTCCGGCGCAACAGGAACGACTCCTGACTGGTTGCTTTGTGTGCTTTGGTCATGGGGTGAGACCTCTCTTTCAGATGAGTTCTCCCTGTATCAAAACACTTCAACCTGAACTGCGACTGAAAATGGACACAGGCTTTCGGTGGATTTGAGTTACATCAAATCATAGACGAAAAACGGCCATGGGTTTCCCATGGCCCTTCAGCATCAGAATGCGATTCGAGCGCCGATTACGGCAAACCAATCTTCTGTGCCGCCGCCGCTCGCCTCGGCCAGGTCGGCACTATCGCCATACTTACGCTCGTGCACCACACCCACATAAGGCGAGAACGCACGGTCTATCAGGTCGTAGCTGAGCCGGAGGCCGGTTTCGGTGGAAACCAATCCCTTGCCGACACCAATCTCTTCATCCTCACTGAACGCTACCGAGGCATCCAGAGTTGCCGCCAGGATCCAGTAGTTGGTGAACAGCAATTCGTACTCAGCGTCCAGTTCGGCTGACGTATCACCATCGTTGCTGACGTACAGGTTTGCATCGATCTCAAACCATTGGGGCGCCAGGCCGGCGACACCGAGAACGGCGTATGTGCGGTCCGGCCCTTCCGGAGTATCGAAACGCACGCCCGCTTTGGCGTCGAAGAACTTGGAAATGGGGATCTGGCCGACCAACTGGTTTTCCAGCGTTTCGTAGGCCTGCTCCTCTATCTCGTATTCGCCGGTTGTGAGCAACCGGACTTTAAAATCGTCAGTGCCATAGAAGGCATCCGCATTCCAGACGCCCAGCTCCTCGTCATCGTCGCTGTAGCGGTACTCAAATTCCTCGAATTGAACACCCCAGGTTGTGAGCGGCTGTTTTCGAGCGGTCGTGTCGGCGATCATTTCCTGAGCTGTCACCGCCGTTGAGACACCAATAGAGGCAAGGAAGCTGACTGCGACAATTGATCGAATACAGCTCATACCTCACCTCCATCTTCGACAAGCACATCTGTTTTGG